>CAVZDZ010000012.1:0-10230 GCA_963774245.1 uncultured Acidimicrobiaceae bacterium | reverse complement strand
GATGGCAGACCCAAGCAAGCTCAATGGACACCACCGGGTGACGGTGGAGAAGATCTTCCAGCATCCGGTGAGCCACAACATCCAGTGGCACGACGTGCTGTCGCTCCTGGAGGGGGTGGCCCAGGTCGAGGAACGCCACGACGGCAGATACCGGGTGACGCTGGGGGACGAGACCGAGACGCTGGATGCACCGCAGGGCCACGACGTCGACGAGCAGATGGTGATCGATCTCCGCCGCATGCTGAAGGGCGCCGGGATCACCCCGTCCTGACCGTTGTCGGGGCCCGGTGACGCGACCCGTGCCGACGGATGGTGGACGGTGGTCAGCGCCGTCGAAAGGCGAAATGGGCCTTCACCGACTCGTCCGTCGGAAGGGCACCGATCTCGTCGGCCTGCTCCAGGAGGACGAAGTCGGATCGAGCACCGACCTGATCAGCGACAGGTCCACGCCGAGCTCGCCGATCCGCTCGTGGTGGAGGGAATAGCGGTCGTGGCCCAGATGCTCGAAGATCCGGATGTCCCACTGCGACGTCGCCTGTGACCCTCCGTCATGGGCGAAGGTGACATCCATGATCAGGACGCCCTGATCGAAGTCGTAGACCCAGGGGGGCTCGTCGCCCAGGCGGCGCAGTTCCCCCATGGTGTTGACATCGAAGATGAACAGCCCCCCGGGCTCGAGGTGCTCGTACACGGAGCGGAACATGGACTGCCAGGCGTCGAAGGTCAGCAGGTGGTTCAGGCTGTCGAAGACACAGACCACCACGTCGAACCGTTGGTCGAGCTGGAACGACGCCATGTCCCCCTCGACCAGACGGGCCCGGGGCACCTTGCCGCCGGCCACGGCGAGCATCTCCGGCGAGCGGTCGAGTCCGGTCAACGAAGGAATCCCGTGAGCCGGACGAGGATGGAGCCGGTGCCGCAGCCGAGCTCCAGTACCGAGGCGGGCGTCGGGGTGGTGCCGGCCGATCCACTCGATGACCCGCGGCCCGGGGTGGGATCGTCCATCGCCGCGTCGTAGAAGCGGGCGAAGCGGGCGTAGCCGGGCATCGGCCCACCGTGCCACACCGCCGCACCGTGCCGCCTCCTTGGTGGGCCGGCCGCCAGGAGGATCCGACATGCCCGAGCTGATCACCGATGAGGTGACCATCGCCTACGACGTGGTCGGTGAGGGGGAGCCGGTCGTGCTGGTCTGCGGGTGCGGCCAACCGGCCGTGGCGTGGCAGATGAGCCTGGTTCCGACGCTGACCGCGGCCGGGTATCGGGTCGTGACCTTCGACAACCGCGGCGTGGCACCGTCGTCGTCGCCCCCGGCGCCCTACTCGGTGGCCGACCTGGTGGACGACACGCTCCGGTTGCTCGACCACCTGGGCATGGGGTCGGTCCGCGTCGCCGGCCACTCGATGGGCGGATGGGTGGCCGAGACGCTGGCCATTCGCCATCCCGAACGGGTGCGCGGCGCGGTGTTGATGGGCAGCTGCAACGTGGGCACGGCATGGGAGATGGCCATCACCACGGTCGAACGCGACCTGGCCCGCTCGATGTGGAACTGCCCCGCCTCTTCTACGCCACCGAGACGCTCCGCTACCTCCCGAACCGCGAGCTGCAGGACGACGCCATCGTGGCGCCCTGGCTCGAGATGATCGGCGAACTGCCGATGGCCCACCCGGGCCGCCTGGGTCAGTACGAGGCCTGCCTGGCGTGGACCGGAGACGACGAGCGGACCGAGGCCTGGTCGACCATCTCGGTGCCCTGCCTCATCATGTCCTTCGAGTACGACGTGGACTCCCCCCCGGCCCGGGCGCGCCAGGCGGCGTCCGCCATCCCTGGGCCGGCGTACGTGGAGATCCCGGGGGCCAGCCACCTCGGGGTGTCGCCCACGGTCCGGAGGTTGGCGCGGCCTTGGTCGAGTTCTTCGCCGCCCTGGAGCCGCAGCCCCTCCGCATCGTGGGCCTGACGGTCGGTAGCCGCCCCCCGGACGGGTATGCCGATAGCGTTTTGCCGTGAGCGAGCACCTGGGGACCGAGCAGGTCGACGACTTCCTCCGGTCCGCTCGGGGCCACCGACGATCAGATCCAGGCGGCCCGCCGCGAATCCCATATCGCCGGGCTGGCCGCCGACCTGGTGCTGGCCGAGGGCGCCACGCTGTCCCTCGTCGACCTGGCCCGGCAGGCCGGCGTGACCGTGGAGGTCGTGCTGGGTCTGTGGCGGACCCTGGGTGTGGTCGTCCCGAACGAGATCCGACCCATGTTCTCCGAACGGGACGTGGCCTTCACCGCCTACATCGCTGAGCTCAACCCGGTCGGGTCGCACGGCAACGAGCTCCTGCGGGTCCTCGGGGAGTCGTTGGCCCGGGTGGCCGAGGCCGCGGTCACGGTCTACGTGCAGACGGTCGAGCCGCACCTGGACGTGCCGGACATCGACCAGGTGGTCTGGGCCCAGGACCTGGCCAAGGCCACACGGTGGCCCTCCGCCTCGGCGACGCCATGGGCCTCATCTTCTCCCACGCCATGCGGGACGCCATCGACCGCCAGCGGTTCGCCCAGGCCGAGGTGACCGAGCGGTCCCTGCACCGCCTGGCCGTCGGGTTCGTCGACCTGGTCGGCTTCACCCCGCTGTCGCTCCACACCGCCCCGACCGAGCTGCTGGAGCTGATCAGCGTGTTCGAGACCCGGGCCTTCGAGGCGGCCCGGGCTACAACGGGCGCATCGTCAAGCACATCGGGGACGAGGTGATGTTCGTGGCCCTGGATGCCGGGTCGGCTGCGCCATCGCCCGGGACATCACCGCGGCGTACGGCGAGGGCATCGAGCCCCGGGGTGGGGTGGCCTTCGGCGACGTGATCACCCGTCACGGCGACTACTACGGCACGGTGGTCAACCTGGCCGTCCCGCCTGGCCGATCTGGCCGTGCCGCGGGAGGTCCTGGTCGATCAGGCCACCGCTTCGTCGGCCGACGGCCGGTTCGGGTTCCGCTCGGCCGGCGTCGCCTGCTCAGGGGTTCGACCAGCCCTTCGAGGTGTTCTCCCTCGACCCCCGGGGGCTGAGGTCGGCCGGGTCAGGCGTCGGTGCGGGCCAGGGCGAGGCGTCGGCGCGTCGGACCGTCACCCCGGTGCGATGTGGCCGATGCATCGATGCGTCGAGCAGCCACCTGGCCCAGTTCGACGGCCGACCCGCTGACCGAGGTCACGGGCCGGCTGGTCAGGCAGGAAGTCCCACGGCTCCCGGCCGGAGCCGACCAGTCGGAACGCCACCGGTCCGGCCAGGGTGCGGCCAGCCGAGGCAAAGGCGTAGGGAAGTGTGCGCCAGGCCAATCGGGCGATCTGACGGAGTCGCCCGGTGGGCACGAGGGACACGCCGAGGGCATCAGCGACGTCACCCGGGTGGATCCAGGTCTCTGCCAACCGGGTGGTGGCCAGGGTCCGGGCGGACAGATCACCGGCCACCCAGGTCACACGAGCGGACAGGTCCATGGTCTCGACCACGTCGACCAGCACCGACGCGCCCTCGACCAGCGTTCGAACACCTGCCGGTTCGACAGGCCCCGTTCCAGGGCAACCATGGTGGCCGCACCATCGTCGATGGAGCGGACCATCTTCCGCCGCCCGGGACATCTCCGCCGCGGCCTCGGCGAACCGGCCGGTCGCACTGGCCACGGCCAGCTCGTCCGTCTGGGCCAGATGGAGCACGACGTCGGAGACATCCCAACCTTCGCACCGGGTCGGCGCACGCCACCGGCATCGGACAGGTCCTCGAGCAGTGCCGCCAGCTCCGCGTGCTGGGCGGCGAGGTCTCCGACGACGGGTCCATGCCCGAGGTGAAGCCCAACTCGGAAACAAAAGAAATTTCAGTTTTGTCTGTTTGAGGCGGGGTGGGACCGGGTACACAACCCGGGTCGAGCCCGTGGAGCGAGGATCCGCCGCCTCGCTCCGGGCTTGACACCTACCCTTCCGGGTGAATCCACGGCCGGCGGGGCCCGCCACCGAGCCGGGGCTCACCGCAAGTGCAGGGCGGCTCGACCGGAGTAGACCGGAAGGTCCAGATAGCTGCGGACTCTCCCTCCGGGCCAAGTCCAGGGTGGATCGGGTGGTCCTGGCCCATGAACCAGTTGGTCCGGCCCCGCTCACCGCTGGATGGCCGAATCTGTGGGAAATGTGTCATTGACGCCAACGAAGCGGGTGCAGGCTGGACCCATGGACCAGCCCACCGTCGTCATCGTCGCCTACCCCGGCCTGCAGCCGCTCGACGCCGTCGGGCCGCACGAGGTCTTCGCCGGAGCCACGCGGGTGGCGGCCCGGCTCGGGCGCCGCCCCGGGCTATCGCATCGTCCTGGTGTCGACCGACGGTGGGCCGGTGCGGACGGAGAGCGGTCTCGGCCTGTGCACCGTGCCGCTGCCCGTCCCGGACGAGCCGATCGACACCCTGGTCCTCCCCGGCGGCGACCAGGCCCGGGCGGCCCGCGCCGACGCCGCCCTGCTGGCCTGGATCGCCGAGGTGGCCCCGGGCTGCCGGCGGGTGGCCACGGTGTGCACCGGGTGCCTTCCTGGCCGCCGAGGCCGGCCTGCTGGACGGTCGTCGGGTCACCACCCACTGGGCCAGGGCCGAACAGCTGGCCCGGGAGTACCCGGCGCTCGAGGTCGACTCCGATCCGATCTACCTCCGCGACGGCAAGTACTGGACCAGTGCCGGGGTCACCGCCGGCATCGACCTGGCCCTGGCCCTGGTGGCCGGACGACCTCGGTGTCGAGGTGGCCCAGACGGTGGCCCGGTGGCTGGTGATGTTCCTGCACCGCCCCGGCGGCCAGACCCAGTTCGCCTCGCCGGTGTGGGTGCCGCGAGCCGAGCGGTCCACCGTCCGGGCCGTCCAGAGCCTGGTGGAGGCCGCGCCCGGCGGCGACCACCGGCTGCCGGCGCTGGCCGCGGCGGCCTCCATGAGCGTCCGGCACTTCACCCGGGTCTTCGCCGACGAGGTGGGGGAGACCCCGGGCCGGTTCGTCGAGCGGGTGCGGGTCGAGGCCGCCCGCCGCGAGCTGGAGTCCACCAACGACACGCTCGACGTCATCGCCGCCGGGTGCGGGTTCGGCAGCGCCGAGACCCTGCGCCGGGTCTTCCACCGTCGACTCGGCGTCACCCCCGACTCCTACCGCCGGCGATTCCGTGGTCGCCGCGAAAGGACACCCGCATGACCGACCCTGCACGTAGCCATCCCGCTGTTCCCCAGGTTCACCGCCCTCGACGCGGTCGGGCCCTACGAGGTGCTGCAGCGGATCCCGTCCATCGACGTCACCTTCGTCGGCCGCTCGGCCCGGCGAGGTCCGCAGCGAGAACGGCATGCTCGGGCTCATCGCCGACGCCACCTTCGACGACCTCGCCGAGCCGGACGTCATCGTGTTCCCCGGAGGGGTGGGCACCCGCCTCTCCAGCACGACCCGGTGCTCGACTGGGTGCGGCACGCCCACGCCACCACCCGGTTCACCACCTCGGTGTGCACCGGATCCCTGGTGCTCGGTGCGGCCGGCCTGCTCCGGGGTCTCACCGCCACCACCCACTGGTCGTGCTACCCCGAGCTCGAAGCGCTCGGTGCGGTCCCACCGCGCAGCGGGTGGTCGAACACCTCGACCAGCGGATCATCACCGCCGCCGGGGTGTCGAGCGGCATCGACATGGCGCTGCGACTGGTGGAGCTGCTGGTCGACCGCACCGCGGCCGAGGCGGCCCAGCTGATGATCGAGTACGACCCCCAGCCTCCGTTCGACGCCGGGTCGCGGGCCTCGGCCACCGGCCCGGTCGTGGAGCGGGTCGTCGAATACGCCGCCTTCCGGTCCTGAGGTCCGTCCCCCGCGGTGGGCCGGACGGAGGGGTCCGAGGCAGCGGTTACCCTGTTCGGGAAGGAAGCCGCCGAGCGAACGGACCGGAGAGGGGCGTGACCATGCGACGACGGATGATGAACGGCAAGATCCACCGTGCCCGCGTCACCGGTGCCGACCTCAACTACGTCGGCTCCATCTCCATCGACCCGATACTCCTCAAATCGGCCGACATCCTGCCGAACGAGCAGGTGGCGGTGTACAACATCATGACCGGCGCCCGCTTCGAGACGTACGCCATCGAGGGCACCGAGGGCAGATCTGCCTCAACGGTGCCGCGGCCAGGCTGGCCCAGGTGGGTGACCTGGTCATCATCGTGGCCTTCGTCGACCTGGAGGATGCCGAACTGGCCGGGCACGAGCCCAGCGTCGTGGTCGTCGACGAGGACAACCGGCCCATCGAGTGAGCCCGCTCCACCTGGGCCTTCCGGCCCGGACGGGCGCCCTTTCTGCACTCCACCCCGCTGGGTACTACTTGCTCCCAGGTCGGGAATGCCCAGAAGCGCCGGACCGCTGGCCATACGTGGGCAGCTCGTGGGACATCGCCGGAGCGCTGGCTGTGGGAGCCGAGGGGGGAGCACCGCATGCTGAGAGGATGTGTCGACAAGAGGGGCGATTCGGTGAAGGGTTCGGCCAAGAGCTTCGCGGAGGACTCAGCCAGTGGTGGCATTGGCTGGTGGGCGACTCGAGCCTGCCGGACAAGCGCTCGCGGATCATGTTGGCCGGAACCGTCGTGGTCGTGCTGGTGTTGGTGTTCGGCCTGGTGGCCACGCTCCGGAGCCCGGCCCGATCGCCGAGGCCGACGACGCCGACGCCACCCCGGCCACCACTCCCATCCCCGTCGGTTCTGGTTCGACAGTTCCGGATGCCGCGGCACGGCGACAGCGGCTCGGGCTTCGGATGCTCTGCCCGCCACCACCACGGCGACGGCCATCGGCCTCCACCTGCGTCTCCCCACCTCATCGGGCCGAGGCTGTACCCATGCGGCCAACGGAAGGCGGCGAGGGTGGCGGCCCGTCCAAGGCCCGCGCGCGACCACACCAGCTCGACCACCACCAGCGCCACCACCACGACCACCAGGCACCGGCCGGCCGCCGACAGCGACCCGCTCCGATGATCGGCCGGCGCCGGCGCCCGATACCGACCGTGACGCCCGCCGCCCCCGCCGGCGCCCACGCCGGCGCCGGACCCGCCGGTGGCCGATCTGCCCTCGGCCCCCACCGCGCCGGTCGTCACCAAGACCACAGCCGGCAACAACTCGGCCCGGATCACGTGGACGGCGCCGAGCCTCCTCGGGGGACTCGGACATCTCGGGCTACAACGTCTACATGGGGATCAACCCCGGGGGCGAGAGCACCACGCCGGTCAACGGCTCGGCGCTGGTCGCCGGCACGTCGTACCTCGTCTCCAACCTCTCCGTCGGCCCGACCTACTACTTCACGGTCAAGGCCGTGGCCGGCAATACGGGGATCTCGCCCGCCTCCAATGAGAAGTCGGCCGTGCCCACGGCGTCGTTCCAGACGGTGGGGACCCTGTCCGGGCAGATCGTGGGCATGGCCTCCAACCCGTCGGGCAGCGGCTACTGGCTGGCCAACGCGGTGGGCGACGTCTCGAGCCACGGCGGCGCCACCAACTACGGATCGCTCGACGGTGATCGCCTGAACGCCCCGATCGACGCCATCGTGTCCACCCCTGACGGCAAGGGCTACTGGCTGGTGGCCACCGACGGTGGGGTGTTCTCCTTCGGTGATGCCCAGTTCTACGGCTCCATGGGCGGCACCCCCCTCAACGCCCCGGTGGTGGGGCTCACCCCCACCTCGGACGGCAAGGGCTACTGGGAGGTGGCCACCGACGGTGGCGTGTTCGCCTTCGGCGATGCCCAGTTCTACGGCTCCATGGGGCGGCACACCGCTCAACGCCCCGGTGGTCGCCATGGGGGTCGACGCCTCGGGCAAGGGGTACTGGGAAGTGGCCAAGGACGGCGGCGTCTTCTCCTTCGGTGACGCCCCGTTCGAGGGCTCGATGGGCGGGCAGAAGCTCAATGCCCCGGTGGTCGACATGGCCGTGGCCCCGACCGGCAACGGCTACTACGAGGTGGCCAGCGACGGCGGCGTCTTCTCCTTCGGCAGCGCGGTGTACCACGGCTCGGCCGGCACCATGACCCTCAACGCCCCGATCGCCGGCATCAGCCCCGATCAGGCCACCGGCGGGTACTGGTTGGTCGGGTGGGACGGAGGGATCTTCGCCTACGGCGCCTCCGTTCCACGGGGCCGGCTGACCGCTGGCAGCGTCGCCGCCGGTCCCTAGCTGACCCGGCCTGATCACCGTGGGGGCGGGGCGCTTGGTAACGTGCCGACCGGAGGGCTCCACATGATGCAGCCGGCGGAGACACAACCCGACCCGGTCGGCCACGAACGCACCACCGTGCTCGGCGACGGTCAGTACCCGTTCCTGACCTCGGAACAGCGCCTGGTCGAGATGATCCAGGACTTCAACGACCCCTCCCAGTAGTGGCGACGGTTGAGCGCCGAACTCCTGGGGACGTTCTTTCTGGTGCTGGTGGCGGCGGGTGGACCGATGATGGGCCGGGCCATTCCCGGATCGGTGGGACGGGCCGCCGCGGTGGTGGCGCCCGGGCTGATGGTCATGGCCATCATTCTGGCCATGGGCAAGGTGTCCGGTGCGCACCTCAATCCCGTCGGTCAGCACGGCCTTCGCCCTCCGGAGTGACTTCCCATGGAGGCGGGTGCCCGGCTACGTCGTGGCCCAGCTGGCCGGGGCCGTGCTGGCGGCGTGGTTCCTCCAGGCCGTGATCCACGTGTCGTCGAGGTACGGGTCCACCTACCCGGCCCCGGGCAGGACCGGCGTGGACGCCATGTTGCTGGAGGCCGTCCTCACACTGGGCCTGGTCAGCATCATCCTGGGCACGGCGTCGGGCGCCCAGCAGGTCGGTCTGTTCGGCGCCCTCGGGGTCGGTTCGTACGTGGCCCTGGCCGGCCTGTGGGCGAGCCCGCTTTCTGGAGCGTCGATGAATCCGGCCCGCACCTTCGGCCCCGACCTGGTCGCCGTCCACTTCGCCAGCTACTGGGCCTACCTGGTCGGACCG
Source organism: uncultured Acidimicrobiaceae bacterium (assembly GCA_963774245.1). Lineage (GTDB taxonomy): Bacteria > Actinomycetota > Acidimicrobiia > Acidimicrobiales > RAAP-2 > Bog-756. The sequence goes on along the minus strand of CAVZDZ010000012.1, from coordinate 1,264 downwards.
CTGATCGGCGGGGTGCTGGCCGTGGGGGTGGCCTTCATCCTCCGCGGGCCGGGCGGGGGTCGAGCGGATCGACGGCCGCCCAGGGCTCGCTCTTCCCCCGCTTCCTACGGCCCGACAAGGACTGACCCGGTGATGTCCGGGGGTCGGCGGGCCGGTAGGTCGGGTCAGCCGCCCAACATCCGTTCGAGGGCTCCCGATCTCCAGGTCGACCGTCCGGTCCGCTCCTCAGCCCGGTCGGCGCTGGCGGCCAGCCGAAGCCCGGCGTTGATGCCGGCGAAGCGGAACGGCTCCGGTTCCCAGTGTTTCGATCGGTGGCCGACCCAGGCGAGCGAGGTGATCTCGGTGTCACGGTTGAGCACCAGGTCGCGTGCAGCGTCCGCCCGGCGAGGTTGGTGGTGGACACCCCGTCGCCCACGTACCCGCCGGCCCAGCCGAGCCCGGTGGTCCGGTCGAGCCCGACCGAGGGGAACCAGTCACGGGCGATTCCCAGTGGTCCGCCCCACCGGTGGGTGATCGCCGTGCCGGCCAAAGCCGGGAACAGCTCGACCAGCGCCGATCGCAGTGACTCGTGGACCGCCCCGTCGTGATCGAACTCGGGCCGGATGGCGGAGCCGAAATGGTAGGGGGCGCCGCGTCCCCAAAGGCCATACGGTCGTCGGCGGTGCGCTGGCCATAGATGATCAGGTGGCGATGGTCGGTGAACGTCTCCCTCTCGAGAGGCCGGCCTCGGCCCAGAACGCCTCGGGCAGCGGCTCGGTGGCGATCATCAGCGAATAGACGGGAACCAGGGTTCGCTCCTCACCGTGGAGGGTGCGGGTGTATCCCTCGGTGGCCCTGATCACGGTGGACGCAGTGATCGCCCCCCGGTCGGTCCTGAACCGTACTGGGCTCCAAGGTGTCCCCTCGGTGTGCTCGAAGATGGTGACACCCCGCCGCTCCACCACCTCGGCCAGTCCCGCACCAGTCGGGCCGGGTCGACGGCCGCGCAGTGGGGGGTGTACGTGCCGCCCAGGATGTCGGTGGCACCGATCATGTCCGTCGCCTCGGATGCCGACAGCAGGCGGAGGCCGTCCTCGTCGATGCCCCGGGCGTGGGCCGCGATGACCTCGTCGAACGTCCGTTGCAACTGCACGGGGGTACGGGCCAGTACGACGGTGCCGCCGGCGGCGAAGTCACAGGCGATGTGTTCGGTCTCCACCACTCTGCCTACCTCGCGGACTGTCGACTCCATGGCATGGCGCATGGCCGAGCCGGCCCCGGGACC
>CAVZDZ010000011.1:0-630358 GCA_963774245.1 uncultured Acidimicrobiaceae bacterium | reverse complement strand
GGCCCTTCGTCGGCTGTTTGCCGACCGGTGCGCACCCGATGTCGTTCGGGCCAGCGAGCCGGGCGGATTCGATGGCGACCTGTGGGAAGCCCTCGTCCAACTGACCGGACCGGCGATCGGCGTCCCCGAGGAACAGGGTGGGGGAGGAGCCTCGCTGCTCGACTTGGAACTGGTCAGCGAGCAGGTCGGAGCCTTTTTGGCTCCCGTGCCGTTCGTCGATGGTGCGGTGAGCGCCCGGGTGCTGGCATCGGTCGGCGACCGGGGACGAGAAGCCCTCGATGCCCTGATCACCGAGCCGGTGACGGTGAGCACGGTCGCGCTCCGTCCGGCGGTCGGAGGCGTCGCCAAGCTGGTTCCATCCGGGTCGATCGCCTCCCTGGTCATCGCCATGGAGGCCGACGAACTCGTCGTCCTCCGCGGTAGCCCTGGATCCGATGCACCGAGGAATCTCGGGAGTGCTCCCCTGGCTGATCGCCGGGTCGGGAGAGCCGAGCGATCGGTGCTGGCCGAGGGGGTGGACGGCACGCCGCTCGTACGAGCAGGCCCGGGACGAGTGGCGCGTGCTGACCAGTGGGGCGTTGGTCGGGCTGGGTGAGGCGGCGTTGGCCCTGGGGGTCGAGTACGCCAAGGAGCGACACCAGTTCGGCGTACCGATCGGATCCTTCCAATCGATCGCCCGCGATCTGGCCGACGTGGCCACCCTGATCGACGGGGCGCGCCTGCTGGCTCGCCAGGCCGCGTGGGCCCGAGCCGAAGACGATCAGGACTTCCGCTCGCTCGCCGGAATGGCCTTCCTCTTCGCCACCCGGGCGGCTCGACGGGCCAGCAATGTGGCGCTGCACGTCCATGGCGGCTACGGGTTCACCCTCGAATACGACATTCAGCTGTACTACCGGAGGGCCCAGGCGTGGCCCCTCGCCCTCGGCGACCCCAAGCTCGGTGTGGCCCAGCTGGCCGACGCCCTGTTCGGTCCGACCGAGGTGGCGTGATGGACTTCCGCCTGGGTTCGAAGAGCGATGTCTTCCGGGCCGAGGTGCGGGAGTTCCTCGAGCAGCACCTGGATGCCGAGGTCATCGAGCAGGCCCACCGGACGGGCACCATGCACAACAAGGACTTCTACCGCGCCCTCGGGGACCAGGGATGGATCGCCGCCTCGTGGCCGGCGGAATACGGTGGACAGGAGCGGGACCCCTACGAGATGACCGCCCTGCGCGACGAGCTCCGGTTGGCGGGCGCGCCCACCGATGGCATGGGGACGTCGCTCATCGTGTGCCAGACCATCCGCCGAGTGGCGACCGAGGAGCAGAAGCGGGACTTCCTGCCTCGCGCCCTGGCCGGCGAGATCCTGATCGTCGCTCGGCTACAGCGAGCCGGACTCGGGGTCCGACGTCGCCTCGATCAAGACCCGCGCCGTCCGTGACGGTGACGAGTGGGTCATCAACGGGCAGAAGATGTTCACGACGCTCGCCCACGAGGCGGACTACGTGTTCCTCCTCACCCGGACCAACCCCGACGTCCCGAAGCACAAGGGGCTCACGATGTTCCTCGTCCCGCTGGACTCGCCGGGCATCGAGGTCCAGCCGGTCCACACCGTCGGTGGCGAGCGGACCAATGCCACCTTCTACCGCGACGTCCGGATCAGCGACCACTACCGGATCGGCGAGGTCGACCGGGGCTGGGACGTGATGACCATCGCCCTGGCCTTCGAGCGGGGTGGCTTCGGTCTGAGCGACTCCGACCGGGTGTGGGAGCAGACCGTCGAATGGGCGAAGCATACCCGTCGTGACGACGGGACCCGCGTGATCGATGACCCGCTCGTGCGCGAGCGGCTCGCGCTCATGCGGGTGAACAACGAGGTGGCCAAGCTCCTGGCCTACCGGACGTCCTTCGTCGCCGCCAGCGGGAAGCTCCCCGGGGTCGAAGGGTCGATGCACAAGCTGTTCTACGCCGAATCGATGACGGCCGACGCCGCCGAGCTCGTCGACATGCTGGGTTCCGAAGGAGTGCTCCAACGGGGGGAGGAGGGCGCCCCGGTGGACGGTTGGGTCGAACATCTCTTCCGCCACGCCGCGGTGACCACCATCTACGGGGGCACGAGCGAGATGCAGCGATCGATCATCGCCGAACGCGGGCTGGGCCTCCCGAGATCGGGTCGCTGACCGAGCCCGGTGATAGCGTCGATGCGGTGGTCGAGCCGGCGCAGAGCACGGAGGCTGGTGGCGGGCACGGCATCCGGTTGATCGAGCGCGAAACCTTGCACGAGTTCCGGCAATTGCGTGTACTCGGCCCCGGGAGGGGTATGCCATGTTCGCCGATGGAATCGATGCTGGAGCAGGGCCACCACGATGACCGAGCCTGAATCGGCGGTCCGGGTCGAACCGGTCAAGGGCGATTCCAGCGTGAGCCGCCGGGATCTGGCCGTGTCCCGGTCACTCGATACGGCCCGGGCCCGAGCGGAGAGTCGCTTTCAGCGCTTTCTCGATGCGGCACTCGAGCTGATGCATGAAGGGGAACCGGGCCGGGACTTCACCGTGCAAGAGGTCGTCGACCGCTCGGGGCAGTCGCTGCGGCTGTTCTACCAGTACTTCGGCGGCAAGCACGAGCTGCTGCTGGCCCTGTTCGAGGACGTCGTCCGGACCACCACGGAGTTCCTCCGGCGATCGGATCGTCGAGGAGCGCGACCCCCTCCACCGACTCCATCGCTTCGTGGTGGAGTACTACCGGCTCTGCCGCCCGGTTCCCACGAGTGGCGCAGGGCGGACATATTCCCAGTGCCTGGACGCTGGTGGACTTCGCCCAGCAGCTCCTGACCAGCTATCCGACCGAGGCGGCGCTGGCCTTCAGCCCCCTGGTCTCGCTGTTCGGCGACGTGCTCGATGAGGCCGGCGCGAGCCGGTGCGATCCGTCCCGGGCTGCGACGCAGCGCCATCTCCGGAATGGTGATCGAGGCGATCATGTTCAACATGTTCTCGGCGACGATCAGCGGCACCTCGGTCCGGACCGAGGACTGCGGATCCCGCCGAGGAGCTGTGGGACCTGATCCTCAACGGTATCGGGGTCAGCGGGACCGTCACCGGTCGTCGGATACCCCTACCCCAGACGCCCCAGTAGGAACTGGGCCACCGGGGTGGCCGGGGGGAAGGCCTCGGTGACGCCGGCGGCGAAGTAGCCGCTGTCGGTGATCATGGTGATGCCACTGATCGACGCGGCCGCTTCGCTGCACAGGAAGACGAGCGGATAGGCCTGCTCCAGCGGCGTGGCCGCCTCCACTCCCACCTCGCTGCGGTAGTCGGCGCCGAAGCCGAGCCACATCTCCTTGTTGGCCTGGGCCAACGGGGTGTCGGTCGGGCCCGGGCAGATGGCATTGATCCGGATCCCGCGCTTCATCATGGGAAGGGCCTCGAGGGCGACGTAGGCGCACATCGCCTGCTTGGTCGAGAGGTAGTCGGCGCCACCGTTGGCGGCGATCCAGGCCACGGCGCTGTCGAAATCGGGGGTGGCCAGGTACTCCTTGATGCGGGGCAGGTTGGCCTCCCAACCCAGGCCGGCGGCGGACGAGATGAAGCCGATGGCCGACCCGCGGGGGAGCAGGTCCTCGGCCAGGAGCCGATCGATGATGTGGCGGTGGCCGATGAAGTTGATCTTCTCGATGCCCGGGGTTCCGTCCGCCACCCCGGCGCACGAGAACAGGGCATCCACCGGTCCGCCGACCTGGTCGACGGCGGCATCGATCGAGTCGCGCTCGGCCAGGTTGACGTGGATCGCCGTGGCGCCGGGCAGCTTGACCTCGGCGTAGTCCATGACCACCACGTCGGCGCCCGCCGACTGCAGGAGCTCGGCGGCGGCGGCACCCATTCCGGTCGCTCCGCCGACCACGAGCGCCCTCTTGCCGTCGTAACGGTAGGCATCGAACAGTGTCATGTGCATCCTCTCCTGAGTTTCCTACGGGTATACGGCCAGTCGGTTGGCCGAGTCAAGCCACGAGACCATCGACTTCGAGGCCGATCCATGGTGGCGCATGGACGACCCGCGACGGACGAGCTCTCCGAGGCTGGCTGGCCCTCGAGGTGGCCGGCTGAGACCGAGCACCGTCGGTCGACCTCAGGTCGGAGGTCGGGGAACGATGGCGACCACGGGGATGCAGGCGCTCGCTCCGCAGCGCAGGACGGTGTCGACGACGCTGACCAACTCGTCCACTTCCAACAACGACCCGACGATGTACTGACGCGCCGTCCAGATACTGCCCATCTCGACGGCCAGCTCATGGTCCCAGCCGTTGGCGAACTGCGTCATCGAGTCGCCGTCCCCGCCGACACAGTCACCCACGGTGACCTGGGTGAACCCGACTCCGGGGTGCTCGCCCCGCCAGGCCTCCACCAACTTGTTGAGGGCGGCCTTGCTCACCGCATAGGCACCCAGGCCCGGAAAGGCCGGGGTGAGCGAGGCACTGGTCGACGACAGGTAGGCGGCCGTACCGCTCGAGGCGGTGAGATGGGGGAGGGCGGCCGCCGTGACCAGCGAGGCCCCGATGACGTTGGTATCGAAGAGGGTGCGCCACTGGGCGGCATCGACGTCGGCCAGCCGGGCCAGAGGTCCGATGCCGGTGGCGTAGACCAGGGCGTCGATCCCGCCGAGTGCGTCGGCGGCCTGCTCGACCGCCGTGCGAGCCGATGTCTCGTCTGTGACGTCGCAGGTGATGGGCACGGCACCCGAGCCGGTCTCCCTGGCCGCGTCGACCAGCTGCTCCTTCCGCCGGGCCAGCAGGGCCACCGTCGCCCCGCGCCTTGCCGAGACCGACGGCGAGGCAGCGACCCAACCCACTCGATGCTCCTACCACGACTGTTCTCACGACTACCGTCCTTGTCTCGACCGGCTGTTGATCACGTAGCCATCAAGCTGAACCGCTCCGCCAGTGCGACACCCCATCCCGACCTCGACCACTACGCCGTCTGCGGTCGGACTCGACCTGGAGACGCCCGCTACATCGCCAACCGGGCCGTCGACGCCGTACCATACGTCTGTGAGGCACCCCACGGCATCCGGACGACCGTTGACCTTCCCCAGGTGGTGGCCAACCTGGCTGGTCCTTCGACCGTGACCCGCCCGTGAGGCCGCTCCCCGAGCTCACGCCGTGGAACGAGTGGTTCTGGACCTCCGGGGCCGATGGGCGCCTGCGCATCCAGGGCTGTTCGGAGTGCGGCACCTTCGTGCATCCACCGGCTCCGGTCTGCCCGGCGTGCGGGAGCCGTTCCTCGGAACCCACGCCGGTCTCCGGTCGGGCCACCGTGGTGGGCTACACGATCAACCAGCACCAGTGGCACCCCGAGCTCCCCCCGCCCTACGTGATCGCGGTGGTGGCCTTGGCCGAGGATCCCTCGGTCCGCCTCACCACCAACATCGTCGGGTGCGATCCGGGTGCCGTCAGCATCGGCCTCCCGGTGATCGTGCGGTTCGAGCACCTCGACGACGTCTGGCTGCCCATGTTCGAGCCGACCGGAGCGGGCGTGGTGGCCGATCCCACCGAGCCGCCCCGCATCCCCCCACCGAGGCCGCCGACCGGTGACGACCGATTCGAGCACCGCTCGGTGCTCTCGGGGGTGGGCCGATCGGCCCTCGGCCGGAGGCTCATGGTCGACCCCCTGTCGCTGACCGTCGATGCCTGCCTCGAGGCCATCGCCGACGCCGGCCTCGAACCCGGGGACATCGACGGGCTGTCGACCTACCCCGGCGCGGTCGGCATGGGGATGAGCGAGGGCGGGGTGACCGCCGTCGAGGAGGCGCTGCGCCTGCATCCCACCTGGATCAACGGCGGCGGTGACCTGCCCGGTCCGGGGGGTGCCGTCATCGCCGCCATGCTGGCGGTGTCCAGCGGGCTGTGCCGGCACGTGCTGTGCTTCCGGACCGTGTGGGAGGCGACCTTCGCCACCCTCGGCCTGCGGGCCGGAGGCGGCGGGCGGGCGTCCGGTTGGATGGAGTGGCGGGCCCCCTTCGGCGCCCTCTCGGCGGCCAACTGGATCGCCGCCAACGCCAACCAGTACCTCCACCGTTACGGGGCCACCCGGGAGATGCTCGGGATCATCGCCGTCAACGCCCGCCGGAACGCCGGGCTCAATCCGGCCGCCATCTACCGGGAGCCGATGACCATGGACGACTACCTGGCCGCCCGCCCGATCACCACGCCGTTCGGGCTGTACGACTGCGACGTGCCCTGTGACGGCTCCATCGCCGTGGTGGTGTCCGACGCTTCGGTGGCCGGCGACCTCCCGGGCACGGCCATACGAATCGAGGCGGTGGGCACCCAGATCCTCGAGCGGGTGTCCTGGGACCAGGGGACCATCACCCACGAGCCCCAGGTGCTGGGCCAGGCCGCCCACCTCTGGACCCGGACCGACCTCCGGCCCGGTGACGTGGACCTCGCCCTCGTGTACGACGGGTTCACCTTCAACGCCATCTCCTGGATCGAGGCCCTCGGTTTCTGTGCCCTCGGGGAAGCTCAGGACTGGCTCGACGGAGGCAAGCGGATCGCCCTCGACGGCGAGCTGCCGGTGAATCCCCACGGGGGTCAGCTGAGCGAAGGCCGTACCCACGGATTCGGGTTCATCTACGAGGCGATGCAGCAACTCCGGCACCAGGCGGGCGACCGCCAGGTGGCCGAGGCGTCCACCGCGGTGGTGACGACGGGCGGTGGAACCCCGTCGGGCGTGCTGCTCCTCCAGCGGGACGGTGCCTGAGGCCCCGGGGGTCAGAGCTGGGACTCGCGGCTGGCCGCTTCGCTGAGTCGGCCGACGATCTCGGCATGCATCCGCCGCTTGGTGTGGGCGAAGGCCCCGAGATCAGCCGAGGCGATGTCCTCCGCGACCGCCAGGGCTGCCGCCCGGGGATCCGGATCGGTGCGGTCGAGATAGCCGACCTCGCAGGCCGGTTCGGGCGCGACCACGTGGGCAAAGAGCGTCGCCGCCATGAGGTGGTTCGGGCTCAACCGGTATCGGGCCATGTCCACGGCCGGCTGGGGGAGTGCGATGCCGATACGGATCTCGTTGAGTCCGATCTGGCAGGTGTCGAGCGGGCCGATCCGGTAGTCCGCCGCCAGGAGGAGGAGGGCACCGGCGGCGAGGGCGTGGCCCGTGCACGCCGCCACCACCGGGACCGGTGCCGAGAACATCTGCCGGAAGAGCAGGAATCCCTCGTCGGCCAGCGACCGGACGAGATCCCGGTCACCGCTGCGCATGACCCTCAGGTCGAATCCGGCGGAGAAGTAGCCACTCCGCCCGGCCACGACCAGCGGGACGTGCTCGTCGATGGCCGCGGTCAGGGCCGATCTCAGCCCGGTGATCGCTTCGAAACTCAGGGCATTGGCCTTGCCGTCGTCCATCACCGCGGTCAACACGTGTTCGCCTCGCTCGACGGTGACGGTCAGGCCGTGATCCACCCCATCCCCGGGCCCCTTCACACCCGTTCCATCACCGGGGGAACGACGTCGGCGTCGCCTCGAACACCGCGAAGGTCGTGCTGGCCACTTCGACCTCCGGCTCTGGCGGTGGGTCGGACCGGAAGCCACGAAGATGGGCTTGCAGATCGTCCATGGACTCCCAGTGCTCGATGAGCCGGACCAGCCCGGGCTCGTGGGCGTCGGCCGAGTAGGCGTATTCGATGCAGCCCGACTCTTGCCGGGTCCGGGCCACCTGGTCCTGCTTGGAACCCATGAATCGGTCCCGCTGTTCCGGTGGCACACGGTAATTGCCGGTCACGATGATCAACGGGCGCTCCTTCTCAACGGGTGGCGGACCAGGTCTCGATCCCTCTCTGCACCGGCATACTACGGTCACTGACATCGACCCTGGTCAAGAGGAGCAAGCCCATGGAACCCTCGGCATTCGTTGATCGTCCGGACTACCGCGTCGACATCCTGGCCCGGCGGAACCGGGTGACGGTCTTCGCCGACGGTGAGCTGCTGGCCGACAGCGAGCATTGCCTCCTGGTCGACGAGCAGGATCATGGCCTGGTGTTCTACTTCCCCCCCGAGGCCGTGCGGCTCGACCTGTTCCGGCCGGATGAGCGGACCACCCGCTGCCCGTTCAAGGGCACCGCCACCTACCGCCGGTACCCGTCGGCTGGAGGCGAGGTGCTCATCTGGAGCTATGAGGACCCCTACCCCGAGGTGGCCCGGCTGGCCGGGTATGTCGCCTTCTTCCAGGATGCCGTGCAGGTGCAGATCGGCGTGGCCGACCCACCGGTGTCCGGGCGATGAGCGGCCGTCCGCTCGGGACGGCGCCGGTCTCCTCGGTGGCCGGGATGCTCGGGATCTTCGACGTGGAGCCGGCCGGAGACCACCGGTTCACCGGGGTGAGCGACGGGGGAACCCGTCGGGTCGTCGATGGCAGTCAGCTGCTGGCCCAGGCCATCGTGGCCGGCTCGAAGACGTTCCCCCGTCACACGGCGCGCTCGGCCCACGCGGTGTTCTTCCGGGTGGTGGATGACGAAGCGGCCGCTCCGGTTCGACGTGGACGTGCTCCACGAAGGCAGGACCTTCGCCAGCGCAGTGGTCAGCGTCGTCCAGGGAGAACGGCGTTGTGCCTCGATCACCGTCCTCATGGACGTCGTGCAACCGGACGTCATCAGCCACCGGGCCGACCTGCCGCCGGTCAGCCCGCCGGCGGAGTCGATCGTGAGCATCATGCCCATGGAGGGGCGAGAGCTGCGGTTCGACGGGGTGCACGACGTCAACCACCCCGATGAGGTCGGCCCTCCGGTCCTCGACGCGTGGCTCCACTACTCGACCGTCCCGGCGCAACCGGCGTTGGCCAAAGCCCTGATCGCCCACTTCACCGGGCACCTCTCCATCTCGACCACGATGAGGCCGCATCCGGGGGTCGGCACCTCGATGGCCCACGACGATCTGTCGACCGGGGTCATGGCCATCTCGATCACCTTCCACGAGCCGGTGGCGTGGGACGGTTGGCTCCTCTACCACCACGAGAGCACGCACGTGGGAAGCGGCATGTCATTCGTCCGCGGCCAGGTCTTCACGGAAGACGGGCGTCTCCTGGCCTCCTTCTCCCAGGACGGAATGATCCGCGCCTTCGCCCCGGCCGCCCCGGAGCAGGCCAAGTCGGTGTCCGAGCGCCTGTAGTCAGCCCGGGCCATCCCTCCGAGCGGGAGCCAGTGACGGGGTGATCCCACCCCGAAAAGGGGACCTTTGGCACTACTGGCGGGAAGCCCCACAGCGCATGCTGGATCAACGCACACAGAAGGAGATCCAACATGAAGGCGCTCGTGTATCACGGTCCGGGTGAGAAGGCATGGGACGAAGTGCCGGATCCCACGGTGCAGGACGATACGGACATCATCGTGCGGGTGGACTCGACCACCATCTGCGGATCCGACCTCCACATCCTGAAGGGCGACACTCCCGAGGTGACTCGGGGGCGGATCCTCGGGCACGAGGCCGTGGGCACCGTCTCCAGCGTCGGCACCGGGGTGAAGACCGTCTCCATCGGGGACAGGGTGCTCGTCTCGTGCATCAGCGCCTGCGGTGCGTGTCGCTTCTGCCGAGAGGGCCGCTACGGGCAGTGCCTCGGCGGCGGGGGCTGGGTCCTCGGCCACCTCATCGACGGCACCCAGGCCGAGTACGTGCGGGTGCCGTTCGCCGACACGTCGACCTACCCGGTCCCCGCCGACGTCAGTGACGAGGAGATCCTCATGCTGGCCGACATCCTGCCCACCGCCTACGAGGTGGGCGTCATGAACGGGCGGATCCAGCCGGGCGACTCGGTCGCCGTGGTCGGTGCCGGACCGATCGGCCTGTCCGCCATCACCGGGGCGAAGCTCTTCTCACCGGGCATGGTCGTCTCGATCGACATGGCCGACACCCGTCTCGATGTGGCCAAGCAGTTCGGAGCCGATCTCACCATCAACAACGAGCGGGAGGATGCCGGGGCGGTGATCCGCGAGCTCACCGGGGGGCTCGGGGTCGACGTGGCCATCGAGGCGGTCGGGGTCCCGGCCACCTTCGAGCTCTGCACGGAGCTGGTGCGACCCGGTGGCCACGTGGCCAACATCGGCGTCCACGGGCAACCGGCCACCCTCCATCTCGAGTCGCTGTGGACCCGCGACGTGACCATCACCACCGGGTTGGTCGACACCTCGTCGACGCCGACCCTGTTGCGCCTGCTCACCAGTCACCAGATCGACGCCGGTCGCTTCGTCACCCACCACTTCGGCCTGGACCAGATGATGGAGGCCTATGACGTCTTCGGGAGGGCGTCGGACACCGGCGCGGTCAAGGTGGTCCTGACCCGCTGAACCCGGTCGGGGGGTGGTCATCGGCGGCGCCGCGCCGGGTGGGTGCGCTCCATGCCGCCCACTCCATGATCACCCGCTCACCCTCCACCGGGACGCCCTCGGCGGCCAGGAGCCGGATCTGTCTGGCCCGGACCGGGTCGGCCATGCTCCCGTCGGCGCGTACGACCCGGTGCCAGGGAATCCCATCGTCCGACTGGGCCAGGATCTGGCCTACGGCCCGGGCGGCCCGGCTGCCGACCCAGGCGGCGACGTCCCCGTAGGACATGACCCGGCCGGGCGGGATCTGACCGACGCATTCGAGGACCCGGCTCCGGAACGACCCGGCGGGGCCGGTGCCGGTCGGCGTCGTCACTGCCTTATCAGACCAGGCCCCGGGCCACCGGGCAACCGAGCGACCACTCCGGGCCGGCTCACCCGGAGGGCGACTGCGCCTGGCTCCGCTGACTCCGGGGCACCGGCCGTGCGAGCGAGCTCAGCCGCTCCGGCAACGGTTTGACCGAGGGGGTGGACGGGGGGCGTGAGCCTGCTCGTCCTGCACCAGCGGGCTACGGCTCAACAGGATCACGCTGGCCACCAAGATCACCAGGGCCGCCGACTCCCCGAACAGCGCCAACGGGGCGAGGTCCAACCGTTCGCCGAACAGGATGACGCCGAGCACACTGGCCACCAAGGGGTCCACGATGGTCAGTCCCGGTTGCGAGGCGGCCAACGAGCCGGCCTGAAAGGCGTTGGAGGCCAGGAACATGGCCGCCGCACCGGACAGCAGGAGCACGTAGGGCGACCAGTTGGAGAAGACGCCGGCGGGACCCTGCGACAGGTGGGCGCTCAGCTCCTTGATCACCGCGGCCACGAATCCGAACATGGTGGCCGCGGCGATGCCGAGCAGCGACGCCTTGCGGCCCGCGCCCGGGCGGACCCCGCCCCGGCCGGGCAGGTAGGCCAGGCTGGTCAGGATGGCGGCGAGGGCCAGGGTGGCGAGCCCGGCCATGATCCACTTGGACGAGGAGGCGTGATCGTGGCCACCCGCCGGTCGGGCCAACGCCAGAAAGACACCCAGGCCGACCACCATGCCGACCGCGGCCAGCCAGTCCCGGGCGTGGACCCGGTGACGATCGGTGAAGGCCAGGATGCCGAAGACGATCACCAGCTCGGTGGCGATGATGGGCTGGACCAGGCTCAGGCTCCCCACCCGGAGCGCCTGGACCTGGAAGATGAATCCGAGGATCATGCTGGCGATGCCGAGGAACCACACCGGCCGGTGGAGCAGGTACCCGACGAGGCGCCAGCTGAGGCTCATCTCCCCCGGCGCCGGAGCGGCGGCCCGCCGTTGCGCCACCGACGCCAGCGCGGTGAAACAGCTGGCCACCAGGGCCAAGACGATCACTTCCAAGCTCACACCCATGACAACAGGCGGTCCCGGCCATTGATTCCCCCCTCGGGAACGGCCACCGACCCCGTATGCTCCGGCCGGGGGCACACCGAGGGATTCGAGGTTGAACGTGCAGGTAGTCGTGCTCGGGAGTGGAAGTCCGCTCCCTGATCCACTCCGGGCCGGGCCGGCCACGCTGGTGAGGACGGACCTCGGCGACCTGCTCTTCGATTGCGGGCGTGGCGTCCTGATGCGGGCCGCCGCCGCCGGCACCAGCGCCGGCGCATTGCTGGCGCTGTTCCTGACCCACCTGCACAGTGACCACATCACCGACCTGAACGATGTGATGACGACCCGATGGGTGACGTCGTTCGCCCCTCATCCGCTACCCATCTACGGTCCGCCCGGCACCGATGTCCTGGTCCGGGCCACCGAGGCGATGCTGGAGCCCGATATCGGCTACCGGCTCGCCCATCATGACGACCTGGACTGGAGTCCGTCGGCCGAGGTGGCCGAGGTCGAGTCCGGACCGGTGTTCGAACGGGGACCGGTGCGGGTGACGGCCGCACCCACCGATCATGCACCGGTCCGGCCGACGGTCGGCTACCGCATCGACGACGGGGACCGATCGGTGGTCGTCTCGGGGGACACCGTGCCGTGCGCCGGGCTCGATTCGCTGTGTGCCGGAGCCGATGTCCTGGTGCACACCGTGATTCGGCGGGATCTGATCGAACCGATCGGCCTTCCCCGTTTGACTGACGTGCTCGACTACCACTCCTCGGTCCAACAGGCGGCCCACACCGCCGAGCGCAACGCGGTCGGTACCCTCCTCCTCACCCACCTGGTCCCCGCCCCCGGTCCGGGCACCGAGCAGGAGTGGTTGGACCAGGCTGCCTCGCGGTTCGGAGGCAAGGTGGTCCTGGCCTCCGACCTGCATGACGCTCGACGTGTGACCTCGGTCAGACCAGTGGGAGCTCGCCGCGGATGACCCGGTGGCGCCGGTCCACCTCCTCGATCGATCCGGGATGGGTGAAGACGTAGAGCTGTTCGTCGCTCATGGCCCGGCGAACCCGATCGGCGACGTCATCGGCGGTCACACCACCCGGAGGCGGAGGAGGGACGGTGGAGTCCCTGTCCTCGAGGCCCAGCCGGGTGGGCACGTAGCCGGGGCAGATCACGGTGACCCCGATCGGCACCTTGGCGTCGGCCAGGTCACGGGCCAGCACTTCGGAGAGGCCGACCACCGCGTGCTTGCTGGCCACGTAGGGGGCCAACGATCCGAGGGTCATGACGCCGGCCATCGATGCGGTATTGATGACGTAGCCGGGACCACCCTGTCGGATGAGACGGGGCACGAAGGCGTGGATGCCGTGGATGACCCCCCACAGATTGACGTCCAGGACGCGATGCCACTCGATGAGCGGGATCTCCCAGATCTTGCCTAGCACGACCAGGCCGGCGTTGTTCACCACGACGTCGACCCGTCCATGGACATCGAAGCAGTACTTCGCCAACCCGTCGACGGATTCGGGGTCGCCCACGTCGGTGGCGCAGGCCTCCACCGTGGCCCCCAGTCCGGCGAGCTCCCGTGCCGCCCTCTCGAGCTGGGGCGCGGCGACATCGGCGAGCACCAGCTTGGCTCCCTCGGCGGCGAACCGCTTGGCCATGGCGTACCCCAGGCCGCTGGCCGCCCCGGTGATCACCGCCACCTTTCCGTCAATCGAGCGCACAGGGCCGTTCCTCCTCCTGCCATCGAGGCCGTCAGCGAGGGCGGGGTCACACGATGCGGGATGATCGCCCCGCCCAGTGCGGCTCCCGCAGCACCCGCTTGAAGAGCTTCCCACTCGGATCGCGGGGCATCTCCGGAATGAACTCGAAGGCCCGGGGGCACTTGTACCCGGCCAGGCGGTCTCGACACCACCGGGCCAACTCCGACTCGGTGACCGGGGTGCCCGGCCGGTCCACCTGCACCACGGCGAGGAGCGACTCCCCCATCTCCTCGTCGGGCACTCCGAACACCGCGGCGTCGATCACCCGCGGATGGGTGCACAACACGTCCTCGGCCTCGCGGGGATAGATGTTCACTCCTCCGGAGACGACCATGTCGGCGACCCGGTCGGTGAGATAGAGGTAGCCGTCGGCATCGAGGTACCCCATATCCCCGAGCGTCCTCCAGCCCTGCTGGTTGGTGATACCGGCGGTCTTCTCGGCGTCGTTGTGGTACTCGAACTCCCTCCCGCCGGCGAAGTACACCGTTCCGGCTTGCCCGACCGGGAGCTCGGTGCCGTCGTCACCGACCACATGGACCTCGTTCAGGGGTCTTCCCACCGAACCGGGGTGGGCCACCCACTCGTGCGGGGTGATCGCCGTCGATCCGATGTCCTCGGTCCCGGCGTAGTACTCGTGGATGATCATTCCCCACCAGTCGAGCATCTGCTGTTTGATCGGGACCGGACAGGGCGCGGCCGCGTGGACGACCCACTGCAGGCTGGACAGGTCGTAGGCGCTCCGTTCCTCCTCGGGCAGCCGGAGCATCCGGGTGAACATCGTGGGCACGAACTGGGCATGGGTGACCCGGAACCGTTCGATGGTCTCGAGGCAGTTCGAGGGATCGAACGACTCCATGACCACGCAGGTGGCTCCGAGCCGGTGGATGGCCATCGAGTAGACGAGAGGAGCGGAGTGGTAGAGGGGGGCGGGGGAGAGGTAGACCGAGCTGCCGTCGATGCCCACCCGGGAGATGCGTTCGGCCAGGATCACCGGTGTCGAGGTCGGCGTCCCCATCGGATCGGCGGAAAGGGTCTTGCGCACGCCCTTGGGCACCCCGGTCGTTCCCGACGAGTACAGCATCTCGCGGCCTTCGAGCTCGTCCCCGGCGGGCAGGACCGACCCGCGGTCGAGCGCCTCCCCGTAGGAGCAGGAACCCCTCCACCCCGGCTCCGTCCATCACGCAGAGATCCAACCGGCTGAGGTCGAGGGCCGCGGCGATCTCGGCGAACCGCCCGGAGATGAAGAAGGCCTTGGCCCCGCTGTCGTCGAGGATGTGCTGCGCCTCGCTCCTGCGCAGGTGGCTGTTGATGGCGGTGTAGTACAGGCCGGACCGTTGGGCCGCCCAGGCCACCTCCAACAGCTCCGATCCGTTGACCATCATCAGCGCCAGATGATCCCCGGTGCGGAGTCCGGCCTCCCGCAAGACCCGGGCCAGGTGGCTCGAACGACGGTCCAGGTCGGCGTAGCTGGTGACGGCGCCGGTCTCCGCCATCACCACGGCCGGTCGGTCCGGGTGCTCGGCGGCCTGAACGCCCAGATGCCGCTCGTTGCCCATGTCGTGACCTCCAGGTACTCCGGACCCGGCCATCTTCGCATCGCCGGCGTCGGTGTGCCGCCGGCGGCCCGCTCCTCGCGGTCATCGGGTTGGCAGGGGACGGGATCGGCGGTAGAACAAGAAGGTGAGCTCGACCCGATCGATCCCTTCGCCATCCGGGCACACCGAGTCGGGGGGCGTGCTCCTCGGCAGTGCCGGAGCGCCCCGCCACCTGGTCGTGTTCGAGGATCCGCAGTGTCCGTTCTGCCGCCGGTTCGAGGAGGTGTCCGGCGGCGTGCTGCGCACGGCCCGGACCACGGGGACGGTGGCCGTCGAGTACCGGATGCGTTGCTTCCTCGGTATCGAGTCGGTGCGGGCCGACAACGCCCTGGCCCTGGCGGCCGAGGAGGGACGATTCGACGAGCTCCGAGAGCAGCTGTTTGCGTCCCAGCCCGAGGAGGGGACCGGGGGTTTCACCGTCGACGACCTGCGCGAGCTGGGCGAGCGGGCCGGGCTGACCGGAGCGTCCTACCGCGCCGGGTTGGAGGAGGGTCGCTACGAGGCCTGGGTGCTCCAGGTCGAACAGTTGTTCCAGGCCGAGGATCCGCGCGGCACGCCGGCCGCCTGGCTCGACGGACAGTCGGTGGACTCCCGGATCCTGACCGATCCGCAACGGCTCGGATCCCTGCTCGGTCTCTGATCGGTTAGGTAGGTGGTCATGGACCGGGGCCGCTCACCCGGCGGCCGCCGTTCAGAACCTTCTCACATCGGCGATCCGCACCAGGCAGTTGTAGGTGACCAGGGCGATGGCCAGGTGCATGGAGACGAGCACGGCCACCGCCTCGTGGGGTTGGCCCTTCAGGATCAGCCACAGGTCGGGCAACAGGAGCACCGCCGTCACCAGGACAGCCAGCCGGAGGAACAGCCAGCGCGGGTCGCGGCTGATCCGGGCGACCACCGGCCACGCCATGCAGGCCACGACCACGCCGATGACGGTCAGCTTGGAGTAGTCGGAGAACCGGAAGTGCACGTAGCCCTGGGTGGACGGGAACACTCTCGTTCCCACCGCCACCAGGGCGGCGTCGGCCAGCAGGGATCCGACCAGCGCGGCGACCGTGGCCACCGCGACCCGGGTCGCGGTGGGTGGACGGTGACGGGGGGCCAGGTCGATGCGCAGCCAGGACAGGGCCGGGTCCAACCTGTTCGACGGCGCGCCCATGATGATCAAGGCTACGGCGGCATCCGGTCCCGACGCATCGGTCTGGGGGCTGATTCGCGTCTCCGACTCGAGGAGTAGGGCGCGGGTAGCAGGGGGGCGCGGTAGCCCGCCCCGCCCCCGGATTCAGCGCCGGCGCTTCCGACCCCGGAAGGCGCTGAGGACCACGGCCGCGATGACCAGGGACGGCAGGGCCACCACCGCCGCCCAGCGGTGGTGGTGCAGGGCCACGGCGGCGCCCACGATGAGCAGCATGGCGACGAACAGCTCCGGGGTGTCGCCCACCAGAAAGTCCCACCAGAATCGACCGAATGCCGTCAGCGCCCTGGCGATGGTGTTCATCGGGGTCCTGTTCCCGACGGCTCGTCCGCCGGCTCCGCCCGGGCTCCCTCCGCCGGGAGCAGGCGCTTCAACCAGGCGGTAGCGGCCAGTGCGGCCAGGCCGAAGACGACGATCAGTACCGGAATGGCCAGATCGCCCCCCGGCCACCGGACCCCGGCTCCTTCCCCGACCCAGAAGGTGCCGAAGCTGGTCAGCATGATGCCCACGACTGTCTTGATGAGGTTCTCCGGAACCTCGGAGAGCTGCCGGGCCACCAGCACTCCCACTCCGGCCACCACCAGTGCGGCAGCACCGGCGGCGGCGGCGGCCAGCCCGAGTCGATGGTCACTGGCGCCGAGGCTGACGACGATCAGCACGACCTCGAGGCCCTCCAGAAAGACTCCCTTGAAGGCCACGACGAAGCCGAGGCTGTCCCGGCCCCTTCGCCCGGCCCCGGCTCCCCGGCGCAACTCGGCGGTCTGCTCGGCGAAGATGGCCTCTTCGTCGTGGAGGGGCTTGTGCCCGCTGGCCCTCAGGATCGCCTTGCGCAGCCACCCCATCCCGAGCACGAGCAAGAGGGCGCCCACGACCACCCGCAGCGCATCGATGGGCACGTAGCGGATCAGCGGGACTCCGGCCACGCCGACGACGAGCGCCAGCACCAGCACGGCGGACGCCGCACCCTCCAGTGCGGATCGCCAGCCGCGGGTGACCCCGGCGGCGACGACGATGGTCAGTGCCTCCACCATCTCGACGGTGCTGGCCCCGAACACGGCGAGCGCCAGCAAGGCGGTCGAGCCGGCGTTCACCGCCTTGCCTTGTGGGTAGGTCGTGGAATGGGCTCGGCCAACTTGGGTTTCCTCGCTGCACCACGGAAGGCGTGGCGTCGTCGGTGCGGGCCATGGTAGGGGATGCCCCCTTCCCCCGAGGTCCCCGGCGGTCGGGTCACGATGCGCTGGACTCGCCGGCCGGGCGGAGCACGGGTCCCACTCAGCCCACGCGAGGGGCGCTCCGGAGTGGGGTCGACCTCCTCGGGGATGATTTCGCTGGTCGGGGAGTCATCCCCGAGGAGGGTTCGCTGCCCGGCGGCACACGCGACAATGAGGGGATGCACCACAATGACCGTGAGACGTCGGTCCGCACTACCGGGCACCTCGAGAGCCTGCGAGCCGGGTGGGACCGGCTGCGCAGCTGGGACAAGACCCACGGGGTGTGGAGTGACGTCCTGGTGGCGGGGGTGGTGCTCCTGTTCTGTCTGGCCTTTCCCGAGGGGTTCGGCGCCCACCGGCCCGTCGACGTGCTGCTCCAGCTGGCGCTGGTCGTTCCCCTGGTGTGGAGGCGCCGGGCCCCGATGGCGGTGTTCCTGATCGTGGCGGTGGTGGCGCTCGTCCAATGGCTGGTGGCCGTGCCCGCACCCGGCGATGTCGCCCTGTTGGTGGCGCTCTTCACGGTGGCCGTCCACGATGCGCCGGCCCGGGCCTTGACGGCGGCCGGGGTCCTCGAGGTCGGGGTGGTCATGGCCTCGGTGCGGTGGGCCCCGGCGGGGGATGTGGCCCGGTCGATCGTCTTCCTGTCGGGCATGGTGGTCGCCGCCCTGTTCGCCGGGGTCACCCTGCGCACCTGGCGCGACCACCTCGATGCCGTCGTCGAACGGGCGACCCGGCTCGAGGCCGAGCGCGACCAACAGGCCCAGCTGGCAGCGGCCGCCGAACGGTCCCGCATCGCCAGGGAGATGCACGACGTGGTCGCCCACAACATCTCGATCATGGTCACGCTGGCCGACGGGGCCCATGCAGTCGCCCTGTCCAACCCGGCCCGATCCTGCGAGGCCATGGCGGAGGTCTCGGCGACCGGCCGCATGGCCCTGACCGACATGCGGCACATGCTCGGCGTACTCCGGGCCGATGGCACCGAGGCCGCTCGGGCGCCGCAACCCGACCTGTCCGGTCTGCCCGGACTGCTGGATCGGGTCCGGGGCACCGGCCTGGAGGTGGAGCTGGAGGAGCGGGGGAAGCGGTTCGACATTCCGCCCGGAGTGGGGCTCACCGTCTATCGGATCATCCAAGAGTCGCTGACCAACGTGTTGAAGCACGCCGAAGATCCTTCGACGGCCCGTGTGGAGCTGGCCTTCCGGGCCCCCTACATCGATCTGTCCGTTCGTGACAACGGCCGGTGGCGCGACGGGGTGCCGGTGGGCACCGGCAGGGACGAGGGCCACGGCCTGTCCGGAATGCGGGAGCGTGCCGCGGTCTACGGGGGTGAGCTCCACGCCGGACCCGGCGGGGAGGGCGGCTGGCAGGTCACCTCCCGCATCCGGGTGGACGGCGCGGCCGCGGTGAGATGAGCATCCGGGTGCTCCTGGTCGATGATCAGCCGCTGTTGCGCAAGGGATTCCGGATGATCCTCGAGGCGGAGCCGGACCTCGAAGTGGTGGATGAGGCCGGCGACGGGGAGACCGCCGTCGCCCTGTCCCGGGAGCACCAGCCCGACGTGGTGCTCATGGACGTCCGTATGCCGGGCATGGATGGGATCGAGGCGACCGAGCAGATCGTGGCGGCCGGGCTGAGCGCAAGAGTCCTCATCCTCACGACCTTCGATCTGGACGAGTACGCGTTTGCCGGCCTACGCGCCGGCGCCAGCGGATTCCTGTTGAAGGACGTCCCGCCCCAGGAGCTCCTCCAGGCCATCCGCACCGTCGCCCGGGGAGACGCAGTGGTGGCTCCACGGGTCACCCGGAGGCTCCTCGACGTCTTCGCCGACCAGCTTCCGAAGGGCCTCGGAGGAGACGTCTCCGATGGATCCGGACCGACGCTCGACAAGCTGACCGCCCGGGAGCACGACGTGCTGGTGGCGGTGGCCCAGGGGCTGTCGAATGCGGAGATCGCCCAACGACTGTTCATCTCGGAGGCCACGGTGAAGTCCCACGTCGGCCACATCCTGACCAAGCTCGGCTTGCGGGACCGGGTGCAGGCCGTGGTGCTGGCCTTTCAGCTGGGACTGGTCAAGCCCAACTAGTCGACGGACCGGACCGGTGCCGCCTCCGATGGATCCGCCGACGGATCCGTCGATCCGACCCCATCACCGGCGGTCGGTTCGTCGTCCGGCCGGAACCGGTTGGCCACGGCCAACGTGGTGGCCGCGCCCGCCACTCCCATGACCAGGGCCAGGGCGCCCCACCTGAGTCCCGACCGCTCCGTTCGGAGGAGGCCGTCGAGGGACACCGGCCCCGGGCCTTGGGCGGCCAGCGTCAGTGCGGCGGCAATGATCAGGGCGTTGTACTCGAACCCTCCATCGGTGATCCACACGCCATTTTTGGCGTGCACCTTGTGGATGGCCACCACCATGGTCCCGGCGATCATGGCCGGGCCGAGGGGGCTGAGGAACCCGAGGGCGGTGAGGCCACCTCCCACCGTCTCGCTCAATGCTGCCGCCCGGGCCTGGTGCTTGGCCGGGTGGAGGCCGAGGGCGCCCATGGTCTGCTCGGTCGCCTCGAGGCCGGCGCCCCCGAAGCTGCCATTGAGCTTCTGGAGGCCGTGACCCATCATCAGGGTGCCGAGCGTCGTCCTCAAGAGCAATCGTCCTGTTGGCATCTCGTCCTCCTTGCCGGACGGGCGATCCGCCGGCTCTATCCGTGTCCTGTCCGAGTCTCTGATCGCCGCCTCGGCCCAGATTAGTGACGTTGGTTCCCTACCCATTCCACCCCGTTCCCCATCGGCTCGAGGGTGTGCGCCCGGGCCCTCGGGGCCCATCGACCGCGTCGCCGGCCGGGCCGAAACGCCAACGGTGGTGGAGGTGCAGGTCGGAGCCTCGGTGAGCACTACGTACCTGAGGGCCCTAGAGTGGGGGGTGGTCGAGCAATCGACCAGAGAGCACGATGCCCTCCCCGACGGCTTGCGGCACTCATACAGCGAGGCCCCCAACGTCGAAGCACGGTACGGGACTTCTCGGCATCACGTGACCACGGTGGGCGAAAGCACTTCCTTTTCTGCAAGCAGCCTGGGGCTGGGTTCCGTACGTCGTATCGTCGTCCGAGGCGAGGTCGACATGGCCAGTGCGCCGGAGTTGGCCGAGTGTGTGGCCGTCGCCATCGTCGAGTCCCCCGGCGACCTGGTGTTCGACCTCACCGAGGCCACCTTCATCGACAGTGCCGGGCTGAAGGTCATCGCGTCGGCCCGACGCGACCTGCCCGACTTCTGCCAGGTGATCCTCCGCGAGCCCCAGCCGTTCGTGCGCAAGGTGTTGGCCATCGCCCAGATGGGTCGGACCTGTGTGATCGAGGGACCGAACAACGCCGAGGGCTGACCGGCGCCGCGCTCTTCTCGACCCCGGATGAACTGGCGCACGGCCGGCCGAGGAGTTGCATGGCGGGGTGGCCCGCCCCGGACGCCGCCCCCCGAGTGACCGGGGGCGGCCGGACCGGGGGACCTGACCGGGTGCTGGGTCGATCGATTCGAACCGATCCCGTCCGCCTCCAACCGGTCGCGGCGACGGTCG
This sequence comes from uncultured Acidimicrobiaceae bacterium, assembly GCA_963774245.1. Classification (GTDB taxonomy): domain Bacteria; phylum Actinomycetota; class Acidimicrobiia; order Acidimicrobiales; family RAAP-2; genus Bog-756. The sequence continues at coordinate 609,352 of CAVZDZ010000011.1, read as the reverse complement.
ATTTCGGGAAGACTGCGGCGAGACCGAAAAGGAGGCCCTCTCGTGACCGAAGCCCTGCTCCTTGGCGGAGTCCGAACTCCCATTGGCCGTTACGGCGGGTCGCTGTCCCATCTCCGCCTCGATGACCTCCTCGGACAGACCATGGTCGCCGCCTGCGACAAGGTTGGCGTCCCGCTCGAGCGCATCGAGGACATCACCGCCGGATGTGTGAACCCGGCCCACGAGGGCATGGGGGACGTGGGCCGGTGGGCCGCCCTGGCGGCGGGGTTCCCCGACTCGGTGCCGGCCATCACGCTCAACCGGTTCTGTGCCTCCTCCCTCTCCGGGGCGGTCGCCATCTCCCACGCCATCAAGAGCGGGGAGCTGGGGGTCGGGTTGGCCGGTGGGGTGGAGTCGATGTCGCGGTCGGGCTGGGCCTATATGAAGGGGGAGGCGCCGTTCAGCCCCCGGGGGCCGGTGCTCCTGCTCGACACCATGTGGGCCGGCGCCGGCGGCCCACCGCATCCCGGACTGCTGGCCCGGGGTGTCTACGTGGAGATGGTGAAGACCGCTCAGAACGTGGCCGACCGCTACGGGCTGAGCCGCGAGGAGATCGATGCGTTCGCGCTCCGCTCCCAACTCCACGCGGCCCGGGCGCGCGACTCGGGCCGGTTTTCCCACGAGATCCATCCCGTCGAGTTGCCGGCCTCCCGGAAGACGCCGGCCTCACTCTTCGAGCACGATGAGAGCATCCGGGCCGACACGACGGCGGAGAAGCTCGCCGCCCTTCCGCCGCAACCGAACACCACCCAGATGACGGCCGGGAACTCGTCCCCCCTCAATGACGGGGCGAGTGCGGTGGTACTGGCCAGCGACAGTGCCGCCGACGAGCTCGGCATCGAGCCCCTGGCCCGGGTCGTCTCGTCCGCCACCTACGCGCTGGATCCCCAATTCATGGGCATCGCACCGGCGTTCGCCATGCCCAAGGCCCTCGACCGGGCCGGGCTGGCCCCCCAGACGATCGACGTGTGGGAGGTGCACGAGGCGTTCTCCGCCCAGGCCCTGGGTGTGCTCCGCGAGCTGCCGAACCAGCTCGACGGGTTCGAAGTTCCCGACGACCGGCTCAATCCCAACGGGGGAGCGGTTGCTCTCGGGCATCCGTTCGGCTCTTCGGGGACCCGCTACGTCCTGACGCTGGCGACCGAGCTGGCCCTCCGCGGACTCCGCTACGGCATCCTCGGGGTGTGCGTCGGCTCCGGCCAGGGCGTGGCCATGGTGCTGGAGAACCCCAACGCCGCGTAGCCGCAGCGGTCGGGAGGTCAGCCCTTGTCGACCTTCTTCACGGTACCGTAGCCACGGGTCATGGCGGCGGTGATGATGTTCTCGAAGTCCTTGTCGGTCAGGACCCGCGGCGTTCCCATGGAAGAGGCGCGCCAGTACAGCTCGGCCAGCCACTCGAGCAGCTCGAGGCGCTCGACGGCCTGGTCCATGGTGCTCCCGTAGGCCACGGAACCGTGGTTCTGCATCATCGCCGCGTTGCGGCCCTGGAGCGCCTGGATGACGTTGTCGGCCAGCTCCTGGGAGCCGAAGGTGGCGTAGGCCGCAGTGCGGGGCGTCCCTCCGAGGCCCAGGCAGCTGTAGTGCAGGGCCGGCAGCTCGTCATGGGAGCACGAGAGTGCCGTCGAGGCCATGGCGTGGGCGTGGGTGATGGCGAGGGCGTTGGTGGCCGCGTAGATGCCGGTGTGGAGCGGGACCTCCGAGGTGGGGGCGAGCTCTCCGTCCACGACCTCGCCGTCGAGCTTGATCACCGTCACCATCTCGGCCGTCACCGTGGCGAGATCAGCTCCGGTGGGCGTCACCGCGACCAGGTCCCCCTTGCGGGCCGAGATGTTGCCGGCGGTGCCGATGACCAGCCCCTCCTTGGCCAGGTGGCGACTGGCGCCGGCCACCGCTTCCCGCTCGTCTGCCAAGAGCAGATCACTCATGCTTGGTTCCTCTCCGATCGGTCGAACTCTGCTGACCCGGCCCAACGCCACGACCAGTGCCCGTGTGGCCCTGCCCGGGGACAGGCGTGACCGGCAACCCCGTCACGCTGGAGCACCGACACCCGGTGAGTATCGAAGATCGGCGCGTCCGGCGTCAAGGTGGGCCCCCGGGCGAGCGGACGGGAGCAGGCCCGCCCACCGTAGCGCCGGTGCCGATCAGGTCCAGGGCATGGACGATCGTGCGGCCCAGTAGGCCTGCGGATCGACGGCCAGGCCGGCGAACCTCTCGCCGTCGGGCTCGGGGACCGCCTCCCGGGCCCGCAAGTTGGATGCCAGTTGCGAGACGGTGGCCGCTCCCGAGAGGACCACGTCGGCCCAGGGCCGGGCGAGGGCGGCGGCCAGCGCGGTCACATCGGGCTGGCTGCCCAGCACCGGGAAGAGACCGGGGGTGGCCAGGCGACCGTTGGCCAGGGCCTCTTTGACGATGACCGTCCAACCGGCCGACTTCGCCTCCGCCAGCGCCGGGCCCGCCGACGTCTCGAGCAGGTTCCACGTGGCCTGGACGGCGGAGAACAGCGGCCTCCCGTCCACCTCGATGGTCAGCGCCCGGCGCAGCGTGGCCGACTGTCCCGGCCCGCTCACGCTGAGCCCGACCGGCACCCCCAGGCCGGCCAGCCGGCGGTGCACGTCCGGATCGTCCAGGATGCCCGACTCCAACGTGGCCGAGTGCACCTGATACAGACGCAACCAGGGTCCGAGCAGGGCCTCGGTTTCCGGCCATTGGCGGTCCAGGGCGGCGGCGGAGTGGTCCTTCACTTCGGGCGTCTCTGCGTCCACCCTCCAGTCCGCCGTGTAGGTGTAGCCCCACTTGGAGGAGACGGTGACATTGTCGGGGCTGATGGCCCGGCTGGCCAGCCAGTCGGAGAGGAACCGCTCGGCCCGACCGTAGGAGCGGGCGGCGTCGAACCACCGGACACCGGCGGCCCAGGCCGCGTCGCACACCTCCGCGCACCGCCGCTCGAGTTCCGCCATCGACCGGTCCGGTCCGAGGTCCGACCCGTGGGTGACGGTCAGGTAGCCCGGGCGACCCAGGGCGGCCAGACCGAGGCCCATGACCGTCACCGCCTCGCCCCCTCAGTGGGAGCCACGCTGCGGCTGTCTCCCACCACGGGCGCTGCTCGTCTCGGCCTCCGGCACGACCATGGTCTAACCCACACGGCCGCGGGTTCCCCCCACCGGCTCCGTTCCTACCATCCGGGCGGTATCTGCGGGCTCAGTCGGCGCGTGTCTTCCCGGGTCCGGCGCCGGTGTGGCGGGTGCCGGGAGGATCGATGGCGAACGGCGCGCTCGTGCCCCACCCGTCGAGGTACACGAACTCCTCCAAGGGACGCCGGCGCACCGGTCCGTGGTTGCCCTGCGGCCGTCCCAGGGTGATCGAGGCGGCGACGAACGCCTCGTCCGGAATGCCCAGGAGCTCACGGAGCTCGGCGTCGACGAAGAGGTTCCAGCTGGTCATCACGCCCCCGTAGCCGAGGGCGCGGGCCGCCAACAGCAGGTTCTGGCAGGCCGGGTAGATCGATGCGCCGTCCACCGGGGTCGGGTCGCGGTGGCGGACCAGGCAGGGCAGGATCAGCACCGGCACCGTGTCCAGGTTGTCGACGTAGTCCTGCATGGTCCGGGCCAGGGTGGCCTTGGGCGAGTGGAGGTCGGCCCCGGAGCCCTGGTCGTAGCCGTCCGTGCGCCGCTTGGTGCTCCACGCGGCGCGGGCCGCCGCCCCGATCAGGCCCTTGGCCACCACCGCGTTGGGCCCGTCCACGAGGACGATGAAGCGGAACGGTTGGCGGTTCGACCCGCTGGGGGCGCGGGTGGCGGCGAACAGGATGTCCCGCAGTACGTGGTCGGGGACCGGCTCGGGGCGGTAGCGGCGGATGGCCCGGGTGCTGCACAGACCCTCGAGCAGCCCCACCGTGTCGGCACCCAGGGCGGGATCGGCACCCGTGGCGGCGGGCGACGGGCTGGAATCAGGGCTGCCGGTCAAACTTCGCTCCCTTGCTGGGGTGCCGCGTTCCTCGGACGATGGCGGGCCGGACGGAGGATGTCCGGGATGGAGGCCAGTGTAGGGAGGCAGGGACCGGTGCGACGACGGCGCACCGACTGGGCCCCGGTGGTTCTCCGAAATCGGAATAGGGTACGGCAGCGGTCGGCTCGTCCCGCGCACGGATCCAGCCCGGCCGGCCGGCGACGGCGTGTCGAGGAGGAGTGATGACGGGGATCGATCTACTGGTGGACGCCTTCGAGCGGGTCCGCGACGCCGTGCATCCGGCGGTGAACGGCCTCACCCCCGACGAGCTGGCGTTCCGTCCCGACGCCGAGTCCAACTCGATCGCCTGGCTGGTGTGGCATCTCACCCGCATCCAGGACGACCATGTCGCCGGGCTGGACGGGGGCCAGCAGGTGTGGATGGCCGGCGGTTGGGCCGACCGGTTTGCGCTACCCCTCGAGGTCACCGACACCGGGTACGGCCATGACCCGGATGCGGTCGCCGCGGTCCGGGCCGATGCCGCCTCGTTGCTCGGCTATTACGAGGACGTGCACGACCGGACGCTCGGGTACGTCCGGTCCCTCTCCGAAGCGGATCTGACCCGGGTGGTCGACCGCAGGTGGGACCCGCCGGTGACGGTGAGCGTTCGCCTGGTGAGCGTGATCGCCGATGACCTGCAACACGTGGGACAGGCCGCCTACGTGCGGGGGATCCTGCAGCGGCAGTGACGGTCACGCCCACCCGGGGCGTCGGCCGGTCCCCGCGACCTGACCTCGGCCGGACCGGATGGCGACGGCGGTCAGGCGGCCAGGTCGAGAGATGCGGCCCGAGCGATGGACGCCAGGCGCACCTTGTGAGCCACCGAGGGTGAGATGCGCATCATCGACTGGAACTCGCCCGCCGAGCTCACCAGCACACCGATGTCGGTGGCCGCGGTGACCGTGGCGGCACGACGGGTGCCCGCCAACAGCTCCATCTCGCCCAGGAACTCGCCGCGGCCCAGGTCGGCCACGGTGGCCACCCCGTTGTCGGTCTCCCTGGAGACCCGGGCGGTGCCCCGTCCGATGATGATGAACTCCCGGGCCGGGCTCCCCTCGCTGATCAAGACCCGATCCTGCTTCAACTGGAGGAAGGTGGTCAGTGAGTCGAGCTGGCGCAGCTCCGACCGTGTGCAGTCGGAGAACAGTTCGAGTTCGGCGATGCGAACAGGCAGGGCCGTGTCCATGGGTGGCTCCTTGAGTGACAGGCGCGGGTCGCCTCTCCGGTCAATACTACCGGCCCAATCTGCATAACGCATTAGTACCTGACTAACTATCTTATATACAGATAGGCAGGATCAACCAGGCCGGTTGGAACCGCGACGACGGAGGACGAGGTCGTCCGACGGGGCACCGATGTCCGTCACCCGGGTTCGCGTAGCATCGGGCGAACCACATGACGAACGCCTCATCCACCCGATCTGGGCCCAGACCGGTCGCCATCCTGCTCCGCCGATTCTGGCCCGCAATCAGGGTGCTGGTGGCGGTGGCGATCCTGGGCGCCACCTTGTGGGCGCTCAGTTCCCACACCGACGAGCTGTCGGGCATCCCCGGGGCCATCGAGCGGTTGAACTGGTGGTGGGTGTGGCCGGCCGTGGCGGCCGAAATGGCCTCCTTCCTCTGCTTTGCCGGGCTGCAGCGGGCGGTGCTGACCAGCGGTGGGCTGAAGTCACCGGAGTGGACGCTGGTCAAGATGACCTTTGCCTCCCAGGCCATCGCCAACTCCCTACCTGGCGGCAACGCCGTCTCCGCCGTCTACGGGTTCCGGTGGTTCCGGAGGTTCGGGGCCGACGACACGCTGGCCGCCTGGGCGATGGTCGGGTCGCTCATCGCCTCGTTGCTGTCCCTCTCGCTCATCGCCACGGCCGGCCTGGCCATCGCCACCAGCGCCGGCGCCTCGCTGGACCTGATTCCCGTCCTCATCGGGGTGCTGGTGACCACCGTGGTGGTGGGGGCGCTCTTCCTGTACGAGCGACCGCTGCTGTTCGTCCTTCCCTACGTCCTCCGCCTGTCCCATGCCGTCCTGCACCGGCCCCGGACCGATGTCGACGCTGAGGTCGATCGGATCAGCGGTTGGATCAGCTCCCTGCATCTCAGCTGGCGACAGGTCGTCGCCGTCGTCCTGTGGGGAGCGGCGAACTGGCTGTTCGACTGCGCGTGCTTTGCCATGATGTTCCCGGCCATCCATTCGACCATTCCGTGGGACGGCCTTCTGCTCGCCTACGGTGCCGGCCAGCTGGCCGCCGCCCTCCCCATCACGCCCGGTGGGCTGGGGGTCGTCGAAGGAAGCATCACGATCGCCCTGGTGGCCTTCGGCGGTGCCCAGGTGGCCACCGTCGACGCGGTCCTCCTGTACCGGCTCATCAGCTTCTGGCTCATACTGGCCATCGGCTGGGCCCTGTGCGGCGAGTTGGCCCTGGAGGTGCGGCGAGGGCGCTGGAGCCGCCGCGCCCTGGCCTCGCCCGTCGAGGCCGGGCCGGGCCCGGTGGACCCGTCCGCACCGGTTCCTGGCGTCGGAATCGAGCAGATGATGGAGTCGGGCAGTTGACCGGTCGGCCGGCCCGCCGGGGGTCGCCACGGCCGAGGTGGGGGCGCCTGCGCCCCTGGTTCTGGTGCTCGGTGGCCGCACTCTGTCTCGTCGGGTGTGCGTCGGCCCGCAGCAGCTTGGGCACATCCGACAGTGGCTGTTTCGTGGTCTTACCGACGGCGGTCAACGCGGTCAGCGCGGTCGGGCCCCGGCCCACCCTGCTCGGGGTCCGCTCGGTGACTCTGGCGACGTTGCACCGGCAGGATCCGGCGCTCTCCGGTGCGATCGGGCCGCACCGCCCCGGTAGCCAGCCGGTCTGCCTCGTCGCCTTCCACGGTGCATTCCGAGCCGCGTCGGTCACCAAGCCCTTCGGGCTCGACTCGGGTCCGGTGGCGGTGGTGGTGGTGCAGGCATCGCCCGAACGGCTGCTCGGAACCTTCATCGCCGACCGGGTGCCACTGAAGTTCGGCCATTCCCACATTGGATGAACGCGCCATGACGCGGGTTGCCCGCCGGAGTTGCGGGTGCTTCGACCCTGGACCATCCTGAGGGGCGGTGGACGCCCAGATCGAACAGGAGAAGAGGCTGGCGGCGGAGGCGGCAGCGGCATTGGTCGACTCGGGCATGCGGGTCGGCCTCGGCACCGGGTCGACCGTGGCCTATCTGCTCCCGGCGCTGGCCGAGCGGCATCTCGACCTCCATTGCGTGGCCACCTCCCCGCGCACCGAAGCGTCGGCGTGGGCGCTCGGGATCGCCGTCGGGCCGTTCACCCTGGACCGTCTCGACCTGGCCATCGACGGTGCCGATCAGGTGAGCTCGGAGGGATGGTTGGTCAAGGGCGCCGGCGGCGCCCTCACCCGCGAGAAGTTGGTGGCGGTGACGGCGGAGCGGTTCATCGTCATCGCCGACTCGACCAAACCGGTGGAGTCGCTCCATCCCCCGGTTCCGTTGGAGCTGCTCGCCTTCGGGCTCGAGTCGACCGTGGCCCGGCTGCAACATGCCCACCTGCGGGACGTGCCACCCAGCCCCGACGGGGGAGTGATCGCCGACTACGCCGGCCCGATCGACCGGCCCGCCGACCTGGCGGCCTGGTTGGACGCGACTCCGGGGGTGGTGGAGCACGGCCTGTTCCCCCCCGGGTTGGTCACGACCGTTCTGATCGGTCGGGGCGACTCGGTCGAGGCCATCGACATCGGCTGAGCCGCCGATCGGTCAGGCGGCCGGCGGCTCCCGGCCGGGGGTGGCCCTCAGGACGAAGACGACGAGATCGAGAGCAGGTCGACCGACCGGGTTCCCCGCTTTTCGATGCCGTCGTGCAGCCTCGACTGGATGGAGACGTCCCGTCCCTCCGACTCCTTGCGGAGGGCGGCGACCGTGCAGTTCGCCTTGCCCCCGAGTGTCGTGAACGGATCGTAGTGAAAGTGGTTCATGGCATTCAGGTGGGTGATCCGGTCGATGTCGTGGTCGGGGAGCCCGTGCAGGCTCTTGGCCAAGGTCTCGGGGGCGGTCGGCCAGGTGGAGTCGGAGTGGGGGTAGTCGCACTCCCACATGACGTTGTCCATGTCCAGGTACTCCCGGCTGGCCACGCCGAACCGGTCGTCGATGAAGCAGGTGAGCACGTGCTTGTTGAACACCTGGCTCGGCAACTCGTCCCCGAACTCCTGTCCGGTCCAGGCGTGATGACGGTCGTAGTTGTAGTCGACCCGCTCGAGGAAGTAGGGCACCCAGCCGATCCCGCCTTCGGACAGCGCCACCTTCAGGTCGGGGAACTTGCGCAGCACCGGCGACCAGACCAGGTCGGCCGCGGCCTGCACGATGTTCATCGGGGTCAGGGTGATCAGGCAGTCGATCGGGGCGTCAGGGGAGGTGATGACGATCTCCGACGACGAGCCGATGTGCATGCAGACCACCACGGCCTCGTCGCTGCACGCTTGCCAGAACGGGTCCCAGTAGTCCGAGTGGATGCTCGGCCAGCCCAGCTTGGACGGATTCTCGGAGAAGGTGACCGCGTGGGCCCCCTTGGCCGCCGTGCGCCGCACCTCGGCCGCCAGGACCTGGGGGTCCCAGATGGCCGGGAGCGGGCAGGGGATGAAACGACCCGGATGGGTCCCGCACCACTCGTCGATGTGCCAGTCGTTGTAGGCCTGGACCATGGCCAGGGCCACGTCCTTGTCCTCGGTCCGGGCGAACAGCTGGCCGCAGAACTGGGGGAAGGAGGGGAAGCACAGCGAGCCGAGTAGCCCGTTGGCGTTCATGTCCGCCACCCGCTCGTCGATGTCGTAGCAACCCGGCCGCAGCTGATCGAATGAGGTGGGCTCGAGGCCGTACTCCTCGCGGGGGCGACCGGCTACCGCGTTGAGGGCCACGTTGGGGAGCACCTGTCCCTCGTAGAGCCAGGCGTTGGTGCCGTCGTCATTGGTGATGAACTTCGGGGCCAGGTCGACGTACTTGGCCGGCAGGCGCCCGGCGAACAGGTTGGGTGGCTCCACTACGTGGTCATCGACGCTCACCATGACCATGTCCTCGATCTGCATTGCGCTACTCCCTCTCCTCGTCCCTGTCCGAAGCGTACCGGGACCTCGGGGTCGGCGCCGTCGCGCCCGGCATTCGGGCTGTTCAAAGCGTTCCCGCCGGGCGAAGCGGTAAGGACGGAGCCGATCTCCCGCCCGCGGCGGGCCATCGGTGGGAAGGGCCGGGTCTTCGGCGTCCCGCCGGGAGCGTTACCATGGGGGCACGCCCAAAGGAGGACCGATGAGCGACCTTCGACAGCTCAAAAAGCAGACCAGTGCTCTGTTGGACGGGCTCGGGACCGGCCCGGACGAAGTGGCCGAATCGCTGAAGGCGGCCGGGGTGCATGGCGTGCCGAAGGACAATCGCAGTTGTGCGGTCGCCGTCTATGTCAGCGCCCTGATGGGCTCCGACCCGCGTATCCGCTCGGTCCGGGTCGGCCACTGTTCCCTGCTGATCGACACGGTCACCGCCACCGAGGCCCGCCCGGCCGGGCGCCTGCAGGTACAGCTCCCGAAACCGGTACGGCAGTTCGTCGCCGCCTTCGACGCTCGCCGCTATCCCACCATCACCCGCCAACCGCCCGTGGAGGGCCGGGCCACGAAAGCCGGCGCCCGATGAACCGCCGTCCGATCGAGCTCGGTCCGGAGCCGGGTCGAGTCGACGACATGATCGACGAGGCCGGCCGGGAGTCGTTCCCGGCCAGCGACCCGCCGGCGACCTGGTCGGGCGTGGACCACCGGGACCTCGAGGTGGGCCCCAGCGACGACCGCCGCTGACCCTCCGCTCAGGACAGCGACTCGTCGAGCTCGCCGAGCGAGCGGATCAGCTCGAGGTTGGTCGAGTAGTCGACCGGACAGGCGATGACCGAGACCGTGTCGGCCGCCAACGCGGTCCGCAGGGTCGGGAGGAGTTGATCGGCGGCCTCGATCCGGTAGCCGACGGCTCCGAAGCTCTCGGCGTAGGCCACGAAGTCGGGATTGCCGAACGTGGTGTCCACGTCGTGGCCCAGCTCGAGGTCCATCTTCCAGCTGATCAGTCCGTAGGCGTCGTCGACCCAGATCAGGATGACCATGTGCGATGTGCTCGCGGAGGGCGGTCTCGATCTCCTGGGAGTTCATGAGGAAGGCGCCGTCGCCGGTGGCCACCAGCACCTTGGCCTCGGGCCGGGCGATCTTCGCCCCGATCGCCCCGGGCAGCGTCCACGCCATGGTCGACAGGCCGTTGGAGATGAGGCAGGTGTTGGGGGCGTAGGTCGGGTAGAGCCGGGCCATCCACATCTTGAGCGCACCGGTGTCGACCAGCACGATGTCGTCGCGGTCGAGGGCCGCCCGGGTGTCGGCCACGATCCGGGCCGGGGCCAGCGGGAACCGGTCGTCGGCCCGGCCCCGCTCGAGCTCATCGGCCAGTAGGCCACGGATGCGCTGCTCGTTCTCCTGGTAGCCGAACGTGCGGTCCACCGCCGCGGCCAACGACGTCGAGGCTGCGGCCGATATCGGCCTGCAGGCCGACGGCGACGTTGTAGTGGCGGTCCACCTCGGCCGGAAACCGGTGGATGTGGATGATCTGCTTGTCGCCCGGCCGGGTTGATCCGGACCGGGTCGAACTCCTGGAGCTCGTAGCCGACGGTGACGATCACGTCGGCACGGTCGAACCCGAAGTTGACGTAGTCGTGACGCATGAAGCCGACGGCCCCGAGGGCCTGGGGCATGGTCGTCGGAGAGCACCCCCTTGCCGTGGAAGGTGGTGGCCACCGGCACGCCGAGCGCTCTCGGCGAAGCGGAGCAGGCTCGGTCCGGCGCCGGCCCGGGTGGCGCCGTGACCGGCCAGCACGATGGGGTTGACGGCGCCCCGCAGGATCGACGCGGCCCGGTCCACCTGCTGCGGCCGACGGCTCGTCCGGTCGGGGGATGTTGATGGGCAGGGGCTCGGCATCGGCCGGGGCCGTGGCCGTCTCGACGTCCTCGGGCACGGCCAGGTAGACGGCACCGGGCCGCTCGGTCTGGGCCAGCTTGAACGCCTTGCGGACCATCTCGGGCACGGCGCCGGGGGTGGCGATCAGCGCCGACCACTTGGTCACCGGGGCGAACATCGACACCAGGTCGACACCCTGGTGGGACTCCTTGAAGCTCCGGTCCATGCCCACCTGGGCGGACAGGGCGACCAGCGGGGTCGAATTGGTGGTGGCATCGGCGGTGCCGAGGAGCAGGTTGATGGCCCCGGGACCGAGCGTGGCCGAGCACACCCCGGCCTGACCGGTGAGGCGTCCGTAGGTCTCGGCCATGAACGATGCGCCCTGCTCGTGGCGGACCAGCACGTAGCGGATCGACGAACGGGACAGGGCCTCGACGAAGTGGATGTTCTCCTCGCCGGGGATGCCGAAGACGTGGGTGACCCCCTCGTTCTCCAGGCATCGGACCATCAGCTCGGCAGCGCTGGGAGACGTTTCGGCCACGCAAGGCACTGTAGAGGATGCCGGCTGGCGAGCCCGTCCGGCCGGGAGACCGGACGGCGTCAGACGTCGGTGGGCGTCAGATGTCGGTGAGGGAGGTCTCGGTGATGCCGAGGACCCGCAGGGTCCGACCCAGTCCGAGGAATGCCGACAGACAGATGGTCAGGTCGAGGATCTCCGGGTCGGAGAACGACTCCCGCATGCGCTCCATGAAGGCGTCGTCGATGCTCAAGTGGTCCAAGGCGAACCGCTCGGCGTACTCCATGGCCAGCCGTTCCTCGGGACTGAAGCTCCCGCCATCGTCGTGGACCCCGACGTGGCCGTAGAAGTCCTCGGTGAGGCCTTGCGCCTTGACCTTGTCCGCCCGGAAGGCCAGACACACCGTGCACTCGTTCAACTGGGCGATCCGCATCCGGGCCGCCTCCCGGACCCGGACGTCGAGGATGCTCTGGTTGTACGCCGCGTCCACCAGCCGGTTGACCGCCACGCCCATCTCCGGTCGGAGCGACCAGAGCTGCACGGCGTCGCCGCCGGCTCCCTCCGGGATGTCGAGTCGCGCCATGGTGGCACTATAGGTCTGCCGGGGGGTATGCACCGGGGCGGGTGGCCGGCGAACCTCCCGCCGACAACCTCTATCATCGGCGCGATGCGCGACATACGGGAGGTCCGGTCCGACCTCGAGTCGATGGTGGCCTTGTTGGACGCGGCCGGTGCGCTCGAAGAGCCCAACGAGGACATCGTCGGTCTCACCATCCTGCATCACGGCCTGCAGTGTGCCGACGTGTTGCGGCGCACCGACCCGGAGGATCTCGAGCTCCAGCTGGCCGGGCTGCTGCATGACGTGGGGCACGTGCTGGCGCCGGGCTGTGAGGACGCCCACGGCGAGGTGGGGGCGGCCTACGTCCGTCCGGTGCTCGGAGACCGGGTCGCGTCCCTCATCGGGGTCCATGTCCCGGCCAAGCGCTATCTGGTCACCACCGACGACTCCTACCGGGGGAGGCTCTCGACCGGCAGCACCCGGACGTTGGCCGTCCAGGGCGACGCGATGGCCGAGGCCGAGCTGGCCGCCTTCCGCTCCCATCGGTACGCCGAGGCCGCGGTGCGGCTGCGCCGGGCCGACGATCAGGCCAAGGATCCGACGGCCATCGTGCCCGACCTGGCCGCCTGGCTCCCGGGGCTGGAGCGGATGGCCGGATGAGCCCGAACGGCAGCGCCGGGCCCGGTCGGTGAGGGCCCTCTTCCTGGTGCTGGACGGGGTGTCCCCCCGGCACGTGGAGGCCGGGGTGATGCCGATACTCCGGTCGCACGCCGAGGCGGGTGGATGGTGCCGCCAGGGGGTGATCGGGATGATGCCGTCGTCGACGTATCCGAATCACGCCACGTTCGTGACCGGGGTGACACCGGAACGCCACGGCATCCTGGCCAACGAGATCCCCACCGCCCAAGGAGTGGTTCCGTCGTGGGAGCTGGGGCCGTCCGTCCCGACCCTCTTCGATGCCATGCGGGCCGGCGACCGGTCGAGCGCCGCCGTCTTCGGGGACCACCACCTGGTCGGGGTCACCGGTGCGGGCGCTGCCGACTCGGTCTGGCCGGGTGCCGACCCGGACCCGGGGATCGCCCGGGACATCCTCGGGTACGCCAAGGATCGTGAGACCGCGGCCGTCGTGGCCCGGGCCGTCGCCGACGGTGCCGAGCTGGTGGTGGCCCAGTTCAACGAGCCGGACACCGCGGCCCACATCTTCGGTCCCGACAGCCCGGAGGCGCGGCACCGGTATGCCCGGGCCGACGCGCACCTGGGCACCATCGTGGAGTCGCTGGGCGAGGAGTGGGACGACTGGCTGGGCATCGTGGTCAGCGACCACAGTCAGGAGTCGGTGACGGAGACCGAACCGGTCGATCTCCGGGCCGCCGCCGGGGCCGCCGGCATCGCCGGCACCGTGGTCGACGATGGGGCGGTGGCCCTGATGGGCGGCGAGCTGGCCGAGCAGGCCGGATGGGTGGCGGAGGTGGCCGGAGTGGCGGGCGTGCAGCGCCTCGGAGCCATCTCGTTGTTGGCGTGGTCCGACCCCGGTCGCTATTTCTCTCCGGTCGAGGTCCCCGTGCGGGGCGTCCACGGCAGCCCCCGCACCGTGGCCCAGATCGCCGTGGTCTTCGGTGGCCATCCGGCGGCGAAGCGCCTCGGCTCGTCGCTGGCCCGGGGGCGACCCGTCTCCACCTCGTGGGCCCCCGCCCTGGCCGGACACCTCGGGCTCGACTGGCCGGTGGCCGCCGGGGCCGCACCCACCATCAGCCGGTAGGGGGGCGACGGCTCCGAACGGTTCCGGCCGCCGGCCTGGCCCCGACCTACCGGGTGGCGGTGGCGCCGTCGGGGCTCCGGGGATCGGCCGCCCCCTCGAAGTGGGAGATCCGGTCCTGGTCGTCCCGGACCACGGCGATGACCTGGGCGCAGCCCACCGCCACCGGGTCGAATGCGGAGATCGGCCGCACGCGGTGCCCGCGGTGCCCGAGGCCGTCGGCCCAGGCCGGAGGGGCGTGGGCCTCGACGCAGACCGACAGGTCGTCACCCCACCACAGCCGGAACGGTCCGGCCGACGGTGCGTCGAGGGCGAACCGGGCCCCGGTGATCGCGGTCGCCGGGTCCTCGCCGGCCCGGAGCATCCGGGCCACCAGTTGCAGCAGGATCTGGGGCTGGGCGTCCCCACCCATGGCCCCCACCAGATGGGTCAGTGACCCCTCGGGCGCGGTGACGAGGAGGGGGGACAGCGTGTGGGGCGGCCGGCGTCCGGGTCCCAGCAACGCGGGGTGGTCGGCCTCGAGCGAGAAGCCGACCCCGCGGTTGTGGAGGAAGATCCCGGTGGATCCCGCCACCAGATGGGCTCCGAAGTCGAGGGCGTTCGACTGGGTGAGCGAGACACCGAGACCATCGGCATCGACGGCGCACAGATGGGTGGTGTCCCCGTCACCCAGACGGGGGGTGGAGGCGCCGGCGCCGTTCGGGGGAGCGAGAGGGAGGTCCGACGGCGCCGCGCCGTCCGGCCGGATACGGGCGGCGGCCGCCTCGAGGCGTGGGGTGGCGAGCAGGGCCCGGCCATCGGCACCGTCGTAGAGGACGCTCGGACGGTCGTGGCCGGCGGCCCGCGATGCCTCGACGGCGAGGTGGGCCCACAAGGGGTCGGACGGGTCGGGCCCGATGCCGGCCCGTTCGGCGATCCACGCGCCGGCCAGGGTGAGGTAGCCCTGTGAGGGTGGGGGAACCGTCCACAGGTCGTGTCCCCACGCCCGCATCCGCAGCGGAGGGCACCAGTCGGCCTGGTCCCGCTCGAGATCGGCCGGGGCGTAGGTCCCCGCGCCCACCGTGAGCAGCGCCCGCCCGAACTCGCCCCCGTAGAAGCCGGCCCGGCCCTCGGCCGCCACCGCCCGGAGGGTCCGGGCCACGCCGGGCAGCCTGACCCGGGCACTGGGCTCGAGGGGGCCGTCGGGGCACAGCTCCCCGGCCCCGGGCACGTCGGCGATCAGGTGGCTGGACAGGGACAGCAGCAGTGATGCGGCGAAGCCGTCCTCGGCCAGCTCCACGGCTCGGGCGACGACCTGGGAGAGCGGCAGGCGGCCGAAACGGCCGTGCAGGGCGAGCCAGCCGTCCACGGCCCCCGGCACCGGGACGCTGCGGAAGTCGCCGCGCAGGGGCATGACCGAGTGGCCCTCGGCCCGCATCCGGTCGGCGTCCACCCCGGAGCCGGCCCGGCCCGCGGCCACCAGGGCCACCGGTGGCTGGCCCGGAGGGGAGACCATGGCCAACAGGTCACCTCCCAGTCCGCACAGGTGGGGGCTGGTGACGGCCATGACGGCGGCGGCGGCCACCGCGCCATCGGCGGCCGTGCCCCCCTGTTCGAGGGCGGCCACCCCGGCGGCGGCGGCCAGTTGGTCGGCCGCGTTGACCATGCCGAAGGCACCGGTCCGGGTGCTGAACGGAGCCAGGGGATAGGGCATGGGTCACGATATCCCGGGGGACAAGGCGCGCCCGGGGCGTCGGCGGGTGTCGGCGGGCTAGAGTCGTCGACGAAGGGGAGTAGCCCCCAATCGGTGGTCGACATACCGGTTCCGCCGTGTCTGCGGGGCCCGGTCACCGGACCTGCATGCAGGTGGGTGAGACCTTCGTTCTCGCCATACTGTCATGGCCGGGACGGAGGAGCACCCTTCGGACCGGCGGGAAGGTTCACCGTGAATGTCGCCGTCGTCGTCGCCGTCTTCCCCATCATCTTCTTCGGGGAGCTGCCGGACAAGACCATGTTCGCCTCGCTGGTCATGGCGACCCGCGGCAAGCCGTTCTCGGTGTGGTTGGGCGCCGCCACCGCATTCGTGGTCCACGTGGTCATCGCCGTCACCATCGGGGTGGCCCTCTTCCATCTGGTGCCCCATCGGGTCCTGGACGGGATCGTGGCCCTGATGTTCCTGGCCGGTGCGGCCCTCGCTCTGCGCGAGGTCACCAAGGCGCAGCAGGAGGAGGTGCTGGTCGAACGCGAGGTGGGAACGGGACGCCGGGTGGTCACCACCTCGTTCATCGTGATCTTCCTGGCCGAATGGGGTGATCTGACCCAGATCCTCACCGCCAACCTGGCCGCCCACTATCACGACCCCGTGTCGGTCGGAGTCGGGGCGGCGCTGGCTTTGTGGACGGTGGCCGGGCTGGCAGTGATCGGCGGGCAGAGCCTGCTCCGGTTCATCAACATCAAGACGTTGCGGATCGTCACCGCGGTGGTACTGGTCGTCCTGGCCGGCGTGGCCGGTTGGCAGGCGCTCCGTTAGGTTCAGGTGCCGGCCAGCTCGGAGACCACCGGGCCCAACGCCTCCCAGCTGTCGGCCTCGATCGACCAGTAGGAGATCCCGTACTCCTGGCGGCGCCACCGGAGCTCCTCCACCATCTGGTCGAGGGTGCCGAGCAGCGCCAGGGGGATGTGCAGCGCATCGTCGGCACTGATGCCGAAGTGGGGAGCCATCGCCTCGGCGATCCCGGTGGCATCGTCGGTGATCATGACGAATCCGATCAGCGCATTGAGCTCGAGGTCGTCGAACCGGTCGCCGGCCGCCTCCCGGACCCACGCCACCTTCTCGCGGGTTCGCTCGGGCGACGCGTTCGGCGCCGTCTCCGGGCCGCCGGTGCCCTCCCGGAGGTTCACGTTGATGCTGACGATGTCGGCGTGGCGGGCGGCGAAGGAGAGCACCCGCCGGCCGCCGCCCCCGATGATGAGGGGTGGCCCGGGCTGCTGGACGGGCCGGGGGAGGAGCTTGTGCTCGTGTACCTGGTAGTAGGTGCCGTCGAAGGAGAACGGCCCGTCGGTCCGGAGGAGTCCTTGGATCACCATGACCGCCTCCTCGAACCGCTCCACCCGGGTCCGGGGGGTGTCGTAGGTGATCCCGGCCTCTTCGTAGTCCGTGCGCATCCAGCCGGCGCCGAGGCTCAGCTCGAATCGCCCGTCGCTCAACACATCGAGCGTGGACGCCTCCTTGGCCAGGACGACCGGGTGCCGGTAGTCGTTGCCGAAGACGAGTGAGCCCATCCGCAGGGTGGAGGTGGCCGCGGCCACCGCGGCCAGCGCCGGGACCGGCGCCAGCTGATCGCCGAAGTGGTCGGGCATGAACAGGGTGGAGTAACCGAGCGCTTCGGCCCGGCGGGCCTGGTCGGCCCAGGATCGGGCCGTCCCCTCGGGGGTGGTGCTCAACTGCGCGGCGAAACGGAACGGGTGAGGGTGGGCCATGGGCCCATGGTGCCTCAACTCCACCGGCCGCCGCTCGTCCACCGACGGCGAAGCCACGGCGATGAACCTGCCGCGAACAACGGATGAACTCTCGGTGAAGCCCTTCCATCCGGCCGGCCGCGCCTCTAGTGTCTCGGGATCGTCGAGTGACCGCGCCGAGGTGGGCCGGTCGGCGAGAAACCCTGGGGTGGGCAGGTCCGGGTCGATCCGACGTCACCTGGGAGGGAACGACATGGGCACGACCACCTGGCCACGGGGACGGCTGCGCAGGCTCGGGCATCCGGAGGCGACCCGGCTGGTGGCCATCCGGACCATCGTCGAGGTGGCCGGCAGCGACGAGGACCACGACGTGCTGGCCGAGGCGTTGCTGGTCCTCGGGGCCTCCGAGCAGGAGATCGCCGTGGCGATGTTGGGGGCACCGGGGCGACCCGACCTTCCTGATCACCGGCTCCGCATGCACTAGAAATGGGCAGAGCATTTCGAGCCGTTCGGGGCCCGTGGGGTCCCCACGGAGGAAAGCGGAGGCCGCGACATGGGATTGATGGACAAAGTGAAGGCTCAAGCCACCGTGTTGGCCGACAAGGCCCAGACCGGTGTCCAGCAGGGCCAGGTCAAGCTGCAGGAGATGCAGTCCGGCAAGCAGGTCGACCATGTGCTCCGCGAACTCGGCGCCCTGGTCTTCCTGCAGGAGCGGGGCCGCGCCCAACCGGACAGTGCGGCCCAGGTGGCCGGGCTGATGGGCCAGCTGGACGCGCTCGAGGCGGCGGGAACCCCGGTGACGGCCACTCCGGAGCCTCACGCCGCCGTGGGGTCGGATGCCGTGCCTCAGCCGGGCACCACGCCGCCGGCGGCTCCGGCGGCCACCCCGGTGGTCGACCCGGTCCCGTCGCCGGGGTCGGCGGTGCCGCCGAGCGGCGGGGCCATCCCGAAGTCGGGGGGCGGGCTGCCGGGCCAGTAGCCGTAGGGCGGGGCACCCACCCCGGGTGCGGCGCGCTCGGGGACCTACGCTCCGGGGATGCTCACCGGATTCGCCCATGCCGCCATTTGCGTCCGCGACGTGGAGGAGGCCACCCGCTGGTACTCGGACGTCCTCGGTCTCCGAGTGCTCTCGCCGCCGTACGAGATGGCCGGCGCGGCCATCGAACAGGACATGGGGGAGTTGGTCCCGAGCCCGGTGGTGGTGAAGGCGGCCATCCTCGGTCTCGGCGCCGACGACCATGTCCTCGAGTTGATCGAGTACCCGGGCAACACCGGCCCTCCCCCGTCCGGCGGCCGCCCGGTCGTCACCGAACCCGGGCTCACCCACGTGGGATTGGTCTGTGACGACATCGAGGGCACCCGGCAGGCCCTCGAGGCACGCGGTGTCCCGTTCCTCACCTCGGGGATCGCCGAGGTGGCCGGAGTCCGCACCACCTGGTTCCACGATCCCTGGGGCACGGTGTTCATCCTCGTCCAGAAGGGGCACGACGCCCGCCCCTACTGGCACCAGTACGCCGACTGAGGCGCCGACGGTGCCGTCGGTCATGTGGCCGGGGGGCTGCCTCGACCGGAGTGGGAGTTGACCGCCCGCACGGCGAGCTCGATCCGGGCCGCGGTCCGGCCCAGCGGTGGCAGCACGTCCCTCCGCATGGTCGCCGCCCGGACCCGTGAGGCGTTGGCCGACACGTTGATGGCCGCGATCACCGCGCCGGACGCGTTGCGGATCGGAACGGCAATGGAGATCAGCCCGTCCTCCAGCTCCTGTTCGACCAGTGCGAATCCCTGGTCCGCCACCTGCTCGAGGATCGTCCGCAACGCGTCGGTATCCCGCACGGTACGGGTGGTGCGGGCGCCCAGGGTGACGGTGCCCAGGTAGTCGTCGAGCTGCCCGGGCGACTTGGCGGCCAGGAGGACCCGGCCCATGGAGGTACAGAAGGCGGGAAAGCGCGTCCCGATGGAGATGGTCACCGACATGATGCGAGTGGTCGGCACCCGCACCACGTACACGATGTCCTCCCCGTCCAACACCGAGATCGACGACGACTCATGGACCTGGGCGACCAGGTCCTCCATGAGCGGGAGGGCCAGTTGCGGCAGGCTCAGACCGGAGAGGTAGGCGAAGCCGAGCTCGAGCACCTTCGGGCTCAGCGAGAACCTCCGGGCGTCCCAGCGCATGTAGCCGAGGTCGACCAGCGTGAGGAGGAACCGACGGGCCGCGGCCCGGTTGAGCCCGGTGATCTCGGCCACCTCGGTGAGGGTGAGCGACGCCCGATCGGGACCGAAGGCCCCGATGACCGCCAGGCCCCGCTCGAGGGACTGGACGAAGTCGGTGTTCCGCGCCGGGCGGCCCTCGGTGCCGGCCGGAGGCACCCCGACCACCAGGTCCTGTCCGTCGCGCCCCCCCATGCCCAAATGTACATCGAATGAATTAGCGTTCGACATGTGAACATCGGGCCAAGGCGAGGCCGGGCCGCCGCCGGGGCTCGAGGGCCAGGACCGGGCGGCCGGAAGGGGGGTGCCGGGTGCGCGCCGCGGTGACCCGAGGGTCGGGGCTGGTGGTGGACGAGGTCGACGAGCCGACCCCGGGCTCCGGACACGTGGTCGCTCGGCCCCTGGCCGCCGGCATCTGCGGATCGGACCTGCATGCGGCCGACGATCTGACCCGATTTGCCGGTCTCATGGACCGGGTCGGTGTCCCGTCCCTCGATCCGACCCAGGACACCGTGTTCGGGCACGAGTTCTGCGCCGAGATCGTCGAACACGGGCCCGACTGCTCGAAGACCCTGCCGGTCGGCACCCGGGTGTGCTCGGTGCCGGTCATCTTCGGCTCCACCGGAGTCGACCAGGTCGGCTACTCCAACACCTACCCGGGGGCCCTGGCCGAACGGATGATGCTCCAAGAGATGCTCCTCCTCCCGGTCCCCGAGTCCCTCGATACCACCGTGGCCGCCCTCACCGAGCCGATGGCGGTGGGGGAGCACGCGGTGGTCCGGGCCGGTCTCGAACCGGGCCAACCCTGCCTGGTGGTCGGGTGTGGGCCGGTGGGGCTGGCCGTCATCGCCGCCCTGAAGGCTCGGGGCCACGGACCGGTCCTCGCCGCCGACTTCTCGCCCACCCGCCGCCGACTGGCCGAGGCGTTCGGCGCCGACGAGGTCGTGGACCCCGCGGCGCGTTCGCCCCACGACCGATGGACCGAGTTCGGGGTGCCGCCGACGATCATGGAGCGGGCCGGAGCCACGCTGTTGGGAGTGGAGGTGCGCGAGCCGGTGATCTTCGAAGCGGTCGGCGTGCCCGGCATGCTGCAGTCCCTGCTGGCCGACGCACCGCCGCACAGCCGCATCGTGGTGGTCGGGGTGTGTATGCATACCGACTCCATCGAGCCCTTCATGGCGGTGACCAAGGAGATCGAGCTCCGATGCTCCTTCGGCTACAGTCCAGCCGAGTTCGCCGCCACGCTGCAGCGTCTCGGAAACGGCGTGCCCGGCATCGATCTCCTGGTGACCTCCTCGGTCGATCTGGCCGGTGCACCCGCGGCCTTCGACACGCTCCGCAGCCCCGGTGAGCACGGCAAGATCGTGGTACGTCCCCAACGATGAGGAAGGCGCCGACATGACCAGCCTGGATGCAGCCGACCGCCTGGGATTCGGGATCTTTCTCGCCCCCTTCCACCCGGTCGGCCAGAACCCGACCTTGGCCCTGGAGCGCGATCTGCAGCTCATCGAGCACCTCGATGCGCTGGGCTTCGACGAGGCGTGGATCGGCGAGCACCATTCGGCCGGCTACGAGATCATCGCCTCGCCCGAGGTGTTCATCGCCGCCGCCGCCCAACGCACCCGCCACATCCGTCTGGGCACCGGAGTGTCCTCACTGCCCTACCACCACCCCTTCATGCTGGCCGATCGCCTGGTGCTGCTGGACCACCTGACCCGGGGGCGCCTCATGATCGGCGTCGGCCCGGGGGCGCTCCCCTCGGATGCCTTCATGATGGGCATCGACCCGGCCCGTCAGCGGGACATGATGGAGGAGTCGCTCGAGGCCATACTGCTGCTGCTGGCCGGGGCCGGGCCGGTGACCTATGCGACCGACTGGTTCCAGCTGGTCAAGGCCCGCCTGCAGCTGCGCCCCTACCAGCGTCCCTATCCCGAGATCGCCGTCGCCGCCCAGATCTCGCCGGCCGGGCCCCGCGCCGCCGGACGGTTCGGCTGCAGCCTGTTGTCCATCGGGGCCACCACCGCCGGCGGCTTCGACATCCTCGGCGCTCACTGGGACGTGATGGAGGAGCGGGCGGACCAGTTCGGGACCACGGTCGACCGGAGCAAGTGGCGCCTGGTCGGGCCCATGCACATCGCCGACACCAAGGAGCAGGCCATCGCCGACGTCGCCTTCGGGCTGCCCGAGTGGGTCGACTACTTCCAACGGGTCGCCGCCTTGCCGCTGGCTCCGGACACCACCAATCACGAGACGCTGGTCGATGCCCTGAACGCCTCGGGCTTCGCCGTCATCGGCACCGTCGAGGATGCCATCGACCAGGTGGCCCGTCTGCAGGCGCAGTCCAAGGGGTTCGGGACCTTCCTGCTCATGGGGCACGAGTGGGCGGACACCGCGGCCACCCGCCACTCCTACGAGCTGATCGCCCGCTACGTGGCGCCCCGGTTCCAAGGCACGTCGGCGAGCCTGACGGCCAGCCGCGACTGGGCGGCGGAGAGCAGGCCCGAGTTCATCGGCGCCGCCGGGGCCGCCGTCATGTCGGCCATCGAGAAGCACCAGCACGAGAAGGAGGCCAAGTCCGATGCTTGAGATCGAGCACCAGCAGGTGCCGGCCAACGGGATCGAGCTGCACGTCGCCTCGTGCGGGCCGACGGACGGTCCGCCGGTCGTCCTGTGCCACGGGTTCCCCGAGCTCGCCTACTCGTGGCGCCATCAGCTCCGGGCGCTCGGTGAGGCCGGGTACCGGGCCTTCGCCCCGGATCTGCGTGGCTACGGCGGCAGCAGCCGGCCCCAGGAGGTGTCGGCCTACGGATCGGATCAGCTGACCGGTGACCTCTGTGGCCTGCTCGACCACTTCGGCTACCGGCAGGCCTCCTTCACCGGTCACGACTGGGGCTCGATGGTCGTGTGGGAGATGGGCCGACTCCACCCCGACCGGGTGTCCTCCATCTACAACCTGAGTGTCCCGCTGACCCAGTCGCCGGCCCGCCCGCTGGAGATCTTCGAGTTGCTCTTCGCGGGCAAGTTCTTCTACATCCTCTACTTCCAGCAGGTGGGCCCGCCCGAAGCCGAGTTGGAGGCCGATCCCCGCGGGTTCCTGCGCGCCATGCTGTATGCGGCCAGCGGTGACGCCCTGCGGGATGCGCCGGCCTTCGTGGACCGCCCGCGAGAGGGGACCGGCATGCTCGACGTCCTCCCGCCGGCCCCCGACACGCTGCCGTCATGGATCTCCGAGGAGGACGTCGACGTGTACGGCGAGGCCTTCGCCCGCAGCGGATTCTTCGGCCCGCTCAGCTTCTACCGCAACATGGATGCCAACTGGGAGCGGAGCAAGGACATTCCGGTGTCGGTGCTGGCCATGCCCACCGGGTTCCTCACCGGGTCGCTCGATCCGGTCAACCAGATGCTGCCGGGGGCGGCCGCAGAGATGGAGCAGGCGCTCCCCGATTTCCGGGGCATGACGACGGTCGAAGGCGCCGGGCACTGGGTGCAGCAGGAACGCCCCACCGAGACCAACGCCGCCCTGCTCGGATTCCTCTCGTCGCTGGAGTAGTCCCGGCCGACCCGCGGGTCGAGGGCCTCAGGTGGTGCTGGGCGACGTGGTGACGGTGGCGCCGGCGGGGAGCTCGAACAGGGACGACGACGGTGTGGTCGAGTAGCTCTGGATCTCGAAGCTGATCGGGTTCGAAGCCACCTTGACGTAGCCCAGGATGCCCTGGGCGGTCGAACAGATCGTGCTCGTACCGGCGACACCCCCGGCCACCAGGTCGACGCACTGCATGGGGAAGCCGTTGACGGTCATGGTGGAGGACGACACCTTGTCGCCGGCGAGGCCGGCCACCACGGACAGCCCCTTCAGGAACGACACCCAGTGGGCGGGCGTGTAGATGTCGAAGATCTGGTTCTCGGCGGCCGTGCCGGCGGTGCCCAGCTTCTGGCACGATGCGGGAGCGCCGGATGCCCCGGACGAACAGGAGTACTCGCCGGTGCTGTTGGCGATGAGGTGGACGCTGGTCCCGCCTCCGGTCGGAGTGTCCTGGAAGGCCAGGTCGGTCGGCGGTCGGACGGCGTAGACGACGGTGGCCGGCGAGCTGCCGGTCGACACGTAGGTGGCCACGAAGGCGGTGGCCGCCCCGGACTGCAGCTTGCTGCTGAACGAGTTGATGGTGGCCCGGTCGGTGCTCACGCTGTGCTCGGCCCGCTTGACCCGGTTGACCACGCTGCAGCTGGCCAGCGCGAAGGAGCCGACCACCAACGCCACCGCAGCCACCGCGGCCGTACGCCACCGCCCTCTGATCACTCGGACCGGCCTGGTGACTGACTGCATCGCTCCGCCTTCCCGTGACCCGAGCCTCACGGATGGTTGCCCGAGGCACGTCGGGTCGTGCTGTGGCACGGATAGCTCCCGCGCTCCGAGGATACGACGCCGCTCGCCCGGACAGGCTGATCCCGGCCGGAGGGCCCCCGTACTCTCCTTCCCCCGGGGGCCGGGGCCCCGGACCGGGGGGAACAGGTGTTCGCCCCTCCGGGTAGGATCGGGCTTCGTGGTGTCGTTGCAAGGATCCCTGTTCGACGCCGGGTCCGAGGTGGGACCCGGGCCCCTGGTGCCCGGGCTGACCCGGACCGACCTCGGTGACGGCGCCTGGGTGGACTTCCGACCCGACTGGATCACCGGGGCCGACACCCTGTTCCACCGACTGCTCCCCGTCGTGCCGTGGCGAGCCGAGCGTCGTCCGATGTACGACCGGGTGGTGGCGGTGCCCCGCCTGCTCTCCTTCTACGGCGAAGGGGACCCCCTGCCCGACCCCGCCCTGGAGGCGGCTCGGGAGGTGCTCGAGCACCGGTACTCGGACGAGTTGGGCGAGCCGTTCGCCACCACCGGCCTCTGTCTCTACCGCGACGGCGCCGACAGCGTGGCCTGGCACGGCGACACCCGGGGGCGAGGCCAGACCGAGGACACCATGGTGGCCATCGTGTCCCTGGGGGAACGGCGCCGGCTGCTGCTGCGGCCTCGCGGCGGGGGGAAAGGGCGACGGTTCGAGCTGGGCCGGGGCGACCTGTTGGTGATGGGTGGCAGCCTGCAGCGCACCTGGGAGCACTCCGTCCCGAAGACGGCACGACCGGTCGGCCCCCGGATCAGTGTGCAGTTCCGCCCTCGCGGCGTGAGCTGAGCCCCACCTCACCGGACGGCGAACCTGCGGTTCCCGATAGTTGCATAAGCAAGTCAATTACCCACAAATTGGTTGTATTTGCGACCGTATTGAGGCGGCTGAATCTCAAATGCGGTGTTTGCGCTGGTACATTCTCGCCATGCTCTCCCTTCCCCGTTCGCGCTCAATCGGGCGGTGCATCTGGCCGCGTGTCGCCGTGGTCGCAACGATCGCCACCTTGTCGGTATCCGGGGCCGTGCTCGCGGCGCCGTCGGCCGGGGCCAGCAGCGCGCCGGTCGATGTGCTGTCGGCCGGGTCCTTGCAGGACCTGATGCAGGATCAGATCGCCCCGGCCTTCCACAAGGCGACCGGTCTCACCCTCAACAACATCTCCATGGGGTCGACGGCATTGGCCAGCAGCATCTCGGGGGGAACCCTGCAGGGCGACGTGTTCATCGAGCGCGGCCCCTTCGGTCAACGCCTCGCTGACCGGAGCGTCCAACGGCAGCTGGGTCTCGTGGTTCGACCAGTTCGCCAGTTCCCCGCTGGTCCTCGGCTACAACCCCAAGAGCAAGTTCGCCCAAGCGCTCAAGACCGAGCCGTGGTACAAGGTCGTCTCGAAGCCGGGCTTCCTCATCGGTCGGACCGACCCGACCACGGATCCGAAGGGCGTGTTGGCCGACCAGGCGCTGGACCAGGCGGCGAAGCAGCACAACCTCCCCGAACTGAAGACGCTGGCCAGCGAGTCGAGTGACGTCTTCCCCGAGACGTCGTTGGTGGGGGAGTTGCAGGCCGGTCAGCTCGATGCCGGGTTCTTCTACGGGGTCGAGGCGGCCGCCGCGCATCTGAAGACGGTGCCCTTGACCGGGACCTCGCTGGCCGGTGACTACACCATCACCATTCTCAACAAGGCGCCCCACGAAGCGGGCGCCATCGCCTTCGTGAACTTCCTGCTGGGCAAGTCGGGCCAGAAGATCCTGGCGGCGAACGGCGTGGTGGCGGCCAAGCCCAAAGTGACCGGCCTCCAATTCGCGCCGATCGGTGTCGAGTCGGCCCTGAAGTAGTGGGTTGGCGGGCGGCCCGGAGCCCGCTGCCGTGGCTGGCCGGGCTGATCGTCGTCTACCTGGCCGTCCCGGTCGCCGCCTTCGCCGTCCGCTTCGCCGGGACCGACCAGAGTCGCGGGTTCGGAAACCCGGGCCTGTTCCCATCGCTCGTCATCTCGATCGAGAGCGCCACCATCTCGCTGGCCCTCATCACCCTGTTCGGTGTGCCCCTGGCCTACCTGCTCGCCCGGTCCCCGGGCCGCATCGCCTCGGTGGTCGGGGTCATCGTCCAGCTGCCCCTGGCCCTGCCCCCGCTGATGAGCGGGATCCTCCTCGTCTACCTGGTGGGTCCCTACACCTACCTGGGCCAGCTCTTCGACGGACGTCTGACCATGTCCCTCATCGGGATCGTGCTGGCCCAGACGTTCGTGTCGTCGCCGTTCCTGATCGTGGCCGCCCGTACGGCGTTCGGGGCGGTCGACCCCGCGCTCCTCGACGTGGCCGCCACGCTCGGCCATGCCGAGTTCTCGCGGTTCCGGCGGGTGGCGCTCCCGATGGCGGCGTCGGGGATACGGGCGGGCATGCTGTTGACTTGGCTGCGCGCCTTCGGTGAGTACGGCGCCACCGTGGTGCTCGCGTACCACCCGTTCTCGCTGCCCATCTACACCTACAACCAGTTCAGTGGGGCCGGGCTCCCCACCACCATGGCCCCCACCGCTCTGGCCCTGGCCGTCGCGGTGGTGGCCGTGGTCCTCAGCCGACTCCGCTTCGGCCGGCGAGCCGACCGACCGGTGCAGCTCCCCGAGCCGGTCCCGCCGCCGGCGGTCACCCCGGCCCCGGTCGGCTTCGATGTCGACTTCGAGGTGGGCACGTTCCATCTGGCACTGGCCCACCGACCGATGGGAAACCAGCTGGCCATCCTCGGCCCTTCGGGTTCGGGCAAGTCAGTCCTCTTGCGCTGCCTGGCCGGACTGTACGGCTCGGCCCCGGGCCCGGTGCGGTACGGCGAACGGTCCGTCGAGCGGATCGCCGTCGAGCGGCGCCGGGTGGGCTACGTGGCCCAGGGCTTCTCCCTCTTTCCCCACCTGACGGTGTGGCGTCACCTGCTCTTCGCGTCGGGGGCCACCTCGGAGACGGCCGCCTACTGGCTGACCCACCTCCGACTCGACGGGCTGCAGGATCGCTACCCCCACCAACTCTCGGGCGGTCAACGCCAGCGGGTCGCCCTGGCCCAAGCCCTGTGCCGGTCGCCCGATCTGCTGCTGCTGGACGAGCCGTTCTCGGCCCTCGACGCACCGGTCCGCCGGGAGCTGCGCCGCGAGCTGCGCCGGCTCCAGCGCGAGACCGGGCTGGCCACGGTGCTGGTGACCCACGACCCCGAGGAGGCGGCGGTCCTGGCCGACGAGGTGATCGTGCTGTCCGGGGGAGCCTCCCTGCAGGCGGGATTGACCCCCGAGGTCTTCGCCCACCCGTCGTCCCCGGAGGCGGCCCGGTTGTTGGGGATGGCCAACCTCCACCGCGGCGTCGTGACCTCGGCGCGATCGATCGACACGGACGGATCGTCGGTGTCGATCGAGCCGTCCGGATTGGTGACGGGAACAGCCGTGCTGTGGAGCATCCGACCTCAGCACATCCGGTTCGTGGCGACCGGGGGGCTGTCCGGCACCGTCGCCGACATCGCCGACCTGGGCGCGGCGACCGAGCTCATCGTCACCGTGGGGGCCGGGCTCGAGCTCGAGGTGCGCACGCCGGACCGACCCGAACTCGAGGTCGGACAGCGCTGCCACCTCGAGCTCCCCCCGGCGTCGATCAGCTTGTGGTTGACCGACGGGCCCGCCGGGGCGGCCTGAGGTCGGCGAGGGTCCGCCACTCAGAACTTGGCCGGGAGCTCGATGCCGACATTGGTGGCCTTCACCACCACGTCGGCCACCGTGCCCGGGACCAGGCCCAACTCGTCGGCGGCCTCCCGGGTGATGAGGGACACGAAACGATGAGGACCCGACACCACCTCCACCTGGGCCGCCACCCCGTCCTTGGTCACCTCGGTCACGATGCCGCGCACCCGGTTGCGAGCCGATTGGCGCCGTCGGTCCTGGTGGCTGGGTTCGCCGGCCAGTTCGGTGGCGAGCCGGGCCAGGTCGAGTCCATCGATCAGGCGTCGGCCGCCCGCGCCCAGCGACGTCTTCACCTTGCCGGCATCGGCCCACCGGCGGACGGTGTCGACGCTCACCCCGAGGAGCTCGGCCACCTGACCGATGCGGTATTCGGGCATGCCCCCAAGGTAGCAACCAACGAAGGTCAGGCCGCCCGCTGCGAGTGGGCCAGCACCACCCGCACCAGGTAGAGGATCGCCGATCCGGCGAAGAGGATGCCGCTCACCGCCAGCCAATTGAACAAGTAGGCGCTGCTCGGTGAACCCGGTGTCGGCCAGGTACTCGGCGCTGGAGAGTCGGAGAACGAGCGGGAAGAACATGACCAACAGCAGCGCCGAGATGATGGAGGGCACCCGGACGTGGTTGATCCAGGGGACGGCGGGGGCGCGCCCCTGCCGGTGGCGCCGGTCGAGATGGACCGCCGCCCGGTCGGCCAGCCCGTACACCGGCCAGGCGACGAGATCATGGGCGACCACGCAGACGGCGAAGCAGGAGGAGGATCTCCTTCCAGCCACTCTCGCCGAGCACTTTGGCCAGGGCGTAGGCGGCCACGGCGAAACAGGCCAGCGACCCCACCAGGTGCACCGGGCCGGCACCGTAGCGGTGGCGGATCCACGACACCTCAGGCCTCCTCGGTGAATTCGATCCGGCTCATCCACTTGAGGTTGTGGGTGCCCGGAGCGGACGGAACGATGATCCGGGCCGGGAGCCCGTGGTCGAGGGACAGGTCCGCCCCGTTCACCCGAAGGGCCAGCAACGAGTCGGCCGGCGGCCACCTGCGATCCGGACAGGGCGATCGATCCGCCGTCGAGTGAGGTGATCTGGGTCGTTCCCGGTCGTCCCGTTCCGGCCCGGCGGGCCAGATCGGCGAGGGGCACGCCGGTCCAACGCTGTTGGGTCGACCATCCCTCGGTGCAGGCGATGGGCAGGTCGGCCGTGGTCAGCTCCATGGCCAACAGCTGGTCCCGGCTGAGCTCGACGTGGTGCGCGCCCACCAGGGACAGGCGCCAGTCCGGCCCGGCGTCGGCGGCGGTGATCCCGACCGACTCGGCCGTGTGGTTGACCGGGAAGTGGTTCGCCCCCGAGTCGGGCGAGCGGTAGTGGGTGCCGAACAGGGCCACCTTGCGCGCAGGCGCCGCCGATGGCCTCTCCGGCGGTGAGGACGAAGACGGCCAGCGAGGTGCCACCCACCAGGGCCAGTACCCCGCGGCGGGAGATGGTCGGTGCCGCCGGTCGGGTGGCCACCAGCGGGCTGTCCACCTCCTCGGGCCGGGTGGCGGCGAGACCGGTCCGCAACTCTCCGCTGAACGAGCGGGACCGCAGCGCCCGCACCATGTCGCCGAACTTCACGCAGACATGGAGGACGAATCCGGCGATGAACGCCCAGGCCCCGTAGAAGTGGCCGGAGTAGAAATTGATCTGGTTGAAGTAGTTGATGTTCAACAGGCCGGTGGCCATCTCGAACACGATGCCCCCCACCACCAGCACCAGGCTCAGCCGCTCCAGCAACTGAGCCACCGAGCGCCAGGGCGGCCAGTCGAACAGCTTGGGCATGACCGACCAGAGCTTGGCCAACACCACGGGAACCAGCACCAGACCGAGGAAGACGTGGGTTCCTTCGATGACCCGGTAGAGCCAGCTGGGCTTGGTCACCCAGTTGAAGACGTACAGGCCGAAGAGGCCCTTGGCCGACGCCGGGGCATTGCCCAGCTTGGGGTCGTAGGCCGCGTAGGACAGCAGCCCGGTGATGAATTCGATGGGGATCCCGACCAGCAGGATCAGTCCGAACACCGAGGTGAGCCACGGTCCCCGGACCGGGCTCCGCCATCGTCCGGGTGGGACCGGTCCCGACCCGTGCCAGTATGACCGGGAGGCGTCCCGCCCGGTCGGTTCGGTGGTCTCCGGTAGGCCGGTGCCGCCCGTTTCCTCCGCCTGGCGGCGATCCGGTTCGTCGATGGGAGAAGTCTAGATCCGCCCCTGGCGCCCGGGCGCTGCAGGCGGTGTCCCGGGTGGATCCCGCTCAGGCCAGGGAGCCCCCGCATCCTCACCGCGCCGCCAGGTGCCCGAGCGGCCGCCGGTCTTGCGCCACAGGGTGAGCCCTTCGACCGAGGTGTCCGGGTCGACCTCGAGTAGTGGCTGCAGGAGCACCAGGCCGGCCACCGCACAGGCGGTCAACGCCTCCATCTCCACCCCGGTCCGCTCGGTGATGGTGGCCACGGCGCGGACCCGGAACCCGTCGGTCGCCGCCTGCACGTCGACGGTGATGCCGTCGATCCGAATCGGATGGCAGAGCGGGATGAGGACGGCGGTCTGCTTGGCGGCCAGGATGCCGGCGAATCGAGCCGACTCGATGAGCTCCGCCGTCCCGGACGCGGTCAGCAAGGCGCCGAGGTCGGCGGCGGTGACCACCGAACACCGGGCTTCGGCTTCCCGGGGGGTGGGGGTCTTGCCGGTGATGTCGACGATGTGGGCCTTGCCCTGCCGGTCGACGTGGGTCAACTCCCCTTCGGCACCACGCCCGGTGGTCTGTCCGTTCACGCCGAACCGCCGGATACCGGAGGGAGGACGGCGACCTCGTCGTCCTCCCCGACGACGGCCTCGACGCCGACCGGCTCCCCGTCGACCCAGATCTTGGAGAGGGCGGCGATCTCGGCGAAGTCCGTCCCGAAACGGTCCCCGGCCGCCTCGAGCACTTCGGACACCGTGCCGCCCCCGATCGAAGCCACCGAGACCCCGGCCGCTTCCCGGGCCGACCCGAAGAGCCGGAGCCGGGCCACCGTTAGCCGCCGATCATCGACATCGACCGGATCGGGCGCAGGAACCCGGGGTCGTTGATCCCGTGGCCGGGCAGCTTGCCCCAGACGGCACCGCCGCAGGGCCAGGGTCAGCGCGGCATCGGTGCCGCCCGCCCGCAGGACGTCGCGCACACCGACCTCGTCGTCGGAGAACAGGCAGTTGCGAACGGCGCCGTCGGCGGTGAGGCGCAGTCGGTTGCAGGTCCCGCAGAACGGCTGGCTGACGCTCGAGACCAGCCCGATCTCACCGTTCCCGTCGGAGAACCGGAACCGCTGTGCCGGGGCCGGATCCTCGTCCGTCCCGGCGGCCACCAGCGGCCACGCCCCACGGATCCGATCGAACACCTCCTGACCGGTCACCAGTTGCTCACGGCTCCATGCGCCGTCCGCATCGAGCGGCATGAACTCGATGAACCGGACCACCCGGCCGGTGTCC
Organism: uncultured Acidimicrobiaceae bacterium; assembly: GCA_963774245.1. Classification (GTDB taxonomy): domain Bacteria; phylum Actinomycetota; class Acidimicrobiia; order Acidimicrobiales; family RAAP-2; genus Bog-756. The sequence goes on along the minus strand of CAVZDZ010000011.1, from coordinate 578,305 downwards.
CGGGCGAAGGCGGCGAAGTCCAGTATCTCGTCGTCATTGCGGCCCCGCACCAGGACCACGTTCACCTTGAGGGGCGTGAGGCCGGCCCGCTCGGCCGCGTCCATGGCCTCGAGCACGGTACCCAGCTCGCCGCGGCGCCGGATCGACCGGAACCGCTCGGGCCGGAGCGAGTCGCAGCTGATGTTGACCCGCCGGAGCCCGGCGTCGGCGAGGGAGGCGGCCATCGGAGTCAACAGCATGCCGTTGGTGGTGAGGGCCAGGTCCTCGAATCCGAGCGCATGGAGCCGGCCGACCAGATCGGGCAGTCCCCGGCGGACCAGGGGCTCGCCTCCGGTGAGCCGGATCGAGGTGACGCCGACCGACTTCGCCGCCCGGGCCACCCGGACGATCTCGTCCAGGGTGAGCAGGTCGCGCCGGGGCAGGAACGACATCCCGTGTTCGGGCATGCAGTAGGTGCAGCGCAGGTTGCAGCGGTCGGTGACCGAGATGCGCAGGTCGTCGTGGACCCGGCCGTGCCGGTCGACCAGGGGGCCTCTCGGTCGGCATGTCCCCCGGTCCCGATGTCGACGCCGTCGGCCGGGGTCGGCCCGTGAGGGAGACGGGCACCACCGTCACCACGCGAGGCTCCCGGTGCCCGCGGCTTCGTGTCCGAGCTGTTCGGGATCGGTGAGCATGACCTCGACCTGGCCGCCGCCGGCGACCCCTTCGCCGTCGGGCAGCACGACCAGCGCATTGGCGTCGGCCATGGCCCGCAGCTGGTGGGAGTCCTGTCCGTCGACCGGTCGGACCCGCCATCCGCCGCCGCCGTCGAGGAACAGCCGGGCTCGGACGAAGTGGATCTTTCCGTCGGGCTGCCTGGGCAGGTCGACCTCGGTGCCGGCGGCGACCACCGGACGGTGCAGCACCTGGTGCCCGCTCATCCTGCGGACCCCGGGCCGTACGAACAGCTCGAAGCTGACCATGGCCGAGACGGGATTGCCGGGGAGGCCGAACACCGGGGTGCCGGAGCCGGCGAGCGTACCGAAGGCGAACGGCTTCGCCGGCCGGATGCCCACCTGCATCCAGCGCATGGTCCCACCGCTGCGTTTCTCGAGCACCACCTTCACGATGTCGAGATCGCCGACACTCACCCCGCCGCTGGTCACGACTGCGTCGCACTCCGCCGCGCCCCGATCGAGGACATCGCTGAGGGCCGCTTCGTTGTCGCCGACGATGCCCAGGTCGACGGCGTCCCACCCCTGTCGGCGGACCAGGGCCAAGAGGGTGTGCCGGTTGGCGTCGCGGATCATGCCCGGGGCCAGCGGTCCCGGCCCGGACACCAGCTCGTCGCCGGTGGACAGCACGCCGATCCTCGGCCGGGGGTGGACCAGGACGTCCTCGAGACCCTGGTTGGCCAACGCGCCAAGGTGGCCCGGGGTGAGCACCGTGCCGGCGCCGGTCACCAGCTCGCCCACGCCAACGTCGTCGCCGACGGCGCGGACCGCCTCGCCCTCCACCAGCGGATGGTCGATCACCACCGTCCCCGGTTCGAGCCCCTCGGAGCAGTCCTCGAGCATGCACACCGCGTCGGCCCCGGCGGGAAGCGGCGCCCCGGTCATGATCCTGGCCGCCTGGCCCGGGCCGATCGTTCCCGCGAACGCGGACCCGGCCATGATCGTGGTGACGACCCGCAGGGACCGCGGACGGTCGGGACCGGCCGACCGGCTGTCGACCGCTCGGAGGGCGAAGCCGTCACGGGACGAGTTCACGAAAGGAGGCACCGGTTCGGTGGCCACCACCGGCGCGGCCACCACACAGCCCAGCGCGTCGTCGATGTCGACCCGACGGGTGGGACCGGGCGCGCACGCGGCGAGGACGAACCCCTGCGCCTCGGACAGGGGGATCACCCGCCGACATCCTCGATGTCGTGGGCGCACTGTCCCCAGTGGGTGCCGCCGGCCCAGGTCTCCCGCTTCCAGATGGGCACGGAACGCTTCACCGTGTCGATGCAGTAGCGCGCCGCCTCGAACGCCTCCGACCGGTGGGGGGTGGAGGCCACGACGAGGACGGATACCTCGCCGACCTCGAGGCGTCCCGTCCGGTGGAGCAGCGCCAGGCGTCCGAGCGCCGGCCACCGGCGACGGGCGGCGGCTGTCACCGCGGCCAGCCGGAGGACCGCCTGCTCCGGGTACACCTCGTACTCCAGCGCGGTCACGCCCGGCCGGCCTTCGGAATGGTCGCGGACGGTGCCGCAGAACGTCACCACGGCGCCACAGTCGGGTTGGGCCGCCCATCCGAGCGCCGATTCGACGGGAAGTGGCCGGTCGGTGACGTCCACCCAATCCCGGAGTCGGCCGTCGGCCGGTGGTTGGAGCACCTCTCCACCTTAGGGTCGACGGTCGGTAATCGGTGGTCGATCAGTGCGGCCGCCCGCCGTCGAGCAAGGTGAGGGCGTGGGGCACGACCTCGAGGATCGCCTCCATCGACTCCACTGCTCCCGACACCGAACCGGGCACGTTGAGCACCAGGGAGGGCCCGATGGTGCCCGCCACCCCCCGTGACAGCCGACCCAATGGGTTGGTGGCCCGCATCGCCTCGGCCAGGCCGGGCGCTTCCCGGTCGATCACCGAGCGGGTGGCCTCGGGGGTGAGGTCGGTCGGGGAGAAGCCGGTGCCGCCGGTGGTGACGATCAGGCCGTGGAACGACCCGGCCAGCTGGCGGAGGGCGTCGGCGACGGATCGGACGCCGTCGGGGACGGTGCGTACCTCGAGGACCCGGATGTCATGTCGTTCGAGCAGTTCGACCAGGGCGGGCCCGGAGCGATCCTGACGGGTCCCGTCGTGCACCGAGTCGGAGACGACCAACACCTTGGCGGGCCAGTCCATGAGACGATCGTACCGCTGTGCTCCGCCCGGCCCACGGGGTTGGGGCGACCGAACGGATCGCTCGATCGGCGGTAGCTTCTGAACTGGTCGAGGGAGCCCGACCGGATTGGAGCACCATGTGGACCCGCGGAATCGTCGGCATCATCCTCATCCTGGTCGGGGCGGTGTGGATCGCCCAGGGGACCAACGCCATCCACGATTCGGGGATGATGAGCGGGCATGGCGGCTATGCCGTGCTCGGGGGCATCGTGGCCGTCGCCGGATTGGCGCTGCTCGGGTGGGCATGGCGCATCCGCGGTCACCACACCTCCTGACGCTCGACGGCGTTGGCGGCGTCGGCGGAATCCGGATGTGGTCAGGGGGTGGTGGCCGATTCCGGCGAGGCCGGCCCGTCGGTGGGCCCGGCCGGTTTCGGTTCCTCCCGCTCCAGCCATCCGGCGGTATGACGTCGGGCCCATGATTCGGTCACCCATCCCTTGAACATCGAGCGGAGGGCGTCGCGGTGGGTGAGGGCGAAGGCGATGTGCCCGAACACCACGATGAAGATGGCGAAGGCCAGGACGTCGTGGACGAAGGTGGCCCCGGTGCGCCAATCGAGGGGGAAGAACCGGTACCACTTCAGGATGGACCCGGTGCCCAACATCACGACGATGGCTCCCCCGACGAACAGGGCGTTGAGCTTCTGGCCAGGGTTGAACTTGTCCGCCTTGGGCAGGCGCTCGCGGCCCAGCGTGAACAGCCAGCGGATCTCCGACCTGGTCCACAGGTTGAAGCTCCGCACGTCGCTGCGGAGCCTGGCCCCCCACGGACCGGCCAGCGAGATGATCAGGGGGACCGGCAGGGCCACCCCGCACCAGGTGTGGATCTCGGCGATGAGCGCCCGGCGTCCGACGATGGTCTCGACCTGCACGAAGTAGAGCGGCAGGGCCGTCGCCATCAGGATGCCGAACAGCAGGGCGTTGGCCCAGTGGGCGGCCCGCTCCACCCGGTCGAAGCGCAGGATGTGCCGGGACCCGAGGATGGTGGACCGCGTCCTCGATCGAGCCTTCGCCGATGTGGCCCGATCAGTCAACCGGCTGGTCGTTTCGACCGTTGGACGAGCCGATCCACGCATCCTGCGAGTAGCCGTTCTGCTCCCAGAAGCCGGGCACGAGCTGATCGACCACCCGTATCGCCGACAGCCACTTGATGGACTTGTAGCCGTACATGGGCGCCACATAGAGGCGGACCGGACCGCCGTGCTCGGTGGTCACCGGCGCCCCCAGCATGCGGTAGGCCACGATCACGTCCGACCGGCGGGCCTGGGACAGTGTCAGGCTCTCGGTGTCGGCGCCGTCGTAGCTGTCGAAGGTCAGCGCCACCGCCGAACTCTGCACGCCGGCTGCGTCGAGCACGTCGGCGAGCCGCACCCCTTCCCAGTGGACCTGGGGGACCCGCCACCCGGTCACACACTGGAAGTCCTTGACCAGCTTCGTCTTGGGCATCGACACGATGTCGTCCAGGGTGAGGTCGAGCGGCTTGTCGACCAGGCCGGTGACCTTGAGCCGGTACTTCGACGGCTCGATCACGGGAAAGGAATTGGTGATGGTGTAGATGCGAAAGCGGTCGCCCCCGGGGAGGAGGCCGCCGAGGCCGGACCCGAGCGCGTCGCCGACCACGCTCTGTACCTTCGCCCCGTAGACGATGCCGGCGGCACCGGCCGCCACCATGCCGAGGAAGACCCGGCGCCCGATGTGCTTGGGGCTGTCAGCACTCGGATCGGTGGCGGGGGGCACCACTCGATGGTAAGGGCTGCCCGCTCCGAACGGACGTCGCCGTCGCCCGCCGACGGCACCGGCCGGTGCCTGGCGATGTCCCCTGATCTAAGGTCGACGCCGGTAGTGACGCTGAACGGGAGCCCGAGGGAGGGCCCCGGGTTCCGACTGGGGGGATGCATCATGATCGATCTACCTGAGGTGATGCCGTCGGCTGTCTACCGACAGCCCGGCCAGGTGGTGGTGGAGGAGCGGCCGGTGCCCCGACCCGGACCGGGCGAGGTCCTGGTGGAGGTCGACCACTGCGGCATCTGCGGTTCGGACATCCACCTGCTGCTCGACGGGTGGGCCGGCGAGCCCGGCCTGGTCGCCGGGCACGAGTTCACCGGGGCCATCGCCGCCCTGGGTGCCGGGGTCGAGGGCTGGGAGATCGGTGAGACGGTGGTCGGCGGCGCCTCGCCCCGGTGTGGGCGTTGCCGTCGCTGCCTCGAGGGCAAGCCCTCGCAGTGCGAGAACCGAGCGGGCTCGGTGGTCGACAACCACGACGGGGCCTTCGCCGGCTACGTCCTGGTCCATTCGCAATCGCTGTTGCGCCTACCCCCCGGCCTCACCTCGCGCCAGGCGGCCCTGGCCGAGCCGCTGGCGGTGGCGCTCCACGGGATCACCCGCTCGGGGGCGGCCCCCGGGGACAGCGTGATGGTCATCGGGGCCGGACCGATCGGTGCGCTGTCCATCGCCGCCCTGGTGGCGAGCGGGATCGGCCCGGTCACCGCGGTGGAGCCCGGTGAGCGACGCCGGCAGCTGGCCGCCGATCTCGGGGCGGTGGAGGTGCTGGACCCCTCGGACCTCGAGGTCTTTCCCCCCTGGGAACCCGAACGGATCGCCCGGCGGGCCACCCACGTGGTGCTCGAGTGCTCGGGCAAGAAGGACGCCATGGTGGCGGGCTTCCATCAGCTGCGCCGGGGCGGCACCCTGGCGCTGGTCGGGGCGGGCGTCGAGCACCCCGCCTTCGATCCCAACCGCTTCATCCTCAACGAGCTCAACGTGGTCGGGTCGTTCGTCTACGACCTCGGGGGCTTCGAACGGGCCCTCGAGCTGCTGGCCACCGACGGCTTTCCCACCGACCGACTGATCGAGACCGAGGACGTGACCCTCGACCGGCTGTCGGACACCCTGGTGGGCCTGGCCGAGGGTCGGTTCGCCGGCAAGGTCATGGTGGTGCCCAAACTGTCCGACGGGGCGACGGTCGCCCCCCGACCGATCGGGGACGTGTGATGACCCATCCCTTCTATCCGAGCGGCAACCCGCGCTTCAACCACGTGGCCATGAGCCTGCCCGCCGAGCTGCTCGACGAGGGCAACCGTCAGGACCTCTGCCGGTTCTGGAGCGAGGTGCTCGGCTTCGACGAGATCGAGGTGCTGACCGAGCCCCGGCGCCGACTGGTCCTGTCGTGTGTGCACTGGGACCAGTTCATCTTCCTCATCGCCGAGGACGGGCCGATGCAGTGCCCCCGGATGGACCACTTCGGCTTCGCCGTCGGGTCGATGGACGAGCTGCAGGGGGTCCAGGACCGGGCCGAGGCCTTTCGGGCCGCGGACGACCGGGTCGATCTCATCGACGTGCACGCCGACGACCAGAAGGTGGTCACCATCCACTCGCTCTACGTCGGCTACCTCCTCCCCATGATGTGCGAGATCCAGTGGTGGGAGTTCGCGGCGTGAGTCCGGATGGGCGGGCCCTGGAGGTCGGGGTCTTCGTGCCCCAGGGCTGGAAGCTCGAGTACCGCGACTGGAAGCGGGCCCGAGGCCTGGGCCCGTTCGGTGGAGCTGGCCCAGCTGGCCGAGTCGGTCGGCTACGACCACCTGTGGGTGTACGACCACGTCGAGACGGTGCCCCGGCGCCAGCCGACCCACGTGTTCGAGGCGTACACCATGCTGGCCGCGCTGTCCCAGCGGACCTCGCGGGTCGGCCTGGGCCAGCTGGTCACCTGCGCGTCGTACCGCAACGCCGGCCTCCTGGCCAAGGAGGCGGCGTGCATCGACGTCTACTCGGAGGGCCGGCTCATCCTCGGGCTCGGGGCGGGATGGTTCCACGAGGAGTACCACTCCTACGGCTACGAGTACCTGTCCAACCCGGACCGCCTGGCCGTGCTCGACGAGACGCTCGAGGTGATCCGGAGGCTCTGGACCGAGGAGACCGTGACCTTCGCCGGCGCCCATCTGCACTTCGACGGGGCCTACTGCGACCCGAAACCGGTGCAACGGCTCCCCCCGGTGCTGGTGGGGGGCGGGGGCGAACGGGTCAACCTCCGCATCGCCGCCCGGCGGGCCGACCTCACCAATTGGCAGGTGGGCCTCGAGGCCTTCCGTCGGAAGTCCGGACTGCTCGAGCAGTACTGCGCGGAGGTGGGCCGCCCCTTCGACGAGATCAACCGCACCCACGGCCCCGACTGCCGCATCTTCGACTCCGAGGCGGACACCCGGGCGTGGTGCGAGTCCGAGGACGGTGGCGACCTGTGGGGGGGCACGCCCACCGATCAGTACCTGGCCGACAATCTGGTCGGCACCGTCGAGCAGGTGGTGGAGCAGGCCCAGGGGTTCATCGACGCCGGTTGCCGCGGCCTCATCCTGTGGATGCGCGACTTCCCGGGCGACGAGAGCTTGCGCCGGTTCATGGCTGAGGTGGTACCGGCCCTCCGCGTGCCGTAGGCCGCCGGCCGGCGCGGGGTGACCCCTCATCCCGGTGGGGCGTCCCCGGTCCCTCCCTCGACGTAGTGATCGAGGGCGGTGAGTTGGCTCTCCAGCTCCGCCGGGTCCAGCCACGACGAGAGGAACGAATTGCGGGCCATCCGGTGGACCTCCCGTCGATCGAGATCGAGGGCGACGGCCACCGCGGTCAGGTTGTCGGCCACGTAGCCGCCGAAGTATGCCGGGTCGTCCGAGTTCACCGTCACCCGCAGCCCGCGCCGCAGCATGTCGGCCAGAGGGTGGTGCGCGAGGTCGGGCACCACCCTCAGCTTCACGTTGGAGAGGGGACAGACGGTGAGCGGCACCTGGTCCGACACCAGCCGGTCGACCAGGGCCGGGTCCTCCATGCACCGCACCCCGTGGTCGATGCGGACCACCTGCAGTTGGTCGAGCGCCTCCCAGATGTACCCGGGCGGCCCCTCCTCGCCGGCGTGGGCCACCGCGGCGAGCCCCTCACCGCGGGCCCGGCGGAAGACCTCGGCGAACTCCGAGGGAGGATGCCCGAGCTCGGCGGAGTCGAGCCCGACGCCGTCGATCCTGTCCCGGTGGGGGAGGGCCTCCTCGAGGGTCGCCATGGCGGCCTCCGCGCTCAGGTGGCGGAGGAAGCACAGGATGAGCCGCCACGAGATCCCCCAACGCCGCCGCCCCTCCTCGAGTCCGGCAGTGATGCCGTCGACCACGGTGCCGAAGGGGACACCCCGGTCGGTGTGGGTCTGCGGATCGAAGAAGATCTCGGCATGGCGCACCCCCTCCGCCGCGGCGCGCTCGAGGTAGGCCAGGGTGAGGTCGAAGAAGTCCTGAACGGTGAGGAGTACGGCACAGCCGGCGTAGTAGATGTCGAGGAAGGACTGGAGGTCCTCGAACACGTAGGCCCTCCGGACCGCGTCGACATCCGCATAGGGGAGGCCGACCCGGTTGCGGGCCGCCAGGGCGAACATCAGCTCCGGCTCGAGGGTGCCTTCGATGTGCAGATGGAGCTCGGCCTTGGGCAGTCCCCGGATGAAGTCTGCGGTGGTCGGTCCGTCCTCGATGCGATCACGCTACTGCCCGCCGCCTCGTCGGCGGGGCCCCGATCGGGGTCGATCCCGGCCCCCGCTTGCCATCATCGTGGGGCGAGGTAGCATTTCGGGGTGGCGCCGGACGGGCACCGCGCGTCGGAGAAGATCGGGTCGAGGAAGGGAGCGAAGATGGCTTCGAACAGTGCACAGGCTGTCACGGCTCCGGGCTCGGTCTGCCCGCCGGTCATCGGCGGCCTCCTCCTCCCGGACCGCTGATCCCGGGGCATCGATGATGCCCCCCGCAGATCTGCTCCATCCGTAGTCCCGGCCACTGGGTCGGCGGAACCCTGTTCCCCGGGTCCGGCTCCGGCCACCCCTCTCCACAAGGAAGCCCGTCATGGCTGAACTGTCTGAATTCCCCTCCGCCTCGGCGCACGAGACCCTGGCCTTCTGCTGGGACCAGCTCGAAGGGCAGAAGCGCGACCTCGTCACGTCCTGGGTGGTGATGGTGTCTGGCCGTGGTCGTGGCCGACGTCGCCTGCCCGCTGATCTTCGCGTCCATCCTGAGCCGGGTGGCGACGCTGCCCCGTCACGCGGTGGCGGGCGAATGGCACACCTTCGGCCCGCTGCTGCTGGCCTACGGGTCGGCCGGTCTCATCGCCATGGGCATGTGGCGGGTCGCCGGGTGGCTGGAGTGGGGTGCGTGCGTCCGGGCCTTCGCCAAGGGGGTCAACAACGGCTACGAGCACCTGTTGAAGCTCAGCTACCGCTGGCACATGGACCACCCGGCCGGCGAGGTCATCTCCTCGCTGGGCAACTTCTCGTGGGCGTTCGTCGAGATGGTCGACGTGGCGTCGTGGGGGCTGCTCCCGGTGGCGGTGATCGTGGTCTCCGCCGTCGTCGTGCTGGCCTGTTTCGCCTGGCCGGCGTCGCTGGCCCTGCTGGTCATGGTGGCCGGCTTCGTCTACGTCCTCTGGCGGCGGCTGCGGCTGGTGCGGGCCGCCTCCCAGGAGTTCGAGCACCACCACTCCGAGGCCACCGGGGTGGTGGCCGACACGGTGACCAACCTGATCGCCGTCCGGACCGCGGCGGCCGAGCCCCAGGAGCAGGTCCGGGTGCGGGACCTCATGCGGCAGTCGGTCGACGCCGATCTTCGGGCCCGGTCCATCTTCATGCGCACCCAGCTGCAGTTGGAGACGTCGATCGTGATCGGCACGCTGCTGGCCCTGGTGGCGGGCACGACCATGGCCGTGCACCACTGGGCGTCGACCGCCGCGCTCTACCTGATCCTCTACTACTCGGCCCAGGTGGCGCTGGGCCTCCAGCAGTCGTTCGAGCACGTGAGGTCCTTCGCCCGATCCCTCGGCCGGGCGGCCAAGTTCACCGCCATCGCCGGCGTCGAGGCGGAGATCACCGATGCGCCGGCGGCGGCGGAGCTGCAGGTGGCCAACGGCGAGGGTCGAGTTCAAGCACGTCGACTTCGGCTACCGCAGCCGGAGCCGGCTCTTCGACGATCTGTGCTTCACGGTCCGCCCGGGCGAGCACGTGGCCCTGGTCGGACCGTCGGGATCGGGCAAGTCGACGCTGTCCAAGCTGCTGCTGCGGTTCATGGACGTGGACGCGGGCCAGATCCTGGTCGACGGACAGGACCTGCGCGACCGTCACCCTCGGGTCGCTGCGCAAGCACGTCTCCTACGTGCCCCAGGATCCACAACTCCTGCACCGCACCATCGCCCAGAACATCTGCTACGGGATGGGCACCGAGGAGGGTCGGGACGGCGAGCCGGTCCCGGTCGTCGACTACGAGGTCGTCCACGAGGTGGGCAAGGCCGCCCACGTCGAGGAGTTCGTCTACGCGTTGCCGGACCGGTACGACACGGTGGTCGGCGAGCGCGGGTTGAAACTCTCCGGTGGCCAACGCCAACGGGTGGCCATCGCCCAGGCCATGGCCAAGGGCGCGCCCATCCTGGTCCTCGACGAGGCCACGTCCGCCCTCGACTCGGAGTCGGAGCACCTGGTCCAAGAGGCGCTCTGGCGGTTGATGGACGACGCCACCGCCCTGGTCATCGCCCACCGCCTCTCCACCATCGCCCACATGGACCGGATCGTGGTCTTCGACCAGGGCCGGATCGTGGAGGAGGGCACCCACCGCGAGCTGTTGGACGGCACCGGCGCCGGGATCTACAGCCGGCTGTGGCGGCACCAGTCCGGCGGGTTCCTGGTCGAGTGACCGCCGGGCGCCGATCGGTCGTCGGTCCCGGCCGCCCGGGGCCGGGGTAACCTCAGCCGGCGCGCCCGACGTGGCGGTGACGCAGCAGGCAGCAGGAGGAGACGGTGCCAAGGAACAGCCGGACCGGACGGGTGGCCTGCCTCGGGGCCCACATCGTGGATGTCCTCGGCCGGCCGGTGACCCACATCCCCGAGGGCCAGGGCGTCCAGTTGCTCGACGAGATCCGGGCCACCGCGGCCGGAACCTCGGCCGGGACCGCGGTGGACCTGGCCAAGCTGGGCGCCGACGTGGTGGTGCTCGGGGCGATCGGCGACGACCTGCTGGGCGACGTGCTGATCATGGCCCTGCAGCGCCACGGCGTCGACACCCGCGGGCTGGTCCGCAAGGATTCGGTGCAGACGTCGGCCACCATGCTCCCCATCCGGCCCAACGGGGAGCGACCGGCACTGCACGTCCCGGGCGCGGTGCCCGGGCTGGAGCGGGCCGACGTCGATCTCGATCGGCTCGGCCCGATCCGTGCCCTGCACGTAGGGGGAGGCGACGTGCTCGGCCGCTTCGGCGGCGCGCCACTGGTGGAGGTGCTGGCCGCCGCCCGGGCCGCCGGGGTGTGGACCACCATGGACGTGCTCGGGCCGGGCGACCCGACAGACCTGGGCCGGTCTGCGACCGGCCCTCGAGCACATCACCTACTTCCTCCCCAATGAGGAGCAGCTCCTGCGGCTGACCGGCGCCGACCGCCTGCTCGACGCGGCCCGGGCGGCCATCGCCCTCGGGGTCGAGGCGGTGCTGGTCAGTCGGGGCCCCGACGGCTGCCTGCTGGTGACCGGCGACGATCACCAGGACCTGCCCGCCCTCGAGGTCGAGGTGGTCGACACCACCGGGTGCGGGGATGCCGTCTCGGCCGGGTTCATCACCGGGGTGCTGTCCGGGTGGTCCCTCGAGGATGCCGCCCGGCTGGCCATGGCCGCCGGCGCGCTGGTGGCCGGCGGCCTCGGGTCCGATGCCGGGATCGTCGACCTCGCCGGTACCGTCTCCCTGCTCGAGCAGCACGCCGATCCGACCGTGGCCGCCCGGATCCGGTCGTACCCGTCGACCGCCACCCCGGAGCGGACGGATGGGCCGTCGGGACCTGCCCGCCTACGACCGGCTCCCGGAGGCCCCGCGGGGCGGACGGTCGGGGTGGGGGCTGTTCGGCCCGGATGACTCGATCGGGCTGCTCAACCTGCAGACCCCGTCCCGGGTGGCGGCGGCCGCCGGGCTGATCCGTTCCGGGGAGGTGTTCAGCCTCAACGCCAGACTGGACGAGCTCGACCCCCCGCTGTTCGGACGGGGGGCGGTCGAGCACACCGTGATCGCCCTCGGCGGGGCGGGCTTCGACGACAAGCTCGACAACTACTTCCCGCAAGCGTCCAGCCAGTGGGACTCGCTGGCCCATGTGGGCTACGACCGGGACCAGCTACTACAACGGCGCCACCGTGGAGGACGTCACCTCCCGGACCCGGAACACCATCGACTTCTGGGCCGACCGGGGCATCGCCGGCCGGGCCGTCCTCCTCGACATCGACGCCGTGCTCGGAGGGGCGGGCGACGGATTCGATCCGGCCAGCGCCCGACCCATCACCGTCGCCGAGCTCGAACGGGCCCGGCTGGCCGCCGGCATCGAATGGCAGCCGGGCGATGTCCTCCTGCTCCACACCGGCTTCCTGGCCTGGTACCGGGCCCAGGGTCAGGAGGTCCGGGTCACCCTGGCCGACACCCGCGGCCTGGCCACCATCGGCCTCGAGCACAGCGAGGCGATGGCCCGCTACCTCTGGGATGCCCACGTGGCCGCGGTGGCCGCCGACAATCCGGCCCTCGAGGTGTGGCCACCGGACATCGGTCCCGAGCAGATGCCGTTCGGGTTCCTGCACCGGATGCTGATCGGGCAGTTCGGCATGGCCATCGGCGAGCTGTGGTGGCTCGACGACCTGGCCCGATCGTGTCGCCGGGACGGCCGGTACGCCTCGTTCCTCACCGCCGCCCCCAACAACGTCGCCGGAGGGATCGGATCCTCGGCCAACGCCCTGGCCATCAAATGACCGGCCCGCACTCGGCCCCGATCCCCGGGGGAGGCAGGGTGACGCCCACCTTCCACGCCGGTCCCATCGCCGGCTACGCCTGGCCGCAATCGGTCGAGCCGGGTGAAGCGTTCGACCTCCATCTGTCCAGCGAACTGGGACCCATCGACGTCGAGATGGCGCGGGTCGGGAGCCACCGACAGGTGGTCTGGGAGCGCAGCGGCCTCGAGGTCGGGAACCATCCCTATCCCGAGTCGGTGACCCACGACGGGTGCGACTGGCCGGTGGCCACCACCGTCCCGGTCGGGGAGTGGGCCACCGGCTACTACGAGATCACCCTGTCCGCCCCCGGAGGCGGTCCGACCAGCGCGGCGTTCGTCGTGGTCCGCGCCGCTCCGGCCGGTCGCGGTCGCATCCTGTTGGCCCTCGGCACCAACACCTGGAACGCCTACAACGACGTGCACAACGGACGCAACCTCTATACCGGCGCCGTCGAGGTCTCCTTCGCCCGACCGGCGGCGCCGGGCTACCTGCGCAAGCCACCGGGACTCGGTCGCCGGGTCACCGCCGTCCACACGCCGGACCCCGACCGCGCCGCCCATCAGGGCTACAAGTCGGTCAACCGGCTGTCCGACTGGTGCGGCTCGGCCGGCTGGCCCAACTGGGAGCACCCCTTCGTGGTGTGGGCCGAGCGCAACGGCTATCAACTCGACTACGCCATCAACGCCGACCTGGAGGACCCCGAGCTGCTGGCCGGCTACGCCCTCTACCTGTCGATCGGTCACGACGAGTACTGGTCGATGCCCATGCGCGACTCGGTGGAGGCGTTCATCGGTCGGGGCGGGAACGTGGCCTTCCTCTCCGGCAACACCGCGTTCTGGCAGGTCCGTCTGGAGGACGGCGGGAAGCGGATGGTCGGCTACAAGGGACGGTTCGAGCGGGACCCCCTCTTCGGCACCGACCGCGGGCACGAGGTGACCACCATGTGGTCCGATCCCATCCTCGAGCGCCCCGAGAACACCATGACCGGAGTCACCTTCACCCGCGGTGGCTACCACCACATCGGGCTCAAGGCCAAGGAGGGAGCGGGCGGCTACACCGTGCACCGACCGGATCACTGGCTCTTCGCCGGCACCGGCCTCGAGTACGGCGACCTGCTCGGCACCGCCTCGACCATCGTCGGCTACGAGTGCGACGGGTGCGACTTCACCTACCGGGACGGTCTGCCCTATCCCACCGGAGCCGACGGCACCCCGGACGGGTTCGAGATCCTGGCCACGGCCCCGGCCGCCCCGTTCGACCGTCGCACCTCGGTACGACCGCTGCCCGACCACCTGCCGTCCGAGCTCGAGTACGTGGCCTCCCGCCTGCTCGGGAGCAGCGATCCGGAGGCGTGCGCCCGCCTGGCCCACGGTCACGCCGTCCTGGGCACGTACACCCGGGGAGGCACCGTGGTGACCAGCGGTTGCACCGATTGGGTCCACGGCCTCGACGGGGCCTCGCCGGCCGTCGAGCAGATCACCCGCAACATCATCGACCGCCTGAGCGGGGCACCGGCCGCTCCGGCCGGCCCCGGCGGTGGAGGGGGCGACCGGTGGTGAACGCCGTACCCGGGGACCGTCTGGTCCACGACGCCGAGCTGCGGTCCCGGGCCGCCACGGTCATCCCGGGTGGAATGTACGGCCATCAGAACGTGGCCTCGCTCCCTCCGGGCTATCCCCAGTTCATGCAGCGGGGGTCGGGTGCGCACGTGTGGGATGCCGACGGCAACGAGTACATCGATCTGATGTGCAGCTACGGCCCGGTCGTGCTCGGGCACCGCCATCCCCGGGTGGAAGAGGCGGTGGCTCGACAGGCGGCGCGAGGCCGACTGTCAGAACGGGCCCTCGCCCCGCATGGTGGAGCTGGCCGAGGCGTTCACCCGGATCGTGGATCACGCCGACTGGGCCATCTTCTCGAAGAACGGGACCGACGCCACCACCCAGTGCCTCACCATCGCCCGCGCCGCCACCGGCAAGCGGAAGATCCTGGTGGCGACGGGCGCCTACCACGGCGCCGACCCGTGGTGCACCCCCAACCTCCGTGGCGTGCTGCCCGAGGACCGCGCCCATCTGCTCGGGTACCGCTTCAACGACCTGGCGTCGGTGGAGGCGGCGGTGCAGGGGGCCGGCGACGACGTCGCCGGCGTGGTGGTCAGCCCGATCCGCCATGACATCGGAGTGGACGTCGAGCTGCCCGACCCGGAGTTCGCCGCCGGCCTGCGCCGACTCTGCGATCGGACCGGGGCCGCCCTCATCCTCGACGACGTGCGCTGCGGCTTGCGACTCCACTTCGGCGGCAGTTGGGAACCGCTCGGGGTCGCCCCCGACCTCAGCGCCTGGAGCAAGGCCATCGCCAACGGCTACGCCCTCGGCGCGGTGGTGGGCCGGGACTGGCTGAGGGACGCCGCCGGGTCGATCTACACCACCGGCTCGTTCTGGTTCGGCGCCGTCTCCATGGCGGCCTCGCTGGCCACCCTGGCTGCCCTCGAGGAGGAGGGCACCGTCGGGAGGATGGTCGAGATCGGTACCCTCCTGCGCCAGGGGCTGGCCGAACAGGCCGCCGACCGCGGTCTCGAGGTGCGGCTCTCCGGGCCGGTCCAGATGCCGTTCATGACCTTCGCCGACGACCCCGCCTTCGCCCGGGCCGACCGCTTCGCCGGCCACGCCATCCTCGGGGGCGTCTACCTCCATCCCCGGCACAACTGGTTCGTGTCCGGGGCCATGGACGAGGCCGACGTCGGGCGGGTGCTCGAGGTGACCGGCCCGGCCTTCGACGCCGCCGCCCGGTCGGGGTCGGGCGCTTGACCGACGCCGCCATCGCCGTCCACCACCTGGCCAAGTCCTACGGGGACCGGCCCGCGGTGTCGGACGTGACCTTCGAGGTGGAGCGGGGCGAGGTGTTCGCGCTGCTGGGCCCCAACGGGGCGGGCAAGACCACCACCATCGAGATCCTCGAGGGGTTCCGGGACCGGAGTGGGGGAACCGTCACCACCCTGGGCGTGGACCCGGCCGATCGTCGCACCCAACGTTGGCTCCGGACCCGGATCGGGGTCGTGCTCCAGGAGCTCGCCGTCGAGCCGTTCTACTCGGTGCGCCAGGTGCTCACCCGCAATGCCGGCTACTACCCGTCGCCCCGCCCGGTGGATGAGGTCATCGCCCTGGTCGGCCTCACCGAAAAGGCCGACCAGCGGGTGAAGACGCTCTCGGGTGGTCAGCAGCGCCGACTCGACGTGGGGCTCGGGATCGTCGGCCGTCCCGAGCTGTTGTTCCTCGACGAGCCCACCACCGGACTGGATCCGTCCGGTCGTCGGGAGTCCTGGGACCTGATCCGCGCCCTGGCCGCCGAGGGCACCACCGTGTTGTTGACCACCCACTACATGGACGAGGTGGAGGCCCTGGCCGACCGGGTGGCGGTGCTGTCCAAGGCCGAGATCGTGGCCACCGGCACCCCGTCCTCCCTCGGAGGCCGCGATGCGGGGGCGGTGACCATCCGCTTCGGTCTCCCCGAGGGGACCGACTCCGCCGATCTCCCCGTCCCGGCGGTCAGCGGGTCCGAGGGGCTGTTCGAGATCCACACCGAGGACGAGCTGGGGGTGCTCCACGCCCTGACCGGCTGGGCCCTCGAGCGACCGGCTCCGCCTGCCGGGGCTGTCGGTGGCCCGGGTCACCCTGGAGGACGTCTACCTCGCAGTTGACCCGCGGAGGACCAATGAGCGCGCCACCGTCGTCCGGCTCCTTCGAGGGCGTGCGCGATCTCAAGCTGGTGGCCCGACAGGTGCGCTACGAGCAGCTGTCCTTCTGGCTCAATCCCATCGGCGCCGCCTTCACCGTGGGGTTCTCGGTCATCTTTCTGGTCCTCCTCGGCGCGTCGGCGGGCAACTCACGGATCTCCTTCCTCGGGAACATCCGGTTGGTCCAGTACTACGTGCCCGGGTTCGCCGCCTACGGCGTGATGGCCGCCTGCTTCAACATCCTGGCCATCCAGCTGGTCAACCGGCGGGAGATGGGACTGCTCAAGCGGTTGCGCCTCAGTCCGCTGCCCACCTGGGCGCTGCTGTCCGCCGTCATCCTCAGCTCCATGATCATCGCCGCGGTGGAGGTGGTCATCCTGCTGATCGTGGGCCGGCTGGGCTTCGACGTGCACCCGCCGGACAACGTCGGGGCGTTCGTGGTGGCCATCGTCATCGGCATGCTGAGCTTCAGCGCCCTCGGCGTGGCCATGAGCACGCTCGTCCCCAACCAGGATGCCGCCGGACCGGTGGTCAGCATCATCTTCTTCGTGCTGCTCTTCCTGTCCGGGCTGTGGTTCCCCCTCACCCCCGGTTCGGGCCTGGCCAAGTTCGCCTCCTACTTCCCCGTCCACCACTTCATCGCCGCGGTGTTCGCCCCGTTCGACACCCGACCGGGGGCATCCCCCTGGGCCTGGCACGACCTGCTGGTCGTCGGCGTCTGGGGCGTTGTCGGCGCCGTTGTCGCCGTGCGCCGGTGGCAGTGGGCGCCGCGCCGGGGCTGACCTCCCGCCCTCCCCGCCGGCACCGATCGGCTCCGACGGTTCAGCCGACCGGTCGTCGGACCTCGAGCCGGTCGCCCACCACCCGGGTCTCGTAGACCGGCTGGGGGGCGGTGGCCGGCCCCTTCACCGGCAGCCCGCAGGCCAGTGCGAACCGGCTCCCGTGCCACGGGCAGGCGATGCAGTCGCCCACCCGACGCCCTTCGGAGAGCGGTCCGCCCCGGTGGCTGCACCGATCGGCCAACGCGTGCAGGCCGTCCTCGGTCCGCACGGTGGCGATCCCGATGTCCCCGACCGTGACCCGTCGGGCGCGTCGTCTTCCGACGGGTCGCCGACCACCGCGGTCCACTCCGGCGGCCCGGCGTCGAAGGCGTTGGTGTCCACTCCCACGCCCAGGGTGTACGCCAGATGACCGCCGAGCCAACCGCCGACGGTCGCCACCGTGGCTCCGGTCAAGGCCCACAGCTGGCCGGCGTTGCCTCCCCGCCGACGGGTCCACCACGACATCGTGTAGCAGGTCACCGCGGTGGCGTTCGCCGCCGCGTGGACCAGCCCGACTCGGGCCGGCGGCCCCTCGGTGTCGATCCAGTCGGAGAGGCCGCTGGCCACGGTGGGCAGGGCGCAGAGGACGCCCAGCCCGACGAGCCGGCGGGCCGCCGGTCGTTGGCGTCGGCCGGTGAAGTCGAGGGCCATGGCGCTGGTCCAGAATCCGATGGGCAGGTCGACCAGCATCGGGTGGGCGGGGTGGCCGAGCGCGGTGCCGCTCAACAGGTCACGCAGGCGGTCGGAGTCGAGCACGGCCCGCCCGGCTTCTCGCATCGGGCCGACGGCGACGTCCAGGGCCCGGGCCCGCTCGAGGCGGCCGAGCAGGCCGGCCAGCCCGGCTCCCAACCGTGTGGGCCTGGTCGGCGCCGGTCCCCCGGTCAGCGCCCTCACCGCTGGAACCGGTGGAAGAACGACCAGATGACGTCGGTGGCGTTGATCTGAAACGTGGTGAACCCGGTCAAATGGCTGAGTGCCTGGCTGATCTTGCTCCCCGGCCAGGCGTGCCCCCCGCCCAAGATGATGTAGAACTCGACATCGGTCCCCGGCGGGCACCGGTAGGTGCGCCGGATGACCTGGCTGGAGAGTCTGGTGTCCGACGAGCTCGGGTCGCAGCCGTCCTTCACCGCCCAGGCCTGGACGGTGGCCGGGTAGCCGGGGCCGTGGAGGTTGGCGGGCAGGGTGGTGGTGGTCGTGGTCGACGGGCTCGCCGGTGCGGGGGCTTTGCCGAGGACCTTGTTGAGGGTGGCCGTCCCGATCCCGCCGTTGAAGAACAGGATCGGGTCGGCGGTGCCGTGGAAGGCCAGGATCGGTACCTGCCGCGTCGTCTTGCAGGGCTTGTCGAGTTGGAGTCCGGAGACGGCGGCGATGGCGGCGAACCGGTTCGACATGGTGCAGGCGAGCAGCGACACCATGAACGAGCCGTCGGAGAACCCACTGGCGTACACCCGCGACGTGTCGATGCACTGGGTCGACTCGATCTGGTCGAGCATGGCGGTCACGAAGCGGAGGTCGGGGTTGGTCGGCTTCTGGCTCGTCGTGTCCCACTGGACCGGGGTCCCGGTGCCCTGGGGGAAGGCGACCACGAACCCGTCCTGCTGCCCGAGGACCCCGAACTGGGTGGTGGCCGAGTGGACGACGGCTCCTTCGGCGAGGCCGTGGAAATCGAGGACCAGCGGCCGGGCGGACAGTGCGGCGGCGTTGGTGGTCGACGAGGTCGAGGGCCGGACCCGGGTCGGGCTCGGAGTGCTCGGCGCCGGGGTGTCGAGCAGGTACCAGCGGGCGGCGCCGTCGACGGTGAGGTTCTGGCGCTGGCTGGTCACCGAGGGGGAGGATGGTCGGGCACATCCCGAGGAAGGCACCGGTGCCCCGTCGGCCACCTGATCGGAGGTAGTGGCGGCCGGCCGGACCGGTCGACGAGGTCGTGCCGGCCGACCCCGACGAGGAGCAGCCGGCCAGGGCCACCGCCACCACCAGGGCGGTCATCGTGGCCCACCGCCGCCACCCACCGGGAATCGCCTTGGTCATGGGGTGTAGCGAAGCACATCGCCGGTATCCGGGCAACGAGCTTGCCTCCGGGCGCGGGTCGATCCGGGCCCGTCGCCCAGTTGTTACCATTCGGACGATGATGCGAGCGGACCCATGCCGGGGCATCCGATGACCGCCCTGGTGCTGGCCAGCAGCGGCGGGTCGTTTCTGTACGGGATCGTCTCGTTCATCGTCTGGCTGCTGGTGATGGTCTGGATCTACAACATCGCCGTGCGCAAAGGGCGGCACGCGGTGGGGTGGCTGATCCTCGGGTTCTTCTTCTCCATCCTGGCCTTGATCGTCCTGCTTCTGCTCCCCTCGAAGCGGACGACCGAGAGCTACTAGGTCCAGGTCGGGTCCACGCCTGGGCCGTCCCTTAGGGGGTGCGCCCCGAGGGGCCGCTCGAACCGGCGTAGACTCGGAGGGTCATCCTCGGATCGGACCGGTCGGCAGTGTCGCCCTCCGCCCACTCGACTGACGGGTCCGTTCACCCCGGCGCCTCGCCGGCTCCCTACGGGTCCAGACACCTGCATCGGGCCGACCCATCCGTTGGCCCATCGACTAGTTGGCAGCGACCGAGAGACGACCATGATCACCGAGTTCGCAGGGCCCACGGCGACGGCCACCGACCGCGACGCCGAGCCCACGGCGGCGACCACCAACCGCGAGGACTTCGCCGAGCTCTCCCGGCAGGTGCGCGACCAGGGGCTGTTGAGCCGTCGTCGGGCCTACTACGCGGTGAAGATCGCCGCCCTGCTCGCCTCGTTGGTCCTCCTCGGGGTCACGGCCGTCCTGGTGGGCGACAGCTGGTGGAACCTGGTCGTGGCCGTGGGCCTGGCCTTCGTGCTCACCCAGCTCGGCTTCATCGGCCACGATGCCGGACACCACCAGGTCTTCACCAAGCGACGCGACAACAACCTGATCGGGCTGTTCGTGGCCAACCTGCTGACCGGGTTCAGCTTCGGCTGGTGGCAGACCAAGCACAACCGGCACCACGCCCACACCAACCGGCCCGAGAAGGACCCCGACCTGGTGGCGGGGGCCCTCGTCTACATGCCCGACCAGGCCCGCCGACAGCGGCCTGTTCGGCCGGTCCTGCGCCCAGATCCAGGCGGTCCTGCTGCTGCCCCTGCTGTTCCTCGAGGCGCTCAACCTGCACGTGGCCAGCGCCATCTCCCTGGCCCGCCGCCGCGACCGGGCGGCCCTGGCCGAGGCCGGGCTCCTGACCGTCCATGCCGCCGTCTTCTTCGTGGCGCCGTTCCTGATCCTGTCGCCCCTCCGCGCCGTGGCCTTCATCGTGGTCTCCCAGGCCCTCTTCGGCTTCTACCTGGGGGCGAGCTTCATCACCAACCACGTGGGCATGCCCATCCTGGCCGGCGAGAACGAGCTGGGATTCCTCCGCCGCCAGGTGCTCACCTCGCGGAACCTGTCCGGCCGGTCCTTTACCGGATTCATGTTCGGCGGACTCGACACCCAGATCGAGCACCATCTCTTCCCGACCATGCCCCGGGCCAACCTCCGGCGGGCGCAGGGAGCTGGTCCGGCCGTTCTGCGCCGAGCGCCGCATCGCCTATGCCGAGCAGAGCCCGTGGCGGGCGTACTGCGAGGTGCTCGTCCATCTCCGCACGGTCGGCGCCGGACGGTCGATCCCCTTCGTCGGCTGAGGGTTCCGGGTCCGGTCGATCGGGCGCCCGCCGGCAGCCCCGCCGAGGTTCGTCGGCTATCCGGGCACGGGTGAGTCGACCGAGCTGACCTCGAGGCGGAACCACACGCACTTGCCCTGATGGCGTGCGCACACGCCCCATTCGTCGGAGAGCGCTGCCACGATCATCAGACCGCGACCCCGTTCTTCGGTCCACTCGACCGCCGGCCCGCCGGGAACGCCGGAACCGGCGTCGCACACCCCCACATCGAGCGCGTCGGCGCTGCCCGACAGGTTCAGGACGATCGGGGGTCGCCCGTGCCGGATGGCGTTGGTCACCAGCTCATCGGTGAGGATGACGGCCCGCTCGACGAATTCGGGGTCGCAGTCGATCAGGACGTCGCGCACGGCCTGGCGTCCCAGTCGGGCCGAGCCGGTATCAGACGCGAGCGGGAGGTGGCATTCGAACATGTCGGGGGGACCCTACCCAGGCCGGTTCGGATTCGAACACGTGTTCCGCCGATCGGGCGTCCGGGGTGGTGGCGTGGCCGATGGTCGGAGGGGTACCCTCCCGACCACGGGCCGTGTGCAGCCGGGGTGGACCTCGGCTCCCGTCTGAGGTGCCGACCACAGGAGAGGGATGACCATGGCTCAGAGTGCAGGCCTCCACGAACCCGCCGATCAGTTGCAACCCGAGACCATCGACCGTCATCGGGCGCTCGCCTCCATTCAGGAGGAGCTCGAGGCCGTCGACTGGTACGACCAGCGGGTCGACGCCACCTCCGACGCCGAGCTGGCCGAGGTGTTGGCCCACAATCGCGACGAGGAGAAGGAGCACGCGGCGATGACCTTGGAGTGGCTCCGCCGCCACGATCCGGTGCTCGACCGGCACCTGCGGACCTACCTGTTCACCTCCGACGCGGTCACCGAGGTCGAGTCGGAGGCCGAGTCGACGGGGCCGGACACCAGCACCTCCCTCGGGATCGGCGATCTCCGGGGCTGACGCTTCCGCGCACCGTCGGTCGATCTCCGCGCGTGCCCACCGTGGCCGATGCCAGCGCGTCAGATGTCGGCGAAGAGGTCCCCGTGGCGCTCGATCCGCTCGCAGCACCTCGCCCGCGGTGAAGCTGAGCCGGCGGGGATCTCCGTCCTCGACGCAGGACTCCACCTCGTCCCAGGTGACCGGGGTCGACACGGTGGGCTCGGGTCGGGCCCGGAGCGAGTAGGCGGCCACCGTGGTCTTGGCCGGATGGTTCTGGCTCCAATCGATCAGCACCCTGGCGTGGCGGGCCGCCTTGCGCATGTTGGACACCACCAGCTCCGGGTGCTCGCGTTCGAGCGTGACGGCGATCCCGTGGGCGTCCTCGCGCACCTTGTCCCAGGTCGGCCGGCCGGCCAGCGGCACGTACAGCTGCAGGCCCTTCGACCCGCTGGTCTTCGGGTAGGCGGTGCGGCGCCGTCGGGCCAGGATGTCGGCGATCCAGCGGGCCACCGTGCAGCACTCCACGATGGTCGTGCCCGGGCCGGGGTCGAGGTCGAACACCATGTGGTCGGGCGGCCCGGGCAGGGCCCGCCGTCGGCCCACGTGCCACAGCGGGACGTGGAACTCGATGGCGGCCAGATTGGCCGCCCACACCAGGGTGGGGAGGTCGCCGATCACGCTGTACGCCACGGCCGTGTCGTCCTCGGCGGTCGAGGGCACGGTCACCTGGCGCACCCATGTCGGCGCGTGGGCCGGGGTGTGCTTGGCGTAGAACGACGGCCCGTCGACCCCGTTGGGGTACCGCTTCATGGTCACCGGACGGTCGCGGACGTGCGGCAGCATGGTGGGGGCGACCCGCACGTAGTAGTCGATCATCTCCCCCTTGGTGAACCCCGAAGCCGGATAGAAGACCTTGTCCAGATTCGAGATGGTGAGCGCCCGTCCTTCGACGGTCGTCGGGATGGCCCGGTCAGGGCTCACGGCGCACCTCCCCGGCGGACTTGTCCGGCCGCAGGCCACGCCACACCGGCTGGCGGAGTCGGCCTTCGGTGGTCCATTCGCTGAACCGCACCTCGCCGACCAGAGCCGGGCGGACCCAGTGGGCGTCAGCCGCCACGGCTCGGGGCAGGGGCTCGGCGAACGGGCTGGTGGCGATGGACCGCGGACCGAGCTCGGCCAGCAGCTCCTCCCCGGTGGCCTGGGTGAAGCCGGTGCCCACCTTGCCGACGTAGGCCAACGACGAGGGCCCGCCCGGCGAGGGGAGGCCGAGGAGGAGCGCCCCGAAGGTCGATCGCCGGCTCCCCGCTCCACCGGTCCAGCCGCCGATGACCACCTCCTGGGTTCGTTGCGCCTTCACCTTGACCCAGTTGGCACTGCGGCTGCCCGGCCGGTAGACGCTGTCGCGCCGCTTGGCCACCACTCCTTCCATGCCGAGCCCGACGGCGGCGCGGAACACGTCTGCGCCGGACTCCTCGGTGAACGCCGGGGTCACCGCCCACCGGGGCCCCTGGAGGTCCAGCCGCTCGAGTTGCGCGCGACGTTGGTCGTAGGTGTCATCGAGCAGGGAGCGGCCGTCGAGGTGCAGCACGTCGAAGAGGACCACGCTGACCGGGTCGGTGGCGGCCGCCCGGGCCACCGCCGGTGGCGAGGTCAGGTGCATACGGTGCTGCAGCCGGGAGAACGAGGCCCGACCGTCCGGACCGAGGACCACCAGCTCGCCGTCGAGGAGCACCTGGTCGGCGTGGGTTGCCTCCGCCAGGCCCCGGAGCTCCGGAAACGACTCGGTGAGGTCATGTCCGTTCCGGCTCACCGCCCGGGCCCGGCCGGCGTCGACCCAGATGAGGGCGCGGATGCCGTCCCACTTGAACTCGTACGCCCACCGGCCGGCCTCCTCGGGGAGGACTCCGGCCACGGCGAGCATGGGGGCTGCCCCCGGTGGCAACGGCACCGGTTCCGGAGGGTCGATCTGGGCGACCACCTGGGTGGACGCCTCCTTTCGAGCGGTGGTCACCAGACCCGGGCCGCCCGGGCGGCCCCGGGGCGGTCCGTGGTCCCGTTGCCCCCTACGGGCCCGGGGTCCGACGGGTCCCACCTATAGTGTCGTCGAGCCGTTGGACCGATCACGGTGCCGTGCCCGGATCCCCCTGGACACCGGGCAGCGGCGCCCGGGGGCCGAAGGGCCGGACCGAAGAGGAGCAATTGACCGTGGCAGAGACGTTCGGCATTTCCGAGGCCAGCCCGGACGGGGTCGCGGTGCTATCGGTGACCGGTGAACTGGACATCGCCACGGCTCCCCGCCTGCGGGAGCAGCTGGAATCCACCATCGAGGGTGGGAGCGATCCGGTGATCGTCGATCTCCTCGGCGTCACGTTCATCGACTCTACTGCGCTCGGCGTGCTGATCGGGGCGCTCAAGAAGTGTCGGGAATCCGACACCGAGCTGCGCCTCGTCGTGGCCGAGCCCCGGGTGCTCAAAGTCTTCGAGATCACCGGGCTCACCAGTGTCTTCTCCGTCTTCCCGACCGTCGACGCGGCGACCCGAGGATGAGCGGGCCCGGTCGCCATCGGATCCGAGGGCAGTGCTGATGGCCGACGTGGTCGGTCTCAGCATCCCTTCCGGCGCCGATCTGCTGGTGCTGGCCCGGCTCACCGCCGCCACCGTCGCCTCACGGGCCGGCTTCGACGTCGAGGAGGTCGAGGATCTCCGCCTGGCGGTGGACGAACTGTGCGTGGCCCTGATCCGCCCGGGCACGGAGGGCAGGTTGACGCTGGAGTTCAGCCGCGACGCCGAGCTCATCGAAGTGAGGTGCTCCTACGAGGTGCTCCAGACGGCGCCGTCGGTCGAGGCTGACGACGACCTGATCGAAGGGCTGTCGGATCGCATCCTCGACGCCCTGGTCGATGAACACGGACGGCTGCTGGTCGACGGCAACGAGCAGGCATGGCTGCGAAAGCGGCGGGCTCGGCAACAAGCCTGATGACCTCGTCACGTCCGCCCCTGGAGGACACGCGAGAGAAGTTCGCCGAGTTTGCCCGCACCCGTGAGCCGCGCCTGCGTGACGAGCTGGTCGAAGCCCATCTGGGGCTGGCGTTCCAACTCGCCCATCGGTTCTCCAACCGCGGCGAGCCGTATGACGACCTGTCCCAGGTGGGGGCCATCGCCCTGATCAAGGCGGTCGACCGGTTCGACCCCGAACGTGGCGTGGAGTTCAGCACCTTCGCCACCCGCACGGTGATCGGCGAGCTGAAGCGTCACTTCCGGGACAAGGGATGGGCGATCCGGGCCCCGAGGCGGATCCAGGAGCTCTACCTCGAGTTGGGGCACATCATCGAATCGCTGTCCCAGGAGTTGAGCCGACCGCCCACCGTGGCCGAGATGGCCGCCGCCGCCGGGGCGTCGGAGGAGGCGGTCCTCGAGGCGCTCGAAGCGGGGCAGAGCTATCGCACCTCGTCGATCGACGCGCCGGACCGCCAGGAGGGCACCATCGCCAACCGCCTCGGGGACGTCGATGCCGGCTTCGCCGGGACCGACGATCGGATGGTGCTGGCCATCTCCCTGGCCCGGCTACCCGATCGCGAGCGGTCCATCCTCAACCTCCGCTTCGTGGAGGGGCTGACCCAGTCCCAGATCGCCATCCGGATGGGCATCAGCCAGATGCACGTGTCGCGGCTGCTGACCACCAGCCTGGCCAAGCTCCGGGAGTCGTTCACGCCGGAGTCGTGAGCCGCGCCGCCTGTGGCGGGGTCGGACGACCGGTGTCCTAAGGTCGGAAGATGCCCGACCCGACGGCTCCGTTCGCTCCCGGCTCGGTGTCGATGCGCCTCTACCCGCACAACGATCTGCCCGCCACCGAGGTGGTGGCCGAGCTCTGCGACCAGGCCGAGCTGGCCATCGAGGCCGGATTCGACGGCATCATGACCAGCGAGCACCACGGTGGCTTCCCCGGCTATCTGCCCAATCCGCTGCAGATGGCCGCCTTCGTCCTGGACGAGTGCCGGACCGGGTGGGCGGCGGCCTGCCCGCTGCTGCTGCCCGCTGCGCCCCACCGCCATGGTGGCCGAGGAGGTGGCCTGGCTGGCGGCTCGGTATCCCGGGTCGGGTGGGGCTCGGGGTGGCCGCCGGCGCCCTCCCGCTGGACTTCGAGGTCATGGGGGCTGGCCGCGGCGTCGGCGCCGTGGCCGTCTTCCAGTCGGAGTTGCCGCGGGTCGTCGACATGCTGCGAGGGCCGCCGGACTCGGCGCCCTGGACGGCGATCCGGCCCTCCGCCGGCTGCGCGTCGGATCCCGTGCCGGTCCTGAGCGCGGCGGTATCGCTGGCCGCGGCCACGCCGGGCCGCCCGGTGCGGGGCCGGCCTCCTCATGGAGGGCATGTCCGCCGCCGTCCGCGCTGGCCCGGCTCACGGCCGCCTACCGACGAGGCCGGGGGATCGGGGCCAAGGTGCTCATCCGCCGGGTCTGGCTGGGCGACCTGCGGACCGATCTGGTCGATCGCCAGCGCCGAGGTGTACGACGGCTACGCCGGCCCCGGCCGCCGGTTTCGGCGACGACCAGACGGTGAGCGCCGGCGACCCGGCCGCAGCTGGCCGACCGGCTCGAGCGAGGCCGTCCGGGCGGTCGGGGCCGACGCCCTCAACCTGAGGGTCCACCTCCCGGGGATGTCGCCCGAGGTGGTCCGGGAGCAGATCGCCCGGCTGGGGGCGGAGGTCCTGCCCACCCTGCGGACGCTGCAGGCCGCGGCCCGGAGTTGACCGGCGGCGCCACCCGAGGCCCGGTTGACCGTGGCCGAGCGGGCGGCCCACACTGACGACGGGCCCGACGGGGCCGGTGAGGAGCTGGACGGCATGGGACAGTGGAGCAGGGCACGAGATCGAGGACGCCTTCGCCGACTACCAGCGGGAGGCGGCCGACGCCGGGCAGTCGGGCGACTGGAGGGCGTGGGCCGACCAGTTCACCGAGGACGCCACCTACATCGAGCATCACTTCGGCACGTTCGAGGGCCGGGAGGCCATCTTCGAGTGGATCAGCTCGTGCATGGCCGACTACCCGGGCCGGGACATGCCCGAATTCCCCATCGAGTGGTACGTCATCGACGAGGAGCGCGGCTGGGTGGTGTGCCAGGTGTGGAACCGGATGAGGGATCCCGGGCGACGGCACCGTCCACCAGGAGTACAACTTCACCCTGCTCAAGTACGCCGGCGACGGCCACTGGTCCTACGAGGAGGACATCTACAACCCGATGCGGTTCGGGGCCATGGTGGGGGAGTGGGAGGCGGCCCGCCAGGCGGCCTCGGCGCGCTGAGCGATTCGCCCGCGGCCCGGGCCGGCGACCGCCGCCGACCGGGGTCGACCGCACTACGGTGCAGGCGTGGAAGTACGACGACTGGGAAGGACCGGGCACCACTCGTCGGTGGCCATCCTCGGCGGCGCCGCCTTCTGGGACTCGGACCCGGCGACCACCGAGGCGGCCTGTCCGACGCCGCTGGCCGCCGGGGTCAACCACCTCGACGTGGCCCCCCAGTACGGCCGGGCCCAGCAGCTGCTGGGTCCGCTGATCCCCGCCGTCCGGGACCGGCTCTTCGTGGCCTGCAAGACGCTCCGCCACAACGCCGACGGGGTGCGGGCCCAGCTCGAGGAGTCGCTCCGGCTGCTCCGGCTGCGACCACTTCGACCTCTACCAGCTCCACGCGGTCACCGACCTCGACGAGCTCGAGGCCCGGGCCGGGGCCGTCGAGGCCATCCTGGCCGCCCGGGACGAGGGGCTGTGCCGATGGGTGGGCATCACCGGTCACAACCTCGACGCGCGCCGGCCGCCCACCTCGAGGCGCTGCGGCGCTACGACCTCGACACGGTGATGTTCCCGGTCAACCCGCAGCTGTGGTCGGATGCCGCCTACCGGCGGGACGCCGAGGCCCTGCTGGCCCACGCCGCCGAGCACGACGTGGGCGTGATGGCCATCAAGGCGGCGGCGGCCCGGCCCTGGGCCGGCCGGCCGCGGACCTCGGCGCACCTGGTACGAGCCGTACACCGACGGCCGGCGGAGGTGTCCCGGGGCGTCGGCTTCGCCCTGTCCACCCCCGGGGTCCACGCCGTCTGCACGCCCGGGCGACACCGGACGTGCTCGCGCACCGCCCTCGAGGCCGCCGCCGAGGCCTACCGCCCATGGACGGCGCCGAGCGGGAGGAGGCGGTGGCCTCGGTGGCCGACGAGCCCAGCATCTTCCCGATGCCCGCCGCCTGACCGACGTGACCGACGGGGACGGGGAGCCGGCTCCCGGCTCGAGGGTCGGCGGTGCGCGCCCCGCTGCAGGGGACGGTGGTGGCACGCCGGTGGCCGTCGGGGAGCACGGTGGCCGAGGGCGCACCGGTGGTGATCCTCGAGTCGATGAAGATGGAGCACGTGGTCCGGGCGCCCGGCCGCGGGGATCGTGCGTGTCGCTGGCGGTCGAGGCGGGCATGGTGGTGGCCGTCGGCGACGACGCTGGCCGTGATCGAGGCCGGCGGGACGGGCCGGCCCGTCCGATCGACCGACCCCGGCCGCCGCCGACCTCGACGCCGTCCGGCCCGACCTCGACGCGGTGCTCGGACCGCCAGGCCCAGACCCTCGACGAGGGTCGGCCCGACGTGGTGGCGCGCCGTCACCGCCGAGGGCCGGCGGACGGCCCGGGAGAACATCGACGATCTGTGCGATCCCGGCAGCTTCGTCGAGTACGGGTCGCTGGCCATCGCCGCCCAGCGGGGACGCCGCCCGGTCGACGAGCTCATCGAGCGCACCCCGGCCGACGGCCTGGTGGCCGGCATCGGCCGGGTCAACGGGCGACCGGTTCGACGACCGGTCGGTCCTCGTGCGCCGTCCTCTCCTACGACTACACCGTGCTGGCCGGGACCCAGGGCCAGCAGAACCACCGCAAGAAGGACCGGATCTTCGAGCTGGTCGAACGGCTGCGGCTGCCGGTGGTGCTGTTCGCCGAGGGCGGCGGGGGCCGCCCGGGCGACACCGACTACGCGGTGATCACCGGGCTCGACACCACGGCCTTCGCCACGTTCGGAGCGCCTGAGCGGCCTGGTCCCCCTGGTGGGCATCGCCTCGGGATGGTGCTTCGCCGGCAACGCCGCCCTGCTCGGCTGCTGCGACGTGATCATCGCCACCCCGGGACGCCTCGATCGGCATGGGCGGACCGGCCATGATCGAGGGCGGCGGCCTGGGCACCTACCGGCCCGAGGAGATCGGCCCGCTCGACGTCCAGGTGGCCAACGGCGTGGTCGACCTGGTGGCCGAGGACGACGCCGACGCCGTCCGCCTGGCCCGCCAGTACCTCTCCTACTTCCAGGGGCCGACCGACCGACTGGGCCTGCGCCGACCAGCGGCTGCTCCGGTCGTGCGTCCCCGAGGAGCGGCTGCGGGTCTACGACATCCGCGCCCTCATCACCACCCTGGCCGACACCGACTCGGTGCTGGAGCTCCGGGCCGGATTCGGCCCGGGGCATGGTCACCGCCCTGATCCGGGTCGAGGGCCGGCCGGTCGGGGTGGTGGCCAACGACCCCGCCCACCTCGGCGGGGCCATCGACAGCGACGGTGCCGACAAGGCGGCCCGGTTCCTCCAGCTGTGCGACGCCCACGACCTCCCGATCCTGTTCCTGTGCGACACCCCGGGGTTCATGGTCGGCCCCGAGGCCGAGCGGACCGCCCAGGTCCGCCACTTCAGCCGGCTCTTCGTGATCGGGGCCAGCCTCACCGTGCCCTTCTTCACCATCGTCCTGCGCAAGGGGTACGGGCTGGGCGCCCAGGCCATGGCCGGGCGGGAGCTTCCGCTCGCCGCTGTTCGTGGTGGCCTGGCCCACCGGGGAGCTGGGTGGCATGGGGCTCGAGGGGGCGGTGCGGCTCGGGCTTCCGCCGGGAGCTCGACGCCGTCGAGGACCCGGTGGCACGCGAGGCCCTCTTCGACGACATGGTCGAGCGGGCCTACCAGCACGGCAAGGCGCTCAACGTGGCCTCCGCCTTCGAGATCGACGACGTGATCGATCCGGTCGACTCCCGGCGGCGGATCGTCGAGGCACTGCGGTCGGCCCCGCCACCGCCCGCCCGAACCGGCAAGAAGCGGAACTGCATCGACACCTGGTGACACCGGGGTCGGGAGGGCGCCGGCTGGTCAGCCGAGGAGCTCGGACGTGAAGCGCCGCACCGATCGCCACGCCGCCACCGCCTCGGGCACTCCGAGGTTGACCAGCCCCTGGACGCCGTGCACCCCGCCGGCGACCACGTCGAGCCGGGCCGGGGTCCCGACGGCGTGGGCCCGGGTGGCCATGCGTTCGGCGTCGATCCGGCACAGGTCGGTCTCGCCCACCTGGAGGAGCAGCGGCGGGAGGCCGGTCGGATCGCCGCGGGCGGGCGACGCCGACCACCCGTGGACGTCACCGGTGGCCCCGAGGTAGTCGCGGGCCCTGGCCCGCAGGAAGCCTTCGGTGATGAACGGGTCCCGGCCCCGCCGTGGTCCGGGCCCGTAGCCCGACGTGTCCAGGTCGATCCAGCCGGACAGGCTGACCACGCCGGCCGGCAGGGCCAGTCCGGCGTCACGGGCGGCCATGACCAGGCTGAGGGCCAGGCCCCCGCCACAGGAGTCCCCGATGCAGATGAGGCGGTCCGGCGCCCCGCCCTCGGCGAGGAATCCGCGGTAGGCGGCCAGGCAGTCGTCGAGGGCGGCGGGATAGGGGTGCTCGGGGGCCAGCCGGTAGTCGACGACGAGTACCGGCACCCCGACCCATTCGGCGACGTACTCGGCGTAGAACAGATAGTCCGCGAGAGCGCAGGAGACGAAGGCCCCTCCGTGCAGGAAGAGCGCCGCCCCACGGTGTGGGTCGCTCGTTGGCCGGGACAGCCAGGCGGCCGGGACCCCGCCCACCTCCACCTGCCGCACCGTCGAATCGGCCGCCAGTGGGTGCCCGTGCAGAGGCGCCATCTTCTGGCGGGTGACCTCGGCGTCGTCCTCCGGATCGGCGAAGTCGGCCGCCATGCCGGCGGTGATCTGACCCAGCAGGTCGCTGGTCACCGCCATCCGGTCACGACGGTGGTGGGCCGGGCATCGTCAGGGCTGCTCCAGCGACTGGCGCCGTTCGGACTCGTAGTCGGCCAGCGATCCGGCGCCCGGGCCACCAGAGGTCGGCGGCTCCGCCTCCACCCCGGCCCCGACCAGGGCGCCGAGGGTGGCCGGCACCGACGACCGCAGCGCGCCGAGGTCGTAGCCGCCCTCGAGGAACAGCACCAGCCGCCCGGGCGCGGGCGCGTACTCGGCGACCACGCCGGCCAGTTGGGCGAAGTCACCCGGCGGAGAGGGCCAGCTCGGCCAGCGGGTCGGCCCGGTGGGCGTCGAAGCCGGCCGACACCAGCACCCAGGTGGGTGCGAACCGCTCGACCGCCGGGCGTCACCAGCCGATCGAAGGCGGCCGCGCACGACGTCGCCGGTGGCCCCGGGGGGCAGCGGCACGTTGAGCGTGGTCCCGCGGGCCGCCGGCTCCGCCGACCTCGGCGGCCCGGCCGGTGCCCGGGTAGCACGGCCACTGATGGGTCGAGACGTAGAGGACCCGGGGCTCGTCCCAGAAGAGTGCCTGGGTCCCGTTGCCGTGGTGGACGTCCCAGTCGACGATCAGCACCCGCTCGCCCGGCGGCCACCAGGGCGGCGGCGGCCACGGCGACGTTGTTGACCAGGCAGAAGCCCATGGCCCGGTCGGCCAGCGCGTGGTGGCCCGGCGGGCGGGCGGCCACGAAGGCCACGCCCGAGCCCCGTCGGCGCAGAGCTCGTCGATGGCCACCAGGCCGGCTCCGGCGGCCAGGCGGGCCGCGTCCCACGATGCGGCGGTGGCATAGGTGTCGGCGTCGAGGGCCCCGCCGCCCGTCGGCGCAGAAGCCGCGCGCAGCTCGATCGAGGTACGCCGGGTCGTGCACCCGGGCGAGCTGGTCGACCTCGGCCGGCCGGGCCGGGACCAGCACCAGGTCGCCGTCCAGGTGGAGATCGTCGACGCCCGTCCATGACCGCGTCCGATCCGCGACGGCCGCTCCGGATGGCCCGGCCGTTCGTGCGCCTCGGACTCGACCGGACCGACGACGATCAACAAGCCCGGTTCCCGCCGTGGGTCGTCATGGCCTGGGTCTGCCTCACCCCGGACGAGTCTGCCCCACCCGATCCACGGCCCGCTCCAACCGGGCGCGGGTGCCCCTCCGCCACAGGGGGGACGCCTAATGTGAGGCGATGTCAAACGGCGTCCGCTGGCGCGGCGAGCATGACCACCGCCGCCGTCGGCACGCTGGTGCTGATCGCCCTGGCCGCCGTGCTGGCCCCGATCCTGTCCGAGCTGACCGGCCGGCTGGCCATCCCCGAGATCGTCATCCAGATCGGGCTGGGCATCCTCATCGGCCCCTACGTCTTCAATCTGGCCCACGTCGAGCAGCGTGGTCACCGGGCTGTCCGATCTCGGGCTTGACCTTCCTCATCTTCCTGGCCGGCTACGAGCTCGACCTGCGGCAAGATCCGGGGCAAGCCCCTCCAGCTGGCCACCGCCGGGTGGGGGGTCTCGCTGGTCATCGGCCTCGGCTGCCGCCTTCGCCCTGGTGTCGGCGGGCCTGGCCCGCGACACCGTGGTGGTCGGCCTGGCCCTGACCACCACCGCCCTCGGCACCCTGGTCCCGATGCTGCGGGACGCCGGCGTGATGGACACCAAGTTCGGCGCCCACATCTCGGCCATCGGCACGGTGGGCGAGTTCGGCCCCATCGTGGCCGTCGCCCTCCTGCTCACCAAGAAGGAGCCGCTGCTCACCTCGCTGCTGCTGGTGGCCTTCATCGTCGTGGCGGTGATCACCGTCCTGTTGGCCGCCCGGGCCCAGCCGCCCCGGGTGGTCTCCCTGCTCAACCGGCACCTCGAGTCGAGCGCCCAGCTGCCGGTGCGGGTGTCGCTGCTGTTCATCGTGCTGCTGGTCCTCCTGGCCGAGACGCTCGGCCTCGACGTCCTGCTCGGCGCCTTCGCCGCCGGCATCGTGGTCCGCCTGTTCTCGGCCAGTTCGGAGAGCGAGGCCATCCGGGCCAAGCTGGAGGCGATCGGCTTCGGCTTCCTCATCCCCATCTTCTTCGTGGTCAGCGGCATCCAGTTCGACCTCCACGTCTTCATCCACCATCCGACCTCGCTGTGGCGGGTCCCGGTGTTCCTCGGGCTGATGCTGGTGGCCCGGGGCGTGCCGGTCTACCTGCTCTACCGGAAGGAGCTCACGCCCGCCCGAGCGGTTCCCCATGGCGCTGTTCTCCGCCACCGGGCTGCCGCTCATCGTGGTGATCACCAGCATCGCCCTGGCCGAGGGCCGGATGCTGCCAGGTCAACGCCGCCGTCGCTGGTGGCGGCGGGCATGCTGTCGGTCATGCTGTTCCCGGCCCTCGGCTTGTGGCGGCTCCGGTCGATCGGCGCCGCTACCAGTGGCCGGCCGGGGAGTCCCCGGTCCGAGATCCCGGGAGCGGCCTGACCGCCGGGACCCTCAGGGGGTGTCGCGTTGGACGGAGAACCAGTCCCGGGCCTCGAGGTACGGGGCGAAGGCGGTGGCGATGGTGTCGATGTCCGCCGGCGCTCTTGGGCCGTTGCAGCTCGTAGACGTTGGGGAACTCGAGCCAGCCGGTGACGTGCTCCCACAGGCGCACCGCCTCCTGGCCCCGGTGGGCGGATTGACCAGGACCGGTCCGAACAGGGCCTGGCCGTCGTCGAAGACCAGGGTCGGGACGCCGAACCCGCCCTTGGACACCACCGTCTCGTGCTCGGCATGCACCTCGTCGCCGGTGGTCGGGTCGTCGATGGCGGCCTCGACACGATGGCCGGGTCGAGGCCCATCTCGGCCAGCAGCGCCTCGGCCACCTCGGGCCGGTGGGGCTTGCGCCCGTCGACGTGGAGGGCCTGGCCCGCCACCTGGTACCAGCGGTCGAGCAGGTCCATGTCCTGGCGGCGGAGGTAGGGCGCCGATCCGCATCATCGACCAGCCGTAGGACCACTCGCGCTCCCAGGGATGCTTCTTCCCCTCGGCCCGGTTGATCTCCTCGAGGCTGAAGAACCGCCAGCGGACGTCGATGCCGGTCGGTCGCGGACCTCGCGGATCCACAGCGAGGTCTGGTACGCGTACGGGCACATGATGTCGAAGTGGAAGTCGACTCCTCGGATCTGGTCCATGGTCGGTCGCGTCCCTTCGCTCAGAAGTGCCCGAGCACCGGGTGGGGGACGTAGGGCTCCTCGAGCCGGGCCACCTCGTCGTCGGTCAGCTCGAGCTGCTCGGCGGCCAGCGCGTCGGAGAGATGTTCGGGCTTGGTGGCACCGACGATGGGGGCGGTGACCCCCGGCCGCTGGAGCAGCCAGGCCAGGGCCACCTGGGCCGGAGGGCACGTCCCGGGCTCGGCGGCCACCTCGGCCACCCGCTCGACGACATCGAAGTCGGTGGGCTGGCTGTAGAGGTAGTCGGTGAAGCCGTCGGTGTCCGACCGGGTGGTCTTGTGCTCGCCGGCCCGGGTCCGGTTGCCGGCCAGCACGCCGCGGGCCAGGGGGCTCCAGGGGATGACGCCGACGCCCTGGTCGATGCACAGCGGGATCATCTCCCGCTCCTCCTCGCGGTAGATGAGGTTGTAGTGGGGCTGCATGGACACGAACCGGGTCCAGTGGTGGAGGTCGGCGACGTGCTGGGCCTTGGCGAACTGCCAGGAGAACATGCTGCTGGCGCCGATGTAGCGGGCCTTGCCGGCGCGGACCACGTCGTGGAGGGCCTCCATGGTCTCCTCGATGGGCGTCCGTGGGTCCCAGCGGTGGATCTGGTAGAGGTCGACGTACTCCATGTCCAGCCGGGCCAGCGAGGCGTCGATGGCCGACAGGATGTGCTTGCGGGACAGCCCGCCCCCGTTCTCGCCCGGGGTCATCGGCATGAAGACCTTGGTGGCCACCACCATCTCGTCGCGGCTGAGGAACTTGGGCAGCAGCCGACCGGTGGCCACTTCACTGGCCCCGTCGGAGTAGGTGTCGGCGGTGTCGAAGAAGGTGATCCCGCCCTCGACCGCGGCCCGCACGATCGGCTCGGCCTGCGCCTCGTCCAGCACCCAGGGGCGCTCGCTGTCGTTGCCGAAGCTCATCATCCCGAGGCAGACCCGCGAGACCCGCAGGCCGGTGCTTCCGAGATTCACGTACTGCATGGGTGCCTCCCAGGGGTGGGCCGGCCGCATCGATCGGCCGGGATGGAGCTTGCCGGCCCGACCTTATGCGGCACGCCCCGCTGACCCGTCGAGGTGCGCCCGCGCTCGTCTGAGCAGGCTTTATGCATATCTTATGGTTCTCAGGAAGTTCACAGGTGACTGTTGACTGGCGTATATGTTCGGTCGATTGGATGGTGTCGACCCTCCGCGCTGGCCAGCCGGGTCCTCCGACGCGGAGGCGGCGCACGGGCGGATGGAGACGGTCAACAGCGAGCGAGGCCATTGTGGGATCCGACCGCAAGCGATGGTTCAAGCGGAAGGGGACGATCGTCGGGCGCCGCGATCGTGGTGGTGGCCGGCGCCGGTGTGGGCACCTGGCTCGGCACCAGCAGCTCGAGTGCCGCGCCCCTGATCACCACCACCACGACGGTCCAGACGGTCACGACGGGGACGATCACCCAGACCGTGGCGTCGTCGGGCACCATCGAGCCGGCCAGCCAGGCCAACCTCGACTTCGGCGTCTCCGGTCGGGTCACCGCGGTCGACGTGACCGTCGGGTCAGACGGTCACCGCCGGTCAGCCGCTGGCCACCATCGACGACACCTCGTTGATCGGCATCGCTGGCCCAGGCCCAGGCGGAACTGGCCAACGACCAGGCCGCAGCTGGCCACCGACCAGGCCGACGGCGCCTCGTCGGCCCAGATCGCCTCCGACGAGGCGAACATCGCCTCGACGCAGACCCAGGTCACCAACGCCCAGACCTCGCTGTCCGAGGCCACGCTCGACCTCGACCATCGCCGGCACCGTGGCCTCGGTCAATCTCACCGTCGGCCAGCAGGTGACGGCTCCGGCTCCTCCAGCTCGACCGGTGCCAGCACCGGCTCGACCGGCACCGGCTCGACCAGCGGAGCCACCGGCTCGGGCGCAGCTTCGTTCGCCGGGAGCGGGTCCGCCGCCTCCAGCCGCGTCCACCGCCGGCTCGACCTCGGCCTCCAGCGCCTCGACGGCCCAGGTGGTGGTGGTGTCGACCGGCTCCTACATGGTGAACGCCTCGGTCGACAGCACCGAGGTCGGCCAGGTGAAGGTCGGGGACCAGGCCACCATCACCGTCTCCGGCTCCACGGCCAACGTCTACGGCACGGTGGGCTCGGTCGGCCTGCTGGCCTCCACCTCGTCGGGCGTCTCCTCCTTCCCGGTGGTCATCGACGTGACCGGCAGCCCGGCCGGCCTCTACGGAGGGTCATCGGCGCACCGTGTCGATCATCACCGAGGAGCTGCAGGACGTCGTCGTGGTGCCGACGACCGCCATCCACTACAGCGGGAACGACACCACGGTGACCCTCGACTCCGGCGGGAAGAAGGTGACCCGGCCGGTCACCATCGGCGCCGCCTCGGGCGGGAACACCCAGGTCACCAGCGGGCTCGTCGGTCGGGGACAAGATCTACGTGACCGAGGTCACCTTCCACGGAGGCGCTGGGCACCGGTGCCGGCGCCGGTCTCTTCGGCGGACGGCGGCGGCCGGGTTCGGCGGGCGGAGGTGGCGGGCTTCGGCGGGGCGGGGGGCGGCTTCGGCGGGCGGCGGAGGCGGTTCGGCGGATGACCGCCGCCGGCACCGGAGCCGGCCCCGGGTCGGGTCCGCTGGACGACACGGCCGAGGTCCGGATCGAGCGCACCGGCCGGCACCCCGTGGTCCGCCCGCCGGTCATCGAGGTCGAGGACGTCCGGAAGACCTACCGCAACGGGACGCTGGAGGTCGAGGCCCTGCGGGGCGTGTCCTTCGACGATCGACGACCGGCGAGTACGTGGCCGTCATGGGCCCGTCGGGCTCGGGCAAGTCGACCCTCATGCACATCCTCGGCTGCCTCGACGTCCCCACGTCGGGGACGTTCCGTCTGGCCGGTGAGGACGTGAGCACCATGTCCGAGGAGCGAGCTGGCCCACGTCCGCAACCGACGGATCGGCTTCGTCTTCCAGCAGTTCAACCTGCTGGCCTCGCTCACCGCCTGGCGGAACGTCGAGCTGCCGCTGGTCTACGCCGGCGTCGACCGCACCGACCCGCAAGGCAGCGGGCCCTGGCCGCGCTCGACCGGGTCGGGCTCGGCGACCGGGTCGAGCATCGCCCCGGCGAGCTCTCCGGGCGGCCAGCAGCAGCGGGTGGCCGTGGCCCGGGCCCTGGTCACCGATCCGGCCCTCATCCTGGCCGACGAGCCGACCGGCAACCTCGACTCGGTCTCGGCCGACGACGTCCTCGGGCTGCTGGACGAGCTGCACCGGAGTGGTCGCACCATCGTGCTCATCACCCACGAGGCCGACGTGGCCGCCGCGGCCGAGACGGACCATGCGGATCCAGGACGGCGAGATCTTCGACGCCGAGTCGGCGGGCATCGGCGCGGGTCCGGCGATGAACTTCCTGGAGACCTTCCGCACCGGGCTCGAGGCCGTGGTCACCCACCGGCTGCGCTCCAGCCTCACCGTGCTCGGCATCATGATCGGGATCGCCGCCGTGATCCTCACCGTCGGCCTGGGCGAGGGCGCCCAGCAGCAGGTCAGCTCGGAGATCACCGCGCTGGGTTCCAACCTGCTCGACCATCTCCCCCGGGAGCACGACCTCGAGCTCGGGGATCCGGGGCGGGTTCGGCTCGGCCTCCACCCTGACCACGGTCGACGCCACCGCCCTGGCGTCGAAGACGGTGGCGCCCGACATCGACGCGGTGGCGCCGACCACGACCGAGTCGGAGACCCTGGTGGCCGGGACCACCAACTGGACCACCACCGTGGTCGGCACCGACCCGTCGTGGCTGACGGTCCGGGGCCGCTCGATGACCGAGGGACGCTTCATCGCCGGCCACGACGTGACCACCCGGGCCGACGTGGTGGTGCTCGGGCTCGACCACCGCCGAGGAGCTGTTCGGTGGCCGCGACCCGGTCGGCCAGACCGGTGACCGATCAACGGTGTGCCGATGTCGGTCATCGGCGTGCTCAACACGGTCGGTTCGTCGGGGTCGTCGTCGACGACGCGCCGACCAGGACGATCAGGCCATCGTGCCCATCACCACGGCGGCGACCCAGCTGTTCGGCGGGACCAGCCGGAACTCGGTGAGCGACATCCTGGTCCAGGCCACCTCGTCCTCGACCCTGTCGGCGGCCTACCAGGAGGCCAATGCCGAGCTGCGACAGCCTGCACTCCGATCACCGACCGGCCGACGCCGACTTCACCATCACGCCGGAGACGTCGCTGGTGAGCACCGCCACCTCGGTGGACAAGACCCTCACCGTCCTCCTCGGCGGGATCGCCGGCATCTCGCTGCTGGTCGGCGGCATCGGCGTCATGAACATCATGCTGGTGTCGGTGACCGAGCGCATCCGCGAGATCGGCCTGCGCAAGGCGCTCGGGGCGACGCCCCGGGCCATCCGCCGCCAGTTCCTGGTCGAGGCGTCCGTCCTCGGCCTGGTCGGGGGAGTGCTCGGGGCCGGCCTCGGGCCTGCTCGGGGCCTGGATCCTGCCCCACTTCATCTCCGATCCGATCGCCATCTCGCCGGTGGCCACCGTCGGCGCCATCGTCGTGGCCATCGGCATCGGCGTCGTCTTCGGCGTCTACCCGGCCGGCCGGGCCGCCCGCCTGGCCCCGATCGACGCCCTGCGCAGCGAATGAGCCCGTCACCCCATGTCTCGACCCGACCAGCAACTCACACCAACACAGCGAGGAACCGACAATGAGCACCACCGCCACATCAGCCGCGGGACCCGACGCCGATGAGCGTCCCCCGGGCCCGCACGCACCCGGTCGACGAGGCGGGTCCTGGCCCTGGCCGCCCTCGGGGTCGCCGCGGTCACCCTGGCCGCCTGCGGATCGTCGTCGTCGGCCTCGACCACCTCGACGCACCAGAGCGAAGGCCAGCCGGTGGGGCGGCGAGCGCGGCGTCGGGTGCCGGCGGTGCCCGCGCCCGGGCACCTCGGGCACCATCGCCGCCATCACCGGCACCTCGCTCGAGGTCCAGAACCCGACCACCGGGCCAGACCACGGTCACCTACACGTCGGCCACCACCTTCGACCAGACGGTGTCCGCCGCGGCCAGCGGGGTGACCGTCGGATCGTGCATCTCGGCCTTCGGCAAGCCCACCATCGACCTCGTCCGCCGGCACGACGTCGGCGTTCGGCGGCCCGGTGACGGCCACCACCGTGTCCATCTCCCAGCCCGACGTCGGGCAGCTGCACCGGCGGCTTCGGTGGCGGGTTCGGCGGCGGGCGGAGCCGGCCGGCCTGGCGGCGGGTCACCGGGGGCGGTACCGGCGCCGGTGGTCGTGCGGCGACGGGTGGACCCGGCCGGCGGCGGCAGCTTCCGGGGTCGGGCCGGGGGCGTTCGGCGGGGCATCGGGTCAGGTGACCGCGGTCAACGGGTCGACCGTCACCGTCAGCGAGACCAACCCCTCGACCAAGACGACCTCGAGCGTGGTCGTCACCCTCACCTCCTCGACCACCTTCACCGAGCGGACGTCGGCGACCGCCGCCGATCTGGCCGTGGGTAAGTGTGCCACCGCCATCGGCACGGCCGACTCCACCGGGGCGGTCACCGCCCGGTCGATCGTCATCTCCACGCCCGGCGCCAGGGGCTGCACCACCGGGTTCGGCGGGTTCGGTCGCGGCGGCGGTGCCGGCGGACCGGGAGGACTCGACGGTGCCTGACCCGGTCGGACCGGGCAACGTTCCCGCGCGACGAGGTGAGCGGACCGGCCGACTCCACGGTCGCGCCGCTGGACGCTGCCCGCCGCCGTGCCGGCGGGAGGCGGGTGGTTCTCGCCCCTGCGGATCGGGGTCGTCGTCGTCCTGGTGGCGGCGGCGGCGCTGTCGCTGGGAGCCTGACCCGGGGCAACACCCCGGTGTATCGAACGGCGGTGGTCGGGACCGGCACCGTGGAGGCGACGCTCGACTCGGTGGGGACGATCACCCCGGTCAACCAGGCGAGTCTCAACTTCAACGTCTCCGGCACGGTCGGGCACGGTCGACGTCTCGGTCGGCCAGACCGGTGACCGCCGGCCAGATCCTGGCGTCGCTCGACTCGCCGTCCTCACCGCCAAGGTGATCTTCGACGCAGGCCACGCTGGCCTCGGCCAGGCCACGCTGGCCTCGGCCGAGGCCAGCGAGACCGCCGCGGTGACCACCGCGGCCGTCACCACGACCGCGAGTTCCACGCCTCCGGCCACCACCGGCTCCGCCTCCACCGGCGCCGGCTCGACGCAACAGGACCTCCAGCAGATCACGAAGCTCCAGGCCGCGCTGGTGGCGGCCCAGAGCCAGCAGGACGCCGACTCGACCCTGGCCGGGTCCAGCCTGGCCGCGGCCAACGCGCTGTGCCTCGGCCCGACACCGGGCGCCTCGACCACTCCACCCGCTTCGACCACCCCGACCTCCGTCGCCGGATCGAACGCCGAGGGAGCATCGGGCGCTCCCGGGTCACCGGGGCAGGGGTCGGCCCCCACCACGTGTGCCCAAGCGCTGGCCCAGGCCACCTCGGACCAGGCCGCGGTGGCCGCTGACATCAAGTCGGTCGACCAGGCGGAGTCGGCGCTCGAGGCCGCCTTCAAGTCGTCCCTCTCCGCCGCACCGGCCGCCGGCTCGGTCACGACCCCGACGACCGCACCGGCGGCATCGGCCCCCAAGCAGACGTCGGGCGGCTCCGCGGGAACCGGGTCGGAGGCGAAAGAGGCGACGCCGCAACAGCTGGCGCTCGATCAGGCATCGATCGACACGGCCCAGGCCAACCTCGATGACGCGCAGGCGGCACTGGACGGCGCCAATCTGACCAGCTCCATCTCGGGCACGGTGGCGTCGGTGAGTCTCATACCGGGTCAGTCGGTCACCGCCGGGTCCTCCTCGACCACACCGGAGATCGTCGTCATCGGTCCGGGCTCGTCGTACCAGGTCACCACCGACGTCGCCGTGGCCGATATCGGCGAGGTCCGCGTCGGGCAGCAGGCCCAGATCACTCCGGACTCGACCAGCTCGGTGGTGACCGGGACCGTCTCGTCGATCGGGGTGCTGGCCACGACGGCCACGACCGGCACCACCTATCCGGTCACCATCTCGCTGACCTCCTCGCAACTCGGACAGCTGTCCGGTTCGGAGGCCGGCGTCTCGATCGTGACCCAGCGCTCGGCTGACGTCACCACCGTGCCCAGCTCGGCCGTGCGCACCGTCGGCACGATCCACCTGGTCAGCCTGGTGTCCGACAACAAGATCCGATCGGTGCGGGTCACCGTGGGCACCGTGGGCGACATACTGACCCAGATCAAGTCCGGGGTGACGCCCGGGCAGGTGGTGTCACTGGCCAATCTGGCCGAGCCTCTGCCCTCCACCTCCTCGACGACCACCCGGGGCTTCGGCGGCGCCGGTGGCTTCGGCGGCGCCGGTGGCTTCGGTGGGGCCGGCGGCTTCGGCGGGGCCGGTGGCTTCGGTGGCACCGGCGGGGGTGGTCGGTTCGGGTGACGCCGGCGACCCGGCGCTCGGGTCGATCCTCGAGTCGGCCGATGGCACCGGCGACCCGGGCCGGGTAGGTTCTCCACTCGTTGTGGGAGAGGACGCCTGATGTCGACGGTAGACGAGGAGGTGGGGGTCCCCTTCACCGAGCGGATGGCCACCCTGGTGCGCGAACGCCCCGACGTGGTGGCCGTGACCATGGTCGACGAGCAGGGCTCGCGGCGGGCAGTGACCTGGAGCCAGCTCGACCGGCGTTCCAATCAGGTGGCCCGGGCCATGCTGTCCCGGGGGGTCGGCCTCGGGGACCGGGTCGGGCTCGAACTGCCCAACTCGGTGTTCATGGTCGAGGCGGTGCTCGCCACCTGGAAGGTCGGGGCCTCGCCGGTACCGGTCCGCTGGGACCTGCCGGAGTGGGAACGGGATCGGGTGGCCGACGTGCTGGCGGCCGCACTGATGGTCGGGCGCAGTGGGGACGATCTGTCCGCCGAGGCCGACCGCCTGTCCGCCGACCCCCTTCCGCTGGTGGTGTCGCCGAGCGTCAGCGGCATCTGCAGCAGCGGCTCGACGGGTACGCCCAAGGTCATCATGGACCATTCGCCGGCCGTACTCCTGCCGACCGCGACCACTCCCTTCCCGACCGCCTGGGGGGTCGACGTGGGCCCGCAACGGATCCTGATCCCCACCGCGCTCTATCACACCAACGGATTCGCCCAGTTCACCTACCTGCTGGCCGGCGACACCCTCACCATCATGTCCAAGTTCGACGCCGCCCTGGCCGTGGACCTGATCGAGCAGCAGCGCATCACCGCCTTCACCGCCACCCCGACCATGCTGGCCCGCATCGCCCGGCTCCCGGACATCGACCAGCGCGACTTCTCCAGTCTGGTGTGGCTGCAGCAGGGGGCGGCGTCCTTCCCGCCCAACCTGGTCCGCCGGTGGATCGACCTCCTCGGGGGCGAACGCATCTACATGTGTTACGGGATGACCGAGCGGCTCGGGCTCACCGCCATCCGGGGGGACGAGTGGCTGGAGCACCCGGGCAGCATCGGGCGGGGATTCCGCGGCACCGAGGTGCGCATCCTCGACGAGCAGCAGCAACCGGTGCCGGTCGATGAAGTGGGGGAGATCTACCTGCGCTCGTTGACCACCGGCAAGTACGGCTACCTCGGATCGAGCCAGACCCTGCCGATGACCGAGGACGGGTTCGCCACCGCCGGCGACCTCGGGCGCCTCGATGCCGACGGGTACCTCTACATCGCCGATCGTCGGGTGGACATGGTGGTCAGCGGGGGGGCCAACGTGTTCCCGGCCGAGGTCGAAGCCGCCCTGTCCGAACACCCGGGGGTGGCCGACGTCGTGGTCATCGGACTGCCCGACCCGGAGTGGGGACACCGGGTGCACGCCATCATCGAGCCGGAGGACCCGGGGGCCGCTCTCTCCGGGGAGGACATCCGGCGCTTCGCCAAGGAGCGGCTGGCCGCCTACAAGGTGCCGAAGACGGTCGAGTTCGTCGAGTCGATACCCCGCAGCGCCGCCACCAAGGTCAACCGGGCCCAACTGGTGGCCGACCGGGTGGAAGCGTTGGCCGGCCCGGACCTCAGCGCCTGA
This sequence comes from uncultured Acidimicrobiaceae bacterium, assembly GCA_963774245.1. Taxonomy (GTDB): domain Bacteria; phylum Actinomycetota; class Acidimicrobiia; order Acidimicrobiales; family RAAP-2; genus Bog-756. Next base: position 535,130 of record CAVZDZ010000011.1, on the reverse strand, counting down.
GGATCACCACGCTGGCGTTGGCTCCCCGGCCGATGGTGTGGGCCAGGCCCACCCTGGCTCCCGGGACCTGCCGGGCCCCGGCCTCCGATCGCAGCTGGCGCACCACCTCGACCACCTGGCCGAGCGCCGACGCGCCGAGCGGCTCGCCCTTGGACAGCAGCCCGCCGCTGACGTTGACCGGGAGCCGTCCACCCAGCCGGGTCGCCCCGTCGCGCAGCAGGGCCGGCGACCCGCCGGGCGCACAGAGGCCCAGCTCCTCGTAGGACAGCAGCTCGCGGGCGGCATCGGTGTCCTGGCACTCCACCAGGTCGAGTTCGTCCGGGCCCACCCCGGCCAGCGCGTAGGCGGCCTGGGCGGCCCGGGTGGTGGGCGGCGTGAGGGTGTCGTCGCAGAGGCCCGACAGCGGGGTCGACTCGCTCAGCACCGCCCCCGGCAGGTGGGAGACCACCACCGACGCGGCCAGCTCGACGCCGGGTCGGACGCCGTCGGCCCGACGGAGCACGACGGCGGCCGCCCCCTCGTTGGGCGAGCACAGCATCCACAGGCGCAGTGGCGGGCACACCATCCGCGAGCCCAGCACCTGCTCGGCGGTGACCTCGGACCGGAACATGGCGTCGGGGTTGGCCACTCCGTGGTGGCGGTTCTTCACCACCACCTCGGCCAGGTCCTCGTCGGTGACACCGGAGGTGGTCATCAGCCGTTGGGCCCGCAGGGCGAAGTAGGCCGGCGTGGAGTTGAGCCCGGCCTCCTCCTGCCAGGGCTCGAAGAACGAGGACCGGATGATGCCCTTGGGCATCTTCTCGATCCCGAAGGCGAGCACCGTGTCGTGCTCGCCGCTGCGAATGGAGGCCGCGGCCAGCATGAGGGCGGCGGCACCGCTGGCACATCCGGCCTCGACGTCGATGATGGGCATGCCGGTCATGGCCAGCCGACCGAGCACCTTGTGCCCCGAGGCGACCCCGGCGTAGGCGGTGCCACAGAACGCCGCCTGCAGGCCGTCCCGCCCGACGCCCGCGTCCAGCAGGGCCGCCCGCACCGCCTCCACCCCGAGGTCGGTCACCGTCTTGTCGTCGAACCGGCCGAACGGGTGGATCCCCACCCCGGCCACGGCCACCCGGGTCACGATGGATCCGGGGCGAAGGCCCACGTGGTGAGGGCCTCGTCCCCCTCCCCGACATCGTCCACCACCAGGTGCATGGACTGACCGGCCCGGAGCGCGCCGGCATCCGGCTCGGTCAGCCGGGTCACCACCCGGACGCAGTCCCCGAGCTCCACCACGCCGAACCCGTAGGGGACCGGTCCGTGGTACCCGGGAGGGGCGGCGGTCACCGTGGTCCAGGCCCACAGGCGTCCGGTGGACGGGAGCTCGCAGGCCTCGACGGAGTCGGCCCCGCAGAACGGGCACAGCTCGGTGCGCGGGAAGTGGATGGACCCGCAGGTGGGGCAGGTGGCGCCGAGCAGCCGGGGCTCGGCCCCTTCGGTGAACAGTCCCTCCCGGACGGGTGTCATGGGCCAGGAGCGTAGCAACGGCCGGATCGGACGCGGCCCGGGATCGGCCGGTGGGGTCAGATCACCCCGGAGGCCACCAGGGCCCCGAAGGCGTCCTCGTCCAGGCCGACCAGGTCGCACCAGACCTCGCGGTTGTGCTGGCCCAGGGAGGGTGCCGGGGTCGGAGCCCCGGGCCGGTGCCGGTCGAGCCGCGGGAACGGCGCCTGCTGCAGGTGGGGACCGGCGAAGGGATCGTCCACCTCGACCAGGTCGCCGCGCGCCACCACGTGCGGATCGGCGATGATCTCGGCGGCGTCGTAGGCCACGCCCACCGGGACGCCGTTGGCCACGCACACCTCCTCGACCTCCCGGGCGGTGAGGGTGGCGGCCCACTCCGCCACCAGACCGTTGATGCCGTCGGCATCGGCGACCCGGTCCCGCAGCGTCCGCCACCGGGGATCGTCGGCGAGCTCGGGCTGCCCCATGGCCCGGCACAGCCGGCGGAAGTTGGCGTCGGACCCGCCCACCACGCAGACGAACCGCCCGTCCGACGTGGCGTAGTTGTCGAGGGGGGCCGAGTTGGCCAGGCGGTTCCCCTGCCGTTCCCGGGTCAGCCCGAGCCGGTCCTGGGCCGCTACCGTCCACTCGAGGATCCGGAGCACCGCGCCGTACAGCGGGGCGTCGACCACCCCGCCGATCCCCGTTCCGGTATCCGGTCGGTCGCGGCGGTAGAGGGCGGCCAGGACGGCCTCGGCGGCGAAGGTGCCGGTCAGGTAGTCGGAGATGGTCACCCCGGGCCGGACCGGGGGTCGATCGGGATAGCCGGTGATGGCCAGCAGGCCGCCGTAGGCGATGCCCATCCGGTCGAGCCCGGGCCGCCCCGAGTAGGGCCCGTCCTGGCCGAACACGCTGATCCGGGCCCACACCAGCCGGGGGTCACAGTCGTCGGGGCCGACGTTCCACGCCTCGAGGGTCCCGGGCCGGAAGTTCTCGCACACCACGTCGGCGGTGGCGGCCAGCCGGCGGAACAGGTCCTGGCCCTCGGGCCGGCGCAGGTCGAGGGTCACCCCTTTGCGGCCGCGCCCTTCGACCGCCCACCACATCGAGTAGTCGTGGCCGTCAGGGTCCGGGGCGAAGGGCCCGATGGTGCGCATGAAGTCGCCGCCGTCGGGCTGCTCGACCTTGATGACCTCGGCGCCCATCTCACCGAGGAGCCCGGCGCAGAACGGCGCGCTGATCCGGGTGCCCACGTCGATGACCCGCAGCCCGGCGAGTGGCGGGGGGGACGGAACCGGCTCGGGGTCGCTCAACGCCGGCCCGGGAAGTCCGGCGACCGGCGCTCCTTGAACGCCGCCATCCCCTCGGCCATCTCCGGCGACGTGGCCGCCAGGGCCTGGGCCTGTCCCTCCCGATCGAGCGAGGCGGCCAGGTCCGTCTCGAAGGTCGAGTTGAGCAGGACCTTGGACAGCCCGAGCGAACGGGTGGGCCCGGCGGCCAGGCGGGCGGCGAGCTCGGAGGCCGCGGTGGACAGCTCCTCGACCGAGGGGACGAACCGGTAGGCGAGCCCGAGCTCCACCGCCTCGGCACCGTCGGCCCCTTCGCCCAGCATGACCATGGCCTTGGCCCGGGGCAGACCCACCAGGCGGGGCAGGAGATAGGCCCCGCCGGCATCCACCACCAGGCCCCAGCGGGCGAACGACCAGACGAACTTGGTCCGCTCGCAGGTGAGCACGAAGTCGCAGGCCAGCGCCAGGTGGGCACCGGGGCCCACCGCGGTGCCGTTGACCGCGGCCACCGTCGGCTTGTCCAACTCCCACAGCTCACGGATGAACGACTGCACGCCCACCCGCAGCGCCTCACTGGTCGTCCGGGGGTCGAAGCCGGGCCCCCCGGCGTCGCCCACCGTCGACTGCCGGAGGTCCATGCCCGAACAGAAGGCGTCGCCGACCCCGGTGATGAGCAACGCCCGCACCTCCCGGTCGCTCCGGGCCCGGCGCACGCCGGCGACGATGTCGTCGCGCATCTCGATGGAGAGGGCGTTCTTGGCCTCGGGTCGATCGAGGGTCAGCCGGGCGACATGGTCGTCGCCGACCTCGTAGCGGATCATGGGCCTCAGTGTAACGACGGCGGCTTTCTCCGCCCGGATGCGCGCTCCGCTACGGTCTGCATCCGTGACGGACGAGCCCGAGGCCAGCCGTGAGCGCCCCGCAGGTGTCGCTCGACCAGGCGGTGGAGCGACACGTGTCCGCCGGGGACGCCATCCACGTGGTGACCGGGCACTCGCGGCTGGACGCCGGCCGCTCGTGAGGTCATCCGACAGTGGTGGGGGAAGGACCCGCAGTTCACCCTGGTGATGCTCAGCCTCTCCAGCCTCGGCGCCGTCCTGTTCCGCGGCGGGCTGGTCCGCAAGGTGGTCACCGGCTACTCGGGCGACGTCTTCCCCAACTTCACCCCCAACCGGTGGTTCGGCGACGCCTATCTGAGCGGCGAGGTGGAGGTGGAGCACTGGTCGTTCCTCACCTTCCTCCAGCGTCTGGAGGCGGCCGCCCGCGGCCTGCCCGCCGTGGTCACCGGCTCGCTGCAGGGCTCCTCCATGGAGGACAACGAGGGGTTCGCGGTGGTCGACTCGCCGTTCGGCGGCCGGGTCGGGCTCCTCGCCCCCTACGCCCCCGACGTGGCCCTCCTCCACGCCCCGGTGGCCGACCGGGAGGGCAACGTGGCCCTCAGCCCCCCGCTGCTCGAAGGGGTGTGGGGGGCGCTGGCGGCCCGGCGCGGGGTCATCGTGACCGTCGAGCGGATCGTGGACGACATCCGGCCCTGGGCCCACCTGGTCAAGATCCCCGCCCACCGGGTGCTCGCCCTGTGCGAGGTACCGCTCGGCGCCCACCCGGGCGGTCTCTACGCCCCGCACCTGCCGGTGGAGCCCTACGGCGAGGACCTCGAGTTCTGGGAGGAGACCCGCGACGCCAGCCGCGGCGACGACTTCGATGCCTGGATCCGCCACTGGATCCTCGAGCCGACCGATCAACAGGACTACCTGGCCCGACTGGGACCCGAACGCATCGCCCGGCTGCGCCGGAGGGCGGAGCCGGACTCGTGGCGGGACGACGAGGTGGCCCACCCGCCCGATCTCGACGCGCCGGTCGGCGCCTGGGAACGGGCGGCCGTCTACGCCGGACGCCACGTGGCCGCCCGGGTGGTCGACGGGGGCTTCGATGCCGTGCTGGCCGGGGCCGGGGTGGCCAACCTGGCCGCCTGGCTGGCGGTCCGATCGGCCCGGAGCCAGGGGTCCGCGGCCGTCCTGACCGCCGAGCTCGGCCTCTGGGGCTACGAGCCCACGCTGGCCGACCCGTTCGTGTTCAACCACCGCAGCTTCCCGACGGCCACCATGGTCTCCGACAGCGAGTCGGTCCTGTCGACGTTGACCGGCGGACCGGGCACCCGCCTGCTCGGCTGCCTCGGCGCGGCCCAGATCGACAAGCACGGCAACATCAACTCGACGGTCATCCCCGGGCGGGCCTTCCTGGTCGGATCGGGGGGCGGCAACGACGTGGCCTCGTCGGCCGACGAGGTGGTGGTGGTGGCCACCCTCGACGCCGGCGCACGGTGGCGGAGGTGCCCTACATCACCTCACCGGGTGTGCGGGTCAGTGCCCTGGTGACCGATCTCGGGACCTTCGAGCGCCGGGGCGACGGCTTCGTGCTGACCGCCGTGCCCGAGGGCCCGGACCCGCTCGACGACCGCATCGAGCAGGTGCGGGCGCTCTGCGGGTGGGAGCTCGACGTCGACCCGGCGGTGGCGGAGTACCCGGGCCCGACCGGGGACGAGGTGGAGACGCTGCGTCGATGGGACCCCCAGCAGCGGTTCCTGCGGCCGGGTGATTGACCCGGGGCGAGGCGCCGACTCCCTGGCCACGGTCAGGCCGTACATCTCCCGCAGCGGATCCTTGATGAGCTCGAGCCGCTCTCCGTCGGGGCCGTTGAAGTAGAGCGACGACCCGCTCATGGCGGTGGTGGCGACCCCGGCCGCCTCGAGCTTGGACCGGAGGTGGTCCCAGTCTCGGGCGTCCCCGAGATGGCGATGTGGTGCATGCCCCCGAGCACCTCGGCGTACGGCCCCGAGCTCGAGACCGGGGAAGTCGAAGAACGCCACCAGGTGGCCGTGGCCGATGTCGAAGAAGCAGTGGGTCGAGCCGCGGTGGTCGCGGTTCTCGAACAGCTCGGTGACGGTGAAATCAAGACCGCCCCGAGACGAAGCGGATGGTCCGCTCGACCGATCGTGGGACTGCACCGCCCGGTGGTGCAGGCCGCGGGCCGACGACGGCGCCCGGTGGTCCGGGGACGCCAGGTACCGGGTGCGCAGGTCCTCCCACTCGCCGCTGCGGTCGACGTCCGCCCCGTGCCGGGCCATGCCCAACCCCACGAGTCGAACTATAGACCGCCGGCCCCGGTCGATCCCGTCGACGGCGCGGCCGCCGAGCCCCGCTCGACCTCCTACCATCGGCTCATGTCCCGTCGACGCATCGCCCCGATCGTCATGGCCAATGCCTTCACCGTCAGTGGGATCATCCACTTCGTGCGGCCCCAGGCGTTCGAATCGATCATGCCCCGAGCCATCCCGGTCCGTCACCATCGGGCCCTGATCTACGTCAGTGGGGCCGCTGAGCTGGTGTGTGCGCCGGGCTGTCGGCAGACCCGGTGGGCCTCGGCCGCCAGCACCGCAGTGCTGGTCGGTGTGTTCCCGGCCAATGTGCAGATGGCCCTGGACGCCGGCTCGGGCCGCCTTCCGGGGCCGCGGACCGGCCGCGGTGGCCTGGGGCCGCCTCCCGTTGCAGGTGGCGATGATCTGGGCCGTACGGCAGGCCCGCGCCGACCCGCAGCAGACCACCGGAGCTACGGCCGACACCGGGGCCAGTGCCGGCCTCACCCCGAACCGGGCCGGCCAGTTATCATGCCCACGTGTCCACCAGTGCCGGTGCCGATCCCATGGCCGAAGATGCCGATCAGGCCGCGCTTCGCGAGCTGGCCCGCCAGGTGGGCGCCCGGGAGGTAGCTCCCCGGGCCAGTGAAGGTGACGACTCCGGCGAGGTGCCCTGGGAGGCGGTCAAGGCCATTGCCGCCGCCGATCTGTTCCGGGTGACCATCGGCACCGAGTGGGGTGGCCTCGGGTTGGGCGACGTCGAGGCGGCCATCGTGTTCGAGGAGATCGCCCGCTGGGACGTGTCGACGGCCATCTGCTGCCAGTTGGCCTTCAACGGACCCAGCCGGGGCATCGAGCACCTCGGCAGCGACGCCCTGAAGGAGCGCTACCTGCCGGCGGTGGCCGACGGCGAGAGCATCATCAGCATCGGCATCACCGAGCCGGACGCCGGCTCGGCCGTGCAGGAGATGCGGGCCGCCCTGCGGCCCGACGGGCCCGCCCGCTGGCGGCTCAACGCCTACAAGAACTACTCGACCCTGGGTCACGTCGCCTCGGCCGTGCTGGTGTGGTGCCGGTGGCCGGGCGGCGAGGGGGCCAAGGGCATCGGGGCGGTCATCGTGCCCACCGACCGGGACGGGGTGAGCGTGACCGGTCGCCACCGGGGCATGGGGATCCACGCCGCCACCGAGGCGGAGATCGCCTTCGACGACGTCGCCATCACCGAGGACGACATCCTGTTGGCCGGTGATCCCGGGGACGACGTCGGCCTTCAAGACGCTGTTGGGGCACCTCAACCATGAGCGGTGTGGCAACGCCGCCATGTGCATCGGCGCGGCCCAGGGCGCGCTCGGAGCACGCCGTGGCCTATGCCCGCGACCGGGTGGTGGGTGGCCGGCCGATCGCCCAATTGCAGGGCCTCCAGTGGAAGTTCGCCGACATGGCCGTGGCCCTCGAAGGGGCGAGACTGCTGCTCGGTCGGGCCGTCCGGCTGGCCGGGCCGGGGGGGACCCCGCCCCCTCTCGAGTCGGCGCTGGCCAAGACGGCGGCCAACCTGGCCGCCAAGCTGGTGTGCGACGAGGCCATGCAGATCCACGGCGGTTACGGCTACAGCCACGAGTATCCGGTCGAGCGCGCCTACCGCGACATCCGGGGCCTGTGCTTCGGTGCCGGCACGGTCGAGGCCCAGACGCAACTTCATCGGTTCGAGCGTGGCCAAGGGCGCCTGCACCTGGTCACCGGGCTGGCGGGACCTGGCGCGGCGCATGACCGGGGCGGCGGGTCACCGGCCGTCGTGACCGAGCTCCGATGACCGCCTCCGGAGATTGGGACCCGGGCCAGTACAACAAGTTCGCCGCGGAGCGGGAGCAGCCGTTCTGGGACCTGGCCCGGCTGTTGGAGCCGGTCGACTCGCCCACCGTGGTCGACCTGGGCTGCGGCGACGGCCGGTTGACGGCAGCCCTCAACGACCAGTTGGACGCCTCCTCCACGGTCGGGGTGGACAGCTCCCCGGCCATGATGGCGGCCGTGGCCGACCATCGTTCCGACCGGGTCCGCTTCGAGTCCGGCGACATCGGTGCCTGGGAGCGGGCCGGCTCCTTCGACGTGGTGTTCGCCAACGCCTCCCTGCAGTGCGTGCCCGATCATCCCGACGTCCTGGCCCGTTGGGCCAACTCCCTCCGCCCGGACGGACAGTTGGCCGTGCAGGTGCCCACCAACGCCGATCACCCCGCCCACCGGGTGGCGTCAGAACTGGCTGCCGAGTGGATGGAGGACCCGCCGGCCGATCCGGTGGGGGAGAATGTCCTGGCCCCGGAGCGCTACTCCGAACTGCTGGACGAGCTCGGATTCGGCCATCAGGTGGTCCGGCTCCAGGTCTACGCCCACCATCTCTCCTCCACCTCCCAGTTCGTCGAATGGGTCAAGGGCACCACGTTGACGCGTCTTCAAACAGCCGCTCGGCGAGGACGAGTGGCTCCGGTTCATCGACGCCTACCGTCAACGCCTGCTCGACGTGCTGGGTGAACGGTCGCCCTACTTCTACCCCTTCAAGCGGATCCTCCTCTGGGGCCGACGGTCGCCGACGACCGTGTAGGCCACGCTCCGACGGTCAGGGTGGAGCGCTCAGACCGAACGGACCGATGCCAGATCGATAGAGTCGCCCGTTGTGGACATCGCCACTCTCCACTTCCCACTCCGGTGCCCGCTTCTCGGCGTAGGCCGAGCGCGGCCTCGGCGGCGTCCTCGAATCCCGAGAGGCGGGCCGTGTAGTCCTGCTCGGTCCGGGTGGCCTCCTTCAGCGGGAGGTCCTCCACCCGGTTCATGCTCTCCTTGGCCAGCCGGAGGGCGATCGGGCTCTTGGTCGCCAACTCGTCGGCCAGCGCCCGGGCCTGGGCCAGCAGCTCGGCGCGGGGCACCACGGCCCGCACGGCGCCGAGCCGGTAGAGCTCGGTGGCATCCACCCGCTCCCCGGTGAAGAACATCTCCCTCGCCTTGTACCGGCCGACCAGCTTCGACAGCGGGGCGCTGGCCCCGAGGAGCCCGACGTTGATCTCCGGGGCGGCGAAGGTGGCCCCCTCGGCGGCGATCAGGATGTCGCAACAGGCGGCGAAGGCCAGACCGGCACCGAGGGCCGGCCCGTTGATGGCCCCGATGACCGGCACGGCGCAGTCGGTGACGGCCCACATGGCGTCGCGGGACACCCGGGGCGGATCGGTCACCAGGGTGGCCGGCGTCCCGTCCGGGCCGGTCGAGTGCTGCCCGACGGTGCGGAGATCGGCGCCGGCCATGAACGCCCGGTCCCCGGCGGCGGTGAAGATGACCGCCCGGATGTCGCGGTCGTCGTCGAAGCTGCGGAAGGTGTCCCGGATCTCGGCCATGGTGGATCGATCGACGGCGTTGACCGGGGGCCGGTCGAGCGTCACGGTGGCCACATGGCCCGTCCGTCTCGACGGTCAGGTCGGGCAGTGGACCCGTCCCGCTCGGCGAGGGGACCCACCCCGGTCCGGCCAGGTCACCGCGGTGCATGGCGCTCCATCCGACGAGGATAGCCCACGGTGGCCGGTCCCCCCGGCCTTCCCATCAGGGACTGGCCGCCTGGGACTCGTTAAACTCCGGCCGTGCCGTCGCCGGTCGTGGTGAGCGGCAGGACGAAAGGGAAACTCGATGGGGTCGAATGCGGCGAACCTTGCCCTGCTGGTGCTCCGGCTCGACCGCGGGTGGATCTTCCTCGCCCATGGGATCAACCACATCTTCGGGGGCGGCAAGATCGCCGGCACCGGGCGGTGGTTCGAGAGCCTGGGCATGAAGCCGGGCTGGCTGCATGCCTGGACGGCGAGCCTCACGGAGATCGGCGCCGGTGCCCTGCTGGTGGCCGGGCTGCTCACCCCGGTGGCCGCCGCCGGCGTGGTCGGGGTGATGCTGGTGGCGTGGATCACCAACCACCGCGGCAACGGCTTCTTCATCTTCCGTCCCGGCGAGGGGTGGGAGTACGTGATGACGCTCACGATCGGTCGGCGTGGTCATCGGCATCCTCGGGCCCGGTCGATGGAGCCTCGACAACACCTTCGGGCTCCTCGGCATCACCGGATGGACCGGCCTGTGGATCGTCCTGGCCGCCGGGGTCGGTGGGGCGGCGCTGCTGCTGGCCGGGTTCTGGCGCCCGCCGGTCAAGGCCTCCGACTGGACTTCGCGGAGGCGGGCCCTGCGGACGCGCCGAGCGCGTGCCGGTGGTCAGTCCCCGGCGAGCTGGGCGACGACCTGACGCCGGAGCAGCTTGCCGGTGTCGGTGCGGGGGAGCTCCGACCAGAACTCGATGACTTCGGGCGTCTTCGACGAGCGGAGCCGGTCGCGGACCGCGTCCTTCAGCTCGGTCGGCGGTTACCGACGTCCCCGGGGCCCCCACCACCACCGCCACCAGGCGCTGACCCCACTCGTCGTCGGGCAGGCCCACCACGGCGGCGTCCACGATGCCGTCGTGGGCGATCAGGACGTCCTCGATCTCGGCCGGGGCGATGTTCTCGCCACCCCGGATGATGGTGTCGTCGGCCCGGCCCTCGATGAACAGGTACCCGTCCTCGTCGATCCGGCCGCGGTCCCGGCTCGAGAACCACCCGTCGTCGTCGAGCACGCTTCCTCCGGCGTACTCCCCGGAGATCTGCTCGCCCCGGAAGAACAGCAGTCCGAGCTCCGCCGTCGGCCACCGGCCCCCCTCGTCGTCGCGGACCTCGAGCTCGATGCCGGGCAGGAGCCGTCCGACCGACCCGAGGCGGGCCAGGGCCCGGGGATCGGCGGCGACGAAGGCATCCCGATGGTCCTCGGGACCGAGGAGGGCGATGGTGGAGCTGGTCTCGGTCAGCCCGTAGGCGTTGACGAAGTCGGTGGTCGAGAAGAGGCGCATGGCCCGGTGGAGCACCGGGGTGGGCATCCGGGCCCCGCCGTAGGACAGCGACCGCAGCGTCGGCGTCCCCGAGTCCTCGGCCTCGCCGAGGTGGGTGACCACCCGGGCCAGCATGGTCGGGATGACCATGGCCTGGGTGATGCCCTCGGCCCCGCACCGTCTCAGCCAGTCCTCGGGGCTGAACGCGGTCGAGGTACACGATGCGTGCGACCGGCGTAGAGGTTGCTCAGCAGGTTGGCCACCCCGGCGATGTGGTACGGCGGAACGCTGACACCAACGAGCGCTCGTCCTCGCCGGCGCTGGCGAACTCGACGGTGCCGAGCAGGTAGGACATCAGGTGCCGATGACGGAGGATCGCCGCCTTGGGCGCGGCCGTGGTGCCGCTGGTGTAGAGCAGCACGCACGGCAACTCGGGATCCGGGGGGAGCGGCGGCTCGGCCGGCTCACCGGCCAGCGACTCGAGGAATTGGTCGGCCTGGGCCGCATGCCCGGAGTCGGCCCCCGCCGGTGGCTCGTCGCCGTACACGATGAAGGCGCCCGGATGGGCGTTGATCTGGCTGGCGAGCTGATCGGGGCCCAGCCGGTAGTTGAGCGGGATGAACGGCACCCCGGCACCGGCCGCCCGAACAGGGCCACCGGGTAGGCCACGTGGTTGCCCCCGATGTAGATGACCGAGGAGACGCCGAGCGCGCTGAACCGGGCCGAGGCCGACCATCGACCGCTCGGCCAGACCGGCGTAGTCGATGGAGGTCCCCTCGGCGCTGACCGCGGTCCGGTCCCCGTAGCCGGAGTGGACCATGTCGAGCACGAGGCCGAGGTGCATGGCCGGTCCTCAGTCCGAAGAGGGAAGGTGGCTTCGCGGTCTTCAGTTGGAGCGGCCGCCCATCGACGGCGAGGGCGCCGTCCCCGGGCTTGGTGCACAGGAGCTCGAGGGTGTCGCCTTCGTCGACGTACCGCTTGCCCAGCAGGATGCTGCCTTCCTGACCGGCCAGGATCGCCTTCTTCGGGAGTCGTCACCGCCGTCCAGCACGGCGAGCCCGCCGCAGGTGACCTCGACGTCGCCGCCCGAGGCCCGGATCACGATCAGCTCGGCATCGCTCACTGCGCTCCGCAGCCTGGCCCCGCCCTTTCGACTCCATCGAGATTTCCCTTCCTCCGGGTCCGACCCGGCGGATCCGCGCGCGCTTTCGCCGGGCGCAGGCGAGCAATTTCGGCGCCCTAGTACCTTGATTCGCCGGCGACGAGCACCGCTCGGGGCCGTCAGCGCCGTCTGCTCCGTCGCCGGGTCCACCGGCCCGATTCCCGGTCAGTCAGGCTCGACCGGCATGTCCGGTCCGTTGCGCTCGCCGGCGGCGTCCGTGGGTGGCCGACGGCCATGGAGGAGCTGGTCGGCGGGCTGGGCGGTCCAGGGGATCGAGTTGGATCACGAGGTGACGGCCGATCTCGACCGGCCCGATCCCGCCTCCTGCGCCGTGTCCCGCTGGGCGGCGTCCGGGGCCATGGCGCTCACCGGTGGGCCGGAAGGACCGCCCCAGTGGCCCCATGGGGACGTCGCCGGCCGGCTGGGCGCCGCCACCGAGCTGGTGCGGGGCCTGGCCCGACGGTGGGGCGGCGACCTGCGGGTGGACGCCGGGCGGCTGCTCACCCAGCGGGCCTCGACCCGGGGGTTGGAGCGCGGCGGCGGCACCTCCGCCGGGGGGAGCTGCCGGTTGGTGCGGACCGCGGACGGTTGGGCGGCCGTCAATCTTCGGCCCGCCCGACCGATCTCGACCTGCTCCCGGCGTGGACGGAGGGGGCCATCGAGCCGGGTGACCGCACCGCCGGTCCGGACGACGTCCCCGTCGACCCGGCGCTCGGACCGGATCGCCGCGTTCGCCGGGAACCGATCGGGCGGCGAGCTCGCCGCCCGGGGCCAGCTGCTCGGCCTTCCGGTCGGGCGGCTCGGGCCGGAGGGGATCGCCGGTCAGCTTCCGTGGTCGATCCACCGGTCGGGAGAGGCCTCGCCCTCATTGTCGCCGGCGCCCCCTGGTGGTCGATCTTCGCCCGGTGGTCCGGTCCGCTCTGCGCCCACCTGTTGGGTCGGAGCGGCATGACCGTGGTCAAGGTGGAGGACCTCGGTCGAGCTGACGGCGCCCGCCGGGGCGATCCCGCCTGTTCGAGCAGTTGCACGCGCGGTCATCAGCAGGTGGCCTTCGACTTCGCCGGCCCGGGCGATCGGCGGGCCCGCGGGCCCTGGTCGACTCGGCCGACGTCGTGATCGAAGTGTCGCGGCCCGCGCCCTCGCCGCCCTCGGCCTCGATCCCGGGAGCTTCCTCGGCGCACGACCCGGGCGAGCGTGGGTGTCGATCACCGGCTACGGGCGGGCCGGTCCCCGGTCCAACTGGGTGGCGTTCGGTGATGACGCCGCCGTGGCCGGGGGCCTGGTGGCGAGCGGGCCGAGGGCCCCGGTGTTCTGCGCCGATGCCATCGCCGACCCGGTCACCGGGGTGTACGCCGCGTGGCTGCGCTGGCCTCGATGGGCTCGGGCGGTGGTCACCTGGTGGACTGCTCGATGCAGTCGTCGAGCGCCTTCGTCAACGCCGGAGGGGCCTGTGAGGACGAGCACCGGATGGAGGGGAGCGGATCGGCGTGGCGGGTGTTCCACGCCGACCGGTCCGAGGTCGTCCGACCTCCGGGCCGGGCCCCCACAGCCGGGTGCGACCGGCGGTGCCCGGGGCTCCGGACCTTGACCCCACCATCCCCGCGCCCGGCGACGCTCACGCTGGAGTTCACCGACGTCGAGGTGGAGGGCCGGCCGGGGCGGTCGGTGGGCGTCGTCGACGACTCCATCGTGTTCGTGGGTGACGCCGGCACCGGCGATGACTCCGGGTACCGCCGCGACGGGCGGACGCTGGTCGTGACCGGACGGGGCGGGGCCCTGCTGCCCGGCCTCCATGACCACCATCTCCATCTGATGAGCCTGGCCGCCCGGGCCCGGTCGGTGCCGTGCGGGCCTCCCGACACGGTCGATCGGGCCGCGCTGGCCCGGGCGTTGCGGGCCGCGGCCCTCCGTCAGGGCCCGGGACAGTGGGTGCGGGGCTATGGCTACGACGACACCGTCCTCGGGCCCCTCGATGCCGGCCGGCTCGACGAACTGCTGGGCGAGGCCTGCCGGACGCCGGTCCGGATCCAGCATCGGAGTGGGCACCAGTGGGTCCTCAACACCGCGGCGGTGGCCGCCTTGGGACTGACCGGGCCGGACCGGTCGGCCGACGGGGTCTATACCGACCTCGACGGTCGGCTCCGTCCGCACTGGCCGGCGTCGGATCCCCCTCGCTCTCCGCCATCGGGCGCCGGTTGGCCGGCTTCGGCGTCACCGGGGTGACCGATGCCACCGTGGGCAACGGTGATGAAGCGCTGAGCCTGGTGGCCTCGGAGCAGGCCCGGGGCCACCTCCCCCAGCGGGTGCTGATGCTGGGGGACCGGATGAGCGGTCCGACCGGGCCGAGGCTGCGGGTCGGCGCCCACAAGATCGTGTTGGGCGAGTCGTCGCTGCCCTCGCTCGACGACCTGGTGGGCGAGATCACCGCGGCGGGAGCACGGGGGGTGGCCGTGCACTGCGTGAGCCGCCAGTCGTTGGTGCTGGCCGCGGTGGCCCTGGCCCAGGCCGGCGGCGGGCCCCACCGGATCGAACACGCCAGCGTGGCCCCGCCCGAGGTGGTGGATCAGCTGGCGTCCCTCCCGGTGACCGTGGTGACCCAGCCGGGGTTCGTGGGCGAGCACGGGGATCGCTACCGACGCGAGGTCGAAGCACGCGACCGGCCGTGGCCTATCGCCTCCGGGGCTGGATCCGAGCCGGGGTGCCGCTGGCCGGGAGCACGGACGCCCCGTTCGGGGACGCCGATCCCTGGCGGGCCATGCGGGCGGCGGTGACCCGGCGCACCGCGGCCGGCGCCGTCCTCGGGTGCGGGGAGCGCCTGGGTCCCGAGGAGGCGCTGGCCCTCTTCCTCGCGCCGCTCGAACGGCCCGGGGGCACGCCCCGGAGGGTGGAGGCGGGGGCGTTGGCCGACCTGTGTCTGTTGGAAGTGCCCTGGCGCGACGCCCGCCACCACCTCGACCGCCGGCTGGTGCGGGCCACGGTCGTCGGCGGCCGGTTGGTCTGGGGCCGGTGACGGCAGCTTCTCCTGGCGACGCGAGGCGGGCGGAACCGCCGGGACCGGATCGGGCGGGCGAGATAGCATGCCGATGAGAATGCATCGGTGCCCTCCGGGCACCGGCCATCGCCCCCACGGTGCGGATGTCGCGGCTCGGCTGCGCACGGCCCCCGGGAAGCGGTCGGACGGCCAATGACAGGAGAACGGAACAGATGACGACAGCCACGGACAACGCCGGGTCGGTGTCGGGCGAGCAGCGCATGCTCATCGACGGAAAGCTCGTGGAGGCCAAGTCGGGCGCGCTGTTCGACAACATCAACCCGGCCACCGAGGAGGTGCTCGGGCAGGTCGGCGGACGCCGGTCATCGAGGACATGGAGGACGCCATCGCCGCGGCCCGGAGGGCCTTCGACGAGTCGGACTGGGCCAACGACAAGAAGCTGCGCCAGCGCTGCATCGGTCAACTCCAGGCCGCCCTGGTCGAGGAGCAGGAGCTCTTGCGGGTCGATGGTGGCCGAGGTGGGCACGCCGGTGCTCCTGACCTACGGTCCCCAGCTCGACGTGCCCCTGGCCGAAGGACTGTCCTGGCCGGCGGCCTACATCGACGACTTCCCCTGGGAGCGCCAACCTGCCCATCGGCACCGCCTTCGGCAGCCGGGAGTTGGCGGAAGGTGACCAAGGAGCCCATCGGCGTGGTAGGCGGCCATCGTCCCCTGGAACTATCCGTTCGAGGTGACCATGAACAAGCTGGGGCCCTCCCTGGCCACCGGCAACACGGTGATCCTGAAGGCGGCGCCGAACACGCCGTGGAACGCCACCCGGATCGGCCGGCTGGTGGCCGAGCGCACCGACTTCCCGCCCGGCGTGCTCCAGGTCGTGACCACGTCGGACAACCAGGTGGCCGAGGACCTGGTCATCGATCCCCGGGTCGACCTCATCTCGTTCACCGGTTCCACCGCGGTCGGCCGCCGGATCATGGAGAAGGGTGCCCCCACCCTGAAGCGCCTCTTCCTCGAGCTGGGGGGCAAGTCGGCGGACATCGTGCTCGAGGACGCCAACTTCGAGGAGAAGCTGTCCATGGCCTGGACGGTCTGCGTCCACGGCGGGCAGGGGTGCGTCATGCTCACCCGGCTGTTGCTGCCCCGGTCTCGCTACGAGGAGGGGATGGCGCTCATCGAAGCCGGGTTCCAGAACGTCCCCTACGGCGATCCGACCGACCCGGGCAACCTCCAGGGTCCCCAGATCAGCGCCCTGCAGCGCGAACGGGTGCTCGGCTACATCGAAAAGGGGGTGGCCGAAGGGGCCCGCCTGGTGGCCGGCGGTGGCCGCCCGCCCCAGTTCGACAAGGGCTACTACGTCGAGCCCACGCTCTTCGCCGACGTGGACAACAAGATGTCCATTGCCCAGGAGGAGATCTTCGGGCCGGTCCTGGTCGTCGTCCCCTTCGACGATGACGACGACGCGGTGCGGGTGGCCAACGACAGCCAGTACGGGCTGGGCGTCGGGGTCACCTCCGGCTCCGAGGAGCGCGCCCTGGCCGTGGCCCGCCGGGTGCGGGCCGGGACCGTTGGCGTCAACGGGGGCATCTGGTACGGCGCCGACGCCGCTGTTCGGTGGCTACAAGGCCAGTGGCATCGGCCGCCAGAACGGGTTGGAGGGATTCGAGCAGTACACCGAGACCAAGACCTACGCCGGCGGCCTGCCTCCGGAGTAGCGCCTGACCCGTACCGCGGTGGGTAGGGGAGATCCAGACGGAGGAGACGGGTATGGACGTGCGGTCGATGGAGGACGTGGCCCCGGTCATCGAGCACAACGGGACCACGCCGGTGTGGTGGCTGGTCCCGCCGGGGAGATGCAGGGGGCGACCGAGGGCGGCTTCCTCGAACTGGTCAGCGAGTGGATCGTCGAGGGGGGCGGGATGGTCGACCCGCACTCGCACCCGACCCACGAGTACTACTACATCATCTCCGGGCGCGGCATCATGAAGATCGGGGACGAGGAGCGGGAGGTCGGCCAGGGGGGACCTGGTGTACACGCCGCCCGACACCACCCACAGCATCTGGCCGGCCAGCGACAACGCGTCCCTCCACGGACTGGCTTTTGCCATCGGGGTGCCGGGGGCCGGCCCGGTCGACTACACCAGCTGATTCCGGCACGACCGTCGGCGGCCGCCGGCCCGGCCACCGTCGAAGGAACTCGCCCCGGGCGATGGACGACATCGGCTCGTGCCTGGCTCGAACCGATCACCATGTCTGCACGTTCCTCGGCCCGAAGGCGCCGCCGCTGACGCGGACAAGGTCGGATCAGGGACGGACAAATGGTCCAGTCGGACACGGCCCGTTGACGCCACCCGGCCTGGCGACGACCGCACGGGTCAAATCCGGGTCAGTTGGCTGTCATACTCTGACACGCCAGCGTTGGGGGTACAGAATCGGTGGATCGGAGTTCGAACGTGAGCGCGGTCTTGGACGCTGAACCGGTGTGCGATCCCGAGGACTCGACACGATCAAACGCCAAAGCGGCCGAGGTCGCTCGGATCGTCAGCCATGGTGTCGTGTGGACCGTCGTTCTCGTGCCGACAATTGTCCAGATGCGGCGCGGCTGGATCCCGACGGGAGACGATGCGAACATCTCCCTGCGTGCCTTTCAGGTGTTCACGTCGCACAGTCCTACGGTTGGCATCTATGCCACCGGCTTGGCCGGAACCGGACACCGGCTCTACGATCTCGGGCCGCTGGGGTCCTGGCTACTGAGCATCCCGGTTCGACTGGATCCGACCCAGGGCACCCTGTGGGGCGCGGCGGTGTGGTGCGGGGTGGTTCTGTCCCTATCGGTTGAGGCGCTGTTCCGCTACCGAGGTTGGCTCCCGGCGATCGTCGTTCCGTTCCTGGCGGCTGACCTCATGTGGCTGACGCCGGTCATGGCCAATCTGCAATGGAATGCGTATTTCGGCCTTGTCTTCTTCATGGCCACCATGGCGCTTGCATGGGTGGTGGCGGGCGGCCGGTTGAAATGGTGGCCGGTGCTGGTCTTCACCGCGTCGGTGGCAGTGCAGTCCCACCTGATCTTTGCCGTGAGCTCTGTGGTCCTCGTCATCGTTGCGCCCATCATCGGAAGACGCCGTCAGCCGGTGGCCGGCACCGGTTGGCTATCGGTGGGGTTGCTGGTGGGGGTGGCCGCGTGGTGTGTGCCTCTGGTCCAGGAGATCCGGGGACATCCCGGAAACGTGACTGCCCTGGTGAACAACGCCCATCGGCTGCCCACCCTCGGAATCGGCTACGGACTGAAGACATTGACGATTGCCGCGGTCCCACTCAAGCCGATCTTCCTTACCGCGTTTCCTGCCAATCCCTTCGCCGATTTCGCTTTTTCCCGCCCCCACGGTTCGGAACTGTTCGGGGTCCTGCTGTTGGTGGAACTGTTGGCGACGGTGTATCTCGCGTGGCGTAGTCGGCGCCACGATCTGGCCGCTGCCGCGCTGATCGCCCTCATCTGCTGCCTCGGGGCAGTCATCGGCTTTTCTTCCGTTCAGCAGAGCTACGAGTTGGGTGTGACCTACCTCGTCTTCTGCCTCTGGGTGATCGGGGCGCTGGTGTGGATGGTATGGGTCTGGTCCATTGTCGAAGTCGGTGCGGCCTTCTATGCATGGCGCCGTCGAGTGCCGTCCCGTCATGCGGGACCCTCGCCATCGGTGTCGGGATGGTCCAGAAGATGGGCCGAGGGAGTGCCGCCCTCATCGTTCGGAATCGGATTGGCGGTAGCGTGCCTGCTTCTGCTGACCGGCGTGGGGATCTCCCAGTCCATCGACTCAGGATGGACCGCCGTCAATGGTCGAACCGGTGTGCAGGTACGCAACGCATCCTCGGCCATCGAGCGCACGGTCCGACAGCCGGGCCCGGTGGCGTTCGAGATTCACTTCGATGACGCCTCGATGACGCCCTTCGATCGCGAGGAGGATACGAATGAGGTCCTCACCGGAGTGGTGTACCGACTCACTTCGGATGGGTGGACAACCGGGCTGTCCCGAGCGGTGAGCCCATTCTTCGACCCACCCGGGCCTCGGTGGCCGCGGGTCGTGGTCACGTTCCATGGGGAGTCGGCGGTGGCAGAACTCCAGCGGTAGGCGGTGAAGGAGCGAGCCAACGGGCGCTCCGGAGATGAGCGTGGTCCGGGGGACTCCCACGCTGGCTCGGCCAAGATGTCGGGGTGGCAACGGGTGACATCGGCACGAACGAGGTGCCGGTCGGGGGAGCGGGCCAGCGGGGACGAGCATTGCTTCTTGCCGGTGGCGGTTACCTGGCTGTCTCGCTGTGCGTCTGGTGGGGCATCTGGTCGGGCCACCCGACGTCCACCACCACGTGTGGATGTGGAGATCCATCCCAGTTCAGCTGGTTCATCGAATGGCCCGCCTATGCCATTTCCCACGGTCTCAACCCACTCCACTCGACGGCCATGGGCTATCCGCACGGCGTCAATCTGCTCTCCAACACCAGCGTCTTCGCTCTCGGCGTGCTGCTGGCCCCGATCACTTGGATCTTCGGCCCGATCGCGACGTTGAACGTGGCCATGACGATGAGCCCGATCCTGTCGGCCCTGGCCATGTTCATGCTGTTGCGTCGGTGGGTTTCGTGGGCGCCGGCCGCCTTTTTCGGTGGACTGCTCTACGGTTTCTCGCCCTTCATCCTGACCAGCCTCTCCAATTCATGGTTGACGCTCGGGATGGGAGTCGTCCCGCCGTTGGTCATCATCTGCCTGGACAACCTGCTGCTACGGCAACGTGGTCGCCCGGTTGTCGATGGTCTTCTACTTGGACTCCTGGCCGTCCTGCAGTTCTTCCTCAGTGACGAGGTCCTGCTGATCACGGCGATCGGTGTGGCCATCGGTGTGGTCCTCGTGGGGGTCTGCGCCGCTTGGCGGCATCCGAGAGCGCTTCGCCTGCACCTCCGCTACGCGATGGTGGGTCTCGCTTCGGGAGTGGTGACCACGGTCATCCTGCTCGGCTATCCGGCTTGGTACGCACTCGCTGGACCCGCCAATCTCTCGGGAAGCATATGGGGGCCCCACTCCATCGTCAGCTACTCGGGCAACTCGTGGCACAACTATCTGTTTCCGGCGACGATCCCGCCCACGGCTTCCGACCTGTTCCATCGATTCGGCGGCTACCAGGGCCCGGATCTGTCCCCACAGTTCTTCGGGATCGGAATCGTGGTGGTGCTGATCGCCGGATGCATCGTGTGGCGACGCGACCGTCGGTTGTGGCTCTTCGGGCTGCTCGGATTGATCTCGGTGCCGTTGTCGATTGGGCTCGAAGACCACCGATGGACAATTTGGCGACTCTTCGTCCGGCTTCCCTTGATGGAGAACATCGAGCCCTACCGCTTCGTGCTCATCACCTACCTCACGGCGTCGATCATGCTGGGACTGATTGTCGACCACTCCTATCGGTCGGTGAACCGGCAGCGACGGTCGCCTCACGCCGTGGAGGGCGGACAACGGTTCCGGAGTGTCCAGGGCTCGCCGCGCTGGCTCGGTTCGGCGGTCGGTATGACCGTGGCGGCCATTGCTCTCGTCGCCCCGGTTGCCTACCTCGCTCAGACCGTTCCGATGACCACTCGCTCGGTCGAGCTCCCGACCTGGTTCCGCACCGTTGCGCCGCATCTCGGCGGCCGTCAGGTCGTCCTCACCTTCCCCGATTCCGACACCCTGTTGAGCGAGTTGACCTGGCAGGCCGTCGATGGGATGAGCTATTCGATGGTTGGCCTCGGAGGTCCCGGCGGAGCGACCGCCCGAGCCGGAAGGGAACGGGAAGGGCAAGCGGTCATCAGCAGTGTCTCCAGTGCGTACCCGAATGCCCCGATCCTGACGACGGGCGATATCGCCGAGGTCAGGCAGGCCCTGTCCGGTTGGGGAGTGACCATGGTGGTCCTCCCGGACCAACCAGACCTTCCCGTCTACGAGCGCGTGCCCTCCGTGATCGCTACCGCGGCGTTGATGACGGCGGCGACCGGGCACCCGCCGATTCAGCAGGCGGATGCGTGGGTGTGGAACCAGGTGAACCGCGGTCCTGCGCCGAGCCTTCCTACTGGTGATCGCCTCTCCCACTGCATCGAGGCCGGGGCACCCAGTGGCGTGTCCGTCGTCCCGTTCGTCGCCGCGTGCGTCCTGGTCGCCCCTCGAACTCCCTGACCGGCCTGCTCTGGGGAGGCATCGTCCTCCGCGTACATCCCTGGCCCAACCCAGGACGGACATCCTCGCCAGGCTTGACATGTGACTAAATAGTCACTTATATTGCCGGGGTGGACGAAGTGTTCAGGGCGTTGGCCGACCCGACCCGGAGGGCGCTGCTCGACGAGCTCTTCCGGGAGGACGGCCAGACCCTGACCGCTCTGGAGGAGCGCTTCTCGATGAGCCGGTTCGGGGTGATGAAGCACCTCAAGCAGCTCGAGGAGGCGGGCCTGGTGGTGACCCGACGGTCGGGTCGTGAGAAACACCACTTCCTCAACCCGGTACCCATACGCCTCGTCCACGACCGGTGGGTGAGCAAATACGCCGAGCCCTGGGTGACCGCACTCAGTGACCTCAAGGAACGAATGGAGCGTGACATGGAAAAGGTGTTCGAGATCTACATCCGGACCACCCCCGAACGGCTGTGGCAGGCCATCGTCGACCCGGAGATCCGCAGCAAGTACAACTTCGGCGCCGGGGTCCGTTCGGACTGGACGCCCGGCTCCCGGCTCGAGATGGGTGCGCCCCAGGCCAACGGGCTCCTGGGCGAGGGGGAGGTCCTCGAGGTCGACCCGCCCCGACGGCTGGTGCACACCATGGTCGCCCTCTGGAGCGACGAGGTGCGCGACGGAGGGTGTCTC
Organism: uncultured Acidimicrobiaceae bacterium; assembly: GCA_963774245.1. Taxonomy (GTDB): domain Bacteria; phylum Actinomycetota; class Acidimicrobiia; order Acidimicrobiales; family RAAP-2; genus Bog-756. Next base: position 513,328 of record CAVZDZ010000011.1, on the reverse strand, counting down.
GAGGGTCACCTGGGAGATCGAGCCCATCGCCGATTCGTGCCGGCTCACCGTCGTCCACGATCAGCTGCGCGAGGGCGCCAACGATCAGCTCTTCGGTGGTTGGCCCATGATCCTCTCCGGCCTCAAGACCTGGCTCGAGAGCGGCGAGCTGCTCACCACGCCCGGGTCGCTGATGTACGGCTGACCGGGTCTACTGACCCAGTGAGGTGGTCGAGGCCAGCTCGGCGGCTGCCCGCATGGTGTCCAGCACCACGTGCTCGTAGGCGGCCATGCTCGGGTTGTCGGCCTCTCCCGACACGACCCGGGCGTAGCCGGCTTCGAGGACGATGGCCAACTTGAAGCGGGCGAGGATCACGTAGTAGTCGATCTCGTCGACACTGCGTCCGCTGACCTTGGCGTAGTGGTCGAGCACCTCGGCCCGGCTGGGCATGCCCGTCGAGTCCACGTAGCCCTGGGTCCGATCCTCGTCCGGGTCGGTCCAGCCGTTCATCACCCAGCCGAGGTCCAGCAGGGGGTCGCCCACCGTCGACATCTCCCAGTCGACCATGGCGGCCAACCGGGCCGGCGCCCCGTGGCCGAACATGACATTGGCGAACTGGTAGTCGCCGTGGATGATGCCGGGCTCCCACTGGGTGGGCTTGTGCCGGCGGAGCCAGTCGGAGGCGACGTCGAGCCCGGGGAGCTCCCGGATCTGGACGGCGTGGAGATGGGCCAGCCACCGGTCGACCTGGCGGTCGTGGAATCCCTCCGGCTTGCCGAAGCCCTCGAGCCCCCGGGCCCGCCAGTCCACCTTGGCCAACCGGGCGATCCCGTCGACCAACTCGATGCCCAGGCCGTAGCGGGCGTCGAGGTCGGTGTCGAACGGTGCCGGCCATCCGTCCATGTTCATGGGTGACCAGCCGTCCACCAGGCTCATGAGGTAGAAGGACGAGCCGATCACCTCGGGATCGCTGCAGGCGGCGTAGGCCTCGGGATGGGGCACGTCGGTGCCGTTGAGGGCCTCGAGCACCCGGTACTCGCGCAGCATGGTCTCGTTCCGGCCCTTCGGGACCACCCGGGGCGGACGGCGGAGCACGGCCCGGAAGTCGCCCCGCTGGATCTCGAAGATCTCGTTGGAGGCACCCCCGCTGATGAAGTGGGACCTGACCGGCTCGCCCCGCCCGGGGAGGTCCTGCCCGTCCATCCATCGGGCCAGGCGTTCCTCGTGCACCAGCCCCTCGGTGCGGGCCGCGATCGCCGCCTCTTCCTCGGGGGTGCGCTTGGCCATCGTTCAGTCTCCTGGGTCGTCGGGGTAGGGCTCGGCGAATCCGGCGTCGGCCACCGGGGCGAGCCCGTCGAAGAGCTCGACCGGCGGTGCCACGGTCGGCGGGGTGGGGACCCGGGAGGCCATGATGCCCTCACGGTGTCGAAGGGCGAACATGCTCTCGCGCCGCCCCGAGTAGGAAGGCGGTTGGCGGACCATCCACACGATGCCCTCGGCGGCCACGTCGGCGGGCTCCCAGTTCGAATGGTCGACCCCCGGGGTGTTGGCCACGAAGCCCTCGGAGGCGACGGCCACGTCGATACGGAAGCAGTTGACGGCGATGTTGGCCGCGGCGAGCTGGGCCGCGGCGTCGACGGTCAGGCGCTCCAGGGCGACCTTGGACATGCCATAGGCCATCAACGATGCATGGGGGTACAGGGCCGCCACCGACGAGACGTTGATGATCACCCCGCCACCGGCCGCCCGCATCGGCGCCACCGCCTCGCGCATGGCGATCAGGGGCGCCCGGAGGTTGACCTGCATGACCAGGTCGTAGCGGTGCAGCGGGATGTCGAGGTCACCGATGAAGGTGATGGCCGCGTTGTTGACCAGGAGGTCGAGGCGGCCGAAGTGGTCGACCGTGGTGGCCACCATGGCCTCCACCTCGGCGTCGACGGCCAGGTTGGTGGGGACGGCCAGGCCGCGCCGGCCGGTCGCCTCGACCGCCGCCACCGTCTCGTCGAGCGTGCCCGGGGTCCGCTGCGGTGCCGTCGCCGTCGACCTCGCCGCGCAGGCCACGTGGCACCCGGCCCGGGCCAGGGCCACGGCGGTGGCCGCCCCCACCCCGCGACTGGCCCCGGTGACCAGGGCCACTTTTCCGTCGAGATTGTCCATGTCCTGCCTTCGTCGTACCTGATCGGCCGGTCCGGGCGGCGGCCGCCGGGCGCCGGCGGGCGCCGCGGACAAACAGTATGTATGTTGGATACGTCATGAATCAAACGCCCACCAGCGACCGGGTCGATCGCGGTCGCGCCCCCGGGCTGCGCGACGCCCACGTGCAGGACACCCGACGGGTGCTCCTCGATACGGCGCGGCTGCTCTTCACCGAGCACGGCTTCCAGGCCACCCGCACCGAAGAGTTGGTCCGTCGGGCCGGGCTCACCCGGGGCGCGCTCTATCACCACTTCCGGGACAAGGAGGACCTGTTCCGGGCGGTGTTCGAGGAGGTCTCGGCCGAGGTCGTCCAGCTGCTCCACCGACGCTCGAGCGACGGGGCGACCAACGCCTGGGACCTCTTCCGGGTCAACAGCGAGGTCTACCTCGACGCCGCCTCGACCAACCGGGCCTATCGCCAGATCGTGTTGATCGACGGCCCGGCCGTGCTCGGCTGGACGGTGTGGTCCGGACGCGGGGACGGGCCGACCGCACAAGATCCTGGAGTACCTGGCCGACGCGGTGGCCGAGGGCGTGCTCGAGGCCCAACCGCTCGAACCGCTGGCCCACCTGCTGTCGGCGCTGGGCGTGGGGTCGGCCATGTACGTGGCCCACGCCGACGACCCGGCGGCGGCCCGTCGTGAGATCGGCCGGTGCAACGACCGGTTTCTCGCCGGGCTCGGCGTCGGCACCGACGGACCCGCCGCCCGCGTCCGGCCGACCGGCCGGGAGGGGACCGACACACCGACTCGTGGCGCGGTCACGGGCACTCCGAAGGAAGGGACGCCAATGAGCTGGGATTTCTCCACCGAGCCTGAGTTCCAGGTCAAGCTGGACTGGGCGCGCGAATTCGTGCGGGATCGGGTCGAGCCGCTCGATCTCCTCTATCCCCATCGCCAGTTCCACCCCCTGGACGACGAGCTCCGACCCATCGTGGACCCGATGAAGGATGAGGTGCGGGCCCACGACCTGTGGGCCGCCCACCTGGGCCCCGAACTCGGGGGCAAGGGGTACGGGCAGCTCAAGCTGGCCCTGCTCAACGAGATCCTCGGCGTGTCGAGCTGGGCCCCCATCGTCTTCGGCACCCAGGCCCCCGACACCGGCAACGCCGAGATCATCGCCCACTACGGCACCGACGAACAGAAGGAGCGGTACCTCCAGCCCCTGCTCAACGGCGAGGTCTTCTCCTGCTACTCGATGACCGAGCCGCAGGCCGGTTCGGACCCGAAGCAGTTCACCACCCGCGCCGTGCGCGACGGGGACGAGTGGGTGTTGAACGGCTGGAAGTTCTTCTCGTCCAACGCCCGCACCGCGGCCTTCCTCATCGTCATGGCGGTCACCGATCCGGACGTGAGCATCTACCAGGGGGCGTCGATGTTTCTGGTCCCGACCGACACCCCCGGGGTCGACATGGTCCGCCACATCGGCCTGGCCGGCGAGTCCGAGGACGAGGGCATGCACGCCCTGATCCACTACGAGGACGTCCGGGTCCCCGCCGACAGCCTGCTCGGGGGCGAGGGCCAGGCGTTCGTCATCGCCCAGACCCGCCTCGGCGGGCGGCCGGGTCCACCACGCCATGCGCTCGGTGGCCACCTGCCAGAAGGCCCTCGACCTCCTGTGCGAACGGGTGCTCAGCCGTGAGACCCAGGGCAGCCTGTTGGCCCGCAAGGAGTTCATCCAGGGGGACATCGCCGACTCCTACGCCGAGCTGGCCCAGTTCCGGCTGCTGGTCCTGTACACGGCCTGGGAGATCGACCAGTACCAGGACTACCAGCGCACCCGCAAGAACATCGCCGCCATCAAGGCGCTGACCCCGAAGGTGGTCCACGACGCGGTCTGGCGGTCGATGCACGCCCACGGCGCCCTCGGGGTGTCCAACGAGATGCCGTTCGGCAGCATGTGGATGATGGGCACCGATCATGAGCGTGGTCGACGGTCCGACCGAGGTCCACAAGGTGACCGTGGCCCGCGAGGTGCTGAAGGACTACGAGCCGGCGCCCGGTCTCTGGCCCACCGCCCACCTCCCCGCCCAGCGCGAGGCGGCCCGGGCCAAGTTGGCCGAGTACCTCGAGCACGTGGTGGGCAACTCATGACCCGGCGGACGGCGACGGCCATGCCGACCTCCCTCGACTCCGGGCCCCGTCCCGGCCGCGTCTGCGGCGACGAGTAGCGTCGATGTCGTGGCCACCGGGCAGGGACAGTCGAGCGGCGCTGGGCCGTCATGACCCCCGGGCCGGTGGCTGATGCTCCTCCTGCCCGAGGCGGCCGGTCCGATGGATCCCGCCGGCTCGACCCCCGACCGGCGGCCCGGCTCGATCCGGCGGACCTCCAACATCGATACCGCCCGACCGGACGGGCTCCGGGGTGACCTGGTCGTCACCGCCCGGGCCCGTGACCTCCGCACCGGTCCGGACGGAGATCGCCGAGGTCGTGGCCGAAGCCGAGTTGGTCGCCCGGATCGCCCGGGCGACCCAGCAGCTCCTCTCGGTGGAGACGTCCCCGGCCCTCCCCGGCACTGCAGCAGCTGGTCGGGGCGGTGGTCGGACCGGGCTTCCGGGGTCGGATGGTCCGGGCCGTGCCCGGTGAGCAGGAGGCGGGCACCCTCCTCCATCTGCTGGCCGACGACCTGCCCGGTGCGGTGCTGGTCTCCGGCTACGCCCTGCAGCGGGGCGGAGCGCTCGAGCCCGACCCACCCTCGTCGGCCCCGGCCACCGCACCGGCCAGCTCCTCGGCCCCGGCGGCCAGCTCCTCGACCCCGGCGGCGCGCGGGCTGGCCGACGATCTCTGTGCCGGCTGGGCCCACGACGCCACCATGATGGTCACCATCCGCACCAAGGGGGCGATCCCCATGGCCCTCGGCCCCCCGGCGCCCCGGCTCGAGCGGCCCGACGATCCGTGGGCCTGGCACGGCATGGAGCCGCTGCCGGCTCACGCCATGCGGCGACGGCGGCGTCTCGACCTCGCCCCCGGGTACGAGCTGGACGTGCACTTCCGCGACAGCCACATGGACGAGGAGCTGGCCGAATCGGTCGTCCACGAGTACTCGGTGAGCGGCGCGGTCGACGCCGCCACCGGCACGGTGACCGCCGATGGCCGCCCGGGCCCGGGTGCTGCCGTGGATGGAGTGCCCGGGTGCGGTGGCCAGTGCCACCCGGTTGGTCGGCATGCCGGTGGCCGAGCTCCGGGGCTGGGTCCGGCGTGAGATGACCGGCGCCACCACCTGCACCCACCTCAACGACACCCTGCGCTCGCTGGCCGACGTCACCGCGCTCGCCGGGTTGCTCACCCCCGGTGGCCCACCCGGGCCGCGGGCGAGCTGAGCGGACACCAACCGGCGCGCCGGGTCGGGCTGTGCCAAAATCCCCGGGCCGGGGCCGCCCTTCCCCTCCGGGCGGAAGGGCCGGGCGGGGGGTACGGACTCCTCGTCATCATGTCGCCCCGGGTCGAGAGGACCTTTGATGCCCGACTTGGACGGACTGCTGGCGGCGCTCGAGCTCGAACCCCGGGGCGACGGTCGGTTCCGGGCCGGCAACTTCGACACCGGCCTGGGTGGGGTCGTCTTCGGCGGCCAGCTGTTGGGGCAGACCATCGTGGCCGCCGCCACCGTGGATCCGAGCAAGGAGATCAAGTCGGTGCACACGGTGTTCGCCCGCGGCGGCGCGCTCGATCAACCGCTGGACATCGAGGTCGAGCCCATGCACGTCGGGCGGGCCCTGGCCAGTGCCACGGTCACCATCCGCCAGGGCGAGCGTCTGTGCACCCGCTCGCTCGTCCTGCTCAGCGCGGTCGAGCCCGATCTCATCCGCCACCAGGCCGACCCTCCCGGGGTGGGGAGGCCCGACCAGGCCACCCCGTCCCGGGGTGGCGAGGGCTTCTGGGAGCTCCGGGTCGTCGACGGGGTGGACATCTCCGATCCCGACGCGGTCGGGCCGGCCGAACTGTTCGTGTGGAGCCGGTTCCCCGGGGCCGAGGCCGGCGGGGCCACCGGCCAGGCCCTCCTGGCCTACGCCACGGACGGCTTCCTCATCGGCACGGCGATGCGTCCCCACGCCGGCGTCGGCCAGTCGATGTCCCACGTGTCCATCTCGACCAGCGTGCTGAGCCACACGCTGACCTTCCACGAGCCGATCGACCCCGGTGCCTGGCACCTCCTGGCCCACGAGAGCCCGTACGCCGGCCGCGGCCGCACCTACGGGCGGGCCAATGTGTTCACCCAGGACGGACGCCTGGTGGCCTCGTTCGTCCAGGACAACATGGTGAGGGACATGCCGGAGGGGCAGCGGCCCGCGGCGGGGGGCCGGTCCAAATTCTGAGCCGGTTCGTCTAGTGTGGCCGCCGATCGGGGGTCGAGGAGGCACCCGGTCGGGTACGGTCCCGACAACGGAAGGTCGAACGTGGAACTGAAGGGTGCAGCAGCGCTGGTCACCGGGGGGACGGGAGGCCTCGGCGAGGCCACCGTCAGGCGGTTGGCCGCGGCAGGGGCGAAGGTGGTCATCGCCGACCTGGCCAAGGAGAAGGGAGCCGCCCTGTCCGACGAGCTCGGCCCGGCGGTCGACTTCGTGGAGACCGACGTCACCAGCGAGGAGCAGGTGACGGCGGCGTTGGAGCGGGCCGCGGCGCTGGGCCCGGTCCGGGTGGCGGTGGCCGTCCACGGGGGCTTCGGCGGGGGAGGCCGGACCCTTCGGGCCGACGGGACCCCACACGCGCTGGAGGACTTCCGCCTGACCATCGACCACTATCTGGTGGGCACGTTCAACGTGCTGCGGCTGGCCGCGGCGGCCATCGGCAACTCGGAGCCGGGGCCGGACGGGGAACGGGGCGTGATCATCAACACGGCGTCGATCGCCGGCTACGAGGGCACGATCGGCCAGGTGGCCTACGCCAGCGCCAAGGGCGGGGTGATCGGCATGACCCTGACCGCGGCCCGCGACCTCGCCGTGGTGGGGATCCGGGTGATGACCATCGCCCCCGGGACGTTCATCACCCCGGCCTACGGCGCCGACCCGGAGCAGGTCGAGGCCTACTGGGCGCCGGCCGTGCCCTTCCCGAAGCGGATGGGCCAGCCGGCCGAGTACGCCGCCCTGGTCGAGTCGATCATCGAGAACTCCTATCTCAACGGCGAGGTCATCCGCATCGACGGCGCCATCCGGTTCGGGCCGAAGAGCCCCAAGTGACCGCGGCGGCACCGGCCCGATGATCCCCGAGGGGCTGGTGGCCGAGGCCGTGCACGACACCGCCCTCCGGCGGCTCCAGCACGCCTACGCCGACGTGGTCAACCGTCGGGCCTGGACCGAGCTGGACCAGTTGTTCCTGCCCGACGCCGCCGTCGTGATCGACCGCCGGGCCGGCGCACCGCTCCGACTGGTCGGACCTCCGGCCCTCGGGGCGTTCATCGGGAGCTCGATCGCCCAGTTCGAGTTCTTCGAGTTCGTCATCCTCAACGCCCACATCGGCTTTCCCGACGGGCCCCTGGCCGGAACGGCTACCTGCCGGCTCTTCATGAGCGAGCTCCGCCAGCACGGGGACAGCGGCCGGTGGACCACCGTCTTCGGCCTGTACCACGACCGGTACGTCCAGCGAGAGGACCGGTGGTGGTTCGCCGAGCGCCGGTACCACTCGCTGGCCCGCCAGAGTCAGGACCTCGACGTGTTCCCCCTGCCCGAGGATCCGGGAGTCGACGTGCCGTCGTGGGGGCGGTAGCCCGCCCGCTACGGCCATCGTCACCCACCGGGCCGGGGCATGGGAGCATCATGGGCATGCCGCTCTTGCTGGTCCGGCACGGGAATGCCGGAAGACGTAGCGCCTACCAGGGTGACGACCGGGTGCGCCCGCTGTCCAAGCGGGGTCGGGACCAGGCCGCGGCCCTGGTCGAGGTGCTGAGCGAGTTCCGACCCCAGCGCATCCTGTCCAGCCCGTACGTGCGGTGTTGCGAGACCGTGCAGCCGACCGCCGAGGCCCTGGACCTGGCGGTCGAGTCCATCGACGAGCTGGCCGAGGGGCATGGTCCCGATGCGGTGCGGCTGCTCGAGCGCATGGCCGGCGAGTCGGCGGTCCTCTGCACCCATGGCGACGTGTCCACCGAGGTGCTCGTCGCCCTCCACCCCGACGAGGAATCCGACCCCGGGCCCGCCACCCGCCTGCAGAAGGGCGAGGTATGGGTGATCCAGTCGACCGGCACCCGGCTGGAGATCGTCGACCACCTGCGGCCGCCGAAGGTCGTCGTGCCGTGACCACCGGCACCCGGCTGGCGCCGGACCGGGTGCGGCCGACCTGATCGGGACAGTAAGCCCACCCGCGGGTGGACGCCCGAGGCGCTTGGACGCCCGACCTGTACGCTGATGCGGCCATGAGCGACCCCGACCGGTTCATCCCGGGTACCTACGACACGTTCCGGGTCGTCGATTTCGGCTACGACGAGCCGTCCCGGACGGTGTCCCTGCGCTACGCCTTCGACGGCGGGCCGAGCTTCGTCGAGACGGTCACCTTCGAGACGCCGCCCACCGGACCGCCTCCGGTCCGGGCCGACCTGGAGCGTGCCCTCCTCCATCTGCACGTCGCCGCCGGGACCAGCTACTACAAGGCGGCCGCCCCCCCAACGGTGATGGTCGAATCGGGCGCGCTCACCGACCCCGAGCGCCACTTCCACCACCATCTCTACGACGACGGGCTGCGCGAGTTCGCCGTCGAGAACGGATTGGCGGTGCCCCGGACGGTGGCCATCACCCCGGCGGCGGGTTCCCCGAATCCCCCGGCGACCGAGGGGCCCGGCCGACCGGGCGGGCTGGTGGTCCCGATCGGCGGCGGCAAGGACTCGATGGTGCTCATCGAGGCCCTCCGACCCCTCGGGCCCCGGCTGCTGGCGGTGAACCCACAGCCGTTGGTGGTCGAGTTGGCCGCCCAGGCCGGCCTGGAGCTGCTGGTGGTGCGCAGGAGGCTGTCCCCGCTCCTCTCGTCCCTCAATGCCCACGGGGCCCTCAACGGACATGTCCCGATCACGGCCATCGTCTCGCTGATCGCCGTCGCCGCCGCTTCGGTCTACGGCTACGACACCATCGCCATGGCCATCGAGCGGTCGGCCAGCGAGGAGACGGTGTCGGTCGACGGGGTGCCGGTCAACCACCAGTACTCGAAGAGCCTCGAATTCGAGTGCTTGCTCCGTGATCTGGTGCGCGGGTCGATCGATCCCGGCCTCACCTACGGCTCGGCGCTGCGGCCGTACTCGGAGCTGGCCATCGCCCGGGCCTTCGCCGCCCTCCCCGGCTATCACCGCTCGTTCTGCAGCTGCAACACCGCCTTCCGCCAGTCGGCCGGGGCCGGTGACCGCTGGTGCGGTGCCTGTGCCAAGTGCCGGTTCGTCGCCCTCATGCTGGCCCCGTACCTGACCCGCCGGGCAGTGACCGACATCATCGGACGGGACCTGTTCGACGACCCCGCCGAGATTGCCGGGTTCGCCGCCCTCATGAGCCGCGACGACAAGCCGTTCGAATGCGTCGGCGAGCGGCGCGAGTCGGCCGCCGCCTTCCGGCTGCTGGCCGATCGACCGGAGTGGAGCGGGTCGGCGGTGGTCACCGCCCTCGCCGATCGGGCCCGGACGTTGGTCTCGGATCAGGACGTCGCCCGGTTGCTGGCCCCGGCCACCGATCTGGCCTTCCCCGATCCCGGAGTGGCGGCGGCGGTGGACCGCTTCTTCGCCCGAGTCTCGTGATCCTCGACGACCTGAGGGACCGGCGGGTGGCGGTGTGGGGCCTGGGCCAGGAGGGCATGGCCACCGACGCCCTCTTGGCCTCACGGGGTATCGTCCCGACGCTGATCGACGACCGCCCCGAGGCCGCCTCGGCCCGGACCGGAGGGGACCGGGCGGTCCTCGCACCCGGCGTCGTCGACTGGTCCACGCTCGATGTGGTGGTCCGGGCCCCGGGGGTGAGCCGGTACCGCCCCGAGCTGGCCGCGGCCGGGGCGGCCGGGGTGGCCGTCACCACCGCCATGGCCCTGTGGCTGGAGGACTTCCGGGAGGCCCGGGTGGTGGCGGTGACCGGGACCAAGGGGAAGAGCACCACGGCCGCCCTGGCCGCGTCGATCCTCCGCCACCAGGGGGACGAGGTGGCCCTCATCGGCAACATCGGTGTGCCGGTGACCGACACCTACGACCGGCCCCGGGCCGAGGCCTACGTGGTCGAGGTGTCCTCCTTCCAGGCCGCCGATGTCACGGTCACCCCCGGGGTGTGCGTGCTGACCAGCCTGGCCCCGGACCATCTGGACTGGCACGGCGGCGAGGAGCCCTACTACCGGGACAAGCTGCACCTCATCGAAGTCGGCCCGCCCGGTGCCCTGGCGGTGAGCGCGGCCAGCCCCGAGGCGGTGGCCCGCACCGAGGACCACCCCCACCGATCGCTGTTCGGCCCGACCGGGTTGGTCCGGGTCGGCGCCTCGGGGATGGTCGAGGTGGACGGCGACCGGCTGGTCGACCCGTCGCGGCTGCGGGCGCCCGGGGCCCACAACCTGTGGAACCTGTGCGGGGCCATCGCCGGGGTCACCCTCCTGGCCGGAGCCCCCCCGTCCGCCGTTGCCGTCGGGGCGGCGGTCGACGCCTTCGACGGGCTGCCGTCGCGCTGCCACACGGTGGGCCGGCGCCACGGCCTCACCTTCGTCGACGACGCCCTGGCCTCCAATCCCTTTGCCACCGCGGCCTCGGTGGGCGCCTTCCCCGGACGTCCGCTGACGGTGATCGTGGGTGGGGCCGACCGGGGCGCCGACGTCGGACCGTTGGTGGAGGCGTTGCGCCACCGTCGACCCCTCCCCACGGTGGTGGCCCTGCCGCCCGACCGTGACCGGCTGGCCGACGCCTTCGCCCGCCTTCCCGGACGTCCCGACCCGATGGTGGCGATGCTCGAGGCCGACGACATGGAGACGGCGGTGCGGCTGGCCGTGGACGCAACCGCGGACGGGGGAGTGGTGCTCTTCTCGCCGGCCGCCCCCACTCCCGAGGGCGGAGGCGGCTACGGCGAGCGCAGTCGCCAGTTCATCGAGGCCTCGGGGGTGGCATGACCGGCACTCGCCCCGGCGCGATTGACAGGGACGCGGGTCGACGGCCACGCTCGGGAGGACCACAGGAGCCTTGCCCATGACCTCGATCACCATTATCGACACCGGCACCCGGACCGTGGAGGCGGTGACCGATCCCGCACGGGGCACCTTCCTGATCGACGCCGACCGTCTCCCCGAGGCCCTGGGCTGGGAGCTGAAGCCGGCCGGCCTGTGCCGACAGGACACCTGCGTGCCCGTGGCCGACACCGCCTCGCTCCGGGTCGGGGACCGGCTCGACCTGTCGACGGTGGCCGAGGCCCTCGGGCGCCCGGTGGTGGTCGATCTCGAGGCCGGCCTGCTGGCCGTGGCCCTGCCCGCCGAGTTGCGGCACCGGGCCCTCGACGACCTGTCCGCCCCGGCATTCGAACTGCCCGACCTGCACGGAACCCTCCGCGGCTCCGACGAGTGGCACGGGCTGAAGCGGTTGTTGGTCACCTTTTCGAGCTGGTGCGGGTGCCGGTACGACCTGCCGGGCTGGCAGGCCCTCCACGACGAGCTCGGCGTCGCACGGGTTCACCGTCATCGCCGTGGCCATCGACCACAGCGCCGAGGATGTGCGGCCGTGGACGGAGGGGATCACCCTGCCCGTCCTCTACGACCCCCAGCACCTGCTGACCGAGCTCTACGCCATCTCCAACGTCCCGACCGTGGTGTGGATCGACGAGGACGACCACATCGCCCGACCCATCGGGGCGGCCCACGGCACCGATCTCTTCGCCGAGTTCACCGGCATTCGCGCCGAGCCCCATCTGGACGAGGTCCGACGGTGGGTGAGGGACGGCAGCCTTCCCCTCACCGAGGACCAGGCCCGCGCGGCGGTGGACGACCTGAGCCCGGACGAGGTGTTGGCCCGCCTCCATTTCCGGGTGGCCTCCGAGGCCCACCGGGTCGGGGACCGGGCGACCACCCGCCGCCACCTCACCGTGGCGTCCGACCTGGCTCCCGACGACCTGACCATCTGGCGGGCGGCCATGCCGCTGCTGGGCGAGGATCCCTTCGGGGAGGCCTTCCTGGTCCGCTACGAGGAGTGGCGGAAGAAGGGGAGCCCGGCCCACGGGCTGGCCCCGGTGGCTGCGGCCGAGCCGGTGGCCTGACTCCTACCGCTCGAGCTTGACCGTCACGATCTCGAAGGGCCGGAGGTCGAGGTGCACCCGGTCTCCCTCGGACTCGACCGGAGCCAGCTCCCGCTCCAACAGATCGGTCCGGGTGGCCCGCCGCACCGGCCAGGGTGCCGTCAGGGTCACCGGGCCGCGCCCGCCCCACGCCTCGTAGAGCCGGATCACCAACCCGTCCGGTTGACCGTCGGCCGGCTTGACCACCTCGACCACCGCGTGCTCGGCGTCGACGGACAGGAAGGAGCCGGTAGGCGGCCGGCCTCCCGGGTGGGGCGTGGCCGACACCGCCCGGAGGGGCACGTTGAGGTCATAGCCGGCGTCGATCACGCCGGCCGGCCGCAAGTCGCCGGCGTGGGGGAGCAGTTGGTAGCGGAACCGGTGGACCCCCCGGTCGGCTTCGGGATCCGGCCAGTTCGGTGACCGGAGGAGGGAGAGGCGCATCACATCGTCCCGGATGTCGTAGCCGTACTTGCAGTCGTTGAGCAGGGCCACGCCGTAGCCGGGCTCGGAGTAGTCGGCCCATTTATGCGCACACACCTCGAAGCGGGCCGCCTCCCAGCTGGTGTTGGCATGGGTCGCCCGCTCGACGTGCCCGTACTGGATCTCGTAGGTGGCCCGGGGACTGCGCACCGACACCGGGAACGCCACCTTCAACAGGCGGTTCTGCTCGTGCCAGTCGACCTCGTTGTCGACGTCGAGGGCGGCGCACTCCGCGGTCAGGCTGATGGTCTGCACGATCGACGAGGCCCCGAAGCGCCGGGCCACCCGGATGGCCGCCCGCACCGGTCCCGACTCGATCACCTCGATGGACTCGACGCCGGTCACGTCCTCCACGTGGCGGCGGTACCAGGCGTCGATGTCCCAGGCGTCGAAGAAGTTCGGGTAGTCGGGATGGAGCTGGAGGAGGTTGCCCCGGCCCCCGACGGCCAGCACCTCACGGCCGGCCCCGCGGTCGAAGACCGACACCAGCAGGCCCTGGTCGTCGAGCTCGACGCGTAGGTGCTCGTTCTCGAGATGGCGCGGTCCGGCTTCGGCCCGGGGCGGGTTGCCGGACGGCTCCCCGTCGACCAGGTCGTAGACCTGGTAGCCGCAGGCCGGCACCGAGGCGAGGAACACCGCCCGGCCCGGGGCGACCGGCTGCAGCACCGTCGTCGCCCCGCCGGGGGCCCGGGCCAGGCCGGCCCCGGCGTCGACGTCCACCTCCACCAGGCCGCTCCGCCCATGGGAGAGCGAATTCCACACGACCACCGGCCGGGCCGTCCCCGAAGTGTCGATCTCCCCGGTCAAGGTCGAGAGCGAGGCGGCGGTGACCGCCTCGGCGTCGCCCACCACCCCGGCGTGGGCCTCCCGGGTGTCCTCGTAGACCCAGTGGATCCCCGACCCGGGGATGATGTCGTGGAACTGGTGGAGGAGGAGGGCCTGCCAGGCCCGGTGGAGGTCCTCGGTCGGGGCGTCCCCGTCGACCAGGGCCGACCACAGCTCGGCGTCGCGCAGGGCCAGCTCGCCGCGTCGATTGCCCTGCTTGGTGGCCCCCTGGGTGGTGTAAGTGCCGCGGTGGTGCTCGAGGTAGAGCTCACCGGCCCAGACCGCCCCGTCCCGGAGCTCGGCCTCGGTCTGGTCGAAGAAGCGCCGGGGCCCCTCCATGGTGATCAGGGGCACACCTTCCGAGTCCTGGAGCCGGCGGGCCGACTCCAGCATGGTGGCGGTCGGACCGCCCCCGCCGTCACTGTGCCCGAAGGGGTAGAGCGAGCGGTTGGAGTGCTCGTGGTCGCGGAAGTTCGACACCCCGTAGCGGAGCTCGCGCACGCTCATCTGGCCGCCGTAGGTGTCGGCCGGAGGGAAGTGGGTGAAGACCCGGGACCCGTCGATGCCCTCCCAGTAGAAGCTGTGGTGGGGCATGTCGTTGTACTGGTTCCACGACAGCTTCTGGGTGAGGAACCGGCGGGCGCCACCCAACCGCATGATCTGGGGCAGGGCGGCCGAGTACCCGAACACGTCGGGCAGCCACACGTCGTCCGTCTCGATGCCCAGCTCGTCGAGGTAGAAGCGTTTCCCGTGGATGATCTGACGCACCAACGACTCCCCCGAGGGGATGTTGCAGTCCGCCTCCACCCACATGCTGCCGGTCGGCTCGAGCCGGCCCTCGGCGATGCGGACCTTGAGCCGCGACCACAGCCCCGGATAGTGGTCGCGCATCCAGGCCAGGTGCTGGGCCTGGGACACGACGAAGTGGTAGTCGGGATAGCGGTCCATGAGGGCCAGCACGGTCGAGAAGGTGCGGGCACATTTGCGCACGGTCTCTCGGAGGGGCCACAGCCAGGCGGTGTCCAGGTGGGCGTGGCCCACCGCGCTCACCCGGTGGCTGGCGGGGGCGGCCCGATCCCCGAGGAGCGCGTGCACCACCGGTGCGGCCTCGGGCCACGACGACCGGACGTCCGGCAGGGTCAGGAGATCGCAGGCCCGTTCGAGCCCGGCCAGCAGCCGGGCTCGGCGCGGCTCGGTGTCGGGCAGCTCGAAGAGGAGCTCGACCGCCACCCGGAAGTCGTGGAAGAAGGCCTCGAAGGCGGGGTCGACGGTGTGGAGATCGGCCTTGGCCAGGGTGAAGAGCGGGCGACCGTGGGGCTCGGCCATCAGCAGCGGCCAGGGATTGGCCCCGAAGGGGGAGGGTGGGTTGGCCGCCGCCTCGACGAACAGCTCGACGACCTCGCCCCCCTCGGCCCGCTCGCTGATCAACGTGCTTCGGTGGTTGGGGGAGAGGCCCTGGACCGGCTCTCCGTGGCGGAAGAGCAGTGCTTCGGCTCCGAAGCCGGTCTCACCGGCGTTCCCGATAGCGAACCCGAGGTGGACCTCCTGTCCGGACCACGTCCCGGGGATGGTTCCCCGCAGGCGGAACCAGGTGGTATCCCAGGCCGGACCCCAGGGATCGCCCACCCCGAAGGGGACGTACTCGGCAGTGAACGCCGTGGCGGCCGGCACTGGCTCCCCGTGCACGTGGTAGGCGGCCACCTCGAGGGCCTCGGTGGGACCCCGACGAGCCGGCCCCACGAATTCGTTGAGCACCCGGACGATCCGACCCACCCGCAGCGAGTCCTCCTTGCGCATGGGCGCCGAGTATACGGGGGTGCCGGAAACGCTCGCCGGCCGGGAGCAGGCGCGCTACGGTGCCCGGGGCACCCTCACGCCCACCCGGTGACGGTCTGGACCCGCCGGCGCAGCATTCGATCCAACGGGGAGGAGCCCCAGGTGGCCAACGACGTCCTGAGCAGCATCATCGGCAAGCCGACCGGCACGACCGTGGTGACCGTGGAGCGCGGTCAACTGGCCCTGTTCGCCCACGCCGTCAAGGACGACAGCCCGATCTACCGCGATCCGAGGGCGGCGGCCGCGGCCGGGCTGCCCGGCATCCCCGCTCCGCCCACCTATCCCTTCGTGATGGAGGGGTTCGGGGCCTATCCCGAACTGCAGACGGCCGAGGCGCCCAGTGGCAACCCGATGGCCGAGATCCTCGGCCCCCTCATGGCCAACGGTGGGCTCATCCTCCACGGCGAACAGGAGTTCAACTACCACCGACCGGTGTTCGCCGGGGACGTGCTGGTCGGGGAGGGCAAGGTGGTGGACGCCTATGAGAAGGAGTCGAAGGGCAAGACCATGACGTTCGTCGTGGTGGAGACGGCCTTCAGCGATCAGGCCACCGGCGAGCCGGTGTGCACGTCCCGGATGAACATCATCCACCGGATCTGATCGCCGATCGGGTGACACGAATGGAGAGGGTCCCGCCCCCGGGCACGGGAGCACAGGGCCACGATGGAAGTCGGACAGATGGAGGAGTGCGTGCTTAATTTCAAGGATGTCGGCACAGGCGACGAGGCCCCGGTGCGGTCCCACGTCCTGACCCGGACCGACCTGGTCATCTACGCCGGGGCGTCCGGCGACTACAACCCCATGCACCATGACGAGGTCAAGGCCAAGCAGGCCGGCCAACCCAGTGTCTTCGGCCACGGGATGTTCTCGATGGGCCTGCTCGGCTCCGCCCTGACCGACTACGTCGGCATCGGCAACGTCCGGAGGTTCCAGGTCCGCTTCGCCAAGCAGACCTGGCCCGAGGAGAAGCTGCAGACCAAGATCGTGGTCACCGGCAAGCGCACCGAGGGCGACGATCACCTGGTCGACTTCGACGTGCGGCTCGTCAACGACGAGGGGGAAGAGAAGGTGGTGGGCCAAGCCACCGCGCTGGCAGCCGGTCCCTCCTGACCGGCCGGCGGGCCGGCTCGGTCAATCGAAGTAGACCTTGAAGCCCTCCGCCACCGCCTCGAAGCCCAGCGACCGGTAGAAGGCGTGGGCTTCGGCCCGGTGCTTCCCCGAGGTGAGCTGCACCTTGTAGCAGCCGACCCGCCGGGCCTGTGTCATCGCTTCCTGCATGAGCGCCCGCCCGACCCCCCGCCGACGATGCACGTGGGCCACGACGACGTTCTCGACCACGGCCCAGGGCCGACCGGCGTGGGTCAGGTTGGTGACCATCAACACATCGACGGTGCCGGCCAGCTGCCCCCCATCCACCTCCGCCACCAGGAGTCGCCGATCGGGCTGGCCCACGATCCCGGTCAGGATCTCGCGAGTGAGGTTCCATCCCGGCGGGCCGGGCGTCGACCCGGCCATCGGCAAGCTCGCAGTAGAGCTGGTGGAGGGAGGCCGCATCCTCGATGCGGACGGGCCGAACCTCGACGTGCTCGGTGAGGTCAGTCGAACGGCCGGGGGGCATGGGGGCCAGCATGTTCGGCCCGAGCCCGGTGGTCAACCAGGGCTCGGAACCGACCCGGCCACTCCGATGGGTGCCCTCACCACCCTGCGCGGCGGCAGCGGCGTAGGCCGAGCCTGTCGAGCGGCGGGGCACTAGAAAGGGTCGAGCATGCTCGCGCCGCTCGATATCCCTGACCTGGTGCGACAGTGCGCCATGGCCAACGACGTCGAGGGACGACGCTGGCTCGAGGAGCTGCCCGGGGTGGTGGCCGGCATGACCGACCGGTGGAAGCTCGAATTGGGCCCGTCGTTTCCGGGCGGCACCGCCTCATTCGTGGCCGGGGCAACCGACCGATCGGGGCGTGCCTGCGTACTGAAGGTGGCCATGCCCGTCCGGCACGAGGCACCGGATTCCTTCGGTCGGAGTGTCCTCGTGCACCAGCTGGCGGAAGGTCGCGGCTGTGTCGGGCTCCTCGATTTCGACGAGTCGGCGCGGGCGATGCTGCTCGAGCGCCTGGGGCCCAACCTCGACGAGCTCGGAATGCCGCTGCCGCGCATGCTGGAGACCATCTGCGCCACGCTGCAAAGCTTCTGGCGACCCGTCAGCGAGGCCTCCGGCCTACCGGCGGGGGCGGACAAGGCGGCCGGGCTGGCCGATTACATCACCGCGACGTGGGAGGAGCTGGGCCGTCCCTGTCCGCGACCGGTGGTCGATCGGGCCCTCGACTACTGCGCGGGCCGGGCCGACGCCTTCGACCCGGGTCTCGCCGTCCTGGTGCACGGCGATGCCCACGGGTGGAACACGCTCGCGGTCGGTGACGGCACGTTCAAGTTCGTCGATCCCGAAGGTTTGAGATCTGAGCCGGCGCACGATCTCGCCGTGCCGATGCGGGAATACAACCGCCCGCTCCTCGTCGGTCAGACCCGTCGGTTGGCCCGGCAGCGCTCCGAGCTCCTGGCCGGGTTGTGCGGCGTCGATCCCGAGGCGGTATGGCAGTGGGGCTTCATCGAACGGGTAGCCACCGGCCTGGCCAACCTGCGCGACTTCGACGGGGACGAAGGCGCGGTCTTCCTCGAAGTGGCCGGGCGTTGCCTCTGAGTGGCCCGACCGGCGACGCCTAGAAGAAGCTGAACGGCGGGATGCCCGAGGAGGTGTCCTTGAACAGCTCGCCCTTGACCCCGGCCAACTCGGCCGGCGTCCACGGGCCGTCACGGTGGATCTCACCCACCGGGTGGTAGCCACCCATCACCCAGATGTTGCCGCCGAACACCACGAAGTTCTGGCCGCTCACGTCGGAGGCCGCGTCGGAGGCGAGGAAGGCGACCAGCTGGGCCACGTTCTTCGGATCCCACTCGTCGAAGCCCTCCGCCGCCTTGGTCATCTCTCCGAAGAGGTTCTCGGTCATCCGGGTACGGGCCCGGGGGGAGATCGAGTTGACGGTGATCCCGTAGCGCTCCAGCTCACGAGCCAGTACCCAGGTGAGAGTGGCGATCCCTCCCTTGGCCGAGGCGTAGTTGGCCTGGCCGGCGTTGCCGTACAGGCCGGCCTCGGACGAGGTGTTCACGATGTGACCGGTGACCGTCTCGCCGGCCTTGGCCCGGCCCCGCCAGTAGACGGCGGCGTGGTGGGATGGGGCGAAATGGCCCTTCAGGTGGACCCGGATGACGTCGTCCCAGTCCGACTCCTCCATGTTGAAGCTCATCTTGTCCCGGAGGATGCCGGCGTTGTTGACCAGGATGTCGAGCTGGCCGAACGTGTCGACGGCCTGGTCCACCAGCTCCTTGGCCCCCTGCCACGAGCTGACGTCGGACGAGTTGATGGCGCCGTCGCTGCCGCCCTTCTTGATCAGCTCGACGACTTCCTCCGCCGGGTTCTGCTCACCGGTCTCACTGGGCTGCGAGGCGCCGACGTCGTTCACGATGACCTTCGCCCCCTCGGAAGCCAGCAGCAGCGCCTCCTCGCGGCCGATACCCCGTCCCGCGCCGGTGACGATCGCCACTTTGCCGTCGAGCATTCCCATGATGTCCTCCTGTGTTGATGATCGGTGACCGTGCCCGCCGGAGCGGTGACGGAACCGGGGAAGCATGGCCGAAATTCCCCCGTCGGGCAAGACAGGCCGGCCCGGTCCCGGCTGAGCGGAACCCCTCGTCAGCCGGCCGGGGATGCCACCGGGTGCCCGGCGACCTCGGGGAGCACCTGTTCGGCGAAGCGACGGATCCCCTCGAGGGCGTCACGACCCCGCTCCCAGGGCTTGACCAACGCCCGGCCGACCCCGAGGTCGGCCAACCGTCGGAGACCGTCGGCGCTGGCGTCCCGAGCGCCCAGGGTGATCTCCGGACCACCGGCCCGACCGGCCTCGGCCCGGAGCCGGGCCATGCGGGCGGCGGCCGCCGGGATCTGCTCGGCGGTGTGGTTCATCGGGATCCAACCGTCGCCGACCAGGGCGGCCCGCCGCAGGGCGGCCGGCCCGTCGCCCCCGATGTGCAGGGGCGGCCACGGGGCGTGGGCCGGCTTGGGCTCGAACATCACCGGGCCGAAATCGAAGAACTCGCCGTGGTGTTCGATGGTCGACTCACTCCACAGCCGTTGGCACACGGCGATGGACTCGTCGACCCGCCGGCCCCGGCTGGCGAAGTCGAGGCCCACCGCCTCCCACTCCGCCTCGAGCCAACTGGCCCCGATGCCGAATTCGAATCTCCCTTCCGACACCAGGTCGAGGGTGGTCACCGCCCGGGCCACCACGAAGGGATGGCGCAGCCCGATGTTGTAGACCTGCGTGCCGAAGTGGATCTGCTCGGTCTGTCCGGCCAGGAAGGCCAGATAGGCGATCACGTCGAACACCGGAACGTCGGAGGGGATCGGCGGATGCTCGGCGCCGGCGAAGGGGCTCCCGGCCGACTGCACCGGGATGACCAGGTGCTCCGGTGCCCACACCGATTCGAAACCGAGACGGTCGGCCTCCCGGGTCAGCGGGGCCCACAGCTCGGGCCGCACCATCCCGAGTGAGATCGCGATCTTCACGCCACTGCCTCCCCGATCCGTAGCCGAGCGGGCCACCCGGCGTCCGACCACTTTCGGACCCTCGCCGGGGATCATAGGGCCACGGCGCGTTCCCTGACAGCCACGTCAGACATCGGCCCTGCCGGAGGGATAGCATCGCGGCATCGCCGGGGAACCGCTCCGGCCCGATGCCGGAGGTCGCCCTCGATGCGCCAGTGTGGGGAGCGAATGCGCGTCAATCGATGGTGACCGTGGGCCGGGTGCAGGCCCGGCTGGCCGAGCTGGGTCTGGAGCTGCACGGCCCCCATCCGCCCCACGATCCGCTGGACGCGGTGGTGGTGCACGGCGGCGTGGCCCGGACCTCGGGCCAGCTGCCTCGGATCGATGGGGTCCTGACCTGCGTCGGCACGTTGGGCACGACGGTGACCACCGAGGAGGGGCGGGCGGCGGCGGCGGTCTGCGCCCTCAACGCCCTGGCCGTGCTCGAGGCCGCGCTGGGCACCCTCGACCGGGTGGAGCGGGTGCTGACGGTGACCGGGTTCGTGGCCTCCGACCCGAAGTTCCACGAGCAGCCGACCGTGGTCGACGGAGCCAGTGCCGTACTGTTCGACGTCTTCGGCGCCGCCGGTCGGCACACCCGTTCGGCGATCGGGGTGGCCGCCCTGCCCCGCGGGGGAGCGGTGGAGATCGAGGTGACGGTGGCCGTCATCGAAGGGGAGGGTACGACGTGAGCGATGCATCCACCGGGACGGCCGACGAGTTGTTGCGGCTGGGCTCCGCCACGCTGGGCGAGTCCGGGGGCGAGGCCCTGCCCCCGCGGTTCCGGCCGGCCTGGCCCGATGCCGTGCTGGCCGCCCCCGCCGTGCCCGTGCAGTGCTCGCCGGGGGACAACCTGGCCATCCACGTGGCGGTGGCTGAGGCCCCGGCCGGATCCGCCCTGGTGGTGGATGTCGGCGGTGTCGCCGGGCGCGGCTACTGGGGCGAGGTGTTGACCACCGGCGCCGAGTCGCGGGGACTGGCCGGTCTGGTCATCGACGGCGGCGTCCGGGACGTCGACGCGCTCCGATCCCACGGGTTCCCGGTCTTCTCGACCCTGGTGGCCCTGCCGGGAGCCACCAAGGAGCGGCGGGGGACGGTGGGGGCGACCATCCGCCTGGCCGGCGTGCCGGTCGCCCTGGGCGACTGGGTGGTGGCCGACGTCGACGGGGTGGTCATCGTGGCCGGGTCCCGGCTCGAAACGGTGCTCGCCGCCGGTCGGGCCCGGGCCGAAAAGGAGGCCGGGTTCTTCGAGGCCCTGCGCAACGGGGCCACGACGGTGGAGCTGCTCGGACTGGACGCCTCCCTGGTGCGGGTGGAGACGCCGGGAGGCTGATCCGGCGGCCGCCCGGCACCAGTCGGTCAGGCCGGGACCGGGTGACGGGGCGGTCGACCGGCCACCACGTCGCACACCGCCTGGCTCGCCGTCTGGGCCATGATCGTCCGGGTCTGGGTGGTGGCGCTGCCGATGTGGGGCAGGAGCACCGTGCGGGGTGCTCGGAGCAGCTCGTCCCGGATGGCCGGCTCACCGTCGTAGACATCGAGCCCGGCGGCGAAGAGCTCGCCCCGTTCGAGCGCCCGGGCCAAGGCCTCTTCGTCGACCACCGGGCCCCGGGCGGTGTTGACCAGCACGGCGGTCGGTTTCATCCGGGCCAGCTCGGCCGGCCCGATGAGGTGCCGGGTGGTGTCGGTGAGGGGCACGTGCAGGCTCACCGTGTCCGATCGGGACAGCAGCTCGGAGAGCTCGCCCACGTAGCCGGGCCGGCCGGTGTCCCGTCGGGTGTGGTGGAGGACCTCCATGTCGAACCCCTCGGCCCGGCGGGCCACGGCCTGGGCGATCCTTCCGTAGCCGACCAGGCCGAGGCACGTCCCGTGGACGTCCCGGCCCAGGTGGTCGGAGATGCCCCAGCCGTCCCAGCGGCCGGCCCGGAGGTCCGCCTCGGCGCCCGAGGAGAGACGGTTGGCGGCCAGGATGAGCAAGAAGGCCAGGTCGGCCGTGGTCTCGTCGAGCACCCCCGGCGTGTTGCAGACGACGATCCCGAGCCGGGCCGCCTCGGCCACGTCGACGTTGTCGTAGCCGACGGCGGCCACGCTGACCACCCGCAGTCGCCCGGCCGCGCCGGCCCGGAGCACGTCGGCGTCGATCGGGTCGGTGAGCAGGCAGAGGATGGCGTCGAACTCGGGCGCCAGGGCGGCCAGGTCGCCACCGACCTCCGTCCAGCCCGATCAGCTCATGGCCGGCGGCGAGGAGCGGATCGAGCCCGCCCTCGGGGAGGGGGCGGGTGACCAGGACGCGTGCCACTCAGTGGGTGGTGTAGTCGATGGGTCCGGCGTCGGCCGTGCCGATGGCGAAGCAGAAGCAGTGGATGGAGGCGTTGTCACTGACCGGCCGGAGGCTGTGGACGGCGTCGGGCGGGATGTGCACGAGGTCCCCCTGGGCGATGGGGCGCTCCTCACCGGAGATGACCATGATGCCCCGGCCGCGGAGCACGTAGTAGAACTCGTGGGTGGGGTGGGAGTGGGGGAACACCTCGCCTCCGCCGGGGACCTCGAACTCGTTGACCAGCTCGAGGTAGCCGCCGATGGTGGCCTCCCGGAGCTCGCGGGGATTGACCATCCACCACACGGGAACCGTCCCGTTGTGCTCCACGATCGGAGCGGCGTCCTCGATGTTGCGTACGTCCATGGCCATCGGGTGGCCACCTCCCGTCCGTTCGGTGGGCCGGGACGGGCCGAAGGATCGGGCCCGGACCGAGCATTGGCTAATGTCGTCTGTGATACCGATGTCAGGTTAGATCAGGTCCGGGGCGGCCGGCGGTCCGACGAGGGCCGACGGGGCGCGGGAGCGCCGTCGCACCGGCCACGACGAAGGGGAGGATCGTCCATGGGCGACGTCATCAGCCGGATCAGGCCCCAGCCCCTGACCGACCTCGGATGGGAGCCGTTCGGCTGGTTGCCGGTGGCCGACACCGATCCGGCCGACGGGACCGGACGGCTGACCTTCGAGTGGGACGACGCCCACGTGAACATCATCGGCCACCGACGCGACGAGGTGCCCGCCGTGCCCGGTGGGCTGCGCTGCGAGCAGCTCTTCCGCCACACCACCCACACCCAGGTGGTGATGCCGCTCGACACCGAGGCGTTCATCGTGGTGGCCCCGCCGGGCACCGAACTCGGCGGCCCCGACGGCAGCCGGGGCGATCACCGCCTTCCAGCTCCCGGTGCTGTCGTCGATCGTCCTGCACCAGGGGACCTGGCACTGGGGGCCGTACCCGGTCGCCGGACCCTCGGTCCGGCTGTTCAACGTGCAGGGCCTGCGGTATGCCGAGGACAACGAGTGCGCCGACCTGGCTGCCCTCGGGTCGCCCGGTGGACGTGCTACTCGACTGAGTTCCGCTTCTTCTTCGGCAGGGTCACCGGGGGTTCCACTCCGTCGGAGCCGGCTCGCCCGTTCTGCATCGAGGTGGTTGGGAACAGGGCGCGATGGACCATGGTGGTGAGGGTGTCCAGCGCGGCATCGTCCACCGGGGTCCCCATGAACTCCCGCAGGAAATGGAACCGGTCGAGCATGGCGATGACCGCCATGCCCGCCACCTCGGGGTCGAGGTCGCCAGTGGGGCCGGCATTGGTGATACGGCTGGCCATGGCCCGGATGTGGGCCGCCACCATCCTCCGGTTCTGGTCACCGATGCTCTGGTCGATGGAGGCCAGGTCGGTCCACGACCGGAACAGGGGCGCATACCGCGACCAGAGGGCCGAATAGTCGCCGATCCACTGGCGGAGATTGTCCCAGCTGACGATGTCGAGGGCCCGGCCGGCGTCGGTGACCGCCCCGAGGAGGCTGGAGGCCTCGGACGTCGCCCGGAGGGTGAGCGCCCGGATCAGGTCGTCCTTGTTCGAGAAGTACAGATAGAAGGTCCCGTGCGAGGTGTTGGCGATGTCCACCACGTCTTTGACCCGGGTGCTGTGGAAGCCCCGTTCGTTGATGGCCTCCATGGCCGCGTCCAGCAGCTTGCGCATGGTCTCGCGGCCCTGGCTGCGCAGCGCCCGCTTGCTGGCCGGCCCCCCGGTGATCGGGGCGTCGACGTCGGGAACCACCGCGGCCGCGGTCGGGCGGCGGGTCGTGGCCCGACGCTTCGGCGCCGCCTTCACCGGTTTGGGCACCGCTTTCGACACCGCCTTCGTCACGGACTTGGTCGCCTTCGCGGATCGGGCCGGGCTCTTGCCGGTGTCGTTGGCCATCGGTGGTGGCTCGGGCTCGTCCGTTCGTCAGTCGGACCGGGGAGCGGATCCGCCGGTACGACTGGCCAACACTTGTTCCATGGCGTCGAGCGCTTCCTCGGGAGGCCCGGCGAACGCCACCGTGCCGTGCTCGAGGATGACGGCGTGGTCGGCCAGCTCGAGGGCCCGGTCGACCTGCTGCTCGACCACCAACAGCGCCGTGCCCGCCCGGTTGATCTTGCGCAGGCCCTCGTAGACCGTCTCGATGACGACGGGGGCCAGGCCGAGGGAGAGCTCGTCGGCCACGAACAGCTGGGGTGGGACGACCAACACCTTGGCCAGGGACAACAGGCGCTGCTGGCCCCCCGAGAGCGTGCCGCCCCGCTGTCTCCGGCGCTCACCCAGCACGGAAAAGTTCTCGTAGGCCTGGTCGAGCGACTCCTGCACGTTCCGGCTGCCCAGCCGTTGGCGGAAGGCCAGCACCAGGTTCTCCTCGACGGTGAGGTTGGCGAAGATGCCCCGCCCTTCGGGCACGTGGGCCATGCCGGCCCGGGCGATGCGGAAGGCGGGTTGGCCGGTGACGTCCTTTCCCCCCATCCGGATGGCGCCCGAGGTGCTGGGCATGAGCCCGCTGATCACTCTGGCCACGGTGGACTTTCCGGCGCCGTTGGAGCCGAGCAGGGCGGTCACGCCGCCGGCGGCCACGCCCAGGGTGACGTCGAACAGCGCCCGGTAGGGACCGTAGGCCGCGCTCACGTGGTCGACCTCGAGCGCCGGAGTCGACCCGATGCCGCCGGGCCGTCCCCCGTTGGCACTGACGCCGGTGGCGGTCATGCGCTGGTCCCGAGGTAGGCGTCGCGAACGCGGGGATCGTTCATGACCTCTTCGAAGGTCCCCTGCCCGATGAGTGAGCCGAGGTCCATCACGATGGTCCGGTCCACTACCTTGCCCACCATGGACAAGTCGTGCTCCACCAGCAGCACCGCCATCCCGCGTTCACGCTGCAGGGTCCGCAACACATTGGCCAACTCGTGGGTCTCCTGCACGTCCAGACCCGAGGAGGGCTCGTCGGCCAGCAGGATCACCGGATCGGAGACGAGGGCCCGGGCCAGCTCGACCAGCCGGCACGATCCCAGTCCGAGGGCGCTGACCGGCGTGTCGGCCCGGTCGCCGATGCCGATGAGGTCGAGGACGGCGTCGACCCGCTCGAGCTCTTCGGGCTCCGGTCGGCTGCGGTTGCACAGATCGCGCCACAACCGTCCGTCGCCGCGCCGGGCCCGCTCAGCCACCAGCAGGTGCTCCCGGACGTTCATGTCGGGGAAGACCTCGACCCGCTGATAGGTGCGCCCGATGCCCAGCCGGGCCCGCTGGTAGACGGGCAGCCGCTCGATGGGGGTCCCGGCCAGCTCCACCCGGCCCTCCTCGGCCCGCAGCTGCCCGCAGACACAGTTGAACAGGGTCGTCTTGCCGGCCCCGTTCGGACCGACCAGGCCGACACTCTCGCCCGCTTCCACGCTGAAGGTCATGTGATTGACGGCGGCGATCCCGCCGAATGACTTCGACACGCCCTGGATGTCGAGCAGCGGCGTGCCCGGCACCGCGCCCCGGCCGGGTTCCCGCGGCCGTTGCTCCGGGTGGGGGAGTCCATGGTCACCCGCTGCCCGGGCTGAGGACGGGCGTCGCCACTCCGCCGCCGGCATCAGGGCGCGACGGTCCGTCGGGCGCGCTGACTCCGCCGCCCCAGCCGGGCCCGCCCGATCCGGAGGCCGACGACGATGTCCGGTCCCGCCAGATGAGCTGCTCGATCTTGAGCGTCCAGCGCCGCTTCTGGAACTCGAGGATCCCTTCGGGGTGGTTGGCGTACTGGAGCGCACCGGCGGCGAAGAGGACGAACACCAGGCTGTCCCCGCCGAACCGGGCCGGGAGCAGGGTGAGCAGCTGCTCGATGACCATGAAGGAGATGCCGGCCTGGATGGCCCCCTCGACGGTGCCCACCCCGGTGGTGACCACGATCACCACGAAGGCCAGGGAGAGCTGGTAGTTGAACTGCTCGGCGTTGACCGACTGCTGCTGGATGATGAGCATGGTGCCCCCGATGCCGGCCACCACGCCCGAGAGGGCGAAGATCATCACCCGCTGCCAGGTGAGGTTGATGCCCATGCCGGCCGCCGCTGTCTCGCTGCCCCGCATGGCCGAGAGGTACTGGCCCACGGTCCCCTTGCGCACCAGCAGCACCCCGACGGTGCAGACGGCCAGCACCACCACTTCGAGGATGAAGAGCGAGTGGCCGTCGGGGTTGAAGACCCCGAGCCCGATCCACTTCGACTGGACGCTCAGCGCCTCCCCGTTACTCACCGTGCCCTGGGTGAACACCGAGTTGTCGAAGAAGAGGGCGGCGGCGATGGTCATCAGGGCCAGGCCGAGGCCTTTCAGCCGCAGGGAGGCCAGGGCCAGGATGACCGCCACGATGCCGGCCAGTACCGCGCCGGCCAGGGCTCCGAGTAGGAGGTTCAGGCCGATGTGATTGGCCAGTTGGGCCGCGGTGAAGGCCCCGACGCCGGCCAGGGTCGCCTGGCACAACGAGAGCTGACCCCCCATGCCGGTGATCAGAGTGATGGACAAGAAGATGGTGGAGTAGGCCAGCCCGGCGTTGAACACGCTCTCCCACGTCTCGGGGATCCAGGTCAGCATGGAGAGGGCGAACACGGCGATGAGCACGTACCAGGCCGGGCGGATGATGCGGGTGAGCTGGGGGGCCCGGGCCGCCACCGCGGTCGGGGGCGTCGGGGGGTCGACCGAGGCCAACGGGTCCTTGGTGTCGTCGAGGCTGCGCATGCCGGGGACGAACAGGAGGGCGCCCACCAGCACGATGAACGGCAACGACGGCAGGGCGGCGGCCGACAGGGTGCTGCTCGCGGGCAGGTAGCCCTGGAGCACGTTGCCGGCCACCCCCATCAGGATCCCGACCAGGGCGGCGATGGGCATCGATCGCAGCGCTGCCCAGGCCGCGGCGGCGAAGGCCGCCACCAGCAGGGTGGCGTAGTCGTCGGCTTGGAGCTGCCCGTAGCTGGGGGCCAGCATCACGCCGGCCAACCCGGCCAACAGGCTGGAGACGGCCCAGGCGGTGGCCACCACCTTGCCCGAGTTGACGCCGTCGAGCTGCACCAGCCGGCGGCTCTCCACCGCCCCGCGCATCTGCAGGCCGAGACTGGTGAACCGCATCAGCACGACCAGGGCGATGAGCACCACCGCGGTGATCACCACCGAGCTGGCGTCGATCCCGTTGATGGGTGTGTCGAAGAGCCGGAAGTAGACGGTGTCCGGGTTGAACAGGATGCTCGGGGAGTTGTAGAGGTCCTGGCTGCCGAAGATGACCGGGAGGAGGGCCGGGATACCCACGAAGAGACTGATGCCCATGACCAGTTTGGCCGTGGTGTTGGTGTTGGGGATCTTCCGGAACAGGACGCGGTCGAAGATGAGCCCCAGGGCCGGGGCCAGGATCACCACCGAGATCAGGAAGGCCAGCCAGATGGGCTCGTGGTCGTTCTGGACCAGCCTCGTGTAGATGAAGGCCGACGTGTAGGCCTGGGCGCCGAAGGCGAAGTTGAAGACGCCGGTGGCCTGAAAGGTGAGCACCAGTCCCACGGCCACGATGGCATAGGTGCACCCGAAAGGGATCCCGGGGATGGCGAAACCGAAGAACTGTGACACGTGGCTAGCGCCCTACTGCGCCCGGCAGACGATCGATGGGCTCAGCCACCCGGTGTCCCCGCGGGGGCCGTGGCGGTGGTCGGGTTCTTGAGGTTGACCACTTTGTTGAAGCAGACGAACACCTGGGAGCCCTTGCCCAGGGCGGGCACGAAGGTCTTCCCCTTCACCTGCACGAAGGCGCTGCAGCCCGGATAGGTGTTGACGGTGTGCACGTACTTCCAGTTGGTAGTGGTCCCGGTGCCCCCGGCGCTGAAGTTGGTGAGTTTGTTGGTCTGGTTGATCACGTTGGCCTGGGTGAGGTCGTTCCCGGCGGCCTTGATGCCCGCGGCCAGGAGCGCCGCCGACTGCCAACCCTGCAGGGCCTCCTGGGAGTAGACCAGGTTGGGCTCGTACTTCTCCATGGTGGTCAGGTACTGCTGCACCCCCGGGTACTTGCCCGGGTAGACCTTGACCGCGTCGAACGGCACCGTGCCGTTCACATTGAGGTACACCCCCTGCATGAGGCTGGCGTACTGGTCGAGGAGGGAGTTGTCGTAGCCGTCGAACCACAGCTGGTGGACCTTCAGCCCGTACTGCTGGATGGCGCGGGCCATGGTGATGTTGTCCGATCCCTGCATGCAGCTGATGATGAAGTCGGCCCCGGCCTGCTGGATCTTCTGGACGGCCGAGGTCAAGCTACCGCCCAGTGGGACGTCGAGGTCGTCGTAACTCACCTTGATGCCGGCGGCCGCCAGGCCCTGGGCGTCGGCATGACAGGCGTTGTAGGACGAGGCGATGGCTGGCCCGTAGCTGACGATGGCCACCGACTTGGAGTCGGTCCTCTTGATGATGTACGCGACGGCCGGCAGTCCGGACTCGTAGTCCTGCACCGAGCCGCCGGCGGCGAAGAGGTTGTCCGGTCCGTTCCAGTTGCCGCTCACGTTGTAGCCGTAGGTCGGCGTCTTGGTCTGGACGAAGAGGCCGGGGGTGAACCAGTAGGTGGAGGCGGCCACGGCGAACACGTGGTCCTGTTGGATCAGGGTGTGGGCCAGTTGGGTGAAGGTGGTCGGGTTCCCCGCGTCATCGAGGTCGTAGGCCAGCACCAGCTTGCGGCCGTTGACGCCCCCCTTGGCGTTGAGCATCTTGAAGTAGGCCTGCATCCCCGGGGCGAAGGCGCTGAAGTTGGCGGCGATGGACCCGGTCAGGGTGGAGACGGATCCGACCTTGATCTCGGTGGGGGTGACCCCCGGGGCGCTCGACGCCAGGGTGGTGGCCGACGCGGGCCCGGTCGACCCGCCGCCACCGGTGGTGGTGGTCGCCCCCGACGACGACGCACTGGAGCAACTGGCCAACAGCGCGGCCACGACCAGCGCGCTGGCCACTCCGGCCATCCGGCGTGTTCTCGAGCTTCCGATCCCGATCTGCATGCTTCCCCCAACTCTCGTGATAATGCCGTTGGCCGGTACCGATCCGGCTTCCCGACATGTCCTCTGGTGACCCCTCTGATGTCGCTTTGAAGCCTGTCGCTACTGCTGTCTACCCCCACCTTCGGCGCCGCAGGCGGCACTGCCGGTGTCGAAGGTAACCCAAACCGGGTCCTGCGTGCTTTGTATGATAACCGTGTCAGGGTTCGCGGTGCTGGAGGTTGTGCAAGTTGTTCGACGCCCTCCTCATTCCGCCCTCCGCATGACGCGCGGCCGGCCGGCGGCGCGGCGGAGGGTCCAGCGGTATCCCCTACGATCGAACGAGGCAGAACGATGGATAACGAGTACGACGGGGACCCGGCCGTGGAGGTCGCCGACCTGGTCAAGCGCTATCCGAGGGCCCCGGTCGACTCGGTGGGCGGGGTCAGCTTCGCCGTGCGTCCCGGCGAGGTCTTCGGCTTCCTCGGGCCCAACGGCGCCGGCAAGACCACCACCATCGGCATCCTCACCACCAGGATCCGACCGACGGCGGGGCGGGCCAGCGTGGCCGGCATCGATGTCGCCGCCGACCCGGTGGCCGCCCGGCGGGTGCTCGGGGTGGTCCCCCAACAGAACAATCTGGACCGCTCGCTGTCGGTGCGCCAGAACCTGCTCTTCCACGCCAGCTACCACGGGGTCCCGCGGGAGGTGCGCCGGGCCCGGGCCGACGAGCTGCTGGCCCAGTTCGGGCTGGACGACCGGGCCAACGGGCGGCCCGATGACTTCTCGGGCGGTCAGATCCAGCGCATGATGATCGCCCGGGCGCTGATGCACGAACCGACGGTCCTGTTCCTCGACGAGCCATCGACGGGACTCGATCCGGCCGCCCGGCTCTTCATGTGGGAGCAGGTGGCCAGGCTGAAGAAGGAGGGGACCACGGTGGTCATCACCACCCACGACATGGAGGAGGCGGCCACGTTGAGCGATCGGGTGGCCATCATCGACCACGGCAAGCTGCTCGCCCTCGACACCCCGGCCTCGCTGGTCAACGATATGGCCGGCGAGCGGACGCTCGACTGCCTGGTGGAGCCGGGCGAGGCCCGCCGCCCGGCGGAGGTCCGGGTCGGGCTCGAGCGGCTCGACATCGTCGACCGGGTGGAGGAGTTCGACGACGAGGACGCCGCCGGGTGGCGCTTCCGGATCTACGTGCAGGCCGAGCCGGCGTCGGTCGTGGCCTCGGTGGCCCAGGTGGTCAGCCAGGCGGGGGCCCGGCTGCAGGACGTCCATCTCGGCGAGCCCACCCTCGAGGACGTCTTCATCCATCTGACCGGGAGGTCGCTGCGATGACCGTCACCGCCGGTGTCGACGGGCCCGTGGTCCCGATGCCTCCCACCCAGGCCTGGCCCTGGAGCCCGACCCGGGCGGCCCTGGCCATCCTGCGCCGCGATCTCTACGTCACCGGGCGCGAGTTTCCGTTCTTTCTGGCCCAGGTGATCCTCCAACCGCTGTTCCTGCTGTTCGTGTTCGGCAAGGTGCTGACCCAACTGGGCTACGCCAAGCCCGGCTATGTGGACGTGCTCTTCCCCGGCCTGGTGGCATTGGCCGCGGTGCTGACCGGATTCCAGAGCACGGCGCTCCCCCTGGTCATCGAGTTCTCCTACAGCAACGAGATCGAGGACCGGCTGTTGGCCCCCCTCCCCATCGGGGCGGTGGCCCTGGAGAAGGTGGTGGTCTCGGCCATGCGGGGCACCATCGCCGCCGCGGTGATGTTCCCGATCGGGCTGTGGCTGCTCGGATCCATCCCCTGGACGGCGGGGGCGGCCCTGGGCGTGGCGGTGATGACGGTGGTGGGCGCGTTGCTCGGGGCGTCCATGGGCCTGGTCCTCGGGACCTTTGTCTCCCCGAACCGGATCAACCTCACCTTCGCCCTCGTCACCACCCCCCTGCTCTTCACCGGGTCGAGCCAGTACCCGTGGCCGTCGCTGGCCGGGATCCGCTGGTTCCAGGTGGTCTCCGCCTTCAACCCCATGACCTACGTCAGCGAGGGGCTCCGCGGCATGATGGCCCCGAACGTGCCCCACATCCAGACCTGGATCTGCTTCGTGGCCGCCATCGCCTCGCTGGTCGTGCTGACCGGGATCGGGATGATCGGGTTCCTGCGCCGGTCGCTGGGGTGAGCCCGGTGCCGAGTGGCTCCCGGGTCGGCCGAGCGGTCGGGGCCCGGCCACCGGCCTCCGGCTCGCGCCCGGGGCGGGACGTGGGGCAGACTACGGCCTGGGCGGTAACAGGAATGAGCGCCAGGAGAGGGGTGGGGGAAGAGTGAGTGCGGACGCAGGACGGTCCAAGCTGCAGGTGGCCCAACTGGCCGCCATGGCCGGGGCCCACCCCGATGAGGTCGGCTTCCGGGTGGTCGGTGGCGGGAGCCTGACCTTCGGTGCTTGGGACGGCGAGGCCAACCGGCTCGCCCGGGGACTTGGCGCCTCGGGCGTGGGTCACGGTGACCGGGTGGCCCTCCGGCTGGCCGCCACCAATGCGTTGCGCTGGGTGGTGGCCTATGCCGCCATCCACAAGGCGGGTGCCGTCGCCGTTCCCCTCGATCCCCGGTTGGCCCCGGCCGAGGTGGCCGGCATGCTCGACCGGGCCCGGGTGGTGGCCGTGGTGGCCGACGACGAACGGGTGGGCAGCGCGGTGGAGGCCGGCTCGGCGCCGGGCTCGACCCTGACCGTGGTGGTCGACGCCACCCCGGGTGGCCCGGCATCCGATCCGGCGGGGGACCCGGTGGCGGGTGGCCCCCGGGCGGTGGGATGGGACCGACTGCTCGACGAGGACGGATCCCCCTATCAGGTGGCTGTCGCCGATGACGACCTGTCCGACATCATGTTCACCTCGGGCACCACGGGCCGGCCCAAGGGGGTCGCCGTGCGCCACACCAACGCGTCGACCGTCCCCAACTCGAAGCCGGTGTGGGGAGGGGGCGTCTGGCTCCATGCCAGTCCCCTGACCACCTTCGCCGGCCTGGCCTTCGTCTATGCCCCCATGAAGTTGGGAATGACCTGCGCCTATCAACCCCGATTCGACGTCGGCCGGTGGTTGGACTTCGTCGAGTCCGACGCCCCGGAGGCCCTGTTCCTCGTGCCGTCGATGGTCCAACTGCTGTTGGGGGAGCCGCGGTTCGAGGAGGTGGACTTCTCCTCGGTGACCATCTGCTCGGTGGGGAGCGCCCCGCTGGCCCCGTCCGCCGTGGACCGGCTGCAGCAGCGGATGCCCGATGCCCTGGTCTCCAACAACTACGGGATGACCGAAGCCGGCTCGGTGTACTGCATGATGCCCCAGGGCGAGGCGGTGCGCCGGCCCGGCTCGGTGGGCCGGCCCCTCCCGCCGGCCGAGGTCCGGTGCCTGGCCGAGGACGGGACCGAGGCCCCGGCCGGGGAGTACGGCCAGATCGAGCTGCGGATACCCGGTCGACAACGCGAGTACCTCGACGATCCCGAGGCCACCGCGGCCACCTGGGTCGACGGATGGCTCCGGACCGGTGACATCGGCCGGCTCGACGAGGACGGCTATCTGTACATCGGGGGTCGGGTCAAGGACGTGATCATCCGGGGCGGCTCCAACATCTATGCCGTCGACGTCGAGAACGTGCTGCTGGCCCACCCGGCCGTGGCCGAGGTCGCCGTCATCGGGGTGCCGCACGATGTGTTGGGCGAGGACCTGGCCGCCATCGTGGTGGTGCGGCCGGGCCACGAGCTCGGGGCCGAGGCCCTGCGCCAGCACTGCCTCCAGTCACTGGCCAGCTACAAGGTGCCGAGGCGGTGGGAGTTCGTCGACCAGCTCCCGCGCAACTCCACCGGCAAGGTGCTGAAGCACGAGCTCCGGGACCGGTTCGCCGAAGGGATCCCGGTCAGCTCGGACTCGTAGCGGTGCCGCGGCACCGGCCCGGGGGTCGGCCGGGCCGGCCGTCTTCAGTCCCGCTTGCCCAACAGGGGATGGCTGGGCATCCCCACCGGCTGGAGATGCTGGCCGAGCACCTCGTGGAAGTGGAGGGCGACCTCCTCGGGCGACCAACCGCCGTCCTGCCACATGGTGGCCACCTGACGCGGCGTCTGGAACAGGGTGTAGCCGTAGCCGGTGCGGCCGAGGATCTGCCCGTTGACGAAGGAGGCACCCTCCGAGGCCAGAAAGGCGACCATGGGGGCGTTGAGCGCGGGATCCTCGCTGGCCGGCGGCTCGTCGCCCTGATAGAGGCCCTCGGTCATCCGGGTGGTGCCGGCGGGAGCCAACCCGTTGACGGTGATCCCGTACTTGCCCAGCTCGACCGCCCACACGAAGGTCATCCCCATGATGGCGGCCTTGGCCGCCCCGTAGTTGGTCTGACCGAAGTTGCCCCGGAGCCCGGCCGACGAGGTCATGTTGACGATGCGCCCGTAGCCGGCGTCCTTCATGTGCGGCGCCGCATGGCGGGTGGCGTTGAAGGTCCCCTTCTGGTGGACGGCAATCACCGCGTCGTAGTCCTCCTCGGTCATCTTCACCAGCGACCGGTCGCGGACGATGCCGGCGTTGTTGACCAGGATGTCCAGCTGCCCGAAGGCGTCGATCGCCGTCTCGACCATCTTCCCGGCCGCGGCGAAGTCGCTCACCGAGTCGTGGCTGACGACGGCGCTCCCGCCGGCGGCGGCGATCTCCTCGCACACCTCGGCGGCCGGGTCCTCGCGCCCGGACGAGCCGTTCCGACCGTCGAGGCCCACCCCGATGTCGTTGACCACCACCTTGGCCCCCTCGGAGGCCAGGCACAGGGCCACCTCCCGTCCGATGCCCCGTCCGGCTCCGGTGACGACCGCCACTCGATTGTCCAGTAGTCCCATGCCGGCAGGATAGCCAACCCGACTCTCGTGTCAGCAAACCGACCGCGGGGGTGTGGCCTCCGGGCTACCGGCCCGTCCAGTTGGGCGGCCGCTTCTCCTTGAAGGCCTGGGGCCCTTCCTTGGCATCCTCGCTGCTGAACACCTCTCCGGCCAACTCGGACTCGATGCGGTAGGCCTCCCGCATGTCGGTGGCCAGCCCCCGCAGCACCGACTCCTTGGTCTTGCGCACGGCGAGCGGTCCGTTGGCCAGGATCCGGTGGGCGTAGTCCTCGGCGCGCTCGATGAGGCGGTCCGGGCTGGTCACTTCGTTCAGCAGCCCCATGGACAGGGCCTGGGGCGCACCGATCCGGTCCGCGCAGAGCAGGAACTCCATGGCGGCGGGAAAGGGGATCTGCCGGGGGAGGCGGACCGTCGTCCCGCCCCCGGCGAACAGCCCGCGCTTCGGCTCCAGCACGCCGAAGGTGGCGGTGTCGGCGGCCACCCGGATGTCGCAACCGCCGAGCATCTCCATCCCGCCGGCCACGCAGGTCCCGTTGACGGCGGCGATGATCGGCTTGTAGATCTTCACGCCGCGCAGCACGGCCCGGGACCCGTCGTCGAGCCGGTAGCCCCCGATCGTGTCCACGTTGCCCTCGGAGATCTTCCGCTGGTACTCGGTGATCTGGGGGATGTAGGTCTTGAGGTCGGCCCCCACCATGAACGCCTCGCCGACGCCGGTGATCAGTGCCACCCACGCGTCGTCCTCCTCGTTGAACCGGTCCCAGGCACTGCGCAACTGGAAGAAGTGCTCCATGTCCATGGCGTTCATCGCCTCGGGCCGGTCGAGGACGATGCGGGCGATGTGGTCGTCGCCCAACTGGTAGTGGATGGGCATGTTCAGCGGTCCCCGGTGGTGGGCGACGACCGGCCCAGTCGGCTGAGGTCGGCGGCCACCGTCCGCTTGGGCGGCTGACCGGCTGACGAGCGGGCCATGAGCCGCACGTCCACGTCCCCGGCCTCGGCCCGCAGGGCCCCGACCGTGCACTGCTCACGGGGTCGGAAGGCGAACGGGTCGTAGCTGAAGTGGCGCATGGCGTTCAGGTGGGTGATCTTGTCGATGTCTTCGTCGGGCACCTCGGCCAGGTACTTCATGGCCGCCTCCGGCGAGTGGGGCCAGGTCGAGTCGGAGTGGGGGTAGTCGCACTCCCAGGTGATGTTGTCGAGGTTGAGGTAGCCGCGGTTGGCGACGCCGAAGGCGTCGTCGATGAAGCAGGTGATGATGCGCTCGTTGAACACCTGGCTCGGGAGCATGTCCCCGAAGTCCTGCCCGGTCCACGCCCGATGGTGCTCGTAGACGTAGTCGACCCGCTCCAACAGGTAGGGGATCCACCCGATGCCCCCCTCCGACAGCGCGATGCGCAGATCGGGGAACTTGCGGAGCACCGGCGACCACAACAGGTCGGCCGCCGCTTGCACCACGTTCATCGGTTGCAACGAGATGAGCACGTCGATGGGAGCCTCGACCGAGGTGATCACCAGCTGCGAGGAGGAGCCGATGTGGAGGCAGGGCACGGTCCCCTCGTCGGAGCACGCCTGCCAGAACGGATCCCAGTGGTCGGAGTGGAAGCTCGGCCATCCCAGCTTCTCCGGGTTCTCCGAGAAGGTCACCGCGTGGCAACCCTTGGCCGCCACCCGGTGGACCTCGTCGGCGGCCAGCTGCGGATCCCACAGGACGGGCAGGGACAGCGGGATGAAGCGACCGGGCGCCGCCCCGCACCAGTCCTCGATGTGCCAGTCGTTGTAGGCGCGGAGCATGGCCAGGGCCACGTCCTTGTCCTCGGTCCGGGCGAACAGCTGGCCGCAGAACTGGGGGAACGACGGGAAGCACATGGAGCCGAGCACGCCATTGGCGTTCATGTCGCGGATCCGCTCCGTCACGTCGTAGCAGCCCGGCCGCATCTGGCTGAACGAGGTGGGCTCGATGCCGTACTCCTCGGGAGGGCGACCGACCACGGCATTGAGCCCGATGTTGGGCATCTCCTGGCCCTGGTAGGACCACACCTCGGTGTGGTCCTCCTTCTGAATGAGCTTCGGCGCCAGGTCCTGGTAGCTTGCCGGCAACCGGCCCTCGAACATCCCCGGTGGCTCCACGATGTGGTCGTCCACACTCACGAGAATGAGGTCCTCGGCGCGCATTGCTTCCTCCTTGTGGTGTCCCGTCCCCGATGTCCCCGACAAGCCTGACACCGGTGTCACACACCCTACCTACAGGCGGGCCCGGTTGCGCCCCTTCTCGTCGGGGGCGAGGTGGACCCGGCGCCCGATCAGCTCCTCGGCCTCGGCCGACGCCAGCCCTTCGGAGTCGGTCATCCGGGCGTAGCACCGGACCGGATCGGTGGTGTCCGGTCCCCCGGGATCCGGGTCGAGGTCGCAGACCAGCGCAGCCCAGGTCGGGGTGCCGTCGCGCCCGTGGACCACCGAGTAGGTGGCCACCCGGGCCGGCCCCTCGAACGATTCGACGATCTCCACTTCCGCCATGGCGGCCCGCTGGGCCACCGCCGCGTCGTCGGGGGGGACCAACGGTCCCGGGCGGGTCGAGTAGGTGGCGAAGGCGTGCTTGTTCATGTGCATCCCCACCCCACTCACCAGTCCGAGCGACCCGGGGTCGGCGCGGAGGGTCTCGACCATGGTGGCCAGGGCGTGGGTGAGGTAGTTGCTGCCCGGCCCGCCGTGGTACGCGAGACCCCCGGTGACGGTGACCGGCCGATCGGGGGCCACGTCCGGGCCGGGGCTCCGGGCGCGCTTCGGGTCGAGGCCCAGGGCGTCGAGAGCGAACCCGATCGAGCTGGTGAAGCACGAGTACAGGTCCAGGTGGGCGAGGTCGTCTACCCCGGCCCCCGCCCCGCGCAGTGCGGCCGCCCCGGCCGCCTCCATCGCTCCCGAGCGCCACAGGTCGGCCCGGCGGGCGAGCGCCAGCGGGTCCTGGGCGTAGCCCCAGCCCCGGAGGTACACCCGGCGCTCGTCGGGCACCCCGAGGGAGTCGGCGGCCTCGTCGCTGGCCACCAGCACGGCCGCCGCCATGTCCACGTCCATGATCGAGGTCATCAGCTTGGTGTAGGGATAGCCGACCATCCGGTTCTGCGCGGTCGGATCGGTGATCTCCTCAACTGACCGCTCGGTCGGAAACCAGGCGAACGGGTTGGACGCCGCCACCGCGGTCATGGGCGACAACAGTTCGCCCAGCGAGCGGCGGTACTCGTCGAGCGGCATCCCGAGGTGGGCCCGGTGGGCGTTCTCGAACATGGCGAAGGTCAGCCAGGCTTCGAAGATGCCATGGGTGACCTCGCCCGGTTGGAAGGGGAGGTCGAAGGGGAAGCGACGTTCCTCGGCCGGCGGGAAGCTCCAGGGTGGGTTGCGGCCCTCCTTGGTCAGTCGCCGGGTGGTGGCGAGGGCTTCGGCCCCGACCACCAGGGCCACGTCGAGGTCGCCGGCCAGGATGTCCCGGGCCGCGTCGCTCACGATGGTCTGGGGGACCGTGCCGCCGATCCCCGAATAGGCGGCACGTCCGGGGTTGGCGCCCAGGCGATCGGCCAGCCGGGCGGGCGGGTCGTCGTACTGCCAGGCCTGGCAGTACACCACGTCCAGGCGCTCGATGCGGGCGAGCACCTCGGGGCGACCGGTGTCGGCGGCGGCCAGGCGGGCCACCTCCTCCCACATGGCCAACGGCTCGGGGGCGCCGTCGGGCCCGCAGTCGCCGGGCGGCCAGGTGCGGCGGCCGACCCCGATCAGGCAGGGGGATCGCCGTTCACGGGTGGGGGACACCGGGCCGACCGGTCAGGAGGCCCGGGCCCGGCCGGGCAGTTTGATGGCCCGGTCGGCGATGATGTTCTTCTGGATCTCGGTCGACCCGCCGCCGATGGTCGAGTACCGCATGAAGGAGTACAGCCGGGTCCACTTGCCCCGGTCCACCGCGTCGGGGCCACCCCGGGCCAGCAGCCCGGCCGGTCCCAGCAGGTCCACGCCCAGCTCGGCCAGGGTTTGGGCCAGGGCCGACCACTGCAGTTTGGAGAACGGCACCTCGGGCCAGTTCTTCTCGCCCCGCATCACCTTGCTCAGGGCGCGGTAGACCAACAGCCGGGTCAGCTCGATCTCCGTCCAGGCCCGGGCCACCCGGTCGGCGATGATCGGATCGGCCAGCGCCTCGGGGTTGACGGCGCGGGCCGCCTCGACCATGGCCCGGAGGTCGGCGGCCAGGCCGACGATCTGGCCGGCGATCCCCAGCCGTTCGTGGCCGAGGGTCCCCATGGCCACCATCCAGCCCTCACCCTCGCCGCCCAGCCGGCCGTCGATGGGCACGTGCACGTCGCGGAAGTAGACCTCGTTGAACATCTCGTCGCCGGACATGTCCCGGATCGGCCGGCACTCGACGCCGGGGGACTCGAGGTCGACGATGAAGGCGGTGATGCCCTCGTGCTTCGCCCCCCGCCCGATCGCCGTCGGGTCGGTGCGGAAGAGGA
Source organism: uncultured Acidimicrobiaceae bacterium (assembly GCA_963774245.1). GTDB lineage: Bacteria > Actinomycetota > Acidimicrobiia > Acidimicrobiales > RAAP-2 > Bog-756. The sequence goes on along the minus strand of CAVZDZ010000011.1, from coordinate 474,507 downwards.
ACAGGCCCCACTTGGCCAGATGGGCGGTGGAGATCCAGATCTTCTGGCCGTTGACCACATAGTGGTCCCCGTCGAGGATGGCCATGGTGCGCAGGTTGGCCAGGTCGTTGCCGGCATCCGGCTCGGAGAAGCCCTGGCACCAGTGGTCGTCCCCGTTGATGATCGAGGGCAGCCAGCGCTTGATCTGTTCCTCGGTACCCCATTGGATGAGCATGGGGCCGATCTGCCAGATGCCGTTGGCGTTGTACATCCCCGGCGTGCGGTACTCGGCCATGATCTCGGTGTAGAGCAGGCGCTGCACCGGGGTGGTCTCCCGACCGCCCCACTCGGTGGGCCAGTGGATGGCGGCCCACCCCCCGTCGTTCATCAGGCGCTGCCAGGCCTTGCGGCGCTCCTGGGACGGCACCCCGGCATTGCGCTGGTCCTCGTCCTCGGTGTCGATCAGGAATTGCTCGAGATGCTCGTCCAACCAGACCCGCAGCTCGATGCCGAATGCCTCGTCCTCAGCCGTCAGGGAGAAATCCACGCAGCGCAGTGTAGCCAACCCCCCTGGCCGGGGGCGCGGCCGCGATCAGGAGGTGGGGGGAGGCGGCCGCGATCAGGAGGCGAGGGGAGGCGGCAAGGAACCCGACTGCCCCGTCGCCATGCGCCGGGCCCGGAGGCGGGGGGTGAGTAGATCGCCCGTCGCGGCGTCGTCCCCCTTCAGCACCTCGATGACCGACGAGTGGGACAGCACGAAGCCGCCCACGATCAACAACAGGAGCGAGAGTGCCTCCAGCGGGCCGCGCACCCCGCCGGTCTGGAGGTCGTCGCCGAAGAGGGCGATGCCGATGGCGATGCTGACCAGCGGGTCGACCAGCACCAGGGCGGCCTGGGAGGCGCCGATCGGTCCGGCGTGGAACGCGTTCTGGGTGAGGAAGACCGAGGCGATACCGAACACGATCAGCCCATAGGTCTGCCAGTGGGAGAAGATGCCCAACCAGTCGACGGCCACGTAGTGGGTGACCTCCTTGGTCAGCGCGGCGGTGAAGGCGTAGCCGATGGCCGCGGCCGCCCCGAACATCGACGCCCGCCACCAGCGCGGGCCGCGGAGGGCGAGCACCACCGCCACCACCATGGCGCCCACACAGGCACTTCCGACCAGCAGCCAATAGAAGTTGCTGGGCTGGCGGTCGCCCCCGGTGGGCGCGGAGAAGGCCAGGAACCCGGCCAGTCCGGCCGACGCCAGCACGACACCGAACCATTCGCGGGGCCCGATGCGGTAGCCGAACCAGGTGGCCAGGATGAAGACCAGGAACAACAACTCGGTGACCAGGATGGGCTGCACCTCGGTGAGGTCCCCGGCGTGGAGGGCCAGGGCTTGGAGGAGGAACGAGCCGATCATCAGCACGAACCCGGCCAGCCACACCCCTCGCTTCAGGGCGTGGGTGATGAGGCTCAGTCGGAGGGTGTCGGCCTCCTTGGCGTCCTCCACGCCCATGCGTTGGAGCACGCTCACCAGCGCGTTCGACAGCGCCGCTCCGAGTGCGAGGAGGTAGACCATGGCAGTAGCGACAGTGTAGGAGGGGTGGCCTCCGGCCGGTTCGGACCCTCTACCACGCGCACGCTGGTTCTTCCGGGTCGGGCTCCGGCCGGCGGTCTACACTGACGTGTCCGTCAGGGTCCTCCGTCCCCGTTCTGGGGCGGGGACGACCGCCGAGCAAGGGAAGATCGAGGCCGCCACGACCATGGACTTCACGTACGACGCCGAGCAGGAGGCGCTCAGGGATGTGGCCCGGCAGGCCATGGACGACGAGGTCGGCGGCGAGCTGGTGCGGCGGATGGCCGATGACACCGACGGGTTCGATGCCGGCCTGTGGAAGAAGTTGGTCGACCTGGGGTGGACCGGCCTGATCCTGCCCGAGTCGTCGGGAGGGGCGGGAGCCGGGCTGGCCGAGCTGTGCATCGTGCTCTACGAGACAGGACGGGTCCCGCTGCCCGGCCCCTTCTTCTCGTCGGCGGTGTTCGCCACCTTGGCGGCCCGCGCCCTCGGGGCCGAGGACCTGCTGGCCGACCTGGCCGCCGGAAGCACCCGGGGGACCGTGGCCGTCCACGAATCCGGCCACGGCGACCCCCTGGCCACCATCGGGACCCGGGCCCGGCGCAAGGGCGCCAAGTGGGTGCTCGACGGGGTGAAGCCGCTGGTCCTCGACGGTCACACGGCCGACTGGGTCATCGTGCTGGCCGGCACCGAGCTCGGGCGGCGCGCCTTCCTGGTCGAGCAGCCGGACGGGGAGCCGGTGCCCACCCTCGACCCCCTGCGCAAGGCGGCCCGCCTCGACCTGCACGAGCGGCCCTGCACTCCGATCGGGCCGACCGGCAGCCAGTCGCCGATCTGGCGGCGGATCATGGACGACACGGCGGTGGCCATGGCCTCGGAGACCCTGGGCGCCGCCGACCGGGCCCTGGAGCTCGCCATCGCCTACAGCAAGGAGCGGGTGGTGTTCGATCAGCCCGTGGCGTCGTTCCAGGTGGCCAAGCACAAGATCGTGGACATGTTCCATCTGGTGGAGATGGCCCGGGTGGGCGTGCAGTTCGCCGCCTGGGCCTCCGATGCCGAGGACCCCCAGCGCGAGCGGGCCGCGGCCATGGCGGCCGGTTACACCGGCGAAGCGGCGGTGAAGGTGACCGGTGAGGACATCCAGCTGCACGGAGGAGTGGGCTTCACCTGGGCCAACGACGCGCACTTCCTGTTCAAGCGGGCCAAGCAGAACGACGTGCTGCTGGGCGGTTCGGCCAGTCACCGCAAGCGTCTGGCCAACATGATGATCGGCTCGACGTAGGGCAACCGGTCGCCGGCCGCTGTCCGATGGTCAGTGGCAGCCGATGGTCAGTGGCAGCCGATGGTCAGTGGCAGCCGATGGTCAGTGGCAGCGGTCGGCGGGGGGTGGCACGTCGAGGGCGGGGTTGGCGGCGAAGAACCCCACCGGGATCAGGTGGAACCCGGTGTACTCGACGGGCATGACCGGCCAGTCCTCGGGACGGGGGATGTGGGTCACCCCGAAGGTGTGCCAGGCCACGATGTCGGTGCCGGTGAGTGGTCGGTTCTGGGCCGTCCACCGGGGCAGCCCGTCCCCGCCGGCATGCTGGTTCGGGTAGTTCCCGGCGCCGCGCCGCTCGTCGGGGTGGAACGGCGTGACCCACAGGTTGTGGCGGGCGAACCCGGCGCGCTTGCCCACGCTCGAGTTGGGATGGGCCAGCATGGTGGGCGTGGCGGAGGGCAGGAGCTTGTAGGCGACCGGCTCGCCCAGCCGGTTGCGGACACCGGGGTTGACGAACTTCCAGTAGCGACCGGAGGCGGAGTCGACGTCGCGTTGGGCCTCCTGCTCGGTCTCCAGGCGCCTGACCACCGGGACGAATCCGTTGGACCAGGGATTCTCGTCCCCGGTCTGCAGCGGTTCCGTCGTGACCTCGAAGACCTCGTTGACCGGGCCGTCGACCTCCAGGTCGAGCCGGGCACAGAACAGGTGCTGGTGCACCGGCGCAGCCAGTCCCGGCGCGATGGCCGGGGCGAAGCGGGACGTCTCGCCCGGTGCCATGGCCCGGGTGGACAGGATCCCCGTGAGCTTGACCTCATGCTGGATGGTGCCGTCGAGGTAGAAGTACCAGTAGAAGCCGTACTCGTAGTTGCCCACCGTGGAGATGGAGGACACCACCAGGCGGCGTGACCGCCGCACCTCGGTGCGGCCCCCTCCCTGCATGTCCTGGTGCTTCCACAGGATGCCGTAATCCTCCTCGTGGACGCAGATCGCCTGCTCGACCACGTAGGGCTCGCCCCGCTCGGTGGAGAGGGTGGCGTCGAGGTAGGAGATGACCCCGAGGCAGTCGCAACCGAGCTTGAGCGAGTTGACCATCCGCCCGAGGCCCCACTCACCGGCGTCGAAGGCGTTCTTCCAGCCGTGGAGCGGCCCGGGGTCGCCGTAGGGGACGACCATCTCGGTGATCGAGGCGCGGTGCAGCACCGGTCGTACCCGGCCACCGTCGAGGTAGCCGACGGTGTGGAGGACCAGTCCGTCGTTGGGGTCCATCGACACCCGCAACGACCACTTCTGCCACTCGATGAGGTTGGAGTCGATGGTGAAGCTCGGTCCCTCGGGTTGGACGATGTCCAGGGGGGCCAGGTCGGAGCGGAGCGGTTGGTGGTCTTCGGGCAGGTAGCTCCCGGTCTCGGGGGGCAGGGGGACGATTCCGTAGTCGAGCACCTCGAGCACCTCGCCGCGGGCCCCGTCGACGGTGGCGATCACCCCTTCGATGGGCCGGGCGTAGCCGTTGTCGGACGGCTGCTCGCGGTAGTAGAAGAGGCATCGGGTGATGCGCCGGCCATCTTCGATCTCACGTTCGAAGTTGCCGGTCGGCCAGGGGTCGATCTGCACCTTGTCCAACTCGGTGATGCCCCGTCGGGCCATCGCCTCCTGCCACTCGGGGCATTCGCGGAGGGCGATGATGGAGCGGAGGGCATCATCGAACAGCAGCGCGGGTCGGACGTCGGGTCGCTCCTCCCACGACACGATCTCGCCGGAGGGCACCGCCACCTGGGCCTCGATGACCGTGCTGTCCTGGCCGGGCACGATGATCAGCCGCACCCGGCGATCGATGGCGTCGCCCGGCCGGTAGGAGGACACCGCCTCCTTGGACGGGGGATCGAGGGTGACCGTGGCGAAGCGAGCGTGCTGGTCGAGCCGGCCGTCCGACCGCACCGCAGCCACCGCGGCCCGGATCTCGTCGCCGGTCAGGCACTCGAGTGGATGGGTCACCCCGCCGGTCGCCGGGGCCGCCTGCTCCACCGAGGCGCTACCCACGGAGTCGGCCTGGTCCGCCGGATCGGTGGCTCATGAGCCACCCGCGTTCATCGGTCCCACGCTCTCATCCCCCCGTTGGGTCGCATTGGCATGCGACCGAATCATAGAGGACGGAGTCGGACGAGACGTCGGCGTGGCCCGCCCGCGGCCCCACCACCCGCGGTAGCGTCGCCCGGCATGAGTGCTGCCACCGTCGACGAGCGCGGGGTTTCCGCCCATGCCCGGTCCGGGCCCGATCGTCCGGCCATCGTCACCGGTGACTCGGTCCTCACCTACGGTGAACTGGCCGAACGTGCGGCCCGCCTGGCCACCGTCCTCGGCCGGCACGGAGCCGGTCCCGGTCATCCGGTGGCCACCGTGCTGCCCAACGGAGCCGAGCAGTTCGAGGTGGCCACGGCGGCGGCCATGCTCGACGCCCCCTACCTACCGGTCAACTGGCATCTGAGAGCGGGGGAGCTGGCCTACATCTTCGGTGACGCCGCCGTCGCCGTCGTCGTCGGCCACACCGACCTCCGGGACCAACTGGTCGCCGCCACCACCGGGGCGGAGGGGAGCTTCCCCCTGGTGCTGGTGGGTGACGACTACGAGCGCGCCATCGCCGACGCCGGGGCCCTGCCGGGTGCGGCCAGCCGCTCGGGGCCCGAGCTCATGTTCTACACGTCGGGCACCACCGCCCGGCCGAAGGGGGTCGTGCACGGGGCCATGGCCGATGCGACCGGCCGACGACAGGGCATGGAGGGCCAGGTGGCGCTGTGGGGGTGGACCGCCGAGGACGTGTACGTGATGAGCGGTCCGTCGTACCACGCCTCCCACTCCGGCTGGGCCCTGTGTGCCCTCTACATCGGCGCCACCACGGTCATCACCGACCACTTCGAGGCCCGGGCCTGGTTGGCCGAGGTCAGCCGCACCGGCGGCACCCGGTCGTTCATGGTCCCCGCCCATTTCATCCGCATCCTCGAGATCCCCGCAGCGGAGCGGGCGGCCATCGACCTGTCCCGCTTCACGCTGATCGTCCACGCCGCGGCACCGTGCCCGGTGGTGGTCAAGTCGCGCATGATGGAGGCGTTCCCCCACACCGAGATCCACGAGCTGTACGGAGCCAGCGAGGGAGGGGCCACCAAGATCTCCCCCGAGGAGTGGAGGGCCCACCCCGGCAGCGTCGGCCGCGCCTGGCCCGGCGTGGAGATCCGCATCCTGGAGGAGGACGGCACCCCGGTGGCGACCGGCGGGACCGGACTGGTCTACATCCGTCCACCGGGCGGACGTCGGTTCTCCTATCGGAACGACGAGGCGGCGACGTCGAAGGCCTGGAGCGACGATGCCTTTACGGTCGGTGACATCGGACACCTCGATGCCGAGGGGTACCTGACCATCACCGACCGGGTATCGGACATGGTGCTGTGGGGCGGGGTGAACATCGCCCCACGCGAGATCGAGGAGGTGCTCTACGAGCACCCCGACGTGGTCGACTGTGCCGTGTTCGGTATCCCCGACGAACGGGACGGCGAGCACCTGAAGGCCATGGTGCAGCTGCGGCGGAGCCTCGACGTGGACCAACTCGCCGACCACGTGCGCGGGCGGCTGGCCTCCTACAAGGTCCCCCACGTCTGGGAGGTGGTCGAGGAGCTGCCCCGTGACCAGAACGGAAAGGTGTTGAAGCGACTCCTGCGCCAGTCCCATCAGGACGGGGGCTGACGGTCCGGGTGGGCGGCGGTGCAGCGGAAACGGCCAGATGACAGGATTGTCGTCCTGAGGCCCGGTCCTCCGACCACCGGGGCGGCGTTTCGCACGGACCGAGGCCCCTTGATCAACCGGCTCGAAAGGTTCGACCATGTCCCTCGCCATCTCCGAAGAGCACGAAGCCCTCGGGGCCACCTCCCGTCGCTGGCTCGACGCCCACTGCCCGCCTTCGGTCCCCCGGGCCCTGCTCGACGCCGCGGAAGAGGAGCTCCAACCGGTATGGAAGGAGCTGGCCGCCCAGGGATGGTTGGGAGTCCACCTCCCCGAGCGGTGGGGCGGTCAGGGCTACGGGCTCTTCGAGCTGGCCGTCGTGCTCGAGCAGACCGGCCGGGCCCTGCTGCCCGGCCCGTTGCTCCCGACGGTGGTCGTGTCGGCCGTGGTGGCGGAGGCGGGGACGGAAGCCCAGGCGGCCGGGTTGGTCCCGGGACTGGTCGACGGCAGCGTCACCGGGGCGGTCTCCCTCGGGCCGGGCCACCTCGACATCCACGAATCGGGTGACCAGGGCGCCATCGTCGTGTCGGGGTCCCTGCCGGCCGTCCTCGGTGCGGCCACCGCGTCGGTGGTGTTGGCGCCGGCCCGACGGGGGGACGGCTCGGTCGTCTGGTGCCTGCTCGACGTGGGCCCGGGCGGGGAGGGCGTGGAAGTGCACCCGGTGGAGAGCCTCGACCCGACCCGGCGGGTGGGCACGGTCGACGCCGCTTCGGTGGCGGTGCCCGTGCTCCGGCAACTCCCGTCGCTCACCCGCGGGCGGGTACGGCAGATCGCCATCGCCTTGGCCGCGGCCGAGGTGGCCGGGGGCGCCCGGTGGTGCCTCGACACCGCCTCGGAGTACGCCAAGGTGCGCGAGCAGTTCGGGCGCCCGATCGGCCAGTTCCAGGCGGTCAAGCACCGGCTGGCCGACGTGCTGGTCCGGGTGGAGCAGATCACCTCGGTGGCGTGGGACGCGGCATTGGCCGTGGACACCGGTGGTTCCGAGGAGACCGAGCTGGCGGTGGGCACCGCCGGCGCCTTGGTCTTCGACGGCTACGTCGACAGTGCCAAGGACTGCGTGCAGCTGCTCGGCGGCATCGGCTTCACCTGGGAGCACGATGCCCATCTCCACCTGAAGCGGGCGCTGGCCACCCGCCAGCTCCTCGGCGGGGCCGACCAATTCCTGGCCGGCATCGTCGACCTGGCCAACACCGGGGTGCGCCGGGCGTTGACCACCGATCTCCCCGAGGAGGCCGATCGGGTGAGGACCGAGATGGCCCCGATCTTCGCCGAGCTGGCCGTGCTCGACGGCCAGGACCGGAGGCGCAGCCTGGTCGACGCCGGCCTGGTGGTGCCCCACTGGCCGAGCCCCTGGGGGCGGGACGCCTCGGCCGTCGAGCAGTTGGTCATCGACGAGGAGCTGGGCGCCCTCGGCCTGCTGCGCCCCAACCTCGGGGTCGGCGCCTGGGCGCTGCCGGTGATCATCGCCCACGGCTCCGAGGAGCAGCAGCGCCGGTGGGTCCGCCCCACGCTGCTCGGCGAGATCAAGTGGTGCCAGCTGTTCTCCGAACCGGGGGCCGGGTCCGACCTGGCCAGCCTGACCACCAGGGCAGAACGGCGTCCAGGGGGCTGGTCGTTGACCGGCCAGAAGGTGTGGACGTCGATGGCCCGCGAGTCGGAGTGGGCCATCTGCCTGGCCCGTACCGACCCGACCGTCCCCAAGCACGAGGGGATCACCTACTTCATCGTCGACATGCGCTCGCCCGGCCTCGATGTGCGGCCGCTGCGGGAGATCACCGGAGAGGCGATGTTCAACGAGGTGTTCATCGATGACCTGTTCGTCCCCGACGACTGTGTCATCGGGGAGGTCGACGGAGGATGGAAGATCGCCCGGGCCACCCTGGCCAACGAGCGGGTGTCGATGTCGTCGGGTTCGACGTTCGGCACCGGGGTCGAATCGCTGCTCAACCTGGCCCGGCGCCGCGAGCAACCGGTCTCGGCCGGCACGACGATCAAACTGGGCACCCTGCTGGTGGAGGCGCAGTCGCTCGGCCTGATGGCCCACCGCTCGATGCTGAAGACGCTGGCCGGCACCGACCCCGGGCCCGGAGTCAGCGTGCGGAAACTGCTGGGCGCCGAGCATGAGCAGCGCGTGCAGGAGATGGGACTGCTCATGTTCGGCCCCGAGGGGGCGGGACTGGACGGCTACGCCAAGCGATGGGCGCACGGCTTCCTGGTCACCCGGTGCCTGACCATCGCCGGAGGAACCAGCGAGATCCAGCGCAACGTCATCGCCGAACGGCTCCTCGGGCTCCCCCGGGACCCCGAGCCCGGCTCCTGACCGGAGCACCGGGGGAGCGGGGGGGATGGAGGAGCTACCTCGGACCGGTCATCCTGACCCGGGGACGGAGGCGCTTCTACGCGGTCCTGTTGGTCGTCTGGGGAGCCGCCATCGTGGGCGCGGTGGCCACCGGTCGGTTCGGCCTCCTCTGGCTGCCGGTCGTCGGTCTAGCTCACCTCCTCGACCGTGTTGCTCCGGGATCGCGCCGGCCGGCGACGGCTGGGGTGAGACCGGTGCCCGGGGCCGGCCCGGCCCGACCGGTCGTGCCCCTCAGACCGGCTTGCGGGTGATCAGGACGTCGAGGAACTCGCCGTCGAGCCCCAGGCGACGGTCCCGCAACGTGTGGAACTCGGTCGGGAGCCCGGTGGTCCGGGTCACGAACTCGACCAGGTCGTCACCCCACTCGCGGACGACCAGCGAGCCGTTGGGGTCGACCGGATTGCCGTGGTACTCGGCCGGGAGCAGATAGTCGACACCGGACCCCGAGGCGGTGGCCCGGACCCGGGTCGGCCGTCCGGCGAAGATCGGCACGGTGAAGACGTGGGCCCCGCCGGGTCGGAGTACCCGGGCGATCTCGGTCACCGCCCGTTCCGGATCGAGCAGGTGCTCGAGGACGTCCTGGGTGATGACCAGGTCGAGCGACCGGTCGGGGAAGGTCAGCGATTCGAGGTCCTGGCAGGTGATGCCGTCGACCACCGAGCCGCCGGGATGGCCGGGGAGGAACTGTGACGAGGTGTAGTGCACCCCTTCCCGCCGGAGCTTCCTCGACGCCGGGCCGGAGGGACTGCTCTCGTGGATCTGCAGGTGGCGCCAGTCGGGGAACTCCCGGTCGAGCACGGTGATGAGCGCCCGCCATCGGGGGATGGAGTCGCACCGGATGCACCGGTAGTCGTTGCGCAGGTAGGGCCCCACCGCGACGAAGAGGGTGGCCCGGGCGCAGATCGGGCAGTGTCCGACGTTGGCCTTTCCGGCGGCGACCGGCCGGGCGTAGGTGCGGACCTTTCCGGCCAGCACGCCGTCCACGCCACCCCCGCACCCATGGGGTGATGCTACCGCCGGGGGTGGGGGCACCGAGGTGGACGGATCCGGGCCGGTCGGTGCTTGGATCCACCGGCAGGGGCGGACAGACTGCTCGGGTGGATCCCTTCGACCCGGCCGCGGTGGGCGCCGCCTACGACGCGGTGGCCGACGACTATGCCGTTGCCTTCGCCGACGATCTCGACCACCTGCCCGTCGACCGCTCGATCCTCGACGCGGCCATCGCCGGGTTGGTGAGTGGGGCTCCCGTCCTCGACCTCGGTTGTGGCCCGGGGCAGGTGGCCGCGTACCTCACCGCCCGGGGCGTGCCGGTCATCGGCGTGGACCTCTCCCCACGGATGCTCCGTCTGGCCACCGGGCGCGCCGCCACCGGGTTCGTCTGCGCCGACCTGCGCGCCCTCCCGGTGGCGGCGGGCTCGGTCTCCGCCGCGGTGGCGTTCTACTCGCTGCAACACCTGCCGCGGCACGAGCTCGGCAGCGCCCTCGACGAGGTCCGGCGGGTGCTCGACGTCGGGGGAACCCTGGTGGTGGCCGCCCACCTCGGCGTCGGGGAGATCGTGACCGACCAACTCCTCGACCACCACTTCGAGCCGATGGGCGGCACCTTCTACCGGGAGGACGAGCTCCGCGCCGCCCTCGGCCGACCGCTCCTTCACGGTGGAGCAGTGCCGGCACCGGGCCTCGGAGCCCCACGAGCACCCGTCGTCGCGGATCTACCTCATCGCCCGGGTCGGTGGCCGCTGATCCGGGTGCCGCCCACCTCACGGCTGCCACCACCGGTGCTTCGGCCCACCCGCCGGCCGGTCGTCGGCCCGGCCCGTGCCGGCGGGCCGTCGGTGGACGATAATCCAGGCCACGATGGGGACGAGGAGGATCACCAGCAGGCCCAGGTCGACGAGGGGCACGGTCGACGCCGCGGTCAGCGGACCGAGGGCGTTGCGCGCCACTCGGTCATCGGCTTGTTGATGGGCAGCGACATCGAATCGGGAGGCTCCGGGAACCCGAACACGGCCCGGTAAGCCGGGCTGGCCGCCCGATGGGGCACCCCGGCCGGCGACTCGATGCGGGCCCCGGCCCCGCACTCCATCACCTGGCCGTCCTCGAAGATGGTGCGTGACGTGCCTTCGAGCACGAAGGCCACCGAATCGAAGTCATGCCAGTGCAGCTCGTTCTCCTCCGCCGGCACGTCGTACTCGGCGGCGTGCCAGCCGCGGGCGGCGATCTCGGCCTGTGCCTCCGCCCGGGTCGAGAAGTGCCGTTCGGTCAAGGTGAACCCCACGGCGACCTCCTGTGACCGATCCATGCCGTCCCCCTTGGCCCGGTCCGATGCTACTCACGCCGGCTCAGCCTCGGGGCAGACCGAGCACCCGTTCGCCGACCAGCGTGCGCTGGATCTCGTTCGTCCCGGAGAAGATGGACGCGGCCTGGTAATACAGCCATGACCGTTGCCACGTCCCGTCGCCCGGGTTGTCGGCCGCCCCCTGCCACAGGCCGGCGCTCGGACCGAGCACGGCCAGCACCGTCTCGTGCACCCGCTTGGACATCTCGCTCCAGTACAGCTTGAGGGTGCTCCCCTCGGGCCCCGGAGCCTCGCCGCGCTCCAGCCGGGTCAGGGTCCGCCAATTGTGCAGCTGGAACAGCTTCACCTCGATGTACGCCTCGGCCAGCCGCTGCCGCATGCCCCAGTCGCCGAACCCGTGCTCGCTCTCGTGGGCCAACTCGAGCAGACCGAGCAGCAGTTGGCAGTGGATGCCGAGTTGGCGGGGATTGACCCCGCGCTCGTGGGACAGGGTCGAGTTGGCCACCGTCCACCCCTCGCCGGGGGTCCCGATGACCTGGTCGTCCGGGATGAACACGTCGTCGAGGAACACCTCGTTGAACTCGGCCTCGCCGGTGATCTGCACCAGGGGTCGGACGACCACGCCCGGGGCGTGCATATCCACCACCAGGCACGACATGCCCATCTGGCGCTTGGGTGCGTCGGGGTGGCTCCGGGCCAGGCACAGTCCCCAGTCGGCGAACTGGGCATAGGAGGTCCACACCTTCCGGCCGGTCACCACGTACCCGCCGTCCACCCGGTCGGCCCGGGTGGCGAGCGAGGCCAGGTCGCTGCCGGCGTCGGGCTCCGAGAAGAGTTGGCACCACAGTTCGTCGGCCCCCAGGATGGGCGGCAGCCACCGCTGGCGCTGGTCGTCGGTGCCGTGGGTGAACAGGGTGGGAGCGACCAGGTTGATGCCGATTCGGCCGACCAGCTCGGGGGCCCGGGCCCGGGCCAGCTCCTCGGTGACCACGAAGTGCTCGGTCGGACCCAGGCCGCGCCCGCCGAGCTCGACCGGCCAGGTGATGCCCACCCAGCGGTCGGCGGCCAGGCGCGCCTGCCACGAGCGGCCGAACTTCACTTCCGCGTCGAGATCGGCGGACCGGGGCGGGAGCCCGACCCCGTACTCCCACGGCAGGTTGTCCACCAGCCATCGGTGCAACTCGGTGCGCAGCTCCTCTTGCTCGGAGGTCATCCGCAGGTCCATGCCGGCCAAGCTTGGCACACCGCCCGGTCGGCCATCGATGGGTCCTCCGGCCGCCGTGGGCCGCGACTCGTAGACTGCCCGGTCGTGGACTTCGAGCTGTCGTCGGAACAGGAGGACCTTCGCCGGGCGTCGGAGGAGCGTGCTCCAGGGTCACGCCTCGAGCGCACAGGTGCGGGCGTTCGTCGGACGGGAGGAGCCGGTTCCGGCCGGCGGTGATTTCGACCGGTCGTTGTGGGCGGCCCTGGTCGACCAGGGCTGGCCGGCCATCGAGCAGCCCGAGGCCGAGGGCGGGCTCGGGCTGGGCATGGTCGAGGTGAGCCTGCTGTGCGAGCAGCTGGGGCGCTCGGTCGCTCCCGTTCCCTTTGTGGGCACGGTGCTGGCGGCGGGTGCCTGCCGGGCCGCGGCCGGCGATCCCGACCTGGCGCCCTCGACCCGGGAGGCCTGCGCCGGCGTGGGCGACCGGCCTGGCCACCGGCGAGTTGGTGGGCAGCGTGGCGTGGTCGGGACGTGGCGCGGTCGAGGCCACCGACGCCACCGCCGACGGCACCTGCACCCTCCGCGCTGCCCACCGAACCGACTGTGTTCGTCTCGGTCTCGGATGTGGTGGTGGTGGTGACGGTGGATGCCGTCTACGCCCTGGCCCTCGACCCCGCCGACCGTCCCGCCCCCGAACCGGCCATGGACCGCACCCGATCGGTGGCCTGGCTCCGCCTCGACGGCACCAGCGTCCGGCTGATCGGTGGGGCCGCCGCCGCCACGCGCCTACTCGACCGGATGAGCACGGCGCTGGCCGCGGAGATGCTGGGAGCGGCCGGCCGGGCGCTCGACATGGCCGTCCAGTACGCCAAGGACCGGGTGCAGTTCGGCCAGCCGATCGGCAGCTTTCAGGCCGTCAAGCACCGGTTGGCCGATGCGGTGGTGGATGTCGAGGGCATGCGGTCGAGCGTGTACTACGCCGCCTGGTGCCTCGCCTCGGGGGCACCGGGGTCGTCCCTGGCCGCCTCGGCCGCCAAGGCCTGGTGTTCGGACGCGTCCCGCCGGGTGATGGCGTCGGCCCTCCAGGTGCACGGGGGCATCGGCTTCACCTGGGAGCACGACCTCCACCTCTTCGTCAAGCGCGCCCAGCACGATCAGCACAGTTGGGGCGATGCCGCCTACCACCGTGAGCGGGTGGCCTCGTTGCTGGCCGGCCGGTCCGCCGACGACCCGAGCCTGTTCTGACGGGCGACCCCGGATCGGCCCGCCGGCGCCGGGCTCAGCCGGTCCCGCGGGTGAGGAGGATGGTTCCGGCGATCGGCCCCCCGCCGTTGGCCACCGCCGCCACTTCCGGGCGGCCGGGCACCTGCCGGTCGCCGCCCTCGCCGCGCAGTTGCACACAGGCCTCGTGCAGCAGCCCGAATCCGTGGAGCCGCCCGCCGGACAGCTGGCCCCCGGCGGTGTTGAGCGGGAGCTGGCCGTCGAGGGCGATGCGCGCGCCCCCCTCGACGAAGGGACCGCTCTCCCCGCGGCCGCAGAACCCGAGCGCTTCGAGCCAGACCATGGTCAACATGCTGAAGCCGTCGTAGAGCTGGGCCACGTCGACGTCGCTGGGGCGCAGATCGGTACGTTCCCACATGCTGGCCGCCGCGTCCCTCGCCGCCATGGTGGTCATGTCGTCGAACTGATCCCAACTGGGCCGCCCGCGTAGGGCGGTGCCCACTGCGTTCACGTGGCACGCCGGATGGGGTGCGTCGGGGGCGTAGTCGGCGTGGGACACGATGACCGCGGTGGCTCCGTCGCAGGGGGCGTCACAGTCGAACAGGCAGAGGGGCGTCGAGATCATCCGGGCGGCCAGGTAGTCGTCCATGGTCATCGGCTGGCGGTAGATGGCCTTGGGATTGAGTCCGGCGTTGCGCCGGCCGTTGATGGCCACCTGGCCCAACTGCTCGCGGGTGAGCCCGAACTCGTGCACCCGGCGCTGGCCGACCAGGGCGATCCAGTTGACCGCGGAGACGGCGCCGAACGGCAGTGACCACTGGAGGAATCCGGAGAACCGGGGCACCGAACCGCCACCGCCGCTGCCCCCGATTCCCTGGCGACCGCCTTCCCCCTGGGCGGTGCCTTCGGCGACGGTGCGGTAGACGAGCACGTGCTTGGCGGCGCCGCAGGCGACGGCGAAGCAGGCCGCGATCACCGAGCGGATCTGCGCCGGCCCCTCCGAGCCGCCGTCGTGCCAGTTGAGCTTGAGCCGCAGGGCGTCCTGCACCTCGGGTGACGACGGTCCGGCGAAGCCCCCCGTGCCGATCCCGCCCCCGGGGTAGGTGGCCAGGCCGTCGATGTCGTCCCGGGTCAGACCGGCATCGGCGATGGCGTTGAGGCACGCCTCGAGGGTGAGATCGAGCTCGCTCCGCCCCAGGCGCCGTCCGATGTCGGACTGCCCGATGCCGGTGATGGCGGCGTTGCGCTCGAGCGGCTCCGGGCTCATGCTCCCTCCCCGGCGCCGGATCCGACCGGACGGAACAGCGGGAGGAACACGTCCTCGTTCTCCTCGAAGACCACCTCGACCGCGGTTCCGATCAGCGCGTCGTCGGGCTCGCAGTCGACCAGGTTGGTCATCAGCCGGACATCGGGCTGCTCGTCGATGGTCACCAGCCCGATCACATAAGGATCGGAGCCGGGGATCCACTGCTGGTAGTTGACGGTGAACGAGTGCACCTGGCCCCGGCCGCTCACCGCCTCGGGGGCTACGTCGGCGCTCAGGCAGTTGGGACACAGGGGGACCGGTGGGTGGATGAACTGCCGGCACTCTCCGCAGCGGAGGAAGCGGAGGACTCCGTCCTTCCCCCCGGTCCAGAAGAACTCGTTCTCGGGTTCGAGTCGGGGGAGCAGTCGGAACGCGGGGCCATTGGCGAACATCGCAGGGACTCTATCGAGTGCCGGTGCCTGCCGGATCGTTCTGTTAGTTTCCCCTCCCAATGGCGATCTGGTTGACAGCGAGGAGTACCAGACCTTGGTGGCGGTGTGCGAACGCCTCATCCCCGCCGACGAGACACCGGGGGCGACGGATGCCGGCGTGGCCGACTACATCGACGGGTTGCTGGGGGCGTTCTCCTTCGACCCGCCGAGGATCTGGGCGGGCGGCCCGTCGTCGGGCCGGTTCGGCGGGGAGGCCGGCTTCGCCCGGTTCCTGCCCCTCACCGCCCTGGACGAGCTGGCCTGGCGCACCCGGATCGAGGGATCGCTCGGCCGGCCCGAACGCGAGTTCAACGGTCCGGTGGTCGGCCTCCAGGAGCGTTACCGCACCGGACTCGCCGCCCTGGGCACCGACTTCGGCGAGTCGGCCCCCGAGGAGCAGGACCGGCGCCTCCGGGACAACCTCATCTTCGTCGGGCTGGTGTACGGCCATGCCTGCGAGGGGATGTACGGCGCCCCCGAGTACGGGGGGAACCGCGACGGGGTCGGATGGGCGAACATCGGGTTCGCCGGTGACGTGCAGCCCCGCGGCTGGACCGACCAGGAGGTCTCCGAGGCATGACCGTCGACGCCATCATCGTGGGATCCGGGCCCGGGGGAGCGACGGCCGCCGACGTCCTCACCGCCGCCGGTTGGTCGGTGGTGATCTTCGAGAAGGGTCGCAACCACCTCATCGATCTCGATGATCCCCGCCGCCTGCTGGGTGACTTCTCCAACGACGAGATCAAGTTCATCGACCGCCACTTCCTCGGCCCCGATCCGTTCCTCGAGCCCCGGACCTTCCGGGTCAGCCCGGACGACGGCGACCACTCGTTCGTGGGGGAGGTCAACTCGATCCCGTCGACCGTCGGGGGCGGGGGCACCCACGCCGACGGGAAGGTGCCGCGCTTCCGGGAGGACGACTTCTCGCTGCTCACCGCCTTCGGCCCCCACCAGGACGCCACCGTGGCCGACTGGCCCATCGACTACGCCGACCTGGAGCCCTTCTATACCGATGCCGAGCGGATGATCGGCGTCTCCGGCGAGGCGGGCGCCAATCCGTACGCCGCCTGGCGTTCGGGCCCGTACCCGATGCCCCCGGGCCCGTCCATGTACGGCTCGACGCTCTCGTCGGCGGCGGCCGAGCGCCTCGGGTTCCATCCGTATCCGGCCCCCGGGGCGACCAACTCCACGGTCTACGACGGGCGACCGGCGTGCAACAACTGCGGGTACTGCGCCTTCTTCGGCTGCCCGATCCACGCCAAGGGCGACCCGGTGGCCATGTTGCAGCGGGCGCTGCTGACCGGCCACGCCGAGCTGCGCCCGGAGACCTTCGTCTCCCGGATCCGCACCGACGGGAATCGGGCCACCGGCGTGGACTTCATCGGCGCCGACGGTGTCGAGCGGTCGATGGACGCCCGCTTCGTGGTGGTGGCGGGCGGGGCCGTCGAGACCCCCCGCCTGCTGCTGCTGTCGGGACTCGAGCACCCGTTGATCGGCCGGAACCTGATGGTCCATTTCCAGACCATCGTCATCGGTGGGTTCGCCGACCTGCGCTTCCACGGCGAGCGCGGGCGGGCGGTCACCGAGGTGCACGACGACGCCATCATCCCCGACGACGCCTCCCGGGCCGCGGCCAAGGAGGCCGGACTCCCGTGGATCCGCGGGGGCATGGTGGAACACGGCGGCCCGGCCCTGCCCATCCTCGAGGCCAAGATCTACCGCTGGGGCGAGTCCCACAAGGAGAGCATGCGGTCGTCGCCGATGCGCGAGCGCATGTGGGCCTTCACCATGCAGGGGGAGGACCTTCCCCAGGCCACCAATCGCATCGACCTCGATCCGACCGTGCGGGATGTCCGGGGCTTCCCGGTGGCCCGCTACACCTACAAGCCCCATCCCCACGAGTTGGCCGCCTCGGCCCACCACGGCCCCCGGCTGGCCGCCATCCTGAAGGACATGGGGGCGGAGTGGACCGCCATCGTGACCTCGCCGGGCACCGCCGGCGGCCCGGGGGAGCGGACCTCCGAGCACGCCCCGATCAGCCGGCACGTGATGGGGACGGTCCGGATGGGGAACGACCCCGAGACATCGGTGGCCGATGCCGACGGCCGACTCCACCAGCTGCCCAACGTGATGATCGCCGACTCGTCGCTGTTCGTCACCTCCTCCGGCTACGGGCCCACCCTGACCCTGGCCGCGCTGGCCGCACGGTCGGCGACCGCATTGATCAGCTGAACGGCGCGGGGTTGTCGCCGGTGAGCCGGGCGGGGTTGTCGCCGGGGCGATCGGTTTGGCTACCGTGTCAGCCATGAGCGACCGTAGGGGAAGCATGGGGACATCGACGGGCACCGACCTCGGAGCTGGCTCGTGAACGCCTTGGTCTTCGGGGTGCCGCGCGATCCCGACGCGCCGGTCGGTGCCGACCGCGACGATCTCGACCGCCGCCTCGACGCCCTGCCCTTCGGGCTCCACCAGGTCGACGAGGCCAGGCTGGTGCGGCCCGACTGGGTGATCACCCGCCCCCGCCTGTCGGGGGTCTGCGGGTCGGAGACCAAGCTGGTGCTCGGGGACTTCACCAGCGGCGACGTCGACAATCCCATGGCGGCGTTCTCGTCCATTCCCCACATCCCCGGGCACGAGGTGGTGGCCGAGGTGGTGGAGCTCGGCCCCGAGGCGAACGGCCTCGAGGTCGGGCAGCGGGTGCTGCTCAACCCGTGGCTCACCTGCGGGCCCCGCGGGGTGACGCCGATGTGCGCGGCGTGTCAGCGGGGGGAGCTCAATCTGTGCTGGAGCTTCACCACCGGCGCCCTCGGGCCCGGCGTCCACGTGGGAGTGGCCACGCGACGCCCCGGGTGGGTGGGCCGATCTGATGGCCGCCCACGACTCCATGCTCATCCCCATCCCCGACGACGTCACCGACGAGGTGGCCGTGCTGGCCGACCCGTTCGCCGTCTCCCTGCACGCCATCCTCCGGTGCCCACCCCCGCCGCACGGCCGGGTGCTGGTCTACGGGGCCGGCGCCCTCGGGATGACCAGCATCGCCATCCTGCGCTCCCTCTACCCGGACGTGGAGGTGGCCGTGGTGGCCCGGTTCCCGGCCCAGGCCGAGCTGGCCATCAAATTCGACGCCACCCTGGTGCTGCCCCACGAGCCCCGATCGGAGCTGGTCGAGGCGCTGGCCGACTGGTCGGGCGGGGTGCTGCACACTGTCGTTCGCCGGGCTGCCCATGGCCCATCCCGGCGGCATCGACGTCGTGTACGACACGGTGGCCCGACCCGAGACCCTCGAGGTCGGGGTCAGGCTGCTGGCCGAGCGGGGCTCGCTGGTGCAGACCGGCGTGCACACCCCGGGCCGATGGGAGTACACGCCCATCTACTTCAAGGAGCTGTCGATCGTCGGCTCCAACGCCTTCGGCGTGGAGGAGGTCGAGGGCGTGCGCCAGCACGCCCTCCGTCACTATCTCGATCTGGTCCGGGCCCAGCGGATCGACCTGTCCGGCATGCTCACCCACCGGTTCCCCCTCGACCGGTGGCACGACGCCTTCCGGGCCCTCTCGGTCCAGGAGGAGAGCGGGGCGATCAAGGTGGCCTTCGAGCCGGTCGGAGCCGCCTGACCTCCGGCGCGCGCTACCGACCCGACCCGAGACCGACGAACCGCTGGAACCGCTGGTCGGCCGCTTCCTGCCAGGCGGGGTCGGGCTCGATCCGGGTCCCGGTCCGGGCCCAGCGCATCGATCCGTCCAACGACGACTCGAGGCCGGCCGCCATCCGAGCCAGGTAGGCCGCACCGAGCGCGGCACCGTCAGGGACCGCCACCGTGTCCACCGGCAGGCCGGTGGTGTCGGCCATCGCCGCCATCCATGCCTTCACGTGGGTCCCGCCACCGCTGGCCACCACCCGCCGGGCCGCGACGCCGGACCGTTCGATGATGCTGCGCACGACGAAGCCACTCGCTTCATAGGCCGCCCGGGACAGCCCCGCCGGTGTGTCGGTGATGTCGAGGTCGAACAGCCCGGCCCGGAGTGACGGGTCGTGGAACGGCACCCGTTCGCCCCGCAGGTACGGGAGCCATACCGGCACCCGACGGGGATCACCGGTGCGACCGTCGTCACCGGCGCCGGTGGTCCGCGCCGGTCGGGTGAGGGACCGGGCCCAGTCGACGAACAGGGCTCCGGCATTGCTCGGCCCGCCGATGAGCACCTGCCCCGGGGCGGTGTGGGGAACGCTCCACAGGCCGGGGGCCTCGACCCAGGCGTCGGTGACCACCCACACGATGAGGGTGGCCCCGAAGATGACGTGCACATCGCCGGCCTGACTGGCCCCGGCCACGATCTGGTCGCAGAAGGCGTCGATGCTTCCCCCCGCCACCACCGCGTCGGTGTCGTCCCAGCCCGGGGCGGCCGTCGTCCCGCGTCGGGGACGGGGCAGCGTGCCCGCCGGCTGGCCGGTGAGCACCACGTCGGGCAGCTGGTCGAGGTCGACACCCAGCCGGGTCATCAGCTCCTCGTTCCAGCGGCCCCGGACGTGGAGCTCGCCGAGGGTCGACGCCACCGAGGTGTCGATGGCGGGATGACCGGCCAGGGCGTAGGTGGCCACGGCCTGGGCCGGCCAGTAGCCGAACGCTTCCGGGGCGACGCCGGCCGTCCACTGGAGGAACCCCTCGGCATCGGGCATGCTCCCGGCCTGGCTCGGGTCGAGGTTCGACGGCTCCGAGGCCCGGCCGCGCAGGTCGCCGTATAAGAGGCCCGAGGTGCGGGGGATGCCCTGCCGGTCGACGGCGGTGAGCGAGGGGACCATCCCCGAGACGCAGATCCCGGCGATGCGTTGGGGCTCGACGGCGCCGGGCCGGTCGGCTCGGGTGGCCATCGCCTCCCGGAGCACGGCGAGGGCCCGACGGGGACCCCGTCGCCAGGCGGCGGCGGCGTCGTGCTCCATGTGGTCGCCCGACGAGTGGATGATCCGGTGCGGCACCCGCGAGCTGGCCACCACCTCACCGTCTTCGGCCACGGCCAGCGCCTTGACCGAAGTCGTCCCGATGTCGATACCCACGGTGAGGGTTGTCATGGTCGGTCATTATGCATGATCGGTCCCGACGGTGGGTCGGTCGTCCGAGGCAGTCGGCAGGTGCCGGATACGCTCGCACCCATGCCGACCGACCGGACGACCGTGCTCGACCGGTCGGCGTTCACCGCGTTGATGCAGGGTGCCACGGACGGTCTCGCCGAGGTGCTCGGCGCGTTGGCCGGCTCGCCGATCCTGGTGGTCGACCTCGATACCCCCGGTGACCGGCCGCTCCCCGCCCCGCCGCCCGCGCTCCCCGCCGTCATCGTGGCAACCAGTCGGCGGGGCCCGTCGGGGCGGCCCCCGGTGGCGGTCGATGTGGCCCTCACCGACGCGACGTCGGCGCCCCGTCCGTGGGTGTCGGTGCGCGACCTCGGCCCGGCGGTCTCCGCCCTGGTCGAAGCGGTCGAGCGGTCTCCGCTGGCGTCGGTGACCCTGGCCCAGGTGCTCCGGGCCGGACGCTCCGACTCCCTCGGCCACGACCTCATCCTCGAATCGCTGGCCTACTCGACGTTGCAGGGCGGACCGGAGTTCGGTCGCTGGCGGGCCGAACGGCCACCCCGCCGGCGGTCACCGGACGGCGGCCCGGCCGTGGTGGTGGAACGGGAGGGAGGTCGGCTGACCATCACCCTCGACCGACCGGAGGTGCGCAACGCCTTCAACGCGGCCATGCGCGACCAGCTGTGCGAGGCGCTGTCGGTGGTGGGCGCCGACCCCTCGATCACCGACGTCCAACTCCTCGGCCGCGGCCCCGACTTCTGCAGCGGCGGTGACCTCACCGAATTCGGCACCTTCACCGATCCGGTCTCGGCCCACCTCGGCCGCACGGCCCGGAGCGCGGCCGGCCGGCTGGGCGTGGTCGGTGACCGGGTGACCGCCCACCTCCACGGCGCCTGCGTCGGTGCCGGCATCGAGCTGCCGGCGCTGGCCCACCGGGTCCTGGCCCGGGCCGACACCCGGGTGCAGCTCCCCGAGGTCGGCATGGGACTCATCCCCGGGGCGGGGGGGACGGCGACGCTGCCCCGGCGGATCGGGCGGCATCGCACCGCGTGGCTGGCCCTCGGCGGGGAGGCCATCGACGCCCCCACCGCCCTCGAGTGGGGACTGGTCGACGAGATCGTGGACCGGTGACCGGGACCGCCCGGCGGGCCCGCCGGTCGGCAACTGTGAGGACGGGTGCGGGCAGGGTAGTGTTGCTGAAAAGCCGGTTCTCACCCGAGTGTCCACCCTGCATCGCGCGCCGGACACTGCCAAGGAGGAAAGCAATGTCACAGGCCGAAGAGTCGACTGACTTCGATGGGGAAGGGTTCCTGGACCCGGATGTGAGCGCCAACCCCCAGCCCTACTACCGGCAGGCCCAGGCCACCGGGGCCGTGGTGGCGGGCACCTTCGGGCCCCAGGCGGTGCGGCGCTCGGCCGTCGAGTACGTGCTCCAGCACCCGGAGGAGTTCTCCTCGGCGGTGGCCGTCGACCTCGGCCAGTCGGTGCCGCTCATCCCGCTGCAGGTCGATCCCCCGGAGCATCGGAACTACCGCCGGCTGCTCGATCCCATCTTCGCCCCCAAGCGGATGAACGCGCTCGAGCCGGAGATCAACCGGTTGGTCAACGAGCGGATCGACGGATTCATCGACCGGGGAGGGTGCGACTTCTCCGAGGAGCTGGCCGTGCCCTTGCCGTCCGAGGTGTTCCTCAAGTTGGTGGGACTCCCGTTGTCCCAGCTGGACCTGTTCCTGAGCATGAAGGACGGGATCCTCCGCCCGACCGGCGACGACATGGACCAGCTCCAGGCCAGCCAGAAGAAGGCGGCCAAGCAGATCGAGGACTACTTCACCGAGGTGGTGCGGGAGCGCAAGGCCAACGCGGGATCCCAGGACGACATCCTCAGCCTGTTCCTCACCGCGGAGATCGACGGCCAGCGACTGACCGTCGACGAGATCGTCGGGATCTGCTTCCTCTTCATCCTGGCCGGACTGGACACCGTCACCGACAGCCTCGAGTGCTTCATCGCCTACCTGGCCCAGCACCCCGACCAGCGTCAACGGATCGTGGACGATCCGTCCATCATCCCCTCGACCGTGGAGGAGCTGCTCCGGTGGGAGTCCCCGGTGACCACGGTGGCCCGCACCGCCACCGCCGACATCGACCTCGGCGGGTGCCCGATCAAAAAGGGTGAGGGCGTCGGCGTCACCATCGGGGCGGCGAACGTCGACGAGGAGGCACTCCCCGACGCCTTCACCGTGGACCTCACCCGCAACCCCAACAAGCATCTCGCCTTCGGCGGGGGCATCCACCGGTGCCTCGGGTCCCACCTGGCCCGCATGGAGCTCCGGGTCGCCCTCCGTGAGTGGCACCGGCGGATCCCCGAGTACTCGATCGTCGGCGGGACCCAGCTGATCTATCAGCCGGCCCTGCGCCAGATCGACAGCCTGCCCCTGGTCTTCGACGCAGTGGGCCCCCGAGGGTAGGAGCCGAGTGGACTTCCAGATCACCGACGACCAGCAGCTCCTGCAGGAGACGACCCGCAAGTTCCTGGAGAGCACCGCTCCCCTGGAGGCGGTGCGCCGGATCGCCGACGACGAGCCCGCCGGCTTCTCCCGCCCGTGGTGGGAGCGCGGGGCCGAGCTCGGATGGACCTCGCTCCTGGTGCCCGAGGCCGACGGAGGCGGGAGTGTGTCCGATCACGGCCTGCTCGACCTGGTGCTGGTGGCCGAGGAGATGGGCCGGTTGGTGTCCCCGGGCCCGCTGGCCCCCACCAACGTGGTGGCCGAGGCTCTCGGCCGACGGGGCACCGCCGAGCAACGGAGCCGCTACCTGCCCGGGCTGATCGACGGGACCACGGTGGCCGCCTGGTGCCTCGGCACCGACGCCGCCGGATTCGACCCGGGGGGCGAGGTGACGGCCACCCGATCCGGGCCCGGCTTCGTGCTCGAGGGCGTGACCGGTCCGGTGGAGGCCGCCGGCCAGGCCGACATCGTGCTGGTCACCGCCCGGACCGAGGGAGGGGTGGCGCAGTTCGTGGTGCCGACCGATGCGGCCGGGGTCGGCATCGAGGGAGCCCGCAGCCTCGATCTGGTGCGCCGGTTCGCCCAGGTCCGCTTCGACCGGGTGGAGGTCGGACCGGACGCGGTGCTCGGGGAGGGGGACGCCGCCGGCGAGGTCGAGCACCAGCTCCAGACGGCGGTGGTGCTGCAGTGCGCGGAGATGGCCGGGGCCATCGACCGCGCCTTCGAGTTCACCGTCGAATATGCGTCCGACCGGTACTCGTTCGGTCGTCCGCTGTCGTCCTATCAGGCCCTCAAGCATCGGTTTGCCGACATGAAGCTGTGGCTCGAGGCGTCCCACGCCTCGGCCGGCGCCGCGGCCCGGTCGGTCGACGCCGACTCGGCCAGCGCTCCCGAGCTGGTCAGCGTGGCCAAGGCGTACATCGGCGAGCGGGGTCCGGCGATCCTGCAGGACTGCGTGCAGCTGCACGGGGGGATCGGGGTCACCTGGGACCACGATCTGCACCTCTATCTCCGTCGGGTGGTGGTGGACCGCTCACAGATGGGCACGCCGCGTGAACACCGCGAGCGGATCGCCGTGACCATGGGAATGTAGGAAGGTACCGATGAGCACCAACGAGGACACCATCGTCTCCGTGGAGGAGACCGATACGCCGGAGGCCATCGAGGAGTTCCGGCAGCGGGCCCGGGCCTGGTTGCGCGAGACCATGCCGCCCCTACCCGACGGCGCCACCAACTGGCAGCTGGCCCGCCAGGACGAATCGGGGGCGGAGGCCCGGCGCCTGCAGCGGCTCCTGTACGACGGGGGGTTCGCCGGCATCTGCTTCCCCCGCCAGTACGGAGGGCTCGGCTTGTCCCGCGCCCACCAGCGGGCCTTCACCCAGGAGTCGGTCAGCTACCACATGCCCACCATCTTCAACGTGCCCACCTTCTCGATCCTGGCCCCGACCCTCCTCGACTTCGGCACCGAGGAGCAGAAGACGACGCACATCCCGGCCATCCTCCGGGGCGAAGAACTGTGGGTCCAATTCCTGTCCGAGCCCAGCGGCGGCTCCGACCTGGCCGGTCTGGTCACCCGGGCCACCCGGGACGGGGATGTCTTCGTGCTCAACGGTTCGAAGATCTGGAGCTCGGGTGCGTTCCGGTCGGACTACTCGCTGTGCCTGGCCCGTACCGACTGGTCGGTGCCCAAGCACCGTGGGCTGACCATGTTCATCGTCAAGATCCACCAGCCCGGCATCGAGGTGCAGCAGATCCAGATGGTCAACCGAACTGCGGAGTTCTGCCAGGAATTCTTCGACGACGTGGCCATCCCCGTCGCCAACGTGGTGGGGGAGGTCAACGACGGCTGGACGGTCGCCTCCCGCCTCCTGTTCCACGAGCGGGACGCGGTGGGTGGCGGGTCCCCGTACGTGAGCGGGCTCACCGTGGCCAGCGCCGGACAGGGGGGATTCCGCTCCGAGCTGCTGGAGCTGGCCCGGGCCACCGGCCAGACCGCCGACCCGTGGGTACGCCAGCTGGTGGCCGAGGATCGGATCAACGAGCGGGTGCAGGCCCAGCTGGTGGACCGGGTGAGCACCGGCATCCGGACCGGCGCCCTGCCCGGAACGGCCGGGTCGATGCCCAGGCTGATCCACTCGGTCACCAGCGAGCGTCACCTCGACATGGCCCTGGAGATCGCCGGCGCGTCCGCCGGGGCCTCCATGGACGCCGACGACATCGTGCTCGGCGAGGCCTACCTCCAGCGGCAGGGGGGGAGCCTCGGGGGCGGGAGCAACGAGATGCAGCGCAACATCATCAGCGAACGGGTCCTGGGCATGCCGCGCGAATATGCCGCCGACCGGGATCGGCCCTTCGACGAGGTGCGGCACAACTAAGGACAGACGGAGGCAGCATATGGACGTGCGGAGAGTGGTGACCGGGCACGACCCGGAAGGGAAGGCCGTCTTCGTGAGCGACGGCCACGTGGCGCCGGTCACCGTGTCCCTGCAGCCCGGGGCCGAGTTCCACACCCTCTGGGGTGCCGACGCCCCGGTGGCGTTTCCCGGCGACGGCTCCCGTCCGGCCGCCGAGCGCTACTTCCCGCCGCTCGGCGGGTTCCGCTTCGGGTTCTTCACCATTCCCCCGGACGACGGCCCCGGTGCCCCGCCGGACCTCGACGTGGTCGCCGGACTGGCCGAGTTGCGCCGGAAGCTGCCGGGCCTCATCGACTACGTGGACCCCGACGAAGTGGGCATGCACACCACCGCCTCGGTCGACTTCGGGGTGGTCCTGTCCGGCCAGGCCCTGCTCGAGCTGGACGACGGAGCCACCGTCGTCCTCGACGTGGGCGACACCTACATCCAGAACGGCACCCGGCACCGCTGGTCGAACCCCGGCGACGTGCCCGCGGTGCTGGCCGTCGCCCTGGTCGGGGCCGAGCACGCCGGCGTGGACGCACCGGGCCGCACCGGGCCGGACGGAGGCGTCACATAGATAAGGCATAGTCGGCTTGCGGTGGGCAGCCGTTCGGACCCCACAGTGCGGTCAGGCGGCCGGGTCGAGCCCCATCAGCCGGTTGAGGTTGCCGCCCATGATCTTGGCCACGTCGGTGTCGGACAGCGAGCCCAACTCGTCGACGAAGCTGAGCGGATCGGCCATTCCCTCGGGGTGCGGATAGTCCGAGCCGAACAGCACCCGGTCCGGGCCCAGCAACTCCACCAGGCCGATCGGGTCCTCCTCGTGGAACGGGTGCACGTAGATGTTGCGCTTGAACACCTCCACCGGATCCTCCTCGAAGGAGTGCGGGGCCGAGGCGTAGGCCTGCTCCATGTCGTGGATGATGGGGCGGACCCAGTTGCTCCCGTTCTCCACCGGGGCGAACCGGAGCTCGGGGAACCGGCTGCACAGTCCGTGGCCGATGAGCGACGCCACCGTGTCGATGATGGGCCGACCCTGGTGGCCGATGATGGCCATGAAGCCCGAACCGCCCTTGAACGGCGTCATCTCCCGGCTGACACCCTCCCACTCGTTCATGTAGCGCTGGTACCCGCTGTCCGACGCGTGCATCCCGATCGGGATCTTCGCCTCGACGACCAGCTTCCAGAACGGATCGAATTCGGGGAGGGCCATCGAGCGCGGCCCCTGGTAGCCGGGCACCGGCGCCGGCCGGATGAGGACGATCTTCGCCCCGCGCTCGAGGACCCACTCGAGCTCCTTGATCGCCTCGTCGACGATCCCCATGTGGATCACCGGGGTCGGGAAGATCCGCTGCTGGAAGTTGAACGTCCAGTGCTCGTGCATCCACTGGTTGAGCGCGTGCACCACGGCGTGGGTGGCCTCCGGATCGCCCCGCAGACGCTCCTCGAGCAGGCTGGCCAGGGTGGGCCACATGAGGGCCCGGTCGATGCCCAGCTCATCCATGAGCTGGATGCGGGGCTCGGGGGCACTGAACCCCGGCAGGGCCCGAATGGGCTTGCCCATGATCTCGCGACGCGACTTGCCCTCGGGGTTCCCGCTCTTGAAGTACTCCTCCTGGGCGCCGGGGGCGGCGACTACCTCGAAGGTGGGGTTGGGGATGTACTCGCTGATCATGCCGTTCACCGCGATCTTGGTGCGACCGTTGATCTCGACGTACTGGATGAGCTTGTCGAACTCGGGGGGAAGGAATTTGGTGAACGCGTCGGTGGTCTCGTACAGGTGGTTGTCGGCGTCGAAAACCGGAAAATCCAAGGTGCGTGGAGACATGACCATCGCCTTTCTCTGTCCGCTGCGCCCGCCGGTTCCGAACAGCCAGACTCGGCGGCGGTGCAGGCGTCGTACTTCGTGTGCCGGAACCTGTGGATCATGGTAGCAGCGCAGCCCGGCCAGCGGAAATGGCATTTTCGGTGGCCGGCGGCTCGCCCGGGACACCCCCGGACCGACCGTCTACACTGCCGTCGATGCGGGTGGTTGTCGACTGGGGACGGTGCGAGTCCAATGCGTTGTGCATGGCCGCCGCGCCCGAGGTGTTCGAGGTCCGCGACGACGACCTCCTGTACGTCCTGGACGAAGAGCCGGGCGAGGAGCTCCGGTCCAAGGTCGAGCTGGCCGTGCGGTCCTGTCCCAAGGTCGCCCTCAGCATCGTCGACTGAGCCACCCGGCCGATCGGCGGTCTCCGACCGGATGGCCCCCCTGGTCCGAACGCGGTATACCGTGGCCCAACAGCGACACCCGGCGACGGATGTGGAGGAGACACGGACATGCCCGAGTACAAGTACGTCACGTACGAGGAGTTGGACGACGGGCGGATCGTCCGCATCCTCCTCAACCGTCCCGACACCAGGAACGCCCAGAACCGCGGCATGCTGGTCGACCTCGACGATGCCATGGGCCATGCGGAGGAGGACGACAACGTCCGGGTGATCATCCTCGGAGGGGTCGGGCCGATCTTCTCCTCCGGCCACGACATGGGGTCCAAGGTGGCCCAGGCCGAACGTCAACCCGGTCCCGACCAGCACCGCTCGTCGACCATCAACGGGGCCACCCGCAGCGGGGCCGAGTCGCGGATGCTCCAGGAGTGGCACTACTACTTCCAGAACACGCTGCGGTGGCGCAACCTGCGCAAGATCACCGTGGCCCAGGTGCAGGGCACCGTGTACTCGGCCGGCCTGATGCTCATGTGGGCCTGCGATCTCATCGTGGCCGCCGACGACGTCTTCTTCGCCGACGTGGTGGGCACCCGCCTCGGCATGTGCGGCATGGAGTACTTCGGGCACCCCTGGGAGTTCGGGCCCCGTCGCACCAAGGAGATGATGCTGACCGGGGACGCCATCGACGTCCAGGAGGCCCACCGCCTGGGCATGGTCAGCAAGATCTTTCCGCTCGACGACCTGTCGGAGCGCACGCTGGCCTACGCCCGCCGCATCGCCGAGGTCCCGACCATGACCGCGCTCATGATCAAGGAGTCGGTCAACCAGACGGTCGACAACATGGGCTTCTACAACTCGCTGCAGGCCTGCTTCACCCTCCACCAGCTCAACCACTCCCACTGGGCGGAGATCCACGAGAGCAAGTATCCGGTCGCCGAGCCGGCGGACGGCATCCCCAATTGGAGGGACGCCCCACCGGTCCGCCTGGCCCTGCCGGACCTGGTGGAAGGACCCGTACCGGGCCAGTGACCCTCCGAGCCACCTACCGCCAGGCCCAGGCCTCGCGGTACCTGCGTCCGGACGGCGCCTGGGACGTTCCGACGCTCGACCACTTATTGTCGCCTCCGGCTCCGTCGGCGGCCCCCGCCATCGTCGACGGCGATGTGCGGGTCGACGCGGCCGGGTTGGAGCAACGGGTGGCCGCGTTGTCCGGCGGGCTCCGGCGGGCCGGGGTCCGGCGGGGGAGCGTGGTGGCCTGGCAGCTGCCGAACTGGTGGGAGGCGATCGTCCTGTTCCGGGCCTGCTGGAGGTGCGCGGCGGTCGCCGCGCCCATCCACCACCAGGTCGGGGCGTCCGAGGTCGACCGCATGATCGAGTCCCTCGACCCGGTGGTGGCGCTGGCCGCACCGGGGATGCCGCTGTCGGAACGGGAGGGGGTCATCGGCGTACGCAACGGTGACGCCCGGTTCGAGGACCTGACGTCCGGCCGTCCGCTGACCACCGGCTCCGGCCGTGGCTCCGACATCGCCGTGGTGCTGTTCACGACCGGTTCGACCGGTCGGCCTAAGGCGGTGCTGCACACCCACCGGGGTCTCGCCTACAAGGCGCGGTCCATGGTCCGGGCCCACGGCCTGGGCCCGGGCGATGCCGCCCTCATGCCCTCGCCGCTGGCCCACGTGTCCGGTCTGCTCAACTCGGTACTGGTCCCGGGCACCGCCGGCATGCCGGTGGTGCTGATGGAGAAGTGGGATCCGGTGCTCGGGGTGCGGCTGGTCGCCGAGCACTCCGTCTCGTTCATGATCGGGCCGCCCACCCTGTTCCTCGGGATGATGGACCAGGGCGACATCCGGTCCCGGGTGGGGAGCCTGCGGGTGGTGTCCTGTGGCGGGATGGGGGTCACCCCGGAGTTCATCGACGCGGCGAGCGCCGGGCTCGGGGCGGTGGTCAAGCGCACCTACGGCTCGACCGAGGCACCCACGGTGACCACCTCCACCGTGGCCGACGGCGCCGACAAGGCCCGCGACACCGACGGGCACTCGGTGGGGGAGGCCGAGCTGCGGGTGGTCGACCCGGCCACCGGCCGCACCCTCCGGCCGGGGAAGCCCGGCGAGGTGCTGGTGCGGGGGCCCGAGCTGTTCGTCGGCTACGGCGAGGCCGAGCAGACCCGGGCGTCGGTCCGACGGGGCTGGTTCACCACCGGTGACCTCGGGACCCTGGACGCCGAGGGTTGGCTGACCATCGTGGGGCGGCTGAAGGACGTGATCATCCGGGCGGGCGAGAACATCGCCGCCGCCGAAGTCGAGCGGGTGCTCGAGCTGCATCCCGGCGTCCGTCAGGCCGTGGTGGTCGGATGCCCCGATGACCGGGTCGGCGAGCGGGTGGCGGCCTTCGTCGTGGGCAACGGCCGGCTGGACGTCGACGAGTGCCGGCGCTGGTTCGAGCTGCAGGGGGTGGCCCGGTTCAAGACACCCGAGTTGGTGGTGCACGTGGACGAGATCCCCCTGCTGGGACTGGGCAAGCCGAATCGGACCGAGTTGCAGGACCGTGCGGCCAGGGTGGCGGCGGGTGCCGGGTGACCGGGACACGACAAGAAGGGGATCGTTGATGGGTGCAGGAATTGTCTCGTGGGGGACCTACCTCCCTTACTGGCGGCTCGAGCGCAACTCGATAGGGGCCGCCTTCGGTACCGCCCCGGGCAAGGGGTCCCGCGCCGTGGCCTCCTATGACGAGGACACCACCACCCTGGGGGTGGAGGCGGCCAGGCGGGCCCTCGAGCCGGAGGGAGTGCCTGTCCCCGGGGACGTCTTCTTCTCCACGCCCGACCCCGCCTATCTGGACAAGACCAACGCCACCACCATCCACGCCGCGTTGGGCCTTCCGGCCGCCTCGGGGGCCTACGACCTGTGCGGGTCGGTGCGTTCGAGCTGGGCCGCGCTCCGGATGGCCGAACTGGCCGGCCGGCAGCGCCCGGCCATGGCCGTGCTCTCCGACCTGCGTACCGGCCTCGCCGGCGGCGCCGAGGAGAGCCAGGGCGGGGACGGCGCGGTGGCCTTCGTGTTCGCCCCCGAGGGAGGGGTGGCCGAGGTGCTCGGCACCGCGTCGGCGACCGACGAGTACCTCGACCGGTGGCGGGTGCCGGGGGAGAGCGCCTCCCGTCAGTGGGAGGACCGCTTCGGGGAGGAGGCGCAGACCCCCCTGGCCAAGCGGGCCTTCGCCCAGGCCCTGGAGCAGGCGGGCGTGGACGCGGCGGACATCGACCATCTGGTGGTGACCGGACTGCACGCCCGCGCCGTCGGCTCGATCCGCCGGGCGCTCGGTGTCGACCCGGAGCGGTTGGCGCCGGACTACGGGCCCCGGGTCGGGAACCTCGGGGCCGCCCAGGCCGGGGCCGGCCTGGCCGACGTGCTCGAAGGGGCATCGCCCGGCCAGGTCATCGCGGTGATGGAGGTGGCCGACGGCGCCGACGTGATGGTGCTGCGCACCACACCGGCTCTGACCGCCGTCCAGGCCGCCCGGAACGACGCCGGGATCCGCGCCTTTGCCGAGCTCGTCGAGGAGGGACGCCACGACCTTCCCTACGCGGTGTTCCTGACCTGGCGGGGACAGCTGCGCCGGGAGCCGCCGCGCCGTCCCGACCCCGAGCGGCCGGACGCTCCGGCCATGCTCCGCAACGAGGGCTGGAAGTTCGGCTTCGCCGCCAGCCGGTGCCTCGAGTGCGGATTCGTCCATCTGCCCCCCACCCGGGTGTGTCTCTCCTGTCGATCGGTCGACCGGATGGAGCCGCAGCGGCTGGCCGACGTGCGGGGGACCGTGGCCACCTACACCGTCGACCACCTGGCCTTCAGCCTGTCGCCGCCCATGGTGGGGGCCGTCATCGATTTCGACGGCGGCGGGCGCTATCGCGGCGAGATGACCGACATGGACCCGGGGGCGGTGGCCATCGGCACCCGGGTGGAGATGACCTTCCGGCGTCTCTACACCGCCCAAGGTGTGCATAATTACTTCTGGAAGGCACGGCCCGTCCTGGACACCGCTCCGGTCGGGGGCGGGCCTTCGGGCACCCACGAGGACAAGAGAGGCTGACATGGCCAGCAGAGGCATTCGTGACCGGGTGGCGATCGTCGGCATGGGGTGCACCCCGTTCGGCGAGCTGTGGGACAAGAGCGTCGACGACCTCCTGACCGACGCCACCATGGAGTGCGTGGCCTCGGCCGGGATCGGGGTCGAGGACATCGACGCCTTCTGGTTGGGGACGATGGGATCCGGACAGTCCGGGCTCACCCTCTCCCGGCCCCTGAAGATCGGGTACAAGCCGGTCAGCCGGCTGGAGAACTTCTGCGCCACCGGCTCGGAGGCGTTCCGCAACGCCTGCTATGCGGTGGCGTCGGGCGCCTACGACGTGGCCATGGCGGTCGGGGTGGAGAAGCTCAAGGACTCGGGTTACTCCGGGCTCACCGGCATCCGCCAGGTGGGCGACGGGACCAATGTCGGCCTGAGCTCGCCGGCCGCGTTCTCCTTCCTGGTGCCGTCCTATGCCCACAAGTACGGCGTGGACATGGACGAGCTCAAATCGGTGCTCACCCGCATCGCCTGGAAGAACCACCGCAACGGGGCGGTCAATCCGCGGGCGCAGTTCCAAAAGGAGGTGTCCCTCGAGAAGATCGCCGCCTCGCCCCTGGTGGCGGGCGAGCTCGGTGTCTTCGACTGCAGCGGGGTCAGTGACGGTGCTGCCGCGGTGATCCTGTGCCGGGCCGAGGACGCCTCCCGCTACACCGACACGCCGCTCTACGTGAAGGGGCTGAGCTTCGTGGCCGGACCCTCGGCCGGGGTCATCGATCCGGAGTACGACTACACCAGCTTCGAAGAGGTGGTGCGGGCGGCGGCCGACGCCTACCAGCAGGCCGGCATCACCGACCCCCGGGCCCAGTTGGCCATGGCCGAGGTGCACGACTGCTTCACCCCCACCGAGTTGGTGCTGATGGAGGACCTCGGGTTCGCCGAGCGGGGCACCGCGTGGAAAGAGGTGCTGGCCGGGACGTTCGACCGGGACGGCGAGTTGCCGGTGAACCCCGACGGCGGCCTCAAGAGCTTCGGCCACCCGATCGGGGCGTCGGGTCTGCGGATGCTCTTCGAGTGCTGGCTCCAACTGCGCCAGCAGGCGCCACCCGAGCGCCAGATCGCCAGCGTCACCGAGGCCGGCCGCACGCTCGGCCTCACCCACAACCTGGGGGGCGGCCCGGGGGAGTGCGTGAGCTTCGTCGGCGTGGTGGGCAGCGAGCTCTCCGCCTGACCGGGGCCGGACCCTGGCCGCGGGTGACCGCTACCCTGTGGCCCGACAGCCGTGGACGCGGCACCGGCGCAGGCGCGCCCGGTCCCGCCCGAGTAGGAGAGCCCCATTGGAACGCAGGGACCTGGAGACGATCATCTACGAGAAGGACGGGGCCGTGGCCCGCATCGTCCTCAACACCCCGGACAAGGCCAACATCCAGACCGCCCAGCAGGTATGGGACTTCGACGACTGCCTCAAATGGGCCCACCGGGACGACGAGATCAAGGTGGTCATCGTGAAGGCCAACGGCAAGGGGTTCTGCGCCGGCCATGCCATCGTCGAGCACGGCGAGATGGCCGACGTGTACCCCACCAGCGGCACGACGCCGGAGAGCACCTGGAAGAGCCACAACCAAGACCTCTTCCTGTGGCCGACGCTCAATCTGTGGGAGTTCTCCAAGGCCACCATCGCCCAGGTGCACGGCTACTGCCTCGGCGGCGGCACCATGTACAGCTACCTGTGCGACCTCACCGTCGCCTCCGAGGACGCCTACTTCCAGATGCCGCTGCCCCAGGGGTTCGGCCTTCCCGGCGCCCAGACCCTGATCGAGCCCTGGGCCCTCATGAACTGGAAGAAGACCTACGAGTACCTCTACCTGGCGCCGACGCTGAGTGCCGAGGAGGCGCAGGAGTGGGGACTGGTCAACCGGGTGGTCCCGAAGGCCGACCTCGAGTCGGCGGTGGAGGAGACGGCGGCCACCATCGCCCAGATGCCGCTGACCACCATCATGACGGTCAAGGCCGGCGTCAAGCGGGCGTGGGAGACCATGGGCATGCGGGTCCACCTCCAGAGCACGACCGACTTCACCTCGATCGCCAGCTCGGCGAGCGACGTGCAGCAGTTCATGGCCAAGCGGGCCGGGCTGCGGCCCCGCCAGGTGGCGGAGAAGCAGGCGCAGGCCGCACAGGACGGCGCCGACGCACCCGCTCCGGGATAGTCGGCCGGCTCTCGCCGCCGCCGGGCATCAGACGCCGGCCACCGGCCCCGGTATCCTTTGCGCTGTGCCCGCCATCGCCGATGATGCGCTCTCCGGCGCCCGCCCCCGTACCCCCGAGGCCCTGGCCGAGCGGGGCCAGCTGATGGACGCGGCGATGAAGGTCATGCGCCGCAACGGGTTCCAGGGGGCCAGTGTCCAGGACATCCTGGATGACGCCGGGCTGTCGACCCGCGCCTTCTACCGGCAGTTCCAGTCCAAGGACGACCTGCTGCTGGCCATGTTCCACACCGCCTCGGGGCCCGATGTGGAGCAGGTCCAAGCGGCGGTGGACGGGGCGGGCACCGCCATCGACGGGGTGTTGGCCTGGATCGACGAGCTCCTGGCCATCGCCTACGACCGCCGGCGTATCCAGCGGATGGTGGTATTCAACGTGGTCGCCCGCCAGACGGTGGGCTACGACGTCGAAGTGGCCTCCCTGCAGGACCGCCTGCTGGCCCCGCTGCTGCGGGCGCTCCAGCGCGGGTCGGAGGACGGGTCGTTCCCGGGTACCGACCCGCTCCCCGACGCCTACTCGATGTACGAGTTGGTGTGGAGCGTGGCCAGCCCCCACGTCCGCCGCCGGCGCCCGCTCGACCGGGAGCAGGCCCGGGCGCACATTCTCCGGTTCTGCCTCCCCGCGCTGGGCGTGGACGAGTGTCCCTAGAGTGGGGCCCGTGAGAATCGTCCTGGACACCGATCGGTGCACCGGCCACGGCCGCTGCTACTCGCTGGCGCCCGACCTCTTCGACTGTGACGATGTCGGCTACGGGTCGGTGATCCACCCCGAGGTGCCCGAGGGCCTGGAGGAGCAGGCCCGGATGGCCGCCGCCAACTGCCCCGAACGGGCGATCTCCCTCGAGGGCTGACGTCATCCCCCCGAGTGAAAACGGGATTGTCGCCCTTTCCGGGGGTCGGCTAACCTCCCCCCACGAGCGAGCACGGACGGCGTGCCGATGGGATGGCGATCAAGGGGGGCCATGGACGTCGACGGTTCACTGACTTTGGCACCGGACCGGCCCCCGCCCGGGGAGCCGGCGGCGGTGGCTCCGGGGTCGTCGCTCCGCGATGAGCTGGTCGACTGGCTGGGGGCCAATCTGACTCCCGAGGTGGTCGAGGTCGGCCAGGGGAACTTCAACGATGCCCGATCCTTCGAGATCCTGCGGGCGTGGAACCGATTGCTGGCCGACGCCGGATGGGCGGCCATCTCGTGGCCGGCCCAGTACGGCGGGCGCGATGCCACGGTGGCCGAGCAGTTGGCCTACCACGAGGTGATGACCGAGCGGCACGCCCCCGGTCCGGTGAACGTCATCGGCGTGGCCAACATCGCCCCCGCCATCATGGCGCTCGGCACCCCCGAGCAGAAGGAGCGGTTCCTCACCCCGATGCTGCGCGGGGACGAGATCTGGTGCCAGGGGATGTCGGAGCCCGACGCCGGGTCCGACCTGGCCTCGCTGCGGACCCGGGCCGTCGAGGACGAGGACGGGTTCGTCGTCAACGGCCAGAAGACGTGGAACAGCCTGGGCCAGCACGCCGACTGGTGCCAGCTGTACGTCCGCACCGACCCCGACGTCCCCAAGCACAAGGGCCTCAGCTGCCTGCTGGTCGACATGCGCTCCCCGGGCGTCGAGGTACGTCCGTTGCGGACCATGTCCGGCGACGCGTCCTTCTCCGAGCTGTTCTTCACCGACGTGCGGGTGCCGGCCTCGGCCCTGCTCGGGCCGCTGCACGGCGGGTGGAAGGTGGCCATGACCACCCTCAGCCACGAGCGGGCCGGGGTGGCCCGCCTCCATCTCAGCCTGGCGTCGAGGTTCGACGAGCTGCTGGCCGATGCGAGGGCCAAGGGGGTCGAGCCCACCCCGGTGGTCCGTGACCGCCTGGCCCGCCTCTACGCCACCATCTCGTGCATGCGGTGGATGACCTCCCGCGAGCTCGAGGCGGTCGGCCGCGGCGGCCAGCCCTCGCCGGTCATGGGCAGCCTGACCAAGCTCATGTGGGCCCGGGCCACCCAGGAGCTGGCCGGCCTGGGCGTGTCGCTGCTCGGTACCGGTGGGGTGGTCGGAACGTGGACCTTCGGCTTCACCGCCGCCCCGGGGGTCTCGATCGCCGGTGGCACCACCGAGATCAACCGGAACATCGTCGCCGAGCACGGCCTCGGGCTGCCCCGATGACGAGCTGAGCACAGATGATCTCCCCGGCCAAACCGTTCGACGAGGGGTCCGTCACCCAAAGGAGTGCACCGTGAAAGGCATCATGCAGGGCATCAAGGTCGTCGAGGTGGCGGCCTGGACCTACGTCCCCATCGCCGGGACCGTGCTGGCCGAGTGGGGGGCCGACGTCCTGAAGATCGAGCACCCCGAGGTCGGCGATCCCCAGCGGGGACTGGTCAACTCCGGTCTGGTCCCGACCGGCCCGGGTGGGGTCAACCACATGATCGAGCTGCCCAACCGGGGCAAGCGCAGCGTGGCCCTCAACCTCAAGACCGAGGAGGGCCACGACCTGCTGCTGAAGCTGGCCGCCGAAGCCGACGTCTTCCTGACCAACTTCCGTCCCCAGGCCCGGGCCAAGCTCAAGATCGACGTGGACGACATCCGGGCCGTCAATCCGGACATCATCTACGTGCGGGGCTCCGCCCTCGGCCAACGCGGACCGGAGGCCGAGCGGCCCGGCTACGACAACTCGACGTTCTGGGGCCGGGGCGGCGGTGCCGACATCGTCACCGCCCCGGGCGAGTACCCGGGGAGCCAGCCCGGTCCCGGCTTCGGTGACGTCATCGGCGGGCAGATCATCGCCGGCGGGATCGCCGCCGCCCTGTTCCACCGGGAGCGCACCGGTGAGGCGGTCGTCGTCGACAACTCGCTGCTGGCCAACGGCATCTGGTCGATCGGCGCCACGGTGCTGGCCGCCGACCTGTTCGGGTTCAGCCGCATGCCCCGGGGGGACCGGACCCACATGCCCAACCCGCTGGTCAACAACTACAAGACCAAGGACGACCGGTTCCTCTCCCTCATCATGCTGGAGTCGGACCGGTTCTGGGCCGACCTGGTCACCAAGCTCGGCCATCCCGAGCTGGTCGACGACCCACGGTTCGCCGACTCGACGGTGCGGGCCGCAGAACTGCATCGAGTGCACCACCACCCTCGACGCCATCTTCGCCAGCCGGACCCTCGACGAGTGGAAGCCGGTGATGGTGACCGTGGACGGGGCCTCGGCCCCGGTGCAGACGGCCGACGAGCTGCTCGAGGACCCTCAGGTGCTGGCCAACGGCTACCTGCGCGACGTCGAGTCGGCCGCGGGCACCACGTTCCGCATGGTCCCCTCGCCCATCCAGTTCGACGAGGAGCCCCCGGACCTGGTCCGGGCGCCCGAGCACGGCGAGCACACCGACGAGGTCCTGTTGGAGATGGGCCTCGACATGGACGCCATCCTCGACCTCAAGATCAAGGGGGCCATCCTCTGATCAGCTCAGCGCAGCCGCCACTCGATCCGCTTGCCCGAGGTGAAGCGCTCCTGGCCCTCGGCCAGGGAGGTGGCGTCGGTGCCGATGTTGGTGAACAGGAAGGCGTGATCGAGGGCCTGGCGGCGGGTCAGCTCCAGCCCGGTCCACAGGGCCCGCACCGTGCCCTGCACGGCCAGGGCCGGTTGGTCGGCGATGGCCTGGGCCGCCCACCGGGTCCGTTCGGGCAACTCCGCCAAGGGCACCACTTCGGAGACCAGTCCGATCTCGTGGGCCCGCCCGGCCGACATGCGCTCGTTGGCGCCCGAGCAACGACAGCCGCATCACCTCCTGGAACGGCATCTTGTGCACCAGGTTGATGGGCTCGAAGGCCGCCGGCATGCCGTAGGTCACGTGGGGGTCGAAGAAGGTGGCGTGCTCGGCGGCGATGATGAAGTCGACCTCGCCGAGGATGTAGAAGGCCCCGCCGCAGGCCATGCCGTTGACGGCGGCGACCACCGGCTTCCACAGGTCGTTGGACTTGGGGCAGACGCTCTTGCCCGGGTCGTCGAAGTCCCAGGGCGTGTTGTAGCCGGGGAGCTTGCCCGGGGGGAGCTCGTTGATGTCCTCGATCTCCCCGCGGTCCAGACCGGTGCAGAACGCCTTGTCGCCACTGCCGGTGACGACCACGCACCGGACGTCGTCGTTCTTCCGGAGCATCGACCACAGGTCGCGGAGCTCCGACTGCATCACCGAGTCGAAGGCATTGAGCGCCGCCGGTCGGTTGAGGGTCACCCAGGCCACGCCGTCGGATTCGTCGTACAGGAGGGTCTGCAGGTCGGCCATGGGCGAGATGCTACCGGTCGCCCCCCGAACGGACCGAACCGGGCGGACCGCCGGGATCGGCCGGCCGGCGTCGGGGCCGGCTGCCGGCCGGCCCTCCCGAACGGCCGGGTCGACGGTCGCGCTAGGTTCGCGGCGCGCCGCCACGCCGGTGGTGGGTGCGGTGGAAGCTCGTCGAGACCAGAGGGAGTCAGCATGAACACGGAAGTCCGAGAAGCCGTCGTCGTCGACGTACTGCGGACGACATTCGGAAAACGGGGCGGGGCCCTGGCCCACTGGCACCCCACCGACCTGCTCGGCTTCGCCATCTCGGCGCTGC
Organism: uncultured Acidimicrobiaceae bacterium; assembly: GCA_963774245.1. Classification (GTDB taxonomy): domain Bacteria; phylum Actinomycetota; class Acidimicrobiia; order Acidimicrobiales; family RAAP-2; genus Bog-756. The sequence continues at coordinate 436,052 of CAVZDZ010000011.1, read as the reverse complement.
TCGACCGCACCGGCGTGGACCCCGGGCAGATCGATGACGTGCTCGGGGGATGCGTGGCCCAGGTGGGGGAGCAGAGCACCAATGTGACCCGCAACGCCTGGGTGGCGGCCGGCCTGCCCCAGCACGTGCCGGCCACGACCGATCGACCGCCAGTGCGGCTCCTCCCAACAGGCCATCCACTTCGGGGCGGCCGGTGTGGTGGCCGGCCACTACGACATGGTGGTGGCGTGCGGGGTGGAGACCATGAGCCGGGTGCCCATGGCCTCCAACGCCCGGGGTGGGACCGGTCCGTTCTCGCCGGCGTTCCTGGAGCAGATCGACGGTCGGCTGTGGGCCCAGTTCCGGGTGGCCCAGGTGCTCGCCGACCGCTACGACATCACCCGCCAGGACATGGACGCCTACGCCCTCGAGAGCCACCGCCGGGCCGCGGCGGCGTGGGACGCCGGACACTTCTCCCGGGAGGTGGTGCCGGTGCCGATCAAGGCCGAGGACGGGCACGTTCACCGGCGACGAGCTCGCCATCGACGAGGGCATCCGCCGGACCGGCACCATGGAGTCGCTGGCTGCGCTGGCCCCGGCGCAGTCGTGGGAGGTCGAGACGGCCCCCGACATCACCGCCGGGAACTCCTCCCAGATGAACGACGGAGCCGCGGCCATGCTCATCTGCGAGCGGTCGGTGGCCGAGCGCCTGGGCCTGCCCATCCGGGCCCGGCTGGCCCACTTCGCGGTGGCCGCCGAGGACGCCGCCATCGTCCTGTCCGCCCCGGTGCCGGCCACCCACCTGCTGTTGGAGCGGTCGGGGATGAAGATCGACGACTTCGATGCCATCGAGTGCAACGAGGCCTTCGCCGCCATCGCCCTCATGTGGGCCCGGGCCTTCGATCCCGATCCCGAACGGTTCAATCCGCACGGCGGCGCCATCGCCATCGGCCACCCGCTGGGCGCCTCCGGGGTCCGGCTGGCCGGATCGCTGCTCAACCGCCTCGAGCGGATCGGCGGGCGCTACGGCTTCCAGACCATGTGCGAGGGCGGCGGCCAGGCCAACGCCATGGTCATCGAACGCCTGGACTGACCGACGGGCCGCACCGGGTGCGCCCTATCGACCCGGGCGCTCATGGACGATCGAAGAAGGCCGCCACCTCCTTGGCCCGGGTCCGCAGCACATCCTCCGGGTCTTCATCCGGTTCGTTGAGCACGCCGGCGACGTGCTCGAAGAACATCCCCACCACCATGGCCCGGAGCATCCGGGCCATGGCCGGCCGCTGACGCCGGGTCGCAGATGCTCGGCTCGGTCTCGGCCAGCCACCGCTCGAGCGAGTCCTGGGTGGCGGCGAAGAGCTCGACGCCCGACGGCGTGGGCCGTCTCGTCGCCCCGCATGACCTCGCCCAGCATGAGGCGGATGAAGTCCTCCACCTCCAGCATGGAGCGTGAGGATGTCGGTGAGCAGGTCGGCCAGACCCGACGCCGGGTCCTGGGCCAGCGACGGGGGCACGCGCCGCGGCCAGGTTGTCGACGAAGCCGTGGACGTCCAGGACGGCCACCAGCAGGTCGCGCTTGGACGGGAAGTAGTGGTAGAGGGAGGCCACGTTGAGCCCGGTGGCCGTGGCCAGGTCGCGCATGCTGGTCCCGTCCACGCCGCTCTGGGCCATGAGGGACAGGGCCACCGACAGGATGTGCTGACGCTGGCTCGAGCCGGGCGTGCGGGGCGTCTGGTTGTCCGGGGAGGGGGTGGTCACGCCCCCATTGTCGGGCCAATTGGGGTACCGCGTCGAACGGGGGGTTCGGCCGGCCCCCGGCCGACAATCCAACGAACGTTTGGTTATGATGCGCTGAAGCGCCGCCGTCACCGCCCGGGCCGCCTACCGGCCGGGCAATGGGTGATGGAAGAGGAGGAGGCCACATCATGTCGACCGTGACGGGAAGTCCCGAGGAGCTGGCACCGTTCGATCCGTTCGAACTGCAGGACACGGTGTCGGGCAATATCCGCGACCCGTACCCGAGGATGCACGAGCTCCGCCGGCAGAGCCCGGTCCATCTCGGCCCGGTCGACCTCGGTGACGGGGCCGACACCCCCGACCCGGACCGGCCGCTCGGCGTGACGGTGTTCGGCTACGACGAGGTGGTCCAGGTGCTGCGGGACAACGACACCTACTCGTCGACCATCTACGAGGGCGTGATGGGTCTGGTGATGGGCCGGACCATCCTCCAGATGGACGAGCCCGAGCACCGGATACAGCGCGCCCTGGTGTCGCCCACCTTCCGTTCCAAGATCCTCCAGAAGTGGGAGGAGGGACTGGTCCGGTGCGTGGTGGACGAGCTGGTCGACGGGTTTGCCGACCGGGGTCACGCCGACCTGGTGCAGGAGCTCACCTTCAACTTCCCCGTCCAGGTGATCGCCCACATCCTCGGCCTGCCCCGTTCGGACTTCCCCATGTTCCAGCGGTGGGCCATCGCCATCACCAGCGTGACCGCCAACTGGGACCGGGGCATGGCCGCCTCCGAGGCGTTGCGCGACTACTTCGCCACCATCCTCGACGACCGCCGCCGCCACCCGGCCGACGACCTCATCAGCGAGCTGGTGCAGACCGAGGTGGACGGGCGCAAGCTCGAGGACGAGGAGATCTACTCCTTCCTCCGGTTGCTGCTCCCGGCCGGCGTGGAGACCACCTACCGGGCCTCGGGCAGCATGCTCTACGGCCTGCTCACCAATCCCGACCAGCTCCAGGCGGTCGTGGCCGATCGCGACCTGCTCGTGCCGGCCTTCGAGGAGACCATCCGGTGGGAGCCGCCGGTGACGGTCATCCTGCGCCAGGCCACCCGGGACACCGAGCTGGCCGGCGTGCCGGTGCAGAAGGGCGCCGACGTGGGCCTGCTGCTCGGGGCGGCCAACCGCGACGAGCGCAAGTACGAGGATCCCGACAACTTCAACCTGTTCCGCGAGTCGAAGCAGAACGTGGGCTTCGGCTTCGGCATCCACGTCTGCCTCGGCATGCACCTGGCCCGGATGGAGACCCGGGTGGCCCTCAACGCCCTGTTCGACCGGCTGCCCGACCTCCGCCTCGACGCCGCTCCCGACCAGGATCTGCACATCCGGGGGATGGCGTTCCGCTCGCCGATCGCCCTGCCGGTGGCCTTCACCCCGGCCTGAGGACCTGATGCGGACCGGGCCGCCGCCCGCCCCGCATCAGGCACCCCGGCGCGCTCACCGCCGGTCCAGCACCTCGGGGTTGACGATGTGGAGGGGCCGCGCCCCGGCCAGCAGCCGGCACAGGTCCTCGGCGATGATCGAGGTGTGGTTGGTCTCGGTGTCGTAGGTGGCCCCGCCGATGTGGGGGGCGAGCACCACCGAGTCGAACCCGGTGAGGGGATGGTCGGTGGCCAGTGACTCCCCTTCGAAGTGGTCGAGCCCCGCTCCGGAGACCTTGCCCGACCGCAGGGCGGCGACCAGCGCGTCGGTGTCGTGGAGGGCGGCCCGGGCCGTGTTGAGGAAGACCACCCCATCGCGCATGGCGGCGAACTGCTCGGTGCCGATCATGCCGGTGGTCTCGGCATTGACCGGGGCGTGCATGGACACCACGTTGGCCCGCTCGAGCAGCTCGTCGAGGGGCACGGTGGACTCGGGGGCGTAGGGGTCGTAGGCGATGACCTCCATGCCCAGGCCGCGGAGCCGCCACCGCAGGGCCCGCCCGACCGCGCCCAGCCCGACCAGCCCGACCGTCTGGCCGGCCAGCTCCCAGGCCCGGAAGCGCTGGTAGGGAATGGTGCCGTCCCGGTAGATCTCGCCGGCCCGCACATCGGCGTCGGCGGGCAGCAGCCGACGGGTCACGGCGAACAGCAGAGCCACGGCCAGCTCGGCCACCGCGTCGGCATTGCGGCCGGGGGCCCGGAGGACCGGCACCCCGGCGGCGGTGGCCGCCGGCACGTCGACATTGGTGGGGTCGCCCCGGCAACTGCCCACGGCCACCAGGGGCAGGTCGAACAGGGGACCGGCGCACCGGTCGCCTTCGACCACCACGATCGACGCCCCTTCGTTCGCCACCCGCTCGGCCAGTTTCTCGGCGTTGTAGATGCGGAGGGTCGGTTGATCGAGCCACGAGTCGACGGTGAGATCGGCGAGCCCGGACAGAAGGTCGAGCCCGGGGCCGCGCACGGCGGCGGTCACGAGTGCTTTCGGTCGCTGTTGGGACATTGCGGTCAGTGCTCCTTGCTTGGTGGTTGGGAACTCGGCCATCGCACGCGATGGCGGTCGGGTCAGCGGGTGGACTCCGACCCCGGGTCGACGGTGCGGGCCACCACGGCCTCGTCGGCCTGGCCTTCGGCCATGGCCAGCATGCCGGCGACGAAGCCGTCGAAGTCGGCCGTCTTCATCTCGACCACCGCCTTGAGGTCGGGGAGGTAGTGCTCGAACGACGGGCTGGTCAGGCAGGCCACGATGCCCGAGGCCACCTCGTCGGCCGGGACCAGCGGACCGGAGTAGAGGGGCGGGTCGTTGTCGGGCTGGTCCCAGATCTCGGTGTCGATGGCCCCGGGCAGGACCAGCCGCACCTGCACGCCGGTGCCGGCGAGGTCGGCGGCCAGCGACTCGCTCCAGCCGGCCAGGGCGAACTTCGAGCCGCAGTAGGCCGCCTCGGTGGCGATGCCCAACCGTCCCCCGAGGCTCGACACGTTGACGATGGTGCCCCGGCCCCGTTCCAACATGCCCGGGAGGAGGGCCAGGGTCATGGCCACCGGGGACAGGTAGTTGATGGTCATGGCCCGCTCCACCTCGGCCAGGGTCAGTCGCTGGACCGGGCGGCGCAGGGGAACCCCGGCGTTGTTGACCAGCACGTCCACTCCGCCGTGGGCATCCCAGATGGACCGGGCCAGGGCGGCGGCCTGCACCGGGTCGGACAGATCGGCCGGCCAGGCCCGCGAGTCCGGCGCGGTGCTCAGGCACTCCGCCAGCACCTCCTCCAGGCGGTCGGCCCGGCGGGCCACCAGGGCGACGGTGGTCCCGCGGGCGGCCAGCATCCGGGCGGTGGCGGCACCGATCCCGGACGAGGCCCCGGTGACCAGGGCCACGGTCCCGACGGTTGGCTCCGGCAGTCCGGCCGTGGCGTGCATGGCTTCCAACTCCCTTCCGAGGTCCGATCCGGTCATTCCCTCGGGCCCCCACGCTGGCGCATCGGGCGGTGAGAACGATATTTTCACCGCATGCTACCTTCCGTGTCGGATGACGGTGAAGGTATAGCTTCGACGGCAATGGACATTCGACTGGCAATGGACACCGGTCTGCTCCCCGACCCGAGCCCTCGGCCCATCTTCGTGCCGATCATCTCGGTCGACGACCACCTCATCGAGCCGCCCGACCTGTTCGAGGGCCGCATGCCGGCGCGCCTGGCGGGGCGGGCTCCCCGGGTGGTGGAGACCGACACCGGCGTGCAGCAGTGGCTCTACGAGGACCGGACCTATCCGAACATCGGGCTCAACGCCGTGGTGGGCCGTCCGCGCCACGAGTGGAGCATGGAGCCGGCGCGCTTCGAGGAGATGCGTCCCGGGTGCTGGGACATCGAGGCGCGGGTCGCCGACATGGACCTGAATGGCGTGTGGGCGTCGCTCTGCTTCCCGTCGCTGGTGGCCGGCTTCTGCGGAGCCGTGTTCTCGGGATCGGACGACCCGGAGCTCGGGCTGGCGTGCGTGCGGGCCTGGAACGACTGGCACGCCGAGGTGTGGGCCGGCACCCACCCGGAGCGGATCATCCCGCTGCAGCTCCCGTGGCTGCCCGATGTCGGGGTGGCGGCCAAGGAGATCCGTCGCAACGCCGAGCGCGGTTTCAAGGCCGTCTCGTTCCCGGAGTTCCCCGCCCAGCTGCATTACCCCTCGATCTTCAGTGGGGCCTGGGATCCCTTCTTCGCTGCCTGCGAGGAGACCGGGACGGTGGTGTGCCTGCACACCGGCGCCTCGTCCTGGGCGCCCCTGCCCTCGCCGGACCCTCCCTTCGAGCTGCTGCCCACCCTGTTTCCGGTGAACGGGTTGGTGGCGGCGGCCGAGTGGCTCTGGTCGGGGGTGCCGGTGCGCTTCCCCGACCTGGCCGTGGCCTTGTCCGAGGGTGGGATCGGCTGGGTCCCGATGCTGCTCGACCGGGCCGACTACGTGCTCCAACACGCGGGCTCCGGGAACGAGTCGACCAATTGGGCATCGGACCTGCTGCCGAGCGAGGTGCTGCGGCGCAATTTCTGGTTCTGCACCATCGACGACCCCTCGGTGCTGGAACTGCGGGACCACATCGGGGTCGACCACATCATGGTGGAGAGCGACTATCCCCACGCCGACTCGACTTGGCCGGACACCCAGCACGTGGTGGCGGCCAGCATGGGCCGCTTCCCCGAGCCGGAGCGGCGGGCGATGGCTGCGGGGAATGCCGCCCGCCTGTTCCGCCATGCCCTGCCCGAGCACGATGACTGGCGCTCGACCGATCACCGGCCCGACCCGGAGGCTGCACCATGACCACCGACACCCTCGAGTTCGACCCGTTCTCGGACGAGTTCTTCGAGGATCCCTACGACCTGTACCGGCGCATGCGGGACGAGGCCCCGGTCTCCTTCAACGAACGGTACGGCTTCTGGGCCCTGTTCCGCTACGACGACGTGTGCCAGGCCCACAAGGAGTGGCAGACCTTCTCGTCCAGCCACGGGGTGGACCTCTCCATGATGAGCCATCCGCCGGAGATGATCCGCCAGATGCGGCTGATCATCATGCAGGACCCGCCCGAGCACGATCGGATGCGGGCCCTGGTGAGCCGGGTGTTCACCCCTCGGGCGGTGACCGCCCTCGAACCGATGATCCGCCAGGTCATCACCGGGATCCTCGACGGCTGCGATCGGGACGGCTTCGATGCGGTGGCCGACTTCTCCGGGCCGTTCCCGGTCGAGATCATCTCCCGCATGCTCGGGGTGCCGGAGGCCGACCGCCAGCAGATCCGCCACTGGCTCGACGCCATGCTCCACCGTGAGCCCGGGGAGATGGACCCCACGCCCGAGGGGGCCGAGGCCGCCATCGAGTCCGTCGTCTACTTCCTGAACCTGGTGGCCGACAAGCGCAACCACCCCGGTGACGACATGATCAGTCGGCTGACCGAGGTGGAGGTCGACCGGGGCGACGGGGTGACCACCCGGCTGGACGACGACGAGATCGCCGGCTTCGCCACCCTGCTCGGGGGAGCCGGGGCGGAGACGGTGACCAAGCTGGTCGGCAACGCGGTGGTGCTCTTCGCCCGGAACCCGGTGGAGTGGCGCAAGGTGCTGGACGACCCGGGCATGATCCCCGCCGCGGTGGAGGAGATCCTCCGCTACCTGCCCCCGTCGCAGTACCAGGGACGCTATTCCGTGCGCGAATCGGTCTACGGCGGCGTGACCATCCCCGCCGGGCATCCCACCCTGCTGGTCACCGGCTCGGCCAACCGCGACGAGCGGTTCTTCGACCGGCCGGACGAGTTCGTGATCGAGCGCCCTCCGAGCCTGGCGCTCGGGTTCGGCTACGGGGTCCACAGCTGCCTCGGCGCGGCACTGGCCCGGATGGAGAGCCGGATCGCCATCGAGGAGCTGGCCCGACGGTGGCCCGACTACACGGTCGACGAGGCGCGGTGCCGACGGGTCCACATGTCCAATGTGGCCGGCTACGCCAGCGTGCCCCTGCAGCGGGTGCCCTGACCGTCCTGACCCACGGTCAGGCGGAGGGCGCGACGACCTCGGGATCCTGTTGGAGCTCGATCGTGTTGCCGGCCGGATCGGTCACCCAGATCTGGACGACCTCGCCCTGGGCGCCGCGGACGTGGGGGATCCCGTCGCGCTCCAGCTCGGCGATCGCCCCGTCGAGATCCTCGACACCGAAGCAGACATGCGGGCCGGTCGGCCGGATCACCTGGTCGCCGGCCGGGGCGTCGACCAGGTGCACCTGGGCCGGCCCGGCGCCGAACCAGCGGCCGGCCACCCCGGGGATGTCCGGCCGGGTGAGGCCGGGCAGCTCCAGGCGACGGTAGAAGTCGGCACACTCGTCCAGCCGGCCCTCGACGTTCACGCTGTGGTGCAGGATGCGGGTCACTCTCATGGTTCCCCCTCACGGTCGGGTGGAGCGGCGGGACGATCCGGGGGCTCCTCGAGCTGCTCCATGAACTCGAGTCGCATCCCCCCGGGGGCCTCGACGAAGACGATCCGCCGACGGCCGAAGACCCCTTCGACCTCGGCCGGGCCCCAGAGGACCCGGTGGCCGGCCAGTTCGCCGTCCAGGTCGTCGGTGAACACGGCGACATGGAGGAAGGTATCGGGGGGCAGCGCCACCGAGTCCTCGTAGATGGCCCGGGTGAACAGGGTGATCTGCAGCGGCCCGAGGTAGGCGTCGGCCCGCTCGCCTCCGGCCCAGGGTCCGCGGTCTCGGACATCGGCTCCGGCCTGCTCGTAGAAGCGCACGGCGGCATCGAGGTCGGAGACCTTCACGGCCAGGTTGCCGAGCCGGGTGACGCTCATCGGGGCCATCCGTCCGGGACGACCACCTGGTCGACGGCACGCGGGTCGACCGCGGCACCGGTGTTGCCGGCCTCGTACACGGCGAAGCAGAGCTGCAGGGCCTTGGCCGCCTCGGCCGCGCTCATCTCGGCCGGCACCCCGTCGACGAGCGCGTCGACGAAGTGGGAGGCCGACCGGTCGAAACCCTGGTCCCATCCCGAGGGGATGTCGCTGAACGAGGTGGTGGTCTGGCCGTTCTTGTGGCCCTGATAGAGCACGACCGGCGGGAGGTCGAGCATCTCGCCCGTGCACCGGGTCACCCACAGGTATCCCTCGTCCCCCTGGATCTCGAAGAACTCGTCGGCCCCGAAGTACGAGCTCCGCAGCCACATCGAGGGTGCGTAGGACACCTCCATGGTCCCGAGCAGGCCGGGGTCCTCGTACTGGAAGATGGCGGCGCAGGGCTCCATGAAGTGGTCCCGCCGGCGGACCACGGCCTGGACCGACACGATGTCCTGGTCGAACAGCCAGAGGGCCACCGCGTACTTGTGGATCATGTCGTCGAAGAGGTGCCCCCCGGGGCTGTCGGCGGTCATCCGCCACACGTATCCGTCGGCCTCGAGGCCGGACTGGAAGGCCGAATGGGTCTGGCCCACCACGGTGCGCAGCCGGATGTGGGTGGGTCTGCCGATGGCGCCCTCGCCGATGAGCTGCTTGGCCCGCTCCAGCGGAGGGTAGTGACGGAAGCACTCGCTGATCCGGAGGATCACCCCGGCGGTCCCGGCGGCCGCCCCCATGTCCCGGGCATCGGCGATCGAATTGGCGATCGGCTTCTGGCACGAGACGTGCTTCCCGGCCGCCACCGCGGCGAGCACGTGCTCCCGGTGGAGGTGGGTCGGGGTCAGGATCTCGACCGCATCGATGTCGGGGTCGGCCAGCATGTCGTCCAAGGAGGTGAACGATCGATCGGCCCGCCATGCCGCGGCGGCCGCCGCCGCCCGCCCCTCGACCGGATCGCACACCGCCACCACGTCACAACGGGGATCGATCAGGTAGCCGTGGACGTTGATGCCGGCGATGTTGCCGGCGCCGACGATGCCGATCCTCGGCCGGTCGCTCATCCCTGACATGAGCGTCAGCGTAACCCAGGTGCTGTAACCGTCACGGCTGGGCCGTGGGGCTAGCTCGCCGCCTCGAGGACGAACACCGGGATCTCCCGATCGGTCTTCTGCTGGTACTCGGCGTAGTCCGGGTAGGCCTCGACCGCCCGCTGCCACCACTCGGCTTTCTCCGCCCCGGTCAGCAGGCGCGCCACCCGGTCGCCCTTGGTCGGTCCGTCCTGCAACTCGACGTGCGGGTCGGCCATCAGGTTGTAGTACCAGACGGGGTGGGTGGGGGCACCTCCCTTGGAGGCGACCACCGCGTAGTCGCCGTCGTGCTCCACCCGCATCAACGGGCTCTTGCGGATCTTCCCCGACTTGGCGCCGCGGGTGGTCAGGACGACGACGGGCATTCCCCGCAGGGTGGTCCCCTCGGTCCCACCGGATCCTTCGTACTGATCGACCTGGTCGCGGACCCACCCGGCCGGACTGGGCTCGTACTCGCCGTCGAGGGGCATGCCCACCAGCTAACACCTTTTGGGTCCGGGATGCCATCACCGGGAACCCACCGATGGGCCCCCAACCGAGCGACCCTGCCGTCGGCGACGGTCCCCGTCGGTCTGCTAGATCACCGCGTGGACGATGGCCCGGTAGTACGTGCTCGGGGGGGACACCTGCCCGCGGTGCTCGGTGCTCTGCAGCCGCCGACCCAGCCGGTCCTGGAAGGAGGGGGGCTTCGGCGCCGGGGCGGAGGGCGGACCCTGGATCGTGCGCACCGAGGAGAATCCTGCCGCCAGGCACAGGGCGTGGAGGGCGGACATGGTGGGGGCGTACCAGTTTCCGAAGTCCCGGTTGACCTCACCTCCGGCGTAGAACTGGAGGAGCTTCTGGTCCTCCAGTCCCTGGAGGTGCAGGGCCAGTGTCTCGATCACCGCCACCTCGCTGGTCACCGACCGGACCCGCTCGAGGCAGGTCAGCGGCTCCTTCATGTGGTAGAGGACGCCGAGGTAGAGCACCACGTCGAAGAGGCCGAGCTCGGTGAGATCGGTGGTGGCGAAGTCGGTGACCACCGTCTCGACCGTGGAGTCGAGGGTGGCGGCCGCGAACTCGAAGCCCCGCCGACCGGGCAGGTCGGGACGCCAGAAATCGGTGAGGTCACGGGACTGGTCGGGGAGGGTGCCGTCCGCCGCGCACCGGTCCCAGTACTCGCCCCGGGCCTCGATGTCGACACCCCATGCGTAGTGGTCGAGGGCGACGACCCGGTTGGCGCCGCCCCGCTCGGCCATGAAGGAGTACCCGCCGTCCCATGCGCCGATGTCGAGCACGCTCTTGCCCTCGAAGGACGGGAACTGGCTGGCCGGCATCTGGAGCTCCGAGGCGCCCTTGGTGACCACGCCGTCTCCGAGGTCGATGGTGTGGAACCAGAGGATGTCATCTGCTTGCGCCTGGAGGTCTTCAGATCGGGGCATGGAGGGCGACTTTAGTCGGCAGCCCGGCTCCCCACGGGATGGAGGGGCAGGGCCGAAAGGCGGTCTACCGGCGCGGTGGGCTGCCGATCTCGTGGTCCCGTTGGGCCACGATGATCCGCACCGGCGGCCCGGCCGGAACGTCGACGTCGGTGGCGGACCACCCGGCCCGCCGGAGGGCGTCGACGAAGTACGACCGACGGAATCCGAGCTCGAACCAGCCGTTCCGGCGGATGGCCCAGAGCGACTCGCCGTCGAGCCGGGGGCCCCAGGGCAGGTAGAACTCATCCTCGACGGGCTCGGCGGCGAAGAGCACCCGACCCCCGGGGGCCAACACCCGGTCGAGGCGGGTCAGGAGGGCGGCGTGGTCGGTGGAGTGGTGGAAGCTCTCGAAGAAGAGGATGGCGTCGAAGGCTCCCTCGATCTCGTCGACGGCGGAGAAGTCGCCGTGCACCGCCTCGACCTGAGCATGGACCCGGGCGGCCCGGGCCCGGATCAGATCGATGAACTCCTCGGAGATGTCGATGGCCGTCACCGACAGGCCCATCTGGGCCAGGGCCAGCGTGGTGTTGCCCCACCCGGCCCCGAACTCGAGCACCCGGCCGCCGGGCGGGAGGTCGAGGGTCCGGATCACATGCCCGATGGCGATGAGGTGGTTGCCCACGGTGACCCCGCTGTGGGTGGAGTAGGGGAACGGGACGTCGATGAACCGTTCGAGCTCGAACTCGGTCCGCTCGTTGGTCAGCGCGTAGGGGGATCCGTGCAGCCACTCGTAGAGATCCATCACCGCCAGCCGGTACTCCTCGGAATGAGGATCGGCCGGCATGGTCCGGTCGAGCTCCATGCGGAACAGGTCGAATCCCCGTCGGAGCTCGTCGTCGGAGACCCGGGCGGCCCGGTCGACCAGGTCGAGCATCTCGTCCAGCTCGGCCAGGGTGTGCACCACCCGTCGGGGCGGTGGCGGCTCGCCCGGCATCCACGGGCGCACCAGTCCTCGCAGGCTGTCCGCCCCGCGGGAGGCAGTGAGCCCTCTCGGCAGGCGGTTCCAGGCCTGCCGAGACATCGCCGCGGCCTTCGACACGGGATGAGCCTACAGGCCGGTCCCATCCGACCCTGGACGGCGCCGGGTTGTGCGGGCGAGCGTGCGGGCGAGAGGATTCGAACCTCCATCCCCGAGGGGACCGGGACCTAAACCCGGCGCGTCTGCCAATTCCGCCACGCCCGCGGCACCGGAATCCTATCCACCGGGCCGATCGGGATCGGTCGCCGGACGGGAGCCCTCCCCACCTCGGCTCGGTGGGCCCAGGTTCGAGCAGGTGCGGTACCCGGCCGCTCGTAGGGCGCTGGCTATAGTCGCCACGTGTCGACAGCCCCGTCTTCCCCGCCCTCGGAGGCACCGGCCGATCCGGCCCAGTACCTCGCCGGGGTGATGGCCGACATCGACGCCGAGGTCAGGCGCCGACGGGCGTCCGGCGATCTCCCGGCCGGGCTGGAGCAGGAGCTCGACGAGCTGTTCCTCGAGTTCTCGCCGGTCGGGCTGCACGGGAAGGCGCGGCTCCGGGAGACCCTGGCCCTGGTGGACGGGGGGGCCTACGTCGACCTGGCCGTCCCGGTGGAGTCGGACAAGGCGGCCGGCAGCTACGTCAAACGGCTCATCAGCAAATCGATCAGTTGGTACATGGGGTTCATCGTCCACCAGATCGTCAAGTTCGCCTGGGCCACCTCCCGGATGTTCCATGTGGTCGTCGATCACATCGAGGACCTCGAGGCCGCCGTCGAGGAGCAGCGCACCCCGGCGCTCCCGGCCAGTGCGGTGCCGGCCGCCGACCCGGGCACGGCATGGTGGGCCGGGGAGGCGGTGCAGGCGCTGACCGGCGTGAGGGGGCGGGTGCTGCACGCCGAGTGCGGCGACGGGAGTCTCCTCGACGCCCTCGTGGCCGCCGGGGTCGATGCCTACGGGGTGGACCCGGGCGAGACGGTCATCGAGGCCGCGGTCGTCCGCGGGCTCGATGTGCGGGCCGAGTCCTCGCTCGAGCATCTCGAACTGGTGGCGGAAGAGGCGCTGTCGGGCCTGGTCCTGACCGGCTCGATCCAGTGGCTCCACCCCAACCAGCGCCAGCGGCTGTTGACCCTGGCCACCACCCGGCTGGCGCTCGAGGGAGTGTTGGTCCTCCAGTCCGCCACCCCGGAATCGTGGCTGGCCGCCACCGACCACACGGTCAGCGATCTGGCCCCGGGGCGGCCGCTCCACGCCGAGACCTGGACCCATCTGCTGGCCGACCACGGCTTCCACGTGCAGCCACCCATGTTCGGAGGAGGGGACGGCCGGCTCGACCGGGTGGCGGGGTCCAATCCCGACGCCACCGCCATCAACGCCGCCATCGACACGGTCAACGCCCTGCTGCTGGGACCGGGCCAGTACCTGTTGGTCGCCGTCCGGGAGCGGTGACCGCCGTCCACCAGTTCGTCCCGGCGCTGGTTCCCCGGGATGCGACCGGCAACCACGCGTTGGCCCTGCAGGAGGTCTTTCGGGGGGCCGGCTGGACGTCCGACCTCTACGTCGAGGCCGTCCACGCCGACCTGGCCGACCGGGCCGCCTCCTTCGAGGAGTACCCGGCCCGGGCCGAGCCCGGGGACCTGCTGCTCTACCACCTGGGCACCGCCTCGCCGCTGGCCGAATTCCTGCTGGCCCGGCCCGAGCGCCTGGTGCTCGACTACCACAACATCACCCCGGCCTCCTACTACGAGGGGTGGGAGGACCAGATCAGCGAGAAGGTGGCGCTGGCCCGGGTCCAGGCGGCCGAGTTGTGCCCCCGGGCCGCACTGGGCATCGCCGACTCGGCGTTCAACGCCGTCGAGCTGCGGCGCTGGGGCTGTCGGAGCACCGCGGTGGTACCGGTGCTGGTCGGCCTGCAGGCCCAGCCGCGCCGGGTCGCCACCACCGAGTTGGCCCGCCTGCAGGTCGGAGCACGGCGACGCCACCGTGCTCCTCTTCGTCGGCCGCCTCTCGCCGAACAAGGCCCAGCACCGTCTGGTCGAGGCGCTGTGGTTCTACCGGAGGTGGTACGACCCGGAGGCCCGGCTCCACCTGGTGGGACCGGCGGTGACCGAGTCCTACGCGGCCGCGGTGTTCGCCTTCGCCGACGAGCTCGGCCTCGGCCACGCGGTGCGGCACGGCCGCGAGCTCACCGATGCCCAGCTGGGCGCCTGGTACGCCGACGCCGATCTCTTCGTCTGCCTGTCGGAGCACGAGGGGTTCTGCCTCCCGGTCCTCGAGGCCATGCACCACGGGCTCCCGGTCGTCGCCCTGGCCGCCGGGGCGGTGCCCGAGACGGTGGCGGAGGCCGGCGTCCTCGTCGGCTCCAGCCGGCCGAGCGTGGTCGCCGCCGCGGTGCGACGGGTGTCGGAGGACCCTGCGCTGGCCGCCCGGATGGTGGCGGCGGGCCACCGGCGGGCCGAGGACTTCGGACCCGAGGTCGTGGGGTCCCGGTTCGTGGAGGTGCTCGGCGCCCTGGCCGGCGACCAGACGCACCCCGCCCCCGTGGTGGCGTGAAGCTCGCCTTCGTCACCCCCCGCTACGGGGTCGAGGTCATCGGGGGAGCCGAGACGGCCGCCCGGATGCTGGCTGAGCGGATGTGCCGGCGGCCGGACTGGGAGGTCGAGATCCTGACCAGCTGCGCGCTCGACCACCTCACCTGGGAGAACACCGAGCCGGCGGGGACATCCACCGTCAACGGGGTGACCGTCCGCCGGTTCCCCAGCGCCGCCCGACGGCTCATCGACTACTTCGACCTCGACGCCAAGCTCCGGCTGTCCCCGAGGACGGCCACTCTCGAGGAGTCGCGGCGGTGGGTCGCCCTCAACGGGCCGATGTGCCCGGGGCTGGTCGACGCCGTGGCGGCGACCGACGCCGACGTGGTGGCCTGCTATCCCTACCTGTTCGCCACCACGGTGGACGGCATCGCCGCCTCCAACGTCCCGACCGTGCTCCACCCCGCCGCCCACGACGAGTCGGCCCTCTACCTGGCCGCCTTTCGCCGGAGCTTCCGTGATGTGGACGGCTTCGTCTACCACACCCGGTCGGAACGGGAGCTCATGGAGTACGCGTACCGCGTGGGCGCCCAACCCCAGATCGTCCTGGGGCTCGGCGTCAGCGAGCCGGCCGGGGGCGGACGCCCGGGGGGCGACATCATCGGCCTCGGGGACCGGCCCTACCTCTGCTACCTCGGCCGGGTCGACGAGCACAAGGGATGCGTGATGCTGGCCGAGTACTTCGAGGAGTACAAGGCCCGCCACCCGGGCGACCTGGCCCTGGCCTTCGTCGGTCCCATCTCGGCCGACCTGGCCGACCACCCCGACATCGTGGTCACCGGCACCGTGTCCGAGGCGGACAAGTGGGACATCCTGGCCGGGGCGCAGGTGATGGTGAACCCGTCAGCCTACGAGTCGTTCTCGCTGGTGGTGCTCGAAGCGTGGTCCCTGGATGTGCCGGTGCTGGTCAACGCCTCCTGTGCCGCCACCATGGAGCACTGCCGGCGATCCGGGGGCGGACTGTGGTTCGACTCCTACCGCTCCTTCGAGGCGTGCACCGAGCGACTGACCGGCGACGCCACCCTCCGGTCCACCCTGGGGGAGGCCGGGCGCCGGTACACCGATCGGTACTATCAGTGGCCGGCCATCATCGACCGGTACACCGAGTTCCTCGAGGGGGTCATCGCCCGGGGCCGGCGGACCCGGCTCAGCACCGGCCGCCTTCCCCTGCCGGTGGGCGGAGCCGAGTACTCGCGGAGGAGGAGACCCGATGCCTGACGACCCATCCGCCGACGACGCCACGGCCGCCGCGGGCCATCCACCCCTCGGTCCCGACGAGCAGGCGCTGCTCGCCGCCTTCGACCGGCTCGAGCCCGCGGGCAGCCTGCAGTGGGGGTTCGACAATGCCATGCGCCGGATCACCGCCCCGCCGGCGGTGCCGACGCCGGGAGCCGCGCCCTGGAAGGGCCTGCCCGAGGACCTGTGGAACCGCGGCCGATCGGCCCGGATCGGCCAGCGGTTCGTGGGCGACGTGGCCCGGGTGCTCGCCGACACCCTGGCCTCCGACGCCCGGGCGGCCACGTCGGAGGTGGTCGGGGGGCTCAACGTGGCCACCTGGGACGCACTCCGCTATCTGGCCGCCCGGGTGGAGCTCCTCGAGGCCCGGCACAATCCGGCCCGGCTCGAGGCGGCCGAGCTGGCGACGGTCCTGCCCGACCTGGGCGAGTGGACGGAACCGGTGGACACCTGGCTCGGCACCCCCGACCCGTCCCTGGCGGTCATCGTGGGCGAGTCGGGTGACGGCACGTTGCTGCGGGCCCTACGGGGGACCGGCCGGTGGGTGCGTGGTGTCGAGCCGAGGGGCGGGTTGGTGTGGTCGGCCCTGGCGGAACCGGGCTCCGGCACCGACGGGGACCCGACGTCGCCGCCCGACATCGTCCTGGGCGAGATGAGCGACCACCTGGCCGAGCTCCCCGCCGGCAGCGCCGGGGGTGTGGTGCTGGCCGGCTGCGTGGACCGCCTCGACCTGGCCGGCAAGGTCGAGGTGGTCGCCCGGGCGGTACGGGCAGTGCGGAGCGGAGGCCGCGTCGTGGTGTTCGCCACCGATCAGCGGGCGTGGGACGAGGCGCTCCCGGTCACCGCCCGCGATCTCCTGCCGGGTCGGCCCCTGCATCCCGAGACCTGGCTGCTGCTCCTCGGCCGGTTGGGCGTCGTCGACCTCGAGTGGCACCGACCGTCCTCGGGTCCCGTCCACGCGGTGGTCGGGGGTATCGCCTAGTGCGGCGCGTCCAGCTGTTCGTCCCCACGCTCCGCCGTCACGACGCGGTGGGGGAGCACACCCGGGCATTGCGCGACCATCTGCGGGCCCGAGGGGTGACGAGCCAGATCTATACCGAGGTACCCGATCCGGCCACCGCCGCCGAGACCCGTCACTTTCTCGACTACGAGGCCGACGCCGAGGTCGGCGACGTGCTGGTCTACCAGTTCGCCACCGAGTCCGAGATGACCGGGTGGCTGGTCCACCGACCGGAGCCGCTGGTCCTCAACTATCACGGCATCACCCCGCCGGAGTTCTTCGGCCCGTGGAACAACACGATCACCCAGCTCCAGGATGTGGCCCGCCGCCGATTGGCCGAGCTGGCCCCGAAGGCGGCGCTCGGCATCGCCGACTCGCATTTCATCGCCGAGGAGCTGCGGCGGGCCGGCTGCACCTCGACCGCGGTGGTCCCGGTGGCGGGGGTGCCGGTGCCCCCGGTCGAACCGAGCCCGCAGGCGCTCGACCGGTTGCGGTCCCGGCGGCGGGGCCCCGGGCCGGCCTGGCTGTCGGTGGGTCGCTGGGCCCCGAACAAGGCCCATCACCACACCATCGCCGCCCTGTTCGTGGCCCGTCACACGTCGGCGCCGGACACCCGCCTGACCCTGGTCGGCTCTCCGGCCGAGCCGAGCTATGCCCGGGCGCTGCGGCGCTACACCGCCGAGCTCGGCCTGGCCGACGCGGTCGACTTCATCGCCGGCATCAGTGACGACGAGCTCGCCGCCCACTACCGGACGGCCGACGTGCTGGTCATGCTGTCGGAGCACGAGGGCTTCGGCGTCCCCCTGGTCGAGGCCATGGGGCACGGCCTGCCCATCGTGGCCTTCGAAGCCGGCGCGGTGGCCGAGGTGTTGGGCGACGCCGGGATCCTGCTGGCCGACAAGTCCCCCCGCCGGGTGGCCGGGGTCATCTCGGTGCTGCTGTCCGATGCCGCGGCGTGCGATCGACTGGTCCGGGCGGGTCGGGCCCGCTTCGGCGCACTGGATCTGCAGGAGGCATCGAATCGCCTGGTGGAGGCGGTCCTCAGCGTGCCGGCGCCGACCATCAGCCCATCGTGAGCAGGAGGTTCACCGGTGCCGGCCTGCATCCGCGGCGAGGCCCCAGCCACTAGGCTCTGCAGCCATGGACGACATCTTTCACCTGATTCCGCCTGCGCTGACCGGACCGGCCCACGGGGCGCCGACGATGCAGTCCGGCACCGAGGTGGGCCCGGGGTCGGACATCTTCCAGCGCCTGCTCAAAGAGCGCATCGTGTTCATCGGATCGGCCATCGACCAGAACACGGCGAACCTGGTCTGCTCGCAGCTGATCCTGCTCGAAGCCGAGAACCAGGAGCGTGACATCTCCGTCTACATCAACTCACCGGGCGGATCGGTGACCGACGGGCTGGCCATCTACGACACCATGCAGTACGTGCGCTGCGACGTGCGCACCATCTGCGTCGGGCTGGCCGCCTCGATGGGCCAGTTCCTGCTCTGCGCGGGAACCCCGGGCAAGCGGTTCGCACTGCCTCACAGCCGCATCCTGATGCACCAGCCCTCGGGTCAGATGCAGGGGCAGGCGTCGGACATCGCCATCCAGGCCGAGCAGATCATCTACCTCAAGCGGATGATGGCCGAGCGGATCGCCTTCCACACCGGGCAACCGGTGGAGCGGATCGAGGCCGACTCCGATCGGGACCGGTGGTTCACCGCCGAGGAGGCCCGCGAGTACGGCTTCATCGACGAGGTCATCCAGAAGGACGCCATGGAGGTACCTACCGCCGGTGCCGGAGCGGCTAGCTAGTGAGCCTCGAGGTCAAGGGTCCGCCCGCCGCGGAGCCTGAACGAGTCTCGACCATCGGCGGGAGCACCCGCTTCGTACCCGGGCAGAGCCACGACCGGGTCACCGTGGTCAACGGGAAGGTCCAGCTCGGGCAGCGGCTGAAGGACCTCTGGCTCAACCGCGACCTGCTGGTCCTGCTGACCCGGACCGAGCTCAAGGTCAAGTACAAGGGATCGGTGCTCGGCTACGTCTGGTCCATGCTGAACCCGGCCCTGGTACTGGCCATCTACTTCGTGGTGTTCTCGCTCATCAACAAGAACGGTCAGCCGCACTTCGCCATCTGGCTGTTCGCCGGTCTCCTGGTGTGGAACCTGTTCAACGGGGCCGCCATGTCCGCCACCGGGGTGGTGGTGGGAAAGGCCGGCATCGTCAAAAAGGTCGCCTTCCCCCGCGAACTGCTGGCCCTCTCGGTGGTCGGCGTGGCCATCATCATGTTCGTCATCCAGGTCGCGGTGCTGATCCTGGCGCTCCTGATCTTCGGGATCGTTCCCGACTTCACCTTCGTGACCCTCATCCCCCTGGCGCTACTGGCCCTCATCGTCTTCACCAGCGCGGTGTCCATCTTCCTCTCGGCGGTCAACGTCTATCTCCGGGACACCCAACATCTCACCGAGGTGGCGTTGATGGCCTGGTTCTGGGCCACGCCCATCGTGTACACCTACGGCCTGATCTCCGCCAAGGTCTCCGCTCACCCCTCGGTGCTCTGGTTGAAGTACGTGTATCTGTGCAATCCGATCACGCCGATCGCCATGACCTTCCAGCGGGCCATCTATGGGAAGGACCAGTACACCACGACCACCACGACCGGAACGGTCACCGGCACGTACCACATCCTCCCGAGTTGGGGAGTCGGCAGCTACGCCGGCCTGCTCGGGGTGGTGCTGGCGGTCAGCGTCGGACTGTTCTTCTTGGCCCTGATCGTCTTCGGTCGGCTCGAGGGCAACTTCGCCGAGGAGCTCTGACCCATGAGCGTCGCCATCGGGGTCACCGACATCTCCAAGCAGTTCAAGCTGTACAACGAGAAGCACACCTCGCTGAAGGAGCGGGCCATCCACGGCGGCAAGATGCCCTACACGCCGTTCTGGGCCCTGCGCGATGTCAACGTCGATATCAACCAGGGGGAGACCTTCGGGATCCTCGGGCGCAACGGATGTGGCAAGTCGACCCTGCTCAAATGCGTGGCCGGCATCCTGAAACCGACCTCCGGTGAGATCCGGGTCCGGGGCACCCTGGCCGCCATGTTGGAGCTCGGTGCCGGCTTCCAGCCCGATCTGTCCGGACGCGACAACATCTTCTTGAACGGCTCGCTGCTCGGCCTGTCGCGGGCGGACATCGCCAAGCGGTTCGACGACATCGTGGCCTTCGCCGAGCTCGAGGAGTTCATCGACAACCAGGTGAAGTTCTACTCGTCCGGCATGTACGTGCGCCTCGGGTTCGCAGTGGCGGTCAACGTCGAGCCCGACGTGCTCCTGGTCGACGAGGTGCTGGCCGTCGGCGATGCCGCCTTCCAGCGCAAGTGTCTCGACCACGTGAAGAAGTTCCAGCGCGAGGGCCGGACCATCGTGGTGGTCAGCCACAGCCCCGACTCCATCCGCCAGAATTGCGGTCGGGCCATGGTGATGAACCACGGTCGGGTGATCACCGTGGACGAGCCCGGCGAGGCGATCCGGGCCTACCTCGCCGATCTCCTGGGAGTCGGAACCCTCGACGGCTCGGAGTCGGGTGGGATCGAGGGCAATGTGTTCAGTATCGGCACGGTGCAGGCCGATCATGCCGGCATCGGGTCCCGGTCGACGATGCATCCCGGCGAGGCGTTGACGGTGACCGCCGACATCGACAGCCTGGCCGCGGTACCCAACGCCATGGCCACCATCGCCATCCACGACGATAAGAACGAGTTGGTGTTCGCCTCCGACCCCGACGACCCCGCCTGCGCCATGGAGATCCCGTTGGGGGGCGGTATCGTCCGCTTCTACTTCCCCGAGGTGCCGCTGCTCGACGGCACCTACTCGGTCAGCGTGGGCGTGCGCAGCGCCACCGAGACGGCCATCTTCGCCTGGGAGGACCAGGTGACCCAATTCGAGGTCACCAACCCGGGCCGGTCCACCGGTCGGGTGCGGTTGCCGGTCGACGTGAGCTTCCGACTCCGGTCCACCGGCCTCACCGGGGAGGTCCCCGTCGTCACCGACGACGCTCCCTTCGCCCCACTGGCCGGCTGGGAGGAGCCGGCGTAGTGCTGTCCACGTGACCGTCAGCCGTATTGACCAGGTCATCCCGTCCCTCGCCAGTCGCGACGCCATCGGCGGGCATGTGCTCCAGCTCCGGGGCCTCCTGCGGGCGCGGGGGTTCGAGTCGGACATCTACTACGGCACGGCCACGGCCGACCGGCTCGACCAGGGCTTTCCGGTGAGCCGGCTGAGCGACCGGTCGTCGGCCAATCGGGTGCTCCTCTACCAGCTGTCCATCGGGAGCTGGATGGCCGACGTCTTCCGGGGCCGGAGCGAGCGCAAGTTCGTCAACTATCACAACATCACTCCGGCTGAGCTACTCGAATCCTGGATCCCGGCGGTGGGGGAGGAGGTCCGGTGGGGACGGGCCCAGCTGCGGGAACTCGCCCCGGTCACCGAGTTCGCCATCGCCGACTCGATGTTCAACGAGCGCGAGTTGCAGGCGGCGGGCTATGGCTCCACCGCCACCGTTCCCCTCCTCATCGACCTCGACGAGTTCGCCGGGTCCCCGGACCGGTCGCTGGCCTCCCGGCTGGCGGCCCAGAAGGAGGCCGGTGGCACCGATCTGCTCTTCGTCGGCAAGGTGTCTCCCCACAAGGGGCAGCACGATCTGGTGAAGGCGCTGGCCGCCTACCGCCGCATCTACGATCCCCGGGCCCGGCTGCACCTGGTCGGCGGGGCCATCAGCGAGGAGTACCGGGTGGCCGTCGAGCGGTTCGCCGACGCGCTCGGGCTGCTCGACGCGGTCAACCTGGCCGGATCGGTGACCCACGAGGAGCTGATCGCCTACTACGGCGCCGCCGACGCCTTCGTCTGCCTCTCCAACCACGAGGGCTTCTGCGTCCCCCTCCTGGAGGCGATGTACCACCGGGTGCCGATCGTGGCCTATACCAACACCGCGGTCCCCGAGACGGTGCAGGGGGCCGGTCTCGTCCTGCCCGACAAGCAGCCGGCCCGGGTGGCCGCGGCCATCGACCGGGTGGTCAACGACGCCCAGCTGCGCGACGCTCTGGCCGCGGCGGCGGCCGATCGGGTCGAGACGTTCGTGCTCCCTCGGGTCCGGAACGAGTTCGCGTCCGCGCTCGAGGCCGCCTGCGCGGCGTGACATCGTCGCCGCCATGACCGTGCTCACCTGTCGTGGTGGCGCCCGGTGAAGGTCGCCTTCGTCCTGCCCCGCTACGGGCCTGAGGTCATCGGGGGCGCGGAGACCGGCGCCCGGCTGCTGGCCGAGCACCTGGTGGCACAGAAGGGATGGGAGGTGGACGTGCTCACCACCTGTGCCGAGGACTTCGTCACCTGGGCCGACGTCTATCCCCCCGGCCAGGAGGTGATCGCCGGGGTGCGGGTGACCCGGTTCGCGTCGGAGGCGGGGCGGGAGCCGTCGTTCCATCCCCTCTCCGCCTCGCTGCTCGCCGACCCGTGCCGCGTCTCGCTCACCGACGCCGAGCGTTGGGTGGATCTGCAGGGCCCGGTGGTCCCGGAGCTGACCGAGGCGGCCGCCGGGGCGTCGGTCGATGCCCTGATCTTCTACCCCTACCTCTACTATCCGACCGTCCGGGTCATCGACCGGGTGGCGACGCCGACCGTCCTCCATCCCGCCGCCCACGACGAGCCGGCCCTCCGGCTGCCGGTGTTCCCCCGGGTGTTCGGTGCGGCCCAGGGGCTGGTCTTCCAGACCGAGTCCGAACGGGACCTGGTCCAGCGGGTGTTCCCGGTGGCATCGCACCGTCAGCTGTTGCTCGGCCTCGGAGTCGACGATCCCGACCTGCTCGCCGAGGCCACCTCGCCCGCCGAGGTCCCGGGTGGGACCGTGGTGCCGGCGGATCCCTACCTGCTGTGCCTCGGACGGGTGGACCAGCACAAGGGATCCCATCTGCTCGCCGCCCTGTTCTCGAGCTACAAGGAGCGCCATCCCGGTCCGCTCCGGCTGGTCTTCGCCGGTCCCGTGGTCGATGCCCCGGCCCACCACGCCGACATCGACGTGGTGGGCCCGGTGTCGGATCCGGAGAAATGGGCGCTCCTCGGCCGGGCAGTGGCCCTGGTGTCCCCGTCGGCCTGGGAGGCATTCTCGCTGGTGGTGGCCGAGTCATGGAGTGCCCGGACCCCGGTGCTGGTCAACGCGGCCTGTGCGGCTACTTCGGAGCACTGCCGGAGGTCGGGCGGCGGGCTGGCCTTCCGTGGCTTCGCCGACTTCGAGGCCATGGTCGACCTGGTCGACGGGGACGGAAGCACCCGAGTCGAGCTCGGCCGGCGGGGTCGGGCCTACGTCGATCGCTGGTTCCGGTGGCCCCGGGTCATCGATCGCTACGCCACGTTCGTGGAGACGGTGGCGACCGCCTCGGGGTAGGCGGGTGGCGGCGGGAACTCCGGTGACCCGGCGCGATGCCCGGCGAACGGCCCAGGATCGGGATCTCCGGTTCAAGAAGCGCGACCGAAGTGCCGATACTCGCGGAGAGTGACAGAGGTCCGTTCGAACCCACGGGTCGGATCCCTTCGGAATCGACAGCACCGGCACGGCCGGATCCGCACTCGCCACCAACTCGACGAATCGGAGTATCCACATGCATCACGGTCAGTACGGGGCAGGGACGAAGCAGTTGGAGCAGGGATTCCGGGGTGGTCGTGCAGGGGCGTGTGGGTTCGCAGTGGTTCTCGGTGTGGCGGCCGTGCTCGGCTCGCTGGGCACCGGGGGCGCCCAGGCGGCGGCGACTCCCACCGCCCATGTCGCCCCGCTGGGCACCACGCTCGAGTGGCAGCAGGTCGTCAACGATGCCGGCAACCCGATCGCCCAGAGCTCACCGTCCGAGGCGACGCTGGACGGAGGCGGCCCCTCGGTGGTGGTCGGCGACCGGGGCGGCAACCTCTGGGCCTTCCACCTGTCCAACGGCTCCACGGTGCCGGGGTGGCCTGCCCATACCGGGACCGCGCCGATCGACTCCACCCCGTCGGTGAGCGCCAGCTCGTCCGGGCTCGATGACGTCTATGTCGGAGCCGGAAACGCCAGCCAGCCGAACGTCGGGGGCTACTTCGCCTTCGCCAACAACGGCGGGTCGCTGTGGGCACGGAACGCCACCGATCCGAACGGGAACCACGGAGTGCAGGCCTCACTGGCCAGCGGCGTCATCAACGGGGCCAACGCGGTGGTGGCACCGTCGTTGGGTCAGGACGCCTATGCGCTCAATGCGTCCAACGGGTCCACGTTGCCCGGATGGCCGTTCTTCACTGCCGACAGCGGATTCAGCACGCCGGCCCTGGCCGATCTGTACGGCAACGGGAACGATGTGATCGAAGGCGGTGACTCGACGGCGGGAGTTGCCGACGGCCAGACCTATACCAACGGCGGCCACCTCCGGATCCTCGGACCGACCGGCAACCTCATCTGTGACCACGACACCAACCAGACGGTGGACTCGTCCCCGGCGGTGGGCAACTTCCTGGCCGGCGGGGCGACCGGCATCGCCTTCGGGACCGGCTCCTTCTACCCCGGGGCATCCGACTCGAACACCCTGTTCGCCGCCAACGCCGCCTGCAACATCGTCTGGAGCACCAATCTCGGGGGCAACACCGTGGACAGCCCGGCCATCGGCGACCTCGAGGGAGACGGCAACGAGGAAGTGGTCGAAGGCGCCGATGACGGTGCTTCGGGCGGGTCGGTGTACGCCATCAACGGCGCCAACGGCGCCACCATGCCCGGTTGGCCCCAGCACACCGCGGGCGAGATCATCGGCGGGATCACCACGGCCGACCTGACCGGCGGCGGCTACAACGACGTGTTGGTCCCCACCACCGACGGCCTGGTCATCTTCGACGGGCGCACCGCCCAGGTGGTGGCCACGCTCGGGGCCGGAACGGTCGCCCTGCAGAACTCGGCCATGGTCACCATCGATCCCAACGGCTCGATCGGGATCACCATCGCCGGCTACAACGCCGACAACGCCGGGGTCATCCAGCACTATGAGGTGAACGGTTCGACCGGTCACACGCTCGGCGCCCGGTCCTGGCCCATGTTCCACCAGAATCCGGAGCTGACCGGCAACCTCACGCCGCCGGCGCCCGGACATCTCAACAAGCCCATCGTGGGCATGGCCGCCACCCCCGACGGCAAGGGCTACTGGCTGGTGGCCTCCGACGGTGGCATCTTCACCTTCGGTGACGCCGCCTTCTACGGGTCCACCGGTAACATCGCCCTCAACAAACCCATCGTGGGCATGGCCGCCACCCCCGACGGCAAGGGCTACTGGCTGGTGGCCTCCGACGGTGGCATCTTCGCCTTCGGCGACGCCGGCTTCTACGGCTCCACCGGCAACATCCACCTCAATCAACCGGTGGTGGGCATGGGCACCGCGCCGGGCGGGCACGGCTACTGGCTGGTGGCCAGTGACGGCGGCATCTTCACCTTCGGCGACGCCACCTTCCACGGGTCCACCGGCAACATCCGGCTCAACAAGCCGGTGGTGGGCATGGCCCCCTCCTCGGGAGGTGGCGGCTACTGGCTGGTGGCCAGTGACGGCGGCATCTTCAGCTTCGGCAACGCCTCCTTCCACGGCTCCACCGGCAACATCGCCCTCAACAAGCCCATCGTCGGCATGGCACCCTCAGCCGACGCCGGCGGCTACTGGCTGGTGGCCAGTGACGGCGGCATCTTCACCTTCGGCGATGCCCAGTTCCATGGCTCGGCCGGCGCCGTACCGCTGCAGCAGCCGGTGGTCGGCATGGCCGCGGCCCCGTTCGGGTCGGGCTACTGGCTGACCGCAGCCGACGGCGGGATGTTCTCCTACGGGAGTGGCGCCGTCTTCTACGGCTCGGTGCCGGGGATCTTCGCCGCCGAGGAAGGCACCGACTGAACACCGGGTCGGCACCCGTCTGGATGCCGACCGGTGGCCGGAGGCTGGGCCGGCTGACGTCCGACAGCGATCAATCGAGGGGTCTAGGTGAGACGAACACGGAGCGAAACAGGTGGGCCGGGGCATCGGAACCGGTGGGCCGCGGTCGCCGCCGGGCTGGTGGTGGTGGTCGGATCAGGGGTCGGTGCCGTCTCGGCCCCGACCCCGGCGTCCGCCTATCCGTCAGCCAGCGTCACCTTCGAGGGGCACGGCTACGGTGGGGGCAACGGGATGGGCCAGTGGGGAGCGCTCGGCTACGCCCTGGCCGGGACCTCCTACCAGAGCATCCTCGGGCACTACTACGGGGGCACCTCACTGGCGGCGCTGAATTCGACCCAGGAGGCCCACCAGGTCTCGGTGGCCATGACCGAGATCGACGGCAACTCGATCATCGTGACGTCGGCGTCGGCGTTCAGCGTGAATTTCGGCGGGAATGAGGTGACGGTCCCGGCCGGCCAAGCCGCCATGATCATGCCGGTCGGTGATTCCTGGAACATCTATGTCGGCGCCGGCTGTGCCGGGCCGTGGCCGGCGCCGACGGCCACCGGCGCCGCCAACCCGACCGCCACCCCGGGCCCATCGGTCCTCCAGCTGTGCGAAGTGTCCGGCAACCTCTCCCTGCCCGGCACCATCCAGGGCATCTACAACTCGGCCGGGGCGGCCCGCGCCGTCAACACCCTGCCGCTCGAGCAGTACGTGGCCGACGTGGTGCCCAGCGAGTCGCCGGCCGGCTGGGGCGACCTCGGCGGATCCGGCCCGCAGGGCCAGCCGTGGGGATTCCAGGAGCTCGAGGCCCAGGCCGTGGCCGTGAGGTCCTACGTGATGGCGTCCCCGTTGTCCTATGGCGGATATGCCGACACCTGTGATCTGACCTGTCAGACCTACCGGGGGAACCTCAACGCGAACTCACTGACCGATCTGGCCACCCTGGCCACCGCGGGCCAGGTCATGGAGTTCCCGGGCGGGACGGTGGCCGCCACCCAGTACTCGTCCTCCAACGGGGGCTACTCCAACGGGGGGACCTTCCCCGCCGTGCCCGACGCCGGTGACTCGGTCTGCGTGCCGGGTGCCTGCAACCCCAATCACTCGTGGACCGCCTCCATTCCGGTATCGACCATCGAGGCCGCCTGGCCCCAGCTGGGCGCGCTGCAGTCCATCAGCATCAGCGGCCGGAACGGGCTGGGAGATTGGGGTGGCCGGGTGACGGCCATGACCCTGGTCGGCACCGCCCAGAATGTCTCGCTCACCGGGGATGCCTTCGCCGACGCCGTCGGGCTGAAGTCGGACTGGTTCACCACCACCACGTCGCTGACCGCCCCGGCGGTGGGCATGGCCGCTTCCCACGATGGCGGGGGCTACTGGGAAGTCGGAAGCGATGGCGGCATCTACAGCTTCGGCGACTCGACCTTCGAAGGCTCGGCCAGTGGGATCGCCCTGGCTCGGCCGATCGAGGGCATGGCGGTGACGCCCGACTCGGGCGGCTACTGGCTGGTGGCCAGCGACGGCGGCATCTTCACCTTCGGTGACGCCCCGTTCTACGGGTCCACCGGAAACATCGCCCTCAACAAACCCATCGTGGGCATGGCCGCCACCCCCGACGGCAAGGGCTACTGGCTGGTGGCCAGCGACGGCGGCATCTTCACCTTCGGCGACGCCCCGTTCTACGGGTCCACCGGCAACATCGCCCTCAACAAACCCATCGTGGGCATGGCCGCCACCCCCGACGGGAAGGGCTACTGGCTGGTGGCCTCCGACGGGGGCATCTTCACCTTCGGCGACGCCCCGTTCTACGGGTCCACTGGCAACATCGCCCTCAACAAACCCATCGTGGGCATGGCCGCGGCGCCGGACGGCCATGGTTATTGGCTGGTGGCCTCCGATGGTGGCATCTTCACCTTCGGCGACGCCCAGTTCTACGGTTCCACCGGCAACATCGCCCTCAACAAACCCATCGTGGGCATGGCCGCCACCACCGACGGCCACGGCTACTGGCTGGTGGCCTCCGACGGCGGGCTCTTCACCTTCGGCGACGCCCAGTTCTACGGGTCCGCCGCCGGTTAGCGCTCACTCGCTCGTTGGCCAGCGCGCCGTCGGGTAGGGCGGATTGTCGCTTACGCTCGCTACCGTGTTCGCTGCGACCCACTCCACGGCCCCCTGGTACTTCGTCATCGTGCCGATCGTGCTCCTCCTGAGCTTCCGTCTCTTCCGCCGAGGTGGAGGTGGCCGCGGTCCGTTCGGGGGGCGGGGTGGCCCCGGCAGGGGTTCGGGCGGACCCGCGGACTTCTAGTGGCCAGTCGGTAAGGGCCGCCCCAGCGCAGGTAGAGGCGGCGCCATACCTGGGCCCGCCGGTGCGGATGACGCCGGCGGAAGAGCCTGCGGTGACGGCACAAGGAGAGGTCGGTCAGAGTCGCTGAATCCAGATGCTTGCACCGTGGTCACCGGACGGAGGTGGAGGTTCGTCGGCACCGTCGCAGCTACCATCGCTTGATGTCCTCGTGGCGGGACACGGCCCCCGCGCACGTCCAGAAGGAACTCGATGCCCCTCGCTACTCGGTGATCGGGCGATTTCGACGACGGATGCACCGATGGCTCAGACTGCATCACGTCCATCGCCACCGAGCCGCGGCCCACGCGGTCGGAGCCATCCTGATCCTGGCCGGTTCAAGAATCTAGTAAGGGGAACTTGACACAATTCTCTGACCGGGTGAGTGACCGGGTGTCCCACCGAACCGGCGGTCGGGAGCGCCATCGTCTCTCGGGGGACGCATAGCGTCCGAGCGTGATCACTTGGGGTGGTCAGCCTCTCGCTCAATGGGACCCCCCGAGTTAGGCTTCCGCTTGGAGGCGGAAGGGGTGGCAGGGATGAGGCTGAGGGCTGGGATCGCATCGATAGTCATTGCGGGGTGCCTGTGTGCATGCTCGTCGTCGCAATCTGCGAGACCAGCCCACTCAACTCGGACCGTTGCCGACGAGGTGCAGCGAGTCCTCCGATCCGGGAATCACACCATAAAGTCCTACCCTCCGTCCGCAATCTCTGTATCTGTACCGCCAGAGCCATCCAAACCTGGGCCGTCGCTGACGGCGCAGATCGCCACCCTGAGGATCATGGCGGACCAATTGAGCGCGCTTCGTTACCCTGCCTCGATTCAATCGGATGCGACCGCAGTCGAAAATTCCATGAGGGCTCTAGCTGTGGCCAATCAACAGTTCCAAGATGCTCCCGTAGGTGCCTCCAGCTTCGCACCGATAAGGGATAATTTGACAGATACATTGACGGCTGAGTCGGACCTTCTCAGACTCCTCCAGAAATTGAACTTGCCGCTCAGCCTTGCGAATAACAGTGCGGCAATTGCGGGCTGAGCGCTCAACCCCAGCCGGTCGACCCCGTCCCTAAGGTGCCGATCAGCCACGGTCAATAACCGACGCCGACCCGGCAGGGATACGAAGACTTGGAGTGGATTCGTACGTTGCAAAGGTCGCCTCCTTGGGTTCGCCTGGCACTTTGAGTGACAGACTGAGCCGATGGACCTGACTTCGGCACAGAACTCGGCCAGGAACGTTGGGGTGGCCACTCTCGTCATCGGGATCGTCCTGCTCGTTGCCCCCTCGAAGGCAAGCCACCTTCTACGCCTTGGCGACCATCCTGCCGCGCTGCGGGTCATCGGAGCCTCGGACCTTGCCCTCGTCCCCGGTCTCCTCGCTGGGCGGCATCGGGCACGGTGGATGACAGCCAGGGCCGGATTCAACCTGGCGATCGCCGCCTACTGCTTATGGCTGGTACGTCGAGAAAGGTCCATCGGTGCTGTGGTCGGGGTGACAGCGATGTTGGCGGCTACTCTCGCCGATAGCCGAGCAATCGCCGCACTACGAAGCCCTCGTTAAGGGCAGCAAACCCATTACGTAGCTTCCAAGCCACCGGGATCCAGAGCGGTGGCCCTCGGACGGCAGTGGACCACTCTTTCATTGGTAGGGGTCACTTCGGAGGCAAATCCCTCGGTCGTCTATGGTTTGTTCATGGCGGGGTTACTCAAGAGGCAGCGTCTGTTGGTTGCCACTGGGTTCACCGTGGTGGCCGTTGCTTTCGGCGGTCAGATCGTGACGGTCGAATACCACTCGGGCAGTCTGAACTCGGGCTACGAGTTGTTTTTCGGTGTCGCCTACACGGTTGCATACGGCCTACTGGCTTCGGCCACTTGGGAATGGTTCAGGTGGCTAGAAGACAACCTGGCCTCCGGCACCGGTCTCACCAGGGTGTTCAGGCTGTTGGCATGCGCCAACCTGGTGTTTGCGATTGGCCTGGTATCGGTTACCTACTACTGGGTTCATGAAGCAATCAGCACTCCCTACGATGGCAAGCTCAGCGTCGCAATCCCCACCACCAACGGTTTGCAGCTCTTCGGATTCTGTCTTGTCTCTGCTGGTTTCTGGTGGGCCGCATCGGTGCTGGGAGCTGCTCGCCCCGATCTGACCCCTGCTGAATCCAACGCCGGTGAAATAGCTGACATCGACGTGCCCATCTAGCCGGCTTTGAGCGCGCCGTGCCCGCGCCGCGATGGGGCCTGACGTTACAGCCGATAACCGACCCCCTCCCGACGCTCCTATGGATGAAGTCAAGCCCTTCTGAGGGGTTTTCGGATGAGAAGACAGCGGACAGACCAATGACGGGCCACTCGGTGCAGAGGGCAAGCTCTTATTAGGTCACGCGTCTTGGAGAGCTCGGTGGGCCCGGTCCAGGAGATCGGCAGATCGGGAGAAGGCCAGTCGCAAGCGACAGCAGGTGTTAGGTGAGCCAGATCCCGGTCCGGGGACTCAGCCGCGAGGCAGGTGGTGGTAGATCTCGCGGGCGACGTAACGCTTCAGCATGCGGATGATCTCGCG
This sequence comes from uncultured Acidimicrobiaceae bacterium, assembly GCA_963774245.1. Taxonomy (GTDB): domain Bacteria; phylum Actinomycetota; class Acidimicrobiia; order Acidimicrobiales; family RAAP-2; genus Bog-756. The sequence continues at coordinate 405,347 of CAVZDZ010000011.1, read as the reverse complement.
CTTGGAACGTCCTTCTTTCACTCGGCGCTCCATGTAGGCCTGGGTGTCGGGATCGGATGCCAATCGGGATATGACGATGATCCAGAGAGCCCGATTGGCCTGACGATCACCACCTCGGTTCAGCCGATGACGAGTGACCCTGCCCGAGGAAGCCTCAAGCGGTGAGACGCCACACAGATGGGCCCACGCCGCCTCTGATCGCAGGCGTTCAGGATTGTCGCCGGCGGTCACGAGGAGGGTGGCCGCAGTGTCGATGCCGACGCCATAGACATTGAGGAGGTTGGGCGCATGCGCTTCGAGGAGTGGGGTGATCCTGGCGTCGAGTTCGGCGATCTCTTGGTCGAGCTCGCCGATGCGGTGGGCGAGTGAGGAGAGCGCCGCCTTCGTTGCTGCCGTGACGGGATCGGCTGACCGTGTTGGTCGCAGTCCCTTGGCCGCGGCGATGAACTGAGGCGAGGGAAGTCCTTTGATCCGCGTTTGGACCTGGTCGGGAGCCGTAAAGGTCAGCTGGCGCATCTGGGTGAGGGCCTTCACCCTGGCCTGGCGTGCCGATCGCTTGGCCACCACCAGAACCCGAATGGCCTCGACAGCACCATCTCTCGACTTCGCCCGGCCGGTGGCACTCCCCGACAGGACGGCACGAGCAGCCTCGACCGCGTCGATGGGATCGGACTTGCCTTGACGACGACGGTTCTGGCGGTTGTGCCGATCGACCTCGATCACCTCGACGCCAGCTCGAGCGAGGAACCGGGCCAATCCGGCCCCATAGGACCCGGTCCCCTCGACGCCAACCTTCCCCACCGTCCCAAAGCCGGACAGCCAGGAGAGCAAGGCCGAATTGCCGTCGGGAGTGGCACCGAATGCCCTGGTGCCCAGCAGGCCGCCTACCTCGTCCAGGGCGGCGGCCACGTGGACCTCGCCGTGGGTATCGATCCCGCCAGTCACAGCACGCGCAGCTTCTACGATGGTCATGGCCATGGCGGATTCAAGGGATCACCGCAACGGCTTGGTGAGTAGGCAACGCTTCGTTGCCCTGACCAAGGAGGTTGCAGATGGCCGTGCACATGACCCGCGAACAGAAGCAGATGGCCTGTCGGCTGGACGCCAAAGGGCTGAGCCACAAGGCGATCGCTCGAGACCTGAACTACTCGTTGAAAGCTATCGGCGTCGCCCTGGCGGGTGACTATCGGAGAAATGCCCCGGCAGACGAGTGGATACCTGCGCCCGGTCGCCTCAGCGCCGACGAACGGGAAGAGATCCTGGTCGGGCTGTCGCGTGGCGACTCGATGTCGACCATTGCTCGTGGACTGGGTCGAGCCCCCTCGACGGTCACCCGAGAGGTGGCTGCCAACGGCGGCCCTGGACACTACGGAGCGTGGAAGGGACGCTGCCGAGCCAGAGCATCGTCGTTGCGCCCGAAGACAGCCAAACTGGACCATCCTGCGCTCGTCCAGCAGGTGACCAGCTGGCTCGAAGAGCTCTGGTCGCCCGAAGAGATTGCCGAGCGCTTGCGCATCGTCTTCCCGGACGATCCGATGATGCATGTGAGCCACGAGACCATCTACCAATCCCTCTTCGTCCAGGGCCGAGGCGAGCTACGCCGGGAGCTGACCCGCTGCCTGCGTTCAGGGCGCACCGCCCGCCGGCACCAAGGACGAGCCGTTCGCGGCGCGCGGATCACTGACATGGTCATGTTGAGCGAACGGCCCGCCGAAGCCGAAGACCGGGCAGTGCCGGGGCACTGGGAGGGAGACCTCATTGTCGGGACCAACAGCCGCTCTGCGGTCGGGACATTGGTCGAGCGCTCGACCCGCCTTGTGCTGCTCCTGCACCTTCCGAACGGCCACGGCGCCAAGGATGTCGAAGTCGCCATGCGTAAAGCCATTGCCACCCTTCCGAGCGAGCTCGCCCGGTCGGTCACCTGGGACCAGGGAACCGAGATGGCCACCCACGCGAGCTTCACCGTGGCCACCGGAGTCCCGGTGTACTTCTGTGATCCTCACTCACCCTGGCAACGGGGTTCGAATGAGAACACCAACGGTCTGCTGCGTCAATACATGCCCAAGTACACCGACCTCTCACTCGGCGAAGGACTTGGCCCGAATCCAACGAAGCCTCAACGGTCGGCCACGCAAGACACTTGGTTACATGACACCATTGGAGAAGTTCGCCGAGTTCGTTGCGTTCACCTCTTGAATCCGCCCATCCCTTCCTTTCCTTAAGCGGTTGAGGGGTGGCTCGGCCGTCCCGGAAAGGAGTGACGGTGCGGGTCGATCTGCTCGTAACAGACCGGCCCATCACCCCCTCTGGAACGGGGCGCGCCGCGCCTCGACTCAGTGGGTCCGGAGTTCCGACCGACGGGGTGCAGTTCCAGTCAAGCAACCACGTGATCAGAAGTCAGGCCGAGACCCCGGTGCTTCCAAAATTACAAAGGACCAGCCATTCGGCGGTGGACCCCCACGGAAGCTCAACAACATCATTGGTGGTAGGGGGCAGGAGGAGGCGCAGGAGTCAGTACCTCATAAGTTCAGCTGTTGTGAGCGTAACGACCAGCGGTCTGGTGACGACGCCGCCGAAGTCGCTCCGCACGAGGGACTCCACATCGTCCAAGAGACCTAAGCGATCGGTCTCCGCCATCATTTGAGTGCCAGAGTACGAGAGCATGAGGGTTCGGTAACCCGTGGCACTGTACGTCTGGTTCCAGTCATATCGGCGGACGGCAACGGAGTCGAAACGACGATCTGTGTCGAGCACCAAGCGGATCGCCGGATCGACGCTTCCACGAGTCGGTGCCGGGGTTCCAGTGTGGCCCTGTCCATAGCGCTCGTAGATCGGCTGGGCAGCGGCGAAGTAGCCCGCATCGTCGGGCGAGTCGACTTGGATAGCGTCGACGACGGCCACGAGGCCGCCTGGTCGCAGGATCGCAGCGGGCCGATCGGTCTGTGCCTCTCGGGAGATCCAGTGGTAGGCCGTTGCGGAAAACACGGCGTCAGTCTCACCGGCTACGACCTCGAACACCTCGAAATCGCCGATGCCGATACTTAGCCGATCCGAAGAGAGGTTCGAGCGCAACTTGGCGGCCATCTCCGGTCCGATCTCGATGCCAAGCACCGATGCACCTCGGGCAAGGAGATCCTTCGTGGCCTGGCCCGTTCCGGGACCGACCTCCACGATCTTCGGATGCGCAGGCAGCATCTGGAACAGTGCGTCAAACAGGTCGGCGGGATACGAGGGCCGCACCTTGTCGTAGATCTCTGGGACTTCATTGAACGAAAATCGGATGTCGTCTGGTCGCACCACTTTGCAGATCTTGCCAGAGGTCTCAGGACTTGTTCGATATGCCGGTCAGGGTCAGGCATATCCGACGCTCCTATGGATAAAGTCAAGCCCTTCTGAGGGGTTTTCGGATGAGAAGACAGCGGACAGACCAATGATGGGCCACTCGATGCGGAGGGCAAGCTCTTATTAGGTCACGCGTCTTGGAGAACCTGGTGGACCCGGACCGGGAACGGCAGATCGGGTAGAAGCCAGTCTGAATCGACGGCAGGTGTTAGGTGAGCCAGGTCCTGGTCCGGGGATTCAGCCGCGAGGCAGGTGGTGATAGACCTCGCGGGCGACGTAGCGCTTCAGCATGCGGATGATCTCGCGCTTGGAGCGACCCTCCTTCACCCTGCGCTCCATGTAGGCCTGCGTGTCGGGATCAGAGGCCAGTCGGGAGATGACGATGATCCAGAGGGCCCGGTTGGCCTGACGGTCGCCGCCTCGGTTCAGCCGATGACGGGTGACCTTGCCCGAGGAGGCCTCAAGGGGTGAGACGCCACACAGATGAGCCCATGCTGCCTCCGATCGCAGGCGCTCGGGATTGTCGCCGGCAGTCACGAGGAGGGTGGCCGCGGTATCGATGCCGACCCCATAGACATTGAGGAGGTCGGGTGCATGTTGCTCGAGGAGTGGGGTCACCCTGGCGTCGAGTTGAGCGATCTCCTCGTCGAGCTCACTGATGCGATGGGCCAGCGACGAGAGTGCCGCCTTCGTCGCCGCGGTGACCGGATCGGCCGACCGTGTCGGTCGCAGTCCTTTGGCCGCGGCGATGAACCGCGGAGCAGGTAGGCCTTTGATCCGCAGTTGGAGCTGGTCAGGGGCGGTGAAGGTCAGCTGACGCATCTGGGTGAGGGCCTTCACCCGGGCCTGGCGGGCTGACCGCTTAGCCACCACCAGGACTCGGATGGCCTCGACAGCCCCGTCTCTCGACTTTGCCCGGCCCGTGGCAGCCCCCGACAGAACAGCCCGGGCCGCCTCCACCGCGTCGATCGGATCAGACTTGCCCTGGCGACGACGGTTCTGGCGGTTGTGCCGATCGACCTCGATGACCTCGACGCCGGCTCGAGCGAGGAACCGGGCCAGTCCGGCCCCATAGGACCCGGTCCCCTCGACGCCGACCTTCCCGACCGTCCCAAAGCCGGACAGCCACGAGAGCAAGGCCGAATTGCCCTCCGGTGTGGCCCCGAACGATCTGGTCCCGAGCAGGCCGCCCACCTCATCCAAGGCGGCAGCCACGTGGACTTCGCCGTGGGTATCGATGCCACCAGTCACAGCACGCGCAGCTTCTACGATGGTCATTGGCCATCCCTTCCTTTCCCTTTAGCGGGTTGAGGGGTGGCTCGGCCGTCCCGGAAAGGAGTGACGGTGCGGGTCGATCTGCTCGTAACAGACCGGCCCATCACCCCCTCTGGAACGGGGCGCGCCGCGCCTCGACTCAGTTGGTCCGGAGTTCCGACCGACGGGGTGCAGTTCCAGTCAAGCAACCACGTGATCAGAAGTCAGGTCGAGACCCCGGTGCTTCCGAAATTACAAAGGACCAGCCGTCCGGCGGTGGACCCTCATGGAAGCTCAACAACATCATTGGTGTTTGGTGGCAGGTTTCGGGTGGGAGGATTAGGGTCATGCCCGTTCAGATTTCCTCTATGTGCCTCGATGCTGTCGATCCTCGTGCTGTGGCCGGTTTCTGGACTGCGGTGCTTGGATGGGAGGTCGTTGAAGACAGCGACCAGGGCGTCAGCCTGGCGTCGCCGAACCGAGACTTTCCCCTGCTTGACATCCTCCCTGTGCCGGAGGCCAAGCAAGTCAAGAATCGAATACATCTTGACCTGCGGGCCGATCGCTCCAGCTTCAATGCCGAGATCGACCGGCTCGAAGGTCTTGGCGCGGAGCGCGTTGACATCGGCCAGGGGCCAGATGTGACCTGGGCGGTCTTCGCCGACCCAGAAGGCAACGAGTTCTGCCTTCTCCGCCGGACCATGCAGGAGGTGACGGAAGAGCTGGACTGAACGCCTGCACCTTTCACCATCTCGCCGGGGCATCCAACGCCCTCCAGCCGGCGATCTGGGGCAGTGGGGTACCGGATAGTTCAGTCGCGAAACTGCAGAACACGGCGGCCGGGCGGCAAGTACCCAACAGGGCGGTCACTGGCAATCTCGATCACTGGTTTCACACGCAGTCCCATGACTTCCGGTACACCCATGAACGCGTCGACCTCGGCGGAGAACTCTTCCAGAAACTCCTCCCTATCTTCGGCGCGGTCTTCGCGTAGGAGGAAATAGGCCGTAATGACTGTCGGATCGTCCGTGAAGTAATCGAGCGACAATGCCTTCAAGTTTGGGGTAAGGACACCAAGCAGAGCCTGCATGACGAACACCTCGATCATGTTCTTGGTGTGCACGTCAGGATCCCTTCCCTCTATGCCCTGCTCGGTCATCCATCCATGATGCCCTCAGCGGTGTGCATTTTGCTAGGTAAGCGTGTCAGGCGCCCAGAAGGTGCCGATCGGCCACGGCCGATAATCGCCGCCTACCCGGCGTTTGGAGGCAGTCTCGGGTGCGGGTTGGTCACCACATCACGATGATGGACCCGATCGCCTTATCCTGCAACGTCTGGTTCCGAGAGTCCCATAGGGGCATCAGCAGACCAAGGTAGAGGACGAACACGAGAGCTTGGAAAGCGCTCACAATCGGGTGGCGGTGGGCCGACCAGCCGGTCGGTTCGCTCCACTCAATGAGCAACAGAACGAAGCCCACAAGCTGATACAGGGCGAACGCTGCCAACGCTCGTGTCCACGCCTCCCTACGGGTCAGGTCTCGCCCGGTCGCTCCATGTATCGCTCTGATGTGCAACAGACGCATGCCCGGCGTTCTGCCGTAGAGGCCGATCAGTATCGCTCCATAAAGAACGGGGAGGATGGCAGTCAGCAAGTATCCAATGAGTCTGCCGATTGAACCCTGATGGCACAGTTCAATGAGCAGAAATCCTGGAAGTCCGACGATGACTCCGTCCAGCAGATACGCCCCTACTCGGATCCACCAACCGGCAAGGTTCCTGTCGGTAGCAACTGGCCCCCTCGGCTCGACCATTGGATACGCTTCCGCCATGTGGCGACCGTACCCCAGGTGCCTGTTATCCACACGCCTCGAAGTGCCGGTCGGGGTCAGTTAGCCGCTGGCAAGCACACCCCGGTCGATAACCGCCGCCGAGCCGGCGATTGGGGACAGGGCCCAGCAAGGTCGAGGCCATCTTCAACTGGCACCATGACCGAGCCTCCAAATGACCTTCCGATCTACCGGCTTCTGACAGGGCCTGACGATGAGGGATTCTGTCGCCGGATCAGCGAAGCGCTGGCGATGGGTTACGAGCTGTACGGAAGCCCAGCTCTCACATTTGATGGCGGGAAAGTGGTTGCTGCCCAGGCCGTGGTCTGGCCTGGCTGAACTTGCCCCACCCAACCGGCGGTATTGCGACATCTGCACAACCGGAGCCTTCAGATGACACTCGTCATGCGAGACCATGATTGAATTTGTGTCGGCGGCGGGGTATATCTCCCCGTGAGCGGGACCCAATCCTGGCTGGCAGAGGAGGAGAGCTGTGACCACACTCGAGAACCGGCCGAATGCCGCACTCCTCGTCGTCGATGTCCAGAACGGCGTGGTCATCGGTAACTACGAGCGCGACGCGGTGGTGGCGAACATCGAGCGCATTGTTCAGAAGGCACGGCGGGAGCGGATCGGTGTCGTTTGGGTCCAGGACTCCGGCGAGCTGCGTGCCATAGGTAGCGATCCCTGGAACATCGTCTCCGAACTGACTCCGATCGACACCGAGCCACACGTCGATAAGAAGTACGGCGACTCATTCGAAGACACCATCCTCGAATCCGTCCTGTCGGGTCTCGGAGTCGGGCGGCTCTTCGTTGTTGGGGCCCAAACCGATGCTTGCATCCGCTCTACACTCCACGGCGCGTTCGTCAGGGGATACGACACGATCCTTGTCGGCGACGCTCACACAACGGAGGACCAGACTGCTTGGGGGGCACCGCCCCCAGACCAGGTCATCGCCCACACGAACCTGTACTGGACCTACCAGGAGGCACCGGGGCGGACGGCCCGGGTCGTCAAGACCAAGGACCTCGACTTCGGTGCGTCCTAAAACCGCGAAGGAGCTCATCTGGGCATGTTCCCAGCGCTGGACAGAAAGCACTGAGATACCAAAACGATCATACGTGTATTAGGTGATCAGGGGCACGCAAACAGTCAGACTGCTCTATCCATTCAGTAAGGCAGAGTTCAGTCGAATGGCTCTGTTGGCGCGCCGCAGGGCCGTTGAACCCGATAGGCCAGCGAGCAAAATTCCGATTACAGCGAATGGCCACCACCCCACCACAACCGACGCAAACAACCCCAGAAATACAGAAAAGACCGCCGAGACGATCACCATCCGGCGAATCCAACGTCCCAGTTGCACCGCTGGCGCGGCTAGGCGGTCTTCCTCTATAGCCGCCCCGCGGATGAGGACAGCCCGACCAATATCCCCGCGATCAGAGTAGGGCAAGTCCGCGGCAGGGGGTGTAAGCCATGGCATGGCGGGGATCCTATCGGGCAGGTCCCGAGGGGACAGGGGGGGCCAGTTACATCTGCCGGGATCCGGTGATGGGGGCGACCCTCGATACCTACCGTGGCAGACTTCGCTGAGTGGCCCATCGACGAGAGCTGAGCGCATGGTTTCGAGCCCGGCGCTGTTGGACGGTGTTGCCCGTCGACGTAAGCCGAACCCAGGCCGCTCAGTCGCCGTGGCAATGAATCGAGTCGTGAGCGCTCTCCTTTCGGATGACTCATTGGGGACGTTCTAGTGCACCGAAAGAGTGCGGTTGAAACAACCTTCGACCAGGTGCCCCTTTGGATCGATGAGTTGTCTTTTCGGCCAGGACCGCCATGGTTGTCCATGGGAACGCGGGCTCTACGCGACGAACCACTGCTCATCGAAGATGATCTGCACTCGCTCTATCTGGCCGAAAAGGAATGGCTCTTCGCCAACGCACGCGAGGTTGTATCCGTGGGCTTGCCCGAAGCTGCCGAGGCGGCTGCGGAAGCGGCCGAACTGGTTTCGTCAGGGCTGAGCGGCCCGAACCCGATCGGCAACTTCCGCCCGCTCGAGGTCGCCGCCCTGCAAGTTCAAGAGGATCTGATCGTAATGATTCGATCAGAAGACACCTGGCGGTTCGGTGCCGGTGTCGTCTGCTTTCCATCGCATTGGGTACCGGGTGAGAAGCTTGGACTACCTATCACCGATGTGCATGAACCCGTACCTCATTATAACGAGGAGTTGGCTCAGCGCGTTGATCGGTTTCTTGACCATCTTGCACCGGGAAAGAACGCGTGGCGTCGAAACTGGGTGATTCACGCCAGCCCACAACTGCACGTCCCACGCCAACCAGCTCTTGACGGCTCCGTTCAACCTCGAGATCTTTGGTTGCGAAGCGAAAGGCAGGTTCTGTGGGCGCTCCCAGCCACTGGCGGAATTCTTTTCACGATCCGCACTCAACAGTTTCCTTTGAGAGCCTTAGTGACGCGGCCTGACGTGGCTTCGTCGATGGCCTCGAGTCTGCGATCGGCCCCAGATTCGCTGCGCGCATATCGCAGACAGGATGCCTTCAGTCTGGATGACGTCATCGATTTGCTCGAGACATGGGCTGAATAAACATGTTTCGTATCGGCGCGAAGTCTTACGACGCAGACAAGCCCTGTCATATTGTTCCAACCTTGACCGACCGCTCGTAGTTCGAACTCGACAGGTGGGTCAGTCTTGAAGCAACTGACCGTCGACTGTCACCTCGGTACGGTCGGGGTAGAAGGACAACATCCCTCTCACTTCGGCGGCCTGAGCCGTCGGAGCCTCGTAGCTCCACACGATGCCGTCGTAGGTCTCGCCGTCGATGTCGAGAGACCAATACGAGGCCTCACCCTTGAACGGACAATCGGTATGGAACGTCGTGGGCCTCAGGAGATCCATCTGCACGTCGTCTGGCGGCAGGTAGTAGCGAGCGGGCAACCCGGTCTCATCGAGCTTCATGGCCCGGTCGGTGTCGGCGAGCAGCCGGCCACCAAGCCGGACTTCCACATGAACGGAGGTTGGGACAATGCTGATCCTGTGGCCTGGTGTCACAACCATTTCAACGGCTCCGGCGACATCGCTATTCCTTTCTTCGGCTGGCTTTGGCTCATGCCAGTCAACTGGCTCAATTCGCCGACCGGGACGGCGCCCACGGAGGTTTCCAAGGTCGTCGCTTACCTCAGCGTCGAGGCTGTGGGCTGACGGCGACTGCGCTGAACGGCTGCTGGTCTATCACTCGCTGGCGGTGCCGGAGTGTCCCTCGGAGCCGGTGATAGGGGCAGCCTTGGGCCGTCAACCGACGACGAACCAAGCGATGTCCAGCGAGACCTTGATGGCCTTGGTGAGGGTGACTACGAAGGAACTGCCTGACACGTCGAGGGTTACCCCCTCGACCGCCACTCCACTGACGGTGCCCTGCGGGGTGGCCAGAATCAGACTCGATGAGGTCAGGGCCACCCCGGTCACCTTCACGGTCCGAGCAGATTTGGTTGACTTCCCGGCCACCTTTGCGATGCCGCTACGCGAGAACGAGGCCACGCCGTCGACCTGGAGTGCGGTCCCACCGGTATTGGAGGCCAAAACGGCTGGACCTGTTCCGTTGGTAGTGGCTGAGAGAGCCGGGGAAGCGTTGGACGTGTTGTCGATGGATGCGTCCACCGCACTGCCGGTGCCGGCAGTCTGAGCCTCTAACGCCGGCGACGGGTTTGCAGGGTTGGTCAGAGAGGCCGAAACGGCGATGTTGGTACCAACTCCCGTGTCGGTACCCTGCGCGCCGACGTTGGCGCCGTATCCAATGACGCCGGTCTGACCGGTCCCTACGATACCGGTCGATCCGTGCCCACTGACCCCGACAGAGTCAGTGCCGGTGGCGGACGCGTAAACGCCGGCACCACCATCACCAGCGCTGGTTCCCGAGACGCCAATGCCCGCGGAGGAGTTTCCGATGTCGCCGATTCCCTCCGCGCTATTGCCGTAGACGCCGACGGCAGAGCCGGGGCTGGCGTCGTTGCCGTAGACGCCCATATCGACTGTTCCCTTGAGTCTCCCCGTAGACGCCGATGTCGTCGGCGGAGATTCCGTAGACGCCGTAGTCAGCGGTCGAGCTTCCTCGGACACCTTGTCCACCGCCGGAGCTTTTGTCCTCTCCTTCCACCCCGCTCTGGCCGGTTTGGGTCGTGCTGGCCATCAAGCCATCACCTGCAGTGGTACTCAACGAGGTGGTGTCGGCCGCCGTGTTGGACTCGCCTATGAAGAGGGTGCTCCCATCGGCAGCAGAAGCGGGGGTCGATCGGGCCAAGGCACCAATCGCGACCCCTGCGCCTGCGGTCGCGGCCCCGAGGACGATACCCCGGCGTCCGTATCGAGTCGGCGCTTCGGTCCCTTCCTCGCCCTGGCCTTCACCGACTGATGGGCCTACGCCGGATGTGGTCTGTTCCATGGTTCTCCGCCCTTCGTTTGATGGTCGGCTACTAGTAGAGAGCGCGGAGAGGGAGTCGTCAACCGTGTTCGATCGCCCACGCGACGTTGGGTTGGGACCATCCCGCATAAGTGCCCGTAGGTGGCACTCACCCGGTTAGGTGACTTATCCCCTCACCTCGCCGAAAGGAACCTCGATGGTGCGACGTTCTTGGTTGTCGGGGCTTCCCTGGTCTTGTTGCATTGGGGTGGAGCGCCTTCGGGTGAAAACGCGACAACCACCGGAACCTTCGTGCACAACGGTCCGTGGCCGGGCTGTGAGGACACGGTGGACTTTACGGTCGACGGAACACGATTTACGACCCGGCTCCGTACCATCACGATGAACGGTGGGTACACCTCTGGATCGAGCTGTGGAGATCATCGCATTGGTTCGGCAGTCGCGGTTTCGTACTCGCCGGGCGATCCGGCCCGGGCGTCCGTGCAGGTGAACAGCCCACTGCTGAGATGGCTTGCTCTGTTGTTCCTCGGCGCCCTGTTCGTATTCCTCGGCTGGCTCTTCGTCCCACCGCTCGTGACCGGGCTGAAGACCCCGGCCCGGGCCCAATCGCCGGATGATCGGCCCAACCGGGCGAGGCTCCGATGACGCGCTTCCGGTCAGGACTGAGCGAGGTGCCGACGGCGGCGGGAACGGTGGTATGCCTTCGACGGCCAACTCGGCGGCCCCGGGCGGCGACCTCAGAACTCCTGACCGAAGATCTTGGCCCCGGGATCGGTGGCATAGCCGGCCTCCGTGACCGGCAGGGTTCCCGGGTTGTAGTAGAGCGGTGTGTTCGACAGGTCGAGCTCGCCCACCTTCACCGTCACACAGGCGCCGGGTGCCCGCCGGTTGCAGGTGAGCGACCCGTTGTTGTAGGCCACCGGTTCACCGGTCGACTCCGCCAGTACGAAGCGCCCGGACATGGCGGTGTGGTTGAACGTGATGGGTCCGCTGAGGTGCTCGATCATGTTGATCCCGTGGTTAGCCACCACATGGTTGAAGGTGTCATTGCCCGCTCCCTGCAGGGGTATGTCGCTCTCGAAGTCGATCGATCGTGTGGCGTTCAAGTAGAGATAGACATCGGTGAACGTCGAGTCGACGACCTCGGCCGGCGTGATCCCGGTCCGACCGGACAGATACGAGATGAACCCGTTGACGGTAATGTGGCTATCCGGCGTTTTGACCGGTCCGCCGAGGCTCCAATTCCGCCCGAAGTCGGCCACCAGCTCGAGTCCGTCTCCGAAGGTGTACTCGGCGATGACGTTGGTGATGGTCACGTCGGAGGACGACAGGACTTTGATGCCGGCCTCGCCGACCTTTCCGCCCGTGAACCCCTTGCTGGTGTGCTCGCCCTCGACGGTGAGATTCTCGAGGGTGACGTCGTCACCTTCGCGCACCTCGATGATGGGGTGGTACCCCTGGTGCTTCCCGGTGCCCGAGTCGGTCAAGTCCTTGAAGGTGCCGCCGTTGATGACCAGGGGATGGGTGATGGTGATCCCTTCGTCGACCTGATAGCAGGCCCCTGTGGGGGACGAGAACACCGCTCCGTCGGGCAGTGAGGCGAGGTACGCGGTCAGCGGGGCCGACACATCGACGGAACAGTCGGACGCGATCGATGACAGCGGAGGCGGTGGCGGGGCTGGCACCGTGGTGGGGGGAGGCCGCCCCCCGTGGTGCGCCGCCGTGGCCGACGACGGGGTCGACGACGAGATGGACGGCGCCGGGGTGGACGTGGCCGGGGTGTCCGGAACCGTGGTGGTGACACCCGACGATCCCGGGGGGCTCTTCCGCTTCTTCCTCACCACCGTCGTGGTGGGCGCCGGGGTCACGGTGGTCGTCGTCGCCGGCACCACCGAGGTGGTGGGCGCCGGGTGGTGGACGGGAGCCCGCGGGACGGTCGTGGTCGGAGACGGCTGATGGACCGGCACCGTCACCACGGTCGTGGTGGTCGGAGGCGTGGTGGTCGGTGGACTCAACGCGGGGACGGTGGGCGTGGTGGTGGACGTCTTCTTGACGGCCGACTGCACCGGTGCGCCCCCTCCGGTGTGGACCGCCGCGGAACCGGTGGTCTGGAGGAGTGTGACCACACCGGCCACGACGAGGGGCACTGCCAGCAGCCCCCGGACGGCGGTACGCCAAAAAGGCCGGTGGATACTTCGAGTGCCCCTGCGGTGCGTCATTGCCCTCCTCCGCCGCGAGGAGGGGGCATGACTCATCAGACTGTCCCTGTTGCGGGCCAGTCGATTCGGCAGCCCGGCTGACTCGCAGAGTCCCGTGGTTTTGCGTCCCCCCCTCGCGGAGGGTTTGCCTTTGTCGTCGTTTGTTCTGGTGCGTCACTCTCCCCGCCTGCGCAGGGAAGTGCGGACCCATGGTACTCCCCGGGGGTGAACACCGACAAGGGGCAATGGCCGGCCGGCCCAGATCCTCCGGGCACCCAGGCGGGTCGGAGCCGTCGCTGACGCTCGCCGCCACCATGGCGGTGCGGCGTGCCTGGCAGTCCTATTGTGCTGGCTGCGATGGATGTGACCGACCAGGACGCGGACGGTGCTGTCGGCTCCACGGCCGATCGGGCCGGAGTCGGGTCCCCGCGTTCGCGCCTACGGCATCCGTTGATCCGGACCGATGCGCTGGCCCTGCGGGGCCGGCACGGGAGCGGGCGTTCGTGGAAGGCGGTGCTCTTCGCCCCGGTGGGTGACGGTCAGGTGCGCCGCCGGGGAAGTGACGGGTTCCGTCTGGGTGTGGCCATCGTGGCCGTGTTCTTGTGCTGGCTGTTCACCCGGGCCAACTCGAAGTCCGAGCACGCCATCGCCACCACGCTGGCTTCGGCTCCCAACGGCCTCCACTGGTTGGTGTCGGCGATCTGGTGGATCGCTTCGGTGGGGGTCATCGCCGCCGTCCTCCTCCTGGCCCTGGTCTCCCGCAAATGGTCGGCGATCCGGGATGTCGCCCTTTCCGGAGCGGGCACCTTCGTGCTCACCGTCATCCTGATCGAGCTGGTGGGACCGAGCGGCGGTCGTCCCCCCACCTCGTCGCTCAGCCACTTCGATCTCTCGTTCCCCGTGGCCCGGGTGGCCGCCACCGTCGCCGTCGCCACTGCCGCGCTGCCCTATCTGAGCCGGTGGCTGCAGCTCACCATCGAGACGGCCATCGGCCTACTGGCCCTGGCCGCAGTGGTGAGCGAGTCCGGGCTGCCGGTGGCCATCGTGGCCAGTCTGGCCCTCGGGTGGGGGGTCACCGCCCTCGTCCACCTCATCTTCGGATCGCCGCTGGGCCTGCCGTCGACCGACGAGGTGGGCGTCTTGCTCGGCGATCTCGCGCTGTCCGCCGAGGGCATCACTCCCAAGGTCCAACAGGAGTGGGGAGTCGGGCGATTCGAAGGAAGGATCGCCGCGGCCGGGGTGGACATCTCCGTCTACGGAAGGGATGCGTCGGATGCCCAACTCCTGTCCAAGACGGCCCGCTATCTGTTCTACCGCGACTCGGGGCCGACCCTGGCCCTCACCCGCCGCCAACAGGTCGAGCACGAGGCGTACCTGACCCTGATGGCGGGGCGATCGGGGGCCCGGGTTCCGGAGGTGTTGGCGGCCGGTCCGGCCGGTCCGGCCCGGGACGCCCTGATCGTGACCCGTCCGCCGACCGGGATCCGACTCTCCGGCTACGCCCCGTACGTGGCCCCGCCCGCAGTGGGCGAAGAGGAGGTGACCGAGCCTCGGGCCGGACCCGGGGCCGACCCCGAGCCGGTGGTGGCACCGGATGCCCCCGATCTCGGCGATGAGGCGCTCGACGACATCTTCGGTCAACTGATGACGCTGCGCTCCGCCGGAATCGCCCACGGCTCCCTGTCGACCGAGACCATCGTCGTCGACGAGCACGGCGTCGCGGGGATCGTCGACTTCCGCACCGCGTCCACGGTGGCCACCGACGAGCAACTCGACCGGGACATCGCCGCGGTGCTGGCCGCACTGTCGGTGGTGGTCGGCCCGGAGCGGACCATCGCCGCCGCGGTGCGGGTCGTGCCGTCCGACCTGGTGGTCGCCGCCCTCCCGTTCCTGCAGCGGGCCGCCCTCGATACGGTGGGCTCCCGGACGTTGCGGGGCAAGAAGGCATCGCTGACCGCGCTGCGGGAGCAGGGCGCCGCCGCGGTGGGGGTCGACGTTCCCAAGCTGATCGAGCCGCGACGGGTCAGCTGGGTGACGCTGCTCATGGTGGTGGGCACCCTCATCGGGGGCTGGGCGCTGATCGGGGTACTGATCAACGTCACCAAGTCGTGGAGCACCATCACCGGGGCCAAGTGGGGCTGGGTGGTGATCGTGTTCCTGCTGGCCCAGGCCGCCTACCCGGCCATCGCCGTCACCACGGTCGGCTCGGTCACCGACCCGTTGCCCTACGGCCGGACCGTCGCCCTCGAGTTGTCGGACACCTTCGTGGGCTTGGCCGGGGGATCGATGGCGGTGCTGGCCACCCGGGTCCGGTTCTTCCAGCAGGAGGGGTACACCCCGACCGTGGCGGTGAGTTCCGGGGTGCTGGTGTCGACGGCCAGTTGGATCGTGAAGGGCGCCCTGTTCCTGATCGCCCTGCCCCTGGCCCTCAGCAAATTCAACTTCAGCGAGCCCGAGAGCGACAGCAGTGGGAACTCCCACCTGGTCTGGCTCATCGTCATCGTCGTCGTCCTGGTGGGCGTCGCCCTGGGGCTGATCTTCGCCGTGCCCCGCTGGCGGCGGCTGGCCGCTCAGAAGCTGCGGCCCAAGGCCTCCGAGGTCTGGGACCACCTGAAGCTGCTGGCCGCCCATCCCCGCAACCTGGTCGAGATCTTCGGCGGGAGCGTGGCCGCTCAGGTGTTCGTGGCCCTGGCCCTCGGCGCGTCGCTGCACGCGTTCGGGGACAGCCTGAACCTGGCCACCCTGATCATCGTCCTCACCCTCGGTTCGATGCTCGGCGGGGTCTCGCCCGTCCCCGGGGGGATGGGGGTGGTCGAGGCCGGCATGATCCTCGGACTGACCGCGGCGGGCATCAGTGAGCCCGACGCCGTAGCCGCCGTGTTCGTGCAGCGGCTGTTCACCGCCTACCTGCCCCCGATCTGGGGCTGGTTCGTGATGGTGTGGATGCGCAAGAAGGAGTACCTCTGATCCGAGCGGTCCGATCAGCTCCGGGTCCGGTCAGTCCGGCCGGGCCTCCTCCGAGGAGCGGGACAGGTCGGGGAAGGACCGGAGCGCGCCGAGGGGTCCCAGCCGCCCGACGTTGACCCCGACGTCGGCCGCGTCGAGCATGCGCAGGTCGCCGCGACTGTTGCCGTACGCCCACAGCCGCGCCGGTTTTGCCCCGTGGTCGTCGATCCACTCGCGCAGCCGTCGGAGCTTCTCAGTCCCCCGACAGTTGGCTCCCTCGTACCGGCCGGTCAGCCGACCCTCCCCGTCGACGGCGAGACGGGTGCCGACCGATCCCGATGCACCGAGGAGGGAGCCGGCCACGCCCACGTAGGCCTCGGGGGATGCGGACACGATGACCACCCGGTCGCCGCGCCCGAGGTGCCAGTCCAACCGCCGCTTGACCGGGGCGCGGAGGTGGCGGGCGACGTGCCGATGGGCGAAGGCTGCCGCCACCTCATCGAACCGCTCGACGGGGATGCCCGCCAGCACCTGCTCGAAGAGCAATTCCTTGGTCCCGTCGGCCGCCGGACCGCCGACCAGCGCGGCATGGGCCAGCCGGGGGGCGAGCCGGGCCGAGGCCGCCAACACGGTGCGACGACCGGTCAGTGCGGACAGGAAGTCGAAGACGCTGCCCCCGTCGGTCAGGGTGCCGTCGAAGTCGAACGCGGCCAGGTCGGGCAAGGCGCCGTCCCGCTCAGCCGGCCGGGTCGACCGTCGACCCGCCGCGTCCGGCCCCGGAGGCGAATCGGGCCGGCCCCGACGCGGCGTCGGGGGACGCCAGGCTGTCCAGCCCGAACCGGATCTCATTGACCATGGCCTGGTCGGTGGCCAGTCCCCACTGGGTCAGGGTCGAGCGCCGGTCGTTGCGCAGGCAGGCCTGGGGGAGGGCGGCCAGCTGGTGGGCCAGGGCGATCGCCGCATCCAGGGCGGCGCCGGTGGGGACGATCCGGCTGATCAGACCCATGGCCAGTGCTTCGGTCGCTCCCACCTCCCGTCCGGTCAGGATCAGGTCGAGGGCCCGGCCCTGGCCGATCAGGCGGGGGAGCCGGACCGTCCCCCCGTCGATGAGGGGCACGCCGAACCGGCGGCAGAACACCCCGAACGAGGCGTCCTCGGCCGCCACCCGGAGGTCGCACCAGATGGCCAGCTCCAACCCACCGGCCACGGCGAATCCCTCCACCGCGGCGATGACCGGTTTGGACAGCTCCATCCGGGTCGGGCCCATGGGTCCGGGCCCGTCGGTGGCCACCCGGTGCCGCGCTCCGCCCGCCAGCGCCTGGAGGTCGGCCCCGGCACAGAAGGTCCCGCCCCGACCGGTGAGGACGGCGACGGCGGCGGTCGGATCGTCGTCGAAGGCGGAGAACGCCTCATAGAGGGCGGTGGCCGTGGACGGGTCGACGGCGTTGCGACGCTCCGGGCGATCGAGCGCCACCACCGTCACCGGGCCATCCCGGTAGACGTCGAGACTCGGACTCATCGCCTTAGCATGGTGGACGCTGGCCCTCGGAGCCAGACGGCCGGGCGGGAGTGGCCGCGCCCCGACAATTCTCGACCAACTCGGTCGACAATTGGGGCGGCTTCGTCTATCCTGAGTGGGCGATAGGACCACGGTGACTGCCGGGTCGAGATCGCGTACCGGACCACGTACGGAGCAAGAGGACAACGAAGGAGCAACCATGGCAATCCGTCTGGGCGATGTAGCCCCCGACTTCACTGCGGAGACCACCGAAGGCACGATCAACTTCCACGAGTATCTCGGGGACAGTTGGGGCGTGCTGTTCTCCCACCCGAAGGACTTCACCCCGGTCTGCACGACCGAACTGGGTGCGTTCTCCAAGGCCAAGGCCGAGTTCGACAAGCGGGACACCAAGCTGATCGGCCTCTCGGTCGACGATGTGACCTCGCACGGCAAATGGGCCGGGGACATCGAGGAGACCCAGGGCTCGGCCCTCAACTTCCCGCTCATCGGGGACGAGGACCGCAAGGTCGCCGACCTCTACGACATGATCCACCCCAATGCGAACGACACCCTCACCGTGCGTTCGGTCTTCATCATCGGCCCGGACAAGAAGGTCAAGCTGACCCTCACCTATCCGGCCTCCACCGGCCGCAACGTGAGCGAGATCCTCCGGGTCCTCGACTCGTTGCAGCTGACCGCCGACTACAAGGTGGCGACGCCGGTGAACTGGAAGGACGGGGAGGACGTGATCATCGTGCCGGCCGTTTCCGACGAGGAGGCCAAGGACCGGTTCCCCAAGGGGTTCAAGTCGGTCAAGCCGTACCTGCGGGTGACCCCCCAGCCCAACAAGTAGTCGTCGGACGGCGCCGGACGGGCGCCCGCCGACCACGGGACGAGTCGACCGGATCCTGCCCCACGGGTGGGATCCGGTCGGTGGCGCGTTCAGGCCCCTTCGCTGGCCAAATGCGGAAGTGCCTCCCCTGAACAGCGATCCTGCTACCATTGAACCGCTGGCGTGTCCTGTCCGTCGGCCATTCCGAAGACATCAGAGGTCGATTTCCCACATGCCAGACAAGCAGGCCACCATCTCCGAGTACCGTCTCCACGAGACGGACACCGGTTCTCCCGAAGTCCAGATCGCCATTCTGAGCGAGCGCATCATCCACCTCACCGAGCATCTCAAGGTGCACAAAGGTGACCATCACACCCGAAGGGGTCTCCTGAAGCTCATCGGCCGTCGCCGACGACTTCTCGACTATGTCCGAAACAACGACGTCGAGCGCTACCGGGACATCATCGGTCGCCTCGGCCTCCGCCGCTAGGCGGAATCCGATCGCTCCGCCCGGCTTCGGCCGGGCGGTCGCAATTTCTCCACCGGTCGAGTGCCGGTGGTGTGCAGGCAGGTACACGCCATTCGAGGCGCACGATGGCTCAGCGGCCATGGGGCGTCCGGGCGCAGTGCCGGTTTGCAGCAGGGGCGGCCATCACTTCGGTGATCAGCCGTGTTCACACCAGACAAAACAAAATTGGGCTCCCGCCGAGGTCAGTCACCAGTTGCCGAATACCCCGTCCCCACCGCCGACGGGGTGCTCGACAACTGGGAGCTGGCTCGGGGAGTCCCCGAACGACAAGGAGCGTCATGTCAGACGCCATAACCGTGTCGGGGCCCATCAGTGGCTCCGACCGCACACTTTCATTCGAAGCCGGCAAGTTGGCCCAACTGGCCGACGGGGCCGTGGTCGGGAGGATCGGCGACACCGTGTTGCTGGCCACCGCCACCGCCTCCCGCTCGGTCCGGGAGGGGGCCGACTTCTTCCCCCTCACCGTCGACATCGAGGAGCGGACCTACGCCGCCGGCAAGATCCCCGGCTCGTTCTTCCGCCGGGAGGGCAAGTCCTCGGACCAGGCCATCCTCACCGACCGACTGATCGACCGGCCCCTGCGCCCGTCCTTCCCCAAGGGCTTCCGCAACGAGGTCCACATCGTGGGCACCGTCTTCGGCGCCGACCAGGTCAATCCCCACGACGTCCTGGCCATCAACGCCGCCTCCGCCGCGCTGATGATCTCCGGCATCCCCTTCGACGGTCCCATCGGGGCCGTCCGGGTGGCCTACTCCACCGACGGCCAGTGGATCCCACACCCGACCTTCCAAGAGGGTGACGAGTCCACCTTCGAGCTGGTGGTGGCCGGTCGGGCCCTCTCGGACGCGGCCAACGCCGAGATCGCCATCATGATGGTCGAGGCGGGTGGCTCCGAGCGCTCGTTCCAGTACTACGAAGAGGGTGCCCCCCAGGTCACCGAGGAGGTGCTGGCCGACGGCCTCGAGGCCGCCAAGCAGTGGATCCGCGAGTCGATCGTGCTCCAGCGCCAGCTGGTGGAGGCCTACGTGGCCGCCCGCGGACCGGTGGAGATCATTCCGTACTCGACCTTCGCCGACTACGAGGACGACGTCTTCGAGCGGGTGCAGGCCATCGGGACCGACGCCATCACCGAGGCCAACAAGATCGTGGCCAAGGCGGAGCGCAACGCCGCCCTGGACGCCGCCACCACCTTCATCATCGAGAGCCTTTCGGCTGAGTTCCCCGAGCGCGGCGGCGAGCTCAAGGCCGCGGTCCGGGGCCTGACCAAAAAGCTGGTCCGCCGGCGGATCGTGGAGGAGGGCCTGCGCATCGACGGTCGCACCACCACTGACATCCGGCCCCTCTCCGCCGAGGTCGACCTGTTCCCGACGGCCCACGGCTCGGCGCTGTTCCAGCGGGGCGAGACCCAGGTGCTCAACGTCACCACCCTGGGCATGCCCCGCATGAACCAGCTGCTCGACACCATCACCCCCGATGACCACAAGCGGTACATGCACCACTACAACTTCCCGCCCTTCTCGACCGGGGAGACCGGCTTCATGCGCGGCCCGAAGCGGCGCGAGATCGGCCACGGCCTGCTGGCCGAGCGGGCCTTGCTCCCGGTCGTCCCCTATGAGGAGGACTTCCCCTACACGCTTCGCCTGGTCTCCGACGTGCTGGCCTCCAACGGTTCCACGTCGATGGCCTCGGTGTGCGGCTCGACCCTGTCGCTGATGGCGGCCGGGGTGCCCATCAAGGCCCCGGTGGCCGGCATCGCCATGGGCCTCGTCTACGACGGGGGCACCTACGTGACCCTGACCGACATCCTCGGAGCCGAGGACGCCTTCGGCGACATGGACTTCAAGGTCGCCGGCACCAAGGACGTGGTCACCGCACTGCAGCTGGACACGAAGATCGACGGACTGCCGCTCGACGTGCTGACCAAGGCGCTCCTGCAGGCCAAGGAGGCCCGTCTCGCCATCCTCGAGGTCATGGGGGGCGCCATCGCCGAGCCCCGGCCCGAGGTCGCCGACTCGGCACCGAAGATCATCTCGTTCGAGATCCCCATGGACAAGATCGGCGAGGTCATCGGGCCCAAGGGCAAGGTGATCAACGCCCTCCAGCAGGAGACCGGCGCCGACATCGCCGTCGACGACGACGGCATGGTCGGGACGGTGACGATCGGGGCCAAGGACGGCATCGCCGTCGAGGAGGCCCGCCGCCGGATCTCGACCATCCTCGATCCGCCGCTGGCCGAGGTGGGCGCCACCTACGAGGGCAAGGTGGTCAACATCACCAAGTTCGGCGCCTTCGTCAACATCCTCCCGGGTCGGGACGGTCTGCTGCACATCTCGAAGATCGGCCAGGGCAAGCGGGTGGAACGGGTCGAGGACGTGCTCGAGCTCGGCCAGCCCGTCGAGGTCAAGGTGGACGACATCGATCCTCAGGGCAAGGTCTCCCTGTCGTTGGCCGGCGATGCGCCGGCCGGATCGGCATCGGGCGGCGGCGGCGACCGTCCGAGCCGGAGCGACGGTGGTGGACGTGACAACGGGGGGCGCAACCGGCCCCGCGGCGATCACTCCGACCCCGGCGAGCGTTCCGACCGGGGCCGCAAGCCGGCCGAGTCCACGCCCGCCCCGGTGGGCGCCGCCTCCTTCGAGGATGCCTTCGAGGACGAGCTGAAGCAGGAGTTCGGGAACCTGGGGCCCGCCGTGGCCGAGGTTTCCGATCGCCCGAGCGGGGGTGGCGGTGGCGGCCGGGGTGGTCGCCGCCGTCGTTGAGTACCGGCGTCGTCCGGGTGTCGGCGCCGCCGGCCGCCACCCGGACGGATGACCGAGCCGTCCGTCCCCATGCTCCGGTTCCGTCCCCTCAGTTGACCCGCGTCCTCGCGGCCGGCCGACGGCCATGATCCGGACCGAACGGTTGCCATCGGGCCTCTCCCTGGTCACCGAACCGATGGAGGACGCCCGCTCGGTGTGCATCGGGTTCTGGGTGGGCACCGGTGCCCGGGACGAGGATGCCAGCCACGCCGGCGCCTCGCACTTCCTCGAGCACCTGCTGTTCAAGGGGACGGCCAGCCGCTCCCCGTCGGCCATCGCCGAGGCGGTGGACGAAGTGGGTGGGGACTTCAACGCCTTCACCACCAAGGAGTACACCTCCTTCTATATCCGCCTGCTGGCCGAGCACCTCCCCCTCGGCCTCGACATCCTGTCCGACATCATGTGGCAGCCGGCGCTCCGCCCCGACGATCTGGATGCCGAGCGGCAGGTCATCCTCGACGAGATCCTCATGCACGCCGACGAGCCGTCGGATGAGGCCGCCGAGCAGAGTTCGGCCCTGCTGTTCCCCGATCACCCGCTCGGTCGTGAGGTGCTGGGCAGTCATGACTCGGTGTCGGCCATGACGGTGGACCGCATCCGTGCGTTCTTCGACGAGCACTACCGGCCGGCCAACATCGTGGTGGCGGTGGCCGGGGACATGGACCACCCGTCGGTGGCCGAGGGGCTGGAGGCCCGGTTCTCCGGGCCGCTCGGGGGCACGGTGCCCGACCGCACCCCGCCCGACGACAAGGTCGAGCCGTTGGCGGTGACCCGACGGACGACCGAGCAGGCCCATGTGGTGCTGGCGGCGCGTTCGGTCGACCGCTTCGACCCCCGTCGCTACGCCCTGGCCGTGGTCAACCATGTCCTGGGC
This sequence comes from uncultured Acidimicrobiaceae bacterium, assembly GCA_963774245.1. Lineage (GTDB taxonomy): Bacteria > Actinomycetota > Acidimicrobiia > Acidimicrobiales > RAAP-2 > Bog-756. The sequence continues at coordinate 382,817 of CAVZDZ010000011.1, read as the reverse complement.
GGGGGGCTGTCCAGCCGCCTGTTCCAGGAGATCCGTGAGCGACGCGGCCTGGCCTACTCGGTCTGGTCGGAGCGGGTGGCCTATCACGACGCCGGCTCGGTGAGTGTGGGCATGGGCACGGCACCCGAGCACGTGGCCGAAGTGCTCGAGATCGTCTCGACCGAGCTGGCCCGCCTCGGAGCCGAGGGGATCACCGAACGCGAACTGACCATCGCCAAGGGCAACCTCCGGGCGGAGACCCTGTTGGCCTGCGAGGACTCCGGTGCCCGCATGAGCCGGATCGGCGCCGGGCTCCTGCTCCACGGGGAGGTCCTCTCGGTGGATGAGGTGCTGTCCCGGGTCCAGGCCCTCACCCTCGAAGAGGTCCACGCCGCCGCCACCGAACTGGTGGCCGCCCCCCGCACCCTGTCGGTGGTCGGTCCCTTCGACGAGTCCGACTTCGACAGCCGTGCGCTCGAACTGGGCTGAGGCCCTGCCGCCCGACGACGGTCCGGAGCCGGAGCAGTCGGCCCCGGTAGGGTGATCGCCATGCGGGTGGGCGTCATCGGGGCCGGAGGCAAGATGGGCCGGGAGGTCTGCCGCACGGTGGTGGCCCACCCGGACCTGGACCTGGTGGCGGCGGTGGATCCCCTGTTCGCTGGCACCCCCCTCGCCGAGCTCGTCGGCGCCGACCCCGGCGGGACGACGGTCACCGACGACCTCGCCGCCCTCCCGGCCTCGGGGGCCGAGGTCGCCGTCGACTTCTCCCGACTGGATGCGTCGCGGGTGGCCCTGTCGTTCTGCGCCCGGGAGGGGATCCACGCCGTCGTGGGCACCACCGGCTTCACCGGTGAGGATCTGGAGGGGATGGCCGGCGCCTTCGCCGGGCCGGGGGAGGGTGCGCCCAACTGCATCGTGGCGGCCAACTTCGCCATCGGCGCCGTGCTCATGATGAGGTTCGCCGAGTTGGCCGCGCCCTGGTTCCAAGGGGCGGAGATCGTGGAGCTGCACCACGACGGCAAGCTCGACGCCCCGTCGGGCACCGCCCTGCGGACGGCCGAGCGCATGGCCGCGGCCCGGTCGGTCGCCGCCGACCCGACCTTCCCGGCCGACCGCACGGTGACCACGGTGGTGGACGGGGCGCGGGGCGGGGCCGGCCCCGGAGGCGTGCGCATCCACTCGGTCCGGCTCCCCGGCCTGGTCGCCCACCAGGAGGTCATCCTGGGGGCGGTGGGCCAGAGCCTGAGCATCCGCCACGACTCCTACGACCGGGCCTCGTTCATGGACGGGGTGGTGCTGGCCGTCCAGCAGGTCCCGTCGCGGCCCGGGCTGACCATCGGGCTCGAGTCCCTGCTCGGCCTCTGAGGATCGGGCGCCCGGGTGGACGACAACCGCCAGCGGATCCTCGAGGCCACCTACGCCTGCGTGGCCCGCTGGGGCATGGCCAAGACGACCGTCGAGGATGCCGCCCGCGAGGCCAAGGTGTCCCGGGCCACCGTCTACCGGACGTTCCCCGGTGGACGGGACGAGCTGATCAACGCCGTCGTCAACTGGGCCACCCTGGAGTTCTTCGGCCACCTCTACGAGCAGGTGCAGGGGGCCGACAGCCTCGAGACGGTGATGGAGCGGGGGATCATGTTCGCCCACCGCTCGATCGTCGAGCACGAGGTGCTCCAACGGGTGATGCAGACCGAGCCGGACAAGCTGCTTCCCGCCCTCACCGTCGAGAGCAACCGGATCCGCCGGGGCATCGCCGAGTTCCTGGTGCCCTACCTCGACCAACGCGGGGTGGCGCCGGGCGTCGATCTGGGCGAGGCCGCCGACTTCCTGGCCCGGATGGTGCTCTCCTACATGTCCGCCCCCGGGCGCTGGGACCTCGACGACCCGGTCCAGGTGGCCCAGTTGGTGCGGGCCGAGCTGCTCGCCGGGGTGGTGGCCGTCCCGGGCCCGGTGGCCACCGGGGCGCCGGGGGACCCGGACGGGCGTCGTTGACAATGAGACAAAATCCGACGTAACGTTTCAGGCGTGTCCGGTTCGATGCGCCACCTGCAAGTGATGGGCGAGGGGACCGAGGGGGCCGCCCCGGCGTCGACCGGGCCGGCGTCCCCTTCTCCGAACCGGGTCCGGGTCATCGACGCCACGCTGAGCTGCCTGGCCCGTCAGGGCACGGCCAAGACCACGGTGGATGACATCGCCCGGGAGGCGGGCCTGTCCCGGGCCACCGTCTACCGGGTCTTCCCCGGCGGGCGCGACGAAGTGCTGGCCGCCGTCGTCGACACGGAGATGGCCCGCCTGTTCTCGGCCCTCGGGGTGTGCCTCGGCGAGGCCCAGGGACTCGAGGAGGCCCTGGTCAGCGGCATCGTGGAGGCATCGACCCGGATCCGGGGGCACGCCGCCCTGGCCTATCTGGTCGAGCACGAGCCGGAGATGGTCCTCGGACATCTGGCCTTCGACGAGTCCGACCGCCTGCTGGCCACGGCCTCCCGGTTCACCGCACCGTTCCTGGCTCGCTGGATGAGCCCGATGGAGGCCGGCCGGGTGGCGGAGTGGGCCACCCGCATCGTGCTCTCCTACGTCATCGTGCCCTCGGCGCACCTGGACCTCACCGATCCGGCCCGGGCCGCACACCTGGTGGAGACCTTCGTCCTCCCGGGCATCCGGGCCCTCCACGACGCCGGGGCGACGGCGGCCATCGACATCACCCCGTTCGACTTCGCCCGGCCGCCGTCCGCCGGCGGCGTCGTTCCACCGGCCGGCGGGTCGACCGACCATCCGACCGCCGTCCAGCACCGATCCGAACCTTCCATACCCATCGATGAAGCCAAGGGAGCACTGTCATGACCACCGAAATGAGCACGACCGAGGAGATCATCGGCCGATCTGAGATCGACGACTTCGAGACCATCCTCTCGGTGGTCGGTGTCGAGGAGGCCAACGGCATCCACGTCGTCCACTCGGAGTACGACTCCATGTTCACGTGGGACTACGAGAAGGGCGCCCGCCCCAAGCTCAACAAGCTGTACGAGAAGGCCAAGGGCGCCCAGTGGAACGGCGAGACCGATCTGCCCTGGGAGATCGACGTCGACCAGGAGAAGTTGGTGCGCGACCAGGCCGAGGCCACCGGCGGCTTCGGGGCCGGGTTCGACCTCAAGGGCACGCCGGTGGAGAAGTGGGGCGACAAGGAGTGGGTGGCGTTCGGGGTCGAGAGCCAGAACTGGACGTTGTCGCAGTTCCTGCACGGCGAGCAGGGTGCCCTCATCTGCACGGCCAAGATCGTGGAGTCGGTGCCGTGGATCGATGCCAAGTACTACGCCGCCACCCAGGTCATGGACGAGGCCCGGCACGTCGAGGTGTTCGGCAAGTACCTCGACGAGAAGCTCTCCGGCCACTACCCGGTCAACGCCCACCTCGGCCTGCTGCTGGACGACATCATCGCCGACTCGCGTTGGGACCTGACCTACCTGGGCATGCAGATCATGGTCGAGGGCCTGGCCCTGGCCGCCTTCGGCTTCATGCACCAGATGACCGGTGACCCGCTGCTGAAGCAGTTGCTCCGGTACGTGATGGCCGACGAGGCCCGTCACGTGGCCTTCGGGGTCCTGAGCCTCCAGGAGTACTACCAGGGGTTGAGCGCCGCCGAGCTCCGCGAGCGCCAGGAGTTCGCCTTCGAGGCCGCGGTGAGGATGCGGGACCGGTTCCTCCAGCAGGAGGTGTGGGACCGGATGGGCGTCGATCCGAAGGCCATCGTCCCCCTGGTCCAGCAGGCCCCCGAACGGGGCGAGTTCCAGGCGCTCCTGTTCTCCAAGATCGTGCCCAACTGCAAGAAGCTCGGCCTGCTGGACGCGGCCGACGGCTGGCTCCGCACCAAGTTCACCGAATTGGGCGTCATCCAGTTCGAGTCGTGGGTGGACACCACCGAGGAGTACGACGCGCTGGCCTCGGTGCCGCCCAAGGATCGGATCGCCTCGTAGGCCCGGCCCGGCCCGAGGCCCCGGGTCGCTGCTGGTAGCCTGCGGAACCGTGACGCCCGCACCCGATCCCCTCTCGCCACCGAGGGACTGAAGGACGATGCCCCGTTTCGGAACGGTGATCACGGCCATGGTGACGCCGTTCGATGGCGACGGGGCCATCGAGCTGGACGGGGCGGCCCGGGTCGCCCGGCACCTGGCCGACTCGGGCAGTGAGGCCCTGGTCGTGGCCGGTTCGACCGGCGAGGGGTCGGTCCTGACCGACGCCGAGCGGTTCGACCTCTTCCGGGCGGTGGTCGAGGCCGTCGACATTCCGGTCATCGCCTCGACCGGCACCAACGACACCGCCCACTCGGTGATGTTGACCAAGGAGGCCAAGGCGGTCGGGGTCGACGGGGTGCTGGTGGTGACCCCCTACTACAACCGTCCCTCCCCGGCCGGTCTGTCGGCCCACTTCCGGGCGGTGGCCGCCGCCACCGACCTGCCGGTGGTCCTCTACGACATCCCCGTCCGATCGGGGCGCCGGATCGGGCCCGAGCTGACCCTCGAGCTGGCCCGCGAGGTTCCCACCATCGTGGCCGTGAAGGACGCCACCGGGGACGTGCCCGCCGCCGCCGCGGTGGTGGCCGCGGCGCCCGACGGGTTCGACGTCTACTGCGGCGACGATGCGTTGACACTGCCCTTCGCCTCCATCGGAGCGGCCGGGATCATCAGCGTGGCCGCCCACTGGGCCGGCCCGTGGTTCGCCGAGATGCTGCGCTGCTACCGGCAGGGCTCGGTCGAGCAGGCGGCGATCATCAACCGACGTCTGATCGACTCCTACCGGTTCGAGTCCACCGAGGACACGCCCAATCCGGTGCCGGCCAAGGCCGCCTGCCGGGTGCTCGACCTCCCGGTCGGCCAGTGCCGCCTGCCCAACCCGCCTGCGCCCCGCGGGCTGGACGACCAGGCCCGTGCCGTCCTCTCCGAGCTGGGCCACCTCAACCCGGCGCAGCAGTCGGTTGCCTGACGCCGCCAAGCCCGGGCGGTCCGGGCGGCGCAGCGCCGGATCGGGCGGCGCCAACCCGGACGCGCCCAAAGGGGGCCGGGGGAGCAGCGCCACCCCGCCGAAGAAGAAGGCCGCCGCCGGCAAGGGGCAGGGAAAGGCGACGACCGGCGCCCGGGCCGGCAGCCGACCGGCGCGGGCGCCGGCGGCCAAGCCGGCGTCGACCGGCCGTGCGGCCGGGGGTGGCGGCGGTACCGACTCGGTACGGGTGGTGTTCCTGGGCGGCCTCGGTGAGATCGGCCGGAACTGCGCCTGTATCGAGGTCGACGGCCGGATCCTGGTGCTCGACGTCGGCATCATGTTCCCCGATCCCGACATGCCCGGGGTCGATCTGGTGCTGCCCGACTTCACCTACCTGCGGGAGAACGCCGACCGGGTGGACGGGGTCATCCTCACCCACGGCCACGAGGACCACACCGGGGGCCTGGCCTACCTCCTGCGGGACTTCCCGGTCCCGGTCTACGGGTCCGAGCTGACCCTGGCCCTGGCCCGCAACCGGGTCGACGAGGCCGGCATGGCCGATCGGGCCCAGTTCATCCCGGTCCGCGACGGCGAACGGCGGCGGATCGGTCCCTGCGACGTGGAGTTCATCCCGGTGACCCACTCGGTCCCGCACGCCTTCGCCACCGCCTTCTACACCCCGCAGGGCGTGATCCTCCACTCGGGGGACTTCAAGATCGATCTGCATCCGGTGGACGGCCGCCGGACCGACCTGTCGCGTATGGGCGCCATCGCCGCCGACCCGGGGATCCGGCTGCTGCTGTCCGACTCGACCAACGCCGAGGAGGCCGGATTCACCCCCTCGGAGTCGACGGTCGGCGCCACCCTGCGCAAGGTGTTCCTGGCCCGCCCCGACCGGCGGTTCATCGTGACCTGCTTCGCCAGTCACATCCACCGGGTCCAACAGGTGGCCGACGCGGCCATCGCCGGCGGCCGGTCGGTGGCGACACTGGGTCGTTCCATGCAGAAGAACGTGACCCTGGCCCGACGACTCGGGCTGCTCCACATCCCCGACCGGTCGCTGGTGGACATCGAGGACATCGACAAGCTCGAACCGGGCCAGGTGTGCGTCATCTCGACCGGCTCCCAGGGGGAGCCGATGTCCGCCCTCTCGCGCCTGGCCGCCGGGGAGAACCGGTTCTTCCGGCTCCACGAGGACGACGTGGTGGTGATCAGCGCCCATCCCATCCCGGGCAACGAGTGGTCGGTGGGCCGGGTCATCGACAGCCTGTACAAGCGGGGGGTGGAGGTCATCCACTCCGGCGTCGACTCGGTCCACGTGAGCGGGCACGCCCGCCAGGGGGAGCTGGCCATGCTGATGTCGGTCACCGTGCCCGAGTTCTTCATCCCGGTCCACGGCGAGTACCGGCACATGGCCAACCACGCCCAACTGGCCGCCTCGATGGGCATCTCCGGCGACCGGGTGCTGCTCTGCGAGGACGGTGACGCGGTGGAGCTGAGCGGGTCCGGCCTCCACCGGGACGGCACGGTACCGGGCGGGTACCTCTTCGTCGACGGGAGCTCGGTGGGCGACATCGGGCACGGGGTCCTGCGGGACCGGATGGTCCTGGCCGAGGAAGGCGTGGTGATGGCGGTGGCGACCGTCGACCTCAAACGGGGCGAGGTGGTGGGCACGCCGCAGATCGTGACCCGGGGCTGGGCCTACGACCACGACACCGAAGCGCTCCTCGACGAGGCCCGCACCCAGGTCACCAAGGCGCTCGAGCAGGCCCTCAGCTCGGGCAGCCACGACCACGAGACGCTCAATCGGGTGGCCCGCAAGGCCCTCGGACGCCTGGTCGGGGATCGGACCCGGCAGCGTCCGATGATCGTGCCGGTCATCGTCACCGTCTGAATCCCTCCCCGGGGTGGTCCCCATCATGGCGACGTAGCGGGACTACCCTGTTACCCACTGTGACGACCGCCACCAAGCGTCCGGCGGGCCGGTCCGGGGCTTCGCGGTCCAAGGGCAGGTCCGCGTCCTCCGCCCGTTCGCGGTCGGGGGCCAAGCGCGGTGCTGCGCACCGGGGCCGGGGGTCGGCCAACACGTCGGTCAGGCGCCGGGCCCCCGAACCCCCGGGCCTCACCGCCTCCATGTGGGCCGTCGTCTCGGCCCACGCCACCGATCTGTGGGGGCTGGTGCTGGTCACCGTGGGCATCCTCGCCGCCGTGGCCTTCTACGCCGACTCCCTGGGGCCGGCCGGCTCCGACGCCCGCGTCGGGGTCGGCGACCTCCTGGGCTGGGGCCGCTTTCTGGTCCCGCCGGTGGCCATCGCCGTCGGGGTGCTGCTGCTGGCCGGACGCCGGGGTGATGACGAAGAGGAGGGCCGGGCCGCCCCCGAGCCGGCCCGGGCGGTCATCGGAGCCTCCCTGACCCTGCTGGCCGTGGCCGGCCTGGCCTCGCTGGCCGGGGGCTCACCCGGCATCGGGGCGTCCACGGGACTCCTCTCCTCGGCCGGAGGTTGGGTCGGGGCCCTCATCGGCAACCCACTCCGCGACGCCCTGGGCGGGTTCGGCGCCGCCACCGTGCTGGTGGTGCTCCTCATCGTGGCCATGATCCTGTTCACCGGGGTCTCGGTGGGCTCGGCCGCCTCCTCGGTGCTCGGCGGGTTCCGGTGGGCGGCGGCCGCGGCACGGGGCGGCGAGGCGGAGGAAGGCGACGAGGTCGAGGACGACGACCATCCGACCGACCCCTTCGGCCGCACCCTGCGGTCCCGACGCGGCGCCCGGTCCGCCCTGATCGAGGACGTCGACGAGGAGGAGGACGAGGACGACGAGGAGGAGGAGCTCGAGGACGAGTACGAGGACGAGGACGAGGAGCTCGAGGATGAGGTCGATCCGGTGGTGGCCGCTCCCGGGCCCGCCCCGCCGGCCGCCCTCGCCGATACGGCCGTGGCCGCCTCCGGAGAGCAGCTGGAGATGAAGCTGGGGCCGGCCGTGGGCGAATGGCGGCTCCCTCCGGCCAACCTGTTGAAGCGGGGCAAGCCCCAGGCCATCGATGAGCGGGAGGTCGACGCCGGCGGGTCGGCCCTGGTGGCCGCCCTGGCCGCCCACGGCGTGGAGACCCGACTGCTCGGGCGGACGGTGGGGCCCTCGGTGACCAGGTACGAGCTCGAGCTCGGGGCCGGGGTCAAGGTGGCCCGGGTGACCTCGTTGTCCAAGGACATCGCCTATGCCATGGCCTCGCCCGACGTCCGCATCCTGGCGCCGATCCCGGGGAAGTCGGCCATCGGCGTCGAAGTCCCCAACCGGCACCGGCAGCTGGTGGCCCTCGGGGACATCCTGGCCTCGCCGGAGGCGGCCAGCGCCCACCATCCGCTCGAGGTGGCCCTCGGCCGCGACATCGCCGGGCGGCCGGTGATGGTCAACCTGGCCGAGATGCCCCACGTGTTGGTGTCGGGGGCGACCGGTTCGGGCAAGTCCTCCTGCATCAACTCGGTGCTCACCTCGATCCTGACCCGGGCCACTCCCGATCAGGTACGGCTGATTCTGGTCGATCCCAAACGGGTGGAGCTCGGCCAGTACAACGACCTGCCCCACCTGCTGACCCAGGTCGTGGTGGACCCGAAGAAGGCGGCCAACGCGCTCAACTGGGCCGTCACCGAGATGGAACGCCGCTACGACCTGCTGGCCGAAGTGGGCATGCGGGACATCACCGGCTACAACATCGGATTCGACAACGGCGAGCTGGCCGAGTTGGAAGAGGCCCACCGGCAGCGGATGCGGGGCACGGTCGACGAGGACGACGACGACGAGGAGGAGCCCGAGCTCCGCTACCAACGGCTCCCGTTCATCGTCATCGTGGTGGACGAGCTCAACGACCTGATGATGGTGGCGGCCCGGGACGTCGAGGAGTCGGTGTGCCGGATCGCCCAGATGGCCCGGGCCGTCGGCATCCACCTGGTGCTGGCCACCCAGCGACCGTCAGTGGACGTGATCACCGGGGTGATCAAGGCCAACATCCCCTCGCGCATGGCCTTCTCGGTGTCCTCGCTGGCCGACAGCCGGGTCATCCTCGACCAACCCGGTGCCGAACGGCTGATCGGCAAGGGCGACATGCTGCTCCTGTCGGCCTCCTCGTCCAATCCCCAACGCCTGCAGGGGCCCTGGGTCAGCGAGGAGGAAGTCCGCAAGGTGGCCGCCCACTGGAAGCGGCAGCGGCCGATGGAGATCGTGTCGGCCATCGAGGAAGTGGTCGGCACCGAGGGTCCGAAGGCGGGCGGCGAGGATGGCGACGACGAACTGCTGGACCAGGCCATGGAGCTGGTGGTGCGATCCCAACTCGGGTCCACGTCCATGCTGCAGCGCAAGCTGCGGGTCGGCTTCGCCCGGGCCGGCCGGTTGATGGACCTGATGGAGCGCCGGGGGGTGGTCGGGCCGTCCGAGGGATCGAAGGCCCGGGCCGTGTTGATGACCCCCGAAGAGCTGGACGCACGCTGAACGACGGCACCATGGAGCCCCCCGCTGTCGGACCGCCGGCACCCCCCGAATCCGGGGCCGAACCGATGCACGGTCGTGGAGGGCCAGGTGGGCACGGTGACCATGGCCTCCGGAGCGGACCCCGGCGCCACGCCGCTCCTCCCGCCCGGGCCCGTCGACATCACCTCCGACATCACCACGATGGTGCCGGCCGTCACCTCCCCGGTCCCCGGCCGCGCCGGGCCCGCCGAGGACAGGCCAGCCGGTCCCGACCATCGCCTGACCCGCAAGGAACGGAAGGCCCAGCGTCGGCACTCCCACCGCCGGCTCCGGTGGTCGATCGTCGGCTTGCTCGTGATCGCCCTGGTGGCGGCGGGGGTCGTGGCCGTCCGACGGATCACCCGGCCGTTGGCCCCGCCCCGTTCGGTCTCGGTCCTGGCCGCCCGGCTGACCGTCCCGGGCACGGCGCCGACCCTGCCCTGGCCGGTGGTCGGCCAGGGGGCGGTGTCGATCCCGGCGCTCGGCTTTGCCGAACAGTCGGGCCCCGAGGCGTCGGTGCCCATCGCCTCGCTGACCAAGATGGCCAACGCCGTCGTCATCCTGCGGGACCATCCGCTGGCCCCCGGCGCCGAGGGACCGATGATCACCGTCACCGCCGGCGATGTGGGCCAGTACCAGTACGACCTGGCCAACGACGAGTCGAACATCCCCATCCGGCTCGGGGAGACCCTGTCCGAGCGCCAGATGCTCGAGGCGCTGCTCACCCAGTCGGCCAACGACATCGCCTACTCGCTGGCGGTGTGGGATGCGGGCTCGGAGCCGGCCTTCGTGACCAAGATGAACGCGCTGGCGGTCAGCCTCGGCGCCACCCACACCCACTACGCCGACTCGAGCGGCTACCTGCCCCAGTCGGTGTCGACGGCGGCGGACTGCCTGCGCATCGCCGCCGCCGGCATGAGCATCCCGACCTTCGCCGAGATCGTGGACCTGTCCACCGTGTCCCTGCCCCTGGTGGGAACCGCCCCCAACATCGTGACCGAGATCGGCGCCAACGGGGTGGTGGGCATCAAGTCGGGCTACACCTCGGAGGCGGGCGGATGCATGGTGTTGGCCCTGTACCGGACCATCGACGGGCGGTCGACGCTGGTGCTGGCCTCGGCGCTCGACCAGGCGGTGCCCCCGCCGGTCGCCCCCACCACGACCACCACCAAGCCCGGCACCGCCCCTCCGCCCCCGCCCCCCTCGACCACCACGACCACCACCGAGCCCTACAACGACCTCGAGATCGAGTTCCCGCTGCGCTACACCGGTCCGGTGGTCGAGAAGCTCCTCGACGCCACCGCGGCCGGGGTGGTGCCGGTCACCCTGTCCCGGCCCGGGCAGGCGGTGGGCACGGTGACCGCCCGGTGGGACGGTGAGGTGCACTCGGCCCAGGCCCTGGCCTCCGGGCGGACCTGGATGATGGGATGGCCGGGCCAGCAGGTGCTGGCCGCGGCCCGGTTCACCACCGTGCACCCCGGGGCCCGGGCCGGCAGCCGGGCGGGCACGGCCGTCTACGCCCTCGGCACCCAGTTCCAGGCGGTGCCGCTGACGCTGGCCGCCGACCTGCCCGAACCCTCCTGGTGGGGGCGACTGGCCCACTGATCGCCGCGCCGGGGACGATGGGGCCGAGTTCCGGCCGACGCGACGCCTGACGAGTACCGTGTCGTTGTGCGCGCCCGAGCCCCAGCGTCGTCCGCCAACCTCGGCCCCGGCTTCGACACCCTGGCCATCGCCCTGGACCGCTACGTCGAGGTCGAGGTGGAGCCGGCCTCCCGGCTCATCGTGCGGTCCGAGGGCGAAGGGGCGGGCCTGTCCGACGACCCGTCCCACCTCGCCGCCCGGGTGGCCATCGACGTGGCCGGCACCGATCGGCTGGCCATCACCGTGCGGTCGCAGATCCCCATCGCCCGGGGGCTGGGCTCTTCGGCCGCCCTGGCCGTGGCGGCCGCCGCCGCCGCCGGGGCCAAGGACCCCCTGGCCGTGGCGGCCCACATGGACGGGCACCCGGACAACGCCGCCGCCTCGATGGTCGGCGGCCTGGTGGCTGCGGCCCGGGTGAAGGGTGGGGTGCAGGCCGTTCGGCTGGCCCTCGACGTGAGCCTGGCCTTCGTGGTCATCGTCCCCGACGTGGTCCTGTCGACGGCGCGGGCCCGCCAGAGCCTGCCCGCCGAGGTGAGCCGCGAGAGCGCGGCGTTCAACCTGTCGCGCCTGGCCCTGTTGATCGCCGGGTTGGCCGACAGCCGGGTGCTGATCAGCGAGGCCACCGAGGACCGGCTCCACCAGGACTATCGGAGCCCGCTGTTTCCGGCCGCCCCCAAATTGCTGGCGGGCATGGTGGCCGGGGGTGCCCTGGCCGTGTGCTGGTCCGGCGCCGGTCCTTCGCTGTTGGGCATCTGCCACGGCATCGTGGCCCACCAGGTGCAGGACTCGGCGGTGGCCGCGCTGGCCGAAGCCGACATCCAGGGCCAGGTGCTCGTGCTCCATCCCGACATGCACGGCCTGATCATCCACACCGGTGGAGCCGACGACCCGTTCGACGTCCCGACGGACGACTAGGACCAACGACGGGATGCCGAGCGAGCCGACCAAGGAGCTGCAGGCCGTGGCCAACCCCCACCCGGGGCGGGACTACGAGGTCCGCTGCGAGTCACCGGAGTTCACCTGCCTCTGCCCCCTCACCGGTCAGCCCGATTTCGCCACCGTCACCGTGTCCTACGTTCCCGACCGTTCCCTGGTCGAGCTCAAGTCCCTCAAGCTCTACCTGTGGAGCTTCCGGAACGAGGGCGGGTTCCACGAGGACATGACCAACCGCATCCTCGACGACCTGGTGGCCGCGGTCTCCCCCCGCCGGATGACGGTCACCACCGACTGGCTGGTGCGGGGCGGGATCCACACCGTGGTCGAGGCCTCGCACCCGTAGTGATCCGCCGCCGGCGGCCCGCGAGCCCGCCGGAGGTCGAGGCCCCTCCGGGGGGCCGTAACCTGTGCTGGTGCCCACCGACGCCTTCCCAGCTGCCCCCGAGCCGACCGGTGGGCCGGAGTCCGTCGTGGCCACCGGGACCCGGACCTTCCACATCCGCACCTTCGGGTGCCAGATGAACGAGCACGACTCGGAACGGCTGGCCGGGTCGCTGATCGCCGACGGCCTGGTGCCGACCCCCGACCTCGAGTCTGCCGACGTGGTGGTGTTCAACACCTGCTGTATCCGGGAGAACGCCGACAACAAGTTCTATGGCCACCTCGGCAACCTCAAGACCCTGCGGGAGCGCCGACCCGACATGCAGATCGCGGTGGGCGGCTGCCTCGCCCAGATGGACCAGGAACGGATCCGCCAGCGGGCCCCGCACGTCGACGTGGTGTTCGGCACCCACAACCTCGAGCGGGCCCCGCAGCTCCTGCGGCAGGCGGCCCGGTCCGGCCCGGTGGTGGAGATCCTCGACGAGCCCCTTCCGGCCAACGACCCGGGGGCGGGCAGCCAGCAGGCGGCCGCCCTGGCCGCGGTGCGGGACCTGCCCTACGCCGCCTGGGTGACCATCCAGACCGGGTGCGACAACTCGTGCGCGTTCTGCATCGTCCCGTCGGTTCGCGGCGGCGAGGTCTCCCGCCCCGCCGACGATCTGGTGACCGAGGTGGCGGCCCTGGCCCGGCGGGGCGTGACCGAGGTGACCCTGCTGGGACAGAACGTGAACTCGTACGGACGGGACCTGACCCGCCGGCGCCCGCTCTTCGCCGCACTGTTGCGGGCGGTGGGCGCGGTCGACGGCATCCGGAGGGTCCGGTTCACCAGTCCCCATCCGAAGGACCTGCGACCGGAGACCATCGCGGCGATGGCGGAGACCGCCGAGGTCTGCAATCACCTCCACCTCCCGCTGCAGTCGGGCAGCGACGCCACCCTGGCCGCCATGCGGCGCGGCTACACCGCCGAGCGGTACCTGGACCGCCTGGCCGCGGCCCGGGCCGCCATCCCCGACCTGGCGGTGACCACCGACCTCATCGTCGGGTTCCCCGGGGAGACCGAGGACGACTTCGAGCGCACCCTCGAGGTGGCTGCCGAGGCTTCCTACGACAGCGCCTACGTCTTCATCTTCTCGCCCCGCCCCGGCACCCGGGCGGCCGCCATGGACGATCGCTTCGTCCCGTCGGAAGCGGTGGCCGATCGCTTCGACCGGTTGCGGGTGGTGGTGGAGCGCTCCGCCCTGGCCCGGCACCGGGAGCGGGTGGGGCGGGTGGAGGAAGTGGTGGTGGAAGGCCCGTCCAAGCGCGACCCGTCCTCGTTCACCGGGCGGACCAGCCAGAACAAGTTGGTCCACTTCGCGCCGGACCCGCTCCGGACCACCGCGGTCGGCTCCTACGCCGAGCTACGGATCACCGATGCCGCCCGCCACCATCTGGCCGGCGAGCTGCTGGCCGTGACCGCCCGGCCCACCCATCGGACCCGCCTCCCGGTCACGGCCGGTTGAGTCAGCACCGGTTCCTCCCCTGGTAGCCGAGACCCCGACGGTGGCGCTGGTGGGTCCCACCGCGTCGGGAAAGTCGGAGATCGCGGTGGCCGTGGCGGTGCGGTCGGTGTCCGACCCCGACGCGGTGCCCGTCGAGCTGGTCTCGGTCGACTCCATGGCGGTCTACCGGGGCATGGACCTCGGAACGGCCAAGCCCTCGCCGGCCCAGCAGGACCGGGTCCCGTTCCACCTTCTGGACCTGGTCGATCCCTCCGAGGAGTTCACCGTCCAGCAATTCCAGTCCACCGCCCGGGCCGCGCTGGCCGGCGTGGCCGGGCGCGGCCACGGAGCGCTGCTGGTCGGCGGCACCGGGCTCTACCTCCGTTCCCTGGTGGACGACCTGCGGTTCCCGGGCCGCTACCCGGTCATCGCCGCGGCGTTGGCCGCCGACGCCGACGCCGGCGGTCCGGAGGGAAGTGAGGGGGAGCGGGCGGCGCTGGCCGCACTCCACCGCCGGCTCACCGAGCTCGATCCGGTGGCGGCGGCCCGGGTGGCACCGACCAACCGGAGACGACTGCTGCGGGCCCTGGAGGTCTGCCTCGGCTCGGGCCTCCCGTTCTCGTCGTTCGGACCGGGCCTCGAGACCTATCCGCCCACTCCGGTGGCCATGGTGGGGATCGATCGGGGCCCGGAGGTCACCGACCGCCTCATCGCCGAGCGCTTCGACCGCCTGATGGGGCTCGGCCTGCTGGCCGAGGTGGCCGCCCTGGCCGCCCACCCCGACGGGATGTCGAAGACCGCCCGCCAGGCCCTCGGCTACCGCGAGCTGCTCGAGCACCTCGAGTCGGGACTCGACCTGGACACCGCGGTCGAGCGGGCGGTACAGCGGACCAGATCCTTCTCCCGACGGCAGCGGGCCTGGTTCCGGCGCGATCCCCGTATCGTATGGTTGGAGCCGGACGACGATCCGGTGACCGCGATCATGGCGCGCTTCGGCGGGATCCCCTCGGGCGGAGCACCGTGGGAGAATGGCAACTGAGACGATGAGCCCGCCCCTGTCCGACTACCGACCGTGCCTCTTCACCAAGCACCACGGTGCGGGTAACGACTTCCTGGTGCTGCTGGACCTGGAGAACCGCGCCCCGGTCGACGCCCGGCTGGCCCGCGCCCTGTGCGACCGCCGGTTCGGCGTCGGGGCCGACGGCGTGATCCGGGTGCTCGACGGGGGTGGCCGCGCCGATCTGGCCATGGAGCTGCACAACGCCGACGGAAGCGTCGCCGAGATGAGCGGCAACGGCATCCGCTGCCTGGCCCAGGCCTCGGTGATGGCCGATCTGGTCCAGCCCCCCCACTTCACCGTGTGGACGCTCGGCGGTCTGCGCACCGTGGAGTACCACCTCGGTCCGGTGGCCGGAGCCGCCATGGCGTCGGTGGACATGGGGGTGGCCACCCTGGGGCCGGATCAGCCCCAGCCGTTCCCCGAGCGGATGGCCCGTCGGGTGGATGTCGGCAATCCCCATCTGGTGCTCCTCGGCCCGGATCCCGCCGGGGTGAACGTGGCCGAGGTCGGGACGAAGCTGCAGGAGGTCCACCCCGGCGGCATCAATGTCGAGTTCATCTCGGTCGGCCCCGAACCGGACTCGGTCACCCTCCGGGTCTGGGAGCGCGGGGCGGGGGAGACCCGGGCCTGTGGCACCGGGAGCGTGGCCGCCGCCGCCGCCGCCCACAGCTGGGGCCTGGTGGGGACCTCGGTCGACGTCCACAATCCGGGGGGCACCCTCCGGGTCGAGCTGGGTGCCCACGGAGCCAACCTGCGCGGCCCGGTCCACAAGGTGGCCGACGTCGAGGTCGTACCGGCCCTGCTGCTGGACGCGGCCCGACCGTGAGCCCCACCGACTCCGCCTTCACCGACACCCTCATCTCCCGGACGGTACGGGAGCGCATCGTGCTGGTGGGCGTGACCTTCCCCCAGGGGACGGTGGCGGAGACCGAGGCCAGTCTCGACGAGTTGGCGCTCCTGGTCGGCACGGCCGGCGCCGACGTCATGGAACGGATCATGCAGCGCCGGACCACCCCCGACCCGGCCACCTACCTGGGCCGGGGGAAGGCCGAGGAGCTGCTCTCGGTCTGCCTGGCCGTGGACGCCGACACGGTGGTGTTCGACGACGACCTCTCCCCGGCCCAGCAGCGCAATCTGGAGAAGATCCTGGGGCGGACGGCCATCGACCGCACCGCGGTCATCCTGGACATCTTCGCCCAGAACGCCCGCACCCAGGAGGGCCGTACCCAGGTCGAGCTGGCGCTCCTGCGCTACCGGCTCCCCCGCCTGCGGGGCCGGGGGAGGGCGTTCAGCCAACAGGCGGGTGGCATCGGCACCCGTGGCCCGGGCGAGACCAAGCTCGAGGTCGACCGGCGGCGGCTGGTGCGGCGGATGGGTCGTCTGGAGGCGGACCTCCGTCAGCTCGACCAGACCCGGAGGACCCAGCGCCGGGGCCGGGCCCGGTCGCGTCAGCGGACGGTCTCCCTGGTCGGCTACACCAACGCCGGCAAATCGACGCTCCTCAACCGGCTGTGCGGCTCCGAGGTGCTGGTCGAGAACCGGCTCTTCTCGACGCTCGACCCCCGGACCCGGCAGCTGAACCTGCCCGGCGGCGAGACGGTGCTGATGACCGACACCGTCGGCTTCGTGCGCAAGCTGCCCCACCAGGTGGTGGAAGCCTTCCGCTCCACCCTCGAGGTGGTCGGGGAGTCGGACCTGATCCTCCACGTGGTCGACGGTTCCGCCCCCGACTTCGAGGGCCAGGTGGATGCGGTGCGGACGGTGCTGGCCGAGATCGGTG
Source organism: uncultured Acidimicrobiaceae bacterium (assembly GCA_963774245.1). Taxonomy (GTDB): domain Bacteria; phylum Actinomycetota; class Acidimicrobiia; order Acidimicrobiales; family RAAP-2; genus Bog-756. The sequence goes on along the minus strand of CAVZDZ010000011.1, from coordinate 366,085 downwards.
CCGACGGCCTCCCCGAGCTGCTCATCGTGAACAAGGCCGACTCGGTGGCCACCCTGGGTGGCACCGGGCAGGAGGAGGCCCGTCGCCTGATGGCGGCCCACGACGGGTCGGTGATGGTGTCGGCCCGGACCGGGCAGGGGATCGACGCCCTGCTGCTGGCCATGGGGGACCGGTTGCGGGTCGGCGACCGGGTGGTCGAACTGGTCATCCCGTGGGCCCGGGGAGACGTGCTGGCCGCCGTCCACCGGGAGGGGGAGATCGTGGGGGAGACGGCCGGGGAGCAGTCCACCCGGGTCCAGGTGGTGCTCGACGAGGTGGGCAAGTCCCGGTTCCGGGAGTTCCTGGCCTCGTGACGCCCGGGTCTCCCGACGGTGCCGCCGGAGCGCGAACGGCGGAGGCCGGCTTCTCCCCGCCTCCCTATCCCTACGACCGCCTGGACGCACTGCGGGCCGCGGCCGAGGCGCGCTTCGGGACGGAGGCCGGGACGGTCGACCGGGCGGGCGTGGTCGACTGCTCGATCGGCACGCCCTACGACCCGCCGGCTCCGGCCGTCCTGGCCGCCATGGCCACCTCCGACTCCGAGCGGGGCTACCCCCTGTCGGCGGGCTCGTCCGACTTCCGGCGCGCCGCCGCCGACTGGATCAGCCGGCGGTTCGGCGTCGTGCTCGACCCCCGCCGGCAGGTGGCGGCGTGCGTCGGGACCAAGGAGTTCGTGGCCTCGACGGCGCAGTACCTCCGTCTGCGCCATCCGGGCCGGGACACCGTGCTGTACCCGGCCGTCTCCTATCCCACCTACGCCATGGGGGCGATCCTCGGCGGGTGCCGGCCGGTGGCGGTGCGGGAGCTTCCCGGCGGCGGCCCCGACCTGGCCTCGGTGGCGCCGGCCGACGCCGAGCGGGCCCTCATGCTGTGGATCAACTCGCCGTCCAATCCGACCGGCCAGCTCACCGATATGGACGCGGTGGCCGGATGGGGCCGCTCGCTCGGGATCCCGGTCTTCTCGGATGAGTGCTACGCCGAGTTCACCTGGGACGGTCCGCCGAGATCGATCCTCGGGGCGGGCCCGGACGGCGTGGTGGCGGTGCACTCGCTGTCCAAGCGGTCGAACCTGGCCGGGGCCCGGGCCGGCTTCTACGCCGGGGACCCCGACCTGGTCGGCTACCTGCTCGACGTGCGCCGCCACGCCGGCCTGATGATCCCCGGCCCGGTGCAGGCGGGCGCGGTGGTGGCCCTCGACGACGACGACCACGTCGTCGACCAGCGCCAGCGCTACCAGGACCGGCTCCGGTTCTTCGCCGGGGTCCTGGCGGCGAGCGGATACCCCACCCCGCTGCCGGCGGGCGGGTTCTACCTGTGGGTGCCGGCACCGGAGGTCCCGGTCGGCGGCTCGTGGGGCCTGGCCGAGGCCCTGGCCCTCGACGCCGGGGTGATGGTGAGTCCGGGCGACCTCTACGGCCCGGACGGCTCGGGCTTCGTGCGGGTGGCGATGGTGCAGCCGATCGAGCGGCTGCAGGTGGTGGCCGACCGTCTGGCCGGACCGGTCCCGGCCCGGTAGGTCAGGCGGTCACCGCCAGTTGGGAGAGGACAGCCGCCGACAGCGCGGCGACGGTCACGTCGGCCTGCTCGAGGATGCTCGATACGAGCTCGCTGTCGAGACGGAGGAGACCCAGCAGCAGATGGCCCGGCGTGATCCGTGTCTTCTCCGCGGAGGTGAAGACGCCGTGGCGTGGCGACAGCTCGACAGCCACCCGAAGCGACAGCTCCAGGGATCGCTTCGCCCCAGGCGTGAAGCGCGGTTTGCGGGTCTTGGTCGTTGACACCCGCCGATCAGCGGCGGTGTCCAGCGCCCCGGGTCCGAAGGTCTCCTCGACCGCCGCCCGCACGCCTTCGTAGTCGATGCCGATGGCGCTCAGCGCCACCGGGTCGACGTGCACGGTCGATTGTGCATCGGTGCGAGGCAGCTGCTCGGCGGATGGACGCGGCGGTGATCCCGCACTGGTGCAGAGGCTTGCCGGCCGTCTCCTCCCGGCCTTCGGCGCAACCGTAGAGAAGGTGACCGGCGCCGATGTAGCCGGAGCCCAGTTCGACGGCGAGACCCTCGGCTTCGACCAGGACCGCCCGCGACGACTCGGTGAATCGTTCGAACATCTCAGCCCTCCTCTCCGGTGGTCGGTGGTGCGCGACCACCATGCTTTTGATGGACGGCCTGTTTGGAGACGCCCAACTCCACGGCGATCTGCGACCACGACCAGCCGAGGTCACGGGCCCGATCGACTTGCAGCGACTCCAGTTGTTCGGCCAGCCGCCGCAGGGAAGCGACCCCTCGAAGCCCGACCGCCGGGTCGCTGCTCCCGGCGGTTGTGGCCACGTCTCGGGATGACATGGTGTCAATCTACGTTGTCATTCGATATATCGTCAAGAAGGATTGACGATAGCAACGGGGTTGCTCGATGTGGGAAGGCCCGGATCCGGCCCCGAACCGTGGGAGGAGGGGATGGGTGCCAGGGCTAACGTCTGGCCCCATGACCGACCTGCAGTCCCGAATCGAAGCCCTGTGGAACCGTGCCGCGGACCTGGGCCCGACGGACACCGATGCCCTGGCCGTGGTCACCGAGGCCATCGACCTGTTGGACAGTGGCCGGGCCCGGGTGGCCGAGGTCGATCCGGCCACCGACCAGGTGGTGGTGCACCAGTGGTTGAAGCAGGCCATCCTGCTGCTGTTCCGGCTGCGCTCCATGGAGACGCTCGAGGTGGGCCCGTTCGAGTACGCCGACAAGCTCCCCCTGAAGCGCGACTACGCCGCCTCGGGGGTGCGGGTGGTGCCCGGGGCCTCGGCGCGCTGGGGATCGTTCCTCGACACCGGGGTCATCTGCATGCCGAGCTACGTGAACATCGGGGCCCGGGTCGGGGCCGGCACCATGGTGGACACCTGGGCGACGGTGGGATCGTGCGCCCAGATCGGCGAGCAGGTGCACCTCTCGGGTGGGGTGGGCATCGGCGGCGTGCTCGAGCCGGCCCAGGCCGCCCCGGTGATCATCGAGGACGAGGTGATGATCGGCAGCCGGTGCATGATCACCCAGGGCGCCCGGGTCGGCCGGGGATCGGTGGTGGGGGAGGGCACCATCTTGAACCCGTCCATCCCGGTCATCGACGCCGAGACGGGCGCGGAGCTGAGCCGGGGCCACGTTCCGCCCTGGTCGGTAGCCGTGCAGGCGTCACGGCGCCGCCAGTACCCGGGCGGCGAGTTCTTCCTGCCCTGCGTGCTGGTCATCAAGCGCCTGACCGAGGGTGAGCGGCACGACAAGGCCCGGTTGAACGACATCCTCCGGCTGCACGGGGTCTCCACGTGACCTCCGCGATGCCGGACGGGCTGTTCGGCCTGGCCACCGCGCTGGTGGCCATCCCGTCGGTCAGCCACCACGAGGCCCCGATGGCCGACGCGGTGGAGGCCGCCCTGCGGCTGTGCCCGTGGTTGACCGTCGAGCGGGTGGGGGACAACGTGGTGGCCCGGACCGAGTTCGACCGCGGTGTCCGACTGCTGCTCGGCGGGCACCTCGACACCGTGCCGCCGGTCGACGGCAACGAGGAGCCCCGCATCGTCGGGGACACCCTGTACGGCGTGGGCGCCGCCGACATGAAGGGGGGGCTGGCCGTCTTCCTGCACCTGGCCGGCACCGTTCCCGAGCCCGCCGTGGACGTCACCTGGTGCTTCTATGCCGGGGAGGAGGTCGAGCAGCGGTTCAACGGCCTGCGGCAGCTGTGGGAGCAGCGGCCCGACCTGCTCGAGGCCGACGCCGCCATCCTGGGTGAGCCCACCGGCGGCGTGGTCGAGGCCGGGTGCCAGGGCACCATGCGGGTGCGCGTCGAATTGCGGGGGGCACGGGCGCACACGGCCCGCCCGGCCAGCGGCCGGAACGCCATCCACCGCCTGGGCCCGTTGCTCACCTCGATCGCCGGCTACGAGAGTCGACGTCCCGTGCTCGACGGTTGTGTCTTCGCCGAGCAGGTCCAGGTGGTCGAGGTCGTCCGGCGGCGTGGCCGGCAATGTGGTTCCCGACCGCGCCTCGGTACTGGTCAATCACCGCTTCGCTCCCGATCGGACGGTCACCGAGGCCGAAGCCTCCCTGCGGGCGCTTGTTGGCCGGGTCGCTCGAGCCGGGGGACCAGTGGGAGCTGGTCGAGTACGCCGACGCCGCCCCGCCGGCCCTCGACCATCCGCTGTTGGCCGGCCTGGTCGCCGCCACCGGGGTCCCGCCCCAGGCCAAGCTGGGGTGGACCGATGTGGCGTCGTTCTGGGCCCACGGGATCCCGGCGGCCAACTACGGCCCCGCAGATCCGTTGCTGGCCCACACCCCGGGGGAGTTCGTCCGGTCCGATGAGCTCGAGCAGGCCGCCGCGGTGCTCGACACGCTGCTGCGCACCCCACGGTAGGGTCGTTCGCATGAGCGGCCTCACCCGCACCCTCGGCCGCGGAGGCCTCGAGGTGTCCGCACTCGGACTCGGCTGCATGGGCATGAGCGAGTTCTACGGCCGGTCCGACGACGCCGAGTCGATCGCCACCATTCACCGCGCCCTCGAGCTCGGTGTGGACTTCCTCGACACCTCGGACATGTACGGCCCGTTCCTCAACGAGGAGTTGGTGGGGAGAGCCATCGCCGGCCGGCGGGACGAGGTCGTGCTGGCCACCAAGTTCGGCATCGTCCGGGGTTCGAACGCTTCGGCCCGGGTGATCCGCGGCGACGCCGCCTACGTCAGGGAGGCGTGCGAGGCTTCGCTCCGGCGCCTCGGCGTCGACCACATCGACCTCTACTACCAGCACCGCACCGACGGTGGGGTCCCGATCGAGGAGACGGTCGGGGCCATGGCCGAGCTGGTGGGCGAGGGGAAGGTCCGCTTCCTCGGGCTCTCCGAAGCGGCCCCGGACACTCTCCTCAGGGCGTCAGCCGTGCATCCGATCGCCGCGTTGCAGAGCGAGTGGTCGTTGTGGAGCCGCGACATCGAGGACGAGGTGGTCGGGACCGCCCGCCAACTGGGCATCGGCATCGTCGCCTACAGCCCGCTCGGGCGCGGGTTCCTCACCGGTCAGATCACCTCGCCGGACGACTTCGCCGAAGATGACTTCCGCGCCCATCTGCCCCGGTTCACCGGTGAGAACTTCGTCCACAACATCGAGCTGGTCGACCGGGTCAGAGTGCTGGCCGACGACAAGGGTTGCACGCCGGGTCAACTCGCCCTGGCCTGGGTGCTGGCCCGAGGTGACGATGTGGTGCCCATCCCCGGGACCAAGCACCGCCACTATCTCGAAGAGAACGTGGCCGCCCTCGAGGTGGACCTCAGCCCGACCGACCTCGCCAGCCTCGAGGAGGTCTTTCCGGTCGGCGCCGGCGCCGGCGACCGCTATCCCGACATGAGCGGGGTCGAGGTCTCGACCCCGGCCCTCTGACCTTCGTTCCGGCCGGCTCGCAGCCGCGGTCGGAGCCGCCGGAGCTCAGAGCCGGCGGAGCACCGTGACCACCTTGCCGTAGACGGTCACCTCGTCCGGTTCGAACACCATGGGGGACAGTCGCTCATTGGCCGGGGTGAGCACCACCTGGCCGTCGCGGGTGGAGAACCGCTTCACCGTCGCCTCCCCGTCGGGGATGCCGGCCACCACCACGTCGCCCTGCTCGGCGTCGGGCTGCTGGCGGACCACGACGAAGTCCCCGTCGACGATGCCGTCGTCGATCATCGAGTCACCCCGCACGGTGACCATGAACAGCGTCCCCGTACCGGTGAAGTCCTCGGGGAGGGGATAGAGCTCCTCGATGTTCTCCTGGGCCAGCACCCCGGTGCCGGCCGCCACCTCTCCCACCAGCGGGACGTGCCGGATGGGCCGGGAGTCCATGATCACCTTGGACGACGGGTCGTAGCAGACCTCGATGGCCCGCGGCTTGGTGGGGTCGCGGCGCAGGTACCCCTCGCGTTGGAGCACGGCCAGATGGGCGTGGACCGTGGACGACGACGTGAGCCCCACCGATTCGCCGATCTCGCGCACCGACGGCGGATAGCCCCGCTCCCGCACGGCCTCGGAGATGCAGTCCAGAATCTGCTTCCGCTTCGTGCTCAGTACCTGGGCCATCGCTCCCCCTGCTCTCTCGTCGTCACCGGTGTCACAACCACCTGCGAACGTCTGTTTGCATGAAGCTAGCTCCGGTACCTTCCGAAAGCAAACACCCGTTCGAAAAGAGCCTTGACACCGAACAGGTGTTCGTGGTGAGATGCACCCATGACGAACATGGGTTCGATGTCGGGGCAGCAAGCATGAGCGCCGCCTGGCCCTCGGTCTGGCCGGCCCCGGCCCCGGCTCCGGAGCAGCCGCCGCGACCGGAGCTGCGCCTGGTCGGGGCCGATCCCCGGTCGATCCCCGACGTGGGCGAGTGGACCGGTCCGTCGGCGGCCCCGGCCCGCCGTCGTGTCTCTCCCGCCGTGCGCCGGCGCCGGGCGCTGCTCGGCGTCATGGCCCTGCTCACGGTCGGGCTCGCTCTTCCGCTGAGCGGAACCGGTGGTCACTCCCACCCCACCGGTTCCGCTGCAGCGGGGAACATCGGTGGGGCCACCTACACCGTGCGGCCCGGTGACTCGCTCTGGTCGATCGCCGAACGGGTGGAACCGAGCGCCGACCCGAGGCCCCTGGTGGCGCGGCTGGCCGCGGCGACGGGTTCGGAGTCCGTGGTCCCCGGTGAACGGATCGTGCTCCCGTCGAACTGATCGACCCACGGCTCCGGGCGGGCGCGGCCGGCGGGTGACGACGGCATCGCCCGAGGACCGGGGAAGTAGCCTCAGTGCGTGCGGTGTCCGTGGTGCCTGGCTGACGACGATCGAGTGGTCGATTCCCGGGTGGCCGAGGACGGGACGGCCATCAAGCGGCGGCGGGAGTGCGCCGGATGCGGACGCCGGTACACCACGTTCGAACGGATCGATGAGATCCCGCTGATGGTGGTGAAACGCTCCGGCGCCCGACAGCCGTTCGATCGGGTCAAGTTGATCAACGGGCTCCGGGCGGCCACGAAGAACCGCCCGGTGACCGAGGAGCAGCTCGAGGTGGTGGCCCATCAGGTCGAGGACGAGCTACGCGAGGCTGGTTCCGAGCCCACCTCCGAACGGGTGGGGATCGCCGTGCTCGAGCAGCTGCGGGTGGTCGACGAGGTGGCCTACCTGCGATTCGCCAGTGTCTACAAGGGGTTCGAAGGCGCGGACGATTTTCGTCGTGAGGTCGGCCTCCTCACCAAGACGACCGCCCCGAAGCAGCCGGAGGGCTAGGCGGTGGCCGAGCTCCTGATGGACGTGCCGGCGCGGGCCCTGGCCATCTATGCCCATCCGGACGACCCCGACGTGTCCTGTGGCGGGACGTTGGCCGCCTGGGCCAAGGGAGGATGCGAGGTGCGGGTCCTGCTGTGCACGGACGGGGCCAAGGGCACCCCGGACCCGTCGGTCGACGCCGCTGATCTCGCTCGGCAGCGGGCCCACGAGTCGGCCAGCGCCGGCGAGGTGATCGGGATCGCCGGCCTCGAGTCGCTGGGCTACCCCGACGGAGGGCTGGTCGACGATCCCGAGTTCCAATCCGCCCTGGTGGCCGCGGTGCGCCGGTTCCGGCCGGACGTGGTGCTCTGTCCCGACCCGACCGCCGTCTTCTTCGGTCAGGAGTACTTCAACCACCGGGATCACCGGGTCACCGGTCTGGCCGTCCTCGATGCCGTGGCCCCGGCCGCCGCCCTGCCCCACTACTTCCCCGAGGCCGGCCCAGCCCACCAGGTGTCCACCGTGCTCATGTCGGGAACGCTCGAGCCCGACGTCTGGGTGGACATCTCGGCCACGGTGGGCCGCAAGGGCGAGGCGGTGGGCTGCCATCGGAGCCAGTTCCCCGACGGCGTCGAGTGGGCCACCACCGCGGTGAGGCTCGGCGCGGAGGACGCCGGCCGCCAGGCCGGAGTCGACTACGCCGAGGGGTTCCGGAGGTTGCGCCTCGTTGGATGACCGGCCGGGCACCGAACGCGGGCCGGAGCGTCGATCCGACCAGGGGCGGAGGGTCGGGGCCTCCGAGCGGGTCATCCTGCACGTCGACATGGACGCGTTCTTCGCCGCGGTGGAGGTGATGGACAACCCGGCCCTGGTCGGCCTCCCGGTGATCGTGGGGGGGTCCGGCCCCCGCGGGGTGGTGGCGGCATGCACCTATGAGGCCCGGATGTTCGGCGTCCATTCGGCCATGCCGTCGTCGGTCGCCCGCCGACTGTGTCCCCGGGCGGTCTTCGTCGACGGTCGGTTCCACCGTTACCAAGAGGAGAGCCGCCGCCTGCACGCCATCTTCGCCGACGTGACGCCCCTGGTGGAGGGGATCTCGCTCGACGAGGCGTTCCTGGATGTGACCGGGGCGATGCAGCTGCTGGGCGACGGCGCCTCCATCGCCGGAGTCATCCGTCAGCGGGTGCTCGACGAGCTCCGCCTGCACTGCTCGGTGGGGGTGGGCCGCAGCAAGCTCATGGCCAAGTTGGCGTCGAAGGCGGCCAAGCCGAGCGCCACCCGGAGTGGGATCGCCCCGGGGGCCGGGGTGGTGGTGGTGCGCCCCGAGGACGAGCTCGAGTTCCTCCACCCGTTGCCCATCCGGGCCCTCTGGGGAGTGGGACCGGTCACCGGCCGGCGGCTCGGCGCCCTCGGAGTCAACACGGTCGGGGACATCGCCGCCCTCCCCGCCACCACCCTGGAGCGCTACCTCGGCCCCTCCCTCGGCGCCCACCTGGCCGCCCTGTCCCGGGGGGACGATCCCCGTCCGGTCGTGCCCGATCAGGTGGCCAAGTCCATCGGCCACGAGGAGACGTTCGCGTCGGATCTCTGGGACCGGGCCGAGCTCCACCGTCACCTGGTGCGGATGGTCGACGCTTCGGCCACCCTCCTCCGCCGATCGGGTTCGGGGGCCCGGACCGTCAACGTCAAGATCCGGTTGGCCGACTTCTCCATGGTGACCCGGTCCCACTCCCTCAGTGCGCCCATCGATACCGCCCCGGCCATCGGTGCGGTCGCCGCCGCCCTGTTGGACACCGTCTCCTTCGACCAGGGAGTGCGGCTGCTGGGTGTCAGCCTGTCCGGGTTCGGAGAGGCCGACCTCGGGGTCCAGCTCAGCTTGGACCTCGGGCCATCGGGGTCGGAACCGCCGGACGGCCGGGAAGGCACCCGGGGGGCACCGACGGAGGCGAACGAGTCCGGGGCCCGCCTGGTCGAGGCGGACGAGGAGGCGCAGCGGATGCAGCGCTCCTGGGGGTCGGTGACCGCGGCGGTGGACGCCATCCGGGCCCGGTACGGGGGATCGTCGGTCGGGCCTGCCTCGCTGGTCGGGGCGGACGGGCTCCAGGTCCGGAGGCGGGGGGATGCCCAGTGGGGCCCGGCGGGGCCCGGTGGGCCTCTTCAGGCGGATGATGAATCAGCCGACACCTTGTAATATGGTGGCAGTGTGTGGTCAATGGTGTCCGCGAGTGCAGTTGGGGGGCCAGGACGCTGTGTATCCGAGTGGAGATTGCGCGAGGATGAGGTCGGGGATGGCCACGAAGCATGAAGACGGGTGGAGGAGACGAGCAGTTGCCGCTCTCTGAACACGAACAACGCATACTGCACGAACTCGAGCAGTCCCTGTACCAGGAGGATCCCGATTTCGCCGAGCGGGTCCGCTCCGAGACGGTCTACCGCCACGCCGGTCGATACTGCGTCTGGTCGGCCCTGGTGTTCGTCGCCGCCCTGGTCTTCATGGTCCTCACCTTCTCGAGCTCGGTCGTGCTCGGCTTCCTCGGTGTCGTGGTCATGTTCCTCTCCGGCGTGGTCTTCGCCAACAACGCCCGGCGCATGGGCAAGGCCGGGATCGACGACATCTCCCGTTCGCTGCACAGCCGCAACCTGAGCAACACCGTCCACGATCCACGTGACTGGATCCGTGGTCGCTTCCACCGCGACGACTGACTGAGTCGGTGACGGCCGTGTTGCCCGGGGGCCGCCCCGGACCGGTCGAGCACACGTTGGCGCATCCGCACGCCGAGTCCCCGGTGCTGGCCGTCGACATCGGTGGCACGAAGATCGAAGTGGCGGTGGTCGATGTCGACGGGGTCATCGGGTCCCGGGCCCGCATCCCCACGCCGGCGACCGATGACGCCGACGAGCTGTTCGGCGAGTTGGACGCGGTCATCGGGCGGGTGCGCTCGGCGTCGACGTCGGAGCCGGTGGTGTGCGGGATCGGATGCGGTGGACCGATGGAGCCCGGCGGGGCCACCGTGTCGCCCCTGAACATCACCGCCTGGCGGGACTTTCCCCTGCGCGCCCGGGTGACCGCCTCGGTCGGGCTCCCGGTGTCCATCGACAACGATGCCAAAGCCCTGGCCCTCGGCGAAGGGTGGCTCGGGGTGGCCCGGGGCTCGGGCAACTATCTGGCCATGGTGGTGTCCACCGGTGTCGGCGGTGGCATCGTCATCGATCACCGGTTGCTGGACGGCACCCACGGGAACGCGGGACACATCGGCCACGTGGTGGTGGAGCCGGACGGCCGACCCTGTGTGTGTGGGGGTCGGGGCTGCCTCGAGGCCGAGGCGTCCGGACTGTCGATCCAGGCCGTCACCGGTCGACCGGCTCGTGAGGCTCCACCCGAGGTGCGCCGGCGTACCGGGATGCTGGTCGGGCGGGCGGTGGCCTCGGTGGCCAACCTGTTGGACGTCGAGTTGGCGGTGGTGGCCGGATCGGTGGCGCTCGGCTTCGGCTCGGCGTTCTTCGAGGCCGCCCAGCAGGAGATCGAGCTGCGGTCCCGCCTCGAGTTCTCGCGCTCCACCCGGATCATCCCGTCGGGCCTGGGGGCCGACGGTCCGTTGTTGGGCGCGGCGGCGGTGGGTCGCCGAGCGCTGGCCGCCGCCCCGACGGGCGGGACGGGCCGGTGAGCGTCCCGGGCGCTTCGGGCCCCACCCCCCGGGTGGCCCGTGGTGCGGTGCGTCGGGTCGTCCTGCGACCCGACCTGTGGTGGACGGCGGGCGGGGTCCTGGTGAGGATGGCCCGCCCGGGCTGGTGGAGGAGCCCGCCCCACCTCCCGCTACCCGACAACCGGCTGTGGGCGTTCCGGATGGTCACCGCCTACGGCGATCCCCGGGCCGTTCCGCCCCCGGCCGACGTCATCTCGTTCCTCGAGTGGTGCCGGGGCACCCGACGACCGGGTCGGGGGTTCCGGGGAGGGCGGGGGCCGAGCCTGCTCCAGGACGCCGGCGGGCGATCGGCTCAGGCTAAATTTCCGGATTGATGGATCGACGGTCGAAGGTGCCAGCGAAGACGGTGACCTCGGGGGCATCAGCGGCCCTCGGCCCCGAACCGGTGCGATCCCCGATGTCACCCTCCCGGCGGGCCCTGGTGCTCAACGCCACCTTCGAGCCCCTGGGCATCGTGTCGTCCCGGCGGGCGGTGCTCCTCGTCCTCGATACCAAGGCCGAGCTGGTCCACACGACCGATCGGGTGTTCCGCGCCGAGCGGCTCACCGTTCCCGAGCCATCGGTGGTCCGGTTGGTCCGCTACGTCCAGATACCCCGCCATTACCGGGTGGCGGTGAACCGCCGCACCGTCTTCGCCCGCGACGGTTCGCGGTGCCAGTACTGCGGGTTGGCCGCCGAGAACCTCGACCACGTGATCCCCCGGAGCAAAGGCGGCCCCCACACGTGGGAGAACGTGGTCGCCGCGTGCCGCCGCTGCAACACCCGCAAGGAGGACCGCCTGCCCCACGAGGCCGGGATGGTGCTCCGTTCGATCCCGCGGGCCCCGCGGCACCGGGTGCAACTGCTGGCCCTGTGCGGGGGGGCCAGCGAGGACTGGAGCACCTACCTCGGTGCCCTGGGCCACGAGCGGGTACCGCTGACCGCCTGAGGTCGGCGGCGCAGAGGCACCGGCGCGGCGGGTCGGGACCCACCGGCTCCCGAAGCGACGGTACCGTCGGTGGTCGTCGGCACCCGGTGACCGGAGGGGCGATCGGATGAGAGCGTGGCACGGTGGCCGGTAGCTGGCGGCTGGAGGAGCGGGAGGGGGACGCGGCCTCGCTCCATGCCGGCTGGCCGACCGTGCTCGACCGTCCCGACGAGCCGGCGGTGGCGGTCTGCCGGGTCACTGGGCCGGCCGTCGTCCTTGGATCCTCGCAGCCCGAATCGGTGATCGACGCCGGCCGGGCCGCGGCGGCCGGGATCTCGGTGGCCCGGAGGAGGTCGGGCGGGGGAGCGGTGCTGGTCACCCCCGGGGACCCCGTCTGGATCGACGTGTGGGTGCCGGTCGGTCACCCGCGGTGGAGCGACGACGTGGTGCGGGCCTTCGACTGGCTGGGGACCGCCTGGACGGCCGGGTTGCGCCGCTCGGGCATCAGCCTCTCGTCCCCCCGGGCACCGGCCGTCCGATCGGAGGCCCCGTGGTGGTCCCTGGTGTGCTTCGGAACGGTCGGAGCCGGTGAGGTGGTCACCGATGACGGTCGCAAGGTGGTGGGACTGGCCCAGCGCCGTGACCGGCGGGGGGCCTGGTTCCACGGGGCGGGCCTGGTGCGGTGGGATGCCACCGCCCTCGTCGACACCCTGGCCCTCGCGCCTGACCAGCGGGCGGCGGCCCGCCGTGGGCTGGGTCGGGTGGCGGTCGGCGTGCACGATCTGGCCGACGAGCAGGGTGTGGCCCGACCGGCGGCCGAGGACATCGCCGCCGCTGTGATCGCGTCGCTGCCCTAGAGGCCGGGCCACCCGGCCCTCACGGCCGGCGGCCGTTTCCCTCGTCCTCCACCGGATCCGGGCGCGGCCCCGCGCCCCATCCGACCCGCCCCGGCCACCATCGCGCCCCGGCGCGGCACCGGTCGGTGACGGGTGGGGCCTGGTGGGTGTCGTTTGGGCCGAAGTGGTTGACCGGGGGAGGGTAGGGGCGTAAAGTGGCGCAAAGTGGTGTGAAAGGGAGGGGCCTGAACAGTCAGGTTCTGGGCACTGCGGGGAGCATTGTGGGAGCAATCACCAGTGGCACGGTTCTTCGGCAGGTACGAGCACTCGCTCGACGACAAGGGAAGGGTCATCCTCCCGTCGAAGTTCCGCGCCCCGTTCGAACACGGGGGCTACCTGACCGAGTTCCGGGACGGCTGCCTCTCGTTGTGGACCCCGGACGGGTTCGAGGAGCAGTTGGATACGATGCTGGAGCGGGCCAAGACCAACCCGAGCGACCGGAACCTGGTCCGGTACTGGGCCTCGACCTCGCACGAGCTGGAGATCGACAAGCAGGGCCGGATGGCCATTCCGGCCCCGCTGCGGGACTACGCCGGCCTGGTCGGGGACGTCCTGGTCCTCGGGGCGATCGACAAGGTCGAGCTTTGGAATCGGGAGACGTGGCAGCAGAAGGTGCTGCCCGAGGGGGAACGTCTCACCCAGGGCGACGACGGCTGAGTGACACGGTGTCCCTCCACATCGTCACCCCCGCGCTCCACGACGTCGGCGACCGCCCGAGCGGTGACGCCGGTGCCCCGCTGGACCGCCGGATCAGCCCGGACCACCCGAGTGTCGACCACGACGGGGGGAGCCCTGCCCTCGCCGCCTTGGCCGACCATGACGAGGGACCCGACCGGCCGGGACCCTCAGCGAAGGGAGGCGACCTCGGACGCATCATCACCTCGGCCCCGATCGCCCGGACCCCGTCCCGGGAGCCCGGAACCGACCACGATCACCGACCGACCCCCTACGAGTCCGGCCTGGCCGCCGTGGCTCGGCATGACGTGCACATCGAACGCGTCTGGCCCATGCGCAGTCCCTCGATCGGATCCCTGGAAGAATCCTCCTCCGCCCTCTTCCAGCGGGTGCGTCGCGGCACTCCACCCGCAGGCATCTTGCCGGTCGAGGGACTGCAGATGAGCCAGGCGTTTCCCCACGATCCCGTCATGGCCACCGAGGTGGTCGAGCTGTTCGGCCCGGTACCGCCGGGCTGGATCGTCGACGCCACCCTGGGCGGCGGCGGGCATGCCGCCGCGCTGCTCGACGCCCATCCGGGGATCCGGTTGCTCGGGCTCGACCGCGACCCGGCGGCGGTGGCCGCGGCCGGGGACGAGTTGGCCCACTTCGGCGATCGCGCCATGGTCCGGCGCTCCCGCTTCGACGCCCTGGCCGAGGTGGTCCGGGGCGTGGAGGACGAACTCGGGGTGCCGGCCGGGGAGCGGGGCCTGAGCGGCGTCCTGTTCGACCTCGGGGTCAGCTCCCCTCAGCTCGACGTGGCCGCCCGCGGGTTCTCCTACCGCCGGGACGCCCCGTTGGACATGCGCATGGACCCGTCGACCGGTCGCACCGCCGCCGACGTGGTCAACCACTACGACGAAGACGCGCTGGTCGAGCTGTTCGCCGACAACGGTGAGGGTCGTTTCGCCCGTCGCATCGCCCGGGCGGTGATCGCCGCCCGCCCGGTGATGACCACCGGCCAGCTGGCCGACGTGGTCCGGGAGGCGATCCCGGCCGCCACCCGGAGGACCGGGGGCCACCCGGCCCGCAAGGTGTTCCAGGCCATCCGCATCGCCGTCAACGAGGAACTGGACCAGCTGGGCACCGCGCTCGACGCCGCCCTGTCCCTCCTCCGCCCCGGAGGTCGGTGCGTGGTCATCTCCTACCACTCGGGAGAGGACCGGATGGTGAAGACGAGGTTCACCCGCGCCGTGACCGACGACTGCCACTGCCCGCCCGGGCTGCCCTGCGTCTGTGGCGCCGACCCGCAGTTCCGACTGGTCGTCCGCGGGGCCCGCCGTCCCGACGCCGACGAGGTGTCCCGGAACCGACGGGCCGAGGCCGCCCGCCTCCGGGTCGTCGAGCGACTGCCCGGTACCGGTCGCTCCTCCGACGACGGCGAGGTGGCCTGATGGCGCCGCCGGCCACGGCTCGGAGGTCCGCCGTCCGCACCGCCCCGCGCCCGGCCCCGGCCCCGGCGCGGCCGCCGCTCCAGGTATTCGAGCCGGCCCCACGGCCCAAGCCCGCCCGGCGCTCGGTCCGTCGGCCGACGATGTGGGTCGCCGGCTTGCTGGTGGTCGGGAGCCTGCTGGCCGTGGTGGTGGGCGATGCCATGATCAGCGAGGGCCAGGTGCGGCTCACCGCCACCCAGGACCAGATCGCCGCGGCCACCACCGCCCAGAAGACGCTCCAGGTGGCGGTGGCCTCGATCGCCGCCCCCCCGGTCGTGGTCAGCCAGGCCGAGAGCGCCGGGCTGGTCGCCCCCACCCAGGTGGTCTACCTGCCCCGGGTCCCGCTCAACGTGCCCCTCCCCGTGCCTCAGCTCACCGCCCAGCCGCCCAGCACCTCGACGGCGCTCCCCACCACCGTCACCGCGTCGACCACGGCCACGGCCGGCCAGTGAGCCCCGCGGTCCTGTTGAACCGGCGCACCCGCGCCATGCGGTTGGTCCTGGTCCTCGTCTTCCTGGCCCTGGCCGCCCGGCTGGTCAGCGTCCAAGCGTTCTCCCATCAGCGCTACGCCACCCTGTCCTCCGCCGAGCTGACCCAGTCGGTATCGGTGCCGGCCGTCCGGGGCGGCATCTACGACCGCAACGGCGAGGTGCTGGCCGAGTCGGTGACCAAGCAGACGGTGGTGGCCGATCCCCTCCTCATCACCCACCCCGCCGTCACCGCCGATGCCCTGGCTCCGGTGCTCGGCCTCCCCACCGACCAGCTGCTCGGCGAGCTCACCGAGCACTCGGGGTTCGTCTACCTCGCCCACCGGGTGGCGGCCGACGTGGCCACCAAGGTCTCCGCCCTCAACCTGACCGGTATCAACCTGGTGCCCGAATCGCAGCGAGTCGAACCCGACGGGCAGCTGGCCGCCCCGGTGGTGGGCACGGTGAACTGGGCCGGGAACGGGGCCTCCGGGCTCGAGTACCAGTACCAGTCGGAGCTGGCCGGCAAGGCCGGCTCGGTCAACCTGCTGCAGGGGCCGGACGGGGTCAACCTCCCCGGGTCGAGCAGTCCCTCGGTGGCGTCCACGCCCGGAACAGGTCTCGAGCTGACCATCGACGAATCGATCCAGTACGTCGCCGAGCAGGCGCTGGGCGAGGAGATCGACGCCTCCCACGCCTACAGCGGCACCGCGGTGGTCATGGACGTGAAGACCGGTGACATCCTGGCCATGGCCGACCTGCAGGCCACCACCGGCACGGCCACCACCGGAGCCGACCCGACCACCCCGCCCGCGTCTTCCAGCACCACCACCACCACGACCCCGACGGCGGGGACCACCCCCGTCCCGACCTCGGGAGCGACACTGGTCTCGCAGGCCGACACCCTTCCGGCCGGCGTCGAGGAGGCCCCGTCGAACAGCGCCGTGACCCAGGTCTACGAGCCGGGCTCGGTGTTCAAGCTGGTCACCTTCTCTGCCGCCCTCGGCGCCGGGCTGACCACGCCCAACCAGGTGATCAACGTGCCGGCGTCCCTCCCCATGGGCGGCTACACCTTCCACGACGCGGAGAGCCACCCCGACGAGCAGCTCACCGCCAGCAGCATTCTGGCCCAGTCCTCCAACATCGGGACGATCGAAGTGGCGGAACGGCTGGGGGAGAGCGGGCTGCTCTCGCAGATCTCCAACCTCGGATTCGGCAAGCCGACCGGCCTCGACTTCCCCGGTGAGTCCGAGGGACTCGTGCCCGGCCCCAACGCCTGGACCGGCACGTCCATCGGATCGACCCCGATCGGCCAGGACGACGCGGTCACCGCCCAGCAGATCCTCGACGCCTACAACGCGGTGGCCAACGGCGGGGTCTTCGTGGCCCCCCGGCTGGTGCGGGGGACGGTCAGCCCGTCGGGCACGCTGACCGCGGCCCAGCCCTCGCCGTCCCACCGGGTGATCAGCCCGACCACCAACGCCCAGCTGGTCCAGATGCTCGAGGGCGTGGTCACCCAGGGGACCGGCACCGAGGCGGCGATCGACGGCTACACCGTGGCCGGCAAGACCGGCACGGCCCAGATCCCCGACCCGAGCCACCTGGGCTACATCTCCGGTGCCTACGTGGGGTCGTTCGCCGGCTTCGCCCCGGCCCAGAACCCGGTCCTCTCCGCCGTCGTGGTCCTCGACCACCCCACGCCCATCTACGGTGGTGCGGTGGCCGCACCCGTGTTTTCGACGATCATGGCCTATGCCCTGCACCACTACGGAATCCCGACCAGCACCGCCGCGACCGCCTCGGCCTCGAGCGCGGCCATCGGATCCACCGGCTCGATCTCGGTGCCGCCCGGAGCGGTCACGGAAGGGCCGTAGGTGGTCCCGGACCGGCACGGTTCGATCCCCTCGCCGCCCCGAATCCTCCGGATGACCCGTTCGTGCAGATCACCGAGTTGATCCTCGACATCGACGTCATCGGGACCCGGGGCGATCTGGCCACGACGGAGGTGCTGGGGGTCGACTTCGACAGCCGCCGGGTCCGTCCCGGCTCGCTGTTCTGCTGCGTCCCGGGGCAGCGCACCAACGGCCACCGCCATGCCGCCGAGGCGGTCGACCGGGGTGCCTCCTCGCTGCTGTGCGAGGAGTTCATCGACCTCGACGTGACCCAGCTGCTGGTGGCCCCGGGCGCGGTGCGGCCGGCCATGGCCTCGGTGGCCTCGGCCTTCTTCGGTCATCCGTCGCGGTCGCTGGCCACGGTCGGCGTGACCGGCACCAACGGGAAGACCACCGTGACCCAGTTGGTCCGCTCCATCCTCCACCACGCCGGTATCCCGGCCGGGGTGATCGGCACCCTGCACGGGGAGCGGACCACCCCCGAGGCTCCCGACCTGCAGAAGCTGCTAGCCAGCCTGCGGGACGACGGTCACCGGGCCGTGGCCGTCGAGGTCTCGTCCCACGCGCTGACCCAGCACCGGGTGGACGGGATCGTCTTCGATGTGGCCGCCTTCACCAATCTGAGCCGCGATCATCTCGACCACCACCGCACCATGGAGGAGTACTTCGCCGCCAAGTCGCGGCTGTTCGAGGAGGGGCGTTCGCAGACGGCGGTGATCAACGTCGACGACCCGTGGGGGCTGCGCCTGGCCGACACCCTGGCCGGGCGCCCGGTCGTCCGGGTCCAACGGGGCGACGCCCGCCACATCGACCTGGCCGTCGGCCGTTCGACCTTCCAATGGCGCGGTCGTCCGGTCGCCCTGGCGCTGTCCGGCGTCTTCAACGTCGACAACGCCCTGCTGGCCGCGGCGGTGGCGTCCGCCATGGGCGTGGAGGACGAGGTGGTGGTGGAGGGCCTCTCGGCCGCACTGCCGGTCCCCGGTCGGATGGAGCTGGTGGCCCCCGGTTCCCCGGTGGCCGTGCTGGTGGACTATGCCCACACCCCGGCCGGGCTGGAGGTGGCGCTCTCCTCGGCCCGGGGACTGACCGGATCGGGCCGGGTCGTCTGCGTCTTCGGCTGCGGGGGCGACCGTGACCAGGGGAAACGGGCTCAGATGGGTGAAGTGGCCGGACGGCTGGCCGACGTGGTGCTGTTGACCTCGGACAATCCGCGGTCCGAGGACCCGGCCGCCATCATCGACCAGATCCGTTCGGGGGTGGCCGCCGGCGTCGGGCCGGTGGTGGTGCCGGACCGGGCCCAGGCCATCCGCACCGCCATCTCCCTGGCCTCCCCGGGGGACATCGTGGTGGTGGCGGGCAAGGGGCACGAGACGACCCAGGTGTGGAACGGGCGGACCGAGCCGTTCGACGACCGGGTGGAGGCCGGGAGGGCCCTGGCCGAGCGGTTCGGGGGCGGCCGATGATCTCGCTCATGACCTCGGGAGGGGTGGCCCTCTGGGTGTCGGTGTTGACCATCCCGATCCTCATCCGCTGGCTGCTGAAGCACAACATCGGGCAGCAGATCCGGGAGGACGGCCCCCAGGTCCACATCGCCAAGGCCGGAACGCCGACCATGGGCGGCATCGGCATCGTGGGGGCGGTGATCATCGGGTACCTCACCGCCCACGCCGTGCCCGGGGTGTTCTTCTCCCGCTCCGGCGCCCTGGTCATGCTGGCCGTGGTGGGCGCGGCGGCCATCGGCTTCGCCGACGATTGGATCAAGGTGCGCCACCGTCGCAGCCTGGGTCTCAACAAGCGGGCGAAGTTCGGCGCCCAGATCGCCCTCGGGGTGACGTTCTCGCTCCTCGCCGTCTACTGGGCCCACTCGTCGACGGCCCTGTCGTTCACCCGTTACGACTATCCCGGGGTCCACATGGGCACGGCGCTGTGGGTGGTGTGGGCCACGGTGATCCTGGCCGCCTCGGCCAACGCGGTGAACCTCACCGACGGCCTCGACGGCCTGGCCGCCGGCTCGTCGACGTTCTGCTTCGCCTGCCTCGCCATCATCGGGTACTGGCAGTACCGGCACGTGGCCATCTACCAGGTCCACGATGCGCTCGACCTGGCCCTGGCGGCGGTGGCCCTGGCCGGCGCCTGCCTCGGGTTCCTGTGGTGGAACGCGGCCCCGGCCAAGATCTTCATGGGCGACACCGGTTCGCTGGCCATCGGGTCGGGACTGGCCGCCCTGTGCCTGCTGATGAACCTGGACCTGTTGCTGGTGGTCATCGGAGGGCTGTTCGTGATCGTCACCCTGTCGGTGGTCATCCAGGTGATCAGCTTCCGGGTCTTCCACCGACGGGTCTTCCTCATGGCCCCCATCCACCACCATTTCGAGCTCATGGGCTGGCCCGAGACCACGGTCATCGTGCGTTTCTGGATTCTGGCCGGGCTGTTCGCCGCCCTCGGCCTCGGCATCTTCTACGGCGACTTCCTCTCGGTGGGCAAGGTCTGATGAGCGGTCACCCCGCACCCGGTCGACCGGGCCGGACCAGGCTCCACCACCTGCGCCGACGGGTGGGCGAGGCTGGGGGCCACGTCGACCGGTCCGGAGCCGCCGTGGCTTCCCAGCTGTCGGGACGAGGAGGAGCGAGTGACTGAACGTGTGACGACCGCCCGGACCCTGACCCGGGGGCGCCATCCCTCGCGACCGAGCTCGGCGGTAGGCCCGGCTCCGTTCACGCCGGGCGCCCGCCCGGCCGGGGCCCCGAGCGCGGCATCGCCACGACCGGTCACCCCCGGTACCGCTCCGACGCGCCGGTCGGCAACCGCGGGGCGTGGGGTCCGGCAGCGGCTGGCCGGGGTGGGCACGGCCCAGGCCATCGCCGTGCTCATGGCGATCCTCTGCGTGTTCGGCCTGGTCATGGTGGGCTCGGCGTCGCCCCTCATCTCGATCTCGTTGTACGGGTCGCCGTGGGCGATCCTCATCCGGCAGGCCCTCTACATGGGCCTCGGGATCGGCGCCCTGCTGCTGTGCGCAGGCGTCGACTACCGCAAATGGCGGGCCATCCGGGGACCCCTGGTCCTCGGCACCCTGGCGCTGCTGGTCGTGGTGCTCGTGCCCCACCTCGGCGTGACGGCCGGAGGCTCGTCGCGGTGGATCGGCGTCGGCGTGCTGCAGCTGCAGCCGTCCGAGTTGATGAAGCTGGCCCTGGCCATCTTCGCCGCCGACCTGCTGGCCCGTCGGGTCGACCGCTCCGGTGATCCGAAGATGGTCGTCGTCCCGGTGCTGGCCGTGCTGGGCATCTCCGGGATCCTGATTCTGAAGCAGCCGGACATGGGCACCGCGCTCGTGCTCAGCTGCATCGCCTTCGGCATCCTCTTCCTCGGGGGGGTGTCGATGGGCCCGATCTTCAAGATCCTCGGGGCGTTCCTGGTGCTGGCGGCGGTGGTCGGCCTGGCCGACCCCTACCGCCGGGACCGGATCCTCTCGTTCCTCAATCCGGGGGCCAACAAGTCGGGCACCGGCTACCAGGTGTGGCAGTCGCTGATCGGCCTGGGCACCGGCCACCTGTTCGGCCTGGGTCTCGGTGGGGGGCGGGAGAAGTACGGGACCCTGCCGAATGCCCACACCGACTTCATCTTCTCGGTGGTGGGCGAGGAGCTCGGACTGGTCGGAGCCGTGGTCCTGCTGGCGCTGTTCTTCGCCCTGGCCTGGTACGGGCTCCGCGCCGCCATGCGCGCCCCCGACCGGTTCGGCAGCCTTCTGGCCGTGGGCATCACCTGCTGGGTGGTCAGCCAGGCCGTCATCAACATCGGTGCGGTGGTCGGCCTCCTCCCGGTGACCGGCATCCCGCTCCCGTTCATCTCCTACGGGGGATCGTCGCTGATCATCACCATGGCTGCGGTCGGCATCCTGGTCAACATCGCCCGGCAGGAGCGCACGCCGCCCGTGGCCGCGCACCCCCGCCGACGACCCTCCCCCCGGTGACCGGGGAGCGTTTCGCCCTGGTGGCCGGGGGTGGAACCGCCGGCCACCTGCAGCCGGCCCTGGCCATCGCCGAAGCGCTGGTGGCGGCCGGGCATCCCCGGGACACCATCGAGTTCGTGGGCTCGGAGCGCGGCCAGGACCGGGCCACCCTCGACGGCCGCGGCTTCCCGTCCACCCTCCTGCCCGGGCGGGGCATCGTGCGCCGGGTCTCGCCCCGGGCCCTGGTCGACAACGTCGGCGCCCTGGCCGGGCTCGCCGTCGCCCTGGTGCGCGGCCTCGGCGTGGTCCGGCGGACCCGGCCCCGGGTGGTGGTGTCGGTGGGCGGGTACGCCAGCCTGCCGGCGTCGGTGGCCGCCGTGGTGTACCGGATCCCCCTGGTCCTGGTCAACGTGGATGCGGTGCCCGGTGCGGCCAACCGCCTGTTCGGGAGATTCGCCCGGGCCAGCGCGGTGGGGTGGGAGGGCAACCCGTTGCCTCGGGCCGTCGTGACCGGTACCCCGGTCCGCGCCGAGATCGCCGACGTCGGTCGTCAGCCGGACGATCGCCGGGCGGCCCGCCGCCGACTCGGGCTGCCGCCCGACCGGGCCACGGTGGCGGTGTTCGGAGGGTCCCTCGGGGCCCGGCGCATCAACGGCGCCGTCACCGGCCTGGCCGCTCGCTGGGCGGACCGGGCCGACCGGACGATCTACCACGTGGTCGGGCGGCGCGACTGGGAGGACCTCGGAGCAGCCGATGACCCCGCCCCGGTCGAGGGAGGTGCCGGCGCCGGGCTCTGTCTGGTCCGGGTGCCCTACGAGGACCGGATGGACCTGCTGTACACCGCCGCCGATGTGGTGGTGTGCCGGGCCGGGGCCATGACGGTGGCCGAACTGGCGGCGGCCGGCGTGCCGTCGGTCCTGGTGCCCCTGCCCGGAGCGCCGGGAGACCATCAGACCGCCAACGCCCGCGTCCTCGAACGGGCCGGGGCCGCGGTGCTGGTCCGCGACGAGGACTGCGACGCCGCCACGCTGGCCGTTACGCTCGACACCATGCTGGCGGATCCCGCGGGACTCGACGCCATGGGCCGGTCCGCCCGGTCGCTGGCCCGGCGCGACGCCGCCGCCGCCGGGGCCCGGCTGGTCGAGTCGAGTGCCGACGGCCGGGCCGGGACGGTGGCCCGATGAGCCCCGGACCCGGACCCGACTTCGGGGACCCGACCCGGCCGCTCACCGTGCACGTCGTGGGCATCGGGGGGGCGGGCATGAGCGCCATCGCCACCGCGCTGCACGCCATGGGCCACACGGTCACCGGAAGCGACCTGAAGGCCTCGGCGGTCACCGAGCGACTGGGACAGGCCGGCATCCCGGTGCTCATCGGCCACCAGGCGGGCCATGTGGGCGGCGCCGACCTGGTCACCGTCTCCTCGGCCGTCGGCGCCGACAACCCCGAGCGGGTCGAGGCGCACCGCCGGGGCATCCCGGTCCTCTCCCGGGCCGAGACCCTGGCCGCGCTGACCTCGTTGCGCCGGTGCATCGCCGTGGCCGGGACCCACGGGAAGACCACCACCGCGTCGATGCTGGCCCTCCAGCTGGTGGAGGCCGGCGTCCACCCCTCCTTCCTCATCGGGGGCGACGTCAACGAGATCGGCACCAACGCGGTGTGGGACGAGGGCGAGTGGCTGGTGGTGGAGGCCGACGAGAGCGACGGCACCTTCCTGTCGGTCGTGCCCGACATCGCCGTGGTCACCAACATCGAGGCCGACCATCTCGACTACTACGGGACGTTCGCCGCCGTCCGGTCGGCCTTCGAGCAGTTCGTGGCCAGCGCCCGCCATCACCGGGTGGTCTCGGGCGACGACCCGGTCGCCGCCGACATCGGGAGGGCCAGCGGGGCCGACGTGGTCGGTCGCGGCGCCGGACTGCACCCACCGGATCGTCGACCTCGAGCTGGCCCGCAGCTCGATCTCCTTCCGTCTGGTGGGTCCGGACGACGCCGAGCTGGGCCGGTTGGCGGTGCCGGTCCCCGGCCTCCACAACGTCCAGAACGCCGCCGTGGCCACGGTCGCCGCCCTGGCCGCCGGCATCCCCTTCGCCTCGGCGGCGAGGGCGCTGGCCCGCTTCGCCGGGGTGGCCCGCCGGTTCGAGTTCCGGGGCACGGTCAACGGGGTCACCTTCGTCGACGACTACGCCCACCTGCCCACCGAGGTGCGGGCGGCCCTGGCCGCGGCCCGCAACGGGGCCTGGGAACGGGTCGTCGCCGTGTTCCAACCCCATCGCTACAGCCGGACGGCGGAGCTGTGGGCGGCCTTCGGCCCGGCCTTCGCCGACGCCGACGTGGTGGTGGTCACCGACGTCTACGGGGCCGGTGAAGCCCCGGTGCCCGGGGTCACCGGGCAGTTGGTGGCCGACGCCGTCCGACGGTCGTTCCCCGGCAAGCCGGTCGTCTACACCCCGAGCCGGATCGACCTCGGGCGCGCCGTCGGCGAGGTGCTGTCGGCCGGCGACCTCTGCTGCACGCTCGGGGCCGGCGACCTGACCTCGCTGCCGGACGAGCTGATGTCCGAACCGGGCTGGTGAGGGGGTCCATGGCTGCGCGGACCGGCGACCTGGCCCGGCTCGAGCGGGCCCTCGGGGACCGGGCCCGACGGGACCATCCGTTCGGGGCCCTCACCACCTACCGGGTGGGCGGCACCGCGTCGCTCTACCTCGAAGCCGGCGACGAGGATGACCTGGTGGCGGTGGCCCAGGGCCTCGACGGGCTCGAGGTGCCGGTGGTGGTGCTCGGGCGCGGCTCGAACATGCTGGTGGCCGACGCCGGCTTCGACGGTCTGGTCATCTCCCTCGGGGTCGGGTTCGAGTCGCTGTCCATCGACGGCCACCGGGTCCGGGCCGGCGCGGCGGTGAGCCTCCCGGTGCTGGCCCGCCGCACCGTGGCGGCCGGACTCCACGGCCTGGAGTGGGCGGTCGGGGTGCCCGGCTCGGTGGGCGGCGCCATCCGGATGAACGCCGGCGGGCACGGCTCCGACACCGCCTCCACCCTGGTCGGACTGCGCTGGGTCGACCTCAAGACGTCCACCGCCCACGAGACCCCGGCGGCGTGGCTGGCCCCGTCGTACCGGCACACCGAGCTCGCCCCCACCGACGTGGTGGTGGCCGCCGTCCACGAGTTGGTCGACGGCGACCTCGAAGACGGCGCCGCCACCATCGCCGAGATCGTGCGGTGGCGGCGGGCCCACCAGCCCGGAGGGAGCAACGCCGGATCGGTGTTCACCAATCCGCCCGGTGACTCCGCCGGCCGGCTGGTCGATGCCTGCGGGCTGAAGGGGCTCCGGCTCGGGAGCGCCGAGGTGTCGACCAAGCACGCCAACTTCATCCAGGCCGACCCGGGAGGTTCGGCGGACGACGTCCTGGCCCTCATCGACCAGGTGCGGACGGTGGTGGCCGCCACCACCGGCATCGAGCTGCGCACCGAGGTGCGCCTGGTCGGATTCCGCCCCTGTGGAGGAGGCTCCCGATGACCCCACCCACCGACGCCACCGTCGATCGGGCCCCGGCCATCGACCCCCGGATCCGCGAGCGGCGGGTGGCCATCCAGCGCAGCCGGGGCCGTCGCCGCCTCTACTGGCTGATCGGGGGGGTGGCGGTCGTGGCCCTGGTCATCGGGGTCGTCGGGCTGCTCCACACTCCGTGGTTCAACGCCCGGGTGGTCACGGTGACCGGGGCCCACCCCCACACGACCACCGGGGCCATCGAAGCCGCCGCCGGCCTGGCCCGCCAACCCCCGCTCATCGACGTGGACACCGGGGCGGCGGCCCGCCGGGTCGAGGGACTGCCCTTCATCGCCACCGCCCGGGTCTCCCTCCACTGGCCCGACGGGGTGGTCATCGCCGTCACCGAACGGGTCCCGGTCGCCCAGGTGGCCGGGCCGGGCCCCTCGTGGTCGGTCCTCGACGGCGTCGGCCGGACCCTGGAGGTCCAGCCCGGACAGGTACCCGGGCTCCCGGTCTTCGCCGTGCACACCTCCACCGGGCCGGTCACGCCGGCCCCGGTGGGACGGCGGCTGCCCTCGGCGGCGGCCGACGGGCTGCTGGTGGCCCGCACCCTGCCCAAGGCGTTCTCCGGCCAGGTGGTGGCCCTCACCGTGGCCGCCGACGACACCGTGACCCTGGCCCTCAACTCGGGCATCACCGTGGACCTCGGGACGGCCACCGAGCTTCCGGCCAAGTACGAGGATGCGGCGGCCATCCTGGCCCGGGGGTCGCTGCAGGCCACCTCGGTCATCGATGTCACCGTGCCGTCGTCTCCGACCGTCGGCCCCTGAGGGCCACCGCCGGTCCTGCCCCGGTCCTGCCCCGGGACCCCACCTCGTCCAAAGGGTGTCGCCGCCGGGACGCCAAGGTGTCTCCAGGGTGTCCACCCGGCGTCGACAGTGCTTGACCAGGTACTCCGCTGACCGTATCGTGGTCCACAACTCGCCGGTTGGAACGGTTTCAACCTTTGGTCGAGGGTAAGGGATTACATGACCGTTCCGGCTCAGAACAACTACTTCGCCGTCATCAAAGTGGTCGGCGTGGGTGGTGGTGGCGTCAACGCCGTCAACCGCATGATCGAGGCCGGGTTGCGGGGTGTCGAGTTCATCGCCACCAACACAGACGCCCAGGCCCTGCTCATGAGCGACGCCGACCTCAAGTTGGACATCGGCCGCCAGCTCACCCGGGGGTTGGGTGCGGGCAGCGACCCCGAGGTCGGCCGGCTGGCCGCCGAGGAGCACCGATCGGAGATCGAAGAGGCGCTGAAGGGCGCGGACATGGTCTTCATCACCGCCGGCAAGGGCGGGGGCACCGGCACCGGCGCCGCTCCGGTGGTGGCGGAGATCGCCAAGGGCCTGGGGGCGCTCACCATCGGCGTGGTCACCCGTCCGTTCACCTTCGAGGGCCGCCGCCGCTCGGTCCAGGCCGAGCAGGGCATCCAGAACCTGAAGGAGAAGGTCGACACCCTCATCATCATCCCCAACGACCGTTTGTTGACCGTCTCCAACGAGAAGACATCCATGGTCAACGCCTTCAAGATGGCCGACGAGGTGCTGATGCAGGGGGTGCTGGGGATCACCAGCCTGATCACCGTGCCCGGGCTGATCAACACCGACTTCGCCGACGTGAAGATGATCATGAGCAATGCCGGCACGGCCATCATGGGGATCGGTTCGGCCACCGGCGAGGGACGTTCGGTCAACGCGGCCCGGGCCGCCATCACCAGTCCGCTGCTCGAGGCGTCCATCGAAGGGGCGCGGGGCATCCTCCTCAACATCGCCGGTGGGCCCGATCTCGGGCTGTTCGAGGTGAACGAAGCCGCCGAGATCATCCACGGGGTGGCCCATCCGGACGCCAACATCATCTTCGGCAGCGTGATCGACGAGGCCATGGGCGAAGAGGTGCGGGTCACCGTGATCGCCGCCGGGTTCGAGCGGTGGGAGGCCCAGCCGAGGGGCGGGGGCGGCCCGCCCGAGTCGAGCGGTCGGGAGGAGACCCGGAGCCGGGTGCTGGGCACCGAGAGCGCCCACGAGGACATCTTCGCCGCCCCGACCGACGACGAGCTCGACCTGGGTGACGACGACTTCGACGTGCCCTCCTTCCTCCGCTGACCGGCGGTCGCGCGGCCACACGGGTCATCGGCTCCATCCGGGCGGCCTGGAGCGACGCCGCGCACGACGACCTGCGACCTCGGGGCCCGACCTCCGGCCCGGCCCACGACGGCCGCGCCCTGGCCCGATGGGCCGCCGACACCATGGGACCCGTCGCCGTGGACCAGGTCCGCTGGGTCGACCAGGTCCACGGCTCGACGGTGATCGTGGTCGGTGAGCGGTCCCGACCCTCCTCGCTCGCACCGACCGCGGCCGGCTCCCCGGCCCATGCCGTCGTGGCCCTCGGGGCCGGCATCGGCGACGCCCTGGTCTCGATGGCGCCCTCGGTGGCCCTCACCGTGCTCACCGCCGACTGTGCCCCGATCGCGCTGGGCAGCGCCGAGGGAGTGTTCGCCGCCGTGCATGCCGGATGGCGGGGACTGGCCGAGGGGGTGGTGGACGCGGCGGTGCGCACCATGCGGTCGCTGGGCGCCGGCGAGGTGGCCGGCGCGCTCGGTCCCTGCATCCATACCGAGTGCTACCCGTTCGGAGCCGACGACCTGGACGGGGTGGCCGCCGTCTGGGGCGACGGTGTCCGCGGCCGGACCCGGGACGGTCGAGCCGCCCTGGACCTGCCGGCTGCGGTGGCCTCGGCCCTGGCCGGCAGCGACGTCGCCCAGGTGCCGGGCGTCGACGCCTGCACCTCGTGTGCCGACGGGTACTTCTCCCACCGGGCCCGGGGGGATCTGGGCCGCCAGGCCCTGTTGGTGTGGTCGGCGGCGGCCGGCCCCCGGTGAGCGACGCGCTCCCGGCGGTGGATGGAGAGGAGGTGGCCCGCCGGTTGGACGGCATCCGCCGAGCGCGTCGCCGCCGCGGCGGCCGACCCCTCGTCGGTGCGGATCGTGGCGGTGACCAAGGGCTTCGGGGTCGACGCGGTGACCGCGGCCCGGGCCGCCGGCCTGGATGACATCGGTGAGAACTACGCCGACGAGCTGGTGGCCAAGGCGGGTGCCGTCGCCGCTCCCGCGCCCACCTGGCACTTCCTGGGTGCGGTGCAGCGCAACAAGGTCGCTCGCCTGGCCCCGGTGGTGAGCTGGTGGCAGGCGGTGATCCGGATCGAGGAGGGCCGGGCCATCGCCCGCCGGGCCCCGGGGTCGACGGTACTGGTCCAGGTGGACCTGGCCGGGCTCCCGGGTCGGGGCGGCCTGGCCCCGGACGAGGTGCCGGAGCTGGTGGCGGCGCTGCGCGGACGAGGACCTGGTCGTCGCCGGGCTGATGGCCGTGGGCCCGACGGGGCCGGCCGCGGGGGCACGGCCCGGATTCGCCCTGGTGTCGTCGCTGGCCGACCGGCTGTCACTGCCCGTCCGCTCGATGGGGATGACCGACGACCTGGAGGTGGCGGTGTCGGAGGGCTCGACCATGGTGCGCCTGGGACGGGCGTTGTTCGGGGCCCGCCCGGTGCGTCCCACCGCCTCCCACCCACCCCCGGAGCCACGCACTACGCTGTGAAAAGGAGGAATTCATGCCTACTTCGTTCATGAAAAAGACGATGGCCTATCTGGGCCTCGTCGATGACGACTACGACGATTACGACGACTACGACTCGCGGTCTCCGACCGGGGTCGGTCGGGTCGGCCAGCGGTCGGCGGGGTCGCTCGAGGACGTCGAAGAGCCGGTGGCGGCGGTTCCCAACCCGAGGATCCGGACCCTGGCCCGCGACGAGACCAGCGCCACCGCGGTGGCCGCGTCCCCCACGGTCATCGGCACCCGGACCACCGTGGGCTCGTCGTCGGTGCGACCGATCTCCCCGGAGACCGCCGGGGCGAGGGTCCACATCGTGGCGCCCGGACGGTTCGCCGACGCCCAGGAGATCGCCAACCGGCTCATGAGCAATCAACCGGTGATCGTGAACATGCAGAGTGCGGACCGCGACCTGCAACGCCGGATGATCGACTTCTGCAGCGGCGTGACCTATGCCCTCTCCGGGGGAATGGAGCGGGTGGCCGACGAGGTGTTCCTGCTCACCCCGTCCAACGTGAAGGTCTCCGACGAGGAGCGCCAGCGCCTGGCCGACCGTGGATTGGTCAATCCCTGAGGCACAATGGAGGGTCGGGCCTGAAGGTCAGTGCCCTGCAGAAAGGGGAGTGACCTGACATGTTCGCCATCATCGCGGTCATCCTCAACCTGTTTCTGGTGGTGCTGTTCGCCTACTGCATCCTGAGCCTGGTCATCGCCTACGCCCACATCTCCTACGACTCGCCGGTCATCAAGGTGCAGCGGGTGCTGACCACCATCGTCGAGCCGGTGCTGCGTCCCATCCGGCGGATCATCCCGACCGCCCAGGTCGGTGGGGTCGGCCTCGATCTGTCGGTGCTGGTCCTGTTCCTGGTCATCGATGTGATCCTGCTGCCCCTCTTCCGCTGAACGGCCGGAAGGGTCGGTCCGGCGGGGCCCAATAGTTCCTCCGAATTTCTTCGCCAATTCATGGAGGGCGCTGGCAGCGGCACTAGTGTGTGGCCATGGACGCATCCCAATCTGCCCTCGATTCGCTCCGCACCGTCGAGTTTCGTGAGACCCTCAAGGGATACCACCGGGACGACGTCGACGAGTATCTGGAGAAGGCCGCCGTCGAAGCCGAAGGACTGCAGGAGCAGCTCCGCCAGAGTGGTGAACGGCTCCGTCAGGCGGCCGAGCGCATCTCCCAGCTCGAGACCCAGCTCGAAGCGGCGGCCGAGCAGCAGCCCGCCCCCGCCCGGGTCGAGGCTCCGGTGGTCGCCGACGACACCCTGCAGCGCACCCTCCTCCTGGCCCAGAAGTTCGTCGACGAGACCAAGGCCGACTCCGAGGCCCAGGCGGCCCGGGTGGTCGCCGAGGCCGAGGCCAAGGCCCGCGAGGTCACCGAGTCGGCCCAGTCGCGGGCCAGCCTCATCGCCGCCGAGTCCGAGCAGCGGCTCCGCGAGGAGATCGCCCGGCTCGAGGAGTCTCGGATCCGGCTCACCGGCCAGGTCGAATCGATGTCCAACCACCTGGAGAGCGAGCGCAACCGTCTCCGTACCGCCCTGGGCGACATCCTGCGCTGGGTGGACCAGAACGTGCAGCCCTCGCCGAGCTCCCCGGACGGCGTCGCATCCCGAGCCGGGTCCGGTCGACGAGGGCGAGTCCACCGGCTCCGGTCCGACGCCCGCCTCGGCCACGGTGATCCAGGGCGGCAACCGCCCCACCACCTCGCCTCCGGTGGCTCCGGCCCCGGCCAACAGCGGCACCGGGCCCAGCGGTGAGGTCACCCAGGTGCGTCCGAGCGGCGGGATGACCCGGCCGGCCACCTCCAACGCACCCCTGCCGCTCTAGTCCCGCCGCCGGCACCCCGGCGGCAGCGTGACCAGAGGCGCCGGGCCGCCACACCGTCCGGGTGATTGAGGAACGCGCCGGCACCGCTATGGTCCCTGGGGCGAGTTCCCCCGGCGGATTGCCGCCAAGGGCTGGGCACGGTATCGTCACCCGCTCGTCTGATGTCGGGAATGGTCCTGCTCTTCCGCCTCCGGGCGGCCGCGACACCATGGGGCGCACCTTGAAGGAGGTCGATGTGACGGCAGCAAAGAAGGCGGCGACCACGACGAAGAAGGCCGCCGCGGGCCCCAAGTCCCCGCCGGCATCGGCCAAGGCGTCCTCGACCAAGAAGTCCCCACCGGCCAAGGCGGCCCGGGTCAGCAGTAACGGCACGGCCGCGGCGAAGCGTCCGGCGACCAAGAAGGCGGCCTCGAAGGCCCCGGCCAAGCGGGCCGCCACCAAGAAGCCGACGGCGGCCAAGGCGGCCCCGGCCCGGAAAGCGGCCGCGCCGGCGGCCAAAACGGCCACCGCCCCGCCGGCCAAGCCCGCTCCGGCGGCGAAGAAGCCCGCCGCCCCGCCGGCCCCGAAGCGACCGACCACCGGCCCCTACGCCAAGGAGCCCAAGTTCTTGGACGAGCAGCGGGCCCTGTTGCTCGAGGAACGCTCCATCTACAAGGGCCAGGCCGTCGACCTCCGGGCCGAGGCCGACTCGTTGGCCCTCGAGCGCGAGCCCGGCGATGTGCAGTTCGACGAGGAGTCGGGGGAGGGAGGGACCGTCACCGTCGACCGTGAGCGGAACCTGGCCCTCTCCGCCCAGGCCGGGGCGGCGGTCGAGGAGATCGACGACGCTATGCGCAAGATCGATCGGAAGACCTACGGGGGTTGCGAGCGGTGCTACCAGCCCATCCCGAAGGCCCGACTCCGCGCCCTTCCGTTTGCCCGGCTGTGCGTGGCCTGCAAGAGCGGTGGCCTGTCACGACGGTGACCGGGGAGGCCCCGGCGGTGGCCGCACGCCCGACCGGGCTGCGGCGGCTCGGCGCCGCCGCCGGTGTGATGGTCGCCGTCGTCCTGGTCGACCAGCTGACCAAATGGTGGGCGGTGGACCGTCTCTCCCACGGGTCGATCCACCTGATCGGCCCGCTCGACCTCCAGCTGAGTCTCAACACCGGTTCGGCCTTCAGCCTGTTTCAGGGTCAGGAGGCCCTGTTGATCGTGGTCGCCGTCGTGCTGGTGACCGGCCTCTTTCTGCTGGTGTGGCGGGCGCCCACGACGGCCCGGGCCGCCACCCTGGGGCTCATCATCGGAGGCGCGCTGGGCAACCTCTCCGACCGGCTGTTCCGGGGCGACCACGGCGCGGTGGTGGACTTCGTCGCCCTGCACTTCTGGCCCACGTTCAACGTGGCCGACGCGTCGATCGTGGTGGGGTGCGGGGTGCTGTTGGTGTCCCTGATCCGAGAGCCTCGACGTCCGTGACCACGCTGATGGTGGTCCGGTGACCACGCTGACCCTGGTGGTCCCGTCATCACTGGACGGGGTCCGGGTGGACAAGGCGGTGGCGCTGATGGCCGACCTGTCCCGGTCCACGGTCGACCGGCTGGTCGAGGAGGGCAGGGTCCGCATCGGCGGGACCGTGGTCCGGAGCCGGAGTACCGTGCTCCATCTGGGCCAGGAGCTGGTGGTCGAGCGGGGCGAGGAGGTTCCGCCCGGACTGATCGAGGCCGACCCCACCGTCGAGTTCGAGGTGGTCCACGAGGACCCCGAGATCGTCGTGGTCGACAAGCCGGCCGGCCTGGTGGTGCACCCGGGTGCCGGGCACCGGACCGGGACCCTGGTCCAGGGTCTCCTGGCCCGCTACCCCGAGCTCCGTACCGTTGGAGCGGAGGTGGGCTCGGACCCGGACCGTCCCGGCATCGTGCACCGGCTGGACCGGGGCACCTCCGGACTCATGGTGGTGGCCCGCACGCCGGGGGCCTACCGGTCGCTGGTGGCCCAGCTCGCCGCCCGCCAGGTCAGCCGGCACTACCAGGCGCTGGTGCTGGGCACGGTGGAGGGCGACACCGGGTTGGTGGATGCGCCGATCGGCCGGTCGGTGAGCTCGCCGACCCGGATGGCCGTGTCGCGCAAGGGAAAGGAGGCCCGCACCCGCTACCGGGTCGAGCGGCGCTTCCTCTCGCCCACCGCGTGCACGCTCCTGACCGCCACGCTCGAGACGGGACGCACCCACCAGATCCGGGTCCACCTGGCCGCCGTCGGCCATCCGGTGGTCGGGGACGTGGTCTACAGCCAGGGCCGGGTGCTCCCCGATGGGGAGCTCACCCGCCCCTTTCTCCACGCCTACTCCCTGGCCCTCGAGCACCCCGGGACGGCCGAGCGGGTGTCCTGGTCCTCGCCACTGCCCGACGACCTCCTCGGGCAGCTGGACCGCCTCTCCAACTGACCTGGGTCGGTGACCCCGGCGGTGCGCTCAGGCCGCCTCGTGGGCGGCTTCGAGCATCTCGCTGTCGGCCAGCACCTCGAGCGCCTCGGCCTCGGCCTGGCGCACCTTGCGCACGCCGATCCCGAGCCGTTCGGCGGTGGTCTGCAGTGAGGCCGGGTCGCTCCCGTCGAATCCGAAGCGATGTCGGATGACCTGGCGTTGCAGGTCGGTCAGCCGGTCCACCGCCTGGCGCACCAGATCCAGGGTCAGCTCGGCGGCCACCTCGTCCTCGAAATCGTTGAGGTCGGTCGACACCAGATCTCCGAGGGTGGCGGTCGAGTCGGTGGTCGCCGGCTGGTCGAGGCTGGCCACCACCCGGGCCACCTGGGTCAGGTCGGCCCTGACCTCGGCGGTGGTGTTGGTGGCGTTGTCCATCTCCTCGTCGGTGGGGGGACGCTGCAGCTGGTGGGTGAGCTCCCACATGGCCGCGTCGACCTGCTGGTTGCGCTCCGCCACCTCCATCGGGAGGCGGATGGTCCGACCGTGTTGCTGCACGGCCCGCTGGAGGGCCTGGCGGATCCACCAGGTGGCGTAGGTCGAGAACCGGAAGCCCCGTTCCCAGTCGAACTTGTCCACCGCCCGCATCAGCCCGAACGTGCCCTCCTGGATGAGGTCGGGGAGGTCGACCCCCCGGTCCTGATAGCGGCGGGCCCAGTGGACCACCAACCGGAGGTTGGCCGCCACCATCTCCCGACGGGCGGCATCGTCACCGGCGGCCACCCGCTTGGCCAGTTCGGTCTGGGCGGCGTGGTCGGGGAGGGGATGGTGGTCGAGGTCCCGGAGGAAGAGGCCGAGGCTGTCGGCGTCCGAGCTCCGATTGCGGTTGGCGCCGGCCGATCGGGCCGTCCGGCCCGGGGTCGATGCCTCACGGCCCTTGGTGCCCGCCTCCGCCGCGGCTGCGGGCGCGGCCTTCACGGGCGACTTCCGTTCCCTGCTCGACTTCTCCCTGCTCAACGTGGTAGTTGTCATCCCTCTCCTCATTCATCGACACTGGGGCGACAGAACCTTTAACGCCGGATCCACCCGGGACATTCCATCGATGTCATTCGCGCCGCGGACGATCCGGCCCGACCCTCGGATCCACCCGCACCACGACCGTCCGGCCCACCCGCGGTTTGCGCCACTCCTGTTCGGAGTGGTCGGCTGTCCGGATGACCAGCACCAGCCAGCGGTTCGTGCTCCTCCGGCACGGGGAGACCGAATGGAGTCGAAACGGCCGCCATACGGGGCACACCGACCTGCCCCTCCTGCCCGAGGGCGAGCGGCAGGCCATCAACCTGCGCCCGCTACTGGAGCCCTACCACTTTACCGCGGTCTGGACCAGCCCTCTGCTCCGGGCCCGGCGGACGGGTGAGCTGGCCGGCCTGGGCGAGGCGGTGGTCGATCCCGACCTGTCCGAATGGGACTACGGCGCCTATGAGGGACTGACCACCGCGGAGATCCGGGCCGAGCGGCCCGGGTGGGACCTCTTCGAGGACGGCGCCCCCGGGGGCGAGACCGCCGCCGAGGTGGCGGTGCGGGCCGACCGGGTCATCGAGCGGGTGCGGGCCACCTCCGGGGACGTCGTCTGTGTGGCCCACTCCCACTTCTTGCGGGTGCTGGCCGCCCGTTGGGTCGGGTTCGGTCCCGCCTCCGCCCGCCACCTGGTGCTCGACCCCGGATCACTCAGCCAGCTCGGCTGGGACCGGGAGCAGCCGGTCATCAAGCTGTGGAACCACCACCCGCCCGAGCGCTCCTGAAGAACGGTTGGACCTGCCGTCACCCCGGCCCACCGGCCCGGGAACGGTGGGTCAGCTGGCGCT
This sequence comes from uncultured Acidimicrobiaceae bacterium, assembly GCA_963774245.1. Taxonomy (GTDB): domain Bacteria; phylum Actinomycetota; class Acidimicrobiia; order Acidimicrobiales; family RAAP-2; genus Bog-756. The sequence goes on along the minus strand of CAVZDZ010000011.1, from coordinate 331,624 downwards.
CTGGCGCAGCACCGGCACCCGACCCTGGGCCCGGGCGACCATGTCGGCCAGGTTGAAGGAGTCGAGGTGGGTGCGCATGTGCTCGCCCACGTCGGCCCACACCGTGAGCAGGACGCACTGGCCCTCGTGGTCGCAGGCCCCGTTCTCGTGGGGCAGTCCGAAGTCCCCGGCCACGATGGGGCCGTCGACCGCCGACACGATCTGGGACAGGGTGATCTCGTCGGCCGGCCGGGCCAGCACGTAGCCGCCTCCGACACCCCGCTTGGACCGCACCAGGCCCGCACCCTTCAGGGCCAGGAGGATCTGCTCGAGGTAGGGCTGGGGCAGGCCGGTGCGCTCGGCGATGTCCCGCACGGCGGTCGGCCCCTCCCCGTCGGTATGGAGCGCGAGGGACAGCAGGGCCCGGCTCGCGTAGTCACCTCGGGTCGAAACCTTCACAGGCCCATGCTATTGCTTCCGGCCCGATGGGCACGTCTCTTGACCGGCCCGGGATCGCCGCTCGGACCGTCGTCCCCACCGGGGTGGGCTCAGCGTCCCCCCAGTTTGCCGGCCGCCAGGTCCTCGGCCATGGCCCACCCGAAGGTCACCAGGCGACCCCCGTTGGCCGGCTCGACCCCGGCGAAGAACGCCTCGGCGTCCCCGTCGGGCACGGGCTTGGGGCTGACGAAGTCGAACCCGCCGGCCTCGCACCCGTCGCCGGAGACCACGAAGGTGCGGTCGTCGATGCGGCCGTCGGCCCCGAACCGCTTGGCCAGGCGCCGGCCCCAGGCCCGCTCCTCGCCGGTCGCCTTGTGATCACAACCGGGCACCACGTCGGTCAGCCCGGCGAAGGCCCGGAACCCCTCCGCGCCGAGGAGACGGGTCCCGACCAGGACGTCCTCGTCCGGGAAGGCCAACAGGGCCCGTCGGTACTTGTCGCCCATCATCGCCCGCAGCACGGTGTCGGCCCTCGACGTGCGGTCCACGGTGGCCAGGCCGATCAACAGCGAGGGGGTCCCGCCGATCCGCTCCAGGGTGGAGAAGGAGTATCCCCGCAGCTTGGCGCCCTCGCGGGCCCGGGTCACCAGTACCCATTCCTCCCGTTGTTTGGAGAGGAACCCGATATCGAATCGAGGTTCCCGCTCCGCGCACAGATCACCCATCTCGGCCAATTCGGCGTCGCTGATCGATGTGCAGTCCTTGGTCTCCACCTGGATGGACATATGCCGTTCCGTACTCCTCGGTCTTCCTGCGGCACAGCCGCCGGCCCGGGTCTGGCGTGAACTCCCCCATGCTCCGTCACCCGGTGGCTGACGGTTGTGCGGGCCTCCTTGCCAGGAGCCGTCCCTCGATTTTACGGGATTTGTGGGCCCCTGTCGTATCCGGTGCCCAACCAGGCCCCGATCGGGGCCGTCACCAGGCCCGGAACCCCGGCTCAGCCCTGGATGGCGTTGGGCCCGAGCAGTACCCGGAGCTCGCCGATCAGGCCGCGGCGGCTGTCCACGTTGAACTCGGGAGGGAGCCGCAGCACCTTCTGGCCGACGTGCAGGAAGACCGGCGAGTCGCCCGGATGCTCTCCCAGCAGCCGCTTCAGGCCCTCGACGTTGCGGTCGGTGAGGGAGTTGAGGGGCAGGGAGATCCGCAGGTCGGTGCGGCCGTCGGCGGTCAGGGCCGGTCGCTGCACCTCCATGCACACCAATTTGAGCCGGTCGTCCCGCAGGTCGACCCGCCCCTTCAGCACCACCACGGCGTCGTCGTCGAGCAGCGCCCCGTAGTCGGACATGGACTTCGGGAAGACGAAGACCTCGATGGAGGCGTTCAGGTCCTCCAGCACGAAGGTGGCCATGAGGTCGCCCTTCTTGGTGTAGCGGCGGGCCAGCTCGGTGACCACCCCTCCCACCAGGCGCACCTGACCCTCGCCGCCGAACCCGCCGACGCCGCCGCCCGAGGTGTCCGGATCCATGTCCCGCAACTCGGCCAGGGAGCAGTCGGTGATCCGGGCCAGCGCGCTCTCCAGGCCCATCAGGGGGTGGTCGCTGATGTAGAGGCCGAGCATCTCCTTCTCGAAGGCCAGCCGCTGGGACTTGTCGAACTCGGTGTCGGGGATCGGCGTGCGGGTGTCGGCGAACCCGACGGCCTGGCCGTCCGTCTCCGGCTCCAGGGTGGCGAACAGGGAGACCACGCCGGCATCGTGCTCCCGGCGGCGCTCGAGGGTGCGGTCGACGATCTCCTCGAAGCCCAGGCACAGGCCGCGGCGGGGATGCCCGAGCGAGTCGAAGCCGCCGGCCTTGATCATCGACTCGATGGTCCGCTTGTTGAGCACCTGGGGGTCGACCCGTTGGCAGAAGTCGTAGAAGTCGACGAACGGCACCGTGGGCCTCCCGCTCGGCCACGATGAGCCCCACCAGACCCTCGCCCACGTTGCGCACCGCCGACAGCCCGAAGGTGATGGCGCCCGGGCTGTCGCCCTTGGCCCCGACCGTCCCGGTGCCGGCCGAGTAGTCGGCGGCGAACTCGGACAGTGAACGGTTGACGTCGGGGACCAGCACCTCGATGCCGAGGGAGCGGCACTCGCCGAGGTAGACCGCGGTCTTGTCCTTGTTGTCCTTGACCGAGGTCAGCAGGCTGGCCAGGTACTCGACCGGGAAGTGGGCCTTCAGCCAGGCCGTCTGGTAGGCGATGAACCCGTAGCCGTAGGCGTGGGACTTGTTGAAGGCGTAGTCGGCGAAGGGCTCGATGATGTCGAACAGGTCGGTGCCGAGGGACTCCTCGTAGCCGGTGGCGACGCATCCGGCCACGAACTTCTCGCGCTCGGCGGCGATGAGGGCCCGGATCTTCTTGCCGCACGCCTTGCGCAGGTTGTCCGCCTCGGCCAGGTCGTAGCCGGCGATCTTCTGGGCCACCCGCATCACCGACTCCTGATAGATCATCAGGCCGTAGGTGTCGCCGAGGATCTCCTCGAGGTCGGGGTGCAGGTAGGTCACCGCCTGGCGGCCGTTCTTCCGGTCGGCGTAGTCGCGGTGCATGTTGGCGGCCATGGGCCCGGGCCGGTACAGCGCCACCAGGGCGGCGACGTCGTCGAAGGTGGTGGGGGCGAGGGACCGCATCAGCGAGCGCATCGGCCCGCCCTCGAGCTGGAACACCCCCATGGAGTCGCCCTTGCGCAGCATGGTGAAGGTGGCCTCGTCGTCGAGGGGGATGCCGTCGATGTCGGGACGGGTGCCCGTCGAGACCTCGATGAGGTCGAGGGCCCGCTCGATCACCGACAGGTTGCGCAGGCCGAGGAAGTCCATCTTCAACAGGCCCAGGTCTTCGACCCCGTGCATCTCGTACTGGGTCACCACCGGCGCACCGTCGGGATTGTTGCTGTCCGGCTTGCGCTGGACGGGCACGTACTCGGTGAGCGGCTCGTCGGTGATGACCACGGCGGCGGCGTGGATGCCGTCCTGGCGGCGCAGCCCCTCGAGGCCCTTGGCCACGTCGATGACCCGCATGGCCTCGGGGTCGGTCTCGTACATGGTGCGCAGTTCGCCGGCGGCGGCGTAGCCGTCCTCGTGACCCTCGGTGCGGGAGAGGCACGCGGCGAGGGGGGTGTCCCGGCCCATCAGCAGCGGCGGCATGGCCTTGGCGATCTTGTCGCCCACGATGTAGGGATAGCCGAGCACCCGGGCCGCGTCACGCACCGCGGCCCGGGCCTTGATGGTGGAGAAGGTGACGATCTGGGCCACGTGGTCGGACCCGTAGCGCTCGGCGGCGTACTTGATCATGTCGCCCCGGTACCGCTCGTCGAAGTCCATGTCGATGTCGGGCATCTGGATGCGGCCCGGGTTGAGGAACCGTTCGAACAGGAGGTCGTAGCGGATGGGGTCGAGGTCGACGATCTTGAGGCAGTAGGCCACGCAGCAGCCGGCCGCCGACCCCCGGCCCGGCCCGACCCGGATCCGTTGGCCCCGGGCGAACCGGATGAGGTCCCACACCACGAGGAAGTAGGCGGCGAAGCCCATGTCCGAGATGACCCCGAGCTCGTAGTCGAGCCGGCTCATCACCTCGGGGGGGATGGGCGACCCGTACCGCTCCTCGGCGCCCTCGAGGCTCAGGTGGCGGAGGTAGGCGGCGGCCCGCTCCTCGTAGGTCTCCCCCCGGAAGCCGTCGGGGACGGGGAAGCGGGGGAGGCTCGGCCGACCGAAGTCGATCTCCACGTTGGCCCGTTCGGCGATGAGCAGGGTGTTGTCGCACGCCTCGGGCAGCTCAGCGAAGAGCTGGCGCATCTCGGCCGCCGACTTCAGGTAGTGCTCCTCGCCCTCGAACTTGAAGCGCTTCGGGTCGTCGATCAGCGCCCCGGTCTGGACGCACAGCAGCGCGTCGTGGGCGACGTGGTCCTCGCGGTGGGTGTAGTGGCTGTCGTTGGTGGCGAGCAGCGGCGCGCCGATCCGCCGGGCGATCTCGACCAGGGCCGGGTTGGTCTTGTGCTGTTCGGGCAGCCCGTGGTCCTGCAGCTCGACGAAGAGGTTCCCCTTGCCGAAGATGTCCTGGAGGCGGGCGGCCAGCGACTCGGCTTTGATCCGGTCGTCGGCCAGCAGGGCCTGGAGGACCACCCCGCCCAGGCAGCCGGTGGTGGCGATGAGGCCGCCGGCGTGGCGCTCGAGCAGCTCCCAGTCGAGACGGGGCTTGTAGTAGTAGCCCTCGAGGTAGGCGGCCGACGACAGCTTGAGCAGGTTCCGGTAGCCGGCCGTCGTCTCGGCCAGCAGGGTGAGGTGGTAGTAGAGCTTCTCGCCCCCGGCCACATCCCCCCCGGTGTCGTCGACCTTGCCCCGTCGCACCGGGCGCTCGTGGCGCGACTCGGCGGCCATGTAGGCCTCGGTCCCGATGACCGGGTTGATCCCCGCCTCCCGGCAGGCGGCGTAGAAGTCGAGGACGCCGTACATGTTCCCGTGGTCGGTGATGCCCAGCGCAGGCTGGCCGTCGGCCACCGCCGCCTGCACGAGGTCCTTGACCCGGGCGGCCCCGTCCAGCATCGAAAACTCGGTATGGGTGTGCAGATGTGTGAACGACGGAGTGCCCAACGAGCAACTGCCTTCCTCGAGGTTCTCGTTCCGTTCCCTGACGTCCGACGCTGCGTCCGGGGCAGATGAGTTACAGCGGTGTCATTCCGACGATAGCAAGTTGGCGGTGGGCCCGGGGCGCCGAAGGTCCGGGGGACGGCCCTCGTGGTCAGCCCGGGTCCGCAGCCCGGGGCGCTCAGAGATAGGTCCCCGGTCGGCCGGCGTCAGGCGAGGCCCCCGGGGGCAGCGAGCGCTGGCGCATCTCGTCGAGTTGGGCCCGGGCCGCCACCTGCTGGGCCACCAGGGTGGCCTGGATCCCGTGGAACAGTCCTTCCAGCCATCCGACCAGCTGGGCGTGGGCCACCCGCAGTTCGGCGTCCGAGGGCGTGGGCTCGTCGAAGGGGATGGAGATCCGGTCGAGCTCGGCGGCGAGATCGGGCGAGAGGCCGTCGGCCAACTCGCGGATCGACTGCTCGTAGATCTCGCGGAGCCGGACCCGGCTGGCCTCGTCCAGCGGCGCCTGGCGCACCTCCTCGAGCAGCTGCTTGACCATCGAGCCGATGCGGAGGAGCTTGGCCGGGCGTTCGATGGACTCGTTGGGCTCGCCCTCACCCTCGGGGGCGAAGGCGGCGGGGGATTCGATCGAGCCCTCGGCTCCCGTCCCGTCCAGGACCTCGGGACGGAGGGGCCGATCGGCGTCGCCAGCGGAGGTGGTCTCGGTATCCATACTCAGATGTTGCCAGGTCCGGACAGCGCCACCAACGGGACCAGCATCTCGTCCCCGGTCAGGGATCCGTGCCGGCATCGCAGGCGGCTCTCCCCGGTGTCGGCCGGGTCCAGGAAGGCGATCGAGGTGTGGGGGATCAGCACGACGTCGCCCAGCCGGTCCACCATGTCGTCGGCGATGGGCCCGCCGAACAGCCCCTCGTCGATGGCCTGCTGGCGCCCGAGCACCCAGGTGCTGTCGCCGTAGCGCTCGGTGAGGGCCTGCTCGAGGTCCTCGGCCGCGCCGGGGTGGGCGTGGAGCCATCGGAAGCGACCTTCGCCGGACAGGAGCCGCACCGAGGCCATGATCTCCCGGCCGAGCAGCTCGACCTGGGAGCCGACGTCGATCTGCCCGTGGTCGGCGGTGACCACCAGCACCGCCCCGGCCGGCAGTTCGCTGGCCACATCGGCCACCAGCTGGTCCACCGTCCGCAGCTCGGCGTCGTAGTGGGCCCCGAGGCCGCTGCCGTGGGCCACCTTGTCGATGCCGTCGTAGTAGGCGTAGACGAAGGGTTCGCCCTGACCCAGGAGTCGGCCGACCTCCAGGGGCAGCGACGAGGCCACCTTGTAGCCCCAGAGGGGCGCGTTCCCGAGGTGGGCGGCGGTGAATCCGGTCCCGCCGAACTCGTCCTTCGAGACCACCGGCACCGGGCGCGCCGAGCCGGCGAAGGACGGGCACGGCTGGAAGCGGCGGGCCGGGACCGAACGACGCACGTCGTGGGCGATCCCGCTGCCGACGGTCCACCGCAGCACATTGAGGATGTCGTCACCGAGGGCCAGGCGGTAGCCGAGCAGCCCGTGCTCGCAGGGGGGGCGACCGGTGGTGATCGAGGTGAGGGCGCAGGCCGTGGTGGTGGGGGCGACCGAGGTGATCGGCCGATCGATCCCCTCGGCGGCGGTGAGGGTCGGGGCCAGCGCGGCCCGGTCCCGCAACTGCATCCATCCCAGGCCGTCGATGACCAGCAGCACCACCTGGGCCGCCGGGCCGACCATGGAGGGAAGCCACTCCGGGCCGGCGCCGGCCTGACGGCCGAGCAGCGCGGGCACGACGTTGGCGATGCACCCCCCGGCGTAGTCGGGGAGCACGGGAGGCGAGGGATGGTCGTGCAGTGGTGAAGCGGACACAGGCGTCGACTGTAGGCGACGCCCCGTCAGGGGTCAGCTTCGGGGCAGCAGGGCGCGCACCGTCTTGTAGCAGTGGCCGTCCCTCGGCGTGGTGACCGCAGCCACCAGGTAGTGGGGCTTGAATCCCAACGCCGAGGCCAGGTCCTTGCCCTGGAGGCGGTCCCGGCGGGCGACGTCGAGGGCCCGGTCGGCCCGGGGGTCCTCGACCGGGATCCAGTTGTCACTCCGTCCCCATCCGAACCGGACCCAGGTCGACCGGTCCTCGATCCTCCGGAACAGCACCGGCCCCTTGGTGGGGACGACCAGGGCCAGCGAGGGCCGGAACCCGCGGAACTCCCAGTAGGGCGCCGAGGCCCCGGGGAACCCGAGGACGTGCTCCTCGACCGGGGCCACCAACTGGTGGAGCAGGCGGCGCACCCGCCGCCCGTGGAGCGTGCCCAGGTGCCGGGGCAGCCCGTGGGCGGTCACGGCCTCGGGCTGGGCGAGATCGTCCCGCTCGGGCTCCTCGGCCAGTTGGGCCTCGACCACGTCGAAGGGGGCGAGGTCGGGACCGTGGTCCTCGGCCCAGGCCACCCGGACCCGGACCAGCGCCCCGGAGGCCAGGTCGACGCCGGTGGTGTCCTCGGGATGACAGGCCAGCACGAGCATGGTCAGCGAGGTCCCGCCGGCCACCTCGATGCGCGGCCGGGCCTTGATCGAGCGGGCCACGTTCCGGGCCGTCCCACTCCGGGGATTGCGGGTGGAGGACCGGCTCACCGGGTGGCCCCCGAGGTGGCGGCGGCCAGCTGGGACGCCAGCCGTTCGGGGTCGCCGGTCGGCAGCTGGCAGGCATAGTTGCGGCACACGAAGGCCAGGTCGTCCCCGCGGTCCAGCCACAGGGGCGACGCGGTGGGCTCCCCCCAGGCCACCACGGCCCCGGGGAGCCAGTTCCGGCGGACCACGGCCAACAGGTCCGGACGGTCCCCGGTCACCACCACCTCGGTGAGGCCGCGGACCAGTTGGTCGGCGGTGAGCACGGTGAGGGCGAAGGCGGTCGGGTGCCGGACCAGTAGCTCGCCGAACATGTCGATGACCTCGCGGGCGGCCTCGGTGTACGCGGCGACGCCGGTCAGGGCGCCGAGTCGGGCCAACGAGAGGGCGGCCACCGCATTGGCGCTCGGGGTGGCCCCGTCGAAGACCTCCTTGGTCCGGACGATGAGGGCCTCGCCGTCGTGGCCGGTGGTGAAGAAGCCACCACCCTCGTCGTCGTGGAACAGCGCCAGCAGTGAGTCGGCGGTGCTGACGGCCCGGTCGGTCCACGCCGCCCGGCCGGTGAGCTCGCCCAGCCGGGTGAAGCAGTCGACCAGCCAGGCATAGTCGCCGGCGTAGGCGAGGTGGCGGGCCCCTCCGCCCTCCTGCCAACTGCGGAGCCACCGGCCGTCCTCGCCGAGCAACTGCTCGCACAAGAAGGTGCCCACGGCCACCGCGGCCTCGGCCCACTGCCGGTCCCCGGTGGCCGTGGCCGCCTCGGCCAGGGCCGAGCCGTACATGGCGTTCCATTCGGTGAGTACCTTGTCGTCCCGCTGCGGCCGGGTCCGGGTCGAGCGGGCATCGAACAGGAGGGTCCGGGCGGTCTCGACCGGCTCGGGCCCACGGAGGGCGGCACCGGGCCGCCGGCGGAGGATGGAGCTGCCCTCGAAGTTGCCCCCTTCGGTGACCCCGAAGAATTCGGTGACCGCGCCGTAGAGGGCCTCCGGGTCCGTCCCGCCTCCGGGTCCTCCGGGCGCCACCGCGGCGGCGATCTGGTCCGGCGTCCACACGTAGAAGCGGCCCTCGACCCCCTCGGAGTCGGCGTCCTCGGCCGAGTACACGCCACCCGAAGGCGCAGTGAGATCCCGGGAGACGTAGGTGACGATCCCCTCCATGGCCGCCAGGTAGTTCGGGTTGCCGGTGACCTGCCACCCGTGGAGGAAGGCCCGCAACAGTCCGGCCTGGTCGTAGAGCATCTTCTCGAAGTGGGGCACCAGCCATTCGGTGTCGGTCGAGTAGCGGGCGAACCCGCCGCCGAGGTGGTCGTGGATGCCGCCGGCCGCCATGGCGTCGAGGGTGGTGGTCGCCATCCGGAGGGAGTCGCCGGCCGGTGCCCCGACGGACCGGCGGGTGGCGTGGATGAGGGCCAGATCGACCAGGGTGGGTTGGGGGAACTTGGGGGCGGCGCCGAACCCTCCCCACTCCGGATCGAAGCGGCGGGCCAGCTCGTCGACGGCCCGGTCCAACAGGTCCGGCCCGCCTGCCTCCCCGGTCGGTTCGGCGAACAACGACCGGGCCCCGGGGCTCCGGTCGATGACCGAGCGGTTGGCGATGGCCTCGGAGAGCTCGTCGGCCTGCTCCTCGACTTCGTGGTGCCGGTGATCCCAGACGTCGGTGAGCGCGGTCAGGACGGTGGTGAAGGAGGGCGTGCCGTGGCGGTCGTCGGGAGGGAAGTAGGTCCCGCCGAAGAACGGGCGCCGATCCGGGGTGAGGAACACGCTCATCGGCCAACCGCCGGAGCCGGTCATGGCCTGGACCGCCTCCATGTACACGGCATCGATGTCGGGACGCTCCTCGCGGTCGACCTTGATCGACACGAACGAGGCGTTGAGCATGGCCGCGGTGGTCGGGTCCTCGAACGACTCGTGGGCCATCACGTGGCACCAGTGACAGGCCGAGTAGCCGATGGACAGGAAGATGGGACGGTCGGCCTGGCTGGCGCGGTCGAAGGCATCGGTGCCCCACGGATACCAGTCCACCGGGTTGTCGACGTGCTGGCGCAGATAGGGGGACAGCTCGTCGGCAGGCATGTCCTTGATCAGCGGCACGGGGGTCCTCGTTCGGTTCCGGGCAGTGGGTCGTGCCCTCTGCCTGTCAACCTACGCGATGGTGGATCGGACCGGTGTCCACCGGCGTCGCCGCCAACCGCCGCCGGGGGTGGGCCGCACTGGGCCGGGGACGGTGCCCGGCACTGTCTAGTGTCGGGCCAATGGAACTTCGCCTGGACGGACGGACGGCACTGGTCACCGGAGCATCGCGGGGCATCGGGCAGGCCATCGCCCTGGCCTTCTCCTCGGCCGGGGCCTCGGTCATGATCAGCTCCCGCAAGGCGGACGCCCTGGTCCGCGCGGCCGGCGAGATCTCGGAGGCCAACGGGGACCGGGCCGGCGAGGTCGACTGGCGGGTGGCCAACGCCGGCGACCCCGAGCAGGCCGACGCCTGCGTGGCCGCCACCGTCGAGCGGTTCGGCACCGTCGACATCCTGGTCAACAACGCGGCCACCAATCCCTACTACGGGCCGATCGTGGACATCACCACCGGCATGGCCGACAAGACGGTCCGGGTCAACCAGACCGGCTATCTCGAATGGGTGCAGGCCGCCTGGCGCGCCGCCATGGCCGAGCGCGGGGGATGCGTGCTCAACCTCGCCTCCATCGGCGGGCTGTCGGTCGAGGGCGGCATCGGCTGGTACAACGTGACCAAGGCGGCGGTCATCCATCTGACCAGTCAGCTCGCCGGCGAGCTCGGGCCCGGCGTTCGGGTCAACGCGCTGGCTCCCGGACTGGTGAAGACCGAGTTCGCCCGGGCGTTGTGGGAGCCGGGGGAGGAGGCCATCGCCCGTCGGCTGCCCCTGCGCCGGCTCGGAGTGTCCGAGGACATCGCCAACGCCGCCCTCTTCCTGTGCTCCGATGCCGCCTCGTGGATCACCGGCCACACGCTGGTGATCGACGGTGGCGCCCTCTGTATCGCCGGGGGAGGGCTGTCCTGACCCGGAGGGGGACCGCCGGCCCGTCCCCGGGGGTCAGACCAGCTCGGAACGGCGGACCTTGCCGCTCGAGGTCCGTGGGAGCTCGGGGACCAGCTCGATCTCCTTCGGGGCGGCCCAGGGGGCCAGCGTCGCCGCCACCCATCGGCGGACCTCGTCGAGGGTCGGCGGTCGGGCCGGGTCCGCCGGGATGATCCAGGCCACCACCCGTTCCCCCCACTCGGGGTCGGCGCGCTTCCAGACGGCGGCCTGGCCGATCCGCGGATGGGTGGCGAGGACCTGCTCGACCGGAACGGGCCAGACCATCTCGCCCCCGGTCACGATGACCTCGGCGATGCGTCCGAAGACGGTCAGCCGGCCATCGGGGTCGATGCTCCCCCCGTCGCCGGTGGGGAACCAACCGTCCCCGACCCGGGGGTCGGTGCCATCCCGGTAGCACCGCAACAGCATCGGCCCGCGCACCAGCACCTCGCCGGGAACGCCCCGGTCGCCGTCCCCGATGGCCACGTCGACGCGGTCGAGGGGCGCGCCGTCGTAGACGATGCCGGAGCCGGTCTCGGTCATGCCGTAGGTGGTGACGGCGTTGGCCGGGAGCCGGGCGGGCGCCGCCGCCCCTCCGATGAGCACCGTGCGGTAGCCGGAGACGTCGGTCCGGGCCAGGGCGGTGGCCACCAGCGAGATGAGCGTGGCGCCGTGACCGGCGAGCCGCTCGACCTCCCGGGCGTCGAACCGCTCGAGCACCTGGCAAGGAACGCCGGTGACCAGTGACCGGGTGACCACGGCCAGGCCGCCGATGTGGGCCAAGGGCAGGCAGGCCACCCAGCGATCGGTGGCCGGGTCGGCGGCCAGGCGGACCGAGGTGGCCCGGGCCGAGGCAGCCACCGCATCGTGGGTCAGGACGACTCCCTTCGGCGCTCCGGTGGTCCCGCTGGTGGCGACGACCAATGCGTCACCCGGCTCGACCGGCACCCCGTCCCCCCGCCGGTGGGCCCCGGTGCCGTCGATCACCACCGACGGTCGCATGGCCTCCACCACGGTCCCGGACGCCGGTCGGGGGAGCCGGGGATCGAGGGGAAGCACCGCGTCCCCCGCATCCCAGGCCGCACGCAGCGCGTCGACGAAACCCTGGCCGGCGGGGAGATCGAGCGCTACCAACTCCGGCATGCGGGTAGCCTAGGCGACCGTACGAGTAGCGACTCTAGGAGTGATTGGTCGAATGGTTGCCGCGCAACGAGCCGACAGTGAGCTGACGCCGCCGGAGGGGAGCACGGGCACCGTCATCTCCGGGCCCCCGGCGGACCCGGTGGAGCGCTTCCGGTCCCAGCCCCTGCCGGAGTGGGAGCGCCGGGGCACCTACCGGGACATCCGTTTCGAGGTGGCCGACGGCATGGCCAAGTTGACCATCGACCGCCCGGAGGTCCGCAACGCCTTCCGGCCCCAGACGCTCTTCGAGCTGGCCGACGCCTTCGCCGTGGCCCGGGACGATCCGACGGTGGGGGTGGTCATCCTCACCGGGCAGGGCCCTGACGCCTTCTGCTCGGGAGGCGACCAGAAGATCAGGGGCGACGACGGCTACCTGGGCGACGACGCCGTGGCCCGGCAGGGCATCGGCCGACTCAACGTCCTCGATCTCCAGATCCAGATACGCCGACTGCCCAAGCCGGTGGTGGCCATGGTGGCCGGGTATGCCATCGGCGGCGGCCACATCCTGCATCTGGTGTGCGATCTGACCATCGCCGCCGACAACGCCCGCTTCGGGCAGACCGGGCCCAAGGTGGGGAGCTTCGACGGCGGCTACGGCGCCAGCCTGTTGGCCCGGACCATCGGCCTCAAGCGGGCCAAGGAGGTGTGGTTCCTGTGCCGGCAGTACGACGCGGCCACCGCCCGCGACTGGGGGCTGGTCAACGAGGTGGTCCCGCTGGCCGAGCTGGAGCGCGAGACGGTGGCCTGGTGCCGGCAGATGCTCTCCTTGTCGCCCATGGCCCTGCGGATGCTGAAGGGCGGGCTGCACGCGGCCGACGACGGGCTGGCCGGGCTCCAACAGTTCGCCGGTGACGCCACCATGCTCTTCTACATGAGCGAGGAGGCCCAAGAGGGTCGGAACGCCTTCCAGGAGCACCGGCCCCCGGAGTTCGGCCGCTTCCCGCGGCGTCCGTGAGCGCCGGCCTGGCTGCGCGGCCCCAGCCGTGACCACCGGCGGCGCGGCGGCGTCCCCCTCGATCCCCGCGGTTCCCGGCCCGGTCAAGCGGTGGGTGCTCGGCGCCCGACCGAGGACCCTGCCGGCGGCGGTGGTGCCGGTCGTGGTGGGCACGGCCGCCGCCCACGCCCTCTCCGCCCCGGACCACCCGGCCCACGCCATCGCCGTCAATCCCTGGTGGTGCGCACTCGGGGCGCTGGTGGTGTCGTTGGCCATCCAGGTGGGCACCAACTACGCCAACGACTACTCCGACGGCATCCGCGGGACGGACGAGCACCGGGTGGGGCCGATCCGTCTGGTGGCCTCCCGCCTGGCCTCACCGGCGGCGGTCAAGCGGGGGGCGCTCATCGCGTTCGGGGTCGCCGCGGTGGTCGGCCTGGTGCTGGCCTCGGCCACCTCGTGGTGGATCCTGCTGGTGGGTGCGGCCTGCCTGGCCGCCGGCTGGTTGTACACCGGTGGACCCCACCCCTACGGCTATGTCGGCCTGGGCGAGCTGTTCGTCTTCGTGTTCTTCGGCCTGGTGGCCACGGTGGGCACCTTCTACGTGCAGACGCTCCGCCTGGACGAGCCGGTGGTGTGGTGGGCGGCCTCGGCCGTCGGCCTGTTGGCCACCGCGCTGCTGCTGGCCAACAACCTGCGGGACATCGACACCGACCGGGGCACGGGCAAGCACACCCTGGCCGTGCGGGTGGGTCGCCGCCGTGCCGGCTGGTGCTACATCGGGTGCGTCCTGCTCCCGTTCATCGGCGTGCTGGTGTGGGCCCTCCTGTCGGTGGCCGGTGCGGTCCACGCAGCCCGACCGGCGGTCGCCCTGCTCCCGCTGGTGGCCCTGCCGCTGGCGGTGGCCCCCATCCGCCTGGTCGACAGCGATGCGTCGGGCCGGGCCCTCCTCCCGGTGCTGGCCGCCACCGGGCGCCTGCAGCTGGTGTTCGGGATCCTCCTGTCGGTGGCCCTGTGGTGGTGGATCGCGTGAGGCGGGGACCCGGCTCAGCTCCGGCGGTCACCGGCCAGATGGCTGCGGACCAGGCCGGACACCTCGGAGGGCTGCTGCAGGTGGGGCGCATGGCCGGCCCCGGCGAGCACCCGGTGGGAGGCGTGGGGACCGATGGCGGCCGCCATCCGGCCACCCAGCTCGGGTGAACTTGACGTCGTCCCCGCCGGTGATGATCAGGACCGGCATGGTCAACTCGTGCAGCCGGTCCCACAGCGGGTCCTGGGTTCCGGTCCCGGCCGTCCTGAGACTCGAGGCCAATCCGGGCCCGGTGTTGCGCAGCCGCTCCTCCAGTCCGTTGCGGTCGTCGTCGATCCCCGAGAAGAGCGGGCCCTTGAGCCATCGGCGGACGAACGCCTCCACCGGTACGGCCGGCGACGTGGAGGACGCCGGCGGGTCGAGCTCGGCGGCCAACGCCTCGTCGGCCCGGCGACGCGACCGCCGCTCGTCCGGGTCCTCGATGCCGGCCGTCCCGGAGATGAGCACCAGGCGCTCGACCAGATCCGGTCGGGCCAGGGCCAGGTGCAGGCAGTACCGGGCGCCCATCGAGTAGCCGAGGTAGCTGCCCGGCCCGCCGGAGTCGCCGAGCCACCCGGCTCCTTCGGTGAGCGAGCCGGCCAGTGGTGTCGACCCCGCGTGCCCGGGCATGTCCAGGGCCACCACCTGATGGTCGCCGGCCAGGTCGAGGTCGATCGAGCCCCAGACCCGGGCGGTCTGGGTGAAGCCGTGGGCCAGGACCAGGCGCTCGGCCCTGCCCGTGGGTCTCGGCGCGCAACGACGATGCCGTCCGGGGCGCAGGGGGAGGGGTCGAGGGCGGCGGCATGGGGGACCGCGATGAGCGTAGCGACGCCCGCCGCCGACGCCGGCGACGCCGACCTCCAGGCCGCGTTCGCCGCCACCCTGGTCGACGAATGGGTCCGGTGCGGGGTGGACCGGGCCGTCGTGTGCCCGGGCTCCCGGTCCACGCCGTTGGTCGTCCAGCTGGCCGCGCATCCGGGCATGACCGTCCACGTTCGCCTGGACGAGCGGGCCGCCGGGTTCACCGCGCTCGGGATGGGCCTGGCCACCGGTCGGCCCGCCCTGGTGGTGACCACCAGCGGTACGGCGGCCGCCGAGCTCCACGCCTCGGTGGTGGAGGCCGACCTGTCCGGCGTGCCCCTCATCGCCTGCACCGCCGACCGGCCGCCGGAGTTGCACGACGTGGGCGCGCCCCAGACCATCGACCAGGCCCGGCTCTTCGGGACCTCGCCCCGCTGGTTCGCCGATCCCGGCGTCCCCGACGCCCGGACCCGGTCCTCGTGGCGGTCGCTGGCGGCTCGGGCGGTGGGGGAGGCCACCGCCGGGGCCGACGGCCCCGGCCCGGTCCACCTCAACCTCCCGTTCCGGGAGCCGTTGCTCGGTGACCCGCGCCGTGCCGCCATCCCCGAGCCCCGGCCGGTCCGATGGGGAGCCCTGGCACCGGGTGGTCCCCGGCGTGCCCGGCCCGTCCGAAGCGGCCATCGCCGGGCTGGCCGCCTCCGGGGCGCTGGTCCCCGGCTCCCGGGGCCTCATCGTGGCCGGGGCCGGGTGCGGCGACCCGGCCGAGGTGTTGGCCCTGAGTCGGGCGCTCAGTTGGCCGGTCCTGGCCGATCCCCGCTCCGGGCTGCGGGGCCTCGGCCCGGCGGTGGTCGCCGCCGCCGACGGCATCCTGCGGTCGGCGCGGTTCGTCGCCGACCACCGGCCCGAATGCGTGCTCCGACTGGGTGACCCAGTGGGTGTCCAAAGTGGTCAACGGGTTCCTCGCCGCCTCGCTCGCCGGTGGGGCCCGGTCCATCTCGGTCGACCCCTGGGGGCGGTGGGTCGATCCGGATCGGGCGTGCGGGGTCTTCGTCCACTCGGACCCATCGGAGTTCTGCCGGCGGGTGGTGCGGGCGGTGGCCACCGGGGCGTGGCCCGATCCGGCCACGGGCCGGGTGGCCGCCTGGGCGGAGCAGTGGGGGAGCGCCGAGGCCAGCGCGCAGGTCGCGATCGACCGGGCCCTCGGTGCCGCGGCGACGACCGCCGGCGGGGCCGCTGGCCTCTCCGAGCCGGCCCTGGCCCGCCGGCTGGTCGCCCACCTGCCGGCCCACAGCACGCTGATGGTCTCCTCCTCCATGCCGGTCCGGGACGTGGAGGCCTTTGCCGCGCCGGACGCCGACGGACCCCGGATCCTGGCCAACCGTGGGGCCAACGGGATCGACGGGGTGGTCTCCACCGCCCTCGGCGTGGCCCTGGCCTCGGGCGGGCCCACGGTGGCCCTGGTCGGCGACCTGGCCTTCCTCCACGACGTCTCCGCCCTGGTGACCGTGGCCGGATTCTCGACCGCCCTCACCGTGGTGGTGGCCGACAACGCCGGCGGGGGGATCTTCAACTTCCTCCCTCCGGCGACCGAGCTCGACCCGGGCACCTTCGAGACGCTCTTCGCCACCCCGCAAGCCGCCGGGGTGGAGGCGGTGGCCGCCGGATTCGGCTGGCCGGTGGAGGTGGCCGCACCGGGTCGTTCGCTGGAGGAGGCCCTGGACCGCGCCCTCGCCCGCCGCGGCCTGGGGGTGATCCGGGTGCCGCTCCCGGCCCGGACCGAGAACGTGGCCATCCACGCCCGGATCAACGCTGAGGTGGTGGCGGCGGTGGACGCCCGCGAGAACGCCGGTGCTGCGCCCGCTTAGCAGGGGGTTGGGTCGAACGACGGAATGGTCACCGGGGGGATCGTGGTCGACGTGGTCCCACCGGCCGCCGGAGCCGTCGTCGCCGCCGGCGAGGCCGTGGCCGGCGCCGGGGCCGGCGGGGTCAGGGTCAGCGGGTTGCCGAAGGCGTCGATGGGTGGGGTGGAGATGGTCCCGAACGGTCCCCCGAGGAACTGGGTGATCAGGGCGGCGGCCGCCTCAGGCTCGACGACTTCGACATCGGAGCCTCCCGAGGTGACCGCCGGCTCGGTGGGCAGCGTGTACGCCTGCAGGCTGGACCCCGTGAAGGCGTGGTACCGCTCGGCCAGCGAGAACAGGTCGTCGGCCGTGAGGCCGTTGTCCTTGCTGAAGTCGTGCACGACCGAGCTGAGCAGGCTGTTCAGGCGCAGTGGATTGTAGGTGGACTTGGCCTTGTCCAGGGCCGCCTCGATGATCAGATTCTGCCGCTCGATGCGGCCCAGGTCCGAACTGAGGTCGGAATGCCACTCGCCGTCGGCGTAGTACTGGAAGTAGCGGGAGCGGGAGAGGGACAGGGCCTGGGCCCCGTCGAGTACCTGGCACCCGGTGGTGGTGATGCTCAACCCGGACTCGTTCACACCGGTCGCGGTGTTGTAGTCCCGCACCGGGTACGGAAACTTCATCGAGATCCCTCCGAGCGCGGTCACCGCGTCCTGCACGCCGAAGAAGTTGATCACGATGTAGTGGCTGATGGGGATGCCGAAGGTGTTCTCGATGGTCTGGATGAGGGCGTCGGGCCCGGGGGCGAACGCGGCGTTGATCTTGTTCTGGCTGGAGAGCTGGCTGTTGGCGGCCATGTCCGACAGGGTCACGTAGGTGTCACGGGGGATCGAGAGCGACGACGCCGTCCCGGTCGCCGGGTCGACCCGGACGATCTTGATGGTGTCGCTCCGCTGCCCGCCGGCGTCGGCGGCGTCCCCGAACTCGGCGGCTTCCGCCGCCGTCTCCCCGGCCCGGCTGTCCGACCCGATCAGGAGGACGTTGTAGGGCTGGCCGTTGGCCGCGGCCACGCAGGTGGTGCAGGGGTTCGAGACGACCTTGCTCCACTGGTAGCGGAAGTAGCCGTAGCCCGCGCCCACGACCACCAGAAGCACCACCACCACGCCGATGACCGCCCGCAGGATCCGTTCCCCGCGACTGCGCCGGTGCTTCTGGCGCCGCCTCGCCCGTCGCCGCTCCCGGCGGGAGGGGACGGCGACCTGACCGCTGAGGATGGGCCCGCTGAAGCTGGGCGACCCTCTCGACGAGCTACTGCGTGGGGGGACAGGTTGGCCCGGAGGGGGCGATGACGCCCTCGGCTTCCCGGTGGGGGTGTCCGACGATTGTCCCGATGGTCGGGACCGGCGTGGTGGCGGAGGGTCGTTGGGTGGCAAGGTGGTTGGGGTGGGGGCACGGGACGGCCGCGGGCACCGCCTCGGACGAGGGGGCGGTCGGCCGTCCGCTGGAGATCGTCCAGTGTCCCATGGGGTGGTGGCGATCTGGTGTCATTGATCGGCGGGCGGACGGGTCAGGAGTCGGCGGGCACCCACGAGCCGTGGAACCCGAACGGCACCCGGGCGGGGAGGTGCACGATGGCCACCGGCGGCCCGGCGAACGAGGTGGCGTCCAGGATGACCAGGTCACTGGCGTCCCGGGCCGCGTCGTAGACGACGCTGAGGATCCATCCCTCGTCCTCTCCGCGGCCGTCGGCGGCACGCACGAATACCGCCTCGCCGGCCGCGAACCCCTCGCCCAGATCGAAGCGGACCGACTCGTCCCGCTGGAAGTCGTACTTGATCAGGCCGTGCTGGCTCGGGACATCGGCCCGGTCGCCGAGCACGGTGCAATAGCCGTAGCGATGGACCGAGCCGGCCACGGCACCGTCGATGGTCGGGAACTCGACCGGGGTGTCGTCGAGCCGTTGCTCGGTCACCCGGTTGGTGGTCGGATGCACGGTCCAGCGGGCCAGGGCCGGGAGGTCCGACGACACCGGCTCGCCCGGTTCGGTGTCGAAGGCCCGGTCGTACCGGATCACGTCCATCACCACCGAGTCGCCGTCGTCGTAGGCGTTGAGCACGTGGAACACGTACGAGGGGTCGATGCCGATCCATCGGATGTCGCGGTCGCCCCCGCTCCGGGGCATCACCCCCACCCGGGCTCCGGCGTCCGGCATCCACCGGTAGGGGATCGAACGGCCGAGAGCGGCCAGGCCGAGGTCGAAGACCACCGGGAGGTCGAGGAAGACGGCCCGGGTGGTGGTGACCCCGAAGTCGTGCTGCATGGTGGCGAGCGGCACCTCGATCGCCTCGGTGCGGATCAAGTTCCCGTCCCGGTCGGCCACGTGGTAGCGCAGGAAGGGCGGGCCGAAGACATCGGTCCCGAAGAAGACCAGCTCGCCCGAGGCCGGGTCGAGCTTCGGGTGGGCGGTCATGGGTGAGGCCAGCGCACCGTCGAAGTCGTGCACGCGGGCCCGGCCGAGGTCGGGGGAGATGGCGTGGGGGAAGCCGGACTCGACCAGCGCCAGCGTGGTGCCGCCGTGGCGGATGACGTTGGTGTTGGCCGGACCGTCGATGGGCTCGCTCGGTCCTGCCGGGGGAGTGGTCTCCAGCTTCGCCGCCAGGGCGCGGGTCCGGACCCAGCGGTTGCGGTAGCCGACCGCCTGGCCCCCGGACAGCGAGATGGCATGGATCATCCCGTCACCGCCGAACCAGTGGTAGTCCGCCTCGTCGACCGGGACCACGGAGGGATTGGGCCCGTTCCGCAGCAGCCGGCCGTCCAGGTCGGGGGGGACGACTCCGGTGACCGGGAGTTGGTGGTCGTCGCTCCGCTCCTCGAACACCGGGGCGAAGTTTCCATGGAGGTACGGATTGAGCAACGAGCGCTCCTCGCCGTGGCGTCCGGGTCGGAGCAACACGGTCTCGGGATCGATGGGGACGGGTCTCGGGATCGACGGGGACGATCGGGTCCGATGACAGCTCGCACCATGGGGTGCGACGGATCCCGATGGTAGCGCCGGCCGCCGACCGGCCGGCCAGGCCCGGCACCGCCCGGTGACGTGGCAGGCTGGGGACATGGCCGACCTCGCCGAGGATCTCCGTTTTCGCGGGCTGATCCACCAGATCACCGACCCGTCGCTCGAGCATCGGCTCGACTCCGATCGGCTGACCGCCTACACCGGCTTCGACCCGACCGCCGACAGTCTGCACGTCGGACACCTCTTGCAGATGTGCAACCTCCGCCGGCTGCAGCTGGCCGGCCACCGGCCCATCGCCGTCGCCGGCGGAGGCACCGGGTTCGTGGGCGACCCCGGCGGCAAGTCCGAGGAGCGCACCTTGTTGTCGGAGGAGCAGCTCCGGGTCAACGTGGCCGGCATCCAGCGCCAGCTCGAGCGGTTCATCGAGTTCGACTCGGGCCACGCCGACTCCCGCGCCCTGTTGGTCGAACAACGCCGAGTGGCTGGGCGACCTGTCCCTGTTCGAGTTCCTGCGCGACGTGGGCAAGCACTTCACCGTCAACCAGATGGTGGCCAAGGACTCGGTGAAGTCGCGGCTGAGCCGGGCCGATCAGGGCATCTCGTACACCGAGTTCAGCTACATGCTCCTCCAGGCGCTCGACTTCCTGCATCTGTTCGACGCCTTCGGGTGCCGCCTGCAGCTCGGCGGGAGCGACCAGTGGGGCAACATCACCATGGGCATCGAGCTGGTGCGCAAGGTGCGCCAGGAGGACGTGTGGGGCCTGACCACCCCACTGGTGCTCAAGGCGGACGGCACCAAGTTCGGCAAGACCGAGTCCGGGACCGTCTGGCTGGACCGCGACCGCACCAGTCCCTACCAGCTGTACCAATTCTTCTTCCGCACCGAGGACGCGGTGGTCGGGACCTACCTGCGGTACTTCACGTTCCTTCCGGCCGACGAGATCCTCGAACTGGACCAGGCCACCGCCGACCGCCCCGAGGAGCGCCGGGCCCAGCGGGCCCTGGCCCGTCAGGTGTGCTCGCTGGTGCACGGCGACGGCGAGACGGAGGGCGCCGAACAGGCCGCCGCCGCCCTGTTCGGGGGTGAGGTGGCCCACCTCGACGAGCGGACCGTCCTCGACGTGTTCGGCGATGCCCCTTCCACCACCCTGTCCCGCAGTCTCCTCGACGGATCCGGAGTCGCCCTGGTTGACCTGCTGGTCGACACCGGGCTGCTCGACTCCCGGGGCAAGGCCCGGACCACCATCAGCCAGGGTGGGGCCTACGTGAACAACCACCGGGTCGAGGAGGTGGACCGCCACCTCGACGGCGGGGATCTGATCGCCGGGCGCTACCTGCTGCTGCGGCGGGGCAAGCGGGACCATCACCTGGTCCGATTCGACTGACCGGCTCGGGTCGGGGTGATCCCGGCCGGGTAGGGGCGGCCCCGATGAAGAGCGAGTGGGCCCCGGCCGTACAATGACCGCCATGAGCTCCGACGAGGCACTGTCGACCGCGTCCTCCCCGGTCCGTCTGACCACAGGGTTGCCCGAGACCGTGCTGCCCGACGAACCCGAGGCGGTGAAGGCCGGACTACGGGCGGCCATGGACCAGCCCGGGGAACGGCGCCGGCACGCGGTCTCCGACGTGGTCCGCCACGCCCCCCGCTCGTTGGTGGCGTGGTCGGCGCTCGGGTCGCTGGCCCGCGACGACGTGGAGGCCTACGCCTGCTTCCGGGTCGGCTACCACCGGGGGCTCGACGCACTGCGGGCGGCGGGCTGGAAGGGATCGGGACTGGTGCGGTGGGAGCACGAATCCAACCGCGGCTTTCTGTCCTGTG
Organism: uncultured Acidimicrobiaceae bacterium; assembly: GCA_963774245.1. Lineage (GTDB taxonomy): Bacteria > Actinomycetota > Acidimicrobiia > Acidimicrobiales > RAAP-2 > Bog-756. The sequence goes on along the minus strand of CAVZDZ010000011.1, from coordinate 310,258 downwards.
TGGACGGTCTGCGCTCGACGGCCGGCGCCATTGGCGAGCACAGCGAGGAGGAGCGGTGCGCGCAGTTCCTGCGTCAGCTCGACCCGGACTGGCGCCCCGATTGGACCGGAATCCCGACCTAGTGGGCGGTCGCCCCGAGGCCATCGGCGTCGCCCCGGCGGCGGCGGGCGCGACCCGTCGCCGGTTCGGGCGGTGGACCCGCTCGACGGGGTCGCTGGTCGTGGCTGCCCTGGTCGGCGTCGCCGCGCTGGCCGGATGCGCCGGACCCGAGGAGTCGGGGCCACCCTCGGCCCGGGTCTCCGCCTGGTTGTCCACCGCGGCCGGTGGGGCGGCCATCGGGGCCATCGAGGTGGACAGTCGCAATATCGATCTGGCCCTGGCCCATCATCAGCCGGCGGCCTCGATCAAGACGGTGTGCGCCCTGCTCACCAACGACGCCGAGACCGCCATCGGCAACCTCCCCACTCCCGACACCCAGCTGACCAACGAACTCAACGCCGCCTACGAGGACGGCGCCGCCGCCGGCGACCACTGCTACCAGGGCGCGTCGGGGAACCAGGCGCTGATGCGGCGCTCGGCGAAGGAGCGGCGCCAGCTGGTGCCGCTCCTGTCGGTGGCCCTGGCCCGGATGAACGCCCTCGTCGGGCACACCACCTCCACCTCCACCACCGCCCCGGCCCCCGATGACGACCCGTTCAGTTGACCGAGGCCCGCGGTCTCCGCCGTACGGTCGTGGTGCTGACCACTCGGGCCGGGTGGTAGCCGATGCCCCTGGTCGATGACGGCGTGGGGCCCTTTCCGCCCGACCGCGACCCCGACGAGTACGACCGGCTCCGCCGCCGGGTCCTCTGGTCGCTGCCCACCGGACTGTTCGTGGTCGGCAGCCGATCGGGCGACCGTCGGAACCTGATGACCGGCAACTGGGTGATGCAGATCGCCACGTCGCCGAAGTTGGTGGCGGTGGCGGTTGAGCGCGGTGCGGTCACCCGGCGGCTCATCGAGGAGGGCGGTGCCTTTTCGGTGAGCCTCTTGTCCCGGGCCGACCGGGCGTTGGTGCGTCGCTTCGTCAAGCCGGTGGATGTGGTGGAGCTGGACTGCCCGCGGCGCGGCCATCTCGATGCAGGGGGAGGCCGTCCACGAAGTGGCCGGAGGCCTTCCCTGTCTGTCGGCGGCGGCGGCGTGGTTGGCCTGCGAGGTGCGCCGGACCTGCCGGTGGGACGAGGTGGCGGTGGACGACGAGGCCAGCCACGTGCTCTTCGTCGGCGAGGTGGTCGACGCCGGTGAGCGGGTGGAACTCAGCCGGTCACCGTCGGTCGGCGACGGGCCCGACGACGGCGGTCCCCCGGCATCCTCCGCATGGAGGACACCCGGATGAACTACGGGGGTTGAGCCAGGTCGGAGCGGTCGGCCGCCCTATCCGGGGGACGGATCGGGCCGGAGGTCGATGCGGAGGGTGAGGATCCCGTCCTCGATGGAGGGTTCGGCGTCGCCGAGCATGGCGAAGTCCATGAAGTCGGCCCGGGCCTGCTCCTTGAAACGCTCCCGGTCGGGTCCCTCGACGGGCGGCAGCCCCCGGGAACGGACCGCCTCGGCCCGGGTCCGGAACCGCTCCACCATGGCGTTCGGGTCGAATTGATCGGGCATGAGACCCGATCGTACCGGCGGTGCCGATGCACCACGACTGGGGGAGGCCCGCACTACACTGGCGGTTATTGGTGATCGGTGGTCACCCCGGCGCATAGGGCTCGGGGTGCGTGCCGCCTCTGGTGGGGCAAGGAGTTGTTTCCGTGAAGAAGGGACGCCATCGCCGCTTCGAAGAAGCGCGCAGCTTGAAGCGGTCGGTCGCGACCGCCAACCGGCGCTGCCCGGAGTGCGGCGCGGAGCCGGACGACAAGCACGCCTCCTGGTGCCTGGCCACCGAGGACGACTACGACGAGATCCTCGGCACGGCGCCGAAGGACCCCTCCTTCGCCGAGGACGACCCGCTGGCCGAGTAGAGGACGGACGGCCGGACCGTCTCAGCGACGGACGGTGGGGTGGGGCAGGGGCGTCGAGTGGACCCGGTCGGAGGTCCGCTGGTCGAGGTAGGCGGCCAGTCGCTTGTAGACCTTGGTCCCGGCCATCGTCTCCAGCTCGGTGCGCATGCTCACGTACACCGGGTCATGGCCGACGAACGCCGCCGGATCCTCGGTGCACCACCAGGCGAACTCCTCGCCGCCCCCGCCCCAGTGCCGCCGCTCCCACTCGCGGATGACCGAGGTGACGTGCCCGTCGGGTGACGTCTCGTCCTCCCGCCGCAGGGGCAGCTGCCAGCACACCTCCGGCTTCAACTCGACATGGCTGCGGCCCTGGGCCTCGGCCGCCTTGTGCAGGGCGCAACCCGCACCGGCGGGGAACCCGGGTCGGTTGAGGAAGATGCAGGCCCCGTCGACCAGTCGGGTGCCGAGATCGCCGTCGGCCAGCTTCTTCACCACGCCCTTCTGCCCCTGCTTGTGGAACTGCCACAGGTCGGGAGTGAGGTCGGCGGCGGCCCGCTCGACGGTGCGGGCGTCCTTCTTGCCGGTGAAGTGGGCGCCGTAGGAGCAACAACCCTGGACCAGCTCCGGGGACGGCCCGGTGAGGACGCCCTGGCAGCCGTGCCCGAAGATGCACGTCCAGGCGCTGACCAGGAAGGTCACGTCGAAGAGCCAGGTGCGCTCCTCGTCGGGATCGTCGAAGCTGACCCATTCGTGGGTATCGGCCGGAACTCGTTTGTGGGAGGGTGACACGCCCTTATGATGGCAGGCATGAGTGAAGACCGCGAGGACATCCGTCCGGTGCTGACGATCACGCCGGACGCCCGGGCCACCGTGTTGGAGGTTCTGGCCAACGAGGCCGAGTCCGAGGCTCTGGCCCTGTGGCTCGAGATCAACGGCGAGAGCAACGGCGCCTACGCCTACGACATGTACTTCCAGGCGCTGTCCGATGCCGGCTCCGGCGACGTGGTCCAGCACGACGACGACCTGCCGGTAGTGGTGCCCCACACCAGCGTGGACCGCCTGCAGGGCGCCACGCTCGACTTCGTCACCGACCCCTCCGGCGAGGGCGGACTGGTCATCGTCAATCCGAACACGCCGCCGGTGACGAGCAACGCCGGACGGGGCACCGGTCCCGAGGTGGACATGTCGGACCCGCTGGCCCAGCGGGTGGTGTCGGTCCTCGACGAGCAGGTGAACCCCAGCATCGCCGCCCACGGCGGTCGGGCCGATCTGGTGGCGGTGGAGGACAGCTCGGTGTACCTGCGCCTCAGCGGCGGCTGCCAGGGCTGCGGCATGGCCAAGGCCACCCTGTCCCAGGGCATCGAGGTCATCCTGCGCGAGGCCATCCCCGAGATCGCCAACATCGTGGACGTGACCGACCACGCCGACGGGACCAATCCGTACTACGAGCCCGCCCAGGGCTGACCGGTACCCGGCCCCTCCGGGGGCTGACCGGAGTCTGACCGGCCGCCGGAAGGGTCGGGGCGGGGGATGCCCGAACCGGCGCAGGCCCGTCCGGTACGTTGCCGGGGGTGGACACCCTGCTCGTCGCCGGCACCACGGTCGCCGGCCTCTTCATCGGCGGGGTGCTCGATCCGGTGGGCCAGCGGATGGCCGAACGCAGCCGGCTGGAGGACCGAGCGCCGCCGGGCCCAGTCGGAGCCGGCCCCCGACGACCCCCACGCCGCCGACGGTGGCCACGAGTCGATCGTCGGGCGATGGGAGGACGAGGCACTCGGCGCGGTGGAGGCCGCCGATGCCGACGACTCGGACGATCCCGAGCCCGACGAGGCCGTCGTCGCCCACCTGGTGCCGTCGGGTCCGTCGCCCGCTCGGGTCGCGGTCGCCGCGCTGATCACCGCCGCGCTGTTCGGAGGGGCGGCCGCCCACTTCGGGCGGGACCTCGAACTGGCCCCGTTCTGCGTGTTCTTCGCCATGCTGGTGGTGATCTCGGTCACCGACCTCACCCACCGCCTGGTACCGCGTCGGCTCATCTACGGCGCCCTGGCCCTCATCGTCCCGCTGCTGGTGGCCACCTCCGCCGTCGACCACAGCTGGCACGACCTGACCGGCTCGGTCGTCGCCGGGGCGGTGGCCTTCGGGCTCTTCTTCGGGATCTGGTGGTTCATCCCCCGGGGGATGGGCTTCGGCGACGTCCGGCTGGCCGGGATCATCGGGTTGGTGGTCGGGCTACCTGAGCCTGCTCCACGCCTACGTGGCCTTCCTGGCCGGCTTCGTGATCGGGATGGTGTTCGGCCTGGTGCTGATGGTGGTCTCGTCGGCCGGGCGCAAGACCCGCATCCCGTTCGCCCCGTCGCTGGCCGCGGGGGCGGTGCATCGCCGTCCTGTGGGGAGGCCACCTGGCCCACAGTCTCTTCCATGCGGGGTCGCTGACCGGTGCCGGGAGCCCCACGGCGCCCCGAGTAGATTTGCCTGAATGCTGCGCTTCCTGACCGCCGGTGAGTCCCACGGCCGCGCCCTCGTCGTCATCGTCGAAGGGATGCCCGCCGGGCTGCTGGTCACGGCCGAGGACATCCAGCGGGGCCTGGCCCGGCGGCGGCTGGGCTTCGGACGGGGCCCGCGGATGCGCTTCGAGGCCGACGAGGTCACCCTGTTGGGGGGGGTCCGCCACGGCCGGACCCTCGGGTCCCCGGTCGCCATCGAGATCGGCAACACCGAGTGGCCGAAGTGGGAGGAGGAGATGTCGCCGGGACCGGGACTTCCCTCCAAGGTGCTGACCCAGCCCCGACCCGGCCACGCCGACCTGTCGGGCATGCTCAAGTACGGCCTCGACGACGCCCGGGACGTGCTCGAGCGGGCCTCGGCCCGGGAGACGGCGGCCCGGGTGGCGGCCGGCACCCTGGCCAAGCTGCTGCTGGCCCAGATCGGTGTCGACGTGCTCAGCCACATCGTGCAGCTCGGGCCGGAGCGGGTCGAGCCCGGTCCCCTCCCCACCATCGAGGAGCTCCTCAAGGTCGACGAGTCCCAGGTCCGCTGCACCGACCCGGAGGCCGAGGCCCGGATGGTGGCCGCGGTCAAGGCGGCGGCCAAGGACGGCGACTCGCTCGGCGGCGTGGCCGAGGTCATCGCCTACGGCGTGCCGGTCGGCCTGGGCAGCCACGTGCACTGGGATCGCAAGCTCGACGCCCTGTTGGCCCAGGCCCTCATGAGCATCCAGGCCATCAAGGCGGTGGAGCTCGGTGACGGGTTCGAGCTGGCCGGCCGCCGGGGCTCGGACGCCCACGACGCCATCCGGATGGCCCGCGACGGGGTCGACGGGGACGGCGTGGCCGGCGTGCTCGGAGGCGGCTACGTCCGCGACACCCACCACGCCGGCGGCGTCGAGGGCGGCATCTCCACCGGGTCCCCGATCGTGGTCCGGGCGTCGATGAAGCCGTTGGCCACCCTCAACCGGCCCACCCTCGGCACCGTCGACGTGGTGACCAAGGAGTCGACCGTGTCGTTCAAGGAGCGCACCGACGTCACCGCGGTGCCGGCCATGGGCGTGGTGGCCGAGACGATGGTCGCCCTGGTGCTGGCGTCGGAGGCGCTGCGCAAGTTCGGGGGCGACTCGGTGGACGAGTTCCGCCGGAACCGCCGGGGCTACCTGGCCGCCCTGGGCGAGACCCCCTCGGCGGCGCCCCCGCTCCCCATCGATGACTGACCGGCTCATTCTGGTGGGGATGATGGGAGCGGGCAAGACCACGGTGGGGCGTCTGCTGGCCGCCCGGCTGGAGTGGGACTACCTCGACTCCGACGCCCAGGTCATCGCCGGCACCGGCCGCACCGTGCCCGAGCTGTTCGCCGAGGTGGGCGAGGCCGGCTTCCGGGCCGAGGAGGCCCGGGCCCTGGTCGAGGCGCTCTCCGGGGACCGGCCCATCGTGGTGTCGGCGGCCGGCGGGGTGGTCCTGTCCGAGTCCAACCGCGACCTGATCCGGCGGGCCGGCACCGTGGTGTGGCTGCGGGCCGACCCGGGCCTGCTGGCCCGGCGGGTCGGGCGCGGTGAGGGTCGGCCCCTGCTGGGCGAGGACCCGGCCGCGGCGCTGGTCGAGCTGGACCGGGTGCGCCGGCCCCTCTACGAGTCGGTGGCGGCGGTGACCGTGGACGTCGACGACCTCAGCGCCGACCGGGTGGTCGACGGGGTGCTCGGTCACCGCGTGGTCACCGGCGCCGGCATCGGCGCACCGGGGGGCCGAAGGTGATCGTCCCGGTCGAGTTGGGCGCCCGGCGCTACGACGTGCTGGTGGGGGACGGGGTCCGCCACGAACTGGCGGCCACGCTGGCCGCCGAGGTGCCCGGGGCCGGTCGGGCCGCCATCGTCACCCAGGCCGGGATCGGCGTGGAGGTGGACCCCGGGATGCCCGCCGAGGTGTTCACCGTCCCCGACGGCGAGGGGGCCAAGTCCCTGTCCGTGGTCGAGGACCTGTGCCGGAGGTTCGCCGTCTTCGGGCTGAGCCGCTCGGACGTGGTGGTGGCGGTGGGTGGAGGGGTGGTCACCGACCTGGCCGGCTTCGCCGCCGCCTCCTTCCACCGGGGCACCGCCTACGTCAACGTGGCCACCACCCTGCTGGCCCAGGTGGACGCGGCCATCGGCGGGAAGACCGGGGTCAACCTCCCCGAGGGCAAGAACCTGGTCGGCGCCTTCTGGCAGCCGAGGGCGGTGCTGTGCGACACCGAGGTGCTGTCCACCCTGCCCCCGAGGGAGTGGGCCTCGGGCCGCGGCGAGATGGCCAAGTACGCCTTCCTGGCCGGTGGTCCGGGCCCGACGGCCCGCCGACGCCTCCCTGCTCGAGTTGCCCCTGGCCGAGCAGGTCGCCCGCTGCGTGGCCATCAAGGCCGAGGTGGTGGCGGCGGACGAACGCGAGGGGGACCGGCGCATGCTGCTCAACTACGGCCACACCCTGGCCCACGCCCTGGAGGCGTCGGCCTTCACCACGGCCGGCGACCGGGACCTCCGGCACGGCGAGGCGGTGGCCGTCGGGCTGGTGTTCGCCGGCCGGCTGGCCCGGCGGCTGGGCCGCATCGACGACGAGCGGGTGGAGCTCCACCGCCGGGTGGTGGCCGGCTTCGACCTGTCGGACCGGTTGCCGGCCGGGGGCCGACCCCGAACAGCTGGTGTCGTTCATGGCCCGGGACAAGAAGGCCCATCACGATCTGACCTTCGTGCTCGACGGTCCGCGCGGGGTCGAGGTCGGTGCGTGGCATCGATGCCACCGCGGTGGTCGCTACCCTGGCGGAGATGGAGCGGACGACCGAAGGCGGGGCGCGATGAGCGCGGGGACCATCCTGTTGCTGTCGGGCCCCAACCTCAACCTGTTGGGTGAGCGCGAGCCGTCGGTCTACGGCACGGCCACCCTGGAGGACCATGTCGCCGTGGCCGGCGGATGCCGCCGCCCGACTGGGCTACGACCTCGAGCACCTCCAGACCAACCACGAGGGCGACCTGGTCGAGGCCGTCCATGCCGCCCGCGGCCGGGCGGCGGCCATCATCGTCAATGCCGGTGCCCTCTCCCATACCTCGTGGTCGCTGCACGACGCGCTGGCCGCCTTCGACGGGGTGGTGGTCGAGCTCCACCTGTCCAACCCGGCGGCCCGGGAGCCGTTCCGCCACCTGTCGGTGATCGCCCCGGTGGCCGACGGCTGCATCGCCGGGTTCGGGGGCATCGGCTACGGACTGGCGGTCGAGGCCGTGCACCTCCGGCTGGCGGCGGGGGACCGATGAGCGGTCGGCCGGCGCCGAGCTGGGCCCGCTCGACGTCAGCGGCCGGATGGCCCGGTTGCGGGAGCGCTTCGCCACCGGCGGCCCCGAGGACGCGTCCGATCGACGCCCTCCTGGTCACCACCCCGGCCAACATCCGGTGGCTGACCGGGTTCACCGGGTCGGCCGGGCTGCTCCTGGTCACCGGGGACCGGGCCCTGCTGACCACCGACGGGCGGTACCGCACCCAGGCGGCGGAACAGCTGTCCGAGGCCGGGCGTGGGCGCCGAGGTCGACGTGGGCATCGGCGGGGTGAAGGTCCAGCGCGAACGGCTGGTGGCCGTGTCGGCCGGGGTCGGGTCGGTCGGGCTGGAGGCCGACAACGTCACCTGGTCGGGCCAGCAGTCCTGGGACGAGCTGTTCACCGGGTCCGAGCTGGTGGCGACCCGGGGGCTGGTCGAGCAGCTCCGGGTGGTCAAGGACCCCGGCGAGGTGGCCCGCATGGAACGGGCCGCGGCCATCGCCGACGAGGCGCTGGGCGCGGTGCTGCCCCTGCTGGCCGCGGCCGGCGCCGGACCGGACCGGCCGCGCCCCTCACCGAGGCCCGGTTCGCCGCCGCCCTCGATCACGCCATGCGCGAGCGGGGGGCGGAGGAGAGCGCCTTCGAGACCATCGTGGCGTCGGGGGAGAACTCGGCCAAGCCCCACGCCCGGCCCGGCCACCGGGTCATCGGGGCCGGCGACCCGGTGGTGGTCGACTTCGGTGCCGTCTTCGACGGCTACCGGTCGGACATGACCCGGACCTTCTGCGTCGGGGGCCCGCCCACCGGCGAGTTGGCCCGGGTGTTCGAGGTGGTGGCCACCTCGCAGCGGCTGGGGGTGGCGTCGGTGCACGCCGGGATCGAGGCCGGGGCCGTCGACCTGACCTGTCGGGAGTCCATCGCCGAGGCGGGGTGGGCCGAGTATTTCGAGCACGGCACCGGTCACGGCGTCGGGCTGGACATCCACGAGCAGCCGTCGGTCGGGCCAGGGTCGACTGCTATTCTCGTGCCCGGCACCGTGGTCACCGTGGAGCCGGGGGTGTACCTGCCCGGAACCGGTGGGGTCCGGATCGAGGACACCCTGGTCGTGACCGACGACGGCAGCCGTCCGCTCACCCAGTTCCCGAAGGAAGTCGCCGTCTGATGGCTGTCTCGACCAATGATCTCCGCAACGGCATGACCCTCAACCTGCCCGAGGGCCTGTTCGCGGTGGTGGAGTTCCAGCACGTGAAGCCGGGCAAGGGCGGCGCCTTCGTGCGCACCAAGCTGAAGAACTCGCGGACCGGAGCGGTGATCGAGCGGACCTACCGGGCCGACGAGAAGCTCGAGCAGGCCATCATCGACAAGCGGGAGATGCAGTTCCTCTACCGGGACGGGTCCGACTACGTGTTCATGGACACCGCGTCCTACGAGCAGCTGCAGGTGGAGACCGGCGCTGCTGGGCGATGCGGCCAACTACCTGAAGGAGGGGGACGACGCCGTCCTCCAGTTCTTCGGTTCGGAGATCGTCGGCGTCGACCTGCCGGCCGCGGTCGAGCTGACGGTGACCGACACCGAGCCGGGCATCCAGGGGGACCGGGTCTCCGGCGCCCGCAAGCCGGCCACGCTGGAGACCGGGTTGGTCCTCCAGGTCCCGCTCTTCGTCAGCCCGGGCGAGAAGATCAAGGTGGACACCAGGTCGGGGGAGTACCTCACCAGGGCCTGATCCACTGCCGCCCTGGTCGTCGCGGTGGCCCGTCACCGCGGCCGCCACCGCCCAACCCACACCATGGACCCCGCACCCCGTCACCAGGCCCGCGAACGAGCCCTGAGCCTCCTCTACGAGGCGGAGCTCAAAGACGACCTCCCCTCGGTGGTGCTGGAGGAGCTGGTCATGGCCCCCGACGACTACACGGTGTCGCTGGTCCGGGCGGTCGAGTCGCGGGGACCGGAGATCGACGAGCTGGTCGACGGGGCCGCCATCGGCTGGGACCTCGGACGCATGGCGGTGGTCGACCGCAACGTGCTGCGGCTGGCGGTGGCCGAGCTCCTGACCTGTCCGGACGTCCCCACCGCGGTGGTGCTCAACGAGGCCGTGGAGCTGGCGTCGGCCTACTCGACCGACGACTCGGGGCGCTTCGTCAACGGGGTGCTGGCCACCTTGGCCCAGCAGATCCGGGGCTGAGCCGGTGACGACCGCTCCGCCCGGCGACGCCCCGACGGCCACCGGCCTGTCCGGCCTGGATCCCCAGCTCAAGCGGTTGGCCGTCGTCGTCGTGCTCGGGACCATCATGTCGATCCTCGACACCACCATCGTCAACGTGGCCATCGACACCCTGTCCCGTGACTTCCGGGCCCCGCTGTCCACCGTCCAGTGGGTGAGCACCGGGTACCTGCTGGCGCTGGCCACGGTGATCCCGCTGACCGGGTGGGCGGTCGAGCGCTTCGGATCCAAACGGATGTGGATCATCTCGCTCGTGCTCTTCCTGGGCGGATCGGCGCTGTGCGGTGCCGCCTGGTCGGTGCAGAGCCTCATCGTGTTCCGGGTCCTGCAGGGCTTCGGCGGCGGGATGATCATGCCCATCGGCCAGTCGATCCTGGCCACCGCGGCGGGCCCCAGCGGATGGGGAGGGTGATGAGCCTGCTCGGCGTGCCCATGTTGCTCGGTCCGATCCTCGGGCCGGTGCTCGGTGGGTTGATCGTCGACAGTGCCTCGTGGCGGTGGATCTTCTACGTGAACCTCCCCATCGGCATCGTGGCCATCGTGCTGGCCCTGCGCATCCTCCCCGGCCACGAGCCGACCACGGCGTCGAACCGGTTGGACGTGCGGGGCCTGCTCCTCCTGTCCCCCGGACTGGCCCTGGTGGTCTTCGGACTGGCCCAGGCCGGTCAGGGGTCGACGGTCAGCGTGGTGGCCCCGATCGTCGTCGGCACGGCCATGGTGGTGGCCTTCGTCCTGCATGCGCTCCGGGCGAAGATCACGCCGTTGATCGAGGTGGTCCTGTTCCGGAACCGCAGCTTCGCCGCCGCCGCGGCCACCACCTTCTGCTTCGGTGCCGCCCTGTACGGCGGGATGCTGCTGCTGCCCCTCTACTACCAGGTGGTTCGGGGGGACAGCGCCCTCAACGCCGGCCTGCTGATGGCGCCCCAGGGGATCGGCGCCGCCCTGGTGATGCCGCTGGCCGGCAAGCTCACCGATCGGTTCGGGGCCGGTCGGATCGTCCCCGGCGGCCTGGTGGTGGTCCGTCGCCGGGACGATCGCCTACACCCAGCTCGGGGCCCACACCTCCTACGCCTGTTGGCCGGGTCGCTCTTCGTGCGCGGGGTCGGGTTCGGCTTCGTGATGATGCCGGCCATGGCCGCCGCCTACCAGGACCTCTCCCGCGAGCGGGTGCCCCGGGCGTCGACCGCCATCAACATCGTCCAGCGGGTGGGTGGCTCGATCGGCACCGCCCTGGTGGCCGTGGTCCTCGACCCATCAGATCGACGTCCAGGTCCACGGTCAGACCGGCGGGCTGTCGGCGGTGTCGACCATCTCCGAAGCGGCGCGGGTCCGGCCATCGCACCAGCCGCTGGCCACCGCCTTCGGGCACACCTTCTGGTGGCCGCTCGGATTGACCGTCCTGGGCCTGGTGCCGGCCGTCCTCCTGTCCCCGGCGTCCGGGCCGGGTGGTCGGCACCCTGGCCACGGCCGAAGAGGGACTCCTGGTCGAGTAGCGGGCGCACTCGATCGACGAGCCGCACCGGCGCGGTCACGTGGCGCTCGACGCCGACCGGGGGACCGGGTATAGTCGAACTCTGACCGTGAAGCGGGTCCTGTGAGGCCCGTACGGACAGGAGGAAGAGTGGCCGAACGTGAACGCAGTCACACCCGCCCGCGGGGAGCTGTTTTCGTTCCCCGGGCCCAGGTGATGTCGGCCGCCGACGTCCACCGGGCGATCACCCGGATGGCCCACGAGATCGCCGAGCGCAACCGCGGCCTGCACGACGTCGTCCTGATCGGCCTGCAGACCGGCGGGGTGGCACTGGCCGAGCGGTCTGGCCGAGACCCTGGCCGAGGTCGAGGGCGCGGCCATCCCGGTGGGGACGCTCGACGTGGCCTTCTACCGGGACGACATCGGCCTGCGGCCGGTGCTGCCCGAGGCGGCCACCGACATCAGCTTCGACCTCACCGGGGCCACGGGTGGTGCTGGTCGACGACGTGCTGTTCACCGGCCGGACCATCCGGGCCGCCCTCAACGCCCTGGGCGAGTACGGGCGGGCCCAGGTGGTCGAGCTGGCCGTCATGGTCGACCGGGGCCATCGGGAGCTGCCCATCCGGCCCGACTACGTGGGCAAGAACCTCCCCACCCGCCGCGACGAGATGGTCGACGTCTCCGATGAAGGCGTGTCCCTCGGGGACCTGGTCAACCGGTGAGCCGCTTCCCCGATCACCTGCTCAGCATGGACGACCTCGACGCCGAGGACATCGTCGAGGTGCTCCGAGGTGACCGACTCCTTCGTCGAGGTCGGCCGGCGGGCCAACCCGAAGGTGCCCACCCTGCGCGGCCGGACGGTGGCGACCCTGTTCTTCGAGGACTCGACCCGGACCCGGATGTCCTTCGAGACGGCGGCCAAGCGGATGTCGGCCGACGTGCTCTCCTTCGCCGCCGGGTCGTCGTCGGTCAAGAAGGGCGAGTCCCTGCGCGACACCGTCGAGACCATCGAGGCCATCGGGATCGACGCCGTGATCATCCGCCACGCCTCCTCGGGGGTGCCGGCCCGGGTGGCCGGCTGGGTCGACCACTGCGCGGTGATCAACGCCGGCGACGGCTGGCACCAGCACCCCACCCAGGCGCTGCTCGACCTCTACACCGTGCGCCAGGCCTTCGGTGGGGGCGACGGGGGCCTGGCCCGGTTCGTCGGGTCTGCAGGTGGCCATCGTCGGCGACATCCGCCACAGCCGGGTGGCCCGGTCGCAGATCACCGCCTACGCCGCCCTGGGCGCCGAGGTGACCCTGGTCGCTCCGGCCACCCTGCTCCCGCCGTCGCTCGAGGGATGGCCGGTGGCCGGCGTCAGCCACGACCTCGACGACGTGCTGCCCGAAGATCGACGTGGTCTCGCTGCTGCGGGTGCAGGCCGAGCGGGGCAGCGGCGAGTTCGTCCCGACCCTGCGCGAGTACACGGCCGGGTACGGGCTGACCTCGCGGCGGGCCGCCATGCTCCCGCACCGGCGCCCTGATCCTGCATCCCGGGCCGATCGTCCGGGGGGTGGAGATCGCCTCCGACGTGGCCGAGCTCCCCGCCGCGCTCATCACCGAGCAGGTCAGCAACGGGGTGGCGGTGCGGATGGCCGTGCTCTTCCTGCTGCTCGGGCAGATGCCGAGCGAGGGTACGCCGTCATGTCTGAGCGCGCCGACGGTCGGCACCGGCGCCGAGGCGCCTGGTCATCCGGGGCGGGACGGTCATCGACCAGCGGGGCGAGCGCCGGGCCGACGTGCTGGTCGAGGCCGGCCGGGTGTCGGCGGTGGACGCAGGAGGTCGACCGCGCCCCGGGGCAGCGTGGTGCTCGACGCCGGCGGCTGCGTGGTCGCCCCGGGCCTGGTCGACCTGCACACCCACCTCCGCGAGCCGGGCCGCGAGGAGTCCGAGACGGTCGAGACCGGGGCCCGGGCGGCGGCGCTGGGCGGCTACACCGCGGTGGTGGCCATGCCCAACACCGACCCGCCCCTCGACTCGGCCGAGGCGGTGCGCAACGTGCTGGAGCTGGCCGCGACGGTGACCGCCGAGGTGGCGGTGGCCGGGGCCATCACCGTGGGCCGGGCCGGCGAGCGGCTGGCTCCGATGGCCGAGCTGGCCGACCTGGGCGTGCGGCTCTTCACCGACGACGGCGCCGGGGTGCAGTCGGCCGGTCTGATGCGCCGGGCCCTCGACTACGCCACCGGCCTCGGGGTCACCCTGGCCCAGCACTGCGAGGACAGCACGCTGGCCGGCGGCGGCGCCATGCACGAAGGGGCGTGGTCGAGCCGGCTGGGCCTCCCGGGCATGCCGGCGGCTGGCCGAGGAGGTCATGGTGGCCCGGGACATCGCCCTGGTGCGGGTGACCGGGGGCCGGATCCACTTCCTCCACCTGTCGACGGCGGCGTCGATCGCCCTGGTGCGCCGGGCCCGAGCCGACGGGCTGCCGGTCACCGCCGAGGCGGCCCCCCACCACTTCACCCTGACCGACGCCTGTGTGGCCGGCTACGACCCGGTGTTCAAGGTCAACCCGCCGCTGCGGCCCGCGGCCGACGTGGAGGCGGTGAAGGCCGGCCTGGCCGACGGGACCATCGACGCCATCGCCACCGACCACGCCCCCCACGCCCCCGAGTTGCAAGGACCTGCCCTTCGACCAGGCCCCGCCGGGCATGCTCGGCCTGGAGACCGCCCTGTCCCTGGCCCTCACCGAGCTCGACCTGCCGCTGCCCGAGCTCCTCGCCCTGCTCAGCTGGCAGCCGGCGGCCATCTGCTCGGCTCGATCCGGCCCACGGCGGGTGACCAGGGGGCGGCCGATCGACCCCGGGGTGGTGGCCAACCTGTGCGTGATCGACCCCTCGGCCACCTGGGTGGTGGACCCGGCCGCGCTGGCCAGCCGCAGCCGCAACACGCCCTACGGCGGGCCGGACACTCACCGGCCGGGTCCGCCACACCGTGTTCCGGGGCGAGCCGGTGGTCATCGACGGCGAGGCGCAGCGGTGAGCGGCCGGAGCGGTGCGGTGCACCGGGACGAGGCCCTGCTGGTGCTGGCCGACGGCGACGGTGTTCGAGGGCGAGGCGATCGGCGCCCCGGTGGCCGCCGGGGTCGCCACCGGGGAGGTGGTGTTCAACACCGTGCTCTCCGGCTACCAGGAGGTCATCACCGACCCGTCCTACGCCGGGCAGGTGATCGCCTTCACCTATCCCCACATCGGCAACTACGGCGTCAACCCGGTCGACGACGAGGCGGCCCGGCCGTCCTGCCGCGGGGTGATCGTGCGCGACCTCACCGACCGGCCCAGCAACTGGCGGTCGACCGGGTCGCTGGAGGACTTCCTCGTCCGGGCCGGGGTGCCCGGCATCACCGGCATCGACACCCGCCGGCTGACCCGGCATCTCCGCGACCGGGGGGCCATGCCCTGCGCCTTCGGCACGGCCGGGGAGCCGACGCCCTGCGCCGGGCCGCCGCCGCCGCCCCGACCACCGACGGCCTGGACCTGGTGTCCACGGTGACCACGCCGACCGCTTCACCCGGGGCGACGGCCCCTACCGGGTGGTGGCCTACGACTTCGGGATCAAGGAGGCCATGCTCCGCCAGCTGGGCGAGCTGGCCACCGTCACCGTGGTCCCGGCCTCGACCCCGGCCGCGCCAGGTCCTCGGCGCTCGAGCCCGACGGGGTGTTCCTGTCCAACGGGCCGGGCGACCCGTCCGCCCTCGGTCCCATCGTGGCCGAGCTCGGGGCGCTGGTCGACGACGGGACCGTGCCCGTCTTCGGCATCTGCCTCGGTCACCAGCTGCTGGCCACCGCCCTCGGCGCCTCGACCTACAAGCTCCCCTTCGGCCATCACGGCGGCAACCACCCGGTGCGCCGCCTGGCCACCGGGAGGGTCGAGATCACCTCCCAGAACCACAACTACGCGGTGGCCGAGGGCTCGCTGGCCTCGGCCGAGATCACCCACGTCAACCTCAACGACGGGGTCATCGAGGGGGTGCGCAGCCGGGACACCCCGGCCTTCAGCGTCCAGTACCACCCCGAGGCCGGACCCGGGCCCCACGACGCCCGCTACCTCTTCGACGAGTTCCCCGACTGATGGACGCCACCGGGCCGGCGGCGGGTCGGGCCCCGGCCCCCGGGTCGAGGCCTCGGGGAGCAGCGTCTGATGCCCCGTCGCCAGGACATCGAGTCCATCCTGGTCATCGGCTCCGGGCCGATCGTCATCGGGCAGGCCTGCGAGTTCGACTACTCGGGCACCCAGGCCTGCCGGGTCCTGGCCGAGGAGAAGTTCCGGGTGGTGCTGGCCAACTCCAACCCGGCCACCATCATGACCGACCCCGTCGATGGCCGACCGCACCTACGTCGAGCCGCTCGACCCCGACGTGCTGACGGCCATCATCGAGCGCGAGCGGCCCGACGCCCTGCTGCCCACGCTCGGCGGGCAGACCGCCCTCAACCTGACCATGGCCCTGGCCGAGCGGGGCGTGCTCGAGGCCTACGGGGTGGAGGTGATCGGGGCCAACACCGAGGCCATCGCCACCGCCGAGGACCGCGAGCGGTTCAAGGCGGCCATGGAGGAGATCGGACTGGCCGTCCCGGACTCCGGGTTCGCCCACTCGCTGGACGAGGCCCTGGCCATCGGGGAGGCGATCGGCTTCCCCATCATGGTGCGCCCGAGCTACATCCTCGGCGGGGCGGGAACCGGCATCGCCGCCACCCGCGACCACCTGGTGCAGCTGGCCGCCGAGGGCCTGGAGGCCATCCCCGATCACCGAGGTCCTCATCGAGCAGTCCATCGCCGGCCAGAAGGAGTTCGAGCTCGAGGTGATGCGGGACAACGCCGACAACTGCGTGGTCATCTGCTCCATCGAGAACTTCGACCCCATGGGCGTGCACACCGGCGACTCGATCACCGTGGCCCCGGCCCAGACCCTGACCGACGTCGAGTACCAGACCATGCGGGACGCCGCCTTCGCCTGCATCCGCCGGGTGGGGGTGGAGACCGGCGGATCGAACGTGCAGTTCGCGGTGGACCCGGCCGACGGGCGCCAGGTGGTCATCGAGATGAACCCGCGGGTGTCCCGGTCGTCGGCACTGGCCTCCAAGGCCACCGGGTTCCCCATCGCCAAGATCGCCGCCCGCCTGGCCGTCGGCTACCGCCTGGACGAGATCACCAACGACATCACCGGGGCCACCCCGGCCTCGTTCGAGCCGACCATCGACTACGTGGTGACCAAGATCCCGCGGTGGGCCTTCGAGAAGCTCCCCGGGTCCACCGACCGGCTCGGGACCCGCATGCAGTCGGTCGGTGAGGTGATGGGCATCGGTCGCACCTTCCCCGAGTCGCTGCAGAAGGCGGTCCGCTCGCTCGAGCAGGGTCGGTCGGGCCTGAACGCCGACCCGGTCGAGGCCACCCTCGACCCGGTGACCACGACGGAACTGCTCGACCGGGTGGCCACGGCCACCCCCGAACGCATCTTCCAGCTGGAGACCCTGTTGCGGCGGGGGGAGTCGGTCGACGACCTGGCCCGGGCCACCGGCATCGACCCGTGGTTCCTCTCCGAGATGGCCAAGATCACCGATGCCCGGATGGCCCTCGACCTCCAGGTGACCCTCGGGGTGACCGTCGACGACCTGGACCGGCGGGCGTGGCGCCGGCTCAAGCGGCTCGGCTTCTCCGACCACCAGCTGGCCTACCTGTTCGGCGGCCCGGTGACCGCCGGGGACATCCGGGCGGCCCGCTCGGCCCACGGGGTCGGGGTCACCTTCAAGACGGTGGACACCTGTGGCGCCGAGTTCGAGGCCCACACCCCGTACCACTACTCCACTACGAGGACGAGGACGAGGTGCGGGCCTCGGACCGGCCCCGGGTGATCATCCTCGGCTCGGGTCCCAACCGGATCGGCCAGGGCATCGAGTTCGACTACTGCTGCGTCCACGCCTCGTTCGCCCTCCAGGCGGCCGGCTTCGAGACGGTGATGGTCAACTGCAACCCCGAGACGGTGTCCACCGACTACGACACCTCCGACCGGCTCTACTTCGAGCCGCTCACCCCCGAGGACCTGGCCAACGTGCTCGACGTCGAGCAGGCCGCCTCGAGGGACGGGGGTCGCCTGGTCGGGGTCATCGTGTCCCTCGGCGGGCAGACCCCGCTCAAGCTGGCCGCCGGCATCCCCGAGGAGTTGGTCCTCGGCACCTCGCCGGCCTCGATCGACCTGGCCGAGGACCGCGAGCGGTGGAACGACCTGTGCGGCCGCCTGGGCATCCCCCAACCGCCCGGAGGGACGGCGACGACGGCGGCCGAGGCGGTCACCGTGGCCTCGTCGATCGGGTACCCGGTACTGGTGCGGCCCTCCTACGTGCTCGGGGGCCGGGCCATGGAGATCGTCTACGACGACGACCGGCTGAGAGCGGCGGTCGAGGCCATGTCGGGGGCGGGTGGCTCCCTCGGCCGGGAGGGCGGGGTGACCCCGGACCGCCCGGTGCTGGTGGACCGGTTCCTGGAGGACGCGGTCGAGGTGGACGTGGACGCGGTGCGCGACGTCGACCGGCGAGGTGGTGATCTGCGGGGTGATGGAGCACGTGGAGGAGGCCGGCGTCCACTCGGGGGACTCGGCCTGCGCGCTCCCGCCCCAGACCCTGTCGGCGTCGGTGGTCGCCGATCTCGAGCGCTACGTGCGGACCATCGCCGAGGCGCTGGCCGTCGAAGGCCTGATCAACGTCCAGTTCGCGGTCAAGGACGAGCAGGCCTACGTGCTCGAGGCCAACCCTCGGGCCAGCCGGACGGTGCCGTTCGTGGCCAAGGCCACCGGGGTGCCCGTGGCCATGGTGGCGGCCCGGGTGATGGTCGGCGCCACCCTGGCCGAGCTGCGCCAGGAGGGCCTGCTCTGCGCGCCGGTGAGCGGACACGTCTCGGTGAAGGAGGCGGTGCTGCCGTTCAACCGGTTCCCGGGTGTCGACACCCTGCTCGGCCCGGAGATGCGCTCGACCGGTGAGGTGATGGGCATCGGGGCCACCTTCGGGCTGGCCTTCGCCAAGAGCCAGATCGCCGCCGGCAATCGGCTGCCGGTCTCCGGGATGGTGTTCCTGTCCCTGGCCGACCGGGACAAGGCCGCCGGGCTCGACGCCGCCCGCCAGTTCGCCGCCCTGGGCTTCGAGCTGGCCGCCACCTCCGGCACCGCGGCCATGCTCGAGGCCGAGGGGATCGCCGGTGGCCACCGTGGTGGCCAAGGTGGGCGAGTCCCGTCCGGGCGTGGTCGACGCGGTCGACCTCATCGCCGGCGGCAAGGTGCAGTTGGTCATCAACACCCCGCGGGGCCGGGGCCCGCGAGCCGACGGGCTGCACATCCGGGCCACCGCCCTGGCCCATCTGGTGCCCGTGCCTGACCACGGTGGCGGCGGCCAAGGCGGCGGCCGCCGGCATCGCCGACTGGATCCGCCACCCGCTGTCGGTGCGCTCGCTGCAGGAGTACCACGGGGGATGAGCCGGTGAGCGGGGAGCGACCCGCCCTCACCGACCGGGCCCGACGGATACGGGGCGCCTGGCGGGCGGTCACCGCCGGCGACGTCGACCTGTCGGTGCGGGTCGGTTCGCTCGAGCTGGCCAACCCGGTGATGACCGCCTCGGGCACGGCCGGACACGCCGACGAGCTCGAGGCCTACTTCCCCCTGAGCACGCTCGGGGCGGTGGTGGTCAAGTCGCTCTCGGTCGAGCCCTGGCCCGGCAATGCCGCGCCCCGGGTCCACCCGACCGCCTCGGGGATGCTCAACAGTGTCGGGCTCCAGGGCCCCGGTCTCGAGGCCTGGGGCGAGGAGGACCTGCCCCGGCTCGCTCGACGCCGGCGCCCGGGTGGTGGTGAGCATCTGGGGGCGGCGGGTGGACGACTTCGCCAAGGCGGCGTCGATGGTGGCGGGGATGCCCGGCCTCACCGCGGTGGAGATCAACGTGAGCTGCCCCAATGTCGAGGACCGGCGCCGGATGTTCGCCCACTCGCCGGCGGCCACCGCCGAGGTGGTGGCCGCGGTGACCGAGCACTGCCCGGAGCTGCCCCGCTGGGCCAAGCTGAGCCCGACCGTCGCCGACCTGGCCGACGTGGCCGGGGCCGCCCTCGGGGCCGGGGCCGAGGCGGTGACCCTGATCAACACCGTGCTGGGTCTGATCATCGACGTCGACCGGCGGCGACCGCGGCTCGGGTCCGGGCCCGGCGGCGGGGGACTGTCCGGGCCGGCCATCCATCCGGTGGCGGTCCGGGCCGTGTACGACGTCCGGGCCGCCCACCCCACCGCGGCCATCATCGGGGTGGGCGGGGTGTCGTCCGGGGCCGACGCCATCGAGCTGATCATGGCCGGCGCCGACGCCGTGCAGGTGGGAACGGCGACGTTCCGCGATCCCAGGGCACCGTTGCGGGTGCTCCAAGCCATGGAACGGTGGTGCTCGCAACGTGGCATCCGCCGGGTGAGCGAATTGCGAGGTGCAGCCCATGGGTGAACCGATGCCGACCGACAGCTTTGCCGTCCGGGTGGCCAAGGCGGTGGCGGGCACCGGCCCGCTGTGCGCGGGCATCGACCCGTCGGTGCAGCTGCTCGAGCGATGGGACCTGGACACCGACGCCGGCGGGCTCCACACCTTCGGGATGCGGTGTGTCGAGGCGTTCGCCGGGGTGGTCCCGGTGGTCAAGCCGCAGGTGGCCTTCTTCGAGCGGTGCGGGTCGGCCGGGATCGCCGCCCTCGAGGCGGTGATGGCCGCGGCCCGCGAGGCCGGGCTCATCGTGATCGCCGACGCCAAGCGCGGCGATGTCGACACCACGGTGGAGGCCTACGCCTCAGCCTGGCTGGACCCTGCCAGCCCGCTCGCCGCCGATGCGGTGACCGCGGTGGCCTACCTCGGGCTGGGCGCCCTGCAACCCCTGTTCGACCTGGCCGCCCGCCACGGCAACGGCGTCATCGTGGTGGCTCGCAGTTCCAATCCGGAGGGCCGCCGTCTCCAACAGGCACTGTGCGACTCCGGCGCCGGTCCCCCGGTGGAGGACCTGTTGTTGGCGGAGATCGCCGCGCTCAACCACGGCGGCCTCGCCGTCGGCGGCGCGGTGGGCGCGGTGGTCGGTGCCACCCTGGCCCCGTCGGGCTATCCGCTCGGCGATCTGGGCGGGACCATTCTCGCGCCCGGGGTCGGCGCCCAGGGCGGCGGCGCCGAGCAGGTGGCCGCGCTCTTCTCGGCGTGCCCGCCGGGGTCGGTGCTGGCCAGCTCCTCGCGGTCGGTGCTGGCCGCCGGTCCCGACGTCGAGGCACTGGCTTCGGCGGCGAGACGCTGCCGCGACGAGATGACCGCCGCCCTGGCCTGACCGACCGGGGTCTATTCCTTCGGGCGCTTGCCCAGCACTCTGAGGAGAAACGAACCCGCCTTGCCGGGCGTGCTGGGTTGATGGTGGTCGGAACTGTGCCCGAACCGGGCCGGCTCGGTTCGGGCCGTCCCGCCCAACCCGGGGAGCGGGAGGTCGTTGGGCTCCTCGTATTTCGGCACCTTGGGCTCGTGGTGCCTGGGTTTGCGTGGCTTGTCTCCGGCGGATCCCATCCCACCATCATGCCCGATCGGGTAGTGGTGGGCCCCGGGCTCGGACGCCTGGATGAGGAACCGGGTGGCATGGGGGCCACCAAGGGCCCCTGGTCCTCGATCTCCTGGTGGGCGGTCGACCCTGGGGGTCAGCGATCGGCGCTCGGCAGGTCCTCGGCGAACTGGATGAACGGGGACGGAGGGAGGTACTGCTCGGGGATGTCGGTGGCGTGGGGGTAGAAGTCGACGTCGAAGACGTTGGAGAGGCCCGGCTCGTCCACCGTGCCGCTGAGGCCGGCGTCCGATCCGGCCAGGAAGGCGTGCCGGCCGTCGATCCGTCCCTCGGCCAGAGAGGTGTAGATGTCGATGGGCACCCGGGCGGTGAGGCTGTAGACGCACCCGTCGGTGGTGGCCCCGACCCGGCGCCCGAGCATGCAGTGGTGCCGTCCATCGTCGATGGCGTAGACGGCGGCGTCGCCCGACCCGATGCAGGCCCGGATGCGATGGGGGTGCCCGAACAGGTGGAGGAGCTGTTCGTGGCGGCGGTCCTTCATGGCCCACAGTGGGCTGGGGGGAACGGTGCCCTCCGGCTCGTCGTCCTCGAGCGGAGTGGCATTCTCCGGAGCCGTCACCGGGAAGGCCAGATCCTCCGTGCCCGGGAGGAAGTGGAGCTGTCCGTCGTCCCGCGGCTGGAAGATCCCATCGCCCGGCTCCGCCGACCCGGTCTCCGGCCCGTCTCCTCCTCGGTCACTCATCGCTGACTCCTCTCGACCGGCACTGGCCGTCTCGACCGGCACGGGCCGGCATTTGTTCCCTGTCACTCTCCCAGATCCGGCGCCACGCGGCGGACCGGCGGTCCGTCGGCCGCGGTCAGGTCCCGGCCCCGGTCGGATACCACCCGGTCACCCGGTCGGCCAGGTGTCGCTCCTTCGACCGGAGGCGATCACGGGCCTCGGAGGCCTCGACCATGAGGAACGCCAGGGTGTCGCCGGGCCGAACCTGACCCAGGGCAGCGAGGTCGGCCGAGATGACGCAGGCGATCACCGGATAGCCCCCGACGGTGGCGTGATCCGGCATGAGGATGATCGGGTCGCCGTCCGGCGGGACCTGCACGGCGCCGGTGATCATGGCCGTCGAGTCCACCTCCACCTCGGGAGCCATCCGGACCACCGGACCGTCGCCGCCGCGGAGGCGCAGGCCGATCCGGTTCGAGTCCCCGTCGACCGTCCACACCACCGTGGTCAACCGATCGAGGTCGGCCGCCGGGAAACGGTGGGGGCCGGGCAGCACCCGGATGGTGGTGGGGGAGCCGGACGGGGCCACCCGGGCCGGCGCGGCCAGCAGGCCGCGGGGCCGGACCGGTGCGCCCAACTCGAGCCGGTCCCCGGCGGACAGGGGCGCCGGGCCCAGACCGGACAGCAGGTCGGTGGATCGTGAGCCGACCACCTCGGGGCCGGCGAAGCCCCCGGACACGGCGAGGTAGGCCCGCAGCCCGGCGGAGACCCGGCCGATGTGCACCACCTGCCCACGGTGGACGGGGAGCACGGCATCCGATGGCACCGGATGCCCCGCGACCCGGACCTCCACACCACCGGGTCGGCACCCGACCACGGCCAGATGGACCGGGTCGGAGAACCGAAGCGTGGGCCCGAGGACGGTGATCTCCACGGCGGCGTCGCCGTCGGCGTTGCCGGCCAGCCGGTTGGCCAGCCGCAGGGAGTCGGCGTCGGCCGCCCCGCTCTCGGGAATGCCGAGGGCGGCGACCGGCCGGCGCCCGCGTCCTCGATGAGGCTGAGCAGTCCCGGGTCGAGGATCTCGGCGGTCCGGGTCCCATCGGCGGGCGGCTGGGGTGGGTGGGAACGGCTCGGGTCCGCGCCGGGCGCCGGCGGCGGGCGGAGGGTCGACGCCCGGATGAAGCGCACCGTGTCGCCCACCCGCAACGTGGCGTAGGGCGGCCGGCCCGGGTCGAAGAGGCGAAAGCCGGTCTGCCCGAGCAGCTGCCAACCCCCGGGGGTGGACTGGGGGTAGACGGCGGCGAATCCGCCGGCCACCGCCACCGAGCCGGCGGGCACCGAGGTCCTCGGGGTGGGCCGGCGGGCGATCGTCGCCAGTGCGGCGGGCAACCCGACCAGATAGGGGAAGCCGGGCGAGAAGCCGAGGAAGGCCACCCGGAGCTCCGCGCCGGTCAGGAGCTCGACGACCGCGTCCGGGGTCAGCCCGATGGCGGCGGCCACCGCGTCGAGGTCGGGACCGTCGAAGACGACCGGCACCTCGACGAGCCGCCCTGGGCCGCGCCCGGTTCGGGTCCTGCGGTCGGCCGGCCACCTCGCGCACCCACTCCTCGACGAGGTCGGGCCGGGGGGCGGCGGGATCGAACCGGACCACCACGTTGCCGGCCCCGGCCACGATGGCCCCGAGGCCCGGTGGCTCGGACCCGGTGGCCCGCGCCTCCCCGAGGGCGGCGACCAGGCCCAGCGCGGCGGTGGCGTCGTCGACCTCGATCAGCACCGCACTGTCGCCGTACGGCACGACCGTCGCCGTCACGGGAAACGTGCCGCGGTCCCCGGGTCGGAGGAGAGGAAGGAGCGGACGAAGATCCCCGCCGCCTCGAGCACTGACCGGACCGCCCGCGCCGCGGCCGCCGCCCCGGGGGTGTCACCGTGGATGCACAAGGTGTCCACCTCGACCCGGGTCCACGCGCCGTCGACGGCGGCGACCCCGCCGCGCTCCACCAACGAGCGCGCCCGGGCGGCGACCGTGGACGGATCGTCGATGACCGCGCCGGGCCCTCCCCGCTCGGTCAGCGCGCCGGAGGCGAGATAGCCCCGGTCGGGGAATCCCTCGAACACCACCCGGATCCCCGCCTGTCGGGCGGCCTCCACCACCACCGTATCCGGCTGGGCCACCAACACCGGCGCCGGCCCGTGCCCCACCGCGTCGACCACCGCCGCGGCCACCGAGGGATCCACCCCCATGCGGTGGTAGAGCGCACCGTGGGGTTTCACGTACTCCACCCGCCCGCCGACGGCCCCCGCTTCCTCGACCGAGCGCGGCGCACTGCTCGACGATGTCGCCCACCAACAGCTCGGGAGCGCGCTCGACGGTGCGTCGTCCGAACCCCTCCCGGTCGCGGTAGGAGACGTGGGCACCGATGGCGATCCCCCGGTCGCGGCAGACCGCCGCCGCTTCCCGCATGAGCGCCCGGTTCCCGGCGTGGAAGCCGCAGGCCAGATTGGCACTGGTGACCACGTCGAGCAGGGCCAGGTCGGCCGCGGTGAGGGTCTCCCCCTCGGCCAGATCGGCATTGAGGTCGACGGCTTCCACGGTCCCAGTATTGAGCATCCACCGCCGGAACGGGCCCGAACGCGGCGAGGCCGGGCACCTCGGTTCCGGGGCGGGCGGGCGGCCCCCGCCCATCGCCACCGGCCCATTCGCATGACCCGGGGTCCCAGAGGCGCTATCGTCTCGACCATGCCGCAACCGCCCGCACTCACGCCCGAACAGCGCCAGGCCGCCCTGGCCAAGGCAGCCAAAGTCCGCCGTGAGCGGGCTGAGGTCAAAGAGAAGCTCAAACTCGGCTCCATCAGCCTGTCCGAGCTCCTCACGACAGCTGACTCCAACGAGACGGTCGGGAAGATGAAGGTGCTCTCGGTACTCGAGTCCCTCCCCGGTCTCGGCAAGGTCAAGGCCCGGCGACTGATGGACACCGTTGGCATCAGCGAGAGCCGTCGTCTGCAGGGACTGGGGAGCAACCAGCGCGAGGCTCTCCTGCCGCGAAACCGCTCGCTGAACGGAGCCCCCTCGGATCGGGCCCCGGTTCGAGCCGAACCATTGCTCTTCGTCCTGTTCGGCCCAGGCGGTGCCGGCAAGGGCACCGTCGCCGACGCCGTGGTGACCCGGGACCCGCACCTGTGGCTCAGCCGGTCGTGGACCACCCGGGCCCGGCGGCCCGGGGAGCGTGAGGACGCCTACGTCTTCGTCGACCGGTCGGAGTTCGAGACCCAGGTCGAGGCGGGGGGGTTCTTCGAATGGGCCGAATTCCTGGGCAACCTCTACGGGACCCCTCTGCCCGATCCGCCCGAGGGGTGTGACGTCCTGTTGGAGATCGATCTCCAGGGTGCCCAACAGGTACGCCGGCTGTGCCCGTCGGCCCGGCTGATCCTGCTCAAACCCCCTTCCGCCCGGGCCCAGGAGGAGCGCCTCCGGTCCCGGGGCGACGACGAATCCCGGATCGCCGAGCGGGTCCGGGCCGGCGCCGAGGAGGAGCGGCAGGGCCTGGAGATCGCCGACGCCGTGGTGGTCAATCACGAGGTGGCGCGGGCCACCGACGAGGTGGCCGGTATAGTGGACCGTTATCGCACCGCCGGCTGAGCCGGTGGCACCCGGGTCCGAAGGCGGTGGCACACCGCACCCGACACCTTCGACCACTCCCGTCGACCTAGCTGAAGGACCGTGATGGCTCAAGCGCAGACCACGCTCATGGACCCACCCATCGAGGAGCTCCTCGACAAGGTGGACTCGAAGTTCACCCTGGTGGCACTGGCCTCCCGACGGGCCCGCCAGGTCAACAGCTACTACAACTCCCTCGGGGAGGGCCTCGGGGTCGTCGTCCCGCCGCAGGTGGCCTCGGCCTCCGGCAAGCCGCTCTCCATCGCCTTCGAGGAAGTCGCCGCGGCCAAGGCCACCTACACCCGGCCCGACCCGGAGGAGGTGGCGGCGGCGGAAGCGGCCGCGCTGGCCCTGCTCGAAGGCGAGGGAACCGACCCGGTGGTCCTCGTCGAGGCCGAGGCCACCGTCGATCCGGCTTCGGGCGACACCGCCGACTCGTAGGTGCAGGCCGGTCGGCCGTGGGGACGTGAATCGGTGGTACTGACCGGGTTCCTGCCCGGGGCGGGGGCATGATGACGATCCGGTCGGACCCGCCGTTCGTGGTGCTCGGGGTGTCGGCCGGGATCGCCGCCTACAAGGCCATCGAGGTCTGCCGCCGCCTGGTGGACGCCGGGGTGCACGTGGCCCCGGTCCTGACCGAGCGGTCCACCCGGTTCGTGGGCCGGGCCACCTTCGACGCCCTGGGTTCCGAGCCGGCGCAGATGAGCCTGTGGGACGAGGCCTCGGCCATCCCCCACACCCGGCTGGGACAGCGCGCCGACCTGGTCGTGGTGGCGCCGGCCACCGCCGACCTCCTGGCCCGGTACGCCGCCGGCCTGGCCGACGACCTGCTGACCACGACCCTCATCGCCACCGCGGCCCCGGTGGTGGTGTGCCCGGCCATGCACACCGAGATGTGGGAGCACCCGGCGGTGCAGCAGAACCTGGCCACCCTGGAGGGCCGCGGGGTGATCGTCGTGCCTCCCGAGGACGGTCGACTGGCCGGTGGGGATGTCGGCTCGGGCCGGCTGGCCGAGCCCTCGGTCATCGTCGAGACCGTGCTGTCGGTGCTCGCCGGGCGGGCCGGCTCGTCGGGGAAGGACCTGGCCGGCCTGCGGGTCCTGGTCTCGGCCGGGGGCACCCGGGAGCCCATCGACCCGGTCCGCTTCATCACCAACCGCTCGTCGGGCAAGCAGGGGCACGCCCTGGCCCGGGTGGCCGTCCGGCGAGGGGGCAGGGTCACCCTGGTCACCGCCAGCCGCGAGCCGGTGCCCGCCGGGGTCGCCGTCGACCGGGTGGAGACGGCCGAGCAGATGCAGGCCGCCATGCTGAGCCGGGCCGCCGAGGCCGAGGTCGTGATCATGGCGGCGGCGGTGGCCGACTTCCGGCCCGTCACGGCCGCCGCGGTCAAGCTCCACAAGGCCGACGGCCTCCCCGACCTGGTGCTCGAGCCGACGCCCGACATCCTCGCCGAGCTGGGACGACGGCGGCAGGGCGGCCAGGTGCTGGTGGGCTTCGCGGCGGAGACCGACCAGGTCGCCGAGCGGGCCGCGGCCAAGCTGGCGGCCAAGGGCGCCGACCTGATGGTGGCCAACGACGTGTCGGCCCCGGGGGTCGGATTCGACCACGACACCAACTCGGTGACCATCTTCGGGGCCGACGGCACGGTCTCCACCGTTCCCCTCTGCTCGAAGGATGCCGTCGCCGAGGCTGTATTGGATAGGGTGTGCGCGCTGTTGTCGGCATCGTGATTCGGGCGACCTCTCCGGTGGGCCGCGATCGCCGCTGTCGTCCGTACCCGCTCCAGTCACCTGCCGAACCGGGCGCACGCCCCCAACCAGAACGGAACCACCCGTGAGTACCCGATACACATTCACGTCGGAATCGGTCACCGAAGGCCACCCCGACAAGATGGCCGACCAGATCTCCGACTCCGTGCTCGACGCCCTCCTGGCCGACGACCCCGAGAGCCGGGTGGCGTGCGAGACCCTGCTGACCACCGGACTGGTGCTCGTGGCCGGGGAGATCACCACCTCGACCTACGTGGACATCCCCAAGCTGGTGCGGCAGCACGGTGCTGGACATCGGGTACGACGACGACGCCTACGGCATCGACGGCCGGACCTGTGGGGTCATCGTGTCCCTCGACGAGCAGTCGCCCGACATCGGCCAGGGCGTCGACAACGCCTTCGAGGTGCGGGCCGGCACCGGGGGAGAGGACCTGCTCAACGCCCAGGGCGCCGGCGACCAGGGGATGATGTTCGGCTACGCCTGCGACGAGACCCCCGACCTCATGCCGCTGCCGATCTGGCTGGCCCACCGGCTGGCCCAGCGGTTGGCCCAGGTGCGCCGGGTCGGGGTGCTGCCCTACCTGCGCCCCGACGGCAAGACCCAGGTGAGCGTGACCTACGAGGACGGCCGGCCGGTGGCGCTCGAGACCGTGCTGATCTCGACCCAGCACGACCCGGGGGTCGACCTCGAGACCCTCCTGCTCCCCGATCTGCGCGACAACGTGATCAACCCGCTGCTGCCGCCCGAGCTCGACTGCAGCGCCCTGCGCATCCTGGCCAACCCGACCGGCGTCTTCGAGCTGGGCGGTCCCCACGCCGACACCGGGCTGACCGGCCGCAAGATCATCGTGGACACCTACGGGGGGATGGCCCGTCACGGCGGGGGAGCGTTCTCGGGCAAGGACCCCTCCAAGGTGGACCGGTCGGCCGCCTACGCCGCCCGCTGGGTGGCCAAGTGCCTGGTGGCCGCCGGTGCCGCCACCCGGTGCGAGGTCCAGGTGGCGTACGCCATCGGGGTGGCCCGACCGGTGTCCGTGCTGGTGGAGACGTTCGGGACCGAGCGGGTGGATCCCGGGCGCATCGCCACGGTGGTGGACGAGGTGTTCGACCTGCGACCGGCGGCCATCGTGCGGGACCTCGACCTCAAGCGCCCCATCTACCGCAAGACGGCGGCCTACGGACACTTCGGCCGGCCGGAGAAGGAGTTCACCTGGGAGGACACCTCACGGGCGGACGACCTGAAGCAGGCCCTCGGACTCTGAGCAGGGTCCCCCGACCGAACCGACCCGGGCGGCGACGTCCGGACCCCGCCGGCATCCCCGGGCGGCCCCCGGTGACCCCGGGGCCACCCGCCACCGGGGAGCGCATCGTCAGGGTCGTCCCCGACGTGCCGGCCATCCACCGCCGCTTCGACTACACGGTCCCGGCCGGCCTGGAGGCCGAGATCGAGGTGGGGAGCCGGGTCCGGATCGAGCTCCACGGCCGCCGGGTGGCTGCCTGGGTGGTCGAGGACGATGTCGCCCTGACCCCGGGGATCTCCCCCAAGCCCCTGGCCGCCTCCAGTGGCCAGGGGCCGCCGGCGCCGGTGGTCGACCTGGCCGTCTGGGCGGCCTGGCGGTGGGCGGGCCCGCTGGCGTCCTTCCTCGGGACGGCATCGCCGAGCCGGGTGGTTCGCCGCCCCCCGTCACCGCCGCCGGCCGATCCGCTCGCCGCCGCGGGGGTGGAGTCTCCCGGCGGCGGCTCGGTCGCCCTGCTCGACGCCGCCCTGGCGCTCCGACGCCGGACCGGCCGTAGTCCGGCTCGCCCCGGCGCTCGACGCCACCCTGCTGGTGTTCGAGCTGGTCCACCGGATCGGGCCGGCCGGGGTGCTGGTGCTCGCCCCGTCGCACGGGCGGGCGGTCCAGCTGGCCGACCGCCTCCGCCGGCGCGGGCGCGCCGGTGGCGCTGCTGCCCGAGCAGTGGGAGCAGGCCGCCGCCGGGGCGAGCGTGGTGGTGGGCACCCGCACGGCGGCGTGGGCCCCCATCGAACGCCTGCGGGCCGCCGTGGTCATCGACGCCCACGACGAGGCCTACCGCGAGGAGCGCTCGCCCACCTGGTCGGCGGTCGACGTGGTGGTCGAGCGGGGGCGGCGTGACCGGTCTCCGGTGCTGCTGGTCTCGCCGTGCCCGCCGGTGTCGATGACCGAGGGCCGCGCCCTGGTGGTCACCGGCGCGCACCCTCGAGCGCCGCGGGTGGCCGGTGGTCGAGGTGGTCGATCGCACCGACGACGATCCCCGCACCGGGCTGTTCTCCGAGCGGTTGGCCCGGCGGTTGCACGGGGTGCTCGACGAGGTCGGGGGGCGGGCCGTCTGCATCCTCAACCGGACCGGTCGGACCCGCCTGCTGGCCTGCCGGCAGTGCGGCGGCCCTGGCCCGCTGCACCCGGTGCGGGGGACCGGTGGCCCAGGCCGCCGCCGGCGGCCACCTCGAGTGCCGACGGTGTGGCGAGTCGCGGCCGGCGGTGTGCGCCGACTGCGACTCCACCCGGCTCAAGTCGCTGCGGATGGGGGTGACCCGGGCCACCGAGGAGCTGTCCGCCCTCACCGGCGTGGAGGCGGTCGAGATCACCGGCAGCTCGGACCCGGCGCGGGGCGACGGGGCCCGGCTGGTGGTGGGGACCGAGGCGGCGCTGCACCGCATCCACCGGGCCGACCTGGTGTGCTTTTTGGACATCGACCAGCACCTGTTGGCCCCGCGCTTCGGGGCCGGCGAGGAGACGCTGTCGCTGCTGGCCCGGGCCGCCCGGCTGGTCGGGACCCGCGACGCCGGTGGTCGGGTGCTGGTCCAGACCCGGATGCCCGAGCACGAGGTGCTGCGGGCCGCCGTCCACGCCGACCCGCAGGCTGCTCTCGGATGCCGAGCGACCGCTGCGGCTCGGCCTGGACCTGCCGCCCTTCGGCGCGGTGGCCTCCCTCCGGGGTGCCGGCGCCGCCCCCTTCGCCGAGGGCCTGGCCGCACTGGGCACCTCTCGAGGTGTCGCCGGCCGACGGTGACCGGTGGGTGGTCCGGGCCCCGGACCACCGGTCCCTGTGCGACGCCCTGGCCGCCGTGCCCCGGCCGGCGGGGCGGTTGCGGATCGAGGTCGACCCCACCGACGTCTGAGGGTCGGACGGGGAGCCGACGGAGCCGGCCCGCCGGCGGCGCATCCCCGGCCCGGTCCGGCCCGTACAATGGACGCCATGCCGTCCTACTCCGTTCGTCTCTACGGCGACCCGGTCCTGAAGCAGGTGGCGCGCCCCGTCGACGAGATCGACGGCTCCCTGGCCCGCCTGGTCGACGACATGGTGGAGACCATGTACGCCTCCGAGGGTGCCGGTCTGGCCGCACCCCAGGTGGGGGTCCAGAAGCGCATGTTCGTCTACGACGTGGGCGAGGGGCCCGAGGTGATGATCAACCCCGCCATCGTCGAGACCGGAGGGGAGTGGTACTACGACGAGGGCTGCCTCTCCATCCCCGGGCTGCGCCTCGGGATCGTCCGGCCCGACCAGGTGCACATCCGTGGCCTCGGCCTCGACGGCGAGGAGCTCTCCATCGAGGCGGACGAGTTCCTCGGGCGGGTGTTCCAGCACGAGGTCGACCACCTCGACGGCGTGCTGATGGTCGAGCGCCTCGAGGAGGACATGCGCAAGCAGGCCCTCCGGGTCCTGCGGGACCGGTCACTCGGCCTCGACACCTCGGCCATGGAGGCCAAGCTGGTGTCGGCCGAGAGCGAGCGACCGGTCTGACCCACCGGCGAGGGCCGACGCGGTCGTCAGCCCCGGCCGCCGGTGACCGGTAGCGTCACTGGCCATGGCTCGGTTGGTATTCCTCGGGACGCCCGAAGCGGCGGTGGCCCCGCTCCGCACCCTGGTCGACGCCGGGCACGACGTGGCCCTGGTGGTCAGCCGGGCCGACAAGCGGAGGGGGCGGGGTGGCGGGCTCCAGCCCAGTCCGGTCAAGCAGGCGGCCCTGGAGCTCGGGCTGCCGGTGACCGACTCCCTCGGGGACGCCCCCGGGGCCGGCGCCGAGCTCGGGGTGGTGGTGGCCTACGGCCGGATCATCCCGGTGGCCATCCTGGAGGAGCTGCCCATGGTCAATCTGCACTTCTCGATGCTGCCCAGGTGGCGCGGGGCGGCGCCGGTGGAGCGGGCCATCCTCGAGGGTGACGCGGAGACCGGCGTCTGCCTGATGGCGGTGGAGGCCGGCCTGGACACCGGCGGGATCTACGCCGAGGACACGACCGAGATCCGCGACGACGAGACGGCGGACGAGTTGCGGACCCGGTTGGTGGCGCTGGGCTGCCGGTTGCTGGAGAAGCATCTGGCCGATGGGCTCCACGGCCTGCCGGTTCCCCGCGACCAGGTGGGCACCCCGACCTACGCCGAGAAGATCCGGCCCGGTGAGCTCGAGCTGCAGTGGGAACGGACCGCGATCGAGCTCCACCGGGTGGTCCGGGTGGGCCGGGCGTGGACCCTGTTCCGGGGCCGGCGGCTCGGCGTGGTGCCGGCC
The DNA here is from genome assembly GCA_963774245.1 of uncultured Acidimicrobiaceae bacterium. Taxonomy (GTDB): domain Bacteria; phylum Actinomycetota; class Acidimicrobiia; order Acidimicrobiales; family RAAP-2; genus Bog-756. The sequence continues at coordinate 278,576 of CAVZDZ010000011.1, read as the reverse complement.
CGCGAGGTGCCGCCCGCCGACGGCCGTCCGGCCCCACCGGGCACGCTGGAGGGCGCCGACGTGGTGGCCGGGGGAGGCACCCGTCTCCGTTTGGTCACGGTGCACCCCGAGGGCCGGCGACCGATCGACGCCACCGACTGGCTGCACGGGGTGCACCCCGCGCCCGGTGAGCGACTCGGGGTGTGAGCTGCCTGCCCCCGGTAGGCTCACACGCCATAGTGACCCCGACCTCACTCCCCGAGCTGCGCGTGGCCCCGTCGATCCTGTCGGCCGACTTCGGATGCCTGTCCGACGCGGTGGACCAGATCGCACCGGGCTCGGAGTGGCTCCATGTCGACGTCATGGACGGGCACTTCGTGCCCAACCTGACCATCGGACCGCCGGTCGTCTCGTCGCTGCGAGAGCACACCGACCTGTTCTTCGACACCCACCTGATGATCACCGATCCCGCCCGGTACCTGGAGCCGTTCCGCGATGCCGGCGCCGACGGCTGCACCGTGCACGTGGAGGTGGGCCGGACCGCCGAGCTGATCGCCCAGATGCGCGAGCTCGGGCTGAGGGTGGGGCTGGCTGCCAACCCGGACACCCCGTTCGACGCCATCGAGCCCTACCTCGACCAGGTCGATCTGATCCTGTGCATGACCGTGTTCCCCGGCTTCGGCGGTCAGTCCTTCATCGCCGAGGTCATGCCCAAGGTGAGGCAGGTGCGCCGAGCGGTCCTCGAAGCCGGGCTCGACCACCGACATCGAGGTCGACGGGGGCATCGACGAGCAGACGGTGGTGGACGCCGCCCGCTCGGGGGCCAACGTCTTCGTGGCCGGGTCGGCGGTCTTCGGTCGCCCGCACCCGCTCAAGGCGGCGGTGGACATCCTGGCTGCCGCGGTCGGCGCGGTGCAGGAGGCGGCGCCCTGACCGGTCCCGGGGATCCCGCCATGCCTCGGGACGAGGAGGGAATGGACCGTGCTGCGTCCGCCGCCGAGCCGGTCCGGGGCCGCACGGCACCGAACCCTCCGGTCGGTGCGGTCGTGTGGGTGGGATCGGGCGGCGAGCCGGAGTGGTACCCGGGGGCGACGTCGCCTCCGGGCGGGGCCCATGCCGAGGTCGCCGCGCTCGCCGCCGCCGGCCCACGCGCCGCCGGGGGCACCCTGTACGTCACGCTCGAGCCGTGTGCCCACCACGGCCGGACCCCGCCGTGCACCGACGCCATCATCGAGGCCGGGATCGCCCGGGTGGTGGTCGGCCGCTCCGACCCCGACCCGCTGGTCGACGGGAAGGGCATCGCCGCCCTCCGATCGTCGGGTATCGAGGTCGAGATGGCGCCCTCCCCGACGGGTCGACGAACAGCTGGCCGCCTACGCGAAGCACCGCACCACCGGTCGACCGTGGGTGGTCCTCAAGCTGGCCTCGTCGCTCGACGGGGGTATCGCCGCACCCGACGGGACCAGCCGATGGATCACCGGCGAGCCGGCCCGCATGGACGCCCATCGCCTCCGGGCCCGGTCCGACGCCGTGCTGGTCGGGGCGGGCACGGTGCGGACCGACGATCCCGCCCTGACCGTGCGGCTGCCTCCCGGCGATCCGTGCTTTCGCGGGCCCGAGAGCCAGCCGCTGCGGGTGGTCCTCGGCACCCTGCCCGGCCGGGGCCGCCGCCGCTCCCGCCCTCGAGGTCCACGGGGACCTGGACGGCGGTGCTCGACCAGCTGGGGCGCGGGGTGTGCTCCAGCTCCTCGTGGAAGGTGGGTCCCGGGTGGCTCACGCCTTCCATGCTTCCGGACTGGTCGACCGGTACGTCCTCTACCTGGCTCCCGCCCTGTTCGGGGGGACGACGCCCGACCCGTCTTCGCCGGTCCGGGCGCCCCGACCATCGACGACCTGTGGAGGGGAGCCATGGTGTCGGTGACTAGCCTGGGAGGCGATCTGCGGGTCGAACTGTCCGCCGCCGTGGATTGAGGCCCGGCCGGGCCAAGTCCTCGGCCCCATAAAATTGGCTAAGGCCAGCCCGTGGGTGGCCGACATAGAAGGAGAGCTGATACTGCGGCGAGGCGCCGCACCCGGCACAAGTCATATGGAACGCCACAGGCAACGCAGCGTCGGTCAGGTTCATCCGATCAAGGCGCACCGAGCAGAGGGAGACCAAGGGTCGATGCCCTTTTCATCAGTGGAGGACGCCATCGCGGCGGTCGGGCGCGGCGAGATCGTCGTGGTGGTCGACGACGAGGATCGCGAGAACGAGGGCGACCTGATCATGGCGGCCGACGCCGTCACCCCGGAGAAGATCGCCTTCTTCCTGGCCCACACCTCCGGGCTCATCTGCGCCCCGCTCACCCCCGAGCGGGTGGAGCAGCTCGACCTCCCGCTGATGGTGACCTCGAACACCGAGGTGCAGCGCACCGCGTTCACGGTGAGCGTGGACTACCGCCACGGCACCTCGACGGGCATCTCCGCCTCCGACCGGGCCGCCACCATCAAGGCACTGGTCGACCCCCACATCCGGCCGTCCGATCTCAACCGACCCGGGCACATCTTCCCGCTCCGCTACCGACCGGGCGGCGTGCTGAAGCGGGCCGGCCACACCGAGGCCGCGGTCGACCTGGCCCGCGCCGCCGGGCATGTCGCCGGCCGGGGTCCTGTGCGAGGTCGTCAGTGAGGACAAGACCGGCATGGCCCGCCTGCCCGAGCTGACCAGGTTCGCCAAGGAGCACGACCTGCACCTCATCTCGATCGCCGACCTGATCCGGTACCGGCGCCACAAGGACAAGCTGGTGCGGCGGATCGCCGACGCCACCATCCCCACCGTGTTCGGGGAGTTCACCGTCTACGCCTACGAGTCGGTGCTCGACGGCGAGCACCACGTCGCCCTGGTCAAGGGGGAGGTGGCCGGTCGCGAGAACACCCTGGTGCGGGTGCACAGCGAGTGCCTCACCGGTGACGTCTTCGGCTCGCTCCGTTGCGACTGCGGGCCGCAGCTGCACGCAGCCATGTCCGCGGTCAACGATAACGGCAGCGGGGTCATCGTCTACCTGCGGGGCCACGAGGGCCGGGGCATCGGCCTGGCCCACAAGCTCCGGGCCTACAACCTGCAGGAGGAGGGCTTCGACACGGTCGACGCCAACCTCGAGCTCGGGCTGCCCGCCGACTCCCGCGAGTACGGCATCGGGGCCCAGATCCTGGTCGACCTGGGCGTGACCACCATGCGTCTCATGACCAACAACCCGACCAAGTATGGGGGTCTCGAGGGCTTCGGCCTCGATATCGTGGAACGGGTGAACATCCAATCGACGCCGACGCCGGAGAACATCGAGTACCTGAGGACCAAACGGGAGCGGATGGGCCACCTCCTCGAGGGCCTCGATGACGTCCTCTGAACTGACCCTGCTGCCGGACGGGGCCAAGCAACGCCACGCCTCCCGGGTGGGGATCTCCATCGACGGGATGGCGAGCGGGACCGACGCCGGCCGGCGGATCGCCTTCGCCTGCGCCGAGTTCAACGGCGGCATCACCGACCGCCTGTTGACCGGTGCCCTCGACGCCCTGGAGGAAGCCGGCGCCGACCTGGGCTCGGCCCTGGTGGCCTGGGTGCCCGGTGCCTTCGAGCTGCCGGTGATCGCCCAGCGCCTGGCCCAGTCGAAACGGGTCGATGCCGTGGTCTGCCTCGGGGCGGTGATCCGGGGCGACACCGGTCACTACGACTTCGTGGCCGGCGAATGTGCCTCCGGGCTCCAACGGGTCCAACTCGACACCGGCATCCCGGTGGTCTTCGGCGTGCTCACCACCGACACCGTCGACCAGGCCCTGGTGCGCTCCGAGGACAACGAGGCCAACAAGGGCCGGGAGGCGGCGCTGACCGCCCTGCAGACCTCGGCCGTCCTCTCGGAGGTCGCCTCGGCCCGGGGCGAGGCGCGGGTCGGGTTCTCGGGAGGTCGGCGCTGATGCTGCGGGTGGTCCTGCCCAAGGGGTCGCTCGAGCGGGCCACCCTGGAGCTGTTCGCCACCGCGGACCTGAGCGTGGTCCGATCCTCCGAGGTCGACTACCGGGCCAGCATCGACGATCCGAGGGTGGTCGAGGTGCGGATCCTGCGCCCGCAGGAGATCCCGCTCTATGTGGCCGACGGGCTGTTCGATATGGGCATCACCGGCCGCGACTGGATCGAGGAGCGGGGGAGCGACGTGGACTCGCTGGGCGTCCTCCACTATTCGAAGGCCACCGCCAACCCGATCCGGGTGGTGCTGGCCGTGCCCACCGACTCGCCGGTATCCTCCGTCGCCGACCTGGCCAAGTCGGCCACCGGGCCCGGTGGCGCGTTGCGGGTCTCCACCGAGTACCCCGAGCTCACCCGCCGGTACCTCGAGCACCACGGCGTGGACGCCGAGGTCAGCCTGTCCTACGGGGCGACTGAGGCCAAGGTGCCCGACATCGCCGACTGCGTGGTCGAGATCACCGAGACGGGACGGGCGCTGCGGGCCGCCGGGCTGAAGATCGTCGAGACCCTGCTGGTCTCCCACACCGAACTGATCGCCAACCGGGACTCCGCCGCCGACCCGGACAAGCGCCACGCCATGGAGCAGCTGTTCACGCTGTTGCAGGGGGCGTTGGAGGCCCGGGGGAAGGTCCTGGTCAAGCTCAATGTGCCCACCGAGCACCTTCCCGAGGTCATCGACCTGCTCCCCTCGCTGCGATCGCCCACCGTCTCCGAGCTGTTCGGCGGGGGCGGGTTCGCCGTCGAGACCGTGGTGCCGAAATCGGAGATCAACGTCCTGATCCCCGCCCTCAAGGATCGGGGAGCCACCGACATCATCGAGTTGGCTCTCTCGAAGATCGTGCACTGAGCCGGGTCCGGTGATGCCGACGGTCTGGATGGCGGCGGGCGACCTCCAACCGGTGGGACGCTCCCCGTCCATCGGCAACGTCGCCGAGTTCGACGATCCCCGTGGGCTCGGCACGCTCGAGTACGGACCGGGGCTCCGGCTCGGGTTCCACTGCACGGCGATCACCGACGGCACCCGGCAGATCGAGGTGGGCACGGTGGTCGCCTTCACCGTGGCGGCCGGGCGCCTCGGCCGGCTGGAGGCGCGGTCGGTACGGCCCCTGCCCGGGGTGGCCCCACCCGGGGCGACGCTCGATCGCCAGCACCAGGTGGTCGACGGGTCGTCGTGGGTGGCCGGTCCCCCCGACCCACCGGAGGCGACCCCGGCCCCGCCGCTCGACGCGTGGGACCGGGAGCGGGAGCGGACGCGTCCTGGTCGGTGAGGGTGAGGACGGACCGGCTCAGTCGCCGGCCGGATCGGGCTCGGACGACCTGGTCTCCGCCGAGCGCGACCCGTCGGCATCGGAGTCGGGGACGGCACCGGCCCCGTTGTCTCCGAGCCAGGCGGACAGCGATGCTTCGCCCCCCGCGCCGGCCCGGTCGCCGGTCGAGCCGGCGCCGGAGCCACCCGGCGCCTCCGACCCATCCGAGTCGAGCGGGACCCCGCCGTTGGGCACGCCCCCGGTGGTGGGATCGCCCCCGCCCCGACCCAGCGGGTCGTCGACGCTCCGCGACTCGCTCCGACCGGACTTCTGGTCGCCGATCGCCAAGTCGGTCTCCGGCCCGCCGCCGACCTGGCGGACCCCGGTGACCCCCAAGTCGCCCCCCTCGTCCGAGGGCGGCTGAGGGCCGGCCGGATCGGCCGGCCCGGGGTCGAGGGCATAGGGGTCGCCGAGGATGTCGCGGGCCAGGTCGATGACCACCGCGCTGTCGGCGTCCTCCTTGGTGACCACGCCGAGCAGGGGCGCGGCCAACAGCCCCGAGACGATGCCCATCTCGGCCATCGACTCGGCCTGGACGATGCTCCACTCCCACAGGCGGGCCACCATGTCCGGACTGGTCGATCGTCGGGCCGGATACTTGAGCCAGCAGTTGACGGTGGCGTGGGCCAGCCCGGTGGCGGCGGGGAACAGCCAGATCAGCCGGTAGTTGCCGGTGGCGTCGATCACCACCGCGGCCACGTAGGCGAGGATGACGCTGCACAGGTTGAACGGCGCCAGCAGCACACCGATCCGCTCGCCCAGCCCGCCGGAACGGGGGAGGAGCTGGAGCAGCAGCGGTGCCATCACGATGATGTAGGCCCCGATGAAGGGTGCACCGATGTAGCCCAGCACGACCGCCTGCCAGAGATGGGTGTCGAAGTACTGCACGCCGGCCAGGACGGCCCCGATGAACGGCGCCCCGATGGCCAGCACCCGGGGCGGGATCTTGCGGCTCAGCGGGATGCCGAGGGCGATGCCGATGATGATGACCGGGAACCCGGTGGCCAGGCCGGCGACGGTCTGGGCGCTGGCGCCGGCGTGCAGCACCCGCTGGAAGAACAGGATGGCGACGTAGGCGGTCGATCCCACCCCGGACCAGAAGAGGAGTGACCCCCCGATGAGCACCTTGGCGTTGGGCCCGGCCAGAATGTCCCGCACCTCGTCCCGGGTGGGCCGGGCCCGTTCCTTGCGGTCGACGGCGGCGCCGTAGGTGGCCGTCGGGGCCTCGCGCACCATGACCAGCACCACGATCCCGACCGCCACCAGGATGCCCCCCGCCACCTGGAAGGGCAGGTTCCAGGTGGCGGGATCGCTCTGCTTCCACGAGGTGATCACCGTGCCCTTGATGACCAGGCTGGCCAGGGTGCCGAGCACGGTGGTGAGCAGCAGGGCCTTGATCCACCGGCTGCGCCCGAACACCTCGGGCACCACGGCCACGTTGGTCAGGGTGAAGATGGCCGAGGCCTGGCCGGCGATGAGGATCATCAGCACCAGCAGCCAGTAGCCGTGGACCACGGTGAACATCCAGGTGGCCACCCCCATGACGATGAGGCTGCCCGCCATGTACGGCGTGCGCCGGCCCACCCGGCTCTGGGTCCGGTCGCTGATCCTCCCGGCCACCGGAAAGGTCAGCCAACTGACCAGCCGGTCGGCGGTCAGGGCGAAGGTCACCGCCAGTGCCCCCGAGGCCCGCTGCTGGACGAACAGGGTGATCAGCACGCCCGACACGGCCAGGTTGGCCCGCGGCCCGACCAGCCCGATGGACAGGCCGATGAAGCTGCGGACCCGCGAGGCGTCGACCCGGCCCAGGGCGGGCCGCGGCTCGGGGGCCGCGTCCCCGGAAGGTGGCCAGGACCGGCGGGTGGGTCGAGGGGTGGAGGGCGGCCGGAGTGGGGGCCTCGTGCGTCCTCGGGGCCGGCGGTCACTCGTGGCCGACGGTCCCGGTTTCGGTTTCTGACTGGACGGCAGGGCCGGATCCGTCGGTGGCGCCGGGTTCGGCGGTCCCCCCGTTGACCCCGGCGGCCGAGGCGGCTTCGGCCCCGGCCCGCTGGGCCCCGTCGATCTGCACGTAGGCCAGCCGCAGCTGGCCGAGACCGTCCTTGAGCTGGTCCTCCGCTTCGCCCAGACGGCCCTCGAGACCGTCCACCAGGCTGGCCAGGGCGTCGATGGCCAGCCGGGCCTGGGCCAGGAGCGGCGGCTGTTGCGACAGGTAGACGGCGGCCAGCTCGAAGAGCCCGTAGCAGTGGTTGGCCACCACCACCTCGACCGGCGAGTTGGCCAGCTCGGCCCGCATGGCCTCGAGCTGGGCGGCCATCTCCTCCTCGTCCAGCTCGGGCCGGGGACCGCCTCCGCCGGAGCTGCCGGCCGGCCCACCACCGGCCCCCGAGGGTCCCTCCCCGCCCGCCCCGGAGGGTCGGCCGACCGGTCGTTCGCCGTCAGGTGTCCAAAGTGAGCTCACGACTGGTAGCCTAAAGCAACTGATACACGAGGAAGCGGGGTCTCGAGGTTTTGCGACCCCCACCCGGCCACCATGCAGTTCGGCGCTCTGCAGCTCGCAACAGTGCAGCTCGTCGAGACCTGCAGTTCGTAGGTGCGCCCGGGTCAATGGGACCGGTTGTCGATGCGAGTCGCGACCGGTGGTAGCTCCGCTCCTCACTCGTTGGTCACGGGAGGTCCGTGACCCGAAGACAGGGAGTGAAGTCGAATAGCAGCTACCGCAACCACCACTGAGCCCCGCATCAACGATCGGATCCGCGCCCGCGAGGTGCGGCTGGTCGATCCCGATGGCGAGCAGCTCGGTATCAAATTGTTGCCCGAGGCATTGGCCATCGCCCGCGACCTCGATCTGGACCTGGTCGAAGTGGCGCCGGGGGCCAACCCTCCGGTGTGCCGGATCATGGACTACGGAAAGTTCAAGTTCGATGCGGCGCAGCGGGCCAAGGAGTCGAGGCGCAAGGCCGTCCATGTGGGCATCAAGGAGATGAAGTACCGCCCGAAGATCGGGGACGGCGACTTCGACACCAAGACCCGACAGGTGGCGAAGTTCCTCGAGGAGGGCCACAAGGTCAAGATCACCATCATGTTCAGGGGTCGGGAGGTGTTCCATCCGGAGTTGGGGAAGAAGATCCTCGATCGAATCGCCGACCAGATGGACGGGATGGGCAAGTCCGAGTCCACCCCCCGTCTCGACGGTCGAAACATGGTGATGGTCCTGGCGCCGGACAAGCGGGCCAAGCAGTCGGCGGCGTCACGGGGACCCGGCCACGGGTCGGACCACTCCCCGTCGACCGAGGACCGGTCCGCCACCGGCGGGGCCGCCACCAATGGGTCGGCACCGACCCCAGCGGCGGCAGCACCCACGACGGAGACCGGACCCACGACCGAGACCGCACCAGCGACGGAGACCGCACCCACCACAGAGATTGCCGATACAGGCGGACCGGCCGCTTCGACCGTCGAAGCCGGCGCCGGTGGCCGCGGGGGAGAGTTCCCCGCCCACAGAGTCGAGTGAAGGAGAGGGATGACACCATGCCGAAGATGAAGACCGACAGCGGGGCCCGCAAGCGGATCAAGGTGACCGGGACGGGCCGACTGCGTCGTCGCAAGGCGTTCCGTTCCCACCTACTCGAGCACAAGTCGAGTGACCGCAAGCGCCGGCTCGGGCGCGAAACCGACTTCGCCCCGGGTGACGCCAAGCAGGTCAAGCGCATGTTGGGCCTGTAACACCGGCGGCACCCACGCTCAGCAGGCACCGGGGCGCCATCCCGCCCCGCCCGACGGATCACGTCCTGCGATCGGGTGCCGGTCAGACGCCGGCCCCGGGTCGTCGACTGCGACCCGTCGTCCGCACCATCACATCGATCAGACCCTCACGAAAAAGGAGTTCCCATGGCCCGAGTCAAGCGCGCTGTCCACGCCAAGAAGCACCATCGCGCCGTTCTCGAGCAGGCGCAGGGCTACTACGGCAACAAGAGCCGTTCGTTCCGCGCTGCCAACGAGCAGGTAATGCACTCGATGCAGTACGCCTACCGGGACCGTCGGGCCCGCAAGGGCGACTTCCGTCAGCTGTGGATCCAGCGGATCAACGCTGCGGCCCGCTTGAACGGCACCAGCTACAGCCGATTTATCGCCGGCCTCCACCGCGCCGACGTGGAGGTCGACCGCAAGGTACTGGCCGATCTGGCCGTGACCGAGCCCGAGGCGTTCGCCTCCCTGGTCCGGGTGGCCAACGACGCACTCGCCGAAGCGGGCGCCGAGGCCGGTTCCTGAACCAGGACGGGCTGTCCTACACGCACCACCGGGTCCGTCGAGTCCGCCAGCTCCTGCGCAAGCGCAGCCTGAGGAGCTCGGAGGGGGTGGTGGTGGTGGAAGGGGCGGAGCTGCTGTCGGCGGCGTTCGAGGCGGGCATGCCCGTCGAATCGGTCTACGTGGCCGCCGGCGGTCGCTCGAACCCCGTAGTGGCCGCGGTGGTCGAGCAGGTGTTCGCCGCCGGCACCCGGGTGTTCGATCTGGGCCCGGGGGTCATCGAGAGGATCGCCGACACCGTCACCCCACAGCCCGTGGTGGCCGTGGTGGGATTCTCCCCGAAGGAAATGCAAGAGGTCAGGAGCGCCTCGATGGTCTTGGTGTGTGCAGATGTGCGTGACCCCGGCAACGCCGGCACGATGATCCGGACGGCTGACGCCTCCGGGTGTGACGCCGTCGTGTTCTGTGCCGGCGCCGTCGACCCGACCAATCCCAAGACGGTCCGAGCCTCGGCCGGATCGCTCTTCCAGGTCCCGGTGGCCGCCGGGGGGGAGCCCGAGGAGGTGGTCGGTCTGCTCCGCGGCTGGGGATTCGTGACCGTGGGGACGGCGGCGCGCGGCGGCATCGACTACGCCGAGTTCGACTGGCGGCGCCCCCTGGCGCTGGTGTTCGGCAACGAGGCCTCCGGCCTCGGGTCCACGGTGACCGACGCGCTCGACGAGTCGGTCACCATCCCCATGGCCGGCCGGGCCGAATCCCTCAACGTCAGCGTCTCGGCCGCCGTGCTGTGCTTCGAGGCTCTCCGCCAACGGCGGGTGCCGACCGCCGCGGAGGGGTCGCCATGACCGAGCCGGTCGACGTGGGTGCCCTGGTCGAGCAGGCCCGCGCCGCCGCCGCCGCCGCCCGCTCGACCGAGGAGATCCGCGCCGTGGCGGCCGCCTATGCGGGCAAGAAGTCGGTGTTGGCCGAGGTCGGTCGCAGCCTGGGCGGGCTCGAGCCCGATGCCCGCAAGGAGCTCGGTCGTACCCTGCACGAGGCCCGGGGCACCATCGAGGAGGTCATCGAGGCGCGGCGGGCGGCCATCGCCGCCGAGGAGCTGGCCCGGGAGATGTCCGAGGCCCGCATCGACCTCACCGAGTTCATCCCCGGATCCATCCCCGCCCCCGCCCTCCGCGGCCACCAGCACCTGGTGTCCCAGACCCAGGCCAGCCTGGAGGACGTCTTCGTGGGCATGGGGTTCGAGGTGGCTGAAGGCCCCGAGATCGAGACCGACTGGTTCAACTTCGGGGCGCTCAACATCCCCCCGTCCCACCCGGCCCGGGGGATGTGGGACACCTTCTACCTCAACCTGGGCGCGCCCGAGACCACCCTGCTGCGGACCCATACCTCGCCGGTGCAGGTCCATCTGATGGAGGCGGCCGTGGTCGGCGGCGACCTGCCCATCCATGCGGTCATGCCCGGGCGTTGCTATCGCCGGGACACCCCCGATGCCCGGCACCTGGCCGTGTTCCACCAGATCGAGGGGCTGGTGGTCGACAAGGGGATCACCTTCGCCGACCTGGCCGGCACCATCGAGGTGTTCACCACCGCCTACTTCGGGCCCGACATCCATGCTCGGCTGCGGCCGGCCTACTTCCCGTTCACCGAGCCGTCGGCCGAGTTCGAAGTGACCTGCACGATCTGTCGCGGCGCCGGGTGTCGGACCTGTTCGCACACCGGGTGGATCGAGTTGGGTGGGTGCGGCATGGTGGATCCGGCGGTGTTCGCCGCCGTCGGGATCGACGCCGACGAGTGGACCGGCTTCGCCTTCGGCTTCGGCATCGACCGGTGCGCCCAGATGCGCCACCAGATCCCCGACATGCGGGCCCTGACCGAGAACGACATCCGCTTCCTCCGTCAATTCTGATGCACCGGACCTGAGAGGAGAGCTGTGCGGGTACCGCTTTCGTGGCTACGAGACTTCGCCCCCTTCACCGGTGAGCCGGCCGAGCTCGCCTCCACCCTCGACGACCTCGGCCTGGTCGTCGAGGGAATCGAGACGGTGGGGGAGGGGCTCGGCGATCTGGTGGTGGCGCGGGTCGACGAGGTGGCGGCCATCCCGGGCGCCGACAAGATCCGCCGGGTCGTGGTGGACGACGGCCGCGGCCCGGTCGAGGTGGTGTGCGGTGCCTCGAACTTCGCCGTCGGCGATCTGGTGGCGCTCGCCCCGGTGGGAGCCCGGCTGCCCGGGGACGTGAAGATCAAGCGGGCCAAGATGAAGGGGGTGGCGTCCAACGGGATGCTGTGCTCGGGGGCTGAGCTCCACCTGTCCGAGGACCACGACGGGATCCTGCTGCTGACCGAGGTGGACGGGGCCGAGGTCGGGCAGCCGTTGACCGAGGCACTGGGCCTCGAGGCCGACGCCGTCTTCGATGTGGCCGTGGAGGCCAACCGACCCGACGCCTGGTGCATGGCGGGTGTGGCCCGCGATCTGGCCGCCCGCTTGGGGCTGCCCTTCGCCATCCCCACCACCTCGGCGTTGCTGGTGGCCGTCGGAGGCGATGCCGAGCCGGCCCGGTCGACGGCCGAGCTGACCTCGGGCCCGGCGGTGGAGACGTTGGCCACCGTGGTGGTGGACGACCTCGAGCTGTGCCCCCGGTTCACCGCCCGGGTGGTCACCGGGGTCGAGGTGGGCCCGTCCCCCCGGTGGTTGGCCCGACGTCTCACCCTGGCCGGCATGCGCCCGATCAACAACGTGGTCGACGCGTCGAACTACGTGATGCTCGAGCTCGGACAGCCCAGCCACCCCTACGACCTCGACCGGCTGCCCGGGCACGGTCTGCTGGTCCGGCGGGCCCGACCAGGCGAGACCCTCACCACCCTCGACGGGGTGGAGCGGTCGCTCGGCCGCCCGGGGCCCGGCCTCGACGACACCGGCCAGGACTGCCTCATCTGTGACGCCACCGGCGCTCCGGTGGGCATCGGCGGGGTGATGGGCGGCGCATCCTCGGAGATCGGGCCCGACTCGTCGCGGATCCTCCTCGAAGCGGCCTACTTCGTGCCCATGGCCATCGCCCGGACCTCGAAGCGGCTGGGCCTGCGCACCGAGGCCTCGGCCCGGTTCGAACGGGGTTGCGACCCGGCCGGCATCGATCGCGCCTCGGAGCGGTTCGGTGAGCTGCTCGGGTTGACCGGCGGACCGGAGATGACCGTCGCCCCCGGGGCCATCGACGTCCGGGGCGACGTCCCCGGGCCGGTCCGGCTCACCGTCCGGCCACCATGGATCAACGGGCTCCTCGGCACCGACCTCACCCCGGCGGCCATGGTCGGGCTGCTGGCCCCACTGGGCATCGAGGCCGAGCCGGACCCGGATGGCGACGAGGTCGGCTCCCTCCGGGTCACCGTGCCCACCTACCGCCCCGACATCCGACCGGCGCCGATGGGCGAAGCCGACATCGCCGAAGAGGTCGCCCGCATCTACGGGTACGCCCGGATCGCCCGGCGGGCGCCGGCCTGGCCGCAGCCGGGACGCCTGACCCCCTACCAACGGGACCGCCGGCTGGTCAAGGAGGTGATGTGCGGGCTCGGGGCGAGCGAGGCCTGGACGGCGACCTTCGTGTCCGACTTCGACCAGGGCTACTCCGGGTTCGAGCCCCCCTACATCGAGGTGACCAATCCCCTGGTGGAGGCCGAGCGCTTCCTCCGGTCCTCGATGGCCCCCGGGCTGGTGCGGGCGGTCATCTACAACACCGAGCGCCGCCAGGGTGAGGTCCGCCTGTTCGAAGTGGGAACGGTCTTCATCTATCCCGAGGATCCTCCGGTGGACCCCGAGGACGGGCCCCCGGCCGAGATGACCGAACGGCTGAGCGCCATCTTCGCCATGGCCGGCGACGATGCCTGGACGGCGGTGGCGGCCTGGCGGGTGCTGGCCGACGCCCTCGGCCTGGCCGACTGGGTGATGGGGGACCGGGTCCACCTCTCGCCGGCCGCCCAGGTGCTCCACCCGTACCGGTCAGCCGCCCTGACCAGCATCATCACCACCGAGCCGGATGCGGACGGGTTCACCGAGCAGCCGACCGAGCTCGGCGTGGTCGGCGAGCTCGATCCACTGATGGTGGCCCAGTTCGGCCTGGTGGGTCCCGACGGCCGTCCGCGGCGGGTGGGGTGGCTCGACCTCGACCTCACCACCCTCCTCGACCGCCAACGGGTGCCCCGGCGGTCCGAGGACGCCCGTCCCATCAGCAGGTTCCCGTCCTCCGACATCGACCTGGCCTTCGTGGTCAACGAGGCGGTGCCGGCCGGATCGGTGGAGCGGACCCTGAGGAAGGCCGGAGGCGACCTGCTCGAGTACGTCGAGCTGTTCGACGTGTACCGGGGCGCCCCCCTCGAGGCCGGCACCCGCGGGCTGGCCTACCACCTCCGGTTCTGTGCCCTCGATCACACCCTGGCCGACGACGAGATCGCCGAGCTGCGGTCCAGCGCCATCGGCGCGGTCGAACGCAAGCACGGAGCCCGGCTGCGCTGAGCCGACCGGCGGGCGTTCACCCGGGCGGTGCGTCGAGCTCGTCGAGCAGGGCCCGGGCCCGGGGGCCGAGCCAGGGAACCAGCAGGCGCTGATCCTCGGGCGAGAAGCTGTCGAAGAAGGCGGCCCCGACCAGCTCGCCCCCGACGGCATCGTCGGCCAGCTCGTCGAGCAGGCCCTCGACCACCTCCAGGGCCGCCTCCAACGTCGGCCGCCCGAAGGAGACGGCCACCAGGCGGGAGGCGACGAAATCGGCCAACTCCATGAGGACGGCGGGCTCCCCGGGATCGTCGTCCCCCTCGTCGAGCAAGGCCCGGTAGTAGGGGGCGAACTCGGGCACCCGCTGGAGCAGGGCGGGGACCAGGGTCCCGCCGGCGGACAGTTCGGTGGGGTCGGCCATGGCGACACTCCTCGTGCATAGCGCTGCTGGAGGCGCAGCTGAATTGCGGAGGCCGCTCGAGTGGCCACGTTCCCTACGGTCGGCGAGTCGGGGTGGTGCTCCGTGGCTGGCTCCGAAAGTAGTGAACCGCCGGGGCACTTGCAAGGGGGTCCCGGCCGGCCACTACCAGACGCCGGGGACCAACCTCCAGCGGACCTGACGGCGATAGGCGTCGTAGTGCTCGGTCGTGGCCAGCAGGCGGTCCTCGGCCCGGGCCCGACCGACGTTGCAGCTGGTCACGAACAACAACACCAGGGCATTTCGCACCGACATGCTCTGCAACAGATACCCGGACTGGAGCAGGAGGTAGGAGGCGTAGATGGGATGACGGACCACGGCGTAGGGCCCACGTCTCACCAATCCTCGATCGGCGGCGACGAAGCCGAAGGAACGCCCGAGGGCCAGAAAGGACCAGACGCAGATCGAGAGCCCGAGGAGCTGGACAGCCAGCCCGGCGTTGACCCCCCACTGCGGACTACCGACGACGGGCCGGAAGAGCACGCCGCCAAACGTTCCGCCGAAGGCAACGAGCCAATCGCCCAACCGTCGACTCACGGTGCGGGCCGGGCGTCGGATCAGGTAGGCCACCACCACCCACATCTGCTCGACGAAGAATGCCCCGCCGATCAGGCGGTGGGTCTGCAGGTAGAACCGCAGCGTGGACCAGGCGAAGAGCGCGGCACCGCCGGCGCCGATGAGATTCGCCGTGATCCGGATCGTCCGCTCCGCTCGGACGGACAGCGCGTCGGGCTCCATGCCACCGCCGCAGCCCGGAGATGCCTGACCTGCGGGCGTTCAGTCCGCGCTCCCGCGGGCCGGACCGATTCCGGGCGGGCTGACTCCCGGCTACCGCGCCGCCCGGACATCGACGGCACCGCCCTTGCTGGGCCGCTGAGCTCGAGCCCGGCCGACGACCGGTCAACGGGGTCGGGGGCTGGCCACGCTCGGGCCGAACCTCTGGAGTCGGATGCATCATTCCCATTCGTCACCGATCGCTTGCGGTCGGGCTGAGTTCCTTCCCAACGGGCAGACTGCTACCAACAGCGCCCTCGCCGCTCAGCCGACACGAGATGGCTCCACACCCACCAGGTGTCGCTCGGCCACGGCGTCGAGGCTGAACCGGCCGGCACCGAACACCACCATGACCAGGGCCAGCACGCAGAGCGCCAGGTTCACCTGGTAACCGGGCGCCGAATCGAGCCCGGTCGACCAGGTGACGGTGATCATCGCCATCACCATGTCCCCGAACAGGGCGATCCCGGCCAGGCGCACCGCGAACCCGAAGGCCATGGCGATCCCGCCGCCGAACTCGATCACACCGCCGACCACGGCGAAGAGCCCTCCCGGATGCAGGTGAGCGGTGTTGGAGAAGTAGAGCGCCGTCCCGTGGATACCCAGTCCATTGAACGCGCCAAAGAGCTTTCCGGCCCCGTAGTAGATGAAGATCCAGGCGAGGGCGGTGCGCACCGCCACCAGGACGAGATCCGCAGCCAGGGCCGGAGGACGGGTGCTCAGCACCGCGGCCAACAGCACGCGCCATTGGCTCTGGCCTGAGTGCGCTCGGTGCGATTCCCTCTGTCTCGATATCGGAACCGTCGCCATCAGTCGAGCCCGCGTTCGGTGGTTGCCCGAGCTCCACGGGCGGCACCGAGAGGTTCGAGGATCGAACACGAACTGCTCCCGGCTGACGACGTGCCGCTCTGTCGGGAGGGAGGTCGGTGAGGTCGTTCATCGGGCGGAACGGAGCGACCAGCTGAGCGGCGAAGACCGAGAGATGGTGGGGTCGATCTCCGGCCTGTTCGACGACCAGCGGCCGACCCGGGAGCCCGGTGTCGGTCCTGATGGTCGCTTCGGTGGGGAACACCGCCCGGCCGAACAGCTGGTCCCAGATGGTGAGCGCGAAGCCGAGGTTGACATCCTGGGGTCCATCCAACTGGTGATGGATCCGGTGGAAGTTCGGACTGACGAAGATCCGTCCGAGCGGACCGAAGCCCAGATTGGTGTTCGAGTGGGCGAAGGCGACGACCCCCCCGTAGACGACGAGCAGCGTGGTGGGCAACGCACCGTTGGCCACGAGGACGATCCCGGGAAGCAAGGCGATGAGGTAGGACACGTGAATCAGGGGATGCGTACGAAACACCGTCAGCACATTCATGTCCTCCTGCGAGTGATGGAGCTCGTGGAACCGCCAGAGCACTCGGACACGGTGATTGGCCAGATGGGCGAACCAGTTCAATCCGTCCATGGCCACGAAGATCACCGCGATGGCGCCCCAACGCGGCACCGTACCGAATCTGGTCAAGACGAGCCACGGAAGGGATCGATGGACCACCTCCGCGAAGGAGAGCGTGAGCCCGATCACCAGCGGCACGACGAGGGTCGCGTTGAACACCGTGTAGAGGAGGTCCTGGCGGTAACCGCGGGCAAAGAGTGGCCGCCGCTGGGCCGGTCGGACCCGCTCGACGACGAGGAGGACCCCGATGATCAACAGGGTCAGCGGGACCGGCCAGGACGACCCGGAGGCTCCTCATGGAGCCGGCGAAGTTCGCACCCCCCCAGTGACTCGCCCAACCGATCCCGACGAGGACCACGGCCAGCGCCGCGACCGAACACGCCGGGAGGTAGGCACGCGACGACAGTGCGAGTCTCGGCCGGCTCGCCCCCCGAGGCTCCTGCTCCACTGGGGCAGGGCCAAGGGGGCGAGCGGGCGCAATGACGACGGATGACATGGTGGCCTCTCAGTGCCTCACTCGTCGATTAGAACCCTGCTCCACCGGTGGCGGTCGCCCGAGCTGGTGGTCGAGGTGGAGCCGGAGCCCGACGGTGCCTTGGTGACCACTGCCGACCATTTGCCCCAGGTATCGGTCACATTCCCATGCACCTGGCCGGGGGCGGTGTCGCCGACGAACCGGTAGAGCGGCTTGCCGGCATAGGTCACCTGAAGGGCCCCGTTGGCCCGCTTGATGGTACCCAGCTTGGCCGCGTTCACGCCGGTCCCCGCCTTGGCCTTCTTCACACCCTTGGCCAGCAAGACCTCGGGCCAGACCTTCAGACACCGAGTGCCACAGGACGTCTTGCTCGCTTTGAGGGTGTAGACGGTCTTGCCGCTGACCAGGATCGTGCCGAGCTTGGTGGTCTTGGTCGTCGAAATGACGGTGGTCGTGGCGGCACCCGCGGTGCCAACGGCAACGGTCGATGCCGAGAGCCCGCCGACGGCCACGATGGCGCCCACGATGAGTCCAGCCTTGACTCGCCGAATGGGTCCCCGGTGTTGCTTCGTCTGCCTCATGTTGAGCCATCTCCTTCGTTCTCTGCGTTTCCTATGCGATGGACTACGGACGAACCGGTGAAAATGTTCAATCCCTGGGGATCCTTTACGATCGATTCTTCGCAGCTCGGAGGACCGCTGACGATGAGTGAGGCACCATCGAGACCGAGGATTGGGTGGCCCGAACACTGTCCGGGCCATCAACCCCAGGGCGCACGCGGTGGACTCCTGGAAGGATCATACTGAGATCCGAGCGGGGATTCTCTTGGTCGGTTCACGGGGAGTGCGCCGACTCCGCCCCGGGGGTGAGGCGACCGCTCGAGCCGTCGATTTGCATAATAATGCGAAAGTATGAATATACTTGCAGATGCCCGATAGCGCGACGAGGGGATGGCCGGCAACCGCCGCGCCACCACTCCCAGGTGGCCAGTCATGAAGGTCGGCGTGGTCGGTGCCTCGGGCTACGCCGGGGTGGAACTGCTTCGCCTCTGTGCGGCCCATCCCGACCTCGATGTGGTGGTGGCCACCGCCGGCAGTCACGCCGGTGAGTCGGTCGGGCTCCACACGCCCTCACTGGTCGCCGCCTATCCGGACCTGACCTACGCGGCCACCGAGCCGTCGGAGTTGGACGGCCTGGACCTGGTGTTCGTGGCCCTCCCGCACGGGCAGTCCCAACACCTGATCCCCTCGCTGGAGTCCGAGGTGGGGGTCATCGTCGATCTGGCCGCCGACTTCCGGCTCCGGGACCCCGACCTGTACCCGATCTGGTACGGCGAGCCCCACACCGCCCCGGCCCTGCTCGAGCGGTTCGTGTACGGGCTGCCCGAGCTCCACCGCCAGGAGCTGTCCGGGGCCCGGTTGATCGCCGCCCCCGGCTGCTATCCCACCGCGGCCATCCTGGCCCTGGCTCCGTTGATCGAGGCGGGGGCCCTCGCCGTGGCCGACCCCGGGTCGACGCCGGAGGGCCAGCCCCCGGCCCCGTCGCTCATCGTGGACGCCGCCAGTGGCGTGTCGGGCGCCGGCCGGGCGCCGAAGGACCACCTCCAGTTCGGCGCGGTCGACGAGGACTTCACCGCCTACGGCCTGCTCGACCACCGGCACACGGTGGAGATGGAGCAGGCCCTCGGGGCCTCGGTGCTGTTCACCCCGCATCTGGCCCCGATGACCCGGGGGATCCTGGCCACCTGCTACGGCCGACCCGCGGCCGGCGCCGGGGGAGCGGGAGGGCTGACCACCGCCGAGGCCCTGGCCATCGTCGGCCGCCGCTACGCCGATGAGCGCTTCGTGACCGTCGTCGAGCAGCCGTCGACCAAGGCCACCCGCGGATCGAACTGCGCCCAGGTGACGGTGAGGGTCGATCCACGGACCGGATGGGTGCTGGCCATCGCCGCCCTCGACAATCTGGTCAAGGGGGCCTCGGGCCAGGCCGTCCAGTGCGCCAATCTGGCCCTCGGCCTGCCCGAGGAGACCGGCCTGCCCGTCGCTGGGGTGTTCCCGTGAGCATCACCACCCCGGAGGGGTTCGTGGCCTCGGGCGTGGCCGCCGGCATCAAGGCGTCGGGGGCCCTCGACCTGGCCCTGTTGGCCACCGAGGACGGAGCCCCGGTGCCCACCGCGGCCACCTTCACCACCAACCTGGCCGCCGCGGCTCCGGTGCAGGTGAGTCGCGACCACCTGGCGGCCACCGGGGGGCGGGCGGTCGGCGTGGTCGTCAACAGTGGGAACGCCAACGCGGCCACCGGCGAGCCGGGGCGCGCCGATGCCGCCCGGATGTGCGGGCTGGTGGCGTCGGAGCTCGGGGTGGACGACGATCAGATCCTGGTCTGCTCCACCGGGTTGATCGGCATCCCGCTGCCCATGCCGCTGATCGAGTCGGGCATTCCGGCCCTGGTCCGAGCCCGCTCGGGATCGGCGGAGTCGGGCCGTCAGGCGGCCACCGGCATCCTGACCACCGACTCCGGCCCCAAGGAGGTGCTGGTCGACAACCCGGCCTTCACCGTGGCCGGCATGGCCAAGGGGGCGGGGATGCTCGCCCCCGACATGGCCACCATGTTGGCCTTCCTGACCACCGACGCGGCCGTCGAGCCGGGGCCGCTGGCCGACCTGCTCCGGATCGCCGTGCGCGACTCGTTCAACCGGATGACCGTCGACGGTTGCACCTCGACCAACGACACCGTCGTCCTGATGGCCTCGGGCCGGGCCGGGCCGGCCGACCCCAACGTGTTGGTCGATGCCGTCACCGAAGCCTGCGCCGAGCTGGCCGGCCACATGCTGGCCGACGCCGAGGGGGCCTCGAAGATCGTGCAGGTCCGGGTGACCGGGGCCCGCACCGACGGTGAGGCGCACCGGGCCGCCCGCAAGGTGGCCGACTCCCTGCTGGTCAAGTGCTCGTTGAACGGCGCCGACCCCTACTGGGGCCGGGTGGCCAGCGACCTCGGCACGGCCGGCGTCGAGTTCGACATGGATCGCCTGTCCATCGCCTACGGCGGCGTCGTCGTCTGCCGCCAGGGCTGTGCCGTACGACCACGACGCCGGGGCGGTCGATGCCCATCTGGCCGGCCCCCTCATCGACATCCACTGCCAGCTGGGCCTGGCCGCCGGCGACGCCGTGGTGTTGGGCGTCGACCTCGGCTACGGGTACATCGACGAGAACCGGACCACGTCGTGAGCGATCCAGCCCGGTCGACGGGAACCGCGGCGGCGCTGCCGCCCGGGGACAAGGCGGCGGTGCTGGTCGAGTCGCTGCCCTACATCCGCCGGTTCTGGGACAAGGTGGTGGTGGTCAAGTACGGCGGCAACGTGCTGACGGCCAAGCCGGGGGAGGACGCGGTCGACGAGGCCTCGGCCCTGGCCTCCTTCGCCGAGGACATCGTGCTGATGCGTTCGGTGGGCATGCTGCCGGTGGTGGTCCACGGTGGCGGTCCCCAGATCGGCGCGCTGATGGCCCGGGTGGGCAAGGAGGTCGAGTTCCAGGACGGGTTCCGGGTCACCGACGCCGACACCATCGACCTGGTCCGGATGGTGCTGGTGGGCAAAGTCAACCGGGACATCGTCAGCTCGATCAACGTCCACGGGGCGTTGGCCGTCGGGATGTCCGGCGAGGACGCCAACCTGATCACGGCCACCGCCCGCTCGGAGGCGTTGGGCTACGTGGGCGACGTCGTCCATGTCGACCCGGTCATCGTGCAGCGCCTGCTGGCCCAGGGGCTGATACCGGTCATCGCCACCATCGGCACCGACCAGTCCGGTCAGGCCTTCAACATCAACGCCGACACCGCGGCCGGTGCCCTGGCCGTCGCGCTCCACGCCGAGAAGCTGGTCTTCCTGACCGACGTGTCCGGGCTCCGGTCCGTCCCCGATGACCCCTCGACCCTGATCCACCAGGCCACGGCCGACGATCTCGATGCCCTGGTGTCCTCGGGCGCGGCCACCGCCGGCATGATCCCCAAGGTGGAGGCCTGCGCCCGGGCCGTCCGGTCCGGGGTGGCCCGGGCCCACATCCTCGACGGCCGCACCCCCCATGCCCTGCTGCTCGAGGTGTTCACCGACGAGGGCGTGGGCACCATGGTGGGGCTGGCGCCGTGACCGGCGTCCCCGTCGACCGGTCGGCGCTCATGGCCACCTACGCCGAGCCGCCGGTCACCTTCGTCCGCGGCCAGGGCAGCATGCTCTACGACCTGGACGACCGGCCGTATCTCGACTTCCTGTCCGGCCTGGCCGTCACCTCGCTGGGCCACGCCCACCCGGCGGTGGCCGATGCCGTGGCCGACCAAGCCCGCACGCTCTCCCACGTGTCCAACCTGTTCGGTAACACGGTGGGGCCGGAGGTCGCTTCCACCCTGGACCGTCTGATCGGTGGGGGCACCGTCCCCGCCGGCGGCCAGGTGTTCTTCGCCAACTCGGGAGCCGAGGCCAACGAGTGCGCCCTGAAGCTGGCCCGTCGGTGGGCCGGGCCCGGGCGCTACGCCGTGGTGAGCACCTGGGACGCCTTCCACGGGCGGACGCTGGCCGCCCTGGCCGCCACCGGGCAGGTCGAGAAGCAGCAGGCGTTCCTCCCGCTTCCGGACGGCTTCGACCACGTGCCGTTCGACGACCTGGCGGCCATGGACGCGGCCTGCGACCCGGACCGGGTGGCTGCGGTGCTGGTCGAGCCCATCATGGGGGAGGCCGGAGTGGTGGTCCCCTCGTCGGACTATCTGACCGGGCTGCGCCAGTTGTGCACCGACCGGAACATCCTGTTGATGGTGGACGAGGTCCAGACCGGGCTGGGCCGGACCGGGGAGTGGTTCGGATTCCAACATCTGGGGGTGCGTCCCGATGTGGTGACCATGGCCAAGGCGTTGGGCAACGGCATGCCGGTCGGCGCCTGCTGGGCACGGGCCGAGGTGGCGGCGGCGTTCGTCCCCGGTGACCACGGCAGCACGTTCGGAGGACAGCCCCTGGCCATGTCGGCGGTCCGGGCCACGTTGGCGGTGATGGAGTCAGAGGACGTCCCGTCCCGGGCCCGGGTGTCCGGGGCCCGGCTGCGGGCCGCGCTGGAGCGGCTCCCCGAAGTGGCGTCGGTGCGCGGGCAGGGGCTGCTGCTGGCCGCCGTCCTCACCCACGACGTCGCCGGCCCGGCGTGTGCCGAAGCGCTCCGAGCCGGCCTGGTGGTCAACGCCCCCCGCGCCGGCGTGCTGCGGCTGGCGCCCTCCCTGCTGGTGTCCGAGGCGGAGATCGACTCGGCCGTCGGCATCCTCGCCCCGATCCTCGCCCGGTTGGTGGCGGCCCGCGACGCCGACCTGCCCGCCGACGCGCCTCGGGGGCCGGCGTGACCGGGGCGGGCGCGGTGACGGTCACCCGACCCGGGAAGACCCGGCACGTCCTGGACCTCGACGACCTCGGCCCCGACGGGCTCGCCACCGTCCTGGCGCTAGCCGAGCTGGAGCCCCACCGGTTGAGTGGCACCCTCACCGGCCAGGGCGTGGCGCTGCTGTTCGAGAAGTCGTCCAACCGGACCCGCAACAGCTCGGAGATGGCCACGGTGGCCCTCGGGGGCCACCCGGTCTACATCCAGGGGCACGAAGTGGGGATCGACGTCCGCGAACCGGCCGGCGACGTGGCCCGGACCTTGGCCTGCTACCACTCGGTGCTGGGGGCCCGGGTGATCGACCACTCGTCGCTGGTGCGCATGGCCGCGGCGCTCGACGCCGGGGGTGTGGAGGTGCCGGTGATCAACCTGCTCTCCGATCGCGCCCATCCGTGCCAGGCCGTGGCCGACCTGCTCACCCTGCGGCGCGTGCTCGGCGCCGACACCCTGGTGGACCGGACGGTGACCTACGTCGGTGACGCCAACAACGTGTGGAGGTCCCTCGCCATCGCCCTGTCCATGTCCGGGATCCCCTCCCGGGTGAGCTCGCCCGACGGCTACGGACCGTCCCCGTCCGATCTCGAGCTGGCCCGGTCCTTCGGCGGCCGGCTCGAGGTCATCACCGACCCGTTGGAGGCGGTGAAGGGGGTGGACGCCGTCTACACCGACGTCTGGACCTCGATGGGCCAGGAGGCCGAACGGGCGGCCCGCCTGGCCGCCTTCGCCGGCTACACGGTCGACGAGCGCCTCATGTCGAGGGCCGCCGACCGCGCCATCGCCATGCACTGCCTCCCGGCCCACCGGGGTGAGGAGATCAGCGCCGAGGTGGTGGACGGGCCCCGGAGCGTGGTGTGGATCCAGGCCGAGCAGCGCCTGCACGCCATGCGGGGGCTGCTGGCCTGGGTGGTGGGTGCGGGGTTCGGGACCGACGACCGGGCCGAGCCATGACGGCGACCAAGCACCAACGCCAGCACCGGATCACCAAGCTGTTGGAGTCCAAGGTGGTGGGCAGCCAGTCCCACCTGGTCGAGCTGCTGGTCGACGAAGGGATCGACGCCACCCAGACCACGGTGTCCCGCGACCTCGAGGAGCTGGGGGCGCTGAAGGTCCGACTGCCCGGCGGGGCCACCGCCTACGCGCTGCCCGAGCTCCCCTCGCACCAGGTGGCGCCGGAGGATCATCTGCGCCGGGTCCTGGGCGAGTGGGTGGTGGAGGCCGACTACTCGGGCAACCTGGTCGTGTTGCGCACGCCGCCGGGTTCAGCCCATGTCGTAGGCTCGGCCCTCGACCGCAGCGGCTTCCCCGGCGTCATCGGGACGGTGGCCGGGGACGACACGGTGCTGGTGGTGGCGTCGGAGAGCCCGGGGGGCGCCGCCGTCGCCGAACAGCTGTCGTCGGTGGCCGGCCTCGAGCCGACCCGGGCCAACACACGGGGCACGTCATCCAAGGGCACGCGGAAGGCATCGAGCGCGCCGAGAGCAAGGGGTTGAGCATGAAGCAACGAGTGGTGCTGGCATACAGCGGCGGGCTGGACACGTCGATCGCCGTCCGGTGGCTGATGGAGAACCGGTCGGTCGAGGTGATCGCGGTGGCCGTCGACGTCGGGCAGGCCTCCGAGTCGGGGGGCGAGGACTGGGATGCCATCCGCAACCGTGCCCTCGCCGCCGGCGCCATCGAGGCCATCGTGGTCGACGCCCGCGCCGAGATGGCCGAGGACTTCTGCATGCCCGCCCTCCGGGCCAACGCCAAGTACGAGGGGAAGTACCCGCTGGTCTCGGCGCTGTCGCGCCCGGTCATCGTGAAGCACCTGGTGGCCGAGGCCCGCCGGCACGGCGCCCACGCCGTGGCCCACGGCTGCACCGGCAAGGGCAACGACCAGGTCCGGTTCGAGGTGGGCACCCGGGCCCTGGCCCCCGACCTCGAGGTGATGGCGCCGGCCCGGGTCTGGGGCCTCACCCGCGAGGACAGCATCGAGTACGCGGCCAAGTGGGACATCCCCCTGTCGGTGACCAAGGAGAAGCTGTACTCCATCGACGAGAACCTGTGGGGCAAGGCCATCGAGTGCGGGGTGATCGAAGACCCCTGGAACCAGCCGCCCGAAGACGTGTACACGATGACCCGGCCCACGGCCACCGAGCCGCGGGAGCTGACCATCGGCTTCGAGGCCGGGGTGCCGGTGTCGGTCGACGGGCGTTCCCTGGCCCCGGAGCCGCTGATCGCCGAAGTCAACCGGGTCGTCGGCTCGTACGGGTTCGGGCGGCTGGACATGGTCGAGAACCGCCGGGTGGGCATCAAGAGCCGTGAGACCTACGAATGCCCCGGCGCCCTGGCCCTGCTTTTGGCCCACGCCGACCTGGAGGACCTGACCCTCGAGCGTGACGTCCACCACGAGAAGCTCCGCCTCGAGCCCCGCTGGTCCGAGCTGGTCTACGACGGCATGTGGTTCTCCCCACTCAAGCGGGCGCTCGACGCCTTCTTCACCGAGACCCAGCGCTACGTGAGCGGTGAGGTCCGGCTGGCCCTCGACTCGGGCCGGTGCTGGGTGGTCGGTCGGCGCAGCCCGCTCAGTCTGTATGACCACGGGCTCGCCACCTATGACGCCACCGACACCTTCCGCCACGAGGACGCCGAGGGCTTCGTCCGGCTGTGGGGACTGGGCGTGGCCACCTGGTCGGCCGTGCAGCTCGGTCGGGACGGCGTCGACGACCGACCGTCCGACGGCTCCTCATGACCCTGTGGCACGGGCGGCTCAGCGGCGGCATGGCCGACGTGGTCATGGACTACTCGGCCAGCCTGCACTACGACCGCACGCTGGCCGCGACGACCTCACCGGTTCGCGCGCCCATGTGCGCGGGCTCGGGCGGGTCGGGCTGCTCACCCCGGTCGAGACCGAGGCGCTGCTCGCCGCCCTCGACCAGGTGGAGGAGGAGCTGACCACCGGCACCTTCGACTTCGCCGCCGACGACGAGGACATCCACACCTCGATCGAACGACGGGTGACCGAGCTGGCCGGGGACGTCGGCGCCAAACTGCACACCGGCCGGAGCCGCAACGACCAGATCGCCACCGACCTCCGGCTCTACGCCAAGCGCGAACTCGAAGCATTGGCCGGCGAGGTGGTCACCCTCCAGGAGGTGTTGCTCGACCGGGCCCGGGAGGCGGAGGATGCCTACCTGCCCGGGTACACCCACCTGCAGCGGGCCCAGCCGGTCCTGCTGGCCCACCATCTGCTGGCCCACGGCTGGGCGCTGGCCCGCGACGTCGACCGCCTGCTGGCCACGGTGGCCCGGCTCGACGTGTCCCCGCTGGGGGCGGGGGCCCTGGCCGGATCGTCACTCCCGCTGGATCCCGACGGTGTGGCCGACGACCTGGGCTTCGGGTCCCGCTTCGAGAACTCGCTCGACGCCGTCTCCGACCGGGACTTCGTGGCCGAGGCGCTGTTCGACCTCGCCCTGCTGGGCGTCCACCTGTCGAGGATCGGGGAGGAGCTGGTGCGTGTGGTCCACCGACGAGTTCGGCTTCGCCACCTTCGACGACGCCTTCGCCACCGGCAGCTCGATGCTCCCGCAGAAGAAGAACCCCGATGTGGCCGAGCTGGCCCGGGGCAAGTCGGGACGGCTCATCGGGAACCTGACCGGGCTGCTGGCCACCCTGAAGGGCTTGCCGCTCTCCTACAACCGCGACCTGCAGGAGGACAAGGAGCCGCTGTTCGACTCGGTGCACCAGAGCCACCTGGCCCTCGCCGCCCTGACCGGGGTGTTGGCCACGGTGGCCTTCCACACCGAACGCATGCAGGATGCCGCCGACGGCCCCGCCGTGGCCGCCGTGGATCTGGCCGAGTGGCTGGTGGAACAGGGGATGCCGTTCCGGCAGGCCCATGGCGTGGTGGGCGGCCTGGTATCGGACTCGGTGGAGCGACGGGTGCCCCTGGCCGAACTGGTCGAGGCCCACCCGGCCCTCGGTCCCGAGGCGGTGCTGCTGCTGGCGCCGGGGGTGGCGGTGACCCGGCGGACCACCCCGGGCGGCGCCGGCCCGGTGGCGGTGAGCCGTCCAACTCGATCGGTTCGCCACCCGGGTGGCGACCGACCGGCACCGGGCGGGTGCGGCCCCGCCGCCTCCTCCTGACCGCACCTCCGCTTCGTGGCCGCACCGTTCGGGGGACGGCCTGTTCCCCGGCGCGTCCGAGCCCAAGGGACCAGGCCCCAGCGGGCGTCGGGCGTCCACCGTCGGCGGAGAAAATGTCCGGTGGGTGAACAAGTTCCGGCTTCCGGTCGTAGTACTGGGAAATCACGGAAATGAGGCCCGGCCCGATGAACCCACCGCCATCCACAACGAAGGCCCCATCCTCCGGTGGTTACGGCTACTGACCTGGACGTGCCGTCGCGCGTTGGCGACCGACCGACCGGTAGGGTCGGCGGGGTGACCGCATTCGGCGGCTCGTTCCCGTCCTCCCCCCAGGTGGCGGCGCCGGATCCCCTGGTGGCCGATGAGCCCGGCCTCAACCACGCCTTCGTGGCCTATCGGCCCGAGTTGATGAGCATGGCCCGCCGGGCCCTCGGGAGCCCGCAGCTGGCCGAAGAGGCGGTCCAGGAGACCTACGTCCGGGCCTGGCGATCGCGGGACCGGTTCGATCCGTCCCTCGGGTCCCTGCGGACCTGGCTGTTCTCCATCGAGCGGAACTTCCTCATCGATATGGCCCGGAGCCGGCAGCGCACCGTGGCCCGCGACGCCGAGCTCGAGCGGGCCGCCGAGCCGGTGGTCGACGACGTGGAGTCGGCGATGGTCTCCTGGCAGGTGGAGGAGGCGGTCAGGCAGCTGACCCCCGACCACCGGACGGTGGTCATCCAGATGTACTTCCGCGGCAGGACGAGCAAGGAGATGGCCGCCGAGCTCGACGTGCCCGAGGGGACCATCCGGAGCCGGCTGTTCTACGCCCTGAAGGCCCTGCGGCTGACCCTCCAAGAGATGGGATGGGGCGAATGACCACCCCGGAGTGCGCCGAGTGGCGGGGCCTGGTGGCCATGCACGCCATCGGGCAGGCCAGCGAGGACGAGACGAGGGAGCTGTTCGAGCATGTCGCCGAGTGCGACCCCTGCCGCCAGGACGCCGACGAGGTGCTGGGGGCGGCCACGGCGCTGAGCTTCCTCGACGCCGGCCAGGTCGATCGGATCGAGCAGGAGACCGCCGCCGTCTACGGGCCGAGCGGGAGCCTGGCCGTGGTCCCCCCGGTCGGCGGGAGCGGGGGCGCCGAGGCGGCGGGCCGGACCGGGCACCGTCGCCGGTGGATCGCCGGCGCCGGAGCCGCGGTGCTCGCCGTGGCCGCCGGCATCGTGGCCGTGGTGGCGATCGGTTCGTCCCCGGTCCCTCCGCAGCAGCGGGTGGCGCTGACCGGCGAGCCGGGAGTGGTGGCCTCGGTGGCGCTCACCGCCCAGACGTGGGGCACCCACGCCGACCTGTCGGAGTCGGGCCAGGCCCCTGGCCAGGTGCTCACCGTGTCGATGAGGACCTCGTCGGGTCGCTGGTGGGTGGCCGGGAGCTACCGGACGACCTCGGCCGGGGTCACCGAGGTCGCAGCTGTCCTGCGCGGTGCGGCCGAGTCAGGTCAACGAGGTCTGGGTCACCGACCAACAGGGCCGGATCGTGCTCCGGGGCTACGTCGGCTGAGCTACCCTGACCGGGCCGCTTCCCCGCCCGGACGGCGTCAGCGCCGGACGGTTTGGGGGAAGGCGACCGATTGACACGATCGGTCGTAGGCGATAGAGTAACTAGTCCCGGTGAACGACCCGTAAGGGCGTCGCCAGGCACCTACAGAATGGGGCTCTTGCCTCTGCCTGTGGAGAATCCGGCACCAACGCCTCACGGCGTGTGCCCGGTCGCTCCTTGAAAACGGAATAGTGATAGCCAAAAGTCAGTGCGGGCGATCGCGGGTAACACCGAGATCGCCAGTCAATTCAAAGCATTGAACGGACAATGTCTGTTCTTTGCCAGTATTCAGTTGACCGAGAGGATCAGTGTCCTCGAGGTCAGCTCTTCGATTTTGATCAGGCCTCCGGGTCTGGTTGAGGTCTCAATGGAGAGTTTGATCCTGGCTCAGGACGAACGCTGGCGGCGTGCCTAACACATGCAAGTCGAACGAGGTCCATCTGGTAGCAATACCAGTGAAGATCAAGTGGCGAACGGGTGAGTAGCACGTGAGCAACCTGCCCCGAAGACCGGGACAACACCGGGAAACCGGTGCTAATACCGGATACCCCCACCGAGTCGCATGGCTTGGTGAGGAAATGGATTCCGCTTCGGGAGGGGCTCGCGGCCTATCAGCTTGTTGGTGAGGTAACGGCTCACCAAGGCTTCGACGGGTAGCTGGTCTGAGAGGACGATCAGCCACACTGGGACTGAGACACGGCCCAGACTCCTACGGGAGGCAGCAGTGGGGAATCTTGCACAATGGGCGAAAGCCTGATGCAGCAACGCCGCGTGAGGGACGAAGGCTTTCTGAGTTGTAAACCTCTTTCAGCAGGGACGATTGTGACGGTACCTGCAGAAGAAGCCCCGGCCAACTACGTGCCAGCAGCCGCGGTAATACGTAGGGGGCAAGCGTTGTCCGGATTTATTGGGCGTAAAGAGCTCGTAGGCGGCTTGGCAAGTCGGATGTGAAACCTCCAGGCTCAACCTGGAGTCGCCATTCGATACTGCCATGGCTAGAGTTTGGTAGGGGACCACGGAATTCCTGGTGTAGCGGTGAAATGCGCAGATATCAGGAGGAACACCAGCGGCGAAGGCGGTGGTCTGGGCCAATACTGACGCTGAGGAGCGAAAGCGTGGGGAGCGAACAGGATTAGATACCCTGGTAGTCCACGCCGTAAACGTTGGGCACTAGGTGTGGGGACCTATCGACGGTTTCTGTGCCGCAGCTAACGCATTAAGTGCCCCGCCTGGGGAGTACGGCCGCAAGGCTAAAACTCAAAGGAATTGACGGGGGCCCGCACAAGCGGCGGAGCATGTGGCTTAATTCGATGCAACGCGAAGAACCTTACCTGGGTTTGACATTTAGGGAAAAGCCGTAGAGATACGGTGTCCTTCGGGGTCCTAAACAGGTGGTGCATGGCTGTCGTCAGCTCGTGTCGTGAGATGTTGGGTTAAGTCCCGCAACGAGCGCAACCCTTATTCTATGTTGCCAGCGCGTAATGGCGGGGACTCGTAGGAGACTGCCGGGGTCAACTCGGAGGAAGGTGGGGACGACGTCAAGTCATCATGCCCCTTATATCCAGGGCTGCACACATGCTACAATGGCTGGTACAACGGGTCGCTAATCCGCGAGGAGGCGCTAATCCCCAAAGCCAGTCTCAGTTCGGATCGCAGTCTGCAACTCGACTGCGTGAAGTCGGAGTCGCTAGTAATCCCGGATCAGCAACGCCGGGGTGAATACGTTCCCGGGCCTTGTACACACCGCCCGTCACACCACGAAAGTCGGCAACACCCGAAGCCGGTGGCCCAACCTTTTAGGAGGGAGCCGTCGAAGGTGGGGTCGGTGATTGGGGTGAAGTCGTAACAAGGTAGCCGTACCGGAAGGTGCGGCTGGATCACCTCCTTTCTAAGGAGTCACTGTCTGGGCCATTCCGGCTCAGATACTCCTAGTCGATCACTGACTATTCGCTGTCACCTCCACCCCGCCCCTGGCGGACCGCACATCTTCGGATGTCCCGTCCGTGAGGCCTGTGGGCTCTGGGGATGGCAGTGGGCATCACTATTCCGTTTTGAGGGAGTGACCCTCGGTCCCTGCTCATTGAGCAGCCCGGGGCGATTCCAGTCCCTCCGACGCGACGCCGACGACCCGCTTGAGGGTCCGCCGGCCTCTCGCCCGTGCGCTCTGCACCCTTCCACCGGTCTGTATTTTGGTGGCTGCGGACCGGAGCCCGCGTTGTGCGCCCCTTGAGAATTCCATAGCGAGCACGAGCATCTATGTTCTCCAAGTTAGAAAGAGTCAACGGCGGATGCCTTGGCGCCTGAAGCCGAAGAAGGACGTGGGAGGCTGCGATAAGCCACGGGGAGCTGCCTACCAAGCTTTGATCCGTGGACGTCCGAATGGGGAAACCCGGCACCCGTCATGGGGTGTCACCCTGGTCTGAACGCATAGGACCAGTGGAGGGAACCGGGGGAATTGAAACATCTCAGTACCCCGAGGAGAGGAAAACAACAGTGACTCCCTGAGTAGCGGCGAGCGAAACGGGATGAGCCTAAACCGAGTTGGTGGTAAAGCCTGATGGCGTTGCCAATTCGGGGTTGTGGGAGCCGATGGAAGGTGCATCAGAACCTTCACGGAGTTACAAAACCAATTGCTTAGTGGAAGCATCCAGGAAAGATGCGCCGCAGAGGGTAACAGCCCCGTACACGAAAAGCATTGGACTCCGATCGGATTTCCCGAGTAGCGCCGGATCCGGGAAAGCCGGCGTGAATCTGCGAGGACCACCTCGTAAGGCTAAGTACTCACAGGCGACCGATAGTGAACTAGTACCGTGAGGGAAAGGTGAAAAGTACCCCGGGAGGGGAGTGAAATAGTACCTGAAACCGTTGACTTACAAACAGTCAGAGCGTCGTCAGCACTTTGTGCTGGCCGTGATGGCGTGCCTTTTGAAGAATGAGCCAACGAGTTACGGTGTGTGGCGAGGTTAACCAGCGATGGGGAGCCGAAGCGAAAGCGAGTCTTAATAGGGCGAATGAGTCGCATGCTGTAGACCCGAAGCCGAGTGAGCTAGCCATGGGCAGGCTGAAGCGGGGGTAAGACCCCGTGGAGGGCCGAACCCACCCTGGTTGAAAACAGGGGGGATGACCTGTGGTTAGGGGTGAAAGGCCAATCAAACTCGGTGATAGCTGGTTCTCCCCGAAATGCATTTAGGTGCAGCGTTGGGCGTTCAGCATCGGAGGTAGAGCACTGAATGGGCAAGGGGGCCTACAAGCTTACTAACCCCAATCAAACTCCGAATGCCGATGCTTTAGAGCCTGGCAGTGAGACTACGAGGGATGAGCTTCGTTAGTCGAGAGGGAAACAGCCCAGACCGCCAGCTAAGGCCCCTAATTTTTGACTAAGTGGAAAACGATGTGGGAACGCGAAGACAGCCAGGAGGTTGGCTCAGAAGCAGCCATCCTTAAAAGAGTGCGTAATAGCTCACTGGTCGAGTGGTCCTGCGCGGACAATGTAACGGGGCTCAAGTCAAGAGCCGAAGCTGCGGATTTCCATTCCGCCCGAGTATCGATGTCCGAAATGCGGCTTGCCGCGGACGGCGTCGATCTATTACGCTTGGGAGTCACGGGGTGGGAGTGGTAGGGGAGCGTCGATCCTGCTGAGAAGCGGCGGTGGAAACCGTCGTGGAGCGTGGTCGAGTGAGAATGTTGGTATGAGTAGCGAGAGAGGGGTGAGAAACCCCTCCGCCGTAAGCCCAAGGGTTCCTGGGGAAGGCTAATCCTCCCAGGGTAAGTCGGGAGCTAAGGCGAGGCCGAGAGGCGTAGTCGATGCACAACTGGTTGATATTCCAGTACTTCCGTGTCCGCGCCAATTCCAATACCGGTGTCCTAAGGGGCTGTCCTTCGGGGCGAACCGACCGACCCGGAGGCGGAAAGCGAAGGAGGGACGCAGGAGGGTAGGTGAGCCCAGGCGTTGGTTGTCCTGGGGTAAGCGAGTAGGGAGAGGTCTAGGCAAATCCGGACCTCATACATCCTGAGACGCGATGCCGAGTCGTAACAGGCGAAGTCACTAATCCCATGCTGCCGAGAAAAGCTTCTAGCGAGCTGGCACGGAACCCGTACCCCAAACCGACACAGGTGGGCGGGTAGAGAATACCAAGGCGATCGGGAGAACTGTGGTTAAGGAACTCGGCAAAATACCTCCGTAACTTCGGGAGAAGGAGGGCCTCACTAGGATGACGAACTTCGCGTTCCGAGTCTGAAGGGGCCGCAGAGAATAGGGGAAAGCGACTGTTTACTAAAAACACAGGAGCGTGCGAAGTCGTAAGACGATGTATACGCTCTGACGCCTGCCCGGTGCCGGAAGGTTACGGGGAAGGGTTAGCCCTCGGGCGAAGCTCTGAACCTAAGCCCCGGTAAACGGCGGCCGTAACTATAACGGTTAGTACTTTAACCTGGCCGTTAAAAAACCCCGCTATATGCTGGAACATCCGAGTATCCGGTGGTACTCATCCATGTCACAACCCTCTCGTAGGGTGTCGGCATGGGCAGTGAAAATCCATCCGGTGCGGACAATCAGCAGGAAACTGCCGTTCCTTGTCTTGTGCTCGATCCCAACTGGATTGTTGGTTTTGTGGACGGTGAGGGTTGTTTCTCCGTTTCGGTGCATCGCAGTTCGATGATGCACAGGCACGGGGGTTGGCAACTTCAGCCGGTCTTCCACATATACCAGCACCAGGATCATCGAGAGGTACTCGAAGCGATGATCCCGACCTTTGGCTGCGGGCGAGTTCGCTCGAAGGGCCCGAGGAGCAGTGTGTTGACCTACGCGGTCGAGGCACTTCGGGACCTGGAGACGGCGATAGTGCCGTTCTTCGAGGCACATCCACTCGTAGTGAAGGATGCAGATTTCAAGGCATTTGCCGCCATCGTGCGGTCGATGCGTCTGAAGGAGCATCTGACTCGGTCAGGGTTCGAGCAACTGGTGCGACTTGCGTATGGCATGAATGCCAATGGCAAGCAACGTTCCAGGAACATGGAACAAGTATTGGCAGGATCCTCAGAGACTGCACGCGGGGCTCTTCAACAGCACCGTTCCAGTTTGCCGACTGGAATAGGGCGATCGAAGACGAAGATACAGTCCGACCCCCATGGCGACATGGGGAGCTAGGCAGAAATGATCTAGCCGCTTATTATGTGAATGGTGAACGTTGCTAGTCACAGAATAGGTAGTAACAAAAGTGCCTAAGGTAGCGAAATTCCTTGTCGGGTAAGTTCCGACCTGCACGAATGGCGTAACGACTTTCCTACTGTCTCAACCACAGACCCGGCGAAATTGAAGTACGAGTAAAGATGCTCGTTAGCTGCATCAGGACGGAAAGACCCCGTGGACCTTTACTACAGCTTGCTGTTGAGTTTTAGTACATATTGTGTAGGATAGGTGGGAGACTTTGAAGCTTTGGCGCCAGCCAGGGTGGAGTCAACCTTGAAATACCACCCTTTATGTGCCGGAACCCTAACCTCGGTCCGTTATCCGGATCAGGGACAGCGTCAGGTGGGTAGTTTGACTGGGGCGGTCGCCTCCTAAAACGTAACGGAGGCGCCCAAAGGTTCCCTCAGGCTGGTTGGCAATCAGCCGTCGAGTGCAATGGCACAAGGGAGCTTGACTGCGAGACCTACAAGTCGAGCAGGTGCGAAAGCAGGGCATAGTGATCCAGCGGTTGCTTGTGGAAGCGCCGTTGCTCAACGGATAAAAGGTACCCCGGGGATAACAGGCTCATCTTCCCCAAGAGTCCATATCGACGGGAAGGTTTGGCACCTCGATGTC
This sequence comes from uncultured Acidimicrobiaceae bacterium, assembly GCA_963774245.1. Classification (GTDB taxonomy): domain Bacteria; phylum Actinomycetota; class Acidimicrobiia; order Acidimicrobiales; family RAAP-2; genus Bog-756. The sequence goes on along the minus strand of CAVZDZ010000011.1, from coordinate 244,483 downwards.
GGCTCGTCGCATCCTGGGGCTGAAGCCGGTCCCAAGGGTTGGGCTGTTCGCCCATTAAAGCGGTACGCGAGCTGGGTTTAGAACGTCGTGAGACAGTTCGGTCCCTATCCGATGCAGCCGTAGGAGATTTGAGGAAGGCTATCCCTAGTACGAGAGGACCGGGATGGACGAAGCTCTCGTGTGTCAGTTGTCCTGCCAAGGGCACTGCTGATTAGCGACCTTCGGGTGGGATAAGCGCTGAAAGCATCTAAGCGCGAAGCTCGTTCCAAGATAAAATCTCCCACAGGGTTAACCTGGTAAGGCCCGTGGCCAGACGACCACGTTGATAGGCCGGAAGTGTACGTGCGGCAACGCATTCAGCTGACCGGTACTAATCGGCCGAGGGCTTGGGAACTTGCTCGTGCTCGCTATGGAACGCTCAGGGGTGACCGAATCGGTCACGCCGGGCTCTGACGTCGACCTTTCTGGTCGTGACGTTGTCGAGCCCCGGAGAGCGCACAGTTTCCGGTGGCCATGGCGGCGGAGATACACCCGTTCCCATTCCGAACACGGCAGTTAAGCCCGCCAGCGCCGATGGTACTTGGGGGGTAGCCCCCTGGGAGAGTAGGACGCCGCCGGGATTTCTCCAGACAATGCCCCCCGCCCAGCGGGGGGCATTGTCGTCTACGGATTGACCCGCACACTGCGGAGAGGCACCGGGTCGTTTTGTTCGAGCGCCGGGTGTTGGTGCGGTCGGGGGACCATCGTTGTAGTTCATCGTGTCGTCGAGACTGTCGCCGGTGGATCGGAGATGGCGGTCGGCGTTCTCGGGTGCCGACGCTTCGGAGTCGCTAGGTTTGACCGCGCGGCCTCATGCCGTTGGCGGCGACGACGGAGTGGACCATGCGCTTTTGGCGGTCGGGATTTCTAGTGGTGGCCGTTGTGGCGTTGGTGGCACTCACGTTCGGACCTTTTGGTCATTCCGCTGGCGCGTCGACCAGGGCCAGTCTCGCGGTCGACGCACCCGGCTACTGGCTGGCTGGAGCCGACGGAGGGGTCTTTGCCTTCAACGCCCCCTTTTACGGACGTGCGAATCCCCAGCCACAGTGCGCTCCTTCCCCTCCTCGGCTCGCACCAAGTGCCTGTGCCAGTGCCATCGGCGCTCCACCTGACGGCGGTGGCTACACCGTGGTCGATCCTGCCTCATACAGCCCGCTCGGAACGGGGACCCTATCCCCCCAATTCGGAGACGCTACCGGTGCCGCAGATTGCGTCTCCCACTTCAGTGGGTTGGGAGAGGGACCAGACGTGATCGTCGCCAACGTCTGGTTGGGGATCGCCCGGACACCCTCTGGCCAGGGTTTCTGGTTGGTGGGCTATCAGGGAGGGATCGCCACGTGTGGAGACGCCTCGTACTTCGGTCAGTCGATCCGGAGCACGACCGATCCAGCGAGGGTGGGGATCGCGTCGACTCCGGATGGCAGGGGTTACTGGGTGGCAGCGGTGGACGGCGGCGTGTTCTCCTTCGGCGACGCGCAGTTCTACGGGTCGATGGGTGGATCGCTCCTCGATGCGCCGGTCGTTGGGATCGCCGCCACTCCGGATGGGAGGGGCTATTGGCTGGTGGCATCCGACGGCGGGGTGTTCTCCTTCGGCGACGCGCCGTTCTACGGGTCGATGGGCGGCGAGCATCTGAATGCCCCGGTGGTCGGCATCGCTGCCTCCCCCGATGGCAAGGGCTACTGGGAAGCGGCCTGCGACGGCGGTGTCTTTTCCTTTGGCGACGCACCATTCGAAGGATCCATGGGAGCGACTCATCTGAACGGCCCGATTGTCGGAATAGCCTCCGTACCCTGAACGAGTCGCAGAGAGCCGTCGAGAGCACCGAGCTCGTGAACGGCCGCGATCACGCTGCAGTCAACCCGGACCACCACCGGGTGCTCAGTTCCATCCGCCGGCCCCCCGTCCTGGTCAACGGGCCTCCCCGTCAGGGACATTGGGAAGCACTGGGTTGAACATCCCGGGCACCTCGTTCGTAGATTGCAGCATGAAGATCCGGGATATCACTCCAACCAGATGGGTGGTCGGGGCGCTCACCTTGGCCGTCGCCACCGGCCTCGCTGCGTGTGGGTCGTCCTCTTCCTCGCCGCCGACCACCGCTGGTGCGAAGCCTCCAAGTACGACGGTGGCGCCCACTTCGACCTCGACGACGGTGTCGGCGGCCAGCCGGATCGCCGCACTGAGCAAGGTCGGCCCGGCCACGGCAACCGGACTGACCGTCAGCCTGGCCAAGGGTCCCAAAGGCATCTTTCTGATCGGCCCCAACGGCCGGACCCTCTACATCTTCACCAAGGACCAGGGCCCAATGAGTGCCTGCGTGAGCGCGGCCTGCGCAAAGATCTGGCCGGCACTCACGGCGAAGGGGACTCCGACATCGGGGCCCGGCATCAGTTTGGCCAGTGTGGCCACGGCGCAAGGACAGGTCGCTGACCAGGTGACCTACTACGGCCATCTCCTTTACTACTTCGACGGCGATTCGGCCGCCGGGCAGACCAATGGTACGAACGTCCCCGACTGGGATCTGCTTGGTCCGTTCGGAAACGTGATGCTGCCCCAAGGCTGACCGGGGACGTGATGCGGCCAGGCGGTCCTGCCTCGATGCCGGGCCTTCCTGGCCGCCCAAGGCCGCACGAGCAGCCGAGCAAGGTGAGAAGCACGATGGCGGCGACCACGAGTTCGAGGCCGGCCGGGATCTTGACCAAGAAGCCCGGTCACGGTGGGCCGTCTACTGTTTGCCACATGTCGTCGCTTGGCCACCGCGCCCAACGGGTTGCAGCCATCCCGGTGCGGGGGTTTCATCGGGTTCGGCAGCGCACGAAGCCGAAGAGGGATCGCCGGCGCTTCCGACGAGCCGAGCGAGCGATCTTCCGGAAGACGCGTGGCGAGGTGGCAGACGGTCCATTCAAGGGCATGGACTTCGTGAAGCACGCTGTCTGGGGCACTGCGGCGCCACTCCAGGCTGGATGCTACGAAGCAGAGGTCCGGTCTGCGGTCGAGGCCATCATCGAGAGCAGGCCCGATCGGGTGGTCAATGTCGGCGCCGCTGAGGGGTACTACGCCGTTGGGCTCGCGCTCCGGCTGCCAACAGCAGTGGTCTACGCCTACGACATTGATCCCGAGGCGTGCAGCGTCTGCTGCGAGGTGGCGAAGCACAACGGAGTCGAGGACCGGGTCATCGTGCGTGGTGAGTGCACGCCGGGCGAATTGGTGAATCTGGTGGGGACGGACTGTGCACTGGTGGTGGACTGTGAGGGATTCGAGAAGGAGTTACTCGACCCGAAATCTGTTCCCGGCTTGGCCTCGACCATGATCTTGGTCGAGTTGCACGACTTCATGGACCCTTCCATCTCGACATTGATCGCAGAGCGATTCCGGCCCAGCCACGAGATCGAGGTGTTCCGCGCTACCGAGCGGGACCCCGAAACCGTGCCAGCCGTCGCGGAACTACCGCTGCGCACGCAGAAGCAAGTGATCTCCGAGGGTCGGCCGACCGATCCTCATCCGATGGAGTGGATGTTCTTGACACCGCACTCTTACTCATCGACTCAGTAACCCCAAGGGCCAGCGTCTTCTCGGGACCGCTCCTCTGGCGAGTTGCTCGCCGATCCCACCGGCTGAAGGTACCATCCCCGAGTGCGAAAGGTGCTCTGTTCGATGGGTGTCGGACCGCACGTCGCCCTGCTCGACCTGACCGGACCAACCTTTCGTCGGTTTGCCGATGCCCACGGTTACGATGTCCATTTCACCCAGGAGAATCCTGCCCAGGACCGGCCAGCCGCGTGGGGAAAAGTACCTCTGATCCGGAGGCTGCTGGAACTCAATGACCTGGTGCTCTGGATCGACGCCGATGCGGCCATCGTGGACCCTTCTCAGGACATAGCCGACGAGCTTGAACAGCATGGCCTCATGGCCATGACCGCACACGAAACACCTGAGGGAGACGACCCGATTCCGAACTCTGGTGTCTGGCTTCTGCGAAGCGATCCCCTCACGTTCGACTTTCTCGACACCGTTTGGCAATCGACTGAATATCTCAACCACAAGTGGTGGGAAAATGCAGCCGCTCTTGCCGCCCTCGGCTACCAGCTCGAGCCTCGGATACGACTGACCGAGCCAACGCAGGCTTGGTATCGGACTCGTCTCCTCTCGAACCAGTGGAATTCGATACCGATCGACCCGGCTGACGCCCCTCGTATCGTCCATTTCCCGGGAATGCCGCTCGACGAGCGTCTCGACCGGCTGGGCGAAGCAGTGGAGGCTTCACGGTAGTTCGATCGCAAGTGTCTTCGGGCTGCTCCGCCGTCGTGGCGGACAATCGATGTGGACCAGCCGCCACCGCACCGCCATGTTGACCCGGTGCCGAGGGTCGGGCGTCAGCGGGCGCGATCCATGAACACGACAGGGCGGTCCGACTCGCCGCGGCCGGAGCGAAGTGTCGGGGCCGATGCCCGCGCTTCGTGCCGGACCGGTGGAGTGGTTCCCCTGCCGGCCTAATACACTGTTCGGTCATGGCAGCACGTCCCCCTTCTGGTGCTCCGCGCCCCCGTGGAGGAGCTGCGGGTCAGGGACGACCCCCGAAACGATCCGCCGGCGCGCCGAGATCGGGGAGCGGTGGCGGGGCCACGCGGCGCGCGGCAGGTGGTGGGAACGCCTCGGAACGGACCGGCCAGGGAGGGCGGGCCGGCCGATCGACCGGCGAGGGTGGCGGGGGAAAGCCCGGGCCATCGCGCCGCGACGGCCGATCGGGTCGCGACGGGCCGCCGGCCTCGGACGGCCGGCCTTCCGCTCGGGGATACCAGGGGTCGAAGGGCCGCCCGGCCGGGAGCGGCACCGGCGCCACCCGTGGCCAACGGGCCGATCGATCCGACGCGGCTCCGGGCGGGGCGCCAGGGGGCAGGCCAACCGGGGGAAGAGGGCGCCAACCGGGTGGAGGACCGGCGAGGGGTCGCCAGGGCGACACTTGGCCGTCCCGGGCACCGGTGGTGCGCAAGGGCTGGGGGAGCGTCGCCCGCCGGGGGGCGAGCACGGTCAGGGACGGGACCGAAGGCCACGGTCCCGATGCGGAGACGCCCGAAGGCCGCCGACGCGCCCGTACCCGCACCGACGAGTTCGTTCCCGAGCAGTGGGTCCGGACCGACGATCGCCAACGAGGGGCCCCGGGGGGATCGGAGAAGCTGCGTCCACCCGCCCACCGGGCGGTCCAGGCGCCGGCCGAGCTTCCGCCGGACATCGCCAACGAGCTGGCGTCGGCGGCCGGTCCGGACTGGAACTTCCTCCGTGAGCGGATCACCGAGCGAATGGCCGCCGGCATCGGCGCCTACGAGCGGGAGCGGTTCCGGGACGCCTCCCGGATCCTGAAGACGGTGGTGGACGCGGTCCCGAACGCCCCGTCGGCCCGCGAGCTGCTCGGGCTCAGCCAGTACCACCAGAGCTACTGGAAGGCGGCGCTCCCCAACCTCGAGGCCTTCGCCGCCCTGACCGGATCGGTCGACCAGCACCCGGTGCGGATGGACTGCCAGCGGGCCCTGGGCCGCCCGAAGCGGGTGGAGGCGTTGTTCCACGAGCTCCGGCAGGGCTCGCCCGATCCCGAAGTCCTCTCCGAGGGCCGATTGGTGCTGGCCGGGACCCGGGCCGACGCCGGCGACCTCACCGGAGCGGTGACCCTGCTGGTCGAGGCGGGAGCAGGACGCCTGGTCCGAAATCCGGCCGAGCGCCATCTCCGCCAGTGGTACGTGCTGGGGGACCTGATGGAGCGCTCCGGCGAGCTGCCCAAGGCCAGGGAGCTGTTCCTGCGCATCCGGGCGGTGGATCCCGACGCCTACGACGTGACCGAGCGCCTCGAATCGCTGGGGCCGCCCACCCGGGCCCGTCGGACGCCGAACCGCACACGTGGCGCCCATTAGGCTCGACGCTCATGGATCTCGAAAAACTGCTCGGCGACGAGGCCGACTCGCTGCTCAACTTCTCCAAGCCGGCCTTCCCCACCGACCTGTTGCAGGTCCCCGGCCCCGGCCACCTGGATCGGATCTTCGTCGACTCCGACCGGTCGTCGACCGTGCTCCGCAACCTGGGCACGGTGTACAGCACCGGTCGCCTGGCTGGTACCGGGTACCTCTCCATCCTCCCGGTCGACCAGGGCATCGAGCACTCGGCGGCGGCCAGCTTCGCCAAATTCCCCGCCTACTTCGACCCGGCCAAGCTCTGCGATCTGGCCATCGCCGGGGACTGCAACGCCATCGCCACCACCCTCGGGGGGCTGGGGATCGTCTCGCGTCGCTACGTGCACAAGATCCCGTTCATCGTGAAGCTCAACCACAACGACTTCCTCAACTATCCGAACACCTACGACCAGGTCATGTTCGGTCAGGTCACCCAGGCGTCCGATCTCGGGGCCATGGGCGTGGGCGCCACCATCTACTTCGGGTCCGAGGGTGCCGACCGCCAGATCGGCGAGGTGTCGAAGGCCTTTGCCGAGGCCCACCGGCTCGGGATGTTCACCGTGCTGTGGTGCTACCTGCGCAACGCCGCCTTCAAGCAGGGGGACATCGACTACCACCTCTCCGCCGACCTCACCGGCCAGGCCAACCACCTGGGCGTGACCATCGAGGCCGACATCATCAAGCAGAAGCAGCCCGAGAACAACGGCGGCTACAACGCACTGCAATTCGGCAAGACCGACCCGCTGGTCTACAGCACCCTGACCACGGACAATCCCATCGACCTGACCCGGTGGCAGGTGGTCAACTGCTACGCCGGACGGATCCCCCTCATCAACTCGGGCGGGGAGTCCAAGGGGTCCGACGACCTGGCCCAGGCGGTGCGCACCGCGGTCATCAACAAGCGGGCAGGGGGCTCCGGGCTGATCGTGGGGCGGAAGGCCTTCCAGCGGCCCACCGACGAGGGTGCCGCCCTGATCCACGCCGTACAGGACGTCTACCTGGACCAATCGGTCTCCATCGCCTGAGCGCCTGATTCCGGGGGATGACCCCGGTATCCACCCTGGCCCGGGCCCAACTTGGCTACCCTGCAGGCTGCCGACGGTAGACTGCCCTCGTGGCACCGAATCCGGGGTCTTTGGTGTTCATCCGGGCGAACACCGACAATTGGTAACAGCGCCGAATCACAGTTCCGGCAGCTGAGCGCGGTAGTTGTACGAAGGAGCATGGTGTCCGACACCACCACCGATCCGAAATCCCCCCACCTACTCGATCGCGTCGTCATCCGATTCGCCGGTGACTCGGGCGACGGCATGCAGTTGGCCGGCGACCGCTTCACCACCACGTCGGCGCTGCTCGGGAACGACCTGGCCACCTTCCCCGACTTCCCCGCCGAGATCCGGGCGCCGGCCGGGACGCTGGCCGGGGTGTCCGCCTTCCAGGTCCACATCTCCGATCACGACATCCTGACCCCGGGGGATGCCCCGAACGTGCTGGTGGCCATGAACCCGGCCGCCCTGAAGGCCAATCTGGCCGGGCTGCCCAGCGGGGCCACGGTGATCGTCAACGTCGACGCCTTCGAGGAGCGGAACCTCACCAAGGCCGGCTACACCACCAGCCCGCTGGCCGACGGCTCGCTGTCGGCCTACACGGTCTACGAGGTCCCGATGACCTCGATCACCACCCAGGTGTCCAAGGACGCCGGCGTGAAGCCCCGGGACGCCGAGCGGTCGAAGAACTTCTTCGCCCTGGGCCTGATCAGTTGGCTGTACACCCGGCCCACCGAGGCGACCATCAGCTGGATCGAGGAGAAGTACGCCGGCAAGCCCCTGGTGATGGAGGCCAACCTGCGGGCCTTCAAGGCCGGGTACCACTTCGGCGAGACGGCCGAGCTGTTCGAGTCCTCCTACGAGGTCCGGCCGGCCGCCCTCGAGCCGGGGGAGTACGTCAACATCACCGGGAACACCGCCACCGCCTGGGGGCTCATCGTCGCCGCCAGCCGAAGCGGGCTGCCCCTCTTCCTCGGGACCTATCCGATCACCCCGGCCTCCGACATCCTCCACGAGCTGTCCAAGCACAAGCAGTTCGGGGTCAAGACCTTCCAGGCCGAGGACGAGATCTCCGGCGTGGGTGCCGCCCTCGGTGCGGCCTTCGGCGGGGCCCTCGGGGTGACCACCACCTCGGGGCCCGGCATCGACCTCAAGTCGGAGACGGTGGGCCTGGCCATCAGCCTCGAGCTCCCGCTGCTGATCATCGACATCCAGCGCGGTGGCCCGTCCACCGGACTGCCGACCAAGACCGAGCAGGCCGACCTGCTCCACGCCATGTACGGTCGCCACGGCGAGGCACCGCTGCCCATCGTGGCCGCCATGACGCCCTCGCACTGCTTCGAGGCGACCATCGAGGCGGTGCGCCTGGCCGTCAAGTACCGCACCCCGGTGATGCTGCTGTCGGACGGGTACCTGGCCAACGGCACCGAGCCCTGGCGCCTGCCCGACCTCGAGGACCTACCGGTCATCGATCCGGACTTCGCCACGGCGACCAACCACACCGACGAGGACGGCAGTGAGGTGTTCTGGCCGTACGTCCGCGATCCCGAGACGCTGGCCCGCCCGTGGGCCCCTCCCGGACTGCCCGGCCTCGAGCACCGCATCGGCGGGCTGGAGAAGGAGGACGGGTCGGGGAACGTGGCCTACGACGGGGCCAACCACGAGCGGATGACCCGACTGCGGGCCGCCAAGATCGCCGGCATCGCCCACGACATCCCGCCCACCGACGTGGACGACCCCGACGGGGACGCCGACGTGCTGGTGGTCGGGTGGGGCTCGACCTACGGCGCCATCGCCGCCGGGGTCCGGAGGGTCAGGGCCCGGGGCTACCACGTCGCCCATGCCCAGCTCATGCACCTCAACCCGTTTCCGGCCGATCTCGGCGACGTGCTCGGTCGCTATCGGAGGGTGCTGGTGCCCGAGGTCAACCTGGGCCAGCTGAGCCGGTTGCTCCGGGCCGAGTACCTGGTCGATGCGGTCTCCTTCACCCAGGTCCAGGGCATTCCCTTCAAGGCGGCGGCCATGGAGGCCGCCATCCTCCAGCAGATCGAGAGCGCCGGACCGGATGACGGAGGGGCTGCCGACTCGGCGGTCACCGTCCATTCGGGCACCGGCAACGGGAAGTCGAACGGCAAATCGGCGCCGACCCCGACCGGAAAGGTGTCTGACTGATGACCGACCTGGCCCATGCCGAGGACACCTCGGTGCCCGTCCCGCTGACCACCCGCAAGGACTGGTCCTCCGATCAGGAGGTCCGCTGGTGTCCGGGCTGCGGTGACTACTCGATCCTCTCCGCCGTCCAGATGCTGATGCCCGACCTCGGCGTGCGCCGGGAGAGCACCGTGTTCCTGTCCGGTATCGGGTGTGCCGCCCGTTTCCCGTACTACATGAACACCTACGGCCTGCACTCGATCCACGGACGGGCGCCGGCCATCGCCACCGGCCTGGCCACCACCCGTCCCGACCTGGATGTCTGGGTGGTCACCGGGGACGGGGACTCGCTGTCCATCGGGGGCAACCACCTCATCCACGCCCTCCGCCGGAACGTGAACATCACCATCCTGCTGTTCAACAACCAGATCTACGGCCTGACCAAGGGTCAGTACTCGCCCACCTCGGAAGTGGCCAAGGTGACCAAGTCGACCCCCTTCGGCTCGCTCGAGCAGCCCTTCAACCCGCTGAGCCTGGCGCTCGGGGCGGAGGCGTCCTTCGTGGCCCGCACCCACGACATGGACCGCAAGCACATGATGGAGACCTTCCGGCGGGCCCACGCCCACAAGGGTGCGTCGTTCGTCGAGATCTACCAGAACTGCAACGTGTTCAACGACGGCGCCTTCGAGCAGATCACCGGCAAGGAGCACCGGGCCGACATGCTCATCCCCCTCACCCACGACCAACCGATCCGGTTCGGCCCCGAAGGCGAGCACGGGGTGGTCCTCCACCGCGACGGCTCGGTCGAAGTGGTCGAGGTGGCCGACGTGGGTGAAGAGGCGCTGTTGGTGCACGACGAGCACCGGGACAACCCGGGGTTGGCCTTCCAGCTGAGCCGGCTGTCACGGGGCCCCTACGAGCCGACTCCGATCGGTGTCTTCCGCGACGTCGACCGCCCCGAGTACGGAGCGGGCATGGCCCGTCAGATCGAAGAGGCCACGGCCAAGCGGGGACCGGGCGACCTCAACGCACTGTTGCGGTCCGGCTCCTCGTGGACGGTCGAGAAGGCCGAAGCCGCCGGATAGCCACCCGGCGCCAGGGAACGGACCGTCGCGGTGGGCACCTATGCGGCCATGTTGCGGAGCATCAACGTGGGCGGGCGCAACCGTGTCGCCATGGCCGACCTGTCGGCCCTGGTGTCCTCGCTCGGGTTCGACGACGTGAGCACCTACGTCCAGAGCGGCAACGTGGTGTTCCGGGGCACCGGTTCCAGCCACAAGGTGGCCGGGCGGATCGCCGACCAGATCACCGCCGATCTGGGACTGTCCGTCGCCGTGCTGGTGCGCGACCAACGGGAGCTCCGGGCCATCCTCGCCGGCAATCCCTACGCCGACGCCGATGCCGAACCGACCCTCCACCACGTCACCCTGTTGGCCGAAACGCCGGATCCGGACCGCGTGGCCAAACTGGCTGATCAGGACGGGCGGTTCGGGGAGGACCACTGTCAGGTGGTCGGTCAGGACGTCTACCTGTACTGCCCGGGCGGGTACGGGAAGACCAAACTGAACAACGCCTACCTCGAGCGGAACCTGGGCGTGGTCGCCACCACCCGCAACTGGCGCACGCTCCTCACCCTGGCCGACATGTGCGGCATCCCGGCCCGCGGATCCTGATTCGAACCAACCGGCCGCGGCACGGCGACCGCGGTGGCATTAGGGGGCCGGGTCCAGCGTCCGGTAGACCATCCCCGTCCTCGGTTTGGGGTGGAAGTAGGTGCTCTTCGGCGGCATCCGTCGCCCGGTGCGGGCCCATTCGGCGATGGTGCCGACCGCCACCGGTCGGAGCAGGACCAGGGCCTGGGCCCGGTCGTCGGTGATGGCGGCCACGCCCTGCTGCCAGTCGGTGAAGAACTCGAGCTCGTGCTCGGGGAGCTCGGCGATGACCAGCGCCACCATCGACGAGTCCAGATCGGCCCCCGCCGCCTCCGGGGTCCCGTCCTTGGGGGAGAGCAGCCACGCCCCCGAGGGCATGACCAGCGCCAACGCTCCGGTCTCCCCGAGGGCGGCCACCGTCCGCTCGTCGAACTCGCCGGCCCGGGTCACATCGAACCACGACGAGAAGCAGTCCACCAGATCGAGACCGTCGGGCAGGCCGGACAAGGTGCGGTGCACCGGGCCCACCTCGAGTTGGTCCGCGGCCAGCTCGACCACCAGGGCCATGACCGCGTCGGCGCCGGCCAGGTCGACCGCCGCCGGCGTCCCGTCGGCTGTCTGCAGTTCGTCGAGGTAGGTCCGGGCCGTCTCGTAGCGGTGGTGACCGTCGGCCAGGACGATCGGAGACGCCTCCACCTGCGCGGCGATGGTGTCGATCATGTCGAGGTCGTCCAGCACCCAGAGCTCGTGGCGGATCCCGTCCTCGTCGACGGCGGACTCGTCGGGAGGCTCGAGGCGGGCGATGGTGGCGGTCAGCCCCGGGGTCAGGGAGAGCCCCCAGATGGGGGAGAGGTTGGCCCGGGTGGACCGGAGCAGGTCGAGCCGGTCGCTCTTCGGCTTGGGCAACGTCTCCTCGTGGGGCTGGATCGTCTCCGCACTCCGGTCGTCGACGCCGAGCGCCCCGATGACCCCACTGGTGCTCGACCCGTCGGGGGCGACCATCCGGTAGCCATAGAAGGCGGGCCCCGGATCCCGGAAGAGGATGCCGCGCTCCTGCCACTGGCACAGCAGCCGGGCCGCGTTGGCGTAGCGGTCGAGGCCCTCCCGATGGTCGGGCTCGGGCAGCTCGACCCGGACGGCGTTGGCGCTGTGGTGGCCGGCCAGGACGGGCGCGTTCGGCCGGCGTGATCACGTCGTAGGGAGGGGCGATGACCATCGAAAGGTCGACCCGTGAACTGTCATACCGCAGGCCGGCGAACGGTACGAATCGAGGCATGCCACTGGTTAGCACATCACCCGTCGGCCGGGACCGGACGGTCCGCCGGGCCCGGGCTCACGCGTTCGCGGTGATCAGGGCGGCCATGGCCTGGGCCCCGGCCGGCTGCAGGTGCACCTGGTCCGGGGTGAACCATTCCGGGTGTCCGACCGAGAGCGAGTACCAGTCGGCCAGCACGGCCACGCCGGGGTAGCGGGCCACTCCGGCGGCCAGCACCGCGTTGTCCGGCGCCTCCCAGGACCGGGGCACGTCCACGTTCACGAACACCACCCGCCGGGCGCCGGCGGCGGCCTGCATCATCTGGTCGAACTCGGCGTCGGTGACCGTACCGTTGGTGCCGAGCTCGATCACCACGATGCTCCCGAGGGTGCCGGCGGCGGCATCGGCCTGGACCACGCCGATGCCCGTCTCGAACTGCCGGCTGACCACTGCCGTCCACGCTGACCCCGGGGATGTCCTGCTCGAGATAGGGCTGGATGTCGAGCATGATCGAGTCCCCGACCGCGGTGACGGTGCCCGACACCGGCATGACCGACCCGACCGGGGCCGTCGGGCGGGGCCGTCGACGGGGCTGTCGACGGGGCCGTCGATGGGGCCGACGGGTTCGGGAGCGTGCCCGCCGTCGACAGGGCGGGGATCGGGCGGGTGGTCGACGTCGCCGTCGAGGTCGGTCGACGTCGCCACCGGGTGCTGGCCCGGAGCCGCGGTGGGCCGGGTCGACTTGGCCGCGGCCGAGTGGGTGGTCCCGGAGTGGTGGACCAGGGCCCAGGCGAGCAGGGACACCAGGAGCGACGACCAGGGCGGCGCCGATCAGCCGGTCGACTCGGGTGAGCTTGCTCATCGGTACCAGTTTGGCCTGCTCAGGCCGGTCAGGTGGCGGAACCGGCCCGGTGCAGTCCCGTCGCCCGGACCGAGCGGAGCCCGGGAACGGCCAGGCTGACGGCCCACAGGACCAGGCAGGCCACCGAGTAGCAGGCGCCGAGGACGATGACGGCCGACCAGCCGCCGGCGCCATAGGCCAGTCCGGTGGTGGCCGAGCCGATGGCCCCGCCGAAGAAGTAGGTGACCATGTAGCCGGTGTTGAGCCGCGAGCGGGCGGCCGGGTCGATGGCGAAGATCAGGTGCTGGTTCTGGATGTGCACGGACTGGATGCCCATGTCGCCGAGGAGGATGCCGGCCATCAGGGCCCACAGCTGGTGGGCGCCGAGGGCCAGCAGGCCGATCGAGCCGACGATGATGACCAGTGACCCCCCGGTGACCCATCGTTCCAGCCCCCGGTCGGCCAGCCGCCCGCTGAACGAGGCGGCCAGGGCCCCGGCCGCCCCGAGGAGCCCGAACAGTCCGATCACCGCCTCGCTGTAGTGGTACGGCGAGGCGACCAGCAGGAAGGCCAGGCTGGTCCAGATCACGTTGAAGGTGGCGAAGACCAGGCCCCCGATGGCCGCCCGGAGCCGGAGCAGCGGCTCGGTGCGCATCAGGTGGACCACCGAGCCCAACAGCTCGGCGTACCGGATCGACGGTCTCGACTGCTCACCGGGGAGCCGGCGGTCGAGCAGGGCGGCCAGCACCACCACCACCCCGCCGGCCGTCACGTAGACGGCTCGCCACCCGGCCACCTCGGCGATGAGCCCCGAGAACGTCCGGGCCAGCAGGATCCCGAGCAGCAGACCGCTCATCACCGTCCCGACCACCCGACCGCGCTCCTGGTCGGAGGCCAGGGAGGCGGCGAAGGGGACCAGGATCTGGGCGGCCACCGAGCACACGCCGGCGACCGACACGGCGGCGATGAGCACGGTGAGGTTGGGGGCCGCCGAAGCGACGAAGAGCGCGGCGGCGGCGATGAGCAGGATGCCGGGGACCAGCCGTCGCCGGATCAGGATGTCCCCCAGGGGGACGATGAGGGCGAGCCCGATCCCGTACCCGACCTGGGCGGCGGTGATGACCAGCGCGGTGGCGCCGGAGCTGGCGTGGAGCGCCCGGGACACCTGGGGCAGCAGCGGCTGGGCGTAGTAGAGGTTGGCCGCCGACACGCCGCAGGCCACGGCGAACAGTGCCACCAGGCCGGGCCGCATCCGGGAGGCCGGAACGGGGTCGCTCATCGGCCGGGTCGGGACGTGACGGAGCGGTACATGGACCCTGCCAGCGTAGGTGGCCGGTGGCCGCCACCAGTCATCGGGGTGGCGGGCCGGCCCTGCTCGTAGACTTGGCCCGTGGAAGACGGGGGAATCAAGGTCAACGCGGCGATGGAGGGCCCGGCCAGCCCCGACCGCACCGAGCGGACCATCCTCCCCCGGGGAGGCCGGAGGAGCCCGGCCTGGGTCGGATCCTCACCCTCCCCAACGCCATCACCCTGGTCCGGCTGGCCTGCATCCCCCTCTTCGTCTGGCTGCTGTTCGGCGCCCATCGCCAGACGGCGGCGGCCGTGCTGCTGGGCGGCGTTGGGGGCCACCGACTGGGTCGACGGGTTCGTGGCCCGTCGCTACCACCAGGTGTCCAATCTCGGCAAGGTGCTGGATCCGGTGGCCGACCGGGTCCTGGTGGTCACCGCGGTGGTGGCCATCGTCGTGCACGGCGCCGTCCCGGTCTGGTTCGCCGCCGCCACCCTGGCCCGCGAGGTGGTGGTCTCGGGAGCCGTGCTGCTGCTGGCCTCGCTCGGCGCCCGGCGGATTGACGTGCTCTGGGTGGGCAAGGCGGGTACGTTCGCCCTCATGTTCTCCTACCCGGCCTTCCTGCTCAGCTACGGAACCGCCGATTGGCAGGGCCCGATCCGGGTCATCGCCTGGGTGACCGGGGGCATCGGCCTGACCCTGGCCTGGATCGCCGCCGCCTCCTATGTCCCGGTGGCCCGCACGGGCGCTGGTCGAGGGACGTCGGGCCCGGGCCGGCCGGGTGGTCCCGTGAAGGCCGTCATCATGGCCGGCGGTGAGGGCACCCGGCTCCGACCCCTGACCTCGAACCAACCCAAGCCCATGCTGCCCATGGCCAACATCCCGATGATGGAGCACGTGGTCAACCTGCTCCGCCAGCACGGGTTCGAGGACATCGTGGTGACGGTGGCCTTCATGGCCAACGCCATCCGGACCTACTTCGGCGACGGGTCCGAGTTCGGGGTCCGCATGGTGTACGCCACCGAGTCCACCCCGCTGGGCACCGCCGGATCCGTCCGCAACGCCCGGGACGAGCTCGACGAGCGCTTCCTGGTCATCTCCGGTGACGTGCTGACCGACATCGACCTGAGCCGGGTGGTGGCCTTCCACGACGAACGCGGCGGTCTGGCCACCCTGGCCCTGAAGGCGGTGGACAACCCGCTCGAGTTCGGGATCGTGATCACCGACGACGACGGGGCCATCGAGCGGTTCCTGGAGAAGCCGACCTGGGGCCAGGTGTTCAGCGACACCATCAACACCGGCATCTACGTGCTGGAGCCGGAGATCTTCGACTTCATCCCCGAGGGCCAGGCCGTGGACTTCTCCGGCGAGACCTTCCCGGCGGCGCTGGCCGCGGGCAAGGCGCTGTTCGGGTACGTGGCCGACGGCTACTGGGAGGACGTGGGCACCCTCGAGGCCTACCTCCAGTCCCATCAGGACATCCTCGACCAGCGGGTGCAGGTGGACGTCAACGGGTTCCAGCTCCGACCCCGGGTGTGGCTGGGCAAGGGAGCCGAGATCGACCCGAGCGTGGTGATCGACGGCCCGGCGGTCATCGGGGACAACTGCGTGGTCGGGCCCGGGGCCCGGCTCGGCGAGTTCTGCACCCTGGGTCGGAACGTGCGCATCGGCGAGAACGCCGTGCTCCAGCGCTCGGTGGTCCACGACAACACCTACCTCGGCTCCGGGGTGCGGGTCGACGGGAGCGTGCTCGGTCGGGGCTCCGACCTGCGGGAGGGGGTCCGGTGCGAGGAGGGGGTCGTGCTGGGGGACGAATGCTTCGTCGGCGCCCACGCCGAGATCAAGGCCGGAGTCAAGATCTACCCGTTCAAGACGGTCGAGGCCGGCGCCACCGTCAACTCGTCCATCGTGTGGGAGTCGCGGGGCGCCCGCTCGCTCTTCGGCCGGGACGGCGTGCAGGGCCTGGCCAACGTCGACATCAGCCCGGAGCTCGCCGTGCGCCTGTCCATGGCCTGGGCCTCCACCTTCGAGAAGGGTGCCACGGTGACCGCGTCCCGGGACACCAGCCGGGCCGCCCGCGTGCTGAAGCGGGCCATCATGGTCGGCTGCAACGCCGCCGGTATCAACGTCGACGACCTGGAAGCGGCGACGGTCCCGGTGACCCGGTTCCAGATCACCTCGTCGGCCAGCATGGCCGGGATCACCGTGCGCCTGGCCCCCGACGATCCCCAGTCGGTGGTGCTCCGCTTCTTCGACAAGGAGGGGATCGACGTCGACGAGGCCACCCAGCGCAAGATCGAGCGCCTCTACCACCGTGAGGACTTCCGGCGGGTCCTGGCCCGCGAGATCGGCGACATCGGGTTCCCGCCGCGCTCCCTCGAGCACTACACCGCCGCCCTGATCAGCTCGGTCGACCTGTCCAAGGCCCGCCAGGCGGAGCTCAAACTGGTGCTCGACTACTCGTTCGGGACGACCAGCTTCGTCATGCCCAACCTGCTGGCCAAGCTGGAGGCCGAGGTCCTGGTGGTCAATCCCTACGCCAACACCGCCGGCGTCCTGGCCTTCGACCGCCACGCCAGCGCCTCCCGGGTCTCCGACCTGGTCCAGGCGTCCGGGGCCCACCTCGGGGCCGTGCTCGACCCCGGCGGGGAGTTCGTGGCCATCGTGGACGACCTCGGCCATCTGCTGACCGACGACGAGGCCCTGCTGGTGCTGTTGCGGCTGGTCACCGAGGCGCACCCGGGGGCCCGGGTGGCGCTGCCGGTGGCGGCCGGCCGGGCCGCCGAGGAGATCTGCCGCAAGGCCGGGGCCGAGATCGTGTGGACCAAGCTGTCCGCCTCCCACCTCATGGAGGTGGCCCGCTCCGAGCGGGTGACCCTGGCCGCCAGCCAGTCGGGCGGCTTCATCTTCCCGAACTTCCTCCCGGCCTACGACGCCGCGGCCACGCTGGTCAACCTGCTGGCCATGCTGACCGCCACCGGGCGCAAGCTCTCCGAGCTGGTGGCCGAGCTGCCCGAGGTCCACATCGTCCATCAGTCCGTACACACCCCGTGGGACCAGAAGGGCATGGTCATGCGCACCCTGGTCGAGCGGTCGCAGGGTCGGGAGCTGGTCCTCGTCGACGGGGTGAAGGTGATCGAGGACGACGGCTGGGCCCTGGTCCTCCCCGACCCGGAGGAGCCCCTGACCCACGTGTGGGCCGAGGCCGGGAGCGACGCCCGGGCCGAGGCCCGCGCCCAGGAGTACGCCGTCCGACTTGAACAACTGTTGCGCTGACCGGGCGGCCCGGCGGCCTCGGCGCCGGGCCCAGCTGTCAGGTATCGTCCGCACCTATGAACGTTCCCGAAGATCTGCGCTACTCGGCGGACCACGAGTGGGCCCGTACGGTTGACGACCGGGTCCGGGTCGGCATCACCGACTATGCGCAGGACGCGTTGGGCGACGTGGTCTTCGTCGACCTGCCCGACGAGGGAGCGACCCTCGAGGTCAAGGGCAAGCTGGGCGAGGTCGAGTCGACCAAATCGGTGTCGGACCTGTACGCGCCGATCGCCGGCCAGGTGGTGGCGGTCAACGCCGCGCTCACCGAGTCACCCGAGTTGGTGAACTCCGATCCCTACGGGGCCGGCTGGATATGCGAGATCGCCCCGACCGACCCGTCCTCGGTGGCCGGATTGCTCGACGCCAGTGCCTACCGGCAACTGACCGAAGGGTGACCGTCACCAGCCGACACTCCGGCCCAGCAGGCGAGGCGTGGGAAGCGAGTACCGTGGTTGGCGTGTTCTGCCCCAACTGCGGTCATCGCAATCCGGAAGGCGTGAACTTCTGCTCGTCGTGTGGCGCCTCGTTGGTGACCACGACCCCCGACACGTCGGTCTCCAACAGCCCGGTGGACGATCTCAACGAAGGGGTGGAGGAGGACTCGCCATTCGGCCTGCTCGAGCTGCCCCGTGGTGTCGGGCTGCTGGTGGTCAAGCGGGGGGCGGACGTGGGGGTCCGCTTCGCGCTGGAGTCGGCGGTGACCCGGGCCGGCCGCCACCCCGAGAGCGACATCTTCCTCGACGACATCACCGTGTCCCGGCGCCACGCCGAGTTCGTGACCCGCGACGAGGTGACCACCGTGAGGGACGTGGGCTCGTTGAACGGGACCTACGTCAACCGCGAGCGCATCGAAGAGGCCCAGCTGTCCAGCGGGGACGAGGTGCAGATCGGCAAGTTCAAGCTCCTGTACCTGGTGGCCGCGGGCGAGTGACGGTGCCCATGGGACGAATCGCCGGGAGTGGGGTCGGCCGTTGAGCGCGAGATCGTATATGTCGATCGGCGACGTGCTGACGCTCCTGCGCCAGGAGTTTCCGGACGTGACCATCTCGAAGATCCGGTTCCTGGAGAGCCAGGGACTGGTCAACCCGGAGCGGACCCCGTCGGGCTACCGCAAGTTCTACGAGCACGATGTCGAACGGCTGCGCTGGGTGCTCCGTCAGCAGCGGGAGCACTTCCTGCCGCTCAAGGTGATCAAGGACCGCTTGGACGACGACTCGACCGCGCCGGCCCCCGAGGGCTCGTCGAACCGGACCGCCGCCCCGGTGATGGCGGCACCGCCGGTCCAGGCGCCCACGCGCGAACCGGCGCAGGACGACGGACGGCATGCACCACCGGAGCCGGTGCTGGTCGGTCGCCACGCCACGGCGGACACGGTGGCCCGGAGCGACTCCCGGCCGGCCGACGATCCCGCCCCGGCGGCGACCGGCGACGGGCCCACCCTGCCGGGCATCGAGTCGGTCACCTCCCGACCGAGGGCCACCGGCGCGGCCCACCCATCGGCCACGACGGCGAGCGGAAGCTCGCCGCGCCCCTGGAGCCCGCCGGCCGGTTCGTCGGCGTCCTCGGCCCCGACGGCGCGACGGGCCGGCGCCACGTCCTCGGACCCGACGTCGCCGGTCGGTACGGCCGACTCCGGTTCCCGGCGCCGGCCACCGGCCGCCGCCCCTGAGCCGCCGGCGACCACCGGTGCGTCGGGACCCCCGGCCACCGAGGGCGGTACCCCCGCTCCGACCGGGGCCGCGGGCCACGGGCCCCACGACGCCGGCGACGGGCCGCACGACGCCCCCGGGGCGACCCCCGCGCCCACCTCCACCGGGCTGAGCGGGGTCAGCCTCTCGGCCGAGGAACTGTCGTCCGCCTGCGGGCTGGACGTCGCCGTCATCCGCGAGCTGGTGGAGTACGGGCTGCTCTGCCCGTCGATCGTGGGCGGGGCCGAGTACTTCGACGAAGAGTCCCTGGCCGTGGGCAGTGTGGCCGCCGGTTTCGCCCGATTCGGCATCGAGCCCCGCCACCTCCGGCTCTACAAGAATGCCGCCGACCGGGAGTCGGGATTCGTCGAGCAGATCGTGCTCCCCCTGGTCCGGCAGCGGAATCCCGAGGCCCGGGCCCGGGCCCACCAGACGGCGGATGAGCTGACCGCCCTGGGCCAACAGCTGCGGGGCTCCCTCCTGCGCACGGCGCTGAAGGGCCTGCTGGAGAGCTGATAGGCGGCCGGCCGACCGGTCTCCGGCCCGGGGCCTGTGATCGCATCATCGGCCTCCGGCGAGTAAGTTGCACCCATGGTCGAAGTCCGACTTCGGGCAGTGCGAGTGGACCTGCAGTCGAACACGCCCGTGCTGCTGCTGCAAGAGTCCGACGGCCTGGGCCGCACGCTGCCGATCTTCATCGGCGCCCCCGAGGCCACCGCCATCGCCTTCGCGCTCCAGGGCATGGACACGCCGCGCCCGATGACCCACGACCTGATCCGCGACCTGTTGGACGCCCTGGGCGCCGACGTGATCCGGGTGGTGGTCACCGAGCTCAAGACGGCCACCTACTACGCCGAGATCGTCCTGCGCCACGGCGACGGCGAGCTGCCCGTCTCCTCACGGCCCTCGGATGCGGTCGCCGTGGCCGTCCGCACCGGTGCGCCCCTGTTCGTGGCGGACGACCTCATGGACAGTGAAGGCATCATGTTGGCGGTCGACGAGGACGAAGACGAGGACGAGGACGAGGACGACGAGGGCGAAGGAGCCAATCCCGAGGAGTTGGTGGGCGAGTTCCGGAACTTCCTCGACTCCATCCGACCCGAGGACTTCTCCTCCTGATCGTCCCCCGAGGATCCGGCCGGCCACCGGGGCCGGGGATCCCCGCCCCGATCGGCGGCACCCCGTAGGCTGTCGGGTTCGTGCAGCGCGGTTGGTGATGGCCGACGACGAGGATGGAGCAGTCATGAGCGTTCGTGGGTGGGCGGTGGCGTTGGTGGCGTTGTTCGGCGCGGTGGGGCTCAGCGCCTGTTCGTCCGGATCCAATTCGTCCAGCCCGACCACCAAGGGGACGACGGCCACCACCCGGGGCGGCACGTCGGGCTCCCGGTCGACGTCGACGACGGCGCCGTCCACCACCACGACGGCCTTCGGCCCGCCGCAGTGCGCCACCACCTCGCTGTCCGCCGGCATCAGCGGCAGCAGCGGCGCCGCCGGCACCATCGAGACGACCATCGGGTTGAAGAGCACGGCGGCAAAACCGTGCGTCATGAACGGCTACCCCGGCCTCGGCCTGCTGGCGTCGGACGGCTCGAGCCTCCCGTCCAACGTGGTGCGCAAGGGCAGCTACAGCTTCACCGCCATGGCCCCGACCACGGTGACCCTCACCCCCGGGGAGTCGGCCTACTTCAACATCGGCTACTCCGACGTGCCGGTGGGCAGCGAGACCTCGTGCCCCACCTCGGCCTCCCTCGAGGTCACCCCGCCCAACTCCTTCGTCCATCTGACCTTTTCGGCCGCGCTCGCCCCGTGCGGGGGCGGCACCCTGGCGGTGTCGCCGGTGTTCCTCGCCACCGGCTCGGCCAGCCAGACCACCGCACCGCCCGGAGGCTGACCCCGCTCATCCGGCGGGCCGGACCAACATCCGCCCGCGCACGCCGCCGGCCAGGATGAGCTCGAGCCCGGGGCCGAGCTCATCCAGGGTGAGCTCGTCGTGGACCATGCCGTCGACGAGGTCGGGAGGCCAGGCCGAGGCCAGCCGCTCCCACACCGCCCGTCGCTCGGCGATCGGGGTCTGGACGGTGTCGACGCCGATCAGCGAGGCGTTGCGCACGATGAAGGGATAGACCGTGGTCTCGAGCCCGGAGCCCCCGGTGAGGCCGCTGGCGGCCACGGCGGCGCCGTAGCGCAAGGTGCGGAGCACGGCGGCCAGGGTGGGCCCTCCGACGCAGTCCACCGCCCCGGCCCAGCGTTCGGGGCCGAGGGTCCGCTCCGGCGCCACCACCAGGTCGTCGCGGTCGACCACCGAGGACGCCCCCAGCCCGGTCAGGTAGGCGCGCTCGGAGCTGCGCCCGGTACTGGCCACCACCTCGTAGCCCCGGGCGGCGAGCAGGGACACCGCCATGCTGCCCACCCCTCCCGAGGCGCCGGTCACCAGCACCGGGCCGTCGCCGGCGGTCAGCCCGTGGGCCTCCAGGCGGTGCAGCGAGAGGGCGGCGGTGAACCCGGCCGTGCCGATGACGGCGGCCCGCCGGGGGGTGAGCCCGACCGGCAGTGGCACCACCCACCCGGCCGGCACCCGGGCCACCTGGGAGAAGCCCCCGTGATGGGCCACCCCGAGGTCGTATCCGTGAGCGATGACCTCCTGGCCCACGGTGACCGTGGGGTCGGTGCTGGCCGTCACCGTCCCGACCAGGTCGACCCCGGGGATCAGGGGGGAGATCCGGGCCACCCGGTTGCCCGGACGGGTGACCATGCCGTCCTTGTAGTTGATGGCCGACCAGTCGACCCGGATGGTCACCGCATCGGCCGCCAGGTCGTCCAGGTTCAGGTGGCGGAGGGCGGCCTCGAGCCCGTCCCCGGCTCCGACCACCACGAAGGCGTCGAACGTCGAGGGGTCGGGGGCGTCCCGGACCGGTCGGGGAGTCGGGGTCATCGCCGGTACCGTAGTGACTCCATGACCACGGAGCGCGCCGGGGGCGCCGAGGACGGGCACACCGATGCCGGGCCGCCGGCCCACGGGTGGTGGCCGTCGCCGTGGTCGGCCGCGTCGGTGGCCGCCGGCAAGGTCAGCCGGAGCGGGTTGTGGGCCGACGCTGGGTCGGTCTACTGGACGGAGAGCCGGCCCGAGACCGGCGGGCGCCAGGTGGTGGTCCGGTCGATGCCCGACGGGGCGGTCGCCGATGTGTCCCCGACCGGGGTCAGCGTCCGCACCCGGGTGCACGAGTACGGCGGGGCCTCGGCCCTCGTGGTCGACGGGGTCCTCTACTACGTCGACCAGATGGATCAGCGGTGGTACCGGGCCCCCGTTTCGGAGGACTCGGCCCCGGTGGCCCTGGTGCCCCGACCGAACGACGGTTCCGAAGCGCGCGCTACGCCGAGGGTCGGCTCACCGCCTCGGGCCGATGGCTGGTGTCGGTCGAGGAGCGCCACGCCGACGGCCGCACCGACCACCGGCTGGTGGCCGTGCCGCTGCCCGGGGAGGGGCCCGGGTCCGCTCCCCGGCCGGTCCGGCCCCTGGTCTCGGCCGGAGACTTCGTCGCCGCGCCCCGGCCGTCACCCGACGGGCAGTGGCTGGCCTGGGTGACCTGGGACCATCCGTCCATGCCCTGGGACAGCTCCGAATTGTGGGTGGCCGCCCTCGAGGAGTCGGACCGGTCCCTCGAGGTGGTCGGCGCCCGCCGGGTGGCCGGCGGCGGGGGACACTCGGTCGGCCAGCCCCGGTGGTGCGGCGACGGGAGCCTGCTGTTCGTGGACGACCGGACCGGATGGTGGCTGCCGTACCGCCTGGCCCCCGACCGCATCCCGGCCGGAGGTGAGGGGGGCGAGCCCCTGGTCGATGTCGAGGCGGAGTTCCATGCGCCGGACTGGGTGCTCGGTCAGTCGACCCTGGCCGAGCTGGACGACGGTTCGATCGTCGCGCGGATGCACGGTGACGGCCTTGACGCACTGGTCCGCCTGCGGCGCCCCGCGGACGGGGGACGGTCCTGGACCATCGAACCGGTCGACCAGCCGTGCGTGAGCATCACCGGGGTGCTGGTGGCTCGGGACGTCCCCGGCGGGCGGGAGCGGGTGGTGGTGCTCGGCTCCACGCCCACCGAAGCCCAGTCGGTGTTCGAGGTCGGGATGAGCGGTGACGCCCCCGCCCGGCGGATCTCGACGGCCCCGTCGGTCGAGCGCGACGCCGGCACCGTCTCCGAGGCGCAGTCGTTCACCGCCGCCACGCCGGCCGGTCCCGTGCCCGGGTTGTTCTTTGCCCCGGTGGGCCGCCGCGGCGACCGGGGCGACCAGGGCCCTCCACCCCTGGTGGTCTTCTGTCACGGCGGGCCGACGTCGGCGGGCGACCCCGGCTTCGATCCGGTGGTGCAGTTCTTCACCAGCCGGGGCCTGGCCGTCGCCATCGTCGACTACCGGGGCAGCAGTGGCTACGGGCGGGAGTACCGGCGCCAGCTCGACGGCCGGTGGGGCGAGGCGGACATCGACGACTGCGTGGGCTACGCCGAGGCCCTGGTGACCGCCGGCCGGGTGGACGGACGACGGATGGCCATCCGCGGGACCAGCGCCGGGGGGCTCACCGCCCTCGGGGCGCTCCGCCGCGGCCGCCGGATGGCCGGTGCGGCCGCCTGGTACGGGGTCACCGACCTCGAGTCGCTGGCCGCCGACACCCACGACTTCGAGTCCCGCTACCTCGACTCGCTGGTGGGGCCGTGGCCGGGGGCGGCGGCGACCTACCGGGAACGGTCGCCCCTCCGCCATCCCGACGAGATGGTCGGGGCGGTGCTGTTGCTCCAGGGGGCGGACGACCCGGTGGTGCCGGTCGACCAGGCCGAACGGTTCGCCGCCGTGCTCACCGAGTACCACGTCCCGTGCCGACTGACCGTGTTCGCCGGCGAGGCCCACGGGTTCCGGCAGGCCCGGACCATCGAGGCCAGCCTCGAGGCCGAGCTCGACTTCTACCGGTGGCTGTTCGGGGGCCAGGGGGGACCACCCTCCGGCGGGGCGGCATCGTGACCGTCCGGTGAGTGTCGGCGGGAAGCCCGTGGGGCCGGAGGTCCCGGTGGTACCCTCGATCGTGCTGACCGATCGCCCGCCGGTGCCGCGCGGGGACCCGTCGGCGACGGGAGCGGGGCGGTGGGCCCACATCCCGGTTCCGGTGCGCCGGGCCCTCCGGGCCCTCGGGGACCTGTCGTCGGCCTGGCGGGACACCTTCCTCTACTCGTGCTCGGCCGTGTTCGCCGGCGTGGCCGCGGTGGCCATGGGCATCCCGCTCTACCGGCAGTGGGGCCAGCTGGCCGTCGGACCGTACGCGGCCGCAGCCGTCCTGATGGCGGTGGTGGCGTGGCGGATGGGCGCCCGGTCGAAGGGCCGGAAGGGCCGGCCGGGCCGGCCGGCCGGCTGGTGGCGGGTGGCCCGGGTGGTGGCGTTCCTGATCGCCCTGTTCGGTGCGTTGCTGGTACCCCTGGCCCTCGAGGTCACCTGGGCGTCGGAGGGGAATGCCGCCCTCCACGTGCAGCCCGAGGTGTTGGTGGTCGAGCGGGCCGGGGTGCGGGCCGCCCACGGTCGGGACCCGTACCAGGTGGTCGACCGGGACGGGCACATCCTCATCCACCAGAGCGCGGTGCCCACCTACGAGCTCTACTACCCCTATCTGCCCGGCATGGTGATCTTCGGCTTCTCGAGCGTGAGCAAGGACGAGGCCCGGTTGACCGACGCCCGCATCCAGTTCCTCTTCTTCACCGTCCTGGTCGGCCTCTTCGCCCTCAGCCGCCTGCGGCCCCCCACCGACGCCCGGTTCCGGTCCCTGCAGATCCTCACCGTGCTGCCCACCGCGGCGCTGCCCCTGGCCACCGGGGGGGACGACATGCCGGTGGTGGCCTTGATGCTGCTGGGGCTGGTGGCGCTGCAACGGCGAAGACCGGTGCTGGCCGGATTGGCGCTGGGGGCGGCGTCGTCGCTCAAGTTCACCGCCTGGCCGCTCGCCGTCCTGGGGCTATGGGCCGCCTACGACCTGGGGCTGCACCGGAGGATCGGCCACTACCTGCTCGGGGTGGCGGCGATCATGGGCCCGGTGGTCCTGCCCGTGGCCCTGCGCAACCCGTCGGCGTTCGTCGACAACGTGATCCGGTTCCCGCTGGGCCTGGCCGGCGTCTCCTCCCCGGCGGCCAGTGCCCTGCCCGGCCATCTGCTGGTGGCGGCGTTCCCCGGCGTCCACAAGGCCTATGTGGCCGCGGTGGGTCTGGTGGGGGTGGCCATCCTCATCCGCCACCTGATGAAGCGGCCACCCCACGACGCCGCCGGCGTGGCCACGCTGGCCGGATGGGTGATGTTGATCGCCATCCTGCTGGCCCCAGCGACCCGGGTGGGCTACCTGCTGTACCCGATCAACCTGTTCGTGTGGGCGTGGATGCTCCGGCGGGCCAGCGATCCGGCGTTGGCGTCGACGGGGGAGGAGCCCCCGGTGGGCCTCGACCCGGGAGTTCGGCTGGCCACCCAGTAGCGGCGGGTCAGTCGGCGTCGTCGAGCTCGAAGAGCTCGACGGAGTACGTCGTGGTGCCCGACCCGCTGGTGGGGGGGACGGTCACGCCGACCTCCCAGTAGAAGCTGTCCCCGCTGGCCTTCTTGGCCAGGACCTCGGTGCTCTGGGCCTGCGTGGAGGCACCGGAGCCGTCGTAGATCACCTGCCAGCCCAGGCGGGGCAGCAGGGTGTGGAACACCTCGGTCACCTGGTAGGACGACAGGCCGGTGGAGAACACCACGGTGCGGTCGTACATCCCGCTGTCCTGATCGACGTCGACGGTCCGGGTCACCCGGCTCTTGGCCGGCACGGCCAGGTTGCCGAGGATGTCGGCCGGCGGTTGGCCCAGGCTCACGACGGCCTTCATCGCCCTGGTGGCCGGGGTGAGCGCCACCACGGTGCCGTCGGGGATCTTGACGCTGTGGATCTTGTCGGTGGGGGTGCCTCCCGACGACAGGGCAGACCCCGCCACGCCGAGGACCACGATGAAGACGGCGAGCCCGAGCACGATGAGGGCCGGCCCCCGGGCGGAGACGGGCTGGAACAACGAGCGCCCGCCGAACTGGGTGTCGACCTGGTCCTCGTCGGGGGAGCCGGAGCCGTCCGAGGGCGGGTCCGAGGGTGGGCTGGAGGGGTCCCGGGTTGTGCCGACCATTGCGGGGGCCATGCTATCGGTGCCGCCCGGGGACTCCGGGGCCGGGCCGAGGGGACCAGCGGCCCGTCCCCGATCCAGGACCCGGCCAGATCGGCGCAATCTGCCTGTATCGCCACTGAATGTGGGCTACCCAACGCACCAGGTGATAGTCCGTTCATCGGATATTTACATTTGGCCGATGATCCGGCACAATGCCTCAAGCATCAGCGGGCAGCAGTGGCTCGTGATGAGGAGGGGTGCCTGATCCTGCAGAGCGGAGGGATCCTGTGAAATGGGGGGGAAGTGGCCGGGTCCTCGAGACCCGGCCACTTTTTTGTCGCTACTACCCCTCAACCAAGGCCAACACCGTCGGGCCCGTTCCGATTCCACCCGAGGTGATCCAGCGGGCCGTGACCGGCGCCGAGCCGCCAACCGGCGCCACCCGTGAGGGCGCCGTGTACGAACTGCTTGGCCGCGGCCACCGCGGCGGGCACGTCGTCGCCGTGGGCCAGGCGGGCGGCGATGGCCGCCGACAGCGAACAGCCGGTGCCGTGGGTATTGGGGGTGTCGACGTGGCTGCCGTCGAGGACGCTGACCGCCTGCCCATCGAAGAGGACGTCGGACACCTGAGGAGGAGCCGGGTGCCGGTCATGGGTGGCGACCCCGGGGAGGTGGCCCCCTTTGATCAGCACCCATCGTGAGCCGAGCTTGTGGAGCCGCCGGGCGACCTCGATCATGTCGTCGACGTCTTGGAGGGCGGCGGGCTCGACGCCGGCCAGGATGGCCGCCTCCCACAGGTTGGGCGTGGCGATGAGGGCGTGGGGCAGCAGCGCCCGACGGTAGGAGTCGATGCCTTCCTCGGCCAGCAGCAGGCGCCCGGTCGACGCCACCATGACCGGATCCACCACGAGCCGGGGCAGCCGGCCGGCGGCCGCGCACCGACCCACCTCCTCGACCACCTCGGCGGTCCCGAGCATGCCGGTCTTCACCGCCGCCACCGGCAGATCGTCCAGGACCGCCTCGATCTGGGAACGCACCATGTCCGCCCCGAGGAGCTGGACGGCGCCGACGGTCACCGTGTTCTGGGCGGTCACCGCGGTCACCGCGGTGGTCCCGAACACGCCCAACGCGCCCATGGTCTTGAGATCGGCCTGCAGCCCGGCCCCGGCCCCGGAGTCCGAGCCGGCGATGGACAGGGCGACCGGGGGCTCGCCGTGGTCGCTCACCGGTCGATCATGCCGTCGGACGGGCTCGAGGCCTCGGCGTAGAACCGCCGGGTGATCCGGCCCGCCCGGCGGGCCTCCCGTCCGGCCGTCACCGCATCGGCCATGGCCCGGGCCATCAGTCCCGGGCGGTGGGCCCGGGTCACCGCCGATGCCACCAGCACGGCGTCGCACCCGAGCTCCATGGCCAAACAGGCGTCCGACGCGGTGCCGATGCCGGCGTCGAGCACGACCGGGACGCCGGCCTGCTCCACGATGAGGCCGATGTTGTGGGGGTTGCGGATCCCGAGCCCGCTGCCGATGGGCGAGCCCAACGGCATGACCGCGGCACAGCCGGCCTGCTCGAGCCGGCGGGCGGCCACCGGATCGTCGCTGCAGTAGGGGAGCACGACGAACCCGTCGTCGACCAGCTCCTCGGCCGCGGCCACCAGCTCCACCGTGTCGGGCAGGAGGGTGCGCTCGTCCCCGATGACCTCCAGCTTGACCCAGTCGGTCTCGAACGCCTCACGGGCCAGCTTGGCCGTGAGCACCGCCTCCGAGGCGGTGGAGCAGCCCGCAGTGTTGGGGAGGATCCGGATGCCGAGCGAGTCGAGGAGGTCCACCAACGAGTGGCGGGTGGTGGGATCGACCCGGCGCACCGCCACCGTCGTCAGGGCGGTGCCCGACTCGACGAGTGCCTCCCGCAGGGATTCCGGACTGGTCATGCCCCCGGTGCCCATGAGCAGGCGGGAAGCGATCGACTCCCCGGCGATGACCAGGCCGCGGTCCTCGGCGGGGTCGTCCGCGGTGCGGGGGGCGGGGCGGGTCCGGGCGTCCATCGGGTCCCACGGTACCGCCGTACGAACGGGCGGCCTCCCCGCCCACCGACCGACCGGGCCGACCGGGCCGACTGGGCCAGCTCCGGCTACCCGCCGGCGGCGGCGGTGACGATCTCGATGCGGTCGCCGGCCACCAGCACCGTCCGGTCCCAACGACTCCGCGGCACGACGTCCCCGTTGCGGGCCACGGCGATCCCCTTCGGGGACGGGCACCACCGGGCCACCAGCTCGGTCACCGTGGCCCCGACCGCGGTGTCGTCGGGCGAACCGTTGACCGACACCGCGGTCACCGGGGCGACCGGGCCGGCGCCGGGCCGACCGGGGGGCGGGCGCCATGGTGGTCCACCGGAGCGAACCGGTCGGGCCCGAACGGCCCGAACGGAGTGTCGGGGTGGGAGCCGGCCGCATCGGCGGAGGGACGTTCGCCGGCGTCATCGATCACGATCCTGACCACCTCGACGGCGGTCAACGGGGCCAACAGGATGCCGTTGCGGTAGTGGCCGGTGGCCACCACGAGCCCGCCGACCGGGGTGGCCCCCACCAGGGGGGCATTGTCAGGGGAGCCGGGGCGGAGCCCGGTGGAGGTCTCCTCCAGCCCGTACTCCTCGAGCGAGGGGATCAGCCGGCGGGCGTCCTCGAGCAGATCGCCCACCGGGCCGACCTGCACGGTCAGGTCGAATCCCTTCTCCTCGACGGTGGCCCCGACCACGACGGTGCCGTCGGCCCTCGGCACGATGTAGCACCGCCGCCCGTGGACCAGTCCCCGCACCGTCCGCCGCAGGGGTGGCACCCGGTCGGCGCGCCGTAGCCGGAGGGTCAGGCCCTTGACCGGACGCACCGGGGGGCGAAGAGCCGCCGGTATCCCCCCCAGCTGACCGGAGTGGCAGCCGGCAGCCACCACCACCACCCGGCCCGCCCGCCGGCCACCGGCTCGCAGGCCGACCCCGGTGACGCTCCCGCCGTCGATCTCCACCCCGGAGGCCTCATCGTCCACGAACCCGACCCCGAGACGGCGGCAGCCGCGGAGGAGGGCGCCGATCAGCCGGCGGTTGTCCACCCGGTGGTCCTCGGCCAGCTCGACACCGCCCCGGATGGCCGGCGACAGCATCGGCTCGAGGGCCCGGCACTCCCGGGCCGAGAGCCGGCGGGCGTCGAGCCCCAGCCCGAGCTGGAAGTCGAGCACGTCGTCGCTGGCCTGCCGATCCGACGGGTCCACCGCCACCAGCAGGCTGCCCTCGGCCACGTAGTCGATGGACTCGCCGGTGGCCGCCTCGAGCCGGCGGGCGAACTCCGGCCACGAGCGCGACGCCGCCCGGTTGAGCGCGCACAGGGCCTCCTCGCCGAACTGCGCCTCGCCGGCGGGGGCGAGCATGCCGGCCGCGGCCCAACTGGCCCCATGGCCCGGCCGGGGGTCGACCACGGTCACCGCCAGTCCCGCCCCGGCCGCCTCCCAGGCGATGGTCAGGCCGATGACCCCTCCGCCCACCACGACCAGATCGGCTGGTGCCCTGGTCGCCATGCCCGTATGCTACCGGCGACCGATCAGCACCGGCATTCCCCCGACGGCGGGTAAGGGGCGGAAAGCGCGACTGCTCGTGTACAATCTACGGACCGCACATGGGCCAACGTCGTCCCGGGCGGGTAGATCCACTTCCTTCGTTGGAGCGACCCGATGACGACCCATCCCTCACCCCACGCTGACGCTTCGACGCCCGCTGCCGGGGTGCGCCTGTCGATACCCCGTGTGCGCACCGGAGTCCCGGCGGCGCCGCACCGGGGGCTCTACGATCCCCGGTTCGAGCACGATGCCTGCGGTGTGGCCCTGGTCGCCGACCTACAGGGCCGGTCCACCCACACCCTGATCCGCCAGGCCATCGCCGCCCTCGAGCACCTCGCCCATCGCGGGGCCACCGGCAGCGAGGAGGACAGTGGGGACGGCGCCGGCATCCTGATCCAGGTACCCCACGACTTCTACGCCGAAGTGGTCGACTTCGACCTGCCGCCCCGCGGCCACTACGCCACCGGCATCGCCTTCCTGTCCCGCGACCCGGGTGAGGCCGATGCGGCCCGGGCCGCCATCACCCGGATCGCCGGCGAGGAGGGACTGGACGTCATCGGGTGGCGTCACGTGCCGACCGACGACGCCACCCTCGGATCCATCTCCGAGGCGGCCATGCCGTCGATCGTCCAGGTGTTCGTGGTGCCCGCCCCGGGCACCACGGTGGTGGGCGACGACCGGCCCCTGGCCATCGACCGCCTGGCCTTCGTGCTCCGCAAGCGGGCCGAGCACGAGATCGACCAGTGCTACTTCGTCTCCCTGTCGGCCCGGACGATCACCTACAAGGGCATGCTCACCTCCCATCAGCTGGCCGAGTTCTACCCCGACCTGTCCGACGAGCGGCTCATCAGCGGGCTGGCCCTGGTCCACTCGCGCTTCTCCACCAACACGTTCCCGTCGTGGCCGCTGGCCCATCCGTACCGGTACCTGGCCCACAACGGCGAGATCAACACCCTGGCCGGCAACCGCAACTGGATGCGGGCCCGCGAGGCACTGTGCCAGAGCGACCTGATCCCCGGGCTCGAGCGGGCCTTCCCCATCGTGACCCCGGGAGCCAGCGACTCGGCCTCGTTCGACGAGGTGCTGGAGCTGCTCCACCTCGGCGGCCGCCCGTTGTCCCACGCCGTGCTCATGATGATCCCCGAGGCGTGGGAGAACCACCGGACCATGGACCCGGCCCGCCGCGCCTTCTACCGGTACCACGCCTCACTGATGGAGCCGTGGGACGGGCCGGCGGCGGTGGCGTTCACCGACGGGACGGTGATCGGCGCCGTCCTCGACCGCAACGGGCTCCGCCCGGCCCGGTACTGGGTCACCGACGACGGACTGGTGGTGCTGGCCAGCGAGGTCGGGGTCATCGACGTCGCCCCCGAGAAGGTGGTGCGCAAGGGCCGCCTGCAGCCGGGCAAGATGTTCCTGGTCGACACGGCGGCGGGCCGCATCGTGGACGACGACGAGATCAAGGATGCCCTGGCCGCCGAGCAGCCCTACAGCCGGTGGCTCGACGCCGGGCAGATCGATCTCGAGGACCTCCCGCCCCGGACCATGCTCACCCCCCAGCACGCCTCGGTGGTCGGGCGTCAGCGCCTGTTCGGTTACACCAACGAGGAGCTGCGGCTCATCCTCGAGCCCATGGCCAAGTCGGGGAGCGAGCCGCTCGGCTCGATGGGCACCGACACGGCCATCGCCGTGCTGTCCGACCGGCCCCGGCTCCTCTACGACTACTTCACCCAGCTGTTCGCCCAGGTGACCAATCCGCCGCTGGACGCCATCCGCGAGGAGCTGGTCACCTCGTTGCTGTCCACCCTCGGCCCCGAGGCGAACGTGCTCGAGCCCACCGCGGACTCGTGCCGCCAGATCGTCCTGCCCATGCCGGTCATCGACAACGACGACCTGGCCAAGCTGCTCTACGTCAACGAGGACGGGAGCACCCCCGGCTTCCGGGGCTTCGCCATCGACGGCCTGTTCGAGGTGGCCGGGGGCGGCGAGGCACTGGCCCGGGCCATCGAGGACGTCCGCCGACGGGTGACCGCGGCCATCGGCGACGGGGCCGACGTGATCGTCCTGTCCGATCGGAACTCGACGGCGGAGTGGGCCCCGATCCCGTCCCTGTTGATGGTGTCGGCCGTGCATCATCACCTGGTCCGCAACAAGACCCGTACCCGGGTGGGCCTGGTGGTGGAGTCCGGCGACGCCCGCGAGGTCCACCACATGGCGCTCCTGAAGGGCTTCGGGGCCGCGGCCATCAATCCCTACCTGGCCTTCGAGACGATCGACGACATGATCGCCTCGGGCATCCTGGTCGGGGTCACGCCGCGCCAGGCCCAGAAGAACTACATCAAGGCGGCCTCCAAGGGGATCATCAAGGTGATGTCGAAGATGGGCATCTCGACTGTGGCGTCCTACACCGGCGCCCAGGTGTTCGAGGCGGTGGGGCTGGCCTCCGACGTGGTGGACGAGTACTTCACGGGCACGGTCTCCCGGATCGGTGGGGTCGGGCTCGAGGTGCTGGCCGACGAGGTGGCCATCCGCCACCGCCTGTCCCACCTCGACCGCCCGAACGAGCTGGCCCACCGGGAGCGCGAGGTGGGGGGCGAGTACCAGTGGCGCCGCGAGGGGAGATCCACCTGTTCAACCCCCGGACGGTGTTCAAGCTGCAGCACGCCACCCGGTCCCAGCGGTACGAGGTGTTCAAGGAGTACACCCGGGCCGTCGACGACCAGTCGACCGCGCTGGCCACGTTGCGCGGCCTGATGCGCCTGAAGACGGGCACCCTCCCCCCGGTGCCGATCGAGGAGGTGGAGCCGGTCTCGGGCATCCTGGCCCGCTTCTCCACCGGGGCCATGTCCTACGGATCGATCTCCGCCGAGGCCCACGAGACGTTGGCCATCGCCATGAACAACCTCGGTGGCCGGTCCAACACCGGCGAGGGCGGTGAGGATCCCGACCGGTTCACCAAGGACGAGAACGGCGACCTGCGGCGCAGCGCCATCAAGCAGGTGGCGTCGGGCCGCTTCGGGGTGACCTCGGAGTACCTGGTCAACTCGGACGACATCCAGATCAAGATCGCCCAGGGGGCCAAGCCCGGCGAGGGCGGCCAGCTGCCCGGCTACAAGGTCTCGTCCTCCATCGCCAAGACCCGGTGCTCCACCCCCGGGGTGGGCCTCATCTCGCCGCCGCCGCACCACGACATCTACTCCATCGAGGACATCGCCCAACTCATCCACGACCTGAAGTCGGCCAACCCGACGGCGCGGGTCCATGTGAAGCTGGTGGCCGAGGTGGGGGTGGGGACGGTGGCCGCGGGGGTGGCCAAGGCCCACTCGGATGTCGTGCTCATCTCGGGGCACGACGGCGGCACCGGGGCCACGCCCCTCACCTCGCAGAAGCATGCCGGCATCCCCTGGGAGCTCGGTCTGGCCGAGACCCAGCAGACCCTGCTGGCCAACGACCTGCGGGACCGGATCGTGGTCCAGGTCGACGGGCAGTTGAAGACCGGACGCGACGTGGTCATCGGCGCCCTGCTCGGGGCGGAGGAGTTCGGGTTCGCCACCGCACCCCTGGTCGTCTCGGGCTGCATCATGATGCGGGTGTGCCACCTCAACACCTGCCCGGTGGGCATCGCCACCCAGCGACCGGAGCTGCGGGCCCGCTTCACCGGAACACCGAAGTTCGTGGAGACGTTCTTCCGCTACATCGCCGACGAGGTGCGTGAGTACCTGGCCGCCCTCGGCCTCCGCTCGCTCGAGGAGGCCATCGGCCGGGTGGACCTGCTCGACGCGGCCGAGGCGGTCGAGCACTGGAAGGCCAAGGGGCTCGACCTCGCCCCCATCCTCGAGCAGCCGGAGTTGCCCGCCGGGGCGGTGCGGTTCCGCATCCACGAGCAGGACCACGGCCTCGACCGGGCCCTCGACCACGCCTTCCTGGCCCAGTGCCTGCCGGCCATCGAGGGCGGCGCACCGGTGGCGGTCGATCTGGCCGTGTCCAACGTGGACCGGACGGTCGGCACCCTTCTCGGCTACGAGATCACCCGTCGGCACGGCGCCGCCGGACTGCCCGAGGGGACCATCGACCTCACCTTCCGCGGCTCCGCCGGTCAGAGCTTCGGCGCCTTCCTGCCCCGGGGCGTGACCATGCGCCTGTACGGCGACACCAACGACTATCTGGGCAAGGGCCTGTCGGGGGGCCGCATCATCGTCCGGCCCCCGGAGGAGTCGACCTTCGCCGCCGAGGAGAACATCGTGGCCGGCAATGTCATCCTCTACGGCGCCACGTCCGGCGAGGTGTTCCTGCGCGGCCAGGTGGGTGAGCGGTTCTGCGTGCGCAACTCGGGGGCGGTGGCCGTGGTCGAGGGGGTGGGTGACCATGGCTGTGAGTACATGACCGGGGGCCGGGTGGTGGTGCTCGGGCCGACCGGCCGCAACTTCGCCGCCGGCATGTCCGGGGGGATGGCCTTCGTCTACGACCCCCACGGCGCGCTCAACGGCAACCACAACCCGGAGCTGGTCGATCTCATCGACCCGCTCTCGGCCGAGGACCGGGTCTGGCTCAAGGATCGGATCACCATGCACCGGGACGAGACCGGCTCCGAGGTGGCGCAGCGGATCCTGGCCGACTGGATCGGCACCTCGGAGCAGTTCGTGATGGTCATGCCCAAGGACTACCGGCGGGTGCTCGAGGCCACCGAGCGGGCGGTGGCCGAGGGACGCTCGGTGGAGGAGGCGGTCATGGAGGCGGCCCATGGGTGACATCGACGGGTTCCTCAAGTACCCCCGCGAGCTCCCGGTCCGCCGGCCGGTGCCGGTGCGCCTGCGCGACTGGAAAGAGGTCTACGAGCCGTTCGCCAAGGAGGCGGCCCAGGAGCAGGGCGCCCGGTGCATGGATTGCGGCATCCCGTTCTGCCACGAGGGCTGCCCGTTGGGCAATCTGATCCCCGAGTGGAACGACCTGGTCTACCGGGACGACTGGTCCGAGGCCATCGAGCGGCTCCACGCCACCAACAACTTCCCCGAGTTCACCGGCCGGCTGTGCCCGGCGCCCTGCGAGGGCTCGTGCGTCCTCGGGATCAATGACGACCCGGTGACCATCGAGCGCATCGAGTACGAGATCATCGAACGGGCCTGGAGCGAGGGCTGGGTCGAGCCGGTGACGCCGGGCGCCCCCAGCGGCAAGCGGGTGGCGGTGGTCGGCTCGGGTCCGGCCGGACTGGCCGCGGCCCAGCAGCTGGCCCGGGCCGGGCACGAGGTGGTGGTGTTCGAGCGGGCGGAGAAGCCGGGCGGTCTCCTCCGGTACGGGATCCCCGAGTTCAAGATGGAGAAGGCGGTGCTCGACCGTCGGATCGATCAGCTGATCGCCGAGGGAGTGGAGTTCCGGTGCGGGGTCTCGGTGGGGGAGTGCAGCCCCGAGACCGGAACCGCCCTGGCTCCCGAGGTCCGGGTGATCAAGGCCCAGTGGTTGGTGGACGACTTCGACGGCGTGCTGTTGGCCGGAGGGTCCACCTTGCCGCGGGACCTGCCGGCCCCGGGTCGGGAGCTGGCCGGCATCGAGCGGGCCATGGACTATCTCAAACCGTCCAATCTGGTCCAAGAGGGCGGCCTCGACGTGTCGCCGATCTCGGCCGAGGGCAAGCACGTGGTGATCATCGGGGGAGGGGACACCGGGGCCGACTGCCTGGGCACGGTGCACCGGCAGCGCGCCCTCAGCGTGCATCAGCTCGAGATCATGCCCCAGCCGCCGACGGACCGGACCGGGGACAACCCGTGGCCGACCTGGCCGTTGATCCTCCGGACCTCCTCGGCGCTCGAAGAGGGTGGTGAGCGGATCTTCTCGGTCACCACCGCCGAGTTCCTCGGGGACGAGGACGGCCACGTCCGGGCCCTCCGGGGCGAGGAGGTGGAGGTGGTCTACGGCGACGGGGGCCGGCCCGAGTTCCTCCCGGTCGAGGGGTCGGAGTTCGAGCTCCCGTGCGAGCTGGTGCTGTTGGCCATGGGCTTCCTCGGCGCCGAGCGGACCGGCGTGGTGGAGGAGCTGGGCCTCGAGCTCGATCCCCGGGGGAGCGTGGCCGCCGACCAGGCCTGGTCCACCAACGTCGACGGGGTCTTCGTGTGCGGCGACATGACCCGGGGCCAGAGCCTCATCGTGTGGGCCATCGCCGAGGGGCGATCGGCGGCCGCATCGGTGGACCGCTACCTGATGGGCACGACCAGCCTCCCGGCTCCCATCGTGCCCGGGCAGCTGGCCCTCCGTTAGCCGTTCGTAACCGGTCGGTCCGATCGGCGAGGCACTCGGTCGAAGTGACAAGGTGATGCCGGCGGGGCCATCGGACACCTAGCTCGAGGCTGAGAGCACCTGGACCAGCGCCCCCGTCGAGGCCTTGAGCTCGGTGACCGAGTTACCCAACAGGTTTGCCACCCAGACGTGGGTCCCGTACGCGGCGATGGCGTGAGGAAGGTTGAACCCGTCGCTCGAGCCCGAGAGCACCTGGGCCAGCGCGCCCGTGGAGGCGCTGAGCTCGGTGACCGAATTGCCCCCGTAGTTCGCCACCCAGACGTGGGTCCCGTACGAGGCGATGGTATCGGGGTTGTTGAACCCGTAGCTCGAGGCCGAGAGCACCTTCGTCAGCTTCCCCGTCGAGGCGCTGAGCTCGGTGACCGAGGCGCCGATGATGTTCGACACCCAGACGTGGGTCCCGTCCACGGCAATGCCACTGGGGTCGCTGAACCCGTACCTCGAGGCGGAGAGCACCCGGACCAGCGCCCCCGTCGAGGCGCTGAGCTCGGTGACCGACTCGCCTACCGAATTCGCCACCCAGACGTCCGTCCCGTTCGAGGCGATGCCAAAGGGCTCGTCGATCCGGTAGGTCGAGGCCGAGAGCACCTGGACCAGCGCCCCCGCGGAAGCGTTGAGCTCGGTGACCGAGTTGCCGGCCAGATTCGACACCCAGACGTGGGTCCCGTCCGAGGCGATGGCATCTGGCTCGTCGAACCCGTAGCTTGAGCCCGAGAGCACCTGGACCACCGCGCCCGTCGAGGCGGTGAGCTCGGTGACCGAGTTGCCCCCGTAGTTCGCCACCCAGACGTGGGTCCCGTCCGAGGCGATGGCCTCTGGCTCGTCGAACCGGTATCTCGAGGCCGAGAGCACCCGGACCAGGGCCCCGGTCGAGGCCTTGAGCTCGGTGACCGAGCTGTCCTCCGCATTCGCCACCCAGACGTGGGTCCCGTCCGAGGTGATGCCATCTGGCTCGTCGAACCCGTAGCTCGAATGTCCCGAAGCAGCCGTCGAGACGGTGGCGGCGCTCGCCCTGCCGGTTGCCGCAGCCAAGGAAACTGGGGCGAGAACACACGCCACCAGGGCCGCGGCACCCACAATTCCGACTACGTGATGATTCCGCACGACCGGCTCCCTCCGCCGCTCAACAAAGAGGGGAGCAACGTGGATCAGAACCGTTGATCAGCCCGATGTCGATAGATGTGCGGTGACGGTAACACCCGAGGTCGAGCGATGCTGGCTCGGCCACTCAGGGTGACCCCTCTCACCGGCTCGGTGGGCGTCATCCGCCATGACCGAGGCCCGCGGTCGCGTCTCTGGGACTCTGGGTAAATTACCGCCATGTTGACGAGGAGGCGTGCGAAGCTTCGTACGAGGTCGGTCGATCGGAACGCCTTGGAACTCCTCGATCCCGATCAGTCGGCCGGCGTGGCTCATATCCTGACCCGGTCCGAGTTGGCCGATGCCGTGAAAGCGAACAGGCGCCGCCGGACCCGCGGTCGTCCTCACGGGGTGTCAGCCCCGAGCCATCAACCGAGCGCCTCGGAGCTTCTCGAAGCCCGGTCACGATAGCTCTCTGTCCTTGTCTGCGGGGCGCCCCGGATCACCGGACGGAACAGATCGATGGTCAGGCCCGCCTGGGTAGCTGACGCCCGCTACAGCTTCCCCGGGGTTCAGCCGATCTTATGGAGTGACCAACCCGTGACGGTCGAACCTAGGGCAAGCCGGTGAACGAATGAAGAAGGACAGCTGTGCCTGAGGGACTGAAGACGGGGGAAGTGGCCGGCGAGATCACCAGGCACAAGAAGCACGCGAGCGATCACGAAGGGGAGCTGCCGGATGACGATGGCCGCGAGCATGATCGAGTGCTCTCGGTGATCGAAGCCGTGCTTCTGGCCATCGTGGCTCTGCTCGCCGCCTACACCGGATATGCGTCAGCCAAGTGGAGCACCGAGTCGTCGGTACGACTGGCCGGCGCGTCGGCGGCGCGTACCGAGGCGAATCGGGCAGCTCTCGATGCTCAGGACACCAAGGATTTCGACTCAACGACGTTCAACGCGTGGTTCACCGCGTATGTCGCCGGCAACGCATCAGCCGAAACGGTCGCGGAGCGCCGGTTCCGTCCCGCCTTCAAGGTGGCCTTCGACGCCTGGATCGCGGCGCAGCCGTTCACCAACCCGTCGGCGCCACCCGGCCCGACCTACATGCCCGAGTACAAACAGCCGCAGCTGGCCCAGGCCGCGGCCCTCGACAAGAAAGCGAGCACGCAGTACGCGCTTGGGGTCGAGGCTGGCGCGAACTCCGATAACTATGTCCGGGACACCATCTACCTCGCCACCATCTTGTTCCTCATTGGGATCAGCGGCCACTTCCGATTCTTCCGGATTCGGCTGGGACTGGTCATCCTCGGCGGCCTCATGCTCATGGTCGCGGTGATCCAGATTGTGAGCTCGCCGCCCATCCCGTGATGTAGCGGTGGGATCCGAACGTCTGGTTCCTGATCACCGCCCCGGGAGGCCGATTCGGTCGAGGGCCAGGATGCCCGGGGTCACCGCAGGACCAAGAGGTCAAGCCAGTTGCTTCTGGGCTCTTGGTGCGCTGACTCCTCAGCGTCTCGGACCGCACGGCTGAGCCGCGCCTTCCCACGGAGAAACTCGTCATCGGTGAGAATACGCATCGTGGTGTCGGCGGTACGGAAGGTGTCTACCTGATCGAGG
This sequence comes from uncultured Acidimicrobiaceae bacterium, assembly GCA_963774245.1. Lineage (GTDB taxonomy): Bacteria > Actinomycetota > Acidimicrobiia > Acidimicrobiales > RAAP-2 > Bog-756. Next base: position 205,538 of record CAVZDZ010000011.1, on the reverse strand, counting down.
AAATCGGCCAGGCTGATCAGGTACCTCTCGGGGACCTGCTCGAGAGCCTCCTGGTGGAATCCTGCATCTGCGAACGCCGTGCACGTGTCGGTGACGGAAGGGTAGCTCTCGACCGCCCGAGCGGTTTCGGGGAACCATCGAACGTTTTCGACTCTGTCCAGTCTGCCCGGGAAACCACTCGAATGAGAACGGGACCACCGGCACGGAGAGCACGACGGATCTCGTGGGCGGCGGCTCGCAGATCCGGGATGTGGTGGATGACACGAGAGAGCCAAGCAGCATCGGCGGAAGCGTCTGGCAACGGGAGAGCGGTCGCACTTCCCTCAATCGACTGGATGGTCGGAGTCCGCGGGATGTGATCTCGCATGGCTCGGGACGGTTCGATGGCCAGGACGCTGAGGCCGAACCAGTCGCTGAACGCAGATGCGAACTGACCGGTCCCCGCGCCGATGTCCACCAGAGTCATTCCCGGAAATGGCCGCAGGTGACGCCACATCGCGTCCCGCCACTCCGAGAGTCCCTCACGTGGGATCTCGCGGACCGCCTTGTAGGCGGTAGCGGTCTGATCGTCGTAGTTGATCCGGGCCATGTGCCGGCTCCTCGCTGGGGGCCACGACTACGTTCGCAGCGAGGTTACTGCAAGATCCCGAAGGTTCCCCGGGATGTCGGCATCTCCTGCCGTCGCTGCCGGCTTGGCGAACGAGGTCTCGACGGCGTCGGACTCCGCACCGGCGTGTCCACCGGTCCGGTAGTACCTACACTTGGTCGATGCCCACGCCAGTAGGCCCGGTACCTCCCGACCCGAATGACCCCGACTCGTGGGACTGGGGCGAATACGACGGTGACCTTCATCCGCGACGACAGCCGTGGCGGTTGCTCCTGGTCGGCATCATCGTGTTGGGACTTGTCCTGCTGCTGGTCGTCAGCGTCCTGTAGCCGACCGGAACGACGTCATCACCAAGGTGGTAGCGACTGAATCGGTATCTGGGACGGTGACACCCCGGAGCCTGCTGGTGACCGATCCATAGGCGGAAGCCCCGGTCCCACGGAACACCGGATCAGCGTGCGGTCAGAACCGCCACAGCGTGCCCGGCACGAGCGTGACGCTTCCCTTACCCGACCGTGGGATACACAGGTAGGCGGACACGTTGCCGGAGACGGAAGCGGCTGCTCCCGTACTCTTGATGACTTTCGCCTGGAGATGATCTTCTTTCTGTCCGGACGGGCAAGGATTCTTCGCCGCATTGACCTTGACCGGCTTGAACTTGAATTTCGTCGTGCCGCCATTCGACCATTTCACCAAGTCACCGGTACCCGATGCATCCACTCCAACCACACCGGACCCGCCGGTGGTGGCGGTCGTGCAACCGTTGAGCGTGGCGTGCTTGCCCTTCACCGTGCCGACCACCCCGCTGCACGTCGTCGAGGACGCAGCCCCGGCCTGGGTGGTGAGACCGACCGCACCGACTACCGGTGCGACGACGAGGGCCAACCCAACCACAACCCGAATTGCCAGTACTCGCATCATCGCCTCCTCAACTGGGGCGTTACCCGCCGATCGAGTACACCTGCCCGCCATGTTGTATCACGCACGCGGGGACGTGACCAGTGGAACGCCCGCCGGGTATCGGGCACCTGCCGGTGATTCGGCATCGAAGTTGGCACCGGCCTGATCAAATTTAATGAGGGGCACGGTACAACGCCGGCTTGGAGCCGGTCACCCCGACATCTCCTGCGGAGTGGATGGCCTAACGGTATCGGGGGGACAGCTGAAATACGCTGGCCCCGGTGCGACACTCGCAGTCCGATTATGACGAAGCCGTGGCTTCCCCGGACTGGGGCAACCGCGTCGTCAATGCACTCAGGAGCTACTTCGCAACGGGCCAGTGGTTGATGGAACCGGTCGATTTGATTTCGGCTGATCTCGAAGTTGGCCCTGATGGTGGACCTGTCCTGGTTGCCATCTACGACCATCATGGCTACCGGGACCGGCTTGGCTATCGCCGTCCATTGGACCGCCCACCGAATCCGATTGAATACCGAGATTCACCTGCAGCATCGCTCGCCGCGTCAATCGCCCAGTACGAGATCTCAGAACCCATTGCCCCATCCGACGGAAGCTCCGAACGGGATAGGGATGGCGTCAGATGGTGGATGTACGACGATCCCGCGATGGCGGGATCCATCGATGCTCCTTGGTATGCAGGTCTGCCCTGGGCACGCTGGCGGAGCCACCCTGGGCCGTGGACCGTTGCCGCCAACCATGAGTCAGTGTGTGGATCTCTGGCGGTCGCAGATGGCTCGGTTTTGGAGCGGCCCACCGTTCTCATGCCGCCGCAGCCGGTTCACTGCGTGCGTCCGGAAGGGCACCTCGGAGTCCATGGGTCGGCGTCAAGGTCAGAGCAACCTGACCGGTCGAGTCTCGAAGTGTTCGGTTGGGATGAGCCACTCACAGGGTCATGAGTGAATCAGCCGGATGGAGGTCACGGTGCACGAAATGGGTTGCAGACTGGCTCGGGTCCGGCCAGGCTGGAGCGTGCCTGAAAACCGATTCACCGGCGAGATCGCCAGAACCTACGACCAGCTGTGGACGGTGATGTTCGATCGATACGTTCTTGATACGACCGTCGACTGTCTGGTCGAGCTGGCTGACGGCGCATGGGCGTTGGAGTTCGCAATCGGGACTGGCCGAGTCGCTGTCCCTTTGGCAGCTCGGGGCGTTCCGGTCACTGGGATCGAGTTGTCCGCGGACATGTTGGAGGTGCTGCGGTCGAAACCCGAAGCGAGCGACATCACGGCCGTCGAAGGTGACATGGCCGTTAGCCGCGTGGAAGGCGACTTCTCCCTGGTCTACCTTGTCTTCAACACGATCACGAACCTGACGTCGCAGGACGAACAAGTCGCGTGCTTCGAGAACGCTGCTCGCCACCTTCGTCCCGGCGGTCGTTTTGTCGTCGAGAACAACGTGCCCGCCCTCCGTCAGTTACCGCCCGGCAACGCCGGTGTCCCGTTCATGATGACGGACGACTACATCGGTATCGACGACTTCATCGATCGCACGCACAAGCAGATCTCCCGCTCTCGACACTTCTACCGAAATGACGACGGCAGTTTCCGCGAGTTCACGGCACCCTTCCGGTATGTGTGGCCAGCTGAGCTGGACCTGATGGCTCGGATCGCCGGTATGACCCTAGAACATCGATGGGCGTGGTGGGACCGTTCGCCGTTCACCGGTGAGAGCGCCTCGCACGTCAGCGTGTGGCGTCTTCCGGAGGCATAGATACAGGCCACGTGGTGAGCGTGATCCAGATCCGTCCGACTCGTCCAGATGACGGTCCAACGCTTAGGGAGATCGAGCGGTCGGCCGGAGAGATGTTCCGCGTGATCGGGTTGGCGTCCGTCGCCGATGACGAGCCATGTTCCGAAGCTGAACTGGCGGCATATGCGATCGGCGGACGGAGCTGGGTCGCTGTCGATAGCTCTGACCAACCGGTGGCCTACGTCCTCGTGGACGAAGTTGACGGGAATGCCCACGTTGCCCAGATCAGCGTTCTTCCTGAACTTCAGGGCCATGGGGTGGGGCGGGCGCTGCTCGAGCGGGTAAGAGCCTGGGCGATTGCGTCGAACTGCCCGGCGATCACACTCACTACCTTCAGTGAAGTGGCGTGGAACCGGCCACTGTACGAGCACCTTGGGTTCGTCGTCCTGTCGGAAGAAGAAGTCGGACCCGAACTGCAGAGGGTGCGACGAGACGAATCGGATGGAGGACTCGATCATGCGACCCGAGTGAGTATGCGAATAGGCACGAGCATCAGCATGATTGCTCAGCCGTGACAGAACCCCCTCGAGGTGGCCACAGCTCTCCGGGTGAGTGCCAACTATCGGCGCCCGGCCGCATCGGCTCGGTCATGTCGAGTCCCTGGCCGCGGCAGATCGACGCCATCGTGGCCGCAATCCGGTCCGGCCATCAGCCCGACTGGCAATCTCACCCCGTCCCTCTGAATGAGGCAATGCATCAGTCACCAGCCCATCGGGTTCGAACCAGGGACAGGTGGTGTTGGCCATGGTCTTGCATTTCGGGGAATCGGGCCTGGACCCAGCACCATGTTGCTACTCGTGCACTGTTCAGGGTCGTCAGTAGTTCGAGCAGAGAGCGATCAGTATTCTCGAACATCCCGCGGGCTTCCTCGGTCAAGAACGTCAAGTCCCACTCCACGGGCCCTCGACATGCGTCCTCGAAGTCGATCCAGCGCATACCCTCAGGAGTGGTCAGGCAGTTCCCGTTGTGTGGCTCTCCGTGGACGGCTTGTTCCGGGAAGGTCATGCCATCCAGCCTGCCGGTGAGGTCCTCAAAGGCCGCTCGGAGAAACCGTCGATCCTGAGGTGGAAGAGCCACCATCCGGAGGTCATCGAAGAGAGCAGTTCGTGTTCGGTCGAGACCCACCCTGAAGCTCGGCAGCTCGACATCGATCAGAGCCAAGGCTTGGTGAACGAGGCCAAGTGATGTTCCACGATCCGCCTCGTTGAGTTGCAATGTCGGATCATTGTCAAGTCGAGTCCAAAGGGTGACGACGAAGCCCGACTCATGGTCCAGCTGCGATCCGATACCTGGCCATGGAGCGGCTACGGGGGCCCCGCTGGCCGTGAGGGCAGAAGCCACCGCATGCTCGTGGCGGAGGGCTGCGGCACTATCCCGGCGCGTTCCAACCTTGGCGATGATCGGGTGAGGCCGGAGCCACACGACCGTATGATTGGTCTCTTGGATCAGGAGCGGTTCGTCAAGGCTCATCCCTAGTTCGCTGGCAACCCTCAGGGCTGCTTGAACGCCAACTCTCACAAGGGCAAGTCTGCACCGAGTTTTATGTTCGAGCTGGGCACGAGCGTCCGCTCGGGTCCGTGATCGCCAGGTGAGTGGGGTGTCCGTGCCCCGATGTCCTCAACGCGTGAATACCCAGTGGCGCCGATCAACTCACGCTTCGGACCGATAATCTCTGACGTGTCCCCGAACGCTGCCGGACGGAGCACATCGCTGGTTGGAACACGCGAACCCGGCGGCTGTCAACGACGGCATGGAACGAATGTGTTCTGAGGGCTGTAGCGAGCTTCCTACTCGTCTTCTCCACCAGCACCGACTGAACCTCGGTCGCGCCTACCTACCTGATCGCGCCTCACTGGTCCGTTCGGAGCGGTGTTCGATGTTCTGCGGGATGGGTTTTCGGGCTTTGTGCGTCTGATGCCCCCATTTGAGGACACACGCAAAATTTGACAATGGTAGGACCGAGTCACGGAGAGTACATTGGCGCCGGGCTCGACGAGTCGCGGGGGCACTTCTTCTTGATAATGGGTACCCCTGTCTTCAAATTGCACTATCGGAGGACAGATGAACAGGCGAATGAAGAAATGGCGGGCGGGTACGTCGGTCGTTGGGTTGCTGGCGTTGGCGGCATCGATGGGGATCGGAATGGTCGGCATGTCGACCTCTGCCGGGGCATCGACCCGCACTCATGAGGCGGTCGCGGCAAAGAAGGTGAAGAACACCACGCACAACTGGCACAACAAGCTGTCCCAGAACACGAGCGGATGGTGCGACAACAGTCCGCCCAATGCCACTTGTGACGGATTGTCCGGCGACTACGGGACGATCAGCATCTTCCCTTCCACCTCTAACGATGCTTCGTGGGGCGGGTACGCCGCAGGCGCCACGCTGGCCGGTCAGAGGAAGTACGCCCGTACCACCGGCGGCCAGGACGGCGGCGTTCCCAGCCCCAACGGGTGCACTGTCCCGACCGGCGAGAGTTGCAGCGGGCCGTACACGATGTGGGGTTCGAAGAACCTCGGCAATGACGTGACGTTCGGTACGGGGTACACCACCTCGGTCGAGGTGTACGTGGACAGCGAGTTGGGGAGACGCCCATCCGGGCAACGTGGTGGATTGGGACACCGGACTACAGACCTCTTCCGGGGGTTACGAGTCCGACTTCGTCATCGATCTGTGCTCGACGGCCAGCGGTTGGCAGGTCGGCTGGGAGAACGGCTCCGGTGGTTGCGGGGCCAGCGCGGGCACTCCGAACCCCGAGCTGTTGAACGCCAGCGGCTGGTACACACTGACGGAGCAGTTCTCCAGCCAGGCCGGAGACGTCAGCGCGACGTACGCCGTGGCGTCCAACGGGAGCACGGGGCAGAACAGCCCGGGTAGCCAGGTGTGGACCTACACGGAGGACACCAGTTTCCCGGTGGCCACGACGGGTGGGCCTCTCTACGGCTGGTTGCCGACGGAGGACGTGAGCGGCCTGCCGCTGGCGCACATCAGTCTGGCCCTTAGCTGATCCACGGGCCTCAGTTCCCACGTGGGCGCTTCGGCGCCTGCGTGGGAACGGCCCGGATCAGAGTGAACGGAAGCCCCCGATCACCGAGTCGGTGGGTCACCAAGACCCAGATTTCGATGGTGGCAAGAGTTGACCTCACCAGCTACCGTGGCCCGGTGAGCAGCCCACGAGTGCCCGGCGGGGTGGTGCACAAGCTTCCCGGAGACCTGCGCCAGGCGCTGATCGCCAACCCCACGGCATTCGATGCCTGGACGGACATCACGCCTCTGGCCCGCAACGAGTTCATCTGCTGGGTCGAGGATGCCAAGCAAGAGATGACCCGAGCACGCCGCATTCGCCGGACCCAGGAGGAGCTCGAGGAAGGCCAGCGTCGGCCTTGCTGCTGGCCAGGGTGCAAGCACCGCGAGCGCACCGGCGGCTAGCGAGCAGTCGGCCGGGTATCCCGGTCGCCGGCGGATGCAAGGGCGAGCGCCACGAGTATTCGCTCCGGCCTTCGGCGTCAACTACCGGGGTGGGTGGCGCCCACCAGGTCCGACTGGGCGGCCACGTCGAAACGTACCAGTGCGCCGGTGAACGGCGCATCGATCATCTCGCCGGCCCCCACGTAGAGCCCGACGTGGTCCACGCCGGACGGCCCGGTGCCGAAGAAGATCAGGTCGCCGGGCGTCACCGTCGCGCCACCGGCCACGGCCGGGCCGGCGGCGAACTGAGCCTGGGCCACCCGGGGGAGGGCGATGCCGGCACTGCGGTAGGCGGCCTGGGACAACCCGGAGCAGTCGAAGCCACCGTCGCCGGTGCCGCCCCACACGTAGGGGGTGCCCAGCTGTCGAGCCGCGAAGGAGAGGGCGGCCACCACCGTCCCCGAGGTGGAGGGGTCCTCCCCGAAGGCGAGGGAGAGGGTGAGGACGGTGTCGGCGTAGCTGTCCGAGTGGTTGTAGTCCAACAGGGCGGCGTGCAGCGTGGTGGGCGTGCCGGCCCCGTCGGCGCACAGCATGGCCGCGGCCGAGTAGACGGCATCGACCGGGTCGTAGGGGGAGGCGGGACGTACGCCCCCGGGCCCGACGGTGGCATAGGCGGCAAAGGTGGCCGGCTCGAACTGCATGGGACCTTCGGCGCCGGCGGCGTTGGCGCCCGACGCCACGCCCGGCGCGGTGGACTGTCCGCTGCCCGACTCGACGGTCCCGATGGCGGCCACCACCGACCACGGCAGTCCCGGGCAGGTGGCCGACGCCTGCTGGTAGAGCGTCACCCAGCCGGGAGGAATGGCCGCCCCCGGCTGCACGCCGCCGGTCGCCGTCGGACCCGGACCGGTCGCCGTGCCGCCGGCACCACTCGGACCCGATCCGGTCAGGGCGGCCACCGCCACCACCACGGCCAGCACCACGGCGACCATCGCCGCACCGACCACACCCACGAGCTTGCCCACTGCCGTACCTCCATCGACGAGGCGGTCACCGTGAGCAGCCCGCGCTCAGACGGTGCGCACCCCTCCGGAGAGGCGGCGGCGGGCCACGACCAGTCCATCACCGGGCCGACCGGCGCGCAAGGCCCTCGACGCCCGACCGGGTCGGGCCGGGATCGGTATGCTCGGTGATTCCGGCATTCCGGATCGGGAGAGGGGAGGGCCGACCGTGCTCAGTACCATGCAGGACGCGCCGCTGTTGGTGAGCGGCATCCTCCGCCACGGCCAACAGGTCTACGGCGAGAGCCAGGTGATCACCATCACCGGGCCCGAAGGGCGAGTCGGTGCAGGCGTCCTTCGCCGAGGTGGCCGACCGGGCCGAGCGGCTGGCCGCCGGGCTCCGCCGCCTCGGGGTCGGCGACAGCGACCGGGTGGGCACCTTCCTGTGGAACAACCAGACCCACCTCGAGGCCTACCTCGGCGTCCCGGCCATGGGGGCGGTGCTCCACACCCTCAACCTGCGGCTCTTCCCCGAGCAGTTGGCGTACGTCATCAACCACGGCGAGGACGAGGTGATCATCGTCGACAGCTCCCTCGTCCCCCTGCTGGCCCGGGTCCGCGACCAGCTGACCACGGTCAAGCACATCGTGGTAGCCGGCGACGGGGACGCCAGTGCCCTCGGGGAGACCCACTCCTACGAGGCCCTGCTGGCGGCCGAGGAGCCCGGCTACGACTGGCCCAGCTTCGACGAGCGTCAGGCCGCGGCCATGTGTTACACCTCGGGCACCACCGGCAATCCGAAGGGCGTGGTCTACAGCCACCGCTCGACCTTCCTGCACACCATGGCCATCACCTCGAGCTCCTCGCTGGGCATCAACGAGCGGGACCGGGTGCTCTCCATCGTGCCCATGTTCCACGCCAACGCCTGGGGAACTCCCTACGGGGCCTTCCTCACCGGGGCCGACCTGGTCATGCCCCAGCAGTTCCTGCAGGCGGCGCCGCTGGCCGCCACCATCGCCCGGCACCGGCCCACCCTGTCGGCCGGCGTGCCCACCATCTGGAACGACCTGCTCCGGTACGCCCAGTCCAACCCGGTCGACCTCTCGTCCCTGCGGATGATCACCGCCGGAGGCGCGGCGGTCCCCCGACAGCTCCTCGAGCGGTTCCAGTCCGAGCTGGGCATCGAGATGGTCCAGGGGTGGGGGATGACCGAGACCAGCCCGCTCTGCTCCCTGGCCCTCCCGCCGCGGGGTGTCCCGCCGGAGGAGGAGATGGACTGGAGGGCCAAGACCGGGCGCATCGTCCCCGGCGTCGAGGTGCGGGTGGTGGCCGAGGACGACTCGGTCCTGCCCAACGACGGCGAGGCGGTGGGGGAGTTCGAGGTGCGTGGTCCCTGGATCACCGGCTCCTACTACGGGGATCCGGCGCCGGAGCGCTTCCACGACGGCTGGCTCCGCACCGGTGACATCGGCTCCCTGGACCGCCGGGGCTTCATGCAGATCAGCGATCGCACCAAGGACGTGATCAAGTCGGGCGGCGAGTGGATCTCCTCGGTGGAGCTGGAGAACGAGATGATGGCCCACCCGGCGGTGGCCGAGGCGGCGGTGATCGCCGTCCCCGACGAGCGGTGGAGCGAGCGGCCGCTGGTGGCGGTGGTACTGGAGGACGGCTCGACCGCCAGCGCCGACGAGCTGGTCGAGTTCCTGAGCGGCCGGGTCAGCCGCTGGTGGCTGCCCGAGCGGTGGGTGTTCATCTCCGAGGTGCCGAAGACCAGTGTGGGAAAGTTCGACAAGAAGCTGCTCCGTGCCCAGCATGCCGACGGTGCCTTCGAGGTCGTCGAAGTCGAGATCCAGACCGGACGTTGAGGCCCGTGGGTGCCGACCCATCGGAGATCGCCGACCGCCTGGCCAGCATCGGCGAGGAGCTCGCCGACCTGGCCCTCGAACGCCTGCGCGAAGCGGCTGACTCGGTCCGGGCGGGCGAGGAGCCCGACCCGGCGCTGACCGCCGAGGAGAAACGGATCACCCGGGCCCGGCGGGCCGTGGACAAGGCGGCAATCCTGCTGGCCGGTCCGAGGTCTTCCGGCGTGTCCTTTGACGAGGGCCCATGAACGTCGTTCGACGGGCCCACGACCACACTCCGAGGGGGAGCCTGTGACCTTCCAACCGTTCGACCGGCCGGTCCGGGCCGCCTTCGTCGGGCTCGGGCGCATCTACGACCTCAACGTGCGCGCCTACCTCGACAACCCCGACGTGGAGGTGGTGGCGCTGGTCGATCCGAGTGCCGAACGCCGGGCCGAGCGCCAGCGGGACTGGCCGGGGGCCGAGGTCTTCGGGTCGGTGAAGGAGCTGACGGCCAGCGGCCTCGAGGTCGACGCCGTCGAGGCGCTCCTGCCCATCCCCCTCCATGTCGAGGGGGTCATCGAGCTGTTCGAGCAGGGGTGGCACGTCAACCTGCAGAAGCCGCTGTGCAACGACCTGGCCAGCGCGGCCCGGATGCTCGAGGCTGCCCGGGCCAACGACCGGGTCTTCCGGGTGATGGAGAACTACATCTTCTACGAGCCGCTGCGGAAGCTGAAGGAGACGGTCGAGTCGGGCGAGCTGGGGGTCGTGCGCGGCTACCACATGAAGATGGTGGGCAGCAGCCGAGGGGGCTGGGAGGTGCCGACCAGCAGTTGGGAGTGGCAGTTCCAGCAGATGCAGCACGGTCGGGGCATCCTGGTCTTCGACGACGGGTGGCACAAGCTCGCCACCGCCCTCTGGCTCTTTGGTCCGATCCGGGAGGTGCGGGCCTGGGTGGGCGCCACCGAGGTGGTGCCCACCGTCGAGATCGATGCCCCGAGCACCATCGTCTGGGAGCACGAGAACGGTATCCGGGGGGTATGGGACATCACCCTCGCCACCGACATGTACCTCCGGTCGGACTACTACACCAACGACGAGCGGTGGGAGGTCACCGGAAACCGCGGCTACGCCCGGGTCAACCGCTGCACCGGGCGCGGCATCCAACAGCCCAGCCTCGAGGTGTACGCCGACGGCGAGATGCGTTCGTACCATGCCTTGGACGACGATTGGGGCAGCAGTTTCCGGGACTCGGGCCGCCACTGGCTGCGCTGGCTGCGGACCGGCACGGGTCCCCTGATGTGGAGTGGCGAGGAGGCCGTCGATGTCCTCCGGTTCGCCCTGGCCGCCTACGCCAGCAGCGAGGCCGGGGGGATAGGGGTGGATCCGGCATCACTCAGCTGATGCGGCGTCCAGAGGGACCGCCTCCACCCGGCCTGAGATCCATCAGAGGCCATTGTCACGTAACTTCAGACCGGATCACCGTGGGTCGGGCGCTCCCGCAAAACGGGACAGGTCGACGGTGATGTAGACAGCTCGGCACCTCGCGACCACCGCGTCACCGGTGCGTAGTTCAGCACTGATGAAGAGCTTGCGGCGCTCCCGCCCATCAAGCCGTGCGCGAATCTCCAAGGGTTCGTCAACAGGTACAGCTGCGAGATAGCGAACCGTCAACTCTCCCGTAAAGGCCGGCTCCTGCAGTCTGCCGATAACGAAACCGGTCACGTCGTCGAATGCAGCGGCCACAATCCCGCCGTGGGCTCGACCGGGTGCGCCTTCGAATGCGCGCCGCAACACAACGTCGGCGATCACTTCACCGTCATCGAACCGCACCTCAAGTTCGACCCCGGTCGGATTTGACCAACCACCGACAGCTCGGTCTTCAAACCCGCTCCCGCCCAAGACTGACCCCTCCGGGCTGTTCCGCATGAGGGCCAGACGATCGCGCCTCGGTGCTCCACTGACCAAGAGTGTGAGTTCGTTCGCCGCCTCCGCTATCGCCGCGAGCGCGTCGTCGGCGGGATCGTGCGCTGCAAACGCATGGTTGAGCGCTCGCAAGCTCGCGGCCGCTCCTTCTCGTGCCTCTTCGGTCCTCATCTAGGCAAGTGTAGGGAACCATCCGGATGGGAAGGATCTCGACCGGCGCGTTCATGGGCGGTCAGCGGACTGGGACCAGCCGGAGTGCCGAATGACGGACAATGCGGTCCGAGCCGGACATGGGACGGTCCTGGGCGGGCTCTACCTTTGACCAGAGTCTCTGGTAGGGACGGTTAGCCAACCGCAGATGGGATCGAGCACGACCACTCAACCTTGCTCGCCTGGTTGGTAGTGACGGTCACGGCCACGGGCCGGTGTCGGGCCACTGCAGCCGGAACCGCGCCCGCCTGACAAGGAGCATTGGGTGTGCTCGCACTGACTGTGTAGGTTCCGATGGGCAAAGAGATGTTGAATGGGTGTCCTGACGACACGCGTACCGTCGCCACAAGCTGACTTCCTCGATCAATGACCAGATTCCCGTTGCCGTGAACCACTCGGTATGCGGAGCCTCCTTCGAGGACCAGGAGACGGCCCGTGATGGATCCCGTCGATGTCTGAGTGCTGCAGCCCGCGAGGACCGTGAGGATCAGGAGTCCCGCTCCGCCAAATGTCTTAGACCTACGGCCCATGAACAAGTATGACTCGCATAAGCCTGATTTCGTTCGCCGTCGAGACTGGCCTGGGAATCGCCGAAGTGCCGGTCGGCCACATTCGATGATCGTCCCCGTCCGGCGGCATGAGGCGGGCCTACCTGGACTGCAGGATCACATCAATCGCCTGAGGGATCGAGTCGACAATATGGTCGGGCGAAAGACCATCTAGCGTCCAGACTCGACCCCGAGCCATCCAGATGGTTCGCAGCCCGGCGTTGGCACCGCCGACGATGTCAGCTTGAGCAGAGTCGCCGACCATCCAACCTTCCAGGGCTACGTCGCAGACCTGAGCCGCCTTTGTGAAGATCGGCAAATCCGGTTTCCATGAGCCCACTACTGCTGAGATGCAGACGGCATCAAACTCGTTCTCGATACCGGCAGCCTCCAGTGTGTGCCATTGCGAAGCTGGGCCGTTGGTGACGACGGCAACTTTGAAGCCAGATGAACGAAGCAATCTGATTCCTTCAATCGTCTCCGGCTCGACGGAGAAGTTGGACGGATACTCCGAGTAATAGTCAGCGACCAGTTCGTTGATCTCCGTGGCAACGCCCAGCTCTCGTCGGAGCTCGGAAAAGAATTCGTCCCGAGGTGCAATGCCATCAGCATCGGCTCGATCGATGACGGCACGAGCGTGATGGTCCAGACCGTTGGATGCGACGAAACCGGTTGCCCACAAGGCGAACGCCTTCTCTCGGTCCAACAGGGTGTTGTCCAGGTCAAAAAGGGCGAGCGAATCCACCATCTCATTATTGACGATGCTCCGGAGCAGTTCTGAGGTTCTTGCTTTCTGGCTCCTGCCATTCCTACGATGGGCTGTGCCAGCCACCAGGTGGTCAGTCGATGGTGACTGGATAGCCTGATGGTATGACGGACGTCCGGACCTCGCGCCTCGAATTGCACCCGATCGATGTCGCAGAGGGTGAACGCATCGTTGCCACGAGAGCCGGACCCACGGACGCATGGACGCATGACTTCCCCTTCGAGGGAGACGTCGTCGCAGCCAGCTTCTTCCTGCGAGCCTCGGCCGTGCACGGTGAGCAGCAGCCGTTCGGCTTCTACCGGATCAATCGCCGATCCGACGGGCAGGCGGTCGGGGGAATCGGCTTTAAGGGTCAGCCAGTCGGCGGCTGCGTCGAGATTGGCTATGGCTTGGCTCCTTCGGCCCGCGGACACGGTTACGCCGCCGAGGCTGTGGCAGGCCTACTGACTGTGGCCGCCAACCACGGACTCACCAAGGTGACCGCCGAGACGACCCTGGATAACGTCGCTTCGCAACGGACGCTGATTCGGGCGGGATTCCACCTCGTGGGTACCGATACCGAAGTCCGTCACTATGAGGCGGTACTCGAATAATGCGCCGCCACAAAGCCGGCGTTATACGGGCATTCTTGGTCTTCACCGATGACCGTGGGAGCACTGCGCACCGGCGGGCAAGTCGTCAGAGGAACGTGACGCGGGTCGCCTCCTGCTTGCCTTGGGCGAAACCGGCACGGGCGGCGGGAATGCGGGTTGCCGGGTCCATCTGGTTCGTGCCCATGGCGGCTTGGGAACCGGCGTCCGGCGTGATCACCTCGACGCGGCTGCCCTGGTTACGCAGAGCTTGGACCTGGCTCTCCAGGTCCATGCCCCATTCCGGTGGTCTCCGCAGACCCTCGAACTGGCCTTCGGGTAGCGTCCGGCTCCGTCCCCCGAACGGCGAGAGCACGACGACATTGGCATAGCCCGAGGCAAGGTCGGCGTTTTCGGGGGAGCGCACGCCGCCGTTGATGTAATGAGTGCCATTGACGCTGATAGTGGGGGACGAACCCGGCAGCGCGGTGCCGGCGGTGACCGCGTCCACCAAGTCGACGCCCGAATCACGGTCGAACGTGGCCAACTCGCCGGTATGCGCGTTGACGGCGACCACAATCATCGACCTCGCCGGCCACTCATGGCGAGGCAGTCGGGCGGCGACCACGGCGCGGTGCTCTCCCGCCGTAGGTCCGAGTATGGGGTCGCACTCCAACCCGAATGCGCCCATCGCACGTTGCAGATCGACTGCCGAGGTGGCGGCGGTGGAGATGGACCTCATCCGCTCGAACACCGTGGCCATCGGAAGGGCTGGCGGTCGTCCGCGGTTCTGACCGACCGGTTGAACGGGTGGGGACAACACCGAGGCGAACAGTTCGGTCAGCGGTATGCCACTACACACCTGTGCTGCCGCGGTGGCACCGGACGACGTGCCGATCACCAAATCGGCGTCCTGTGTCATGTCGAGACCCGCTTCGGCCAGGCCGGCGATGATCCCGATCTCCCAGGCATTTCCGGCGGCCCCACCACCACCAAGCACGAGAGCCAGGTTGTGAGCTGCCTGCGGGTGCGACGTACGGCGCGCCGGGTCAGGCGTGAAGGATTGGGCTTTGCCCCCGGTCGACGGGAGCGATTCTTGAAACTGCGACATGTCTTGGTCCCTTTCAGGGCATCCGTGATGCGGGCGCCCGAGGACCGACGACGACGAAGCTCTAGAGACTCCAGCGTGAAGGGATGAGCACCCGACTGTGAACGAGAAGAATCGGACTCACCTCCTTGGGCCTTGCGCTACGAGAGCGCCGCTGATCGAACTCGAATTGAGCATATTCGGGCAAGGCGCTCCGCCGCAAACTCAGCCGCACGCTTCTTGAGCGCGGCCTAGCATGACGACCTGACTCGATGCCCTCGGGAACCACCCACTCTGATGGCATCAACAGCCAATGGCTGGCGGCATACAACCGGCGGCCGGAGACACCATTACCGCTGGCGAACCGTCGCTGAGCGGAGCGACTAATCCCCGACCTGGCCGTCGATTTCCTCGCGCATCAGATCAAGATGACCCGCATGTCGGGCCGTTTCCTCCAGCATGTGCACCATGATCCACCGAAGGCTTACCTGCTCCCGATAGCTGGTCTCCTTGGCGCTCACGTCATCGAGCGAGAGGGCATCACTGCAAATGCGCCTCGACTGTCCGACCTCGGCTCGGTAGAACGCGAGTACCGACTCGACCGTATCGTCCCCGCCGATGGCGAACTCGGCCGAGTTGTCACCGTCCATGTCGATTGCTTCGACATCTTCGCCGGCAAACGTCTCGCGAAACCAGCCCCGCTCGACCCAGCCCAGGTGCTTGAGGATCCCAAGCGGGGACATGCCGGTTGGGGTCATTACCCGCTTCGCAGCATCGGGAGTCAGGCCATCGAGTTTCCGTTCGACCACGGCCCTGTACCAGTCCAGAAACCCTTCAAGGGTCTCTCGCTCGCCACGTCTCACGCCCAGGGGGTCCTCCATTCGCAAAGTCTACGTTTGGAGGAACCGCCGGGCCCACGGCCGGTCGCCTCACTTGGTGTTCTGGGCCAGGCTCTGATGACCGAACGTACGATGCTTCGATGATCCTGTGGCTCAATGGAGCGTTCGGCGTCGGCAAGACCACGACCGCTCAGGTGATTCAGAAGGACGCACCGGCGTGGCGCTTGTTCGATCCCGAACACGTGGGGCTACTGCTTGCTTCGAACCTTGCCGGAGTTGAGTTCAACGACTTCCAAGACCTGCCTCCGTGGCGCTCACTGGTCCCTCTCATTGCGTCCGAGGTCTCGGACTTCACTGGCGATGATCTGCTCATCGTTCAGACCGTGATGGTCCAGGACTACTGGGAAGAGATGCAGACACGATTTACCGAGCGACAACAAAAGGTCGTCCACGTTCTGCTCGACGCCCCGGCGACGGTGCTCGAGGCAAGGATCAGGGAGGATCAGATCGAACGAAGTGCCGAGCAGTGGCGACTCGACCACGTCAGCTCCTACGAGTCCGCGAAGCATTGGCTGTTGTCCGCCGCAGATCTGGTGCTGGATACTCACCTCCTGAGCGCTTCCGACGCTGCCGCCCGCATCCTTCTGTTCGTGACGTAGCAGTCTCATTCTCAATGGACACTTCTACCTGCCCCATTGTGCCGCTCTGCCACACTCGATACGCCCACGGGTTCCGATGCGCGCGTCAGGCGGAATGTGCTCGCCATCTCCGAACAGCCACAAAACACGGCTCGCATCCCGGACCGGGGGACTGGCGTCAGGCCTCAGCCGGCCAGCGCTGAGTGAGTGCCTGCGGAGTCCAGCCGGGCCAGTCGGGTCGCCCCACGGCCAGGCCGCCGATGAGGGAGGCCGTCTGGTGCGGGCCGTCGAAGCGGGCGTTGTCCCAGAAGTGGGCTGAGTCGGCCACCTCGGCCGCTCGGACGACCAGCGGCCAGATCCGGTGGTAGCGAGCCCGGATCTTCTCCTCGGGCACGTCGTGACCGCCGGCGAGCACGCGATGGGCGACTCGGGAGACCGAGAGCTCCTCCGGGACCAGGATCACGTGGAGGGCCACGTAGTACCCCTCGGCTCGAGCGGTATGCACGAGATCGAGCTTGGACGGGTGGGAGAAGACGGTCTCGGCGATGAATGGCCGGTGGAGCTCGATCAACCGTTCGCGGGTCCTCGAGGCGATCCGGGCTGCCTCGTAGGAGTGTTCGGCGGGGGACCCGGGCCAGCGCTCTCGGGCGATCTCATCGGCGTTGACGAAGTCGGCGGTCGGCCAGCTCGGCCTGATCACCCTGGCCACGAAGGTCGACTTGCCGGCTCCGTTGGGGCCGACGACGAGGTCGAGTCGGCTCAATCGGCTGCTGGCGCCAGCAGCACGGTGGTGCCGTCGGGTCGGTGCTCGACCAGGCCACCGTCACCGTCGAGCGCCACGGTGACGACTCCGGCGGCACGCAGCTGCGGGCCGAAGGAGATCGAATTCGCCCGCTCCTCGATGGCGGTGTCGATTTCAGCGTTGGCCACGACCTGCTCCTCGTCGCTCAGCTCATCGAGACCGATCTCACCGGCCAGCACGGCCTCGATCCGTCGGCGAGCGGTGGTCTGGTGCATCGACACGGACCGGCCCACCCGGGCCCAGTGGTCGAGCTGCTGCTTGGCCGAGCGGCTCTCGCGGGCCCCCTCGACCTGTGCCGACTCGAAGAGATCGGCGGCGAACCTGGTCGGAACATCTGTGGACATGGTCATCCTCCGTGGCTCTGTAGCACTGTGCTACCAGTGTAGCAGTCTGCGACAATTTCTGTGCACTGAGGACCTCTCGGCCGGAGCCCAGAGAAGGGGCAGGTCAAGAGGGCGATTGCCGCAGACCGGGCGGCCGACCCGACCGGAGACCCACGCCCCGGCCCCCGGGGAACCGGCTCCGTCCGTCGCTACGGGACGGGGATCTCGTTGCAGGCGTCGATGAGCTGCCGCAATCTTCCGTAGTGGATCTTGTCGAATCGGAAGACCATCCGGTCGAGGTCCAGCTCGTCGTGGTCGGATCGCTCCGGAGGCAGCGGCTTGGACAGGCGCATGACCCCGGAGGCCACGATGTCGGCGAATCGGCGGTTCCAATCGGCCAGGGTGGCCTTGTCGGGCGCCACCCGCATCCGCATCACCAGCAGGTCGCCGACCCACCGGCACGACTGGTAGTTGCGGTAGAAGCCCAGGATCTCGGCCGTCGCCTCGTCGACGCTGTCGGTCACCACGAACAGCGACCGGTCATCCGGTGAGACCAGGCCCTTCGGCTCCACGACATCGTTGAGGAACTGGTCCCAACGCTGCCAGTAGTCACCGCCCGGGACGTCGAGCATGACCACCGGGGCGGGCTCGGCCTTGCCCGTCTGCAGCAGGGTCAGCAGCTCGAAGCCCTCGTCGAGGGTCCCGAAGCCGCCCGGCAGCACCACGTACCCGTCGGACTCCTTGATCAGCATGAGCTTCCGGGTGAAGAAGAACCTCATCTCCACCAGCTTCGGATCCTGGGCGATGAACGAGTTGGCGCCCTGCTCGAAGGGCAGGCGGATGTTGACCCCGATCGACTTCTCCCGACCGGCCCCCTCCATGCCGGCGGCCATGATGCCCGGGCCGGCCCCGGTGACCACCATCCAGTCGGCGTCGGCCAGGTTGGCGGCGAGCTGTCGGGTGCTCCGGTAGGCGGGATGGTCGGGCTGGGTGCGGGCCGACCCGAAGATGGTGACCTTCAGCTGGTCGCGGAAGGGCTGGAACACCCGGAAGGCCTCGGCCATCTCGGCCAGCGCCGAGTCGGCCACCTTGAGGTCGATCACCTCGGCGTGGTCGGCCGACAGTCCGGCCACGGTGTCGATGATCGAGCGGTAGAGGCGTCGCTGCGCCGGTGACGCGTCGTCCGACACCAGGGCGTCGACCAGCGCCGAGCGGGAGACCGTGTCCGGGTCGGACGGTGTCGGCCCGTCGCCGCGGTGGGATCCGGCCTTCGGGGCGCCGGCGGCGGGGGTCATCTCAGTGGACGCCGGCGAGCGCGCCAGGCTGACCACCCGGGTCGGGCACCCGGCCGTACAGCGTGGTCCGCTGGACCAAGGTGCGCCCGAGCGGGGCCACGATGGCCTCGAAGCGCTCGGCGTCCATCATCTGGCCGTGGCTGGCCCCGGCGGCCGCGGGAGATGTTCTCGTCCATGAGAGTGCCGCCCAGGTCGTTGACGCCGGCCCGGAGGATCTGGCTGACGCCCTGCGCACCCATCTTGACCCAGCTGATCTGGATGTTGTCGATGGCCCCGCGGTAGGCGATCCGGCCGACGGCATGCATGAGCAACGTCTCGCGGAAGGTCGGGCCCCGGCGCGACCGGCGCTGGAGGTAGATGGGCGTGGCCATGTGCACGAACGGCAGCGGGACGAACTCGGTGAACCCGCCGGTCTCCTGCTGGAGGTCCCGGGTCCGGATGAGGTGCCGGGCCCACGATCGGGGCTGCTCCACCGCGCCGAACATGATGGTCACGTTGGAGCGCAGCCCCACACTGTGGGCGGCCCGGTGGGCGTCGAGCCACTCGTCGGTGTCGATCTTGTCCGGGCACAGGATCTCCCGCACCGGGTCGTCGAGGATCTCGGCCGCCGTGCCCGGCAGGGTCTTGAGCCCGGCATCGCGGAGGAGGATCAGGTAGTCGGCCAGCGGCATGCTCGAGCGCCGGGCGCCCTCGGTGACCTCGAGCGCGGTGAACCCGTGGATGTGGATGGTGGCCGAGGCCTCGCGGACCGCCTTGATGACCTCGAGGTAGTAGCCGCCGTCGAACTTGGGATGGATGCCCCCCTGCAGGCACACCTCGGTGGCCCCGAGCGCTTCGGCCTCGCGCACCCGGTCGGAGATCTCGCTCAACTCGAGCAGGTAGGGGCTGCCCCGGAGGTTGAGCGACAGCGGCCCCTTGGAGAAGGCGCAGAACTTGCACTTGAACGTGCAGACGTTGGTGTAGTTGATGTTGCGGTTGACCACGAAGGTCACCTCGTCGCCGACCGCGTCGACCCGCAGCTGGTCGGCCACCTCGGCCACGGCCCGGACCTCGGGCCCGCGGGCCCCGAACAGCGTCACGATCTCGTCCTCGCCCACCTCGGTCGCCGGCCAGGACACCGGCGAGGACCTCACCGACCGCACTGTGGGCGGTGGGGGTGGTGGCCACGGGGGCCGGCCTTCGGTCACCGGGCCCGCCGCGGTGAGCAGCACCGGGGGAGGGAACTCCCCGCCCGAGCACCAGGGATGGTCGCGGCCCAGGCCTTCGGCGTCCGAACGGTCGAGGACGGGGAAGCGCATGCGCCTCGTCCAGCCACTCCTCGGGCTGGAGGGCGTAGGTGGGGTAGAGAGTCAGGCGGGGGGCCAGGGTGGACCCGGCCGCCTCGGTCGCCGACCGCAGCAGGTCGAGGGCCGGCCAGGCCCGCTCCGGGTTGACGTGGTCGGCGGTGACCGGGGACACCCCGCCCCAGTCGTCGATGCCGCAGTCGAGCAGCGGGCCGAGGTCGTCGGAGAGGTTGGGCGGCGCCTGCAGGTGGATGTCGGCCGGGAGCACCACCCGGGCGGCGGCGATCGTCCACAGGAACTCGTCGGTGGGGCACGGGGGGGCGCGGTGCATCGAGGTGCCCGGTTTGGGCAGGAAGTTCTGGACGATGACCTCCTGCACGTGGCCGTGGCGTCGGTGACTGGCGGCGATCGCCTCCAGCGTGGCCAGCCGATCGGCCCGGGACTCACCGATGCCCACCAACAGGCCGGTGGTGAACGGGATGCGGGCCACCCCGGCCGCCTCCAGGGTGGCCAGTCGCCGGGCCGGCGTCTTGTCCGGCGCCGACCGGTGGGCCTCGAGGTCCGGGTTGACCGACTCGATCATCATCCCCTGGCTGGCCGTGACGGACCGCAGCCGGAGCAGGTCGTCGAGTCCGAGGGCCCCGGCATTGGCATGGGGCAGGAGCCCGGTCTCCTCGAGGACGGCCCGGCAGGCGGCCACCAGGTAGTCGACCGTCGAGGCGTACCCGTGCTCGGCCAACCAGGCGCGGGCGGCCGGGTAGCGGTCCTCGGGGCCCTCGCCCAGGGTGAAGAGGGCCTCGTGGCAGCCGGCGTCCTGACCCGCCCGGGCGATGTCGAGGACCTGGTCGATGGGCAGGAAGGGCGAGGCCAGCCGGGCCGGGGCCTTGGCGAAGGTGCAGTAGCCGCACCGGTCGCGGCACAGCATGGTGAGGGGGATGAAGACCTTGGGGGAGAAGGTGACCCGGTTGCCGTGGGCCCGGTCGCGGCTGCGCCGGGCGCGGTCCGACAGGGCGTCGAGGGGGGTGTCGATGAGCTCCTCGTCCGGCACCGACGGGCCGGCTGCGCTCACACGGGTGGAGCCGGGGTCGGCGGGCATCGGCGCCACCTTACCGGAGCAGGCTGGGACGACGACCGGTCCCGGCGGGACCGGTCGGGCCTACGCGGAGGGGAGGTCGGTGCCGGTGACGCTGGCATCGACCAACCACACGACCTCGTCGGCGGTGACCCGTGCCGGCGGGCAGATCCTCGCCGCCGACGATGCGTTGGAAGGGGTCCCGCTTCGACGCCTCGGTGACGGTGAAGACGACCAGGCGGGCCCGGGCGATGCCGGCCAGGGTGAGGGTGATCCGGTCGTGGGGATTGTTGGCCTTGGGATCGCGGTTGGCCACCACCAGCAGCCCGGGATCGTCGACGTCGAGGGCGGCCGACCCGGGGAACAGCGAGGCGGTGTGCCCGTCGGGACCGAGCCCCAGGTGGACGAGGTCGAAGGCGGGCAGCGGCTCGACCAGCCTGCTGGTAGGCGGCGGCGGCGGCTTCGGGCGAGCCCGCTTCGTACATCGGGTGGTCCGAGCGGACCGGGGCCACCGCGTCGAGCAGGGTCTCGGCGATCATCCGGTGGTTGGAGTCGGGGTCGTCGAGCGGGACGCAGCGCTCGTCCCCGAGGTAGACGTCGACCGAGGACCAGTCGACGACGCCGGGGCGACCGCGCTCGGCCAGGCTCCGGTAGCACTCCTCGGCCGTCGAGCCCCCGGAGAGGAAGAGCGAGAAGCCGGCGCCGTCCCCGGCGGCGGCCAGCCGATCGACCACCAGCTGGGCGAAGGCATCGGGCACCGACTCGACCTGTTCGATCCGACCGTTCATCGGGTCCCCCTCCCTACTGGGGCAGCTCGGTCAGGCGTCCGCCGGCCAGCTCGAGATCGATCTCCGGGTTGCGCCACTCGTCCCCTCCGCTCTGCACCAACAGGTCGGCCAGGTGCGGACCCCAGGTGCCGGCGGCGTAGCGCTGCATGGCCCCGCCCGGCTCCGACCAGGCCTGCAGGTAGGGGTCGACGATCCGCCACGCCTGCTGGACCTCGTCGGACCGGATGAACAGGGTGGCGTCCCCGACCATGGCGTCGTGGAGCAGCCGCTCGTAGCCGTCGGCCGCCTCCATGCCGGCGAAGGCCTCGGCGTAGGAGAAGTCCATGGCCACCGAGCGGAGGTGGAACTTCTCCCCGGGCACCTTGGCCCCGAACTCGAGGCTGATGCCCTCGTCGGGCTGGATGCGCAGGATCAGGGAGTTGGGCCGCAGGTCCCGGCTGGTCTGGTGGTCGAAGAGCAGGAACGGGACCTGGCGGAAGGTCAGGACGACCTCGGTGACCCGGGCCGGCAGTCGCTTTCCGGTGCGCACGTAGATGGGCACGCCGGCCCACCGCCAGTTCTCCACCCGCAGCCGGAGGGCGAGATAGGTCTCGGTCTCGCTCTCGGGGGAGACGTCCTGTTCCTGCCGGTAGCCGATGACCTTCTGCGCCGTCGATGAATCCCTCGGTGTACTGGGCCCGGACCGACTTGTCGACGGCCTCGTCCGGGGTGGGGATGTCGATGGCCTGGAGCAGCTTGACCTTCTCGTCGCGGATCCGGTCGGCGTCGGTGCTGGTCGGGCGACTCCATCAGGGTGAGGGCGAGCACCTGCATGACGTGGTTCTGGACGATGTCCCGCAGGGCGCCGGCCGTCTCGTAGAAGCCGCCCCGGTGCTCGACGCCCAGGCTCTCGGCCACGGTGATCTGGACCTGCTCGACGTAGCGTCGGTTCCAGATCGGCTCGAAGATGGCGTTGGCGAACCGGAGGGCCAGCACGTTCTGCACCGTCTCCTTGCCCATGTAGTGGTCGATCCGGTAGATCTGGCTCTCGTCGAAGGCGGCGTGCATCTGCTCGTCCAGGGCCACGCGCGCTGTCGAGGTCGCGCCCGTAGGGCTTCTCCACCACCACCCGGACGAACGAGCCTCCCTCCGGCGGCCGGGTGCAGGCGTGGTCCTTCAGGGCGCCGGCCACCATGCCCGAAGACGCTGGGGATGGTGGCCAGGTAGTAGATCCGGTTCCCCGCCGTCCCGTCGATGCGGTCCGCCTCGTCCAGGTGGTCCTTCAGCCGGCTGAAGGTGTCGGGGTGGTCGTACTCGCCGGCCACGTACTTGAACCGCTCGGTGAGCGCCTTCCACTTGGGCCCGCCGTCCGGCGTCGACTCGGCCACGTGGGCCCGGAACTCGTCGTCGGACCACTGGGTGCGGGCGACGCCGATGACGGTGAACCCGTCGTCGAGCACCCCGCGGTCGGCCAGCTGGGCCAGGGCGGGGAGGATCTTGCGGGCGGTCAGGTCGCCCGAGGCGCCGAAGATGACCAGCGCCACCGGAGGGGCCTTCGACAGCACCGGGGGGAGGGACCGCTTCTTGCCCTGGCCGCGACTCGGGGTGTCGGTGGTGGCGCCGGCCCCGGCCGGCGTCCACGGTCTCCTTCGCGTCGGCGCTCATTTGGGGGTGAACGTCTCCCCGCCCTGCTTGCCCTCGGCGGTGGTGAAGGCGTGGCCGCCGAACTGGTTGCGCAGCGCGGCCACCAGCCGCAGCCCGAAGGCGTCCTTCTTCTGGGAGGCGAACCGGGCGAACAGGGCCGACGAGATCACCGGGGCCGACACCCCCCGGTCGATGGCCTCCTCGACCGTCCACCGACCCTCGCCCGAGTCGACCACCACCGCCTCGATCTGGTCGAAGCCCGATTCGGGCCGGAGGGCCCGCTCGGCCAGGTCGAGGAGCCAGCTGCGCACCACGGAGCCGTAGCGCCAGATGGAGGCGATCTGATGGAGGTCGAGGTCGAACTCGGGGGCCTCGGACATGATCT
This sequence comes from uncultured Acidimicrobiaceae bacterium, assembly GCA_963774245.1. Classification (GTDB taxonomy): domain Bacteria; phylum Actinomycetota; class Acidimicrobiia; order Acidimicrobiales; family RAAP-2; genus Bog-756. The sequence goes on along the minus strand of CAVZDZ010000011.1, from coordinate 181,815 downwards.
CGAAGCCCTCGGCGTAGGCCTGCATGAGGCCGTACTCGATGCCGTTGTGGACCATCTTGACGAAATGGCCGGCCCCCGGCGGCCCGACGTGGGCGTAGCCGCCCTCGGGGGCGAGGGCGAGGAAGGCGGGCTCGGCGATGGCCACCGCCTCCTTGGTGCCCCCGACCATCAGGCAGTACCCCTCCTTCAGGCCCCAGATGCCTCCCGAGGTCCCGGCATCGACCAGGGCGATGCCCTGGGCGGCCAGTTGCGCCGACCAGCGGGGCGGTCTCCTTGTAGTTGGAGTTGCCCCCGTCGATGATCACGTCACCGCGCTCGAACAGCCCGGCCAAGGTGGTGATGGTCGAGTTGGTGGCCTCGCCGGCCGGGACCATGACCCAGGCCACCCGGGGCGCGGTCAGCTTGGCGGCCAGCTCCTCGAGGGTGGCCGCCGGTTCGGCCCCGATCTTGGCCGCCGCCGACCGGGCGGCGCTCGGAGAGGTCGAAGGCGACGACCTGGTGCCCGTGCTCGATGAGCCGCTGGGTCATGTTGGCGCCCATCTTGCCCAGGCCGACCATGGCGATCTTCATGTGGTTCTCCTCGTTGTGGTGGGGGTGACGGCTACCCGTGGTTCAGGGCGTTGGCCTTGTCGGACAGCGACTGCATGAGCTCGTCGAAGGACTTGGCGAAGGAGGCCACCCCTTCGGACTCGAGGGTCTGGGCCACGTCCTCCATGTCGATGCCGGCCGCGGCGAGGTCGGCGATGAGGGTCTGGGCCTCGTCGACCCCGGTGTCGATGGTCCTGGCCACCGTGCCGTGGTCGAGGAAGTCGGCGATGGTGCCGTCGGGCATGGTGTTGACGGTGTCCGGGCCGATCAGGGTGTCGACGTAGGCCAGGTCGGGATAGGCGGGGTTCTTGGTCGAGGTCGACGCCCAGAGCGGCCGTTGGACCCGGGCCCCCTTGGCCGCCAGTGCCTCCCAGCGGGCCCCGGAGAACCGTTGGGTGAACAGCTGGTAGGCCAGGCGGGCCTGGGCCACGGCGGCCTGGCCGCGCCGGGCCAGCAGGGCCGGGCCGTCCGGCGACGAGCCGGCGGCGGCCTCGATGCGCCGGTCGACCTCGGTGTCCACCCGGCTGATGAAGAACGAGGCCACGCTGGCCACGTGGGAGAGGTCCTGGCTCCCCCCGGCCACCAGCGACTCGAGGCCGGAGAGGTAGGCCTCGATGACCTCGCCGTAGCGGTCGATGCTGAAGATGAGCGTGACGTTGATGCTGCGGCCGTCGGCGATCATCTGGCGGATGGCCGGGACGCCCTCGGCGGTGGCCGGGATCTTCACCAGCGCGTTGGGCTGGTCGATCCGGGCGTGGAGGTCGCGGGCCATGGCGACGGTCCCCGCGGTGTCGTGGGCCAGCGAGGGGGCCACCTCGACCGAGATGAAGCCGTCGCCGCCGTCCGAGGAGTCGTAGACCGGCCGGAACAGCCGGAGGGCGGCGTCCACGTCGTCGATGACCAGGTCCCAGTAGGCGTCCTCGACCGACTTGGTCTTGATCAGACGACCGAACTCCTCGTCGTAGGTGTCCTGCCCGGAGATGGCCTTGGCGAAGATGGTCGGGTTGGAGGTCACCCCGCGGATGCCCTTGGTCATGAGCCCGGCCATGGTGCCGTCCTGGAGCCAGTCGCGCCGCAGGTTGTCGAGCCAGGGGCTCTGGCCCTGTTGGTCGTAGAGGTCGTTGAGCGTGGTCATCGCGGTCCTTTCCGTGGCGTCGGCGTCCGGCCGGCGGGGCGGGTGGTGCGGGACGTCAGCGCCGGGTCACCGGCCGCCCCGCGGGTGAGCAGGGCGGTGGCCTCGGCGGCCACGTGCTGCGGGGTGAAGCCGAACTTCTCCAGGACGATGTCCCCGGGAGCGGAGGCGCCGAAGTGGTCGATGCACACGGTGGCATCGGCGTAGCGCTCCCATCCGAAGGAGCTGGCCGCTTCGACGGCCAGGCGGGGGATCCCCTCGGGGAGCACGCTGCGCCGGTACTCCTCGTCCTGGGCGGCGAACAGCTCCCACGACGGGAACGACACCACCCGGGCGGTCACGCCGCCCGAGGCGAGCAGGTCGGCGGCGTCGAGGCAGACGTGCACCTCGCTTCCGGTGCCGATGAGCACCAACTGGGGGGAGCCGCCCTCGGCGTCGCGCAGCACGTAGGCCCCGTGGGCCACGTCGTCACCGGGGCGGCCGGTGGTCTCGGCCAGGACCGGGATCGACTGCCGGCTCAGGATGAGGGCGGTCGGGCCCGGGCTGTCCACGGCGATCCGCCAGGCCTGGGCGGTCTCGTTGGCGTCGGCCGGCCGGATGACCCGCAGGCCGGGCATGGCCCGCATGGCGGCCAGCTGCTCGATGGGCTGGTGGGTGGGACCGTCCTGTCCGAGGCCGACGGAGTCGTGGGTCCACGAGTAGATGACGTGCATCTCGGAGAGCGCGGCCAGCCGCACCGCGCCGCGCATGTAGTCGCTGAACACGAAGAAGGTGCCGCCGACCGGGACGATGCCCAGGTGGGCGGCCATGCCGTTCATCACCCCGCCCATGCCGTGCTCCCGGATGCCGTAGTGGAGCTGCGAGCCGCCGGGCTCGGCGGCGGACTGGGTCAGCGCGTCCTTCAGGAGCATCCCCGTGTTGCCGCTGAGGTCGGCCGAGCCGGGGATGAGCCCGGGGATCTTGGCCCCGGTGGCGTCGAGGCAGGCCTTGATGGCCCGGCGGGTGGCCAGGGGCCCGTCCTCGGGGGTGAAGGTCGGGAGATCGGACTCCCACCCGGGGAGGCCGTGGGTGGTCAGCCCGGCCGCCCACCGTTGCTTGTCGCCCGTCCAGGCCTCGAAGCGCTGGTTCCACTCGGCCCGCCAGGCCTGCCCGCGGGGGATGCACTGGCGGTACAGGTCGAGCACGTCGTCGGGCACCCAGAAGGTCTGATCGGCGGGCAGGCCGAGCAGCTCCTTGGTCAGGCGGGCCTCCTCGTCGGAGAACGGGTCGCCATGGGCCTTGGCCGTATCGGTGAGGTGGGGCGAGGGATAGCCGATGTGGCTGCGCAGGATGATCAGCGAAGGACGGTCCTCGTCGGCCTTGGCCCGGAGCAGCGCCGCCTCGAGGGCGTCGAGGTCGTTGGCCACCTCGCCGATGTCGTCCACCCCCCAGCCGTAGGCGGCGAAGCGCTCGCCGACGTTGTCGTGAGTAGGCGAGTTCGGTGGGACCGTCGATGCTGATGTGGTTGTCGTCGTAGATGTAGACCAGCCGCCCGAGCTGCAGGTGGCCGGCCAGGGAGGCCGCCTCGTGGGAGATGCCCTCCTCGAAGCAGCCGTCGCCGGCGATGACGTAGGTGTGGTGGTCGCAGATCTCGGGCGAGTACTGGTTGCGCATCCAGCGCTCGGCGATGCCCATCCCGACGCCGTTGGCCACCCCTTGGCCCAGTGGCCCGGTGGTGACCTCGACGCCCGGGGTGTGGTTGTGCTCGGGATGACCCGGCGTGCGGCTGCCCCAGCTGCGGAACGCACGCAGGTCGTCGAGGGTCAGCCCGTAGCCGGTGAGGTAGAGCATCGAGTACAGCAGGATGCAGGCGTGCCCGTTGGAGAGCACGAACCGGTCCCGATCGGGCCAGTCGGGCTCGGACGGGTCGTGGTGCATCACCCGGGTGAAGAGCACATGGGCCAGGGGGGCCAGGGCCATGGCGGTGCCCGGGTGACCCGAGTCCGCCGCCCGGGGGCCGTCGATGGCCAGACCTCTGATGACGTTGATCCCGAGCTGTTCGAGTTCGCCGTCGCCGACCGGGTCCGGAGTGGGGGACACGCGTGCAGTCATTGATCGGCAACCCTATCGGCCGGGCTTCGGGGTGACGACCCGGTGGCGTCGGGCCGGACGGATCACCGGTCGCGGAACAGGGCCATGGACGTCGACAGGGTGTGCACGAAGTTGCGCCCGCCCACCGGCCCGATCTCCCCGGCGGCGAAGCAGCCGCCCACCGGAATGGGCCCGACCGCGTGCTGCAGGATCCGGGCATCGTGGTGGGCCACGTCGAAGAGCCGGGTGCCCCGCCCGTTGCAGGTGAACATCATGGCCGCCTCGGGGCGCTGTCCTTCGAGCAGCAGGCTCAGCTCGTGGCGGGCGGTGCGGTCGTCACGGAGGTGGAACCGGATGGTGCTCCCGAGCGGGCACCCGGTCGTCCACGGCCACCGCCCCGGTGGAGCGGTCGACCCCGAGCACCGATCGGATCAGGTAGTCGCCGGGCCCGGGATCGTCGAGGTGGTCGTCGATGAGGCGACCCACGAAGAGCCCGTTCGACTCGATGTCGAGCACGTCGTCGGGATCGAGGCTGCTGCGGATCTGGTTGACCATGCACTCCATGGCCGGGACCCCGGCCACCTCGTGGATCACATTGCGATCCGAGCGGGTGACGGTGAGCGGCTCGCCGTAGGCCCGGCAGCCCTGCGAGACGATCGGTTGGATCTCGACCCCGGTGCCGATGATGACGCCGGCCGCGCCCGAGGTGACCACCTGGTCGCCGACCAGCAGCCGACTTCCGCCCGGCCCGCGACCGCCCGAGGCGTTCCCCCCGATGACCGGGAGGCCGGGACGGACCTCCTCCAGCCAGTCGAGGAAGTCGACGGCGGGGAAGGTGAAGGGGTCGGCCAGGAGCACGAGGGCGGTCGCCTCGAAGCTGAGCCGGTCGGGCCAGCCGGAGAAGTGCCACGAGTCGTCGGCCAGACGGGTGGCGGTGAGGGTCACCGGGGCCAGGGGCCCGACCCGGCCGGCCCACAGGCCGAGGGCCGGAGTCTCCTCGATCTCCCGCCCGGTGCCGACCACCGACTCGGCCGAGCACCCGAGCACCGCCAGGGGGTGCAGCACCGCGGACACCGCGGCGGCGATGTCCTCGAGGGCGCCGGCGTGGTGACGGGTGGCCATGATCATCACCAGGTCGGGGCGTTCCCCGATGGCCTCGAGCAGCGCCCCCGCCACCTCGCCGGTGGCCAGTGAGGCGATCGGATGTTCGGATACGGCACTGGCGAAGGGCACTGCCGGTCAGGTCGGCGCGGGAGAGAAGCGGATGTCGAGGGAGCGGAGGTAGGTGTGCAGCCCGGCATCCTGGATGGGGACGAGGTAGGCCGGCCGCCCCGACTCGTTGTGATGGCTGTGCCAGTGGCCGGGCGGGGTCACGAAGGCGCCGGCCGGCTCCCAGTCGACCCGGGTCGGATCGACGATGGCACCGTCGGGCCCGAGCCGGGGCCCGACGAGCGTGTAGCAGCCGGGTTCGCACTCGGTGATCAGGTCCAGTGCGGCGCTCTGGTGACGGTGCGGCCGCTGGACCCGCCCCACCGGGAGCACGCCGAGCATGGCCCACAGGGTGGGGGTGATGGTGAGGGTCTGGGGGGTGGCCCGGTTGCCCAGGAGCACGCTGACCCGGCTCCGCCGGGCGGCCGCCGGGTCGCGCTCGATCTGGGCCAGTCGGTCCCGGGCCTCGGCCCCGTCGTACCGGGTGGGGGCGAACCGGGCCCGGGTCGGGGACACGCCCAGGTAGGCGAGCAGGGGTGCGTCGGTGACCCGGTACAGCAGGGCGCCAGCGCCCGCCCCGCCGCTCGGCGACGTGCACGGTGGTGCAGCCGGCGGGCAGGGTGACGAAGTCGCCCTCGGACCAAGGGATGCGACCCGAGGCCGGCCCGTCCGCGGCGAGGGGGCAGTCGAAGGTGCTGTGCCCGGCACCCCGGAGGCAGTAGTAGAGCTCGCTGGTGGCATCGGGCACGGTGGTGACCTGGTCGCCGGCCCCGACGCACAGGAACGACGCCAACATGCCCCGGACTGGTGGCGGGGTAGGCCACCCCCAGCTCGGTCGAGAGGTCCAGCGGGAAGAGGCCGGATGCGGTGGCGGTGGTGCCGGGGGCGAACCGGTGCACCGGCACCGGACTGATCGCCCCGGAGGTGATCGGGTCGGCGGCGGCCGAGTACTCGTAGAACCTCGCGTCCCCCGTCCAGTCCTCGTCGGCCTCGCCCACCAGGACGGCGGGTCGGGGAGAGGGTCCCGGTGGCAGTGGCATCCCCCCAGTATCGACGACCGGGGGAGGTAACGTCACCTGATGCCCGATCCCCGCATCCAGGTCCCGCCCAACTGCGAGCTGACCCTGGGCATGACCTGCGTGGACAAGTCGGAGCCGGGGCGCACGGTATGGCGGATGCGGGCGGATGAGCGGTTCGCCAATCCGGCCGGGATCGTCCAGGGCGGGTTCATCGGGGCGATGGCCGATTCGGCCATGGGCTCGGCCACGGTGACCTTCGCCCGGGCGGCGGGCCGGAACGTGTTCAGCGCCAATGTGGAGATGAAGACCAGCTTCGTCGCCCCGGTGAAGGTGGGCACCGTCCTCGAGTGCACGGCCTCGGTGGTCTCGGGTGGGGCCCGGGTGGCCTTCGCCGAGGCCGAGGTGGTCGACGACCGGGGCCGGACGGTCGCCCGGGCCAGCTCGACCTATCTGTTCACCCCGAGGGAGTGACCCCGGCGCGGTGGCCGGCCGGCTCCCTGGTCCTGCCTATAGTTGGGGCCGTCTAGGAGCAGGCAGAGGTGGAGAGGCAGGCGCCCGGCCGGGGCCCCCACCGCACCCGAGGAGGATCGTGGCCCAAGGTCGAAGTGGCAAAGGCAAGGGACTGGGAGGCCTTCGGGCCACCGGTGGCGAGACCCTGCAGCTGGTCATCGACTATGTCAAGCAGGAGACCCTCACCCCGCTGAAGGGTCTCGGGCGGTACATGCTCTTCGGCGTGGCCGGCTCGGTCGCCCTGGCCGTCGGACTGGTCATCCTCTCCGTGGCCTTCCTCCGGCTGCTCCAGGGTGAGACCGGCTCCACCTTCACCGGCAATTGGTCCTGGGCGCCCTACCTCATCTGTACGGTGGTCGTCCTGGCCGTGGCCGGTCTGGCCATCTGGGCCATCGCCCGCGGCCAGGGCCGGCGCACCGCCAACGTGAAAAAGGAGTCCTGATGAGCCCCGCAACCGAGCGGATCACCCGCGACCAGATCGAGGCGCAATTCAGAGAGCTGACCGGTGAGGTCGCGGACGAGGCGGAATCGACCCGCTCACAGCTGGTGACGGTGGGACTGGCGGTCGGCGTGGTGGCGGTGGCCGTGATCTTCCTCATCGGGAGGCGCAGCGGGCGCCGCCGCTCGGCCGTCGTCGAGGTCCGGCGGGTCTGAGCCGATGGAGAGCCTGCTGCACTGGTTGCAAGTCAAGGCGTTCGGGCGCGGGTTCCGGGGCTACCACACGGCGTGGTTCGTCGTCGGCGCCGCGGTCTGGATGATCCTGCGGGCCCGGAACCGTGAGGACGTGGTCTACCGCACCGTGCTGAAGCCGGGGGAACGACTGACCGTGACGAGCGTCCGGCGGTCACCCACCCCGTCCGACGGTCGCTGAACCGCGTGCCGCCCCACGGGGATCGGAGCATCCTCCGGGACGGCGAACGGGTGCTGCTGATCGACGCCAAGGAGCGCCGGTACCTCATCAACCTCCGGGCCGGTGCGTCCTTCCACACCCACGTCGGCATCGTGGCCCACGACTCCCTCATCGGGACACCCGAAGGATCCTCCGTCCTCGGGAGCACCGGCCGGCGGTTCGTGGTGGTCCGACCGACCCTGTCGGACACCGTCCTCAAGATGCCGAGAGGCGCCCAGGTCATCTACCCGAAGGACCTCGGGGCCATCCTGATCGAGGCGGACATCGCCCCGGGCATGTCGGTGCTCGAGGCCGGAGTGGGATCCGGGGCGCTCTCCATGGCCCTCCTGCGGGCCGGCGCCGAGGTGGTGGGCTACGAATTGCGGGAGGACTTCGCCGACCGGGCCCGGGCCAACGTGGCCGCCATGCTGGGGGAGGACGCCCCCTACCGGGTCGAGCTGCGCAACGTCTACGAGGGGATCGAGGAGCGGGGCCTCGATCGGATCCTGCTCGACCTGCCCGAGCCGTGGCAGGTGCTCCCCCATGCCGAGGTTGCATTGCGGCCGGGCGGCATCCTCTGTGCCTATCTCCCCACCATCAACCAGACGTCCCAGCTCCGCGGGGCCCTCGAGCACAGCAACTTCGGGATGGCCTCCACGCTCGAGGTCCTGCACCGGACCTGGCACATCGAGGACCGCTCGGTGCGACCGGACCACCGGATGGTCGGCCACACCGGATTCCTCACCACCGCCCGCTTACTGGTGCCGTTCGTGGACGATCGGGCGGCCGTGGGGGAGCGGGCCGGGTCCGACTGAACCCCGTCGTGGGTCCGACTGCGTTACCGGAACGAGCCGGCGGCCGGAGCACCCGCCGCCGGAGCGCTCAGCTCTGCTCGATGAAGATGCACTCTCCGGGACACTCCTCGGACGCCTCCACCACCGCGTCCTCGAGGTCGTCGGGGACGGCGGCCATGCCGGCCGAACCGCCCGGCTCGTTCTTCACGTCCGAGCCTTCCTTGACGTAGGCCAGTCCGTCGTCGAGCAAGGTGAACACCGCGGGCGCGATCTCCTCGCAGAGGCCGTCGCCCGTGCAGAGGTCCTGGTCGATCCACACCTTCATCAGTTACGTCACTCCCACATCTCGGCGGCGCACCCTCGTGCCCCTCGTCCGGCCGGACCCAACCCGTCAGATTGGCGTCGACGGTGCTGCTTCCCGCGCGGGCACCGCCAATCGGCGCCCTGGCTCAATGCTATCGGCAACGCCCGTCAGTGTAGCTGACGGTCAGTCAGATCATCGGTTGGGGGCGGCATTCCCACCGCCGGATGGTGCCGGGTGTCGAGGGTGCCGGTGTAGGGTCGCCAGTGAGCGAGTGAATCCGATTGAGGTGATTCCCACGGTTGATTTCGAAGGTGACGGCCCCGACCGCCGAGCAGCACCGGTCGACGACGGCGACGAGCTGGAGGCCCTGATGGCCCGGGCCCAGGCGGCCGAAGAGGAGGTGACCCTCCTCCGGCGTCGTCTGCAGGAGAGCCCGCGGCGGGTCCAGACGTTGGAGGAGAAGCTGCTGGAGACCAAGGGCCAGCTGGCCCAGGCCATCTCGCAGAACGAGAAGCTGACCTTCACGCTGCAGACGGCCAAGGAGCATGTGGCCAACCTGCGTGACGAGGTGGAGAAGCTCACCCAGCCGCCGGCGGCCTACGGCACCTACCTCGGCGCCAACGACGACGGCACCGTCGACGTCTTCTCGGGGGGGCGCAAGATGCGGGTGTCCCTGCATCCCGACATCGACGAGCACGAGCTGCAGCGCGGGAACGAGGTCGTCCTCAACGAGTCGCTCAACGTGATCCTGGCCCGTGAGGGCGAGGGCTCCGGGGAGGTGGTGGTCCTGAAGGAGATCCTCGAGGACGGCCTGCGGGCGCTGGTGTACGGTCGGGCCGACGAGGAGCGGGTGGCCGAGCTCTCGGACGCGCTCATCGGGGTGAAGCTCCGGGCCGGCGACACCGTCCTGATGGAGTCGCGCACCGGCCTGCTGATCGAGAAGCTGGCCCGGCCCGAGGTCGAGGAGCTGGTGCTCGAAGAGGTGCCCGACGTGACCTATGCCGACGTGGGAGGTCTCGACGGGCAGATCGAAGCCATCACCGACGCCGTCGAGCTCCCGTACCTCTACCGGGAGCTCTATGCCGAGCACAAGCTCCCGGCGCCGAAGGGGATCCTGCTCTACGGCCCGCCCGGGTGCGGCAAGACCCTGATCGCCAAGGCGGTGGCCAACTCGTTGGCCAAGAAGGTCGCCGAGGTCACCGGCAACCACAACGCCCGCAGCTACTTCCTCAACATCAAGGGACCGGAGCTCCTCAACAAGTACGTGGGGGAGACGGAGCGGCAGATCCGGCTGGTGTTCCAGCGCGCCCGCGAGAAGTCGGAGGAGGGGGTGCCGGTCATCGTCTTCTTCGACGAGATGGACTCGCTGTTCCGCACCCGGGGCACCGGCATCAGCTCGGACATGGAGTCGACCATCGTGCCCCAGCTGTTGGCGGAGATCGACGGCGTGGAGACGCTGAAGGACGTGATCGTGATCGGGGCCTCCAACCGCGAGGACCTGATCGACCCGGCCATCCTCCGGCCCGGGCGCCTCGATGTGAAGATCCGGATCGAGCGGCCGAACGAGGTGGCCGCGGCGCAGATCTTCTCCCGCTACCTCACCCCCGACCTGCCGCTCGACGCCGACGAGGTGCAGACGCTGGGCGGAGGGGACCCGGCCAAGGCGACCCAGGCGATGATCGAGGCCACCGTGGCCGAGATGTACCGCAACGACGACGAGAACCGGTTCCTCGAGGTGACCTACCAGAACGGGGACAAAGAGGTCCTCTACTACCGTGACTTCTCGTCGGGGGCGATGATCGAGAACATCGTGCGCCGGGCCAAGAAGCTGGCCATCAAGCGGACCATCGCCGAGCAGGGCCGGGGCATCCGCACCGAGGACCTCCTCGAGTCGATCCGCCAGGAGTACAAGGAGAACGAGGACCTGCCCAACACGACCAACCCCGACGACTGGGCGAAGATCTCGGGCAAGAAGGGGGAGCGGATCGTCTACATCCGCACCCTGGTCAGCGACCAGGAGGAGACCACCGGCGGCCGGTCCATCGAGCGGGTGGGTACCGGTCAGTATCTCTGAGCACCGGCCACGGTAGGGTCGACCCGTGGCCATTCCCAAGGTGTGTGGCATCGAGACCGAGTACGGGATCCAGGTGCTCCACGGCGACCCCAATCCGATCGCAGCCTCCTCGGTGCTGATCAACGCGTACGCGCACGATGTGGCCCGCCAGCAGACCGGCTGGGACTTCGAAGACGAGGCCCCGGGCAACGACGCCCGGGGGTTCGCCCGGGAGGGGTCGCTCCCCCCTCAGGTGGAGACCCATCTGGTGAACACCGTGTTGACCAACGGGGCCCGGTACTACGTCGACCACGCCCACCCCGAGTTCTCGACCCCGGAGTGCCGGGACGCGCTCGAGTGCCTGCGCTACGACCGGGCCGGCGAGCTGATCCTGACCCGCTCGATGGAGGCCGCCGACCTCGCCTCCCGCGACGGGTCCACGCTGGTCATCTACAAGAACAACTCGGACGGGAAGGGCAACTCGTACGGGGCCCACGAGAACTACCTCATGGACCGGGCCGCACCCTTCGCCCGCATCGTGGCCGGAGTGACCCCCCACTTCGTGACCCGGCAGATCTTCGCCGGCGCCGGCAAGGTGGGTTCGGAGACGGCCACCCACGACGGGCAGCGGGTCGAGTTCCAGCTCTCCCAACGGGCCGAGTTCTTCGAGGAGCAGGTCGGGTTGGAGACCACCTTGAAGCGGCCGATCGTCAACACCCGCGACGAGCCGCACGCCGATCCCCACCGCTACCGCCGGCTGCACGTCATCGTGGGCGACGCCAACCTGGCCGAGGTGGCCAGCTTTCTGAAGGTCGGGACCACCGCGCTGGTGCTGGCCATGATCGAGGACGACGTGACGGGCAGCCGGAGCCTGTCGCTGGCCGACCCGGTGACCGCCATGCACGAGGTGGCCCTGGACCGGACCTTCACCCGTCCGCTGCTCATGACGGACGGTTCGACGGCCACCGCCCTGGCCATCCAGTGGGAGCTGTTCTCCCTGGCCCGAAAGTACGCCGACGACGAGGGCCTCGAGTGCCTGGGCGACGCCGCCATCGGCGAGGACGTGCTGCGTCCGCTGGGAGGCCGTGCTCCACGGGTTGGAGACCGACCCGATGTCGCTGGCCCGCCAGCTGGACTGGGTGGCCAAGCTCCAGCTGATCGAGGCCTATCGCGACCGCCACGGCTGCGGGTGGGACGACCACCGCCTGGCCGCCCTCGACCTCCAATACCACGACCTGCGTCCTTCCCGGTCCCTGTTCGCCCGCATGGACACCGAGCGGCTGGTCGACGAGGCGTCGGTCGTCGCCGCGGTCACCGAGCCGCCCCGTGACACCCGGGCCTGGTTCCGGGGGGAGTGCCTCAAACGGTGGCCCGCTTCGGTGGTGACCGCCAACTGGGATTCCCTCGTCTTCGACCTCGGCACCGACCCGCTGCGCCGCGTCCCTATGATGGACCCGTTGAAGGGCACAGCCGAGCACGTAGAGGCGTTGCTGGACGCGTGCGCAAGTCCGTCCGAGCTGTTGGATCGTTTGAGCAGCTAGGAGGGAGTGAGGGATGGTTGAACGGGATGAATGATCGAAATGGTTGAACGCGAGCAGAAGAAGAAGACCGGCACCGAGCGGACCGACGAGGTGGTCGAGGAGGTGCCGGCCACCTCGGCCACCGGTGACAAGTTGAAGGCGGAACTGGACGACCTCCTCGACGAGATCGACGAGGTGTTGGAGGACAACGCCGAGGAGTTCGTCCGCAACTACGTCCAGAAGGGCGGCGAGTAGCTCCGGTGACCCTGCCGCTCTTCTCCACCACCGAGGATCCGGGGCCGGACTTCTCCGGGCTCATCCGACGGCTGAAGCTGCCGGTGCACCCGATGGCGGGGTCCACGCCGGGCGCGGTCCACGCCGGAGGGGCGCAGGCCCCCGAGTTCCGCCACGGGACCACGGTGGTGGCCCTGCGGTTCGCCGACGGCATCGTGATGGCGGGTGACCGCAGGGCCACCGAAGGGCCACTCCATCGCCCACCGGGCCATGGAGAAGGTCTTCCCCGCCGACCGCTACTCGGCGGTGGCCATCGCCGGGGCCGCCGGGCCGGCCGTCGAGATGGTCCGCCTGTTCCAGACCCAGCTCGAGCACTACGAGAAGGTCGAGGGTGTCGTCCTCAGCCTCGAGGGCAAGGCCAACCAGCTCAGCCAGATGGTTCGGGAGCACCTCCCCATGGCCATGCAGGGCCTGGCCGTGGTCCCGCTGTTCGCCGGCTTCGACCTGGCCCGGGGGACCGGCCGGATCTTCACCTACGACGTGACCGGCGGCCACTACGAGGAGACCGAGCACAACGCCACCGGCTCGGGTGGACGCGACGCCCGCACCACCATCAAGCTCGGCTACCGGGTCGGGATGGCCCGCGACGACGCGGTGGAGCTGGCCATCGAGTCGCTCTACGAGGCGGCGGACGAGGACTCGGCCACCGGCGGTCCCGACCTGATCCGGGGGATCTACCCGCTGGTGGCCACGGTGACCGCCGAGGGGTACGCGCTGGTGGGCGAGGACGAGGTGGCGGAGCGGTTCGCCGCCCTGATCGAGCGCCGTCGAGCGGAGGGTCGCCAGCCATGACCATGCCGTACTACGTGGCCCCCGAACAGGTGATGAAGGACCGCGCCGAGTACGCGCAGAAGGGCATCGCCCGGGGCCGCTCGCTCATCGCCACCGTCTACGACACCGGGATCGTCATCGTGGCCGACAACCCGTCGCGCTCCCTGCACAAGATCAGCGAGATCTACGACCGCATCGCCTTCGCCGGCGTGGGGAAGTACAACGAGTTCGACCAACTGCGGGTGTCGGGCATCCGTCACGCCGACACCAAGGGCTATGCCTACAGCCGCGAGGACGTGGACGCCCGGTCGCTGGCCAATCTCTACGCCCAGTACCTGGGACAGGTCTTCACCCACGAGATGAAGCCGCTCGAGGTGGAGATCCTGGTGGCCGAGCTCGGCTCGGGCCTGCACCCTCCGCAGCTGTACCACATCGCCTACGAGGGCACCATCACCGACGAGGACCGCTACGCCGTCCTGGGCGGCGAGACCGAGGCCATCGCCGAGCGTCTCGAGGAGGGGTGGCGCATCGGCTGGTCGCTGACCGAGGCCCTGGGGGCGGCGGTCAGTGCCCTGGCCGGGCCGGATCGGACCCTGACCGGCTCGGATCTCGAGGTGGCCGTGCTGGCCGAGGGCAACGGACGGCGGGCCTTCCGGCGCCTGGTGGACGCCGAATTGGAAGCCCTCCTGGCCTGACCGGACGGCCGCCCGCGGCGGCTGGCGGTGGCGGGTACGTAGGGAGGGCGCCTCCGGACGGTACCGTGAGTGACATGGACAAGCGGATCTACGGCCTCGAGAACGAGTACGGGGTCACCTGTACCCTGCGCGGCCAGCGTCGGCTGAGCCCCGACGAAGTGGCCCGGTACCTGTTCCGGCGGGTGGTGAGCTGGGGTCGCTCGTCCAATGTCTTCCTGGAGAACGGTGCCCGGCTCTATCTCGACGTCGGGAGCCACCCCGAGTACGCCACCCCCGAGTGCGACGACATCGCCGAGCTGGTGGTGCACGACAAGGCGGGGGAGTGGATCCTCTCCTCGCTGGTGGAAGGGGCGGAGGCGCGCTTGCGGGAGGAGGGCATCCGCGGGGACATCTACCTGTTCAAGAACAACACCGACTCGGCCGGCAACTCCTACGGGTGCCACGAGAACTATCTGACCAGTCGTCGTGACGACTTCGCCCACTACACCGAGGTGCTCATCCCGTTTCTGGTCACCCGCCAGGCCTACGCCGGTGCCGGCAAGGTGCTCCAGACGGCGCGGGGCGCGGTGTTCTGTCTGAGCCAGCGGGCCGAGCACATCTGGGAGGGGGTGTCCTCGGCCACCACCCGCAGCCGTCCGATCATCAACACCCGCGACGAGCCCCACGCCGACGCCGAGAAGTACCGGCGGCTCCACGTCATCGTGGGCGACTCCAACATGAGCGAGTACGCCACCTTCCTCAAGGTGGGCACGACCAGCATCGTGCTGCGCATGCTCGAGGACTCCTCGACGGTGATGCGCGACCTGACCCTCGAGAACCCGATCCGGGCCATCCGGGAGATCAGCCACGACATCACCTGCCGCCGGCCGGTGCGTCTGGCCAACGGTCGGGAGATGAGCGCCTTGGACATCCAGGGCGAGTACCTCCAGCGGGCCATCCGCTACCGCGACCGTCAGGGGCTGTCCCCGCAGGAGGACCGCGCCCTCGACATGTGGGAGCACTGCCTGAAGGGCCTCGAGTCGGACCCGCTGTCGCTCCACCGGGAGTGCGACTGGGTGGCCAAGTACCGGCTGATCGACCGATACCGCGAGCGCCACTCGCTCTCCCTCCACAGCCCGAACGTGTCGCTGCTCGATCTGCAGTACCACGATGTGGACCGCACCCGCGGGCTCTACTACCGCCTCCAGCGCCACGATCAACTGGACCGGATCTGCAATGACGTCGACATCGCCGCCGCCATGTCCACGCCCCCCAGACCACCCGGGCCCGGCTCCGGGGGGAGTTCGTGAAGAAGGCCAAGGAGCGGCGACGGGACTTCACCGTCGACTGGGTGCACCTCAAGCTCAACGACCAGGCCCAGCGCACGGTGCTGCTGAAGGACCCGTTCAAGTCCAAGGACGAGCGGGTCGAGAAGCTGATCGCCGGATTGTGACCCGATCCGGTCACCCCCACCGGACCGGTGGGGGATCGACCCGAACTGTCGGGCCTGGTGGGGTAGCGTCACCTGATTGTGGCTACCGTCCAACCCCCTGGTGATGTCGTGTCCGTGCTGGCCCCCGGCTCCGTAGGCCCCGGCGAGCCCGGCGGGGACGACCCGGCCGCCGCCGAACCTCCCCAGGGGCGCGGCTACCGGACCGTCATCGAGTGGGTCGTCATCCTGGCCGCCGTGCTGCTGTGCACCGTGGTGCTCCGGACCTTCGTCGTGCAGTCGTTCTACATCCCCTCCGGGTCGATGGAGCCGACCCTCCAGATCGGGGACCGGATCATCGTCGACAAGCTCAGCTACCACCTCCACGACGTGCACCGGGGGGACATCGTGGTGTTCGCCCGGCCACCGCTGGAGGACCAGGCCTACGCCGACTTGGTCAAGCGGGTCATCGGCCTCCCCGGAGAGACCATCTCGTCCCGGGACGGCCAGGTGTACATCAACGGGAAGCTCCTGTCCGAGCCCTGGCTGCCCAAGGGACCTCAGAGTTTCACCGGCACGCTGCCCGGTGACCCCCACCCGCAGTTCAACCTGCCCGGGCCGGTCAAGATCCCGGCGGGCGAGTACTTCGTCATGGGGGACAACCGGACCGACTCCGAGGACAGCCGGTTCTTCGGCCCCATTCCCGGATCGTTGATCGTGGGACGCGCCGTGGCCGTGGTCTGGCCGCTGGGCCACATCAAGGGCCTGTAGCCGGCCGGGGCCGCCGGTCGGCGCCGGGCCTCGGTGGGGTAGCGTGACGAACTGGTGGAACTCCAACTGCACAGCACCGCCGTCGGGTACTCCACCGCCGCACCCCATCGCCCGAACCGAGCCGCACGTCGCCTCGGGACCGGACGGGGAGCAGCCCGAACCCGTCGCTTCCCCGGCCACCCAGCCCGTGGCGATGGGTCATCGAATGGACGGTGGTGCTGGTGGTCGCCGTGCTGCTGGCGGTCGGGGTGCGGGACTACGTGGCCCAGATGTTCTACATCCCCTCGGGGTCGATGCTGCCCACCCTGCAGGTCGGCGAGCGCATCGTGGTCGACAAGCTGAGCTACCGCTTCCACAGCGTGCAGCGGGGGGACATCGTCGTGTTCTCGAAGCCGCCCCTCGAGCAGGCCGACTTCTCCGATCTGGTCAAGCGGGTCGTCGGACTACCCGGCGACGTCATCTCCTCGGTCGACGGGAAGCTGTACGTCAACGGGAAGCCGCTGCCCCAGCCGTGGCTGCCCCGGCCCCTCCCGGTCACCTCCCCGAGCCCGCTCGCCGCCCCGTTCAGCCTCAATCATCCCTACACCGTCCCGGCCGGCCACTACTACGTGATGGGGGACAACCGGACCGACTCGGAGGACAGCCGCTACTTCGGGCCCATCGCCGCCAGCTCGATCGTCGGGAAGATGGCGTTCAAGGTCTGGCCGGTCAACCACGGAGTGTGGCTGGTGGCGCTGTCGGTGCTCGCCGCCGTGCTGGTGATCCTCATCGCCGCCACCATGCGTGGGATCCGCCTCGCCGAGGCCCGGCTTGGCCCTCTCCCGAGGCCCACCGACCACCGGGGGCCCGGCCTAGGCGGCGGTGGCGTCCCGATGCCCGGCAAGGGCCCGCCCCGATACACTCGCGGACGTGGACGTCTTCAGCCCGGCCAAGCTGCTGGTCATCCTGGTGGTCGCCCTGGTGGTGCTCGGGCCCGACAAGCTGCCCAAGATGGCCAAGCAGATCGGCAGCCTGTGGGGCGACTTCCGGAAGTTCCGCGAGCGGTTGGAGTCGGACGTCCGGGGCAACTTCCCCGATCTGCCCTCCACGGCGGCCATCACCCAGGCGGTCCGATCGCCCCTCTCCTTCCTCGACACCCTGGCCGACACCCACAGCACCGAGAACGGCACCACATCTGCCGGGGCCGACGGCTCCGAACACTCGGACGTGCAGGGTGATGCGATGCAGCCGTCGGTGGATGCGAACCGGCCCGCCGGGTCGGTGCGCGCCTCGGAAGAGGTGCCGCTCATCCCCGGGGTGCTGCTCGGGGATCCCGGCGGCATCGTCCATCAGGTCCGTTCCTCCGGCCGGGACGTCCCCGACGACCCGGGGATGAACTGACCCGGTCGGCCCGGCCCCCGGTGTCCCGAGCCCGACGAGCGCGAGTCCCATGGCCATCTCCCTGAAGCGGCGGTCCGAGCCCCGGGCCAAGCCGGACTCGATGACCCTGGTCGAGCACCTGACCGAACTGCGCAGCCGGGTCCTCATCTGTGCGGTGGCCTTCGTCGTGGCGGGCACGGTCGCCTTTCTGATCTATCCCTGGATCCTGTCCTTCCTCGCCCATCCCTACTGCCAGATCCGTCCCCACGGCTGCTCGTTCTACATCACCGGGCCGCTGGACGGCCTGACCCTGCGGGTCAAGATCGCCGCCTACGGCGGCTTGTTCTTCGCCTCGCCGGTGCTGCTGTGGGAGCTGTGGCGATTCATCACCCCGGGGCTCAAGCCGAACGAGAAGCGGTACGCCATCCCGTTCATCCTGGCCTCGATCGTGCTGTTCAGCTTCGGGTGCCTGGTGGCCTATCTGACCTTTCCGCACGCCCTCAACTGGCTGGGCAGCATCGGCGGTCCGAGCCTCCACGAGATCCTCGACCCCATCAAGTACCTCAGCCTGATCGTGCTGCTGATGACCGTGTTCGGTCTCACCTTCGAGTTCCCCGTGGTCCTGGTCTCCCTGGAGATCGCCGGGGTGCTGGACGCCAAGAAGCTGGCGTCGTGGCGGCGGTGGGCCATCGTGCTCATCGTGGTGGTGGCCGGGGTGGTGACCCCGAGCTCGGACCCGTTCTCGATGCTGGCCATGGCCATCCCGCTCTACCTGTTCTACGAGATATCGATCGTCATCGGGAAGATCATCCAACGATGACCTCCGGGCGTTCCCGGGCGACGTCCCGGGACGCCGATGGGGAAGCGGGGCGCGACATCCGGGCCGGGTTCGAGCAGAGCCTGGGCTTCCCCCTGGATCGGTTCCAGCGACAGGCGATGGACGCCCTCGATGCCGGCGAATCGGTCCTGGTGTCGGCACCCACCGGGTCGGGCAAGACGGTGGTGGCCGAGTACGCGGCGGCCTCCGCCCTGGCCGGGGGAGGTAAGGCCTTCTACACCACGCCGATCAAGGCCCTCTCCAACCAGAAGTTCGCCGAACTGTCCCGGCGCCATGGTGAGACCAAGGTCGGACTGCTGACCGGCGACATCTCCCACCAGGCCCAGGCACCCATCGTGGTCATGACCACCGAGGTCCTCCGCAACATGCTCTTCGCCCGCTCCCCGCTCCTCGACGGGCTGGAGGTGGTGGTGCTCGACGAGGTCCACTACCTCCAGGACCCGTACCGGGGCTCGGTGTGGGAGGAGGTCCTGGTGCTCACGCCGCCCGGCGTCATCTTCGTGAGCCTGTCGGCCACGGTGAGCAACGCCGCCGACTTCGGTGCCTGGCTCTCGTCGGTGCGGGGCCCGACGCGGGTGATCGTGGAGACCCATCGGCCGGTCGTGCTCCACAAACACTTCGCCATCGCCGAACGGGGTCGGGAGGGTCTCACCCTGCTGCCGCTCCTCCGGGACGGCAAGGCCAACCCGGACGGTGTCGCCCTCGACGACCGTCGCCGCCGTAACCCCCGTCATCGCTACCGGGTCCCCCGCCGGACCGAGGTCATCGAGTACCTGGCCGGGGCGGGCATGCTGCCCGCCATCACCTTCATCTTCTCGCGTGCCGCCTGCGATGACGCCACCCGCCAGTGCCTGCAGGACGGTATCCGGCTCACCACCCCCGACGAGCGGGCCCGGATCCGCGAGCTGACCGAGGCGGCGGTGGAGCGGCTGGACGATGACGACCTCCGCACCCTCGGCTACGGCCCCTGGTCGGCGGCCCTGGAGGCGGGCATCGCCCCCCATCACGCCGGACTGGTGCCGGCCTTCCGCCAGGCCGCCGAGCAGTGCTTCTCCGAGGGTCTGCTCAAAGTGGTGTTCGCCACCGAGACGTTGGCGCTGGGCATCAACATGCCGGCCCGCACGGTGGTCATCGAGCGCTTCGCCAAGTTCCGCGGCTCGGACACCTCGGCGCTCACCTCCGGCGAGTACCAGCAGCTGACCGGACGGGCCGGTCGCCGGGGCATCGACACGGTCGGCCATGCCGTGGTGCTCTGGTCGGTGGCCACGCCCTTCGCCCTGGTGGCCCGCACGGCGGTGGCGCCACCCCCGGACCTGGTCTCCTCGTTCCACCCCACCTACAACCTGGCCGTGAACCTGGTGCGGCGCTGGTCGAAGGACGAGGCCCACGCCCTGCTGGCCGCCTCCTACGGCCAGTGGCAGGCCACGCCGGGCTCGGTGTCCCTGGCCGCCCAACTCGACCGGCGCCTGGCCGTGCTCGAAGCCCGGGGCTTCATCGACGGTTGGCGAATGACCGAGGCCGGTCAGGCCCTGGCCTCGGTGTACCACGAGTCGGACCTGTTGGTCACCGAGGCCCTGCGGGACGGGGTGTTCGACGGGTTGGACCCGGCCTCGCTCGCCGGGGTGGCGTCGGCCCTGACCTTCGAGGCCCGCCGGGCGGGGGACGAGGCTCCCGGGCCGCGCCGGCGCATCGTCATCGAGCGGTTGGCGGCGCTGGAGGCCCTGGCCGGCGCGCTGCGGGCCGAGGAGCGCCGGGTCGGGCTCCGCCGGACCCGGCGACCCGACCCGGGGCTGGCCCGGGCGGTGATGGCCTGGGCCCGGGGGGCCACCCTCGACACCGTGCTGCGGGAGACCGAGGTGGCCCCGGGAGACTTCGTCCGCAACCTCCGCCAGTTGATCGACCTGATGCGCCAGTTGGCCCAGGTGGCCCCCCTGCCCGCCACCCGGGAGGCCGCCCTCACCGCCGTGGCCCTGCTCCGGCGAGGGGTGGTCGGGGCCGATGATCCTGCGCTCGGAGGGTCCGCGCCTGACCCGGCGGCGCCGTCCTAGTGTGATCGGGGCATGTTCCCCTACGCCGTGGAGACGTTCAGTGCCGACGAGGAGGACATTCTCCGGCGTTACGTCACCAATCTCGACCAGCCGGTGTTCGCGCTGGTCAATCTGCCCGAGGTGGTCAAGGGGGCGTTGTTCGCCCGGTACTCCCGCTCGCCGAAGAGCCTCCGCCGGCTGTTCCTGGACGAGTTCGTCGGGGACCTGGACATCTCCGGCGACGCCACGGTGGACGCCACCGTCGGGCTGAAGCGGGCCGAGGACCTCTACGAGAAGGTCTTCTTCGAGTACGGGGACGACTCGGTGGCCCAACTCGGTGGGGTGCACCTGGCCTGCGAGCAGGCGTCCAACGTCCTGACCAAGGTCCTCGAGTGGGGGCGGTTGATGGCCTACCTCGAGCAGTCGACCCGCTACATCACCTACAGCAACCGCCTCACCACCGGTCACTACCGCTACTACCGCGATCCGGGGCTGCTCGAGTCGCCGTTCGGGGCCCGCTACGTCGGTGAGATGGACCGGATGTTCGACACCTACGGCGAGCTGCTCGACGAGGCGCAGACCTGGCTGAAAGGGCGACACCCGCGCCAGGCCGGGGACTCCGAGTTCGTCCACCGTCAGGCCATTCGGGCCAAGGCGCTCGACGCGCTGCGGGGCCTGCTCCCGGCCGGCTCCCTGTCCAACGTCGGGATCTACGGCACCGGGCAGTCCTACGAGATGTTGCTGCTGCGGATGCGCACCCATCCACTGCCGGAGGCCCGCCAGTACGCGGCGCTGATGCTCGAGGAGCTGCGCAAGGTGATCCCCTCCTTCCTCCAGCGGGTCGACCGACCCGACCGGGGCGGGGTCTGGTCGGACTATCTGATGGAGACCCGGCGTGCGACCGGGGTGCTGGTGGCCGAGCTCTTCCCCGACCTGGTCTCGCCGGCCGACCATCCGGTCGGGGGGCCGTCGGGTCAGGCCTCGGTGACCCTGCTCGACTTCGATCCCGACGGCGAGGAGAAGGTCATCGCCGCCATCTGCGCCCCGCTCACCGACCGGTCCGAGGAGGAGGTGCTCCGCCAGGTCGGGCGGCTGGGGGCCGAGGAGCGTCGGTCCCTGCTACGGGCCTACGTGGGCGAGCGGGCCAACCGGCGCCACCGGCCGGGTCGGGCGTTGGAGCGCACCGGCTACCGCTTCGACGTGGTCACCGACTACGGAGCCTTCCGCGACCTGCAGCGCCATCGCATGCTCACGGTCGAGTGGCAGCCGCTCGGCACCTCGCTCGGGTACGACGTGCCCGAGGTGGTGGAGGGGGCCGGGCTGACCAGCCGCTACGTCGGCTCGCTGGAGCGCTCCCGCGAGCTGTTCGAGGTGATGGCCCCGTCCTTCCCCGAGGAGTCGGCCTACGCGGTGGCCCTCGCCTACCGCATCCGCTATTCGATGCAGATGAACGCCCGCGAGGCGATGCACCTGATCGAGCTCCGGTCGGGCCCCCAGGGTCACCAGAGCTACCGGTGGGTGGCCCACGAGATGCACCGGTTGATCGCCGAGCAGGCCGGCCACCGGCTGTTGGCCGAGGCCATGTCCCACGTGGATTTCGGCTCGACCGAGCTCGAGCGACTCGAATCGGAACGGCGGGCCGAGGGAAAGCGGAATTCGCTCTGATCGGTAGGAATTCCCACAAACCCCTGACCTGGGAAGTTGTACAAATCCCCTGGTGAGAGGCGATCATCCTCATTTGACGGGCCACCGTGTCGTTGGCCTATCGTTCGCCCAGTCCCAGTCGCCCCGAGGGTCGTACGAAGCGATTTCTGTCGCCGGTCCGACGTGAGGGCGGGATGCTGTGAGAGGCGGGAGGGAGGCCCAGGGGATCGAGTAGAAAACAGTTCCCCGAGACCGGCGGTAGCCACCGAAGGTCACGGGGGAATGGTGCCAAAGACCCCTGGGTCCGACCGCCTGCAGTCCGAGGGCCGGCCGGTGTGCCCGATGACAACGACCCGCACGCTCGAGCGGGTATGGTTCGGCGTTCAGGAGGTCGCCCGGGCCTTCGCCGTGGGTGTCCCGGCTGGATGGCGCACCGCAGATTTGGACGGGAGCAGACACGACGGCACTGCGGGTCGGTGGATGATCGGAGCGGTCGTCCAACCGTCTATGCTCCCGCCCAACTCACCACTGAAGGATCGAGATGCCACAAGAACTCGACGAAGTCGAAGGACCGGACGAACTCATCGAGGGAGACCTCGATGAGTTGGCGGACGATGACGACGACCTGATTGCCGAAGACGGACTGGCGATCGCCGACGACGACGACGCCGAGCTGGTGGCCGTCGAGGAGGTCGTCGACGTCGATGTCGAAGCTCCCGTCGTTCCCAAGCCCACAGCCAAGGCGGGCGCGGCCACCGAGGAGGCCGACGAGGAGGACGAGGAGGAGCCGGACGACGAGGACGTCGAGGCCAGCCTCGACACCATTCTGAAGGAGCGATTGGTCGTCGAGGAGCCCGAGGAGGACGAGGACACGCCCGAACCGGAGGACCGTTCGGGTGACGGGGTCGAGCGGGTGCTCCCGAAACAGCCGGGGGAGTTCGTGTGCCGGTCCTGCTTTTTGGTCAAGCACCCCAACCAGTTGGCGGACCGGAAGAAGATGCTCTGCCGCGACTGCGTGTAGCGAGGGCCGGACATGCCAAGCACTGACGACGAATCAGCCGATCGACCGCTGAACGAGCGGCTCCTCGACCTGCTCGTGTTCGCGCCGGCCGGTATCGCGGTGTCGGTGGTCGAGGACCTCCCCAAGCTGGCCTCCGTCGGCCGGGCGCACCTCGAGGTCCGGGTGTCCTCGGCCCGGGCGGTCGGGGAGTTCGCCCTGAAGGCCGGGCGGGACGAATTCCGACGCCGGACCGGGGGCCTGTTCCCGGGCCGGGCATCGGGGCACCGCCCCGCCGGTCCGCCGACGCCGCCCGGATCCGGTCCGGTCCGGCCTGCTCCCGCCGCGTCTCCGGTCCGGAGCGTCGGCGAGGAGGACGGGGGAGGGGTCGTCGGGCGGACCGAGTCCCCGTCCGCACCCACCTCCGCCAATGGGCATGTGCCACCGGTGTCGACCCTGTCGATCCCCGGCTTCGACACCCTGTCCGCCTCCCAGGTGGTGCAGCGGCTCGACGGGCTCAACCGCTCCGAGCTGGTGGCCGTGCGGGCCTACGAGGCGTCCTCCCGGGGGCGGCGGACCATCATCAGCCGGGTCGATCAGCTGCTCGACGAGCGGTCCTGACCCCGGCCCGGGACGCGTCGGGCCGGCAGGGGACTCCGATGGAGGCGGTGCGGGCGGCCACGACCGGGGACCTCGATCGACTCGGCGAGCTGGCCCACGAGTTCGTGCAGGGGTTGGTGACCCAACGGGGGGGCTCCCTGCTGGTGGGAACGGTCGGGGACCGGCCCGATCCCGCCGGGCTGGCCCGCCGGCTCGCCGCCCTGGTGGACGACGATGGCCATCTGGTGCTGGTGGGCACGGTCGACCGGGCGGTGTGCGGCTTCGCCCTCGCCCGTCTCGGAGTCGGCGGTGCGGAGGGTTCGATCGGGGTGCTCGAGGGCTGTTACGTGGAGCCGGACGCCCGGGGGGTCGGGGTGGGGCGGTTGCTGCTCGACACGGTGGTCGCCTGGATGGGGGAGCGGGGGTGCTCCGGGGTGGACGGAACCGCGCTGCCCGGCGACCGGGAGGCGAAGAACTTCTTCGAGGCGGCGGGCTTCAAGGCCCGCGTGCTCACCATGCACCGCAACCTGGACTGAGGGCCCCGCCGCCGACGGCGAGGACTCAGGACGCCCGGCGGCCCTGACTGGAGCGGGCCGGCACCGGGCGGCGGGGGCCAGGCGGTGGGGGAATGGGAATCCCCATCAGCCGGGCCAGCTCGGGGACGTACCCCGAGGCCTTGCGGGCCTCGGCCAACAGGTGCTCGTCGGCGTCGGCGGGCAGGCCGGCCGGCTTGACCGTGCGGCGCACGGGCGACTCGACCACCACTTCGAGCAGGGCCAGCCACTGGGCGGGAGCGGTGTCGGCGCGCCATGGCCTTCCCGGCGGCCTCGGCCAGCCGGACGGCCAGCTCGGAGGAGAGTCGCGTGGCCGGCTCGGGCGGTCGGATCGAGGCGCGCACCGCGTCGGCGACCCGGCCGTCGTCGAGGGCGGCGGTGATCCGTTCGACCCAGCGGTCCCGCAGGGCGGTCACCCGTTGATCGAGCGTGGTCCGGAGGGAGGAGGCCAACTCGGTGCCCTCTTCGTCGAGGGTGACCGTCGAGGACGAGGCCACGATCGACCGGAGCTCCCGGAGGGGGACGTCCTTGCCGGCGGTGCGGGCCACCGAGGCGCGATCCTTCCAGGTGGCCAAGTTGATCAGCGGGAGCAGCTGTTCGGCCATGGCCAGCAGCGGCCCCGGCGTCACCTCCGGCCGGTTGTCGGCCCGGGCGCGTTCGTTCTGCTCCTCGATGGCCTGGCGGACGGCGGGGATGCCGCCGCGCAGGATCTGCTCGGCCACGGGGAGCTGCTCGGGCTTGCAGGGTGGCGAGCGCCGCATTGCGGAACGTCGTCGACGGGGCCGGTCGCCGCGGATTGTCACGTCCACCCGACTCCCGACCACCGGGCCGGGACGGACCGTTGCGCTTCCGGGCCGGTCCGCCCTCCGCAGCCCGCCCGCCGGAGGCGGGCCGGGTTCCGGAGCCGGCATTCTCCCGCGGCCCCCGGCCCGAGCCCGCATCTTCGCGCGGCCCCCGGCTGGTGCCCTCGCCCCGGGGCCGACGGTCGGACGGACGCCGGGCACCGTCGCGGGGGCGGTCGCCGTCGTCGCGGTGGCGCTTGGACTTGGAGGCCAGCACGACGTTGACGTCGGGGCCCCGCTGGGGTGTCCCGATGATCTCGATGCGCCCGGCGCTCTGGCCGTCGCCCTTGACCTTCACCGGCAGGAGCGCCGTCACCGTGGTCCCGTCCAGCGTGGTCTCGACCTCGGCTCGGAGTACGGTGCCCACGGCCGAGCCCTCGGGCACCAGCGTCCCGTCCACGGTTCCCCGGGGCTGCTTGGCCCCGGCGGCGCGCCACGTCCAGGTGGAGTCCCCGGTTTGACTGGTGAGTTCGACTTCGATGCGATGAGCCATACCGGGCGACAGGCTACTGCCGTGGCCGACCCTGAGGGAACTGAGAGTCCCGGGCAGGCCTAAGAAGGGGTTAAGAACCCCTGGAAACGCCGGTGCGCCCGGACCTCCCCCCGTACGATGGCGCCATATCTCGGGACTGCGGTCCCATCACGAGGTACCGGCTGCTGGCGGGCGGCATCGAGGAGGTCGACCATGGAGGAACCCGGAGCAGGCGTCCAGGAACCCGTGGCGTCGGGCTCGAGCGTGGGGTCGCGGGCCGACCGTCCCGCTCGCACAGACGCTCCGCCGGCGTCGTCCGCTTGGGAGGATCCCCGCGGTCCGGCCACCTCGGTGGTGCCGGTATGGCGCCCGGTGGTGGCGTCGTCGGAAGGCGTCAAGACCCCCGAACCGCTTCCCGCCGGCCGCCGCCCGAGGGGATGGCCCTGGGTCGTGGTGGCCACGGCGGCCGCCCTGGTCGGCGCGGTGGTGGGCGGCAGCATCGTCGCGGTGACCCAACACCACGGGAGCGTCACCCAGGTCAACGAGATCTCCGCCGGGCCGGCGCTGCTCAACGGGACCACGAACATCGAGGCGGTGATCGCCAAGGTACTTCCGGCCATCGTCTCGATCGACGCCAAGTCGCCGAATCCGGACGGGGGTGCACTGCCCGGTGGGGGCACCGTCCAGGACGAGCAGGGGACCGGCATGATCATCTCCTCGACCGGTGAAGTGGTGACCAACAACCACCTGATCTCGGGGGCCACGAGCATCGGGGTGACGCTGTACGGGAAGACGAAGTCCATCCCGGCCACGATCGTCGACACCGATCCCGGCAGCGACGTGGCCCTCCTGCAGATCACCGGCGTGTCCAACCTCCCGACCGTGGCCTATGGCAACTCCGACAATGTCCAGGTCGGCGACGCGGTGGTGGCTATCGGCAACGCCCTCGGGCTGTCCGCCGGCTCCCCGACGGTGACCCAGGGCATCATCTCCGCCACCGGACGGTCCGTGCAGGCCGGTGACGTCCCGGGCGGCACCACCGAGACCCTCACCAATCTGTTCCAGACCGATGCGGCCATCAATCCGGGCAACTCGGGCGGACCGCTGGTGGACAGCTCCGGCAAGGTGATCGGGATGAACACCGCGGTGGCCTCGAGCGCCGATGCCGAGAACATCGGGTTCGCCATCCCCTCCAACAAGATCACCCAGCTGCTGCCGGCACTGCGTCACCAGTCGATCAGCGCCAACGGCCTGGCCGGCTCCGGCTATCTCGGTGTCGACGTGGTGACCATGACCGGCCAGCTCCGCCGCGAGTACAACTTCGTGCCCACCGAGGGGGCGGTCGTCTCCCAGGTCGTCCCCGGCTCGCCCGCCGACGGGGCCGGTCTGGAGGAGGGCGACGTGATCACCTCGCTCGACGGCCGGGCCATCACCAGCGCGGACCAGCTGGCCGTGATGATCCAAGCCGACAAGCCGGGCCAGGCCATCCGGATCGGGCTGTACCGGGGGCAGCAGCAGCTTGACGCTGACCTCGACGCTGGCCTCTTCCCAGCCGAGCGGCTGACGTCCGACCCGGGCTCGTCTGCCCTCGGACCGGTTTCCTCTACCGTGGGGGTATCGAGACCGAACCGGAGACGACCAGGAGCGAGAGGAACGTGCAGGTGACCGAAGTGAGCCGCGTCCCCACGCGGTCCGGGACGCTCATCGATCAGCTGGGGGCGCCCCGGGCCGAGCCGAGCCGCGACGGCGCTCCCTCCCGACGATCGGTCACTGGCCCGGATCCTCGAGACGGCGACCACGGTCCCCGACCACGGCAGCCTCCGGCCCTGGCGGTTCGCCGTGATCATCGGGGCCGGGCGGGAGCGCTTCGGCGAGGCACTGGTCGAGAGCCTCCACCAGCTCCGCGGCGACGATCTCCCCGAGGCGATGGTGGCCAAGATGCGGGGCAAGGCGTTCGCCGCGCCGTGTGCCGTCATGGTCATCGCCTCCCCGAACCCCGAGTCGAACGTCCCGGAGTGGGAGCAGGTGGTGTCGGCATCGTGCACCGGCTACGCCCTCGTGCTGGCGGCCACCGCCCTCGGCTTCGGTGCGGTGTGGAAGAGCGCCGCCGTCCTCGAGGCCGAGCCCATCCGGGCCCTGTTCGAACTGGCTCCCCGGCGAACGGCTGCTGGGCTGGATCAACGTGGGGACGCCCGGTGCTCCGGGTCGGAAGAAGCAGTCGGATGGCGGACTCGACGATCGCGGCCCGCTGGTCACCACGCTCGACTCGGCCCACCGCCGGACCGGGTTAGACGGACCCGGTGGCCGACCTCGACGAGCCGGCGGACACCCTGGTCGAACCGGTCGAGCTCCTGCTCGGCTACCTCGACTTCTACCGTGACTCGGTACGCCGCAAGGTCTCCGGGATGGCCGAGCCAGAACTCCGGGGCAGCCGCCTTCCGTCGGGCTGGACACCGTTGGAGCTGGCCTCGCATCTGGCCTACATGGAACGGCGCTGGATGCAATGGGGCTTCGCCGGCGACGCCGTGGCCGAGCCCTGGGGTGACGACGATCCGGTGACCGGCCGGTGGCGGGTGGCGCCCGAACGCAGCCTCGCCGACGTGCTCGAACAGCTGCGGTTGACCGGAGTGCAGACCCGGGCCACCGTGGCCACCGCGCGCCTGGACGACCGGGCCCGCACCGGCGGGAGGTTCCCGGCCGACTCCCGGACCCCGACGCTCAGTTGGATCCTCTTCCACGTGATGTCGGAGTACGCCCGCCATCTCGGGCACCTGGACGTGGCCCGCGAGCTGGCCGACGGTGAGGTGGGGGAGTAGCGGATCCGGGCCCGGCCCGACCGACCGGTCGTCAGGTCAGAACCACCGGGCCAGGGGAGGGCCCAGTCCGGCCTCGTGGGCACACCGGCCGCACAGGTCCATGCGCCGGGCCCCGGGCCGATCGGAGGCCGCCACCCGTCGCCACCCGTATCGGCGGGCCTCCTCGAGGCACTGGGACTCGGACCATCGGGGGGAGGTGCGGGTGCCGCACTGGCCACAGGTGCGGAAGAAGGCCCCTTCCTCGTAGAGGTCCTCGAAGTCCGGATCCAGGTCGAGATCGTCGGGTTCGTAGGCGTCGTATTCCATGGCAAGGGTCCCTCGGGGAGGTTACCGGGCGCGCCGGCCACCGGTGATCGCGGCGACCGTGGCCCGTCCACCGGCGTGGAATGATTGGCGCACTCGACCCCGACCGGGCCGGGGCGGACGGCCGGACGCCGCACCGCAGGAGATGCCCGCACCGAGGAGTGGACCCCATGGCCGACACGAACGACTTCAACACCAAGATCATCGAGGAATTCCGGGCCAACAACGGCAAGGTCGGCGGCCCGTTCGAGGGTGCCACGATCGTCCTCCTGACCACCACCGGGGCCAAGTCGGGCCAGCCGCGGGTGCACCCGGTGGTCTACCGCACCGACGGAGGACGGATGTACGTGTTCGCCTCCAAAGCCGGGGCACCGACCAACCCGGACTGGTACTACAACCTGGTGGCCCATCCGGACATCTCCGTCGAGGTCGGCTCGGACACGTTCGACGTCACGGCCACCGAGATCACGGGAGCGGAGCGGGATCGGATCTATGCCGACCAGGCCCGGGACTTCCCGGGATTCGCCGACTATCAGGCCAACACCGATCGGGTCATCCCGGTCATCGCGCTCGACCGACGCTGAGACCGGTGGGCCTCACCCTGGCCGAGTCGGGCGATCGAGGATCACCGTAACGAGACCGTCCGGCGGAGTACTATCGTCACAGTGACGAAATCATCCGACCGACCACGCTGCGGCTGGTGCCACCGTCCCCTGACCCTGACGCCGGGAGCGGGGCGGCCCCGTCGCTTCTGCTGCCGCTCGCATCGTCAGCGGGCCTATGAGGCGAGAAGACGGGCCGACGCGCTGCACGTGCCCGAGGGTCAGGTCATCGTCAGCGAGGAGGACCTCCGCAAGCTGCACGACCGGCTGTACCGGCTCGAGTCCGCGGTAGAGGACGTGCGGGACGACCTCCGGGGGAAGCCGAGCAGTGCCGCCTATCGGGAGGCATTCGAGCACCTGATCGATCCGGCGAAGGACCTGGCCGGGATGGTGATCGAACCGGTGAGGGAGTAGCTACCGATGGGCACCGTGGCTCACGGCTTCGGGCTGGTTCCCCTTCGGTGGCTGCGCCGGAGAATGCGTCGGCGGCACACCGCCGTGCCGCTCAATTCGCTGCAGATCGCCGCCAGCGCGGTGGTCAGCTCGATGTGCTCGACCATGGCGGGGAAGGTCGCCTCGGTCCAGCGGTCACGCCGGGGCAGCGGGGTGACCAGGGTGGAGGAGTCGTGCGCGTTCACATGGATTGGTTCGACCACGTGATGGGATTACTTGAGCATTGAACCTTCGGGCACAAGGGCCGTGCAGGCCGATTGCCGCCTTGATTTGTCACGTGACCTGGCACTTCTTTCCCACTACAATAACCGTGTCAGACCGTCGAGCGAGGTTCCGCCACCTGTCGCTCCGGACTGTTGCATTGCGTCGATTCCTCCCGCCAGGAATCGACGCGCCCAAATACGGGAACATGGCGTGCTCCTGGTTGAGAACCGGTACCCGCCGGCTGGTCCACAACGGGCCAAAAGGTATCGGCACCGCCCCCGTGAGCTCGTCGACAAACACCACCTCATACCCGACACATTGTTCGCTCAGCCCGGTTGATGGCCTAGTTTCGTCACAGTGACGTTTTGATGGCTTCCACCACCCGCCGGGGGATTGCGCCCGCGGACGGCTCCGGGGCCGTTCGCGTCCGTGAAGTCGTCCAGTGCCCATAGCGGGCAACCCATCTGACTCTCGGGATGCAGTCATGTGGCTGGCTCACGATCATTGGTGTCGTACGAGAACTCGTTGTTCGACGACGGGTTGAAAACGTTCGGCGCGACCGAGCGCCGACGCAGGAAGCGCCCGGCCCCAGAGCATCGTCCCGGGGCTCCTGGGCGCCCTGCCGGCCCGGAATTGTTGGATTCGGCCTCGCTTCAGGCACAGGCATAAGACGCCGATAATGTATATTATGTCAAGTAAAGCGGAGAGCTGAATCAGGCGGCACGCTGGTCAGGCTGGTGGTTGTGCCACCGCCCCCACCACCACTTTCGGGACGTCAGCTCAGGAAAGTGGGGCTCGCCAGGAGGATCGGGCTTCGGACGAGGACGAAACCCGCCTTTCTCGAGGACCCGTTGCGAGACATGATCGTCGGCCTCCGTGTCGGCTACGGCCGGCAGTCCACGGTGTCTCGATGGCCCCGCGGAGCGCGGCGGCGATGACCAGGTCGCCTTCGACCGGTCCCGGTTGCCCGGGAACCCACCACCGTCATAGTTAGATGACCGGTATATGATCGGGTGATGGGATCAGAAGTTCGGGAGCCCACGTTTCTCATGCTGACGGCGCTCGCCGACCAACCGCGACACGGCTACGGAGTCATTCGCGAGGTGGAACGGCTCTCGGATGGAAAGGTGAGGCTTCGGGCGGGCACCCTCTACGCCGCGCTGGATCGCCTTTGCGACGAGGGCCTGGTGGAGGTGGCCAATGAGGAGATCGTTGACGGTCGGTTTCGCCGCTATTACCGGCTCACCGAGTCTGGGTCTGCGATGCTCAGCAGTGAGTCGAGACGGCGCGTGACCGTGTCCAAGGAGGCCCTCCGGCGTCTCCGACTGGCTGGTGGACTGGCGTGAAGGCCGACGAGCGGCGGTATCAACGGTGGTTGCGCCTCTACCCGAAGGCCTACCGGACCGAACGTGGCGAAGAGATCCTCGGGACCCTGGCTCGAGTCCAACTCCGATCATCACCGTCTGGCTATGGGAGACCTCGCACATCTCATGGCGCACGCGGCTCGAGTCCGTCTCCGCCTCATCGTGCGCCGCCCGGCGCCGGCGCCCCTGCCTCAACCGGCTCGACTGGTCATGTGGATCTTCATCGGTCTGGGCATCATGAACCTGTTCGACGGCGTGGTCCTTAACCGGGGGGGACCGAAGAATCCCGGTTCGGACGTGCGGGCGATCGTTGCTGGCCTGGTGTTTCTACTTCTGGCGATGTTTCTTGCCGCCCGGCGGCGCTCTCTGTACGCCTCGGCGATCGGGGTGTTGCTGGTCTTGGTTGGATCCGCGGTCGTCGAGACGGATCAGTTGATCGGCGCGCTGCTCCTCGCATCGCCATTGATCGTCCTGCTCCTTCTCCTCGTGGTCGGCTCGCGTCGATATCTGAGTGCCCTGCCCCCGGACCCCCCAACTGAAGAGCCGCGCCGCACGCCCAGCCAGTGAAGGCGGATAGGGGACGCTCGAAGCGGGTCGTCCGGGCCGGCCCTCCCGGCTGATCTGACCCTTCTGCCCACGACGAGGGCGTCACATCGCCCGGATGGCTGACCCCCGGGATCAGACGTCGGCATCGTAGGGTTGGGCCATGAGATCGATCCCGCATGGCCGGGCACTGGTTCGACGTTTCCTGACCCTCCTTGCCGTGGTCGGCGCCGTGTTGCTCGTCACCACCGCGACCCGTGCGTACGCCACCGAGTCCTACCTCATCCCATCGCCGTCGATGTCCCCCACTCTCCAACCGGGGGACCGGGTGCTGGTCGACAAGTTGTTCGGTACGATCCACCGGGGGGACATCGTCGTCTTCAATCGAGCTCCGGGGGATTCGGACCCTGAGTATCCCGTGCTGGTGAAGCGGGTCATCGGTCTTCCGGGCGAGACGATCTCCTCGATCGGAGACACGATCTACATCGACGGAAAACCCATCGCTCAGCCATGGCTCCCCAAACTTGTCGGATTCTGTTCGCAGAGTGCAGCCAACATCCAGACGCAGACGATCCCCGCAGGTCAGTATTTTGTGATGGGCGATTGTCGTGGAGACTCTGACGACAGCCGCTTCTGGGGAACGGTCCCGAAGGGAAACATCATCGGCAAGGTGACGGTGATCGTTTGGAGACACGGTCGTCCCTGGTTCCACTGGTTCTGAGGAACGGCGTGGACGAGATGACCACTGGCCGAAAGCCCCTCCTTGTGCGCCTGTCCGAAGGTGAACGGACGGTTACCGGCGATGGCCCCGGTCGGCAGGGTCGAGCGAGGACCTGAGCAAACAAAAGACCACGGTCGGCAAGGAGGCACAACGCGGGTCGGCCCGCTTCAGCCGATCCGGAGAAAAGGGGGTTCCACCTCCTCCACCAACCCCGTGATATGCCAAGTCGGTGATGGTCGATCAACTGGACCTGCCGCCTCACCCAGGTGCGGAGATGGGAGTCTGGCCATGGGCTTGATCATCACGGTCCTTCTTCTCGGCCTACTGGCCAGCATCTCCCCCAGCACCATTGTGGTGTTTATCCTCTTGCTGGCCACGACCAGGGCGACGGCGAATGCTGGAGCGTTCCTGATCGGGTGGAGCGTTTCGCTCGTCATCGTCTTCGCCGCCAGCTATGCCCTCGGTGGAGTACGTGTCAGCCTCCACGGAACCGGTCGTACCACGGTCGACAACCTGGAGATAGTGCTCGGCATCTCATTGCTGGCCATGGCAGCACGTCAGTGGCAACATCGGAACATTCCCCGGACCGGCTCTGGGCTCACGAAAAAACTCACCGAGCACCTCGACCGACTGACTCCGTGGCAAGCGGCTGTCATCGGGGCGTTGGAACAGCCTTGGACGCTCACGGCAGCTCTCGCCCTGGTGCTGATCCGGCACCATTCGGCGGTAGTCATCGCCTTTGTCGCGTTCCTCGTCTTTACGGTCGTGTCGACCGCAACCGTCGGGCTGATGTTCGTATGCTTTGCCGCGTAGCCCGGGGGAAGCCGAGGCTCATCTCTCCGCATTGAGAGATCGTCTCGTGCGGGCGGGTCCAACCATCTTCGTGGTCGTCACCTCTCTGGTCGGTGTCTACCTCGCGATTGACGGAATACTCGGCATCGTGGGGTCTGAGCGTCACGGCGGCTCTCATTCGCCGGTCTTGCCGTCCAGTAGCTCTCGGACGGCGTCCGCATGACCAGCATGACGTGCCGTTTCGTTGATGAGGTGGAGGATCACCCACCGAAGGTCCCTACCCTTCGCCCAGCTACGGCGCCCCGAAGGTTGCGTCAGCAGTAGAGCGCTGATGGTGGCGTCGGTGGCAGTCGCTCGGTGCTGATAGGCGGTGACGACCTCGTCGAGCCGGACCTCAACTCCCGGTTGAAACTCCTGCTGGCTCCGGCTCACTACCGCGTCGTGAAAACCCCCGTCTATCCATCTCCACTCGACGTTGGTCAGGTGCTGCACGATACCGAGGAGAGATATCAGCTTCTGATCAGGAGTCCATCGGGCTTGTCGATCGTCAAGTCCCTCCAAATTGCGAAGAACAGCACCTCGGAGGTAGTCGAGCCATTGGACGAGAAGTATCTTCTCGTCGGGACTGCCAGTGGGGAAGCCGATATCCTCGGGTGCCACGAACTCACCGTACTGACAGAGGAGCAACGTGTCCACGGGAGAGTGTCCTGAACCGGATCAGCGGGGGTTGTTCACGGTCGGCCATGGGCAGGATCGGGGTGGCCAATGGCGCATCGATAGATCACGTAGAAGTATTGACCATATGAACGTGAGGTCAGTGCTGGTGCCACAAAGATCGAGCTTGGTATTGACCGCCCTCAACGGAACGGCTGGATCAACAGTGAGAGACCATCTGCCTCGGCCCAATCCGGATTGGGCGTAGGTCCGAGGCGGGATGTCGCACGCTGGGGGTAGACGCATCCACCAATGGAGGAATCCATGAACATCCTCGTGGCAACGGATGGATCCGAGTCGGCGATCGACGCGGCCCGGCGGTCCATAGAGCTGCTACGCCCCGAGGCTCACGTAGTACTCGTCGCGGTGATCCCCGAATACGAGGACCCGATGCTTGACGCCGGGGGCATAGAGGGCCCGGGTATCAGTTACAAGCAAGCGGACAAGGATTGGAAGAAGGCAACCGCCGAGGGGAAAGCCGCACTTGATCGCACCGCCTCGGTGCTCGGAACCGAGGTCGAGGTGCGTCTGGTCCCAGACGATGACAAGGCGGGAGCGGTCATCGTCCGAGTCGCCAGCGAGATGAATGCAGACGTGCTGGTGGTGGGCTCCTCCAGCAAGGGTTGGTTGAGCCGACTCTTCGGTGATTCGGTGAGCGACTACGTGGCCCACCACGCACCGTGTCCAGTCATGCTGATCCGCCACGACCACTGAGCTGAGCTAGCTATAGCTACCGTGCCTCGGAGATGTCCCGCTGAGCTCGGATCAAGACGGATGGCCAGAGATTGCGCATTGCCCCAGGGCGTAGGGTCACACGGCGGCGCGGGGAGACTCGTAGCTACGGTCGAGATCCACGAATCCGCCTGGACCCTCGTCAACCCGAGCTACACCGGCAAGCTCAACCTCTTCATTCCGGAGGAGCGCTCGACGAGCTCCGACCGCCACCGGGAACAGCCAGAGCGCAGGCACAACCGCAGCACAGCGCTCGGCGAGTCCGAGTTGACCGCCGTTTATCTCGAACGTGAACCACATGATCAGACCGAACGTCACCGCGGATGCGGCGACATTCGGACCGAATCTCAGCAAACGTGCTCGATGTTGTCGATGTGCGGCCAGTATCGGCCACGCACACATGGTTGTGGAGGCCGCGATCACCGCGAGAGCGTGGGGCCGGGAGTAGCCGTGAAGCGGAATCGGAAAGGCCGCAATCGACAGGGTCGCGATACCTCGCCCGGCGAGCGCAAGGCGCCCGCTACCCCGTGCCGGGCTCAGCCCGAGAGCGGTGCCCAGGTAGCAGACGCCAACTGCTGCGATTGCAGCCGTCATTACCCACGGGTCGGCCGCGTCTCGGGCGGCCAAGGCGCTGATGGTGTCGCGAAGGGAGTCATAAGAGACCGGCTGGAGCATTCCCGCAACGAGGAAACCAACGACGAGCAACGCTGGAGCTGCGCCCGCCGTCGCTACCGTCCACCCCGGGACTACTCCGATGCACACCGACTGAGCCATGCCGTGCCGGCAAGGCTCGGATCGCCCTCCGAGCGTCCCGATCGGCACGGGCTTCATTTGGTTGGGCCAAATCGCACGCTGGTCCTTCATGTGCGCGTCCTCGCCGCTGCGCCCCGTACCCCGGGCCGGGACATGCGGTTCTCGAGCCACCTTTGTGCTGACTAATTGAATCGTCGCGCCGGGCTCCCACGGCGGTCAACCGTTCATGTCGTAGCCGGCTGCGGGGGCTCGGAGACAGCACCAACGCCCGACGGCGCTGGAGCTCGTCCTGGGCAGCACCCCGATCGGCGGATCCGAGGATCTGCCCAATGGGCCACAATGTGCGCCCGTCGATCGTGCTGAGGGTGCCCCATGGCACCGGTTCCGCCCGTTCCGGAGACCTATCAGAGCCGGCAGCAGATCCACGGTGGGAGTAGCCTCAGGTGTGAAGGTGTGGAGGTGATCCAATGATGACAGCGATCTTCGATGCCGACAGTCACCTGATGGAAACTGAGGATTGGCTGGGGTCCTTCGCCGATCCCCAAATCCGGGGCCAACTCTTGCCTCTCACCCTTGAAGGGGCCGGAGCGAAGGCGGATGAGGCGAT
The DNA here is from genome assembly GCA_963774245.1 of uncultured Acidimicrobiaceae bacterium. Lineage (GTDB taxonomy): Bacteria > Actinomycetota > Acidimicrobiia > Acidimicrobiales > RAAP-2 > Bog-756. The sequence goes on along the minus strand of CAVZDZ010000011.1, from coordinate 145,851 downwards.
GTCCAGCCTTCCGCAACTGTGGGAGACGCACCGTCATCAAGAAATCGGCCCCGAGGTACTCGCCGGGCCAAAGGGTTGGATGGCCCCGGGTGCTCTTGACCCCGAAGTCCGGTCCAGGGTGCTCGATGCCCTCGGGATCGATGCACAGTTGGTCTTTCCGACCTTCGCCTTGGTCCAATTCGCCGCGGAGCAAGAGCCTCGATGTCCTCTATGGGGGCACCCAAGCGCTCAACCGAGCGATGACGACTTTTTGTGCTACCGACTCACGTCTGATGGCTGTCGGATTTGTGCCTCTCGCCGATCCCGAACGGGCCGTCGTAGCGCTCGAAGAGGCAATCGGTGAAGGGGTGGCCGCGGTTTGGCTTCCATCTGAGGCCCCCGGTGATTTCTCACCTGCGCACACCGATCTCGACCCAGTGTGGGCCCGACTGGCCGAGGCAGGAGTGCCATTCGTTCTCCATGTCGGCGGAGGGAAACTACTGCCAAAGGCGTTTCACAACAATGGCCTTCCCCGCCCTCGCGACTGGTTGGGGGGCGGTGAGAACCTCCGTGCCAAGGATTTCCCGGTCGTTCACCACTCGCCCGAGCGGTTCCTCGCGTGCCTAGCTCTCGATGGTGTATTTGAGCGCCATCCGGCATTACGGGGAGCGGCGATCGAACTGGGCGCGACGTGGGTGCCAGGACTACTGCGAAACGTCGACTACGCCCACCGCTCGTTTTCGAAGTTTGAACCGGCCTTGAAGGCCCTCCCGCTTTTGCCGTCAGAGTATCTGCGCCGACAGGTGCGATTCACGCCCTTCCCATTCGAAGACACCGCATGGTTGCTCGAACAATGTGGGCCCGAATTGTTCATGTTCTCGACCGACTATCCCCATCCCGAAGGCGGTCGGCGACCGTTTGGGGTGTTTCGCGACGCCGTGTCGACGTTCGATGAGTCCACTCAAGACCGATTCTTCTGGCGGAATGGAGCCGAGCTGCTCGGACTGGTCTGAATGCCCGATGCACGCTCCTGCCTCCGTCGGGACGGGACGAGAACACCACCCGTGAATGAAACACTCAGCAGATGGTGCCAGGGCGGCTGCGAGGAACGCATGATCGTCCATCGTCAGCGGCATCTACGACGGAGCAACCCATTCTTAGGCGAACTTTGCGTGACTTTCGCTGTGAACATGCCCTCCCCCACCACCGGCTCGATTATCGACCGCCGCAATTCGGCATTTCGACGGGAGAGGACTGGCCTTGCGCACCACGTGCCGTCCAGCCCTGGGGACATAGGGTCTTTTCTGGAAGGGATGAGGCAAGGAGCAGAGATGGGCATAGATGGGCGGCTGGTGGCGGTCATCTTGGAGGTTTCGGACCTCGACCGTTCGGTGGCACTGTACCGAGACGCATTCGGCCTCGATCTCCATCCGGGGGACAATGGCGTCGACGACCGGTGGACAGGCGGAAAGCACGCAGAAATCTCCTGGCGAGAAGGGGCCTATCTCCACTTTTCCCTCTATCCGGCCAAGGGGCAGCCTACCTGTGGCGCACAGATCACTCTGTCAGTCGACGATATTGACAGCGCCCATGCGGCGGCAGTGCGTGCAGGTGCTCACGTTCTTCACGAACCACGTACGGAGCCTTGGGGTCGAAGCGGACGGTATGAAGACTTCGACGGCAATGTGATCGAGTTGACGCAACCAAGGTAGTCGTCGCGGGGGGATTCAGGGCTCTCCCCGATCATGTTCGCAGACGCCGGCAGACAAGCAAACCTCCACACCGAGGCGTTCAGCCATGCCACTCGCGAGTGCGGTTCAACTCCGGCAAGGCCATGACTCCGGCGTTGTTCACCAGGATGGGCAACGGCCCTTCCCATCCGTCCGCGAACCCGGTCACCGACGTCTGGTCAGCCAGGTCGAGCCGGCGCAGGGTGACCGGGTAGTTGCCCGTCGACTCGGTGGTCCCGGCGGCCACCCGTTCGGCCGCCTCGGGTCGGCGCCCGCCAGCACCACCGCGGCCCCGACGCTAGCCAGCGCCCTCGCCGTCTCGACCCAGATACCCGAAGCCGCTCCGGTGATCACCGCCCGTTTGCCGGACAGGTCGACGTCGGCCAGCACACGGTCTGCAGTCGATGCGAACCCGAACGGCGTCATCAACCGCTCATCAGTCATCGACAGCGTTTACCACCACCCGGGTTGAGGGACGTGGGCACCGATTCCGGCCCAGGATCGAAGCGGTAATGGGTGACCCTGACCACCGGTCGGTGGCCATCCGGGTGACCCCGGACGGCACGTCGGGGTTAGCGATTCCTACCCGACCTGGCGGCGTCCCACTTCGCAGCCCCACCCGAGATCCTCTTGTACTGCCAAAAGCGGATCAGCGCCATCACACCGAAGGAGAGGGCACACGCAGTTCCCACCCAGCGCATGCTTCCGTGTCCGAGCAGACCCAAGTACAACCAGGCAAGACTCAGAATGGCGAAACAGACCCCCACGGGCCTGTACCAGCGAACTTGGTGGAGAACTTTGCGAACGTTGTCGTACTCCTCGCTTGGGACAGGCTTCCCCTGTTGCAAGGCCAACCTGATCCGGTCACGTTCTCGCAATTCGGCCCACGCTGCCATAGGCAGACCATACTGCTCTACCGATTTCGGTGCCCCAGATCGCTGCCAGGCCAGTGGTCCGTGATTCGGAGTCCACTATGGTTCGGCAATGGTCGACGACGGACACTGGGTCAAGTGGCACCGTGCGTATGAGGATCCGAATTCATCCCTCAACCGACGCTTGGCTGCAGTGCAACGTAGGCTCGGCCAAGCAATCGACGCAGCACCAGTTGGCCCGATTCGTCTGGTCAGCATGTGTGCTGGCCAGGGCCGAGATGTCATCGGTGCTTTGGCAATCCACTCTCGCCGTGAGGATGTGAAAGCTCGACTGGTGGAACTCGATCCTGCCCTGGTTGAAGACTCACGGGTGATGGCGAATCGCTCGGGATTACTCAATGTGGAGTTTCGTCAGGAAGATGCGTCAACAACTTCTGCTTACGTCGGTGCGGTACCCGCTGACATTGTCTTGGCGTGTGGTGTATTCGGCAACATCACGGAGTCTGACATCCGCAGGACGATAAACGAACTCCCCGGTCTTCTCGCGCCCGGAGCGACAGTGATTTGGACCCGACACCGGCTCGATCCGGATCTCACCCCATCGATTCGGTCGTGGTTCGGTCAAGGCGGATTCGAAGAAGTGGGCTTCGATACCGAGGAGGGATCGTTCTTCGGTGTGGGTACTCATCGATTCGTCGGTGACCCCCGAGCGTTTGAACCTGACCTGACGATGTTCAGTTTCCGGGGCGATGGATCGGGTGCACTTCCCTAGGGCGGCGGACCCGATCCCTGTCCCAGAACCGGGAGAGCAGCGGTTATTGACCGTGCCCGACCGGCACGTTGAGGTCGATCCAGTATGGGGGTTCGCTACCTCAGTTCGACGTCTAATCGCGGGGGCCTTCTGAGGAAACCGTTCGATCAGCAATGGGTCGAGCAAGGCTACGGGTGTGAGCGGTTGCCAGCTGAACGAGCGTTTGCTAGACAGGAACGGCGGCGGGCATTGACTTTGAGATCTCGAACTGACCAGGTGGCTGTGGTCATCCTGTCGGGTACGGGAAGGAGGGGATCTCGATGGTGCGGAAGCTCTCATGGCGCGTCCTCGTGGTTGGCCTGCTCATCTTTGGGTGGATGCCGGCTGTGGTGGTCGTGACCTCGGTCCAACCGGCTGCGGCGGCAACGGCAATCAATCTGTACGTGTCGTCGGGGTCGACTGGGACAACGTGCACGTTTTCCGACCAGTGCGGATCGGTGAGTACGGCCGCCAACGTCGCGACGAGCGGCCCTTACAACGGGGATGACGTCACCATCCAGGTGGCCGCGGGTACCTACGGTGCGTCAGGGAGCGGGGATGATCCGAACTTTGACGCTTCCTCCCTCGACTCCCTCACCATTGCTGGCGCCGGTGCTCCGTCGACCACCGTCAACGGTGGTTTTTCGGGAACCGTCTTCACCATCGTCAATGGCACCGTCACCATCACCGGACTCACCATAACGGGCGGGTATGGAGGTATCGATGGCGGTGCCATTTCCATCGCGGCCGGCACAGTGACCATCGAGAACGACACCCTCAGCAATGACCTGTCGGCAGGCAGTGGAGGCGGCATCAACGACGACAGCACCGGGACCGTCACCGTCGCCAATGACACGCTGACCGATGATCGGGCGGATCCCGGCGGTGGCGGTGGGATCTATGCGTTCGCCGGTCAGATCAATATCTACAACGACACTCTAAATTTCGGTCAGGCCGAGAGTGGCAGTGCCGTGGAGCTGACCGGCACAGCGTCGGGATCCCTCGTTGACGACACCTTGGCGAACGGTGAGGCACAAGAGCCCGGAGGGGCCACCGGAGTCGAGGTGCAGCAGTTGGCGTCCGCCACTATCACCAGCTCGATCTTGGACGATTCCAGTTGCGCCGCCTTCGTTTCCGGGGGTGGGGGGATCGGCAACGGTGGCTACAACGTCGAGACTGGGCCTGACACCTGCGGGTTCGGCACCAATCCGACCAACGTCGTGCTTCCGCCGCTCTCCTACGTCCCTGGGCTCGCCGATTCGCTTGCCGCCAATGGGTCGTCGGGTCCGGAGACCTTCGGCCTTGCCCCCGGCGATTCGACCACAAGCCCGGCCTTCGAGTTGGTGCCGGCTCCGGCCTGCGCCCTAACGACCGATGAGCGGGGCAGTCCTCGCCCCGGCGTGCCCGGCCAGAACTGTGACGCTGGGGCTTACGAGTTCGACCCAGCCAGGGACGTCGCCGTCACAACCGCCTCCCTGCCCAACGGCTCCGTCTATTCCAAGACCAATAAGGTCATCTACTCGGCGACGCTCGAAGCCGCAGGGGGCAATCTCCCCTACAAATGGTCATTGCCGCCCGGGTATGAAAGTCAGCTACCTCCGGGTCTGAAGCTGAGGAAATCGAGCGGCCTGATCTATGGACGGGCAACGACGCCAGGGACGTACTACTTCACCGTCGAGGTCGTCGACAAGAAGGCGAAAGCCAAGCCTCACACCCAGGCCTTCGCAACGGCCGATCTGTCCATCACCATCGGTAGCTGATCCACCGCCCACCGAACCCCTTTCTCCGTCACGGCAGGCGAAGTCGCTGTGGACACGCAGGGGCAGCCGGGCTTCTGACTTGCCAGTGTACGGTGGCACCGCGGCGCTTGTCACGGGTGTACACGCCTTCGTTGGCCAGGAAGGCCAGCCATAATTGTCTCGCCCATCCCCGTCTTCCTCTCATTGAGCCAGGCCGTCCCGGGCAACCGGAACAGTGACTCACCCCGGCACGTTGAGGCCTTCCAGGTCTGCTCTCACGCGGATGATGATCGCCAAGAGTACGCTCGCGGGGATGAGCCGAGCGTGGATCGCTCCAGTCGGAATCATTCTCGCCGTCGTCGTCCTCGCTGGTGGGTGCGGAGGTGCCACCCAGGCCCAAAACAGGGCCCAGGCACGACTGACATCCTGGAGTCGGGACCGGACGGCTTGTGAATATGTGCTCGCCGCCAACTCCCTGCTGAGTCGCACCCATCTGAAGGGATCGAGCGCCTCGGACATCCGAAAAGTTGCGATGGCATCCAGTCCGGTACTTCGTCATGAGGAATCAGCATGGCAGGCAGCGTCTGATTCGAAGAACTATGCCGTGATGTTCCAGACGGGTGGGGCGCTGTTGCACACGTGCTTCCAACTCGGCCTTGGTTGGACGAAGTAGAGCGGTGATGGTGCCCCCTACCAATGACCTGCACCCTCAACCAGCATCTGACCGCGATGATGGACCGCTCTACGATACGGCCTGTGGCGTACGACGAGGAACTGGCTGAACGGCTTCGTGAGGTTCTGGATAGTGAGGCATCGCTCAGCGAGAAGAGGATGTTCGGGGGACGTGCATTCCTCATAAACGGGAACATGGCTATCACTGCGAGTGATCAAGGCGGGATCCGTGTCCGCGTCGATCCGGCAACGTCCGACGATCTCGTCGACTCGTCCAAAGCTGAACGGGCGATCATGCGCGGTCGCCCGATGGACGGCTGGTTGCGTGTTGCTTCGGATCACCTCCGGACGAAGCGACAACTCGCCAGGTGGGCGGCTTTGGGTGCAGCCTTCGCCCGCTCCCTCCCTCCGAATAGTCACCAGGACATTGTCAACCGGGCTTGCGACCATACGTGACGGAGCCCGCTATGGAAGCCGGAGCCAGGGAGAGAAGCTCGGCATCGGGACGCGCACCGAGAGAGTCATTGACCGTCGAGAAGGCCATCCGCAGCGCCACGAAGGTCGTGATGGCAAATATCTGGGCGTCGGTGAACCCGGCGTCCCGTACGCGTTGGACGTCGTCAGAGGTCGTGGAGTTCGGATCCCGCACCACCTGGCGGGCCCACGTCACCATGGCCTCCTCAGCAGGGGTCAGGTCGGCATCGTTTCCCAGCAGCACTGCTGCTGCCGATTCCCCTGCATCAATGCACGCCAGTTTGTAGCCCCAGGCCAAGGAGCAGTAGGAGTCACCTAGGGTCGAGGCCGTGGCGATGACCAGAAGCCCCCGGTGCCGGAAATCCAGACCGCTGGCCTTGAACGCTTCGGTCATCAGATCGAAGAGATGGTGTGCGGTTTCGGGCTGGTAGGCCCACAACCTGGATGCGTTCATCACGAAGCCGAGGTCGTCGATGTCCTCGTCGAACATGGCCTGAACCGCTTCGCTTGTGGGTTGGGGTTCCGGCAGAAAGCTGTGCTCCGTCACTTGTACCATCCCTCCTAGGGTTTATGGGCGATATAGCCGACGACATCGAGCTCAGCGCGAATCGGGAGTCCGGTCCGACATTGCTGCTCGGCAAGGTCGACGGCGCGGCGAACGAACTCGGCTTCTCCCACATTCTGGATGGCCTCGTACGCCGGACCAGTCGAGGCGATGACCCGGGCGTACAGCTGAGGGTCACTGAACTCCCAGGCAAAGGGGATCTTGACCCTACGAACGTCGGCGAATCCATGCGCCTCCAGGAGCGCTTCACCCACGCCCGGCCTTCCCAGTGACACCATGGCTGCTTGGTTCTCGACTTTCGCCTGTGCGGCAAGTCGGAATGGCGACAGGGCCCACGCACCAGGCGACGCTTTGATATGTCCCCAGACGGTCATCCCGATACGCCCGCCGGGACGCAACACACGGGCTCCCTCAGCAACGGCGGAAGGTGTCGTTCCCCAGATGCCTCGGAAGCTGGTGACAACGTCGAAGCTGCCATCATCCCAAGGAAGCTCGTTCATGTCCCCTACCCGGAGTTCCGAGTCCGGATTGCGGTCTTGGGCAATGGCGATCAACCTCGGGGAGGCATCGATTCCGGTACCGATGGCGCCGCGTGCACGCACCAGTTCGATGGCCAATCCCGACCCGCAGGCCAGGTCCAATACGGTCTCACCCGCTTGGATTGCGAGCTCCTGATGGAGTGCAACGTATTCACGACAGTTACCCGGCTCGCTCAGGGCGGCAAAGTCCACCGCTTCGCGCCCCCAGCCCTCGTCTACCAGTCGCCACTTCTCACCCACCGTCGCAAATGGTAATCGGCGATAGGCGTCACTCCAAGGGCCGGGTATGCCCGAACAGTGACACCGGGTGGGTGGCGCACTCCGAGGTCAGGGGGAACTCCGCTGGCTGCTCTCGCCCGGTCCGTCGACCGGCGATTCCCGAGCCAGACTCTTGGGACCATGACCAACCCATCAAGTCAGCCCGAACCTGACCGTGACCAACGTGGGCGTGCCCATCACTCGGACCTGGCCCACGTCGAACGAGACGACGCCGAATGGGACAAGCGGTACGCAGGGGCCGAACAGGTGTGGAGCGGGGAACCCAATACTGCGCTCGTCGCCGAAGTGAGTGACCTCGAGCCGGGGACCGCGCTCGACGTGGGATGCGGCGAGGGAGCCGACGCCATCTGGTTGGCTGGCCGAGGCTGGCGAGTCACCGCGATCGACGTATCCCGAATCGCACTGCAACGTGCCGCAGCGGCCGCCGAGCAGTTCCATATCGATGTGGAATGGATTCATACCGGGCTGCTCGATGCGCCTTTGCCGACTGCCGGGTACGACCTCGTCTCCGCCCACTACCCCGCATTGCTGCACACTCCAGATCGTGATGCGGAACGTCGGCTGCTGGCGGCTGTTGCCCCGCGAGGACATCTCCTCGTCGTGCACCACGCCGATGTCGACATCGAAGAGGCGAAGGCCCATGGATTCGACCCGGCCGAGTACGTGTCACCGAGCGAGGTGGCTCAGTTGCTGCACGAGAGTTGGCAGGTCATGTTCGATGCGCGGAGGCCGCGCCACGTGCAGGCCGGCGCCGGCGCCGGCCACTCTCACGACGTCGTTCTTCACGCCCGGCGCCTGTCGTAGCCAGGTTTGGTCGCCCGGAGGCCCTCATGGCGACCAAGATGACGAGGGGCCCAGGCCCCGAACGGTGGACAGACCGCCTGCGGAGGCGCCATCGCGTAGTATGGGAGGAGGCCGACCGCCGGAAGCCCTCCGGCGGCGTGTGCCGGTCATCGAGGAGGAAATCGTGCCCGAAATCGTGGATCTCCCGTCAGATATGAAGTTCGAGAGCCCGGAGCAGGAGCGGACGTATCGGAAGCAGCGCCTGGCTGCCGGCTTCCGGCTCTTCTCCAAGTTCGGGTTCGACGAAGGGGTGGCCGGGCACATCACCGCCCGCGATCCGGAGCGCCTGGACCACTTTTGGGTCAATCCGTTCGGCATGCATTTCGGCCATGTCCGGGTGTCGGATCTCATCCTGGTCAACCATGAGGGTGACGTCGTCGAAGGGAACATGCCGGTCAACGGGGCCGCCTTTGCCATCCACTCGCAGATCCATGCCGCCCGCCCCGACGTGGTCGCCGCCGCCCACTCCCACTCGATCTACGGGAAGTCGTGGTCGGCCCTCGGGCGGACCCTCGATCCGATCACCCAGGACGCCTGCGCCTTCTACGACGACCATGCGGTGTTCGACGACTACACCGGTGTGGTCATCGACCTCGAGGAGGGCAAGCGCATCGCCCACGCCCTGGCCGGCAACAAGGCGGCCATCCTCCGCAACCACGGGCTCCTGACCGTGGGCCAGTCGGTCGACGAGGCCGTGTGGTGGTTCATCACCATGGAGCGGTCCTGCCAGGCCCAGATCCTCGCCTCCTCGGTGGGTGAGCCGGTGCTCATCGACGCGGAGATGGCCAGCAAGACCGCCAGCCAGGTTGGTTCGCATCTGGCCGGGTGGTTCAGCTTCCAGCCGCTCTTCCAGCGCATCGTGCGGGAACAGCCCGACCTCCTCGACTGATTCGAGGATCGCCGACCCGGCCGATCCCGGGGTCGGCGTCACCGGGGAGTCAGGCGGTTCGCTCGCTCCGGTGCGGCCTCAGGATGATCACCGGGATCACCCGGGTGGTGTGGCGCTGGTAGACGTCGTACCGGCCGCGCACGCCGGGATGGAAGAGGCGGGCCATCCCCCGGTTGGTCCGGTTGACCAGGGGCCAGAGCTGGGATCGCTCCTCGGGGTCGGCGACCCGTGCCGTGGCCGCCACCAGCCGACGACCGACCCGCAGGGTGACCTCGGGATCGGCCTGCAGGTTGAGCAGCCACGCCGGGGGCCGGTCGCTCCCCCCGTTGGACGCGACCACGATGTAGTCGCCCCGGTCGCGACAGTAGGTGAGCCCGTTGGTGCGGGGCTCACCCGACCTGCGCCCGGTGGTGGTGATGAGCAGGGCCGGCACCCGGTTGCTGTGCTTGCCCACCCGTCCGTCGGTCTTCTCGTAGAGGTACCGGTGGAACCGGAGGTAGGGGTCGACGAACCGGGTGGTGAAGATGCCGTCCATGGTGGGAGGACCAGCCGGTCAGGGCCGGGCGTCGAAGGTGGGGATGAGGGTGCGGGCCGCGCGCGCCTCGTCCACCCGTCGCACCGGCGTGTGCCGGGGGAACTCGGCCATCGACCCGTCCGGATCGTGGACCGCCTCGTAGGCGATGCGCTCCAGCGACTCGGCCAGGGCGAGGAGGGTCTGGGGGCTCTCGGTCTCGGTCGGCTCGATCATCAGGGCCTCGTCCACGATGAGCGGGAAGTAGACCGTCGGCGAGTGGAACCCCTCCTCCAACAGGCGCTTGGCCACGTCGAGGGCGCGCACGCCGTGGGTCTGCTTGAGGGAGCGGGTCGAGAGCACCGCCTCGTGCATGCACGGCCGGTCGAAGGGCACGTCGTAGGTGCCGGTCAGGCGCTGGCGGATCCAGTTGGCATTGAGCACGGCGATCTCGGCGATGTTGCGGAGCCCGTCTCCCCCGTTGGCCAGGATGTAGGCCAGGGCCCGGGCCAATACCAGAGCGTTCCCGTGCCAGGTGTGCATCCGACCGATCGACCGGGGTGGCGTCATCCACTCGAACACCGGCGCCTGGTCGTCCGACTCGACCCGGACGGCCCGAGGCCCGGGCAGAAAGGGCACCAGCCGCTCGGACACCGCCACCGGACCGGCCCCGGGCCCTCCCCCACCGTGCGGGGTGGCGAAGGTCTTGTGCAGGTTCATGTGCACGATGTCGAACCCCATGTCGCCGGGACGGACCACGCCGAGGATGGCGTTGAGGTTGGCTCCGTCGTAGTACAGGAGTCCCCCGACCTCGTGCACGGCGGCGGCGATGGCGGCGATGTCCTCCTCGAACAGGCCCAGGGTGTTGGGGTTGGTGAGCATGATGCCGGCCACGTCCTCGTCGAGCACCAGGGCCAACGCGTCCATGTCGACGCAGCCCCGCGGGTCGCTCGGGACGGTGACCACCTCGTAGCCGCCGAGGGTGACCGAGGCCGGATTGGTCCCGTGGGCGGAGTCGGGGATGATCACCTTGTGGCGGACCGATCCCTTGGCCGCGTGCCAGGCCCGCATGAGCAGGAGCCCGGTGAGCTCGCCGGCGGCGCCGGCCGCGGGCTGGAGGGTGGCCGCGGCCATGCCGGTGATCTCGCAGAGGGTCTCCTCCAGCTCGACGAGCAGGCCGAGCCATCCCTGGCTGAGGGATGCGGGGGCCGCCGGATGCACGCCGGCCAGCCCGGGCAGACCGGCCACGGTGTCGCACATCTTGGGGTTGTACTTCATGGTGCACGATCCGAGGGGATAGGCACCGAGGTCCACCGAGAACTGGCGGTGGGACAGGCGGGTGAAGTGAGCGACCAGGTCCCGCTCGGAGACCTCGGCCAGGGCCACCGGCTCGTCCCGACGGTGGGCGGTGGGTACCAGCTCCTCCACCGGGAGGTCGGGGAAGCCCGAGGTGCGGAACGACCAGCCCGACCTCCCCGGATGGGACAGCTCGAAGAGCGTCGGCTCGGCATCGTGGCCCAGGAGGGGCGCGCTGGTCGCCTTCCCACCCGGGGCGGCGGCCGGAGCGTCGTGGAGGCGCCTCACGACGCCACCGCCTTGGCCATGGCCGTCACGTAGGCGTCGACCTCGTCCCGGGTCCGTCGTTCGGTGACCGAGATCAACAGCGCGTGCTCCCCGCCGTCGTACTCGTCGCCGAGCGGGATGCCGGCCAGGAATCCCTCGTCGGCCATGCGGTCCACCACCACCGACGCCGGCACGGGGACGCGGACGGCGAACTCCCGGAGGATCGGCGCTCCGGCATAGGCATCGATCCGATGGAGCCGGAGGAGGGCGTCGCGGGTGTACCGGGTGGCCAGGGCGCATCGCCGGGCCAGCTCGGCCAGGCCCGACGTCCCGAGCCATCCGAGCTGGATGGCGGCGGTGACCGCCATCAGGGTCTGGTTGGTGCACACGTTGGAGGTGGCCTTCTCCCGTCGGATGTCCTGCTCCCGGGCCCGGAGGGTGGTGACGTAGGCCCGGCGATGCTCGACATCGATGGTCTCCCCCACCAGGCGCCCCGGGAGCCGGCGGATGTGGGCGGCCGCACAGGCGAACAGGCCGAGGTAGGGCCCCCCGAACCCGAGGGTGGTCCCGAAGGCCTGGCCCTCCCCCACCACCACGTCGGCACCCCACTCGCCGGCCGATCGCAGCAGCCCCGCGGCCACCGGGTCGATGCCCACCACCAACAGCGCGCCGGTCCGGTCACCGATGGCCCGGGCCTCGGCCAGGTCCTCGATGCACCCGAGGTAGTTGGGATACCCCACCATGAGCACGCCGGGCGGGTCCCCGCCCACATGGTCGGTGTCGGGCCACCGGGTCACCCCGTCCACGAGCGGGATCGTCCGGATATCGTGCCCGGTGCCGGCCGCCGCGGTGGCCAGCATCTGGCGCCAGTGCGGATGGATGCCGGCCGATACCCAGACCGTCCCCCGTCCCGACGCCGCCACCCCGAGGTTGACCGCCTCCACCGCGGCGCTGCCCCCGTCGTAGAGGGAGGCGTTGGCCACCGGGAGCCCGGCCAGTCGGGCCACCATGGTCTGGTACTCGAAGATGGCCTGGAGCACCCCCTGGGCCACCTCGGGCTGGTACGGCGTGTACGAGGTGACGAACTCGGATCGACCGGCCAGGGCCCGGGTCACCGACGGGATCTCGTGGTCGTAGGCGCCGCCGCCGGCGAAGCACACCAACCGGTCGGCCCGGGCCCGGTTCCGTTCGGCGAACTGCTCCATCCGGTCGAGCACGTCGGGCTCACCGGCCCCGTCGGCCAGATCGAGGCCCCGTTGCAACCTCAGGGCCTCGGGCACCACCTCGAACAGGTCGCTCAGGGTGGAGAGGCCGAGGAAGGACAGCATGGCGTCCACCTCGTCGTCGGTGTGCGGGATGTAGGTGCCCACGGGTCGCTCCTCGAACTGGATCGGTGGTGGCTAGTGGGTGGTCGGACCGGCGGACCGGCCCACCACGCAGGACCGGCTCATCGGGTCGACGCCCATCGGCCGGGACGGACGAACGGGGTCGGGACGACGGTTCCCGCCAGGGTGCGACCGCGCTGCACGATGTCCACTGCGCCACCGGGGCCGGGATCGTCCGACGTGCCCACGAAGGCCAGGGCGATGCCGTGGCCCAGCATCGGTGAGAAATTGCCGCTGGTCACCTCCCCGACCGGGGCACCGTCGTGGCTGACCTCGGCACCGGCCCGGGGGGGTTGGCGTCCCGCCGTGGACAGGCCCACCAGGTGGCGCGAGACGCCGCGCTCCCGCTCCGCCACGAGGGCCCGGCGGCCACGGAAGTCGGTCTTGTCCCAGCCGACCACCCATCCCAGTCCGGCCTGCAGCGGGGTGATCCCCGGCCCGAGCTCGTGCCCGTGCAGCGGCAGACCGGCCTCGAGGCGGAGGGTGTCGCGCGCCCCGAGCCCGGCGGGCAGGATGCCGGTGGCGAGCAGCGCCGTCCACAGGGCGTCGGCGGCGTCGGCCGGTACCGCGCACTCGACGCCGTCCTCCCCGGTGTACCCGGTCCCGGCGACCAGGCACGCCACGCCTTCCCAGATGAACGGCTGCACCCCGAAGCGGGGCACGGCGGCGGCCTCGGGGGAGACGGTGGCCAGCCGGGTGCGGGCGTGGGGTCCCTGCACGGCGATGATGCACCGCCCAGCGGTGGTGTCCTCGCCCCCGATGGCCCCCTCCACCCGTTCCGTGTTGGAGGCGTTGGGCATCACGTCGAAGACCTCGTCGTCGACCCACCAGACGATGATGTCGTCGACCACGCTGCCGTCGTCATCGTCGAGGAGGTGGGTGTACTGGGCCCGGCCGGGCCCGATCTTGCGCAGGTCGTTGGAGAGCGCCCCCTGCAACCGGTCGAACGAGCCGGCCCCGGACACCCGCACCGTGCCCAGATGGCTCACGTCGAACGCGACCGAGTCCTCACGGCAGGCCCGGTGCTCGGCCAGGGTGCCGGTGCCGTAGGCCAGGGGCATCAGCCAACCGCCGAACTCGACCATCCTCGCCCCCAACCGCTCGTGGGCCCCGCTCAGTGCGGTGTGGCGGAGGGTCGGACCGGACTGGCCGTCGCCGCCCAGCGTCGTCGAAGTATCGGCCACGGGGGAAGGATACCGGCCCGGGTGGTTCAGGCCGTGCGGGCGATGTCCGTCCGACTGAAGTGGTCGCCGGCCAGCCCGTACTTGGCCAGGAGGGCCAGGGTGTCGCGCTGGTAGAGGACGGTCACCCGCACGTCCGGGTAGAGCTCGCCCAACCGGCGGACCTTGCCGTTCTTCTTCGTGACCAGTCGTTGGTTGAGCGTCGTCACCTCGACGAACAGTCCCGGCTGGGGCAGCCAGAAGTCGGGGCGGAAGCCCGCGGTCGGCCGACCGTCGCGGTCCCACTCGAGGGCGAACTCCACCGGTTCGTACTCCCACGCCACCCCGTAGAAGTCGAGGATGCGGGCGAACCGTTGCTCGGATTCGTGAGCGAACCGTCGCACCGGGGTGAACGGGCCCGGCTCGCCTTCGGTGGGGGTGGCGGTCACCGCTCGGCGGCCTCGGCCGGGGCCAGGTAACCGGCGGCGGGATGTCGTTCCGGCTGCGGTTGCGGGGGCGCCGACGGATCCCGGATCTCGACGATGGCCGCCTCGAGCTCGAACACCACCGCGGAGAGCGGCAGGATGTTGAAGACGCCCTGGCCGCCGGCCAGCAGATCGACCACGTCCCCGTCCGAGTGGGCCAGCACCGATCGGCTGCCGGCCAACACCAGCTGGGAGGAGGCCAGATCGACCCCCAGGTCGCCGCGCAGGCACTCGACCGCCTGGCGGGCCTGTTGCAATTTGAGGCCGGCGTCCAGCAGTCGCTTGATGACCTTGAGCTCGAGCACGTCGCGATACGAGTAACGCCGCTGGCTCCCGCTGCCGGTGGCATCGGTGATCGAAGGGCGCAACAGGCCGGTACGGGCCCAGTAGTCGAGCTGTCGGTAGGTGATGCCGACGATCGAGCACACCTGCGATCCCCGGAAGCCTTCGTCCGCCGGCGCCCCCGATCCATCGTTGACGTCGACCATCTTGTCGGTCACTGCCGTTCCTCCACCTCGATGAGAGGTCCACCGTAAACCCAAACCTTACGGTCAACCTGCACCGACAGGGTATCACATGACCGTAATTACGTGGATGTGACCAGGGTGGGGATGCCGCGCCGCCGTCGGATTTGGACCGTCGTCCCCGACCGGTCATGATCGGGGGGTGAGCGTCGTGAAGATCAATGCCATCACCGTGCGCCAGGGCTCGGGGGACGAGTTGGCCCGCCGGTTCGCCCAACGAGCCGGAGCCGTCGACGACGCCGACGGCTTCGAGGGATTCGAGCTGTTCCAGCCCAACGACGGGCGGGACCAGTGGCTGGTGGTCACCCGGTGGCGGGACGAGGCGTCGTTCGAGGCCTGGGTGTCCTCCCCCGCCTTCGCTCACGGCCACCGGCGTGAGGTCGAGCGATCCCGCCAGGGGTCGGCCGGTGACGATGCCGGGGCCGGTGCGGACCCCCCGCCGGTCGGGGTGCACAGCGAGCTGTGGTCCTACGACATCGTCGACCTCCCAGGACGTCCGTGAGCCCGATACCGGCGGACGATCCGGACGGGGTACCGCTGCATCGACGATCGATCGAGTACGAAGCCTTCGACCGGGGCGACAACCTGGAGGTGGTGGGCACGCTGAAGGACACCCGGCCGTGGGCCGGCGAGGGGTCGACCCTGTCCACCGTCCACGACATGGAGCTGCGGGTCACCGTCCGGCGCGACGACCTGACCATCGTCGCATCGGTGGCCCGCATGCACACGTTCCCCCACACCGAGTGCCCGGTCATCGAGCAGGCCTTCGCCGGTCTGGTCGGGCTCAGTGTCGCCCGCGGCTACACCCGCGAGGTGCAGCGCCGGTTCGGCGGACCCAGGGGGTGCACCCACCTGGAGCAGCTGGCCCGCTCCCTCGGTCCGCTGGTGATCCAGGCGGTCACCTCCGGCCGGGCGCGGTCGATGGCCGAGGGCGGGTCCGAGGAGGTCATGATGCCGGGCAGCAGCCCGTGGGCCCGGGACTCCTGCCACATCTGGGCCGAGGGCGGTGTCGGCGACCAGAAGCTGGCCGCCGGCTGGCGGCCGGGCCGCGGCCCGTACCCGGCCCTCTCCGTCGATGCCATCCGTAGAGAGGGCAACGTGCCGTGACCACCGGCCGGCGGGAACGCCCGGTCCGGGACACCTGTCGCCGGTGGATGCCGGCGGCTGCCTTGGTCATCGTGGTGTGCGCCGCCGCCGGGTGCACCGGGTCGGGCACGGCGATCACTTCCCCGTTCAGTACCAAGCCGGCCCGACTCGAAGGAGGTCCCACCTACCAGGTGAAGGTGGGCGACGTGCCCGGGCTGGGCCCGGTCCTGGTCGACGGGCAGGGCCTCACCCTGTACCTCTACGCCTCCGACAAGCAGGGGTCCCCCTCCCGGTGCTCCGGCATCTGCGCCGTGCAGTGGCCGCCGCTCGTCCTGCCGTCGGGCGTGGCCGCCCCGGTGGCCGGCCCGGGCCTGAAGGCCGGGCTCCTCGGCACCGCCCCCCGCACCGACGGCACCACCCAGATCACCTACAACGGCTGGCCGCTCTACCTGTGGCCCCCCGATCGAACGCCGGGCACGGCCACCGGCCAGGGGCTGACCAACGCCGGGGGGCTGTGGTGGGTGGTCGATCCGGCGGGCAGCGCGGTGACCACGCGCAACTGACACGTCACGTCACCGCAGCTGCCACACTGGGCGGATGGCCGAACCCACCCGCACCTCACGATGGTCCTACCGCTCCACCGGGTCGATCCTGTCGGTCAACTCGACGGGATCGATCCTCTCCATCGGGTCGATCGGGTCGGTGCTCTCCATCGGGTCGATCGGGTCGGCGGTGTCGATCGGATCGATCGGCAGCTTCCTCGGGGTGGCCTCGATCCTCTCGTTCGCCTCGGTCGGCTCGATCCTGTCGGCTCGATCGGTGCGGGCGGTGATGGCCGCGGGCCGGAGGCCAGGGCCACGTTCAGTTGGTGGGTCCGCCCAACCATCCCCGCTTCCGGAATAGGTAGAACAGGCCGGCGGCGGCGGCGATGTTGAGGCCGATTCCGAGGCCCACGAACACCTCCCAGCTGCCCAGGTGCAGGACCAGCCATCCGAAGTTCTGACCGAAGAACCCGGTGATGAAACTGAGGGGCAGGAAGATGGTGGCGATGATGGTCAGCTGTTTCATGACCACGTTGAGCCGGTTGGACACGGTGGACAGGTGGGTGTCCATCACGCTGCTCAACAGGTCGCGATAGCCATCGATCAAGTCGCTGATCCGGATCAGGTGGTCGTAGATGTCCCGCAGGTAGCGCTGACCGTCGTCGGTGATCCCGGGGAGGGTTTCCACTCCCGAGGTGATGCTGGCGAACATGTCCCGCTGCGGGGTGATCACCTTGCGCAAGGTGACCAGGGTCCGTTTCATGGTGAACAGCGTGCCCAGCTGCTCCTCGGTGGGCTGGACGAGGATGGCGTCCTCGAGGTCGTCGATCTGGGTGTCGAAGTCGTCGAGGACGGGGAAGAAGCTGTCGACCAACTGGTCGATGACCAGATAGAGGAGGGCGACCTGGGGGGCCTGGAATTCGGAGGCCTTGCGGTGGCCGATGCGCTCGTGCACCGTCGTCCATGGCCGGGCACGGCCCGTGGTGGATGGTGATCACGAAGTGCTCAGCCACGATGAAGTGGACCTCGACGGTCAGCGGCGTGTCGCCGCCACTGACGCTCCCGCTGCTGCGCCGGTGTTGCCGCCGGTGTCGGTGTTGGCTCCGTGCACGACCATGTAGGCGAAGTCGTCGTAGTCCTCGATCTTCGGGCGCTGCCCGAACTCCTGCGCGTGGGAGACGGCCAGCTGGTGCAGGTTGAGGGTGTTCTGCAAGAGGTCGTGCGCATCGTCGTCGACCCCGTCGAGGTCGAGCCAGAAGAACACCTGGTCATGGAAGTGCTGCTCGATGTCGGCCCGGTCAGCTACCCCGTGACTCCCGTCGCAGGTGAGGGTTCCTTGCATCGAACGATTCTGCCGCCGCCAGCCGCCCCCGCCTGGGATGGGCCCGTTCGGTGCCGGCCGCTCAATCGATGCGGGTGAGGAGCTCTCGGAACCGGTGACCGTTGGCCACGTACTCGGCCGCCGCCAGTTGGATCATGACCTGGTTGGACCGGCCCGGGCGGATGGTGGCCGGCACCCCGATGGCCAGGGACCCGGCCGGGACCTGCATCCCGTTGGGCACCACGGCGTTGGCCCCGACGGTGGCCCCGGTGGCCGACCACGGCGTGATGGAGCACCACCGATCCCGAACCCACCAGACTCTCGTCCTCGAGGATGCACCCCTCGAGATGGGCCAGATGGCCGATCACGCAGCCGTTCCCCACCACCGTCGGGAACCCGGGACCGGCGTGGATGACCGTGCCGTCCTGGACCGACGTCCGGGCCCCGACGGTGATGGTCGCCGTAGTCCCCGCGGAGCACGGCACTGGGCCACACCGTGGACTCGGGCCCGATGGTCACGTCGCCGATGACGATGGCGTCGGGGTGGACGTAGGCCTCGGGGTCGACGTCGGGGACCAGGTCCCCCAGCTGGTAGATGGCCATGACCCGTGACCCTACGGCACGCCGGTGGGCGCCGGTGCGGGCCGCTGGCCATCCCCCCGGTCGGGGTCGATTTAGACTGGTCCCGGTCCCCGCCGGGGACGGCACGAGGAGGCAGGCCATGACCGCACCTGGGGAGCTGGACCACCCGGTGTTCGACGCCGACAACCACTACTACGAGGCGCTGGACGCCTTCACCCGCCACCTCGACCCCACGCTCGGGCCCCGGGTGATCCAGTGGTCCGAGGTCAACGGCCGGCGGTACCACGTGATCGGTGGCAGTGTCAGCCACGCCGTCACCAACCCCACGTTCGATCCCGGTCGCCCTGCCCGGGGCGATGTACGACTACTTCCGGGGCAACCCCGACCACCGCAACCCGATGGAGTTCCTGTCCCGTCGCGAGCCGATCCGCCCTGCCTACCGCGAACCCGAGGCCCGGCTGGCCGCCCTCGACGAGCAGGGCCTGGCCGGTTGCCTCCTCTTCCCCACCCTGGGGATGATCTACGAGGAGCCGCTGGCCCACGACCCCGAGGCGGTGTGCCTGCATGTTCCGGGCCTTCAACCGGTGGATGGCCGAGGACTGGACCTTCAACTACCGGGACCGGATCTTCGCCGCGCCCTACCTCACGCTGGCCGACCCGGCCTGGGCGGCCGAGGAGCTGGCCTGGGCCCTCGACCAGGGCGCCCGCACCGTGGTCATGCGGCCGGCCGCACCCACCACCGCGCTCGGCCGCCGCAATCCCTTCGACCCGATGTTCGACGCCTTCTGGGGATCTGGCCAACGAGGCGGGGATCGCCGTCGTGGTCCACGCCGCCGACAGCGGCGGCTCCTCCAACGGCTACGCGGTGGACGGGTTCGGGGCCACGTTCTCGGGCGGCTTCAAGCCGTCGATCAAGTCGTTCGCCATCGAACAGGCCATCCGCGACTACCTGTTGACCATCATCTTCGAGAAGCACTTCGAGCGCTTCCCCAACCTGCGGGTCGCCTCGGTGGAGAACGGGGCCGAGTACCTGCCCGACCTGATCAAAAAGATCCGGTCGACCGCCAACAAGATGCCCGGCTACTGGAAGCAGGATCCGATCGAGACCCTCCGCCGAGCACGTGTGGATCAATCCGTTCTGGGAGGACGACGTCTACCAGGTGGCCGAGTGCATCGGACCGGACCGGGTGCTGTTCGGCTCGGACTGGCCCCACATCGAGGCGTTGCCCGAGCCCCTCGACTACGTGGCCGAGCTCAAGAACTTCAGCGACCACGAGCGCCGGCTCATCCTCAACGACAACGTGCACGAGCTCATCACGCTGCGACCGAGCCTGATCGGTCCCGGCGGGGTCAGCGGAGCTCGCTCGGCGTCGACGGATTGAGGAAGGCCTGGTCGGAGACGCCCGGGGTCTGCGGATCGAGTTCCTCGAAGTACTCGGCCCAGCCTCCCCGGCCGGTCGAGCGCAGGCGATCGAGGTACCAGTCGACGTCGACCCGGGAGTGCCACGGCCCCCCGTCCCGCAACACCGACCACAGCGGATCGGTGCCGTTGGTCGACCGGCTGAGCGCCTCCCCGCCCCACTCATAGAGCAGTCGGAGCGCGTCGTGGACCACCTCGACATGGTCGAGGGCGACGTTGTGCTGCTCGTAGGGGTCGTCGGCCAGGTTGAACAGCATGACCTCGGGGTAGCCGTGGTAGGCGTCGAAGTAGGTACGGATGCAGATCCAGTCACCGAACCGCACCGAGCGCTGGGCCGTCCAGGCCGCGTGCGACAGGACCAGATGGTCACGGCCGCTCGGCACCCCGGCCAGCAGCTCCGCCGCGAACGGAGTGCCGTCCCACCGTTCCGGCACCTCGGCGCCGAACAGCTCCAACACGGTGGCCATGACGTCGATCTGGTAGTGGAGCCCGGGGTCGCTCGGCCCCGGTCCCCCGTCGAGTCCGGGCCAGCGCAGGATCATCGGCAGGTGGGTCGTGTACTGGTCAGCGGTCTGGTGGTCGCAGTAGATGCCCAACTCGCCCAGGTTCTCGCCGTGGTCGGACGAGACCATCACCGCGGTGGTGTCGAGCAGGCCCTCCTCGTCGAGCGTGTTGAGGATGGTGCCCACGTGGTGGTCGGCGTAGCGGACGCCGGTGTCGTAGCCGGCATAGACCCGGTGGACGTCCTCCATGTCGGCGACCTGCTGGGGCTGTCTCGGCCAGTCGTCCCAGACGGTCCGGGGCCCGAACCCGGCCACCTCCTGGGCCGAATGGGGCCCGGGCAGCTCCCAGTGGGCGGCCCGGACGTCCTCGGTGAGCCAGGCCGGGAACGGATCACCGGCGAACAGGTCGCCGAAGTCGGAGGGGGTGCGGTAGGGCGTGTGGGGATCCCACATGTGGACATGGAGGAACCAGTGCTCCCGGTGCCCGTTCCGGGCCACCCACTCACGGGCCAGGGCGGCCACCTGGTCGGCCGTCTCCATGCCCCGGGTGCCGAGGTTGAAGCACTCGTTGAAGCCGGCATCGAAATGGTAGGCGGAGTGCCGCTCGGCGAACGTGCTGATCGATGCGGTGAAGACACCGACGTCTCGCAGCGCGCTCATCCAGCTGTGCCGGGCGGCCGCCGTCTGGAAGCGCCGGTCCCGGCCCTCGGGGAACAGGTCGGTGGCCACTCCCCCGTGGTTGATGGAACCGTTCCGGATGCCGAACTGGCCCGAGGACAGGGCCGACCGCGACGGCAGGCACGGGGTGTCCGACGCGTGCACGTTGTCGAAGCGGATCCCCTGGGCCGCCACGGCGTCGATGTTGGGGCTGGTCGGACGCGGGTAGCCGTAACAGCCGAGGTGGTCGGGCCGCAGGGTGTCGATGTCGAAGTAGATCAGCCGCACGTCGCCCGCTCGCGCACTCGGCCGGTCCCGGCGGGCGTTGCCTGCACGCCGGCCATGGTAACGCCGACGGCCGCCCGATCGGCGGGATGGCGATGCCCCCCCGGCGCCGTCGGTCCCCACCCCATCAGTGGACGACCGCCCGGGTGACGAGCCGCGGTCTCGTGCCGTGGAGGCCGATCGGCCCGGCTGACCCGCGGGTGGGCGGGAACGCCATCGCCCTGTCGTCGGTGACCAGCCGCGGGATGACCGGGCCGGGGCCGGTGAGGAGGGTGACGTTCATCAGAGTGTGGCTGCCCCCGCTTCTCGCTCGGCGACGCCCCGGCCTGGCCCGTCGCAACGCCAATGGTGGATTCCCGGTCCTACAGGATTACCACAGAGAGTAGTGCATAGTGCACATTGCGTGAGATACCGCTACTATCACCGCAGGGACACGGAGCGGGGCGGCCCTCGGCGGGCTACCTCTCTTGGAGCGAAGGGTAGGG
The DNA here is from genome assembly GCA_963774245.1 of uncultured Acidimicrobiaceae bacterium. Classification (GTDB taxonomy): domain Bacteria; phylum Actinomycetota; class Acidimicrobiia; order Acidimicrobiales; family RAAP-2; genus Bog-756. Next base: position 123,971 of record CAVZDZ010000011.1, on the reverse strand, counting down.
GATCCATGGGGCCATCTCGAGTGGGCGCGTGGCACGCGCACGCACCGCGGGGAACAGTCAGTGGCGAGCGGGGTTCGCGGGTGCGGGGGTGGCGGGCATGAACGTCATCTTCTGTTCGCTCGACACGCTCCGGGCCGATCATCTGAACTGCCTGGGCAACCCCCGGGGCCTGACCCCGAACCTGGACCGGATCGCCTCCGAGGGGGCCTTGTTCTCCCAGGCCTTCGCCACCGACATCCCCACCCAGCCCTCACATACCGCCCTGTTCACCGGGCAGTTCGGGGTGAACACGGGGATCGTCTCCCACTTCCACCCGGCGGCCTATCTGCCCGAGGAGACGCTGTGGCTGCCCTCGCTGCTCCGGCGCCACGGGTTCACCACCGGGGCGGTGGACCATCTCTTCGCCATGAAGGACTGGTTCATCCGCGGCTACGACGACTACATGCCGCCACCGGGGCGGTCGCGCTCACCCGGTTCGGTGATCAACGAGATCGGGTTCCCGTGGATCACCGAGCACGCGCGACGAGGACTTCTTCCTCTTCCTGCACTTCTGGGACGCACACATCCCCTACGTCCCGCCCTCGCCGTTCAAGGAGCGCTTCTCGGGCGGCACGGCGGGGAGGATCGACCCCCACATCACCGAGAAGTTGGAGGGCCGACCGAGCTACCCGCTGTTCAAGCAGAACCTCTACGACTTCCTCGACGCCATGCCGAATCTCGACTACATCGCCGACCTGTACGACGCCGAGGTGGCCTACCTCGACTTCGAGATCGGACGCCTGTTCAACCACCTCGGCGAGCAGGGGCTGCTGGAGGACACCGTGGTGGTGCTGTTCGGTGACCACGGCGAGAACATGACCGAGCACGACTCGTGGTTCGACCACGCCGGCCTGTACGACTCGGTCGTGCACGTGCCGCTGATCATCTGGGCCCCCGGACGGGTGCCGGTCGTGCAGTCCCCGGCCATGGTGGCCCTGGTCGACGTGCTGCCCACCCTGCTCGAGGTGCTGGGCCTGCCCGAGGCGGGGACGGTCAACGGTCGCTCGCTGCTGCCCCTCATGCGCGGGGACACCTCCGCCCATCGGGACGCCATCATGTTGAGCGAGGCCACCTGGCAGGCTTCCCGCGGCGTGCGCACCGAGCAGTGGAAATTCATCAAGTACCTGCAGACCACCATCTATGGCCGTGACGGTGTGGAGCTCTACGACCTGGCCAACGATCCGACCGAGCAGGCCAATGTGGCCGCGCAGTACCCCGAGGTGGTGGCGGATCTGTCGGACCGACTCCAGCACTGGGTATCGGCCCAGCTCGGCGGACGACCGGACCCGATGCACTCGGTCATCGACGCCGGGCTCCCGGCCGTGGCCCGGCTCAACGACGTGATGGCCGAATTGGCCCGCCCGGGCCGGGCCGAGGAGTCGGCGCCGGTGCCGGAGCAGGTCCCGGTGGAGGCGGTAGACCGGCCACCGGCGAACCCGCCGTTGGTCGGTACACGTCCCGCTGTAGCGTGATCTCGTTGGTTGGTCGGCAGGCATACCGGGACGGCCGTGTTCCGGTTGCCGCGTGGAGGCCAGCGGACAGGAGGAAGGATGACTCGTCGAGCGCCACGGTTGTCCGCTCTGGTTGCGGCGCTCGGCACGTCGGCAGTGGTGCTCTGCTCGTGCGGCGGCGGGACGAGTCCACCGAGTGCGAACGCTCCGAGGACCACCACCACGCCGTCGGCCACCACACCGTCGACCACCACACCGTCGACCACCACACCGGCCACCCCGAGCCCGGCGGCCTCCGGTCCGTACTGGCTGATCGAGGACTTCACCCTGGCGCTGCTGGAGAGGAGCGGCCTGCCCGCCTCCACGATCACCAGGCTGTTCAATTCACCCCGGACGCTCCTGATCGTCCGGCCCCGCGGAAACGCTCCTGACTCGCTCGTCCCCCTCGCCACCAAAGTCCAGTCCTTCGCCAGCTACGCCACCATGCAGGCGGCCATCCAGGACTCGACGATCGAGCCCGGGGTCAAGTACGTCCTCTACGACAACGAAGCGTGGGCGGCCACGCCGGCCGACGAAAAGGCGGCACCGTTCAACTTCGCCGCACGAGCGCTCGCCCTGGCCCACGCCCACGGTCTCCAGCTGATCTTCACGCCGGCGGCCAACCTGTCCCCGGTCCTCAATCGGACCTACACGGCCTCGAACCAGCTGGGCTCCGGCCGGGGAAAGTTCTCCGGCTACCTGGACCTCAACATGGCCGGCCAGGGCGCGGCGACCTCCGACATCGTCGAGATCCAGGGCCAGCAGGCCGAGGACGAACCGGGGTTCACCTCGTTCGTCAGTCAGGCGGCCGCTCAGGCCAGGGCGGCCGCTCCCACCCATTTGGTCCTGCTCGGCATCACGACCTCGATCCCCGGGAGCGGCCCGGTCAGTGCAGCGACGCTGACCGGCGTGGTGGCGTCGACGAGGTCCCTGGTGGACGGCTACTGGCTGAACGTCCCGGGCCAGTCGCCCCAGTGCCCCAACTGCGGACAGGTCGACGCCGGTCCCGCCGTCTCGTTCCTCGAGTCGTACGCGGCCGCCTCGGGGGCGTAGGCTGAGCGGTGATTGTTAAGCACGGAGAGTAGTCATTTGACTTCTCTGCGTGAAACTCTGGTAGATTCGGACTTCGAGCAGGCGGCACTTCACGTGCCCATGCAGACACACGTGTCGGGATGGAAAGGCGAGGGGCGCGCCGGTGGTCCAGGGAGCAGACACACAACGACCTCCCACCACGGTGGGCCCGGTCACGACAGCACCCTCAGGTGGGCCACCCCGGTGGTGCCACTCCGCCGATCGCGGTAGCCGGACCAGTGGAGCGGGCGCGGCTCCGGGGTCTGGTTCGTGACGGCCCCTGCCGGCTTGCGGTCGACCTCGGCGGTCGGAGGCACTGCTGGTCGGCGTGCTCGCCGCCTTGGTGGGCCTGGTGACCGTGGCGGCGCCGACCTACGGGGCGTCGGCGACCACCACTCCGACCGTGCCGGTCACCGGAACGTCGACCGGACCCCCGGTTCGCTCCTCGGCGGCCTTGAGCCCTCCCGTCGTGCCGGCGGCCGGCACGGCCTATCTCGGGGCCTTCGTCGACCCGTCGGGACAGGCGCTCAGTGCGGCCGCCCCGTTGGGCGGGACGGGCGGTGTCGCGGCGGAACTGGCCTCACTGCCGAGCGTCGAACCGGGCCTGGGTCGTCCGCTGTCCATCGTCGAGGTGGACCAGAGTTGGAGCGTTCCCGTGGACATCGCCCAGCTCCGGCGGGTGGCGGGCACGGGCGCCATCCCCATGATCACCTGGGAGTGCGGTGACACCGACGCCAATGTCACCGCCGGGGCCGACGACGCGCTCATCACCCGGTTCGCCCACGAGCTGAATTCCCTCGGTGCGCCGGTGATGGTGCGGTGGTTCCCCGATGCCAACGGGTCGAGCCCGGCTACGCAGAGGTGCCTGGGCGCGGCGGGAGCCGCCGGCTACGTCGCCGCCTTCCAACACGTCAGCCGGCTCCTCCCGCCGGCGCCACCAACGTGGCGACCGTCTGGTCCGTCGACACCTCACTGGGTTCGAGCCCGGACTGGGCCGGCCTCTATCCGGGGGCGAGCAGCACCGACTGGATCGCCGCCGACGACGAGAGCCCGACCGCCGGTCCCGCCGACCCCGGAGGTGTGAGCTCGGCGTTCAGTTCGTGGTACTCGACGTTCTCGACCTACGGGAGGCCGCTGCTCATCTCGAACACCGGGACCACCCCCGGGTCCCAGGGTCAGTTCCTCTCCGAGCTGTCCTCCGAACTGCCCGCCCGGTACCCGCTGATCAAGGGCGTGGTCTACGTCGACGCCCCCCAGGTGGTGGCGCAGACCCAGCTGGCCTTCGACTCGAACGGGCTGGCCGCGTTCCGGTCGCTGTCGCGCACTCCCTACTTCCAACCGGCCCGTTCCCCGTCCTCGACCAGCATCAGGACCACCGTGGCCCAGGTCGCGCCGGGCCAGCCGGTGTCCATCACCGGTTCGGTCAGCGCTCCCGACCTCGGCGGGTCCGTCACCTATCTCGTCAACGGGTCCGGCGTCACCGGCTGCGCGTACCTCCCGGTCACGGTGACCACGGGCTGCAACACGTCGACCCTTCCCGTGGGCACCGACCGCATCGTCGCCGCCTACAGCGGTGACACTGCCTTCCAGCCCTCGACCTCCCCCGCCCTGTCGGTGCTGGTGGCGCCGACATCGGCACCGACGTCCACGGTGCCGGCCGCGTCGGCACCGGCCACGGTCGGCGGCCCTCCCCGCGCCCGGGTCGTCGGGCCACGCGACCCCACCTGTACCGTGGCGTCCCCGGCGGCCTCCTCGGGACCGGGCCGTCAGCCGGCCGTTCCGGGTCCCTGCCAGGCGTACCTCGGAGTCTCCGTCGACCCGACCTCGAACACGCTGTCCGAACCGGACGCCCTGGCCGCCCTCGACCAGGGTCTGGGTCGTCCGGCGTCCATCGTCCAGCTCAATCAGGCGTGGAACACGCCGGTCAACGCCACCCCGCTCGAGCAGGCCTACGCCACCGGGGGCATCCCCATGATCACCTGGTCGTGCGGAGACCTGGACTCCCACGTGACGAACGGTAACGACAACGCCACCATCACCGCTGCGGCCCAGGCGATGGCGTCCACCGGCATCCCGATCCTGCTCCGATGGTTCCCGGACCCGGGCTCGTTCCCCGGCGCTTCGAGCCAGTGCCTGGGCAACCTCGGCGCCGCCGGTTACGTGCAGGCCTATCGCGACATCGTCCGCCAGTTCAGATCGGCGGGCGCCGACAACGTGGCGTTCGTGTGGTCGGTCGACACCAACGACAGCCAGCCCACCACCTGGAACAGCTACTACCCCGGCAGCGCCTTCGTCGACTGGATCGCCGCCGATGGGTTCGACCGGTCGACCTCCCCACCGACCGTGGGTCTGGTCCAGAACCGGTTCGGCGCCTGGTACTCGGCGTTCTCCTCGTTGGGCAAGCCGCTCATGATCTCGGACACCGGCGCGATCACCGGTCAGGATCCCTCGGTGCAGGCCACCTACCTGAACCTGCTCGGGTCGCTGCTGCCCACGACCTTCCCCCTGATCAAGGCTCTCGTCTACCAGGACGGGCCCAGCCCGGGACCGACCGGAGCCCCCTACGACTTCACCCTGGACCCGGGGGGACAGTCGGCCTTCGATTCGCTGTCCGCCGGCCCCTACTTCCAGCCGGACCGATTCGCCACGACCACGTCGGTCTCGGTGTCGGACGCCGCACCCCCACAGGGCAAGGTCGTCACCATCACCGCCGCGGTGGCCGGCTCGGATCAGGGCGGGAGCGTGTCGTTCGTGGACAACGGCTCCCCCATCCCCGGGTGCGATGACGTGCAGATCCTGAACGCCAGCAGCTGCGAGACCTCGTCCCTCCCCGAGGGCACCAACGACCTGGCGGCCGACTACCTCGGTGACGCGGCCTACGGTCCCTCGGCATCGGCGTCGGTCAGCGTCGCCGTGGGCTCGGCGGTGGGCGAGCAGGGACGTCCGTACATCCCCCCGGTGGGGTCGGCCTACCTCGGGGCGTGGGTGCGGCCCCTCCCGGTGACCAAGTTGACCCCGGTCAACCAGGAGCTGAGCGTGCTCCCGACGTTCAACGCCGGACTGGGCCGCTCCGCTCTCGGTCGTCCATGTCTACCAGGACTGGACGGCCCCGACACCGACGGCGACGTTGCAGAAGGTGCTGGCCGACGGGGCCACCCCGATGATCGACTGGCGATGCGGTCCGCCCGACGCCACCATCCTCTCCGGCCAGGACGACGCCCTCATCACCAGTTTCGCCAAGGAACTGGCCCAGCTGAAGGCGCCGGTCTTCCTGCGCTGGTTCTACGAATTCAACTTTCCCAACTCCCCCGACTACAAAACCTGCATCGGGAGCCTCGGACCGGCGGGCTACGCCGCCGCCTTCCGCCACATCCACGCCCTCTTTGTCGCCGCCGGGGCCACCAACGTGTCGTTCGTGTGGTGCATCGCCGCCGGGGGTCAGGACCAGGACTGGATCAAGTACTACCCGGGGCCGGCCTACGTCGACTGGATCGCCGTGGACGGATACCTCCGGAACGAGACGACCTACAAGGCCGGCCAGTTCGCCCAGCTGTTCGGGGCCTGGTACTCCACCTTCGACTCGTTCGGGAAGCCGATGATGATCACCGAGACCGCCGCCCTGTCGGGAGCCCAGGGGTCGTACCTGTCCGACATCAAGCAGTCGCTCGACAACGGCTACCCGATGATCCGGGGGCTGCTCTACTTCGACGCGCCCGGCAAAGGGGGCACCTACCAGTACCCCCTGGACACCTCGGGCTACTCGGCATTCCAGTCCCTGGCCAACGACGAGCACTTCCAGCCCCCCCGGGAGCGCTCGGCCACCTCGGTGACGGTATCCACCTCGTCGGCCGAAGCGGCCGAGGCCGTGCACATCAGTACCGCGGTCGTCTCCGACTACGGCGGCTCGGTGAGCCTCTTCAGCAACGGGTCGCCCGTCACCGGCTGCGAGCAGATGCCGGTGGCCACCAACCCGGGCTGCACGACGGTCAGCCTCCCCGCCGGGAACGACATGCTGACGGCCGTCTACAACGGCGACGCCGAATTCGGACAGTCGGTCAGTACCCCGGTCCGGGTCCAGTTGGCGCCGTTGTTCGGCGCCGACCCCTCGGCCCCGCCGCTTCCGCCGTTCTTCGGCGTGCCGCGGCTCGGCCCGTTCAGCCTCCCGCTCACCACGACGGTTGCGGATTTCACCTCCCGGGCGACCAAGGACGCCACCGACGGGACACCGAACGGGCTCGACCTCTGGGGTCTCCTCCTCGGGCGTGACGGGTTCGGCTGGGCCGGAATTCTGGCCGGGGTGCTGCTCATGATTGTCGGAGGTGCCTACATGCTCGTGACCTGGGTCAAGGACGAACAGTTGAAGCGGAGGTTGTCGAGACCATGAGTCGGTGTCACACAGGATCGATGGTGCCCCTGATCGGGTCCCCCGGCTCCGGGGAGGTCCGATGAGGACGGCCCGGGCCCCGCGCAAGACCGAGAAGGTGCGGGGGATGAACGCCTCGCTGAGCATGCCCACCGATCTGTCGTCCGAAGGGGCCGGCTCGTCCACCGACGCGGACCGGGCGTCCCCGGGCCCGAAGACCGGGTCGCCCTCGCGGGTCGGCGTCATCGACGGACCGGCCCTGTCCGAGCGGGATCCCGGACGCCTCCACATCAGCCGGCGTCAGCTGGCGCTCGCCGTGGTCATCGCGGCCGTCGCCGTGGTGGCGGGGATCTACACGGTGGACGCCGCCACCGTCGGCGACCAGTCCTTCCCCGCCGTGGTGAGCACCTCGAAGTTGTACGACCTGAACTTCGCCAACACCGGCACGGTCGTGACCATCAACGTCAAGCCCGGGCAGCAGGTGACGGCCGGAGAAGTCCTCGCCACCCAGAACCTGGGCACGCTCGACGCCCAGCTGCACGCCGACCAACAGGTCGTGGCCGCGGACCAGGCGGCCGTCCAGCAGGCCAGTGCCCCTCAGCTCACCAACGCCCAGAACGAGCAGAACGGTCTGCAGGTGCAGCAGCAGCAGACCGCGCTGGCCAACGCCCAGGCCGCCCTCACCGCCACCACCCAGACGGGAGCGGCCAACGTCGCCGCCGCCCAGGGTGCCGTCACCTCCTCGGAGGCGGTGGCCCAGGGCAACTACACGCTCTACACACAGGCGTGCCCCAACGGGCCGGTGCCCCCGGACCCCAGTCTCACCGGCACGGCGTTGCTGTCGGCCCAGGACCTCTTCACCCACTGCCAGCAGCTCCAGAGCACCTCCGACGCCGACCAGGCCGCCGTGGCCAAGGCCCAGGCCCAGGTACCGGTCACCCAGGCCCAGGCCATGCAGGCCAACAACACGGCCCAGGCGACCGTCAACGCGGCGCAGGCGGCCCTCAATCTGGCCCAGTACCAGGGGACACTCCAGAAGTCTCCGGCCAACGCCGAGTCCCAGGCCCAGGCCAAGGCCGCTCTGAACCAGGCCACGGCCCAGATGGAGCAGGTCCAAGAACAGGAGCAGCAGGCCACCATCGTGTCCCCGGCTGCCGGTGTCGTGGCCCAGGTGAACGGCTCCACCGGGGAGAACCTCGGCCCGACCGGTGTCCCCGCCTACAAGGCCCCCGCCTCGATCCAGGCCAATCAGCCGTCCGGCTTCTCCCTGTTCCCGTCCCAGCCGACGCCGTCGGCGTCCTCGTCGGCCAGTGGCAACGAGCCCCTGGTCGAGATCGTCGGCGGCATCCAACAGGTCACCGTTCAGGTCCCCGAGTCGAGCATCGGCAAGTTCCGGGTGGGACAAGGGGCGTCGGTCAACTTCCCGGAACTGGACGTCACCCAGGAGGGAGTGGTGACCGGAGTCGTGCTCAGCCCGACGGGCAACAGCTCCGCCGTCACCTACGAGGTGATCGTCAAGCTCGATCGCACCGTGCCCGGCCTGCTCCCGGGCATGACCGCCACCGTCCGGTCGTAGGCGTAGCCATGCTGGCCGTCGTCACCACCGTGGACATGCGGGGCCTCGGCCTGCTGTTCCTCGACGCGGCCATCCTGGCCGTGGTCGTCCTCAAGCCCATGTCCAGGAATTATGACGACTCGGACCAGGGGTCCGGCTCGCTGGTGCTGATGGTGCCTCCGCTCCGTCCGAGCTATGGCCGCTGTGGCTCGTTCCTGGCCGTCAGCTTCCTCGTGTCCCTGCTGCTGGTCGGGCTGCACTCCCCCACCGTCGTGCAGGCCTACTACAGCCTGGTCGAGCAGCTGCTCCTGTCGGTGATCCCGCAGCCCGCCCTGGTGGACGCCTATGTGCACCTGCTGCCCCCGGTGTTCCAGGTGAGCGTCATCGCCTCGGGGGTGGCGCTCGCCGTCTGCTTCCGGGCCTCCTTGGCCCGTCGGTGCATGATCCTGGTGAACATCCTGATCCTCCTGGTCGTCTCGATCGTCGCCGACGTGTTCTTCGGCATCTTCGTGCTGAGGACGGGACTGCCGTTGGGCCCCACGCCGGTCCTGGCTCTCCTGATCCAGTACGGCATCGCCGGACTGGTCGTGTTCCGATTGGCATTCACCTCGTTCCAGTTCCCGAAGAAGACCCCGTTCCCCCTGCGGCGTGGGCATGACTGGCACGCCGACCTCATCCTCGGGGTGTCCATCCTGGCCGCGGTGGCGGTGGTCTCCTGCCTGGCCGCCTACCTGATCCGGCACTTCGGACAGAACTCGCTCATCATGGTGGCCATCGTGGTCAGCTGCGGGCCGTACGTCCTGCGGCTCATCGTCGTCTTCCTCGGGATGGTGAGACTGATCCACCACCGACCGGTGGCCCTGAGCGACCAGCGGCCCCCCCTCGAGGTGATCTCCCCGGCCTTCAACGAGGAGATCAACATCGTCGACCTCCTGGAGTCGATCGACGCGGCGGCCGAGTTCTACGGCGGGTCGGTCCGGGCCATCATCTGTGACGACGGGTCCACCGACGACACCGTCGTGCTGGCCGAGGCGGCGATCGCCCGCCTCCGCTTCGCCACCGGGGAGATCGTCCACGGTGGCCACCACGGGAAGTCGGCGGCCCTCAACAAGGCGCTCTCGCGGGGCACCGCCGACTACGTCTTCCGGGTGGACGCGGACTGCATCGTGGACCGCAAGGCCTTCGCCTACGCCGTCTCGTACTTCCTCTCCGATCCGCAGATCGGCATGGTCGGTGCCTTCACCCTGCCGAGGGAGCCCTACACCACCTGGATCGATCGGGCCCGCCTCTTCGAGCTGGTGGTCAACTACGGCCTCGTCCGCCCGGCCACCGACGTCGTCGACGGTGTCGTGTGCGTCCCGGGCACCTTCACCGGGTTCCGGCGAGCCCCGGCCGAGGCGATCGGGGGCTTCGTCGACGGCATGTACGGCGAGGACCAGGACTTCACCGCCGCCATCACCCGTCTCGGCTACCGCGTCCAGCTCGACACGAGGATCCGTTCCTTCGAGGACGTCCCCAACACGCAGCGGCAGCTCCGGGCCCAGCGGACCCGATGGAACCGCGGCAGCACCATGTCGTTCGCCCGCTACGTGCCCGTGGTGACCGGTCTCTCCGGCCCGCGCTTCTGGTTCTTCGGGACGCGGTCAACCGGTCAGCGGCTGCTCACGCCATTGCGTCTGACCATCGTGATGTACATCATCGCCGAGTCGCTGATCCAACCCACCGGAAAGATCAACCTCGCCCATCTGGCCATCATCCTGAGCTTGCGCGTGGTGCCCCAGCTGGTCTTCGTGGTGGCGTGCTGTATCTACTACGGCAAGGTGCGGGACCTGATCTGGCTGCCCGTGGAGCTCCCGTTCGCCATGTTGAAGCACTACTACTCGCTCGAGAGCCTCCTGAGCTTCAACGCCCGTCCGGTCATCACGGCCCGCCTGGCCGAGGAGATCCGTCCGGGGGGGCCGCCGGAGGTCGAGCCGGTGGTCGAGCCGGTCGGAGTGCGCTGAGCCCTCGGGGATCCGGCGCCGGTGGCGCGGCCGGTCAGGAGGCGATCAGATCGGCCCGGTAGTCAGGGTGATCGGTCAGCCAGGCCGAGGCCCGGCGCATGCTGTCCTCGTTGTTCTTGTTGATGAACTTGTAGATGGGGCCCTCGAACCATCGGAACGGCCACGTGGTGAGGTCGTAACGCTCGTCGAAGTGGAACCGGGTGTGGTGGGCATCGATCGGCTCGAGGCGGACGTGGCCGATCTGGTCGTTGCCGCTCCCGTGCGAGATCATCGTGTAGGTGTAGCCCCGCTCGGGCTCCACGTCGGTGACCAGCTCGAGGGCGGCGCCCTCCCGTCCGAAGGGCATCTTGAAGATGACCCGGCGGAGGCGCCCGTTGTGGTGCTCGTCGCCCGGGTAGATGACCTCGACCCGCCGCACCATCGGCGCGTAGTCCGTCCAGCGGTCGTAGTCCTGGAACAGCGCCCAGATCCGGGCCGCGGCGTGGGGCATCTCGAGGGTGTACCGGTGTTCACGCATGTCCCGCATCATGGCAAATCGGGCCTGGCCCCGCACGGGCGGCTGCTGCGGCCTCCCGGAGCCGATGCCGCCCCGGGCCCGGCGGTACGATCCGGGGGCGCTGGGGTCCGGCTGACCGGGGCGCGACGACGGGAGCGAAGGGGGAGGCATGGCCCAGGTCAACACGGTACGGGGACCGGTCGACGCGGCCGCCCTCGGCCCGACGCTCATGCACGAGCACGTCTTCGTGCTCAGCCCGGAGATCGAGAAGACGTCGGAGGAGTGGGACGAGGACGCCGCCCAGTCCACCGCCGTGCAGCGCCTCCAGGAAGTGAAGGACAGCGGCGTCGACACCATCGTCGACCTCACCGTCATCGGGCTCGGGCGGTTCATCCCCCGCATCGTGTCGGTGGCCGAGCGGGTGCCCGACCTCAACATCGTGGTGGCCACCGGCGTCTACACCTACAACGACGTGCCCATGTTCTTCCACTTCCGGGGGCCGGGGACCATCCTCGGGGGAACCGAGCCCATGACCGAGCTGTTCGTACGCGAGATCGAGGAGGGCATCGGTGAGACCGGGGTCCGGGCGGGCATCCTGAAGTGCGCCACCGACATGGCCGGGATCACGCCGGGGGTGGAGCGGGTGTTGCGGGCGGTGGCTCAGGCCCACCGCCGGACCGGCACCCCGATCACCACCCATACCCCGACCCCACCCCAGCCGTGGGGCCTCGAGCAGCAGCGGATCCTGGCCGAAGAGGGTGTCGATCTGAGCCGGGTGGTCATCGGGCACTCGGGAGGCACCCTGGACACCGAGTACCACGAGGCGTTGTTGGCCAACGGCTCCTACCTGGGCTTCGACCACTTCGGCATCGGCACCTTCTCGGTGGCCGAACGGGTCGAGTCGGTCAAGGTGCTCTGTGACCGGGGGCATGCCGACCGGATCGTGCTCTCCCATGACGCCATGTGCCACGTCGACTGGTTCCCGCCCTACGTTCCGGCGGCGTGGAAGGATTGGCGGTGGACCCACATCCCCGAGGACGTCCTCCCCGCCATGCGCCACGCCGGCATCAGCGAGGAGGACATCACGGCGATGATGGTCGACAACCCCCGGCGCATCCTCGCAGGCGGCGCCCCGTACTGAGCGGGGACCGGGAGCTCACGACCGGAACACGAGAGGAACACCGATGGCCGGGCGTGGAGTGGCAACCGACGAGGTGGCGGCCATGGCCGTCGAACATCCCGACGGGGTGGCCTGGCGCAATCTGGCCGACGGCTCGGACCTGACCTTCGCCGACTGGGACCACCGCGCCGACCGGTTGGCCCGCGGGCTGCTCCGGCGGGGGGCGCACCCGGGTGACCGGACGGTCATCGCCGTCACTCCCGACGAGCCCCTCCCCTGGCTCGTCGCCTATGTCGCCGCCCACCGGGCCGGCACCACCGCGGTGCCGGTCAACACCCGGTTGGCCGGGCCCGAGCTGCGGGCCATCCTCGACCACGCCGACCCGTCGTTCGTCGTGGCCAGCCTGGGAGTCGACCTGGGCGGGGGCCCGGAGTCGGGCTCCACCCGGACGTCGTTGGTGGCAGTGGTCGACGATGACCCGTCCGGGACGTGGTCGGACCTGTCGGGTGGGGACGGCTCGGAAGGTCCCCTGGAGGTGGGACCGGAGCGTCCGACCGACATCATGTACACGTCGGGAACGACCGGGGCACCCAAGGCCGTCGTCGTCCGGCATGGCCCGTTCGATCCCGGTGTGGTCCCGGCCCACTGGAACGGGCTGGGCTTCACCGTCTGCTCGCCGTTCTCGACCACCAGCGGCGCCCTCCTGATCCACGGGCCGATGCGGGGCGGTCTCAGCGGGTGGTTCCTGCCCCGCTTCGATGCCGGTCGGTGGCTGTCGCACGTGGAGGAGGACCGTCCGGTGGCCGCCTTTCTGGTCCCGGCCATGGCCCAGCTGATCGTGGCCCACCCCCGGTTCACCCAGGCCGACCTGTCCAGCCTGGCCGCGCTCACGTTCGGAGGTGCCCCGATGGCCCGGGCCACGCTGCGCCGACTCGGCGAGCAGCTGCCCCGGACCGACATCCTGGTCGGCTACGGCATGACCGAGTTCGGCGCGGTGACCCGCTCCCCCTCGGGTGACCACGGGCGCCACCTCGGCTCGGTCGGCCGACCCCTCCCCGGCGTGGAAGTCCGCATCGTCGACGGCAACGGGGACGGGGTGGGCGCAGGCGGCGAGGGAGAGATCTCGGTCAGGGGCCACGGGCCGGCCCGCCAGTACTTCAACGATCCCGCCGCCACCCGGCGGACCTGGAGGGACGGCTGGCTCCGCAGCGGCGATCTGGGCTACGTCGACGACGAGGGGTTCCTCTGGATCACCGGTCGTTCGAAGGATCTGATCATCCGAGGGGGGAACAACATCGTGCCCGGTGAGGTCGAGGAGGTCCTCCACGCCCACCCGGATGTGGTCGAGGCGGCGGTGGCCGGCGTGCCCCACCAGGTCCTGGGTGAGGACGTAGCGGCCTGGGTCGTCCTGCGTTCGGGCTCGACCACGGATGCCGCCGGCCTACGGGCCTATCTGCTGGACCGGCTGGCCGACTACAAGGTCCCCCGACAGCTGCACCGGGTGGACGCGCTCCCCCGCAACGAGGCCGGAAAGGTGCTCAAGCGGGAGCTCCCCGACCTGCCCTCCCAACCATCCGACGACATCTGGAGCCGAACCCGATGAGCACCGACCGACCGACGATCCTCACCGAACAGATCGGGGCGGTGTGCCGGATCACCCTGGACCGCCCGGAGCAGCACAACCCGCTGACCCCCCGCTGCATACGCGAGCTGCTCGCTGCCGTCGCCGAGGCGGAGGCGGTCTACGACACCCGGGCCATCGTGATCCGGGGCTCCGGCCGCTCCTTCTCCTCGGGCTACGGGATCCTGCCCGACGACATCGAGGCGGCCGATCCCGCCGCCCCGCCCGGCCTGGAGGGCGACGTGGAGGCGATGCTCGACCTCGGGGCCGGATGGGCCCGGGTCTGGGACTGCACCATCCCGGTCATCGCCCAGGTGCACGGCAACTGCCTGGCCGGGGGCACCGACCTGGCCCTGCACTGCGACATCGTGGTGGCCGCCGACGACGCGGTCATCGGGTTTCCCCCGGTGCGGTCGATGGGAGTGCCACCCACCAACATGTGGCTGTACCACCTCGGTCCGCAGTGGACCAAGCGGCTGTTGCTGACCGGCGACACGGTGACCGGTGCCGAGGCCGCCTCCATCCGGCTGGTGCAGGCCTCGGTGCCGGCGACGGAGCTCGACGACTACGTCCTGGCCCTGGCCACCCGGATGGCCCTGGTGGGCCGGGAGCTCCTGGCGGCCAACAAGCGGGTGGTCAACCAAGGGGTGGAGCTGATGGGACGCTCCCAGCTGCAGCGGTTCGCCGCCCTCAACGACGCCATCGGCCACCGGGCCCCCGAGGCCCGGGCCTTCAACGTCCGGGCCGGCGAGGTCGGGCTCCGGCAGGCGGTGCGGGAACGGGATGCCCCCTTCGAGGCCGGCCCGCCGGCCTCCGCCGGCTGAGGCTGTCGCCGGGGTGGTGGGCGGGTCCCCGGTCGGTCAGCTCCGGGCCCGGCGCTGCCGGAGCTCGGCCAACATACGGGCCTTGGCCTGGTCGAACTCGGCCTCGGTGATGACTCCCGCCTGGCACAGGCAGGCGAGCCGGATCAACTCCTCGGACACCTGGGGTGGGCCGTCGGTCGCCACCGGGTCGGACCCCGTCGGTGACGGGGCCCAGGCCACCGTCCCCGAGCTGCGTCGGCGGTCATTGAGCGTCTTGCGAGTGTTCTTCGCAACCCGGCGATCGCACACGACCTGGTATCGGAGGATCCGGACTCCGACTTGAGATGACCACCGGCGGTGGGCCGGACCGGTGTGGCCATCGAACGGACGACGGGTGACGGGATCGGGCCGCCGCCACCCGGGTCGGATCGGGCATCATCGCTGGTCACCGCGGTGGTGAGGGCCTCCCGGGCCGGTGGTCCGCCCGGTCAGTGAAGGTCGACCTCCCCCGACCGCCGGGGGCGCGGTTTGGACGGGCGAATTGGGGTACGACTCTGGATGATGGGGATACCTCCCGAGGAGTTGCCGGCGATCCGGGATCGCCATGTCCCGAGCGAGCTGAGTGCCGGCGACGAGTGCGCCGAGTGCCTCCGGCCGCTGCCCTGTGATGTCCTGCGGTTGCTCGACGAGGTCGAGCGGCTCCGCACGCAGGGACGGGAGCGACGAACCGGTCGCGCCATTTCCCCGATGGGCACCCCCCGACCGGGGCGGGCGGTGGACTTCTCCCATGCCCTCTGGTGCCGTCTCAACTCGGGGGGGCAGTGCGACTGCCAGGCCATGTCGGCCTGAACCCGCCCCCGGGGCCGACAAATCGCTCAAGTCGGCGGCATTCCGGGTCGTTCTAGTGGGAAGAGACGAACGAGGGCGGAGAGACTGATGCACCAGGACAACTATCCGCGGCCGGCGCCGGTAGGTCGCAATACCTGGGACGGCGGAACCGCCGTCGACTCGACGGGGCGCGCGACCTGACCCCCATGGACGGCTCCATCGCCCGCTCGGGCGAGGTGGAGAGCGTGTTCTGTGCCCGGTGTCACCGGTGGATCGACTGCCACGCCGGCATCTCGCCCGAAGTGGCCTGGGAGCGGCACGGCTCGCTGTTCCACTGACCGCCGTTCCACTGACCGCCGGGGCCTGATCCCGGATGGAGCGGCGGAGCCTCCCGGTCAATCCGGCTGGTCGTCGGTGATGTCCATGTCCTCCAGGACCCGAGCATGCAGCTTGGCCAGCCGCTCCTCGCAGTCGGCGATGTCCCGGGCCAACTCCTCGAGCTCGGGCACCCCTTCCGGGAAGAGATCGGCCCGGGCCCCGCGTTTGGCCCGCTGGCTCATGACGTCCCACGCCGCCGGTCCCCCGTCCCCGCGGGTGAGTGACCACGCGCTGTGGACGGCCTCGTTGCGGCGTCTCCGGAACCGGTTGGCGCTCCGCCGCCAGATCCGGAATTCGGCCAGCTCCTCGGGAGTGCCCCCGGTGGGCCCGGACAGCACCACCTCGATGGTCTCCCACACGTTCTCCACCCGTTGACCGGCCACGATGGCTCGGGCCAGGGTCTCGTCGCGGCTCCCGATCAGACCCATGAGCACGTGTCCGGACGCGATCTCGATCAGCGACCAGTTGGCCACGATCCGACCGAGGGCCACATAGAGCTCGTCCTCGTCGTCGCGGTCCGAGGGGCTCGGACGCCGCCCGGTTCCCGAAAAGCGAAGTACCCGGCGTCCGTTGCCCAGGGGCAGCAGGTCCCGCACCCGGCGTTTCATCACCCCTCCCGACCGGGGGAATCGGGACGAACGGGAGCCCCGGCCGTGTCACCACGTCCGGACATGAACGCGTCCGCCGGTTGGCGCTGCGGGACCCGTCGGGGCCGGAGTCGAGCGATGGCAGAAAATCTAGTGGCTGGTCCGGTCGGGTGACGGGGCCGGTCCTATGCTGACGGCGTGGATCGTCGAGTCGGCCGTCGTCCGGTGTCGGACGCCGCCGGTCGCGGCTGATCCGACGTGGCCGTCACCATCTACGGCGTCGTCGCCCTGACCTTCATGATGGTGATGTACGCCCTCGAACGGCGGGGCCGCCGCTTCATCGCCGCATTCGCCCTGGGCTGTGCCCTCTCCAGCGTCTACGGCTTCCTCTCCGGCGCCTGGCCGTTCGGGGTGGTCGAAGCGGTCTGGACGCTGGTGGCCCTCCGGCGGTACCACTCGACCCGAACGCTCCCGTCCCCGGACCCCGGTGACTGACTCCGATGGCCGCGGGTCAGCCCAGGGGCACCAGCACCGACGATGGACCACTGCGGGCGGGGAAGCTGGCGTCGTGGAGCATCGCCTCTCCGACGCTCAGGAGCTCCGACGGTTCCCCGGCGCGGGGGTCGACCCCCACCAGGTTGTCGACCACCAGTTCGGCCGCTGACACCGCCCCGCCTTCGTCGACCGCCAGCCGCCACACCGCCGTGCCACTGAAGGGGCCGAGACGCACCCCCTCCTCCCGCCAGCGGGAGCGGATCACCTCGATGACGGGCGCGGCGTCCTCGATGGTGAGTGGACCGTCCGAGGAGGGTTCGGGGTCGTGGAACCACCCGTGCAGCGCCACCCGGGCCTGCAGGGGTTCTCGGGTGCCCTCGACCACGGCCACGCCGTGAGGTAGTCGCGAGTCGAACACGCACAGCTGGTCGAAGTGGGCCGGGATGCGTTCGATCAGGTGGCGCGACTCCGATGAATGCTCGGGGTCGAAGCCCTTCCAGTAGTCGAGCAGACGCTCGCCGGCCAGCAGCGTCTCGCCCCCGGTGAACCGGCGCTCCTCCCAGGGGGTGAGCGAGTACACATAGGACCACATGCCCTGGATGACGTCGGAGTGCAGCTCCTGACGACAGCCCTCGACGTAGAAGCTCAACCACGGCATGGTGGCCCGGTCGGCCCCGAGGTTGGCGCGCCCCCAGGTCCGCAGCGCCTCGGTGAACTGGGCCAGCAGGGAGGGGGGGATGACGTTGAGGGCCAGCGTCCGGAAGTAGGTGTACTGACCCGGGATGTGCCAGTAGTCCCAGACGAAGCGATTCTCAGTGGCCACCCGGTCGGGACCGACCCGTTCCTCGAAGTGGCGGCGGAGGTCGGCAGCCCGGGGGAAGAAGGACGATGCGGTCTGGACCCTCATCTCCCGATCATTTCAGACGGGGCCGGCGGACCGGTGCGACGGGCCGCGTCGAGCCCGTCGGGGGCACGGAAGCAACGGCGTCGCGTCGGGCGCCTCAGACACTCCACTGCCGGAGGTAGAGGCGGGCCCTCGATGCCTGCGCGATGCGATCCATGAGGTGCGCACCGACTTCGTCAGCCAGGCTGCGGTCGTCGATCCAATTCCCGTCCGGTGCCTCTCTGATGATCCGCAGCATGATGGCTCCCATGCCCCGGCTGGCCGAGATCAACTCGGCGACGTAGAGGCCGAACTTGGTGTCGGGACAGCGGTGATCGTCGACCCATGACTGGGTGTCGCGTACCGCGGCGTCGAGCTGATCGCACGATGCCTGTACGAGTACGGCCGGCCCCTCGGATCGGGAGATCAGCCGGTCCTCGGCGTCCATCAACGCGGTCAGGACCGGCCACGCTTCGGCCCTCCACCGGAGCATGGTCCGACGGCGACGTCTCATCTGCACTGCCGATCGGTTGGGGCCACGCGTTCATTCTGTCCAAGTTGGAAGCGGCTGTCCCAGATTCGCGCTCTCGGTCAATAGGCCGACGCCTCCAGTGGTGATCTGGGCCCGATCGGGGGTATTTGAGGTGGTTCGAGCCGAACGAGGCCGCGGCGTGGAGCGCGTGCAGTGGGCCCGGCCTATCGAACCGGTGATGGTCCGGGGCTATCGTGGGTCGCGTTCTCGAGCCCAAGGAGCCGACCGTTGTCCGACGACAGAGCGAAGGATGAGGGCGCCCATTCCTTCACCGTCGAGCGGATGATGCGGGCGCCAGCGGATGCCATCTTCCGGGCGTGGACGGAGGAGTTCGACACCTGGTTTGCCGCACCCGGTTCCATCGTGATGCGCGCCTCGGTGGGCGAGCCCTACTGGTTCGAGGTGATCCACGAAGGGGCACGACACCCGCACTACGGACGGTATCTGGCCCTTCAGCCCGGACGTCAGATCGAACAGACCTGGGTGACCGGTCGCAACGGGACCGACGGCGCCGAGACCGTGCTCCGCCTCGACCTGACCGAGGAGGATGCCGGCACCCGGTTGCGGTTGACCCACTACGGCTTCTTCGACGCCGCGGCCAGCGCCCGCACCGCCGAATCATGGCCGCGGATTCTGGCTCATCTGGACGACGTCCTGTCGTCGACCGCTTGACCATAGGCGGGCCCGGGTCCCGAGCACCGCGGACGGGGGCGATGCTCGATGGACCCGGCGGATCGAAGCTAACCAAGCCGTATGAGACAGAGCTGAGAAAGCACCACCCCGCTGGGCCCGAGCCACGGGTCGGTGGGCCGGGATCATCATCGGGCAGAGTCTGAACGGTGCCTCGCCTCTCGTCATCAGGCCGGTCGCGCCCGTCCGGAGGCCCGGTCGACCGGGCCCTGATCGGCATCGGAGTGGTCGGCGTGTTGGCGGCCACGGCCATCCGCCCCTCCGCCGCCCGGGCCGCGGCCGCTCAGGATTGGTCGCCGTTCGTGCTGGTGACCGGTCTGCTCCTGGTGGGCCTGGTCGTGGACGGGGACGGCATCTTCGCCGCCGCCGGCCACCAGCTCGCCCGGGTGTCGAGGAGCGGGGTCCTGTTGTTCCTCGGCGCCGCGCTGATGATCGCGGTGGTGACCGCCTTCCTCAACCTCGACACCTCGGTGGCCTTTCTGACCCCGGTGCTGATCTACACGGCTCGGAGCCGGGGCGAGGGCGAGGCCGCGCTGCTCTACGGCTGCCTCCTGCTCTCGAATGCCGGCTCACTGTTCCTGCCCGGATCGAATCTGACCAACTTGATCGTCCTCGGCCACTTCCGGATCAGTGGCGGCGAGTTTCTGGTCCACATGTGGGCCCCGGCCCTGGCCGCCCTGGTGGTCACGGCGGCGGTGGTCGGCGGCTTCGAGCGACGCGGTCTCCGGGTCGGGACACGGGCCCCGGTCCCGCCCGACCGCCCGACGGTGGGGTTGGGCCTCGCGGCCGTGGTGGCGGTCACGGTCCTCGTCGTGGTCCTCCCCTCCCCTGCCCTACCGGTGGCGATCGTCGGATTGGCGGTGGCCGGGATCCGACTGGTGGCCGGCCGGGAGCGACTCGGCCATGTACTGGAGATGGTCGGCGTGCCGGTGCTGTTCGGACTGTTCGGGGTGGCGGTGGTGCTCGGGACGCTGGGCCGGGTGTGGTCAGGGCCGGAACAGTTGCTGTCGCACTTCGACATCTGGGGAACCGCCCTCATCGGGGCCGCTGGTTCGGTGCTGGTCAACAACCTTCCCGCCGCCTCCCTGCTCGCCGCCCGGGCCCCCCACCACCCCTTCGCCCTGCTGATCGGCCTCAACCTCGGACCGAACCTGTTCGCCACCGGATCCCTGGCCTGGGTGCTGTGGCTGCGGACGGCGCGCGCCGCCGGGGCCAGGCCCTCGGTGGCCCGAGCCTGCCGGATGGGCCTGGTCGCGGTGCCGCTCTCGATGGCGGCGGCACTGGGGTTGCTGCACGTCGCCGGCTAGCGCCGACCGGAGATCGGGGTCGATCGAGGCGTCAGAGCTGGAGGAGCTCCCGGGCCGACTCTCTCCACTCGGGGGAGCGGCGGCACAGTCCCTGCAGGGTGAGCAGGGTACCGGTGGCCTTTTCGACCTCCGGGTCGAGGTCGCTGTTGCGGTAGGCGTACACGGCGAGGTTGGCCACGACGGCTGCGGCCAGGTCCTCCACCCGAAGCTGTGCTTCCGGTTCGGCGTCTTCCTCGGTCATGTCCATGTTCCCCCCTTGCCGCCCTTGGTGGCGGCCATATTAGGCCGTTCCACGCGGTCGGTACGAGTTTCGCCCGTCTCGCCGCCGTACCCGGCGGCTACGGCCCCCAATTCCGGCCCTGAGCTCCCTCCGCGTTCAGGGGGAGGTGGGCGGCCCGGATCGCTTGCGCCCGATCAGCACATACGCAATCGAATTGCTCATGTTGGCCGCACTGGCGATGCGCCAGATGCGTTTGCTGCCTCGCACCTGGTCATCCGTGCGCCGCCGCAGGTCTCTCCAGACGAGGGTGGTCACGACCAGGTGCGCGACGGCCAGCGCGGCGATGAGGCGCGGGCTGGGCTTGGGTCGGGCCATCCCCCGAGTATGCCATCGCCCGGTCGGCCACGGCACCATGCCGATCCACCGTGTTCGCTACCATTCGGTCCAATGGCCTTGCTCATTCTCCCCGTTGCCCTGGCGGTCTGGATCGCCCGCCGGATGAAGATCCGACGGGAGCGCATCCACCAGGCCGAGACGGAGTTCCACGACGCGGAGACCTTGGCCCGGGAGCAGGCCATCATCGATGCCATGGAGGCCGATTTCCATCGGCCCTAGGCGGATGGGGCCGAGATCCTGACCCCGGCGGTCACTGCGGCTACGTGGGTACTGATCGCCGGCGCACTGGTCCTGGCGCTCATCGTCGGTGGTGCCTTGCTGATCGTGCTGGTCGCCACCCGAGCGCGGTCGACACCCGTGCGGCTTCCGAAGCCTCTCCGCCTCGGTGAGGATCACCAGGACCAGTTGGCCGACCCCGAGAGCGGCGACCCTGGAGGGTGAGCATCAGGCTTCACGGTAGTGGCGCTGCCTTGGCCGGAGTTCGATCAGGATCTCACTCGACGGCCGTGGCAGCGGTTCGACGGTAGCTCCCGATCGGAGATCCGAACGGTCAGCATCGGTGACGATCTGATGACGGAATCGGCGCGTGGTCGATGGACCGCGGCACGCCTCGATCGGCGACCCCGTTCGGTGATGGGAGGGTCACGTACTGCGTGCGACGATTGACAACCAGGCAACCGACCACCCGCGATGCGATTCAGCTTCAGGCGGTGTTGGTCCGTCCGGCGGGACGAGAGGTACTCCTGATGGGCCGACGTAGGCCACCGACCGGACCGGGGCAACCCGCCCGAGGCATGCCACAATCTGCCCGTGGGTACCGGACCGACGGCCGGATGGAATCCGATCCCGGAGAGACCCGATCGTTTCCGTTACTGGAACGGCCGGGAATGGACAGCGGTGGCCACGCGGTCGGAGCGGGGCGTCACGGCCCACGTTTCCCTCACTGGCAGAAGGCGGATTTGGCACGGGCTCTCCCGCAACACCGTGATCTTCCACCTCGCAGCCTGGTTCAACTGCAGCGTGCCCGGCCTCCGTGGGCGTCTCGATCGATTTCGACCGCCCCGTGAGATCCGGACGCTCGGAGTCATCGATCACACCTGAGTGCCCTCACCCAGTACGAAACGGCCCTGACTCGCCGGCCTTCTGAGCGTCGGAGGCCCGGCCCCCGTGATCGGGGGCCAGCCGGCCGACCCGCCGGTGGTCCGTGGGCACCACCGGGGTAAAATTCCTTCGCATGCAGACGGAGTCCGTCGTATCCGATCCCCGTCCACCGAAGTCGAAGCTGACTGGAGGGCAGAAGTGGATGATCGCCGGACTGCTGTTCCTCCAGATCCCGTCGAGCTTGATCTTCTATCCTGTGGCCGCGATCTTCGCCATCACCGGCATCTTCGCACCGATTGCCATGGTCCTCATGGGCGTCGGAACGCTGCCATTCTCGTTCGCCATGAAGTGCAAGCAGAGCTGGCAAGGTGGCGAAGCTCCGGAGGAGCCGAGCATCGCCCGGCAATCGGCCGCCACCGGTGACGGTCCGGGTTGACGATCCAGTCGAGCGACTTCTCCCGCGGCGGGAAGCCCCTCACGGTCGGATGAGCCGACGGAAGCCCCACCGTCGACGATCGGGTGGTCGGCGTTGGTCCAGAGGATGTCCGCCGAACTGGCCTTGCCCCTCGCCGGACCGTTGGTGACCATCGCCGACCCGGCGCCGGGAGTCAGTTGGCCCGTGTCGCATTCAACCGGTCTTGCACACTTGCGCCGTGATCGGGGCGAGGAGCAAGGGACGTAGGTCGGCCGAACCAGCACCGCCCCCTGCTCGGTGGGATACTCCGAACGATGAGGAAGTCGGCCCGGCTCGCGTCCGTCGTGGTGGTTGGGTCCGCCTTCATCGGCGGGGGTCTGGGGGCCTCGCTCCCAGCGGGCGGGTCGACCCCGGGCCGTAGCTCCGAATCCGTCAGCGCAGGGGCCCGGATCCAGATCGAAGAGGGTTTTCGTCACCTCCTCTCCCCGGACAAGAGCGCGCCCTCCGGACGAGGTGTCGTCCAGGGTGACAATGGCGCCATGGAGAGCGCCCTGGCGAGGGCGGCGGACACGAGTGTCTTCTCGGTCCCGGCCTCGCATCTGGGTGCGACCGCAGGACAATTGACCGAGACCTTCGGCCAACTCGCACGAGTGGGAGCCGCGGTGATCACCGTGCCGGTCACCTTCATGATGACGGCAGAGACGCCGGATTGGTCGACCAGCAACCACTTCGTGGGTACCGCGGTGCGGATCGGAGGAGGATGGAAGGTCTCGTGGGCCACGGCCTGCACGCTGGTGGAAACGGCCGGTATTGTGTGCTCCACGGCCCCGAAGGGGATCGAGGCCACTGTCCCCCCTCCTTCGTTCGATCCACCACAATCGACCGCCGCTCCGCTGTCACCGGGGCTCGTCGACCCTTCCGGAATGGCGATCGAGCCCGACGGGAACCTGCTCATCGCTGACACCGGTCGCGACCAGGTCCTGGTGCGGACCCCGAGTGGCCAACTCGAGGTGTTCGCCGGTACCGGGACCGCAGGATTCTCGGGTGACGGCGGCCCGGCCACCGATGCCGACCTGAACTTCGATGGCCCGGCAGCACTGGCCGTGGCGTCGGACGGCACCGTCTACATCACGGACTCCGAGAACCAAAGGGTCCGGGCGGTCAGCCCGAGCGGGATCATCACCACCGTGGCTGGGAACGGCGTCGCCGGTCATACCGGTGACGGCGGCCCGGCCACCGATGCCGAGTTGGGGAGTCCGACGGGGGTGGCCATCGGGCCCGACGGCAGCCTGTACATCGCGGATGGCATGTACGTGCGAAAGGTGGCACCAAGCCGGATCATCACCACGATTGCCGGCGGCGGACCACCCGACGGTGTCGACGTCGACCCGAATGGTCCCCCGCTCGCCTTCGTCCCGGAATCGCTGGCCTTCGACGGTGCCGGCAACCTCGATGTGTTTTCCTTCTCTCCCAAAATGATCTTCCAGTTGCCCGCCGGTCCCACGGGTCCGTCAGGCACTGATATCAGGGTGGTGGCACCGGACTATGCCAATGCCCTGGCCCCCGATCCCGACGGGGGTGTGGTCGTTGCGCTGCACGGCACCGGAATTCAACGCATCATCGGCAGCCAAGCAACATCCGTCGTCGATTTCTCCACCACGCCCATTGCCGGGTATGGCATCACCGGGCTCCGGGGTGCCTTCAGCCCCGAAGGAGTGGCTGTCGCTCCGGACGGGACCATCTACGCCGACACGTTCGGGGGGAACGGGTACTCACCCCAGATCGCCCTGATCGAGGTCATGCCCGACGGCCAGGCCCGCGTGCTGCCAGTGGCCGGACCGGTGACGGCCACCCTTCCAATCATTGGTGCTCCGGGCTTCCCGGTGGCGGTCTACCCGGCGTCCGTAGCCGCCAGGCCAGGGGCAGGCATAGTGTCATGTCCCTCATCGGTGGGGTTGCAAGGCTTTGACCAAGTGTCCCGATCTGCGGCCACCACTGAAGCCGAGCAGTTCAACACCAGCTTCTTTGGCGCCCTGCGATCGGCGGACCGATCGTGGTGGGCTTCCACCTACGAGGAGTGGGCTGACCCGACCGGTCTCGGTCGCCATATGGCCATCGAGACCCAGCCCGCGGCCCAGGACCTCGACGCGTCCGTGGTGGCTCACGCCTGTGGCTCCAAGATTCTGGACCATTCGCTCGTCGTCGTGGTGGGTCCCTCCGCGTACTCGGAGGAGGTCAGTCACTTCTTCTTCATCGACCGCGACGGCCATCCACTGGTCTATTACCAGGACGCTTGACCGATTCGGTTACCCGATCTTCCGGCGACTACGGACGCAGGCCGTGGAGCCGTCAGGACCGCGGGACCGACGACCGGGCGTGGACCGTGTCGTGGATGAGCATGAACCGCATCGGCCAGTACCCAGGTCGCGGCTCGGGGAGCTCGTGCCGGGACCAGAAGAACCCCGTCAACGTGACGGCGGCGGTGACGAGCCAGATGATCACCCCGACGGCCAGGACCCACGGCGTCGATCCCGACGACATCACGATGATGCCCGCGATGGCGACGGCCAGCCCGAGGTATCCCACTCGGAGGGCCCAGACGGCCATCCTCCAGTGTCTGTTGCTCTGCAACTCCGGCGGCTCGACCATGCCAAGGATTGTTCCACGGTCGAACGAAGCAGGGTCATTGGTCCTCCCGGACCGCCCGGGGGACCCGGCCAACGGCGAGGGAACGAGGTCACCGCCGAACCCTTGCCGCCGTGGCCCCGATCGGCCACGAGCGATCACCCGTACAACCGGTGATCGGGGCCGTGGGTCGAAGTCGCCTACCGTCCCACTGATAGTGAACTCGATCCCGCCATGCGATCAAGGTTCTGACGCCCCGCTTATGGTGCGAAGGGGATCTCGTCGTAATACCGAATGAGCATGGGTTGGGCGAGCATGTCGTTGAAGGTTGCGGTGAAGCCGTTGTCGGTTCGCCAGGCAAGATAGTCGTCGTAGTGTCGTCGGCTGGCCCAACCGGTGTCGCCGATCACGTTCTCGGGGTCATCCTGGTTGCGGCGGATCGAGATGAACTCGCAGCCGGGGCGGCCATTGCTCTCCGGGGCAAGGGTCAGGAGCAGGGCCAGGACGTCGTTTCCTCGGCCCTGCTTGGCGTGAAACTCGTTGGTAACGATGGTGCTCATCGGTGGTCCTTTCTCGATGGTCGGTCACTCGGTCGGCAGTGCGGTCTCAGACGGGCGTGTTCCGGATCACGATCAAGCTGTCGATCTTTCCCTTGCTCACGGTGAAGTAGTTGGTGAGGATCAGCTCATCCGGAAGATTGGTCTTGTCGTAGTCACCGTCGTAGCGTCCACGAAGAACCACTTGGCCGTGATGGTCGGTGACTTCGGTCACCTCGATCGTGACGTGATCACCGACCATCTCCTTGGCCACCCAGTCCCGGATGGCATCGGTCCCCCAGAACTCTCGGTGCGCGTCGTTGACCAGTGCATCAACGGCGAAGGTGGCGACGATGGCCTCCTCGTCGAAGGCGTTGACGGCGGCAATGTGCTCGGCCACCACACCAGAAAGCGCGCTCAGGTCCTCATTCATCTATGACTCCTCGTCCTCTTGGTCATTGGCCACGCTTCGGCGGCACTGACCACAATGGGCGATCCACCGACGGGAGGCTCAAGCCCCGATCTCGCCCTTGACACTCCCGTAGGAGGAGGGTTGAGACTGGAGAGGTGACGGCAAGCCTGAGCGTGGGTGAGTTCTCCCGGATGACCCACTTGAGCGTGAAGACGCTGCGGCACTACCACCAGGTGGGCCTGTTGGAGCCGGCACAGGTGAATCCCGGCACTGGCTACCGCTACTACCGCTCGGACCAGATCCCGACCGCTCAGGTCATCCGCCGGCTGCGGGATCTGGAAATGCCGGTGGCAGAGGTCAAGGAGGTGCTCTCGGCATCGGAAGTCTCTGCCCGCAATGTCCTGATTGCCGCCCACCTGGACCGGCTCGAGGACAGATTGTCGAAAACCCACGGCGCGGTGGAGTCATTGCGCAACCTCTTGCAGCATTCCGGCCAGGCGCCCACCGTCGAGCACCGGACGGTGCCGGCCGTGCCAGCTGTCGGGATACAGCAAATGGTCGATCGAGAGGACGTGTTGTCGTGGTGGCAAGGAGCACTCGGCGAACTACGCGCCACGGTGCGCGCGGAACACCTCCGCGCCACCGGTCCGTGTGGCGGGCTCTTTGGGAGCGAGCTGTTCCAACACGGACGAGGCGAGGCGACCGTGTTCATCCCCGTGGATGGCAACGTGCGTTCGATCGGTCGGGTAGTGCCTTTCATCGTCCCGGCGGCCGAATTGGCGGTACTGATGCACTGCGGCTCGCCAACCGACTTCGACATCACCTACGGCGAACTCGGTGCGTACGCGACGGCGCACGAAATAAGTATCGAGGGACCACTACGGGAGTACTACCTCGTTGATGCAAGCGAGACGCCAAATCCCGAGGAATGGAAGACGGAGATCGGGTGGCCGATCTTCCGCTCTGACGGCAAGCCCTGACCCGATCAGGGGCGCCCGGGAAATCGCTGCTGGCTAGCGTCTCGAATATGAAGACCTTGGTGGGAACAGACGAAGCACCGGGCGAGCAGCCCCAATCGGTGGACTTCCCAGTAAAGCCGACGCGCAATCCCCAGCACCCGGCTGGATCTCTGATCGGGAAGGGTTCGCTGAATCTTCTCTTTCCCATCGAACTGACCGCCGACAATTTGGCGCAGCTTGTGGCATTGGCCCAGCAATACTTGGCGGAAACGTTCCCGGACCACGTGCCTCAGTTGCGTGTATTGATCGTGCCGGACAAAGAGCCCGGTCTCATCCAGCCGAATGAGATCGCCGTGGTGGATATTTCAGAGTTCGACGGCTGGGGCACCCCTGGAGATCGTCGCCGATAGCGGCGCCGGCATCCCGCCTACTCCCGGTATTTCGGAGTAGTCGCCCTCACCGGTTCGGTATGCTCCCAGGGCGTGAACACCGTTACGACTGATCCTCCCGTGGTGCTCCATGCGCATCTGGTGTCTGTCTCCACGCTCCCCCGCACCATCGCACTCTGCATCCTCGCCGCGGTGATCGTCGTTCTGGTACTCATCGTCGTGTTGCGCTCCCTGAAGAGAAGCGCCTGAGCTCGCACGGGACAGCGCCACGACCGGGTCGAGGAGATCCGAGCAACGCATCACAGGTGTGAGTCCCCGACCCAGTGCTCCGGGTCACGACCGGAATGCCGCCAGTGGCCGACCGCGAACCCCGCTCCGGCCGCTTCTGCGTTACGTTTCACGTGTATCGCCAGTGAGGGCCCGACGTGCCGGTGAGCTGGTGGATTGATCTGGCAGAGTCATCGGGAATCGACAGAGGGAGACGACATGATCGGAGACAAGGAAGAGCACTTCCAGGGCAAGGGTAAGGATCCGAGCGTCGTGCAGTCGCACATCGAGGAGTACCTGAAGAAGGATGGCTTCACGGTTCAGACCTCAACACCGAGCGATCAAGGCGTCGTGATCCAAGCCAAAAAGGGCGGGTTTCCTTCGCGGCGTGGTGGACGCCGACCGCTCGTTGACGATCACCATCAAGGGGAGCCCCGACGATCTCACCGTCCGCGTCGGCATCGGAAGATGGCTCGAGAACCTTGGCGTTGCCGCTATCGAGACCCTGCTCATATCGGAACTGTTCTTGGTGGTGGACGTAGCCGATAGCGCCTGGAATGTCGAGATCGAAGACAAGCTGATCAAGGACCTCAAGAAGTTCATGGGCTGAGAGGCGCCCCAGGGAGCATCCCGGGCTCGAGTTCTCGCCGATACCCAAGGGGCATGGCGCCGTGCAAGGCTGACCGGGTGATCGAGGCCCGGGGACTCTCGAAGCGGTTCGGCAACGTGCTGGCGGTCGACCGCCTGTCCTTTGACGTGCATCCGGGGACGGTGACCGGCTTCCTCGGCCCGAATGGGTCGGGCAAGTCGACCACGATGCGGATGATCATGGGCCTCGACTCGCCGGCGTCCGGCTCGGTCACCGTGTTGGGCCGGCCCTACCACGACCTTCCGTGGCCGATGCGTGAAGTGGGCGGGCTGCTCGAAGCGCGGTCGATCCACCCCGGACGCTCCGCTCGTGCCCACCTGCTCACCCTGGCCCGGAGCAATGCCATTGCTCGGGCCCGCGTCGACGAGGTGCTGGAGCTCGTCGGTCTCGCCTCGGTGGCCGGCAAACGGGTGGGTAAGTTCTCGCTCGGGATGGGCCAGCGTCTTGGTATCGCCGCCGCCCTACTCGGTGACCCGGGAGTACTGCTGTTCGACGAGCCCGTGAACGGCCTCGATCCCGAGGGCATCCGATGGGTGCGCACGCTGTGTAAGACACTGGCCGGCGAAGGTCGCACGGTGTTCGTGTCGAGCCACCTCATGGCCGAGATGGCGCTCACCGCCGATCATCTCGTGGTGATCGGCAAGGGCAAGCTGATCGCCGAGACCTCGGTAGCTGACTTCGTGGCCGGCAGCTCGCGTCAATCGGTCAAGGTGCGCACGCCAGCTCAGCAGCAGTTGTCCGATGCCCTGACCAATGCGGGCGGGACAGTCATCCCCGATCCCGACGGAACCATCAACGTAACCGGCCTGTCGGCGTCCGCGGTGGGTGACCTGGCCGCGTCGCTGGGTATCGCTCTGCATGAACTCACTCCCGTCGCGTCACTGGAAGATGCGTTCATGGAACTGACCGACGAAGCCGTCGAGTTCCGAGGTGGATCGTGACTGCGGTGCTCGGGGCTCCGACCCCATTCGCCATCGAGGAGCCGCCGCCGGGCCGGGTCGGTTTGCGTCGGGCCATGGCGGCCGAGTGGACCAAGCTCTGGTCGGTCCGATCGACGACGTGGACGCTCGTCGGCACGGCAGTGGCGGTGTTGGGTTTGTGCGCGCTGGGCACCGGCACGGTGAGCCCCTCCGAGATCATCGACGATCCGACCCGCCGGAGCCTGATCGGCGTTTTCCTCGGACAGCTCATCTTTGGGGTCCTGGGAGTGCTGGTCATGAGCGCCGAATATGGAACCGGCACCATCCGCGCCACGTTGTCGGCGGTGCCTCGCCGTCCTGTCGTACTCACCGCCAAGGTCATTGTGTTCGGAGCGGTGGCATTGGTGGTGAGTGAGGTGCTCACCTTCAGCGCCTTCGCCATCGGCCAGGCGATCCTGTCGGCCAAGCACGTCGTCGGAACGAAGGCGGCGGCCGCGCGAGCGCGCCCAGCAACTCGGGGTCAAGATCCCCCACAACATTCAGGCTCTCCTCTCGAGTGGCTCCGCGTCGATAGGACAGCCGGGCGTCCTACGAGCCGTGGTCGGCGCCGGTCTCTATCTGGCCGTGCTCGGGCTGCTGGCGCTCGGACTGGCCACCATCATCCGCCACACCGCCGGGGCCATATCGGCCTTCGTCGGAGTGGTGCTGGTCCTGCCGATCATCGTCGAGGCGTTGCCCACCGGCCTGAGCAATGCCCTGGCCCGCTACCTGCCGGCCAACATCGGTCTGGTCATGTTCTCCACCCAGGGTGTGCCTGATCGCGTCGCCTCCGCGTTCAGCCCATGGACGGGCTTCGCACTGCTCGTGTTCTACACCGTGGTGACTCTGGGGATCGGCGGTTGGGTCCTCGCGCGCCGCGACGCCTGAGCGCCGCCAGCCCTTGTAGCCTGCGTCGAACCCACCACGTTCTCTGTCGAGCAGCCCCTCGGGAGGACGATGGACACCCGGGATGGTCGGGCGTATCGTGTCTCCGTCGGCCCTCTTCGAGCGGAATACCAGGCCACAGGCTGACCTCACGGGAGGCGGGAGTTGATGATGAACCGAAGGATGTGCTTGGCGAGCATCTGCACTGCGGTTGCCCTCGGGGGGATCGCGATCGTAGGCAGCGCCGGAGCGGCGTCGGGTGCACCCGCCAATCCGACCGTGAGCAAGCTGAAACTGATGAACCATTGGGTGTCGGAGAACGGGACCTATACGACCGGCAATCCGGGTGTGGCCGTCGACGGGAACGGTGTCGTGCACTTGAGCGGTTCGATCGGAGGCGGAAGCTCGAGTACCGAAGCGTTCGCGCTGCCGTCGGGCGACGCACCGGCCAGCAACATCTATATCGACACCTACACGGTTGGCGGCACGGTGGGTTTCCTGTTGATTTCGACGTCGGGTGCCGTGTACCCGGAAGGGTCGGGCGTGTCGGGGTACACGGGACTGGCCGGGATCTCATTCCCGTCGGCCGGATCGGTCCTCAAGAACTCGTACCCCACTCTGGTGGATGGATGGGCTTCGGCCGAGCCGACCTACGGCACGGGTGATCCGGCCGCGGCCTTGGACTCCGAGGGCATCGTCCACCTGAGCGGCTCCTTGGAGAGCGGCACCGTCGGCGCAACCGCCTTCGTGCTGCCGAAGGCCGACCGGCCACCGGCTGACACGTGGATCGAGACCTACACCTTTGGTGGCACCACCGGATATGTGGTCATCAACACAGCAGGGGACGTAACGCCCGAGGGTTCGAGCGCGGGGAGCTACACCAACTTGGCCGGCATCACCTTCCGGGCCAAGACCTCCATCCTGGCCGCCAACAGCCTGACGATGGAGAACGGCTGGACCGGAAACTCGTTCGACGCCGGGAAAGCCACCGTCAGCCGTGACCAGTTCGGTGTGGTCCACCTCGCCGGCGGGATCGCGGCCCCTTCGGGTACCGGACCAGTGTTCACGCTGCCTTCCAGCGACCGCCCCTCCCACATTCTGTACGAAACCGTCTACACCTTCGGCGGTACCACCGGTTGGGTGGTCATCGACCCGGATGGTTTGGTCTTTCTCACGGGCCAGTCGACCGGCACCTCGGGGGTGACCACCGCCGACGAGTTCACCTCACTCACGTCGATCACCTTCCAGGTAAGGGTGTAGTCCGACTCCTGCTTGTGGCCGGAGGGACCATCTGGGCGTTCGCGCCCGGAGGACCGCCAACCGGACGCTGCGCAATCGAAGCCCGATGCGACTTGAGTTCGTCACTCCAGGAATGCATCCGGCAGATGCACACGCCAGCGAGCTTCCCATAGTCGTCCCATCCGATCGCCACTGGTGCGAGCGCGGCCATTGTGAAGGTGAGCTACTTGCCATTGGACCCGGTCTGATGCGACGCCTGGGATCCACGTCGATGACCAACGGCGTCAATGGGGGCGGCCCACGGTCCCCAAAAACCAGCTAGCGGAGGCATAGGGTCGCGGCGATGGCGGACGTGAGAGTACACCAACTCCCTGCCGGGGGCCTGAGGCCGCGGCGAGGCGCCCACGCACGAGCGTCATCCCAACTCTGGACAACGCCGGGAGGACTTGTCCTTCTCCTCGTGTTGGTCGTGCTTGCCATCACCGGGGTCTTTCTCCGGCTGTGGCTCGTGCACAGCGGCTCGACGAACGCGGATGAGGCGACGGCTGGGCTGATCGCCCATCAGATCACTCTCGGGCACACCTATGCGTTCTACTGGGGACAGAGCTACGGCGGGGTCGAACCGTATGGGTTGGCGATAGCGTTCAGCCTGTTCGGGCAGTCGCCGTTCGTTCTGAATGCCACACCGGCCGTACTGGCTCTTGTCGGGTCAGTCATTGTCTGGCGCATCGGACTTCGCTTATTCAATGCGCCCGCCGCATCCACGGCCGCCGTGCTCGGTTGGATCTGGTCCGAATCCACCCTGTGGAACTCGACCAAGGAGTATGGATTTCACGAGATAGCCCTGGTGCTTGGTCTCGTTGTCCTGCTCCAGTCGGTTCGGATGGTCCAGAGAGCTCGCAACGATGAGGTTGACCGAGTGACCGACTGGGCAGTCCTGGGTGGAGCAGTGGGGTTGGGGTTCTGGGCTTCTCCCGAGATCGCATATTTTGCCATCCCTGGCGTGGTCTTCGTCGCTACGACGCTCAGGGGCCGGACGTCACGGGCGACACTTCTCCGCCTTTCCGTCTTCTGCGTGACTGCCTTTGTCGGGTCGCTGCCCTGGATTTGGGCGACGGTCAAATCGCATGGAGCAGGTATTCCGGCTTCGCCCGTCTCGTACTTCTCCCGACTCACTACCTTCTTCACCCACGTACTTCCGATGATTCTCGGGCTGAGGGTGGAAGGTGCCGGAGCCTGGGAGGGGGGACGTCTCTTCGGGCTAGCTGCCTATGCTCTGTTGCTCATCGTGGTCGTTGGAGGGGCCGCCCTGCTTGCCGTCCGGGTGCCTGACGCCCGGGTGCTGGTTCTTACGCTGGCCCTGTTCCCAGTTCTCTATGCGGCGTTCCCAACCTCGTGGTTTTGGAACGATGGTCGCTATGCCATTGCCCTCACTCCCCTGCTGTCGCTCACCATTGCCGGTGCCTGCTGGCAGCTGTTTCGCCCCACGGTCGCCGCTTGGTTGAGTTGCGCCCTTCTGGTCGCAGCGATGGCGAGCACGCTTATCGCCTTCAATGATGTAACCGGGGCCATCGCGAGACCGAGCGAGCTCACGACATTCTCTGCCAATCCCAACTCGCTGGTCACCTCCCTCGCCGACCGTCTCGAACGAGCTGGAATTGCCCACGCCTACGCCGGCTACTGGGTCGCCAACGACCTGACCTTCATGTCTGACAACCGGGTCACTGCCTTGTCCCTGGGTGTCAGTCGAAATCCCCCCACGGCCACAAACGCCGGCGACGTTACGGTGGCCTGGATCTTTGTGCCCACTGGTTCGATTCCTATGGACTCGGCCCAGCTGGAATCAGTATCTGATTTGGAACCGGGATCGGTCACCGAAGGCGCACTGACCGGATGGTTGCAGGACCACAAGGTTCCCTACCGAACGATTTCGACGAGCGGATTCGATGTGATAGTGCCGAGCCGCAACATTGACCCGGCAGAGGTCCAGGGGTGAGCACAGTTGAGGATCGGTCGCCACGTCTGGCCTGCTTGCTCTTTGGCTGACGCTGCTCACCGCCGAGTCTGCAGCGAGCTAACGTCGTTCCCAATGGCGAATGCGAACCCAGCAAGTGAAGATGACGTCCAGCGTGTCTACGCCTTGGTGCACGACGGCGGCCTCCTGTTCATCGGGGCACCTGAGGGTCCTTCTGGCCATGAGCTGGACGTGATCAAGGAAGAGCTGTCACTGGCGGAGAAGCTGCTGGGTGGTCACGCCGACGACGCCGATCGAGCCCGGGTCCGAGAGATCATCCACCCTGCGACGGCGTCGAACTTCCGTCTCTAGGAAGCCTTACGAACGCTGGGCAGATTCATGGGACGGCTGGGGTTCACAACGGTGGGCCCCCAACCGCACCGCTACGATGTCGGCCGAGCCGACGGCTCAGAATATGGGGGGAATACCTGATGTCCGAGCGCGATGTTTGGCAGCAGACTGCGATACGCGGGCCGCCGTGGCGGTGGCGGTGTTCGTCGCCCTCATGGCCGCGCCCACGGCGGCGGGTGCGTCGTCAGCACCCCTGGTGAACTACCAGGCCGTGGCCTCGTTCACGGTTCCACCCCCCACCGGTCACATCAGCGAGCCGATCACCGCCCAGCCCTCCACCCTCTCCAAGTACGGCTATGTCGAACAGGAGTTCTTCGCCTCGGGGACGGCGACGGCCTTCACCGCCAGGTCCATGCCCAGTGACGGCAAGTGGTCGATCGAGCCGAAGAGCTCGGCCTCGTACCGGACCCGGATCATCGTGCGCCGGCCGAAGGACGCCGCCCGTTTCAACGGCACCGTGGTGGTCGAGTGGATGAACGAGAGTGCTGGCGAGTCCGCGCCCGACTGGGACTACCTCAATCCCATGCTCATGCGGGACGGGTACGCCTATGTGGCCGTGTCGGCCCAGGCCCTCGGGGTGGAGGGGGGCAAGCCGATCCTCGGTTCGCCGGTGGCCGGATCGAGCAGTGGTCTGGTCGGTGCCGACCCGGCCCGCTACGGGTCGCTCCATCATCCCGGCGACCAGTACGCGCTCGACATGTTCGCCCAGATCGGAAAGGCCCTCCACAACCCCAAGGGTTCGGTACTGGGCGGTCTCCATCCCCAGCACGTCCTGGCCACCGGTGAGTCGCAATCGGCCTTCTACCTGACGACCTTCGCCGACGCCCTGCAACCCGTCACCCACGCCTTCGATGGGATCTTCATCCACAGCCGGGGCGGCAGTGGTGCCCCGCTCAGCGGGACCTCGATCACCGCCGGGAGTCTCGGGTGACCTGCGGATCCGTACCGATCTCCACGTGCCGGTGTTCATGTTCGAGACCCAGACCGACCTCATCGCGCTCGGGTACGCGCCGGCCCAGCAGCCCAACACCAGCCGGATCCGGACCTGGGAGGTGGCGGGCACGTCGCATGCGGACGCCTTCGAGCTCGGCCCGGCTGCCGGTGTGCTCGGCTGCACGACCCCGGTGAACGACGGCCCCCAGCACACCGTGGTCCAGGCCGCCTTCACCGCCTTCGACAAGTGGGTGGACCATGGGACCCCGCCGCCGTCCCCGCCGCCGTTCCGCCTGGCCAGCACCGATCCGGCCAAGCTGGCGCTCGACGACCACGGCAACGTGATCGGTGGCGTAAGGACGCCGGCGGTCGACGTCCCGGTCTCGACCCTCAGTGGGGCGGCACCGCCCGGGTCCAGCGAGATCTGCGGGCTGTTCGGCTCGGCGATGCCGTTCAGTCCCGCCACCCTGGCCAGCCTCTATCACACCAAGAGCAACTACCTCTCCCTCTACAAGGCCAGTCTGGACAAGGCCATCGCCGGCGGGTACATC
The DNA here is from genome assembly GCA_963774245.1 of uncultured Acidimicrobiaceae bacterium. Classification (GTDB taxonomy): domain Bacteria; phylum Actinomycetota; class Acidimicrobiia; order Acidimicrobiales; family RAAP-2; genus Bog-756. The sequence goes on along the minus strand of CAVZDZ010000011.1, from coordinate 88,809 downwards.
CTCAGCGCCGACCGCGCCGGACTGCTGGCCCAGGCCGATCAGGTCCAGCTCCCCTCCTAGCGCCCGTGATGTGGCGCAAGGTGATCTCCGGCCGAACGATCATGGAAACCACCATTGCCTGCAACGGCAACTGACAGTTGTCAGCCGATCCGATCAACCACCGATTCCGTCGGGGCGCGTCGTTGGGGGTCTGCTCAGACAGCCCAAGATCGAGCAACCAGGCCATAATGCGGCATGGAGTGGGACGACCTGCTGGAGATCGTGGAGCACCGCCTCGCTGCGTATACGGGTGCTTCCACCTACGCCCGGGCGCACTCGCTCATCGAGGGTTTCGAGCTCGGGCGCCAGGGGTCAGACATCATGGCCTTTCAGCAGTGGATGGCGGCGAGGCGCCCGGGTAGCAATCTCCCCTGGTGGACCCTGTGCGAGCTGGAGGCCGTGGGGGAGCCGGTGGGCCCGGGAGAGCCGGAGCATCCGATGTCTGGCCACGGCGACCAGCAGTGCATCACCCACCTGCTGATGCTGCTCCGGGAATTCCTCGACAGCCGACGCGAGGAATGATGCCGGACTGAAGTCCGGTGGATCGGTTTACGAGGCGCAGGTGGTGGTGGTCGGCGGCCCGTTGGTGCCGGACGTGCCGGTGGGGACGTAGGGGTCGGGGTTGGGTCCACCGGCGAACCGATCGCCGATCCAGGTGACCATGTCGTTCATCGACACCGGGATCACTCCGGCGTGGCTCTGCCCGGGGTAGATCCACCGCTCGACGTCCTGTCCGATGGAGCACTCGTGCTGCTCGAGGAGCTGGGTGGTGATCACGGGAATCTGCTCGTCGGCGCCACCCTGGATGATCAGCAGCGGGGCGCTGCTCGGCGTGGTGAAGTTCCCCGGATCATTGGCCTGGAGCAGCGGCTTCCAGGTGGGAACGGTGAACGGGTCCTTCGGCACGATCGATGCCAGGGGGATCTGGTTGAGCTGCTGGGCCAGGAAGTCCGAACAACCCTGTCCGACGAGCGGGAGGAGTGCCTGGCCCTTGGGCGTGATGATGTCGGACAGGGGGGCGATGGCGTTGCCGTAGGCGACGTTGAAGCCGGCGCCGGCCATGAACAGGTAGAACTGGAACGGGCTCCCGGTCAGGAAGGCGTAGATGGCCTCGAACTGGGAGGGAGGCGCCCCGGCCACCACGCCGTCCAGATGGAGCTCGGGGGCGTAGGAGGCGGCGATGTTCAGCCCGAACATCGCGGTCTGGCCGCCCTCCGAGTGACCCCAGACCACGTAGTTCGAGCTGGCGTGGGCGGCCGGGAGCTGCCGGGCGGCCCGCACGATGTCGATCATGTTCCGGGCGGCGCTGACGCCGGCCAGGTACGGCATGATGCCCAGGGGTGCCCTCACCCTGGTAGTCGCTGGCGGTGACCTCCCAACCCTGATCGAGGAGCTGGTTCTGGAGGGGGACGGCCGACGACGGCTGGAGCGAGGGGGCGCACTGCGGTGCCATCCCGTTGGTCCCGTGACCCCACGTGACCACCGGGTACCCGCCGGCCGGGGCGGGGGTGTTCGGCACCATCACCAGTCCGGTGACGGCGACGGGCTTTCCGAGCTCGGTCTCCGAGAGGTACATGACCAGGTAGACGGTGCCGTCGATGCCGGGGGCCGCGATCTGCTCGGCCTTCATGAGCGTCCCGGGCGGACCGGACGGCAACTGGGTGGGCACCGAGTAGAACGACGGGAGCCCTGGGGCCAACACCGATCCGGTGGTCGCCCCGGACAGCGACATGCCCACGATCTGACCGTTGAGGTGGGTGCCGGCGAGCGAACCGGCGAACGGGGCGTCGCCGAAGGTGAAGACGCCGCCGTCGGAGGCCACCAGCCAGTAGCCGTGGCCGTCGGTCGTCGACGCCATGCCGACCACCGGCCGGTTGAGCGTCGTTCCCCCCTCGGAGCCGAGGAACGGTGCGTCGCCGAAGGCGAAGATGCCGCCGTCGGAGGCCACCAGCCAGTAGCCGTGGCCGTCGGCCGTCGACGCGATGCCCACGATCGGTCGGTTGAGCGGCTTCCCTCCCATGGAGCCGTAGAACGTGGTGTTGATGTACGAGAACCCGAACGAGAAGACCCCGCCGTCGGAGGCCACCAGCCAGTAGCCGTTGCCGTCGGGATTGGGTGCCATGCCGACCACCGGTGCGTTGAGATGGGTGCCGCCCATCGAGCCGTAGAACGCGGCGTCGCCGAAAGCTGAAGATGCCGCCGTCGGAGGCCACCAGCCAGTAGCCGTGCCCGTCATTGCTCGACGCCATCCCGACGATCGGCGCGTTGAGATGGGTGCCGCCCATCGAGCCGTAGAACCCGGCGTCGCCGAAGGAGAACACGCCCCCGTCGGACGCCACCGTCCAGTAGCCCTGACCGTCCGGGGTCGGAGCGGTGCCGACGATGGGCGCATTGAGTGTCATGCCCCCGGTCGACCCGTGGAACTGGGCGCCGCCGAACGAGAAGACCCCGCCGTCGGAACCCACCAGGGTGTAGCCGGTCGATGGCGAGGAATGCGGGGCTCGGGGTCGATGCCACGGCGGGGCCGGCCACCGGGCCGACCAGCGTGCCAGCGACCAGGACGATGGCGCCCACCACCACCGTCCCGAGGACCCGGATCCGACCATGCATGACTACCCCCACTCTCTGCTCCCCCGAGCATCGTGACTGCGGTCGCGTCAGCGACCCCTCGCGAGGGTAGCACCGTGACCGGTTCGACAGCAGGAATAGGGCGACCAGGTCACCGGGCACCTGGAGTTGCCCCCCTCCGCTCCAGCTGACGCCGGAACTGCCCACCTCAGGATGCTCAGCGGGTGTCACGCCAGACACCGCAACTCAAGTGGCTATCCCAACTCCAGATCATCGACCCTCTCAGTCCACCAAGCAATGAGGCCGTTCCTGATTTGATCGGTGAGGACACCATCAGCCATCAGGCTCTTGTGTTCGATCTGGCCGAGATTCAAAACGCCCATTTGATCCTCCAGCCAATCGGCGGACTGATCGACCAACTCCGGGTGTTGGTCCGCAATGCGGTCGGAGTACGTAATCTCAAATCCATCAGAAGTCTCTTCAAAGTTGATGTCAACCGAGACTTCCTTCGGTGGATCGTCCAAGGCTCGCCGTTCCACCTCATCCATGCGGTCATTCTAAAGGTCGGGGTTCCGACCGCCCGGTATTGCAGCGGCTGAGTGATGGTCGAGAACCCTGCGTGGTCGGGCTGCCGGGATTTGAACCCGGGACCTCTTGACCCCCAGTCAAGCGCGCTAACCAAGCTGCGCCACAGCCCGTCTCCTACCTTCCGACCGGAGAAGGAATCCTTCTCCGTCTGACCGTTCGACCCGTTCCCAGAGCCGGAACGCAAGCCACGGGGAGTTGGCTTGGACTCGAAAACGAAGCGACCAGAAGCGCCACCCTAGCCGAGTCGTTTCGACCCGAGACCACGGCGGGACCTATGACTCGGAGAGTATGGCGAGAGGCGCTGGCTCACGGCCCGCCGGTTCGCCGCTCCCCCACCCACCTCAGAACAGCGCAGCCCATCCGTGACCGAGAAGTGTCAGGGTCACGGATGGGCTGCGATACCAGTGCCATCGGGCACCGGTCAATACTGACGACCGGTCAGGATCAAGCAGCCGCGAGGTGGGCCACGATCAACTTGCCGATGAACGTGTACCCGGTGGTGTTGGCGTGAATGTTCCCCTGCGAGCAGAAGTAGGTGAGCTGGCAGATCTCCGCCACTGCGGCCGGGATCTTGCCGTAGGGCTTCACGTTCTTGAGCGTGGTCGAGCGCGGTGTCGTCGCCTGCCGTCGCGTACTTGTACGGCGCCTGGGTCACGTTGACGAAGTTGGCGGCGCCTCCGTAGGCGGCCTGCAGGGTGGGATTGATCTAGATCATCGAACGCCGCGACCGAAAGAGTGGCCAGCGACTGGTTGGTGACGCCCGTCGGGTACACCCAGTCTCCGAGGATCACGTCGGGATAGGTGAGGCCGATGACCGGAGCGGTATCCCCATTGGCTGTCAGCGCGGAGTCGAGGGCCGACACCAGGCTGGTGACGTTGGTGGTGATGCCGGTATCGGCGGCTTCGATGCACTCGAAGATTCCGAGTTCACCGCCGCTGGCGTTGGCACAGGAGGTGACGTCATTGCCTCCGATGGAGACGGTGATCAGTCCCACCTCGCCGGCATTGGCTGGGTTGTTGATGAAGGCGAGGGCCGCGGCCTCCTGGGTCGCCGTCGGGTACTCGACCACGTCGCTCGAACCGTAGTCAGAACAGCCGATGGAGTTGACGATCGATGACGTGGTCGCACCGCCGCAACCGAACTGCTCGAGGGTCATCTTCTTCTTTTTGGCCACGTAGGCCGTGTAACCGGGCGACCCGTTCGGATCACCGGTCGGGTTGGTGGCCGAAGGCGGTTGGTACCCGATCGAGTACGAGTCACCGAGCGACAGGTAGTACCTTGGCGCCTTCGTCATGTGCTTGGTTGCGGCCTGGCTGATGCCGGGCGCGCCCACCAGCCCGATGGCGGCGACGCTGGCCGCAACGACCGCGGACAGTGCGATGGACATCACGGTTCTACGGCGCATTGCGGGTCCCCCCCGGTTCAGAGTTCACCTTGATCACACAAGGTTCACCTTCTTGTTACCACAGAGTCACTTCAAACCCGGTGCTTCAGGTGCGCCCGTCGGGATCGACGAACGCGGAGAGTGGTGTATAGACGCTCAGCGTGGCGGATCCGGCCATCGGATTGTTCGTCCACCTCTCCTCTGACCGACGGACACGGCGGCCTCGTCCCCGGAAGCCGGCGGTGCCCTCAGATGTGGTGCACCATCCAGGTGACGCCCTGAAAGGCCCGGTAGCACAGGTAGATCACGCTGGCGATGAGCATGAACTTGAAGTACCAGGGGGACTTGCGGTGCTCGAGGGGCACCGACCCGCACTCGGCGCACGTACCGTCCTCGGCCAGCCCATCTTCTTCATCGACTCGCACATCGCACTGCTCACACCAGGGCAAGACTCAGCGGTCCCGTTCCGTCGCCATCCGCCGCCCCTCGCTAGTCGGCACCGCGGTCATCGCTTACGACCCCCGCCCCCGTTGGCGCCCTTGGCCCGCACCCGCAGCTTGATCGGCGTGGGTCCGAGGTCGAACCGCTCCCGGAGCCCCCGCTCGACGTAGCGCAGGTAGGTGGGCTGGAGCCGGCCGTTGGTGAACAGGGTGAACGTCGGCGGGTCGTTGGCCCCCTGCACCGCGTACTGGATCTTCGCCCCCACCGGTGGGTGGGCCATCTGGATGGACTTGAGGGCCCGGTTGAGCTCGCCGGTCGGGATCCTCGAGTGGTACGCCTCCTCGGCGGCGGCCACCGCCGGCAGGATGTGGTGGACGCCGAGGCCCGACAGCGCGCTCACCTTGAGGACGGGCGCGTCCCCGAGGAAGGCCAGCCGGTCCCCGATGTCCACCAGGATGCCCGTGCGGTCCTCGGTCGGGATCAGCTCCCACTTGTTGAGCACCACCACGGTCGGGCACCCCGAGGCCCCCACCCGCTCGGCCAGGCGCTGGTCCTGATGGGTGACCCCGGCGGTGGCGTCGATGACCAGCAGGGCGATGTCGGCCCGGTCCAGGGCGTCGAGGGCCCGGAGCACGGAGAAGTACTCGGTGCCCCGTTCGGTCCTCGACTTCCGCCGCATGCCGGCGGTGTCGATGAAGCACACCGATCCCTCCGGCGTCTCCACCACGGTGTCCACGGCGTCCCGGGTGGTGCCGGGGGCGTCGTGGGTGACCGACCGCTCGTCGCCCACCAGCCGGTTGAACAGGGTCGACTTGCCCACGTTGGGCCGGCCGACCAGGGCCACCCGGGGCATGGCCGGGTCGCCCGGCTGATGCCCGGGAGTACCCGCCGACGATGCGAGGGCTCCGGCCTCGCCGGGGTCGCCCCGCTCCCCCGCCGCCGACGGGTCGGGGAGCAGCTTGACCACGTCGTCGAGCAGGTCGCCGGTGCCCCGGCCGTGCAGGGCGCTGATCGGCCACGGCGTGCCCAGGCCCAGTCCCATGGCGTCCCAGGCGTCGGCGTCCCGCTGGGAGGAGTCGACCTTGTTGACCACCACCCGCACCGGGCGCCCGCAGCGCTTGAGCACCCGGGCCACCGCCATGTCCTCGTCGATGACCCCGACGGTCACGTCCACCACCAGCAGCACCACGTCGGCCTCGGCGATGGCCCGCTCGGCCTGGGCGCTGACCTGGGCGTCGAGGGGGTCGTCGGAGGACAGCCAGCCGCCGGTGTCGACCACGGTGAAGGCGTGCCCGCACCATTCGGCGTCGAGCTCCTTGCGGTCCCGGGTGACGCCGGGGCGCTCCTCGACCACGGCGGCCCGGCGGCCGACGATGCGGTTGACCAGGGTGGACTTGCCCACATTGGGGCGGCCGGCGATGACCACCAGCGGACGTTCTCGGACGGTGCGGGCGCCCTCCGGCTCGACCGGCACGGCCGTCATCGGAGCGCTCCGAGGGTGACCGGGACCCGCCGCTCCGGTGCCGCCCGACCGCCGCCGGGGTCCGGCCCTCGAGCGCCCGGCGCAGGGACAGCCCGTCGGTCGGGACGACCTCGACCGGACGGGGCAGGTCGGCCACGGTCAGGTCGTCGAGGAACCGGCCCTCGGACAGGCACGAGTCGGGCAGCAGGTACCGGTGGCCCTCGGGCTGGGCGCCCAGCACGTCGACCAGGTCGGTGCCGGTGAGCAGACCGGACACGCCGATGTTGCCGCCGAAGAAGTGATTGGCCACCGGGACCAGGCGGATGTCGTCGCGGTCCAGCGAGTCGACCAGCGGGCCGAGCACCCGGGCCCCGTACTCCCCGGTGAGGATGGCGATCGGGGCATCCTGGGATGCGGCTGCCTCCGAGCCCGGTCCCCCGTCGGGGCCCGGTACCCGGAGGCCGGGGCGCCGTCGACCGCGGCGAAGAAGCCGGGTCGCACGCCGAGCGCCGCCCGTTCGTCGCCGCCGAAGGCGGCCTCGAAGGCCCGGGCCATGCCCAGGCCGTTCTCGTGCTGGGGAAATCCCTCGTAGGTGTGGGCGGCGGGGAACGGTCGCTCGGCCATCAGGTAGTACTCGTCGGCGGCGAACACCATCCGCCGCCCGATGGCGGACACGAAGGTGTCCTGCCAACGCGCCACCGTGTCGCACACCGAGGCCGCCTCGGCCCGGGTGTGGGGCCGCATGGCCGCCTCGTGGGAGAACCGGCTCACCCCGAGCGGCACGCAGGCCACGGTGGCCAGGGTCGGGTAGCGGTCGAGCACCCCGCCCAGGGTGTCCTCCAGTACCGCGCCGTCGTTGCGGTCGGGGCACACCACCACCTGGCCGTGCACCTCGATGCCCCCGTCGAGCAGCGCGCTCAGCCAGCGCAGGCTGGTGGCGCCCCGGCGGTTGCGCAGCAGGTCGGCGCGGATGTCGGGGTCGGTGGCGTGGATGGACACGAACAGCGGGCTCAGCCGCTCGGTCAGCACCCGCTCCAGGTCCATCTCGGTGAATCGGGTGAGCGTGGTGAAGTTGCCGTAGAGGAACGAGAGCCGGTAGTCGTCGTCCTTCAGGGACAGGCTCCGTCGCATCCCCTTGGGCAGCTGGTGGATGAAGCAGAACTCGCAGTGGTTGTCGCAGGTGCGCACCCGGTCGAAGACGGCCGAGGACACCTCGACGCCGAGGGGCTCGCCCGGCTCCTTGTGCACCTGGACCCCGATGGGCTCGGCCAGCCCGTGGCGGCGGACGACGAGGTCGAGGTCGGGCTCGTCGACCAACAGGCTGTATTCGATGACGTCACGGGGCGACCGGCCGTTGAGCAGGAGCAATTCGTCTCCGGCCCGGATGCCGGACAGCGCTGCCGGGGACGATTCGGTGACGGCGACCACCTTCGGTGCCGTCGTCACTCGGGGCGCCGACATGCCACCAGGCTACCCGGTCGGGTTTCCCCCTCCGTCGTCACCCCGGAGCCGGCCGGCCCCGGGACCCCGGTAGCGTGGGCCCATGACCGTCGACCGGGTGCTGCTGGCCGAGCCGAGGGGATTCTGTGCCGGCGTCGAGAAGGCGATCAAGGCCCTGGCCTGGATGGTCCGGGTGTTCGAGCCGCCGGTGTACTGCTACCACGAGATCGTCCACAACCGGCACGTGGTCGACCAGTTCCGGGCCCAGGGCGTGGTCTTCGTGGACGACGTGGACGACGTCCCGGCCGGCGCCCCGCTCATGCTCTCGGCCCACGGGTCGGCGCCCGAGGTGGTCGCTCGCCGCCCGGGACCGTGGCCGGGTGGTGGTCGACGCGGTGTGCCCGTTGGTGACCAAGGTCCACCACGAGCTCCGGGTCCGGGCCCGCAAGGGGTACACCGTGCTCTACGTGGGCCATCACGGCCACGAGGAGGCGGTCGGCACCATGGCCGTGGCCCCGGCCTCGGTGCGCCTCCTGGAGCGGGTCGAGGACGTCGACCGCCTGGACGACCTCGAGACCGACGAGGACGGGAGCGCCCAGGTGGCCCTGCTGGCCCAGACCACCCTCAGCCACGACGAGTGGGCCGGCATCGTCGACCGGGCCCGGCAGCGCTTCCCCGAGCTGTGGATGCCCAACCGCAGCGACCTGTGCTTCGCCACCACCAACCGGCAGGCCGCGCTCAAGGCCCTGGCCGGGCGTGGCCGACGCCGTCGTGGTCATCGGCTCGGAGAACTCCTCCAACACAGTGGCCCTGGAGCAGGTGGCGGTGGAGTTCGGCTGCCCGCGGGTCATCCGGGTCAACGACGCCTCCGAGCTGCCCGACGACCTGGAGGGGACGGTCGGGGTCACCGCCGGTGCCTCGGCGCCCGAGTCACTGGTCCAGGCGGTGGTGGAGCGGCTCGGCCCCCGGGAGGGCGTCCAGCACTGCCCGGTGACGGTCGAGGAGGAGTACTTCCCTCCCCCACCCGAGCTGCGTGAGCTGCTCCGCGGCCTCGAGGCCGCCTTGAGCCTGATCAACGGGGCCCCGGCGGCCCCGGAGCGGCCCGAACCCGCCGGCCGGGGCCCCGACGCCCGGGTGCTGGCCGGGGACCGGACCACCGCCGCCGCCGACGTGCTCGAGCGACTGGGAGGCTGATCGGCGGTGCCCCGACGGCGATTTGGCGCGAGACTGTGGCTATGACGACTTCGTTCAAGAGCATGGATGTCTCGACCCTCGAGGAGTGGTCGGTGATCGGCGACGAGACGATGAGGAACCAGCCCCGGGTGGCCGACCGGGTGCTGGCCATGCTCGAGTCGCTGTCCGAGGTGGTCGACGGGTTCGCCGTCGACCAGCTGACCCACTGCCTGCAGACCGCCACCCGGGCCGAGCGGGCCGGCGCCGACGACGAGCTGGTGGTGGCCTCGCTGTGCCACGACATCGGCAAGGCGGTGATGGTGCCCAACCACCCGAAGATCGCCGCCGAGATCCTCCGGCCCTACGTCCGCCCCGAGGTCACCGCGGTGATCGCCGCCCATCAGGACTTCCAGGGCCGGCACTACTACCACCACTTCGGGATGGACCCCGACATGCGCTCCCGCTACCGGGACGAGCCGTGGTACGACCTGGCCGAGCAGTTCGCCGACGAATGGGACCAGAACAGCTTCGATCCGGACTACCCGATCGAGCCGCTCTCCCACTTCGAGCCCAAGGTGCGGGCCATCTTCGGCAACCCCCACATCTTCTAGTGTCACCCACTCAGCGGCATCGCTGGCTGACCCTGCCCGAGACCCGCGAGCGTCAGCGGGCCGCCGACCTGCGCCGGTTCGCCCTCGATCACGCCAAGGCCGATTTCGAGCAGCGGTACCCGCGGGTGCAGGTTCGGCCCGGTGGTGGCGGTGATCGCCGCCTATCAAGAGGAACAGAACATCGGCGACGTCCTGAAGGCGATGCCCACCCTGGTCGGGGACCTCGAGGTCACCACGCTGGTGGTGGTGGACGGCGGGACCGACAACACCGCGGGCGTGGCCATCGACGCCGGCGTCTACACCTGTGTCCTGCCGGTCAACCTGGGCCACGGTGCCGCCCTCAAGCATCGGCTACCAGCTGGCCTCCTCCCTCGGGGCCCGCTACGTGGTGACCCTGGACGCCGACGGCCAGAACGATCCGGCCGAACTGGGCACCATGCTCCAGCCCCTGCTCGACGACACCGCCGACTTCGTCATCGCCTCCCGCCGCCTGGGGGTCGACCAGACCACCGACCGGCTCCGCCAGACCGGGGTCAAGGTCTATGCCTGGATCCTCAACGCCATCGTGGCCCAGCAGCTCACCGACTCGTCCAACGGCTACCGGGCCTTCAAGATCGAGGTGCTCGACGACATCGTCCCCCGCCTGGTGGAGAACCAGTACCAGACGGCGGAAGTGGTGATCAACGCGGCCAGCTCGAACTGGCGGATCTCCGAGCAGCCGACGGTCTGGCACCCCCGGGCCTCGGGGACCTCGAAGAAGGGCGGCAACCTGGTGTTCGGCCTGCAGTACGGCCGGGTCATCGGGGCCACCTGGCTGCGGGTGACCAGGAACAAGCGGAACCGCGGCTGAGGCGGGCCGCCCCACGGCGGCGGGCCGGATCAGTAGCGCCCGGTGGCCGTGACCGATCGGTCGTACAGGTCCTGGATGGAGCCGGTCAGGTCCTCGGTGAGCTGGTGGGTCCGGCTCCGGGAGATCCGTCCACCCCCGGTCCGGGCCGGGGGGGCGATGGGCTCGCCCACGATGAGATGGATGTGCCGGGGCCGGGGGATCCGGGCGCCCTTGGGCATGACCGAGGCCGAGCCGCCGATCCCGACCGGGACCACGGTGGCGCCGGTCCGGGCGGCCAGGAAGGCCACGCCCTCGTGCAGGTCGGCGACGACCGGCCCCGACCTCCGCTCGCCCTCGGGGAACAGGATGAGGACCTCGCCGGCCTCGAGCACCCGCTGGGCCCGGCGCAGCGCTTCGCGGTCGGCCGACTCCCGGTGCACGGGGAAGGCGCCGATGCCGGGGAGGATGCGGCCCAACCAGCGGTGCTTCCACAGGCTGTCCTTGGCCATGTAGTGGAGTTTGCGGTCGGTGACCTCGGAGGCCACGAAGAAGTCGATGAAGGAGCGGTGCACCGGGGCGATGATCACCGGGCCGGTGGCCGGCACCCGGTCGGCACCCTCGACCGTGGTCCGGAACAACAGCCGGTTGAGCAGGCGGACCAGCAGCCGCAGGAACCGGTAGATGGGCGTGAACCGGGTGTCCACCGCCGCCTCGATGACCGGGCTCCCGTCGTCACCACCGGTCGCGTCTCCGTCGTCGGTCGCCGGCGTCACAGCCATGCCACCATCTCGCTCCACGATGTCCTCCACGTTACGGTCGGTGGTGTCCACGACCCGGGCGCCGTCCGCCACCCCGAGGGGCGAGACCGCCCGGGTGCTGTCGAGCCGGTCCCGTCGGGCCACCGCGTCGGCACCCTCCTCGGGCCGTCGGCGGGCCCGCTCCGCCGCGGTGGCCGTCAGGTAGACCTTGAGGTCAGCGTGGGGGAAGACCACCGAGCCGATGTCCCGGCCCTCGACCACACCCCCGCCGTGCTCGGCCACCCATTGGCGCTGTCGTTCCACCAGCACCGCCCGCACCTCCGGGTTGGCCGCCACCACCGACACCACCCGACTCACCCGGGGGCCGCGGATGGCCTCGGTCACGTCGGTCCCGTCCACCTCGATCCCGTCCCCCACGGTGAGGGTGAGGCCCCGGGCCAGCTCGGCCACCCGGGCGCGGTCGCCCGGGTCGATGCCCCGGTCCAGGGCGGCCCACGTCACCGCCCGGTACATGGCCCCGGTGTCCAGTCGGTCGACGGCCAACCGGGCGGCCAGGGCCCGGGACACCGTGGACTTCCCGGACCCGGCCGGGCCGTCGATGGCGATGACCGGGTGGGTCGGGGCGCCGGGCGCACCCGGGGTCACGCCGGTCGTCCCGGGCCGGCGGTGAGTCGGGCCAGGTCGTCGGCGAACCCGGGATAGCTGGTGGCGACGGTCTCCCAGCCGGCGATGACCGTGTCCCCGTCGAAGGCCGGGCACGCGGCGCCGGCGATGGCCGCGGCCATGGCCATCCGGTGGTCGCCCCGGGCGTCGATCCGGGCGGCCCGCGGCGGGCCGCCGAGGCCGTTGATGAGCAGATCGTCGCCCTCGACGACGGCGTCCCCCCCGAAGGCCCGCACCAGGTCGGCCGTGCCCTCCAGCCGGTCCGACTCCTTGACCCGCAGCTCGCCGACGTGGCGGAAGCGGGTCGTCCCGTGGGCCACCGCCGCGGCCACGGCCAGAATGGGCACCTCGTCGAGGGAGGGGATCTCCTCGGCCTCTACCACGGTGCCGTGCAGGGCACAGGTGTAGCTGGTCACCGACCCGACCCCGTTGCCCTCCTCGGCGATCTCGATGGTGGCCCCCATCCGGCGCAGCACGCCGAGGAAGCCCACCCGCTCGATCCCCAGCTGCACGTCGTCCACGGTCACCAGGCTCCCGGGCACCAGTACCGCGCCGGTCAGCCAGAAGGCGGCCTGGGACGGGTCGCCGGGCACGGTGAAGGTGCCGGGGCTGAGCGAGCTCCGCCGCACCCGCACCACCCGGCCGCCGCCCACCCGCTCGAAGTCGATCTCCGCCCCGCAGGCGGCCAGCATCTCCTCGGTGTGGGCCCGGGTGGCCACCGGCTCGTGCACCACCGTCTCGCCCTCGGCGGCGAGGCCGGCCAACAGGATGGCCGACTTGACCTGGGAGCTGGCCACCGGCGGGGTGAGCTCGATGCCCCGCAGCGGGCCCCCGACCACGGTGATGGGGGGCAGGCAGCGCGAGCCCTGGCCGGTGACCTCGGCCCCCATCTGGCCCAGGGGGGCGGCGATGCGGTCCATGGGCCGGCTCCGGAGCGACTCGTCCCCGGTGAGCACGGTGGCGCCGGGGAGGGTGGCCACCAGCCCGGCCAGGAGGCGCATCCCGGTGCCGGAGTTGCCCAGGTCGATCGGGCCCGACGGCGGCCGCAGCCGGCTCCGGCCGCCGGCGACCACCACGTCGGGACCCCGGTCCTCGACCCCGGCCCCGAGCATGGGGAGGGCGGCCTTGGTCCGGGCCACGTCGTCCCCGTCCGAGAGGCCCTGGATGGTGGAGGTGCCCTCGGCCAGGGCGGCCAGCAGGAGGGCGCGGTGGGAGATCGACTTGTCCCCCGGCACGGTGAGGGTGCCGACCAGGGGCACGCCGCCCCGCACCCTCTGCTCGGTCGGCGCGCGGTCCGCCGCTGCCCCGGATGCGGTCATCGGGGCGGTCCCATCGGGGCGCTGGTGGCCCGGTAGCCCCGGGCGGGCAGCGTGGTCAACAGGGTGGGCGCGGCCAGGGCGTCGACCACCAGGACCAGCACCCCACGGTCGCCCTCGACCGAGTGGGCGATCTCGAGGTCGAAGATGTTGACCCCGAGCTCGGCGGCCAGGGTGGTGATGTCGGCCAGTACCCCGGTCCGGTCGGGTACCGGGACCCGCACCTCGACCAGGCCCTCGGGGCGCGGGGTGTGGTCGACCAGGGCCCGCCGGGCCTCGGCGGCCCGGTTGAGGACGGCCAGCAGCGACCCGTGGTCGTGCTCGGCCACCCGCTGCCGCATGGCGGCCAGGGCGGTGATGAGCAGGTCGAGCGTCTCCACGATGGCCTCGGCGTTGTCCTCGCAGATGTCCGGCCAGATGGAGGGTTCGCCGGCGGCGATGCGGGTCATGTCCCGGAACCCCCCGGCGGCCAGCTGCAGGAGGGCGGCGTGCTCCTCCCCCAGCCCCGCGGCCAGGTCCATGAGGGTGGCCGCGGCCAGATGGGGCACGTGGGAGACCACCGCCACCAGCGCGTCGTGCTGGGCGGGGGCCAGGGCGACCACGTTGGCGCCCAGGTCGGCGAGGACATGGCGCACCAGGGCGTAGGCGGCCGGGTCGGTGGCCTCGATGGGCGTGAGCACCCAGGTGGCCCCGACGAACAGCTCGCCGCTGGCGCCCTCCACGCCCACCTGCTCCGAGCCGGCCATGGGGTGTCCCCCCACGAAGGAGGCGTGGTTGATGGAGTCGACCAGCGGTCCCTTCACGCTGCCCACGTCGGTGACCACCGCCTGGGCATTCCACCCATCGGCGTCGAGCACGTCCCGGATGACGGCGGCGGCGGCATGGACGGGCGTGGCCACCACGACCAGGTCGGCCCCGTGGTCGACGCCCTCCTCGGACAGGGCGCCGAGCTCGACGGCCCGGGCGGCGACGCCGGGGCCGGTGTCGGTGCCGGTGACCCGCCAGCCTCGGTCCCGGAGCGCCATGCCCACCGAGCCGCCGATGAGGCCGGTCCCGAAGATCATGGCCCGCCCGGGCAACCAGGTCCGACCGCCGAGGTTGAGCGCCGGTCCGGGGCCGTCGGCCTCAGTCGGGGAGGTCGTCACGGAGTCCGTGGGCGCCCTCGAGGTAGACGTGATGGATGTCGTCCCGGGAGCGCTCGGTGGTGACGTGGAGCATGACGCGGATGCACCGGGGCACCGAACCGACGATGGCCAGCTCGCGGGCGCAGATCAAGGGGACGGCACCCAGTCCCATCGACCGGGCCGCCGTGGCCGGGAAGGTGGACACGATGTCCTCGGTGGCGGTGAAGAGGATCGAGATGATGTCGTCCTCGTCCAGGCCGTTCTGCTCGAGGATCCGCTGCAGCAGCGCCACCACCCGTTCGGTGATGGCCTCGACCGAATCGACGTCGACGGTGGTGGCGCCGCGGACGGCTCGGACGGAGGTGGGCATCAGGCAGGCATGTTACTCAGTTACTCCGCGTCGTCCCGGGGGGCCACCGACCCGTCGGGTGGCGCCGAGCCGACGTCCCCCGCCGGGACCACCGCCACTGCGGCGGCGGCCAGCCCCCGCACCTCGTCGAAGGAGAGGGCCCGGTAGGCCCCGGGCCCGAGGGAGGGATCGCTCAACGGCCCGATCCGGGTGCGGACCAGGCGGATCACCGGGTGCCCCACCGCGTCGCACATCCGGCGCACCTGGCGGTTGCGGCCCTCGTGGATGACGATCCGCAACAGGGAGGGGGCGACCACGGCCACCCGGGCCGGCGCGGTGACGCCGTCCTCGAGCTCCACGCCCTCACGCAGCCGCCTGACCTCGCCCGACGTGGGTTCGCCCTCCACGTGCACCAGGTACTCCTTGGGCACGCCGAAGGAGGGATGGGTCAGCCGATGGGTGAGCTCGCCGTCGTTGGTGAGCAGCAGCAGCCCCTCCGAGTCCATGTCCAGCCGTCCGACCGGGAAGACCCGGGGCTCCGCCGGCACCAGCGAGACCACCGTGGGCCGCCCGTGGGTGTCTTCGGCCGTGCTCACCACCCCGACCGGCTTGTTGAGCAGGTAGTGGACGAGCCCCTGCTGCACGGGCAGGGGCACCCCGTCCAGCTCGATGAGGTCGACCGAGGTGTCGACCCGACGACCGAGCACCGGGATCTCCCCGTTCACCGTCACCCGGCCCTCCACGATGAGCTCCTCGCAGACCCGCCGGGAGCCCACCCCGATGCGGGCCAGGACCTTTTGGAGGCGATCGCCGGTGGCCAGCGGCTCGGCCACGTCAGTCATGGCCGACGGGGCGCATCTGTTCCTCGAGCTCCTCCACGGCCTCCGGCCCGGGCAGGAGGTCCTCGACCGGCGGCAGTTGGTCGAGCCGGTCGAGTCCGAGGCGCTCCAAGAAGGCGTCGGTGGTGGCGTAGAGGACGGCCTGGCCCGGGCCGGGCGCCCGGCCCACCGGGGCGATGTAGCCGCGGTGCTCGAGGAGCCGCACCACCCCGTCCACGTTGACCCCCCGGAGGGCGGCGATCTGGGCCCGGGAGACCGGCTGCTTGTAGGCCACGATGGCCAGCGTCTCGAGGGCGGCGGCCGACAGGCGCGACGAGACGCCGACATTGGCGAACTTCTCGACGTAGGGGGCGAGATCGGGATGGGTCTGGATGCGGAACCCGCCGGCGATCCGGACCACGTCGAAGCCCCGGCCCTCGTCGCGGCAGGCCCGGGCCAGCTCGTCGCACAGCGGGTCGATCTGCTCCACCGGTAGCTCGAGCAGCTCGGCCAACAGGCCGGCGGGGACCGGCTCCACGGCCACGATGAGCACGGCCTCGACGGCCCGGGCCTCGGGCGAGAGGGGCACGGTCAGCCCTCGTACTCGTCGTAGAGGCCGGCACCCACCGACACCGGCTCCGACCCGGTGTCGACCCAGGCCACCTCGAGGTCGCCGAAGGTGTGGCCCTGGTCGAGGGAGACCCGCCCCTGCTTGCACAGCTCGAGCAGGGCCAGGAAGCGCACGATGATCTCGATGCGGGAGCGGAGGTGGCCGGTGAGGGTCCGGAACGTCGATCGTCCCATCCTCGGGAGCCGCGAGGCCAGTTCGGCCACGGCGTCGGACACGGTGACCGTGTCCACGGTCACGTGGTAGAGGTCGACGATGGGCACCGGCCGTTCCGCCGTCGCCCTCAAGAAGGCCTCGGCCACCAGCTCGGGGGTGACCCCCTCCAGCAGGTCGGGGGCGTGGACCACGAAGTCGAGATCGAGCCCGGCGGTGCGGGGCACCGACCGGGCCGCCTGCTCGGCCAGCACCGCGAACCCGTCGGCCGCCGCCGCGTAGGCCTGGCATTCGAGCATCCGGGCCAGCAGGAGGTCGCGCTCCTCCCATCCGACCAGCTCCTCGTCGGGGTCCACGTCGTCGCGCCCGGGGAGGAGGCGGCGGGACTTGAGCTCGATGAGCACCGCAGCGATCATCAGGAACTCGGACAGGGTCTGCAGGTCGACCGACTCCCAGCCGGCCACCTCGGCCACGAACGCGTCCACCACCGCCGCCAGCGGGACGTCGAACAGCTCCACCTGGTGGGCGTTGACCAGCTGCAGCAACAGCTCGAGCGGACCCTCGAAGACGGGGGTGGAGACGGTGGCGACCACGGCTTCCCAACCTACCGGCTGGGACCGGCCATCTCGTGCACCCACGGCGGCCATCTACGATGACCCCCCATGTCCCGAGTCCTGTCCGGTCTGCAGCCCAGCGGCGACCTCCACCTGGGGAACTACCTGGGGGCGATCCGCAACTGGGTGGCCGACCAGGACGTGCACGACGCCTATTACTGCATCGTCGACCTCCACGCCCTCACCCTCGACATCGATCCCGCCGAGCTGCGCAGTCGCACCTTCGAGACCGCGCTCGACCTGTTGGCCTCCGGTCTCGACCCCGAGCGCTGCACCCTGTTCGTCCAGAGCCACGTCCCCCAGCACACCCAGATGACCTGGCTGCTCGAGTGCACCGCCACCATGGGCGAGCTGCGCCGGATGACCCAGTTCAAGGACAAGAGCCTGGGCAAGGACTCGGTGCGGGCCAGCCTGTTCACCTACCCGGTGCTCCAGGCCGCCGACATCCTGCTCTACGACGCCGAGCGGGTTCCGGTCGGGGACGACCAGCGTCAGCACCTCGAGCTGGCCCGCGAGTTGGCCATCCGGTTCAACCACCGCTACGGGGACACCCTGGTGGTGCCCGAAGCGGCCATCCCGACCACCGCGGCCCGGGTCATGGACCTCCAGCACCCGGAGCGCAAGATGTCGAAGTCGGTCAACTCCCCCCTGGGCACCATCCTGCTCTTCGACCAGGAGGCCGACATCGTGCGCAAGGTGAAACGGGCGGTCACCGACACCGACGGCGTGGTCCGCTACGACCCCAAGGCCAAGCCGGGGGTGTCCAATCTGCTGGAGCTGCTGGCCGTGGCCACCAGGCGGAGCCCGGTCGAGGTGGCCGGGTCCTACCAGCGCTACGGCGACCTGAAGGCCGACGTGGCCGAGGCGCTGGTCGAGCTGTTGCGCCCGGTCCGCCTGCGGAGGGAGGCACTGGCGGCCGACCCGGGCTCGGTCACCTCCCTGCTCGCGCTCGGAGCGGAGAAGGCCCACACCGTCGCTTCGGCCACCTACCGGCGGGCCTCCGAGGCGATCGGGCTGCTCAGCCCGGGCTGACCCCCGGCGACGGGTCCGCACGGGGTCGCCTCCGGCGCCTCCGGTAGCCCACCACCTCCACGGCCACCCACACGATCAGAGCGGCGGCGCCGACCGCCGAGAGGATCAAGCCCACCCGGGCCGACTTGGGCTGGTAGCGGAAGGTCACCACGTAAGTCCCGGCGTGGGGCACGGTGACCTCCTGGATGATGCCGTCCTGGTGGACACCGATCGGAACCGGTGGCCCGAGTGCTCCACCCCGGTTCGGGTCGACGGTCTGGATGGAGGCGTGCCAACCGGTGGTCCACGAGACGCTGCGCTGGAGCTCGACCGCCGAGGTGGCGTGCACGGTGATGGCCTGACCCCCGGCCAGGCCGGGGGCGGCGACGTCGACCGAGCTGCCCGCCGGTGCCGATCCCCCGTTCGGTCCGGAGAGCCAGCCCCAGCCCTTCGCCCGGGTGTTGTGGAAGACGCCGAAGGAGCCGAGCGTCCCGGTGAAGACCCAGTGGGGGGCGGTCACCAGGCTCTGGAGCGGGCCGTTGAGCGCCACCTGGCCGGCCCTGGGCGTGGAGGCGATGGGCACCCCGACCACCGCGGCGGTCGGGCTGGTGGACTGGACGACGACGCCGGTGGCGTCGACGGGTGTGGCCAGGGTGGCCTCCAGCGTCCGGGTGGCGCCCGCGCCGCCGGTGTGCACGGTCTGTGCTCCCAGCCAGTCCACCGGTCCCCCGGCGGTCACGATCCCGACCCGGAGCCGATCCGCGGTGCCACCGGGGTCGGGGATGCTCAGGCCGTCGAGGGAGAGGGCTCCCCCGAGCAGCCAGCGGTGGGACTGACCCGGCGCCAACCGGAACGAGGTCGGCACCGGAGGCAGGCCTTGCACCGGGCCGGCGGGAGGCGGGATGACGGAGGACGTGTGGACGGTGGTGGTGCCGGCCACCGGGGTGACGAAGTAGCTGGGTAGGGAGAGCAGGGTCGTCACGTTGAGGCCGTCCCACACCGTCCCGGGCAGGGTGGTCGGGTTGAGCGACTCGAGGAGGTGGGCGCCGGTGGCGTTGTAGTAGTTGCCGTTGGTCAGCGCGGTGTAGCCCTGGGCACTGGGTGTCCCGCTGAACACGTTGAGGTCGGTCTGTCCGATCTTGTAGAGCTGGTTGGTGTCGAACTCATCCGGGTCGTAGATGATGAACCGGCCGTCACCCACCAACGACTGGAAGGTGGCCGCCTGGGGCGTGTGGGCCTGCGCCTGGGCCTGGGTGAGGGGCGGCTGCAGCACGAACGCGCCGAAGAAGACGAGGTCGACGGCCAGCACGGCGACCAGCAGCCGTTGCAGCCTCCGGATCGGGAGGCGCGCTTCGACCAGCACCACCCAGGTGGCGGCGATGGCGATGACTGCGCCCACGGTGACCAGGGCGGCGATGCGGTGGAAGTTGCCCGAGGTGGTGGGCCGGCCCGAGAAGCCCAGCAGCGATTCGAGCGCCGACGGGTCGATCCACAGGAAGAGGCAGAGGATGACGATGAGGGCGGCCGGCGCGCACGTCACCACCAGCTCGGCCCGCCGGCCCGGCCGCCAGCGGCGCCGTACCGGCACGTACCCCGGCCCGAGGGGCGCCCGCTCCTCGAGGAGGAGGTGCAGCCACCACCCGAGGAGGACGGCCATGGAGAAGTCGATCAGCAGGAGGTTGCGGTTGAGCAGTCGTTCATCGTTGATCCCCGGGATCAGGTACATCAGGTGGGCGAACGGGGTCTGTCCCCCGAGGGCCGACAGCAGCCCGACCACGATGATGACGTACCAGATCCACCAGTGCCGGGCCTCGGGTCGCTGGCGCCATCGGCGGACGAAGAGCGAGCCCGTGGCGATCAGGGCCAGGATGCCCATGTAGCTGGTCACTTCGGGGAAGTTGTAGGGGCCGGCGTAGTAGAACGGGTGGGTCTGGTTGCTGCCGATGGCGAACGGTGAGAACAGCAACGGGATCACCCGCACGGTGAGGGTCCCGCTGGTGAAGAACTGGTAGTTGGCCGTCGATCGCTGCGAGGTGGCGGCGAAGGCCAGCCCCGGGATCCACTGGGCGGCGCCGAGGACCAGGCCGCCGGCGAGGCCGGCCGCCACCGCCGCGACCGAGGCCACCAGGTGGCGCCGGTGGGCCCGCTGGAAGTGGCCGGTGACCACCAGCCGGCCGATCCAGTAGATGCCGATCAGCACGGCACTGTCGATGACGTCCTCGGCCCCGCCGGCCAGGATGGACAGTCCGAACGTGCCGGCGAACACCGCCGCCCATCTCAGCCGGTGCTGGCCCAGCGGGAGCCCTCCGGGGCCGGTGGCGCCCGGTGCCGGTTCGGTCAGCACGTGGACGGCCAGCAGCATCCAGGGCAGCCAGGCCGCCCCGTCGATCAGGTCGATGTGGATCAGCTGCGCGCTCATGTACCCGGCCCCGGCGAACGTGGCCGCGCTCATGGTGGCCGCGGTGGACCGGACGCCCAGCCGGCGCATGAAGGCGAACATCCCGACGATGGCCACCTCGTAGGCGACGATGACGCCGATCGTCCAGGCGGTGAAGATGGGGAGCACGGCGGTGAGCCAGGTCATCGGGTAGGCGGCGCCGGCGTTGAAGCCGCCGAGCAGCGGCGTGCCGCTGAACAGGTAGGGGTTCCAGTAGGGCGCCAGTCCGTGTTGCAAGTCCCGCCCCACCAGCACCCGCAGCGGGAAGTTCTGGGTGAAGTTGTCCCCGTCGAGGAAGACCCGCCCGAAGAGCAGCGCCGACGAGAACACCACGATGGGAAGGATCATCACCACGACGAGGCCGGGGTGGGCGCGCAGCCAGGCCAGGCCCCGGCGCCAGGCAGCGGTGTCGGGGCGGGGGCCGGCTACGGACGGTGCGGCGTCGGTCGGGGCGAGGTCGGTGGCGGTCACGTCGATTCAGGGCGGGGCATGGGCAGGGTTCGGGTCCGTATCGGGGCCGCGCCGCCGGTGGGCACCGACGGGTCGGGCGCCCTCACACGAGCAGGCCCGACCACCAGTTGATGACGTGGCCGAGCAGCTGTGACCACTCGTTGCGGAACAACAGGATGAGGATGAAGGGCAGGAACATGAGAAAGGGCTGGAGCCGGTAGTACTCGGGCAGCATGCGGGCGGGGAGGAACCGTTCGAGGACGGCCGCCCCGTCCAGGGGCGGGCACGGGATCAGGTTGAACACGCCGAGCACGATGTTGGCGATGCCGGCGATGAACAGGACCTGGCCGAGCAGCCCGGGCGGGTAGAAGCCGTGGCCGACCAGATACCGGGACTCCGGATTGGAGGTGGCCACGAAGAGCACGCCGAACACGGCGGCCAGCACGAAGTTGGTGAGCGGACCGACCAGGGACACCACGACGGTGTGGTTGCGGGGGCTCCGCAGCCGGTTGGTCGAGACCGGCACCGGCTTGGCCCAGCCGTAGGCGCCCAACCCGGACAGGGACAGCACGGCCGGCACCAGCAGGGTCCCCACCGGGTCCACGTGCTTCAGGGGATTGAGGGTGAGCCGTCCCGCCCGTTTGGCCGTGTCGTCTCCGAAGGCCAGGGCCACCACGCCGTGGGAGATCTCGTGGAGGATGATCGACGGGACCAGCACCAGGAAGTAGATGATCTCGAAGCGGTTGATCCGGTTGGTCCGCAGCAGGATCGCCACGATGGCCAGGGCCACCACCACGATGATGATGGTGCGCTGGTTGGGTTGGAACCGCCGGCGGGGGCGGCGGGCGCCTGAGGATCCGCTCCCGTAGCCCCCGTAGGCCATCAGTCGCGACCGATCAGGACCGGTTGGCGTGGTTGATGCAGAAACGGGTGGCCGGCATGGCCTCGAGCCGGGCCGGGGCGACGGGCTCACCGCAGGCCTCGCACCGGCCGTAGGTCCCCTCTTCGAGCCGGGCGATGGCCAGGGCGACCTCATCCAGCGTCTCACGGAGTTGGAGGGCCAGCACCTCGGCCTCTCCACGCTCGGCGGTCACCTGGCTGGAGTCGGCGAAGTTGGGGTCGTAGTCGAGGCCGCCTCCGTCGCCGAAGCCGAGCTCGGCCAACTCCGCCTGCAGCTGGCCCCTCTCGCTTTCGAGGAGCTGGCGATAGTCAATGGTAGGGGCGTCGCTGGGCACGGGGCAGATCCTACTTGAGCTGGGATGTAGTGGCCCGCGGGTGGGCGTGCTCATAGGACGCACGCAGGTGTTCCTGGCTCAGCTTGGTATAGATCTGGGTGGTGGCGATGGAGACGTGGCCGAGGAGCTCCTGGACCACCCGGATGTCGGCGCCGTGGGCCAGCATGTGGCTGGCGCAGGAGTGGCGGAGTACGTGGGGGCTGACCACCCCGCCGAGGTCGACCCGCTCGGCGTGGTGGCGGACGATGGCCCACGCCCCCTGGCGGCTGAGCCGGCCGCCCCGGGTGTTGATGAACACCGCCTCCTCGTCGCTGCGCCGGGCCCAGCGGGCCGGCGCCAGCCGCGGGCGCCCCGAGGGCGACAGCCAGCGGTCGAGGGCAGAGCGGGCCGGGCCACCCAACGGGACCAGCCGCTCCTTGGCCCCCTTGCCGAACACCCGCAGCAACCCGTCGTCCCCCTGCAGGTCGATGAGCGAGAGCCCGACCACCTCGGAGATGCGGGTCCCGGTGCCGTAGAGGACCTCGAGCAGGGCACGATCCCGCAGGTCGGCCGCGGCGTCCCCGCTGACCGACTCCAGCAGGCCCACCACCTGGGCTTCTTCGAGGGCCTTGGGCAGGCGCCGGGGAAGGCGGGGGGACCGGAGGTCGGTGGTCGGGTCACCGGTGATGGTTCCCTCGCTGACCAGGAAGCGGTACAGCCCGCGCAGGGAGGTGGTGAGCCGGGCCATCGAGGCCGGGTTGCGGCCCTCCGCCCGGAGGTGGGTCAGGTAGCGCTCCACCCAGCCGGTGTCCGAGCGGACCGGATCGATGCCCGACTCCTGAGCCCACTCCTCCCATCCGGCGATGTCCCTCCGGTAGGCGTCCAGGGTGTTGCGCGACCTGCCCTTCTCGACGGCCAGCCAGGACAGGTACTCCTCGGCCCCGTTGGAGAGGGGCCGGCTCACGGGGTGGGGCTCACCCGTCGGCCCACCGGCGGTCCATCCGCCGCCGGGCCAGGCCCACCCCCAAGATGGTGGTGGCATCGATGATGGTCCCGTCGTCGACCAGCTGGTCGAACTGGTCGAGCGGCACCTCCACCACCCGCATGAAGCGCTCCTCGGTTCCCTGGCGGTCCGTGGTCACCTCGGTGAGCCCGCGGGCCAGGAAGACCGACGAGAACTCGTCGCAGAATCCCGGGGTGATCACGCACCGGGTGAGCAGGGTCAGCTCCGAGGCGGCGTAGCCGGCCTCCTCGGCCAGCTCCCGCCGGGCGGTGTCCTCGACCGGCTCCCCGTGGACATCCCGGGTGCCGGCCGGCACCTCGAGGAGCCACCGGTCGACGGCGGGGCGGTACTGGTGGACGAGCACCACCGCGGGGGCGTCGGTGACGGCCACCACGGCCACCGCCCCGGGGTGGTGGACGATGTCCCGCTCGAAGGGGACCCCGTCGGGATCGACGAAGTCGGCGTTGGTGACGGTGATCACCCAACCCCGGTGGACCACCTCCTCGCCGGTGCGGCGAAAGATCGGGAGGTCGTGCTGGTCTCCGATCCGACGGGGGGTGAACTTGTCCGGATCAGCCGACGGCACCGAGGTCGATCAGTCGGGGGTCCCGACCCTCGGCCCGGACCAGCGCCGCCCCGACCAGCTCTCGGAACAGCGGATGGGGCTGATCGGGCCGGCTCTTGAACTCGGGGTGCGCCTGGGTGCCGACCCAGAACGGATGGCCGGGCAACTCGATGAACTCGACCAGCCGCTCGTCGGGCGACATGCCCGAGCAGACCAGCCCCACCTCCTCGAGCCGGGACCGGTACCGGGGGTTCACCTCGTAGCGGTGCCGGTGGCGCTCGGACACCACCTCGGTGCCGTAGATGGCGGCCACCTGGGAGCCGGGCAGGAGCCGGGCGCTGTAGGACCCGAGGCGCATGGTCCCGCCCTTGTCGACCACGTCGCTCTGGTCGTCCATGAGGTCGACGACCGGGTGGTGGGTGGTGGCGTTGAACTCCCGGGAGTTGGCGTCCTCCAGCCCGACCAGCGACCGGGACACCTCGATGATCATGACCTGGAGGCCGAGGCAGAGCCCGAGCAGCGGAAGCTCGTGCTCGCGGGCGTACTTGGCGGCGGCGATCTTCCCCTCCACGCCCCGCTCCCCGAACCCCCCGGGGATGACCAGGCCGTCGTAGCTGCGCAGCCCGTCATGGTGGAGGAGGTCGGGCACGGTGGCGGCCTGGATCCACTCGATCTGGACCTTCGCCCCGTGGTGGAAGCCGGCGTGGCGGAGCGCCTCGACCACCGACAGGTAGGCGTCGGGGAGGTCCACGTACTTGCCGATGATGCCGATCCGCACCGGCCGCACCGCCGCGTCGACCTGGCTCACCAGCCGCTCCCACCCGCTCAGGTCGATGGGATGGGAGGCCTCGTCGAACTGGAGGATCCTCAGGATGTAGCGGTCGAGCCCCTCCTCGTGGAGGACCAGCGGGATCTGGTAGATGCTGTCGGCGTCGACGGCCGACACCACCGCCTCGATGGGGACGTCGCACAGCAGGGAGATCTTGCGCTTGAGGTCGTCGGAGATCATCCGGTCGGACCGGCACACGATCACGTCGGGTTGGATGCCCCGGCTGCGCAGTTCGGTCACCGAGTGCTGGGTGGGCTTGGTCTTCTGCTCGCCCGACGGACCGAGGTAGGGCACCAGGGTCAGGTGCACGTAGCAGACGTTCTCCCGGCCCACATCCCGCCGGAACTGGCGGATGGCCTCGATGAAGGGGACGATCTCGATGTCGCCCACCGTGCCGCCGATCTCCACGATGACCACGTCGACGTCGTCGCCGCCCAGCCCCCGGACCCGCTTCTTGATCTCGTCGGTGACGTGGGGAATGACCTGGACGGTCTTGCCCAGGTAGTCCCCTCGGCGCTCCTTGGCGATCACCGACGAGTAGATGCGTCCGGTGGTGGCGTTGGAGTCCTTGTGCAGGTTCTCGTCGATGAACCGCTCGTAGTGGCCGAGGTCGAGGTCGGTCTCCCCGCCGTCCTCGGTGACGAACACCTCCCCGTGCTCGAAGGGGTTCATCGTGCCCGGGTCGACATTGATGTACGGGTCGAGCTTGCACATGGTGACCCGGAGCCCACGGCACTTGAGCAGGCGGCCCAACGAGGAGGCGGTGAGGCCCTTGCCCAGCGATGACGACACGCCACCGGTGAAGAAGATGAACTTGGTCGGAGAGTCGCCGGGCGTCGGATCTGCCGGCGGTCGTTCCCCGAAGGGTTGCGGCGGGCCGTCCATGTCGGGCACTTGTCGATGCTACCGGAACCTCGTCGCCCGGCACGCGGACCCCGGTCCTCCGACCGGTGCGGTGCTGGTCAGCGGGGCGGGGACCCGATGCCGCTCCCCTACCGGGCCCGCGACGTCGGCTCCTGTCCGAGGAGCTCACGGGCGTGGCGCTGGGCGGTGGCGCTGTCCGGGTGGCCCGACAGCATCCGGCTCAATTCGACCACCCGGGCATGGGCATCGAGGGGGTCGACCTCGGACCAGGTCCGCCCTCCGTGCTCGGACTTCCGGACCCCGATCTGCTGGTCGGCCAGCGCGGCGACCTGGGCCAGGTGGGTGACCACCAGCACCTGGGCGTGCCGGCCCAGCCCGGCCAGGGCCTCACCCACCGCGGTGGCCGCCGCCCCGCCCACGCCGGCGTCGACCTCGTCGAAGACCATCACCCCGGGCGAGTCGGTGGTGGCCAGCCGGACCGCCAGCATGGTGCGGGCCAGCTCCCCGCCCGAGGCCGCCTTGGCCAGCGGCTGCATGGGCTCGCCCGGGTTGGCCCCGAGCAGGAACGTCACCTGATCGGCCGGTCCTGGTCCGTCCACCTCGATCGAGAACCGGGCCGACGGCATGGCCAGCCCGTGGACGGTGTGCTCGATCTGGGCGGCCAGTCCGGGGGCGGCCTCCCGCCGGGCCCGGCTCACCTGGTCCTCGCGGGCGGCGAGCACCGACCGGGCGGCATGGATCTCGGCGTCGAGCGCCCCGGCCCGGAGTTCGTCCCGCTCGATGGCGGCCAGGCGCGCCGCGGCGTCGGCCCCGAAGGCGACCACCTCGTCGAGGTCGGCTCCGTACTTGCGCACCAGCTGGTGGAGCAGCTGTCGGCGGGCCCGCACCTCCTCCAGCCGTTCGGGGTCGTCGTCCCAGGTCTCCACGACCGAGCGGAGCTCGCTGGCCAGATCGGAGAGCTCGGCCATCGACGACCGGAGGCGACGGTCGAGCTCCTCGAGCGGCCCGTGACCCCCCAGGGCCACCGAGGCCTGGGCCAGCCGGTCGAGGGCGCTGTCGTCCCCGGGGCCCGAGACGGCGTCCATGGCCACCCCGGCCGCGTGCCGATGGTCGGCGGCCGCGGCCAGCCGGTCCTCTTCCGCCTCGAGTCGACCGTCCTCGTCCCGATCCTCGATGCCCGCCCCCTCGATCTCCTCGATCTGGTAGCGGAGCAGGTCGACCTCTCGGGCCCGCTGGCGGGCGTCGCCCCCCAGCGACGCCGCCTCGTCGGTGAGTCGCCGCAGCTCCCGCCGGGCCGCTTCGAGCTCCCCGAGGTCGATGTGACCGAAGGCGTCGAGGATCCGACGCTGGTCCTCGGTATGGACCAGCGACTGGTGCTGGTGCTGTCCGTGCAGCTCGAGCAGGCCGGCCGCCGCCTCGGCCAGGGTGGCGACGCTGGCCATCCGGCCGTCGACCCAGGCGCGGGACCGGCCGCCCCGCACCACCGACCGGGCCAGCACGATCTCCAGCGCATCGGTCGTCGCATCGGTCGTCGACGACGCACGGGTGAACCGGCCCTCGACCATGGCCTCGTCGGCGCCGGCCCGGACCATCGCCGGGTCGGCCCGGCCCCCGAGCAACAGGCTGAGCGCCTCGACCAGCAACGTCTTGCCGGCACCGGTCTCACCGGTCAACGCGGTCATCCCCGGTCCGAGCGCCACGGTCACGTCGTCGATCACGCCCAGATTGCGGACCCGCAACTCGATCAGCGTGGCGCCCATCGGTACCGGTGCCCTACCGATCGGCCAGGTGGAACTTCGCCCGGAGGATGGCATGGAAGTCCCGGGAGCCGTAGGTGACCAGGAGGGCCGGCTGCTCGCCCTCGGCACACTCGACCTGCACACCGGGATCGAGGGTGATCACGGTGATCCCGTCCACGACCAACACGGCCGACCGGGGCTCCCGTACCTCGAGGCGGAGCCGTTGGGTCGGGTCGAGCACCATGGTCCGATCGAACAGCATGTGGGCCGATACCGGCGTGACCACCAGCGCCCGCAGTAGCGGCGAGAGCACCGGGCCCCGGGCCGAGAGGTTGTAGGCCGTCGATCCGGTGGGGGTGGCGACCAACAGCCCGTCCGCCGCGTAGGTCACGAAGGGCCGGTCGTCGATGAAGGCGGCGATCCGCACCGTGTGTCCCGGCACGGTCTTCTCGACCGAAGCCTCGTTGAGGGCGGTCCGGTGGGCGATGCGCTCCCCGTCGGGCCCGGTGACGGTGACCGAGAGGGTCATCCGCTCCTCCACCGTGTGCTCGCCGGCCAGGAACGCAGCCAGGGCGTCCTCGAGGTCGTTGGGCTCCACCTGGGTCATGAAGCCGAGCGTCCCGATATTCACTCCCAGCACGGGGATGCCCCGGGTGCGGGCGGCGTCGACCGACCGCAGCAGGGTGCCGTCACCGCCCAGGCTCACCAGCAGATCGGCCCCATCCACCGAGATCGATCCGTCGGGACGCGCCGCCGACACCGGCTGATGCCCCCGCTCGGCCAGCCAACCACCGGCCCGCTCGGCCAGGGCCACCGCCTCGGGCCGCAATGAGTTGGCGTAGAACGCGATCACCGCCACGGCGCCTATCCCCGCAGGCCCGGCCGATGGGCCTCGGCGACCACATCGTCGAGCATGGCCGTCAACCGGTCCGGATCGGCGGATGCCGTCGGCTCCGTCCCCGGGCTGGTGCGGGCGTGCAGCAGGTACTCGATGTTGCCGGCGGAGCCGGTGATCGGAGATGGCATGGCCCCTATGATGGCTGCTCCGGCCGCCTCCAGTGCGCTGGACACCTCGCCGAGCGTCCGTCGATGGATCTCGGGGTCCCGGATGATCCCCCGGCCACGGGACACCTCGATGCGACCGGCCTCGAATTGTGGTTTGACCAACAGGACGATCGCGGCGCCCGGCGCGGCCACCCCACCGGTCAGCGCCGGTACCGCCCTCGTGGCCGAGATGAAGGAGAGGTCGGCCGTCACCAGATCGACCGGCACCCCCCCGACAGTGGCCAGGGTCACGTCCCGCACATCGAAGTGCTCCAGATTGGTGACTCGGTCGTCCTCGCGCAGCCGCTGGTGCAACTGCCCGTGGCCGACATCGACGGCGATGACTGCCGATGCGCCCGCCTGGAGCAGACAGTCGGTGAAGCCGCCGGTAGAGGCACCGACGTCGAGGGCCCGGCACCCGGTGGCGTCGATGCCGAACCGTCGGAGGGCGGCGTCCAGCTTCTCCCCGCCCCGCCCCACGAAGCGCGGTCGGGATCCCAGCAGTTCGATGGGCTCGGCCGCCGCCACCAGGCGGGCCGGCTTTTCCGCGATGGTGCCCGATACCAGGACCAACCCCTGCTCGATGAGGGCGGAGGCCTGGGGCCGGCTGTCGACCAGCCCCCGCTCGACCAGGGCACGGTCGAGGCGCAGGCGCGCGGACCTGCTCAGCCGTTCGACCCGGAACCGGCCCCCGTGGCCCGGGGCGCGGCCGCCTTCTTCGCCGGGCTCTTCTTCGCCGCCGCCTTGGTGGCTGCCGCCTTCTTGGCGGGGGACTTCTTGGCCGCCGCCTTGGTGGCCGACGCCTTCTTCGCCGGGGACTTCGTGGCCGCCGACTTCTTGGCGGGGGACTTCTTGGCGGCGGACTTCTTCGGAGCGCCCGCCTTCTTCGCCGTGGCCGCCCGCCCGGCGGCCGCCGTCCGACCCAGGAGGTCGGCCACCTGCTTGGCCAGATCGTCGACACTGGTGATGCCGATCGTCTCCAGCTGGCGGGTCACCTCGTGCCGCACCTGGCCCACGAGGGCCTCGCGGCTCTTTCGGCTCTTGTCGAGGAGTTCGTCCACCTTGGCCCGGGCGTCCTTACCCTGGAACTCACCGTTCTTCACGAGCTCCGCCACCAGCTCCTCGGCCCGGGCCCGGGTCATGTTGGTGAAGGCGATTCCGGCATCGAGATACTTCTGAAATGCATCCTTGTTTGCCATCTACCTACTCTACCGGGACTGCTTGCTGGGAGTACGCGGAGTCGGGCCGGTGAATCAGCCGAGGCTGCGCTCGACCAGCGTGACGAAGTCCGGAGCGCGGACCGACACCGGCTCGGTGAAATCGTGGGCCCCAGGAGGGGTCACGCCCGAGTCGACCAGCGCGAAGGGAATGGACAGGCATTGGGCCAGTCGGCCGTCGGTGCCGGGTTGGTCGCCGACCATGACGACCGAGGCGTCTCCGTCCTCGAATCCGAACCGTGCCTTCATCAACGCGGCCATCGGCGGATGCGGCTTTCCCGCGATCACCGGCGTGACTCCCGAGGCGACGGCCACCGCGGCGAGCAGTGCACCCGAGCCCGGTACCAGTCCGTCCGGCGTGGGATGCGTCGGGTCCTCGTTGGTGCCGAGCAGCCGACCGGCGGTGCGGGCCGCCTGGGCGATGGCGGCCAGTGAGGCGAAATCGAAGGATCGGCTCCACCCGACGATGGCCGCGTCGGACGGTCCGTCCTCGACGGCGCTGACACCCCGGAGATGCAGTGCCTCGAACACTCCGTCCTCGGCCAGGACCCGCGCCCGTTGGCCCGGGTCGAGCAAGGAGGCCACCGCGGCGGCCGAAGTGGCCAGGTCCTCCGCGTCGGCCTCGACGCCGGCGCGATGCAAGCGGGTCAACAGGACCTCGGTGGTGGGAGCCGAGTTGTTGGTGGCGAAGACCACCCGCTTGCCCGCGGCGCGGAGTGAGCCGACGGCGGCGGCGACATTGCCGATGGGCTCGCCGGTGAGCCAGATGACACCATCGAGATCGACGATCCACAGGTTGGCGCCGGCCAACGGCGCCAGGTCCTCAGTGTCCGCCGGGTCCGCGGTGTCCGCCGTGGACGGCGTTCGCCGTGTCCGCCGTGGACGGCGGGTTCATCGTGGCGGGTCGTCCGTCGCCCCGGCCTCTCCCGAGGTGACCCCGGACTTGCGGGTCCGCCGGGTCGAGGCGGCCAGCTGGTCAGCCGACTGGAGGGCGCGGGCGATGAGCCCGGAGAGATGGGAGAGCGGCTCCTCCGCCGCGGTGGCCGCGGTCGCTGTCGCGGCCGGCACCGGTTCGCCGGCATCCGGCGGTTCGGCCGAGGCGACGACCTCGGCCGAGGCCGCCACCGGCCGGGCGCTGAGGTCGGCGATGCGCTCGCCGGTGACCCGGGCCGCTCGCTCCCAGTACGAGCGGAACATCCCGATGTCGAAGGCGCCGTCCCGCACCCGGGCCTGATCGAGCAGTCGTGCCGGCGGATCCTTCAGGTCGTGCACCAGATGGAGCGTGGCGAGTAGGCGGAGGAGGTACCAGGTGGGGTCGAACTCCCACCAGCGGAATCCCTGACGGACCGACGCCGGCAGGTAGTGGTGGTTGTTGTGCCACCCCTCTCCCCCGGTGATGACGGCGATGAGGAACGAGTTGCGGCTGGTGTCGGGCGTTGCGTACCGACGGCGACCGATGAGGTGGGCCATCGAATTGACCAGAAAGGTGCCGTGCCACAGCAGCACGGTCGAGAGGAAGAACCCGATGAGGAGCCCTCCCCATCCGCCGATGAGCAGGCAGGCCAGGGCGAGCAACCACGGTCCGATCCAGGCGGTGCGCTCGACCAGGCGGAGCTCGGGGTAGGCGGCGAAGTCCTTGATGTTGTTGAGATCAGTGGCCTTGTACTTGGTGGACAGGATCCAGCCCACGTGGCTCCACCAGAACCCGTCCCGCGGCGAGTGCACGTCGTCGTCGAGGTCGGTGAACCGGTGATGGAGCCGATGGTGCCCGGCCCACCACAACGGCCCCTTCTGTACCGCGGTGGTGCCGCCGAACGCCATCACGAACTGGGCGACCCGACCCATCCGGTAGCTGCGATGGGAGAAGTACCGGTGGTAGCCGGCGGTGATGAAGAACATCCGGGTGACATAGAGCACGCCGCAGAGGACCCAGTCCTGCCACGTCACGGTGACGAAGAAGGCGCCCAGGGGGGCCAGGTGCACGGCGATGAACGGGATGGCCGAGACCCAATCGGTCTTGTCGACGGACTGGTCCGCTGGGTCGGGGTGGGGAGTGCCTTCGGGCACGGCGGCGGTGGCGGTCATGGCGTTACGCCGCCGTCTGGTGACGACAACCCGCAAATGGTATCCGAACGCCACACCGGCAGCCGCAGCGGCACGGTCTCCCTCCCGAACCGGGAGTGCTCACTTGGGCACGTACAGATCCCCGTTGGCTCCCTTGATCACCGTGATCCGGGTGAGCCCGTAGGTGGCCGGACCGCGCACCACGTCCCCGTTCCGGGGATTGAACTCGGATCCGTGGCAGGGGCAGGCGATGATCTTGGCCGAGGACTGGTACGCCACCGTGCAACCCTCGTGAGGACAGATGGCGTTGAAGGCCACGAAGTCGTCGGCGGTCTGCTGGATGACCAGGCCGGGGTCGCCGTTGGCCGGGACGGTGAATGCGGCCGAGCCGCCCACCGGCACGCTGGCCGCCGAACCGAGGGAGGTGGTGTGCGGGGGGATGGTGCCGGCCGTGGTCGTGGTGGCACCTCCGGCGGCGGGCCCGGGGGTGGTCGTGGTGGTCGTGGTGGCGCCGTTCCCTCCGCCGGAGAGGGTGAGCGCGTCCGCGGTCGATGTGGATGCTCCTCCGGCGGCGCGACCCAGCGCGGCCACCGCTCCTCCCACCACCACCACGACCGCGGCGGTGAGGCCGGTGAGCGCACCCTTGGACAGCACGGTACGGCGGGAGATCGCCTCCGGCCGGTCGCCGGCGGTGGCGGGTCGACGTCCGGCCAGCCAGGTGTCGAGCGCGGGCGCGCCGCCGGCCCCGCCCAGCGCCAGGGGCGTCCATCCGAAGAAGAACACGATGTCCGAGCCGGTGAAGTAGGGCGACGAGTGGAAGCTCACCGTCAGGAAGAGCCCGAACGACAAGGCCATGCCGGCCACGGCGGCGACCCGGGTCCAGAGACCGACCAGGACGCCGAGCCCGATGGCCGTCTCCCCGATGGCGATGACCAGGCCCACCGCCGGGGCGATCGGGATGAGATGGGAGGTGAGGGCGTGGATCGGGCTCAGGTGGGTGGACCCCGACCAGCTGGGCGTGGATGGAGATGGGACTGGAGTTCTTGAGGAAGTTGGGATTGGCCAGCTTCTGGAGCCCGGCGTACAGGAAGGTGACGCCGAGGAACAGGCGCAACGGCATGAGGACCCAGCCGGTGACCAGCGAGCCGTCCGGTCGGTGGACTGCCCACATGTCCGCCGGCGCCGGATCGATCGAGTCCGGTGCCGAGGAGCCGGCTCGGTCGGTCGGAGCATTCGGACCCGGCGACGGGGTCGGACTCATCGGCACGTACTCATTCCCCGGCACGATACCGGCTGCTTTCCCGCCACCAACGGTCAGCGCCCCATCTGCGCTCACGGTGGTGGGCGGTGCTGGTGAGGGGTCGGCCGACGGTCGGCCGGAGGCCCGGGGGCGGTTGGTCGACCGCGACCGGGTGTGCCTACCATGGGCGCATGGAGCAGGCATTGGTGGCCCCGGGTCGTCCCCCGGGCACCCGGACCCGGTCGAAGGCCGACGAGACCATGCGCAGACTGCTGCGCGTGCCGACCGATCAGGCTCCGATCGACGAGTCCGAAACCCACCGGATCTTCAGTGCGTCGATCCTGTTGTCGGCGCTCCGATGCCTGCTCACCTATGTGTTCCTGCCGGTCATCCTCCCGGCCATCGGCGTGGCCCGGGGCGTGGGGCCGGCCATCGGGATTCCCATCGGCGTGCTGGCGCTCACGTTCGACTACCTCGGGGTCCGCCGTTTCTGGTTGGCCGATCACCGGCAGCGGTGGGCGTTCACCGCCCTGTACGCGGCCGTGGGCGGCATGGTCCTCACCCTGCTGATCATCGACATCGTCGACGCCCTGACCTGATTTCCAGGGCGCTGACCAGGGCCCGCATCGACCGCCTCCCGCTCCGGGCGGAGGCCGGCAGGCTCGGCCTCAAGGCATAACCCCAGCCTGTCGATAGTTTCGGTGATGGGATCACCGACCGACCCGGCACCACCTCGCTTTCAGGGTTCCGATCGGCTCCTCCGCGCCGCCACGGCGGTGGCGTTGGGGTGGGGAGTGGTCTACCTGGTGTGGCGGGTGCTCGACACCCGGCAGGGCGCCCAACCGGTCCTGTGGGGGGTGCTCTTCGGTTGCGAGGTCTTCGGGTTGGCGCTGCTCGGGTCGTTCGCCTTCATGGCCTGGCGGGTGCCGGTGCCCGTTCGTCCCGCGGTCGGATGGCGCCCGACGGTCGACGTGTTCGTCTGCACCTACGACGAGGGCCTGGACGTCCTCGGGGCCACCCTGGTCGGGTGCGACCGGATCACCTACCCCCATACGACCTGGGTCCTCGACGACGGCCGACGCGAGAGCGTCCGGAGCCTGGCCGAGCGGTACGGGGTCCGCTACCTGGCCCGCGCCACCAACGAGCACGCCAAGGCCGGCAACATCAACAACGCGCTGGGGCACACCGACGGCCAGCTCCTCCTCATCCTCGACGCCGACCACGTCCCCCAGCCCGACATCCTCGACGCCACCGTCGGTTACTTCGACGACCCGTCGGTGGCGGTGGTGCAGACCCCGCACGACTTCGGCAACCACGACTCGTTCCAGCACTTCGAGACCGGACGGCACGACCAGAGCATGTTCTTCGAGGTCATCATGCCCGGCAAGGACCGCCACGACGGCGCCTTCTGGTGTGGATCCGCCGCGGTGATCCTCCGGCTGGCCCTCGAGGGCATCGGTGGCATCGCCACCGAGACGGTGGCCGAGGATTTCCACACCACCATCCGGCTGCACGGGCAGGGATGGCACACCCGCTACCACGACGAGACGCTCGTCCAGGGCCTGGCGCCGCACGACCTGGCCTCGTTCCTGCTGCAGCGCGACCGCTGGGCCCGCGGGAACCTGTCCGTGCTCCGCACGCCCGAGAACCCCGTCATCGCCTCGGGGCTGAGCCTCAAGCAGCGGGCCAGCTACCTGTCCTCGCTCCTGGCCTACTTCGTGCCCCTCCAGCGGATCGCCATGCTGGCGGTCCTGGTGACCATGCTGGTGAGTGGGCAGCTCCCCCTCCACGCCACCGTGCTCGGGTTCGCCGTGTTCTGGGCCCCGTGGATGGCCCTCAATCTGGCGGCGTCGTCCATGCTGTGCCGACGCGAGGCCAGCCTCTGGGACGGCTCGTACTCGTCCCTCCTCACCATGGAGATCTTCGCCCGGGCCGTCTTCGGGCTCGTCCACCCCTTCCGCTCCTCGTTCAAGGTGACCCCGAAGGAGGGCATCGACGACGGCGGGTGGTCGGCCATCCGACAGCTGCGGTTGGTGGGGGGCATCGCCGCCGTGCTGATCGGTGCCATCGTGCTCCGCGCCCTGGCCCTGGGCGGCCTGGTGCCCCTACCCCCCCTCCACGGCCTGGCCGCCGGGGTCGGTCTCGCCTTCGGCGCCTGGGAGCTCTCACTGGTCAGCGCGGCCCTCTGGAAGGTGAGCCGCCGGCACCAGGCACGCCACCACTACCGGGTCCCGGTCGAGATCGCCGGCGTGGTCCGCGGCAGCCTGGTGCGGGTGGTCGACCTGACCGCCGCCGGCGCCGGCATCATCGGCGCCGAGTCCATGGCCGTCGGCAGCGAGGTCAGCCTCTATCTCGACCTCCCGCTGGTCGACGGCGGCGTCCGGGGCGTCCATGTCCGGTTCACCGCCCGGTCGTGCCGGCCGGTCGAAGGCATCGGTTGGCGCATGGGGGGCACGCTCGTCCCGGTGACCCAGGCGGACGATGAGGCCCTCATCGAGCACTGTCACGTGGTCACCAGCCGGGCCCGCCTGACCGCCTCCGGGCGGCTGGTACCGGCATCGGGAGGCGATCCCACCACCGGCGTCGGTCCGGCCCCGGTGGAGCGGCCCCTCTCGGCGCACG
Source organism: uncultured Acidimicrobiaceae bacterium (assembly GCA_963774245.1). Classification (GTDB taxonomy): domain Bacteria; phylum Actinomycetota; class Acidimicrobiia; order Acidimicrobiales; family RAAP-2; genus Bog-756. The sequence continues at coordinate 53,551 of CAVZDZ010000011.1, read as the reverse complement.
GCTGACCCCGGCGGCCTGGCCGACTACGGTTCCCCGCCCGCCTCGGGCCGCGCCGGGGCGGGTGTGACACCCGTAGAGTTGACTACCGAAGTGGTGACCACGACCCGAACCGAGCGCACCGGACCCGGGACCCGGCCCAACGGTGGAGCCGCGGCCTCCGTTGGACCCGTGCAGCCCTCGTTGGAGTCGGTGTCCCGCCTGGCCCGGCTCGACGGGCTGGCCCCGGACTCCATCCTCCGCACCTTCCACCCCGCCGTGGCCAGTTGGTTCCTCGACCGGTTCCCGTCGGGTCCGACCGAGCCGCAGCGCCGCGCCTGGCCCCGGATCATGTCGGGGGAGGACGTGCTGGTCGCCTCGCCCACCGGTACCGGCAAGACGCTCACCGGATTCCTGGTCGCCATCGACGCGGCCTACCGGCGCCAGGCGGAGCTGCCGACCGTCCTGCCGGCCGGCTCGACCGGCCCCGGGGTGGTCTACGTCTCGCCGCTGCGCGCCCTGGCCACCGATGTGCACGAGAACCTCCAGGTCCCCCTGCAGGGCATCGCCGAGGAGGCCGCCCGGCTCGGCGGCACGGCACCCGACCTGTCGGTGGCGGTGCGGACCGGGGACACGCCGGCCGCCGAGCGGGCGGCCATGCGTCGGTCCCCTCCCGACCTGCTGGTGACCACCCCGGAGTCCCTGTACCTGCTCCTCACCGCGGCATCCAGCCGGGCGATGCTGGGCCGGGTGCACACCGTGATCATCGACGAGGTGCACACGTTGGCCCGGGACAAGCGCGGCGCCCATCTGGCCCTGACCCTCGAGCGCCTGGACCACGTGGTCACCTCGGCCGGGGGCCGCCTCCAGCGCATCGGGCTCTCGGCCACCCAACGCCCCCTGGAGGTGGTGGCCGGGCTCCTCTCCGGCGCCGATCCCTCCCGGGGCCCCACCGCCATCGTCGACTGTGGCCACCAGCGGGATCTCGACGTGGCCATCGAGCTCCCGGCCAGCGAGCTCGAGGCCGTGGCCAGCGGCCAGCAGTTGGCCGACGTGCTCGACCGCATCGCCGAGCACGTGCTCGACCACCGGACCACCCTCGTCTTCGTCAACACGCGCAAGATGGCCGAGCGGGTGGCCCATCAGCTGGCCCTGCGGCTCGGCGCCCCACCCGATGCCGACCCGGTCGCCGATGACGACGGCCCGGTCCCGGGGGGTGACCACGCCGGCCTCGGTTCGGTGGGCGCCGGCTCCGGCCCGGTCGACGCCGCCCTCCAGGTGGCCGCCCACCACGGCAGCCTGTCGACGGCCCGACGCCGGATGGTCGAGCAACGGCTGCGGGCCGGCGACCTGCGGGCGCTGGTGGCCACGGCCTCGCTCGAACTGGGCATCGATGTCGGTCCGGTGGAGTTGGTCTGCCAGATCGGCTCGCCGCGGGCCATCGGCACCTTCCTCCAGCGGGTCGGCCGGGCCAACCACCAGTTGGAGGGAACGCCGGCCGGCCGCCTGTACCCCCTCACCCGGGACGAGCTGGTCGAGTGCACGGCCCTGCTGGCCGGCGTGCGGGCCGGGCACCTCGACGTGCTCGAGCCCCCGGTGGCCCCGCTCGACGTGCTGGCCCAGCAGCTGGTGGCCGAAGTGGCGGCGGCCGAGGAGTGGGAGGTCGAGCCGCTCTATGACCTGGTCCGGCGGGCCGGCCCCTACACCGGGCTCACCCGGCAGAGCTTCGACGAGGTGGTCGAGCTGATGTCCTGGGGCATCCAGACCGGGCGCGGCCGGCGGGGCGCCCACCTCCATCACGATGCGGTGAACGGACGGCTGCGGGCCCGCCGGGGGCGCGCCTGGCCGCGCTGACCAGCGGAGGCGCCATCCCCGAGACGGGCGACTACCGGGTGGTGCTCGATCCGGACGGGGTCACCGTCGGCTCGGTCCACGAGGACTTCGCCGTCGAGGCCACCGCCGGCGACATCTTCCTCCTGGGCACCCACTCGTGGCGGGTCATCAAGGTGGAGACCGGCACGGTCCGGGTGTCCGATGCCGGCGACCTGCCCCCCTCCATCCCGTTCTGGTTGGGCGAGGCCCCGGCCCGCACGGCCGAGCTCTCCATGGAGGTGGGTTGGCTCCGGGCCGAGCTCGAGCCGTTGCTCGCCGCCGGCGACGGGGACGGTGCCCGGCGGGCGGTGCGGTCCCGGGCGGGCGTGTCGGAAGAGGTCGCCGACCAGGTGGTGGCCTACCTCGGTGCCGGGCTGGCGGCCCTCGGCGTGCTCCCCACCCGGGATCGCATCGTCATCGAGCGGGTCTTCGACGAGACCGAGGGCACCCAGCTCATCGTGCATGCGCCGTTCGGCGGCCGGATCAACCGGGCCTTCGGCCTGGCCCTGCGCAAGCGCTTCTGCGTGTCGTTCGACTTCGAGCTGCAGGCGGCGGCGGACGACGACACCGTGGTGCTCTCCCTCGGCCCCCAGCACAGCTTCCCCCTGCCCCAGGTGCCGAAGATGCTCTCGAGCACGACCGCCATCGAGGTCCTCACCCAGGCGGTCCTCCCCCACCCGATGCTGGCCGCCCGCTGGCGGTGGAACCTCAACCGGGCCCTGGTGCTCCCGCGCTCCCGCGGCGGCCAGCGCCGACCCATCCACCTGCAGCGGATGGAGGCCGAGGACCTGCTGGCCGCCACCTGGCCGGCGCTCGCCGCCTGTCAGGAGAACGCCCCTCCCGGGCCCCTCCCCGTGCCCGACCATGTCCTCGTGCGTCAGACGGTGGCGGACTGCCTCAGCGAGGGACTCGATGCGGACGGGCTGGTCTCGCTGCTCGAGGACCTCGAGAGCGGCCGGGTCGGCGTGCACTTCGTCGAATCGTCCGAGCCCTCGCCGCTCGCCCACGGCATCCTCACCGGGCGACCGTTCACCTTCCTCGACGGTGCGCCGCTGGAGGAACGGCGAACCCGGGCCGTCGCCGTGCCCCGGGGCCTCGGTCCGCTCGGTCCGGAGGGCCTGCCCGCCGGCCTGCCGGTCCCGGTGTCGGAGCTCGGGCCTCTCGACGAAGCCGCCGTGGTCGAAGTGCTCGATCAGGTCCGGCCGCGGCCCCGCGATGCCGACGAGCTGCACGACCTGCTCCTGTCCCTGGTGTGGTGCCGACCGGTTCCGGCCTGGCAGGGCTGGTTCGAGCAACTGGAGGCCGATGGCCGGGTAGCTCGGGTGGGCGGCCGGTGGGCGGCCACCGAACGACGGACCGGCGGCCGAGGCGCTCGACCGTTCGACCCGCGACCCGATGGTGGCGGACGACGACGCGCTGGCCGAGTGCGTGGGCGGGCATCTCGACGTGGCCGGCCCGGTCACGGTGGCGCAACTGGTGGCCGGAGATCCGCTTCCCACCGGGTCGGTGCTCGGGGCTCCGGTCACCGAGGCCCGGGCCCGGACCGGCCTGGCCCGGTTGCAGGCCGGCCGGCTCGGCCATCGAACTGCCCGATGGTCGCTGGTGTGCCCGTCATCTGCTGGTCCGGCTGCACGCCGCCAGCCGCGGTCGCCGCCGGCGGCACATCGAGCCGGCGTCCATCGCCGACCTGGTCCGGTTCTTCGCCTGCTGGCAGCACGTGGCCGCCGGGACCCAGGTCGAAGGCCGGGCCGGGCTGCTGGCCGTCATCGAACAACTCCAGGGCATCGAGGTGGCGGCGGGCGAGTGGGAACGGCACGTGCTGCCCGCCCGGGTGCTCGGCTACGACCCGCGTTGGCTCGACGAGCTGTGCCTGGCCGGCGAGGTGGCATGGGGGCGACTGACGCCGCGCCCGGAGCCCGAGGCGTCGGAGGGCGACCGAGGTGTGGGCGACCCCGGCAGTCCCCCGGGCCGGCGGGGTTCGTCGACGCCGTCACCGGCCACGCCCCTCGCCATCGTGACCCGCCAGGATCTGGCCTGGATGCTGGCTGCGGTGCGTGCCGACCGGGGCCTGGTCGAGCCCACCTCGGGGGCGTCCTCCGACGTCCTGTCGGCGTTGCGCTCGCGGGGCGCCAGCTTCCGCGCCGAGCTGGCCCCGGCCGCCGGGCCGGTTGAGCACCGAGGTGGACGAGGGGCTGTGGGATCTGGTGGCCCGGGGCATCGTGACCGCCGATGCGTTCTCGGCCGTGCGCTCCCTCCTCTCGACCCGGTCCCGCCGGCGGTCGCCGGCCGGTCGGGGCACGGCCCGTCGGGCCGGGCTCGGCCGTCAGCGGGCCCTCCTCGGCAGTGGCGTCGGCGAGGGCCGGTGGTCGCTCCTCCCCGAACCCGACGTCACGGCCACCGGAACCGCTGACGGCCCGCCCACCGAGGAGATGGCCGAGGCGGTGGCGTGGCAGCTGCTGACCCGGTGGGGCGTGGTGGCTTGGGAGCTCTGGTCACGGGAGTCCTACCGGATCCCGTGGCGCGAGGTGGTCCGGGCGCTCCGCCGGCTCGAGGCCCGGGGCCAGGTCATGGGTGGACGCTTCGTGGCCGGGGTCTCCGGCGAGCAGTACGCGCTGCCCGAGGCGGCGTCGCTGTTGGCCGAGGTGCGCCGCGACCCGAGTCGGGGTGCCGAGTTCTCCGTTGCCGGGGCCGACCCGCTCAATCTCACCGGCGGGCTGCTGGGCGGCGCCCGGGTACCCGGCATCCGTTACCGGACGGTCGAGTTCGAAGGTGGCGTGCCGACCGACCAACCGGTCCCCGCCCGGGCCGGCTGACTTCACGGCGGGCCCGGCGGGTCGGACCCGGCCGCCGTCGTCCGCGCCGGCCCCGACAGGCTCCCGCTCCTACGCCGAAGGCCGCCAATCAGGGTGGAGGTCGTGCGACAGGGCGAGTTTGAGGGCCCGGACGGTCTGGCCGTTGTCGACGTCATCGGCGTGACCGGCCAGCCACACGATGGCGGCCGCCGGGGCCGAAGGGGGTGCGCCCGTGTAGTGGCCCACCAATCCGAGCGCGGCGGCGTTCACCTGCTGACGCTCGGTATCCACATAGCCCGGATCGACGTTGAAGGCCCGGATCCCACGATCGCCCATCTCCACGGCCACCATCGGAGCGATGCGGTGGAAGGCCGCCTTCGACGCGGCATAGGCCAGTCCCCATCCGCCCTGGCCCACCGGCCCGGGCGGATCGGCGGTGGCGGTGTGGGAGGTGACGTCGACGATGATCCCGGCACCCCGGGCCAGCATCCCGGGCAGGACGGCCTGGACGAGCACCAACTGCGCCACCATGTTGGCATCCAATTTCGCTTCCATCTGGTCGATGGTCAGCTCCAGAATCGGCACCATGCTGCCCGGGCCGGTATCGACGGCATTGTTGACCAACAGGTCGATGCCGCCCCACTCGGCCAGCACCATCTCCACCCCCCGGCGGAGCGAGGCGTGATCGTGGAGGTCGGCGACGATCTCGAGCGCCGCTCGTCCGGAGGCACGGATGCCGGCCGCCGTCTCATCGAGGCTGCCGGGCAGTTCGCGACCGACACCGGTGTCCGAGTCGTCACGCCCCTCCCCCGCCCGCCGGGTCCGCCCGGCCACGGCCACGTCCCAGCCGGCCTCGGCGAGCGCCAGGGCGGTGGCCTTGCCGATGCCCCGGGTGGCCCCGGTCACCAACGCCCGGTGAGGTCCACCCGCGGTCAACGGCGCGCGGTGCCCGTCGGCGGGGGCGGGCTCCGTCAATTGACGGAGCCGGTGGGAAGGTGCCGCCGAACCGCCTGTTCGAAGGCGTCGGGATCGTCTGGGGTGACCCAGGGGATGATCCGCCCGCCCACATCGAGGCGGAATCCGACCTCCTTCTTGGGGCGCCCGGCGTCGAAGTTGGCCCAGTGCTTGAAGTCCCCGCTCCCCCAGATCCTGCCCTTCCCGTTGCGGAGCGACAGGGTGAAGCGATCGAGCGACCGGATGGCCGTATACGGGATGCGCTTGGTGCCCCACGGGAAGTAGTACCCACGGATGAGCAGGGCGTCGTCGGTGGACTCGATGCGCCGGTCGTGGTAGTCGCTCATCCGCGGCCCGCCATCGCCGCCGGCACCCGCGGTCGGGTCCTCACTTGGTGGACGACCGCCATCGCGTCCGGATGAGGGCTTCGATGCCCATCGCCCCGAGGATGGCCACCCCGAGGTCACCCTCGGTGCGGTAGCGGCCATTGGAGTAGAACAGCGCACCGGCGATGGTGGCGGTGATGATCAGTCCGATGAGCGGGAACAGGAGGATCTTGCGTCGTCGGAGGAACACCACTCCGGCGACGGCAAACGGCACCAACGCATAGAAGTACCACGTGCCCAAGTCGGTGACCCAGGCCGGTCGGGCATCCAGTTGATCGAACTGGGCCTGCTGGAACGGCCGGTAGGCATCCCAGATCCGGGCCACCCTGATCCCCATCACCTCGACCGCCCGGGTCTCGTGGGTCTCGATGAAGTGCTCGCCTTTCTTGCGCAGGGCGTGGTCGATGTCGGATTCGTCGTAGCCCTTCGGGTACTTGATGCCGGAGTAGCAGTAGTCGTCCCACCACCCGGCATCGTTGCCGTAGTAGGTCGGCTCGCAGTTGGCGGTGGCCAGCGTGACTCCGCCCTGGGACGACAGGTACTCGCGGCGGTGGAAGGCCGTCATGTTCCGACCCACCCAGGGGCCCACCACGACGACGAACAGCAGGCCCATGACAGCCAGCTGCTTCACCCGGTCCATGCGGGACAGGCCCCGGCACAGGAGCACCAGCGGTATCCCGATCAGGATCACGAACAGGATGAGCTCCGAACGGGTCAGCGCCGCCAGTCCGAGGTACAGCCCGATCTCGCCCGCCGTGACCAGGCGGGGTCGGGCCCAGAAGCGGAGGACCGCCCACAGCAGCAGCGCCACGATCAGCAGTTCCACCGTCTCGGATAGGACCGCGCCCGGGTTCACCCAGAGATAGGGATCGGTGGCGACCACCAGGGCGACCACGATGCCCGCCCGGGGGCCGGCCATCCGGCGACCCACGACACCGCAGAGGCCCACCGTGATCACGAACAAGAGGGCCATCACCACCTGGTGCCAGAGCCAGCTGTTGGCCCCGAGCTCGTCGGCGGCCGTGAGCACCAGGGTGGTCAACGGCGGGTGCGACGCGGATGGCTCGAGGGCTATTCCGTACGAGGCGAGGTAGGGATTCACGAAGAAGTGGCCGTGCGTCATCCACCTCGCCTGCAGGTAGTAGTACGTGGCGTCGCCGTTGTGATACGTCCAGTTGTGGATGTCCCAGAGGTAGAACACCTGGATCAGGATGGCGATCCCGATCGGCAGGGCCATCCATGCCGCGAACCGCTTCGGCGACATGCGAGGGCGATCCGACTTCGGGGCCGCCACGCGCTCCCCACCGTCGGTGTCCACCGGCTCGGTGGCCAGCGCGGCGACCGGCGTCTCTCCGGCGCTCACCTCCGCCACAGAATCCCCTCCATGGCCGAGACGCTACTTCGTGGCCGGAGACGCCACCACGTCTCGGGGATGACCCTCACTACCACCGTCGGAGCGGATCGTGCACCACCAGGTCGTGGAGAGATGAAACGATGGGGCCATGGAGGAATCGAGTGCATGCGGAGTTGGGGCGGGGCGGGCCGCCCGGGTCGCCGGCCGGGGCCGCCTGATCGGCCCGCTCGGTCGATGAGCGGGACTCCGGGAGCCGATCGCCGTGCCGGCGAGGAGATCGTCCTGCCCGTCTTTCTCCTCGATCATCAGTGCACCGTGGAAGGGGCCGACGGCAACGAGGTAGGCCGTGGCTTCCGTGCCTTTCTGGACGGGTCGAGGACGGTCGAGCTCTTCGAGAACGAGCGCGTTCCGGTGCTGCCCGGTGTGTTCTACACCAGGGTGGCCGGCGTCTCATTCCACGACGACGTCCTGCAGCTTCCCCGGTTCGCGGTGGGCGAGTCGGTAGAGATCAGGCACGAGCCGGCTTCCGAGCTGGACCAGCATGCGTTGGCCGTCTACGGCGGGGGGACTCGGGTGGGCTACGTGCCCGGCCCCATCGCCGACGTACTGGCTCCTGGCGGGACCCGGGCGGGACGAGGCGTCGTCCTGATGGAGTGGTCGAGGAACGGGGCGCGCCAGAACATCTGGGTCCTCGGTTCGATGCACGTGAAGTTCTCCCTCTCCACCAACAGCTGACCGCTGACGGAGCGGTCAGGCGCTCATATCGATCGCATTGATCCTGACCGGTACCAGTTCCACCGTGATGCGGGACTCTCCGGGCTGATCATGGACTCGCAGGTCAGACCCGTACTTGGCTCCGACCCTGTCCGCGAAGGCATAGTCGTCGTCCGGCTCGATGCGGGCGTCTGCCCGTACCTCGAGATAGCGCTGCGGGTTGTCGAGATCCAGCACCAGCAACGTGCAGGCCGGATTGCGCCGGAGATTCTTCACCTTCTGACGACTCGTGTTGAGTGAGATCCGGATGGTGCCATCGTCGGCGAGGAACCACACCTCGGACAGCTGGGGGCGCCCGTCCGGACCGACGGTGGCCAGCGTGGCCACCTGGGCATCGAGCAGATCGCGGTGGGACTCAGGGATGGCGGGCATGGGCTGGACTCCTCAGATAGTCGTCGACCCGGCACCCCATCCCGTGGACCGCAGGCCCACGGCGAGTCGGCTCAGGGCCGGTCGGCTCAGGGCCCGAGGGGCAGGGTGGTGGTCGTGGTGGTGGTGGTCGTGGTGGTGGTCGTCGTAGTGGTGGTCGTGGTCGTGGTCGTGGTGGGAGGGGGCGGGGCAATTGTCGTGGTGGTCGTGGTGGGCGGGGGCCTCGAAGGAGAGGTGGTCGACGTGGGCTTGGTCGGTGTCGAACCCGGTTTGCTCGTCGCCGCCTTGGACCCGGTCGATTTGGCTTTCGGTGTCGTCGCTACGGGTGCCTTGCTGCCGCTCAAGTCAAAGCCCGAGCCCGGTCGGGCGGTGTCAGGGAGCGATACCAGTTTCGTCCCCGAGGGCGCCGTGGTCGACGGGCTCGACCCGGGCACCGACCGGGTCGAGGTTGCCGTGGCCGAGGTGGACCGGGCGCCGGCGGTTGACGGGGTGACGGCCGGATGATCCGCCGGCAGGGCGGACGGGCTCGACTGGGGGCCCGTGGATTCGACCCCGAACAGGATCAGCGTCCCTCCGGCCACCATCAGGGCCAGGGCCAGGAAGGCCATCCGGCGGTGGCTGGCCACCGTCTGGGCGAACTGCCGGATCTCGGTCTTGGCCACGCGCCAACGACGCCGGATCCGGCCGGGGGGTGACCCGATGTCGCCCCGGTAGTACCAGTGCGCCTTCTTGTAGCGCCTTCTCACCCGTCAGAGGCTATAGCGGTCGGCCCGTCCGGACCGTCTTCCCCTCTGAGCTGGTCGTAGGCTGCCGATCGGCCCGTTTCGACGCCTTCCATGTCGTCCCACCATTCCGATCCCGTCGGCCACCGAGCTCGTCTCGCCCCCGGTCCGTCGAGGGCTGTTCCGACCCCGGGTCCGGACTGGAACGGATCCACCCGGTCGGTCGGGGTCTCGGTCGCCTCCCGGTCGCCTCCCCGGTTCAACGAGGGGGCGTCGCCGAGGGATCGGCCGTTCCCGTCGCTGGAGCCGTCCCCGTCGCCGCACTGAGCTGGCGGACCATTCTGCGGTCGGGGATGAACCAGATGATCGACACTGCGGCGTACATGGCATAGGAGATCCAAGGGCTGACGAAGGCCAGTCCGATGCCGGCGGCGTAGAGCACCAGGGACGCCCGGCCCTTCAGGTCCGAACCGAGTGCGGTGGCCACCGCCGACTGGCGACCGTCGGCCCGGACGATGGTTCGGGTGAGCAACGTGAAGGCCAATGCTGCGCCGAGGGCCACGATCCCGTACGTCGCCGCCGGCCACGAGGCCCGGTACGAAGAGCCCACCCACTCGGTGACCACCGGGATCAAGGACAGCCAGAACAACAGGTGCAGGTTGGTCCACATCACGCCGCCACTGATGTGGCGGGTGGCGCGCAACAGATGGTGATGGTTGTTCCAGTAGATACCGATGAACGCGAAGCTGAGGATGTACACCAGCAGGGCGGGGAGCCGATGGCTGAGGGACGAGAAGGTCGTACCGTCGGGGGCCCGGAGACTGAGCGCGGTGATGGTGATGATCACCGCCATCACGCCATCGCTGAACGCCTCGAGCCGGCTGGTTCCCAAGGGCTCGGTGGGGTCCCGACCGCCGGGAGGCCCCGACCAACTGCTCATCGGCTGGGCCTTGCCGCCCGATCCGACGGACCGTTCGATCCGATGGGCCCTCCAGCCGGGGTGTGGAACGTCGTCTCGACGAGGGGGCGGGGAGCCATGACCACGGCATTATCCCAGGCTGTCTCGTACCCATTGTGCATCCGGTCCTCCGAGCCGGCGAGACGGTCCTCCACCGGGCGGACCCGGTTCGTCATCGCGGACCGGATCCCTCCCCCGGAGGACCGGCCCCCGCCGTCGGGGTGCCGGCACGAACCGAACGGATCGGTATACGGTTGGCCTCGTGGGGGAGACACCGAAGTTCGGGCGGAGGACTCTGCTGGGTGGGGCCATCGTGGCCGGGGGTGCCGTGGCCGGAGCGGGTGCCCTGGACTCGAGCCGGACGGCGTACGCAGCCACCACCGCCGCGGGGATGGCGCCGTCGGGCGCCCAGGGACTCGGAGCGGGCGGGCGCCTGCTCCCCCCGGACTCGCTCCCCCACCGTCGCCTGCCCGCAGGCACCGACACCATCCCGGAGATCGAGCACGTCGTCGTCCTGATGATGGAGAACCATTCGTTCGACGACCACTTCGGCATGCTGGGTCGGGGGGACGGATTCACCCTGCCGACCAACGGTCACCACCCGGTCAACTACAACCCGGGACCCGATGACGACGTCATCATGACCTATCCCCTCCCGAGTACGTTCCTACCGCTCGACTCCGACATCTCCCAGAGCTGGGACCAGTCGCACGTGTGCTGGGACAACGGGACGAACCAGGGGTTCGCGCAGAACTGCGGGCCCGCTTCCATGGGCTACTTCAACCATGAGCAGCTGCCCTTCTACTACTCGTTGGCCAGCCAGTTCCCGATCGGCGACCGCTACTTCTGCTCGGTCATGGCCCAGACCTACCCGAACCGGCGGTTCCTCATCGCCGCCACGGCCCTCGGGGACGTGTCGACCAATGCATCGGGGATCTCCTCGACCGACGCTCCCAACGGGACCATCTTCGACCGGCTCGACACCTACGGCATCACCTGGAAGGACTACTACCCCGACATCCCGACCGCCGCCCTGTTCCTGCCCAACTTCACCAACAACCAGACCAACGGCAGGATGGCCCCGGTCAACCAGTTCCTGACCGATGCCGCCGCCGGTCAGCTGCCCCAGTTCTCCCTGGTCGATCCCTACGTCGACTACTCGGAGGAGAACGGCGACGTCTCGATCGGCGAGGCCTATGCCGCCCGGATCATCGGAGCGGTGCTCGACTCGCCGAACTGGTCGACGACGGCCATGTTCCTGATCTGGGACGAGCACGGTGGATGGTACGACCACGTGCCCCCACGGCCGGCGGTGCGACCCGACGACGTGCCGCCCGAGATCACCGTGCCACCGGACCAGCCTGGCGCCTACGACATGACCGGCTTCCGGGTCCCATGCGTGGTCATCTCGCCCTACGCCAAGCAGGACTACGTCTCGCACGTCGTGTACGACCACACCAGCATCCTCAAGTTCGTCGAGACGAAATGGAACCTGCCCGCCATGACCTACCGGGACGCCAACGCCCAGGACATGCTCGACTTCTTAGACGTCCACCGCAAGCGGCCACCGTTCGCCGATCCCCCGAAGCTCCGGGCGCCGCTCAATCCGTTCGTCGGTCCACTGCCGGCCAGCTCTGGCTCACCCGGGTTCCATCCGATCGCCGCCGGGGTCGAGGCCTCCACACTGCCGCCCGCCCGGTTCCAGCGGTCCTCCCCACCCGCCGATGCCGCCGAGCTGTTGGCGGCCCACGACCAGCTGTACAACTACTGACGATGGCACCGAAGCCTGCTGACCACCCGTGCCGGATCTGCGGTGGACCCATCGACGGCACCGGACCGGCCGTGGCCCGGGCCGGGGCCAACGGATTCGACGGCCCGGCCTTCGTCCCGTTCGTCAACGAGGCGGTCACCCTCGGCACGGCCGGGGTCGAGCACATCAACTGCTTCGTGGCCGCTCACGGGGATCGGGCCCTCGCCGAGCTCCTTCACGCCCCGAAGGCCCGGGCCATGGGGATCACCTGATTCTCTGACCCGGTCACGCGCTGCCGTCCGCGGGCCGGTCCGCGACTACCGGGTGTTCACCGTCGGTGGGAGGCCGTCGTCATCGAGTCGGCGACCCATGCTCACCACGTCATCGACGGAGTAGCCGATCCGGCGATAGAAGGCGATGGCCGAGCGGTTCGACGAACGGACCTGAAGGTTCACCTTGGGACATCCGAGGGCACCCAGTCTCCGTTCGGCCTCGCGCATCAGCACCCGACCCAGTCCTCTCCCCCGGTGGTCGGGATGGACCACCAGGTAGTTGATCCATCCTCGGTGACCCTCGTAGCCGACCATTACCGACCCGATGAGTCGGTCGTCGGCTTCGAGCACCAGGAGATGGTCCGGGTCCTTCGCCACCTTGCGGTCGATGTCCCGATCCGGATCGTTCCACACTCTGGTCAGGCCGCCGAGATGCCAGAGTGCTACCAGGTGCTCGCGGTCACTGGGTCGATACGCCCGGATCATCGATCAGTAGGGATGGACGATCGAGTAGACCGCCACTCCGAACAGAACGGCCCCGAAGGCGATCGCCGTGCCACCCAAGAAGATCCGGAAGTAGGGAAACCCTCGCTCGGCATACCAGCCACCGTCCGGCCCACGACTGGTGTAGTCATGGAAGCGCTGGCCCAACCCCTTCCAGTTCAACACCGTGATGAGACCGCCGATGATGAATACGGCATCCGCGACACAGGCCGCAATCTTCGATGCGCTCAGCACTGTGGCGATCACGCCTACACCCTAAGGGTTGCCTCGGAGCCATGTCCGGGCGGCCGTGTGCTGCCGGTCAAGGCCGGCGAACGGATCAGTCCGACTGACGCATGCGGATCCACTGAGAACCGTCTTCACAGTCCTCGATGGCCGGAACGTGCCGCCAGTCATCGTGGCTGGAGCACTCATAGATCATGATTCCGCAACTCCGGCAGGTGGCGATGGACTGCAGTGCACCCGGGTCGCCGCGGTGATCGACATCGAGCAGCAACCCGAGTTCCCTGGCCTCAAACGCCAGTACGGCACCTGAGGCACCCGATTGGTCCTTTTCAGCAGGCATGGCAACGCCTCCCTATGGCCCCTCGCGGCCCACAGTAGCCACCTGGACGAGCTCGTGCTCGGGCCGGTCAGGCGCTCGCCTCTTGCTGCGATGGCGCCTCCGACTGGGGCCGGACCGGCGGGCAGCTACCCAAACCGTTCCTCGGTCTCCTGCTCCGAGAGGCCGAGGGCGACCGCGATCGTGGTCCACGATCGCCCAGCTCGACGCGCCCGATGTACGCTCGATCTCAGGCGCAGCTCGGCCACTCTCGAGTCTCGGTTCGCCAGCACGATCCTGCTGATGTTTTCGTCCCACTCGTCGGATGCGAGAGCCACAGGGTAACGCTACTTCCGGCACCTCACTGCGCGCTTCTGTTGTCTCCCTCGCCACGTCGGCCGCTCCGACATGGTGGACCCATGGGACGGTCCGGGCACCGTCGGTGGAGGAGCGGGAAGCGGAAGCTGGTCACTCGAGAGCACCCCGGCCACCATCATTGGGCCTTATGACACACTGGGCGTCAGGGTGCTGGAGCCCACTGGAGACTACGAAGGGGTCGAGTGAGCACCACGTCATTGGGAGTCGGGTGGTGGGAGGCCTCAGATGGACTGTGGTATCCGCCCGACGCGGTTTCGGGGTCCGATCCCTCACCGGAGGACGCGAGGCGGAGTAGGCGGGCAGTCGGGTCACTTGTCTGTTCGTGCTTTGGGGTCGTCCCGTTGGTGGGCCTGGTCATGGCCATCGTGGGAATCGCTCTGGGCATCTCTGCCCGCCGGCAGATTCGCAAGTCGGAAGGTTGGCTGGTGGGCGACGGAGTCGCTCGGGCCGGGATCATCGTCGGCACCGCCCTCCTCGCTCTGGGCCTCGTCGGCACGGCAATTGTGCTCGCCACCCACAACTCGAATTGCGGCCACTACGCCACCTGCAGCAGCTCTCCCCAAGGTGCCCAAACCGCCACCCCGGGGGGACCACTCAGCCCACAGAAGAGCACGGCCGCTTCGAGATCTCGGTCTCGACCTCGATCTCGATCGACAGCTGTCGCCCCGGGGTCGACAGCCCCTGGGGCTGCGGCATCGAAAACGACGGGACCGAAGACGGCTACGACTCCAGCGGTCATCACGATGAGCGTTTCGGGAAATGGCCCAGCCAGCTCGATCGCCGTCCTCGACGGCTCAGGGGAGACAGAACACACGGACGTCCAGCTTCCGTACTCAACCAACGTCCGACTATCCGGTAACTACCGTGTCGCCATCGATGCCCAAGCCGAATCTGGGGAGCCTTCCGCCTCGATCACCTGTGAGATCAATGTTGCGGGTAGAGCTCTCGTCACCCATACGTCGACTGGGCCCGACCCGGTGGTGCACTGCAACGCCGATCCAGGCTCCTAGGCCGATCTGCTAGGTGGTCTCGGCTCTGGATCATGTGGGGCACTCAGTCGGCCTGGTTGCTCTCTGACGCGTGGCGCATGAGGTGAGGAATCGTCCGACCGTGGAGTGGAGCGGCTACCGACCAGAGCACACGCCCCAGCCGCCGCTCGTACCGGACGGATGTCGTCAGGCGGACAAAATCGTTCCCGACCTGAATCACGTTGTGGGCGACCAACAGCGGAGACTCAGCCTCCAGGATGATCACTTGTGAAGTGGAGTCGAGAATCCGCCAACCGGCGATGTGCTCCGGTGAGGATCTGGGCCCCAAGTTGAGCCAGAGTCCGTACTTCCAGCCGATGCGCAGGTACCACCTCATCCCGGCAGAAACAGCTTCGAAGACAGCCCGCGCCCACTGCTCCGGAGTACGAGTCTTCGTGACTGGGACGGCGAAGGACGCGGTGTAGCTCGGGTTGGCCAGCGTGTCGATGGCCTTCATCCCAGCGGTAACCTCGATACGACGGGCGGCCGGACCCACGCCCCAAGGATACGCCCCCAAGGGCCCTCTCAGCCTGCCCAGAGGCGCCTCTTCCCGGTCCGTCGGGGGTTTGGGCCCGTCCTCGTCGGTAAGGCCACCGATAGTCCTCCCCGGCAGTGTCGGAACGCCTCGGGCACCCCAGGTACTGTTCGAAGATGCCCTCCCGTCTCGAAAGGTCATGGCAGGTGATCGCCAGCCACACGACGCCGGGTGCCGACCGATGCGTGGACGTGTTCTCCCGGCCCGACGGCACCGTCGGTTTTGAGGAGTTCCGGCGCGATCCCGAGGACATGGGGACCTGGACGCCAGTTGCGTACTACTCCTCGCGCAATTACTCGTCGGAGGAGGCCGCCCTCGAAGCTGCCCTGGCCGTGGTGCCATGGCTGTCGGCGGTGGTTGGACCCTGATTGCACCGCACTCAATCAGTGAAGTCAACCGCCCCCAAACTGACCTAAGTGGTCCTGGCCAGGAGGATGTCGGCTTTGGTGTTGGCCAGGGGCATGACCAGGCTGCCGCCCAGCTTGTCGTGGGCGGTGAGGGCCTGTCCGGCTCCGCTGGCCCACGACGCGCCGCTATAGAAGGTGAGGACGTTTTCGACGCTCTTCCCGGCCTTCGTGCACGGGAGGGAGGTCGATGACTTCTTACCCCCGCTGATGGTCACCGAGCCGGTGATCAGACCGCTCGGCTCGGTGGTGACGACGAGCGTTTTGGTCGACGCCGTCCATGTTGCCGGGGCCGCCTGAACCAGGCTCTCGTCGATGCGATCGGCGCCGGAGGGTTTGGTCAAGGTGGTCTCGTCTGCGATGGACACCTGGTCCTCGGACTTGCCAGAAAAGCGTCCCGAGGCACCCTGGGCCAAGAGGCTCGGATTGGCGAGAGGGCTGGGGTCTTCGTCGAACCCCGTGCTCGACGGAAGGCACTTGCTCGGTGCCACACAGTCCTTGTATACGGTGACGGTTGGGTGCGACGACCGTGCATTGAAGGAGCTGCTGGAAACCGTTCCACCGCCCGTGATCCCGGTGACCAACTCCACGGAGCCGGTCAGGGTGCCGGTGTACTTGGTCTCGGATCCTGTGGTGCACGCCCCAGCCACCACCTTCGATGCTGTGGACTGGAAAGTGACGTCCACCGTAGCGACGGGGCTGGTCTGCGCACCGGGGTTGATGGTGCCGGTACCTGTCGCCGCGGAGAACGTGAGGCCACCGGAGGTGACCGGGAAGGTCCAACCGTGGATCTCGAAGGCGACCGGCGAGCTCGATGCCTTGCGGGCGAGCTCGACGGTGACCTGGTCGGACGAGCTCGACACGCTCAACGTCCAACTGACACCATTGGTGGTCTTGACCGTGGCCGCGTCCCCCTGAAACGAGGTGGAGCACAGGTCCTCCCCCGGGCAGCTCGAGGCCGGCGCTGCAGGTTCCGCAGCCGGTGAGACGCCCGGAGTCGCGGCGGCTAGCGCAGCCGGTGAGACGCCCGGTGTCGCAGCTCCGGCGGGGTTGGCTGCCGCCATCGAGAGCGCCGTCGGCACTCCCACGATGAGCAGGACGGCACCCAGCAAGCAAGCTACTCCCCGCCTGGTGGATCCCACAGCCTTGATGATGTTCACCGTCCGCCTCCTCGTCATCGTCGATGCTCGCGTTCTACGCGTAACGGGCGTCTGTCATCCCAGCCGGTCACCCGATTCTCAAACCCTTTCATCTCCCCTGCGGCTTGTCGAACGCACGTGACCGAAGGTGGTCGGCCGCCCACTCACCGCTGACGACGAGCCCTACCCACGCGGACCCGGGGTGCAGTCGCGGTGCCCTCCGATGAGGGAAGAGAGGTGGGGAAGGCACTGGACACTCGCGCTGCGCCGCTCGAGGAGCGGGGTACTCCCGTCCACGCGCAAAACCACTTCGAGGTTCTGCACCGACGACTACACCGTCGCGTTGCGCGGTGATGACGAGTTGATGGACGGGTCAAACGCCGAAGATCAGGCGGACTTGTAGGCGACCGGGAACGAGACACCGGCTTCTTTGCCTAGGACTACAGCTGCACTTACCTCGAGGCGACGATCAAGGGATGCATCTATCGCGCCACACAGAATCAGCGTAGAAAATGGTGGAACATCCGAATCGCCGGCCTCGGGAACGCATCATTTGACCGGGCTGCTCGTTGGTGTCGGAGGGGCGACGCCATCACTCCCCGACTGGCCGTATTCAGCCATGGACGGCTGGGGCCCGTCAGGAGCCGGTCGAAGACCGCTCACAGGGGATGGTTGACGGGCCAGGACATCCTGCAAGCATTGACGACGGAGGCCGACGGAGCATTCGTGCTTGTTGAGCCAGACACCGGCCGTGCTTCGTGGCGGAACTTGCCCCGTTCGCGACCATTGCGGAGTCACGGAAGCCGCTCTTGTCCGGCGGAGGCGGACGACCTCGCTGGTCGAGGCGCCGACCGAGCGGCGCACGAGGCTACTTGGCCAGGAGCGGTTTGAGTGCGCTGACCGAGCCGTCCGGCGCAATGCAGATTGCGCCCTTCGCCAACCGGGCAGGGCAAGGCCGTCCTCGGTGTCCGACGTCACTACGGCGGTCACGGTCTCGGCAGTGGGATGTGACGATGCATTCTTCTTGTAGCCGGGGCATTTCCTCGCCGACGCCGCGGGCGTGTCAAGTCCTCCCGACGAAGCGGATGCCTCGCCGGATGAACGACCGAGCATCGAGGGTGTTCAGGAACTCCTCGATCAGCACCAGCCGAGTCATATAACTGCTCACATGTAATGCTCTTCGTTGCAGCGAGGCTCACGTCACCACCACATCGCTTTACAGGTTGACACGATTTGTCACCGCTAATACCGTCCCAGGGGTGACCGTGACCGTGAGATCGCCTGACGAGTTCAACGTGGAATTCGACGAGGAGTCGGCCGCGGAGTTGCGGCGACGGCTCCTTCGGACACGATGGCCCTCTCCAGAGGACGGGATGCCGGAGGACGCCGGAACAGATGCGGAGGCGCTGCGCGACGTCGTTGCCGCCTGGAGCGAGTTCGACGTACAAGCGTGTGCGCAGAGCCTGAACGAGTTCCACCACGTCCGAGTCACGGTGGACGGCGAACAGGTCCATGCGGTACACGAGCGGGGAAAGGGACCGCGACCGTTCCCTATTGTCCTCACCCACGGCTGGCCGAGCACGTTCTGGGAGTACTCGGCGCTCATTCCGCTCCTCACCGACCCTGCGGCGCACGGGGGAGATCCCGAGGACGCGTTCGATGTCATCGCTCCTTCGCTGCCAGGATATGGGTTCTCGCAGGTGCCCGCCAGGACGGACTTCGTCGATGCCGACGTTGCAGATCGGTGGGCGCGACTTGTTGTCGAAGGTCTCGGGTATCAGCGGTTCGGCGCTCACGGCACCGACGTCGGTGCTCGCATCACCGCACGACTCGCCCGGCAGCATCCAGACCGTCTCGTCGGAATCCACCTGGCGGCATTCGGCATGCCGGCGCCGTCGGGGTCGCCAACAGCCGAGGAGGCTGAGTACGTTCGATTCCAAACAGAGTGGCGGGCCACCGAAGGTGCGTACATGGACATCCAGTCGTCCAAACCGCGGACCCTCGCATATGCCGTGACGGACTCGCCGATCGGCCTTGCTGCGTGGTTCCTCGAGAAGTACCGGGCGTGGAGCGACGGTCGAGGTCGGTTGATCAGTGGACTTCCGCTCGAATGGATCCTCACGACGCTCACGATTTACTGGATGACCGCTACGGCCAACACCTCGTTCAAGCCGTATTACACGATGCGACGGACGCCTCCCCTCCTCGAGGAGGACCGCGTCGAGGTCCCTACCGGGGTCGCAGTGTTCCCGCACGAGCGCGTCCGCATGCCGTCCGCACCGCGATCGCTCGCGGAGCGCCATTTCAACGTCACGAGGTGGAACGAGTTCCCCGCAGGGGGGCATTTTCCAGCCGCCGAACAACCTTCGGTGCTCGCGAGCGACCTACGCGAGTTCTTCAGACCACTTCGCCGGGGTGATGATCGTGACGGTTGAACCTGGGTCCACCGCGCCGTAACCAGACGGTAGAGCGCCGAAGGTCGAGGTCGCGCAGCCTCAGGTTGAGCGCACCCTCCCGGCGGGCGCCTGACTCGAGATGGAACCGGATGTTGCGTCGAGCCCGCTCCACGGCATCAGCCACAACCGATTCGAAGTCGTCGACGCCGATCGCGTCAATGGGACGCCCACCGAGCCCGATCGCGGCCAGACGCCAGTACGACTTATGCGTGCCTGCCGTGCCCTTGGAGAAACTTGCCGCCGCGGTTTTCACGTACTCGGCGACGGTCGGAGCGACGCTGGGGCCGTCTGGAGATCCTGAAGACTCGGCCACCAGGTCCTCGATGGTCACCCCCAGGGCGGCGGCCTCGGCTAAGAGCACCCGGGTGCGCATTAGGCGATCCATTACCTAGCCTCCGCCACGACGTGGGACACGAGGTCCTCGAGGATGTCGATCGGGGCAGCACGACGGCCGGCAGACCAACCGCACGAGCGGCAACCAGCACCGAGTTCAATAAACGGACTATCCCTCTGAGCCAGGCCGGCAGGATGAGACGACCCCGACGATCGATCGGGAGGCAGGCACCTACGCCACCGTGGTGCAGCACCAGCACGCCCGCGCCGCCAGTGCGGTTCGGGCCGGTAGCCGTGCCACTCGTGGAGCAGGGACAACGCCGCCCGGTGGGCGGGCTTGGCAACTGCCACGCTGCGGTGTTCAAGTGAGGTCGGGGAACCTGACCCTTTAAATTTCACTTGAGAGACCGATTGTTAGGTTGGAACCCACTGAATGGTGTCGGAGGGGGGACTCCAACCGCCTTCCTTGGGTTCCAGCCCTGTCCACTTGATCGTGTACAAGGTCGAACCTCCTGTTTGTGCTGTGCCCACAACATAGACCGACGATCGTTAAAGCCACGGCATTCAACGATAGGCAGGACGAAGGCGGCGTCCGAGCATGTGCACCTGAAACCGCTAGCTCTGTTCCCCTTCTGCCCAGTCTGACTCAAACTCTTCGTCGGTCATCGGATGGCCGTCCTTCCCGTACACCGCCTTGCCAACCAGCCGGCTCCGCCAGAACTCCTTCACTCCCAACGGATACCGCTCTGCCTCTGCGTTTTCGGCGTCGAGTTCTTCCTGGGCGTACCCGTCACCCACGGCGGAAATGATGATCTCGGCAACGGAGATGCCTTCCGTCTTGCCACTGATCCTCCGTACGTAGACGCCGGCCGGGTTGTAGCCGTGGACGTCGTGGATCACGAGCTCGCCGATCGTCACCGTGTGATCGGCGTAGGGAAGATCGCCCACGTACTCGGCGGGATAGATGACAAGCGGTGGTCGTTGAGCTAGCGACTCGGGAAGTGCCGGTGGCACAGCCATCAGACGATCCCCAACCCACGCCGTCAGCGCACCGAGAGGTACCGACCTTGTCGAAACGGCTTCGATGACCTCTGCCGTTTCCGTACCGTCGGGGTCGTCGGCCTCAGGAGGAATCCACGCGAATCCGTTGAGCTGGCAGAAGAGCGCACCGCAAAGCAACGCCGTCCGTTTGTTGCCGTCCGGGAGTGCGTGGTTGCTGGCCACGGCCTGTATGAGGACGGCCGCCTTGGTAGCGAATTCTGGGTATTGCTCGAAATCACCGAATCCTGCAGCCGGAGCAGCGAGTGCGGAGCCGGCAAGCGTCTCGTTGGTGATGGACCGTACGGTGGTCAGGTCAAGATTCAGAGCCTTCGCTGCCGCGCGGTGGAAGTCGTCCAACTCGAGGTAGACGACTTCCCATCCGTTCGACGGAGCCACGGAGGGCGCTATTTGGCGAGTCGGTCGAGAGCTGCCCGGTTCTCCTGGGCAGTGACCTCGAGGAGCGCCTCGACTTCTTGAGAGGTTTCGCGTCCCTCTCGACGACCGGTGGCGAGCGACCGAATGAGGGCGTCCTCGTCGAGCTCACGGACCTCTTGGGCCAGAATCTCCTCGTCGGCGGCGCCTTTTGTCACCCCTCCAGTGTGCCACCTGATGCGCTACGGCGAAACAATCCGGCTCCCGATCGGCACAGGAGGGATCGGTCAAGCCCTGCGCAGTCGCCCGTAAGGGCAATCTTGAGGGACCCGGACGCCGTCAGTGGGGACAATAGACACGGTCGGCTTTCAGCCGACCTGTGAGCCACCCTCACTTTCCCGAAAACGGTCTGTGATGGCTAATCGCAGCCGTGTGCCAATACCGGATTCCCCGGAATCAGAACCGACAACGGCGAGGGTAGTGAGGGGCATGATGTGGCCGCCACCAGATGGCGCGGCTTTCACCACGAGCTCCCCGAGGACGCGGTCGCCGGGGCGTTCTCCTAACCCGGACAGTCGACCGAGGACCTCGACCCCCGACCCTCGGGTCGGCACGTCGATGATGGGAGCGAAACCGCCTACTCGCCATCGCTCCCCCGCCGTCCCACACTGAACGCCGTCCCGAGACTTACGGCCGTTTGCTCCACGGTCTCAACGGCTCTGGCCAGATCGTCGATCAGATCATCCAAACCGGCGGGCATCGCGTGATTTGTGTTCGCCCACTTCGCCAGCTGATTGACATTGTTGGCCAACCTGGCCAACCCAATCCGTGCCATCTCCGCATCTCGTTGCGCCCGGCTCCGCTCTGCAGACAGCTGTGCTGACCCCGAGAGCACCGTCTCGATGAGGAAGCGCTGAGCCGACCGGCGGTGCTTGACCGCTCGCCGGCGGATCTCGCGGTCTTCCTCCTCGGTCACACGGACGTAGATCACCCGGGTCCGGCCACCCGGAGCCCGCCTCACCGGAGCCATCCTCTCGGCGGGTGAACTCTTGGTCTCCTCGTCCGGCTCATCCACGGGCTTTATTTCGCCCAGCGCAGCGCCGCCGAGAGGAACTCGGGGACAGCTTTCGAGCGAGGCCAGCGGCCACGCCAACACGATCCGCTTAGCGGATTGTCTATCTTGCTCCCGCTCTTCCACCACCCCGTGAGCGAGTGCAGTTGGAGCGACGGGTCATTCGAGCGTGAGCCCTCCGGGCTCGCCATTCTTCGTTCTCGTTCGACTTGGCAACGGAGTGAGGACGCGACTGTCGAGCCGCGACCGGAAGCCGGTACTGGTGATGTCATCGGCTCGCTCGCGCTGTGACCAGGATGTATGTCGTCGTCGATCACGACGAAGACGGGAATCGAGACCTTCGTCGGGCGGTCGACTGCACGGGCCGGCGTCGGACAGGAGACGGAGTAGCGCGAGATGGTTCGCACCGAAGGAAGAGAGGGGCAACGGTTCGACGGGCTGCTTTGCCACAGGTGTTCCCCGGGTGGGGAAGTTGTGAACCCTCTGAGCTGGGACGATGCCGATTCAGGTGCACTGTTCGGCCCGGACGTCGGCCGAAGTTGTGAACCCTGCCCGACGGTCATCATCGGGTTCATGGTTGAAGTTGTGAACCCTCTGAGCTGGGACGATGCCGATTCAGGTGCCCCAACGATCGAACGGGTCGATTGGACCTGTGATCGCCGGTCCGCGCTCATGGCCGGTCCCATGGTTGGTCTCATGATCGGAGTGATGAACCCTCTGGGCTGGGCGTTCACCGCGCTGCTCTTCTCGGACCCTTCGGTCAGAATATTGGCGTCGTCTCCGGCACACGAGGTGCCCGGGTGGGATTTCGTTGGTTGGCTCATGCAAAGAACTGGGTCGGTCTGGCGCCATTTGGAAGTGCATCCGGAGGCCTTTCGGTGAAGAAGGCAGGGGCGCCCGGAGTGAACCAGTCACGCACGACACCGCAGCCAACCGCGCTGGGACCACCTCGCCCGCGTCCTCGTAGACACCAACGGGGTGCCGGGCTGTGTCGTTGTTGTCGATCACCTGGTCGATGGCGGGTGGGGCGCCTTTTGTCCCGCCTGGTCCATCATCGAGCGCTGGGAGCCGACCTCCCACACCGGTGCCGGCAGTCAAGGGACGGCCGAAGGCCGAGCGAGGACATCAAGGCCGACCCCGGCGCCGGCGTGCCGGCGACCTCCGGGGTCGAGTCGTATTCCGCAGCGGCCCTTGACGGCTGGCAACGGCGTGGCACCAACCGACGACCCGCGCCGGTGAGCGAACGGGTCCGCCGCACTGACTCCGATCACGCTGAGCGCCGAACGGCGGCGGCGTCGTGGATCACCGAGCCCACCTGAACCCACACCAACACGATCTTCCCGCCGTCGACGAAGCCCCGCAGCGTTTGTGAGGGGTTCACAACTCGAGTGATGAACCCTCTGAGCTGCGACGATGGCGCTTTCATCACCATTTCGGAGCCATTACAGCTTCACAAGGACTGATCTGATGCCGTCATCATGAACCCCTCATGATGAAAGTTATGAACCCTCTGAGCAGGGGTTATCCGCGCCGCTACGACCGGCAACCTCTTGACCAGGGGCTTCGTCGACCATCGAAGATTTCTCAGATTTCTTCGAGTGATGAGGCATTTGATGAGGGGTTTGATGAGCCCCCGTCGTCATCATGACCGTCATGAACTCACCTACGACCCACTATCTCCGAGCCAAACGGGAGGCCCGTCGGTCTGCTTCCGCGTCGAGTGCCGCGTGCCATTGCCAAGCTGATTCGGAGCCGGCCGTAGCGGCGCGGTACCCCGAAGCGACCTCAGTGCTGTCCAGCAACGCTGACCGGTGGACGGCACTGCCGGCCTCCAAGCGGGCCCGCCTGGCAGCCCGGTCCCACTTCGCCAATGTTGACGTCGGCGAACCCAAAGTTCCGGCCAACGCCTTCAACCTCAACGAAGCCGCCACGGCTATCGACTCACCTGTCGGCGTGGTTGCTGGAAACGGATGTACCTTCGATTTCGATCATTGGCTTGCTCGCCAAAACCGAAACCTGCGGGCTCAGCGAGGCCGTCAAGGTCTGGCGGGTCCCGGACGTGTGCGGAACCTGCAATGAGCGCCTCGCCCATCTCACCGGCGCTGCCGGTCAGGACGAACGGCGAGATCCGCCCCTGCGCCGATGCGACCTACGCCGACCTTCACGTATCAACAATGGACGGCCAGGGGCGTCTTGCCCTACGTGGACCCGCCCTGGCGATGGGCTGGTCGCCCGGTCAAGACCTGGCCTTGGCTGTTCGGGATGGCATTCTGCGCCTCTGCTCTCCGATGCATCCCACCCAGACCTGCTCGGGGGTCACCGTCGTCTTGGACGGCCGGTGGCGTGTTTTGCTCCCGTACGGCATCCGAGTCCATAGCGGCATGGAGCTCGGCGTGCGGCTCATAGTTCTCGCCATCCCGATCGAGGGCATTGCAGCCGCCGTGCCGGTCTCTCGGGTCGTGGCCGCCTTCTTGGGCAGCTCGTGACCTTCACTGATCAGCAGCGGGCGGTCATCGAAGCTCTCGACATGTCTCCAGACGACCTCCGAGGGCTGGCCGGCGCACTGGAGAGTGGTCAGCAGATCGTCAGTGTTCGGGAAGTGGCCGAAGCTCATCTCGGCCACTCTCCCCCGCCACCACCGCTACTCCAAGTCACTCGATCGCTTGATCTGCTGGGCCGGTGAGGAGGACGCCGCGGCCGTGAGCGCCGCCGATGTCGCAGGTTGGGCGCGCCGCTCCGGTGCCGAGGCCCGAGGCGATCCCAAGGCTCGCCACGGTGTCGGCGCCCAAGAGGCCATGGTCCTGGCCACCCGAGCCGCCTTCACATACGCAATCGACGCTGGCTTCCTTCGTCACAACCCTGCCACCCAAGTTGCCCTCCCGGACCGTCCACCGTCCCGTCGCACTGCACTCAGCGCCGACCAGCTCGAACAGGTCCACCTCGCCCTTCTCACCCACTCTCGGGATCCGGAACTCGACGACCTCGTCTTCGGGTTCCTCCGAGAGACGGGGTGCCGACGGCAAGGAGCGATCCGGCTCAGCCAGGACGATCTAGCACCGGCGACGAGAGCAGTTCGCCTCATCGAGAAGTACGCCAAGCAACGCTGGGTCCCGGTCTCTGCTCACCTGGTGGACCGCCTCGTCTCCCACACCGCACTACGGCACAGTGGCTGCACGCTCGTCTTGCATCGACAGGACGGCGGCCATCTCAACGACAAGTGGTTCGAGGGATTCGCTCGGCGCATCCAACACCTGGCGTGGGCCGCCGAGCTAGGCGTCAGTGCGCACTGGATCCGTCACACGACGATCACCGATATCGAACGCATCGCCGGCGTGAGAGTGGCGGCGGCCTACGCCGGCCACGCCGACGGCAATTTCGGAGTCACCGGGACATACACGAAGGCCTCTCCTGACGAGCTCCGACTTGCGCACGCCCGGCTTTTCTTCGATGAATGCGGAAGCGCAGATGACCCGGACGTACCACCCAATCTGCTCCGCCGAGCGGTCCCAACAGGCGGGCATCCGGTCGACTTCGTTGGGCCCAGTGCCTCGTCCGGCAATGTTTGGGCCGTTTGAAGGCATCGTGCCGCGCCTGCATGCCGAATGATCGCCGTGCCTGCTGTGTCGACGACCGGAACAGCCAGCAAGCAAAGACGTACGTCCTGTTCGGCTGACAGTTGAGGGCGCGACCCTGGCCGTTTGACGCCCCGGTCCCGGAATGGTGTCCGGACAGGGCTTACGGGACGCCTCCGGGCAGCGACCCTGCCTGACCTGGGCCGTCACCGTACGAGGTTCGGCTTGCGGGAATCGTTTGTCGACCTGTGGTCGGCGAGCGGCGCGGGTGGTTCGGCTCGCGAGAGGCAGCAATCCGGCATTGTCACCGCGAAGAAGGTGCATCACGAGACTGGCTGGAAAGCGGTGGACCCAACGGGACAGTGTGTTTGTCAGGGACACACGACGGCGATCACGCGCTGATGCTCGGCGCTCGCTACGAACCTTCCTCGATTTCTTGAGTTTCCGGCGATTTGAACTGACAAACCACCCTGGTCGCAAACACCATGCGGTTCGCCATTTAGGGCGGTCGTCGGTTCAGATCGGCGTAGATCACTTCTACCGGGCCTTCGGGACGCAGCCCGACGAGCAATCCACTTGGTTACCTCTCCGCGAGAGTCTCGTAGATGAGGTATATGAGGCTGTCCCCAGCAGTCTGGGTGTGTGCCAGGCGCATGCCCTTCCTATCGGTGGTCTCCCCAAACAGGCGTTTGCCATTTCCGAGTAGGAACGGGTAGATCATCAGCCGCAGCTCGTCGACGAGGTCGTGCTGCATCAGCCCGTGTACGAGCTGGGCGCTGGCGTAGACGACAAGGTCCCCCTTTACCTGTTCTTTCAGCTTCGAGACCTCGGTCGCCGCGTCTCCACTGAGTACCGTTGTCTTCTTCCAAGTGGGATCTTGGAGGTTGGTGGACACCACGTACTTGGCCAGACTGTTCAATCTGTCAGCAAACGGGCCGGTCCGTGATGGCCACCGGGCGGCGAAGAACTCGTAGCTGCGCCGACCCAGCAGCAATGCCTCGGCCCGCAATGCCTCATCGAGTGCCACCTTGGCCCACTCTGCACGGTCGGCATCAGTCACCTGGTTGAACCAGCCGCCGAAGTTGAAGCCCTCCTCGCCGGTTGGATCCTGGACGACCCCGTCGAGCGAGAGGTTCTCGCTGATGATGAGCCTTCCCATTCTTTTCTCCTTTCGATTGCCTTGTCAGAAACTCCCGGTCAGGCCCAGGGCGGCTCAGCCAGTCCCTCACCCGTCATGATTAGACGCTTGAGGTTTCCGTTCATGAAAAAAACTTTCCGCTAGACCAGGCGTCGTAACACTCGAAATCGGCACCAGACCGAGGTGCGAGAAGCGGACCTCGGTCCCATCTTCCATCCGGGTGATCTCGAAGCTGATCTCCGTCCCCGTCCACTCGTTCGGGTCCTCCGGGCCCTCGAGGTGGGCGATGCTGTTCGAGGGCGGCACGATCGTTCAAGTCATCGTAAACGCCCACGCCAGCGTTGTTGATGGGGATGTCGAGACATTCGACTTGCTCGAGGGAAGCCTGGATCTGCGCCGCATTGGTGACGTCTAGGAGCACAGGAGTCACGCGCTCGTCCCAGTGGCCCCACGATTGGCGCGTTCCGGCGTAGACCCGCTTGGCACCTCTCCTCAGGGCTTCCTCAACTAGCGCCCGACCGATGCCACGGTTTGCCCCTGTGACCAATACTGACTTTCCTGCAATTGCCATTTCATCCTCCTTGATGGATGCGCTTTGCACGGGCCCGGCTCCAATGGTCCGACGCGGACCCACCGACCGAGGCCGGTGGGTCCGCGTACTTTCTTTGGTCGATACGGTTCTAGTGCCAGTCGCTGATCTGCACGTCATCCGGGTCTGGGGTACCTTCTCCGGTCTCCAGCAACTGTTTGAGGCTGAGCAGATACGCAGCCCACTTCGTACTGCAGTGATGCATGAACTCCACAGGTTCCTTCCAGCCCTGGTGCTTGAAGAGGATGATCGTGTATTCACCATCCTGCTTTAGATCCCAACTCACTTTGGTCCCGATCCACTCTTCGGGCCCCTCCACCACCTCCCACAGCACACGCTTGGCGGGGTCAAGCTCGAGAACCTTCATGTCGAAGCCACCGGGCACGAAGTGGAACGCGATCACGCCGCCAACGTTGGTATCTCCCGACGTATCGCGCGCCCACCATCCCGATAGTCCTTCGATCGTGGTCAACGCGTGATAGGTGCCATCTGGGGACGACGATTTGATTCCAACCCTGTGCAAAATGTCTGGCATGTTTGCTTCCTCTTTCTCTTGTTGGTATTTGGACAACTCATTGATGCGATCGGCCCCTTGTGACCCGCAATGTTCATCTGACAGTCCAGGCTGTCGAGAGATGGCCAGAGTGCTTGAGACCTCGCTCGACCTCAGACGACCCCCGCCGCGAACTCGATGATCTGGACGTAGCTGCCATCGGGATCGAGGAGGCTTGCGAACCAACCGGACGAACGCCGCTCCAGTTCGGCCAGCCACGTCACCCCCATGGAGTTCAGGTGAGTCTCAGCCTTGCGGGCGTCCTCGACGTGGAAGTTCACGATCGTTCGGGCAGGCTCGGGATTCTTGTCGGAAACGTCGCTCCGCTTTTCGAATACGAGCAGCACTCCGCCGACATTCAGCGGACCTTGCTCAGGCTGATCCGGCGCGAACGCTGCCTTGTACCAGGACCGCAGGCGGTCGGGGTCGGCACTACCAATCAGGATGCTTCCGACTGCGGTTTTTGCCATGTGCATCTCCTTTGAGTGAGTTCCTTTGAGAAACGCAATCTAACATGGTCGGTTCCCTAAAGCAACTGAGTTAGAATGTATTCATGCAGAGAACCCAATTCGGCGACATCGCCTGCTCGATCGCCCGCACGCTCGATGTCGCGGGAGAGCCTTGGTCACCGCTCATCATTCGGGATGTCTGCTGGGGCCTCAGGCGCTTCGACGAGATTCAGGGCGATCTCGGGATCTCGCGCAAGGTGCTCGCCGAGCGCCTGAAGTGGCTCTGTGCCCAGGGCGTCCTCGAGCAGCGCCCCTACTCCGAGCGACCTCCACGGCACGAGTATTGGCTTACTGGGAAAGGGTCCGAACTTGCCGACGTCCTGCTCGCAATTGCCGCCTGGGGCGACCGCTGGACGGCGGGTGATGCTGGACCACCTGTCTTCTTCCGTCACCACACCTGCGGAAAGCTGACCCACGGCGAGCTGCGTTGCGCCCACTGCGGCGATCCGCTGCACGCCAGTGATGTGGACGTCGAACCCGGGCCAGGTGCCGAACTCCCCGGCGTTCAATGATCGAGATGTCAGTCCCCTCGGGCCGATAGCCATCCTGTCGGCGCCGACATTCCCCTCGGGCCTGCTCGCATGTGGATTTGGCTCATCCAGCGAAGTGGTCACCGCGGTCAGCGGCTACTCCCGGTTCATGGCTGCCCACATGATCCCGACGCGATCGGGGCACGACGTGCTGGCCGGGATGCTGTCCTGTTTGCAGCAGGTGGGAGGCATTCCCCGCACCGCGGTCTGGGTCGGCGAAGCCTCAGACAGAAGTGCCCTTTCCCCGGTTCGGATGAGGCCGCGCAAGCTCGTGTTCACGTTGAAACCCCACGCGTTCGAGCAGACGCCGAAACACTCGTAATCGGGAACAAGACCGAGGCGAGTGAAGGTGAGTTCTGTGTTGTCGCCCCTTGGGGCGACGTCGAAGCGGATCTCGGTGCCGTTCCACTCGGCCTTGTCTTCAGTGAAGTCCAAAACGTTGTCCACGATGCACCACACGATACGCTCGCGAGGGACGAGCTCGGTCACGCGGATAGCGCAGCGGTGGACGCCCGCGTAGCGATAGGTGAACTCACCAAGCGAGTCGGTGCTGCCCTGGATGTCCGCGCCCCACCACCCACGGACGTGGTTGATGGCGGCAAACACCTCGTCCGGTGTCTGATCCACCGAGAGCGTGGCGCTGAAGCTGCCTTCTGGGGCTGCATTGAGTGGCATTTCAAAGCTCCCTCAATATCGGGTTCATGGGCCTGTCGACATGATCTACGGTTGGCGTGGTGGTGCCATCGATAGTCCGCTACGACACTTTTGCGCCCCGACTACGTGGCTAGCCACGGACAACCCGGGTTCGTTACGTAGGGAATCAGACGGCGGGGTGGGCGCCGGGCGGCAGCCGCCCGGCGGCTTGGACATGTCGAGTCACCGTGGTTGACCAGTGCGCCCGGAGCCAGATCCCACCACCGGCGGGACTACACGGCCTATCCGATTCCCCCGTCGACGATGATGTCTGCGCCTGTGATGAAGGACGCGTCATCGGACGATAAAAGCGCCACGACGCCGGCGACCTCCTCGGGTTCGCCCAAACGCTTCAGAGGCACCTCAGCTGCGAGTTTGCCGCGGCGCGTTTCGATGGCTTCAGCGGGCAGGCCGAAGCGATCGTAGATCGGCGTGAGGATAGGACCGGGACTGACGGTGTTTACCCGAATGCCCCTGCCAGCGAGCTCGACAGATGCTGTCTGAGTGAGAGAATGCCCCGTTATTCAGAAACGGAAGACTCTTCTGCATCGTGAAGTACGCACCCTTGGTGTTGATGGCGAAAACCTCGTCGTAGACCTTCTCCGTCATGTCACCCAGGTGAGTGAGCTCGCCGACGCCAGCGTTTATGAACAGCACATCGATCTTGTCGAACTCATCCGCGAGGGACTGGAAGAGGTGGTCGATCTCTTCGATCCACGCGACCCCGGCCGCCACGCTTATGGTGCCATCGCCGATCGCAGCTACGGCGTCATCAATTGTGGGTTCTGACCCACGCTCCTAGTCGAGGCAGGCAATCTTGCCTGAAGAGCTGGAATGTCCTCGACTGCCCGGACACCGAGATCGGCGAACGTGATTCCGGTGGTGGATCGTCATCTGCAGACGGACCACAAGGCTGTCGATCCATGATGAAGCGGCACTTGCCGCTGTCGGTAACCCGGGGATCACCGGAGCCGACCCATCATTGGAGGTGCGCCATGACAGCGCTACTCGTCGGATACGCCCGAGTATCCACCGATCAGCAGGACCTCACTTCCCAATGCGACGGCCTGGCCGCGCTCGGAGTGGCTCCAAACCGGATCTACGTTGACCATGGACTCACTGGTACTAATCGCGAGCGGCCTGGCCTGCGTGAGGCCCTGGCTGCTTGTCGAGAGGGCGACACGCTGGTAGTCACCAAGCTCGATCGGTTGGCCCGGTCCCTCCCGGACGCACGAGCTATCGCCGACGAACTCACGGTTCGCCAGGTAAGTCTCAATCTCGGTGGGTCCGTCTACGATCCCACCGATCCGGTCGGACGACTCCTGTTCGATGTGCTCGCAATGGTTGCGGAATTCGAGTCCGACCTCATTCGGCTGCGAACTCGCGAAGGGATGAAGGTGGCGAAAGCCAAGGGCCATCTCCGAGGCAAGCAACCCAAACTCAACCATCGCCAAGAAGCTCATTTGGTGGCCCTGCTCGATACCGGTGAGTACACCACCGCTGAACTAGCGGACCTGTTCAGCGTCGGCCGCTCCACTGTCTATCGCGCCGTCGAACGAGAGCGAGCACTGAAGGAATCAACACCACCGATCTCGCTACCGAGGGGTAAGGGCTAACGCCGGTGTGCCGTGTCCGTAGGGAATACCCCTGCGGACACGGTTCATCCTTCTAGCACTGAGGTTCCGCCGGCGCCACTACCGGTTCGATATATGGGACTGTGAAAGCAGCGCGATGGGCGCCGTGCTCGCGAAAAACTGCAATGTGTCGGAACTTCGAAGTCACGGCACGAGACATGCGTATCGGGCGACCCTTTGACGCGACGCTAGAGTCCGCAGTCACAGCCACTTCGCCCTTAGCTTAGGCATCAAGAGTTGGAAACAGGACTTTGGCTGCGTAGCGCGTGTCGAGATACTCGCGCACCGCGGTGATCTTGCCATCGTCGATAACAAAGATCCCGCAGTAGTTGTTGTCGTATGGGACTCCCGTCGCGCTGCGGGCGTGGACGTGCCATTCGAGAGCGACCGTGTTGCCCTCGGCGATCATGGTGGGAAACTCGAAGACGTGGCTGCCCGCCTCGAACAGAGCACCGACCACGCCGCCGAGGAAGTCATCAACGATGCAGTCCCGGCCGTTCCAGGGTCCGACGATCGGGAGGTCACCATAAATGGTCCAGGTCGCGTCTTCGGCGAAGCTGTCTCGGATGGTTCCGATGTCACCGGCGACGAGAGCGTCGAGGTAGCGCTGTATAACCCGTTTCACATCTGGCGTCATGATTTGCTGCCTCCTGTACTTGAAACACCGGGTCGTCGTCGATCAACGCCGGTCAGAGCTCTGGGTTCGCCGAGGCCGACGGTGAGCACAGCGTTACCCCGGACAGACTTACCCACCATGGCCTCGATCACCTCGGGCGCTTGCTCCCAATCCGCGACGACACCGATTTCGGGGTGGAGGAGGCCGGCTTCCACCATTCGCACCAGGGTGGCTAGGTCGTCGGCGTCGGAGGTATCGCTGTCGGAATAGGCGAACTTGCGGATGGTGCCGCTCATCCCTCCCCGCCAGTCGAAAAAGTCGATCGTCGGCGCCACCCGGCTGGCCTGGCCGAACCAGACCAGTAGTCCGTCATGGGCGAGTTTGGCCCATACTGCCGCGGTCACCTCCCCGCCGACGGAATCGAGGCCGATCTGATATGGGCCGACCGCGTCGTCAATCGCATGCACGGACTGTGTGGCGCCGAGATCGACCAGGCGGGCGCCTCGTTCCTCCGATGATGTCACCACCGTGACTTCCGCGCCCTGGGAAACTGCGAGCTCGACGAAGTAGTGGCCCACCCCACCCGACGCCCCGGTTAGGAGCACTCGCCGGGACGCCAAAGGACCAGTCACGCGGGTCAGGCGGAGCGCCGTCAGCCCTGCTAACGGCAGCGCGGCGGCCACCGAGAAGTCGATGTCGACTGGAAGCATCGTTACCTTGTCGAGTGGTACCGCCACCCGCTCGGCCCATCCGCCCCGCTCGGGGTGAGCCACCACCCGCTGTCCGGCCCTGGGGCCTCGTCCTGATGCAGCCGCCTGCACGACGGTGCCGGCCACGTCCTAGCCCGGGCGCCAACCTGGCGGTGGATCTTCGAGGAGGAACGTCTCGCCTCGATTGGGCGAGAATGCCTCCACCGCCACGATCAGCTCGTCAAGAGCCGCCTCCGGTTCGTCCACGTCGGCCAGTTCTACGCTCCCTACACCGGGTCCGATTGGCACCAACGCTCGCATGCACCAATCATGAACGAATCAGTGTCTATAGGAAAGTAGGGAGTTATTAGTGGTATACATACCTTATGGTGACTAATGGAGTGGAGCTGGCGTCTCCCGACGGGCGCTACGACGTCATGGCCTCGGCTTGCCCGACCCGTCAGGTGATCAGCCGCGTCGGCGATAAGTGGACCTTGCTCGTCCTCTACGCCCTCAGCGGTGGTGTCCGACGCTTCTCGCGGCTCCGAGCCGAGGTCGAGGGCATCAGCCAGAAGATGCTCACCCAGACCCTGAGAGCGCTGGAGAGAGACGGGCTCGTCCACCGCCACGCATACGCCACCATCCCTCCCAAGGTCGAATACTCCCTCACCCCCCTCGGCCACAGCCTGGGCGATGTGATCACCACTGTCCGCCACTGGGCCTACACCCACATGGACGAAATCGACGAAGCCCGCCTGGCGTATGACCAATGCACGTTCACAACCGAGGACTCGAAGTAGCCACCGCACCCAAGGGGTTTCCGACCAGTCCGTGCTCAGCCGACAGAGTCGATCTAAACAGAGCGCTCAGCTCGACAATTTCGGGTAGTCATCGGTTCGAATCGTCGTCGACAGCTGCTGGCGCGCCTTTCGGGCGCTTGATTTACAACCAGAGAAGGGCCCGGCCGCAGACGTCATTCGTCGTCTGCCCTTGACATATCTCGGGATTGCCGCGCCAGGAGACGGAGCCTGCGGTTTCCACGATCGACTGACGGGAGTCATCATCACGTCCCGTAACGGGATCCCCTGCGGGCACATCGGGATGCTGAGTCGATTGGCGCCGTAAGCCGTTCCTTGGGTCCTCGCGGTGTGCAAGCCAACCTTGTCAGGTTGACCCTGACACTGTAAGGTGATTCCTGACAACTAAGGGAGGTATCGATGGCCGTCACCGAGGATCGAGTCACAGCATCTTGTTCGTTCTGCTTGAAGCCCGACCACGAAGTCGACAAGCTAATCGCCGGTCCCGGGGTCTTTATCTGCAACGAGTGCGTCGAACTCTGCAGCCAGGTCATCGACAGCCCACCCGCTTTGCCACCAGGACTGACATCTTGGGAGGAGGACCTTGACCTCGATGGAGTACTTGCGAGCCTCCCTCGGATGGCGGCCGCAGGTGCGCAGGTCGAAGGCAATCTGTCCCGCTACGTGATGAGGGCGAGAGCACTTGGTGCTACGTGGGCGGCCATCGGATCGTCGTTGGGGATGACTCGACAGTCGGCTTGGGAGCGATTCTCTGGCGAGGAATAGTTGCCCGGAAGCCGATCCCCTACGGGCACACGGATGCTGCCATGAAGCGTGAGTTGGTCAGCACGGGATGCCGTTCCTGTACGGGATTACATCCTGACCCGCGTCTCCTCGGAGGGACGCCATAATCCGTCGTTCCTGCGTGCTCGGGAACCCGGGATCGATCGATACCCCTGGTCGCACGAACGGAGCGATCGGTCGTGCTCGTGTCGAGCAAGCACTCCTTGGGCACGGACAACAGGCTGTGCGACCCGAAGCCGCTTTCAGGCTCCCGCCGAACCTGACGTGATAACTTGCCGACCAGCCCAAATATCGACGATCGGACTGAGATGCTGCTTGCGAGGCGGTGGCGGCGAGGTGGGATCGCCGTGTTTGCACTCCTCATGTCAGTCTCAGCGGTCTCATGCACCTCCTCGAATGCTTCGCCTCAGGCACAGCCGGTCGCACCATCGCAGGTTGGACCCGTAGGGCACATCGGTCGGTGGCTCACCGATCCGTGGGGTCGAGTGATCACCATGCATGGACTTGACCTCGTGTGGAAGACGGCTCCCTACTACCCACCGGACTTTTCGGCTCAGGACGCAAAATTCCTGGTCCAAGAGGGGTTCAACGTGGCGCGGATCGGGTTCATCTGGGCCGGTGTCGAACCCGCGCCCGGGCACTACGACACCGCTTACATCAACCGCATCGCCGATATGAATGCGACTCTGGGCAGATACGGCATCCGCACCCTGGTCGATTTTCACCAGGACAACTACTCCGCAAAGTACGGAGGAGACGGTGCGCCAACTTGGGCTTCCGCTGACTCGAACTGCCCGCCGCCAGTGGATGCCTGCAACCAGATGCTGCAAGCATTCCAGAACCTGTGGGACAACCTGCTGGTAGGAGGTGACGGACTCACCCAGCAGTTCGAAGGGGCCTGGACCCGTGCCGCGGCGGCACTAAAAGATGCGCCAAATGTGCTCGGATACGACATATTCAATGAGCCCTATGCAGGATCCGCCACGGGTTGCGCCCTATTCAGTCCGTGCCCGAGCTTCGAGCAGGGCCAACTGGCGCAATTCTACCGGGACCTCATTGCCACCATCCGAAGCCAGGACAAGACTCATTTGGTGTTCTACGAGCCCGTTCCCCAGCTAGCTACCAATGCCACGTCCCTTCCGGCACCCTTGAGTACCGACCCAAGACTCGGATTCACCTTTCACTACTACGCACGGGACTGCGACGACATTCCCCAGCCCACGACACCGGCCGGCACCGTGAGCCAGGACCTCCGCTGTACTCCCGAAGAGAGCAAGGGCCTCGACAACGGGATCGCCTACGCCACCCGTGCCGGTGTTCCAGCCTTCCTGGGCGAGTTCGGCGACAGTACCAACGACACCGACAACGCCAACATGGTCGACTTGGCCGGCGCACGGTTTCTCAGCTGGACCTACTGGGAGTACTACACGACCAAGGACAGCGTGTCGCCCGGCCTGTTGACGAACGACGCAAAGCCTGGTTCGGAAGCCAACGCCAGCCAAGCCCGTCTGAACGACCTGGTCGTACCGTACCCTGAGGCCATCGCCGGAACTCCCGGGACCTATTCATTCGATCGGGCGCAGTCTGTGATGCATCTGTCGTACAGCACAAGGCCTGTCGCACCACATCTGCTCTGCACCGGTGCCGCGACCGAGGTGTTCGTGCCACGTCGCGTGTATCCCCACGGTTACCGAGTGCAAGTAACTGGAGCCAGAGTCGTGTCACCCCCCACCTGGCCGTGGATCGAACTGGCCACGCTGTCAGGTTCTCGATCGGTGACGGTCACCGTAAGTCCGGCCTCGGGCTCCACGACCCAGATTCCCACCACAGCGCTAGACCCCCGAAGCCCCACACCTCGTTGTGATCCCAAGGCGCATTGAGAGTTCTTGCGAGGAACCTGCTACGGGTCGCTTCGGGACCGTCTTCGACAATATTCACCGATAGGCGTTCCTCTCACGACGCCGCCTTGCTACCGCGGACGTCGCGGTGGCCGCGAAATGACCTGAGTTCACGAGTCGAAGGGACTCGTGAACGCTTCGGCCTCGAGGTTGTTTTCCAGCCGGCGTAGTAGGCGGTGCAGCTCTCGGATCTCCTGTTCGGAGAACCCAGCATGGAGCTGGTCTTGGAAGGCTTCTGCTGCGGAGCGCAACCGTTGGAATAGGTGTTCGCCTTGGTCGGTGGGCTCGACCCGGACGGCGCGACGGTCCTGGGGAGCCCGAGAGCGGAGGACAAGTCCGGCCGCTTCCATGCGGTCGAGGTGCACAGTCAAGGTCGGCCCTTCGATTCCGACTGCATGGGCAAGTTCTAGCTGGGTCGGCCAGTGTTCTTGATGTAGGGCCAGCAACACCAGCCACGTCGGCAGGGACCCATCGGCCTCGGCCAGAGCGTCACCGAAACCGCGGGAAACCATCTTGCCGATGTGGGACACGGTCCACCCGGTCGACGACTCCACAAGACAGCAGTTTACTGATTTACAAGTGAACAAATCATTCGTATACTAAT
Source organism: uncultured Acidimicrobiaceae bacterium (assembly GCA_963774245.1). Classification (GTDB taxonomy): domain Bacteria; phylum Actinomycetota; class Acidimicrobiia; order Acidimicrobiales; family RAAP-2; genus Bog-756. The sequence goes on along the minus strand of CAVZDZ010000011.1, from coordinate 16,943 downwards.
GGTTTGAGAACGAATGGAGGGGTTCGTGACTCTCCGAAACGAAACCTCTCACCGTGATGAAGAAGGAGTCGGCATGACCCGAAACGAGGCAGACCCCCGCATATCGGTGACCGTTCCCGTGCCTGTTGCGGAGGCCTTTCGGATCTATACCGAGCGTGCGGCCGAATGGCTGCCGCCCGAGCACACCTTTATCAAGGATCCACAGTCCGTCGCCATGGAACCACGGGTAGGTGGCCGGTTCTATGAGCGCGGCGCCGACGGAGCGGAGGTCACCCGAGGGACCATCGTTGAATGGGCGGCACCGAACAGGCTCGCGGTCACGTGGCGGATCGGGCCAAACTGGCAACCTGTCGCCGACGATGAGCACGCCAGCGTCATCGTGGTCGATTTCAACCCCGATGGCCCGAGTGCAACCGAGGTCGTGCTGACCTATACGCATTTGGAGCGTCACGGCGAGATGGCCGCGATGATCAGAGCGGCAATCGATAACCCCGGTCCCGGCAACACGCTGCAGCGGTACGCGGACGTGGTGGCACGCCACGCTGCCGATACCTGAACGCCATCAAGAGGGAGCAGGCCATCGCTGGCAGGCGGTAGCTTTCGGATCGAGTCGACTACCAGAAGAGTCTCGCCGAACCCTGATCGAGCCGTGTCACCCGGGGACCCCTTCGGGCACCGAGACGGGCACTGAGGGATCAGCCTGACTGTGCCGGATGCCGTTCGGCTTACGGCGATGGCCAGCCGGAGATCAAACTTGTCAAACTAGGCAGCGAATCACCAAGGGACTCGGCTCGCGAGCCGTCGACACGGCGCTGCTGGCGTTCCGGCTATTCCGCCCACCACATCGTCGCTGGTTAGAGCCGGCGTCGAAGTTCGAGAAGGACGCGCTCGTCGAAACGATTCGACGAATCAGCAAGCGGTGACACTCACGCCGCATGACACGCGGATCCACAGGCCTCAACTAATTCCTCTGGGACCGTCCAGCCGCTCCCTGATCGTCATCTCGTCAGCATGCGGTGGTGCGGCAGGTAGTTGGACTGTGACGCAGAGCCCGCCCGCAGGGCGGGGAGTGAGGGTGAGGGTTCCTTCGTGTGCTTGGGTGATGCTTTTGACGATGGCCAGGCCGAGGCCGACACCTGCGTCGTCGGTGTGCGTGCGTTCGGTGCCGCGCTGAAACGGTTCGACAAGCGTGGAAACTGTCTGTGGGGTGAGTTTCTCACCGGTGTTCTCGACTTTGAGCACCACGGTCTTGGGGTGAACGCTGGTCGTGACCCACACGGTGCCCTGTTCAGGCAGATTGTGGACGATCGCGTTGTGCACGAGGTTCGTAGTCAACTGCAGCAGGAGCGCCTCTGAGCCGATGGCGGGAGTCACGTCGCCGGAGGTCTCGATGGTGACGCCATGCATTTCCGCGAAGGGGAGGAGCGTTTCAGTCGCTTCTTCCGCTATGAGGGACAGGTCGACGGGTACCGGGGTGAAGGACTGCTGGTCGGCGCGGCTGAGCAGGAGCAAGGCTTCGGTGAGGTCGATCGCTCGGGCGTTGACGGCACGAAGGCGTTCATCGAGCTCGCTGTTCTCGCGGTTCGGATCGTTGCGGGCCACGTCGAGAAGGGTCTGCGTGATCGCGAGTGGGGTGCGCAGTTCGTGGGAGGCGTTGGCTGCGAATCTCTGCTGTTCGGCGCTGTGTGCTTCGAGCCGGGCGAGCATGGTGTCGAAGGCGTCGGCGAGGTCGCGAAACTCGTCTTTGCGGCCCGGGAGCGCGATTCGGTGGGAGAGCGAGCCGGTCCCAGCCGTGCGGGTGGCGTCGGTGATGCGAGTGAGGGGGGCGAGCATCCGACCGGCGAGCAGCCATCCTCCGAGGAGACCGACTACCAGCAGGAACACCCCCAAGATGGCCGCGGCCGGAGCCGAAATCGCGCAGCAGAGCGCCACGGCTGGGCGTCTACGACAAGGTGGGAGCTTGAGCCGTGGGCGATGACGGTCTCACTTCTGGGCACGTATCGCAGGAGGAACACCCACACGGCGCCGAGCAGCAAGCCGCCAGCGATCATGAGGAAGCCGGCGTAGCTGAGGGTGAGTTTGAGGCGAACGCTCAACCCAGGGGCTCTATCCACATTCTCCTCCCTCACGCTGGCGTTCGGTTCAGCATCGATGCGGTAGCCGACGCCGGTCACGGTGGCGATGATCGAGGGCTCGCCGAGGCGTTTGCGCAGTGCTGAGACGGTGATGCGCGGAGCGTTGGTGAACGGGTCTGCGTGCTCATCCCACGCCTGCGCCAGCAGCTCCTCGGCGCTGACGACACCGCCTTCGGCAGCGACGAGGACTTCGAGCACGGCGAACTGCTTCCGGGTGAGGGCGACGTAGCGGCCGTCGCGGTAGACCTCGCGGCGGAACGGGTCCAGACGCAGACCGGCGATCTCGCGCACGGGTGGCCTGTTGTGGGCGCGCCTGCGGTCGAGCGCTCTGAGACGGAGCACGAGCTCTTGGAGCTCGAACGGCTTGGTGAGGTAGTCGTCGGCGCCGAGTTCGAACCCGGTGGCCTTGTCGTCGAGCCGGTCGGCCGCGGTGAGCATGAGGATGGGCATGCCGCTGCCGGAGGCGACGATGCGTTCGGCGATCTCGTCGCCAGAGGGCCCAGGGATGTCGCGGTCGAGGACGGCGATGTCGTAGGCGTTGATCCTCAGCAGTTCTAGAGCGGTGTCGCCGTCACCGGCGATGTCGGCGGCGATCGCTTCCAGGCGGAGGCCATCGCGGATGGCTTCTGCCATGTAGGGCTCGTCCTCGACGATCAACACACGCACACTGACATGATCCTACGCCTCGGGACATATCGTCGGCGTATCGAAAACCCCATACGGGCTGGCAACACCACGCTGGGTTGACTAGGAGCGTGACCCATACCGCACCGGCACGGACAGCGGCCCGCCGCACCCGACTGCCGGCGACCTCCTTCTCCTCGGCCGCCGCCTCCGACCACACCGGTGTCCTTGTCGATGCAGATTCCGCCGTTCCACAAATGGGAATCACCATCTATGGATGCGGGCAGGACGAGGCCGTCCTGTTCCGAGAGATGGCGCCTCGCCTCGGCATCATGCCGACTATCACCGATGCAGCGGCATCTGAAGCCAATCTTGAACTGGTATCTGAGAATCGATGCATCAGTGTCGGTCACAAGACTCAAATCCCAAATTCCACTCTTCTTGCGCTCAGCCGAGCCGGCGTGGAGTACATCTCCACGAGAAGTGTTGGATTGAACCATATCGACGTGCAATGCGCCCAGAGCATGGGCATCTCCGTCGAGACTGTCGCCTATTCGCCCGACAGCGTCGCTGACTACACGTTGATGCTCATGCTGATGGTGGTGCGAAATGCAAAATCCACCATCAGCCGCGCTCAGGTTCATGATTACCGGTTGAACGACGTGCGCGGGAAAGAACTTCGCGACATGACCATTGGGGTCATCGGAACCGGACGCATCGGCGCAGCGGTGATCGACAGGCTACGAGGATTTGGCTGTCGTGTCCTGGCCTACGACCGATGTCCCAAGACTGCCGCCCAGTACGTGCCGCTCGACGACCTTTTGCAGCAGAGCGATGTTGTCACGCTCCACACCCCACTCAACGAGGACACGCACCATCTCCTCAATCGTCGACGTATCGAGCAGATGCGGTACGGCGCATTCATCATCAACACTGGACGCGGTTCACTTCTCGACACCGAGGCGCTTCTCCTGGCGTTGGAAAGCGGTCAGCTTGGTGGTGCGGCGTTGGATGTCCTCGAAGGCGAAGAAGGAGTCTTCTACTCCGACTACCGCGAGAGGGCCATCGAGATCCCACTGTTGTCGCGGCTCCAACTGTTGCCGAATGTGCTGATCACCCCGCACACCGCCTACTACACCGAGCACGCGCTGCGCGACATCGTCGAGAACACGCTCATCAATTGTCGTCGTTTCGAGAGAAGAGCGGAATGGGTCGGTTGAGGGTCGCCATCATCTTCGGAGGTTGTTCCGAAGAGCATCCCATCTCCGTCAAATCGGCGCAGGAGGTCGCAAAGAGCTTCGACCTCGAGAGGTATGAGCCGTTCTATATCGGGATCACGAAGAGTGGTGCCTGGAAGCTGTGTGACGGCCCTGACGCGGATTGGGAAGACGGCCTTTGTCGTCCGGTGCTGCTGTCACCGGACAGCGAGGTACACGGATTGTTGGTTCTGGAGCAGGGGCACTACCAGACGATCCGATTGGATGTGGTGTTCCCCGTTCTCCACGGCAAGCTCGGCGAGGACGGCGCGATGCAGGGCTTGCTGGAGCTGTCCGGCATCCCCTATGTCGGCTGCGACGTCCAAAGTTCTGCTCTCTGCATGGACAAGTCCCTTGCCTACGTCGTGGCGAGAAGCGCAGGAATCGCTACGCCAAACTTCTGGACCGTCTCGGCGAACGAGCATATTGACCCCGACCGGTTTACCTATCCCGTCTTTGTAAAGCCGGCCCGTTCGGGTTCCTCGTTCGGCGTCAGTCGCGTCGATCAAAAGGAGAAGCTCCTCGCCGCGGTCGATGGCGCTCGGCAGTTCGACTCGAAGGTGTTGATCGAAGAGGCGGTCGTCGGCACCGAGGTCGGGTGTGCGATCCTCGGGAACGACGGGGAGTTGATCGCGGGCGAGCCAGATCGCATCTCGCTATCTCATGGATTCTTCAGAATCCATCAGGAGAACGAGCCTGAACGCGGTTCTGAGAACGCAACGTTCATCGTTCCCGCCGACATCTCGGCAGAGGCGCGCGAGCTCGTCCAGCAGACCGCGAAGACCCTCTACCGCGCCTTGGGGTGCCGGGGGCTGTCGCGGGTGGACATGTTCCTGAAGGACGATGGAACCGTCGTCCTCAACGAGGTCAACACCTTGCCCGGATCTGACCTCCTACAGCCGTTATCCGAGAATGATGGCCGCCGCCGGGCTCCCACTTGCCGAAGTGATCGACCGGATCGTGTCGCTGGCATTGGCAGAAAGATGCCGATGAATCGCAATTTTGTCTTTGTCGACGAGTGTGTACCGGGAATACGTTGGGATGCCAAGTACGCCACCTGGGATAACTTCACCGGCAAGCCGGTGGACGGATATCTGGCAAATCGAATAGTCGGCACGATGGCTTTGTGCGCAGCCCTACAAACGGCGCAAGCAGTAGCCGCATCCCTCGGCTTCGGCTTGCTTCTGTGGGATGGGTATCGCCCTCAACGTGCCGTAGATTGCTTTCTGCGCTGGTCACAACAGCCGGAAGATGGCCGGAAGAAGCTACGGCACTATCCGAATATTGACCGACCCGAGATGTTCGAAAGAGGTTATGTGGCCGCCTCAGTCCGGCCACAGTCGGGGCAGCACCGTCGACTTGACGCTGTTTCATTTGGCTACCGGTGAACTTGCTCCAATGGGCGGTGACCATGACTTGATGGATCCAATCTCACATCATGGGGCGAAAGGAATCACGGCCGCCGAAGCGAGAAACCGTCAATACCTCTGTTCCATCATGGAGGACTGCGGTTTTAATTCCTACGATTGCGAATGGTGGCACTACTCGCTGAAGGACGAACCGTATCCGAACACCTATTTTGACTTCCCCATTAGGACGACACGTGCGCTGCTCGGCAGCTGAACTGACGGCCCATCTGGGCGGTGAACTGGTTGGGCCCGATGTCAGCATCGACGGAGCGAGCATCGACTCGAGGACGATCCGGCCCGGGCAGCTCTACGTTCCCATCGTGGCCGAGCGCGACGGCCACGCCTTCATCCCGGCAGCGCTCGAGGCGGGCGCAGCGGCCTATCTCACCGCGCAGGAGCCGGTTGGCGGGACGGCCATCCGTGTCCCCGACACCGCCGCCGCACTGTTGAGCCTCGGGGCGTTCGCCCGCGGTCGGGTCGGCGGCGCCATCGGCATCACCGGGTCGGTCGGCAAGACCACCACCAAGGACCTCCTGGCCGGCTGTCTGGCGTCGACGTTCCGCACCGCCGCCAGCGAGGGTTCCTTCAACAACGAGCTGGGCCTCCCTCTGACGCTGCTCAACGCGCCGGACGACGCGCAGTGGGTGGTCGTCGAGATGGGGGCCCGGGGTGCGGGGCAGATCGAGCAGCTGGCCGAGGTCGCACGTCCCGACGTCGGCATCGTGACCAGGGTCGCCAAGGCGCACGTGGAGTACTTCGGTGACCTCGACGGCGTGGCCCGCGCCAAGGGCGAGCTCGTGGCCGCCTTGCCGGCATCGGGTCTCGCGGTCTTGAACTTCGACGACCCCCGGGTCCGAGACATGGCGACGCTCAGCGCGTGTCCCGTGCTGGGGTATGCGGTGGGTGCGGACGCCGAGGTGCGGGCCGACGACGTCACTCTCGACCGGGACCTGCGTGCACGGTTCCGCCTGTCGTCGCCGTGGGGGAGGACCGAGGTCCGGCTGGCGGTGCGCGGCGTGCAGCAGGTCTCCAACGCGCTGGCCGCGGCGGCGGTCGCGCTGTGGTGTGGAGTCCCCATCGAGACCGTGGCCGCGGCACTGGCGGTGACCCAGGGCTCGCCCTTGCGCATGGAGGTCCATCACGTGCCCGGCGGCCCCGTCCTGGTCGTCGACTGTTACAACGCGAACCCCGCGTCGGCCGAGGCGGCCGTGCGCTCGCTGGCCGCGTTGCCGGGAGAACGCAAGCTGGCAGTCCTCGGGCTGATGGCCGAGCTCGGGGACCAGAGCGAGTCCGAGCATCGTCGGATCGCCCTCATGGCGGAAGAGCTCGGGATCGAGGTGGTCGGATACGAGACCGGGCTCTATGGCGAAATGCACGTGACGGGCGTCGACGAGGCTGTCGCCTTGTTGCGCACGATGGGCCCGGGTGACGCAGCGCTGGTCAAGGGCAGCCGCGTGGCGCGGCTCGAAGACGTGGTGCACGCCTACGGGAAGGCCGAGGACGCGCCATCGCTCATTACCGGCGCCGGGCGGCACGCGATGCCTGGAAACGAGAAATGAGAAGTGGCTCTTATTGTGGGAGCCGCGCTCTCAAAGGCTGACATCACCAACGGCATGGCACTCCGCAGTCATCCTGCGAGGCAAAGCTCGGATGCCCGTAAGCGGATCCCCTTGTGGCCATGACCTCCGAGCTGAGCGGTGCTAGGTCTGGTGCGCCATTCGTCGTTCGATATATGGGACGGCGAAAGCTGCACGATCGGCGCAGTGCTCGCGATTGCCGCGCCATCAACGGCACGAGTAGGGCGATCGGGGTTGCGCACAATACGCACCACTACGGGGTGACCGGGCGCTACTTGAACCGGTGCCGAGCAAGTACCCCGGGCCTTCGTTTCGGCACGTATTCGGACACTGCGGTACCTCGGCAGGTCGTCGCGAACGACTGGCATCCTTATGTCTCGGACAATGGCGTTACCAGGGACAACCAGCGGTCGGCCACCTCACGCAGAGGTGCGACGTCAGCCCCCTCCCGCTCCGCCAGCTCACCCACCAGATCGAGGTCCTTCGTCAGCAGCGAAGCAACGTTCGCGGGGCCAGAGGAGGGATCAGAGAGGCGGGGTCTCATCCCCGCTGCGAGACCCAGAGCGCCGCTATTCGCGCTCCCGTGCTTCAGACTCTCCACCAGCTCACTCTCGTCCAGGCCGAGGGCGACGCCAAGGGCCAGCGCGTCATTGGCCAGCGAGAGGCTGGCAGCAAAGAGGGCATTGTTGACTAGCTTCGCCGTCTGGCCGGCGCCGAGCGGTCCCACATGTCTGATCGGATCGCCGAATGCCGACAACACCGGGGTGACCCGCTCCAGCACATCGGTATGGCCGCCGACGAGGACCAGCAAACGGCGGTCGTGGGCCGCCTGCCCGCCTCCGCTCACCGGAGCATCGAGGACATCGACCCCACGCTCGACGGCCAGGGCTCCCAGGCGCCGACAGGTATCGGGGTGGACGGTCGAATGGATGACCAAGACCGACCCGGCGACCATGCCCCCGAGAACGCCGTTAGGCCCGAGGACGACTTCTTCGACATCGGCGTCTCCTCGAACGCACACCCCCACCACCTCGGATGCCGTCCCCAGCTCGGCAGGGGTAAGGGCCCGGTTGAAGACGACGTTGGCGAAGGGTGCCAGGGTGGACTCGCTCCTGGCCCATAACGCCAGCGTGTGACCGGACTCGGCGATGCGTCGGGCCATGGGCGCTCCCTGGCTCCCCAAACCGATGAACCCCACCCTCATGACAGCAGCGAGATCTGCTCGTCGAGGAAGCCCTCTGGGTCCTCCGCCCGGTGGACCAGGATCTCATGGATCTCGGCGTGGGTGGGCACGAAGAACGTGCCTTCCTGGATCGCCGAGACGACCTGATCGCCGACGACTGCGGGGTCGAGCGTCGGGAGTGGGGGCCCGCGCACGACGCCAATCTTGCCGAAGACCTGTACCTGTTCGACAATGTTGGTGGCAACCGGGCCCGGGCACAGACAGGTCACACCAACCCCTCGGGGCTTGGCGTACAAGGCCAACGCTTCTGTCAGTGCCACCACCGCACCCTTGGAGGCAGAATAGGGAAGACGTTCGTACCCGTAGGCAAAGAGGCCGGCCGTCGAAGCGGTGTTGACGATATGACCTGAGCCACGTCGAACCATGTCGTCGAGGAACACGGCGTTCGAACGCACGATCGAAACGACGTTGATGTCGAGGATCGACTGCCACGCTGACACTGGAATGGCATTGGGTGACCCGAGGGCCAGCACCCCAACATTGTTCATGACGATGTCGACAGTGCCGAAGGTCGCAAGCGCAATCACCCGCAGGGCCTCAAAGTCGTCGTCGAGCCGGACGTCGCACCTGGTCCCGATGGCGCGACCACCAGCGGCGACGATCTCGACACCGACATCGGTCGCCCTCTGTGCATCGATGTCGGAGACCACCACGGAGGCACCTGCCCGGGCCAGCGAGAGCGCGGTCGCCCTCCCGATGCCGCTCCCGCCACCGGTGATCACCGCCACGCACCCGTCGACGGGGCCGCTCACACGAGGCCCCTCGGTGGAGCAGGCGTCGGTGGTCGGACACCGCCGTCATCGGCGATTCGTGTCCACGAGTCGGAAGTCACCTGGTTGAGGAAGGAGGCCTTGGGCCAGCCCGAGTGCACGGCAAAGTGCAGAACCAGTTCGTACATCTCCTCCAGGGTGATGTCTCCGCTCTTCAATGCCGCATAGACGTGGGAGCGGATGGGGATGTCGGTGTCGTCCAGACCCACCGCGGCAACGGTAATGAACCGACGGTCCCGATCGGTCAAACCGGGCCGCTGCCAGACCTCCCCAAACACATAGTTGAGGATCCCGGCCGCGGTGTAGGGGGTATTCGCTGGGGGGAAGCGGACGCAGTTGATGTAGGCGAACCACGCCTGGCCTCCAGCGATGCGGTCGTCCGGGTCCATGCCGGCGGACCATACCGGGAGATCTTCTTGCGGTTCAGGATCCACTCCTCGCTCGCCGCAGATGCGGGCCCATTGTTCGGTTACGACCTGATTGAGGAACGACGCCTTCGGCCATCCGCAGTAGACGGCGAAGTGAAGCACGAACTCCTGCATCTCGAGGAGGGACATGTCGCCGCTGTTGAGTGCAGCATAGATATGTGCCCGGATCGGTCCCACAGTATCCGCCGCTCCAGCACAGGTCAGGCTGATCCACCGACGGTCGCGACGAGAGAGACCCGGCCGGTTCCACACCTCGCCGAACACGTACTCGAGCTCGGCGACATCGAAAGGAGTGGAAGCCGGCGGCGGCGGCACTGTCATGACCTCTCGATAGGTCAAGGCGGCAGCGGCATCCGCCCCTCGGTGGGCAGGGTCGACCATCAGAACCTCATGACCCAGCCGCCGTCGACACTGATCGTCTGGCCGGTGATCCAACGTCCGGCGTCGGTGACCAGCAACAGCAGGGTCCCGATCAGATCATCAGGAGGTCCCTCCATGTGGGTCTTCAGGGGGATGGCACTGTGAATGGCGTCTCGGAACGGACCGGCCGGCAGCGCTCGGTAGCCCGCCTCGTCGTCAATCAGGCCGGGGGCGATGGCGTTCACGTTGACACCCAAGGGACCCAGCTGGCTGGCGAGGTTCATGGTCAGACCGACCAGCGCGTACTTGGAGACACCGTACATACCACTCGGTGAGAAGGCTCCGGCCGACACCATGTTGACGATCTTCCCGCCTCCGCGCTCCACCATTGAATCGACCACCGCCTGGGTACAGACGAGGGGGCCCCTCACATTGACGGCCATCACCCGATCCCACCAGTCCAATGGATACTGGGCCAGGGGCGAGAAGGGGATCTCGGCCATGAGGGCGGCACTGTTGATCAGGATGTCTACCCCACCGAAGCGTTCGACAGCCGCCGACACCCAACCGCGGGCAGACTCCGGATCAGTCACGTCGAGGATCTGGCCGTGGACTGCAAACCCGCCACTGGTCAGGCCGTCGGCCACGTCGGAAACCGCCTCAGACAGGTCTCCGAGGACCACGGATGCGCCATGCTCGGCCAGGTGGCGGGCAAACACCGACCCAATCCCTCCGGCCGCGCCCGTGATGAGGGCTACCTTTCCTTCGAGGTTGTCGCTCACAGTGCTCCTAGTGTTGAAGGGTCGGTGGGATCGGTACACACGTCGGCGCTGCCCAAGACGGAGGCACGAGGTGAGCTGGCGCTCTGCGATGGTGGGCAACCGAGACGGTCCGATCGGCTCGTTCTGCTTGGCCCGACCTCGGAGCTGCATGACCTGGGGCCGCCCGACCGTTTGGAATTTCCGGCAAACGTAACTTTTCCTCTAAGAGAATGCAAGTTCCTCTGTTGTACATCTCACAGCCCACCAGTCGGTCCCGGACCGCTCGAATGGCCGACCGGCGTGTCTGCGTCCACACTTCGAACCACCGTCCCTACAGCCCGATGAACACGTTCTTGGTCCGCAGGAACTCGCGAAGGCCCTCGACGCCCCCCTCGCGGCCGAAACCGCTCGACTTGTACCCGCCGAAGGGGGCCCCAGGCGGCAGCCCGGGGATGCCGTTGAAGGCTACCGTTCCCGACTCGAGAAGCGGCGCGATGCGATGGGCCCGGGACAGGTCCCGTGTCTGGACGAATGTGCCCAGTCCGTACGGAGTGGCATTGGCCAGTTCGACCGCCTCCTCCTCGGTCGAGAACGGCGTAGCGGCGAGCACGGGGCCGAACACCTCCTTTTGGGCGAGGTCGCCGTAGGGATCCACGTCGGCGAGCAGGGTGGGCTCGATGAAGTACCCACCTGCAAGTGACTCGTCGAGCGTTGTCCGATCGAGGGGTGATCCTCCCACGACCGCCCGGGTGGATCCCTCACCTCGGGCCAGGTCGAGAGTGGCCAGGATCCGCTCGTATGAACCCTGGTTGACGACGGGGCCGACAATGGTCCGCTGGTCGAAGGGATCGCCCACCCGCAGCGCGCCCACGGCGCGGCCAGTGGCCTCAATCACCTGGTCGTACACGTCGCGGTGGACCAGCATCCGGGTGGCAAGCACGCATCCCTGCCCGGCCATCGTGAAACAGGACTGGACGGACAGGGCGACGGCCGCGTCGATGTCGGCGTCGGGAAAGATGAGGTTGGCAGACTTACCACCGAGTTCGAGGGTGAGCGGCTTGAGCGTCTCCTGGGAGGCCGCGATGATCTTGCGGGCCGTTGGGATCCCGCCGGTGAACGACACCTTCCCGACATCGGGATGGCGGACGAGACGATCACCGGCCTCGGGACCACCGGGCAGGATGTGGAGCACACCCGGTGGAAGGCCGGCATCGAGGGCGAGCTGCCCGAACCGAGCCACGGTGTGGGGTGCAAACTCGGGGGTCTTGACCACGACGCAGTTTCCGGCGGCCAACGCTGGTGCCACCTTCATCCCCACCGAAACCATGGGCCCGTTCCAGGTCAGGATGATCCCAACCACCCCGTAGGGCTCGGACAGCGTGTAGTCGAAACCGGCGTTGAAGGAGGGGGTGAGCGGGATCGTGGCCCCTTCGATCTTGTCGGCCAGACCGGCGTAGTAGCCGAACCACGCCGCGCACACGTACGAGAGCGCTGTCGAGGCCATGATCGGATGGCCCAGCTCGAGCGTGGTCAACCGCCCGAGCTCGGACAGGTCGGCCTCCACCAGCTCCTCGATCCGCTGGAGGATCCGACGGCGTCGGTCGGGCGAGGTGGCGCGCCACTCCGGAAAGGCGGCCTTCGCCGCGGCGACAGCAGCGTCGGTCTCCGCCACGCCGCTCATCACCACGGTCCCGTTCACCTGTCCAGTGGACGGATCTACGTGATCGAAGTCGGCAGCCGAGGACCGCTCCAACCATTGACCGTCAATGAGGGGCCGAGCAGAACCCAGCTCCCGGGAGATCATCTCCATGCTCAATGCAATTCCCCCTACCGTTCTTACGCCGACATGTCGGCATCGAAGCTGCAACCAGAACAGTACACTCTCATTCTTCGCTCAGTAGTACGGGACTTTCCGGTACGATCGGGAAGGCTGCAAGAAAGGAGATGTCACATGACCGATGGGATTCCCGGAACGTTGCTGCTCGACCGAAAGGTGATCGACGATCCCTATCCGTTCTACGGTCGGCTCCGTGAGGAGGCACCGGTATGGGAGATCCCCGGTACCGGGGTGTTCACGGTCGCCACCTTCGACCTGCTGGCCGAAGCCGCCAGTCGGGTCGAGGATTTCTCGTCGAAGCTCAACTCCCTGCTCTACCGCGACGACGCCGGCCTGCCCTGCCGTCTTCCCTTCGGTGACGCCGGCCCACAGGCGCTCGCCACCGCCGATCCGCCCATGCACACGCTGCACCGCAGCACCGTCTTCCCCGAGCTGGTGGCCAAGCGCATGGCCGAGCTCGAACCAGACATCGCCGACATCGCCGACGAGTGCGTGACGCGGGCGCTCGCGGACGGGACCTGTGAGTTCATGACCGCGATCGGCAACGTCGTGCCGATCACCATGATCAGCCGCCTGATCGGTTTCCACGACGCCGACCTGGACCAGCTCCTGAGTGCGGCGTTCGACTCGACGGCGATGATCGGGGCGACGCTGTCCTTCGACGAGTTGATGGAGCTCATCGCCCGCATCGACGAGATCCAGACCTGGATCGCCGATCAGCTCGCCCAGGCCGTCGAGGACCCGGGCGAGGACCTTCTCGGCGCCGTCGCCCGGGGCGTGAACAACGGTGTGTTCGGCGACTTCGATGCGAACTCCATCCTCCACACCCTGCTGACCGCCGGGGGCGAGTCCACCACCAGCCTGCTTGGCAACGCCGTGCGGATACTGGCGGAACGCCATGACCTCCAAGAGCAGCTCCGCCAGCACCCCGCGCAGATCCCGATGTTCGTCGAAGAGGTGCTGCGCCTGGAGCCGCCGTTCCGCTACCACATGCGATCTGTGCCGAACGACACGGTCCTCGGCGGTGTCGACATCCCGGCCGGTTCCACAGTCCTGCTGCTCTGGGGTGCGGCCAACCGGGACGTCACCGCGTTCGATCAACCCGATCAGATCGACCTCCATCGGAAGTTGCCGCGCCGTCACCTGACCTTCGGGCGGGGCATCCACCACTGCGTCGGTGCACCCCTCGCCCGCGTCGAGGCGCGCATCGTGCTGACCGTGCTGCTCGAGCGCACGAGCAACTTCACCCTCGACCCCGAGAGCTCGCCCCGGTGGGTCAACAGCCTGATGGTCCGGCGCCACGAGCAGCTTCCCGTCCAGCTCGTGGCCGGCTGAGCCATATATGTCGATCCTTCCGGCGGGGACGGCCACGGTCTGCGTTTTCATCGTCAGCTTCAGCATGACGCCCCGCAAGCCGATCCCTCACCGACGGAACCTCCGCTGCTCCTCGAGCCCGGTGTCTGTGTCGGTCTGTCGGGTGCCCTCGAAGGCGAAGCGATGCTTGGCATAGAACTTGTGGGCGCGGGTGTTGGCGCTGAAGACCCAAAGATGGGCGGGGGCGTCATCGAGGGCCCGGCTGAGCAATTCAACGGCTAGGCCGGTGCCGCGTTGAGCGGCGTCTAGATACAGGCTCTTTAGCTCAAGGGTAGGAAGGCAAGCTATCTCCGTAGGCCCCCAGGAGACCACCCCGACGACTCTCCCAAGTTCGGCAAGAACGACCTGACGGGTGCCATCGACGAGACGCTCACGCCAACGGGCTGAACGATCGGAGGCGCCAACCCGGTTGAGGTAATCCTGGGGTACCACTCCACGGTACGCCTCTCGCCAGCACTCGGTCTGGAACTCGGCGATGGCCCCCACGTCCTCGGGCGTCGCCGTTCGTAGCTGCCACAGGTACTCGTTTTCGGTGTCTCCCGCTCTCATTGTCTTAGTTTCTCGCGATTGCGAGGTGTGGGGGTGTGTGGTTGGCGGGGGTCCAGTTGAACAGCACTGGGGTGTTCCGAGTGCTGCTCAGGATCTGTTCGGGTCCTTGAGCAGTCCGGGCGGTCCGACTGGCTCTGCTGGTGCCTGCGAGCCGACCGCCGAATGGGGATCGTCTGCCGGGACAACCCGCTGCTGCTCACCCGGCGCATCGTCCGAAAGGAGCAGTCCGACCAGACGCCCCAGATTTCGTGAAACGAGAAGCGGCCGGGCTGATGTCAGCCGTCGTCGCGTTGCAGTTGCATCTCCCAGTTGAGCTGCCACGAGGTTCCCTCGTCGAAGGAGAACGACTGCGTCCATCTGGGTGCGTCTGGACTGGCGAGCCATGCAAAGCGGACCTTGACGGCGCGTCCGGCGAGGACATCGTCGGCGTCGAAGATCCCGTGGCCGGCGTCGAAGCGACCGACGACGGCCGGGTCCAGACGCCCCGGAGCACGGGTCGAGCTCCACCAGATGCTCCACGTGTCGGCGGCGGGATCGAATAGGCGCAGCGTGAAGCCTTCGAACGGCGGCCCGTCGGGCGGATCGAGGACATACAACCGGTCGATGTGCCCGATTCCGTCGAGGATCGGGAATGCCTCGCTGGTCGCGTCGAACTCGACCCATTCGTCGCAGTTTGGGTCGGTGACGTCGCGCAGCTTGCGGTTGTGCACTGACCAGCGGCCGTAGATGAAGTCAAACACGTTCGCAGTCGAGTCCATGCGCAGCAGCATGCTACGAAACGGCCGAGGCTGCCGCTTGGTCGCCAGGGGGGCGCCTCGACGGCTACAAGCGCAGTGCTGCTCGTAACCTTGAGCGGCAGCGTGGGGCCAGCCGCCCCGCCGTCTCGATAGACGATCGGCCTACGGCCTCGCCTCGCCAAAATGAGAGCGCGCAAAGCGCGCGAGCAATTGTCGTGGATCGATTGACTAATCGGCGACATTGTTCAGGGCATCACGAGGCATGATCCGCCGACGGTAACCGAGCGGGGATTCTCCCGTATATCGCCGGAATGCCCGGGCGAAGCCGCTCATGCTCTCGAATCCGACCGAAGTGGCAACGGCAAGTACGTTAGGACCGGGTTCCGCCAGCAGCGCCATAGCCCGGAGGAGCCGGCTCTCCAGCAGGTACTGGCTCCACGACATGCCGGATTCGGCGACAAAAATCCGTCGTAGCGAGCGCTCAGAAGCACCTACAGCGTCACAGAGGTCGGTGACTCTGACGTGGGCGAGGTTGTCGTTCGTGTAGCGCATCGCAGCCGCGACAAGTGGATGTCGGGAGGTGGGGACGCACAAAGGCAGCTCCTGGTCGAGGGAGTCCTCAACCAAGTCGCCTAGAGCAGCGAAGAATCTGTCGCCGATCCGATCCCTGGAGGAGCGCCCGATCGGCCAGCGCCGGGCGTACAGGATCATCTCCCGCATGACGGGCGAAACAGCCAGGATCCTCACCCGCTCGCCGGCCTGGATTCCGAACACCGGGTCGAAGAACACCGAAGCGGTCCGAACCCGGTTCAGGGTGGTGCAGTGTTCCACCCGAGCAGGGATCCAGACTGCCTGTTGGGGGGGCAGCAAGTAGCAATTCTTCGCCGTCTCCACCTGGGCGACGCCCTCGAACGCATACTCGAGCTGATGCAGATCGTGAGTGTGCCAGCCGGTCACGGTCTCCTGTCCAACCTCGAAGGAGTAGCTGCCGGCCAGAGCATGTGAATCGCCTCGGACATCGATGTGGCCCAGCTTGGCCGGCACGGTCACTTCTTTGGCCACAGAGGCCGAGACGGTCACGGATCAATCATAGATCCTGAGATATGCGGCACCCGAGGTTCGAGTTGATTGGAGGTTGAAGCCCGATGAACAAGTACCACCTAGAAATGCTGTCCAGCCCCATATGGGCCGAGATGCTGGAGCGGGACTTATTGCCCTGGATCGCCTCGGTAGGAGACCTGGGCGAGGACGTGCTCGAGATCGGTCCGGGACCTGGCCTCACCACGGATCTCCTGAGGACGCGAACCGCTCGTCTCACCGCAGTGGAGATCGATAGTGAGTTAGCTGACGATCTCGCCCAGCGCCTTGCCGGCACAAACGTCGAGGTGGTGAACCGGAGCGCCGATCACACCGGCTTTGCTGTGGGCCGTTTCTCGTCGGCAGCCTGCTTCGGGGTCCTCCACCACGTTGACACTTCCACCACCCAGGATCTGATCTTCGCCGAAGTGCTGCGCGTTCTACGCCCCGGCGGGCTCTTCGTCGGATCAGATGGCTACGACAACGAGCGAACCCGACAGGCGCACCTTGACGATCTGTTCGTTCCCATCGACCCAAAAACCCTCCCCGAAAGACTTGAGAACGTTGGATTCAGCCACGTGCACGTCACCCGCGGTGACTACGATTTCCGATTCGACGCCCGCAAGCCCGAATGAGCAATGTTGCTGTCGATCGTCGGACAGTTCTGGCCGGGCTGGTCAGGTGACGCAAGGGTGATCGCTCCGGGGGAGCGTCTGATCGACGTTCTTTCGCTCGAGGAGCCTTTGTAGCAGACGATTGGAGAACCATCGTCATCTGCAGGTGAAGTGAGAAGTGGTCGACTCCTG
>CAVZDZ010000010.1:0-441304 GCA_963774245.1 uncultured Acidimicrobiaceae bacterium | reverse complement strand
CCACCAATCGACCTGATCCGTCTCACGACCGGGCGCTGTCGCCGCAGTAACTGAATTGCGTATCACGCAATCGTTACGCTAGAACCCAAGTGTCATGAATAGAAGGGCCACTTCTGTGAAACAAACGTGGGCCACTTCTGGGATCGACCTCTTGTTGGACGTCTCCGGCACCCGGGTCCGAGCCAGTCTGGAGTCCGCCCTGAGGGGCGCCATAAGCGACGGGCGGTTGAGGGTGGGCACGCGCCTACCGTCCTCGCGTTCGCTGGCCGCTGACCTGAGCGTGGCCCGCAACACGGTCGCCGAGGCGTACGCGCAGCTGGTGGCGGAGGGCTGGCTCGATAGCCGCAGCGGTTCGGGGACCTGGGTCGCCCAACGCCCGGAGCACACGGTCCCCGCCCTACGGCGACGGGCCCCAACGGCTGTGCTGGCACGCTACGACTTGCGCCCGGGCGTACCCGACCTATCGTCATTCCCCCGTCGGGCCTGGCTTCAGTCGACCAGAAAGGTTTTTGCATCCGCGCTCGACAACACGTTTGGTTACGCCGACCCGCGTGGCCTGCTGGAGTTGCGCACCGCCTTGGCCGGGTACCTGTCGCGGGCGCGCCACGTCGTCGCAAACCCATCCAATATCATCGTCTGCGCCGGAATCAGCCACGGGTTGTCCCTCGTCTGCCAGACCATCAAGGCCCGCGGTGCACACTCCATAGCCGTCGAGGGCTACGGCTACCACGAGTTGTGGCGGATACCCGAGGCAGCCGGCCTGCGGGTCTTCGCCATGCCCGTCGACAACAAAGGAGCCGACGTCGGGCGGTGCGCCGAGGCAGACGGTGCGGTACTGACGCCTAATCACCAGTTCCCCTGGGGCGTCAGCCTGCACCCGAGCCGTCGGCGAGCGCTCCTGGAGTGGGCCATCGACGGCTCGGGCGTCGTCCTCGAGGACGACTACGACGGTGAATTCCGCTACGACCGCCAACCGGTCGGTGCCCTTCAGGCCCTCGCGCCGGACTACCTCGTCTATGTCGGTACCGCCAGCAAGAGTCTGGCTCCCGGACTCAGACTTGGTTGGCTCGTCGTCCCCGACCGGCTGCTGGACGAGGTGGTCGAAGCCAAAAGAAACGTGGGCGCGGCGTGCAGCAGCCTCGACCAGCTTGTGTTGGCCGAGTTGATCGCTTCCGGTGCCTACGACCGGCTCGTACGCCGCTCTCGCCTGCACTATCGACGACGGCGCGAGCTCTTGGTAGCCGCCCTGCAAGAACGCGTACCAAGCGTCAGCATTCAAGGAGCGGCTGCCGGCCTGCAGGCCCTGGTTCTCTTACCGCCCGGCCGGACCGAAGCCGAGGTCGTGAACCGAGGGTTGGAGGCCGGGTTGACCCTCCACGGACTCGAGACCTACACCTTCCCGGGCCGTTCGGGGCCGCCCGCCCTTGTCGTCGGTTTTGCCCGCCCCCCGGACCACGCGTTCGGCGCTGCTTTGGACAGCCTTTGTGTTGCCCTCTCGTAAAACAGCGAGGGACTGGGTCTGGCTGTATCCGGCATGCGGCCGTATCTGCGGAGTTCCCACCACTCAGTCGAGCGCTTCACAACCGGGTGCTTGCTCGGTAGGGCAGCCGATCGATCGAGGTCTCTCCGGTGTTCGGCGGTCAACTGCCACATCAACTCTGGATGGAGAGTGATCACGATTCTGGCACCTCCTGTGCAGAGACAGGCCGGCGACGAAACCCAATCAGCAGTGATCCGCCAACAGCGACGTGGATCAGACTCAACACCGTTTTCGTTCCAGGGTTCGCCGCAGCTGCCGCGATTGGGATGAACGACAACACAAAAGTGACGACTGCTAGCCCGGTCCAGATGCGCAGGGGTCGGCGAGCGATCCGCTCGAGGAAGAGCAGCGTCGCCCAGCCGAGCAGCGAGATCAGGAGTGCGAAGCCAAGCAGGAACGGCAAGCCAAACGTCTGAGGAGGCCGGCCATTGTGGAGACCGATCTTCATGGCGACGCCCGCCCCGTGGGCACCAATCCACAACAAGCACGTTGCTACCAAGGCGCACCCAACGGCGATCGTACGTACTCGCAGATCGGGTGAGTTGGAAGTCACCCGCTCAGACACCGAGTAGGACGGAGTCATGGTGATCGTGCCTCCTAAGTATGAGCGCCGATTCCCTACCGGCTCCTCAACGCTTAAACGAACGGTCCCGAGTTGGATCGACACAACGGGCCCTTTCCACCGCAATCCCGTTTGACATGCCACTGGGCAAGCTCGGCCTTCGCATGGGATCAGGCCCCGGAGACAGAATGGAGGGGGCGGCCTGGGGACCAGGCACCGTCCTTTGTCGGCAAGGCCAGTCCGCTCCATCACCGTCAAGCGTTGGTTGGGTCAGTCATCCTTCGTCAGTGCGGCGCGGCGGCGTTCCAGCAAGCGGCGCTCTGCGGCGTTGGCCGTGAGCGACGCCGCTGTATCGAGCTCCTCAACTGCGTCAATCTCCCGTCCGAGACGCTGGAGGAGGTCTGCTCGGATGGCGTGGTAGAGATAATAGTTCGCGAGATCAAGATCGTCTATGTCGCGGAGGGCGGACTCGGGACCGTTCACTTCGGCCACCGCGACAGCCCGATTGAGAGCAATGACGGAGGTCGGAGCGATCGCACGTAGCTGGTCATAGAGGGAGAGGATTTGCTGCCAGTCGGTGTCACGAGCAGTGGGCGAGTCACTGTGGACCGCGTTGATGGCCGCTTGGATCTGATAGGGCCCCGGTTGGTTGCGGACCAGGCAGGCGCGAACGATCGCTTGGCCTTCTTCGATCAGTTCACGGTCCCATAGGTGTCGGTCCTGGTCGGCCAGGACCACGAGCCCTCCGCCGTGGGTGGTACGGGCAGCTTTGCGTGAATGGATCAGCAGCATCAACGCCAGGAGTCCCAGGACCTCGGGCTCGTCGGGCATCAGGTCGCCCAAGACACGAGCGAGCCGGATGGCCTCCGCGCACAGATCCTCACGCACGAGTTGATCGCCCGAGGTCGTCGTGTAGCCCTCGTTGAAGATGAGGTAGAGCACGGCAAGCACAGCCCGCAGCCGGTCGGGGAGCTCGGACTCATGGGGTACTCGGTAGGGGATGCTGGCGTCGCGGATCTTGCCCTTTGCACGTACGAGCCGCTGGGCCATCGTCGACTCGGGTACCAGAAACGCGCGTGCGATCTCAGGCGTGCCGAGTCCTCCCAACAGCCGTAGCGTCAAGGCGACTTGGGCGTTGGGCGCGAGCGCTGGGTGACAGCAAGTGAAAATCAGGCGAAGCTGGTCGTCTTGCACCGCTGCAGCCTCCTGAGGATCGTCCACTTGCTGGAGAGCCAAGGCCTGAACATGTCGTTCCCCCCGGGAGGCCTCGCGGCGTAGACGATCGATTGCCCGATTTCGAGCAGTGGTGATGATCCATCCAACCGGGCTTGGCGGCAGGCCAACGGACGGCCACCTTTCCGTGGCCACCGTGAACGCATCCTGAACAGCCTCCTCGGCGACGTCGATGTCACCGAACACTCGGATGAGCACGGCAACGGCGCGGCCATACTCCGTTCGGTAAATGCGCTCGATCTCGGGCGTCGCGAATGTCGGCACGCCGACGTCAGTTCCCGGGTACCTCTTGGAATGGTCGAACCTCGACAGCGTCGCCGCAGGCTCGGGTCGCCTTCGAGGCCCAGTTGAGCGCCGCGTCGAGATCCGTTGCCGCGATCACCCACACCCCACCAATGTGCTCCTTACCTTCGACGAACGGGCCGTCCGTGGTCAGCAACTCGCCATCTTTCTCTCGTACGACGGTGGCAGTGCTCGGCGGGTGGAGGCCACCGGCGAATACCCAGGCGCCGGCCGCCTGCAACTCGGCGTTGAAGGCGGCGACACCCTCGTACGCCTTCCGCATCTCATCGGGGGGGCGAGGGGCGATTCCCTCGACTCCGTGCACGCTCAGCAGGTATTGCTTCATCGGATCCTCCTTCATGAACGACCGGAATTCGCCTTGTCCTGGTGCCTATACGAACTGCAGTGGCCGGAATCGACAGTCTACGAACAGAAATCCGACGCCTTTCGATGATCTGCTGAGGGTGTACCGGCAAGGCCAGGTGGACATCGCCGAAGGCTGGGTTCAGGTGTCCTTGAACAGAACCATCCGCGGGGTCGGGCTCGTCCCGGGCCGGCCCTCCGTGACCGCGTGACAGAAAGCGGCAGGCTCGAGGAGGTCGGCGGTCATCAGGTAGGGGCACCAGCGGAGTCCCACTGGTGCCCCTACCTTCATTCGGACATCGCTGCGGTCCTTGGTCCCCGGTGCCCCCCGGTCCGTTCCCAGGCCGGACGTCGCCATCAACGCCGACAATCCCTACGCCCGGGAAGAGGAAGCCAACACCTCGTCCGCCGCCGGTAGCTCGGTCGGGGCAGGCTCGTAGGTGAGGAGGAGGACACCCGAGTCGTCCGTTTTGGCCTCCGTGAGGCTGAGCCTGACCTCCGCGGCATTCAGGTTCGGAAAGAGCGGCTTGGTGCCTCCGAGGACTACCGGGAAGACCATCAGCCGGTACTCGTCGACCAGGTTTTGCTCGACGAGGGTGTGGACAAGCTGACAACTCCCTTCGACCAGGATGTCGCCGCCAGCCTCGGACTTAAGCTCGGCAACCTCCCTCACCACGTCGTCTCTGAGCACGGTCGTGTTGTTCCACGTGGCCTCAACATCAGTCATTGTCGCCGACACAACGTACTTTCTCATGCCGTTCATTTTTTCGGCGAAGCCGGCGTCGTCGGTCATCGACGGCCACGCCTGAGCGAAGCCCTCGTAGGTCACTCGTCCGAGCAGGAGCGCGTCGCTTGCGAAGAGCTCATCGAGCTTGAACTTACTTGCCTCGGGTCCACGGCTGAACTGCCACGTCCACTTGGGCTCATCGATGAATCCATCGAGGGTCACGAACTCACTTACCACGATCCTTGCCATGTCCTGGTTCCTTTCACCATCAGAGCATCGGCACCGCGCCGACCCATCACCTCTCATACGAACGAGGGTGGCCCGAATCGACATCCCCTCCCACTCACGGCCCACAGCGTGACCGAGCGATCCAACCCGGCACTCCCCCGTCAACCGGGGCGATTCGACAGACCGGCTCTTGTGGGCCGGGATTGAGAACAGAATGGGCACGGCCACCCCAGGGAGCGCACGTCCCGGCTGTTGGCGAGATCTGTGCCGGCGGCGCACAGGTCGGTCATTGAGCTCGCCACTCGTGGGAGTAACCTGAAGGGATAGGAGTTGCTTGTGCTGGTGATGGCCGCGGTAGGCGGCCATCTGCTTGGTATGCACCGGGCTGCCTTCCGTCGGTCCGTGTCGCGTGTGGAGTCGACGTACCGGCTGGAGGCCCAACGTTCCAGGAGGTACTTCCCCTGTCCAGTCCCAAGACCACCCCATCGCACCTCGCTGCGGCCGAGCGCAGCGTCCGGCTGGAACGGGAGGTCGAGGAATCACCGGCCGAATTTCGGGTCCTGACCGGTGATCGCCCTACGGGGCCGCTGCACGTCGGCCATCTGTTCGGCACACTCGCAAACCGGGTACGTCTCCAGAACCTCGGCGTGGAGATACTGGTGCTCGTCGCTGATTACCAAACCATCACCGACCGTGACGCTCCCGATAGCCTGCCCGGCGACGTGCTTGGTCAGGTCGCTGACTACCTCGCTGTCGGCATCGACCCCGATCGCTCCACGATCTTCGCCCACAGCCAGGTCGAGGCCCTCAATCAGCTACTGCTGCCATTCCTCAGTCTGGTCAGCGTGGCCGAGGTCTCGCGTAATCCGACCGTCAAGGACGAGTTCGCCGCCAGCGGGTCCACGTCGATGAGCGCCCTCATGTTCACCTACCCAGTGCACCAAGCGGCCGACATCCTGTTCTGCCACGCCAACCTCGTTCCGGTGGGCAAGGACCAGCTCGCCCACCTCGAGCTCACCCGCACCATCGCCCGTCGCTTCAACGACCGCTACTCACGCGAGCAGCCTTATTTCCCCGAACCCAACGGCCTGTTGAGCGCGGCGCCGCTGCTGCTCGGCGTCGACGGAGCCAAGATGAGCAAGAGCCGTGGCAACACGATTGCACTCTCGGCCACGGAGGACGAGACCGCTCGCCTTCTCCGCGGGGCCAAGACCGACTCGCAGCGCCGAATCACCTACGACCCCGAACGGCGCCCGGAGGTCTCCAACCTGCTCCTGCTTGCCGCCCTCTGTCGCGATGAGGAGCCAGAAGCACTGGCCGACCAGGTCGGAAAGGCCGGCGCTGCCGGCTTGAAGCGCTTGGTCACCGAGGCCGTCAACGAGCGACTCCGACCCATCCGCGAAGCGCGGACCGATTTTGCCAAAGATACGAGCTACCTACGGAAGGTCCTCGCCGAGGGAAACAAGCACGCCACAGCCATAGCCGACACCACACTTGGCGACGTGCGGCGGTTGATGCACAACATCTACTGACGACCTTACGCGTGGCTCGCTCGGCGCCAGTGCGGTATGAACCGAGAGTCTCGAGAAACCCACTTGTCGCTGTCGATCCTCGTGAGACCTACGGGTTCAGAGCCCAACAACGCCGTAGTCACAGGCGTCGTTCCCACGTCGACGTGTCCGACGTTCCGTCAGCGAAGCGTCGAGGCTGTTCAGGCTCTCCGACACGGAGAACGTCCGGCGCACCTGCTTCGGCTGGTGCGCGACGTCGAAGCCGGCCACGCTCGCCGAGCCCGAGTCGATGGGCAACATCGTCGTGAGCATCCGGAGCGTCGTCGTCTTTCCGGCTCCGTTCGGTCCAAGGAAGCCGAAGATCTCGCCCCGACCCATCTCGAAACTGACGCCTTGGACCGCTTCGACGCTTCCTTTCCTGCCGCGGAAGCTCTTACGAAGATCCTCCGTCGTGATGACTGCTTGCATCTCTACTCTCCTCGCTCGAACAGGTGGTCCAGCGGTTCAGGGTCAAAAGATGGTGAGGACCGGGGTGTTCTCATCACGCAAGCGATCCCACGGGCTCTGTCGGCGCTGGTGCCGGTTGGTCTTGTGAGACCACGAAGTCCCGACGTCGGATGAGGACACTCGAACATGCCGCTCCTACAAGGGCAAGGACACCACTGACGACCAGCAGCACGTCGAGCGAACTGGCAAAGCTGTCGTGGACGGCCGCGACAAGTGGTGCTCGCATCGGAGCAGGGACGGCGTTGACGGCCCGCGCGGCGTTGCCCTGTTGAACGGCAGTGACGAGTCCGGGCATGTGTCGCTCTAGGGATGGCATATTGGAGAGGGCGTGGCCCAATTTCTGGTGGAGAGTCGATGCGAAAATCGACCCGTAGACGGCGGTGCCGGCGGCGATACCGATCTCGCGGAAGGTGGTGTTGACGCCTGAGGCCATGCCGGAGCGCTGCGGGGCGACCACACCGACGGCCGTGGAAGCGAGTGGCGGGTTGACGATCCCACTACCGACGCCGGCCACGATGAAACCAGGGATCAGGTGGGTCCAGGAACTGTTGCCATCGAGCCCGGTCATGAGCAGCAAACCCACCCCGGTGAGCAGGAGGCCCGGCCCGATAAGCCAACGGACGGGAATGCGCTCGTGGAACGCTCCAGCGAACATCGACGAGACAATCGACGTCCCACTAATGAGCAGGAGCTGAACGCCGGTCGCCACGGCGGAGTGCCCGAGGTCGTCTTGGAGATAGAGGGTGAGGTACAAGAACATCGCGTAGAGGGAACCGTTCAAGGCAAAGGCGGCAGCCAACCCGCCGCTAAAGGTGGGAATACGGAACAGCGCCAGATCGAACAGCGGGTGCTCCGCTCGGTGTTCCAGCGCGACGAACGCAACGAAGAACACAACGGCCAGGGCGAGACAGACTCCTACTCCCGTGTCGCTCCAAGCCAACTCGCCAGCACGGATCAGGCCATAAACCAAACTGCTCAATCCAGCGGTCAGCGTTACGAACCCGCCCCAGTCCGGTCGACTGGCGTGTGGCGTCTTGTACTCGTTGACCCGCCACCGAGTCAGGACAAGCGCGGCTACACCGACCGGCAGGTTGACCAAAAAGATGCCCCGCCAGCTAACGCCGGAAGTGATGAGTCCGCCCAATACTGGTCCAAGTCCGGCGGCGACTCCAGTTACCGCGCCCCAGATTCCGAAGGCCATCCCCCGCTCTTTGCCGTGGAAGCAGTGAGCGAGAAGAGCGAGCGAGGTGGCGAATAGGATCGCTCCGCCGATGCCTTGGGCGCTGCGGGAAAGGATCAACATGATCGACGACTGGGATATCCCACACAGCAGCGAGCCGAGAGTGAAGACGACGAGGCCGACGCTGAACAGAAGACGCTGTCCGTAACGATCGGCTAGCGAACCGGCCGCCAGAAGCACTGACGCCAAGGTCAGGGCGTAGGCGTCGATGACCCACTGCACCTCGCTGAAGCTGGCGTGCAGATCGGACTGGATGGTCGGCAACGCGACGATCACGATGGTGATGTCCAGCAGCAACATGAAGGTGGCTGCACACACCACGACCAAGGTCCACCACTTCTTTTCCATAGCCCGTAGCTTGCGGCGCCAACGGGAGGACCGCCACAGCTTTGTGGCTGTCCGCAAGTTTTCGGCCATGACCTATGGTAATTTGTATGGAATCTATCAATCTTGATCTTCTAGACCGACGAATCATTCACGCGCTTTACCTCGACCCTCGAGCGTCGTTCAGCCGCTTGGCTGAGGTCCTCGGATCCTCCGAGCCGACCGTTTCCCGGCGCTACCGGCGTCTGTTCGACGGTCGCATTCTTCGTGTAGTGGGCCAGCTCGACTCCCAGCGGTTCGGCCAGTACGACTGGGCCGTCCGTATCCGCTGCATTCCGGGATCCGCACCAGCCGTCGCCACCAAACTCGCGCAGCATCCGGATACTTCTTGGGTGCAGCTGACCTCCGGGGGAACTGAGATCTTCAGCCTGATTCACTCACGCGACGGCGAACAGCGAACTCCACTGCTGCTCAGCCAACTCTCGGTCGGTCGACAGGTCGTCGACTACGCGGCCCACTGTCTCCTCCACCTGTTCGCCACCGGATTGTCGGCTCCGCCTTGGCCGAGCGACCTCAGCCCTGGGGAGATTGCCCAACTCCGCTCTTCGGCGCGGGATAGTCCGTCGATCGATCGCCCGAAGGCAAAGGTGCAGGACTCCGACTGGCCGCTCGTCCAAGCCCTTGGGGACGACGGCCGCGCTCCCTATCGACAGCTGGCGGCGCGCACGCACTGGCACGAGTCGACCATCCGACGGCGCGTCGATGAACTCATTGCCTCGGGCGTCTTGTTTTTTGACTTGGATCTCGCCAGCGACGCGTTTGGGATCCGCTCCCAGGCCCTGTTATGGATGTCGGTTCCCCCTCGAAATCTGAGAGACATCGGACAAGACTTGGCCAGCCGCCCCGAATTTCCCTTTGTCGCCGCCACCAGCGGATCCACCAGTCTTCTCGCGGCGCTGGTCTGCCCAGACGACCGCTCGCTCTATGAGTACCTCACCGACGAAATGACCACCCTTGACGGCCTCAGCCACATCGAGACCGCCCCCGTGATGCAATTCGTCAAGATGCACGCCACCATGGCCCCGCTCCGACCGTGACCGAAACGATGGTCATCCGTCTCGGTCCTGTCCGCGCAGGAGCGCGGGTCCGGCGAGGTAGGCAGGACGGACGACTCGGTTGGGGACACTTCGAGTGCCCAGATCAGTTCGGCCGCTTCCGAGTTGGGTCCCGAGAAACGCGCTGCCTGCTCAGATCTTTGGGTTGGGAACCCGATGTGACTGAGTAGTGCACCTGCATAGGGCATGCCCGATGCAGCCCTATGCACCGCCATGTCGACCGGAGACTCGATCGCGAAACCGCAGCGTACGTGGCACGTGCGCGGCACCACCCTGCATAGGGCTGCATAGGGCACGGCTGAGTAGGTCCCGATAAAAAGCCCCGAGAAACCGGCAATTTCGCACACTCGGCCCGAACGCGAAACCGCTGGTCAGGCGCCTGTGCCCTATGCACGAGACGCGCCGACCAGCGTTTCAATGGTGGCGGGGGCAGGATTTGAACCTGCGACCTTCGGGTTATGAGCCCGACGAGCTACCAGACTGCTCCACCCCGCGGCGACGCCGACAACTTATCACCCCGGGAGAGGTGTCGATTCGGCAGCCAGCAATGCCGGTTGCGTCCTGGTCCCGCTCTGTCGCTCGCTCAACTCCCGGGCGCCGTTGTGGTTGTCGTGGTGGTTGAGGTCACCGTGCCCCCGGTCTGGGTCTGGACCTGGTTGAGGTCGTTCTCCAGGTTGTTGATGTCGGCCTGGTAGGCGCCCAGGTTCCCGGCCTTCAGATCGGTCTGGGACTGCTGATATGCGGTCTGTGCCTGGTCCAGCAGTGCCCGCAGCTCAGGTGAGAGCGTGCCCGTGGGGCCGGTCGAGTTGGCGGCCGTCGACACCGGTGCACTGAACACCTGGGACAGTGCACTGGACAGCGTGGACCCGATGGCGGCGGGGTTCTTCCCGTAGACGGCGATCACCTCCTGGAGGGCAGGGATGGCATTCCGCGACGATTCGACGTACAGCGGCTGGATGTACAACAGCGAGTTGGCCACCGGAATCATCAGGACGTTGCCCAGGAGTGCGGAGGAACCGTTCTGGTTGAGCAGTGAGATCATGCTCGATACCTTCGAGGTGGCATCGATCTGGGATGCCACGATCGATGGGCCGGACACCGGTGAGTTCCTCGGCGTGACGAACATCTGGAGCTTTCCGTAGTCGCCCGGGTCAGAGCCGGCGATCATGAATCCGGACAGGGTTTGGATCTGGCTCCCCTGGGACACGGGCACGAACGCGTCGAGCAGGGTGAAGGACTCCTTGGACTGACCCGGCACCCGGAGCTCCTGATAGATCGGGGCCATCCGGACCAACTGGCCGGTGGAGACGACCTGCCCCTGGGCGTTGGTGGTCAAGGTCGTCTGCAGGGCCTGGGAGGGAGACCCCGACCCGGGTGAGGGGGAGAGGCTCCATGCGTCCGCGGCGTTGTAGAAGCTGGTTGCGGACTTGATGTGGTATTTGCCGTACGCGGTGGCTTGCACGGTGAACAGGTCTTCGGGATACCGGAGGTGCTGCTTCAGCTGAGCGCTCATCTTCGACGCCGGCGTGAACATGCCTCCGAACGCCTTCTCGTAGGTCTCGATGATCGGATCCTTCGGATCCATGACGTAGAAGGTCATGTGACCGGTATAGGCATTGATCAGGACCTTCACCGAGTTCCGCACGTAGTTGAAGTTCTGGTTCAACCCGCTGTTGATGGGGAGGGCGCTGGTGTTGGCGTTCTCGGCATAGGGATAGTTGTCGGTGGTGGTGTAGGCGTCCTGTATCCAGTCGATCTGCCCGTTGAGCAGTATCGGGTACGGGTCGGAATCGAGGCTGAGGAACGGCGCCGCCTTGGACACCCGGGCCTGCACGCCCCGATCGAACATCAGTCGGGATTGGCTGGTGATCTGATTGGAGATCAACAGATTGATGTCGCTGAAGCGGATGGCGAACAAGGCCTTGTCGAAGAAGTTCGAGAGCTGCACGCCCCCGTTCCCCTTGTAGTGGGTCTCGGCGTTGGTGCCGTTGGAGACCTGGTAGTTGATCTCCGGCTGTTTGGTGTTGGCCACCACGTAACCCGCGTTGCTGAGGCCGAAATAGACCGATGGCTGCTTCACGACCGGATACCCGGGATCGGAGACGGGCGGAACCCCGCCCACGGCAAAGTTGGGGTAGCCGTCGCTGGTCACGCTGTTGGCCGGCGAGACGATCATGCCGTACCCGTGGGTGTACTGGAGCGTGGTGTTCACCCAGGACGTGGACGGAAGATCGTTGTCGTTGATCTCACGGACGCCGACGATCACCGGGGTCTCCACTCCGTTCACCTTGTAGCGGTCCACCGACAACCCGTTGAACTGATAGTAGGACCGCAGATCCTGGCGCTTGTCGTAGGTCTCCTGGGTCTGGGTCGGGTCCCACAGACGGGTGTTGGCGAGCGTGTCGCTGTTGGCCGACAGCTGCGAAGCGGTGAGGGTCGACGATGCCGGATAATTGGTCACCTTGACGTTGTTGAGGCCCATGGCGGACCGGGTGGCGTTGATGTTCCGCTGGATATAGGGATGTTCCAGGGCATTCTGCGAGGGGTTCACCTTCAGCGCCTGGTAGGCCGCCGGGTAGATAGTGCCGGCGGTGAGGGCGACCAGGAACCACAGCCCCACGCCCAGGATGGGCAGAGCCCAACCCTGGCGCCGGATGTTGTAGATGAGCAGGACCGCTGCCGCCACCGAGACCAGGATCAACAGTTCGAGGGCGGGAAGCCGGGCATGCACGTCGGCGTCCCCGGCTCCCTGCACGAAACCGTTGTTCGACAGGTCGAGGTTGAAACGGGCCAGGTAGTAGCCGACCGCTTTGACCAGGGCCAAAAGACCGAGGATGACCGAGATGTGGGCCTTCACTGCGGGCCGCACCCGCGGTCGGGAACCCTGCATCCGGATCCCGCCGTTCAGGTAGTGGCTCAACAACGTCACCAGTAGCACCAGAAACAGCGCCACCAGGGCCCAGTGCACCAGGAACTGTTCGAACGGCAGCGTGAAGACGAAGTAGCCCACGTCGCGGTGGAACTGAGGATCCTTGATCCCGAAGGGGGTGCTGTTCTTGAACAGGATCCAGTTCTGCCACTGGCCGATGGCCTGGGACCCGACGATGAGCGACAGCACCACGACCACACCGATCCGGAGCCAGCGGGAGTAGGGACCGATCACCTCTTGGTAACGCTTGACGAATTCGTCCTCGGCATCGAGGCTCGGCCCCTTGGGAGCGAGCCGCTCCGCCACCAGCAGACTGGCCAGCAACATGACGGCGAAGATGGCCGAGAACGTGACGAACAGTCCGACCTTGATCTCGAAGAGCTTCACCCAGACCGAGTGGAGGTCCACCGAGGAGAACCACAACGCGTCGGTGTAGAAGGTGGCGAACGTCTTCAGCGACAGGAAGACGACGATGAGGACGACGACGATCCCGATGATCCAATGGCGCCGGCGGCGCGAGCCGGGGCGCGGGGTCTGAGGCAGGTCAGTGGGGGGACGCACTCGGTGCAGCCTACGTGGCCGCGAGCGCGAGGAGGCATCGACAACCGGGGTGAGCGGGCGGGTGCAGGTGGCCAGTGGGGAATTCCTCCCCGGGTCGCAGGGAGCCGTTGAGCCCGTTGTCCTCGCAGTCAGGGCAGGGGGCATCCCCGGAGCCGGCCACGGCGATCCACTCGAGCTGGGCCGAAGGGGTGCCCTCCGCCGCCGACATCGATCCCGCCGAAAATGCCGCCAGCACGTGGTCCGCCGCCAATCGTTCGATGCGCTCGCCTCTCCATTCCCGGAACGCCGAGCCGATGTGCTCCGCCACCACCGACTCATCGGCATCCTCGAGGCCGTCGGCGTCGAGCAGCTTCCGCCGCAGGGGTCCGATCATCGACTCGGCCAGCTCGTGGGCGATCTTCACCACCACATCGGCGTGTGGCGCCTTGCCGGGGGCGACGTCCACGAACGAGACCCCGGCCTGGACGGCCTGCTCCAGCGCCGGGAGCGCGGCGGTGGCGACACTGTCGACTTGCTCGATCTCGTCGGGGAGCAGCCCGCTCGACCAGTGGGATCCGCCCGACCGCAGGCTGTCCAGGAGATCGTTCTGGTTGTCCTGAAGGGTCCGCTTGAGCCTCCGGCCCATGGCGGTGACGATGGGAGCGGTGAGTTCGTCCCGACGGACGGCCAGGGGATCCCGCTCGTCGGGCGGTCCCTCGTCGGACGATCCGTCCTCCGACTCGTCCTCGGCCTCGTCTTCCACCCCGGGCCGGCCGTCAGCCACCGGATCGCCGGGGGCCTCGACCGGTCGTTCCGGCTCCTCGCCCGCTGCGGCCTTGGCTTTGGCGGCCTTCCCGCCGGCCCCGGGCGAAGGCGGCGGAGGCTCGGGCTGCTGGCTGGCGGCGCGGATCTTGGCGAAGAGGGCGTCGACCGGCGACTCGTCCTCACCCTCCACCGTTTCGTGCTCACCCTCCTCCGCCGGCGATGCCGCCGAGGGCTCCGCAACCGGGTCGGCTCCGGTCGCCGCCTCCCGCCCTTCCCCGGCCGCTTCTTCCGGGGCCGCATCGGCCTCGACCACTTCGATCCTTCGACGACCTCGACGACTTCGACCACTTCGGGCGCCTCGGCGTCGGGTGACTCCCCGTCCTCGCCATCGGCCTCGGCCTCGACGGCCAGCAGCAGGGCGGCCAGCTCCTCCGGCGTGCCCTCGTCCGGTCGATCCAGCGCCTCCCGTCCGGCGGCCTCCGCCGCCAGTCTGGCGTTGTCCTCGGCCGCGAACAGGTCGTCGGCGATGAGATCGATCGAGCGGCGCACGTCCTGCACGGTCTCGGCCAACCGCTCACGACCGGCCCGCAGCTGCTCGATCTGGGCGTGCAGCACCTTTCGCCGCTTGGACAGATCGGCCAGCACCCGTGCCCGCAGTCCCTGGGCCTCCTCGACCATGCTCCGGCACGCCTCGCGGGCCCGGGCCACCAGCTCCTCGGACTCGCGGCTGGCTGCGTCCAGCTGAGCGGCGACCTGTCGTTCGGTCCGTTCGCCGAGCTCGCGGGCGGCCGCCTCGGCCGCCTCGGCCAGAGCGGTCAGCCGGGCGTCGGTGTCCGCCCGCTGCCGCTCGATCTCCTGCTCAGCCTCGTCGAGCATCCGCTTCGACTCGGCTTCGGACTTGGCCACCAGCTCGGCGGCGGCCTCGTGGGCGCTGTGGAGCACCCTGGCCGTCTCGCTGCCCAGCGCCGCCGTCAGGGTCGGCTCATCGAGCACCGGATGGGCCGCGCGGTGCTCGGCTTCGGAGAGCTCCTGGAGCAACTGCTGCTCGCGGTCGCCGATGCCCTTGAGGGCGGCCGCGATGGACTCGAGATAGGCACGGACTTCGCTGGGATCGAAGCCTCGCCGCACCGATCCGAACGTGTGACGGGCCACATCGTCAGGGGCCAGGTGCGAAGAGGACGAGATCGACATCAATCGTTCCTCGGGCATGATCGAGAGCCTACGACGCTCGGTCCCCGAAACTGGTCATCCTGAGCTGGTCGGGGACCGGCCCGAGGTTGCCGTGGGCGGGCGGCACCACCCCTCCGTGGGCGGCCAGGATGGCCAACGCCTGATTCAGCGTGGTGACGGGATAGATCTTGAGCCCGGGGCGGTCCTTGGACATGGCGCCGTTGTACTGCTGCGAGCGGGACCAGGAAGATCGAGGCGCCGGCATTCTCGACGGCGATCGTCTTCTGGGGCACCCCGCCGACGGGCCCGACATTGCCCTGGCTGTCCATGGTCCCGGTGGCCGCCACGGTGTGGCCTCCGGTCAGCGAGCCGGACGTCAACGCGTCGATGACCCCGAGGGTCATGGCCAGGCCGGCCGACGGACCGCCGATGTTGGTGACGTCGATGTGCACGGGGAAGGGGAAGCCGTAGTCGACCTGGTCCTCGACCTGGATGCCCAGATCGAGGGTGATCGGCTTGGCCCCCCCGACGTTGACGGAGGTGTTCTTCAGGGTGATCGACTCCGGGGCGGGCGGGGCGGTGCCCCCCTTGCGCACGGTGAGGACGATGGTCTGTCCGGAGTGGTACCGATGCAGCGTCGCGGTCAGGGCGTCGGCGGTCAGGGTGGGGGTGCCGTCCACCGCGCTGACCACGTCGCCCACATTGAGCACCGGGTAGGCCGGGGTCCCGGGATAGGTCCCGGCGATCACCGCACCGGAGGGGGTGGCCGTGACCTTGTACCCGAGCCGGCGCAGCGCCGAGGCCTTGGCGTATACCTCGGCCTGGGACATCTCGAGGTTCCCCTGCGCGGTCAGCTGGGAAGGGGCGGTGCCGCCGGTGACCTCGTCCACCTGGTCGAGGGTGACGTTGCTCTGGAGCTTGTAGAAGAGGTAGTCGAGGGCCGTCACCCGACCGATCTCGACATCGGTGAGCAGCACCGGATGGGTGACCGGATGCGCCTTGTCGGTCGGCACGGTGATGAACTGCTGCACCGACTGGGCCGTTCCCGGGGTGACCGCGTAGTAGTTCAGGTTCCATCGCGAGGCGACGGCGATGGCCACCACGAGCACGATGAAGATGGCCCACGGCCACCAGCGGCGTTTCCGGCTGTCGGCCGGCGACGGCGGCGCACCCGGCCCCGAGCCCGGCGGTACGTCGAGCGGAGAAGGGGGCCAGTCCGTAGCCCCGGCGGGTGGCGTGCCGGCCGAGGGGCTGGCGTCGTCGGGGACGACCCCTACCGGTCTGTCGTTGTCTTCCTCGGTCATAGTGGTGGGGTGAGTGCTCCCAGATCGTCGGGCCGGCCGGCGTCGTCCGGTATCGGCCCACGAGAAGCCTGCCACGGAACATCCGGACCCAAGTGTCACGGCCCGTCGGCGCGCCGTGGCGCTGGCCGGCCACGTCGGCGATCCGGACACGGCCCGCGGCGGGCTGGCCGACCCCGCGCCGACCGTCCGGGCCACCGCGCTCGGCGCGCTGGAGCGGCTCGGGGCCCTCGGCCCCGACGAGCTGCACGCCGCCCTGGCCGATCCATCGCCCCAGGTCCGCCGGCGAGCGTGCGAGTTGGCTGCCTCCCATCCCGAAGTGGGCCTCGCTTCCGCCGTCGACGACGTGGACGCCTCGGTGGTCGAGATGGCCCTCTGGTCGTTGGGCGAACGGGGCGAGCGGGCCTCGGTGCCGGCCCTCATCGAGCTGGCCGCGGCGGGGACGGGCCACTCGGATCCGCTGTGCCGGGAGGCCGCCGTGGCCGCACTCGGCGCCATCGGCGACCGGCGCGGCCTCCCGGCCGTCCTCGGCGCGCTCGAGGACAAGCCGGCCATCCGCCGACGCGCCGCGGTCGCCCTCGCCGCCTTCGACGGTCCCCTGGTGCAGGCGGCCCTGCAGCGTTGCCTCGACGACCGCGACTGGCAGGTCCGCCAGGTGGCCGAGGACCTGCTCGCCGTGGAGTGACGCCGCGGCTCAGGTCTCGGCGGCGGCGAAGATCGGACGCAGGCTGTCGAACGAGTCGAGGCAGATCCCCGCGCCCTGCACGACGCACTCCAGCGGCGTGGCCACCAGGTGGACGGGCACCTCGGTCTCGTCGGCCAGCCGGTTGGCCAGTCCCCGGAGCAGTGCCCCCCCGCCGACCAGGTGGATCCCCTCATAGATGATGTCCTGGGCCAGCTCGGGCGGTGACTCGGCCAGGCACGCCACCACCGTGGTCACGATCAGCTCGACCTGGTCGCGCAAGGCGTAGCGGACCTCCTCGGGCGAGAGGATCACCGTCTTGGGTAGACCGGTGGCGATCTCCCGGCCCCGCACCTCGGCCTTCACCTCGTCGGCATAGGGAAGGGCCGAACCGATGGCCAACTTGAGCTCCTCGCCGGTGCGCTCGCCGATGGCGATCCCGTGGTGCTGGCGCACGTACTGCTGAATGGCCGCGTCCATGTCGAACCCACCGCAGCGGATGGCCCGGGAGGCGACGACCCCACCCAGCGAGATCACCGCCGTCTCGGTGGTGCCTCCACCCACGTCGACCACCATGTTGCCCACCGGCTCGTGGATGTCCAGTCCGGCGCCGATGGCGGCGGCCATGGGCTGTTCGATGAGGTGGGCGGCCGATGCCCCGGCTCGCCGGGCCGCCTCCTTGACCGCCCGCCGCTCGACCGAGGTGATGGCCGAGGGCACGCAGATCAACACCCGGGGCCGGTTGAACTTGGTGACGCCGGCCCGGCGCAGGAGCAACCGGATCATCCGCTCGGTGATGTCGAAGTCGGTGATCGCCCCCTCGCGCAGGGGTCGGACGGCCACGATGTAGCCGGGGGTCCTGCCGATCATCTTCCACGCCTCGTTGCCCACCGCCAGGACCTCGTGGCTCCGGGTGTTGAGCGCGATGACCGTGGGCTGGTTCAAGACGATGCCCTGACCCTTGGCGAAGACAAGGGTGTTGGCCGTCCCGAGGTCGATCGCGAGGTCCCGGGCCACGCCGTCATCGTAGGACCACCGTGTCGATCGACGGGGAGAGCAGTCCGTCGAGTGGGCCCACGGAGCGGGTCCGGCCGGTCGAGGCGACGTCCCCTCTGACTCCGATCTCGGTAACCTCGGGGCCGTGGACGCAGAGGATCAGGGCGTATCGGGACCTGATCCCGGTGAGGAATGGGGCGAGGAGGACAACGATCGGCTGCGGGGATGGATCTCGCCCGATGACCGGCTCTGGCGTCATCCGTCCGAATCGGCCGGCCCGGTCCCGGGCCCGACGCTGTCGACCATCAGCGCCAAACCGGGGAACCGGGTCCGCACCGGCACCATCCTGGTGGGCGGCGCCACCACCTGCCTCGTCCTGGCGCTCATCGCCACCGGGTTGATCATGGCCGTGTCCGGTACCAACGACGCGGACAACCCGGGTGGCGCCACCGAGCCTGGCCACCTTCACCGGGACCCCGACCACCGAGTCGGGGGTGGGGCCGACCGCGGGGCGGAAGACCGCTCGCCGCCGTGGTGTCCGATGTCCGGGACTCCACCGTGGCCGTCAGCGTCGTCACCCGGACCGGGACCACCGTCAGCACCGGTCTGGTGGTCGAGTCGGGAGGCATGATCGTGACCACGACATCAGCCCTGGCCGGTGCCCGGTCGATCACCGTCATCGAACCGGACGGGACCCGCCAGCCGGCCTCGATGGTCGGAGAGGACCCGACCACCAGCATCGCCGTGGTGCGCATCAGCGACGATCTCCCCGCCGCCAGCTTCGACGACGACGATCCCTCCGCCGGCTCGATGTCCACCGCCATGGCGATGACCGCGGACCCCCGGACCGACGGGGCGCCCGTCCCGGTCGTCTATGCCGGAACCGTGGTGTCGACCGGCCGTTCCACCGGCACCGCGGGCTCCTCCTTCGCCACCACCATGATCGAGGCACCCCTCGACCACGACGACATCGGCTGCCCGCTGCTCGACAGCAGCGGGCAGGTGTCGGGGATCCTCGAGGGAACCCGGCAGGTCGGATCGACGACCCTCTCGGTCTTCCTGCCCGCCGAGCTCGTGTTCGGCGTGGCCCAGCAGCTCATCATGTGGGGAGAGGTGGAGCACGGTTCGGCTCGGGATCAGGGCCGGCAACTCCACTGCGCCGGCCGGGGCCGTCCTCGACGCCGTCGACAGCGGGAGCCCGGTCGCCGGGGTGATGGCGCCGGGTGACGTGATCACCGCCATCGACGGGGACCCGGTCCATTCGAACGCCGAGCTCCTGACCCGGCTGTACGCCGAGCCGCCCGGGACGGCCGTGACCATCGACTTCCAGCGGCAGGGAACCACGTTGTCCACCTCGGTCGTGCTCGCCGAAGGCGGCACCGATGCACAGACCGGGGCCACCTCGCCGTAGCATGAGGTGATGGCACCGCCTGAACCTGGGGACGCAGGGAACCCGTTCCAATCCCTCTTCGGCGACCTGATGAACATGCTCGGGACCAATGCCCCGGACCAGTGGGAGATGACCCGGTCGTTCGCCCTCAACGTGGCCACCGGCGGCGAGCCCGAGGCCAACGTCGAGCCCCTCCAACGGATCCGGCTCGAGGAGCTGGCCCGGGTGGCGGAGCTCAATGTGACCGAGGTCACCGGCATGCCCGTCTCGCCGGACGGGCGGCGCCTGACCTGC
The DNA here is from genome assembly GCA_963774245.1 of uncultured Acidimicrobiaceae bacterium. GTDB lineage: Bacteria > Actinomycetota > Acidimicrobiia > Acidimicrobiales > RAAP-2 > Bog-756. Next base: position 421,605 of record CAVZDZ010000010.1, on the reverse strand, counting down.
ATTCCCGTGGGCCGAGGAGACTGGACCCTGCGGGCCCTCGACTCGTGGCGCGAGGTACTGACCGCCATGACGCCGGTGGCCGGCCCGGTGACCACCCCGCCCGAGGGCGCCGACCCGACCGCGGTCGATCCCTTCGCCGGGGACGACCCGATGGGCGGGCTCGGCGGCCTGCTCGGTCAGTGGGCCAGCGCCATCGGGCCGATGCTCTTCGGGCTGCAGGTCGGATCGGTGGTCGGCCACCTCTCTCACCGGGCCATGGGCCAGTACCCCCTGTCACTCCCCTGGTCACCGTCCGACGAGCTGCTGGTGGTGACGACCAACCTCTCCGCCTTCGCCGAGGACTGGAGCCTGCCCGAGGAGGAGGCGCTGCTCTGGGTGTGCGCCCGCGAGCTGGCGGCCAACTCGGTGCTCACCCGGCACTCGGTGCGGGGCCGGCTGGAGGAGCTGCTGGTGGAGCTGGCCCGCTCGTCGGCGTCGGTCCAACAGGACCTGACCGGCCGGCTGGGTGCGTTGGGCGGCGACGGCTCCGGCATGGACCTCGAGTCGATCCAGGGGATGTTCGGGGATCCCGACGCGCTGCTGGGCGACCTGCTCACCCCCGAGTCGCGCCGGTCATCCGACCAGCTGACCGCCCTGGCCGTGGTGCTCGACGCCTACGCCGACCACGTGGCCGACGTGGTCGGGACCAAGCTGGTCGGATCCCACTCGCAGCTGGCCGAGGCCTTCTACCGCCGGCGCATCGAGCGGGGCAAGGGGGAAGAGGCGGCCGGGTCGCTCTTCGGCCTGGACCTCGATCAGAGTCAGGTGGACCGGGGCCGGGCGTTCATCAGCGGAGTCATCGAGCGGGCCGGCGACGACGGCCTGGCCAGCCTGTGGATCTCGGCCCGGAACCTACCGACGCCATCGGAAGTCGATGCGCCCGGCCTGTGGCTGGAGCGGATCAGCCTGCCCGAACTCGAAGAGCCGAACGGGACCTGACCGGGCCCTACGCCGACGGGGTGGGGTCCTCACCGGTCCCGGAGTCCTCCGCGGCCGACGGCACGAGCACTTCCTCTTCGGGCACGCCGAGGTCCCATTCGAGCTGGATGTTCTCCCGCTCGGCATCACGGACCACCCGTTCACGATTGCGCCGGTACTGGGGATCGTGGGGCGGGAGGAGCACCAGTCGGGCCATGGTCCGGCGGCGGAACTCCTCGATGAGGGCCGGGTCGCCATAGTCGGAGCGGACCTCCCAGTGGGGAGCGACCGGGCCCAGGTAGACCACCCGGACGTGTCCGACCGGGGGCAGCGGCTCCTCACTCTCCTCGGGGAGCAGTGGTTCCTCGTTGACCGGGGTCATGGCAGTGGGTCCTCCTGGGGTTGCGGCCACCGGGATCCTACCCGGCACTCGGGCCGGCCCCGAGCGTCACGCCTACCGTGATCCGTCCGGTTCCCGGATGGATCCCGACCTTCGGGACGGTTTGGGGATTCGATGGGTGGGTAGGACCAGAGGAGGCTCGGTCGGCGCCCGTCCGGACGGACGGGCCATCAGGACCGGTCGGCCGTTGCGATTTTTGCCCGCCAGCATTCCGGAATCATAAGAAGGCCCTGGTGCCTCATAAGAAAATTATGAGGATTCCGTCAATACTGGCCCATTTCCACCTACAGAACAGGTCGGGATGCGACACTGGTTGGGCAACGGATGACGGCGACATCGGGGTCCGACCAGGGGTCGGGACCCACCGCAGCTTCCCCGAAACCGATGGAGGGATCATGGATACGGATTGGATGAGCGTGGGGAAATGCAAGGATCTCTCGCCCACCATTTTCTTCCCCAGCGACGGTGTCGGCGTGCAGGCCGCACAACGCATCTGCGCCGAGTGCCCGGTGGCGGAGCAGTGCCTCCAGTACGCGCTGGACGAACGGGTCGACCATGGGGTGTGGGGTGGCAAGTCCGAGCGCGAGCGCCGGAGGATCCTGCGGCGTCGCCGGATCGGGCAGACCGTCTCCGGGCACACCGTCTCGGTCTGAAGCGTGACCGCCACCGGCTGAGGTGCCCGACCACGGGCGGCCCGCCGAATGCGTCATCAACGTCAGCGAGGGCCGCAACCTCCTGACCATCGACGCCCTCCGGGACGCCGGAGGGGACCATCTGCTCGATGTCCACTCCGACCCGGAGCACAACCGCTCCGTCCTCACCCTGGGCGGCCCCTTGGACGCCGTGGCCGACTCCGCCCGGAGGATCGTCGCCACCGCGGTCGAGCGCATCGACCTGCGCACCCATCGCGGCATCCACCCGAGGTTGGGGGCCGCCGACGTGGTGCCCTTCGTGCCCCTCGCCCACCAGGGCCCGGGCGACCCGGTATGGGACGAGGTGCTTGACACCAGGACCCGCCTCGCCCGGTGGGCCGGCGACCAGCTGCAGCTCCCCTGCTTCCTGTACGGGCCGGAACGGAGCCTGCCCGAGGTCCGTCGGCGGGCGTTCACCTCGCTCGATCCCGACACGGGGCCCCGGGTGGCCCACCCGACCGCCGGGGCGTCGGCCGTCGGGGCCCGGCCGGTGATGATCGCCTACAACGTGTGGATCGGCGGGGACCTCGAGCGTGGGGCGGAGGTGGAGCGGCCGTCGCCGCTCTCGGTGGCCCGATCGCTCGCCGCCGAGCTCCGGGGTCCGGCCGTCCGCAGCCTGGGCCTGGCGGTGGAAGCCGGTGCACAGGTCAGCTTCAATCTGATCGACCCGACCGCCCTCTCGGTCGCCGACCGTCTACGACGCGGTCGCCACCGGGGCCGAGTCGAGCGGGTGTCGGGTGCTCCGTGGCGAGCTGGTCGGGCTGGTGCCCGCAGCCACCCTGGCGGCCATCCCCCGGCGCCGGTGGCCCGAGCTCGATCTCACCGAGGACAGGACCATCGAAGGGCGCATGGAGGACCGACGCCTCCCGATCGCCCCCGACGGCGCCGTCTGACCTCAGCGCGACCTCAGGAGGCGCTGACGATGGCCCGGCGCTGCATGGCCCGCTGCCGCCGCAGCCGCCGGCGCTCGCGCTCGGACAGGCCACCCCAGATCCCGAACTTCTCCCCGTTGGCCAGCGCGTACTCAAGGCAGTCCTCGCGCACCACGCAGCCCCGGCACACTTCCTTGGCCTCGCGGGTGGACGCCCCCCGCTCGGGAAAGAACAGATCGGGGTCGACCCCCATGCAGTTCGCCTTGGTCTGCCAACTGCGCTCTTGGGGCCCGTACATCAATGACACCATGTCCATTGACAGGTCTCCCTCCCAGTCATCCACACGGTCTCGAAGAAGATCGCATAGCACGGATGTAGTTACAGCTATGTCATCTTTCCCTATCCGGGCGAGAAACGCAAGAAGATCCTGTTCGTAAGAGAGATTGCCCCCGGGCCGGGACCGGCGGGCCGCGGGGTCGGCCGGGCCGGTTCGGCGGCCGGTCATCACACTGAGTGGCGTCGCAACGACTGTCCGACACCGAGATTCACCCGTCGCCACCAGGGAGTTCGCCCCGACCGGCCCGAGGGCCCCGCCGGGTCGAGGACCGGCCCGAGCTCAGCCGGCCCGGCGGCCCCGGGTGCGGAGCGTCGTCTTGTGGGCCAGGAAATCGACCAGGACGTAATCGCCCAGATCGCCCGGTGAGGTGGCGAAGGTGCGCCCCTTGTTGATCCGGGCCAGCTGCTCGACGAAGCCCTGCAGCCCGCGATCGGGATCCAGCAGGAAGGTGTTGATGGTGATGCCGGCCCGGGTGCACCGCATGACCTCGGCCAGGGTCACCTCGAGGGTCTCGGGCACCGGTGGGTAGTTGAAGTACACGTCGTAGCCGACCCCACCGTGGTCGGGGATGATGTGGGCGGTGGGCTCCCCGTCGGTGACCAGGATGATCTGCTTGGTGCCCTGCTGGTGGGCGAGCATCTTGCGGGCCAGGATCAACCCGTGCTGCAGGTTGGTCCCGTAGACGTAGTCCCAGCTCACGGTGGGCAGGTCCTCCGGCTCGATGACCCGGGCCACCTCGGAGAAGCCGACCAGCCCGAGGTAGTCGCGGGGGAACCGTGACGTGATCAGGGTGTGCAGGGCCATGGCCATCTTCTTCGCCGGGACGAAGTTGTCCCGCATGGGCATGGACAGCGACAGGTCGAGGAGCAGCACGGTGGCCGACCGGGTCAGGGCCTCGGTCTCGATGACCTCGAAGTCGTCGGGGGACAGCTTGACCGGGACGCCGCTGCCGGCCCGCCGGACGGCGTTGTGGACGGTCCGGGACAGGTCGAGGTTGAACGGGTCCCCGAACTCGTAGGGCTTGGTGGTCTCCTCGCGGTCGTGGCCGGTGCCCGTCCAGGTGGTCCGGTGGTTGCCCACCCGGTCCTTGGTCAGCTGGCCGAACAGGTCGGAGAGGGCCTGCTGCCCGATCCGGCGGATGCCCTTGGGAGTGAGCTCGAACCGGCCCTCCCGCTGGTCGATGAGCCCGGCATCGGCCAGCTGCTTGGCCAGCTTGGACAGCCGGTCCAGCGAGTTGGCGGCGTCGTCGCCGAGGTGGCGCCGGACCTTGTCCAGGTCGACCTCGGACAGCGAGGCCGGTGAGTTGGCCGAACGCAGGTAGTTCTCGAGCTCGTCCAGGTCCCGGAGGCGGCCGGCGGCGTCGGTGCCCTCCCCCATGCCCATCGGCTCGTCGCCGGTGAACCGGAACCGCTGGTCCCACCCGGCCCCGGGGAAGGCCCGCTGCAGGTTGCCGGCCAGCCGATCCACCTGCCACCGCAGGTCGAGGTCCTCCAGGAGCGACTCGGCCAGGCCCTGGAGCTGGCTGCGCTGCTCGGGCGACATCGAGTTCCACATGGCCTGGGCCGCCGCCATCTGGGCCGCCAGCTGCTCCAACAGCTCGTCGAGGTTGGACGGGTTGCCCGGGAACATGTCCCCGAACTGCTCCATGAACGACTCGAAGCTCGGGTCGATCGGCTCGCCCGCCTCGCGCTGCTCGATCATCCGGTTGAGGGCGTCGAAGCCCTCGCGCATGTGGGCCAGCTGCTCGGGATCGGGGTTGGACAGCGCTTCGGACATCTGGTCGAAGTAGGTCTTGGCCACCTCCTCGCGCAGCCGCTCCATCAGCTCCTCGAAGTGCTGGCGGGCCTCCGAGGAGACGAACTCGTAGTTCTGGAGGCCCCGCACCGTGCCGGCCAGGTCGCTCGGCAGCAGGTCGAGCGCCATCCGCCGCTCGCCGGCGACCTCGTCGGTGACCTCCTGACGGCGCTGGTCCCCCGACTCGCGGGCGTCCGACTGCGAGTTGGTCGATGCCCCTCCCGCTCCTCGTCCAGCACGTCCTGGAGCTCCTCGGCCACCTCGCGGTAGGCGCCGCCCAGGTCGCCGCGGTCCAGCTGCTCCTCCCGCTCCAACCGGAGCTGGTCGAGCAGGTCACGCAGGCCCTGGACCTGCTCACCGTCGGGCGTCCGCCATCCCCGGTTGAGCATCCGCTGCAGCGCCTCGTGCAGGTCGCCGTTGGCCAGCAGGTCGTCGGTCAGCTGCGACAGCACCGCGTCGGTGTCGTCGATCTGCGACGTCCTGGGTGCCGTCCCAGCGCCGGTAGTCGAACCGCCAGGTCATCCCCGGCCCCGATAGATCGCCCGGGCCCCCGACGCCTCCTTGTTGAGCCGCTTGGTCAGGTGCAGGCCCTCGAGGAGGAACTCGACCGCGCTGGCCACCACGCCGGGGTCCTCGGAACCCCCGGTCAGGCTTCAACACCGGAGCGGACAGGGTGGGCATGGAGGACAGGGTGTCGGCGTAGGCGGCGGCGGGCAGGTCGTCCCCGGCGTGCACCACCGTCTCGTCGGTGAAGGACCCCGACCACGGCCTGGGGGTCGGCGAGCTGGACCCGGCGGCGGAAGACCAGCAGGACGGCGGCCGACACCAGCTGGGTGAGGAGGATCTCCTCCCGCCCCTCCTCCAGGGACTCGATCTCCACCTTGCCCTGGGTCGACGACACCAGGGCCTGGAGGTCCGACACCCGGGGCACGGCCTCGTCCTCGCCGTTGCGCAGGGCCCGCCGGGTGGCGTTGGCCACCAGGGTCTCGTAGTTGGCGATGGTCAGCCGGACCGACACCCCGGAGCGCTGGTTGAGGTGGGGGCTCTCACGGGCCAGCTGGCTCAGCTCGGCCACCACCTCGGCCATGAAGTCGGGCACCACGACCCGGGGGCGGCCACCCCGCCCTCGCTCCGCGCCCCGGCCGGACCCGGTCCGGCCCGGGAGGTCGGCCTCCAGCTCGGCGATGCGCAGCTCGGTGGCGGCGTCCGGGCGGGTAGTGGGTGCGGATCTGGGCCCCGAAGCGGTCCTTCAGGGGGGTGATGATCCGACCCCGGTTGGTGTAGTCCTCGGGGTTGGCCGTGGCCACCAGCACGATGTCGAGCGGCAGCCGGACCCGGTGGCCGCGGATCTGGACGTCGCGCTCCTCGAGGACGTTGAGCAGTCCGACCTGGATGCGCTCGGCCAGGTCGGGGAGCTCGTTGACGGCGAAGATGCCCCGGTTGAGCCGGGGGACCAGGCCGTAGTGGATGGTCAGCTCGTCGGACAGGTAGCGGCCCTCGGCCACCCGGATGGGGTCGACCTCGCCGATGAGGTCGGCGATCGAGGTGTCGGGGGTGGCCAGCTTCTCGCCGTAGCGGTCGCTGCGGTGGACCCACGCCACCGGCAGGTCGTCGCCCGCCTCGGCCAGGAGGTCCTTGGCGAACCGCGAGATGGGGTGGAACGGGTCGTCGTTGATCTCCGAGTGGGCCACGATGGGCAGCCACTCGTCGAGCAGGCCGACCATGGACCGGATGATCCGGGTCTTGGCCTGGCCCCGCTCGCCCAGCAGGATGACGTCGTGCCCGGCCAGCACGGCGTTCTCCAGCTGGGGCAGCACCGAGTCGCTCGAAGCCCAGGACCCCGGTGACCAGTGGCTCGCCGGCGGCGATGCGGGCCGAGGCGTTCCGTCTGATCTCCTCGGCCACCGGGATCGAGGTCCAGCCCGGCGTCCCGCAGCCGGCCCAGCGTGGTGATGTCCGGGGGAGGGGTCAGCCTGGCCGCCAGGTCGGGGCGGGCGTCGAGGCGTGTCTGCGTGGTCAGCAGGTTCCGGCGTGCTCATGGGCCGAGCCTACGCGGGCTCGATCGGCCCTCGGTGCGGCGGTCGGTGACCGTCCCGGCCGGTCGCCCTGGCGGGGCGCATCTCGTGACTGGCCGGGCCCCGGACCGCCGCCCGGCCGGGCTCCACCGGGGCCCGTGTTTCGCAACAGGCCCGCCGGGGTGGAAAGATGATGATCCGTCAGCCGGCGCAGGCCACTGGGCTCAGCGCGCGAAGTGGCCGGTAGCGGCCGGATGAGGGAGAGAGGACTTGACCACGTTGGAGGACGCCACCGTCACCCCGGTCGTTCTGGGCGGGGCCCGGGGGGGCCCGCCGTCCCGACCCTCCGCAAGGACCGGTACTGGGTCCAGCCGGTGGTGACCGTCACCGTGCTCACCGCCTTCGTGGCCTACTGCCAGCTGGGCGGCCTTCGTGAACAAGAACTACTACGTCGGCGCCTCGCTGCACCGCGACCTGATCTCGCCGTTCTACTCCCCGTGCCTCACCGGCAGCTGCGTGCCGGGCAGCCATCCGGGCACGGTCATCACCTGGTGGCAGCATCTCGCCCGCCCTGTTGATCCTGATCTTCCCGCTCGGCTTCCGGCTCACCTGCTACTACTACCGCAAGGCCTACTACCGGTCGTTCTGGCAGGCCCCACCGGCCTGTGCCGTCTCGCGACGGCCACGGCTCCTACACCGGCGAGTCCCGCTTCCCGCTCTCCTCCAGAACATCCACCGCTACTTCTTCTACTTCGGGCTGGTCTTCAACGTCATCCTGACCATCGACGCCATCGAGGCGTTCCGTCAGCCGGGCATCGGCATCGGGTTCAGCGTCGGCACCGCCGTGCTGCTGATCAACGCCACCCTGCTGTGGCTCTACTCGCTCAGCTGCCATGCCTGCCGGCACCTGTGCGGCGGCGGCGTGAAGCAGTTCTCCAAGTCGCCCATCCGCCACCGGATCTGGAAGACGCTGACCCCGCTCAACGCCAAGCACATGCTGTTCGCCTGGATGAGCCTCGTGCTTCGTGGCCTTCACCGATCTCTACGTCCGACTCGTGGCCAGCGGCACCATCCACGACTACGGATTCCACTTCTAAGGGGTATCGGACCATGGCTGAGTACGAGACCCACGAATTCGACGTCATCATCGTCGGTGCCGGCGGCGCCGGCCTGCGGGCGGCCATCGAGGCCCGGTCCACGCGGACTGCGCACCGCCCTGGTGTGCAAGTCCCTGCTGGGCAAGGCCCACACCGTCATGGCCGAAGGAGGCGTGGCCGCCGCCCTGGGCAACGTCTACGAGGAGGACAACTGGAAGGTCCACTTCCGGGACACCATGCGGGGCGGCAAGATGCTCAACAACTGGCGCATGGCCCAGCTCCACGCCCAGGAGTCCCCCGACCGGGTCCGCGAGCTCGAGGACTGGGGGGCGCTCTTCGATCGGACCAAGGACGGCCTGATCCTCCAGCGTGACTTCGGCGGCCACCGGTTCGCCCGGCTGGCCCACGTCGGGCGACCGCACCGGCCTCGAGCTGATCCGCACCCTGCAGCAGAAGGCGGTGGCCGACGGCATCGAGGTGTTCATGGAGGTCAAGGTGCTCCGGCTCCTCCACGACGCCGACGGCACGGTGTCCGGGGTGGTCGGCTACTGGCGGCCGTCCGGGCGAGTTCGTGGTGTTCAAGGCCAAGGCGGTGGTGATGGCCACCGGCGGGGTCGGCAAGAGCTGGATGTACACCTCCAACTCGTGGGAGTCGACCGGGGACGGGCACGCCATGTCCCTGTGGGCCGGGGCCGACCTCATCGACATGGAGGCGGTCCAGTTCCATCCGACCGGCATGGTCTGGCCGCTGTCGGTGCGGGGGATCCTGGTCACCGAAGGCGTGCGCGGGCGACGGCGGGGTGCTGCGCAACTCGGAGGGCAAGCGGTTCATGTTCGACTACATCCCCCCGATGTTCGCCGCCGAGACGGCCGACTCCGAGGACGAGGGCGACCAGTGGTACGACGACCACACCGCCGGCCGGCGCCCGCCCGAACTGCTCCCCCGCGACGAGGTGGCCCGCTCGATCAACAGCGAGGTGAAGGCCGGCCGGGGCAGCCCCCACGGCGGCGTGTTCCTCGACATCGCCACCCGGCGGACGCCCGAGTACATCCGGCGCCGCCTGCCCGTCGATGTACCACCAGTTCAAGGAGCTGGCCGGCGTGGACATCACCGCCGAGGCCATGGAGGTGGGCCCGACCTGTCACTACATCATGGGCGGGGTCCGGGTCGATGCCGACTCGGCGGCCGACCACGGTGGCCGGGCTGTTCGCCGCCGGCGAGGTGGCCGGCGGGATGCACGGCGCCAACCGGCTGGGCGGGAACTCCCTCTCCGACCTCCTGGTCTTCGGACGCCGGGCCGGCGTCGGGGCGTCCGAGTTCGCCTCGGACCGGTCCGGCGACGTGGTCGCTCGACGAGGGCCAGATCGATGCCGGCCATCGAGGCCGCCGTCGCCCCGTTCAGCCGGGAGAACGGTGAGAACCCCTACGACATCCAGCACGACCTGCAGGCCACCATGCAGAGCCTGGTCGGCATCATCCGGACCGCCTCCGAGCTCGAGGAGGCCCTCGGCAAGCTCGACGAGCTGGAGGACCGGGCCAACCGGGTGTCCCTGAGCGGCGGCCGCACGTACAACCCGGGGTGGAACCTGACCACCGACCTGCCCGTCCATGCTCACCATCTCCCGCTGCACCACGCTCGGGGCGATCAACCGCAAGGAGAGCCGGGGCGGGCATACCCGCGACGACTTCCCGAAGCCGGTGGCGGAGATGGGCACGATCAACTTCGTCGAACGGATCGCCGACGGCGGGAACGCCGACGGAGCCGTCGGCACACCGTCGATCAAGAGCATCACCGTGACTCCCGAGCCCATCCCGGTGATGCCCGATGATCTGAAGGAACTGTTGGAGGAGGCGACCTGATGGCCGACGAGAGCGTGCAGTCCGATTCGGCGGCCGAGATCACCATGCGGCTGTGGCGGGGCGACGAGACCGGTGGTGAGTTCACCGACTACGTGATGCCGTCCGTGGAGGGCGAGGTGGTCCTCGACGTCATCCACCGGGTCCAGGCCACCAAGGCCCCGGATCTGGCCTGCCGCTGGAACTGCAAGGCCGGCAAGTGCGGGTCGTGCTCGGCCGAGATCAACGGTCGCCCGGCCCTGATGTGCATGACCCGGATGGACACCCTTCCCGACGGCGAGGCGGTCACCGTGGCCCCGATGCGGACCTTCCCCATCCTGCGGGACCTGGTCACCGACGTCTCCTACAACTACGAGGTGGCCAAGCGGATCCCGCCCTTCCGTCCGAGGGACAAGACGGCCGACGAGGTCGAGGCGGGCGGGTACCGGATGCAGCAGATCGACGTCGAGCGGAGCCAGGAGTTCCGCAAGTGCATCGAGTGCTACCTCTGCCAGGACGTGTGCCACGTCATCCGCGACCACGAGGAGAACAAGACCGCCTTCGCCGGTCCCGCGGTTCTTCGCCCGCTCGGCCGAGCTGGAGATGCACCCGCTCGACACCAACGACCGTCGGGAGCTGCTGCGCCAGGAGCAGGGCCTCGGGCAAGTGCAACATCACCAAGTGCTGCACCGAGGTGTGCCCCGAGCACATCAAGATCACCGACAACGCCATCATCCCCCTGAAGGAGCGGGTGGTCGACGCCTCCTACGACCCGGTGGCGTGGCTGGGTCGCAAGATCCTCAACCGCACCAAGCGCTCGCCGGCCGAGGCGTCCGCCGACTCGCCGGCGCCGGGTCCGGTGGCCGTCCAGTCGCAGCCCCCCGCCCACGGGATTCCGGCGCCCGGTCCGTCCAGCGTCGGTGCGTCGGCGCGGAGTCGACTCCGGCGCGGCGACCGCTCCCGACGAGGAAGCGGTCACGACTTGACCGAGCCGGCCGGCCCGGTTCCGCCGACTGCCGGCGACCCCCGGGGAGACGGCCGTTGGCCCGGTTCCTGAGTCCCGCCTGGGCGGCTGAGCTGGATGCCGCCCTGCGCGACCTGGAGCTTCCCCGGTCGGGGCCGGAGGCGGGACCCGGTGCCCCGGGCAGGCCGGTCACCCCGGGCACCCCGGTCGGGCCGGTCACCGTGGTCCAGGAGGTCAGCGGCACCCCGGAGGGGGACGTGCGGCTGATCCTCGAGATCGACGCGGGCGGGGTCCGCCTCCGGGTGGAGACCCCCGACGACGGCCACCCGCCGGGCGATGAGTCCCCGCTCCCCACCGTCACCATCGCCGTCTCCTACGCGGATGCCGCCTCCCTGTCCCGGGGCGAGCTGACCCCGGCCGAGGCCCTCAACGCCGGCCGGATCAGGGTGCGGGGGGACCTGTCGGCCCTGGTGGCCGGCCAGGAGATGCTGGTGGCGGCCCGATCGGCGACGGCCGGGCTGGCCGCTTCGACCACCTACTGAGGGGTTGATGCGGCCCGGCGGGCCCGGCCCCACTGGCAGGAGCGGGTGGGACATGGCACGGTGGTGCGTCGCCGCACCCGAGGGACACGCGGCCACCGGACGGAGCGGCCCGATGGAAGTAGTCACCCAATGGAGGTAGTGAACAGCCGGACGATCATCCATCCGTCCGACCTCGAGCGTTCGCTCCACTTCTACGGCACCCTGCTCGACCTCCCGGTGGCCCGGGAGTTCGGCGACGGGCCCGGGCGCGGCGTGGTCTTCTTCGCCGGCGGTGGACTCATCGAGGTGGTGGGCCAGGCGGTCCGCGGGCCCGCCGGCCGGTGACCGACGCCGGCCGTCGAGGTCCCGAGGTGGTCCTCTGGCTCCAGGTGCGCGACGTCCACGCCGCCGTCGCCCAGCTGGCCGAGGCCGGCGTCGCCGCGGTCCGACCCCCGACCCTCGAGCCCTGGGGCCTGATCGAGGCGTGGATCGACGATCCCGACGGACGGCGCATCCACGTGGTCGAGGTGCCCGCCGACCACCCGCTCCGACGGGACCTCCGGGGATCGGTGCCGTCGGGTGGTGCCCAGCAGCGGTGCCCAGGAGAGGGAGGGTGGTCCATGACGTCCGGCCGTCATCGGATCGTGGCCATCGACCACGTGCAGCTGGCCATGCCTCCCGGGGCCGAAGCCGACGGCCGAGCGGAGGCCTTCTACCAGGGCCTGCTCGGTCTCCCCCGGGTCCCCAAGCCACCCGAGCTGGCCGCTCGGGGCGGCGGCTGGTTCGAAACGGGGCCGACTCGGGTCCACCTCGGCGTGGAGGAGGACTTCCGGCCGGCCCGCAAGGCCCATCCCGCCCTGGTGGTGTCGGGTCTCGACGAGCTCTGCCGGCAGCTCGACGCCGCCGGCTACCCCACCCGCCGCGCCGAGGACGTGCCCGGTAAGCCGCAGTGGTACGTCGACGACCCGTTCGGCAACCGGATCGAGCTCATCCCGCGAGGAGGGGGGCGCCGTCAGGTAGCGCCGGGGCCGTAGCGGTCGGCCAGCTCGGAGAGGACTGTTTCGCACTCACGGACACACGAGTGGATGATCTCGGCCACCGGGCGGCTGGCCTTGATCCGGCCCGCCACCTGGCCCCCGAGGGCCACGCCGGCGTCGAGCCGGCCCCCGAAGTAGACGGCGCCCACGTCGCCGAAGTCGGCCATGACATTGCGTTCGTGCTCGGACTCGAGACGCTCGGAGTAGCCGGTCCGCAGCGCCCGCAGGGCCGGCGAGGAGTGGCTGTTGAGGAAGACCGTGTCGGTCTCGGTGGCGTCGATGATGGCCTGCTTCCAGTTGGGGTGCACCGGTGATTCGATCGAGGACACCATGGCCGTGCCCAGCTGCACCCCCTCGGCCCCCAACGCCAGGGCCGCGGCCATGGTCCGGCCGTCGAGGAACCCGCCGGCGGCGATGACCGGGAGATCGAACGCGCTGGTGACCGCCGGCAGCAGGACCATGGTCGACACCGGCCTCGGGTTCTTGAACCCACCGCCCTCCCCGCCCTCGACGATGAGCCCGTCGACGCCGGCGTGCACCGCCTTCTCCGCCGCCCGGAGGGTGGGGACCACATGGAAGACGGTGAGGCCCCCGTCCTTCAGCTGGGAGGTGTAGCGGACGGGGCTCCCGGCCGACGTGGTGACGAAATTGACGCCCTGGGCGATGACGAACTCGACGATCGAGGTCGGATCGGCCACGAAGGCCTGCGCGATGTTGACGCCGAAGGGCTTGTCGGTGAGGTCCTTCATGCGGGCGATCTCGTCACGGACCACGTCGAGCTCCCCCGACGACGTCTCGATGATCCCCATGGCGCCGGCGTTGGACACGGCGGAGGCCAGGGGCGACCGGGCGATCCATCCCATCGGTGCCTGGACGATGGGGATCTCGACCCCGAGGAGCTCGGTGATGCGGTTGCTCAGCACGGCGGCATCTTGGCACGGCAACACCGGAGCCGTCGGCTCACCGACGAGGCGCGGTACCCGGCCGGCCATGCGGGGTCTTGGGGAAAGCGGGGTGGTGCTCGGGGAAGCGGTTGGGGTCTTAGGGAAGGTTGGGTCTTAGGGAAGGTTGGGTCTTAGGGAAGGTTGGGTCTTAGGGAAGGTTGGGTCTTAGGGAAGGAGGTCAGCCACGTCGGCCCGTTCGGCCTCGAGCTCCTCGGTGGTGAGGCGGATCCGCTCGGTGGCGAATGCATCGTGGGACAGACCCTCGACCACCGTCCATCCGCCGTTGGCGCTGGTGCGCACCGGAAATCCGAACTGCAGACCCTCGGGGATCCCGTACTCGCCGTTGGAAACGACGGCGAGGGAGGTGAAGTCGTCCCCGTCGGTCGCCGTCCGGATGCTCACCACCGAGTCGATGGCCGCGTTGGCGGCGGACGCCGCCGACGACAACCCGCGGGCGTCGATGATGGCGGCACCACGCTTCTGCACGGTGGTGATGAACTCCCCCTGGAGCCAGCCGACGTCTCCGATCACCTCGGCGGCCGGCTTGCCGCCGATGAGGGCGTGGGCGTAGTCGGGGAATTGGGTGGCCGAGTGGTTCCCCCAGATGGCCACGTTGCTGATCGAGGCGACCGGGACCCCGGCCCGGTGGGCCAGCTGCCCCTTGGCCCGGTTCTCGTCGAGGCGGGTCATGGCGAACCACCGGTCGGCCGGCACCTCGGGAGCGTTGGACCGGGCGATGAGGCAGTTGGTGTTGCAGGGATTGCCCACCACCAGCACCCGCACGTCGGAGGCGGCGTTGGCGGCGATGGCCCGGCCCTGGGGCCCGAAGATGCCGCCGTTGACGGTGAGCAGGTCCCCCCGCTCCATGCCCGCCTTGCGGGGGATCGAGCCGACCAGCAACGCCCACGAGGTCCCGTCGAACGCGGTGTCGAGGTCGGTGGTGGTCACGATGTCGCTGACCAGGGGGAAGGCGCAGTCGTCGATCTCCATGACCACGCCCTCGAGGGCCTTCATGCCGGGCTCGATCTCGAGCAACCGGAGCACGACCGGCTGGTCCGGTCCGAGGAGCTGGCCGGAGGCGATGCGGAAGAGCAGGGCAGTAGCCGATCTGGCCGGCGGCCCCGGTGACGGTGACGTGAACGGGAGATTTGGCTGCCATACGGCTGAGGCTAATCCGCCCGGTTCGGGTCGGTCGAACCGGCCCGGTGAGGGGTCAGCGCCGGTCGGCGATGCGGGCCCGCTCCGGGGGGTGGTGCGCCGGCTCAGGGGGCGGTGAGGCCCAGGGCGGCGTAGATCTCGCGGGTGGCGCTCGAGCGGTTGAGTGTGTAGAAGTGCAGACCGGGCACGCCGGCGGCCAGCAGCTGCTCGCACAGCTCGGTGGCCAGGGCGACCCCCTCGTGGCGCACCGCCTCCTTGCCGCCCCGGCGGTCGGCGTCCTGGAGCCGGTCGACCATCCAGCCGGGCACGGCCGCACCCATGGTCGCCATGCGGGGCACCGAGCTCAGGCTGGTCACCGGCATGATGCCGGGCAGGACCGGCTTGGTGACCCCGCGGCCCGGAGAGTCGTCGATCAGCCCGGTGTATGCGGCCACCTCGAAGAAGAACTGGGAGATGCCGAAGTCGGCCAGGGCCAACTTGGCGGCCAGATGGTCCCGGTCCGTGGCCGCATCGGGAGAGCGGGGGTGCCCATTGGGCTGGGCCGCCACCCCCACCGAGAAGCCGCCGATGGCGCGGGCCAACTCGACCAGCTCGCAGGCGTGGTTGAGCTCGCCCGGCCCCTCGTCGGGATCGGCCGGGGGATCGCCCCCCAGCGCCATCAGGTTCTCGACGCCGGCCCGCCGGTAGGCAACCAGGATCTCCGCCAGCTCGAGCCGGCGAGTGGGCCACGCAGATGAGATGGGCCATCGGCACCAGGGTGGTGGTCCGCAGCATGCCGGTGACCAGGTCGAAGGTGCGCTGGCGGGACTCGGCCCCACCCCGGTAGGTGACCGAGACGAAGGACGGTCCGAGGGGCTCGAGATCGCGGAGCGTGCGCACCAGGGTGGCCTGTTCCTCGTCCGTCTTCGGCGGGAAGAACTCGAACGAGTAGGTGCGGCCCTTCGTCAATCAGATCGGCGATCCGGGTCATGACCCGACCAGCCTACCGCCGCGCCTCCCGATCGACCGGGGTGAGGTCCGGTCTCGGGCCGGCCGGCGGAGGTCGGCCGGTCAGCGGGCCGACGATCCTCCGCGCCCCGAGGAGACCCGGGTGGACAGTCGGGCCAGGGCGGTGTCCAACTCGCTGCCCCGGGCCCGCCGGGCCTCGTCGGCCTGGGCCAGCTGGGCCCCCGACGGGGCTGCGGTCCCGTGACGGAGCAGCCGGTCGGCCTCGATGGCGAAGGCCAGGTTCCGCAGGGCGGCGGCCGCCGTCGAGGCCATGGCTGCCGGCCTGCTCGTCCGGAGCGCCGGGCACGGCCCGGTCGAGGGCGGTGGCCGCCCGCTCCACCTGCACTTCGACCGACGCCGCGCACCTCGGGGTCCTCGGACTCGGCGTTGCCGGAGAGGAGCGACTCGCGGGCCAGCCGGGCATCGCTCACCGCCGGGATGACCGCGTGGCGCCATCGCCGCCTCGACGGCCCGCTTCTTACGCGCCGCCAGCAGCAGGGCCACCACCACGATGGCGATGACCAGCACGACGATGAGGACGATCAGTCCCCACGGGGTGCTTCGACGACGTGGTGGCCGCGGCGGCACCGTGGTCGTGGTGGTGGCCGGCTCGGTCGTGGTGGTCGTGCTCGCGGTGGGTCGTGGTGGTGGTGGCCGGCTCGGTCGTGGTGGTGGTGGCCGGCACCGTGGTCGTGGTGGCCGGCACCGTCGTGGTGGTCGTCGGGGGCTCGCGTGGTCGTGGTACGTGGCGTCGAACGGCGAAACGGCTGGGCCGCGGTGGCCACCGATCCGCCACCGGTGAGCGCCCACGAGCAGGCCACCGCGGCCACGAGGACCGCCACCCGTAGGCGCCACCCGGCGGGTCGGCCCGCATCAGGGATCACTCCGTCCGAAGTCATCCTCGAGTCTCACGATGTCGTCCTCCCCGAAGTACTCGCCGTGCTGGACCTCGACCAGCACGACGTCGACCGTGCCGGCATTCTCGATGCGGTGGTCGACGCCCACCGGGACGTCGACGGAGTCGCCGGCGACCACCTCACGCCGCACGCCGTCCAGTATGACCCGGGCGGTGCCGTGGACGATGAACCAGTGCTCCGAGCGCCGGGCATGGCGCTGGTAGCTCAGCCGCTTGCCCGGATGCACCACGATGCGCTTGACCTTGTGCGTCCCGTCGTCCTCCAGGACGGTGAAGGACCCCCACGGCCGCTCCTCGGTCACCAGGCGGAGCGGCAGCGGTCATGACGCCCGTTCGGCGGCGCGGACCGCGTTGCGCAGCAACATGGCCCGGGTCATCGGACCCACCCCGCCGATACGCGGGGTGATCCAGCCGGCCACCTCGGCCACCGACGTCGTCGACGTCGGACAGGAGCTTCCTCCCCTCCCACGACGTGCCGGCCCCGACCACGGCCGCTCCCGGCTTGACCATGTCCGGCGTCACCAGGCCGGGCCGGCCGGCGGCGGCGACCACCACGTCGCCCTGCCGGACCAGGCCGGCGCAGGTCGTCCACGCCGGTGTGGACCACGGTGACGGCGGCGTTGCACCCGGGCCGCTTCATGGCCAGGAGGAGCGACAGCGGGCGCCCGATGGTCAGGCCCCGGCCGATGATCACCACGTGCTTCCCCTCCACCGGGACGTCGTTGGCGCTCAGCAGCTCCACGATGCCGGCCGGCGTGCACGGGAGCGGGCCGTCGGCCCCCATGACCAGCCGTCCCGAGATTCACCGGATGGAGCCCGTCCACGTCCTTGTCGGGATCGACGGCCAGCAGGACCCGCTCCTCGTCGAGACCCTCGGGCAGGGGGAGCTGGACCAGGTAGGCGTGGATCTGCGGATCGGCGTTGAACCGGGCCACCACCGCTTCCAGCTCGGCCTGGGACACGTCGGCGGGCAGGTGCTCGTGGGCCGAGTACATGCCCACCTCGGCACAGTCGGCGTGCTTCATGGCCACGTAGCGGGCGCTGGGTCCGTCGTCGCCCACCAGGATGGTCCCCAGCCCGGCGACCACGCCGGCGGACCGGAGACGGGCGACCCGATCGGTCACCTCGGCCCGGATCCTGGCCGCCAGCAGCTCGCCGTCGAGCAGCGTCGCCGTCATCGCCGGCCCCGGTCCGATCGTGCCCAACTGTCCTCCACTCCATGCCCGGTCATCGACGGCCGCGGCCCGGTCACGTCGGCCGAGCTCACCGTGCCGTCGATGCCTGCCCATCAATGCCGGAAGTGGCGTTCGCCGTCCGCCATCACCACGGCGATGCCGGCCTCGTCGGCCGCCGCCACCACCTCGGCGTCCCGGATCGAGCCCCCGGGCTGCACCACCGCGGCCACGCCGGCGTCGGCCAGCACCAGCAGGCCGTCGGGGAACGGGAAGAAGGCGTCGCTGGCCGCGGCGCCGCCGACCGCCCTCGGTCCCGCCTTGGCCACCGCGATCTCGGCGGCCACCACCCGCGACTGCTGGCCGGCCCCCACCCCCACCGCCTGCCCGTCGGTGACCACGGCGATGGCGTTGGACGTGGTCCGGGCGCAGACCTTCCAGGCCAGGGCCAGGTCCCGCCACTGGTCCTCGGTGGGCTGGCGCCTTGGTGGCCACCTCCCAGGTCGACGGGGGGACCTCGAACCGGTCGGCGTCCTGGACCAGCACGCTGGCCCCCAGGCCCCGGAGCTGGCGGACCAGCGGCTCGGGAGCCGGGGCCGACAGCAGGCGGGTGGCCTTGCGCTTCGAGGCCAGCTGGGCCAGGGCGTCGTCGTCGTAGCGCGGGGCGATGATCACGTCGGCCTGGGGCCCGGCGGCGATGGCCCCGGCCACCTCCACGGTCACCGGCCCCCCGATGGCCACGATGCCCCCGAAGGCCGACTGCGGGATCGCAGGCCAGGGCCCGCTCGTAGGCCACGACCAGGTCCGGGTGGAGGGCGGCGCCGCACGGGTTGGCGTGCTTGATGATGGCCACGGCCCGGTCGACTCCGTCGGCGGTGGCCAGCTCGTGGACCAGGCGCCAGGCCGCGTCGGCGTCGAAGATGTTGAGGTAGG
Organism: uncultured Acidimicrobiaceae bacterium; assembly: GCA_963774245.1. Classification (GTDB taxonomy): domain Bacteria; phylum Actinomycetota; class Acidimicrobiia; order Acidimicrobiales; family RAAP-2; genus Bog-756. The sequence continues at coordinate 402,972 of CAVZDZ010000010.1, read as the reverse complement.
AGAGCTCCTTGCCGCCGTGCTGGACGACGTCGTCCCACCACGAGTGCAGGCCGGCGATCCGGTAGCGGGCCCCGTGCTGGTGGGGATTCTCCCCGTAGCGCAGGGAGCCGGCCCGCTCGAGGGTCAGGTGGATGGTGGGCGGGAGGATGGCCGCCTCGCTCCCCGGCTCCTCCTCGGCCCGCACGCGTCGAACCAGTCCACGATGGCCGCGTCGTAGGCCGCGGTGTGGGCGAAGGCATCGCGGGCCAGCCGGCGGCGGGCTGGCGTCGGACAGGGCGCCGCTCCGACCGCAGCTCGGCCGAGCACGGCCGGGTACTCGGCCGGGGACACCACCACGCCCGACGTGGGCGTGGTTCTTGGCCGCCGCCCGCACCATGGTCGGGCCCGCCGACGTCGATGAGCTCGATGGAGGGGTCGGAGGTGAAGGGGTAGAGATTGCACACCACCAGGTCGATCAGGCCGATCCCCTGGCGCTCGAGATCGGCCAGGTGCTCCGGCTTCGACCGGTCGGCCAGGATGCCGCCGTGGACGGTCGGGTGGAGCGTCTTGACCCGGCCGCCCAGCATCTCCGGGGCGCCGGTGAGGTCGGCCACCTCGACGTGGTCGATGCCCGCGTCGGCCAGCGCCGACGACGTGCCACCGCTCGAGATCAGCTCCCAGCCCAGCCCGGAGAGACCGGGGCCAGCTCGACCAGCCCGGTCTTGTCGTAGACGGACAGCAGTGCCCTCATGGCGCAACCTCCGTTGGTGATCCTGTCCCATCCGCCGCCGTCCGCCGCCAACCCGTCGACGAAGCGTCGGATGGTGGCGGGATACAGCGTCGCGCTCGACCGACTTGATGCGCTCGTGCAGGGTGGCCTCGGTGTCGCCGGGCCGGACGGGCACGCGGGCCTGGGCCAGTACCGGCCCGGCGTCCATCTCCAGGGTGGCGATGTGGACGGTGGTCCCGGTCTCCGTCACCCCGGCGGCCAGGGCGTCGGCCACCGCGTGCCACCCGGGGAAGGCCGGCAGCAGGGCCGGGTGGGTGTTCAGGATGCGACCGGGGTAGGCGTCGTGGATGGGCTGGCCGAGCACGGTCCCGAAGCCGGCCATGACCACCACGTCGACGGCGTGCTCGAGGAGGGCGGCGGTGACCGCGGCCGGTGTAGCCGTGGCGATCGAACGTCGGGCCCGAAGCCGCCGAACTCGGACCGGTCGACGAGCAGGGTGGGGACGCCGGCGGCGGCGCCGACCTCCAGGGCCCGGCAGGGCCGGTCGGCGGCCACCAGCCGGACCGGCAGGCCGGCGGCCGAGGATGGCCTCGAGGATGGTCCCGCTGCCCGAGGCCAGCACCCCGATGGCCACCGGGGCAGGGCCGGATCCGTCGGGGGCCGTCGCCGGAACAGAGGGGTCTCGAGATGCGCCGGGGCCCACGGGCGCACGCTACCAGGCAGCGCCGACCGCCCGGAGGGCGACGCGTGGATCCGAGGGGCACCAGGACCAGGGCGACGTGGCCCCACCGGCCTGCCTCCGGTACGGGCCTACGTCGCTCGGTCCCCCCTGCCCAGGGAGTGCCCCTCGTGCCTGATGCATCGGCATCTGGGCCGGCAATTCCGAAGCAAAAATCTGTCCGAGGAGCTGGGGCCCCGTCGGCAGGCACGATCGGAGGGCCGGCTACCCCTGCAGGGCGTCGATCAGGGCGCCGTCGAAGCCGAGCAGCGACGGGCAGCACGGCGTCGCAGAACCCCCACCGGGGCGAGCCGAGGCGTGGACGGCTCGGGGACGGCCACCACCCGCATCCGGGCCGCCTTGGCCGAGATGGCCCCGTTGAAGGAGTCCTCGACGGCCAGGCAGGCGGTCGGGTCGATGCCCAGCTTGGCCGCGGTCGAGAGGTAGGCCCCGGGATGGGGCTTGCCCACCGGCTCCCACTCGGCCGAGTGCCACACGGTCACCTCGGACTCGATGCCGAGGCGCCGCAGGGCGGCCTCGATGACCACCGCGTAGGAGCCCGAGCACACCGCCACCGGCAACGACCGGCGGCGGCACAGGTCCACCGCCTCGAGGGCACCGGGCATCGGCTCCCCCGAGTCGGTGATCAGCTCGGCCACCCGGGCCGTGACGATCCGTTCGACCTCGACCGGCGGCGGGCCCTCCCACGGGTGGCGGTCCCACCAGTGCCGGACCGCGTCGTCGATGCGCAGACCCATGGTCTGGCGCACCTCGGGCTTCGGTCAGCGTGGAGGCCCAACGGAGCCGAAGACCTCGATCTCCGCCTGGCGCCAGAACGGCTCCGAATCGATGAGCAGTCCGTCGAGGTCGAAGATCACCGCACCGATGGCCCGGCCGGCCCAGGGCCACGGCCGAGGCCGGATCGGTGCTCAGTCGAGCTTCCGGACCACGTCGACCATGGCCTCGCCGGCCTCGGTCGGGTTGAGGGCCACCGTCACCCCGGCGCCGGCCAGCGCATCCATCTTGGCCTGGGCCGTCCCCTGGGATCCCGAGATGATGGCGCCGGCGTGGCCCATCTTGCGCCCGGCCGGCGCGGTCACCCCGGCCACGTAGGACACCACCGGCTTGGTCACCGAGGAGGCGATGAACTCGGCCGCCTCCTCCTCGGCCGAACCGCCGATCTCGCCGATCATCATGATGGCCCGGGTGTCCGGGTCGGCCTCGAAGGCGGCCAGGCAGTCGATGAAGCTGGTGCCCGGCACCGGGTCCCCTCCGATGCCGACACAGGTGGTCTGGCCCACCCCCTGCTGGGAGAGCTCGTGGAGGGCCTGGTAGGTCAGCGTCCCCGACCGGCTCACGATGCCCACCGGCCCACCGGGCATGGCGATGTCGCCCGAGGTGATCCCGATGTTGCACTTGCCGGGGGAGATGATCCCCGGGCAGTTGGGGCCGAGGAGCCGGGTCCCGGGGAACTCGCGGACCAGCCGGTTGTAGGCCAGCGCCTCGTCCTGGGCGGGGATGCCCTCGGTGATGCAGACCACGAAGGGCACCCCGGCGGCGGCCGCCTCGATGATGGCGTCGGCGGCGAACCTGGGGCGGGACCGAGATGAACGAGGCGTTGGCCCCGGTGGCCTCGACCGCCTCGGCCACGGTGGCGAAGACCGGGATCCCCTCGATCTCCTCCCCCCCGCGCTTCGGGTTGGTGCCGGCCACCACCTTGGTGCCGTAGGCCCGGTTGCGGAGCCCGTGGTACAGCCCCTGGCTGGTGGGGCTGATGCCCTGGACCACGACCTTGGTGCTCTCATCGACGAAGATGCTCACGACTGTCCTCCTGCAAGGGCGACCGCCCGGCGGGCGGCATCGAGCATGGTCGGCTCGGCGACCAGGCGATCGGAAAGATGGTTGGAGAGGATCTCCCGCCCGGCGACGGCGTTGGTCCCGTCGAGGCGCAGCACGATCGGCGAGCTGATGTCCACCCGCTCGAGCGCCTCGAGTACCCCGTTGGCCACCTCGTCGACCCGGGTGATCCCCCCGAAGATGTTCACGAAGATGGAGCGCACCGCCGGGTCCGAGTTGATGACCTCGAGGGCGGCGGCCATCACGTCGGCGTTGGCCCCTCCCCCGATGTCGAGGAAGTTGGCCGCCGAGCCACCGCACTGGTTGACCACGTCGAGGGTGCTCATGGCCAGGCCGGCCCCGTTGGCGATGATGCCGACCGAGCCGTCGAGGCCGATGTAGTTGAGGCCGCCGCTCCTTGGCCCGGGTCTCCCGCTCGTCCTCCACGTCGCTGCCGGCGAACTCCTCCCACTCGGGGTGCCGGTAGGTGGCGTTGTCGTCGAGGGTGACCTTGGCGTCGAGCGCGTGCACCCTGCCCTCGGGGGTGAGGATGAGCGGGTTGATCTCGGCCAGGTCGCAGTCGCCCTCGGTGTAGCAGGTGTACAGCTGCACCAGGAGCTCGGCCGCCTGGTCGCGGGCCTGCCTCGTCGAGGTTGGCCCGGTCCACCCACTCCCGGGCCACCTCGAGGCTGAGCCCGTCGACCGGATCGATGTGGATGATGGCGATGGCGTCCGGGTTGGTGACGGCCACCTCCTCGATCTCCACCCCGCCCTCGGCCGACAGCATGCCCAGGTGCTTGCTTGGCGCTGCGATCGAGCGTGAAGCTGGCGTAGTACTCGCGGGCGATGTCCGAGGCGTGCTCGACCCAGAGCCGCTTGACCACATGGCCCTTGATGTCGAGCCCGAGGATGTTGCCGGCGTGGGTGCGGACCTCGTCGGCGTCGGCGGCCAGCTTGACGCCGCCCGCCTTGCCGCGGCCCCCCACCTTCACCTGGGCCTTGACCACCACGGGATAGCCGGACTCCTCCGCCTGGGCGACGGCCTGGTCGACGGTGTCGGCCACGCCCCCCTTGGAGATGGGTATGCCGAAGCGGGCGAAGTACTGCTTGCCCTGATATTCGAAGAGATCCACCGGATCCGTTCCTCTCTGTCTGGTGCCGTTCTGTCTGGCCTGGGTAGGCTGCTGTGGTCGGGGGGTCAGGTCCCGTGCCTGCCTGCAGTCAAGATCGCCGGATCCGGTCTGCGCAATTCGCGCCTCCGGGGAACCGTGTCGGGGGGCGGGGCGAGGTGGGTCGCTCCGCCGGGGTCGCGGGCGACGGATCAGGCGTCCACTCCGCTCTCACGCTCGTCGAGGGCTTCGCCCAGCCAGGCCCCGATGGCCGGGAGCGGGGCCCCGGGGGTGAACACCTCGGCGACCCCGAGGTCCTTCAGGACGGGAATGTCGGCGGCGGGGATGATGCCCCCCACCAGCACCAGGACGTCCGACCGCCCGTGCTCCCGCAGTCCGTCGATGACCCGGGGCACCAGGGTGAGGTGGGCCCCGGACAGCAGGGACAGGCCCACCGCGTCGGCATCCTCCTGGATGACGGCCTGGACGACCTGGTCGGCCGTCTGGTGGAGGCCGGTGTAGATGACCTCGAAGCCGGCGTCCCGGAGGGCCCGGGCGATCACCTTGGCGCCACGATCGTGGCCGTCCAGCCCGGGTTTGGCCACGACCACTCGATAGGTGCGCTTCACGGAGGGAAATACTAAGCGCTCAGGGACCGCCGGTTCCCCCGGGCGCCGGCGTCGACCGCCGGTCGCCGCAGGGCCGGTCGACGGTCAGAGTGGCCAGCAGGCCCTACGCTGCAGGGTGCGTGGTATTTTCTCACCGGCGCCCGCGACCCGATCAGACTCCCGAGAGGACGCCGTGACCACTCCGGCCGAAGCTGTGGACAAACCCGACGAACACGCGGCGCAGCCGGCCCGGCCCGGATCGCTGGCCGGCGGGCTGCTCCGACTGTCCCGGCCCCGGCAGTGGATCAAGAACGTCCTGGTCTTCGTGGCCCCGGCGGCGGCCGGCGTCCTGCTCCACTGGACGGTGCTGTGGCACGCGGCGGCGGCGTTCGGCATCTTCTGCGTGGCCGCCTCGGGCACCTACTTCCTCAACGACGCCTTCGACGCCGCCGGCGGACCGAAACCACCCCACCAAGCGCCTTCGGCCCGTGGCCGCCGGGCTGGTGCCGGTGCCCCTGGCCATCGGGGTCGGGCTGGTCATGCTGGCGGTGTCGACCGGCTTGGGCGCCTGGCTCGCCGGGTGGCACCTGGCCGTGGTCATGGCCGTCTACGCCGTGGTCAACGTGGCCTACTCCCTCGGGCTGAAGAACGAGCCCATCCTCGATCTGGCCGCGGTGAGCGCCGGGTTCGTCCTCCGGGCCGTGGCCGGAGGTGTGGCCACCGGCGTCGCCCTCTCCGACTGGTTCCTCATCGTGGCGTCGTTCGGATCGCTGCTGATCGTGACGGGCAAGCGATCGGGGGAGAAGAAGCTGCTGGCCGACTACGACGCCGACGACGCCTCGGTCCGCCTGACCCTCAGCTCCTACACGCCGAGCTTCCTGCGGGCGGTCCGGACCCTGTCGGCGGCGGTCTCGGTGACCGCCTACTGCCTGTGGGCGTTCGAACGGGCCGCCGCAGCTCCACCCGGGCCACGACCCCATCTGGTTCCAGCTGACCATCGTGCCGTTCACCATCGCGCTGCTGCACGTGCTTCGGCTGTTCGATGCCGGGGCGGGGGCGACCCCGGAGGAGCTGGCCCTCAAGGACCACCGCCTCCAGATCTACGGACTCTGTTGGATCCTCCTGTTCGCCATCGGCATCTACGCCTCGTGAGGGCGCCCGTGGGCCGACCCGCCCTCCTGACCGGGTGGGGCCGCACCGCCCCGACGGCGGCCGAGGTGGTCCATGCCGTGCATCCGGACATGGTGGACCAGGCCATGAAGGACGCGGTCACCCCGGCTCGCGCCACCGACCCGGGGGTCACCGACCGGGGGATCATCGCCCGGGGCCTCGGACGGAGCTACGGCGACGCCGCCCAGAACGCCGGGGGCACCGTGCTCGATGCCACCTGGCTGGATGCCATCCATCGGGCCGACCTCGACTCCGGCGTGGTCACGGTGGGTGCCGGGGTCAGCCTGCAGACCCTGATGGAGCGGCTGGTGCCCCTGGGCTGGTTCGTGCCGGTCACCCCCGGTACCCGACTGGTGACCGTCGGCGGGGCCATCGCCGCCGACATCCACGGGAAGAACCACCACATCGACGGCAGCTTCTGCTCCCACGTCATCGAGATGACCCTGGTCACCCCCACCGGGACCGCGACCGTCTCGGCCTCCTCGGATCCCGAGCTGTTCTGGGCCACCGCCGGCGGCATGGGCCTCACCGGGGTGATCACCGAGGCGACGCTCCAGATGATCCCGGTCGAGACCAGCTACATGCTGGTGGACACCGAGCGGGCCGCCGACCTCGACGCGGTCATGGACCTCATGCTGTCCGGGGACGCCGGCTACCGCTACTCGGTGGCCTGGATCGACTGCCAGTCCACCGGGGGTCGGCTGGGCCGGTCGGTGCTGACCCGGGGGGACCACGCCCGGCTGGAGGACCTGCCCGAGCGGCTCCGCCGCAACCCGGACCGGGCCCGGGCCTTCGTGCCCCGGACCCTGGCCCGGGTCCCCCTCACCCCGCCCAGTGGGCTGCTCAACCCGCTCACGGTCGGCGCCTTCAACGAGTTCTGGTTCCGCAAGGCGCCCAAGCACCAGGTGGCCAAGCCCCACCACATGGCCGGCTTCTTCCACCCGCTCGACGGGGTCGGCGGATGGAACCGCCTCTACGGCACCCGGGGCTTCCTCCAGTACCAGTTCGTCGTGCCCGACCAGCAGGGCGAGACGGTCCGGACGGTCATCGAGCGGCTCACCCAGCTCAAGCTGGCCAGCTTCCTCGCCGTGCTCAAGCGGTTCGGCCCGGGCGATCCGGGGCCCCTCTCGTTCCCGATGCCGGGTTGGACGCTGGCCCTCGATCTCCCGATCGGCTACCACGCCCTCGACACGCTCCTCGACGAGCTCGACGACGCGGTCATCGCCGCCGGCGGACGGGTGTACCTGGCCAAGGACTCGAGGGTGTCGCCAGCCGCCTTCCGCTCCATGTACCCCCGGGTCGACGAGTGGATGGCCGTGCGCAACCGGGTCGATCCCGAACAGGTACTACGTTCCGACCTCGGGCGGCGCCTCGGCCTCTGCCACGACCGGACCCAGCTCCCCATCGACCAGAACGGAAGGCCCCATGATCGACGCCACCGGACGACCTCAGTCAGTACTCGTGCTCGGGGGATCCTCCGAGATCGCCCAGGCCATCGTGGACCGGTTGGTGCCGGCCCGCTGCCGGACGGTGGTACTGGCCGGCCGGGAGGGCCCCCGGCTGTCGGCGGCCGCCGACCGGGCCAAGGCGGCCGGGGCGGACGTGGTCGAGTCGGTGCCGTTCGACGCCACCGACTGCTCGCGGTCACCGCGCCTTCGCCGACCGGGTGTTCGACCGCTTCGGGGACATCGACCTGGTCATCGTGGCCGCCGGGGTGCTCGGCGACCAGAGCACCGACGAGGGTGACCCGGCGGCGGCGGCCGCGGTGCTCACCACCAACTTCACCGGCCCGGCGGCGGCCATGCTGGCGGTGGCGGCCCGTCTGCGGGACCAGGGGCACGGGCGCCTGGTGGTGCTGTCCTCGGTGGCCGGCCTGCGGGCCCGCAAGGCCAACTTCATCTACGGGTCCTCGAAGTCGGGGCTGGACGCCTTCGCCCAGGGCCTCGGCGACTCGCTGGAGGGGACCGGCGTCGGGGTGACCATCGTGCGTCCGGGCTTCGTGGTGGGCCGGATGACCGAGGGCATGACCCCGGCGCCCTTCTCCACCACCCCGGACGCGGTGGCCGACCTGGTGGTGCGGGGCATCGAGTCAGGGTCGGCGGTGGTCTACGCCCCGCCGCTCCTGCGGTGGGTCTTCGCCGTCATGCGCCTGCTCCCCCAGGCCGTCTGGCGGCGGATGCCCGGATAGCGGCGGATGCCCGGGATAGCGGGATAGCGGGATAGCGGGGCTGGGCCGCCCGGCCCCGGGCGTTACGGGTGCAGCGAGGCGGCGTAGTCGGGCACGTAGGTGGAGAGCCCGCGGGGCGGCCGCTCGTAGCTCTCGCCCTTGGACCGCTTCGACAGCTTGAGCCGGGACTCGTCGACCGGCTGGTAGGGCACCCGGCTCAACAGGTGGGCGATGCAGTTGAGACGGGCGCGCCGCTTGTCGTCGGCCTCCACCACGAACCACGGCGACTCCGGCGTGTCGGTGTGCAGGAACATGTGGTCCTTGGCCTTCGAGTAGTCGACCCACCGTTGGCGGGCCTCGAGGTCCATCGGGCTGAGCTTCCACCGCCGCAGGGGATCGTCCACCCGGCTCTGGAATCGTCGTTCCTGCTCCTCGTCGCTGACCGAGAACCAGTACTTGACGAGGATGATGCCGTCCTCCAGCAACTGGTGCTCGAACGCCGGGCACTGGCGCAGGAACCGTTGGTACTCGTCGTCCGTGCAGAACCCCATGACCCGCTCCACCCCGGCCCGGTTGTACCAACTGCGGTCGAACAGGGTCATCTCGCCGGCCGTGGGCAGCTGGCGCACGTAGCGCTGGAAGTACCACTCGCCCCGTTCGCGGTCGGTCGGGGTGGGCAGCGCCACGATGCGACAGGTCCTCGGGCTCAGGTACTGGGAGACCCGCTTGATCACCCCTCCCTTGCCGGCGGCGTCCCGGCCCTCGAAGAGCACGACCACCCGGGCCCGGCTCTGCCGGATCCACTCGGTCATCGTGGCCAGCTCACCTTGGAGCTTGAGCAGCTCCCGCTCGTACTCCTTCTTCGGAATCTGCCCGCTCACCCGTCGCCTCCCCTGGTACCTTGCCTGCCCCATCTTCGGCGATCCGTGGGCGGTGACGCCACCGCCCCGCCGCGCTCCGCCGACCCGATCGGAGCTGGCCGGGGAACGCGGCTCAGGCCCGCTTCACCGGCGCCATTCGCAGCAGCAGCTTCTTGCGCCCGACCGTGGCGAACTGCACGACGGCCTCGGCGTCCTCACCGGTCTCCGCCGTCTCCACCACCGTCCCCTCGCCCCACTTGCCGTGGACCACCTTGTCCCCCGGCTGCAGGCCGAGCAGCTCGGCGCCACTCGACGCCGGCGCCCGACGCCTCCGCCCGGTGGCGTCGAACTCACCCTCGACCCCCGGCGTGCCCCGACCGAACACCGTCCGCCCCGGCGTGCCCGCACCGTCGTTGTCGTCATCGCCGCCCGAGCGGTCCCGACCGCCCAGGCTGCGCCCCGAGGAGCCGAAGCTGCGCCCCCCACGGTCGCCCCCGACGTCCCGGACCAGCTCGGAGGGGATCTCGTTGAGGAACCGGCTCGGGATGTTGCTGCTGGTGCTGCCGAACAACATGCGGCTCCAGGCGTGGGAGAGGTACAGATGACGTTCGGCCCGGGTGATGCCCACGTAGGCCAGCCGGCGCTCCTCCTCGAGTTCGACCGGGTCGCCGAGCGACCGCATGTGGGGGAAGACACCGTCCTCCATCCCGACCAGAAACACCGCCGGGAACTCCAGGCCCTTGGCGATGTGCATGGTCATCAGCGAGACCTTGGTCCCGTCGCCCTCGAGCTCATCGGAGTCCGCCACCAGGGACGCCGCCTCGAGGAACTCGGGCAGGGTCCGGTACTCCGCCGCCACCCCGACCAGCTCGTCCACGTTCTCGACCCGACCGAGCGCCTCGATGGTGCCGTCGGACGAGGAGCTCACTCCGGTAGCCGGTGCCCTCGAGCACCGCGGTCACCAGCTCGCCCGGACCGAGGGTGTCCGGTCGCGCCGCCTCGGACGTCGGCCGGGTCCCCGGGCTCGGGTGGCGCGCCGGGCCCCAGCGAGCTCGACGGCCTCCTCGTCGCCGGGGGCCACCGCGTCCCCGTTCTCGTCCACCAACGGCGGGAGGGCCATGCGCCGGCGCAGCCAGTCGAGCAGCCGGGACAGGTCGACCAGGGCGGCGGCGGCCTTGCCCGAGACCCCGGCTTCCTCGGCCCGGGCCACGGCATCGCCGAAGGACAGTCCCCGCTGGCCCGACCATCCGGCCAGCTTGGCCACCGAGGTCTCGCCCACTCCCCGCTTGGGGACATTGACGATCCGACGCCAGCTGACCTCGTCGTCCGGGTTGACCAGGACCCGGAGGTAGGCCATCACGTCCTTGATCTCGCGGCGGTCGTAGAACTTGGTGCCCCCCACCACCTTGTAGGGGATCTCGCCCCGGACCATGGCCTCCTCCAACGCCCGGCTCTGGGCGTTGGTCCGGTAGAAGACGGCGACGTCGCCCCACCGGAGCCCTTCTTCGGTGTGCAGCCGGGTCACTTCGTGGGCGACCCACGCCGCCTCGTCGTACTCGTCGTCGGCCCGGTAGCGGGTGATCTGCGCCCCGGCGCCCTGGTCCGTCCACAACGTCTTCGGCTTCCGCGACACGTTGTTGGCGATCACCGCGTTGGCGGCGTCGAGGATGGTCTGGGTGGACCGGAAATTCTGGTCCAGGGTCACGACGGTGGCGTCGGGGAACGCCTTCTCGAAGTCGAGGATGTTGGAGATGTCCGCCCCCCGGAACTTGTACACCGACTGGTCGCTGTCCCCGACCACCACGATGTTCCGGTGCTCCCCGGCCAACAGGACGGCGAAGGCGTTCTGAACCGCGTTGGTGTCCTGGTACTCGTCGATGAGGATGTGGGTGAACCGGGTCCGGTAGTGCTCGAGGATCTCGGGGTGCTGCCGGAACAGCTTGACCGTGTTGAGCAGGAGGTCGTCGAAGTCCATGGCGTTGGCCGCCACCATGCGCTTCTGGTACAGGTCGAACACGTCGGCCACCCGGCGGTCGAAGATGGTGACGGCCGCGGCCCGGTACTCCTCCGGCCCCTGCTGTTTGGACTTGGCCTGGCTGATCTGACCGAGGATCGACCGAGGCGACATCTTCTTCGTGTCGAGGTCCAGCTCCCGGCAGACGATCTCGACCAACCGCTTGGAGTCGGCGTCGTCGTAGATGGTGAACGAGCCCTTGTACCCGAGCAGGTCCCCATGGGCCCGGAGGATGCGCACGCAGGCCGAGTGGAAGGTCGACACCCACATGCGGCGGGCCCGGGGCCCGACCAGGTCGGCGACCCGTTGGCGCATCTCGTCGGCGGCCTTGTTGGTGAAGGTGATGGCGAGGATCTGCCACGGGGCGGCGTCGCCCGAGGCGATCAGGTGGGCGATGCGTCGGGTGAGGACCCGGGTCTTGCCCGATCCGGCCCCGGCCACGATGAGCAGCGGCCCGCCGCGGTGCACCACCGACGCCCGCTGGGGGTCGGTGAGACCCTCGAGGAGCTCGTCGGTGGTGGCGGCGTGGAACTTCTCTCCGGTCGGGCCCGAGCCGGATGACCGCTGGTCCGAAGCGTCACGGAGCCCGTCGGCGGCTCCCCCCCAGGCTGTCATTCCCACTCGATGGTGCCGGGAGGCTTGGACGTGATGTCCAGAGCCACCCGATTGACGCCCTCCACCTCGTTGATGATCCGGGAGGAGATGCGCTCCAGCAAGTCGTAGGGCAGGCGGGCCCAGTCGGCGGTCATGGCGTCGTCGCTGGTCACCGCCCGGATCACGATCGGGTAGGCGTAGGTCCGTCCATCGCCCATCACCCCGACGGTCCGCACCGCGGGGAGTACGGCGAAGCTCTGCCACAGGTCGCGGTAGAGCCCGGCCCGCCGGACCTCCTCGACCACGATGGCGTCGGCGGCCCGCAGGATCTCGGCCCGCTCCGGGGTGACCTCGCCCACGATGCGCACGGCCAGGCCGGGGCCGGGGAACGGTTGGCGCCACACGATGTCATGGGGGAGGCCGAGCTCTTCGCCCACCGCCCTGACCTCGTCCTTGAACAGCAGCCGGAGGGGCTCCACCAGGTCGAAGGCGAGGTCGTCGGGAAGTCCCCCCACGTTGTGGTGGGACTTGATGGTGGCGGCGCTGGCCGACCCGGACTCGATGACGTCGGGGTAGAGGGTGCCTTGGACCAGGTAGCCCGACGCCTCGTTCTCGCCCGGGTCGTTGCCGAGGCCGGCCTCCTCGATCACCAGGTCCCGGGCCACCTCCTCGAAGATGCGGATGAACAACTCGCCGATGACCTTGCGCTTGACCTCGGGGTCGGTGACGCCGGCCAATGCCTCGAAGAAGCGGTCGGCCGCCTTGACGTGGACCAGGTCGATGTGGAACTGGCGCCGGAAGGTCTCTTCGACCTGCTCGCTCTCGTTGGCCCGCATCAGCCCGGTGTCCACGTAGACACAGGTGAGCTGCTCACCGATCGCCTTGTGGACCAGCGCGGCCGCCACCGCCGAGTCCACGCCCCCCGACAGGGCGCAGAGGACCGGCGAGGTGCCCACCTGCGCCCGGACCGCTTCGACCTGGGACTCGATGATCGAGGTGTGGGTCCACGAGGGCGGGCAGTGGCACACGTCGTAGAGGAAACGCTCGAGCAGGTCGCGCCCCCGCTCGGTGTGCACCACCTCGGGATGGAACTGGACGCCGTAGATGGACCGCTCGGCGTCGTGGAGGGCGGCGACCGGTGCGTCCGGGCTGGTGGCGGTGGCGGTGAACCCGTCTGGTACGCCGGTGATGGCGTCGCCGTGGCTCATCCACACCTCGACGCCGCCGGGCCAGTCGGCGAACAGGGGGGACGGAGCGGTCACGGTGAGCGGCGTCCGGCCGTACTCACCCCGCCCGGTGCGGGCCACCTCTCCCCCCAGCTGCTGGGTGAGCAGCTGGGCGCCATAGCAGATGCCCAGGATGGGGACGCCGGTGTCGTAGATGGCGGGGTCGATGGTGGGGGCCGGCGACTCGTTGACCGACTTGGGCCCGCCCGAGAGGATGATCCCGGCCGGGTGCCGGGCCATCAGTTCGGCGGCGGTGGCGGTGTGGGGGACGATCTCCGAGTAGACGTGGGCCTCGCGGACCCTCCGGGCGATCAGCTGGGCGTACTGGGCTCCGAAGTCGACGACCAGCACGGGGCCGTCGTCGCCGCTGCCGGCCCCGGGCACGGCTGGGCTCAATGGCCCATGCCGACACCCTGCGAGCGCTGCAGGTCCTTGCCCTCGGTCTGGAGGGCCGGGGCCACCATGACCTCTGCCTTCTGGAATTCCTTCACCGTCTGGTACCCGCAGGTGGCCATGGCGGTGCGCAGGGCGCCGAACAGGTTCATCCGGCCGTCGTTCTCGTGGGCCGGACCGAGCAGGACCTCCTGCAGGGTCCCCCGGGTGGTCGTCTTGACCCGGGCGCCGCGGGGCAGCGTCGGGTGGAAGGTGGCCATACCCCAGTGGAAGCCGCGGGCCGGGGCCTCGACGGCCGAGGAGAGCGGTGATCCCAACATGACGGCGTCGGCCCCACAGGCCACCGCCTTGGCGATGTCCCCGCCCTTGGACATGCCGCCGTCGGCGATCACATGGCAGTAGACGCCGGTCTCGTCGAGGTGGCGCATGCGGGCGCCGGCCACGTCGGCGATGGCCGTGGCCTGGGGGACGCCGATGCCCAGCACGCCCCGGGTGGTGCAGGCGTTGCCCGGGCCCACGCCCACCAGCACCCCGACCGCACCGGTGCGCATGAGGTGGAGGCCGGCCTGATAGGAGGCACACCCGCCCACGATCACCGGGATCTCGAACTCGCGGATGAACCGTTTGAGGTTGAGCGGCTCCGAGGTCTTCGACACGTGCTCGGCCGAGACGACCGTGCCCTGGATGACCAGCAGGTCGAGCTCGGCGGCCAGCAGGGCGGCGGCGAAGGACTGGGTCTTCTGCGGGGTCACCGAGGCCGCCGTGGTGATGCCCGCCGCCTTCATCTCCTTGATCCGCTGGGTGACCAGCTCCATCTGGACCGGCTCGGAGTACATCTGCTGCATGCGGGCGGTCGCCTTCTCGGCCGGGAGCTCGCGGATCTCGTCGAAGAGGGGCGTCGGATCCTCGTACCGGGTCCACAGGCCCTCGAGATTGAGCACGCCGAGGCCGCCGAGCCGTCCGATCTCGATGGCGGTGGACGGGCTGACCACGCCGTCCATGGCCGAGGCCATCAGGGGGAGCTCGAACCGGTAGGCGTCGATCTCCCAACTGATATCGACGTCCTCGGGGTCGCGGGTCCGCCGGCTCGGAACGATGGCGATGTCGTCGAACCCGTAGGCCCTCCGACCGGACTTGAAGATGCCAATCTCTAGCTCAGCCACGTGCACGTCCTCCGGACCCTGGTCACCCTATGTACGAACCCTCCGGTCGGTGGACAGCTCCGACACCGTGCCGACCGACTGGTGCCAGGATACCGCCTGGACCCGTGGGGCTGGACTCCCCTCCGGCCCGACCGGGCACCGGCCGGGTACTCCCGCTCAACGAGGTCGGAGGGTCGCCGGCACGGCCACCCCGAGGACCACGCACAGCAACTCGACCAGGGTCCGGGCCGTCGCCCCCCAGACCGTCTCGTCGGCGACGTCGAAGAACCACACGGGGAACTCCCCGTCGGGAAAGCCCGGGGGCCCGGTGCGCCCGGGGACCGACCACCACTCCTCGTGGAAGGCGTCGTCGGCCACCAGGTCGCTGAGGGCCACGTCGAAGATGCGGTCGACCTCGGCCGGGCTGGGTGTGAGCGAAGGGCGGGACCCGAGGGTTCCGACGATCGGGGTCATGGAGGTGTTCGACGAGATGGTGGGCATGGCGGTCAGGGCCCGGACCACGGTGACCTGCTCCGGATCGAGCGCCACCTCCTCGAAGGCCTCGCGCAGTGCGGCCTCGACCACGCTCTCGCCCTGCTCGATCCGCCCTCCGGGGAAGGCCACCTCGCCGGTGTGGGACCGGAGCCGGTCCGACCGCACGGTCAGGATCACCCTGGCCTCGCCGTCCTGCTCGAAGAGGGCCACCAACACGGCCGCCGGGCGGCCTTCGGTGCCGGGAGCGTCGGGGAAGGGAGCCGGCGCCCGGCTGGCGCCGGGCGGGCGGGCACTCCGCCTGTCGGCGTCCAGGGCCGCCCGCACCCGGTCGAGTGAGATCCCGCGGCGCTCGTCGGCGGGCAGCCCGGCCCACGGCGCCGGTGAGCCGGGCCGGTGGTGCGGGGGCCGGGGTATGACCCGTCGGGGAACGGCCGGGGTGCTGGTGACGGCGGGCGCCGGGTCCGGAGGTTTCATCGAGGTACGCATGTTACGGCGCCCCGGGTCGGGACCACCCGAGCGGCCGGCTGCCCTTCAGAGCCGCGCCCACTCCGGACGCCCTGGGCATCAGCCACTCGAAACTTCAACGGCCAAAGCTCGGAAAGGAGCTCACCTCCCCGTCATCGGGACGGCTGGCCCGTCATCGCTGCTGGCCCCGTCATCGGAACGGCTGGGCGCACACGCGCCAGAGGCGGGGCCGAAGCCCCGCCTCTGGCGGTACGGCGAGCCCGAGCATCCGGGCGGTGGCATGACTACCCGAGGCTGACGGCGGCGCCGCTGGCCGGGCTCTTGAACTTGAACGACTTGAGGCCCTTCGAGGAATCACAGGTCGACAGGATGGAAGCGGCCGAGGCGGTGGACTGCGCCGTCGTGCTGTCGCTGGCACCGTGGTTCTTCCCCTGGAAGGAGCCCGAAGGTTTTCCGTTGGGTGTGCTCCCGGGGATGGTGAACGTGGCGTTGCCGTCACTGCCGACGCTGCCGGCGATCGAGGCGACCGCGATCGTGCTGGTGGGCGAGGCCAACTTCGGCGAAGTGGTCCACGTCGTGGTCAGTTTGCCGGCAGCCGCGTTATTTCCGGCCAGGGCGACACAGCCGTTCTCCCCCGCGGTGCGGGTGGTCTTCAGCGAACCGGACACCTTGGCGCCGGTCACCTTCACCTTGTCGTTGGTGGTGCAGCCGGTCAGCGTGGCCTTGATCGACGTGGTGCCTGATCCGGCCGTCTCACTGGAGGTCACGGCGGGGCTGAACGTGGCCGTGCCGGTGATCCCAGTGCATTTGACGGTGGCCTTGGTGGCGTTGACCGGACTCGTCGCCGCGGAGGCCATTCCGCCGGTGGCGGTGATCAGGCCGATGGGCATGGCGGTCGCGGCAGCAACCAGTAACAGCTTGCGAATCATGTGTGTCTCCTGTGTCTCCCGTGTCTCCACGGATTGGCGGTCGAAATGACCGTGGCCCCCCGACCCAATGGCCCTACCCGGGCCTGCCGCCCTCAACCGGACACCCCCGCCGGAGCCATCCCGAAGCCATCTCCGCAGGTCAGCGCCTTCACGACCAGAGCTCGGGAAGGATCCTCATCTCCCCGTCATCGGAACTGCCGACGCGTAGTCGCGCACCGGCCGGGCCCGAAGGCCCGGCCGGTCCATCACGCTTGCGTCGGGGTGACGCCACCGGCTCGATCCGAGCCGGTGGATGACTACATCATGCCGCCCATGCCACCCATGCCACCCATACCGCCACCCATGGCCGCGGCAGCGGCCGCGGCGGCGGCGGGATCGGCCTTCTCCGGCTTATCGGCCACCAGTGCTTCGGTGGTCAGCAAGAGGCCGGCGATCGACGCGGCGTTCTGCAGCGCCGACCGGGTCACCTTGGCCGGGTCGATGACGCCCGCCTTGACCAGGTCCTCGAGCTCGCCGGTGGCCGCGTTGAGGCCGATGGATCCGGTCTCCGACTCCACCTGGCGGACGTAGACCGAGCCCTCGAGGCCGGCATTGCTGGCGATGGCGTGCAGTGGCGCAGCCAGGGCCTTGGCCACGATGGCGGCACCGGTGGCCTCGTCCCCCGTGAGGGAGTCGACCACCTTCTGCACCGCGGCGCGTGAGCGAACCAGGGCGGTTCCCCCACCGGCCACGATGCCCTCTTCGACGGCGGCCCGAGTGGCGGAGAGCGCATCTTCGATGCGGTGCTTCTTCTCCTTCAGCTCCACCTCGGTGGCGGCGCCCACCTTGACCACGGCGACGCCCCCGGCCAGCTTGGCCAGGCGCTCCTGCAGCTTCTCGCGGTCCCAGTCGGAGTCGGTGTCGTCGATCTCACGCTTGATCTGCGCGATCCGACCCTTCACCTCTTCCTCCGAGCCCCCACCTTCGACGATGGTGGTGTCGTCCTTGGTCACGATGACCCGGCGGGCCTTGCCCAGCAGGTCGACCGTGGTGGTGTCCAGCTTGAGGCCGATCTCCTCGGAGATGACCTGGGCCCCGGTCAGGACGGCCATGTCCTGGAGCATCGCCTTGCGACGCTCACCGAAGCCGGGGGCCTTGACGGCCACCGAGGTGAACGTGCCCCGGATCTTGTTGACCACCAGCGTGGCCAGGGCCTCGCCCTCCACGTCCTCAGCCACGATCAGCAGGGGCTTTCCGGCCTGCATGACCTTCTCGAGCACGGGGACGAGGTCGTGGACGGCGCTGATCTTGTTGTTGACGAAGATGATCAACGGATCGTCGAGGACCGCTTCCTGGCGCTCGGCGTCGGTCACGAAGTACGGCGACAGGTAGCCCTTGTCGAACTGCATGCCCTCGGTGAACTCGAGGTCGATGCCGAAGGTGTTGGACTCCTCGACCGTCACGGTCCCGTCCTTGCCCACCCGGTCGATGGCGTCGGCCAGGACCTCTCCGATGGCCGAGTCGGCGGCGGAGATGGAGGCCACCTGGGCGATCTCCGTCTTCGAGTCGATCTCCTTCGACTGCTTCTTGATCGAGTCGACGGCGGCGACCACGGCCTTGTCGATGCCCTTGCGCAGGCCGAGGGGATTGGCTCCGGCGGCCACGTTGCGCAGGCCTTCCTTGATGAGGGCCTGGGCCAGCACGGTGGCGGTGGTGGTGCCGTCGCCGGCCACGTCGTTGGTCTTGGTGGCCACTTCCTTCACCAGTTGGGCGCCCATGTTCTCGAACACGTCGTCCAGTTCCACCTCACGGGCGATGGACACGCCGTCGTTGGTGATGGTGGGAGCACCGAACTTCTTTTCGATGACCACGTTGCGGCCCTTGGGGCCGAGGGTCACCTTGACCACGTCGGCCAGCTTGTTCACACCCGCTTCGAGACCGCGGCGGGCGGCTTCGTCGAACTTGAGGATCTTGGGCATTACTTGGACACCTTGGCCAGGACGTCACGGCTCGACAGGATCAGCAGATCCTCGCCGTCGGAGAGGATCTCCGTGCCGCCGTACTTGGAGTAGACGACGGTGTCGCCGACCTTGAGGTCGAGCGGGATGAGCTCACCGGAGGACTCGGCCCGACGGCCGGGGCCGACGGCCAGGACTTCGCCCTGCTGGGGCTTCTCTTTGGCGGTGTCGGGGATGACCAGGCCGGAAGCGGTGGTTTCCTCGGACTCATTGGGGCGGACGACGATGCGGTCGTCAAGGGGATGCAGACTCATGGGTTCGGGCCTCCTGTGGCACACGTTAGCAGTCGAAGGTTGAGAGTGCTAACGATAGCGATTCCGAACGCATTTGGCAACCGGACCCGCCGAGTGCCAGCAAAATTCCGGCTCCGGGACGGGGACCCTGCGACCGCGCCCTCCACTCTACCCCCCTGAGCTGGATGTTTCACCTCACGGCCGAGAAAGCGGGCGTGAGGTCAGCCGGTGCTGGCCAGACGGAGATTGGGGTCGGCCCCGAGGCTCAGATCGGCGGCCCCCCCGTGCTGGAGCCGCCACCACCCGGCGGCGGCCACCATGGCGGCATTGTCGGTGCAGAGGGCGCGGCTGGGCAGGAAGGCCCCGATCCCGTCCTCGGCGCAGGCCTCCGAGATCCGTTGCCGGAGCAGGGAGTTCGCCGCCACCCCTCCGGCCAGGCACAGGGCCTTGGCCCCGACGTCGGCCGCCGCCTGGCGGGCCCGGGTCACCAGCACGTCGACCACCGCCTCCTGGAACGAAGCGGCCACATCGGCACTCGACGCGTCGGGATGCTTGCGCACGGTGTTCACCACCGCGGTCTTGAGCCCGCTGAACGAGAAGTCGTAGCCGTCTCCCGGAAGGGACCTCGGAAGGGCGAACGCCCGGGGGTCGCCCTCCACGGCGATCCCGTCGATGGCCGGGCCTCCGGGATAGCCGAGGCCGAGGAACCGGGCCACCTTGTCGAACGCCTCCCCGGCGGCATCGTCGATGGTCCCCCCGAGTAACCGGTAGCGGCCGGGCTCGGTCACTTCGATCAGCAGGGTGTGACCGCCGGAGACCAGAAGCACGGCCAGGGGCCACCCCAGGTCGGGCTGCTCCAACAACGAGGCGAACAGATGGGCCTCCAGGTGGTTGACCCCGACCAGCGGCACGTTCCAGGCCAGGGCGAGCGCCTTGGCCTCGGCCACCCCCACCAACAACGAGCCGATGAGCCCGGGGCCGTAGGTGACGGCCACCGCCTCGATGCCCCGGCCCTGGTCGTCGGAGCCGGCGGCGGCGAGCGCTTCGGACAGGACCGGCGTCAGCAATTCGACGTGGGCGCGGCCCGCCAGCTCCGGAACCACCCCGCCGTAGCGGGCGTGCAGGTCGATCTGGCTGCTCACCACCGAGGAGACGATCGTGGTGCCGCCGTCCACCACCGCCGCCGCCGTCTCGTCGCACGAGGTCTCGATGCCCAGCACCCGGTCCAAGGTCACAGCCACCCGCGGAGACTACCGAAGGGTGGGCGGGGCCGACGCGGGTGTCGCTGCGGTGGGCGGTCACCGGGAGCCATCGGGAGCCACCGGACCGGGTCAGCGCCGGGCGGTCACCTCGAGATCCGCCGGCGCCTCTCGCTCGATCTCGGCCAGACGTCGGCCGTAGGCCTCCGAGTCGATGTCCCGGGCCCACATGACCAGGGCGTCGTCCCCGCTCTCTGGGTAGTAGTTGGGCCGGACCCCGACCGGGGCCATGCCGAAGCGACGGTAGAGGGCGATGGCGGGGTCGTTCCCGACCCTGACCTCGAGGGTGAGATGGCGGGCGCCGTGGGCCAGACCGGTCCGGACCAGGTCCGACATCAGCACCCGGCCCAGACCACGGCCCTGCCACGCCGGGTCGACGGCGATGTTGTTCACGTGGGACTCGTCGTCGATGAACATCTGACCGGCGAAACCCACGATGGTGCGCCCGACCCAGGCGGCCCGATAGGCCCGGGAACGACGCTGGGATAGCTCCTCGACGAACAGCCGGTGCGACCAGGGGTGGGGGAACACCGCCTTCTCGACCCGCAGCACGCCGCGCAGGTCCTTGGTGCGCATGGGGGCGATGATGACCGGGACGGGCGACCCGTCACCGGCTGCGGCGGCCGGCTTCTGCGACTCATCGGGCCGGTCCGGTCGGTCTCCCTCCCCGGGGCCGCTCATCGCCGGTCACCCCGACCGGGGCGGGCCCCGATCACGCCGGGCTGACCGACCCGGGCCGCTCGCCCTGGCCGGCCGCATGCACCTGGCGGGGCGCCCGCTGCTCCCAGTTGATCCGGGCGTCGGCCGGGCGGCGATAGTCGGGGACCAGATCGACCGCGGCCACCGGAGCCTCTCCCCGACCCAGCCGGCTCCGGGCCAGACGGGCCAGGGTCAACGGCGGGGGCGCGGCCAACTGGTCGGCCAGTCGGAGGTCGAACACGGGGTGCACGGCCAAGAGCGGGCGGTAGCGCACCGCCCCGTCGCCCACCACGACCACCGACCCGGTCTCCTCACCGACCTCGAGGAGCCACGCCTCGAGGTCGGTGGGCGCGATGGGAACTGGGCGGTCGACCCGGACCATCGCCGGGTCGACGTCCGGACCCTCCGCCGGACCCGGGGCCTGGTCGAACCGGTACACCGCCGCGAACACCTCGCCCCGGCGGGCATCCACGACCGCGGCGACCGGCACCGACGGCCGGGGGTCCGATCCGGCGGGGTCCGGGTCGGAGGTGTCATCGGCGGCGGACCGGAGTTGCTCGAGGGCGGCGGCGGCCAAGATGTCGAGGCTGGATGCGCCGAGCAGTCCGGCCGGCAGCGCCTGGGCCAACGCCTTGGCCGTCGCCACTCCCACCCGGAGACCGGTGAACAGGCCGGGGCCCACATCGACGGCGATCGTGTCCACCTCGTCGATCGTGCACCCCGAGAGGGCGCACACCTCCTCGATGGCCGGGGCCAACAGCTCGGCGTGGGCCCGGCCGCCGGCGTGGACCCGTTCGGCCTCGCCGCCGTGGTCGCGGACCAGGGCCACCCCGACCAGATCGGTGGCCGACTCGATGGCCAGCAGGATCACCGGTCGATCCGCCGGTCGATCCGAGGGTCGATCCGCCATGGGGCCAGCGCCGACCGGACCGCGTCCCACCGGCGGGTCCAGGCCTCCCCCTCGGGTCGGATCGAGATCAGCCGCTGCCCGTCGTCGTCGGCGTCGGTCTCCAGCCGCAGGTCCAGCGCATCCCCGCCCAGTACCGGCGCGGCCGCGTCCCCCCACTCGACCAGGGCCACCGAACCGTCCTCCACCAGCTCGGCCAGCCCGAGGTCGACGACCTCGTGCAGGTGGTCGAGCCGGTAGACGTCGGCGTGGAGCAGCCGGCGCAGCCCCGAAGCACCGACGTCCGCACCGGGCCGGTCGATCGGGTAGTGGCGGACCAGGGTGAACGTCGGGCTGGTGATGGCCTCGGTCACCCCGAGCCCGGCCCCGAAGCCCTGGGCGAACGTGGTCTTTCCGGCCCCCAGGTCACCGGCCAGTAACAGCACGTCCCCGGGTCGGCACAGGGGGGCCAGGGCGGCGGCCATCGAGCGGGTGGCGGCGGCATCGGCGGTCCGCAGTTCGAGACCGGGCGGATCGGTCACGAGGTCCAGCCCATCAGCTGCTTGGCCCGGACCAGATCGGCCCGCATCTCGGCCACCACCACGCCGCCCGAACGGAGCGCCGCCGCCGGATGGTAGGTGGGCACCAGGTGCCAGTCCCCCATCGGGTAGGACTTCCCCCGCACCTTGGTGATGCCGAGCTCGGTCTCGAGCAGCAGTTTGGTGGCGAAGTTCCCGAGGGTCACCACCACCTTCGGCCGGATCAGTTCGAGTTGGGACCCGAGGTAGGGCCGACAGGCGGCGATCTCGTCGGCTCTCGGGTCCCGATTGTCCGGCGGCCGGCACTTGACCACATTGGCGATGTAGAAGCGGCTGCGATCCACGCCGATCTCCTCCAGCACCAGGCGATCGAGCAGCTGGCCCGAGCGACCCACGAACGGCTCGCCCCGCAGGTCCTCCTCGCGGCCCGGGGCTTCGCCCACGAACATGAGGTCGGCGTCGGGATCGCCCACGCCGAACACCACCTGGGTGCGGCCGGCGGAGAGCGGGCAGCGGACACAGCCCGAGGCCTCCCGGGCGAGCTCGGCCAGTTCGGTCCCCGGGGCCACGGCCGCATGGTACCGCCCGCGACCCACCCCCCATCGCCCACCTGCCGTCATCGCCCAGCGCGGCCGGCAGACCCCGCCCGGCTCCGGCTGCCCCCGGTCACTCGACGGCTCGGGCCCCCCGGTCGACGACCACCCGCGGCACCCGGGGCCCGATGTCGCACAGCACCTCGTAGTTGATGGTCCCGAGCAGACCGGCCCACTCGGTGGCGGTGATCTCCTCGTTCCCCTGCCGTCCGATGAGCACCACCTCGTCACCCACCTCCACCGGTTCGGAGCCGACCGCGCCGCAGTCGATGACGATCTGGTCCATGGTGACGACGCCGGCCAGCGGTCGCCGGATGCCTCGGATCAGCACCTCGCCCCCCTGGTCGAACAGGCGGCGCGGGACGCCGTCGGCGTAGCCGATGGGCGCGGTGGCGACGGTGGAGCGCACCGGCAACGGCCGGCGCCGACCGTAGGACGGTCGTTCCCCGGCGTCGAGGTCCTGGACGAACGTGACCCGGGTGCACAACGAGAGCACCGGGCGCAGCTGCTGGCCCCCGGTGAGGGCGGCGAGCTCCTCGGCCAGGGCCGGGGTCGGGGCCATGCCGTAGAGGGCGATGCCGCATCGCACCAGGTCCCGGCGGGCCCGGCTGGCGCTGATGGTGCCGGCCGAGTTGGCCACGTGGGTCATCGGCGGCCGGTGCCCGGCCTCGGTCAGCGCCGCCACCACCTCGTCGAACCGGTCGAGTTGGAGCCGGGTGAAGTCGCGGTCGCCCTCCTCGGCTCCGTCGGCCACGGCCAGGTGGGTCCAGACCGCGCCGAGCTGCAGGGCGGGGTCGGCGGCGATGACGCCGGCCAGGGCCAGCGCTTCGCTCCGGTCGGCGCCGACCCGGTGCATGCCGGTGTCGACCTTGAGATGGACGTCGACCGCCGGCCGTCCGGCCGCGGCGGCCACCCGGGCGAGCGCCTCGAGCCCGGCCCGTGTGTACACGGTCGGGATGACGCCTTGGGCCAACGCCTCGTCCATCGACTCGACCGGGGGCTCGGACAGCAGCAGGATGGGGGCGTCGATGCCGGCCCGGCGCAGGGCGACCCCCTCTTCGACCAGGGCCACGGCCAGCCAGGAGGCGCCGCCCTCCAGCGCGGCACGGGCCACGGCCAGGGCGCCGTGGCCGTAACCATCCGCCTTGACCACCGCACATACCTGGGCCGGAGCGGCCAGGCGGCGGAGCACGCCGGCGTTGTGACGGACGGCGTCGAGGTCGATGTCGGCCCAGGCCGGCCGCCAGTGATCAGCCACGGGTATCCCTCCTTGGATCCCCGCCGGACCCGGTCCGGGCCCGGAGACCGGACAGCACCCGAGACACCAGCTCGGGCAGGTCCCCGGCCACCAGGCCCTCGGCCGGGCCGAGGGCCCCGGCCCGGCCGTGCACGTGCGCGGCCAGGGCGGCGGCCTCCAGCGGGGCCACTCCTCGGGCCAGCATCGCCCCGATCACCCCGGACAGGACGTCCCCGGTGCCGGCGGTGGCCAGCTTCGGGGTACCGGCGGTGCCGAGCAGGACCCGGCCGTCGGAACCGGCCACCGCGGTGGTGGGCCCCTTCAACAGCCCCACCGCTCCGCTGGCCCGGGACAGCTCACGGGCGGCGGCGATCCGGTCGGGACCCGGGGCCTGGCCCATGAGGCGTGCGTACTCGCCGTCGTGAGGGGTGAGCACGACGCGCGAGCCCGCCGCCACCGGCGAGGCACCCGGGAACGCACCCAGGGCGAAGAGCCCGTCGGCGTCCACCACCACCGGCACCGGCGACTCGTCCACCAACCGCCTGACCTCCTGGGCCGCCGCCGGGTCCCGGCCCAACCCCGGTCCGACCACCACCGCCCGGCAGCGCTCGGCGGCCTCGAGGGCGGGGGTGGACCATCCGGTCGCCGGCAACTCCACGCTCACCGCTTCGGAGGCCGGGGACTCGGACAGGGCCGCCCCGGGCACGCCCAACCGGACCATCCCGGCACCGGAGCGGTAGGCCGACCGGGCGCACAGGGCGGCGGCGCCGGTCATGCCCGGCGAGCCGGCCACCACCAGCACGGCGGCCGACCACTTGTTGCCGTCCTGACGCCGGGCCGGCAGCAGCTCGGCCACGTCCCCGTCCTCCATGACCGAGATGGCGGGCCGGCCCGGGGGCAGCCCGATGTCGACCACGGACACCCGGCCGGACAGTCGGGCCCCGTCCCCCTGGACCAGGCCGGGCTTCAGGGCCACGAAAGTCACGGTGCGGTCGGCGGCCATCGGCGACCCCGCGGCCCGGCCGGTGTCCCCCTCGATCCCCGACGGGATGTCGACCGCCAGCACCTGGGCCCCCGGGGGCACCGCCGGTGCCTGGTACTCACCGTGGAAGCCGGTTCCGTAGGCGGCGTCGATGACCAGGTCGACCGGTTCCACCGTCACGTCCGGTCCCGCCTCGACCACCACGACCCGGGCCCCCCGGCCGGCGAGGAACCGAGCGGCCACCCGACCGTCGGCACCGTTGTTGCCCCGACCGGCGATGACCACCACCCGGCGCCCGTACGCTCCCCCCAGCAGGTCGAGCGCGGCCAGCCCCACCGCGTGCCCGGCCCGACCGACCAGCACCTCGAGCGGGATCGACTGCCGGGCCCGCTCGTCGACGGCATTCATCTCGGAGACGGTGAGCACGGGCTGCATCGTGTTGACGCTACGGCCTGGGCGAGTGTCCCGCGGCCGGTTCGGCCTCGGCCACCACCATGGCAAGGGCCACTCCGTCGGTATGGGTGAGGGAGAGATGCCAGCGCACCACCCCGGCCTCCCGGGCCCGGGCCAGCGCGCTGCCGTGCAGCACCAGCCGGGGGGCCTCGAGCCCGGTCCTCACCACCTCCACGTCGACGAAGGGAAAGGCGCCCAGCCCGACGCCGAGCGCCTTCATGGTGGCCTCCTTCGCCGCAAAGCGGGTGGACATCCGGGGCACCGGGTCGGCCGCCGACCGGGCGTAGGCCAACTCGCCCGAGGTGAACAGGCGATCGGCCAGGCCGGGGCGTCGACCGAGCACCAGGGCGAACCGATCGAGGTCCACCGCGTCGATGCCCACCCCGGCCACCGCCGTGGCCAGCGCTCCCCCGTTCAGGAGGTCGGCAGCCGCGCCCGGCCCGACGGTGTTGAGCACCCCGGCTGTGCGTTCGCCCTTCACGCCGGGCCGCCTCCGTGGTGCGTCGGGCCGATGGCGAACCCGTCGGTGCTGCCCATGGTCGGCCAGGCTACTTTCCCACCGGGCGTTTCCTCCGGGGTGGCACGCACCCGGTCGACTACTGGGCGCCGAGTCCGAGGCGGATCGCCCGTTCCACCGGAGAGTAGGTCCAGCCGGGCTGATCGATCTGCAGCTCCCCGGTGGGCTCGAGTGGAGGCTGGGCAATGAAGCGCGGCGCGGCCCCGCGATGGGATTGGGCGGCGTGGACCACGAAGGGATGGCACAGGTACACGTCTCCGGCTGAGCCGGTGGCGTAGGCGATCGGTCGTGTCGAGGTGGGTCCCAGATGGTGGGCGAGGTCGAGGAATGACATTCCCTGCTGACCCGCAGGAGCCAGGATCGGTGGCACATCGAGGTGGGAACCGATCCGGATCCGGGTGGGCGCATCGTTGTCGCCGACGTCGGAGAAGAGGAACAGCATCAACAGGGCCCTGCCTCGTGAGTGCAGGTTCAACCGGTAGGGCCAGCCGCCAAAGCTCCCGTCACCGTGCCAGCCGGTGTCGTCCGGCTCGGGCAGGTGGGGAAAGCGGATGGGAAAGGTTCCGAGCCCTGATCGCCGGACCCAGCGCCCTCGACCCACCAGCTGATCGAAGGACGCGTGCAGGCGTTCGGTGTTCACCGCCCGATCGAACGGCGGCGCACCCGATCCGGGCAGCCGGATGACCGGCTCGGACCACCCCGCCGGCTCGTGCGGGGAGAGGCCCATCTCGTCCCGCAGCAGGGCCCGTCCCTCCTCAGCGACGACCCGGGGGAACGCCCCCTCG
This sequence comes from uncultured Acidimicrobiaceae bacterium, assembly GCA_963774245.1. Classification (GTDB taxonomy): domain Bacteria; phylum Actinomycetota; class Acidimicrobiia; order Acidimicrobiales; family RAAP-2; genus Bog-756. Next base: position 376,357 of record CAVZDZ010000010.1, on the reverse strand, counting down.
ACCCGGACGAACCCGTCGCGGACGAAGGAGTCGATCTCCTCGTCGGTCAGGCCGGCCGCGGGCACGGCCTCAGCCGTGGGTGGCGGCCGCGGCCCGCAGCTCGAAGCCCACCAGGGTGCCGAGACGCTCGGCGATGGCCTCGGCCACCCCGTCGCCGCTGGCCTCGACCATGACCCGGACCAGCGGCTCGGTGCCGCTGGGGCGGAGCAGGACCCGACCGGCATCGCCCAGCCGAGCCTCCTCCTCGGCCACGGCCGACCAGACGGCGGCGGCATCGTCGAGCAGCTCGGTGTTCGGTACCGGGACGTTGACCAGCACCTGGGGCACCCGGTGCACCAGACCGTCCAACAGCTGGGCCAGGGGGCGACCGGCCCGCTTGACCAGATCGGACAGCATGAGACCGGTCAGCAGCCCGTCCCCGGTCGTGGCCAGCCTCCGGAAGATGATGTGCCCCGACTGCTCCCCGCCGAGGGCGAACCCGTCCTTGTCCAGGGCAGCCAGCACGTACCTGTCCCCGACCGCGGTCTCCTTGACCACGATGCCCCGTTCCTCCATGGCCATCCGGAACCCGAGATTGGTCATGACGGTGACGACCACCGTGTTGCCGGCCAGGAGGCCCCGTTCGGCCAGATCGAGGGCGAACAGGGCGAGGAGCTCGTCCCCGTTGGCCACCGTGCCGCTGGCGTCCACGGCCAGCAGGCGATCGGCGTCGCCGTCGAGCGCCAGCCCCAGGTCGGCGCCGTGCTCGACCACGGCCCGGGCCAGGACCTCGGTGGCGGTGGAACCGCAGCCGTCGTTGATGTTGGTCCCGTCGGGCTCGCACCCGATGGCCACCACCTCGGCGCCGAGGCGCTCGTAGACCCCGGCGGCGATGGCCGAGGCCGCCCCGTTGGCGCTGTCCACCACCAGCCGGAGACCCTCGAGGGACCGCCCTTCCAGCAACGAGCTCAGGTGCTCGGCGTAGGCGTCGCCGACCCCGGGCTCGGTGGCCAGACTTCCGACTCCGTGGCCCTCGAGGCTGCGGGGTCCTTTGGTCGAGGGGTCGAGTACCCGCTCGAGCTCGTCCTCGATGGCCGCCTCCATGTCCGCGCTCAGCTTGGTGCCCCCGGCGGCAAACAGCTTGATGCCGTTGTCGGCGAACGGGTTGTGGGAGGCGGAGATGACCACGGCCGGCAGGTCCCGGGTGGCCGACAGCCAGGCCAGCGTGGGCGTCGGGACCACCCCGACATCGACCACGTCCGCCCCCTCGCTGGCCAGCCCGGCGGAGAGCGCGGCCTGCAGCATGGGACCGGACCGACGGGTGTCCCGGCCGACCAGAAAGGTCGGAGCGGTGATGTTGCGGGCGACGGCCCGACCCAGGGCCAGCACCAACTCGGGAGTCAGCTCGGCGTTGGCGATGCCCCGGACACCGTCGGTGCCGAACCGGGTTCTGGCCACCGGCCTACCGCTTGGAGTACTGGGGAGCCTTGCGGGCCTTCTTCAGTCCGTACTTCTTCGATTCCTTCTCCCGGGCGTCACGGGTGAGGAACCCGGCCTTCTTCAAGGCGGCCCGCAGCTCGGGGTCGAGCTCGCACAGCGCCCGGGCGATGCCCAGGCGGAACGCTCCGGCCTGACCCGACACCCCGCCGCCGTCGATGGTCACGTCGATGGCCCACGACTCGGTGGTCTCGGTGAGCCGCAGGGGCTCGGTGACGATCATCCGGTGGGTGGCCGAGGTGAAGTAGTCCTCGAACTTCTGGCCGTTGACCGTGATGGCCCCCTGACCGGGTCGGATCCGTACCCGGGCGACCGCCCGCTTGCGGCGACCGGTGGTCTGGGTGATGGGAGCGGCAGTGGCCACGTGGTGTTCCTCGCGTTCGATTCGTAGGGAGCCGGGTCAGCGACAGCGCTTACGCGCCGCTCCGGGCCGACGCGGTGCGCCGGGCGCCCGGGAGCTCCAGGGGTTCGGGGTTCTGGGCGATATGGGGGTGGTCGGCGCCCTTGTAGACCTTCAGCTTGGTGGCCATCTGGCGACCCAGGCGGTTCTTGGGCAGCATGCCGGTGATGGCGTTGCGGACCACCTGGTCGGACCGGTCGATCATCAGGTCGGTGTAGCTGGTGGCGGTGAGGCCGCCGGGGTAGCCGCTGTGGCGGTAGGCCATCTTGGCGTCGCCCTTGCCCGAGGTCAGCACCACCTTGTCGGTGTTGACCACGATCACGTGATCGCCCATATCGGTGTTGGGAGCGAAGGTGGGCTTGTGCTTGCCCCGCAGCACCGAGGCCACCTCGGTGGCCAGCCGACCGAGCACCAGCCCGTCGGCGTCGACGATGCGCCAGGTGCGGGTGATGTCGGCGGGCTTGGGAGAGAACGTGCGCACGAGAATTCCTTGTTCGGTGATGCCGGGCGTCCAGGCACCGCATGGTGCCGACCTTGTCGGGAGGGCGATACCGGCCGCCTCTGGATGGAGATCCCACCCGCGAAGCGACGCCCTGGGCCCAACCCGGCGACTGCCTACGATACGACCAATTCGCCCCCGCAGGCAAGCCGGTCACGGACCGTAGCGGACGGCGGTCAGGGTGAGACCCTGGGGCGGAGCGGGCTGGGAGGCCTGTTGCCGGTCGGCCGAGTGCAGGATCCACAGGATGTCGGAGGCCCGGTTGCGGCCCCGACCCACGTCGACCAGCGTGCCCACGAGGGACCGGACCATCTGGTGGCAGAAGGCGTTGGCCTCGATCTCGAAGGTGAGCAGCCGTCCGACCTCGGGGACCAGGCCCGGCGGGGCCACCGGCCACGCCCCCTCCGTCCCCTCCGACGCCCGCCCGGGCCCTCGGTCGGGCCCCGGGCCCGGCGAGCGACCCTGCGCCCCCCAGCGGGCGTCGATGACCCGGCGGTGGATCGGCTCGTCGACCGACGTCCCCGGCACCCGCCGGCAGAACGCCCGGAAGTCGTGTTCGCCGAGGAGGGCGTCGGCCGCCGCCTGCATGGTCCGGAGGTCGAGCTCGTCGACCACGTGCCAGGCCAGCCCGGCGAGCAGGGGATCGGCCACCGGGGCGTTGACCACCAGGTAGCGGTAGCGGCGGGCCACGGCGGAGTGGCGGGCATCGAAGCCGTCGGGGGCGACCCCGGCCTCCCGCACCACGATGGACGGGGCCAGCTGGCTGTTGCAGGACTTGACCAGGGCCACCGGATCGAGTCCGGCCGACCGCTCGGCCGGGAGGTCGAAGTGCACCACCTGGTGCAGGGCGTGGACGCCGGTGTCGGTGCGGCCGGCACAGGTCAACTTCACCGGGGTGCGACACACCCGGGCCAGGGCGACCTCCAGGGACCCGGCCACCGTCCGCTGGCCGTCCTGGGCCGCGAACCCGTGGAAGCCGGTGCCGTCGTAGGCCAGCGTCAACCGCCACCGGATCGACCCCTCCCCCGCCCCCCGGGGCGGGGGGACGGGCTCACACCAGTTCGATGCGGGCCATCGGGGCGTTGTCCCCGAGCCGGTTCCCCAGCTTGAGGATCCGGGTGTACCCGCCCTGCCGTTCGGCGTAGCGGGGGCCGATCTCCACAAAGAGCTTGTTGGCCATGTCCTTGTCCCGGATGAAGGCCACCACGTTGCGCTGGCGGGCCACGCCACCCTTGGCCGCCGCGGTGATGACCTTCTCCGCCACCGGGCGCAGGGCCTTGGCCTTGGCCTCGGTGGTGACGAGGTACTCAGCGGCGATGAGCGAGGCCACCAGGTTGCCCATCATCGCCTTCTGGTGGGCGGAGCTGCCGCCGAAGCGACGGCCCTTCTTCGGAGTGCCGAGCATGGTCCGTCCTCAGTCCTTGACCCGCAGGGACAGTCCCCGCTCGTCGAGCTTCTGGAGTACCTCATCGAGCGACTTCTGGCCGAAGTTGGTGATGTTCAGCAGGTCGTCGAGGGTGCGGTCGACCAGCTCGCCGATGGTGTTGATCTGGGCCCGCTTGAGGCAGTTGCGGGGCCGCTCGGTGAGGTCGAGGTCCTCGATGCGCAGATCGAGGTCGGGGGAGCCGGTGCCGATGGTGCCGACCTCGCCCAGCTCGAGCCCCATGGGCTCGTCCTCGAGGTCGGCGACCAGGCCGACCAGCGTGCGCAGGGTGTCGCCGGCCGAGGCCAGGGCCTCACGGGGGGTCAGCGAACCGTCCGTCTCGATGTCCAGCACCAACCGGTCGAAGTCGGTGGACTGCTCCACCCGGACCGGCTCGACGGTGAAGGCGACCCGGCGCACCGGCGAGAAGATGGCATCCACGGGGATGACCCCGATGATGGTGGAGCGCTTGTTCTTGTCCGCCGACAGGTAGCCCCGGCCCCGCTCGACGGTGAGGTCGACGGCCAGGCGCCCCTTGCTGTTGAGTGAGGCGATGTGCTGGGTGGGGCTGAGGACCTCGACGTCGGCGGTGACCTGCAGATCGCCGGCGGTGGCGTCGCCCGGGCCGCGCTTGTCGAGGCGGATGGTCACCGGCTCGTCGCTGTGCACCCGGAACAGCAGGTCCTTCAGGTTGAGGATGAGGTCGGTGATGTCCTCTTTGACCCCGGGCAGCGTGGTGAACTCGTGCAGGGCGTCGTCGAAGCGGACCTGGGTGATCGAAGCCCCCGGGATGGAGGACAGCAGGGTGCGGCGGAGAGAGTTGCCCAGCGTGTGACCGAACCCGGGGTCGAGCGGGCCGACGGCGAACCGCTGGCGGTTGTCCTCTTCTTCACCGATCGATTCGACGGTGGGTCGTTGGATGATGAGCATGCTTATCGTGACTCCTCGGCAGTGTGGTGCGCAGGTTCGGTAGTGGTCGGAGGGTTCGGAGTTGGTCGGTGGCGGGGCACGGGTGGCGATGGGAGCTCGGTGGTCTCGCTCCGGGTGGGCTACGTCCTTCGGTTTACTTGGAGTACAGCTCGACGATGAGCTGCTCTTGCACCGGCTCATCGATGTGCTCGCGGAGCGGCAGGGAGAACACCCTGACCTCGAAGCGGTCGCCGACGGTCTCCAGCCAGGGCGGGAGCTGCCGGTCGAGGGTGTCCATGTTGCGACGGACGTGGAACAGCTCACGGGACGAAGGCTTGAGGGCCACCGTGTCCCCCTGGCGGACCCGGTAGCTCGGGATGGTCACCCGCTTGCCGTTGACCAGCACGTGCCCGTGGCGGACGAACTGGCGGGCCTGGGACCGGCTGGCGCCCCAGCCGGCTCGGAAGGCCACGTTGTCGAGGCGCAGCTCGAGCATGCGGAGCAGGTTCTCGCCGGTGATGCCGGGGGCCCGGCTGGCCTCCACGTACAGATTGTGGAACTGCTTCTCGAGCAGGCCGTAGATCCGGCGGGCCTTCTGCTTCTCCCGCAGCTGGCCGAGGTACTCAGAGCCCTGGCGCATCCGGTCGCGGCCGTGCTCACCCGGCGGGTAGGCGCGGCTGTGGCGGTCGGTCACCGCCTCGGAGACCGGGCACTTCATCGAATAGCAGCGCTCGCCCTTCAAGAAGAGCTTGGTGCGCTCCCGGCGGCAGAGCCGGCAGACGGGTCCGGTGTATCGAGCCATAGTTGTCCCTTACGTCCCTTCGTCCCCGGCCCTAGACCCGACGTCGCTTTTTGGGGCGACATCCGTTGTGGGGAATGGGGGTCACATCTTTGATGCCGGCCACCTCGATGCCGGCGGCGGCCAGCGACCGGATGGCGGTCTCACGACCGGAGCCCGGGCCCCGCACCAGCACGTCGACCCGGCGCACCCCGTGCTCCATGGCCTTCTTGGCGCACTGCTCGGCGGCCAGCTGGGCCGCGAACGGGGTCGACTTCCGGGAGCCCTTGAATCCGACATTGCCGGCCGATGCCCAGGCCAGGACGTTGCCCTCGGGGTCGGCGATGGAGACGATGGTGTTGTTGAACGAGCTCTTGATGTGGGCGACGCCGAAGGTGATGTTCTTCCGCTCCCGCTTCCGGGGGCGCCGCGTGGCGGCCGGCTTGGTGGTCTTGGCCATTTACTTGCGAACCTTCTTCTTTCCGGCGACCGTCTTCTTCGGTCCCTTCCGTGTACGGGCGTTGGTGTGGGTGCGCTGCCCGTGGACGGGAAGGCCCTTGCGGTGGCGGATGCCCTGGTAGCAGCCGATCTCCATCTTGCGCTTGATGTCCTGGGAGACGTCCCGGCGCAGATCTCCCTCGACCTGGAGGTTGGCATCGATGTAGTTGCGGAGGCGGGTCACCTCTTCGTCGGTCAGGTCACGGACCCGGGTGTCCCGACTGGTCTCGGTGGCAGTACAGATCTGCTGGGCCGTCGTCCGGCCGATACCGAAGATGTAGGTGAGTGAGATCTCCAGCCGCTTCTCGCGGGGGATGTCCACGCCTGAAATGCGGGCCACGTGTCTTCCTTCTCTCTCTTACGCCTGATCCGCGAACATCAGCCCTGGCGCTGCTTATGGCGCGGGTTCTCGCAGATCACGATGACCCGCCGGTGCCGGCGGATCACTTTGCACTTCTCACACATCGGCTTGACGCTCGGTCGAACCTTCACGTTCTCGTCCTTCTCTGTTACGGCTCAGTCTCGTACTGGTCAATCTCGTACTGCTCCGGCGGCGATGGCTGCTCACCCCCGGCTGGTCCAACACCGGTCCATCGCACCTGTTCCCCGACGCTCACCGCCCCGTCGGTCCCGGGCCCGACCTACTTGTAGCGGTAGGTGATCCGGCCCCGGGCCAGGTCGTAGGGGGTGATCTCCACCTGTACCTTGTCCCCCGGGAGGATGCGGATGCGGTGCATCCTCATCTTTCCGGAGCTGTGAGCCAGCACTTTGTGGCCGTTCTCGAGCTCCACCCGAAACATGGCGTTCGGCAGCGGCTCGACGACCGTTCCCTCCAGCACGATGGCATCTTCCTTGGGCTTGGGCAGGTGAATCTCCTCGATATTCTGTCTTCTCCTCCGCTCGACCCGAGGGTCGGCGTGCACCACGAACCACACTCTCGTAGCTCGACGGCACCGCATTCGGAGGCACACCTGAGGAGCACCACCGGGAGCGGGATCGGCACGCCACAACACACCCGTGGCCAGCCGAACTACTAGTTTAGCTGGTCCACGCCAAATTGCCAGTCCGTCCCCCCCGGAGCCGGGTCCGGGACCGGGGAGCCCCTGATCCAGGGCACCCAGGGCCGATCAGGGCCCGTCCGGGGCCGATCAGGGGACGGTGAAGATCTCCGGCCCGTCCTCGGTCACCGCGATGGTGTGCTCGAAGTGGGCCGACAGCCGGCCGTCGGCCGTGACCACGCTCCAGCCGTCGTCCAGCTGGACGGTACCCGCCCCCCCGGCGTTGACCATGGGCTCGACGGCGAAGACCATCCCCGACTTGAGGGTGGGGCCCGGGGTGCCCGGCCAGTAGTTGGGCACCTGGGGCTCCTCGTGCATGGCGGTGCCGATGGCGTGGCCGACGTACTCCCGGACCACCGAGAACCCGGCGGCCTCGGCCACCTCCTGCACCGCCCGCCCCACCTCGTGCAGCCGGTTTCCGGGCGTGAGCTGGGCGATCCCGGCGAACAGGCTCAGTTCGGTGACCTCCATCAGGCGGGTGGCCTCGGCCGAGACCTCGCCCACCCCCATGGTGTAGGCGGCGTCCCCGTGGTAGCCCTCGATGATCGCCCCGCAGTCGATGGAGACGATGTCCCCCTCCACCAGCACCACCGAGTCGGAGGGGATGCCGTGGACGATCATCGAGTTGGGCGAGGTGCAGATCACGGCGGGAAACCCGTGGTAGTTGAGGAAGTTCGACCCCGCCCCCCGGCGCTCCAGGACCTCGCGGGCCACCTTGTCCACCTGGGCGGTGGTCACACCGGGACGGATGGCGGCCCGGGTGGCCTCGTGCATCTCGGCCACGACCCGGCCGGCCCGCCGCATCTTGGCCAACTCGTCGGCATTGCGCCTCATCCACGGCTCCCGGTCGGTCGGCTTCCCATCCATCGGCTTCCCACCCGATGGCTTCCCATCAGCCTATTTCCCCGACGGTCGCCGCCCATCAGAAGCCACTCCCCTTCTGGCGGCGGTCCTCGATGACCTTGACCATCCGGCGGGTCACCGCATCGGGCGATCCGGTACCCGGGACCGACTGCAGCTGGTTCCGGAACTTGTACCAGTCGATGAGCGGGGCGGTCTGGTACTCATAGAGCTCCAGGCGGCGCGAGATGGCCTCCTCGGTGTCGTCCTCCCGCTGGACCACCTCCCCCCCGCAGACGTCACAGGTCCAGTTGATCAGCGGGGGCGCCGACAGCGAGTAGTTGGCGCCGCAGTCCATGCACACCCGGCGGGCGGCCAGGCGGCGCAGCACCTGGGAGGTGTGGATCTCGATGTCGATGGCCAGGTCCAGGTCGAACGGGGCCAGGATCTCGGCCAGCCGCTCGGCCTGGGCCACGGTCCGGGGGCAACCGTCGAGCACGAATCCGCGGGCCCGGACATCGCTCTCCTGGAGGCGCTCCTCCACCATGTCCATGATCAGCTCGTCACCGAGGAGCTCGCCGCGGTCCATCTGGTCCTTGGCCTTCAGGCCGATGGCCGTGCCCTGCTTGACGGCAGCGCGCAGCATGTCCCCGGTCGAGACGTGGGGCACCACATAGTGGTGGGAGAGGCGCACGCACTGTGTCCCCTTGCCTGCCCCCTGTTTGCCGAGGACAACGAGCCTGGCTCCGGGTACCACTTACTTGAGGAAGCCCTCGTAGTTTCGCATCATGAGCTGGCTGTCGATCTGCTTCATCGTCTCCAAAGCCACGCCCGTTGCGATGAGAAGAGTGGTGCCGTAGAACGGGTAGCTGGTGATGTTCCACGCCGCCATCAGCAAAGAGGGCGTCACCGCCACCGCCCCGAGGAACAGGGCGCCCGGCCAGGTGATCCGGTTGAGGATGTGGGCCAGGTAGCGCTCGGTCGGCTGCCCGGGGCGGATGCCGGGGATGTAGCCGCCCTGTTTTCGGATGATGTCCGCCTGCTGATGGGGGTCGAAGGCGACGTAGACGTAGAAGAAGGTGAAGAGCAGGATGAAGACGAAGTAGGTGAGGATGTAGAAGATGCTGGTCGGCGTCACGTTGGCGTTGACCCAGGTGCGGAAGGCGGCCGACGGGACGATGTTCGACAACAGCACGGGGATGTACAGCACCGAGCTGGCGAAGATGATCGGGATCACCCCGGCCTGGTTCACCTTGAGCGGGATGTAGGTGTTCGAGCCGCCGTACATCTTTCGCCCGACCACCCGTTTGGCGAAGGTGACCGGGATGCGCCGTTGGCCCTGGTCGACGAAGACGATGAGCACGAGCAGGGCCAGCGAGACGACCAGGATGATGCTGAACTTGACCCGGCCGCCCTCCTGCAGGACGGTGTTGAGCCCCGACGGGATGCCGGCCACCACGTTGGCGAAGATCAGGATCGACATCCCCTGGCCGATCCCCCGTTGGGTGATCAGCTCGGCCAGCCACATGACGAAGGCCGTGCCGGCGGTCAGGGTCATGACGATGAAACCGGCCCGCCAGATCGAGTAGTTGAGGATGAGGTCGATCTGCTGGTTGGAGCCGAAGAGGCCGCCCCCGCCCTTGTGGAACAGGTAGACCAGCCCGGTCGACTGCATCAGGGCCAGCGCCACGGTGAGGTACCGGGTGGTCTGGGTCAGCTTCTTCTGCCCCACCGCCCCCTGGTCACGCCACTCCTCGAGCTTGGGGATGACCGTGGCCAGGAGCTGGATGATGATGCTCGAGGTGATGTAGGGCATGATCCCGAGGCCGAACACCGCCATGCGGGTGAGGGCGCCCCCGGAGAAGAGGTTGAGGAACCCGAGCACGCCCGACGACTTGGATGCCGCTTCGAGCTGCTGGACCTTGGAGAAGTTGACGAACGGGACCGGCACGTTCGCCCCGAATTGATACAGGGCGATGATGGTCAGCGTGAACAGGACCTTCTTGCGAAGGTCGGGGATCCTGAAGATGTTGGCCAAACTGGCGAGCATGGGGCTCCTCGACGCCTCGGTGGGCCGATGCTACCGGTTGGTGAGGGCGTTGCCCTGGGCCGGGGGGCGATTGTGTCCGAAGGGGAGGGGGACCACGGTGACCGATCCTCCGGCGCCGGTGATCGCCGCCTCGGCCGACTTGGAGAAGGCGTGGGCCTCGACCCGGATGGCCCGGGAGATCTCCCCGCCGCCCAGGATCTTGACCAGTTCGCCCTTGCCGGCCAGGCCCAGCTCCACCAGTCCGGCGAGATCGACGCTGTCTCCCTCGACGGCCTCGAGGGCACCCACGTTGACCGGGGTGTAGTCGATCCGGAACGGGTTGTTGAAGCCCCGCAGCTTCGGGATCCGCTGCATCAGGGGCAGCTGGCCACCCTCGAAGCCCATGGGGATGGTGTCGCGCGCGCCCTGGCCCTTGGTGCCCCGGCCTGCGGTTTTGCCACCCTTGCCACCGATGCCGCGTCCCACCCGCCGGCGGGCACGGTTCGACCCGGGAGCGGGGCGGAGATCATGGACCTTCATGGTCAACCTTTCTCGTCTTCTCCGGCGGGCGTGACGTCCACCAGGTGAGGGACACGGGCCAGCATCCCACGAATTTCGGGCCGATCGGGTAGCACGTTGGTGCGGCCGATACCCCGGAGACCGAGGGCCCGCAGGGTGCCCCGGTGCTTGGGCTTGGTGCCGATGGCCGACTTGACCTGGGTCACCCGCAACCAACCGGTGGCATCGCCGGACGATGCGGCAGCGGCGCTCAACTCAACTCACCTCCGTGAACAGGTCGGCCTCGCGACGGCGCTCGCGGTAGGCCCGCAGCATGGCCGCCGGCACCACTTCCTCGACCGGCTTGCCCCGGAGGGCGGCGATCTCGTCGGGCCGCTTGAGGCCCTTCAGGCCGGCGATGGTGGCGTGGGCCACGTTGATCCCGTTGGACGAGCCGAGGGACTTGGCCAGGATGTCGCGGATCCCGGCCATCTCGAGGATGGCCCGGGCGGCACCCCCGGCGATCACGCCGGTACCGGGGGCCGCCGGCTTGAGCATGACCCGGCCGGCACCGCTCTCCCCCACGATCGGATGGGTGATGGTGGAGCCGGCCAGAGGCACGTCGAACATGTTCTTGCGGGCCTCTTCGATGCCCTTCTGGACCGCCAGGCCGGCCTCTTTGGCCTTGCCGTAGCCGAGGCCCACCTTGCCGTTGCCGTCGCCCACCACCATCAGGGCGGCGAAGGAGAACCGTCGGCCACCCTTGACCACCTTGGACACCCGGTTGACCCGGATGGTGCGCTCTTCGAATTGCAGATCGTTCTGGGCCATGGTGCTAGAACTCCAGTCCTTCGGCGCGGGCGGCGTCGGCCAGGGCGGCCACCCGCCCGTGATAGGCGAAACCGCCACGGTCGAAGACCACGGTGGTGATACCGGCGGCGCGGGCCCGAGAGGCGACCAGGCCTCCGACTTTGGCGGCGGCGTCGATGTTGCCGCCCGACGCTCCCCGCAGGTCGGCCTCGGTGCTCGAGGCGGCGGCCAGGGTGCGGCCGGCGTCGTCGTCGATCAGCTGGGCGGTGATGTGCTTGTTGGAGCGGAAGACGGCCAGGCGCGGGCGCTCGGCCGATCCGTGCACCTTGCGACGCACCCGCGAGTGCCGGCGCCGGCGCAGCTCCAGTTTGTGATCGGTGTGGGCCATTACTTGGCTGCCTTCCCGGCCTTGCGCACGACCCGTTCGCCGGCGTAGCGGACGCCCTTGCCCTTGTAGGGCTCGGGCTTGCGCAGCTTGCGGATGTCCGCGGCCACTTGGCCGACTCGTTCCTTGTCGATCCCCTTGACGATGATCCGGGTGGCCGAGGGGACCTCGAAGGTCACCCCGTCCGGTGCCTGCACGTTGACCGGGTGGGAGAACCCGAGTGCCAGCTCGAGGCCGGAGGGGCCCTTCGGGATGGCCCGGTAGCCGACCCCGACGATCTCCAGCTCCTTGGAGAAGCCGGAGGTGACCCCGTCGACCATGTTGGCCACCAGGGACCGGGTGAGCCCGTGCAGGGCGCGGTTCTGGCGCTGGTCGTCGGGGCGCTCCACCGTGAGGACGTCCCCGTCCTGGCGGATGGTCATGGCCGCCGGGACCGAGCGGGAGAGCTCCCCCTGGGGTCCCTTGACCGTCACCGTGTTGTCGTTGCCCACGGCCACCGACACGCCCGAGGGCACGGTGATCGGGGATCGTCCGATGCGGGACATCAGTACGTACCTCCGGAGTTGCGGGGCAGGCGGCTACCAGACATAGCAGAGCACCTCTCCCCCCATACGACGCTTGCGGGCCTCGCGGTCGGTCATCAGTCCCTTGGAGGTGGACACCACGGCCACCCCCAGACCGCCGAGCACCCGCGGCATCTTGTCGGCCCGGGCGTAGATCCGCAGGCCCGGCTTGGACACCCGCTTGATCCCGGAGATGGTGCGCTCGCGGTCGGGCGAGTACTTCATCCGGATCTCGAGGGTCTTGCCCGGTCGATTGGGGTCCTCGTTCACCTCGTAACCCACGATGTAGCCCTCGTCTCTGGAGGATCGCAGCCAGGGACTCCTTGAGCTTCGATCCGGGCATCTTCACCGTGTCGAAGTGGGCGGTGTTGGCGTTGCGGATGCGGGTCAGCATGTCGGCAATCGGGTCGGTCATCGTCATCGTGCGTCGCCTCCTCTCACCAACTGGCCTTCGTCACACCGGGGATCTCACCGGCGTGGACCATCACCCGCAGGCAGATCCGGCACAGGCCGAACTTGCGGTACACCGACTTGGGTCGTCCACAACGACGGCATCGGGTGTACCCGCGCACCTTGAACTTGGGGGTGCGCTGCTGCTTTTCAATCAGAGCCTTCTTCGCCATGGGGTTACTGGTTCTCCTGTCGGAACGGGAAGCCGAATGCGGCCAGGAGTGCCCGGCCCTCTTCATTGGTTCGTGCGGTCGTGGCGATGGTGATGTCCATGCCCCGGGTGGTGTCGATGCGGTCGTAGTCGATCTCCGGGAAGATCAGCTGCTCGGTGACCCCGAAGGTGTAGTTGCCGTGCCCGTCGAACGAGCGGGGCGACAGGCCGCGGAAGTCACGGATCCGGGGAATGGCCATGGCCAACAACCGGTCGAGGAATTCCCAGGCCCGGTCGCCCCGAAGGGTCACCTTGGCCCCGATCTCCTGCCCCTCGCGCAACTTGAACGAGGCGATCGACTTCTTGGCCCGGGTCACCACCGGCTTCTGGCCGGCGATGATCTCGAGGTCACGCATGGCCCCTTCGATCAGGGACTTCTGCTGGGTGGCCCGGCCCACGCCCATGTTGATCACGATCTTGGTGAGCCGGGGGACCTCCATGATATTGCTGAGGCCGAGCGACTCCTTCAGTTCGGCCCGCACCTGGTCGTCGAATCGCTTCTTCAACCGGGGACGGTTGGCCGCGGTGGCAGTGGCGGTGGCGGCGGCCATCACAGATCAGCTCCGCACTTCTTGCAGACCCGCAGCTTGCGGCCCTGCTCATCGATGCGAATCCCGATGCGGCTCGGGCCGCAGTTGTTGCACACGATGGCCACCGAGGACACCGAGATGGGCATGAACTTGTCGATCACGCCGCCCTGCATGGTGGCCCGGGTCGGCTTGGCATGTCGCTTGGCCACATGCACCCCCTCGACGATGACCTTGCCCTCGGCCGGGATGGCCCGTACCACGCTGGCCTCTTTCCCCTTGTCCTTGCCCGAGAGCACCCGGACCTTGTCTCCCTTGCGAATTCGCATCTACAACACCTCCGGCGCCAGCGACACGATCCGCATGAAGCGCTTGTCGCGCAGCTCGCGGCCCACCGGTCCGAAGATCCGGGTGCCCCGCGGCTGTTGCTGGTCATTGATCAGGACGGCGGCGTTCTCGTCGAAGCGGATGTAGCTGCCGTCGGGACGGCGCTTCTCCTTCTTCGTACGCACCACCACGCACTTCACGACTTCGCCCTTCTTGACGGCGGCCCCGGGGATGGCATCTTTCACCGTGGCCACGAAGACGTCCCCGATCGAGGCGTAGCGGCGGCGCGAGCCACCGAGCACCTTGATGCAGAGCACTTCCTTCGCCCCGGAGTTGTCCGCCACCCGCAACCGCGATTCCTGTTGGATCATCGGGCCCGCTCCAGGACCTCGGAGAGCCGCCAGCGCTTCAGCTTGGACATGGGCCGGGTCTCCACCACGCGGACCCGATCCCCCACCTTGGCGGCGTTCTCCCCGTCGTGGACATAGAGACGCTTGGTCCGCTGGACCGTCTTGCCGTAGCGCGGATGGCGCACCCGCTCGATCACGGCCACGATGACCGTGGCCTCCATGGCATCGGAGACCACCAGGCCCTCGCGCACCTTCCGGCGGTTGACCCGATCCTGTTCGACGACCTGTTCGTCAGCCATCAGCTCTTCTCCTCTGGTTCGTCAACCGCGGTGTCGTCCGGGTCGACGTCATCGGCCTCGTCGACGCCCTCGGCGACCGGCATGCCGTCGTCATCGGCCACCTCTTCGGCCAACTCGTCCTCATCGACGGCACCTTCGGCGTCGTCATCGTCGTCATCGTCGTCGTCGTCCCGCTCAGCCTCGGCCTGGGCCTCGGCTTCGGCCTGGGCGGCGGCCTTGCGCTCCCCGGCAGTGGTCCGGGTCCGTCCGAGCGCCTCGTCCTCCTCGCGCAGCCGGGCCGCGGCCAGGTGGGCGGGAAGCTCGTCCATGGCCATGCCCTCGGCCTCGGCGATCTCCCGGGTCCGGAGCTCGGTCATCATCCGGGCCACGTCCTTGCGCACGTGGTTGAGGCGCGAGAAGTTGTCCAGCTGCCCGGTGGCCAGCTGGAACCGGAGGTTGAACAGCTCACGACGGGTGTCGCTCAGCTGGCGCTCCAGCTCCTCGGTGTCGTACTCGGAGACTTCTGCGGCGGTGACCATCAGACCTGCACCTCCGGGGTCCCGTGGGTCCCGGGCCGGATCACGAAGCGGGCCTTGAAGGGCAGCTTCTGAATGGCCCGGTCCATCGCTTCCTTGGCCAAGTCGGGCTCGACGCCGGCCAGCTCGAACAGGATCCGACCCGGCTTGACCACCGCCACCCAGTGCTCGGGGTTGCCCTTGCCCGAGCCCATCCGGGTCTCGGCCGGCTTCTGGGTCACCGGGCGGTCCGGGAACACCCGGATCCACACCTTGCCGCCCCGCTTGACGTGCCGGGTCATGGCGATTCGGGCGGCCTCGATCTGCCGGGCGGTCAGCCAGGCCGGCTCCAGGGCCTGGATGCCGAAGTCGCCGAAGGTGACGTCGCTGCCGCCCTTGGCCTTCCCGCTCATCCGCCCTCGCTGCTGCTTGCGATGCTTCACCTTCCGGGGCATCAACATGTCAGTCGACCTCCTTGCGGAAGTGCGGGGTCTCGTGGTGCTCGCGGGTCCGACGCTCGATCTCCTCGTCCTCGGTGAGGATCCGCTCGAGCTCGTCGGGGACCGACGGGGCGGCCACGATGTCGGCGGTGGACAGATCGACCAGACCCTCGGGGATCTCGGTGTCGCCATCGGAGTCGGCATCGACGGTCACCACGCTGCCGGGTGCTCCCTGCTCGGCCCGGCGGCGGCCGCCACCGGCCGTGATCAGGCGGCGGGGGGCGTCGCCTCCCTGGCCGGAGGTCTCACCCACGGCCATGGCCGCCTCACGGGTGATCTTGTCCTCGGTGGAGATCTTGTAGGGGAGGATGTCGCCCTTGTAGATCCATACCTTCACGCCGATCCGGCCGAAGGTGGTCTTCGCCTCCCGGAACCCGTAGTCGATGTCGGCCCGGAGGGTGTGCAGGGGGACACGGCCCTCGCGGTACTGCTCCTTGCGGGACATCTCCGAGCCGCCGAGGCGACCCGAGCACTGGACCTTGACCCCCAGCGCACCGGCCTTCTGCACCGTCTGGATCGACCGCTTCATGGCCCGGCGGAACGCCACCCGGCGGGCCAGCTGGTCACAGATGCCCTGGGCGATCAGCGCGGCGTCGAGCTCGGGCTGCTTGATCTCCTGGATGTTGAGCTGGATCCGGTTGTTGAGCCCGGTGATCTCCTCGATCTTCTTCTTCAGCCGGTCGGCCTCGGCACCCCGCCGGCCGATGACGATCCCGGGCCGGGCCGTGTGGATGTCGACCCGCAGCCGGTCACGGGTGCGCTCGATCTCGATCCGGCTGACCGCGGCGGACTCGAGTTGCGACATCAGGTAGTCGCGGATCTCCCAATCCTCGATCACGCAGTTCTGGTAGTTGCGCTCCTCGAACCAGCGCGACTTCCAGTCGGTGGTGACGCCGAGTCGAAACCCGTACGGGTTTACCTTCTGGCCCATCTACTTGCCCTTCTCTTCGGCGGAATCGCCGTCTGGATCGTGTTCGTCGTCGGTGTCGTCGGTGTCGGGTCGTCGGTGGCGGTGTCGTCGGTGGCGGTGTCGTCGGTGGCCCCGTCAGCGCCGGTGTCGTCGCCCTCGGCGTCGATGTCCGACTCCTCCAGCGGACCGGCCTCGGTCTCGGTCAGGACGTCGTCGGCCTGGACGGCGTCCTCGGACCACGCTTCGGTCCCCGTCTCGTCGTCTCCGACGGGCGAGGTCGGCTGCTTCAACCCGGTTGTCCCGGTCGTCTCCGTCGAGCCGGACTCGGCCCGCTGGCGACGGCGCGATCCGGCCACCCGACGGGACCGCTGGGTGCCGCTGGCCGCCTGCTGGGCCCGTCGGCGGGCGAGCCGCTCCTCCGGGAGCCGGCTCACGATGATGGTGATGTGGGAGGTCCGCTTCCGGATCCGGGTGGCCCGGCCCCGGGCCCGCGGCCGCCAGCGCTTGAGGGTGCTGCCCTCGTCGGCGTAGCAGGCCGACACGAACAGCTCCTCGGCGTCGAGCCCGTCGTTGTGGACGGCGTTGGCCACCGCCGAGGCCAGCACCTTGCCCACCGTGACCGCGGCCTCGCGATCGCCGAGGGACAGGGTCTCGGCCGCCCGGTCGACATCCTGGCCCCGGATCTGATCCAGCACCTGGCGCACCTTGGAGGCGGACATCCGGCTGTGGCGGAGCACCGCACGGGTGCCCTCACGCTCGTTGGTCTTCACGCCGGGCACGTCAGCGCCTCCCCGCCCGCTCTTGACCGGCATGGAACTTGAAGGTTCGGGTGGGAGCGAACTCGCCGAGCTTGTGGCCGACCATCGACTCGGTCACGTAGACCGGGATGTGCTTGCGGCCGTCATGGACGGCGATGGTGTGCCCGACCATGTCCGGGATGATCGTGGATCGGCGGGACCACGTCTTGATGACCTTCTTGTCCCCGGCCGCGTTGAGGACGTCCACCTTCTTCAGGAGGTGGTCATCGACGAACGGACCTTTTTTCAGGCTACGAGGCATGGTGTGTCGTTCCCTCTGTCTTCCTACCGCCGGGCACCGCGTGTGCGGCGCCTGCGGACGATCAACTTGTCGGAGTCCTTGTTGCGGGCCCGGGTACGGCCCTCGGGCTTGCCCCATGGGGACACCGGGTGGCGTCCGCCGGAGGTCTTGCCCTCGCCGCCACCCAGGGGGTGGTCGACCGGGTTCATCGCCACCCCACGGGTCTGGGGGCGCTTGCCCTTCCACCGGTTCCGCCCGGCCTTGCCGATCTTGATCAGCTCGGCCTCCGAGTTGCCCACGATGCCCAGGGTGCCCCGGCAGTCGATGGAGACCCGGCGCATCTCGGTGGAAGGCAGTCGCAGCGTGGCGAACGCACCTTCCTTGGCCACCAGCTGCACGCTCATGCCGGCGCCGCGGGCCATCTTCCCGCCACCCCCGGGCCGGAGCTCCACATTGTGGATGACCGAGCCCACCGGGATGTACCGCAGCGGGAGGGCGTTCCCGGCCCGGATCTCCGCCCCCTGCCCGGACTGGAGGCGATCCCCCACCTGGACCTGGGCCGGAGCGAGGATGTACCGCTTCTCGCCGTCGAGATAGTGCAGCAACGCGATGCGGGCGTTGCGATTGGGGTCGTACTCGATGGTCGCCACCTTGGCCGGCACCCCGTCCTTGTCCCGCTTGAAGTCGATGATCCGGTACTGCTGCTTGTGGCCGCCACCGCGGTGACGGGAGGTCTTGCGGCCGTGGCTGTTGCGGCCACCGGTCGAGGGCTTGGGGGCCAGGAGGGACTTCTCAGGACGGTCACGGGTAATCTCGGCGAAGTCCGAGACCGTCTGGAAGCGCCGGCCGGCGCTGGTGGGTTTGCGGGAGCGAAGGGCCATGGGTCGCGGTCTCTCAGTTCTCGAACAGGTCGATCGAGTCGCCCGCTTGGAGGGTGACGATGGCCCGCTTGGTATCTGGACGGTGACCGAGGCCGCCGCCCTTGCGGTTGCGCTTGGTCTTGCCCTTCCGGTTGAGGGTGTTGACGCTGGTGACCCGCACGCTGAAGGCCTGCTCGACGGCGTTGCGCACGTCGATCTTGGTGGCCGTCGGGTCCACGACGAAGACATAGACGTTGTTGTCCATGAGGGAGTAGGACTTCTCCGACACCACGGGCCGGATCAGCACGTTGTGGGGATCCCTCATGATGCGTCTCCTTCTGCCTCGACGGCGGCCTCGCTCGGGGCGGCGTCGTCGGCGTCGTCGGTGGTGTCGGAGTCGGCGGTGTCGGTGGTGTCGGCGTCGTCGGCGGTGTCGGCGTCGGCATCCGAGGTGTCGGCGTCGGCCGGGGCCGCCGTGGTGTCCGCGGCGACCACCTCGGCACCCGTGCCGCCGGGGAGGGTCTCGTCGGTGAAGAGCACCCAGTCGTTGACCAGGATGTCGTAGGCGTTGAGCTCACCGGTGACGATGGTCTGGATCTCCGGCAGATTGCCGAAGGAGCGGTCGGCGTACCCGTCCTCTTCCCCCAGCACGACCAGGACACGGCCGGTCACCCCGAGTGCGGCCAGTGCGGCGAGTCCCGCCTTGGTGCTCGGCACGTCGAAGGTCCACGCATCGATCAGGGCGATCCGCCCCTGGGCAGCCCGGTCCGAGAGAGCCGAACGCAACGCCTGCTGGATCATCTTCTTCGGCGTCTTCTGTGCGTACGACCTCGGCTTCGGCCCGAGGGCCACGCCCCCACCGATCCACTGCGGCGAGCGGGTGGATCCCTGGCGGGCCCGCCCGGTCCCCTTCTGCCGGAACGGCTTGGCCCCGCCACCCCGGACCTCGGCCCGGGTCTTCGTGGACTGGGTGCCGGCGCGGGCGGCGGCCAGCTGCGCGGTCACCACCTGATGGAGCAGCGTCAGGTTCGGCTCGATGCCGAAGATCGACGGCTCGAGGGCCACCTCGCCGAGCTCGGTCCCGTCGGCCGAGCGGCGGACCACCGAGCGCTGCTCGGGCTCGGGACGGAGGAAGCGGCGGATGGCCGCCGGGCTGGCCGTCTCCAGGTCGATCGGTTCCGTGGTGGCCGTGCTCATCAGGCCCTCCCTCCCTTGACCAGCGGGGCCTTCACTGCGTCCCGCAGGACCACGATGCCGCCCCGGGGGCCGGGTACGGCCCCCTTGACCAGGACGATCTCCCGCTCGGGGTCGGCCTGGACGATCTCGAGGTTGAGCGTGGTCACCTGCTGCCCACCCATGCGGCCGGCCATCCGGGTTCCCTTGAACACCCGGGAAGGGGTGGCGCAGGCACCGATGGATCCGGGCGAGCGGTGCTTCTTGTGGTTTCCGTGCGAGGCCCCCTGGCCCTTGAAGTTGTGCCGCTTCATGGCCCCGGCAAATCCCTTGCCCTTGGAGATGGCGATGGCGTCGACCAACTCCCCTGCCTGGAGGAGGTCGGCGGTGAGCTGCTGGCCCACCTCGTACTCGGAGGCGTCGTCGAGCCGCAGCTCGACCAGCCGGCGGCCGGGGTCGACCCCCGCCTTCTCGAAGTGTCCCTGCTCCGGCTTGGTCAGCGCCGACGACCGGCGGTGGCCCCAGGTCACCTGCAGGGCGGAGTAGCCCTCACGCTCGGGCGTCTTCACCTGCACCACCCGGACCGGAGCCACGCGGACCACCGTCACCGGTATGGCCCGGTGCTGCTCGTCCCAAATCTGGGTCATTCCGACCTTTTCGCCCACGATCGCCTTGGTGGCCACTGGAGCTTCTCCGTATCAACTCTTCGCTCACATCGGTACCGGCCGGCACCGACGGGTCACTGCACTGCTGCTGACCTGCACTTGACACTTGTATTGCACCCGGCGCTGCGCACATCACCGGTGACGGGCACCGCTTCAGCTTGCACGCAGACGCTCCGCTCGGAGGATCCCGAGCGGAGCGCTCGCCTGGTTTGGCCCGAGGTCCCTGCCCACCGGCGACAGGCGCTCGAACACGTCCTACTCACATGACTGGGCCCGAAACCGGGCCGACCGACGACTATATACCATCCCCGCCAGGGACGCCACGGCGCGTACCGTCGCCGGCGTGGCGCGGCCACCACCGTCCGGTGGGGTCGGCTGGGACTAGACCGTCTGGATCTTGATCTCGATGTCGACGCCGGCGGGAAGATCCAGCCTTTGGAGCGAATCGACCGTCTTCGGGGTGTGCTCCACGATGTCCACCAGGCGCTTGTGCACCCGCATCTCGAAGTGCTCCCGACTGTCCTTGTACTTGTGAGGAGACCGGATCACCGTGTAGCGGTGCTTCTCGGTGGGCAGGGGCACCGGACCCAGGACCTTGGCCTGGGTGCGGAGGACCGTCTGCACGATCTTCTCGGTGGATTGATCGAGAATTTCGTGGTCATACGCCTTCAACCGAATTCTGATCTTCTGTCGGGGGCCTTCTGCGGCCATGGGTACAGCGTCCTCTCGTGGGTGGGTTCGCTAGAGCTGACTATTCGAGGATCTTGGTGACTCGACCCGAAGCCACCGTTCGGCCACCCTCACGGATGGCGAACCGCAGGCCCTCGACCATGGCGATCGGCTTGCCCAACTCCACGGTCATCTCCGTGTTGTCGCCGGGCATCACCATCTCCGTGCCCTCGGGGAGGGCGATGGTGCCGGTCACGTCGGTGGTCCGGAAGTAGAACTGAGGGCGGTAGTTGGTGAAGAACGGCTTGTGGCGCCCACCCTCGTCCTTGTTGAGCACGTAGACGGTGGCCTCGAACTTGGTGTGGGGCGTGATGGAACCGGGCTTGCACAGCACCTGACCCCGCTCCACCTCCTCCTTCTTCGTCCCTCGGAGGAGCGCACCGATGTTGTCCCCGGCCCGACCCTCGTCGAGCAGCTTGCGGAACATCTCGATGCCGGTGACCGTGGTCTTCTGCGTGTCGCGAAGACCGACGATCTCGACCTCCTCGCCGACCTTCACGATGCCCTGCTCGACCTTGCCGGTGACCACGGTGCCGCGGCCGGTGATCGACATCACGTCCTCGATCGACATCAGGAAGGGCTTCTCGACGTCCCGCTCGGGCTCGGGGATGTAGCTGTCCACGGCCTCCATGAGCTCGGTGATCTTGCCGGCCCACTCGGCATCGCCCTCGAGCGCCTTGAGGGCGCTGACCCGCACGATGGGAGTGTCGTCACCAGGGAATTCGTACTCGTTGAGGAGCTCGCGCACCTCGAGCTCGACCAGGTCGAGGAGCTCCTCGTCGTCCACGGTGTCCGACTTGTTGAGCGCCACCACGATGTAGGGCACGCCCACCTGGCGGGCCAGGAGCACGTGCTCCCGGGTCTGGGGCATCGGGCCGTCGGCGGCGGACACGACCAGGATGGCCCCGTCCACCTGGGCGGCACCGGTGATCATGTTCTTGATGTAGTCGGCGTGGCCCGGCATGTCGACGTGGGCGTAGTGCCGGTTGGGGGTCTCGTACTCCACGTGGGCGATCGAGATGGTGATGCCCCGCTGCTTCTCTTCGGGTGCCTTGTCGATCTGATCGAACGGCGTGAAGTTCGTCGTCGGGTCGTTGTCGTGCAGCACCTTGGTGATGGCCGCGGTGAGCGTGGTCTTACCGTGGTCGATGTGTCCCATCGTTCCCACGTTCACATGGGGCTTGGTGCGCTCAAACTTCTGCTTGGCCATAACTGGGGTATTGCTCCCTGATCTCGGGCGGTACCCCCTCGGGCCCGCCACGACGAAGGCGGATGCCGTCGTCATTCCTCGTGTATCGGTGGTCCTGCTTGTCCTGCTCGTTGGTGACTCTTGCTGCTGACTGCGTTACTGCCTACTGCTTGTCCTGCGGTGTTAACTGCTGCTTCCTGCGGTATTGACGGCTCCGTACTGCGTGATGCCGTCGACCGCACCGGCGGACGCCGCCCGGTGGCCCCGCCCTCGGGGCGGCACTGCCTGACGGCGTCACTGCGACTCGATGCTTCCTACTCCCCGCGCGCCTTGGCGATGATCTCCTTGGCGATTGACTCAGGAACCTCGTTGTACGCGTGGAACTGCATCGAGTACGTAGCCCGTCCCTGGGTGCGCGAGCGCAGGTCGGTAGCGTAGCCGAACATATCGCTCAGTGGTACCTGCGCCCGGACGATATGGCTGCTGCCACGCTGTTCCATGCCCTCGACCTTGCCCCGCCGGGAGGAGAGGTCGCCGATCACATCGCCCATGTAGTCCTCGGGCGTGGTCACCTCGACCGCCATCACCGGTTCCAGCAGGACCGGGTCAGCCAGGTTGGCGGCCTTCTTGATGGCCATCGACCCGGCGATCTTGAAGGCCATCTCCGAGGAGTCCACGTCGTGGTAGGAGCCGTAGGTGAGGGTCACCTTGATGTCCACGGTCGGATACCCGGCCAGCACACCCGAGGTGATCGACTCCTGAATCCCCTGGTTGACCGAGGGGATGTACTCCTTCGGGATCACCCCGCCGGAGATCTTGTCCTCGAACTCGTACCCCTTGCCGGGGTTGGGCTCGAGGGTGATGACCACGTGGCCGTACTGGCCCTTGCCGCCGGTCTGGCGGATGTAGCGGAGCTCCACCTTCTCGACCTTCTTGCGCACCGTCTCGCGGTAGGCCACCTGGGGCTTCCCCACGTTGGCGTCCACGCTGAACTCCCGGAGCATGCGGTCCACCAGGACCTCGAGGTGCAGCTCTCCCATTCCGGAGATGACCGTCTGGCCGGTCTCCTCGTCCGATTGGACCCGGAAGGTGGGGTCCTCCTCGGACAGCGAGAACAGCGCCTTCGACAGCTTGTCCTGGTCGGCCTTGGTCTTCGGCTCGACGGCCACGTGGATGACCGGCTCGGGGAAGGTCAGCGACTCCAGGATGACCTGGTCATCGGGGTCGCAGAGGGTGTCGCCGGTGGTGGTCTGCTTGAGGCCCACCGCGGCGATGATGTCCCCGGAGAACGTGGCGTCGAGGTCCTCGCGGGTGTTGGCGTGCATCTGGAGGATGCGGCCGATCCGCTCCTTGCGGTCCTTGGTCGAGTTGATCACGCCGGAGCCCTTGGTCAGGGTGCCGGAGTAGACCCGGAGGTAGGTGAGCTTGCCCACGTAGGGGTCGGTCATGATCTTGAAGGCCAGGGCCGAGAACGGGGCCGAGTCGTCGGGGGGCCGCTCCACCTCCACCCCTTCCTTGCGGGGCACGGTTCCCATGGTCGGCGGGATGTCCAGCGGGCTGGGCAGGTAGTCGACCACGGCGTCGAGCATGGGCTGGACGCCCTTGTTCTTGAAGGCGGAGCCGCACAGGATGGGCACGGCATGGCTGCCCAGGGTGGCGGTGCGCAGGGCCCGCTGGAGATCCTCCGGGGTGATGGTCTCGTCGCCCAGGTACTTCTCCATGATCAGGTCATCGTGGTTGGACACCACGTCGATGAGCTCGTGGTGGGCGGCCTCGGCCCGGGCCAGCAGGTCGGCCGGGATCTCCTCCTCGGTCCACTCCTCACCCATGCCGTCGTCCCACACCAGCGCCCGCATGTGGACCAGGTCGATGACGCCCCGGAAGCCGCCCTCGGCGCCGATGGGGAGCTGCACGACGGCCACCACCGCGTCGAGGCGGTCCTTGATCATCTCCACGCACTGGTCGAAGTCGGCACCGGTCCGGTCCATCTTGTTGATGAAGCAGATCCGCGGCACCTCGTACTTGTTGGCCTGACGCCACACCGTCTCGGTCTGGGGCTCGACGCCGGCCACGGCATCGAACACGGCGACCGCCCCGTCCAGCACCCGCAGCGAGCGCTCCACCTCGACGGTGAAGTCCACGTGGCCCGGGGTGTCGATGATGTTGATCAGCGTGTCGTGCCACATGCAGGTGGTGGCGGCCGAGGTGATGGTGATGCCGCGCTCCTGCTCCTGGACCATCCAGTCCATGGTGGCCTGGCCCTCGTGGACCTCGCCGATCTTGTAGTTCTTGCCGGTGTAGTAGAGGATCCGCTCGGTGGTGGTGGTCTTGCCCGCGTCGATGTGGGCCATGATCCCGATGTTGCGGGTCTTGGCGATGGGATGGTGGCGGGTGGTGGCTTCAGCCATGGTTCATCAGCTCTCGGGTAGTGCTCGTAGGTCGTGCTCGCCAGGTAGGCCCGGACCGCAAAGGACCCTTGCTACCAGCGGTAATGGGCGAAGGCCTTGTTGGACTCCGCCATCTTGTGAAGGTCCTCACGGCGCTTGGCCGCGGCTCCGATGCCGTTGGCCGCGTCGCGGATCTCATTGGACAGGCGCTCGGCCATGGTCTTCTCGCGGCGTTGCTGCGAGTAGCCGACCAGCCAGCGGATGGACAGCGTGGTGGCCCGGCGGGGACGGACCTCGACCGGTACCTGGTAGGTGGCGCCACCGACCCGGCGAGGACGGACCTCGAGCTCGGGGCGGGTGTTCTCGACCGCCTTCTTCAGCACCGCCACCGGGTCGTTGCCGGATTTCTCCGCCACGTCGGCGAGGGCGTCGTAGACGATGCGCTCGGCCAGGGTGCGCTTGCCCCGGCTGAGGACCCGATTGACCACCTGGGTGACCAGCACCGAGTGGTACACGGGGTCGGGCATGAGCTCGCGACGTACGGCAGGACCTTTGCGGGGCACCTCAGGACTCCTTCTTGGCGCCGTAGCGACTACGGGCCTGATTCCGCTCACGGACGCCCGATGCGTCGAGCGTCCCCCGGATCACCTTGTACCGGACCCCGGGAAGATCCTTCACCCGGCCGCCACGCACGAGCACGATGGAGTGCTCCTGCAGGTTGTGGCCCTCGCCCGGGATATAGGCCGTGACCTCGAGACCGCTGGTCAGGCGTACCCTGGCCACCTTGCGCAGGGCGGAGTTGGGCTTCTTCGGGGTGTGGGTGTAGACGCGGGTGCACACGCCCCGGCGTTGGGGCGCGCCCCGCAGTGCCGGGGTCTTGGACTTGGTCGGTTTGGTGGCTCGACCCTTGCGGACGAGCTGGGAAATCGTGGGCACGCGTTACCTCTACGTTGTGAACTGCGGGGATGATTCAGGACTGACTCTGACGTACTGCTCAGAGGTGTGCTGCCAGCGGGCAGGGCACACCTTCGGGCGCGCAGCCGCAAGGAGCCAATGCTACGGCATCGCTGCGTGCCCGGCAAGCGGAGCGGGCACGCCTGCCAGTCTACGCGCTGGAGGACGAAACGCGGTCGCCGGTCCGCGGCCCGGGTCCAGGACCCAGGATGCCGACCGGCGACCTACGGCGCCGTCAGGCCCCGGCTTCGAGTGGCCCCTCCGTGGCCGCGGGCGCCGCGCCCAGGCCGGAGGCGCCATCGGCCGGATCCTCGGTGCTCGGGATGGTGCCCAGCCAGCTGGCATCGATCTCCGAGCTGAAGCTGCCCAGCGAGGCGTCGCCGCCGGTGTCACGCAACCAGGCAGCCAGATCCTCGGTGCCGGCATCCCCTTCGGACCCGAGGGCCCAGAACGGCATGGCCTCGGCACCGGGCATCTCCAGCTTGATGTCGCGATAGCGCTCCATGCCCGAACCGGCGGGGATGAGCTTGCCGATGATGATGTTCTCCTTCAACCCGTACAGCTGATCCGACTTGCCCTCGATGGCCGCTTCGGTGAGCACCCGGGTGGTCTCCTGGAACGACGCGGCGGACAGCCAGCTCTCGGTGGCCAGGGAGGCCTTGGTGATCCCCATCAGCTCGGGGCGCCCCTCGGCGGGTCGCTTGCCGTCTTGGACCAGCTGGCGGTTCACCTCGGCATAGGCCCGGTTGTCGACCCGCTCCCCGGGGAGGAAGGAGGCGTCACCCGGCTCGGCCACCAGGACCCGGCGGAGCATCTGGCGCACGATCAACTCGATGTGCTTGTCGTGGATGGACACGCCCTGGTCGCGGTAGACCTTCTGGACTTCCTCCACCAGATACTGCTGGGTCTCGCGGATCCCCTTGACCTCCAGGAGCTCCTTCGGGTCCTTCGGGCCCTCGACCAGCGGATCACCGGCGCCGACCTCCTGGCCGTCGACCACTTCGAGGTGGGCGCGCTGGGCGACGAGCACGGTGTGCTCCTCGCCGTCGTCGGCCACCACGGTGATGTGGCGACCCGACTCGTCCTCCTCGACCCGGACCACGCCCGAGTGCCGGGCCAGGACCGCGGCACCCTTCGGGGTGCGGGCCTCGAACAGCTCGACCACCCGGGGCAGACCGTGGGTGATGTCCTCGCCGACGATGCCGCCGGTGTGGAACGTCCGCATGGTCAGCTGGGTGCCCGGCTCGCCGATGGACTGGGCGGCGATGACGCCGACCGCCTCGCCGAGCTCGATCATCTCGCCCGTGGCCAGCGACTCGCCGTAGCAGGCGACACAGATCCCCTGTTCGGCCTCGCAGGTCAGCACCGAACGGGTGCGGACCCGGTCGATGGTGGGATCGTCGCGCAGCTGGTTGACGATCTCCTCGGTCAGGACCGTCCCGGCCGGGATCTTCGTCTTGTCCGACAGAGTGATCGGCTCGACCGTGATGCGGCCGTTGACCCGGGTCTCGAGATACGAGCGCTTGCCGGGCCCGTCGGGCACGATCCCCTCGATCCAGATGCCGCGGACCGAGCCGCAGTCCTCCTCGCGGACGATGAGCTCCTGGGCCACGTCGACCAGTCGACGGGTCAGGTAGCCCGAGTCGGCCGTGCGCAGGGCGGTGTCAGCCAGTCCCTTGCGGGCGCCGTGGGTCGAGATGAAGTACTCGAGCACCGAGAGGCCCTCGCGGAACGAGGACTTGATCGGCCGGGGGATCATCTCGCCCCGGGGGTTGGACACCAGGCCCTTCATGCCGGCGATCTGGCGGATCTGCTGGCTGTTCCCTCGGGCTCCGGAGTCGACCATCATGTCGATCGGGTTGAAGGCGATGCTGGACATGGTCTTCTCCATGGCCTTCCCGACCTCGGAGTTGGCCGACGTCCAGATCTCGATCTCCTTCTGGCGCCGCTCGTCGTCGGTGATGATGCCCCGCTTGAACTGGGCTTCCGCCTTCTCCGCCTCCTTCTCGTAGCGGTCGAGGATGGCCCCCTTGTCCGGCGGCGTCACCACGTCGCTGATGGAGATGGTCAGACCCGACTGGGCTCCGTACCGGAAGCCGAGGTCCTTGATCCGGTCGAGACTGGCCGCCACCTCACGCTTGGTGAAATTGGCCGCCACCTCCTCCACGATGGTGCCGATGGCGGTGTTCCGCTTGCCGACGATGTCGTTGATGTAGCGGTAGCCGTCGGGCAGCGCGGTGTTGAAGAAGAGCCTCCCGGCGGTGGACTCGATCTCGATCCGCTCATCCTCGGCCACGCCGACCAGAGTGCCGTCGGCGTCGAGCTCCGCCCCGTTGGCCAGGGCGATCGACTGGGCCAGGTGGGACCCCGCTTCGGGACGGATGATGATCTTGGCCTGCAGGTCGATGTCACCGGCGTCGAAGGCCGTCTCCACCTCGTAGGCGTGGCGGAAGACCCGACCCTCGCCCTTGGCCCCGTCGATGACCAGGGTCAGGTAGTAGATCCCGAAGACCATGTCCTGGGTGGGCACGGTGATAGGACGGCCGGTCGCCGGGGACAGGATGTTGTTGGCCGAGAGCATGAGCACCCGGGCCTCGGCCTGAGCCTCGGCCGACAGGGGCAGGTGCACGGCCATCTGGTCGCCGTCGAAGTCGGCGTTGAACGCGGTGCAGACCAGGGGGTGGACCTGGATGGCCTTGCCCTCCACCAGCACCGGCTCGAAGGCCTGGATCCCCAGGCGGTGGAGGGTGGGGGCCCGGTTCAACAGCACCGGATGCTCCTTGATCACTCCCTCGAGCACGTCCCACACCTGGGGACGGCGACGCTCGACCATCCGCTTGGCCGACTTGATGTTCTGGGCGTACTCGGCATCGACCAGCCGCTTCATGACGAAGGGCTTGAACAGCTCGAGGGCCATCAGCTTGGGCAGCCCGCACTGGTGCAGCTGGAGGGTCGGGCCGATCACGATGACCGAACGGCCGGAGTAGTCGACCCGCTTGCCCAGGAGGTTCTGGCGGAACCGTCCCTGCTTGCCCTTCAACATGTCCGACAGGCTCTTCAGCGGTCGGTTGCCCGGTCCGGTGACCGGCCGGCCCCGCCGGCCGTTGTCGAAGAGGGCGTCCACTGCCTCTTGCAGCATGCGCTTCTCGTTGTTGATGATGATCTCGGGGGCGCCCAGGTCGAGGAGCCTCTTCAACCGGTTGTTCCGGTTGATCACCCGACGGTAGAGGTCGTTGAGGTCGGAGGTGGCGAACCGGCCACCGTCGAGCTGCACCATCGGGCGCAGGTCGGGGGGGATCACCGGCACCGAGTCGAGGATCATCGCCCGCGGGTCGTTGACCCGCCGGCCGTTCTCGTCGCGGCGGTTGAAGGCGGTGACGATCTTGAGCCGCTTGATGACCTTCTGGCGGCGCTGGGCCGACAGGGGCTTGCGCCCGTCGGCGGCGTCGATCATCTCGCGCAGCTTCACCTCTTCGACATCGAGGTCGATCCGGTCGATCAGACGGGAGATGGTCTCCGCGCCCATGCCGCCCTCGAAGTAGTCCTCGTAGCGGATGCGGAGCTCGCGCCACAGCATCTCGTCCTCGAGGATCTTGCGGGAGTGGAGGCTCTTGAACTCGTCGAAGGCCCGCTGGGCCAGCTCGATCTCGCTCTGGTAGCGCTCCCGGACGCTGGCGATCTCCTTTTCGACGTTGCGCTGGCGCGCCTTGATCTCCGCGTCCTTGGCCCCGCCCTTCTCGAGTTCGGCCAACTCACCTTCGAGCGTCTTGAACCGACGGTCGATGTCCACGTCGCGCTTCTTCTCGACGTCGGCGATCTCCACCCGGAGCTCCGACTCGAGCTCGGGCAGGTCCTCGTGACGCTTGGCCTCGTCGACCCAGGTGACCAGGTTGGCGGCGAAGTAGATGACCTTCTCGAGCTGCTTGGCCTTCAGCTCCTCGCGTGCCTCGGTGCCCATGAGCAGGTAGGCGAGCCAGCTGCGGGTGCCCCGCAGGTACCAGATGTGGACGACCGGGGCGGCCAGCTCGATGTGGCCCATCCGCTCGCGGCGGACCTTCGAGCGGGTGACCTCGACGCCGCAGCGCTCGCAGATGATCCCCCGGAAGCGCACCCGCTTGTACTTCCCGC
Organism: uncultured Acidimicrobiaceae bacterium; assembly: GCA_963774245.1. Lineage (GTDB taxonomy): Bacteria > Actinomycetota > Acidimicrobiia > Acidimicrobiales > RAAP-2 > Bog-756. The sequence goes on along the minus strand of CAVZDZ010000010.1, from coordinate 347,000 downwards.
AGTAGCACTCCCAGTCCTTGGTCGGACCGAAGATCTTCTCGCAGAAGAGTCCGTCCTTCTCGGGGCGCAGCGTGCGGTAGTTGATGGTCTCGGGCTTCTTCACTTCACCGTTCGACCATCCCCGGATCGAGTCGGCCGTAGCCAGACCGATCCTCAACTGATCGAAGTCATTGACATCCAACATCAGAATCCCCTTTCCGCAGCGCGTCGTGCATCTTCTTCGTCTGACCCTCGTTCGGGCCGGCTGATGTCGATGCCCAGTTCCTCAGCCGTGCGGAACACGTCCTCGTCCAATTCCCGCATCTCGATCTCCTCCCCGCCCGGCGCCAGCACCTCGACGTCGAGACAGAGGGACTGCATCTCCTTGATGAGCACCTTGAAGCTCTCGGGGATCCCCGGCTCGGGGATGTTCTCCCCCTTGACGATGGCCTCGTAGACCTTCACCCGGCCGAGCACGTCGTCCGACTTGATGGTCAACAGCTCCTGGAGGGCATAGGCCGCCCCGAAGGCCTCGAGGGCCCACACCTCCATCTCCCCGAACCGCTGCCCACCGAACTGGGCCTTGCCCCCCAGAGGCTGCTGGGTGATCATCGAGTACGGGCCGGTGGAACGGGCATGGATCTTGTCGTCCACCAGGTGGTGGAGCTTCAGGATGTAGACGTAGCCGACCGAGATCGGATTGTCGTACTTCTCACCGGTCCTGCCGTTCCACAGGTCTGACTTTCCGTCGTCGGACACCTGCACGGCGCCGTCGACACCGTCGGGGTTGAGCCGACGGAAGATCTGCTGGATGGTCGGGTGACGGCCGGCGTCGGCCTCCTCGTCCCAGTGGGCGCCGTCGAACACCGGAGTGGACACCCACACGGCAGGATCGGTCCGCGGACGGGTCTTCGTCTCGGTGCCCCGCAGCGGGGTGGTGGCCACATCGCCGGCTCCCTCCCAGCCCCAACGGGCGGCGTAGCCGAGATGGGACTCCAGCACCTGGCCGACGTTCATCCGGCTCGGGACGCCGAGCGGGTTGAGGATGATGTCGACCGGTGTGCCGTCGGCCTGGTAGGGCATGTCCTCGATCGGGAGGATCTTGGAGATGACGCCCTTGTTGCCGTGGCGTCCGGCCAGCTTGTCCCCTTCGGAGATCTTGCGCTTCTGGGCCACATACACCCTGACCAGCTGCTCGACCCCGGGAGGAAGCTCATGGGCATCGTCACGGGAGAACACCCGCACGTCGATGACCGTCCCCTGCTCGCCGTGGGGGACCTTCAGCGAGGTGTCACGGACCTCACGGGCCTTCTCGCCGAAGATGGCGCGGAGCAGCCGCTCCTCGGGGGTCTGCTCGGTCTCACCCTTCGGGGTGACCTTTCCGACCAGCACGTCACCGGGGCCCACCTCGGCGCCGATGCGGATGATGCCGCGCTCGTCGAGGTCGGCCAGGATCTCCTCGGACAGGTTGGGGATGTCCCGGGTGATCTCCTCGGCGCCCAGCTTGGTGTCGCGGGCATCCACCTCGTGCTCCTCGATGTGGATCGAGGTGAGCACATCGTCCTTGACCAGGCGCTCCGAGAGGATGATGGCGTCCTCGTAGTTGTAGCCCTCCCACGGCATGAAGGCCACCAGGAGGTTCTTGCCCGAGGGCCAGCTCGCCGTTGTGGGTGGCCGGTCCGTCGGCCAGGACGTCGCCAGCGGCGACCTTCTGGCCCTCCTCGACGATCACCTTCTGGTTGATGGCGGTGTTCTGGTTGGACCGGCGGAACTTGGCCAGGCGGTAGACCTTCTTGCCCAGCACGGTGCCGTTGCGGTCCTTGGCCCCGGCCTTGTACTCGACGGTGATCTGGTCGCCGGAGACGTCGGCCACCGTGCCGTCGGCCTCGGCCATCACCACGTCGCCGGCGTCACGGGCGGCCCGTGCCTCCACGCCGGTCCCGATGTAGGGCGCCTCGGGCACCACCAGCGGCACGGCCTGCTTCTGCATGTTGGCGCCCATCAGGGCCCGGTTGGCGTCGTCGTGCTCGACGAACGGGATGAGGGCGGTCGACACCGACACGATCTGCTTGGGCGACACGTCCATCAGGTCGACCTCGGCCGGAGGCACGAAGTCGATCTCCGAGGTGGTGCCGTACGAGGTCGTGGTGGCACCGACCCGCACGCCGGTCCCCTGGGGGCCGCGGCGGACCAGCACCCGGTCCTCGGTGAAGTGGCCGTAGTCGTTGAGCGCCGCCGAGGCCTGGGCGATGACGTGCTCCTCCTCCTCGTCGGCGGCCAGGTAGGTGATCTCCTTGGTCACCTGGCCGTTGACCACCTTGCGGTAGGGGGTCTCGATGAACCCGTACTCGTTGACCCGGGCGTAGGTGGCCAGCGAGCCGATCAGGCCGATGTTCGGGCCCTCGGGGGTCTCGATGGGACACATGCGGCCGTAGTGCGACGTGTGCACGTCCCGGACCTCGAAGCCGGCCCGCTCCCGGGACAGCCCGCCCGGCCCGAGGGCCGACAGACGGCGCTTGTGGGCCAGCCCGGACAGGGGGTTGTTCTGGTCCATGAACTGGCTCAGCTGGCTGGTCCCGAAGAACTCCTTCACCGCGGCGACCACCGGGCGGATGTTGATCAGGGTCTGCGGCGTGATGGCCTCGACGTCCTGGGTGGTCATGCGCTCGCGGACCACCCGCTCCATCCGGGAGAGCCCGACGCGGACCTGGTTCTGGATGAGCTCGCCCACCGAACGGATCCGGCGGTTGGCGAAGTGGTCCTGGTCGTCGATCCGGTAGGTCGACTCGCCGTCGGCCATGTGCTTGGCCAGGTGGAGCATGTAGGTGGACGAGGCCAGGATCTCCGAGGGGCTCAGCACCCCCTGGGTCGGGGTCGGGCGCTCGAGGTCGATCTTCAGGATGTCCGAGATCCGCTCGATCTCCGGGCCGAGCTTGCGGTTGAGCTTGTACCGGCCCACCCGGGTCAGGTCGTACCGCTTGGGGTTGAAGAAGGCGTTCTCGAAGTACTGGCGGGCGGCCTCGACCGACAGCGGCTCACCGGGGCGGGCGCGCTTGTAGATCTCGAGCAGGGCCTCCTCGCGGGTCGGGGCCAGGTTCTGCTCCTTCTCCCACTGTCCCTCGAGGAAGTCGAAGTGGCGCACGAAGCGCTCGAGGAAGGCGGGGTCCTCGTAGCCGAGGGCGCGCAGCAGCACGAACAGCGAGAGGCGGCGCTTGCGGGCCACCCGGCACCCGGCGGTGACGTCCTTGCCCGGCTTCGCCTCGACGTCGAACTCGATCCACTCGCCGCGGTAGGGATGGATGGTCCCGGTGAACACGGTCTTGGCGTCGCGGCCGGGCTGGAAGATGACACCGGGCGAACGGACCAACTGGCTGACCACGACCCGCTCGGTGCCGTTGACGATAAAGGTGCCCTTGTCCGTCATCACCGGGAAGTCCCCCATGAAGACGGTCTGTTCCTTGATCTCGCCGGTGCCGGCATTCATGAACCGGGCGCGCACGAAAACCGGCGCGGCGTAGGTCATGTCCTTTTCCTTGCACTCCTCCGTCGAGAACTTGGGCGGCGGCCGCAGGTCGGGATCGGTGGGGTCGAACTCGAGCTCGAGGCTCAGCTGGCCGGTGAAGTCCTCGATCGGGCTGATGTCGTTGAACGTCTCCGCCAGGCCACGATCCAGGAACCACTGAAAGGAGTCCCGCTGGATAGCGACGAGGTCAGGCAACGGCAGGGCCTCATCGATGTTGGCAAATGAAAAACGTTCCGGGCTGTTGGACCGTGTAGGCAACGGCCTACTCCTCCCAGTTGCATGGTGAATGGGGAAATGACGGAATACTGCGGATCATCACTTCTTGAAGCAATTACTTCGGGGCTACTTCGGGGCTACTTGCTAGGCACATCTCGGGCGAAATCTAAGGGGTCGACAACTACCGACGGAGCGGTCGAAGGGGCGCCAGGGCGCGCGTCAATCAGCCAAAACACTGTGGAAGGCAGAAGGAGCAGGCACGGCAACCAGCAATCCTACCCGGAAGCGCACAAAGTTACAACCCAAGGACGAAAGTCCCCCGTCCAGGCCAGCACAGGGTAGGAGACCTACCGCCCGCCGTCAAGGATTCGGCCAGATTCCGACCCCCCCGGCCTGGGTCCCAGCCTTCGGTCCCGGGCAGGCAACCCGGGCCCAGGCCCAGGCCCGGCGGCCGAAGCTGCCGCCGGCCGGTCGAGACCCGCTCACCCCGGCTCACCAGCAGGTCTTCGCCGTCCCGGCCGGCATCAGGGCCGGGTGAATGGCGACCCGGGCCGTCCAGCCCCGGCCGTCGTGCTCTGGTCGTCGAGGTCCGGCGGGCGCAGGGTCCGGCCGCCCGGCGGTCCGGCACCGGCGGGCCGATGCCCGGTCGTCGGATCGACGAGCGGGCACCTGCCCCGACGGTTCGGGCTACTTGAGCTCGACCGTGGCTCCTGCCCCTTCGAGCTGGGCCTTCGCCTTCTCGGCGTCTTCCTTGTTGGCCTTCTCCAGGACGGGCTTGGGAGCGCCGTCCACCAGGTCCTTGGCCTCCTTCAGGCCGAGGCTGGTCAGTGAACGCACCTCCTTGATGACCTGGATCTTCTTGTCGCCCGCCGCGGTGAGGATGACGTCGAACTCCGTCTTCTCGTCCTCGCCGCCGCCGGCGTCGCCGCCACCCGCAGCCGGTGCCGCGGCCGCGACGGCCACCGGGGCGGCCGCCGTCACGCCGAAGCGCTCCTCGAACTCCTTGAGCAGCTCGCTCAGCTCGAGGACGGACAGCTCAGAGATGCCATCCAGAATCTGGTCCTTGGTCAGGGTTCCTGCCATTGTCGTTGCTCCTTGGTTCCTTTGATCTTTGCTCGGTTGATGTCGATGATTTCGATGTGGTCGGTCTGGCCGGTGTGTCGGTGTGGTCGTCTGCGGTCAGTAGGCCCGGCCTAGGCGTCCGGTGCCGCTTCAGTCGATTCCGCCGGCTCGGCTTCGGCTGCAGGGGCTTCGGCCTCCGGAGCGGCAGGGGCTTCGGCTGCGGGGGCTTCGGCTGCGGGGGCTTCGGCTGCGGGGGCTTCGGCTGCGGGGGCTTCGGCTGCGGGGGCTTCGGCTGCGGGGGCTTCGGCTGCGGGGGCTTCGGCCTCGGCAGCCTCGGCGGCGGGTGCCGACGGCTCCGGCTCGGGCTGGGACGGCTCCGGAATCGTCTCGCCAGCTGCCTGGCGCTGGTCGATCAAGGCCGACAGGCCGTAGGCCAGGTTCCGGGGCAGTGCCTCGATGAGGCCGGCCAGCTGCTGCAGCGGGGCCGACAGGGCCCCGGCGAACTGGGCCAGCAACGTCTGTTTGGGGGGGAGCTCAGCCAGGACGTTGATCTCGGCGGCGGACAGCATGCCGGTGCCGACCACCCCGCCCTTCACGACCAGGTTCGGGTTGTTCCGCGCGAAGTCCCGGAGCGCCTTGGCCACCGCGCTGACATCGCCCTGGACGAAGGCGATCGCCGTCGGTCCGGTCAGCAGTTCGCGGATCCCCGACTGGGGCCCGTCGGCCACCGCCAGGCGGACCAGGGTGTTCTTGTACACCTTGTAGTCCCCGCCGGCGGCAGCCAGCTCGCGGCGGAGATCGGCCAGCTCGGCGACGGTCAGGCCGCGGTACTCGGTCAGCACGGCGCCGTCGGACGACTCGAGCCGGTCCCGTACCTCATTGACGACGGCGACCTTCTCTGCCCTCGGATTGTCCATCGTGCCTCCGCTGAGCGCTCAGGCTCAGGCTCAGGGCCGCAGACACCGTCAAGGGGTAGCGCGCCAGCACTCGGTGCTCACGCGGAACGCCTCATCAGGCGGACCCTTCGTGGGTCCCTTCGGTGCCGCGTAGTCGGCACACCGGAGGTCTACGGCAGTTCTATGAAACTGGAAAAAAGAGACTCTAGCCTGGTCCGAGCCGGAGATCCAGCTCGGACCGGTGGGATCCGACCGCTCAGGCGGAGGCCGCCAACTCCTCATCGGCCTTGCGGGCCAGGAGCGGGTCGATGTGGACGCCGGGGCCCATGGTCGACGAGAGGGTGACCGCCTGGATGTAGCGGCCCTTGGACGAGGCCGGCTTGGCCCGGTAGATCTCCTCCATCACCGCGTGCAGGTTCTCGAGAAGCTTGGGCCGGTCGAAGGACGCCTTGCCGATCCGCAGGTGGATGTTGCCCACCTTGTCGGTCCGGTACTCGACCCGCCCACCCTTGAACTCGAGGACGGCCCGCTCGACATCGTCGGTGACCGTGCCGGTCTTGGGGTTGGGCATCAGGCCCCGGGGGCCGAGCACCCGGCCCAACGTCCCCACCTGACCCATCAGGTCAGGGGTGGCGATGGCCACGTCGAAGTCCAGAAAGCCCTCGTTGGCCACCCGGGCCACCAGGTCGTTGGCGCCCACCTCGTCGGCGCCGGCCGCCCGCGCCTCGGCCGCCTTCTCACCGGCGGCGAACACCACCACCCGGGCGGTCCGCCCGGTGCCGGCCGGCAGCGACAGCGTGCCCCGGACGATCTGGTCGGCCTTGCGAGGGTCCACTCCCAGCCGCAGGGCGATCTCGACCGTCTCGTCGAACGACGCCTTGGCCGACGCCTTGACCAGGTCGACCGCCTCGGACGGCGTGTAGAGATGCTGGCGGTCGATCTGGGCGACGCTGGCTTTGTATTTCTTTCCCCGGGACATCGTGACTCTCCGTTTCCTCGAACTCGGTGCGGTCGTCGGGATCAACCGGCGACGGCGATTCCCATCGAACGTGCCGTGCCCTCGACCTGGCGCTTGGCCGACTCGATGTCGGCGGTGTTGAGGTCGGGCAGTTTGATGGTGGCGATCTCCTCCACCTGGGCGCTGGTCACGGTGCCGACCTGCTCACGGCCGGACGTGGAGGCACCCTTCTCCAAGCCGGCGGCCTGGCGGAGCAGGGCCGGGGTCGGAGGGGTCTTGAGAATGAACGAGAAGGTCCGATCCTCGTAGATGGTGATCTCGACCGGGACGATCGATCCCCGCTGGCTCTCGGTGGCGGCGTTGTACTGCTTGCAGAAATCCATGGTCTGCACCCCGTGCGGGCCGAGGGCGGTGCCCACCGGGGGCGCGGGCGTAGCGCCTCCCGCCGGGAGTTGGATCTTGACGACCGCGATGACGCGCTTCTTCGGTGGCATTGGTGCCTCTCTTTACCTGGGATTACCTGGGAATCCGCCGGGCCTACAGCTTTGCGACCTGGCTGAATTCGAGTTCGACGGGGGTCTCTCGACCGAAGATGTTGACGAGGACCTTGAGCTTGAGCTGGTCCTCGTTGATCTCGGCGATCTGTCCGGAGAAGTCGGCGAACGGTCCTTCCTTGACCCGCACCGTCTCACCGACCTCGTGCTCGAGTCGGGGTCGGCTGCGCTTGGCCGGCGCCTCCCCGCCCTCGACCTTGACCTGCAGGATGCCCTCGACCTCACGGCGGGACAGCGGCGTGGGCTTGGTGCCGGGACCGACGAACCCGGTCACCCCGGGCGTGTTCCTGATGACCGACCAGCTGTCGTCGTCCAACTCGCAGCGACACAGCAGATAGCCGGGGAACACCTTCTTCTGGACGACGACCTTCTTGCCGTTCTTGAACTCGATGACATCCTCCATCGGGATGACCACCTCGTAGATACGGTCTTCCATGTTCATCGAGACGGCCCGGCTGTGGAGGTTGGACTTCACCTTGTTCTCGTAGCCGGCGTAGGTGTGGACCACGAACCACCGACCGGGCTGGTCGTAGGGACTGACCACAAAGGGCTCGTCGTCGTCCCCGTCGTCGTCCCCGAACTCGTCATCGACGCCGGTGTCGGACTCGAGGTCGGCCGCGACCTCGGCTTCCTCGACCACTTCGGCCAGGTCAGCGGGGGGGGTGATGGGCTCGGCGGACGCGACCGAGGCCTCGACGGCTTCGGGGCCGTCCTCGTCGCCTGTGGGGGTATTGGTCTCGTCGTGGGTCACAGTCACACCGATCACATCTTGAACAGCCATAGGACGCCCTTGGCGAAGGCGTAGTTGAGTATGAAAATGAGAACCATCAACGAAAGAAGGGTGACCAGCGTCACCGTGGTGTAGTTGATGACCTCGGACCTGTTGGGCCAGGCCACTTGCCGTAGCTCCGAGCGTACCTCGCGCAGGAACTGGCCCGGACGGAACGGATCACGCTTGGGGGGCCGGCGAGGAGGCGCAGCAGTTCGCTTGGGCGCGGACTCCCCATCGGGGTCCTGCCCCTGCTTCTGCATCATTCGCTTCTGTTCTCGGTTCACGTGGCGTTTCCTTCGGCCGTTTCCACGGGTGGTGAGCAGGGCAGGAGGGACTTGAACCCCCAACCTTCGGTTTTGGAGACCGGTGCTCTACCAGTTGAGCTACTGCCCTCTGCCGACCGCCATGACGCGAACGGACAAGCCGATCACAGGGGCGGAGCGTTAGGTTATCACCAGGGCGGGCGGATTTCCCAGGCGAACCCGCAGGTTTCCCCGAGGAGGGCCGACCGCCTCGGGCCCCGTGCCCGCCGGTGGGGGCGCCCGGTCTCCCGGCCCTCGGGGCGCGACCGCCGTCCGGTCCCCCTGGCGACGAGAGGGCTAGCGGGTCTCCTTGTGGAGAGTGTGCTGGCGATCCCAACGGCAGAACTTCTTCATCTCGATCCGCTCGCGGTCGTTCAGCTTGTTCTTCGTGGTGATGTAATTCCGGCGTTTGCACTGCTCGCAGGCCAGGGTGACCTGGATGCGCTTGTCGTTCTTTGCCACGGTGGCTCCTCTGGCGCTCTGGTGCCGTCATCGGCCCAGGTGGATTCTGCTTGCTGCCCTCTGACTCAACTGCCCTATGTCTCAACTACCTTAAGTGATTGGTAGCGGCGGCCGGACTCGAACCGGCGACCCCACGATTATGAGCCGTGTGCTCTAACCAACTGAGCTACGCCGCCACGGGGCGAGCCCCCTGTCGGAATCGAACCGACGACACCAGCCTTACCATGGCTGTGCTCTGCCGACTGAGCTAAGGGGGCAGTGCGGCTCGAGCGAGCAGCAGAGGTAGGAGCATAGCCAATGCTGGAGGCATTCGACAGAGCCGGCCGTCTCGCTACCATCTGTCGATGCGTGCCCGCCTGGCCCGGTCGTCCGACGGCGAAGCGATCCGGTCGATCTACAACGCCGAGGTGGTCGGATCGACGGCGACCTTCGATCTGGTGCCCCGGACCACGGAGGAGCAGGCCGCCTGGTTGGAGGAACACCGGGGACCGTATCCGGCCGTCGTGGCGGTCGACGACGAGGACCAGGTCCTCGGATTCGGCTCGCTCTCGGTGTTTCGGGACCGGCCCGCCTACTCGACCACCGTCGAGAACTCGGTCTACGTGGGGGATGGCCACCGAGGCCTCGGCGTGGGGCGGCTGATCATGGACGAGTTGATCAAGCTGGCCACTCAGCACGGATTCCACGCGGTCATCGCCCGGATCGGCGGGGCCAACCAGGCATCGATCGCCCTGCACGAGGCGTGCGGCTTCCGGATGGTCGGCGTCGAGCGGGAGGTCGGGCGCAAATTCAACCGCTGGCTCGACGTGTCGGTCCTCCAGCTCCTCCTCTGACCGTCTGAGCGCTCTGACCTGGCCTTCGTGGGGCCCTGACCGCCACCCTGACCGCCACATGGCCCCGAGGCCCGGTGGGGCCTCGGGGCCCGGTGATGCGGGCTCAGGCCGCCTGGGCCGGCGCCAACGGTCCGCCGGTGACCGGGGCCGGACGTGCCGCCGGGACCGGCCGGGCCCAGGAGACCACCGGGACGGTGAGGACGACCAGGATCCACAGCAGGGCGAGGACGATCTGCAGTGGATCGCCATGGATCAGAGGTTTGGCCAGCTGGGTCCCCCCGGGCAGTTCGAGGAAGGCGGTGACCATGGAGAGGCCGATGATCAGCGAGCGCAGCCGACCCAACGCCACCGGGGCCAGCAGGATGAGGCCCCACGACAGGTACCAGGGCTGGACCACCGGTCCGAGCACCACCAGGAGCAGCATGGTGATCCCGACCGCCTTCAGGGTGCCGATCCGGTCACTGTTCAAGAGCAGCCAGACCCCGGCGATCCCCGCGGCCAACAGTCCGAAGAACCGGGTCACCGAGAGCACACCGCCCAACCCCACCCCGACATGGGCCAGGTGGGCCATTCCGGTGAAGGCCAGCGCCAGGGTGGTGGTGGGGGCCGTCCACGACCTCACCGCGCCGGGCGTGCCCAGGATGGACACCCATCCCCAGCCCAGGCCGCTGACGTAGGAGAAGAAGCCCAGAATGCCCAACCCCATCAGGCCGGCGGTCACCACCGGGCGTATCCGGTCCCGCGTGGAGGCCTGGGGGCCGAGCCAACTCCACCCGACGTAGAGGATGCCGATCGCCGCCGGCGCCTTGATGGCGGTGGCCAGGGCACAGAGCAGGATGGCCACGATCGGCCGCTTCTCCTTGGCCGCGGTGAGGCCGGCCACCAGCAGGCCCAGCATCAGGGCGTCGTTGTGGGCGCTGCCGATCAGGTACAGGAGGGTCACCGGGTTGAGCACCATCAGGGTGAACAGCTCGGCTCCGTCCCGGTGGTACAGCCGGGCCAACCGGGGGACGCAGGAGGCGATGAGGACCACGCCGACCACGGCCAACAGGCGGAGCAGGACGATGGTGGCCAGCTCGTTGTGGAAGGTGACCCGGGCGAAGAAACCGTCGATCTGCAGGAACAATGGCCCGTAGGGGGCGGGCGCGTTCCCCCACAGCTTGTCGACCGGGGCGGTGTAGGCGTTGTTGCCCAGCTCGAAGGGGCCGTACAGGTACGGGTTCATGTGGCGGCTGACCATCTCGCCCTGTGCCGCATAGGAGTAGACGTCACGGCTGAAGATGGGCGCGATCACCATCATCGGCAGGGACCACAGGACGAACACCCACTTCATCTGCCGGATGGGCACGCCCGGGCGGTGGGAGTACAGCCGGGTCATCCCCCACCACACCCGCATCAGCAAGAGGAGGCCTCCATACACCGAGGCCAGGGTGAAGTAGACCCCCCACTGGCTGCCCCGCAATGGTGCTGGGGACGCCGAAGAACCACGCCCCGGGGATTTCGAGCTTGAACGGCGAGCTGGGTAACGAAGCGCCCACCGCGATGGCCACCATGGCGGCGAATCCGAGCAGCGCGGGGCGTAGTACCAGGCCCTTGGGCGGAATACGATCCGGCTCCTCGGGCATCGGTGGATCGACCGGGTCGGCGTTCCTCACCATCCGATCGCCCAGCAGGCCGGTGAGTCGGTCCGCGACCTTGAGGCTGGCCCCACCGAGGATCGCCGCCGAGGCGTGCAGCCGGCCCAAGACGGGGTTCGGCAACGTCGGATGCCCTTGTCCAGGCACCTCTCCGGCCGTGATCTCGGATGTCATGAGGTCGGGGGTCTCCTCGGTGGGACCGGTGGGGTCAACCGGTCCGATCTGATCGACCGGAACCCACGGCGGGATCCCGGACTGCGGGTGCAACGACGCACCTCCGACGGGCACGTTCCGGCCGGACATTGGTGTCGCTCTGACCGCAATCAATCCGTAACTTCATTGTAACCAATCGATCGTCCCGGGCAAGTCTGTCGGCCGCACCATCCACGGCGCCAACCGAACCGCCCGCTGGCAGAACACTGTAGATCGGCGGAGTCTTGACAACGGGTCACTCACCGGGAAATCCGGCGGCCTCCGGACTGGGGGCCGGACTCGGGCCGGACTCGGGGCCGGACTCGGCGCCCGGATCGGGGCCGGATCGGGGCCACCGGGCCCGGGCATCCCGTGGCTCGGAGGCGGGCGGGGACGCATGGTCCCTGCTGCCCCCGAGCCACGCTCACGGTGGGCCGAGAAGGATTCGAACCTTCGTAGCTTGCGCGGCAGATTTACAGTCTGCTCCCTTTGGCCGCTCGGGCACCGACCCGCAGGGCGGAAGGATATCGCCTGGTGCGGAGGTACTGTTTCGACATGCCCACCTTCGACGTCGTATCCGAAGTTGACATGCAGGAAGTCCGCAATGCGGTCGACCAGGCCAACCGCGAGGCGGCCACCCGTTTCGACTTCAAAGGCACTGACTCCAACATCGAGCTCTCCGACACCGAGCTGGTGCTGTCGTCCTCGACGGACGACCGGCTCCGTGCCTTGTACCAGGTCCTTCAAGAGAAGTTGGTCAAGCGGGAGGTCTCGCTCAAATCCTTCGACGTGGGCAAGATCGAAGAGGCGTCGCGGGGCTCGGCGCGCCAGAAACTGGCCATCCAGGCCGGCATCTCGTCCGACCACGCCAAGAAGATCAACAAATTCATCAAGGACCTCGGACTGAAGGGCGTGAGCTCACAGACCCAGGGCGATCAGCTGCGGGTCAGCGCCAAAAAGCGCGACGACCTCCAGGCGGTGATCGCGGCCTGCAAGGCCGAGGACTTCGGGATCCCGCTGCAGTTCAACAACTTCCGGGACTGACTCCGGGACGCACCTCCGACTCGCAGCACCGAGCCGGAGGCGCGGGGACCACCTCGACCTCGGGGGTCGACCCGGATCCGGGCGCCGGCGCCGGCCCCTCCGTCGAGTGGGGGATCAGACCGCTTCGACCAGCTCGTCGAGATCCTCGACCGGATGCACGTGGAACAGCCGGTTGTAGAGCATGAACTTGAGCACCCAGAACAGGCCGAACGAGACCAGGTTGGCCACCAGCACCAGCCCCGTCTGCTGGAGATGGCTGAGGTGGTGGGACATCCCGATGTGGCGGGCCAGCGCAGCTCCGCCGATCGACACGAAGATGCCGAGGGCCGACATCACCCAGAAGGGGACGATCTCCTTCACCAGGTGGGATCGCCCGCCCTTGCCCCAGACCCACTGTCGATTGAGGAAGTAGGAGGGAATGGTGGCCACCACGTTGGCGAACACCGTGCTTCCGATCTCGCCCCACACGTGGAACACCCCGAAGACGAGGGCCAGCACGCCGAAGGACACCGCGGTCGAGACGACCGAGACCATCGTGTAGCGGAACAGCTGCTTGGCCTCCGGCGTATGCCGCTTCTGCCAGAGGTGCTCCAGGCGCGTGAAGAGACCCGTCATTGGGACAACCCTAGCCGTCACCAATCCGTAATATTGGCCGTCTTGGGCCGGGCGGGACAGGACGTCAGAGCCCGTTGGCCCGAGCGATGCCCGCCCAACCACGCTGAGCTGGGTTTCGGCTGTCGCTCGAAGGTCCGCCGGTCGACGGCGACCATCCCGAAGGTGGGTTCGTAGCCGAGCACCCACTCGAAGTTGTCGAGCAGGCTCCAGTAGAAGTACCCCCGGACGTCGATGCCGCTGTCGAGGCACCGCCTCACCCCGGCCAGCGCCCGCGACACGTACTCGATCCTCGATGGGTCGTCATCGGTCCCGATGCCGTTCTCGGTCACGTAGACCGGCAACCCCCCGGTCTTGTCCCAGGCCCGGCGGATGGTCCCCTCCAGCGCCTCGGGCCAGAACTCGTACCCCATCTGGGTCGTGGGGACGCCCTCCTCCCCGCCCATGGCGCCGTCGGGTCCGACCCGGGACCGGGTGTAGGTCTGCACGCCGATGAAGTCGTCCCCCGCGGTGGCCTCGAGGAACACGTCCTCCGACGGCCGCCGGAGCCGCTCCAGCCACTCCTCGCCCCCCGGCTGCAGCTGATAGTCGGTCATCGACAGAGTCAGGCCGACGCCGGCGTCGCCCGGGCCCGATCGGATGGCCTCGATCCCCAGCCGGTGGGCGGCGATCAGGGCCTCGTTGACCGCATCTCTCCGATCCCGGTCCCTGACCCCCGGTGGGAACAGCCCGTGCCGCCATCCCATGGTGGCCACCACGTTGGGCTCGTTGAGGGTGCAGGCGAGCCCGATGAGATCCCCGAGGTGGGCGGTCGCCCGTTCGCAGAACCGGGCGAACCGATCGGGCGCATGGGGTGCCTCCCAGGTGCCGGCCCGGGACAGCCAGCGGGGGTGGGTGAAGTGATGGAACGTGACCACCGGGACGATCCCGTGCTCGTGGCAGGTCGCCGCCATCCGCCGGTAGTGGTCGAGGGCGACCAGCGAGAACTCCCCCTCCTCCGGCTCGATCCGGCTCCACTCGAGGGAGAACCGGTACGACGTCAGACCCGAGCCCGGCCACCAGGGCGATGTCCTCGGGGTAGCGGTTGAAGGAGTCGCAGGCGTCGCCGCTCACCTCCGCGCAGTGGGAGTCGGGATCGTGCTCCCACGCCCACCAGTCGTTGTTGACATTGCCGCCTTCGATCTGATGGGCGGCCGTGGCCGTGCCCCAGACGAAGCCCTCGGGAAAGCTGATGTTCGCCACGATCGGCCACCGTAGCGGGAGGCGACGGACCGCGGGGGTGACGTCGTCGCCCCGTCATCCCCCGGGTGCTCCGAGTGCCCCGGGTGCCCGCCGGTCACCCCGAACGGGAGCGATCCCGGCTGTCCTCCACATGACAGGATGGACGGGTGAGCAAGGACCTCGATTTTCTGGTCGACCTACTCGATCTCGAGCCCATCGAGGTCAACATCTTCCGCGGGGAGAGCCCCAACGAGGAACGCCAACGGGTCTTCGGCGGCCAGGTGGCCGCCCAGTCCCTGATGGCGGCGGGCCGCACCGTCGAGATCGGGCGGCCGCACTCGCTGCACGCCTACTTCCTCCGGCCCGGGGACCCCCACGTGCCCATCCTCTACGAGGTCGACCGCATCCGGGACGGCCGGTCGTTCACCACCCGACGGGTGGTGGCCATCCAGCACGGACGGGCCATCTTCAACCTGTCGGCCTCCTTCCACGTCGACGAACCCGGTCTGACCCACCAGATCCCCATGCCCGATGTGCCTGCGCCGGAGACCCTCGACTCGCTGGTCACCAGACTGGAGCCCTACCGGGAGACCCTGGGCGACTGGTTCACCAAACCCCACCCCATCGAGCAGCGCCACATCGGCGAGCTCCCCTTCAGCCACAACGCCGGCAAGGATCCGACCCAGCGACTCTGGATCCGCGCCGACGGCACGCTGCCGGACGATCCGCTCCTCCACGCCTGCATCGTCGCCTATGCCTCGGACATGTCCCTGTTCGACACCATCCTGGCCCCCCACGATGTGAGCTGGGACGACGCCCACTTCATGGGGGCCAGCCTCGATCACTGCATGTGGTTCCACCGGCCGTTCCGGGCCGACGAGTGGCTCCTCTACGACATGGACAGCCCCACCGCCTACGGGGCCCGGGGGCTGGCCCGCGGGTTCCTCTTCACCCGGGGAGGCGACCTGGCGGTGTCCGTCGTGCAGGAAGGCCTGATGCGGGTGGTGGCCAATCGGCCGGAGCCGGCACCCGTCCCCGCCGGGTAGTCCACCGGATCCGGGTCAACGGTCCGCCGGATCCGGGTGAGCCGCCGGCCGGGACTCGGGTCAGCGGCCGGTCGGGGCTCCGCTCAGCGGGCGCCCATCGGGACGTAGTCACGCGCGTCGTCGCCGATGTAGAGCTGGCGGGGGCGGGCGATCTTCGAGTCCTGATCGAGCATCTCCTGCCAGTGGGCCAGCCACCCGGCCGTGCGGGGGATGGCGAAGAGCACCGGGAACATCTCGAGGGGGAATCCCATGGCCTGGTAGATGAGCCCCGAGTAGAAGTCGACGTTGGGATAGAGCTTGCGCGACGTGAAGTACTCGTCGGAGAGGGCGATCTCCTCGAGCTTGAGCGCGATGTCGAGCAACGGGTTCTTGCCGGTGATCTCGAACACCTCGTCGGCCGTCTTCTTGATGATCTTGGCCCGCGGGTCGTAGCTCTTGTAGACCCGGTGGCCGAAGCCCTGGAGCCGGCCGCCCGAGCCCTCCTTCACCGACTTGATGAACGGCTCGACATTGTCGATCGAGCCGATGTCGCCCAGCATGCGGATGACCGCCTCGTTGGCCCCCCCGTGACGGGGCCCGTAGAGGGCGGCAGCGGCGGCGGCGCACGACGAGTAGGGATCGGCGTGGGACGAGCCGACCACCCGCATGGCGGTGGTCGAGCAGTTCTGCTCGTGGTCGGCGTGCAGGATGAACAGGACGTCCAGGGCCCGGGCCAGCACGGGATCGGCCTCGAACCGGGGTTCGGCGATCTTCCACATCATGGACAGGAAGTTCGAGGTGAACGGCAGGGAGTTGTCCGGGTAGACGAACGGCATGCCCACGCTGAACCGGTGGGCGGCGGCGGCCAGCGTCGGCATCTTGGCGATGAGCCGGATGATCTGCTTGTGGCGGGACTCGACGTCGAAGATGTCCTTGGCGTCGCGCGTAGAAGGTGGACAGGGCGGCGACCGCCGATACGAGCATCCCCATCGGGTGGGCGTCGTAGTGGAACCCCTCGAGGAACCGCTTCCGTACGTTCTCGTGGATGAAGGTGTGCTGGGTGATCTCCCGTTCCCAGACCTCGTACTCGGTCGACCGTCGGAAGCTCACCGTTCAACAGCAGATAGGCGACCTCGAGGTAGGTCGAGCTCTCGGCCAGCTGCTCGATCGGATACCCCCGGTAGCGGAGGATGCCCGCCTCCCCGTCGAGATAGGTGATCGCACTCTCGCAGGCCGCCGTGGAGACGAACCCCGGGTCGTAGAACCAGACCCCGGGTAGCAGTTTCCCCCACTGCGCCGCCGAGATGCCTCCGTTTTCGAAAGGGATCTCGAGGGATGCGCCGGTGCGGTTGTCGGTGATCGTGATGCTCTCGGCCACTGGTCCTCAGACCCTTCTGTCGCGGGATTCGTATGTTCTCTCTTCAATCCTAGATCTACACCCCCCGGGGCCGACCAACCGGTCGGGTCCGGTATCTGCGGCGCCATGGGCGGGGCGGGTTCCGGACCACGGAACGCGGACCACGGACCACGGATCGCGGAGTCGGATCGGGCCGCCGCAGGGTCAGGGTGAGATCTGGAGCAGGAACTGCTGGCTGGTGCCCTGGGGGAGGGTCTGGCCGGCCGGGACGGCGATGGACAGAGTGAGCGAATAGAGGTGACCGCCGGCGACGGCCATCGGCGCCATGGAGAGGGCCCGGGACCCGCCGGATGCCACCGAGACGGTGACCCGGGCCGTACCGCCCCGGGCGGACTTGGGGGGCAGCGCGTGCCGGGCGGATCGGCCACCGCCAGCGTCTCGGTGAGGGTGACCCCGGTCTCGGGCACCGTCCCACAGTTGGTCACGGTCACCGCCGCCTCGACCGAGGAGGTGGGAGGCAGCACGGTCGGGGTCGGGCCCGGCACGGTCGACGATGGTCCCCTGGCAGCCGACCCCCACGGCACTCGGGCTGCCGGTGCCCACCGCGGGGGGCGTGAGGCCGACCGCGGTGATCACCAGTCGGTGCATGCGCCTGCAGTGGCTCGGACGTCCGACAGGGTGGTCGCCGCCTGGGCGAGCGCCGCCTCGCCGAGCGGCGCGGTGGCGAGTGGGCGTGGGACCCAGACCGAGGCGGGGAGAGGGATGCGCAGCCGATGATGCCGGATCCTGGCCTTGAGCAACCGGTACAGACCGTCCGCGTCCTGGAACCTGCGCCCGGCCACGGCCAAGGCGGCCGAGGTCGCCGGGACGGATTGCAAGGGCGCCGACGCTTGTCTCCCCGACGGTTTCTCCGACGCCGGCTGCGATGCCGGTGCGGCGGACCCGGCCGCGATCGGCGCCGGGGCCAGCCCCAGCAGACCATCGATGGCGCTCCGCAGATCGACCGTGGCCTGGGCCCGCTCGGTCATCACCTGGGTGAAATCGACGCTCACATCGTCCGAGGGGAACGGGGGCACCAACTGCCCGGACTGCGCCACCTCGCCGGCGGTCGCCGCCACCGCCGCGTCGAGACCCTGCTGGAGCTGGGCCCGGGCCGTGCGGGGCACCGGCCCGTTGGTCAGGGTGGGGGCCCCTCTCATCAACTGGGCCAGCTCGGACCCGGTCCGATTCGAAGCGTCGACCACCCGCGAAGCCAGGGCGCCGTAGCCGGAGTTGGTCGAGGCCCGATAGCCCGCCGACTGGGCCGTAGATCTCGGCGAACGAGGCGATCACCAGTGCCAGCACGATCGCCACCAGCACCACGACCACGACAGTCCGCGACCGACTGCGCTTGGCGGCCGAACGAATCGGCCTCCGTCGGGATCTGGGCATCCCGACGACGTTAGTGCTCGTCGCCGGGGCCCGACCTTGCCAATGGCGACGCCCCGACCCTCATGGTCCGACCCTCATGGCCTGACCCTCAACAGAGCGACCCTCAACCCGGGGACGAAACCATCCGCCCGGCCCGGCCCGGTCAGCTGACGGTGGACTCCTCGCGGGCATCGGCCGTCTGGTCGGGCCGGGGGGAACCCGAGGTGACCAGGTTGCTGGCCGTGCTCCGCCACTCGACGGTGGGCCGGATGGCGGCCAGGTCGACGTTGGCCTTGTACTTGTCCGACACGGCCAGGATGGACTGGATCACCGACGAGGTCAGCAGGTTCGGCACCAGCCCGAGGTCGAGCAGCTTGGTGTGGGCGGCCCGGTAGTAGTGCTCCTCCTTCTCCACCCGCGGGTCCTGCGAGTGGTCGATCACCGCGTCGCCGGCGAACTCGGACACCACCAGATCGGCCATCTCCGACACGGAGAACGACTCGGTGAACTGGTTGAACACCCGGAACTCGCCCGGGCTCGGCCGGGTTCATCAGGGCCAGCTCGACGCAGGCCAGGGTGTCGAGGATGTTGAGCATGCCCCGGGTCTGCCCGCCCGATCCGTACACGGTGAGCGGATGGCCGGTCACCGCCTGGACGCAGAATCGGTTGAGCACGGTGCCGAACACCCCGTCGTAGTCGAAGCGGGTGGCCAGGTCGGGGTGGAGCACCGTCTCCTCGGTCTCGTGCCCGTAGACGATCCCCTGGTTGAGGTCGGTGGCCCGGATGCCCCAGATGCGGCAGGCGAACATGATGTTGGCGCTGTCGTGCACCTTGGACAGGTGGTAGAAGGAGCCGGGCTGCTTCGGGTACGGGAGCACGTCGGTACGGCCCCGGTGGGTGATCTCGATGAAGCCCTCTTCGATGTCGATGTTGGGAGTGCCGTACTCACCCATCGTCCCCAGCTTGACCAGGTGGATGTCGCGGTCCTGCTCGGCGATGGCGTAGAGGAGGTTGAGGGTGCCGGCCACATTGTTGACCTGCGTGTAGACCGCGTGCTTGCGGTCGATCATCGAATAGGGCGCCGACCGCTGCTCGGCGAAGTGGACCACGGCCTCGGGCTGGAACGAGGAGAGTGTCTCGCTCACGAAGGTCGGATCGGTCAGGTCCCCCACGAAGACGTCGATGTCGAGATCGGAGATCTCCTTCCAACATCGGACGCGGCGCTGCAGGCTCACGATGGGGACGAGGCTGTCGACCCCCATCTCGAGGTCGTAGCCACGACGGGCGAAGTTGTCCACGACGCCCACACGGTGACCACGTCGGGACAGGTAGAGCGCCGTGGGCCAACCCAGATAGCCGTCCCCCCCGAGTACCAGAATATTCACGTCTCGTCTCCCTCTCGCTCCAGCATGCTCTGCGTCGGACATGCGGCCGATCGTCGAAGATCGGACATGCCGGCCATGTTTTTATCACCCACTGACCTTGGAGAGAACTGTGAGTTGCCTACACAGCTTCAAAATGTGTCGAACCGGTCCCTCCCCACGTCGAGGTCAGGATAGGCAATTCCGGTTCCTCATCTGCGAACTCACCCGGTCGGACCGCGCTCGAACCGGACCAGAACTCGCTCCAATCCACTGTGGGCGCCTCTGCACTCAGAGTGAGATTTCGGCACCCCACTGGGCCAGTGACCTCGGCCAATGACCCCGGTCAGCGACGGTCCTCCCAGGAGCCGGCCCCGACCGGCTCCTCCAGTCCGTTGGGACCGGTCAGACCCGGAAGGTCGAAGGTGGGCGGAGTGAGCTCGGGCGACTGCAGGGCCCTGGTGGTGACGTCCACCGAGGGAGGGTGGGCCAGCTCCTTCTCCCCCGCCCCGACCACGCCCATCTCGACGAATCGTCGAGCGGTCACCAGGACCCGGCCCTCGAGCGACCCGACCGCCTTGTTGTAGGCGGCCACCGCACTGTTCAAGCCCTTGCCCGACACCGGAGACGTGCTCGCCGAGCACGGACAGGCGCTGGTAGAGCTCGGCGCCGAGCAGTTGGACCTCGCGGGCGTTCTCGGCCAGGGCCTCCTGCTGCCACCCGTAGGCCACGGCCCGGAGCAGGGCGATGAGGGAGGTCGGGGTGGCCAGCAGGACGTGGTTGGCCACCGCGTACTCCATCAGCCCCGGCTCGTGCTCGAGCGCCGCGGTGAGCAGGGGGTCGCCGGGGATGAAGGCCACCACGAACTCGGGCGACGGGTCGACCCGCTTCCAGTACTCCTTCTTCGACAGGGCATCGACGTGGGCCTTCATCTGGCGACCGTGGCTGGCCAGGCACGACCGCCGGACCGACTCGTCGTCCGCCTCGTTGGCGTCGAGGAAGGCCTGCATGGGCACCTTGGCGTCGACGGCGACGTTCTTCCCCCCGGGCAGGTGCACCACCATGTCGGGGCGCATCCGGCCGCTGTCGGCGTCCGAGGTGACCTGCTCGTCGAAGTCGCACCGCTCGAGCATGCCGGCCATCTCCACCACCCGGCGCAGCTGCAGCTCACCCCATCGGCCCCGGGTCTGGGGGGAGCGCAGGGCGGTGACCAGGTTGCGGGTCTCGCGTCTGCAACTGGTCGTGGGACGTCGAGAGGTGCTTCATCTGCTCGGTCAGGGTCGTGTAGGCCCGCTGGCGCTCGACCTCCAGCCGCTGCATCCCGATCTCGTACTTGCCCAGCTGCTCGCCGATCGGCTTCAGGAGCTGCTCGATGGCATCCTGGCGCTTGGCCAGCTCACCTTCGGCCGCCTGCCGGGTCTCGTTGAGCTTGGTGTCGGCGAGCTGGAGGAACTGCTCGTTGTTCTGCTGCAGGGCCAGGGCCGACAGCCGGGCGAACTCGCCGGTCAGCTGCCGGCGGGTCTCCTCGTACTCGGCATCCCGCTGGGCCACTGCGTCCCGCTGGTGGTCCAGCTCGGACCCGAGCCGGGCCGCTCCGGCCTGGCAGGCGGCCAGCTGCTGCCGGCAATCGACCGCCTCGGCCCTCAGGACACAGATCTCGTCGGCCTGGGCGCGGTGCTGGTCGAGGGCGTCGACCAGCCGGGCCTCGGCCGTCCGGGCTTCGGTCACGTGGTGGGCCCGGGCCAGCAGGCCGACGACGACCCCGAGGGCGATACCCGCCAGCAATCCGATGATGAGTCCGGTGATCATGATCGAACCTCCTTCGTGGTCGGTGAGCCGTGGGACCCGTCCCGGGACGGGCTTCCTGCACCTGCGGATGAGGGCGATCCGGAGCTCCGGATGGCCCCGGACCCGAGGGTCGGATCCGGGTCCCGCCGTGGTCGCGCCACAGCAGGCCTCTTGGTGGAGCGTACCGACAGGGTGTATCGGGAGCGGGGGATACGGGTGCCCCGTCCAGGCCGGCCGGCGGCGTTTTGGCCTGTTCACGCAGCGTTTCGGCCTATTCACACGGCCTTTCGGCTATGTCAGCATGGGTGGATGCACCGGGTGGTCATCGTGGGCGCCGGATTCGGCGGCCTGACCGCGGCCAAGGCCCTCATCGGGAAGCCGGTCGACGTGACCATCGTGGACCAGAGGAACTTCCACACCTTCCAGCCGATGCTGTACGAGGTGGCCACGGCCGGCCTCGAAGCCGGCGACGTGGCCTATCCGATCCGGTCGGTCTTCGGCCGGGCCGAGAACGTGCGCTTCCTGTTCGCCATGGTGACCGGGGTGGACTGGGAGCGTGGCCTGGTCACGCTGGCCGACTCCGACCCGGTCCCGTTCGACTCGGTCATCGTGGCCAGTGGGGCCACCACCAAGTACTTCGGGATACGGGGAGCGGCCGAGTTCAGCTTTCCCCTCTACACCCTGCAGCGATGCCCGGCGACTGCGGGACCACGTGCTGCGGCGACTCGAGGTGGCGGACACCCACCCCACCGACACCTCCGACGGGCCCCTCACCTTCGTCGTGGTCGGCGGTGGCCCGACCGGCGTCGAGGTCGCCGGGGCCCTGGCCGAACTGCTCGACGTGGCGGTCCGTCATGACGGATTCCGATTCGACCGTTCCCTGGGGCGCATCATCATCGTCGACGGCCTCGACCGGCTGCTCACCGCGTTCAAGCCCTCCGCCGCCGCCTACGCCGCCGACACCCTGACCGGCCGGGGGGTGGAGTTGAAGCTGGGGAAGATGGTCCAGTCGATCAACGACCGCTGCGTCGTGCTCGACGACGGCACCGAAATTCCAACCGAGACGGTGGTGTGGGCCGGCGGAGTGTCCGTCGAGGGCACGGTGGCCTCGTCCCTCGGGGCGGAGACCGGCCCGAACGGTCGCCTGGTCGTGGAGGCCGACCTGTCGCTGGCCGGGCGGCCCGGCGGCTACGCCATCGGCGATGCCGCCGCGGTGCCGTGGGGCCCGGGGTCGGCCCACCCGGAGCAGATCTGCCCACAACTGGCCCAGGTCGCCATCCAATCGGGCCGGCACGCGGCCCAACAGGTGCTCAACCGGGTCGAAGGCCGGCCGGCCGAGACGTTCCGCTACCACGACAAGGGCATCATGGCCACCATCGGGCGCCGGGCGGCCATCACCGAGTTCCCGAGAGGGCTGATCGTGCGGGGCACCCTGGGCTGGTTGGCCTGGCTGGGCCTGCACATCGTCTACCTCATCGGCTTCCGCAACAGGATCGTGGTCCTGATCAACTGGGCCTGGCGCTACCTGTCGTGGGGATCCGGGCCCCGGATCATCGTGGGCGACAAACTCGAGCTGCCCGAGCCGCCGGCCGGGGCGGGGTCGGCCCGGTGAGACCGCCGGCCCCGGAGTAGGCCTGAACAGGGCGTCCCCGGGCTGACGTCCTGTTTCTCCCGGTCCGGCGCGGGTACGGTGGCCGAGGTGGAGGGAGCCCTCGAATACATCGACCGCATGGTCTTGCAGCTCTTTGCCCTGGTGGGCGAGTCGGTATCCGGTGCCACCCACGCCCTGCTCTCGGGAGACCGGGAGGCGGCCAAGGCGCTGGCCGACCGGGACGAGGTGGTGGACCGGCTCTATCACGACATCGAGGAGCTGACGCTCGAGCAGCTCACGGTGGCCGGCATCACCTCACCGGACGACCTGCGGTTCCTGGTCACCGTCATCCGGATGCTCCCGGACCTCGAGCGCAACGGCGACCTCGCCGAGCACGTGGCCCGGCGGGCCGCCCGGGGGCTCGGCGGGGAGCTCTCGGCCCGGAGCCGCGGCCTGGTGGAGCGCATGGGTGAAGTGGCCATCCACATGTGGCGATCCACCACCGATGCCTACGCCGAGCGACTGCCCATGGCCGCAGCGCTGGTCGACACCCTCGACGACGAGATGGACGACCTCCACGTCAGCCTCACCGTGGAGGTGGTGGCGGGCACCATGCCCCTCCCGGTGGCCGTCGAGCTCGCCATGGTCGCCCGCTTCTACGAGCGCTTCGGGGACCATGCGGTCAACCTGGCCAAGCGGGTGGCCGTGCTGGTCCCGTCCACCCTCCCCCAGGCCTGATTCGCCGGGGGCGTCGGCGGCAGCGCCGCCGGACCGCCGCACAGGACGGTCCTAGGCGACGATGCCCAGGGCCATCAGGGATTCGGCGATCTGCACGGCGTTGAGGGCCGCTCCCTTCCTCAGATTGTCGCCGCTGACGAACAGGGCCAGCCCGTGCCCTCCCCCGTCGGCCGAACGGATCCGCCCGACCAGGGACGGATCCCGACCGGTGGCGTGCAGCGGGGTGGGCACTTCGGCCAGCTCGACGGCCGGAGCGCGGCCCAGGATCTCCGTCGCCCGCTCCGGGCTCAAGGCACGTTCGAACTCGGCCACGATGGCCAGTGAATGGCCGGTGAACACCGGGACCCGCACGCAGGTACAGGTCACCGCGAGCCCGGGTATGTCCAGGATCTTCCGGCTCTCGTCCCGGAACTTCTGCTCCTCGGTGGTATCCCCCGAGCCATCGGAGACGGCGGAGCCGGCGAACGGGATCACGTTGTGGGCGATGACGTCCGGGAACGTCTCCGGGGCCGGGAACTCGACCGCGGTCCCGTCGAAGGTGAGCGCGGCGGCTCCGTCGACCGTCTTGATCAGCTGGCCCTCGAGCTCGGCCACCCCGGAGAGGCCCGAACCGGACACCGCCTGGTAGGTGGCCACCACCAGACGCCGGAGCCCGGCCTCGTCGTGCAGTGGCTTGAGGACGGCCATGCCCACCATGGTGGTGCAGTTGGGATTGGCCACGATGCCCTTGGGGATCGAGCCGAGGGTCGCCGCGTTCACCTCGGGCACCACCAGCGGGACCTCGGGGTCCATCCGCCAGGCGGACGAATTGTCGATGACGATCGCCCCGGCGGCGGCGAACCGGGGGGCCAGCTCCCGGGAGGACGCTGCTCCGCACGAGAAGAGGGCGATGTCCAGGCCCGTCGGGTCGGCGGTGGCCGCGTCCTCGACGGTGAGCTCCGCCTCACCGAACGACAGGAGCCGGCCGGCCGAGCGGGCCGATGCGAACAGCCTGAGCTCGTCGATGGGAAAACCGCGCTCGGCCAGCACGGCGCGCATGGTGGACCCCACCTGACCGGTCGCGCCCACCACACCCACTCGCATGGCTGCAGTCTATGGCCCCTCTGACCGTCCAGCGGACCCTGGCCGGGGCGCTGGCACTCAGGTCAGTGGGTGCCGCCGTCGGGCCGGAAACCTCCGGGGCCGGCGGTCAGGAGAGCTCGAACGCGGCATGGAGGGCACGGACCGCCACCTCCGCCGCCTCGGCCCGCACCACGCAGGAGATGCGGATCGAGGAGGTCGAGATCATCTCGATGTTGATCCCCTCCGAGGCCAGTGTCTCGAAGGTCAGCGCGGTCACCCCGGGATGGGTCTTCATGCCCGCGCCGACCAGGGATACCCGGGCCACGTCGGAGTCGCTGGTGACCCCGGTGGCGCCGAGCTCGGGCACGAGCGCCTCACACACCTCGGCACTCACGGCCAGGTCGTATCCGGGCACGGTGAAGGAGATGTCGGTGGTCCCGTGCAACGACGTGTTCTGGACGATCATGTCCACGTTCACATTGCGCTCGGCGAGGCCCCGGAACAGCCGGGCGGCGAGGCCGGGACGATCCGGCACCCCGATGACGGTCACCTTGGCCTCGCTCACGTCGTGGGTCACCGCGGTGACGATCGCCTCTTCCATGCTGGCATCCTCCTCAACCACCCACGTACCGGGCTCCCACGAGAAACTCGAACGAACATGCAGAGCCACCTGATGGTTCCGGGCGAACTCCACCGACCGCAACATCAGAACACGTCCACCGCTGGCCGAAATCTCGAGCATCTCCTCGTAGCTCACCCGGGCCAGCCGGTGGGCCTCGGGCACGATGCGCGGATCGGCACTGAACACCCCGGACACGTCGGTGTAGATCTCGCAGACGTCGGCCCCCAGCACCGCGGCCAGGGCCACCGCGGTGGTGTCCGAGCCCCCGCGACCCAGGGTGGTGATGTCGCGATCGATCGACACTCCCTGGAAGCCGGCTACCACCGGCACGCCGCCGCCCGCCAGCGTGGCCTCGAGCCGTGCGGCCCGGATCTCCAGGATCTTGGCCCGGGAGTGGACCGCATCGGTGATGATGCCGGCCTGGCTCCCGGTGAACGAGGTGGCCTCGACCCCGAGCCCGGCCAGGGCCATGCACAGCAGGGACATCGAGATGCGCTCGCCCGCGCTCAGCAGCATGTCCACCTCACGAGCGGGTTGGACACTGGACACGTCATCGGCCAGCCGGATCAGCTGGTCGGTGGTCTTCCCCATGGCGCTCACCACCACCACGACGTCATCGCCGCCCCGCTTGGTCCGGGCGACATGTTCGGCGACGGCGCGGATCCGGTCGGCGTCGACCACCGAGCTCCCGCCGAACTTCTGCACCACCAGGGACATGGGGGTGAAGGCTACAGGGACCGCATCGGCCTCCCTATCGACCGGCGGGCCGGCCACGGTCCCGGACGACCGTCCCGCACCAGGGTCAGGGCCAGGTTCGGACGACGGTCCGGGCCAGGGTCGGGCGACGGTCGGGCCAGGTTCGGGCGACTCCGGAGGGGCGGACGGGACCGGCTACTCTGAACCCCCGTGCCCACCGAGAAACGTCAGCGCCAGAAGGCCGGTCGCCAGGCCCGGCTGGAGGCCGAGCAGAAGGCGCAGAAGCGCAGGGTCGCCCTCCGTCGGGTCATCACCCTGGTCATCGTGGCCGTGGTCGTGGTCGGTCTCTCCTACCTGATCTTCAAGCCCGGGAAGAAGTCGAGTGCGACGCCGACCACCCCGGTGGCTTCGTCCACGACCACCAAGCCGGCGCCCGCCGGCGGCTCGGGCAACAAATCGCCCAGTGCCATCACCACATCGGCCGACTGCCCGGCCAGTCTGACCACGACCCTCAACAAGCCCAGCTATTCCGCCGCCCCGCCGATGACCATCGACCCCTCGAAGACCTACACGGCGGTGGTGACCACCGACCTCGGACCCTTCACCATCCAACTCGACCCGAAGGCCGCCCCCAAGGCGGTCAACAGCTTCGTGTTCCTGGCCAAGCAGCACTTCTACGACTGCGTCGTCTTCCACCGGGTGATCAAGACGTTCATGGATCAGACCGGGGATCCGACCGGCACCGGCGACGGCGGCCCCGGCTACCAGTTCGACGACGAACTGCCCGCCAAGGCCAACCCGCAGTACCCGCTCGGATCCGTCGCCATGGCCAACTCGGGCCCGAACACCAACGGCAGCCAGTTCTTCATCGTCGCCGGACCCGAGGGTGAGAGCCTGGCTCCGAGTTACACCATCTTCGGCAAGGTGATCTCGGGAATGAACGTCGTCGACGCGATCAACGCCGCCGGATCCGCCGCCAGCAGCAGCACCGGAACGCCGGCGACGCTCCATCGCATGCTCTCGGTGACGGTCACCGAGTCCTGACCACGAGGCCCGGTGGCGGCGGCGGTCGCCGTCCACCCGGGCCGGGCCTGACCAGATCCGATCCCCAACCTGAAGGAGGAGAGCCATGGCTCCCGAAATCCCGGCCGTTGACGGCTCCAGCCCCAAGACCCAGCGATTCGACGGTCCGCCGCCGATGGTCATCGACCCGGCCAAGCGGTACACCGCCGAGGTGACCACCAACAAGGGCTCGATGACCATCGCCCTCGATGCCGTCGCCGCTCCCCGGACGGTCAACAACTTCGTGTTTCTGGCTCGCTGGCACTACTACGACGGCATCGTCTTCCACCGGATCATTCCGGGATTCATGCTTCAGGGTGGGGACCCGGAGGGTTCGGGACGGGGTGGCCCCGGCTACCGGTTCGACGATGAGCTGCCCGCCCCGGGCCGCTACGAGATCGGCTCGCTGGCCATGGCCAACGCCGGTCCCAACACCAACGGCAGCCAGTTCTTCATCGTGAGCGGGCCGGACGGCACCGCCCTTCCCCCCAGCTACTCGCTGTTCGGCAAGGTCGTGAGCGGGCTCGACGTGGTCAAGGCCATCGAGGGCGTGGGCAGCCGCTCAGGAGCCCCGTCCGAGAACGTGGTCATCGAGTCGGTCACCATCACCGAGGCCGACTAAGGCCGATTGGCCGAACGGGCCGGCCCGGGGTCAGCCAGGCGGGGTCAGCCGATCCTCCCGGAACAGCCGGTCACCTGATCAGGCCATCAATCCGGCAGGGCACCGAGCCCGGCTTTCGCCCGGGCCCCGTCGAGGTAGACGGTCACCCGGCCGGCGCCGGCCGCCCGCCACCCACCGTCCGGGTCACGGATGAGCGCGGTCCGCTCGGGGATGCCGGCCACCGGGGTGCCGACGGGGGCCAGCTGCACCGACCGGTGGAGCTTCTCCCCGTGCGCATCCTCGTGGACGTCCCCGAAGTGCGGCACCACCGCCAACCCGGTCAACAGACCGAGGCCGATGGTCAGCCCTCCTCCCCGGGCGTCCACCATGGGATCGGTGAGGGCCATGGCCGCCCCCGACGAGCCGACCACCACCGCCCCGCCGTGCCAGGCCTCGACCAAGGCGTTCCACACCAGCGACTGCTTCAGCACGCTGCGGATGTGCATGGGTGAGCTGCCGGCCAGGTAGATCAGGCGGGCCTTCCTCATGATGGCCGCCGCACCCTGGTCCTCGGCATCCGCCCGGGAGACCACCATCAATCCCTCGACCCGGCCCCCCAGTGGATCGAACCACTCGCCGGCCCGGACCACCAATCGCTCCGGGTGCTCATAGGCGGCGGCGGTCGGAAGGACGAGGACCTCGTCGGTCCCGGCCGCGGCCAGAAAGTCGGCGTCGAACGAGCAGCCCTCCTGCCACTCTCCGCCGCCGACCAGAGCCAGCAGTCCCGGGATTTGCTCCATAGGGCAACTGTAGAGGCCGCCGATGGGGGCGACGGCAGGAGGCGCGCCCCGGTGGGGGCGACCTCGGGGATCGTTCAGTCTCGAGCGAGCTCCCGCGACCGCGACGCACGGCGCATCATCCGGCCCATGGCGTCGCACACCTCGGTGGCCGACGCCAGCGAGTCGTCGAGGATGCCCATGCCCATGAAGCCGTGGGTCTGATCGTCGTAGCACCGGTACTCGACCTCGACCCCGGCGGCCCGCAACGCGGTCGCATAGGCCGAACCGTCGTCGCGGAGCGGGTCGAACCCGGCCGTCACCACCAGCGCCGGAGCCAAGCCGCGGAGGTCGTCGGCCAAAAGCGGGGAGGCACCCGGCGACTCCCAGTCACTCTGACGGGGCAGGTACTGGCTCCGGTAGTACTCCATGTTGGTCCGGGTGAGGAAGAGACCCTCGCCCATCGACGCCACCGAGTCACTCTGGAGGCGGGCGTCGAGGGCCGGGTAGATCAGGCCCTGGACCACCGGCGGAGGTACGTCGGAGGCGGAGCCCTCACCGCCGGCCCGGGTGCGTTGGGCCACCACCGCGGCCAGGTTGCCCCCGGCACTGTCGCCCATGACGCCGACCAGGCCGGAGGCCGTGCCCAACTCCTCGTGGTGCAGCTGCACCCACCGGTAGGCGGCCACCGCATCATCGACCGCGGCCGGGTAGGGGTGCTCGGGGGCCAGCCGGTAGTCGACGGCGACCACCAGGCACCGGCTCACCGCGGCCAGCATGCGACACGAGGCGTCGTGCGACTCGAGGTCCCCGACCACCCAGCCACCGCCATGGAAGTAGACGATGGCCGGAAGCGAGCCCTGGCCGTCGGGTCCGGCCGCCAACCCGGCTCCGTACTGTCGGTACACGCGGACCGGGATGTCAGGAGTACCGCCCGACCCCGGAATGGTCCGGCCGGACACGTGGACGTCGGTCCGCACCGGCATCACTGCCGGGGCCATGCGCCTCAGCTGCGAGCGCATGACCGCCACATCGGGGCCGTCCGGAGAGGCCAGGGACGCCTCTCCCGGACCGAAGCGATCGGCGAGCAGCATGATGGCCTGGACACCCCGGTGCAACACCCTTCCGTCCCGTTGTATCGGAGCACTCGCACTGCCTCCCAGAGCCGCCAGCACCAGTTCGGGATGGCGCAGCACGCCCGCCATGGCTTGGGCGGTGAGGGGCCATCGCTCATTGGCCCGCTGCAGCCGGCGGTTGTAGAGCGACCGGTTCCGGGATCTCCCCCGCCACGACCCGCCCCCGGGTCCGGCCCCGGGTCCGGCCGCCGATTCCGGTGCTCGCCGGGAGACGGTCCCGCTCGAGTTGCGGGGGCCGGACCCGGAGGTCGATCGGGCCGTCGATCGGGCCGTCGAACGCTCGGCGGGGGCCGACGTC
The DNA here is from genome assembly GCA_963774245.1 of uncultured Acidimicrobiaceae bacterium. Classification (GTDB taxonomy): domain Bacteria; phylum Actinomycetota; class Acidimicrobiia; order Acidimicrobiales; family RAAP-2; genus Bog-756. The sequence goes on along the minus strand of CAVZDZ010000010.1, from coordinate 317,214 downwards.
TTGGCCGCGGTGGCCGGCTTGGCCGTCTTGACCGCCTTGACCGCCTTGACGGCCTTGGTGGCTCTGGTGGCCTTGGTGGGCCCGGCGGCCCGGGTGGGTTTGGTGGTCCCGGTGACCCTGGTGGCCCCGCTGGCCCCGGTGCGCGGACGTCCGGTTCCGGGTGGGGCGGTGGTGGCCGGGGCAGCCGCCCCTGATGCGTCCGGCGTCGGATCGGGCGTTCCCGTGGCGTTGTCCATGGCCCCCCATGGTGTCGGCAGGGTCGGGCCGAGGCAAGCGGAGAACCGGGGCCAGGGGCGGCGGGCCCAGCCCAGCACTAGCATCCCTGCCTATGTCAATCGCACGCGTGGGAATCGTCGGATCAGGAATCATGGGTTCGGGCATCGCCGAAACCGCCGCCGTCAACGGATTCGAGGTGATCCTCAGGTCGCGGAGCCAGTCCACCGCCGACGCCACGATCGCCGCCCTCGAGAAGTCCCTCAACCGGCAGATCGAGAAGGGCAAGAAGACCGAGGCCGAGCGCGACGCGGCGCTGGCCCTCGTCACTCCCACCTCGGACCTGAGCGCCCTCAAGGGGGTCGACCTGGTCATCGAGTCGGTCATCGAGGACCTGCCCGTCAAGAAGGAGCTCTTCAACGAGCTGGACCGGATCACCGGCGATGACACCATCCTGGCCACCAACACCTCCACCCTCCCGGTCATCGAGTTGGCCATGCAGACCGGCCGGCCCGAAAAGGTGTGCGGCATCCACTTCTTCAACCCCGCCCCCGTGATGGAGCTGGTGGAAGTGGTCAGGCCGCTCACCGCCTCCGACGAGACGGTGGCCGCCGCCCGGCAGTTCGCCGAGGCCTGCGGCAAGACGCCCGTCGAGGTCAAGGACCAGGCCGGCTTCATCGTGAATGCGCTGTTGTTCCCGTATCTCAACAACGCCGTGCGCCTGTACGAGCAAGGGGTGGCCTCGGTCGAGGACATCGACACCGCCATGAAGGGTGGCTGCGGCTTCCCGATGGGGCCGTTCGCCCTGCTCGACCTGGTCGGCCTGGATACCTCACTGGCCATCCTCGACGCCCTCTACGCCGAGTTCCGCGACCCCAACTACGCCGCCGTGCCGCTCCTCCGGCGCATGGTCACGGCGGAGCTCCTGGGCCGGAAGTCCGGTCAGGGCTTCCTCGACTACCGCAAGGGGCGGTGAGCGGCCCCCGCCCGTCGGGCCGCTCAGGAGCCGGGCGCCGGGCGCCGGGCGCCGAATTGGCGCTGAACTACCCGTTGAACAGGACTTTTCCGGGAGGCCGGTCCGGCGGGCGTCCCGCCGGACCGGGGCCGATCCGCCGTGTCTCCGGGGGCTGTCCGACGTGCGGTGGGGCGCGGGCCCGGCACCGGGTCGGACGGCGGGTCCGGCCGGTGCATTTCTCCTCGCTCCCCATGAGAGCAACAATGGAGGCATGAGCGACATGGATCCGGGCCACCGGACCGACCGGATGAGCCGATGACCGAGGCCCATCAATCGAACGGGGCTTCGGCGCCCCACGCCCACCCCCGGGACAAGCCCTGGGTGATGCGCACCTACTCGGGCCACTCGACCGCCAAAGCCTCGAACGAGCTCTACCGGACCAACCTGGCCAAGGGGCAGACCGGCCTCTCGATCGCCTTCGACCTGCCCACCCAGATCGGCTACGACCCCGACGCCCCCGAGGCGGCCGGCGAGGTCGGCAAGGTCGGCGTCCCGGTCGCCCACCTGGGCCACATGTCCCAACTGCTCGATCAGATCCCGGTCGAGTCGATGAACACCTCGATGACCATCAACGCCACCGCGGCGTGGCTGCTCGGCCTCTACATCGCCAACGCCGAGGACCACGGCGTCGACCCCCGGGTCCTGTCCGGCACCACCCAGAACGACATCGTGAAGGAGTACCTGTCCCGGGGGACGTTCATCTTCCCCCCGCTCCCGAGCCGCCGACTGACCGTCGACAGCATCGCCTACACCGTGCGCAACGTGCCCAAGTGGAACCCGATCAACGTGTGCAGCTACCACCTGCAGGAGGCCGGGGCCACCCCCCTCCAGGAGGTCGCCTACGCCCTGGCCACCGCCATCGGCGTGCTCGACGCCGTGCGTGATTCGGGCCAGATCCCCGAAGCCGAGTTCCCGTCCGTGGTCGGTCGTATCTCGTTCTTCGTCAATGCCGGGGTGAGGTTCGTCGAGGAGACCTGCAAGATGCGGGCGTTCACCGCCCTATGGGACCGGGTGTGCTCCGAGCGGTACGGGGTCGAGGACCCGAAGCTCCGACGGTTCCGCTACGGCGTACAGGTCAACTCCCTCGGCCTCACCGAGGCACAGCCCGAGAACAACGTCCCCCGGATCGTGCTCGAGTCGTTGGGGGTGACCCTGTCCAAGAACGCCCGGGCCCGCGCCCTCCAACTGCCGGCGTGGAACGAGGCCCTCGGCCTGCCCCGGCCCTGGGATCAGCAGTGGTCACTCCGCATCCAGCAGATCCTCGCCTTCGAGTCGGATCTGCTCGAATACGGCGACATCTTCGACGGCTCGGTGGTCATCGAGGCCAAGACCACCGAGATCTCCGAGGCGTCGTGGGCCGAGCTGCAGGACGTGCTGAGCCTGGGCGGCGCCTTCGAGGCGATCGACGAGCTCAAGTCCCGACTGGTGGGCAGCCAGTCCGAGCGCGTGCGCCAGATCGAGACCGGCGAACTGCAGGTAGTGGGAGTGAACTGCTTCACCGAGACCGCCGAGTCGCCGCTGACCCCTCCCAGTGGGGACGGAGACGACGGCCACCCCTCCATCGGGTCGATCCTGAGGATCGACCCCGCGGTGGAGTCGGAGTTGCGGGCCGACGTCGAGGCCTGGCGGGCGAACCGCGACTCCGACGCCGCCCGGCGGGCGCTCGACGAGCTGAAGCGGGCCGCCGAGGGAACCGACAACATCATGCCGGCCACCATCGCCCTGGCCCATGCCGGGGGCACCACCGGCGAATGGGCCGGGGCCCTGCGCCAGGTGTTCGGGGAGTACCGGGCCCCCACCGGGGTGAGCGGAGGCGTCGGTCACCGCGGGACCGAGTTCCGGGGGGTGCTGGCCCGGTCCAAGGCCATGACCAAGCGGCTGGGGGGCCCGCCCAAACTGCTGGTGGCCAAGCCCGGGCTGGACGGCCACTCCAACGGGGCCGAGCAGATCGCCGTCGCCGCCCGTGACGCCGGATTCGAGGTCGTCTACCAGGGCATCCGCCTCAGCCCGGCCGAGATCGCCGCGGCCGCCCGTGACGAGGACGTCGACGTGGTGGGCATCTCGATCCTGTCCGGCTCACACCTGGAGCTCGTTCCCGAGGTCGTGGACCAGCTGCATGCGGCCGGGGTGGACGTGCCGGTGGTGGTGGGCGGGATCATTCCTCCTGAGGATGCCGAGATCCTGTTGGGCAAGGGAGTGGCCCGGGTCTATACCCCGAAGGACTTCGAGATCGGTCAGATGATGGACGACCTCCTGGGCCTGGTCGAGCAGCACCGGGTGGCCATCGCCGGCTGAACCTGGCCGGCGCCGGCTGAACCTGGCCGGCGCCGCCCCGAACCTGATCCGGGGGGACCGGTCGACCGACCTGGCAACTGCCGTTGCCGCTCTACCACGTCGGCCGGGCTACTCCAACACGTTCCACCACGTCGGCCGGGCAACCGGCTACCTTCGCCACCGTGTCGACTCGCCGCAATCCGATGTCCGGGATCCTCTCCGGCCCCATCGACGCTCCGCCCGAGGATCGCCTGGCCCCCGTCTATCCCGAAGGTCACGGCCGTCGTCGGCATGGCCGTCGTGCATCGGGCCAGCGGATTCAGCGGCGCCCTGGTGAGAATCGAGAGCGGTGGTGTCGAGCTCAAGGGGCGCACCGGATTGGAGCGCGTATTCCGTCACACCCCCGGGGGCTTCTCGGTGGATGGCAAGGCTGTCACTCTGGTCCGACCCCGGCCGGCACCCGACGAGGGGGTCGGCGGCATCACCAACTCCGGCTCGGTGGCGGTCAACGGCGCGAGTCCCCGGGTGGCTCGGGCCGGACGGCTGTGGGTGGAAGGGGTCCATGATGCCGAGCTCGTCGAGCAGGTGTGGGGTGACGATCTCCGCGTCGAAGGCGTGGTCGTGGAGCGGCTCGACGGCATCGATCACCTGCCCGGCGCCATCCGAGACTTTGCGCCCGGACCAGCTCGCCGCCTCGGTGTGCTGGTGGACCACCTGGTGGACGGCAGCAAGGAGTCGCGCCTGGCCGCCCAGCTCCGCCACCCGGACGTACTGATCACCGGGACCCCCTTCGTCGATGTCTGGCAGGCCGTGAAGCCGTCGGTGCTCGGGATCGACGCCTGGCCGCAGATACCCATGGGCCAGGACTGGAAGACCGGTGTGAGCCAGGCACTCGGATTCGGCGACCCTCCGACGGCGTGGCGGAAGATACGTTCCTCCGTGTCCACCTACGCCGACCTGGAACCGGCGCTGGTGGGTGCCGTCGAGCAACTGATCGACTTCGTGACCGACCCCACCTGACCTGACCTGCGGCCCGACCTCGCCTGACCTCGCCCGACCTCGCCTGACCTCGCGACGGGCTCAGCCAGTGCGATGCAGCGCGGAGTGAGCGGGGGGGCGTCAGGCCCAGGGGCGGGAACGACGGGAGGCGGCGCGGCGCGTCCACCACCTGCCGCTGAACCTCCACGACGGAAGATCGATCTCCTCCTCGACCAACACCACCCGGGGGCGGGGCCAAGCCTGATCGACGGCAGCCGCCACGATGGCCAGCACCTCGGGATCGATCTCCGGTCGGGGGGCGATGCCGCCCGACGTCGCCGCCACGGGTGACTCGACCTTGGCGCTCACAGCGGCATGTTCCCGTGCTTGCGCTTCGGCAGGTCCTCCCGCTTCGAAACCAGCAGCGCCAACGCCCTCACCAGCACCCGCCGGGTCTCGGCCGGATCGATCACGTCGTCCACATAGCCGCGCTCGGCCGCCGCGTAGGGGTTGGCGTAACGCTCGGTGTACTCCTCGACCAGCTCCTTCCGCCGACCGACCGGATCGGCCGCTTCGGCCAGATCACGGCGGTAGACGATCTCGACGGCACCTTCGGGCCCCATGACCGCGAGCTCAGCCGAAGGCCAGGCATAGGCCAGATCGGCGCCGATCGACTTGGAGTTCATCACCACGTAGGCACCGCCGTACGCCTTCCGGGTGATGATCTGGACCCGGGGGACCGTCGATTCGCAGTAGGCGTACAACAGCTTGGCCCCGTGCCGGATGATGCCGCCATACTCCTGGTCGGTGCCGGGCATGAAGCCGGGCACGTCCACGAAGGTGATCAACGGGATGTTGAACGCATCGCAGGTCCGCACGAACCGGGCGCCCTTCTCCGAGGCGTCGATGTTGAGCACGCCGGCCAGCATCTGGGGCTGGTTGCCGACGATGCCGACGGACCTCCCGTCGATGCGGGCGAACCCGCACACCAGATTCATCGCCCAATGGTGGTTGACCTCGAAGAACTCACCATCATCGACCACCGCCTCGATGACCTTCTTCATGTCATAGGGCTGATTGGGCGAGGCCGGCATCAACTCGGTGAGTTCCGGAGTGAGGCGCTCGGGGTCGTCGCCGGGCACGGTCAGTGGCGCCTCCTCGAGGTTGTTGGAGGGCAGGAAGCTCAACAGGTAACGCACGTCGTCGAGGCACGCCTTCTCGTCCGGCGCCACGAATGCGGCCACCCCCGACTTGGTGGCGTGGCTCATGGCCCCACCCAACTCTTCGAGGGTGACGTCCTCCCCGGTCACCGTCTTCACCACGTCGGGACCGGTGATGAACATGTGGCTGGTGCCCTGGACCATGAAGATGAAGTCGGTCATCGCCGGGCTGTAGACAGCGCCGCCGGCACACGGGCCCAGGATCACGCTGATCTGTGGGATCACGCCCGACGCCAGCGCGTTGCGGTGGAAGATGCCTCCGTACGAGTGCAGCGAGACCACGCCCTCTTGGATGCGGGCGCCGGCACCGTCGTTGAGCCCGATCATCGGCACCCCAATCGACGAGGCGAGATCCATCACCTTGTGGATCTTCTCGGCGAACACCTCGCCCAATGCCCCGCCGAAGACGGTGAAGTCCTGGCTGAAGACGCAGACCCGCCGGCCGTCGATCGTGCCGAAACCGGTGATGACCCCATCGGTGTAGGGCCGATTCTCCTCGAGGCCCATGCCGTGGGCCCGGTGGCGGGCCAGCATGTCGAGCTCCTGGAACGAGTCGTCGTCGAGGAGGTAGTCGATCCGCTCCCGCGCCGTCATCTTCCCCTTGGCGTGGTGCTTCTCCACGGCCCGGGGCGAGCCGGCGTTGCGGGCCAGCTCGCGGCGCTCGGCCAGCTCTTCCAGTCGTTGGGTCATCGGGTGATCCATGAACAGTGAGGCTACCGGACCGGCCGCTGGGCCCAGTGCCGGTCGACGGGAAACGCCGCCCTCAGCGGGGCGAATTCACCCAATGGGGCCCGCACCAGACGTAGGTCACCGGGCTCGGGACTCCCCCGCCCAGGTAGGCGGCCACACTTCTCCCCACGTAGCGCTCTTCCAGCTCGGGATCGGCCGGCCCGGCGAACGAGTACCGGTAGGTCGACCTGGCCACCGAACCGGACGCGGCATGTCTCGAACGCCCCCGGATCGGGGCCGGCTCCCATCGCTCGATCCGGTGCACTCCGGTCACCAGCTCCCCGACGACGATCACCGCCCACTGGGGTGAACGAGGCGAGTCGGTGTCGATCCACCGCTTGCCGATCCTCCACCCATGGCGGGCGCTCTCGTAGGAGCCGTCGGTGCCTCTCGCCCCCACCCGTAGGAGCACCACCTGGTGGGAGCGCTTGAACTTGGCCCGCTTGGCGAGCAACGAGCTCACCTCTTCGGTCGGGTGCCTCTGGCTACCCAGCTGAGGCACACCCGCCAAACCCAGGGCATCGTGCGCGGCCGCCTCCACCAGCAGGGCCTCGTCGGCGCTCAGCCCGTGGCGCAGGATGTCGATCCGAACGGGACGCCCCCCGGACTCCACCTCGCGGATCTTCTCCAGCATGGGGTACTTGGGGTCTTCCCCGGTCGGCGCATCAGGTCCCAGGTCGGAACCGGCCCTGGCGGCCCAGAGGTGGCGGAAACAGCGGTCGTTGCGACCTCGGCCCACATAGAACGCCCGTCCGGTCCTGGGGTCGACGAGCAGGTAGACGTAGTTCTTCAGCCGGGCCGAAACGCCGGGGGCGAATCCGGTGAATCCGGTGAATTCGGAGTTGGCACCGTCGGACCCGCCATCGAGTACCGGTGCGACATCGGCGTCGGCCACGGCGCTGGGGTCAGTAGTGGTGGCGGAGGTGGTGGTGGTGGGCGGAGCGGTGGCTGAGTCGACGGTTGCGGTAGCCGGAGCGGTTTCGGTGATCGGAGGAGTGGTGGCGGCCGGAGGGGCTTCGGTGATCGGAGGAGTGGTGGCGGCCGGAGGCGGTGTCGGGGAGTGGTCGGCCGGAGGGGCGGTGTCGGTGGCCGGTGGTGTCGTGGCGGTGTCCTCGGGGGGCGCCACCGATGCCGGGGAGATCGGAACCGGCCCGAGATTGGTCGGGGCGGGGGGAGATTCACGAGCGGTCGCCCACCAAAGGGGCGGGGTCGGCGGGTCCAACAGGTCGCGGCGGACATGGCGGGCCCGGCCGGCAGGTCGGGGGCGGCGTCGGGCACCGGCACCGGAGGTCGGTCGGTGGGCACCGGGATGCGGGACACGCCGATGGGCGGCAGCTCCGCGGGCCGGGCCTCGTCCGTCGGGAGCACCTGCGCTTCCGCCGGGAGCACCTGCGCCGCGGCCCGCGCCCTGGGCCTCGGATCCTCGGCACCCGGGTCCACGGCTACATCCATGCTGATCTCAGGTCCACGGAATAGGTCAGGTCCATTGAATGGGTCAGGTCCATTGCATAGGTCGTCCCGGTTTCCATTGGGTAGGGCGTCACCATGGAGCCTCCGCCTACTCCTGCACGAGTTCGATCAGGGTGCCGAATGCCGCCTTGGGGTGGACGAAGGCGACCGTGGTGCCCCGCGAGCCCGGTCGTGGCGCCTGATCGATGACCTTCCCGCCATGATCCTTGACCGATTGGAGCGTCTCGGCGCAGTTGTCCACCCGATAGCCGACGTGATGGATCCCCTCGCCCTTGTTGGCCAGGTACTTGGCCACCGGGGAATCATCGCTGGTCGGCGTGAGTAGCTGGATGTAGCTGTCGGCCACCTTGATCAGCGCCTCCTCGACCCCATCGGAGTCGATGCGCTCCCGGTGGGTGACGGTGGCCCCGAACGTGTCCGCGTAGTAGGCGATGGCCGCCTCCAGATCGTTCACGGCGATGGCCACGTGATCGATCTCGGTCAGCTGGGGAGCGGTCACGCGCCGTGCCTCCTGAACAAGGTGATCCGTTCCTCGCCCACCTCGGCCCGGAACTCGGGGTCGTCGATACCGAGCCCCTCCTCGGGGGCCAGGCACAGGACGCCGATCTTGCCCTCGTGGAGGTTCTGGTGGACCTGGTACGCCGCGTCGCCGACGCCCTCGAGCGGGTGCACGGCCGAGAGCGGCGGCAGGATCTTGCCCTCGCACACCAGTTGATTGGCGTCCCATGCCTCCCGGTAGTTGGCGAAGTGGGAGCCCTTGATGGTCTTCAGCTTCATCCACAGGTGACGGTTGTCGTACTCGATCATGTAGCCCGAGGTGGCCGCGCAGGTGACGATGATCCCACCCCGCTTGGCCGCGAACACCGACGCCCCCATGGTCTGGCGTCCGGGATGCTCGAACACGATGTCGACATCGTCGCCGACCAGGCCCCGGATGTCCTTGCCGAGACGGCGCCACTCCGACTCATCTTGGGTGTGCTCGTCCTTCCAGAACCGATAGTTGGCCACCTTGCGATCGATCACCGCCTCCACGCCGAGGTCGTGGAGCAGCTCCACCTTCTGCGGGGACGACACCACCCCGACCGGCGTTCCCCCACCATTGAGCACGTACTGCACGGCGTAGGCCCCCAGCCCACCGGACGCCCCCCACACCAGTACCTTGTCGCCCTGCTTCATGTTGGCGCCGTTCTTCGAAACCAGCATCCGATACGAGGTCGAGTTGCACAGGGCGTTGGCCGCCGCCTCCTCCCAGGTGAGGTGCCTGGGCTTGGGCATGAGCTGGTTGGCCTTGACCACGGCCAGGTCGGCCAGGCCACCGAAGTTCGTCTCGAATCCCCAGATGCGCTGGTTGTCGGCCAGCATCGAATCGTCGTGGGCGCTCGGGCTCTGGTCGTCCACATAGTTGCAGTGCACGGTGACCCGGTCCCCCGGCTTCCACAGCCGCACGGCCGAACCCGTCCTCAGCACCACCCCGGCGGCGTCGGAACCGACGACGTGGTAGTCGAGGGCATGCCGCTTGCCCCACTTGCTCTCCTTGCCCAACCGGTCGAGGAAGCCGAAGGTCGGGAGCGGCTCGAAGATCGACGTCCACACCGTATTGAAATTGATCGCACTGGCCATGACGGCCACGTAGGCCTCGTCCGGGGCCAGCTCGGGAATGGCCACATCGCCCACGTGGAGCGACTTCCTCGGGTCCTTGTCCTCCGAGGCGAGCCCGTCGAACATGCCCACCTCGTCCCGACGGACGAAGGCGGCCCGATAGGCCTCGGGAAGCTCGATGGCCTCGAGATCGGCACCGTCGGCGCCTGCTTGGATGGCTGAGAGGAACTCCTGCATGGGAAGTGAGGTTAGCCCGTACGGAGATTCGGACAATGGGCCGAAATGGCCCCAGGTCAGCTGGTATCCGGGTCAGCTGGTATCCGGGGCCTGGGCACACCGGGGATCGTCGGCCACGTCCGGGTCGGTCGTCCGTGTGGCCGGCGGTCGGGCTCAGGCCATAGCATGGTGCCGTCGTTGTGGCGGCCCGAGGGGGATCGCCGCCTGATCAGGCCCGTAGGCCTCGGAGGTCGTCATGCCCGGAACCGTCATCGTCGCAGGTGCCCGAACCCCGATCGGCAAACTCTCCGGAGCCCTCGGTGGCTTTGCCGCCACTGAGCTCGGTGGGTTCGCCATCGCCGGCGCCCTCGAGCGGGCCGGCATCAAGCCCGAGCAGGTCGAGTACGTGTTCATGGGTCAGGTGATCCTGGCCGGAGCCGGGCAGATCACCGCCCGCCAGGCCGCGGCCAAGGCCGGGATCCCCATGGACGTGCCCGCCACCACGGTCAACAAGGTCTGCCTCTCCGGTCTCAACACCATCTATCTCGCCGACCTCATGATCAACGCCGGCGAGGCTGACATCATCGTCGCCGGGGGCATGGAGTCGATGACCCAGGCGCCCTACCTGCTCCCTGGTGCCCGTGCCGGCTACCGGATCGGCGATCAGACCGTCGTGGACTCGATGATGTACGACGGCCTCTTCTGTGCGTTCGACAACTGCGCCATGGGGCTCGGCACCGAGCGTTACAACGGGGCCGACGGGATCTCCCGTGAGCGGCAGGACGCGTTCAGTGCCCTCTCCCACGAGCGGGCCGCCGCCGCCATCAAGGACGGCAAGTTCAGCGAGGAGATCATCCCGGTGAGCGTTCCCCAACGCAAGGGCGACCCCTTGGTGGTCGACACCGACGAGGGCGTCCGCCCCGAGACCACCGCCGAGTCCCTCAGCAAGCTGCGACCCGCCTTCGACAAGAACGGAACCATCACCGCAGGCAACGCATCGCAGATCTCCGACGGGGCTGCCGCCGTCATCGTGATGTCCAAGGCCAAGGCCGAAGAGTTGGGACTGTCCCCTCTTGGTGAGCTGGTCGGCTACGGCCAGGTTGCGGGGCCCAGCCCCTCCCTCCTTCACCAGCCGTCGCACGCCGCCACCGTGGCCCTGAAGAAGGCCGGACTGTCCGTTTCGGACATCGACATCTTCGAGATCAATGAGGCCTTCGCCGCCGTCGGCCTGGCCTCCGCTGACGACCTCGGCATCAGCGAGGACAAGGTCAACGTCAACGGTGGCGCCATCGCCCTCGGCCATCCCGTGGGCATGTCCGGCACCCGACTGGCGCTGACATCCCTGCTGGAGCTGAAGCGCCGTGGTGGCGGAACGGCTGCCGTGAGCCTCTGCGGTGGCGGTGGGCAGGGTGACGCTGCCATCCTCCGCACCCTCTGACCGGATCGGATGGTCGCTGATCGGTGATCGCTCGGTGATCAGCCGATCGCTATCGGGTTCTCACCAAGTCTGATCGGCCTCTGTGCTGTCGATGGTGACGGCCGCATCGTGTCGGTGGGGTGGCGTTCGGTTAGTGGTGGGGGTTGGACGCTGCTGGCGGTCGGGTGGCCGGTCGCCGGCCGCCGCCTGGGGTCGTCGGCTCCTCCCCGTCACTCACGTCGGTGCCACCGCTCCCGTCCCTCCGCCGTGTCGATCCCGAGGTCGGGCTCCTGCCCGAAGGGGGGCTCGGGGGAGAAGCTCCACCGGGGGGACCCGTCGGCCTTGGTCCCGACCCGGGTGAGGGTCCAGCCCTCGTTGCTCTTCAGGTAGTGGTGGTGGTGACAGAGCAGGGCCAGGTTGTCCAGCTCGGTCGGGCCCTGCCGGCTGAAGGGGAGGACGTGGTCGATCTCGAGGCCGGAGGAGACCCCACAGCCGGGGACCACACAGGTCCGGTCCCGGTGGACGAGGGCGGTGCGCAGGGTCTTGTTGATGGTCCGGCCCCGGTGGGAGACGGCCCGGATGTCCCCGGCCCGGTGGTAGACGAGGCGCAGGAAGGAGTCGGCGGCGAGGGAGCGGGCCATGGACACCGGGATGGGCCCCTGGCCGTCGATCTCACACAGCTCGCCCTCCTCGGCCTCCCCTCGGAGCAGGGCGTCGAGGTCCACCCGGACCACGAACGAACAGGCCGGGGGACGATCGATGATGGCGAGGGAGTCGGCCGAGGGGGCTAGGTGCCCCTCCTCGACCACCGGGTCGGCCACCCGGTCGGCGGGCAGGTCGGGTCCGGGGTCGAGATCGGGGTCCAGCTCGGGATCGGGGTCGAACAGCCCGGGGGCCCGGACCCGGGAGTGACCCGGTGGATGCGGAGGATCAGGCGGACCCGGTGGATCAGGCGGGCCCGGTGGATCAAGTGGACGATCCGATGGGCCGGTGCCCGGCTTCGACGGGGTCCGGCGGGCGGGCCGGGGGCCGGGTCGGTCGGCCCCGGGGCTGGAGCCGGAGGACCCCCGGTCCGTGGGCCGGGTGCCGGTGCCGGTGCCGGTGCTCCGAGCACCGGAGGACCCGGGCTCGGGGCACCCCTCCGCCGTCGGGCCGGGGGCGGGGTCCCGCCGGGTGATGAGGGCGAAGAAGGCATCGGCCCGGTAGGCCCGGTCGGACGCTCGGGGGTCGTCCCCCCGGGCCCGGGCCGCCTTCTGGAACGAGCGGCCCAGAGGGTCGAGGAAGGCGAGGATCAGGGCCCCCCGGTCGGCGGTGTCCCGGCCCCGGTAACAGAGGGCCCCCTCCTCGTCGGTCCACGAGGAGAAGAAGCGTTCGGCCCGGATCCGGCGCCAGGTGGCCTCGGGGTCCCGGGAGGACGAGGTGGCCCGGGAGCGGTGACAGCGTTCCTTCACCGCCGCTAAGGGCTCGTCCTCCGCCCCGGCCAGCAGCTCGGACTCCCGGTCGGGGTCGAGGGCCCCGGCCCCGCACAGCTCGGTGGCCTTCGGGGCGGACAGGGCCCCCCGGCGCAGGGCGTCCTCGGTGCCGGGCAGCTCGACCAGCCGACGGCCGATGTCCAAGGTGGCCCGGGCCTGGCCGGCCGAGACCCCCTCCAAGGAGGCCAGCAGGGCGGCGGCGTTCGGGTGGCCGGTGTCCTTCCACACCCCCGAGGCCTCGATCCGGGGGGCCAACAGGGCCTTCCCGGCCAGGACCAGCCGCTCCATCCCGGCCAGGCGCTCATAGAGGGACACCGCGTCGGACCCGGCCAGGCACTCGGGGTCGAGCTCGGCCACCACCGCGGCCAGCTCCCCGGCCGCCCCGGCCAGACGGGAGCCGAACCCGGCACCGGTAGGGCGAGCACCGGCATTGGCAGGCCGAGCGCCAGAAGACGCACCAGCGGTGCCCTTCTTGGTCGTCGTCCCAGTGGCCGTCCGAGTCATGTACAGATCTTCACAGGAGGGTGTGACAACGCATCACATTCCGGAACCTGTCAACAGATGTGAGACACCGTTGGCTCAGAGAAGTCAGATGGCGATGGGCGCCTCCTCGGGCCGGTTGATCCAGGAAACCTCGGGGATCCGGGGTGCTTGGGGTGGTTTTCTGAAGCGACCGGGCATGGAGGCATAGGCGGCGTCGAGGATGTCTTGGCGCTTCTCCCGGACGAGCTCGGCCCGGCCGAAATGCACGTCAGCCGGGGTGTGGAGCCCGATGCCCGAGTGGCGGTGCTCGTCGTTGTAGTACTCGAGGAACCGGTCGCAGAACGACCGGGCGGCGGCGAGGTTGGCGAACCGCTTCGGGAAAGTCGGTGAGTACTTGAGGGTCTTGAACTGGGCTTCCGAATAGGGGTTGTCGTTGGAGACGTGCGGCCTCGAGTGGCTCTGGAGAACGCCCAGGTCGCAGAGGAGTTGGCTCACCGTCCGAGACGTCATGGACGACCCCCGATCGGCGTGCAGGGTGAGCTGGCCGGCGGGGACCTCGTTTCGATAGATGGCATCGGCGATGAGCTGCTCGGCCAGGGTGGCCGACTCCCGGGGCGCCACCAGCCAGCCCACGGCGTAGCGGGAGTAGACGTCGAGGACGGTGTAGAGCTGGAACCAGGTCCACTTGTAGGGGCCGGCCAGCTTGGTGATATCCCAGCTCCAGACCTGGTTGGGGGCGGTCGCCACCAACTCGGGCTTCACCAGGGCCGGAAGGCGGGCCTGGGCCCGGCGCTCTCTCACCTGGGCCCGTTCCCGCAGCAGGCGGTACATGGTGGAGACCGAGGCCAGGTAGGTGCCCTCATCGAGGAGGGTCGCCCACACCTGGGCCGGGGCCTTGTCACAGAACCGCTCCGAGTTGAGGGCGGCGATCACGGCGCCGGCCTCGTGATCAGCCAGCCGGCGGTGGGAGCGGCGGGGTGCAGGTGGACCGCACCGTGGTGGTCGACGCCTGCGGTAGTGACTGGCCCGGGACCGACCGAGTGCGGCACAGGCGGCCTTGCGGCCGACCACCGGGGCCAGCTCGTCGACCGCCCGGTCGATGATGCGTCCACTACTGCTCGGATCGGCCGAGCCAGCTCGTGCCGGCCCGGACTTGGAGGCCACCTGACAGCGAGCGGATGCCCGCCGCGTGCCTGTCGGGCGCCACGGCCAGCAGGCCCTGCTGGTCGTTGTCCCGCCGGTCGTCCTGAGGTCGTGTAGAGATCTTCGCAGGAGGGTGTGTCCCCGCCGCCGATTCGGACATCCGACTCGGCCAGGATTCGGACTGCTCGCCGTCTCACAGGGAAGAATTCGGCCCCCTCCACTCTTTTCGTCGATTAGCCAGACAAATCATGCGTTTTCATACTTAAGGAGTCCATAAACCGCGTCTAACCGGTCGTTACCTCCCGGTAATATCAATGCACGGTGGCCCCGTCGAGCAAGGTTTCCGCCAGCCGCGCTCCGGGGCCACCCTTTTTTCTTCAACCCGCGGCCTGGGCCGCCATTTCGGGTCGGGCCGACCGGCCCGGTGCCTCCGTTTCGAACGGCACGATGACCCGTCAATAGGGTGGTTTGAAGACTCCGGCCAGGGTGCCGGAGCCGTGAACGACATCCTCCCAGGCGGTGATGTCGAGCTTCAGCACCGCCAGCGCGCAGGTCGGAAAACCGTGGGCCTCCAGGATGGAACGGTCGTCCCGGGCGCCCACATTCGGTGGGCGACCGCTGGAGCCGGAACCACCGCCCGCGGCACCACCGCCCGCGGCACCACCGTTCTCGGTGCCACCGCCCTCGGTGCCATCGCGTGGCTCGCCGAGCAGCTCCCAAGCCAGATCGAACATGGTCGGATTGTGGCCCACCAACAGGAGGCTGATCACGCCCTCGTCGATCTCTCGGAGGTACTGGAGCACCACATCGGTGTCCGCCTCGTAGAGCGAGCGATAGGCATCGAGCGGGAGGCGATCGCCGGTGGCCTTGACGATGAGGTCCGCAGTCTGGCGAGTCCGCACGGCGGCTGAGCAAATGGCCATGTCGGGGGCGGGAACGCCCTCGAGACCCAGGATCGGGGGCTCGTCGGTCAGCCGCCGACCGAGTGCGGTGGCGTCACGGCGACCTCTCGCCGTGAGCGGACGCTCCCGGTCAGTCCCGCCCCAGGGGGCGTCCGATGCCGCCTTGCCGTGCCGCACCACCCAGAGGTACCGCACGGGGGTGCGCTCGGGACTCGCCATGGTGACATCGTGCCCCAACTGGCCGCCCACTTGCTCTCCCACAGACCGCGGGCGGTGCCTTCGCCCGACCGTGACTCGTCACCCCGAGCCCCACCCGCTCGGACGACAGGGAGGCGCTACGCCTCGACTTCGCGGCGCCCCTCGAGGGCACGGCCGAGCGTCAACTCGTCGGCGTATTCGAGATCGCCTCCGACCGGCAATCCGCTGGCGATCCGGGTGACGGACAGGCCCAACGGCTTCAGCAGGCGGGCCAGGTACATGGCGGTGGCCTCGCCCTCGAGATTGGGGTTGGTACAGAGGATCACCTCTTTGATGCCCTCCGACTCCACTCTGACCAGCAGTTCGCGCACCCGCAGCTGATCCGGCCCGATCCCCTCGATGGGGTTGAGTGCACCCTGCAGGACGTGGTACTTGCCGGAGAACTCGCCGGTCTTCTCGACCGAGACGATGTCCCGCGGGTCCTCCACCACACACACCGAGGCCGCGTCGCGGCGATCGTCGAGGCAGATGGCGCACAGTCCACCTTCGGCCACGTTGAAGCAGCGGGTGCACAACGTGATCCGCTCCTTGACGGCGATGATCGCCTCGGCGAGCCGAAGGGCATCCTCGGGAGCAACCTTGAGAAGGTGGAACGTGATCCGCTGTGCCGACTTGGGACCGACACCGGGGAGGCGACCCAGCTCGTCGATCAGCGACTGCAACGGCCCGGAGAAGATGGCCATCTAGAGCACCTCCTCGGCCCCGGGGAAGGCCTGCAGCACGCGGGCTTCGGCGGAGTTGTCGATGTCGGCGATCTCACCGAGCTCGCTCTCGTCGAAGGCGGACAGGTCCTCCTCTTCGCCACTCTCCCCCACTTCGGCCGCCGCTTCGGTGGTCGCTTGACGGTCCGGGCCCGGTTGGCCCGGGGAGTCGGGCCGGGTCGGATCCGACGCACTCGGCGGTGAGGGTGGGTCCGCCGGCGCTTCAGCCGATCCCTCGGGCGCGCCCCGCAAGGAGGGCCCGGGCGACGGAGGAGCAGGAGGTGCGGCAGCAGGAGGAGGTGCGGGAGGTGCGGCAGGTGCAGAATCCGGCGAAGTCGCATCCGTCACCGCCGGCCCCTCGGCCCCTCCGGAGTCGACCACCAGCGTGAGGCCGACCGGCTGGCCGAAGTGCTCGGACAGCGCCGCCTCGACGTCCCCCCGGACGTCCTCGCAACGCGTCCGGTGCATGTCGTTCGGCAGGCCGAACACGGCCCGGTCGCCGTCCACCCCGACGAACCTCCCGGCTTGGAACAGCGCCTTCGCCTTGGGCCGCAGACGGCCGATGATGTGATCCCCCCACGCCTGCACGAGTTGATCACGGGTCGGGAACTGCTCCGGGTTCACGGGAGCCGCAGCGGCCGGTTCGGGAGGCCCGCCGGAGCCCGTCGGCGTTGTCGCCATGCCGGTGGGCGGTGCGGGCAGCTCGGTTGACGTCGGGGCCGCCGGTCCGGGGTCCACGTCCCCCGCCGACGGAGCCGACCCTCGGGCCGACGGAGCCGACCCTCGGATGGCGGCGCCGATCGTCTTCTTCCCTTTTCCGGGAGAGGCGGCAGGGGCGGCGGGAGGAACGGTCGGCTCGGGCGCAGCCGGTGCGGCCACGGCATGCGGCAGGTGGTGCGGCAGCAGCAGGTGCGGCGGACGCCCCGGCCCCGGCAGCAACACCGTGGGAGCGAAGGGTCCCCTCCGGAACCGACGTCTGGGCGCGGCCGGTCGCCTCCAGCCGCTCGACGCGGGCCAACAGCGCCCCCGGCGAGTCGTCGGCCTCCGGGTGGGTCAACCGGATCAGGGCCACTTCGAGGTTGACCCGGGGATCGGGGGCATCCCGCATGGCCACCTGGGCCTCGCCGAGGACCTCCATGCCCCTGACCAGGGCGGCCAGCCCCACCCGCTCCGCCCGGGTGGCGAGCTCGTCCCGCTCGGTGCCCGAGAAGGTCACCAGATCGCGGGCCATCAGCGCCAGAAAGCCCTGTCGCAGGTACTCGACCAGATCGCCGGTCAGCTGTTGAGGACTGAAGCCGGCCGCGGTCAGGTGGGCCACCGCGACCAGGCCCCGGCCCACATCGCGCTCGGCCAGGGCCTCGACGATCTCGTCGAGCTCGGGGAGGTCGTCATCGACCGAGTCGGACGCGGCCACCTGGTCGAGGACCGAGAGCGCGTCGCGGGCCGAGCCGCGTCCCCGGCGCACGGCCAGGTCGAGTGCCTCGTCGGGCACATCGAGATGGGCGTCGCGGCGGACCTGGTCCAACAGCTCGCCGAGCGTCTCGGGTCCGAGCAGTCGGAACTCGAAGTGCTGGGTGCGGCTCCGGATGGTGGGGAGGACCTTCTGCGGGTCGGTGGTGGCCAGCACGAAGATGACGTGGGCCGGCGGCTCCTCCAACGTCTTCAGCAGTGCGTTGGATGCCGCCGTCGAGAGCATGTGGACCTCGTCGACGATGTAGACCTTCTGCCGCCCGGGTGTCCCGAGAGCCGCCCTCGACACCAGGTCGCGCATCGGCCTCGACCCCGTTGTTGGATGCGGCGTCGAGCTCGTGGACATCGAGGGAGGTCCCCCGGGTGATCTCGAGGCAGGACGAACACTCGCCGCACGGCTCCCCGTCCCGTAGGTCGGTGCAGTTGAGCGCCTTGGCCAGAATGCGCGCCGTGGAGGTCTTGCCGGTACCCCGTGGCCCGCTGAACAGGTAGGCGTGGGCCACCCTCTGGTCGCGGACCGCGTTCCGGAGGGCGAGGACGACGTGGTCCTGACCCCTGACCTCGGCGAAGGTGGACGGCCGGAACCGGCGATACAGCGACTGGTAGGGGACGTCGTCCGGCGGGTCGGCCACGTCGTGGGAGCCTACCGGTCGCCGGGGGCCGACTTTCCGATGCGGCACCGGCCCGCGAGCGCCGGCGGCACGGGGATTGTCACCGACCGCGGCACCGGCTGGCGAGCGACCGCCGCCCCCGCGGGTGCCCTCCGGGATGGGCCCCGGCGTTCCGTGCGACGGCCAGGTTGACTGCGGCACACGGCCTGACCTGCTGAGAGCTGCTGCCTTCCGACCCTGACTCGATTCACAGGAGAACGTTGCGCAGGACCCAGCCGTCGCACGCAACGTCGGGACGGGTCAGATGCTACAACCCGCGTCCACCGGTGCCATCGTCGAGCCGGCCGGATCGGGTTGGGCCCGGTCGGTCCGGGTCCGGTCGGCCCAGGTCGGACCCGGCGCGGGTTCGGTGCCTCCGGACGGGCGGAGTAGCCTGTCGGGGCCGTTGACCCCTTCGGAGCGCTCCGTCGGCGGTCGATCATCCGGAGGCGTGCGAGAGCGGCCGAATCGGCACGATTGGAAATCGTGTGTGGGGAAACTCACCGTGGGTTCAAATCCCACCGCCTCCGCCATATGGGTACCGACGCGCCACTGCCCCCGCTCGATGGCCGGGCCCGAGGGCCGGCCACCCCGAGGGGATCACTCCGCAGGGGATCAGCCCGCAGGCGACCAACGGTGGGGTGGCCGACTCGCCGCGGCTCAGCGACGACGAGGCCATGGGCCTGGCCCTGCAGGAGGCGGCGGCGGCCATGGTGCACGGGGACGTCCCGGTGGGGGCGGTCGCCCTGGTCGACGGGCGGGTCATCGCCGCGAGGCACAACGAGCGCGAGCAACGCGGGGACCCGACGGCCCACGCCGAGCTCCTCGCCCTGTCCGACGCGGCCCTCTCCCTCGGTGGTTGGCGCCTGTCGGACGTCACCCTGGTCGTGACCCTGGAACCGTGCGCGATGTGCGCAGGTGGGCTCATCTCCTCCCGCCTTGGCCGGCTGGTCTTCGGGGCGGCGGACCTGAAGGCGGGAGCGTGTGGCTCCCTCTACAACCTGTGCGCCGACCCCCGGCTCAACCACGAGGTGCCGGTCACCGCCGGGATCCGGGCCGACGAGGCATCCCAGCTCCTCTCGGGGTTCTTCGAGGTGCGCCGCAACGGCTGACGCCGCCGCCCCGGTGACCGCCACCCGACGGGAGGGACCGCCCCGACTCCGGGTGGGAGGACCGTTGTCCGGTGGAACCGGGGGCCCCGGGTGGATCGGGCTGCTCCTCTTGGCCGAGACGCACCCCGCACCACCGTGCGTGGACCTACATCGGCCACCCTACGGGTCGGCGTCGCGGTCGGCGTCCCGAATTGGCACGACCCTCGAACCGGAACCCGCCGACACTCACCCGGCTCATTGCACCCGATCACGCTCACCATCGCTGCCGATCGTGGCTTCAGGGGTGAGTCGCTGTCGGATCCCGGTGACCTCCCATGCTCGTCCCAGTGCGCTGGCGAACAACCCCACGACGACCAGCACCAGAGCGTGCTGCAAGGCAGAGCTTTGCGGGTCGGCCAGGAGCGCAATGGCCAGGCCCAGTTGGAGGAGAAAGCCCCCGGCCGAAATGGAGGCAAACACGATGTTCAGCCTGCGAGTCGGAAAGCCGCGGGAGAAGTTCCCGGCCCGCTTCGCTCGCGGTATCAAACGGCCGGTGGCCAGCAAGCCGACCACCGCCATCACCAGGTTGGACGTCCCGAAGACCGCGCCGCCTCCGGTCAACGCGACGATCGAGACGAAGAAGACGTCGACCAGAGCCAGGAATGCGCTTCCGGCCAGAACGGTCCGCCTCTCCCGAGTCCTGGCGTCCGTATCGTCGGCGTTGACGACCGACACGGCCACGACGAGCAGGCCGCGGATGCGCCCGCGCTCGTCACGAAGAACATTTCGTAGTGGCCCACCAAGAGCGCCATCTTACGAGCATCACCCAGGAGCGGCGGAGGATCACCCGGGCACCCGAATGAGACGGCGCAAGGCGGTGACCGACAACCGACCTGGAACTACTGGCGACGCTTCACGACGTGACACGGCGCCGGATGACCCCAGCCAAGAGCAAGAAGGAGGGACAGCACCAGGACTCCGAACACAGGCCCTCGCCACCCGATGTTGGCGGACGCGTATTGCCAACGAGCCAGGCCACGCGGCATATCCTCCGTGGGCAGCGGGCCTGGCATCTTCGCCGCCGCCTCGCTCCGGGAGCGGGCCCTTTCGGTCTGACCAAAAAGGCGCTAGACCTAGTGGTGCCGTCGGGTCAGCATCAGTACGAGGGGGATTCCACTCTACTGGCCCGGCGAGGGGGCGGGGTTGGGCGGGTACCGGCAATCACCATGGGTGAGGGGCTATCTGCCGTGAGCGCTGACCTTGCCCAGGAAGGGTATGAGTCGATTGAAGAAGGCGTTGTTGGGGTAGGCGCCGGCCGGGTCGTTGTGAGAGTAGGTGCTCTGGTAGTTCGCCAGGGTGAGGTTGCTCTTGGGTATGCCCGACTGTTGGGCCAAGATCTGCGCATCCGCGGGCACGCTGGCTCCACCCAGGCGGGCCCCAAAGGCGTAGATCAGCAAGTTCTTCGGGAGGCTGTGACCCATGGTGGCATCGACGTCGAGCACGCTCTGGCCCGGATTGGCGTTCCCGTTGTCGATCGCCGCGGTGTCGTCCGTCAGGCGTTGGGGGAAGTACCACTCAGTCCCGTTGGCGTTCTGGATTCCTTCTCCCGAGAACATCGTGGCGAAGCGATCGATCGGCGTGAGCGCTCCTGAGCCGTTCCAGCCGTGCACCGTGCCTTGTGAGGCCAAGCCCTGGCCGAGGTGCGCCTGCGCCGCGAGCAAGCTTGACGGCGACGTCGACGCATTGAGCGCGTAGCCGTACTGGCCCAGATTGGTGACGGGCACCGAAGGAACGATGTCCGCTGGCAAGAGTCCCGACGTCTGACCCAAGGAAGGCGAATTCGGGTCCTGGAGCGCAGATGCTGCTCCGGTCGCCTCGAACAATCCGGCGTACGGTGCGCTGATCCCGCCGAAAGCCAACCAGGGACTGGCGCTCGGGACGTCGAGCGCCTGGAGTGTCTGGGTCGCGGCCTGGGCCGTCAGCGGGGTCGTCGTACTACCGCCGTCGATGTAGACCAAGCCGGCCAGCTGGTCGGCTCCGGCGTGGCCTTTGAAGTCCCAGGTGGCGTACGCCGTGACCACCGATCCACCCAGCGAGTGGCCGCCGAGCACGACCTTGCCACCGAGCTTCTTCGCATCGCCGATGACCACGTGCAGGTCCTGGACGGCGACATTCAATCCCCACTGCTTGGCGAACTCGACGGTGGAGCCCACGACGGGTTGATAGTGATGGGTGATGCTCGAGCTCTTGAGATAGCCGAGGTAGTAGTTGAACAGCTGGGTAGTCGTGGCCTTGTGCTGCTTGTACAGGTTGAGCTCCGACTGGTCCTCGAGCAGGTTCTCTCGACGTTGGACCGCCCAGACCTGCCACCCACTGGTCTTCGACACGATCCACTTGGCGAGCGGCACGAAGTAGGCGGCGGCCGCGGAGGTGCCCGGCTCGAGGACCAGGACGTTCTTCGCACTCTTCGGTCCGACCTTGATGACTCCCACCTTGTTGTACTTGGCCGGGGTGTCGGGAGCGGCGACGCCCTGCATCCAGGTGATGCTCAACGGCGCGGTAGATGGACCCGTCGATGCGCTCGCACTCGAACCCGACCCGAAGGCCGAGAGCAGCGTCGCCGAACACACGGCCGCCATCGCCACCGATAGAGTCCGTTTCGACCTCATTGGGGAACCTCCAGATGCGAACATAGTTCGCTAGAATACGATCAATGTTCGCAACGGTCAATCAGTCACCGGCTGCTCCCGGATCAGCCCTGTGGTGGAGAGATCGCTACCTACAGCGACTCCGGGCTCGCGGCCGCGGCCTGAGTATGGAGCAAATCTGCCAGGCGGCGCTCAAGATCGTCGACGACGAAGGTCTGCGGGAACTCACCATGCGACGGCTGGCTGACGAGCTGGGCACCGGCCCGGCCTCGCTCTACCGGCACGTCTCGAGTCGGGACGATCTCCTGGTGGAGGTGGCCGATCTCGTTTTGGGCGAGCTCGACACCCCTGACCCGGCACTGCACTGGCGCGAAGCGGTCGAACAACTCGCCCGGGACCTGCGACGGGTACTGGTGGGGCACCGAGGTCTGGTCGTGGTCAGCTCCAATGCACCACTGCTCGGACCCAACGCCATGCGTATTCGGGAGCTGTTCTGGAGCGTCATGGACCGTGAGGGATGTGAGGCCGCGTTCGCCGTGCAGACGTACTCCGCCGTCATGCACTTCGTCGTCTGCTCGGCGATCTTCGGCGTGGGCGCGGCCCGAAAGGGGAACACCGCGTGGAGTGGAGAGGCGAACTCGGGACTGGACGAGCTGCTCGATCTGCTGCCGGCCCGTCGATATCCGACCGTGCTCAAGTTCAGTGACTACGCAGACAAGCCCGATCCCGAACACGACTTCAGCTTCGGGCTGCGCGCCCTCCTCGACGGACTGTGGCAGTCCCAGCGATCGGCCGAAGGTGGGCTGCCCAATGCTGAGGGCCTTGACTAGCCTTCGCTGCGGCCTGTCATCGACGAATACGAGCAGGACACCTTCAATGTTCATTTGGCCAAACAAAGGTTGAAATGGGGCATGGTGGGGGCATGTCAACCGCCGAAGGAACTGAACCAACACGTGGTCTCGGTCACCGTGCGACTCACTGGATGTTGGAGAGTCGTCAAACTGGACGCCTCACCGTGGCTCAGTGGCCAAATATTCCGCTATGCATCTTCATCGTTCTGACGGTCGGACGACACATCGTCCACACCACAGGCGGGGCCGGGAATCTGATTCGAGTGCTCGCCGATGCGGCCCTGCTGGTTTGGGCCGCCGACGAACTGGTTCGAGGAGTCAATCCGTTCCGGAGAATCCTTGGTGTTCTCGTCATCGCCGTAACGATCTACAGCTTGACTCTCTGAGCACCACGGACAGCAACATGCGAGCGGCTCCGGTACAGCAATTGCATCGGGGACAATTGAGCGGGGCGCAGCAAATGGCTCGGGGAATTA
Source organism: uncultured Acidimicrobiaceae bacterium (assembly GCA_963774245.1). Taxonomy (GTDB): domain Bacteria; phylum Actinomycetota; class Acidimicrobiia; order Acidimicrobiales; family RAAP-2; genus Bog-756. The sequence continues at coordinate 293,938 of CAVZDZ010000010.1, read as the reverse complement.
GCGAGTCTGAGTGTGCGGTGCGACCAAGTTGCTAGCTGTAGGTGTCGTCACGATGGATCACGTTTCCGCGCCCGTCATCGATCACTGTGCGGTGGCGTCGGAAATTGCTGGACACCAGCCCGATGATCGAGAGGAAGGCCCCGACCGCCCCCACGATCATCAGAATGATTCCGATGGTGTGGACATTGAAACCGTGCTGATTTGGATCCGTGGTGACCGCGAAATCCAACACGGCACCGACGGCAAAACTGATGATGCTTGCTACCAGTCCACCAACCATGGCGACCCCTTGCCCTAATCGAGGCGCCTTTGTTCAGAAACCTGCGTGAAGTGTACCGGATCTCCGGTGACCGACCTCAAGTTGGAACGGAGTTGGCCGTTGCCATTGCTGATCGAAAGAGGGCGTGCGCCTACGCTTTGTCCATGACCCGGGCCGTCTCCACCCCCCAGAATCGGCGGGACCCACGGGCTGGGGTCCGTGTCGCCGTCTCAGCCTCGCTGGGAATCGTCGCCGGTGGCGTGGTGTCCGCGTTCACGTTTTGGCAAGCCGCGACGCTCATTGGTTGGGACGTCGGTGCGCTGTTTCTCGGGACGTGGATCTGGTGGGTGGTGGGGAGACTGAGCCCGGAGGAAACAAGGACCCGTGCCACGAGGGAGGACACCAGCCTCCAGGTCTCCGAACTCACCATCCTCGCCGCCGGGGTCGCTCTCTTGGCCGCGGTCGGATTGGCACTGGTTCGCGCGGGTCAGGCCACGGGCGGAACCAAGGCGTACTTGATCACCCTTGGACTTTTGAGTGTGGCGCTGTCATGGACCTTGGTGCATACGGTGTTCACGCTCCGTTATGCCCGGACCTTCTACTCACCACCGGTGGGCGGGATCGACTTCAACGAGGACGATCCGCCCAACTATCTGGACTTCGCCTACTTGGCCTTGACCATCGGGATGACATTTCAGGTATCCGATACGAACCTTACGACGAAGGCGATTCGAAGAATCGCGCTCTCCCATGCTCTGCTGTCGTACTTGTTCGGGGCGGTGATCGTGGCCCTCGTCATCAACGTCGTGTCCAGCCTGCTCCACTGAACCAGTGGTAGTCGGCGGAGAGTGGGTCACCGGCGTGAGGCTACGAACTTCGGCTGGGGCAAATGGCCCACCCCGTTGAAGCAGAGCGGCGTACCTACCTGCAGCGGGCATGTATCATCGTCAACCGTCGTCTCAGTGGCCGCAATCAAACAGTCAACAGTGAGGACAGGGAAGCTCAGTGAGACGCGAAAGCCCAGCTGGAGGGATGCGAGAGCGGACGAATCGGACGGTCTCGAAAAGCGTGAATTGTCGTCGAACGAGACGACGCCGGGCAGCAGTAGACCATCTGAGCCGGGACTGTCGACGACGGTTGACGACACGCCACGACACCGGACGACGGCAGTTGACAGCAAAGATTAGGACACAAACTAGGACGGGGCATTAGGACAAAACCTTCCCGTCGGAGCGCCATTCTCGGTGGGTCTCAGTTCGGTCTCCGGAAGATCCGTGGTTTAGGTACGGTCTGCTGGAGTCGAAATGAGACATGGGTACGGGCACTACCCGGGTTCCAATGCATTCAGTAAACCCACGTCTCGTCCGAGGTGCCCGAAGCGCCACCCTCTGGAATGAACTCACAGTTCAAAATACTGAACGGCAATCTTGCTCCTTGTTGCCAATGTAGAAGTTGCCTTGCCGAACCATTCTTCGATGACGTTATCGACTTGAAGCTGCGATCGACTTCACCCCGCTCCGCGATTGATCGTGAGCCACCGTGCCGTTTACCTCAGGATTCGTCTTGTCTCCGACAAGGCAAAGCGTGAGGCTGATAACAAGCACCACGATTGTCGCAATCTCGATGGCGAATGCAAGTTGGGCAAACGGAGCAGACCACTGTTCCTTGAATCCAAACAACCCGTGCTCCACCGAGATGAGGAAACCGCCCAAGGTCGAAACGGCGAAGCCTGCACCGATCACGGCTGCCCATACTCGTCGAGCAGCGATGACGAGAACTCCGACCACCAGGCCGACGATCGACTGTACGAAGAACAGAGGGCCAATCGTCGGAATGTGGCGATAACCGACCTTTTGCCACAGGTGATAGTGGATGTAGCTCGACCAGACAATAAGAAGACCGCCGACCACGAAGGCAACAGTCGCCGACATTCCGTAGGCACTGGTCAGTTTCCGGGGGCCAACAAACAGCCGATTGATTCGCATAACTACTGTTCGAGACAACCGTTCCCGGGGATGAGCAGATTACTCCGATCAGGCTCCGTTCCATGACAACTTGAAATCCCAAATCTTGATCGCATCTAAACGGCGCACCGCTCCGAACAGGTAGGACGGGTCCGTTCGTCTCCCCCAACTTCAACGGAGGAAACTGCGAATCCATCCGCGTGCCAGACCGACACCAAGGCTCAACCACGCGGGCCCGGGTGTGTCAAAATGTCTGTGATTGGCCCGTAGACAACCACGGGAACTCTCGACGATCGGTAGTACTAGGCGTGAACACGAAGAGCTCCTCGGCCAAAGTCGATCGGGTTGTCGCGGTCAGGTGCACTGATTGGTCCGATAGTGATTTGGTGGAGGCAATCGTCCTCCGTAACGAGGATGCCTTCGCCGAGGTGTTCCGCCGGCACTCCCCTTCGGTAACTGCCGCCTCCGCGATGATCCTGGGGCAAGACGGAAGGTGCGATGACGTAGTGGCCGAAGTGTTCTTTGCTCTATGGATCTCACCGGAGGTGTTTGAACCGGCCCGCGGGTCGCTTCTCGGATTTCTTCGGGTGAAAGCCAAGGGACGTAGCATCGATGTGGTGCGTTCCGAGGTGGCCGCACGACGCCGGGACGAGAGAAACTCGGCCAATCGCCCGCTGTACGCAAGTGTGGACGCAGATTTCCTATCGGCCGAAATGGCGGATTTCATGCGGTCTGCCCTCAACTCGTTGCCCGACCCACAACGAATCCCCATTGAGCTCGCCTTCTTCGAGGGCATGACATACGACGCCGTGGCTTCGCACCTGGGACTTCCGGAGGGTACGGTGAAGTCCCGGATCCGAAGAGGCCTCCAGCAACTTAGGATGTGCCGAGAGGTTGAGGCCTACTCGACAGGGGTGGGGGCAATGGGGAATGCCAATTCCTCGGATGGACGTTCTAGCGAATGATCGACTGGCAAGGTCCCGTTCGAAAATCTGAGCGGCTCGATGCAGTGCAGCGGTCCGGACTGGCCGGCCTAACTCCCCGACACGCGTTTGACCGACTCATCGAGATCGCCGTCGAACTCACGGGGGCACCTCGCGGAGTCATCGCCCTGGTGGACTCCGAACGTACGACGGCATTCAGCGCCGCCGGCTTCCCCGAAGGCTTGCCCCTCTACGCGCCGATCGACCATTCATTCTGTCGATTTGTCGTGGCGACCGGCCGGCCGTTCATCGTGGAGGACTCGCTCAATGATCCAAGGACCATCGGTGATCCAGCCATCGAGGCGTTCGGTGCTGTTGCCTGGATCGGGTTTCCCATTCGGGATTCTGATGGCATGGTGCTAGGCAACTTCTGCCTGATGGACTCCGAGCCCCGTGAGTGGACTCCTAGGGATATTCATTGCCTTGGCTCACTGGCTGAATCGGCATCAGTGGAGATCGCACTCTTACAAGCGAAGCGAGAAATTGCTGAGCTGCGTCGGGAACTGAAGGATCTCCGGTCGAATCGCTGATCTCGTGGCACACAGGCCGTTCCTGCAACGCTCCCTCAGGGTGGCTTTCCCCAGCGATCACTTTTCATTCCCTTAGGCATCCCGAATCAAATCAACCAGGCACTCCTTCGTACCGATGGCCCTCTGGGCGACCTACTTTCAAATAGCTACCGCCTTGCGGCGATCCGCTGGGCAGGATCGGAATTGGCTACGGCCTCCGCCGCCCTATCCAATCTCGCCGTCACCGGAGAGCGATGGTGAGACCCCCGGACCACCAAGGCTCGCTCCATCAGCTCGATCTGGCCACATGCCCTCACCACCACATTGCACACTAAGTAGAGCAATGCACCAGCCCTCACTCATGACTCCAAGGCGACTGTAAAATGCGCAAACCTCAACGGCGGGCTAAACGACGGCCACTCTCTGTATCGATCGGCGTGTAGTTCAACCGAAAGTGGTGATAGAGACGTGACTCATCGTCCTGGGACAATACTTCCCCTTGTGGCTCAAAGGTCCGGTGCTGATCGAACCTGGCCTTTCGTCACCGCTACCTGCAGGTCTTCGGGACCGATTTGAATCCCACTCAATGGCACAAACGTAAGGTGTCGGCCGATAAAGCCCTCCTTCACTGTCGCAAACTGCGGGACGTCGTTCTCTACGTCGACGTAAACATCTTGCAGCTTGCCGATCTTCTCACCCTCCGAGTCAATGATCGTCTTACCGTGCCATTCGGATACGTTCCATCGAGCTTGGCCCCGTCCTGGTTTTGTCCTTCGGCTTCGTCTTCGGTTTCAGACATATCGATCTCCCGGCCTCAACGATGTGTACACAGGAACTACCGGTGAAGTCGCCGGTGGCTCCCTTACAGCCCCCCACCTGCCTCGGCTCCGTCCTGGGCAACTGGCCTCCAGATGCCAAGGACCGGCCCCGAAGAGCCGGCCGTGACAGAGTCTGACCTAACGACCAGACCGAAGTCCGATGCGAGATCTAACCTTTGGTGTAGTCCGTGAGTGGCCGAGCGTCGGCCAGCGGGCTGAAGGCATTCGGCACCGGGTATTGACCCAACACGAAGTTGAGGATCGCCGCGTGCTGCATCTCGACCGGCTGAATGCTGGCCGCAACTTTGACCGAGGAAGTCGCCTTCACGGCGCTGATGGCCGACTGGTAGGTCGCCGCAGCCACATCTTCGAGCATGAGCGCCAGCTTCGCCGCACCGGTGACGTCGGTGACTTTGCCGAAGTCCGCGGTGATGACCGGGGTCAACACCGGATCGGGGGCTGTGATGGCCTTATGCCCAGCGGCCACGATGGCCGAGTTCCAGGCCTGGGCGTGCTGGGTGTGCTGGGCTTTGACCGTGGTGGCGAACGTAGCCACCGCAGGTGGTACAGTTCCGAGCTTCCCGGCGGTGGCGGCGGTGAGCACGTCACCGTAGGCGGCCACGGCCAGGTTCTCGAGACTGGCAGCCAACGCGGCCACCGCCAGGTCACCGGTCAACTTGCCCGATGTGGTTGATCCCGAGCTGCCTGTCGTGGTGGTGGTCGGACTCGACGAGCCCGACGAACATGCCGCCAGCACCGCCCCTCCGGCGAGTGCGCCGGCACCGATGAGAAACCCGCGGCGGCTGGAGCGAGATCGCTCGGTCCACTCACTGATTGCCTTTTGCATGGCCGGCATTCCCACGTCGCTGTGAATCTGCTCGAGATCGCTGGTCATGACGGTGAGCTCGTGCTCGGAGATGGCCATGACCTCGGGGGTGCGGTTTCGACGCCTCATGAGAGTGCTCCTTCAGTGGCCGGGCGGGCCTGGTTGGTGGGGAAGAACGCGTCGGGGAACCCGACCGAGCCGGCCGCCGCCGGCAGTGCGGCGGCGTTGGGAGGCAGTGCGATGAGTTGGGGCGCATTGCCAGCCAGTAGGGCCTGGACCGCCAGCAGAATCGCGGCGTGTTGGGCCTCCACACCCATGATGGAGGCGGTGACCTTCTTGGCATTGGCATCGGAGAGCGCGGCGACATCGGCTACATACGTCTCCGCCGCGCCCTGCTCGAGTTCCAGCGCCAGTGCCACCACCGGAGCCGGTGACGTCAACCCGGGAACGGCGGCCTGGACTACTTTGGCCAATGCCGGGTCCGGATTGGTCTGGGCCTTGCCACCGAGGGAAGTGGTAGCGGCGTTGAACGCCTGGAGATGCTGGCTGTGCTGCTGCATGGTGGTGGTAGCGAACGCCTTGACCACGGCGTTGGCAGAAGCTCCGCCGATGAACGGGAGGGTCAGAGCGGTCTTGTAGGTGGCCACGGCCAGCACCTCAATCGATGAGGCGGTCTGGAGGACCTGGATGTCAGTGGACGACGCAGCGAACGCCGGCGAAGAGAAGAGAACGTCGAAGGCACCGGCGATCCCCGCGGCAGCCAGAATGCCGCCACCAAACATCGCCCCGGTCAGGAGTTGCGACCGTCGAGCGGCGACTTGACGGGATTCATCGAGGTCGATGGCTCCGTGTGCCCGGGCCTCGTTACCGGTCTCGACCATCTCATCGAGAGCCGTGACCGTGGTGGCCATGGAATCGTGATGGAGATCCTGGGATTCCTCGATCAGCACCGCCATTGCACGTGGATCGATGTCGACGATCCCCTCTTCCTGCTCAGGTTGGCTCCTCTTCAGCCTTCCTCTCATGGTCATCCTCCTGTTATTCGGTGCTGCGGGTTGAACCCCAGTTGGGGGTGTGAACGCTTGATACTCGACACGTGTCTGGTGATCCCGGGTCAACCCGAGACCACCAGGGTCCCGGTCATGTACTGGTGGATCATGCAGAAATACATGTAGGTGCCGGGTGTCTTCGGGGCCGTGAAGGTCTTGGATTGGCCAGTAGGGATATCGCCGGTGTTGAAGGCGCCTTTGGTTGCGCTGAGAGTGTGAGTGACCTGGTCTTTGTTGGTGACCGTCACCGTGGCGCCCGGTGCGACAGTGACCGTGGTTGGCGAGAAGGCGAAGTTGTGGATGGTGATCGAATCGGAGCTGGAACCGCCTCCACTCGAAGACACGCGCTTGTGGTGGCGCTGGCAGACGTGGATGATGCGCTGCTCCCGCCCGACGAGCACACGACAGGGCGAAGGCCATCCCGACGAGGAGCAGCGGAACAATTCGGCGAGCCCGGCCAACTCGTCGTTGCATCCGGGAATGTGTGCCTGCTGCGGCTCGTCTGTCTTCGTTCATTTGGCTTACCTTCGACGCCAAACGAAAGTCGGATGACCGAAATCTCTGAAGTGACTCACACGGTGCATTTGTCACATCGCATTCGACATCCCCATTCGCGATGACGGCCACAGAGAGCAATAGGTTGACCCTCGTCCACCGACGGGCTGGTGAACACGGCGGAGTTCATCCGGAGGGGACACCTGCTTCGAAGACAACCCGGTGCCCGAAAACATCGAAGCGAGCGACGCCAGTCTGGTTGTCGCTGTTGGTCGCTGGAATGAACCGGCACTGGCCGAGATCTACCGACGCCATGGAGGAGCCGTCCACGGGCTGGCCCGCAGGATCCTGCGCAGCGATCCTCCCGCCGAGGAGATTACCCAGGAGGTCTTTCTCGACCTGTGGAAACGGCCGGAGAAGTTCGATGCTCAGCGTGGGACACTGCGGTCCTTCTTGCTGACCCGAACCCATGGGAAGTCGGTCGACTACGTCCGTGCCGAGGTTGCCCGCAAGCGACGCGAAGAGCGAACCTCCCGTGAGACGGCCACGGCCGATTACGACATCGACAATGAAGTATGGGACTTGGCTATCGCCGACCAGGTCAAATCGGCACTCGATGCACTACCCGAGGAGCTCCGCACGCCGATCCAACTTGCGTATTTCGGTGGAAACACCTACTGCGAGGTAGCGGAGATCCTTAGCGAACCAGAGGGAACCATAAAGAGTCGGATTCGTTCCGGTCTCGGGCGTCTCCGCGCCAACCTGGCGGAGCTCGGGGTAGAAGCAGCGGGAGCTGGATTGTGAGTACGCAACCGTGGAACTGCACCCATCGAGAGATCCAAGAAATTTCTCGGCGTCTATGCCCTTGATGCGGTCGATCGTAAGACGGCGACGATGGTCGAACTCCACCTGGAGGGCTGCATCAAGTGTTCGATCGAGGTTGCCCAACACCACGCCGTAGCGGGGCTATTGGCCAATTCGGCAGGCGCCTCCCCAGCAAGGCTGTGGGACGCCATCGCCAACCAACTTGATGGTTCGGCCGTACCGTTGTGGGAGGTCTTGGCCCAACGCCTCGGATCTGGCGACGGTCAGGCAGAACAGGTCGAAGGGTCGGAGCACGAACAAGCGGACGCAACAGATAAGTCACACGATCTCGAACTCGTCGGCGCCACTGTTGTCCCGATCCCCGCTGAGCGCCGACCTAGGCGAATGCTCGGTCGGGCGATGAGCGTCGTTGCGGCGGCCGCAGCCGTGGTTGCCATCGTATTCGGAGTGCAGGAAAATCATCTCAACCACCAGCTGAGCGCCCGACAGACTCCGTCTCTACTGACGCAGGCGGAACAGACGGCGCTCAACACTCGGTCAACCAAGGAAGTGCAGTTGACGGCCCTCCGAGGTTCACATGGCTCGTCATCTGTCGGGCGAGTCACCGTGGTCCTCACCAAATCGGGCACCGGTTTCGTCGAGGCAGAGGGATTGTCGTCCCTTCCGAATACTGAGACCTACCAGCTGTGGGGTGTCATCGGAAGTCAGACCATTTCGCTCGGCCTGTTGGGCTCGGATCCGGCAATTGTTCCCTTCAGTGTGGCGGGAGATATGCCGGTTGAGGCATTCGCGATCACCGCTGAGCACTCGGGAGGCGTGGTTCAGAGCAGCAATCAACCTGTGGTGGCGGGAGAGGTCACAACCTGAGGGGCGTCGCTCCCCGACGCAGGATTTGGCCGAGTAAGACGTTCAGAATTGCCCTCAAATGTAAATGGGGGTACATCGAACTGCTGACTCTCCGTATTGCCAGGCTGAGCCAACGAAGCCTCAGCCTGGATGCTCGCGAACCGCCAGCTTCCAATGGGTACGGCGTCGTCCTGTTGTCTCCTAATCCGATACGGCTCCAGCCTTTTGAGGGACGTAGGGAGCTACAAACCCTGAGGGTTCGTGCTCTACCATGTCTCGTCTTCCGCATTCGCCCCACCGACCCGACGCTCCTATGGATGCAGTCAAGCCCTTTTTGAAGGGTTCGGACAAGAAGACGGTGGACAACCAATGATGAGCCACTCGATGCAGAGGGCAAGCTCCTACTAGGTCACACGTCTTGGCGAATTCGGGGGCCAAACCAAGGACCGGCAAATCGGGTCGAAGCCAGTCTGAATCGACGGCAAGTGTTATGTGAGCCAGGTCGTGCTGATCCCGGCGATGGGGTTCGTGTTCGCCGGGAAGGGAATCAGTGGCTTCAAGTGACACGACGGCACCATCCCCGACGTGCCGATATTCCTGTCGACAATCGATCCGATCCCGGTGCGATGATGTGCTGGGCGTAGCCAGGTCAGGGTGTGACGATGGCGAAGTCACCGCTGATCGGATCGCGCACGCCGAGGAGGGTGGCGATGACCTCGACATCTCCTTCGGTCGCCAGTCCCGTCAGTCTGGTGACGACATGCGGGGAAGATCGCCCGGTACTGACCACCAGCTGGCCCGATTCTGGTGCCCAGGGGAGAGTTGGAGCGGCATGCCAGTGATTGGCAATGATGACCGCTTTGCAGCCTTGATCTTCGCTAGTTTCGGACCACTCCGGCGAGAGGAGGGTCCGGTCCCTGTGCCCAAGCCTGCACCCCTATGTACTGTGCCCGATCGTGCGACCCTCGACAGGGATCGGTGGCACTGCCCTGTCTGCGGATCCGATTGGCAGTGACTCCGGACCGAGGAGAGGTGGAAACTCGCCTCCACGCCACTAGGCGCCCAGGGCTGACTGAGCGTCACCGAGCAGGGGTATGGTCCGCGTGCCGGGCCCGCTGAGCTTCGTTCCGCCAACGAGCTCCGGGCCCTGCGTTTCCCCCCACGTTGCCAGGGTAAGCCAACGGCGTGGCCCTCTTTGTTGGAATCGCCCTCGTTGTAGTGACAGCCGCGATCGTGGGCATCGCCGTGCGGGCATTCCAACACGCTGACCACGTCGATCCGCCGGCCTACGCGTCGGGCAGAGGGAGCACTGCTCGCCAGATCTGGCCTCTCCTGCTGGCGACACGGTGCTCCGACCTCCGCCGGCCCTTGCGGCGGGGTCCGCATGGGCTTCGCCTCGACGGGGGGACCGCTTCGGCTACCTCGCCGGCGGGTGTCGGGCTCATTACGGGATTGTGAACCAATCAAAAGGGTGGGCGAATCGGGGCCTTCGAACCGTCACCGCACCTAAGCCTTGGCCTGCCGGACCCGGCTACCTAAATTTAGCTGCTGTGACGGGTTCCAAGGGGAGCTCACGGCGAGCAGCGAGGAGTTGTGGCGCTGAGGACACGCGTTGGGAGGCGATGCCCATTCCGATGCCGCCGCCTGGGACTGGGCGGAACGGGTGCCTGGTGGATCGAGCTGCTCCTCGTGGCCGAGAGGCACCTCGCACCACCGTGAGGGACCTACATCGGCCGCCCTACGGTCCGAGTGAGTTCCCTCTCGGAGGGATGCGAGAGCGGACGAATCGGACGGTCTCGAAAACCGTTGTGTCGCAAGGCACCGTGGGTTCGAATCCCACTCCCTCCGCCAAAAGTACCTTATTCAAACCCACCTTCTGAAGGTGTCGTAGACGAGGTGCGGGCACCCGGCCCTTCCGGCGCCCGCACCTCGTTTCGCCGACGCCCTCGCCGAGATCGATCGGTAGTCCGTTCGCTCAGTCCGATCTTCTTGTGCTCACCCGACGGTTGGCCTCCATCTCCAGCACAATGAACTCAGGAGGGGGTCGGCGTAGTTGGTGTCGCAGTACGATGCGGTGATCCAACTCCAGAGCGGGGCGCCGGGAAGCCTGGTCGGCACCATGCTTGCGTTCCTCGTGCCTTCCGATGCCCCCCTGTGGCTCGACCTCGCCGGGCTCTTCGGGAGCCTCGTTGTGCTCACCATCAGCGGGGATCAGTTCGTGATCGCCCTGGCGCGTATCTCCGTCTCGATGCGTATCCGCCCAACGGTCGCCGCCGCCCTCGTCGGCGGCCTCGGCACCAGCATCGCGGAGCTCATCGTGGCGGGCGTCGCCGCGGCCAAGTCGCCGAGCCTGGCTGTCGGGAGCTTGGTGGGGTCGATCGCCGCCAACGTCTGTCTGGCCCTGGCGGTGGCTGCGCTGATCATCCCCTTGAAGGTCGACTCGGCGACCGTCCGGAGGGAGGCGCCGATCAGCGTCGTATCCGTTGTGCTGTTCGCCATCCTCGCCGTCGGAGGCATCACGAAAGTCAAGGGCTTCATCATGCTGGTCGCGCTCGGCGCCGCCGTTGTGGCGTTGCTGCTTGGACAGCGGAGGGATAGAGAGGACCCACTCGGATCCGAGATGGCCGAGTTCGCTTCGATGAGACCACGACACACGCCCGTCGAGTCGGTTCGGGCCATCGCCATGCTCGCCTTCATGCTTGGCGGCGCCGAGGTCATGGTGACCTCCTCGCTCGGCGTGGCGAAACACCTGGGGTTCTCCGACGGGTTGGCAGGGCTCACCCTGGTCGGCATCGGCACCTCGGCACCGCTGATCGCTGCGTCGATCCAGGCCGCGCGCAAGGGCGAACACGATCTCGTTGTCGGGAATGTGCTCGGCGGCAATCTCTTCATCGCTCTTGGTGGCGGTGCCGTCGTCGGATTCCTCGCGTTGGGCAAGTCGGTGCAGGTTGGCGATGTCGCGCTCGTGCTCATGGCCGTCGTCGTTGTCGCGTCGTGGCTCGCAATGGCGAGGGGGGCCACGCTCAGACGCTCGGAGGCGACCGTCTTGCTGATCGCGTACGCGGCCTGCCTTCCCTTCATCAATCGTTGAGTCGACGTCGCCCAGCGCGACCACTCCGAATCATGGTCACTGCAGCCCGCGGCAGCCTGGAGTTGGCCGGAGGGCTTGCCGATTGAACCTCGAGACGCTAACTATCGTCGTCGGCGCGCCATCGCTGGAACAGATCGGTAAATTCCTGCTCCGCTTCCGGTGACAGATCCTCCACATGGAGTGTCCCGGTGGTGGCGATGGTGACCCGCATCTGCTCCAGATAGTTCGTGCAGTTCGGACACCCTCTGAGATGTCGATCGAATCGACGGCGATCGGTTCGGGAGAGCGAACCCTCGAGGTACTCGGTGACCAACTCGACTACTTGCTGGCAGACGAGATCATTCCTACGACTCAGGAGCATCGTCACCTCCCCCGCTCTTCGAGATCCGATTCGAGGGCGCCACGCAACCTACTTCTGCCTCGGTGCAGCAGGACCCGCTGGTTGACCTCGGTGAGTCCAAGCAGGTCGCATACTTCCACACCCGAGAGTCCTTCGACATCTCGGAGTACGATCACCTCCCGCTGGCGCGGGGGCAGGTCATCGAGCGCGGCGCCGAGTGCCTGGCTCCACGATGCGGCCACCATCCTGTCGTCTGCCTCCGATTCCCAACTCTGCAGGGGCTTGGCCCAGGCTCCGCCGGCATCGAATCTGAATGGATCGACCGCGGGTTCATCGTTGGGAAGAGGAAGGTGACGGGGTTCCTTCGTCCCTACGGTGCGGGCACGGTTGACCAATACTCGGAATATCCAGGTCTTGACCGAGGATCGGCCCTCGAACTTGTCCAAACCCCGCAACACTCCGATCCACGTCTCCTGGACGGCATCCTCGGCCAGGGCCCGGCTGGGCACATAGGTGCTCGCCACCCTGAGCAACGAGGGGTTGTATCGGGAGACGAGACTCACGAAGGCCGCTTCATCGCCACCCCGCAACCTGGTGAGGAGTTCCGCATCGGTCTCCATGTTGCGCATGGTAGACGCGCGGCCTCGACAGCAGGACGCGGTGACCTTCGATCCGACAGCATTGTTGCTCCCATTCGCAGCGCCATCCCCGTTTCTGTCGTCGTCCGGTTCGAACGCGTTACACCTGCCCGGCCGTCGCCGATCCCGGTCCGGAGCTCAATGGGTCGGCAGCCTCGGCCGGTTGCCCCTCGTCACGTGGAACTGATCGGCCCGGTGTAACGGAATCGGACGCCCACGGGACTGAGTGAGGAACATCCGTGCACTCAAGGAGGAAACACCTGATGAAGTCTCTCATTCGAGCTGGGCTGGCCGCCACCGTTCTCTCGGCTGGTGCCATTGCCTTCGCGGGAGCCGCGGGTGCGGCTCCGATCCAACCTGGCTATGGAGGTCCGAACCACGCCGTCTTCGTGCAGACCGACAACCCGTCGGGAAACCAAGTCGCCGCCTATCTGCGCTCCGGAAACGGGACGCTCACCCCGGCCGGGACATACAACACCGGTGGTCTGGGAGGCATCCTCGCCGGCTCGGCGGTCGACCACACGGCCTCCCAGGGGTCCCTTACCTTTGACCCCGACAACTCCCAGCTCTATGCCGTCAATGCCGGTAGCAATACCGTCTCCGTGTTCTCGGTCAGAGGCGATCAACTCTCCCTCCGCCAGATCGTGCGTTCGGGCGGGACGTTCCCGGTCAGTGTGGCCGTCCACGGCAACCTGGTCGACGTGCTCAACGCCGAGAACGGCGGATCCGTACAGGGCTTCTTGGCCATCCCCGGACACCTCATCCCGCTCCCTTATTCCAACCGGGCGCTCGGATTGGACCCGACGGCAACGCCGCAGTTCACCAACACCCCTGGACAGGTGGCGTTTTCCCCTGACGGTGCACAGCTGATCGTGACCACGAAGGCGAATGGCAACGACATCGATGTCTTCGGCGTCGGGTTCTTCGGGTACCTCTCGCCCGCCCCGGTGGTGAACTCCGAGCCGGCACAGGTTCCCTTCGGCGTCACCTTCGACCCAGCGGGACACCTCGTCGTCGCCAACTCCGGCCCCAACTCACTGGCCACCTACAAGCTCAATCGCAACGGGACGGTCACCGAGATCGACGCAGTGCCGACTACCCAGACCGCCACCTGCTGGGTCGCCCCGGCCGGTCGATTCCTGTATGCCTCCAACGCCGGTAGTGGCACCGTCAGCGGCTTCCAGGAAAGTGGCTTCGGCCAGCTCAGCCTCTTGGGGCAGACCAGTACCGACCCCGGGACGGTGGACGCGTCAGCATCGGTGGGCGGACAGTTCCTGTATGTCCAAACCGGAGGAAACGGTATGGTCGACGAATTCCAGGTTCACTCCAATGGAAGCCTCACCGAGCTGGGATCGGTGACCGTGCCCAACTCCGCGGGTGGGGAGGGAATCGTCGCCTTCTAGCTCTCCTCGCCAGCAGCCACAGCGGCGGCTCCCACTGGTTCGGGTGCCGCCGCTGCGGTGAGGGGGTCACGCGGACGATCAAGCACCGCATGATCCTCTGAGCTCACCGGCCGATTGGCTGTCGGCCTCGAACCGACCAGGGGTTGCAGGCGGACAGGGCCTCGGACTAAGGAGTGTCCCCAGGACCAGCCGTGTAGCCGTGTGGCGTGGGAGGTTGTGTGCCAGGCAACGAGGGAATCGAACTCGGCGTAACGCCGCGTACCACCTCCGGTCCGCGGCGCTCGAGAACGGTCGGGGACTATCTGCGGCACACCCGGGCCATGGCGGTGCTGGTCGTCCTGGCGGTGATTGCCAGCGTGACATCGGACCTGTCGGGCGTCACGTTCTGGGAGCGCCACTCCTTGATCTCCGGACTGGTCTCGAGTGTCATCGTGGTCCTCCTGTCGGTGGCCATCATCAATGAGGTGCTGGAACGGAGACGGCGTCAACGATGGAGTGTCCTGGCCCAATACGTCATGTTCGAACTGATCCGGAATGCCCGGATGGTCTGGACCGGGGTTCTGGATCTCGCCGGTCTGACGCCCACCGCGACGAATCAGCAGCAGTCGCTCGAGTTGGGCGCCCAGATCGTTCGGGACACCACCCAACTCACCGCCGCGGTTCGGAAGATCGTCGAGGACGACGATCTCCGGGCTCGGCTGCACACCGACATCGCCTTTTTCGCCGAGCATGCCGACGAAGTGCTGGGCCGATGGGCCGCCGTGATGCTCAATGCCGAGATCTACGCCGAGATCATCGATCGCCACGTCGAATTGGCCGGCGACCTGGCCTGGATAGGGGCCATCCTCGACTCCCGCTACCCACCGCAGGATGTTCGCCGGCAGAGGCGGGCGCGCAGTAGCGCCGCGGTTCAAATCGAAGCCGGTCGCAGTAGTGATTGGTTCGCCGACCGGATCGTGGTGATCACGCAACTGGCCGAGAACCTCGACCGGGGCACCGTGCAGGTCGCCCTGCACCTCGTCCCGGTCCAGTGGTGGGAGGCGCGACTGGGCACGAGCCCACCGGCCGGAGCCGAGAGCGGTCCCGGGTGACGGCGCGACGCCACCTTCGATGATCGCCCCAATTGCGGGGGCCTTGGACTAGACCGGGGCCGAGGGGCAATTAGTTGCTGTCACCGGCACCAGGAGGTTGGTCCATGAGATTCGGAGCGCACGGCAAGAGGCTCGCCATGGCGGCGGTGGTGGTGCTCGTCATCGGGACCGCGGTGGTCGTCGGAGGGAGACCACCGACCTCCGGAGGTCCTGTCACCCTGACCGCCAGATTGGCCTCGGCCACCCGAGTGGCCCAGGTCAGCAACGGAACCGGGTACTGGCTGGTGGCGGCCGACGGAGGCGTGTTCACCTTCGGCACCGCCCAGTTCTACGGATCGATGGCCGGGAAGCACCTGAACTCGCCGATCACCGGCATCGTCGCCACCCCCGATGATCACGGATATTGGTTGGTGGCCCAGGACGGTGGCGTCTTCGCATTCGGTGACGCCGTCTACAGCGGATCGATGGGGGGCACCAAGCTCAATGCGCCGGTGGTCGGCGGAGCCTCGGCGAGCGGGGGAGGGTCATCGACGCCCGGGCCTCAGGGTCCGACCGGTGCGACCGGGCCCGCCGGACCCCCCGGGCCGGCCGGTCCGGCGGCCACTACCAACTTTGCCGAGTTCGACGCGCTCGATGCCTCCGGACAACGGGGCCCCCATTGCTGCCGGGGACCCCGTGTCCTTTCCGTTGGCCGGGCCTACGAGTGGGACCATCACCAGCTTGGACCCCTCTACGTTCATCCTGCCTGCCGTGGGCACCTACCAGGTTTCGTTTCAGGCCTCGGTCGTGGAGTCGGGCCAGCTCGAGCTCAGCCTGAACGGGATCCCCGTGGCCACCTCGGTGGTCGGTCGGGCCACCGGGACCACCCAGCTGGTGGGCGACTCGCTGGTCACGACGACGTCCGCCGATGAAACCCTCCAGGTCGTCAACCCGGCCGGAAACTCCGGCGTACTGGTGCTCAGTTCTAATGCCGGAGGGGCGGCTGCGGTCGGCGCGTCCCTGGTGATCGAACAGCTCGGCTAGCGCGGCGGGACCTCATCCGCCACCGAAGCGGGCGACTGGATCAACCAAACGTTCATTTGGCGCCGTTACGATCGGGCCGCCGGGCCCGTCGAGCTACTACGCCGCCGGTAGTGCTCCGGGCCCGGCCCTACTGGTCGACCGGCCCTGCTGGTTCGACCGGCTAGGTGCTGGACATGGCCACGATGGGCTCGTTGAGCGCGACGTTGCCCATCGACCCCTCGAAGGGAGCGTCGCCGAAGGTGAAGATCCCACCATCCGAGCCCACCATCCAGTAGCCGTGCCCGGACGGGGTTGGGGCCATACCCACGATGGGCGCATTGAGGGGGGACCCACCCATCGACCCCAGGAAGGCGGCGTCGCCGAAGGTGAAGATGCCGCCGTCCGAGGCCACCAACCAGTAGCCATCTCCGTTGGCGGTGGAGGCCATGGCCACGATGGGTCGGTTGAGGTGGGACCCGCCCATCGAGCCGTAGAAGTGGGACGCAGCGTCGCCGAACGAGAAGATGCCGCCGTCCGCGGCCACCAACCAGTAGCCGTGTCCGTCGGCGGTGGAGGCCATCCCCACGATGGGCTGGTTGAGATGGATGTTGCCGGTGGATCCGTAGAACAGGGCGTCGCCGAACGAGAACACCCCGCCGTCGGCGGCGACGAGCCAGTAGCCGCCGCCGTCCGGCGTCGAGGCCATCCCCACGATGGGCTGGTTGAGCGGGGTGCCACCCATCGATCCGTAGTACTGGGCGTCGCCGAAGGTGAAGATGCCGCCGTCTCGGGCCACCGTCCAGTAGCCACCGCCGTCGACCGTGCCGGCCATGCCCACCACCGGTTGGTTGAGATGGATCTCGCCGGTTGACCCGCAGAAGGGAAGGTTGCCGAAGTTGAAGATGCCCCCATCCCCACCGGTCATCCGGTAGCCGGTCGGTGTTCCCACCGGCCGGGAGCACGGCACGCTGAGACCGTTGCTGAGGTTGATCGGGGCCACGAACAGCCGGCGCACCGAGCCGCACGAGGTGGTGCACGGTCCCTGGCGTCCCGAGTAGGTGAGGAACCAATTCCCGCTGGCGTCAGTGAAGAGCGATCCCCCGCCGGGCCCGGCCACGGTCCCGTAGGACGTCAGGAACGGATCGGACGGCTGGGTGCAGGGTCCCAGCGGCCCGCTGCAGGTGGCGAGCGCCTCGTCGTAGCTCGAGTCCTGGAAATTGCCGGCCGAGAAGAGCAGGTCGTAGGTCCCGTCGCTCAGCACCATGTCGGGGTCATCGACGGTGGTCTCCCAGGGCAGCAGCGGCTGGTCGACGGTGAGGATGGCTTTCGGGGCTCCGGCGAAAGCGGTGCCGGCGCTGTTGAGCGGGACCGACTCGACCTGGGACGCCTCCGACGAGCTGCCGTCATTGGTTTTGAAGATCAGATACGCCGTACCGTTCGAATCGACGAACGGGCTCGGGTCGAGGACGCCCCCGCTGGGACAGTAGAGCCCTTGGGATGACGAGTCGGTGAACACCGGGGCGGTCGGGGTCAACGACGCTGCCGTCGCCACCGACAGGCAGCTGTGCCCGCTGTCGGGCCCATTGGGATTCTGCGAGGCGTCGTAGAACATGATCCAGTGATTGTTGTAGAAGAAGACGCCGGGGGACGACTGGGTGTTGGGCGTCTCCCAGCTCGGAGGGTTCGGCAACGCCGTCGATCCGAAGGTGGTGCCGGTATAGGAGCGCCAACCGCCGGTCGGGCTCCCCGACGTGTCGATGAGGGCCTGCAGGTTGTTTCCGAGCGCGGTCCCGGTGGTGAAGGCGTAGTAGACACCGCCGGACAGCACGATGTCCGGGTCGGGTGCGTCACCGTTGTAGGCCGGGGTCTGGCTGACGGTGACCGAGACGTGGCTCGGCACGGCGCGGGGCGCCGGAGCCGCCCCCGCGGTCGGGACGGCGAGGATCGATGCCGAGAGCACCACGGCGCTCACCAGAGCACCCCCCACTGTGGACAGCTTTCTCTGACTTTTGGTCGGATTCACGGAGTGCCTCCTTCGGGGGGAACGTCGCCCCTGCCCGATCGGTTGCCTCCTACCCTAACCCAGGTTTCGCGCGTTGAGTGGTGATACGGGTGCTTGCCGTGGGAAAACGCCTACGAAGGGTCCGACTCAGACGTGCCCACCAGAGCCCGTTCGGCCCGGGCCGCCCGCACTCGACGGACCATCTCGAGGGCGGCGTCCGCCCCCGCCAGCAGGATCGCTCCCCAGATCAGGGTCGACGCCCGGTTGAACTGGGTGGGCCAGCCACCGGGCGGGTAGCGGTAGCGGTACTGGTGGAGCACCACGTCGAACACTCCGCCCGCCATCAGCGCCACCACCGCGGCCCGGAGGACCCACCTCCCCCACCACAGCAGCATGGACAGGAGCACGCCCACCGCGGTGACGACCCCGGCAAACAGGCCCCCGAGGGCCCAGGCCGCCGCGCCGGCCACCACCGTTCCGAGGGCCATGTAGACCGGGTTCGACATGGCGAACCCGGCCGGCCGGCCGAGCAGGTCGATCGACGGCTGGTCCACCGGGCCGGCCGCGAACCCGACCAGCCCGACGACGGCGGTACGTCGCCGGCGCAGCCAGGCTGCGAGCACGATGGCCACGCAGACCACGACGGTCACCCCGGACACGATGAGGGCCACGTTGATGGTGGTCTGGGGGGTGAACCGCAGCGTCACGTCGAAGGTCCCGTCGTGGCCGGCCCCGGCCAGGGTGGCCGCACCGACCCGCCAGCCGTTGGCGAATCCGTCGATGAGGGTCGGCGGGCCGAGGGAGGGTCCACCGGCCACCGTGGCCGACCACCCCTTGTCGATGCTCTGACCCAGCACCAACATGAACGGAGCGGCCGCGTGGGCCACGTGGAGGGAGATCTTCGTCGCCGACTGGGTCAGGACCGTGACCTTGGGTGCCCCCGTAGCCGCCGCCGGGGTCGGGGTCAGGGGCGCGGTCACCTCGGCCGTCGCCGCCCGTGTCACCGGCGCGACCGGGGGCGCCACCGTCGGGGCCGCGATGGCCGAGTCCAGCGCCCGGACCGGACCCGAGGACACCTGGGGGGAGCCCAGGACCAGCTGGTCGAGGTCGATCCCGGTGGCCGAGCCGTCGGTGGCCGTCAGCCGATGGGTGCCGGCGGCCAGGTGGATCCCCGACTGATCCGGCCCACAGAGCGAGACATCCAGCCCGTCGCCGGCCACGGCCGCCGATGCCGACCCGGTCACCGCCACCCAGATGGGATGGCCATCCAATTGCAGGAGGTCGGATCGGCACGAGTCGGGGATCTGCGCCGGGAGGGTGGCCGGCGCCACCCCGGGCAGTCCCACCTCGGCGATGGCGATGGGCAGGGCTTCGGGCAGCGACGTCTGGTAGGTGGGCGTGTCCCGTTCGGCGATGCCGGTGAAGGTGATGCGCAGATCGGTCCCGGTCACCGCGGGGAAGCTGACCGGCACCGTGGTGGTGGATCCGGCCGGGGTGGTGATGGGGAGGGCCGGCAGCGTCACCGCCTCGGATCCGCTGGCCCCACTCACCGTCATCGACGTCGGCCGGGAGTGTTCGGCATCGGTGACCACCTGCAGGTCGAGATGGTCCACCGTCTCCGGCTGGGGAAGGGCGTAGTCGAGCCAGGAACCGGTCTGGGCGGTGATCCCCTCGCCGGGGCTCCAGGCGGTGGAGGGGTTGCCGTCGAGGGTGGCGCTGGCCGTGGCGGCCAGGTCCCCCGGCATGCGACTGCTCGAGGTGGCGACCACGGCCCCGGTCGCCGCGTTGCTCCGGCCGACCAGACCGTCGATCACGTCGTCGGAGACCGCGGTCGAGATCCGGGCCGTGCCGGTGATGTTGAACGACCGTCCCGAAGGCAGCGCGAACTGCCGCACGATCGAGGTCTCGGGCTGGCTGCGCGGGGGTTCCGGCGACACCCGGTCGCGGGTGAAGATGAAGCTGAGCTGGTCGGTGGCCGCCGCCGGACCGGCCAGGCGCAGGAGGTCGTCGGGTACCCGGATGATCTGGGTGGCCCGGACGTCACCGATCCGGACCTCGGCCAACCCCACCAGACTGGAGCCGGCCGGCACCGACGTCCCGGTCGACAGGTTGGTCTGGTCGATGCGGACCCGCAGCGTCTTGAACGACCGGGCCGGGAACGGGATGACCTGTCCCGCACTGGTCCGGGAGGCGGGGCCGAGGTCCACTGTCAGCGGGTGGCCGCCGTCGAAGGTGAGGGTCGCCTGGGTGATCCACTGATTGGTGTACTGGGCCTCGTTGTTGACCACCTGCGGCTGGACCAGGGTGATCGAGTCGGCGGAGGTCGGGTGGTTGAGGGTGACCTGCCACCAGGCGTTGTTGGGCACCCCCGACACCCCTTCCGTCTCCCAGGCGGTGGAGAGATCGCCGTCGATGGCGTTGGCCGGCCGCCACTCCGACCGGAGCGTCGTGGCCGTGCCGTAGGCGGACGCACTCACCGAGGCGATCCCCTTCAGCACGGTGGTGGTCTGGTCGTCGGGACCGGTGCCGGGGAACAGGTTGATGGCGGGATCGTTCTGGACGAAGGCGTTGGGCTTCTCCGAGGCCGTCTCGGTGTAGCCGGTGTTGTCGTTCAGGCTGTTCCACTCGAAGGCCTGTTTGCGATTGGAGTCGGTGACCACCAGGTCGGCCGGACCGCCGAGCACGGTGTGGGCAAGCGGCTTGTCCTTGTCCAGGGTGCCGGCATAGAAGATGGTCGGGTCGGAGGCGAGATACCCGGTCTCGGCCGCCGCCACCAGCCCGACCGCGTCTCCGTCGACGACCAGGGGATGGGCCAGCGAGTCCGCCCGGACGATGGGACGGGGATGGTCCACCGTGTAGGTCACCAGGGGAGGGGGAGGCGGCACTCCGGTGGGCAGCCCGAAATAGGTCTCGTCCAGCTGGGGGATCGTCGAGCGGTTGACGGTGGGCTTTCCGAAGGAGACCGGATCACTCAGCCCGGCCGGCGTGGTCGCCAGGTCCTGCTGGAGCAACGTCGGACGCGGGGTGTCGTAGCGCTCGTACTGCTGGTCGAATTGGACCAGTACGTCGCCGACGCTCATGAGACGGGCGATCGGCGCCAGGGCGTTCCAGTCCATGGTCCCCTGCTGCAGGGGGCCGTCGAGCGCGTAGAGCAGGTCGGCAGTGGGCAACGACCCCTGGATCTGCTGCTCCCGGGTCACGAACGGCCGGTTGAGGACGGCCGGCCACACCGGGTCGATCGTGTCCCCCCACCGGTAGGCGGCGAAGTTGTTCCCCGGCAACGCGTAGACCCGGGTGCCGGGATGGGTCGCATTGAGGTGGGCGGCTGCCTCCGTGACCGACGCCGGCAGCTTGGCCGGCTGGGAGAACTGCGAGATGACCGTGCCCCCACCGAAGAACGGGGCATCGGCCAGGAGCAGCAGGCCGCAGAGCACCGCGGCGAAGATGAGCCCGAGCGCCCGCAGCCGGGCGGCCAGGGCGGACACCCCCATGCCGATCAGCATGGCCAGGCCCAGCACGATGAGCGGGGTGGCCCGGTCGGTCGACCTCAGGGCCAGGCCCGCGGTCGTATCGGTCATGAACGCCTTGGCCAGGCCGCCGAACGCGGTCGGGTGCTCGTAGGGATAGGCCCCGACCGAGAGCACGACGCCGATGACGACCAGGGCCACGAAGTAGGCCCGGTACCGCCAGCGGGCGAACAGGGCCGCGACCAGCGCGCCGAAGGGGAGGACGTAGGTCACGGTGATGAGCCACAGCTCCTGGGTGAACTGCAGGGCGGCATTGGTCCACAGGCCCAGTCGGTCGCCGCCGTAGAAATACCAGTAGCCGAGGCCCCGCAGCACCTCCGACGCATTCGAGGTGGAGCTGGTGGCCTGGACCGACTCGGTGTACCGCAGCACGTTGATGCCGAAGGCGCCCTCGACGGCGAGCCCGGCGATCCACCACAGTGAGGCCAGCAGGCTCAACACCCCGACGCGGGCGAAGGTGATCCACATCCGCCGCCCCGAGGCCTCGCCGACCACGAAGGCACCGAAGGGCAGCCACAGGACGGGCGCGATGCCCACGTAGATGATCGAGCTGGCGTTGACGCCGCTCACCACGGCCACGGTGAAGGCGAACAGGGCCGGGTACTTCCATCCGTTCGACCGCAGGGCCCGGATCAGAAAGGCCAGCAGGAACGGCAGCCCGGCGAAGGGCAGCAGGATCACCGAGATCCGGCCCGAGTACTGCATCACGTAGGGCGTGAAGGCGTAGGCCAGCGCGGCGGTGAGGCGACCGGCGCCCCTCAGTTCGAGCGTGTCGGCCAGATAGAGGACCCCGGCGGCGGCGGCGAAGACGATGCTGCCCAGCCAGAGCCGCTGGGCCACCCAGATGGGCACGTGGACGGTCGACAGGATCCAGTAGAACGGCCCCATCGGGAACAGGTAGCCGAGGGTCTCGTGGGTGACCGAGCCCAACGCCACATTCGGATCCCAGATCGATGCCGCGGTGCGGATCCACTTGCCGGGATCGAGGTACAGATAGGTCTTCGTATCGTCGGACACCACCCCCGGCTTGGTGAGCAGCATCGGGAGGTAGGCCACCACGGCGACCACCGCGTAGGCCCCCCGCCGGGCGGTCGATCGGCCGCCCCCGACCTGCGTCCTGCGCCGCTCAGCCGACCGGTCCTGGCGCGATGACGGTGCACCGACGGGGGCCGACGGAGTGGTGTTCACGGGCGTCACGGACATGGCAGACCTGGGCAGCATACGTAACCGGGACGCCGAGGTGAGGCCCGGGCCCCGAAGCCCTCCCTGACCTGCAGGGCGAGGCCGGCCGAACGGCGGTGGTCGTCAACCGACCTCGACGCTCAGCACGCCGTGCAGGTCCTCCTCGGCCTGCGCCACCTTGTCGCCCGGAAAGACGTACTCCCGCCACGGTGCACCCGGCAGGACCAGGGTGATCCGCCTCCCGTTCGACCGGAGGGAGTAGCGGTACTCGTAGTACCCGTGTCCGACCGACCCGTTACCCCCCTCCGACATGCCGATCCGGAGCTGCACGGTGCGATTCCTGGGGATCGGCACCACCGTCCCCCCGAAGGAGATCCCGCCCGGCGTCAACGACCAGGTGGCGGCGTAGGTCCCCTGCACCGGGGTGACCGGCCGCGCCGCGCCCGGCCCGGCCGCGCCGAGGCGGGCGAACGTCTCCACCGGGAGCTTCGCCTCGATGGCGGGTGGCCGGTACGCCAGTTCGAACGACGCCCGGTCGGTCGATCGGAGCGACAGCTTCCGGAGGACCTGCTCGGCCGGCCTGAACAGGCCGTCCGGGGTGTGGACCCCGGCTTCCTCATAGAGGTGATAGGTCGGATGGGACTGGGCCAGGGCCATCGGGCTCCGGAAGCCCAGGTTGAGGGCGTAGAGCACCGGACCTCCGAGATCGGGCGGATTCTGGAGGTCGACGTAGGGATCGGTGAACAGGGGCTCGATCAGCACGATGCGGGGAGTGGCCGTCGCCTCCGAGAGCAGGGAATGGCGGGCGGCCAGCGTCGTGCTCACCCCCAGGTTCTGCGACACCGAGCTCTGGAGGGTCCAGGCGCTCAGACCAGCCATCACCAGGGCCACGCCCACCGCGGCGGCCGGCCGCCAACGGGCCACCGTGACCAGGCCGACGCCGGCCAACACGGCCAGGCCGGCCAGGGAGCCCAGGTAGTAGAACGGCCCCAACGGAGCGATCAGGCCGAACCTGGCGATGTTCCAGGACGTCCAGAAGAAGAAGTACCCGAGCGGGAACACCACCACCCACCCGGCGACGATCCAGAGCCTGACGTTCCGGCGACCGGCGATCAGCCCGATGGCGGCCAAGACCAGCCCGGCCGCTCCCCCGACGGTCCACCCGATCAGCTCGTGGACGTTGTTGGCCAGACCCGACCAGGCCCGGCCCAGACCGAACTCGGAGGTGACGGTGCCGAAGCTGGCCCGCCGACCGAACCCGATCGTGTCCCGCGGGTGCACGGAGTACGGGAACCTGAACGCACTGCCCATGACCGACCAGTTGTAGGCGAGCATGGCGGCCAGCGGGGGTAGCGATCCGACCACCATCCAGAGGGCGAGGATCCGCAGCTCGGACTGGCGGAACCGCCACAGGCAGTACAGGCCGAGGGGGAGGAAGAACAGGACCGCGTCGAACGGCCGGTTGAGGACCGACAGCCCGGCGACGAATCCTCCGGCCAGGGCGGAGGGGTAGCTCACCAACCGGAGCGAGCGGAGCACGAGGGCGCTGGCCCCCATCCCGAGGATCAACGTCGGGAGGTATCCGAGCAGGGTCCCGCTCTGCACCAGCACCACCGGCGACAGGATGAGGAGCAGCGTCGCCACCATCCGGACGGTGCGGTCCTCGATGACTTCACGGACCAGCGCGGCGGCGGCGAGTGCCCCCAACGCGGCACTGACCGCCACCGCCACCTCGGTGGGTAGGCGGAGCAGTTCGAAGGCGGCCAGGAAGCCGGCCCACAGGGGCTGGTGGGTGAAGACCACCCGCCCGTCGTGGATCCCGGTCAGATAGGGAAGGAAGAAGGGCGTGTGGCTGGCGGCGGGCAGCGTGGTCTCCCCGTGTCGGAGCGCGGCGGCCTGATTGCGGTAGTCCAGATCGTCGAGGTCGATCGAGCCGTACCGGAAGACGGTTCCCTGGAGCACCGCGGCGGTGGCGGCCAGGGCCGAGGTGGCGAGGACGGTGACCACCAGGAGCCGACGATCTCCCGGCCGGCGGTGTGGCCGTGGAGGGAGCGACATCACCAGGGGGCGGCGGGGATCGGCGTGGTCCGACGATGCCGTACTTCGACCTCCGGGGACCGGCCGTTGATGTACACGCCAGGACTATAGGACGGGCTCCCCGTCGGAAGTGGGGGACCCGGAGGGCGCCGGGCCGGGCGTCAGTTCTGATCCACCGTCTGGGCCGGCTCATGCGTCTTGAGCAGCGACCCGATGACCGGGATCTCGGTGACGGCCTCGGCCCGGGCGATGGCCAGGCTGCTCCGGGCCAACGGGAGGTAGGGCCCGGTGACCACGTAGCGGGGGTTCCACCTCGGATCGTATTTCTGGTTGAACTTCCACAGCGACTCGATCTGCAACGTCTCGCTGAAGTGGTGGAGCACCGAGCGCTCGAGGTGGGTCCACGGCCCGTCCCCCGACTCGCCGGCCACCACCGCCCGCATGGTGGCGAAGTTCAGGCCCAACCCGCGCAGGCCCCGTGAGGCCATCCACTGAATGGTCTCGATGATGACGAAGTCGGTCAGCCCGTTGGGGGCATCGGGGTCGTTGGAGCGTCGCATGAGGTCGAGGGAGTAGCCGTTGACCTCGGATGCCGGCACGTACTGGTTGAAGGCCATGGGCTCACCATCGGCATCGAAGCACACGGCCAGCAGCAGTCCTTCGTCCCTGGGGTCGAAGATGCGGCTCAGCGTCATCGAGTAGCCACGCTCCGCCTCCCCCTGCCGGGTCTCGGTCATGAGCTCGAGCAGCTTGACCTTCAGGTCGTCGGGCACGGCGTTCGCCGACTCGAAGCATTCGACCCGGCAGCCCGACTTCTGCACCCGGTTGTAGGCGCCGCGGAGCGACTTCATCGACTTGCCCTTGAGGGTGAAGGTCGAGCAGTCGACGATGGCCTCGTCACCGATGTAGTGGTCCACCAGACCGGCGGCCCGGTAGACGGGGAGCCACGACTGTGACGCGGCCAGCACCGACGGCGTCCAGCCATTGGCCTGGGCCATGTCCATGACGTCGGACCACACCTCGGCCCGGTCCGCCGGCGGACCGATCGGATCCGGCGAGACCAGCATGACCCCGTTGATGATCGCATAGGCGACCAGTGACTCGCCGGTGAAGAAGAACAGCTTGTCGTCGCGCAGCGCGAAGTAGTCGAGCGTGTCGCCGCCGTGGGCCTGGATGATCCCGCGGGCCCGTTCGAACGCCTCCTGGCGGGCGGACCCGGTCCGGCGCGACTCGCTCCCGGGCAGCGCCACCAGAAGCAGGAGCAGGAGGACGACGGCCACGACCAGTAGGAACACGAGGTCGAAGCCCTCGCGATGGCCGTGACGGAACAGGCTCCCCAGGCCGGCCAGTATGGCGATGACCACCAGGCCGCCGGAGGCCATCCAGATGAACAGCCGGGTGACGCCGGAGGGCTTGACCCGGAAGTGCTGGCGCTCGATCAGCAGCCAGAGACAGAAGACCAGGGCGATGGCCGGCCCGTACGGGGGCCGCCCCTGGATGAGCCGATCGGCGGTGGAGGCCAACAGGACGAAGAGCGCGGCCAGCCACACCGGCTGCAAGCCTCGCCGTACGCCGCGGGCCAGCCCGCACAGGGCCAGGCCGGCGACGATCGACTCGATCACCGACAGCGGGTGGATGCCGAAGGGGAGCCAGTAGTCCACCGCTCGGGTCGACTGGATGTGCCACAGGGCGGCGAACACCACATTGAGCAGGCCGGAGATCAGCAACAACCCGGCCGCCACCCGGCGGATACGCCGACGCAGGACCCACTGCTTCAGGCCCGACGGGTCGAGCGGCCAGGTCGGCCCGGTCGGCAGCGCTCCCACCTGGGTGAGGGTGCGCATGTCCACCTTGCTGCGGGCCAGGGCCAACCGCTCGAGCATCACCGGCGACCGCGTCGGGATCTCCCGCAACCAGAGCTTGACCTCCAGGACGGTCGAGCCCCGCAGCTCCACGTAGGAGAAGCGTTGCAGGGTGACGAACGGATGGGGCAGCCGCAGCCGGGAGGGTCGGCTGACCACCGATGCCGTACCCGAGCCCGTGTTGGCATAGAAGCCGACGCCCACCACGGACAGCTCGGGTTCATGGGTGTGGCCCGACACCATCCCCGCGTACCCCTGCGAGACGAGGCGGGCGGCGTCGGCCCGTGGGGGGGCGTTGTGCATGGCCGGGTCGGATCTCGCGCTCACCGCCGTCTCCCGCAGGGCGCGGTTGACCCGGAGCAAGGTGGCCGCCGCCGCCACCCCGGCCACGATCACCATGAAGGCGACGAGGAGCCCGAAGGCCAGCAGGAAGCGCTGCGCATGGTGGTGCAGCAGCCCGTGGACCCCGGGCAGGAAGGTGAGGAGGCGCAACAGCAGGATGGCCACGAACGGAATGGCGATCAGCCAGAGCTTGCCGACGATCTTCCGGTAGAAGAGGCGCGAGCCGATGAAGTCGGCGAAGTCCCCGTCCAGCCACTGGACCCCCTCGAGCAGCGAACCCGTCTCCTGTCGCACCTCGAGCTCGGGGAGCAGGTCCCGGACCACATGGTGGCCGAATGGCGTGTCCACCGGGGACCAGGGATCCTCGAAGGTGTTGTAGGGGTCCGACTGGTTGCCGTGCACCACCCGGATCCGCTCGGGGCCGCTGTCGGTGGCCATGGTCACATTGCACTTGAGGGCGAACGACTCGACCCCGAGCCGGTCACGAAGCACTCCCACCGCGCCACCGTCCCACGCCAGCTGACCGTCGTGGTTGCCGGAGAGGACCACGACATGATGATCCTTCTGGGCCGCGAATTTCGAGACGGCTCCGGTCAGCTGGGGATGGGCGTCGAGGATGGTGGCGACGTCCGGTGGTCCGGCCAGCATCTCGAACCCGTCGCCGGCGATGATGAACGCCCCCGGTTGGGGAAAGTCGTTGAGGATGGTGGCCAGCTCGTCGGCCACCCCGGTCGAGATGGTCGTGGCGGCCACTGGAAGATGCAGATCGCTCACCACGATGACTCGACTGCCGGCGGGCAGTCCGAGGTCGACCTCTTCGTCGATGAGAGAGGACAGGAGCGCGGCCTGCTCGGCCTCGAGCGCCAGGTCCCTCTCGGCGATCGGTTCGTCGTCCCCGGCCGATTCGGTGACCGAAGCGGAGGTGAGCACGGTGCCGTTCGACGACTCGGTACCGTTCGACGACTCGGTCGACTCGGTACCGTTCGACGACTCGGCACCGACCGGGCGGTCCGGTCCGGTCCTCGATTCGTCGGGAGCGTCCGCCGGCTCGGTCAACTACCCGGCCTCCGGTCGCATCATGGGGAACAGGATCACGTCGCGGATGGCCTCCACCTCGGCCAGGAGCATGACGAGCCGGTCGACGCCGATCCCGATGCCCGAGGTCGGGGGCAGCCCGTACTCGAGGGCTCTCACGAAGGCCAGGTCGGCGGGGTGGGCTTCGAGGTCCCCGTGGGCCACCGCCTCGGCCTCACCGCGGAAGCGCTCCTGTTGCTCCTCGGGGATGTTGAGCTCGCTGTACCCGTTGGCGAACTCCTTGGCATCGATGGCCAGCTCGAACCGGTCGGCCAGCGTCGGGTCGTCGGCGGTATGGCGGGCGAGAGGAGAGACCTCGACGGGGAATCCGCAGACGAATACCGGGTCGACCACCGTGGGCAGCAGGATGGTGTCGTACAGCTCGAAGATGAGCTTCCCCGACCCCCACTCGGGCAGGTAGTCGACACCGTGCTTGTCGCAGATGGAACGGACCTCCGCCACCGGGTCGGTCGGGTGGACCCGCCGTCCCACCACCTCCTCCAGCCAGTCGAGCAG
The DNA here is from genome assembly GCA_963774245.1 of uncultured Acidimicrobiaceae bacterium. GTDB lineage: Bacteria > Actinomycetota > Acidimicrobiia > Acidimicrobiales > RAAP-2 > Bog-756. The sequence continues at coordinate 265,257 of CAVZDZ010000010.1, read as the reverse complement.
CTGGCGCCGGGGCCAGGGCGAGGTCAGGTCGATGGATCGGTCGCCGATGGTGAAGGTCAGCCGATCGGTCGAGGCCCGGGCCGCCTCGAGGATGAGGCGCTCGGTCAGGTCCATCCCGTCGGTGACGTCGCCGAACGCCCGATAGGCCTCCAGGGCGGTGAACTCGGGGCTGTGCCGGGTGTCGACCCCCTCGTTGCGGAAGTTGCGGGCGATCTCGAACACCCGCTCATAGCCCCCCACCACCAGGCGCTTGAGGTAGAGCTCGGGCGCGATGCGCAGGCTGAGATCGATGTCGAGGGCGTTGGCGTGGGTCATGAAGGGCCGGGCCAGCGCCCCGCCGGCCTGGGGCTGGAGGATGGGCGTGTCGACCTCGATGAAGTCCTCGGCGACCAGCTGGCGGCGCAGGGCGGCGACGATCTTGAACCGGATGTCGAACACCTTGCGGCTGTCGGGATTGGCCAACAGGTCGACCTCCCGCTGTCGATAGCGGGTGTCGGTATTGGCCAACCCGTGCCATTTGTCGGGAAGGGGTCGGAGCGCCTTCGACAACATCGTCAGCTCGGTCACGTCGACCGAGAGCTCGCCGCGCCGGCTGGTCACGGCCTCTCCCTCGGCCCCGATCCAGTCGCCCAGGTCGAAATTGGCCAGCACCAGCTTGGCCTGGTCGGACAGGACCGACTCCTGCATGAGCAGCTGCACCGAACCGGTCACGTCCTCCAGGGTGGCGAAGGAGAGGCGACCATGGCCCCGGATGCTCACCAGCCGGCCGGCCATGCGCACCGTCTCGCCGGTACGGGTGTCGGCGGCCAGATCCCCGTGGCGCTGATGGAGCTCGGCTGCCGTCACCGTCCGGTCGAACCGCGTCGGATACGGATCGATGCCCTGGTCGGCGAGCACCTCCCGCTTCTTGCGGCGCTCCGCCACCAGCGCGTCCACGGTCCGAATGGTCGGATCCTCGCCACTCACGTCGGACTCGTCCGTCACGCCACGCCCTCTTCCCCGGGTTCACCCGCTGTCGGGTCCCTGCAACCCAGGACCGCGCTCGTTATCTTAGGCAAACGGAATTCGTCAGAACCCTCGCAGTCAATATTGACCTGATCACCGGTTGGTTTCCAGTGACCGTGGTCATCGTCGCCCTGGTTTCCGTCGCGCTGTCGGTGGGATGGCATGACGGCGCATGGAAATGGCAATTGCCGCTCGGCATTCCGGTGAGTTTCGTGCTGACCGTGCTCACCGGGCTGGCCGTCGAGGTCTTCAATCTCGCCCCTGACGACTTCCCCATCTCCTTCTACTTCTGGGTGTGGCTGATCTGGTTCTCGGTGATCATCATCGTCATGGGCTGGACCAAGGCCCACTGGCTGCTCCGGACCTTCTCGGTCATCGCCCTGGTGTTCTCGGTGGTGGCCGCCTTCACCGTGGTCAACAAGAACTACGACTACTACCCCACCCTCGAGCGGCTGTTGGGCAAGGATGCCGCCAACTTCACCAACCTGCCCGAGCTCAAGGTCATCCGGTCCCAGGTGCGCCAGACGGGAAAGCTCCCGAGCCACGGGGACACCATCCAGGTGACCATTCCGGCGACGATCTCCAAGTTCGATACCGGACCGGGCTACGTCTATCTGCCACCCGCCTGGTTCAAGAGCCCCGAACCCCAGCTGCCGGTCATCGAGCTCATCGCCGGCGTTCCGGGCCAGCCCTCGGACTGGACGCGTGCCGGCTACGCCGACACCACGTCCACCGCGTTCGCCGCACGGCATCACGGGCTGGCGCCGATACTGGTCATACCGGACAACAACGGGAACAAGACCTCGGACTCCGAGTGCTCGAACAGCGTCTTCGGGAAGGCCGAGACCTATCTGGTCAAAGACGTCCCCAACTTCATGCAGGCGAACTTCAATGCCGCCATCGGGAAGCATTCGCTGGCCGTGGCCGGCCTGTCGGCCGGAGGCACCTGTGCCACCATGCTGGCGCTCCGCAATCCGAAGGTGTTCCAGACCTTCGCCGAGTACTCGGGGTACGCCTCACCCACCTATCAGAACGACAACGAGCAGCAGACCATCGTGCAGCTGTACGGCGGCTCGAAGGCCAACTATGAGGCCCACAATCCGGTCAGCCTCCTCACCGGGGGCCACTTCCCCGGAATGGCCGGATGGTTCACGGCCGGGCAGGGCGACCCGCAGCCCCTGGCTGCCGTCTCCCAGCTCTCGAAGCTGGCCAAACGGGCCGGCATGCAGCAGGTGTGCGTGACCACGCCCCCGGGGGGCCACGACTTCCTGTTCTGGGCGGCGGCCTTCCAGAACTCCCTGCCGTGGCTGTCATGGAAGCTGGGCCTGACCCCGCAGCCGACCGCGGTTCCAGCCCACTGCGACCCGCCCGTGCACTGAGGCGGACCGATCTCCCGTTCGTTGACGATCGTCTGATCTGCTCTTATGCTGACCGGGCGCCCCTAGCTCAACGGTAGAGCAGCAGATTCTTAATCTGCAGGTTCCTGGGTTCGAGTCCGGGGGGGCGCACCAGGTCAGAGCAGGTTTCGGCCGTGGGGGGCGATCAGCAGATCCCATAGGCGTCCGGTGGTGGCGTCCAGCTGGGTCCTCCGTCAGTCCGATGAGGCCGCCGCACCCGCACGGTCAGTCCAGCCCGGTATGCGAGTCCGGGTCCTTGGGCAGGTCGAGGAATCCCCCACCGGTCGGCGCTGATCGCCACGGTCACCGGTGAGAGCAGCAGCGAACGGTACGGGTGCGTTGGCCGAATCGGCGCCTGGCTGCCCACCGACGGCTACGCAGGCGCCGGCGCGCCCACATGCTGACGAGCACCAGCACTCCCACTTCGGACGCAATGGCAATGCCACCGGAATAGGAGACGCCGATTTGTTTGAACTCGAACAGGCCGCGGGGAAGCAGAAGGCTCAGAACGTTGGCGGCCAGGGTGCCGGCGGCGAAACCGGCAGCAGCCATGGCCGTTACCCAATTGAGCTGCACGGACGTGAAGAGCGCAATCGACGCGGCCGAGACGACGGCCACGACGAACAACGGTCCGATGGTGGGCAGCGTGCGATAGCCGTCCTGCCATAGGTGGAGATGGACGATCCCAATCACCAGCAGGAGGGTTGTCGTGCCCCACCTCAGGAGGCGGTCTGCCGATCCCCACCGCCGGAGCTCTGACCTGGCTGACCCACTTCGCAAATCGATGGTTCGTGGTTCGTCGGCGAGTATGCGGATGTTCGACGTTGCTGATTCCATGACAGGATCCTCCCGTTCGCTGTGATCGTGACCTTCGGTGTACGCCGGCCGCCTGTTCACTCGCGCCACGCAGGTTCGGTGTCTCTGCGTCGCACGAGCATTCGGGTACATGGTGCCGACGACAGATACCGGGGTTGGTTACACGCACGGGAGGAAGCGGGCTCCCGACCATTGCCCACTCGGACGACAGGAATCCCCCAACGATCATCCAACCCGAGGAGAACCAAGATGGCTCGGCGAAGAGCCCGAACCGCGCCCGCCAGGGCCCACCTGACCGGGCCGTCGGCCGTCCCGCGGTATCGGGCCACTGGCCGCGTCCGTCAGCAGTGCCTCGGGCAGCCTGCGAACCGTCGCTTGCCGCCTGACCAGGAACTTCCGCCTCTGTAACCTGGGTTCCTATTCTAAAGTGAGATGTTTCCTACTCCTCGAACGTCCCCGGCGAAATCCGCGTCCCCTCCTACCGCGGGCGATGGTGCGGTCGCCTACCTTCGAGTGGTGGACACTGACGCCTACGCCGACTGGGAGTCGGTGTACCGCGACAACGTCGCCCGTCTGTACCGACTGATGTACTCCCGGGTCGGAAACCGCCCTGACGCGGAGGATCTCACGTCTGAAGTGTTTCGAACGGCCCTGCGTCCGTTGCGGCTCGGGTCCTCCAAGGGCGAGGTGCGGGCGTACTTGCTCATGACCGCTCAGACGGTGCTTGCCTCCCATTGGCGCCGCCATCTGGGACTGCCGGTCACATCGATCGATCCCGACTCCGATTCGGCGTATCTGGCCGAGCCCTCGGGCTTCGACCCACCGAGCAGCGCACCGAGCCGGGCCAACCAGATCCTCGGGGCCCTTCCTGATCGCTATCGTCGAATTCTCGAGTTGCGATTCCTTGAAGCCTGCACGATCAAAGAGGCGGCGCGGACTATGGACGTGAGCGTGAGCAATGCCAAAGTGCTTCAGCACCGCGCTTTGAAGATGGCGGCGAACGTAGCCGAGGAGCTGGGACAGTGACGAAGCGGCGACTCCAGTCCCACATCGACGCCTTGGCGGATGGGAAGCGTCCCGACTCCTTCGATGCCGAGCCGGAGGATGTTGCCGTCCTGCGAACGGCCATCAACCTTCGATCAGCTCGCCCGGGGGACATGCTCCCCGATGACGAGTTCGTCGACCGGCTCCATGAGGAGTTGGCCGCGCAGGCCGATCCCCGGGTCGTGCCCATGACCAGGCCGGCAAGGGCGCGCCGGCGTCGGACCGCCATCGCGGCCGTTGCTGCCGGCCTGGTCCTCGTCGGGGGGACGGCGGCAGTCACCGAGACCGTCGACCAAGGGACGGTCTCACCTGCCGCACTGGCTACTCCTCACGGGTCGTCCCTGCGCACTGGCACCTTTGAATCCGCCGAAGGTCAGGTGATGGGCCAGATCGTTGTTTCCCGCGGGAATCCCTCCTGGGTGTACCTCGACGTTGCCGGGGCCACGTACACAGGAACGATCGTCTGCAAGCTGCAGGTGGAGGACGGCGACACGGTGGCCACTGGAGCCTTCGTGCTCAACGGTGGCAGGGGCGTGTTCACAAAGGACGTCCATGTGGACATTGGCCAGCTCCGCGGGGCGAAGTTGGTGACGCCGTCCGGCGCCGTCGTGGCTTCAGCCACCTTTGCCTGAGCCTCACCGACCGGGCTGCTCGACCCTTCATCCGGCCGGCCGTGGGTCGGGGCAGGTACGGCCGATCCACCGCTGAGCCCCTCGTGTGCCACGTGCGAGAGGCCGTTCCCACGACGCTCGACCGGTCGCCTCCGACGTGTGCGATGTCGCGGCACGCACCGTTCCCACCTATTCGTCGAAGGACCCGTGGGCGCGTAACCCCCGGCCGTATTAGCTACCGACAGGAACACGGGACCATCGACTGGGAGAGACAAAGCCATGCATCGAACCAACGGCGAGCAACTTCCCGACCCACCGCGAAGAGCACACATCAATCGACACGCCATCTCACTGACTGGTCACCTTCTGATGGCCGGCATCTGGCTCGAACGTCGACTCATGGGTGTGCCGAGGCCCGGGTTCCCTTGGGTTGACACCCCGGAACGACGAGCACTGTCGACTCTCGTTGTCCGCCCCAATGACGCACCAGTCGACCTAACCAGAATCGAGGAACAGTGAAGAATCGTCTCTTGACAATCACCATTGCCGCGCTCGTCTGTTGCCGGCCTGGTCGGTGGCATCGTCATCGCCACCACCGGTGGGACCGGATCAGCCCAATCGGCTGTGACCGTTTCACCACCGACGGCCATCACCCAGGCGGCTCCGGGAGGTCCCACTCCCATGCCCACCGCCAAATCGGCCGCGACGGCCACCGTGCGTACCGCTACGGCTCGGGTCGGGGGCGTCATGGAGGTGATTCTTGTCAATGACAAGGGACTTCCCCTCTACACCTACAAGCCGGACACGGCAACCCAGTCAATGGTCTCGGGTGAGCTCGCTGCACTCTGGCCACCGTTGGTGGGCAGTGCGCCCACCGGAAGCGGCACCAGAGGAACCCTCGGCGTGGCCCTCACCGGAAACGGCCGACAAGTGACCTACAACGGCCACTTCCTCTACACCTTCGCCGAGGACAGCCCCGATCAGGTCACCGGCCAGGGTGTAGAGAACTTCTTCGTGGCCACACCGACTCTGGCTCCGATCCACACCGCCGCAGCCTCCCCCACCCACGTCACCACCCCGGCTCCCTCCAGCCCGGCCTACGGCTACTGATGCAGGCCACGTTCGGGTCGATGGCCGAGAACAGGTGACCGACCAGACCGACTTCACGACACCCGCCTCGGCCCCGGGGATTTTCCCGGGCCGAGGTGGGGTCGTCCAGAAGAAGGGGTTCAGATGAGCAGTGAATCGATCGAGACACCCCAGTGGGCGAGCGTATCGAGGCCGGCATCGGGAGAGCCTCTTCGCACCTATGGGAAAGGACGGATCTGTGCCTTCGACGGTTGCGGAACCCGTCTGTCCAAGTACAACCCGAGCACCCGCTGCTCGATCCACTGACCGTGGTCGGATCGGCACGTGGCTCGCGACACCCAAGGAGAACAATGGTCGCTGATGGCCAGTCGGCAATCTATACATCACCTCCGGAGTGTGAACGATTCCGCGGCGACATTGCGGTCTTCGTCATCGGCGTACTCGATGGAGTCGAGAGCGGCCGGCTACTCAGTCATCTCGATGGCTGCCCACGCTGCGAGGCGTTGCGTGACGAGCTCTCGGAAACGGCTCGGGCGCTCGAGGCGCTTCGTCCGTGCGGAACCCTAAGGTGTCTTCCGTCGGGATGTGGATCCAACATCCACTGGCGAGATGGTGACGCTCGTTGCTGACGGCAGCCAGTCGAGGTGGCGATCCCATCGCGCGGATCATCGGCGGCACGGGAGCCCCGGTGGTCCCAGGCCTTCACGTACTCACTGCGCACAAGGGCAAGAGCAAGAGTCAGAAGTTCGACTGGGTTTCGCCATTGGGCTGGAGAGAGGCCTCATCCCCGATTTTAGGTTGGGGCGTCGAAAGGTGGGCATCGTGGGGTCATGCCAGAAGAACCCGAGGCGGCCGGCGATCCGCACCCGATCATTCCGACCTCCGAGAAGGTCGTGGGCGCCATCGACCTGGAGCTTATCACCGGGGCCGCGGCCATCGTCGCCGGCCTGTTGATCATTCGCTGGATCAAGGTCCGGGCCGCGGCCAGGCTCATGGAACACGCACCGAACGGCGCGACCACCGGATAGGTATCGATCGACACCGAGGTTCCGCGTTGCTACCACCAAGCGGCGATGACCGGCTACGGCACTGACGACTGGGGGGAGCAGTTTCTGGCCGTGGCCGGCGCGGCGGCAGCCGGAGCGGTGACCGACCGTTCCGAAGCCGCCGGCGCCGACCGGTCAGGTCGGAGCCGCGTCCGGCCCTCCGGTCACCACCAGACGCGGCGAGCGCTTGGCCCGGGCCTCCATCTCCGGAGGGGCCCACTTGGACAGGAGGATCACGCCCGCGGCCATGGCGATGAGGAACAGGACCTCGAGGGCGATGGCGCCGGGCGAGCTGCGCAGCTGCTCGCCGAAGAGCTCGATACCGATGGCGATGCTGGCCAGCGGATCGACGATCAGCAGGGCCGACTGCGACGCGGCCAACGGGCCGACGGCAAAGGCCGATTCGAGCAGCACGGTGCCGAGCACACCGGTGACCACCACGCCGTAGACCGGCCAGTGGAGGAACAGGCCGCCCCATCCGTGATGGGCCAGGACCTCGGTGGCCGCCTTGACCACGGCGGCGTCGATGGCCCAGACCAGCGCGGCCGCCGCTCCGAGCAGCGCGGCGCGACGGGCCGGCGATCCCCACCGGCTGAGGACCAACAGCACCACGATCACCAGCCCACGGCTCCCCACCGCCACGATCCAGCCCCCGACGGTCGGGTGGCGATGACCCTCTTGCGGGTGGGCCACCACCAGAAACCCGAAGAGCCCGGCGCACAGGAGGGCGGCCGCGCCCCAGGTCCGCGAGGCGATGCGGTCACGCAGCCACAGGACCCGGAGGGCCAGGGTGAAGATCAGCTCGGTCACCAGGATCGGCTGGACGGTGGCCAACTGGCCGAAGTACAGCGCCAGTGCGGTGAAGACGAAGGTGCCGCCCATGGTGAGCATCCCCAACAACCACATCGGTTGCCGGATGAGGTAGAGGGTCGTTTCCCAGGCCGACCGCTTCTTCTCCTCGGCCCCGGCCACGTTGGCCAGGCGTTGGAGCACGGACGTGAGCGCCTGGCTGAACGCCCCGGCCAGGGCGAACAGGATGCTCATCGGGCCGGGCCCCGGGTGTCTCTGACCTGCGCCACTCCTGCCATTCGAGACCAGGGGTCGCACTCGGCGCAAGAGCACCGGACGCCTCCGGGCGGGCCGGTCACGGGGATTGGCACTTGGCCGGTTCGCTCGCCGGTTGCGCCGTGAGGCCCAGGCGCCACGCCAACCAGGGGAACGAGTCCCTGAGCGCCTGGCTCCAGAGGTCGAAGTCGTGCCCGCCCGGGCGCACCAGGATGCAGGTGGCGATGCCGGCCCGCAGGGCGGCGGGTTGGAGATTGTGGGCGGCCTCCAGCGGCTCGGTGTCCTGGTCCCCCACCTCGAACCAGCCGGCCAGCCCGGGGAATTTCATGTCCCGGAGGATCTGGATGGGGTCGTGGGCGGCGAAGGCATCCTCGGATCCTCCGAACAGGGTGTCGATGGTCTGGGCCAGGGTCGTCTCCTCGTACTGCGGTGAGGCGAACCCGGAAAAGGTGGCGAAGGTCGGATAGACGGCAGGGTGGCGCAGCGCCAGCATGACCGAGCAGGTACCGCCGGCGGAGAGCCCCCCGATGGCCAGCGAGCCGGGGCGGGAGGAGGCGCTGTACTCCCGCCGGACGAAGTTGGGGACGTCCACCGCCAGATAGGTCTCCGCATTCCCGAACTTGCTGTTCACACACTCGGTGTCGATGGTGGCGTACCCGTTGGGGTCGGGCATGACGATGATCGGGGCCAGGCCGTGGTGGGTGGCGGCGAAGGCATCGGCCGTGTTGTCGGCGTCACCATCACTCGACCAGTCGGCGGGGCTGCCCGGCTCGCCGGGCAGCAAGACCAGCGTGGGCAAGGAGGGGGTCACCTTGGCGAACCAGGCTGGCGGCAGGTACACATAGGCCGGCCGGGTGGAGAAGTGGGAGACGGTGGGCGGGATGGTGACCTCGATCAACACGCCCTCCGACGGGAGCTTTCCGGAGACGATCACCTGGTGGCGGATCTGGTTCAGGTCCGGCGAGGCCACGATGTGTTCCGGGTCGAGGGACACCAGCCGGCCGACGGTGGGGAACGAGCCCGCCTGCCGGTTCACCGCTCCCAACGTCGCCGCCAGGGTGAGCACGATGCTGGCGACCGGGAGAAGGTGGCGGCGCCAGCCGGCACCGGACCACCCCATGGTCGCCACGGTGGATGCCAGTACGAAGGTGAACCCCCAGAGGTAGGCCGACCGGGGGAAGTCCGACGACTTCCACGGCCCGAAGCTCAGGAGCAGCGCGACCACCGCGGTGACCACGGCGGCCAGCGGCACTCCGACCCCCAGCTGGGCGCGCCAGGCCCCCGAGCGCCAGCCGACCGAGAGCACCAGGGTGACCACGGCGAGGCTCTCCACCACGGCGGGGACCCACCCCGAAACGAGCGAGACGTTCACCGCGGCCCCGACGGCCTCAAGCTCCCCCACCGGTCGGATCGTCTCCCGTCACCCGGGAGGACAGCCATCGGTAGAGACCGGCGGCATTCGAATGGACGCCGTTCATGACCTCCAGCTTCTCGCGATGCACCTCTGCCACCCCGTCGAGATCGGACTCGAACTCGACGGCCAGGGCCTGGGCGATGTCCCGCCCGTCCCGGAAGGCCGACTCGGCCACGTCGGCCCATCGTCGCAACGTCCCGTCCGCCTCTTCGAGGACGTCGGGAGGATCGTCGAGCAGCCCGTAGTGGGCCAGGGCCAGTCCGGTCGGCCGTCGCTCGGCGAATCGCTGCAGGGAGTGGAGCGCCAGGGAGAGGTCGAAGTCGGGCGGAGGCGTTGACGGGCGCAGGACCCCGGCGTCGGGCAGCTTCACCCCCACCGCATCCCCGGCGAACAACACGCCGCTCAGACTGTCGTGCAGGGCCAGATGGTGCTTGGCGTGACCGGGTGAGTCCACCGCGGTGAGGGACCGATTGGAGCTGACCGGGATGACCTCCAGGTCCTCGAGCACATGGATGCGCTCCGCCGGTGTGGGTTCGAGCCGACCGTAGAGCGAGTCGAGCAGCGGTCCGTACACCCGGGCCGCCGAGTCGACCAGCTTGGTCGGGTCGACCAGGTGGCGAGCCCCCTTCTGGTGCACGTACACGGTGGCATTGGGAAAGGCCCGGGCCACATCGCCCACCCCCCCGGCGTGATCGAGATGGATGTGGGTGACCACCACCCCGGCCAGGTCGGCCGGACCGACCCCGAGTTGACCCAGCAGGGCTAGCAGCGTGGGGACTGAGCTCTGGCTTCCGGTCTCGATCAACACCGGGGCATCGCCCTCGATGAGGTAGCCGGCGGTCACCCGCTCCCAGCCGCCCAGCAGGGTGTCGAGCTCGACGACCCCATCGGCGACGGTGGCGCCGGCCGCCGGGTCCGCCGATCCATCGGGGTCGACCGTGTCGGTATGAGGGTGGCGCTCCGGGGAGGACCCCGGGCCCTGGTGGTGGCTGCCGCTCATGGTTCCATCATCCCGAATTCCGGGGCGGTGGCGGGTGACCGGGCGACTCGAGCCGACCCGCAGGCACTAGGAACGACCGGCGCCGGTCGCCCGCTTCCGGGCCGGCGGCTTCTTGGTCGCCCGCGTGTTGGCCGCCGCCTTCGCCGGTGCCGCCTTGGCTGCGGTGGACGCCCTGGCCGGCCGGGCCCCGGCCCGCTTGGTCGCCGGGACCTTCCGCGCCACGCCCGCCTTCTTCCCTCTACTCGTCGCCGACGTCGATCTCGCCGTCCCGGCCCGCCCCGCCTTCTTCGTCGACTTCGTCGACTTCGTCGACTTCTTTGTCGAGGACGATGTGGTCGCCGGCGACCCGAAAGCATCCTCGGCCGCGGCCACCGCTTGGGCCGGAGCATTGGGGGACACCCTGGATGCTCGCTTGTCGGTCGGCTTGGTGGTCGGCTTGCCCCGGTCCTGGCCGACCCGGCCGGCGAGCGCACCGGTGGCTGCCTTGATGGCCCCGGCCGCCGTTCCCGTCGGCTCGGCGTCGAGGCTCCCGGCCAGACTGGCCAGCACCCGACCGGCGTTGAATCCGCCCGGGTGGAGCGCGGCCGGGCCTTTGCCGATGCGGACCGGCCGGGTGAGGGCCCGGCGAGCCAGACCCACCATGACGTGCTCCGACGTCGGCTTGTCGTGCCCGGCCAGCTTCGACGCCGAGTTGATGAGGGACACATGGGAGAACGCCTGGGGGAAGTTCCCCACCAGCCTTCCCGCCACCGGGTCGTACTCCTCGGACAGCAGGCCCAGGTCGTTGCGGAGCCCCATCAAGCGGTCGAGGAGCTGGCGGGCATCGTGGTCGCGCCCGAGCATCGACAGGCAGTCGGCCAGCCAGAACGAACAGGCCAGGAAGGCACCCTCCCTTCCGCTGAGCCCGTCCACGTCCCCGGTGTCGACCGTGCGGTACCGGAGCACGAACCCACCCTCCACCAGTTCGCGCTCCACCGCCTCGATGGTTCCCCGAACCCGCGGATCGTGCGCCGGCAGGAAGCCCACCAATGGGATCATCAACAGACTGGCATCGAGCTGGTCGGAGCCGTAGTACTGGGTGAACGAACCCTTGTCGGCGTTGAAGCCCTGGTCACAGACCTGGTCGTGGATCTCCTGTCGGATCTTCTTCCACTGTTGGATCGGTCCGTCGAGCGTGCACTTGTCCGCCGTCTTGATGGCGCGGTCGACGGCCACCCAGGCCATGACCTTCGAGTGGGTGAAGTGACGGCGCGGGCCCCGCACCTCCCAGATGCCGTCGTCGGGTTCGCGCCAGCCGTCGCGCACGAAGTCCATGAGGGCGAGCTGGAACTCCCAGGCCGGGTTCTCACCGGCCCCGGCGTTCGGCGCCGACTCGTACAGCGCCGACATCACCTCGCCGTACACATCGAGCTGGAACTGCCCGGCGGCGGCATTGCCGATCCGCACCGGCGCCGACCCCTCATAGCCCGGCAGCCAGTCGATCTCCCACTCGTCCAGCCGGCGTTCGCCGGCCGCGCCGTACATGATCTGCATCTGCGAGGGGTCACCGGCGGTGGCCCGCAGGAGCCAGTTCCGCCAGGCCATGGCCTCCTGGTAGAACCCACCGCGCATCAGGGACTCGAGGGTCAGGGTGGCGTCGCGGAGCCAGCAGAACCGGTAGTCCCAGTTCCGGTTGCCTCCGAGGGTCTCGGGCAGCGAGGTGGTGGCCGCGGCCACGATGCCACCGGTGGGCTCGTAGGTCAGGGCCTTCAGCGTGATGAGGGACCGCACCACGGCCTCCCGGTAGTCGCCCACGTAGGTGCACTGCGAGGCCCAGTCCGTCCACCACAGTTCGGTGTCCCGGATGGCGTAGTCGGCGTCGATCGGTCGAGGCGGCTCCTCGCTGCCCGGGAACCAGGTGAGTGAGAAGGGGACCCGTTGGCCCTCCGTCACCTTGAACTCGGCCACCGTCGAGAAGTCCTTTCCCTTGGTCTCGATCGGAGTCCACAGCGAGAGGCCGTCGGGTCCGGCAATGGCCTGGAGGGTGCCGTCGACGGTGCGGACCCAGGGCACGATCTGGCCATAGCCGTAGCGGATGGTCAGCGTCATCTCCATGGTCACCGTTCCCCGCACCCCCTCCACCAACCGCACCACCTCGGGGTGCTCTTGGCGGATGGGCATGCAGTCGATGATCCGGACCGTCCCCTCGTCGGTGACGAACTCGGACTCGAGCACCAGGGTCTCGCCCCGGTAGTGGCGATGGGTGGCGCCGTGCGATCCCTTCGGGGCGATCCGCCACGACCCGTGGTCGTCGTCGCCCAGCAGCTTGGCGAAGCAGGCCGCCGAGTCGAACCGGGGCAGGCACAGCCAGTCGATGGAGCCGTCCCGACCCACCAGGGCCGAGGTGTGGAGGTCGCCGATGATGCCGTAGTCCTCGATAGGAAGCGTCATGCTCCCTGTCTAGCGGAAGGTGCCCAGCTCTGGTGACGCGAGAGCGCACTCCGGGTGGATCAGCCCGCCCCACACCCGCCGGTCGCCACCGCCGCGGTCCGCGTCTCCGACTCCTCGACCCGGGTACGGACTCCGGGCGAGGTCAACGTGTAGCCGATGTCGCCGTTGGTAGTGGACCGCGAGAAGACGACTCCGATCACCTCGCCGTCCGGTTGGACCAGGGGCCCACCGGAGTTGCCGGGTCGCACCACCGCCTGGATCTCGTAGACCTCCCGCACGGTGAGCCCCTGGCCGTAGATGTCCCGGCCCTGCGCCTCGAAGACGGCCATGACCCCGGCGGCGGCCACCGTGAACGGCCCTCCGCCCGGGTAGCCCAGCACCGCGGCCTGGACACCCCGTCCGACCTGATTGGGATCGAGCGCCAGGGACGGCGCATCGAGACCGCTCACCCGCATGACGGCCAGGTCATAGTACGGATCGAACAGCAACACCGTGGTGTTGTGGAAGACGGTGCCGGTCTGGACCATCGGATGGGCGATGCCCGCCACCACGTGGGCGTTGGTCACGACCAGGCCGGGCGCGACGACGAACCCTGAGCCCTCTTGGATCTGGCCACACCCGTCACCGACGATCTTGACCGTCGACGCTCCGGCCCGATCCACGGCCTGCTGGAGTTCGGCGTTGCCGGGCAGGGAGACCGGACCGGCCGACGCCGGGGCCAACTGGGCGAAGACCGGAGGGAACCCTTCGGAGGACAGGAAGCCCTGGACCCTCGAGAAGACGGACGGAGGCGGGGGCAGCACCGTGTCGAGTGACCGGATGATCTTCGATTGATCGATCGACGCATTGAGGGCCAGCGACGAGGTGCTCGTCAAGGTGCTGGCCAACAGCCAGGCGACCAATAGGGAGGCGATGATCGCCACGATCACGCCCAGGGCGGCGTCCAACTTGCCGGCGATCCCCCGGTGCACCCGGTTGAAGGCCAGGTTGCCCACCAGCCGACCGACCGACCCGCACACGGTGGCCACGCCGATCAGGGTCACCAGCGCCACCGCCACCGTGGCCGACTGGGAGTGCACCCAGCCGACGGTGACCGAGGCCAGGGCGGCACCGAGGTAGAGGCCGATCAAGAAGCCGCCGAACGACAGCACCTGCACGATGGCCCCCAGCCGCAGCCCCTGGATGGCGGCGATGATCACCACCACGATGATGACGATGTCGACCACGTTCATCGCCGCGCCCCGCGGCCGAGGTCACCGGGACATCGGGGAACGACGGGCCGGCACCATCGTCGTACGGTAGACGGACCCCACCCGGGCCGGCCGTCATGACCCGTCTCGCCGCTGCCGGCGTGGCAAGATCTGGGGCGCAATCGGTCCGGCCGCAGGCACGGGCCGACCGGCGGACATCATGACGGAGGGGAACGGGATTCATCGTGAGCGATAGGACACCGACCTCCGGAGGAAACCGTACCGCTCCGATACGAGTATTCCCTGTTCAGGACCACGTTACTGCATTTTCCGACCGGTCGAGGGCCGCCTGATCCCCGCTCCGGGGCCGTCCCGAGCCAGGAGACGGGGGCATGCGGGGTCGGGCATCCTGGTCGTCGTGGCGGTCACGGCCATGCTGACCAGTGCCTGCTCCACGCTGTCGGGCCATCCGGACCAGGCCACTCCCTCCACGCTGGCCCCCGGCTCTCCCTGGCTCGGCGTCTTCACCGACGCCGCCCTGCCGGTGCCGGTCAACTCCCTCACCGCAGTGGCGTGCGCCACCGCCACCGCGTGCTGGGCCATCGGGTCGACGGTCGGCGATGACGGCGCACCCAATGGGGCCGCCATCATCGCCACCCAGGACGGCGGAGCCCACTGGGTGAACCAGGCGGCGCCCGGCACGGTCAGCTATCTGTCGGGCATCTCGTGCAGCGACCGTCGCCACTGCACAGCGGTGGGACAGACCGATGCCGGGCTGGCGGCCATCGTCACCACCACCGACGGGGGGAAGACGTGGACGCAGGTGCCGGCCCCGCCGGGCATCCTCGACGCCGCCACCGTGTCCTGCCTGCCGGGTGGCCGGTGCGTCGCCGTCGGATCGTCGGGCGGTGGGCTGACCGCGCTGGTGTCGGCGTCCCCACTGGCCGGGTGGGTGGCCGAGGGGGCGCTGCCCACCACCATCTCCAACGGGACCGGGGTGTCGTGCACCGACACCGACGACTGCTGGGTAGCCGGCTATGCATCCACCGACGGCGAGCACGGCACCGGCGCGGTGGCCCTCACCACCGACGGCGGCTCGACCTGGTCCCCGGTGGTCATGCCGACGGG
Source organism: uncultured Acidimicrobiaceae bacterium (assembly GCA_963774245.1). Taxonomy (GTDB): domain Bacteria; phylum Actinomycetota; class Acidimicrobiia; order Acidimicrobiales; family RAAP-2; genus Bog-756. Next base: position 250,022 of record CAVZDZ010000010.1, on the reverse strand, counting down.
CATCGGCTATCTGTCCGCCGTCTCCTGCCTCCCCGGCCCGGCGGCCGGCGGCGCCCTACCCGCCCCGGCCACGACGGCGCCAGGTCCGACCTCACCATCCTCGTCGACGCCCGACACCGGCTCCACCACCAGCACGGCCCCGACCACCACGGTGGCGACGACCACGACGACCACCCCGGCGACGACCACCACGCCCACCACCACGCCGGTGGGCGTGGCCGGGATGCGTTGCACGGTGGTGGGCACCACCTCCACCGCCCTCAACGGGGCGAGGTCCGGGCACGGGGTGGTCCTGACCACCGACAACGGTGGCGCCGTCTGGTCGAGCCAGCAGATCTCCACCACCGCCGCCACGTTCCGGGACGTCTCCTGTCCGGCCGTCGGGGCCTGCGTGGCCGTGGGCAGCTCGGTGGCCACGTCGGCCACCGCCGGCATGGTGGTCCTGACCGGCTCGGCCAACCACCCGTGGCGACACACCGCCCTGGTCGGGGCGCCCCAGCCGTTGCTGGCCGTGAGCTGCACGTCCCTGTCGCGGTGCGTCGTGGTCGGGGAGTCCATCAGTGAACACCTGAGCGGCACCTGACGTCCGGCCACCCGGACGTCGACCGATTCCGTGCCCGATGACCGGACCACCATCACCGAATTGGGGACCGCACTCGGTACCCTCGCCTTCCCCGGCCCGGCCGATGCCCTCGCCTCCCGGCCCGGTCAACTGCGGATCGCCGCTGCGGTCTGGGACCGCCTGCAATCGATCGATGCCTCGGGCCGGTTCGCCTCGGAGTTGGCCACGTCCTTCGCCAACGGCCGGGCCCTGCTCGAGGCCGAGGACGGTCTCCGGGGCCGCCCGCCATTGACCATCGAATGGACCGGGGGACGCCGGCCGCCCGGCGACGAGGTGGCGCCCATCGACCTTCGCATCGATCACGTCTACCTGGTCAGCTGCAAGTACGAGTCGGACATCCTGGCCAATTCGTCGCCCGGACGGCTGTTCGACGGGCTCCTGGCCACCACCGGCACCTGGGAGCGGGGCGACTGGTACCGGGCGGTGGCCCCCGACGAGATCACCGCCCTCTACCGCGCCTGTGTCGACGCCGCCCATCTGGACGACCTCCCCACCGAGCCGTGGGGCTGCACCCGCGAGCAGTTGGTCGTGCTGCGCGACTCGCTGCGGGGGCGCTCCTATCCCGACGAAGCCTCCCGGGCGGCCTATGGGGCCCTGTGCCGGACGCGTCAGCCGCGAATCGGCCCGCCGGTGGTCGGAACGGCTGGCGTCGTCGGGGCTGGCCCGCGAGTCGATGCTCTGGCGCCTGCTGCGCATCGGCAGTGCTCCCTACTTCGTCCTCGGCAACGACCGGCGAACCGGAGCGCCGGCCCGATTCCGCATCGCCAGCCCCTGGGACTGGCGGGACCAGTTCGAACTGGAGGAGTTCGGCGTGACCCCGGCCGAGGCGGGCCAGCCCCGCGTCGACTGGGCCTGCGCCTATCGACCCCGGGTCGGCCGGGCCATACGGACCGTGCTTGGCCACGTCGAGATCCGCTGGAGCCACGGTCGGTTCGCCCAGCCCCCCGAAGCCAAGGTCTACCTCGACTCGCCGATGTCGGAGTTGCCCGGGTACCACCCCCTGGAGACACCGGGGCAGCCACAGCTCGCGCTCTGGGCCACCCCCGGCTGATCGCCGTCGCCGGCTGGGCCATCATGGGCCGGTGCAGTGGAACGGCGACGAGTACCAGGAGCGCTTCGACCTGCTGGCGGCGGGAGGCACGGACGTCCACGGGGAGGCGGATTTCGTCGCTCGGTTGCACCCTCGCCGGGTATTGGACGCCGGATGTGGGACCGGTCGGGTGGCCCGGGAACTGGCCCGAAGGGGCATCCCCGTGGTGGGGGTGGACCCCGATCCCTCGATGATCGACACCGCCCGCACCCTGGCGCCGGAGCTGACCTGGGTGCTCGGCGACCTCACCCGGGTCGTCCTCGATGAGCGGTTCGACATGGTGGTGATGGCCGGCAACGTCCCCCTCTTCACACCGGAGGGGACCCAGCGGTCCCTGGTGGCCGGCTGCGCCGCGCACCTGGCTCCGGGAGGATCACTGGTGTGCGGGTTCCAGCTCGGGCGCGGCTACTCGCTCTCCCAGTACGACGAGGACTGCCGGGTGGCCGGATTGGCCTACGTCGACCGCTGGTCCACCTGGTCCGAGGAGCCCTTCGAGGACGGGGACTACGCCGTGTCCCTCCACCGCCGCCTGCCTTGAGGTCCGACTCGGTCCGCGCCCGCGGTCAGCTCGCCCCAGCGCCGGATGCAGCCACCGCTCCCCACGCCTCGGGAGCCACGTCCTCCACCCGGGTGGCGAAGAACCACCGGTGACCGCCGGGGTCGACGGCCGCGTAGCTGCGGTCCCCGTAGGGCTGGTCGGCGAGCTCGCGCTCGATGACGGCACCGGCCCTCTGGGCCGTCTCGTAGTGGGTGTTCACGTCGTCGACGTAGACATGGACCATCTGGGTGACCCCTCCGAGCTCGGCCGGAGACCGGTAGCCCTCCCCCGGATCGCCGAGCATGACCTCGCCACCCCCGGGAGCGACCGCCTCGGCGTGGCTCACCCGGCCGTCGGGCTCGGCGAACCGGAGGGTCTCACGGAAGCCGAACACCCGCTCGAGGTACTCGATGGCCGACCCGACGTCGGAGTAGAGCAGGTACGGAGTGACGCGCTGGACCACGCCCCCGATCCTACCGATCCGCCGGGCTGCTGCCCACGGAAACCGGCGTACCGGCCCACCGTGTACCGGGAGTGGGACCGGCCTCGGCCCGCTCGTCCGCCGGCGGCACCTGCTTGCCGTACGGGACGCCGGCAGGTCGCCGACCGACGGACGGCATCTGCGATCATGGGGCCAGCCCAGAGAGGAACCCATGCGCAACCCCATGTTCGTCTACGACGAGCAGCTGACCACACTCATCATCGACTACTGCCGGTGGCGGCTGGCCCTCGACCCGGTCCCCCTCGACTTCGGAGGGGCCCAGGCGGCCTCGCTGGACGCCAGTCTGCAGGGGGTGATCAATCCGACCGGCACCGATGCCCGGCGGGTCATGGAGATCTTCGACCACGAACTGGCCACCGCGGTGATCTCCTGCGACAGCCCCCGCTTCCTCTCGTTCATCCCCGCCGCCCCGACCAAGGCCGCCCTGCTCTTCGACATGGTGGTGGCCTGCTCGTCCCTGCAGGGGACCTCGTGGATGGAGGCGGCCGGAGCGGTGGCGGCCGAGAACCAGGCGCTCGGCGTGCTGGCCGACCTCGCCGGCCTACCCCATGGCGCCGGCGGGTGCTTCGTGTCCGGAGGTTCCGCCGGCAACCTGTCCGCCCTCATGGTGGCCCGGGACACCGTTGCGCACCGCATGGGCGATCGCGCCCCCGAACGGCCGCTGGTCGCCATCAGCGAGGAAGCCCACTCGTCGGTGGGCAAGGCACTCCGGGTGCTGGGTGTGGAGGCACTCCTCATCCCCTGTGAGGACCACCGTCTCACCGGAGAGCGCTTCCGGGCCGTCCTCGAGAGTCACCCGAGGGGCGCCGACGTGATCGGAGTCGTCGCCACCGGGGGCACCACCAACGCGGGGATCGTCGATGACCTGGTGGGCGTGGGGACGTTGGCCCGTGACCGGTCGCTCTGGTTCCATGTGGACGGCGCCTACGGTTGCGCCGCCCTGTTCGCCCCGTCCATCCGGGCCAGGTTCGACGGTATCGAGCTGGTCGACTCCTTCGTGGTGGATCCCCACAAGTGGCTGTTCGCACCGTTCGACTGTGCGGCCCTCGTCTACCGCGAGCCCCGTCTGGCCAAGGCGGTCCACACCCAGGACGCCTCCTACCTCGACGTGCTCCACAGCGACGCCGAGGACTGGAACCCGAGCGACTACGCCTACCACCTGACCCGGAGGGCGCGGGGCCTGCCCCTCTGGTTCTCGTTGGCCGTCCACGGCACCGACGCCTACCGGGACGCCGTCGAGACGGTGCTGTCGGTCACCCAGCAGACCGCCGACCTCATCGAAGCGACGCCCTCTCTCGAACTGGTGCGCCGGCCGGAGCTGTCCGTCGTGCTCTTCCGGCGCCGCGGCTGGGACCGCGACGACTACGAGTCGTGGTCGGCCCGACTCCTCGAGGATCAGATCGGCTTCGTCGAGCCCACCACCTGGGAGGGCGAGTCCGTGGCCCGGCTGGCCCTGCTCCACCCGGACACGACGGTGGAGATGATCGGCCAGATCATCGGGACGATGGCCTGACCGACCAGGTACCCAGGGTCGTGTCGACCCGACCCTGGGTACTCCAGATCAGCTGATCGTCAGGTCGAGGGTGGCCGCTATTTGACGACCTTGAGCGTGAAGCTCTGGACCGCAGGATTGCCGATGCCGTTGGTGGCGGTGAAGGTGAGGTGGAAGGTGCCGGTGACCGTCGGCGTCCCCGAGAGCACACCGCTCTTGACCTTCACACCCTTGGGCAGTTTGCCGGACTCGGTGATCTTCGGCTTGGGCTTCCCGGTGGCGGTGACGGTGAAGGTCGAGGCCGCACCCTTGGTGAAGGTGGTGGTGGCCGCCGAGGTGATGGCGGCGAAGCTGTCCCCGCTCGGCCCGGGCACTGCCGACCAGACGAACTTGGTGGGGTCGGAGGAGCTGGCGGTGAAGGTGATCTGGGTGTTCCAGTTGTCGCTGAGCACGCCCGAACTGGTGGCGCAGGCCAGCCCGGCCTCCCACACCCCTGACTTGCCCTTCGTGTAGAGCAGCGTTTTCAGGGTGACGCCGTCGTTTTTGATCAGGGGTGCCCACTCGAGGTCGGTGGGGATGCCGATGACCTGCCCGCTGGTCGGCGCGGTGTTGGCCGGACCGTAGTAGGTGCCGATGTCGTTCACGAATCCGTATCCGACGGACGGAAAGTTGATGAAGGTCACCGTCGAGAGGTTGGTCGTCCTCTTCTCCAGGTAGCTGTACACGTGGTAGCCGTCCGTGGCGGTGTCGCCGGAGCAGGCGGCGTTGGCCGGCAGCGCCACGGTGAACTGGGTGGTGGAGGCGCCCGAGGCCAGGAAGGTGTTGGTGGATGCATTGGTGATGGTGGCCACCCCGTTGAGGGTGGCCGCCGATGCCGGAATGGCGCGGGCGATGCCCACCAGGGCCAGCACCGCCACGGTGGCCAGCGCCATCGCCGCCACCGAACGTGGCTTCCGCCGGACGACCGGTGGGGACGCGAATGGCTCGGGTGGTGGTTTCATCTCGTGGCTCATCTCATCGCTCTTTCGTTGGAGTGGTTCACAGGGCCGAACAGGTCGGGGGGCCGCGCCGGTCCGAGGATCCGGCGCGGCCCACGAGTGGGATCAGCTGTCGCCGGTGGTGGTGGTCGATCCGCAGGTGCCCTCGGACGACGTCAGGCTGTCGAAGCCGAACTCGTTGACCGTGGACTGGTTGGCGGAGCTGCACAGGGCCGAGCTCGATCCGACGAAGAGGCTCTCGAGGGCGGCGTCGGCGGTGAATCCGGACAGCTTGGAGGTCGGCAGCACCGTGTAGACGTTGTAGCCGTACTGGCTGTTCTGGTAGTAGGACGTCTTCGGGACCAGGTTGGGGATGGTGCCAGTGGTCGGAATGCCCAGCGAGTCGATGGCGGCCAGGGTGACGCCGCCGGTCCGAGCGGTGTTGGAGCGGTCGACGCCGACGCCATTGGCCTGACCGATCCAGCTCCCGACGGAGATCGGGATGACCGCATCGGTGCCCGAAGCCAACCCGCTGGCGAAGCTGTAGAACGCGTTGCCCGAGTTCTGCTGGATCTGCGCGCACCCGGCGGCGGTGGCCGCGGTGTTGGCCGTGGTGTCCGACACCGAGATGGCCGACTCGAGGTTGCTCCGGGGCGTGGAGCCCGTGATGGTGAGGCAGCCGAGCACCTTGTCGCCCCCGATGGTGATGGACCCGGTGCTGCTCGAGTACAGGGAGGTGAGGTCAGCCGTGGTCAGGGTGTTGATGGCCCCGTCCCCGTGGTCGAAGATCAGGAGGCCGAGGGCATCCCGTCCGTAGGGGACGAAGGTGAGCGTGGTGCCCGTCGTCTTGGGGCCGCGGGCGGCCCGGGCGAAGTCGATCTGGCCGGTCACGCTGACCGGGGTGTTGGTGCACGAGGCCGACGAGTTCTCCCACCCGCTGCCGTTCACGGCATCCAACAGGGCGGCGATCCCCGCCGTGGTCGAGTTGGGGCGGTCAAACGACGGTCCCCCGACCTTGGTGGTGATGCAGCCCGGGTTGAGGGTGGTGCCTCCCGGAGGGTTGGCGTCGAACGACTGGATGGTCATGTTGTTGGTGGCGTTCGACGAGTGCAGCGGGGTGAAGAAGGTGGTGGAGGCGGAGGGAGGCGCCGGTGACGCCCCCCCGAGGCCGGCATAGAGGTCCTGGGTGACATCGGCCCCCACCCCGGCATAGGCGGTCACCGACGCCGGGTCGGCCTGGGCCTGGGTGGTCGCAGCCACCACGTCGGCCATTCCGGCCAACGAGCAGGCGACGGCCAGCGCGGCTGCGATTCGGACACTCCTGTGGTGCAGGAAGGACTTCATGGATGTACGGCTCCTTGTTTCGGCGCCAGGACGGTCGACCGCACAATCGGCCCCTTACCCACCCGACAACATTTTCGTTGATCTGCTGAATCTACAGGATCTAGCGAATCCACCGACTTACTGGGGTCAACTTAAGACACCCCCCCGACGATGTCAACCGTGACCACGAAGAGTCACCAGAACGACACCGAGGCGCTGCACCGCGTCCGGCCAGGACGAACGCGGTGAGCGCCTCGGTGTCTCGGAGGTGCGGGCGGCCGGCCGTCTACGAGGCGCCGACCACCTGCAGGGTGAGGGTGGCGGCCTGGCTCACCTTCACCTTGCCTTCCTTCACTCCCACGGTCACCTGTACCGAGTAGTTGCCCGGGGCCACCTTGGTGCTGAGGGTCCCGCTCAACTGACCGGTCGAGCTGAGGGCAAGCCCCTTGGGGAGGGCCGCACCCTTCTTCCAGGCGTAGGTGCCTTCTCCACCGGTCGCCGCCAGGGTCACCGGCCCGTAGGCCGCCCCCGGCGTGGCCGAGGGGAGTGTGGTCGTGGTGATGACCAGCGGGGCGATGGCGGTGAGGGTGAAGCTCTCCGAGGCCGCCGGGGCGACGCCGTTGCTGGCCGTGATGGTGAAGGGGTAGCTCGCGGTGTTGGTCGTCACCGCCGGAGTGCCCGACAGCACCCCTCCGCTGGAGAAGGTCACCCCGGACGGCAGGGCCCCTGACTCGGTGAACGTCGGCGCCGGAGACCCGGTGCCCGTCACCGTGAAGGAGCCGGCGCTGCCGTCATTGAACGAGGTGGCCGTGATGGGCTTCTTCCCGAAGCCCGGGCTCTCGTTCACGGTGAGCGGGATGGTGGCTGTCTGCGGCGTGCCCTTGTCGAGGCTGGCCGACACCTGGACGCTCTGGGCTCCGAGGGCCTTGACCGAAGGCGTGCCCGACAGGAGGCCCGTCTTGCTCAGGGTGAAGCCCTTGGGCAGCGAGACCTTCTTCCACTCCACCGATCCCGATCCGGCCCCCGACACCTGCAACTGCTGGCTGTAGGCCGTTCCCACCACGGCATCGGGGAGCGAGGTGGTCGTGATCTGGAACCCGGTGGGGGTCACCGTCAGGGTGAAGCTCTGGGTGGCCGGGGTGCCCACGCCGTTGCTGGCGGTGAAGGTGATCGGGAAGCTCCCGAACCCGGTCGGGGTGCCCGACAGCACGGCACCGGAGAAGCTCACGCCGGCCGGGAGCGTGCCGCTCTCGGTGATGGTCGGCGTGGGTACACCGGTGGCGACCACGGTGAAGGTGCCCGACGAGCCCTCGGTGAAGGTGGTGCTGGCCGCCGAGGTGATGGCCGGCGCCTGGTTCACCGTCAAGGTGAAGCTCTGGGTGGCCGGGGTGCCCACCCCGTTGGTGGCGGTGAGGGTGATCGGGAAGCTCCCGGTCTCCGACGGGTTGCCCGACAGCACGCCTCCGGACAAGGTCACGCCGGTCGGGAGCGCGCCGCTCTCGGTGATGGTCGGCGCCGGGCTACCGGTGGCGACCACGGTGAAGGAGTTCGCCGAGCCTTCGGTGAAGGTCGTGCTGGCCGCCGAGGTGATGGCCGCCGCCGAGTTGGGCACCGCCGTCCACACGAACCCGGTGGGGTCGGAGGAGTTGGCGGTGAAGGTGACCTGGGTGTTCCAGTTGTCGGTCAGCGCGTGGGTGCCGTTGGAGCAGGCCAGACCGGCCTCCCACACCCCCGAGGTGCCCCCCGTGTAGAGCAGCGTGGACAGGGAGACGCCGTCGTTGCTCACCAGAGGTGCCCACTCGAAGTCGGTGGGGATGCCGATGATCTGCCCGCTGGTCGGCGCGGTGTTGGCCGGGCCGTAGTAGGTGCCGATGTCGTTCACCAACCCGAGGCCCACCGACGGCGGGTTGTCCCCGGTGAACGTGACCGTCGAGAGGTTCGTCCCCTGGGGAACCAGGTAGCTGTACACGTGGTACCCGTCACTGGCGGTGTCGCCGGAGCAGGCGGCGTTGGCCGGTAGCGCGAGGGTGAACTGGGTGGCGGAGGCGCCCGAGGCCAACGGCGCCAGCGTCGTCGGTGAGGAGATGGTGGCCGGGGCGTTCAGGGTGGACGCCGAGGCCGGGCGGGCCTCGACGACGACCAGGGTGGCCAGCGCGGCCACCGCGGCCACAGCCACGGCCAGCACGGCCTTCGGGCCCCGACGCCGGGCCGATGCCGGCCTCGGGTGGGGAACTGCGGTGGTGCCGGTCGCCCCGGTGGGTGACGGCGTGATCGGTGGTGGTTTCATCTCGTGGCTCATCTCATCGCTCTTTCGTTGGAGTGGTTCACAGGGCCGAACAGGTCGGGGGGCCGCGCCGGTCCGAGGATCCGGCGCGGCCCACGAGTGGGATCAGCTGTCGCCGGTGGTGGTGGTCGATCCGCAGGTGCCCTCGGACGACGTCAGGCTGTCGAAGCCGAACTCGTTGACCGTGGACTGGTTGGCGGAGCTGCACAGGGCCGAGCTCGATCCGACGAAGAGGCTCTCGAGGGCGGCGTCGGCGGTGAATCCGGACAGCTTGGAGGTCGGCAGCACCGTGTAGACGTTGTAGCCGTACTGGCTGTTCTGGTAGTAGGACGTCTTCGGGACCAGGTTGGGGATGGTGCCGGTGGTCGGAATGCCCAGCGAGTCGATGGCGGCCAGGGTGACGCCGCCGGTCCGAGCGGTGTTGGAGCGGTCGACGCCGACGCCATTGGCCTGACCGATCCAGCTCCCGACGGAGATCGGGATGACCGCATCGGTGCCCGAAGCCAACCCGCTGGCGAAGCTGTAGAACGCGTTGCCCGAGTTCTGCTGGATCTGCGCGCACCCGGCGGCGGTGGCCGCGGTGTTGGCCGTGGTGTCCGACACCGAGATGGCCGACTCGAGGTTGCTCCGGGGCGTGGAGCCCGTGATGGTGAGGCAGCCGAGCACCTTGTCGCCCCCGATGGTGATGGACCCGGTGCTGCTCGAGTACAGGGAGGTGAGGTCAGCCGTGGTCAGGGTGTTGATGGCCCCGTCCCCGTGGTCGAAGATCAGGAGGCCGAGGGCATCCCGTCCGTAGGGGACGAAGGTGAGCGTGGTGCCCGTCGTCTTGGGGCCGCGGGCGGCCCGGGCGAAGTCGATCTGGCCGGTCACGCTGACCGGGGTGTTGGTGCACGAGGCCGACGAGTTCTCCCACCCGCTGCCGTTCACGGCATCCAACAGGGCGGCGATCCCCGCCGTGGTCGAGTTGGGGCGGTCAAACGACGGTCCCCCGACCTTGGTGGTGATGCAGCCCGGGTTGAGGGTGGTGCCTCCCGGAGGGTTGGCGTCGAACGACTGGATGGTCATGTTGTTGGTGGCGTTCGACGAGTGCAGCGGGGTGAAGAAGGTGGTGGAGGCGGAGGGAGGCGCCGGTGACGCCCCCCCGAGGCCGGCATAGAGGTCCTGGGTGACATCGGCCCCCACCCCGGCATAGGCGGTCACCGACGCCGGGTCGGCCTGGGCCTGGGTGGTCGCAGCCACCACGTCGGCCATTCCGGCCAACGAGCAGGCGACGGCCAGCGCGGCTGCGATTCGGACACTCCTGTGGTGCAGGAAGGACTTCATGGATGTACGGCTCCTTGTTTCGGCGCCAGGACGGTCGACCGCACAATCGGCCCCTTACCCATACCCGACAAACTCTAGTGGCTTACTCGGGTTAACCTAAAACGATGCCCATCTGAATGTCAATCAAAACATTGACAATCTCTGCAATCCGATCGAAACAAATGCTGAGCGTGATATTTCCGCCCGCACCGAGCCCGGCAACAGCGGCGACCGAGAGGCCCCGAAGCGCCGAGTCGGCATGGCACACTGTGGCCGGACCGAGGAGGGGAACATGGCAGCTGAGGTGCGCGGCGTGGTGGCGATGGCCAAAGGCGCGCCGGTCTCCGTGACCACCATCGTGGTGCCCGATCCGGGGCCGGGTGAGGCCGAGGTCCGGGTCCAGGCGTGCGGCGTGTGCCATACCGACCTCCACTACCGGGAGGGTGGGATCAACGACGACTTCCCTTTCCTGCTGGGGCATGAGGCGGCCGGCGTGGTCGAGGCGGTGGGACCGGGGGTGACCTCGGTGGAGCCCGGCGACTTCGTCGTCCTCAACTGGCGGGCGGTGTGCGGGGAGTGCCGATCATGTCGCCGGGGACGACCCTGGTACTGCTTCGCCACCCACAACGCCAGCCAGAAGATGACGCTGGTCGACGGGACCCCCCTGTCGCCCGCCCTCGGGATCGGGGCCTTCGCCGAACGCACGCTGGTGGCGGCCGGGCAGTGCACCAAGGTGGACCCCTCGGCCCGTCCGGAGGCGGTCGGCCTGCTGGGCTGCGGGGTCATGGCCGGTCTCGGATCGGCGATGTTCACCGGCGAGGTCGGGCTCGGCGACTCGGTCGCCGTGTTCGGCTGCGGCGGGGTCGGTTGCGCGGCCGTGGCCGGCGCCCGACTGGCCGGCGCGTCGAAGGTCATCGCCATCGACCTCGACCCGGCCAAGTTGGAACTGGCCCGCCAGTTCGGAGCCACCGACGTCGTCGACGCCTCCGACCAGGACGTGGTCGGCGCGGTGCAGGCCCTCACCGGCGGGAACGGCGCCGACGTCTGCATCGAGGCGGTGGGGCACCCCCGGGTCATGGAGCAGGCCTTCTACGCCCGCGACCTGGCGGGAACGTTGGTGCAGGTGGGGGTGCCGACCCCGGACATGCGGATCGACCTGCCCATGATCGACTTCTTCGGCCGGGGCGGGCAGCTGCGCCCCAGTTGGTACGGCGACTGCCTGCCCAGCCGGGACTTCCCGGTGCTGGTCGACCTCTACCTCCAGGGACGGCTGGACCTCGACCGGTTCGTGAGCGAGACCATCGGCCTGGACGACGTGGAAGCGGCCTTCCACCGGATGGAGCGGGGCGAGGTACTCCGATCGGTCGTGGTCCTCTGACGGGAGACCGGGTGGTCGCCGCGGGTGGTGATCGACGCCGCCCGCGCCCACTGGTGCGCGGTGGTCGGCCCGGTTGACCATCCTTTCCTCCCCCGTGGAGCTGCGCTAACTTCCCGATACTGCCACCAGGCGCGCGTCGCAACAGGTTGCCCACGGGGGGGCGATCGGCGAAGGGGAGGATGGGCGATGGACGATGTAGCGGTCGCCACCGGCGACGGGCTCTCCCGCAACGTCGGGTTCTTCGGGCTGCTGCTCACCTCCGAGGGTTCGATCATCGGATCGGGCTGGCTGTTCGGAGCCCTGGCCTGCGCCACCCTCGGCGGGCCGGCCGCCATCATCGCCTGGCTCATCGGCTCCGCCGCGGTCATCCTGCTGGCCCTGGTCCACGCCGAGCTCGGGGGGATGTTCCCGGTCAGCGGCGGGACCACCCGGTTCCCCTACTACGCCTTCGGCGGCCTGGCCGGCGCATCGTTCGGCTGGTTCTCGTGGCTCCAGGCGGTGGGGACCGCGCCCATCGAGGTCGAGGCGGCCATCACCTACACCTCCAACTACTGGCACGGCCTCATCCACACGGTCAACGGGACACCGGTCCTCACCGCCCAGGGCTACCTGGTGGCCACGGTGATGATGGCGCTCTTCGTGGTGGCCAACCTGTTCGGCGTCCGCTACCTCATCCGGATCAACAGCGCCATCACCACGTGGAAGATCATCATCCCCACTATGACCATCGTGGTGCTGTTCATCGCCCGGTTCGATACGGGCAACTTCACCCGGGCCGGGGGCTTCGCCCCCTTCGGGCTCCACGGCATCCTCCAGGCGGTGAGCGACGGCGGGGCGGTGTTCGCCCTGGTCGGATTCGAGCAGGCCGTGCAGCTGGGCGGCGAGAGCAGGAATCCCCAACGGGACATGCCCCGGGCGGTGATCTTCTCCATGCTCATCGGAGCCACCATCTACCTGCTGCTCCAGGTGGTGTTCATCGGCGCTCTGCCCGCGCACGCCCTGGACCACGGCTGGAACCACATCAGCTTCACCGGCATCTTCGGGCCCTTCGCCGGACTGGCCAAGGGCCTGGGCCTGGCCTGGCTGGCCTACATCCTCTACGCCGACGCCATCATCGCCCCGTCGGGGTCGGGTCTCATCTACACCACCACCACCAGCCGCATCACCTTCGGCATGAGCAAGAACGGCCACATCCCGTCCATCTTCGAGAAGACCACCAAGAAGTCGAACGTGCCCGTCTTCGGCCTCATCTTCGCCTTCCTCATGGGGCTGTTGCTGTTCCTCCCCTTTCCCGGCTGGCAGAAGCTGGTCGGCTTCATCACCTCGGCCACCGTGCTCATGTATGCCGGCGCCCCGCTGGCCCTCGGCGCCCTCCGCCGCCAGAAGCCCGACGCCGAGCGCCCCTACCGGCTCCCGTGGGCCCCGGTGTTGGCCCCGGCCTCATTCATCTCGGCCAGTCTCATCATCTACTGGAGCGGGTGGGAGGTGGTGTGGAAGCTGATGGTGGCGGTGCTGCTCGGCTACGTGCTGATGGGGATCTCGAGGATCACCAACGCCAACCCGATCCATACGCCACTCGACTGGTCGGCGGCCATCTGGCTGTGGCCCTACCTCGGGGGGCTGACCCTGATCTCCTACTTCGGCCAGTTCGGCAACGGTCGGATGAACATCCCGTTCTACTGGGACCTGGCCGTCGTGGCCGGCTTCAGCCTGGTCATCTACTACTCGGCCATCCGGTTGCGACTGCCCGAGCGGAAGGTCGACGAGTACACCGCCGGGGTGTACGGCTTCGAGAGCTGACGGCTCAGGTGTAGCCCTGGGCCACGTGCTCGATCCACCAGTCCGGCGCCGCCCCCATCAGCGTCTGGAGGTCCCAGTAGTCCCACCACCGGACGATGGTGCCGTCCCGCAGTTCGTGGACCGAGACGAAGGGCAGGGTGACCTGCTCGCCGGTATGCCAGTGCCACGTCTCGGTGTGCTCGGTGACCACGGTGTCGCCTTCGGCCACCATCAGCCGGAGGTCGTGCTCGTAGCCCGAGATGCGCTCGAGGCCGAGCCGCAGGCGGGCCACGATCAGCGCGGGGCCGCGGGCCACGTCGTCGGCCGGGGAGGGGACGTCGGTGTACTCACTGCGGGCGTCGAAGAACCCGGCGATGGCGTCCCAGTCGCGCCGGTACAACGCGTCCCACAGGCCCCGCACGATCTCCTTGTTCTGGTCGCTGGTCATCGGCACTCCCGGTGGCTGGCCTGGTCGCCCGCTACTGCTGGGACGATCCCCGTTGGATGATGCCGGCCCTGCGGTCCTCGAAGGAGGACGCACTGAACCGGTCCGACATCCAGCGCCGCGACCAGCTGGCCTCCTCGGTGAAGGCCTCCCGGTCGCCCCGATGGCCGAAGGCGTCGTACATGGCGCGGAGCTCCCGGATGGTGGCGGGCTCGGACTCGGCGATGGACTTCCCCAACTCGACGGCCCGGTCCAACAGGGCGGCGTGCTCCACCACCTCGTTGACCAGTCCCCAGCGGCAGGCGGTGGCGGCATCGATGAAGTCACCGGTCATCGACATCTGCCGGGCCCGTCCGATGCCGACCGCCTGGGGGAGCCGGACGGTCATCCCGCCCCCCGGCATGACCCCGACCCGGGCGTGGGTGTCGGCGAAGCTGGCCCGCTCCGACGCGATCAGGAAGTCACACCCGAGGGCCAGCTCCAGCCCGCCGGTCACGGCGGGGCCGTTGACGGCCCCGATCCGCGGCTTGCTCGACGCCGGCAGGATTCCCCGCCGGCCCGGGTTGCCGGCGGGTGCGGGCTCCATCGCCCCCTCGTAGGTCCGGGCCAGGTCGGCCAGGTCGAGGCCGGCGCAGAACGCGGGGTCCCGCCCGGTGAGGATGATGGCCCGCACGCCCTCGTCGGCATCGAGCCCGGTGAAGGCGTCGGCCAGGCCCCGGATCATGGCCGCGGTGAGGGCGTTGCGGGCCTCGGGGCGATCGATGATGACCACGGCGACCGGTCCGTCCACCTCGGTGGTGATCATCGGCGGGGTCCGGTGGTCACGTCCGGCGGGGATCAGCGCCCGGCGGCGGCATCGCGCCGCTCGGCGCCGTCCCGCACCAGGGGAAGGAGGCGCTTGCCGAAGTCGACCGCGTCGGCGAGCGGGTCGAACCCCTTGAGCAGCAGGGTCGAGATGCCGAGGTCGTAGTAGCGCAGCATGGCCTCGGCGACCTGCTCGGGTGTCCCCACCAACGCGGTCGAGTTGCCGGCCGCACCGGTCAGGTTGGCCACCTTCATCCACAGCCGCTCGTCGTGGACGTCCTTGTCGGCCGACATCTCGATCAGCCGCTTCCGGCCGACCGAGGTCGTGCCCCCGGTGTCCCGATCGACCGAGTAGGTGGCGTTCCGCTCTCCCCCGAGTCCCTCGTAGGTGTCCTGGTGGCCGGCCATGCGCTGCTTGGCCAGCTCGATCCGCTCCGCCGTCTTGGCCGCGATCCACTCCGCCTTCTCCCAGGCCTCGTCCTCGGTGTCGGCGATGATCGGCCGGAGCGAGAGGCTGTAGCGGAGGGTGCGGCCGACCTCGGAGGCGGCCTGCCCGATGGTGGCCATCCGGGCGGCGACCGCCTCCCTCGGCTCTCCCCAGAAGGCGTAGACGTCGGCTTGGGCCGCCCCGACCGCGATGGCGGGCGGGGAGGCGCCGGCGAAGTAGAGGGGGATGCCGCCCGGGGTCACCGGCTTGACCGAGCTGAACGCGTCCTCGTAGCGGAAGAACTCGCCCTCGAAGTCGAACGGCTTGTCCTCGGACCAGATGCGCCGGGCGATGGACATCACCTCGCCGGTGCGCCGGTAGCGGGCGTCGTGGGGCACGAAGTCGCCCTCGCGCCGCTGATCCGCCTCGTCCCCGCCGGTGATGAAGTGGATGGCGATCCGCCCCCCGCCGGTGAGATGGTCCAGGGTGGCCGCCATCCGGGCCAGCACCACCGGCTGCACGAAGCCGGGCCGGTGGGCGACCAGTACCTTCAACCGCTTGGTGCTGTGGAGCACGGTAGCGGCGACGGCCCAGCCCTCCGGCGCCACCGCCCCGTACCCCACCAGGACCCGATCGAACCCGCCGTCGTCGTGCGCCCGGGAGATGTCCCTGAGGTAGTCGGGATCGATGACGGGCCCGTCCATCCAGTCGACGACGGGGCCGTCGACCAGTGGACCCTTGATCTCCGAAGCGTCCCTGGTTCCCACCATCCCGATGATCTCGACCGGCATGCCCCTTGGTTCCTCCATCCTGATGACCGACGACGAATTCAGTGCATTCCCACGAACTCCAGGCCGTCCTTCAGGCGAACAACCAGTTCAACGCTAACATCTGGAAGGTGGTCAGGGGTACGAAGGCGTCAACGTCCAGCAACCTGCGACCGGTGGTTGCCGTGGGCTACGGGCCACGTTGCGTGCCGGTGATGCAGCTGGCCGAGGCGGCCGCCCGTCTCTGCGACCTGGTGTGGATGGTCGATACCTCGGTCGCCGACATGGGCCAGATGGTGGAGCTGCTGAACCGGTTCGGCACCGTGGTCGACATCGCCGGGCTCGGGGTCGACGGCCTGCTCGAGGAGTTGGCCCCGCTGGCCCCCGACGCCATCGCCACCTACCTGGACGCCAACATGGCGCTGTACGCCGAGGTGGCCGAACGACTGCACCTGCCGTTCCACTCGGTCGGGACCGCCCTCGCCCTCACCGACAAGTCGCGCCAGCGCCGGGCCCTCGCCGACGCCGGGCTGCCCATGCCCGCCTGCGCGGTCATCGGGCCCGACGAGTCGGCCGAGTCACTGACGGCCATCGAGTCGCGGGTCGGTTGGCCGGCCGTCCTGAAACCCCGGTCGGCCCAGGGGAGCCGGTACACCTTCCTGGCCGATGACCGCCCCCACCTGGACCGGCTCCTCGAGGCCCTCGGCCCGGACCGACCGGAGATGGTCCTCGAGGCCTACCTGGCCGACGATCCGGCCCGGGCCGACGGGCCCTACGCCGCCTACGTGTCGGTGGAGAGCGTGGCCGCGGCGGGGGTGATCAGCCACCTGGCCCTCACCGGCCGGTTCCCCCTGGCCGAGAACTTCCGGGAGACCGGGTTCTTCATTCCGGCCGCCCTGGACGACGCGGACCGGGAAGCGGTGCTCGGGCTGGCCACCGAGGCGATCGAGGCCCTGGGCGTGGAGACCGGCTGCCTGCACACCGAGGTCAAATTCACCCCGGACGGCCCCCGGATCATCGAGGTCAACGGACGGGTCGGGGGCGGCGTCCCCGAGATGCTCGACCGGGCCGCCGGCCTGGCCCTGGTGGCCCTGACCCTGCAGGTGGCCCTGGGCGACGCGATCCGCATCGACGGCCCGGTGGCCACCGGACGCATCGGCTACCGGTTCTTCCTCCAACCTCCCGCCGTGTCGGCCACGGTCGCCTCCATCTCCGGCATCGACGCGGTGAGCGATCACCCCGGGGTGGACACCATCAGCGTGCACCAGGGACCCGGCGCCGATCTCGACTGGAAGGACGGGTCCCGCAATCACATCATGGCGGTGGTCGGATCAGCCCAGGACTACGACGAGCTGCAGGCGGTCGACCGGCTCCTCCGTCACGAGGTGACCGTCACCTACGCCGATGTGAGTCGCTAGTGGGGGTGCGGCTGGTCGAGGGGACGGAGACCGGCGGCGGCCGGCGGGGTGGAGCGACCTGTGCGTTCGTGAACAACATGCCCGACGCCGCCTTCGACGCCACCGAACGACAGTTCCTCGAACTGCTCGACGCCGGGTCGGGCCCCGTGCGCGTCGACGTCCGGCGTTACGCCATGGCCGGGGTGCCACGCGGCGAGCGGACGGCGGCCCGCATCGCCGAGCACTACCGTGCCCCGGCGGAGATCACGCGAACTTCCCCCCGACCTGCTGATCGTGACGGGATCGAACCCGGTGGAGCCCCGCATCGAGGACGAGCCCTACTGGGACGAGCTGGCCACCCTCCTGTCGTGGGCCGGTGGTGAGGTCCCCTCCCTGTTGCTGTCCTGCCTGTCCGCCCACGCCGCCCTCACCGTGTTCGACGGCATCGAGCGCGGTCGCCTGGCCTCGAAATGCACCGGGGTCTTCCCCCAGGAGACCGACCCCGGCCACCCGCTCACCGAGGGGATGGACCCGGTGGTCCTCCTCCCCCATTCGCGGGTGAGCACTGTGCCGAAGGAGGCGCTCCTGGCGGCCGGTTACCGCATCGCCATGCAGTCCGCCGCGGTCGGCTGGAGCGTGGCCACCCGGGCGGTCGGCGGGTCGCAGGTGGTGCTGGTGCAGGGTCATCCCGAGTACGACCCCTCCAGCCTGCTTCGCGAGTACCACCGCGACGCCCGGCGCTACGTCCACCATGAGCGCGACGAGCTCCCGGTCCTGCCGGTCGACTGCGTGGCTCCCGACGACTGGGCGGGGCTGGAGGAGTTGCACTGCGCCATCACCGGGCCGGAGCGGGAGCCGTCGCTGGTCGAGTCCTATCCGTTCGACGAGGTCGGGGCCCGGGCCGGCTGGCCCTGGCGCCCGGCGGCCACGCGTCTGTACGCCAACTGGTTGGCCGGTGTCACCACAGGAAGGGTCTGAACCGATGCACGACGAGACCATCGCCATCCACGGCGGGTACCAGGCCGACGGGACCCGGGCGGTCGCCGTGCCCATCTACCAGACGGTGGCGCACGACTTCATCGACGCCGAGCACGCCGGCGCGGTCCTGGACCTCGAGGTGCCCGGCTTCCACTACAACCGGATCAACAATCCCACCAACGACGTGCTGGAGAAGCGGATCGCCGCCCTCGAGGGCGGCACCGCGGCCCTGGTCGTGGCCTCGGGCATGGCCGCGGTCAGCTACTCGATCCTCACCGTGGCGCTGGCCGGCTCGAACTTCGTGGTGGCCCCGCAGCTGTACGGCGCCACCTTCACCTACTTCGCCCACGTGCTGCCGACGCTGGGCATCGAGGCCCGCTTCGCCGTCGACGACCAGGCCGAGTCGATCCGGGCCCTCATCGACGACCGCACCTGCGCCGTGTTCTGCGAGACCATCGGCAACCCGGCCGGCAACGTCGTCGACCTCGAGGCGGTGGCGGCCGTGGCCCACGACGCCGGGGTGCCGCTCATCGTGGACAACACCGTCGCCACCCCGCTGATGCTGAAGCCGATCGACCACGGGGCCGACGTCGTCGTCCACTCGCTGACCAAGTTCATCGGCGGCCACGGCACCACGCTCGGCGGGGCCATCGTCGACGGCGGGACGGTTCCCGTGGAGCCGAGCACGCCGACCGCTTCCCCATGTTCAACCAGCCGGAGCCGGCCTTCCACGACGTGGTGTTCGCCCGCGACTTCCCCGAGCGGCCGTTCGCGGTGCGGGCCCGCTCCATCCAGCTGCGCAACACCGGCGCCACCCTGTCGCCGTTCAACGCCTTCCAGCTGCTCCAGGGGCTGGAGACGTTGGCCGTCCGGCTCGAGCGGCACGAGTCCAACGCCCGGGCGGTGGCCGCCTACCTGGCCGCCGACCCGCGGGTCGAGTGGGTCAGCTTCGCCGGGTTTCCGGACCACCCCCACCACCACCTGGTCCAGCGCTACCTGCACGGCCGGGTGCCCTCCATCATCACCTTCGGTGCCGTCGGGGGCTACGAGGCCGGACTGGCCTTCTTCGACTCGCTGCAGCTGTTCAAGCGGCTGCTCAACCTGGGCGACGCCAAGTCGCTGGCCATCCACCCGGCCTCGACCACGCACCGCCAGCTCAGCCCGGACGAGCTGGTGGCGGCGGGCATCCGACCGGAGACCATCCGTCTGTCGATCGGGCTCGAGCACATCGACGACCTCATCGACGACATCGACCAGGCGCTGACCAAGGCGAACGCCTGAGCCGGGGCGGCCGCCTCAGTGCCGTCGGGATCAGTCGATGACGCTCTCCACGCAGTGCTGGGCATCGAGCACGGCCCGCAGCCGGCTGCGCGGCGACGGCAGGTAGTGGGTGAAGTAGCGCACCCCTTCGGTCAGCACGCCGAGCAGGGAGAGGTTCGGCTGCAGCCGACCCTCGGCGTCGTAGGGATGGAAGTCCTCGCTGATGGCCACGCTCCCGACCGCGGTGTCCCCGTAGCTCAGCTGGGTCAGACGGCCCTTGGCGTACAGCCGGCTCAGCAGCGGTGAGCTGGAGCGGGCCAGCGACGGGAGGTCGAGGTGGCCGCGGACCACGCCGATCACCGTCACCTCGGTCGTCTCGGCCAGCTCGGTCGAGCGGATGGTCACCCGACCGTCCTCGGTCGCCATCAGCTCGGGATTGGGGCCGAACGGGACCCGGACCGTCCCGGCATCGAGGAGCCCGAGCAGCTGCTGGGAGCGGAGCGGCGGCGGGCCGGCCTCGAGCCGGTTGATGCGGCCGCGGACGTTGGACTGGAAGTCGATGTAGGACTCGAGGGACAGGCCGCCGAACTCGATGACCGAGCGCAACTGGTCGCGGAGGATCCGGAGCACCTCCTGGGCCGCCTTGACCGGGCTGCCGCCGACGGCGAGGGCCTCGTCGAGGTCGGTCTCGACCATCTCGTACACGTGGGACTGGTACTCGTGGCTGTCCTGGTAGCCGCGCCCGGCGTCGGCGAAGACATAGGCGGCCGGATCGAACCGGCCGTAGATGGGCTCGAGCTGCTCGACGGCCCGCTCGTAGGATCCGGCCAGCCACCCGGCGCGGAGCTGGGCCCGGGCCGCGGTCGACGCGTCGATCCCGCCCTTCAGGTAGGCGGCATGGGTGTAGTAGCGGGCCTGCATCTCGGCCAGCAGCAGCGGCAGCAGGTCGTGGCGGAAGTCGACATGCCGGCGGATGGTCGAGCCGGCCGGATTGGTGAGCTCGCTGAACGCCTCCGGGGTGCACACCACCGGCTGGTAGTCGCCGTACGGATCGACGCCGTGGGCCGACTTGGCGCAGTAGGGGACGCCCGATCGCGAATAGAGGTAGATGTCCGGCTCGTTGCCGCTCGGCCGGTAGACGCAGGCGGTCCCCCACCTCCTCGTAGGTGCCGCCGCGACCGACGGTGAGCGCGGTCAGGAGGTCGAAGCCGACCAGACCCATGCCGGCGATGGCGATGGGGGCGCCGGGAGGCAACGGGATGTCGAAGTACTCCACCGGGTAGGGCCGGAGATAGCGGACGTCGGTGGCGCTCCCCACCGGCTCGTCGTTCCAGGTGTGCCCCGAGGTGAGCACCACGTGGTCGACGCTGATCGAGTCGCCGTTGTCGAGCAGCACGGTCTCCCGGCCGCCGATCTCCGGCGAGATGTCGGTGGCGGCGGCGTAGTGGCGCACGACCTCGAGGTTCGGGGGTGCGTCGGCCAGCAGCGTGTCGTAGAACCAGACCAGGTACTCGCCCATCAGCCGGCGGGGCAGGTAGTCGGTCGGCAGGATCGGCTCGCCCTCGGTGCCGATGCGGCACTCGTAGCCCACCCAGCGGTAGCCCCGGCCCACCGCCCACTCGTAGAGCCCCATGGCGTAGGGGGGATCCTCGTCGGGATCGGGGGAGGCGTACAGCGACAGCTGCCCGCACGGGTTGTTGAGCACCAGGTAGTCGGGCTGCTCCATGGCGTAGACGCCGCCGCCGAGCTGGCCGGGCTCCACGGCATGGACGCGGATGGCGGAGGTCGTGTGCCGGGCGCGGTTCACCGTGCGCTCGAGCACGCAGAGACCCCAGGACCCGAGCCCGACGATGGCCAACTCGTTCATCGGGCGGCCCGCGACCCGACCACGGCTGATCCCGCTCCGGGGACCATCCTGTGAACCATCGCCAAACGACACCACAACGTCATGCCTAGGGCGGTCCCCTCTTCGCATCCCGGTTGTTCCACGCTACGCCGTCGCCGCGCCCTTGGACAACTACCCCTACCCAAACGGGAGGACGGTCGCTACACTATTTCGAGGCTGGGAACAGGGACTTCGTGGTTGCGTGCAGGCCACTGCAGTCAACGATGAAGGGACAACGACCGATGATCGACGAATCCGGCACGCTGCCGTTGGGCACGCTCGACGTGCACCGGCTCGGCTTCGGATCCATGCAGTTGACCGGCACCGGGGTCTGGGGCCCGCCACCCGATCACGACGGCGCCATCCGGGTGCTCCGCCGGGCCGTGGAGCTCGGCGTCGACCTGATCGACACCGCCGACTCCTACGGCCCCGATGTGGCCGAGGAGCTGATCCGCGAGGCCCTCCACCCCTATCCGTCCGCCCTCGCGGATCGCCACCAAGGCCGGGTTCACCCGCCCCGGGCCGGGCGTGTGGGTGGAGTGCGGTCGGCCCGAGTACCTCCGTCAGCAGTGCGAGGGGAGCCTCCAGCGGCTCGGCGTGGACCGGATCGACCTCTTCCAGCTGCACCGGATCGATCCGGCGGTGGATCCCGACGAGCAGTTCGGGGCGCTGAAGGAACTGCGCGACGAGGGCAAGGTGGCCGAGGTGGGCCTGTCCGAGGTCAGCGTGGCCGAGATCGAGGCGGCCTTGCGGATCGTCCCGGTGGTCAGCGTCCAGAACCAGTACAACATCGCCCAGCGCGGGGCCGACGACGTCGTCGACTTCTGCGAGACCCGGGGCATCGGCTTCATCCCCTGGGTCCCGTTGGGCAGCGGCAAGCTGGCCCGTCCCGGCGGTCCGATCGACCGGGTGGCCGGGGAGTTGGGCGCCACCGTCCCCCAGGTCGGCCTGGCCTGGCTCCTGCGCCGGTCGCCGGTGATGCTCCCCATCCCCGGTACCTCCTCGGTCGAGCACCTCGAGGAGAACTGCGCCGCCGCCGGGCTCACCCTGACCGACGCCCAGTTCCAGGAGCTGTCCGAGGCGCGCAAGCCGCTGCGCCGGTGGGCACTGAGCGGCTGATCGCCGGTGGAGCGACGATGAAGGCCGACCTGGTCATCCGCAACGGCACGGTGGTCGACGGCACCGGCGACGCGCCCCGCCGGGCCGATGTGGCCATCGAGGGCGATCTCATCGTCGCGGTGGGCGACGACCTCCCGAAGGGTCGACGCGAGCTCGACGCCGACGGGCTCCTGGTGACCCCGGGGTTCATCGATCCCCATACCCACTACGACGGCCAGGCCACCTGGGACCCGCTACTGGCGCCGTCGGCGCACCACGGGGTGACCACCGTGGCCATGGGCAATTGCGGAGTCGGCTTCGCCCCGGTGGCCCCGGATCGCCACGACTGGCTCATCGCCATGATGGAGGGTGTCGAGGACATCCCCGGCACCGCGCTCCACGAGGGCCTGCAGTGGGACTGGGAGTCGTTTCCCGACTACCTCGACGCACTCGACCGCCAACCCCGCACCATCGACGTGGGCACCCACCTGCCCCACGCCGCGCTGCGGGCCTTCGTGATGGGAGAGCGGGGCGCCGATCCCACCGAGCATCCCGACGACGAGGAGCTCGGCCGCATGGCCCGGCTGCTCGAGGAGGGCCTGGCCGCCGGCGCCCTCGGGGTGTCGACGTCGCGCACCGATCGCCACCGCACCAGCACCGGCGAGAACCTGGGCACCCTGCGGGCCCGGGAGCCGGAGCTCATGACCCTGGCCTCGGTGCTCCGGTCCACCGGTCGCGGGGTGTTCCAATTCCTGTCGGACAGCTACCGCACCACCGACGACGACTTCGCCGGGGCGGAGTTCGCCCTGGTCCGGGAGTTCGCCCGCAAGAGCCGGCGGCCGGTGAGCTACACCGTGCAACAGGACCTCGAGGCGCCCGAGCGGTGGCGGGACCTGATGGCGCTGGCCGTCTCGCTGCAGGCCGAGGGACTGGACGTGAAGGCCCAGGTGGCGCCCCGCCCGATCGGCGTCCTGCTGGGGCTCGAGGCTTCGGCCAACGTGTTCACCCCGGCCCGGGGCTACGCCCGGGTGGCCGGCCTGCCCCTCGAGGAGCGGGTGGCCGCCCTGCTCGACCCCGATCGGCGCCGGCGGATCCTCGAGGGACACGCCGAGCTGACCTCGGGCGACGATGCCTTCGCCGGGTACGCCTTCTTCGGCCGGTTCGACGACATGTATGTCCTCGACGACCCGGCCGACTACAACCTCGACAGCCGCCGTTCGCTGGGGGCGACGGCCCGCCGCCTGGGCGTCGATCCCCGCGAGTACGCCTACGACGTGCAGTTGCAGCGGGGGGGCCGCCAGCTCATCTACACCCCGCTGTTCAACTTCGCCCACGGCAACCTCGACGACGTGCACGAGATGATCACTTCGCCGGTGGCCATGTTCGGACTGTCCGACGCCGGCGCCCACTGCGGCCAGATCTGTGACGGCAGCATGACCACCAGCTACCTGACCCTGTGGGCCCGGGACCGGGACCTCGACGGCATCCCCGTCGAGTCGGTGGTGCACCAGCTGACCCTCCGCCCCGCGTCCCATTTCGGCTGGCAAGACCGGGGCCGGATCGCTCCCGGGCTGCTGGCCGACGTCAACGTCATCGACCTCGAGCACCTGGAGTGTTCGCCCCCCGAGATCGCCACCGACCTGCCGGCCGGCGGGCGCCGGCTGCTGCAGTCGGCCACGGGGTACCGGTGGACGGTCAAGCGCGGTTCGGTCACCTTCGAGGACGGCGCCCCGACGGGCCGGCTTCCCGGGATGCTGGTACGCGGCCCCCAAGCGGGTGGGTGAGCAGGCCGACCTGACCATGCCCGACGTGCTCCACACCATCATCGCCCAGGCCCGGGCCGGGCCGGAGCTGCCCGCGGTGCGGGACCTCGACCGCGCCTTGGACTACGCCGGGCTGCTCGACGAAGTCGGACGGTTCGGTGGCGGGCTCCGGGCCCGGGGGGTCGGCGAGGGGGATCGGGTGGCCCTGCTCCTGCCCAACTCAGTGGACTTCGTGGTGGCCGCACTGGCCAGCCTGTGGATCGGGGCCATCTTCGTGCCGCTGGCGATCACCGATCCGGAGGCCCGGTTGCAGGCCATCGTGGCCGACTGCGCGCCCGCCGTGGTGGTGACGTCCGACGCTCCCGAGGCCGATCCCCCGCCCCCGCCCGGCCTGGGCGGGTCGCCGCGGGTGACCATGGCGGAGGTCGGATCGGGCGCACCGGATCCGACCGCACCCGTCGAGGCCTCCCCCCGGGTGGCCTACGCCATCTACACCTCCGGCACCACCGGCGCCCCCAAAGGGGTGCTCATCGGTTCCGCCGCTTTCGGGGCGGCGGTCGGGGCAACCTCGAACGCGCTCGGCCTCGACCGCTCCACCCGCACGCTGTGCGTGTCCCCGTTCTACTTCGACGGGTCGTTCGGCACGCTGTTCCCGGGGCTGTACTCCGGTGGTGCCGTCGTCATCCGACCCCGTGAGGCCCTCCTATTCCCCCGCACCTTCTTCAATGCCGTAGCCAAGGAGGGCATCACCTACACCGGCTTCTCACCGAGTTACCTCCGGCTGCTCCTGGCCAGCCCGCAATTAGACAGGCTCGCCGATTCGGCGCTCGACGTCATCGCCCTGGGCGGCGAGGCCAGCTCGATCAGCGACGTCCGGGCCCTGTGGTCGGCGGCGCCCCGGATCCGGGTGTTCAACCGGTACGGCCCGACCGAGACCACCATCGCCGTCACCCATGAGCTGCTCACCCCGCAGAACACGGCCGACGGGATCATCCCGATGGGCCGCCCGCATCCGGGGGTCACCTTCCATCTCCTCGACGACGACGGCTCGCTCATCGCGGGGCCGGATCGGATCGGCGAGCTGTACATCGGTGGATCCCAGCTGATGGCCGGCTACTGGGGCGCACCCGCCCTCACCGACCAGGTCCTGCGCACCGACCTGGCCCCCGGCGAGACGGTGTACCGCACCGGCGACCTCGTCTACCGGAACCGGGCCGGCAGCTACGTGTACATGGACCGGGCCGACCGGGTCATCAAGCGCAGCGGGGTGCGCATCTCCCTGGTCGAGCTCAGCGAGGCGATGCGCAGCCTGTCCGGTGTCTCGGCCGCCGCCTGCGTGACCTACGACAATGAGGGTGCCCTCGGGATCGTGGCCTTCGCAGTGACCGACCAGCCGAGGACGGCACTCGAGCTCCAGCAGGCGGCCCGGGAGCGGCTCCCCGACACCATGCTGCCGGACCGGATCGAGCTGGTGGAGGTGCTGCCCCTCACCAAGTCGAGCAAGCTCGACGAGCGGATCCTCCTGTCCGAGGCCGGTCTCACCCCCCTGGGTCCGGCGACGGTACCGGTCCGGGCCGCCACCTCGGCCTGACCGGCCAACCCCCGGTCAGGCGAACCCGAGCACCCACCGCGGGCGCGACCACAGCTGCAGGTAGTCCACCACCGCATAGCCCACGCTCCGGTACAGCCTCTCCCCCGCCACCGACGAGTGGAGCAACGACCCGGTGGCCCCCCGGTCGAACTGATGGTGCAGCACCGTCTCCAGGAGCCGGCGCCCGTAGCCCCGCCCCTGGCACTCGGTTCGGGTGGCCATCGACCACACCACGGCCAAGCCGTCCTCGACGGCGATCGTGACCGAGGCCACCAATTGGTCGCCGTCGAACAGTCCCCAGACCGCCAGGTCCCCATCCTCCGCGGCGCGGTCGGGAACGGCGGCGACGGCGGAGGAGTCGTCCAGGCCGTAGGTGTCGGCCAGGAGCTGTCGGGCCAGCGGCAGCTCCCCGGTGGACAGGGGGCGGGGACCGGCCTCGGCGGGGGCGCGCCGTCGGAGGCCTCCAGGATCATGAGGGGCAGGGCGCCCACGCTCACCCAACCGGCATCCGCCAGCTTCTGGGCCGTGGCCAGACCGGGGCCGCCGAGCATGACGATCCCCGGTTTGCCCAGATCCAGCACCGGTTGGAGATACCGTTCGGCCAGGACGTCGGTGCTGGCCGACAGGCAGCACGCCAGGTTGTAGTTGACGTTCCGCTCCCCGCTCAGCGCCAGCCAGCCGTCCTCGTGGACCTCGTGACGGCCGGACCCCGCCCACAGTCGGGCCGCCGCGCCGAGGGTACGGCGCAAGTCAGACCGCGAACCGCTCATGCGAGCGCACTATAGCCACCAACCTTGGAGCACCCTTGGGACGACCGGGGCGGCACGGAGCCGGCGCCGGGGGTGCTCCGCTCAGAGGGTGGCGCGTACCGCCGCCGAGGGCCAGCGGACCTTGGTGGCCCAACCCAGCTGCTCGAACCGGCGGATCAACCACGCCGACGGGTCGACCATGCCCCGCCCGGCACCGTGGCGGGCCCAGGTCGGATGGGCGTGGTGGACGTTGTGCCAGTTGTCGCCCAGGGAGATGACCGACAGCGGCCACAGATTGGTGCTCCGGTCGCTCGTCCCGTTCGTCCGTCGGCCGAAGGTGTGGCACAACGAGTTGACCGACCAGGTCATGTGGTGCAGGAGCGCCATCCGCACCAGACCGGCCCAGAGCATGGTGAGCAGGGCGCCGGTGAGGGTCCCCGACAGTGCGTAGCCGATCCCGAAGGGGATGGCCAGCGACGCCAGGGCCAGGACCGGAAACAGGCGATCGATCCGCTGCAGATCGCGGTCGCCCAACATGTCGGGCGCATACCGCGAGGCGCTCGACGCATCGGAGACGAACAGCCAGCCGACGTGGGAGAAGGCCAGTCCCGCGGAGCAGGGCGGTGCCGTGGTCTCCGTATCGATGGGGTGAGTGGGGATCCCCCTCGTGGTCGCTGAACATGTGGTGCCGCCGGTGGGTGGCCACCCAGCTGGTGGCCGAGCCCTCCACCGCCATCGAGCCCAACACGGCCAGGGTGATCTTGAGCGCCCGGTTGGGGGCGAACCCGCGGTGGGTGAACAGCCGGTGGAAGCCGATGGTGATCCCGAAGCCGGTCACGACATAGAACAGCAGCGCAGAGGGCGATGTCGGTGAGGTTGACCATGCTCCCCCACAGCCAGGGGATCACGATGGCCAAGGCCAGGGCGGGGCCGGCCACGATGGCCACGGTGACCAGCTTCTGGGAGGCGTGCACGACCGGCGCCGCCGGTTCGCTGGCGGGCGCGGGGTCGGGCGCGGCCAGGGGCCGGGTAGAGACAACCTGGGTACTCACGAGGACCTCCGGCGCGTGACAGCGCTGTGGGCGAGGCCTTACCCGACTGTCTCAGAGGGCCAAGCGATTGACCCGCATACTAGTGGCCGGCGGGACGATGCCGGCGTCGGGCCGGACCCACCGTCCCGTCGCCCCGGCCCGGGCGGCCGGGCTCAGTCGGCGGAAGCCCGCCACAGGAGGGCGAACGCAGAGGCGATCACCACGACGGCCACCGCCTCGACCACGATCGAGAGGTACGCCCACCCGGTCACGACCGGCAGCTTGAAGCCGAACAGCCCGGTGGTGAGGACCAGGATGAAGCCCAGCAGTGTCCCGAGCATCAGCCCGGCCGCGGCCGCCAGGACGAACCCGCGACGCACCCCGACCAGGGCCAGCGCCACGACCACGGCGCTCACGCCCTGCACCATGAAGAGCACGTCGAAGGTGGCCACGTTCCGGTAGGCGATGTCCCAGAGGTAGAAGTGGATGGCGCCCGAGCCGGCCACCAGGGCGGCGGCGAGGGCCACCAGCGACACGACGGCCGGGGTCCGGCCCTGGGCCAGCAGCGCCGACCGAAGATGACCCGACGGCGTCGGGTGGCCCGAGATGGACACGGATGTGGTCATGATGACGGCCTCATTTCTGACGACGGGCTCGGCGGCGGGAAGAGGGAGCCTCCGGCGACCGGGCCGGCCCACGAGGGAGTGACGGCACCGGCCGCGACACCGGTGGGGACGAGGAACGGCTCGGCCAGCTGCACCCCGAGGACGGCGAGCGCACCGCGCCTCGGTCGGTCCTGCTCCACCGGGACCGGCCGGCGATCGAGCCCGGTGGCGATGGGGGCGGCGCCGGGCACCGGAAAGACGGCGCGCCGGGTCAGCACGTCCCAGAAGGTGAACAACGTGCCCAGGTTGATGTCGATCCGGCCCTCGGCCGCGTGGTGCAGCCGGTGGTAGGCCGGGCTGACGATGACCCGGCCCAGCGGACCGAAGGTCCAGCGGAGGTTGGCATGGGGCAGCGAGCTCAGGCAGATGTACACGGTGATGACGGTGGCGGGCAGCGCGGCGTTGGAGGAGAGCACCACCACCGGGAGCACGGAGATCAAGAAGCTGGTGTGCACCAGGGGATGGGCCCGGAACGAGGTGAGGATGCTCAGCTCCTCCTGCGAGTGGTGCACGGCGTGGAACCGCCACACCGCGTTCCAGCGGTGGTTGGCCCAGTGGGCCAGCCAGTTGAAGCCATCCATCAGCAGCACCGCCACCGAGAGCATGGCCAGGCGGGGGACCACCGCCATCCGGGGGAGGGTCAACCACGGAGCCACGTGCTCGAGGATCTGCGTGAAGCCCAGGTCGATGAGGACGATGACCGGCACGACGGCGGCGGCGTAGAGGACGAGGTAGGCGAAGTCCTGCACGTGCCCGCGGGCCAGCAAAGGCCGGCGCACCGCCGGGCGCACCCGCTCGAGCAGGAGGACGGCAGCCACGAATCCGAGCACCGCGGGGCCGAGCATCCGGGCCCACCCGCCGGTGATCAGCTGCACCAGCGGACGCCCGAGGCCCAACCCGCGCACCCCCACGGCCAGGACGGCCAGGGTGAGCACCGTGACCACCAGGGCCGGCGCGTAGACCCGCGACGGCCCGGTCTCGACCGAGGCCAACCCGGGTGGGCGCTCCCGCTCGACCGGGTCCACCGCGGTCATCGTCATTCCGCGCCCACCGTCGATCGTCCGGCCAGGGCCACCACCCGCGGCCGGGTGGGCTCCGGCCGGTGGGCATCCCGGCTCGGGAGCCCGGTGGTGAACGGTTCGGCCAACTGGGTCAGCACCAGGCTCGGACGCCACCGGTCGGTGGCCTGCTCCGCCGGCACCGGTCGGTGGGCGAGGCCGGTCGTCACCACCGGATCGCCCGGGGCCGGGAACACCGCCCGGCCGGCGAGGACGTCCCACACCGTCAGCACCACTCCCAGGTTGTAGCCGTTGGTGCCGTCGGCCGAGTGATGGAGGCGGTGGTAGGCCGGGCTGACCACGACCTTGCCCAACGGCCCGAACGACCACCGCACGTTGGCGTGGGGCAGGGTGCCCAGGCAGATGTAGCCGGTGATCAGGAACGGGGCCAGGCCCTGGTCGCCCATCAGGACGATGACCGGGATGGTGGCCAGGAAGAACCCGGCCAGGTGGCTCAGCGGATGGGCGCGGAACGAGGTGAGGACGCTGAGCTCCTCTTGCGAGTGGTGCAAGGCATGCATGCGCCACAGCGGCGCGCACCGGTGGTCGGCCACGTGGGCCAGCCAGTTGGCACCGTCCATGAGCACCAGGGTGACGCCGAGGAGAAGCCAGCGGGGCCACGAGCCGGTCCACGGCGCTTCCATCCAACGCCCGTGGCTGCCGAGCAGGCTGCCGAAGGCCGCGCTGAGCAGGATCATGACCGGCACGAAGGCCACCACGTGGACCACGAAGAAAGCGGCATCGTGCAGGTGGCCCCGGGCCAGTGCCGGCCGTCGCTCCGCCGGCCAGCGGCGTTCACACACCAGTAGCAGGGCGACCAGCCCCACCACCAATGGCGCCACCAGCTCCGCCCAGCCGGCGTCGAGGTTCGCCCACAGGTCTCCCCGGGCCAACACGTGCAGCCCGACCCACAGCAGCCAGGCCGTGCCCGCCGCCACCGCCAACGCCGGCAGGTAGACCGGCCCGGACCACGGACGATCCAGGGCCGGGGACGACTCGATGGGTGCCGCCTCCGTCTCGCCCATCACCCCGGCGGTGAGGGTCATCGGGCCCGTTCGGGATCGGTGCAGCGGGCGGGGCGGTCAGTAGCCATACCCACCCGCCGGCTGGGTCGTCGGCGTCGGAGCCGGAGCCGGAGCGGCCGTGGTGGGCGGGCTGGTGGGCGGGGTGGTGGCCGGGGTGGGGGCCATGGTGTCCGGGGTGGCGGCCGGGGTCGGGGTGACCGGGGCGGCGGCGGGCACGGTCGTGGCCACCGGAGGTGCCGTGGTGACGGCGGTCGGTGCGGCGGTGGTCGCGGTCGGTGCGGCGGCCGGTGTCGCCGGAGCGGCGGAGGTCGACACCACGAACCAGGTGCCCGCCACTCCCTGGCCCTTGGTCTGACCCGCGGCGCTGTCGCCGGCGAACCGGTAGAGCGGCATGCCCTTGAAGGTGACCTGCTTCGCTCCGCCGGGTCGGGTGATGGTGCCGAGCTCGGAGGTGGTCACGCCACCCTTGCCGGCCAGGTGGGTGGCCGCGGTGGGCAGGACCAAGGGGGGCCAGGCCTTGGCGCAGGCACCCGTGCAGGTCGTCTTGCCGGTCCCGTCGGGGGTGTACCGGTAGAGCGTCAGTCCGGACTGGTTCACCAGGATCGTCCCCAGGGAGGCACTGTGGACGGTCGACACGGTGAGTGCGGGCGGGGTGGCCTTGGTGGTGGCGGTCGTCGCCGCGCCGCTCGATCCACAGGCCGCCGCACCCACTACGACGGCGCCGAGCGCGGCGCCGATCAGCCAGCGGGAATGCGGCCGGCGTAGTGCCGACCGGAGGGGTCGGCGATCGGACTCGGTACGTGGGGATGGCATTCGGTCGTTCTCCTTCGCTCTCACTTTGCCGGTACTACGCCGGGGGTCGACGATCTGTTCAACCGGTGTCGTCCGGGGACGGTCCGATGGACCGCGCCGTCCGCGGTTCGCTACGTTGGCCGAGCGGACCGGGAGGAGGATCGTCATGGGAGCAGCCGGAGGGTCCGCCGCGGCGGGGATCGTCACCAAGATCAGTCCCCGATCCGTGCCCGACACCGTGGACCGGCTGCGTGACCTGCTCGCCGCCAAGGGCATGACCGTCTTCGCCGTGATCGACCAGGCCGCCGAGGCCGGCAGGGTCGGGCTCCAGTTACGGGACACCGTCCTCGTGCTGTTCGGCAACCCCCAAGGCGGCACCCCGGTGATGGTCGCCTCCCCACTGGTCGCCGTCGACCTACCCCTCAAAGTCCTCGTCTGGGACAACGAAGGGGAGACCGACGTCTGCTACACCGCACCCGGGGCGCTCGCCTCCCGCTACCATCTCGATCCCGAGCTGGCGGCGAGGCTGGCCGGCATCGACCCGCTGACCGACGCACTCTGCGCTCCCTGATCCACTCCCGAGGAGGAGACGACCATCGAGATCCGCATCCCGAAGCTCGGCATGGAGATGACCGAGGCCACCCTGTCCCAATGGCTCGTCGACGAGGGCGCCACGGTCGGCCAGGACGACGCCCTCTACCTGCTCGAGACGGACAAGGTGGAGAGCGAGATCACCGCCCCACGCGCCGGCGTGCTCCGGCGGATCGGCCGGGAGGGCGAGACCTACCCGGTGGGCGAGGTGATCGGCGAGCTGACCTGACCCGCCGGTGGGGCAGGGCGGCGGCGCCCTCGGGGATCGATCCGGGTCAGGCGGGAGGAGCGACCGAAGCCGCGGTCTCGAGATAGCGCCAGGCCATCTCGACCGGAAGTCCCCCGACCAGGGGCTGCAGCGCCAGCGGCGAGCCGGCCGCCACCAGGGCGGCCGCCTCATTCGGTGTCACGATCCGATAGGCGTCCCCCTCGGCCCGGAGCTCCTCGACGGTGGAGGCGAACGACACCGAGGCGACCCCCGACCGATCGGCGTTCCAGGCGCCGTAACTGACCGCGTCGACGAGGAGGTACTCGCCGATCTCCGCCCAGGCCCGGTCCGGGTCCTCGGCCACGAACACCGTCAAGGGAACCCCGGCGACGGGGAAGATACAGCCCACCGGCGCCCGGCCCGCCTCGGCGGCGGCCCGGTCGTAGGCGGCCTCCAGGGTCGAGTCGTGGGTCTCGGCGATGAACAGCATCCCCAACCGGCCGGCCCGGCGGGCCGCCGCCTCGGACCCGCCCCCGTAGGCCAGTGCCGGTCCTCCGGGGGTGAAGGGCGACGGGGTGACGCGGGCCGTGCGCCCCTCGACCTCGACCGTCTCGCCCTTCCAGAGCCTCCGCAGCACGTCGACCCGCGCTTCGACCAGCTGGGCGCGCCGCCATCGTTCGACCCCGAACATGGCGAACTCCTCCTCGCGGTAGCCGATCCCGATGACATAGGAGACCCGCCCCCGACTGAGCAGGTCGACGACGGCCAGGTCCTCGGCCAGCTTGACCGGCTCGTAGTGGGCCAGGAGCAGCGCGGCCACGGTGATCGGCAACGTGGTGGTCCGCGCCGCCACGGCCGCGGCCAACGGCACCGGGGAGGGCAGATAGCCGTCATCCACCGCATGGTGCTGGGAGAGCACGACCGACAGGCAACCCCTCGACTCGGACCAGGCGGCCATGTCGAGGACGGCGCCGTACAGGTCGGCTCGCACGCCGGCGTCCTGGGTCCTCGACCGCATGCCGAACCGCATGATGAACATCAGTCCCCCCTCCCCTGGTGCTGGTCGATCCACGTCATCAGCGCCGGGATGCCGTCGACGATGACCTCGGCTTCCGGATCCGGCCGGTAGATGGAGATGGCGTCGCCCTCCACGCTCACCGACAGCTCGATCTCGCCGTCGCCCACCCGGCACCACGAGGGAGCGGCCCCCGGTGTGGTCGACGGCTCGTAGCGCCAGCCCGGGCGCGCCGTCAACGCCGCGCCCACCTGGTCGAACAGCGATTCGTGCTGGGCCATCTTTTTGGCGTCCTCCTGCTTCGACGGCTCGAGCGACCGAGTCGGTCACCGCCGCCGGGCTCCTACGTCCGGGGCGAGTCGCGTCGCCGGGGTGCGGCCGGGATCACCACCTCGGGACGGAGGTCCTCCAGGACCCCCGGGCTCCGTTGGGGCGGCCGACGGGGTGCGACCACGCCCGATCGTAGGTGGTGGCGGCTCCCGGACCAGGGAGCCGGCGGCGCGGTCAACCGGTCGCACAGACGGTAGGCCACCGACTCGTAGTTGACCCGCCAACCCCGGAAGTCGGGCCAGGCCTCCTCCGCGGTCCGCTCGGTCGGGAACCCGACCTTCTCCAGCATGGCCGTCGCCTCGGCGAACTCCTCGAAGGTCAGGTCGATGGGGCCTTCGGGATTGGGGTCCGGATCCACGTCCCAACGCAGGACCTTGGCCATGCGAGTTGAGCGCGGTGAACCCCATGCGCAGGCACAGCCGCGACTGGGAGGAGGCGCGTCCCCGGGGCCAGGGCCAGATGCATGGCGGCGCCGTCGAGCACGGCCAACAGCCCGACGAGCCACGAGAACCACGGGTCCGGCGACCGGAACAGCATCATGACCGGGTAGGTGGTGTGGCTCTCGGCCAGGTCGGCCGACCAACTCTCCCACGACGAGTAGAAATCGGGCAGGGTGTCGATGATGCCGACGAGTTGATGCCGGGCCAACAGCTCCGGTCCCCAGGCCGGGACACCGGCCCGGCTCTCCAACATGGCCACCAGGCTCTCCCGGCGGTTGAACGCCTGATAGAGAGCGGGGAGGTAGGCGATCTGCAGGGCCACGATGACCACCCAGGTGGCCCCGGCGGCAATGTCCACCGCCCGGTTGGCCGGTCCGCTCAGATCGATGGTGCCGACGGTGAACACCGCCCCGGTGGCCTGGGCCAAGGCCGAGACAGCAGGTCGTGGGTCGTCCCGAGCAGCATGAGGGCATAGCCGACGATGAAGCAGGCCGCCCACATCCCGAGCTGGGCGACGAGGGCGACCGGGGCGGTCGGGGCCAGCACGCCGTCCTTGCCCTCGTAGGTACGGGCCACCCGCGAGATGCCGATGAACGCCACCTGGACCATCCGGTTGACCCCGGACGAGAGGCGCTCGAATCCCCGCGGCTCGCGGGGCAGCACGATGGTGAAGAGCACACTGGCCGCCGTGAACACCACCACGATCAGGCCGATGACGAACAGCAGGTCGTTCATGGCCGCGCCGGTGGCCGCGAGGATCGGTCGATCACCGCAACAGTATCGCCCGGGGCCACCCGCCCGGGCCCCATGACCGGCCGTCGGGACGGCAGCCCAACCGGCGCCCGGCTTATCATGGGGCCGATGTCACCGGCATCGGTCCGGAGTACGGGTGAGCGGATCCACCGGCCACCGGGGAGGGGAACGATGAGCCAGGTCGAAGAGGAGATCAGGCGCACCATCGGCGGCTACTGCCAGCGCCTGGACGACGGCCGGTTCGACGAATGGGCGGAGCTGTTCACCGAGGACGCCCGACTGGTGCTCATGGGTCGGGTCACCACCGGTCGGGACGCCATCCGCCGGTACATGGAGACCGTGCAGCCCGACGGCAGCCGGGGCATGCACGTCACCACCAATTCGCTGATCGACGTGGACGGGGACCAGGCCACCGCCACCACCGACTACCTGTTCGTCCGGCCGGGCGACCAGGGCATCGCGGTCATCGCCGCGGGTCGCTACTACGACCGGCTGGTGCAGCACGGTGACCGGTGGCAATTCGAGGAGCGGTCGATCACCCTGTTGGGCACTCCGGACGGGGGGAACCGTTGACCGACCTCGAGGTCCGCCCGGCCGGGACCGCGGCCGCGTCGGAGCGGCGCCGGGATGTCCCCCATGCCATGGACCGTCCCGACTTCGTCGCCGCGGCGCGGTACTTCGACCCGGCCTTCGCCGCCCTCGAGCGCGACAATCTGTGGTCCCGCACCTGGCAGATGGCGTGCCGGCTCGAGGAGCTGCCCGCGCCCGGCGACTACGTCGAGTACCTCATCGGCGACCAGTCGGTGCTGCTGGTGCGCACCGACCAGACCACGGTGAAGGCCTACCTGAACGCCTGCCGGCACCGGGCCACCGAGTTGGCCAAGGGATCGGGGACCTTCCGCGGCGGGCAGATCGTCTGCCCGTTCCACGGCTGGCGGTGGAACCTCGACGGCACCAACTCGTTCGTCTTCGGGGCCCACACCTTCGACCCCGAACTCCTGGCTCCCGACCGGCTCTGCCTGCGGGAGGCCCAGGTGCAGCAGTGGGGCGGATGCGCCTGGATCAATCTGGACCCGGCGGCGCCGCCGCTGCTCGAGGCCCTCGGCCCGATGCCCGGCCTGCTCGATCCCCTGGGGCTCGGCGACATGCGGGTGAGGTGGTGGAAGGAGGTGGTGCTGCCGGCCAACTGGAAGCTGGCCCAAGAGGCGTTCCTCGAAGGCTTCCACGTCCCCCAGACCCATCCCCAGCTCACCCTCGGCCATCCCGACCAGTACGACCCCGACAGCCTGACCTACTCGGTGTACCCGGGTGGCCACTCGAGCTTCCAACTCCGGCCCAACGCCCAGGCGAAGAAGGGGGCCCAGGTCGGAGTGCCCGAGATCGACGCCATCATCGAGTCGTCCCGGCTGTTGAGCGGCGGGCTCGATTCGATGACCCTGCCCCGCGACGTGCACGTGATCGAAGGCATGCGCCACCGGGCCATCCCCGAGGGCAGCACCTTCGGCGCTGAGCTGGTGAAGGCGATCTACGCCTACGCGGCGGGGGCCGGGATCCCCATGCCGCCGCCGGACCCGGCCGCCCTGGCCCGCTGGGGTGGGATGTTCTTCCTGTTCCCCAACTACTTCGTCCTCCCGCAGTACGGCAACGCCCTGGTGTACCGGTCGCGGCCCAACGGGGACGACCCCGAGTCCTGCCGCTTCGAGTTGTGGTCGATCTCCCTCCCGGCCGAGGGAGACGCGCCGCCCCGGCCCCGGCTCGAGGGTCCCTACGCCCCCGACGACGTCGACCACTGGCCGGCCATCCCCCTCCAGGACTTCTCCAACATCGGGCGCCAGCAGCGCGGCCTGCACAGCCGGGGCTTCGAGGGCCTCCGGCTGTCGCGCACCTACGAGGGCGGCATCACCAACATGCACCGCCAGCTCGACCGCTACCTGGCCTCGTAGCGGGAGCGGCGAACC
Organism: uncultured Acidimicrobiaceae bacterium; assembly: GCA_963774245.1. Classification (GTDB taxonomy): domain Bacteria; phylum Actinomycetota; class Acidimicrobiia; order Acidimicrobiales; family RAAP-2; genus Bog-756. The sequence continues at coordinate 213,705 of CAVZDZ010000010.1, read as the reverse complement.
CCTTGTCCTCCGCCCCACCCGGTGCCGGCCCGATCGACCCCGAGGTCGATGTGGTGGTCGTCGGTACCGGCGCCTCCGCCCTGGCCGCGGCGATCGTCGCCCACGACCAGGGGGCCCGGGTGCTGGTCGTCGAGCGCACCTCCTCGGTCGGGGGCACCACCGCGGTGTCCGGGGGCGGGATCTGGATGCCCCAGAACCACCACATGGGCGAGCTGGGCGTGGACGACTCCCGCGAGGAGGCGCTGGCCTACATGACCCGGCTCACCGCCGGCCGCACTCCGGTCGAGTTGCTGGAGCGCTACGTCGACGAGGGCCCCGACATCGTGGCCGGGCTGGAGGGGCGGTCATCGCTGCGGCTCGATCCCATGTCGTGGCCGGACTACCACCCGGAGATGGACGGGGCCAAGATCGGCGGCCGGATGCTCGAGCCGGCGCTCTTCGACACCAACCGGCTCGGTCCCTGGCGAGCGCTCCTCCGTCGGCCGCCCGTGCTCGGCCTGCCCATCACCCTGCAGGAGGCCACCGTCGAGTGGCGGCCGACCTTCACCCCCGAGCGCTTCGATGCCGCCGCGGTGGAGCAGCGGGTGGCCGACGGCCGGGTGGCCTGCGGCCAGGCGTTGATCGCCGCCCTCCTCGATGCCTGCCTGACCCGCGGGATCGAGCCGTCCCTCGACACCCGGGCCCGCCAGATCGTCATGCGGGACGGACGGGTGGCCGGACTGGTCGTCGACCGGGACGACCACCCCTCCGAGGTGCGGGCCCGGGCGGTGGTGCTGGCCACCGGCGGGTACGAGTGGAACGAACAGCTGCGTACCCGCTTTCTGCCCGGGCCCCTGACCCATCCCCACAGCCCTCCGGCCAACGAGGGCGACGGCCTGTTGATGGCCATGGAGGTGGGAGCCGACCTGGCCAACATGAACGAGACGTGGTGGTACCCCGCGTCCTCGCTCCCGGGGGAACAGTACGAGGGACGGCCGCTCGCCCGGTTCGTCGGTGTCGAGCGCTCGGCGCCGCACTCGATCATCGTCGACCGCTTCGGGGACCGCTTCGTCAACGAGACGGCGAACTACAACGACATGCAGAAGGCCTTCTTCTCCTTCGACGCCAACGAGTACTCCACCCGCCACCTGCCGTGCTGGGTCGTGTTCGACCAGCAGTACCGTTCGAGGTACCCGGTGGTCACCGCCCGGCCCGGCGATCCCGATCCCGAGTGGCTTTCGGTGCACGACACGCTGGAGGGGCTGGCCGGCCGGGTGGGCATCGACCCGGACGGGCTGCGGACGACGATCGGGCGGTGGAACCACTTCGTCGGCCAGGGTCGCGACCACGACTACGGCCGGGGCGACAGTGCCTACGACCGCTTCCAGGGGGATCCGACCGCCCCCCACCCGAACCTGGGCACCATCGAGCAGGGCCCGTTCTACGCCCTGCCCATCCACGTCGGCTCGGTCGGCACCAAGGGCGGGCCCCGGGTCGACGGCCACGGACGGGTCATGCACGTGCGCGATCGACCCATCGACGGCCTGTACGGAGCGGGCAACGTGACGGCCAGCCCGGCCGGACCCGCCTACTACGGCGGCGGGACCTCCATCGGGATGGGCCTGGTCTGGGGCCACCTGGCCGGCACCCACGCCGCCGCCTACGCCGCCGGCCCGTCGAGCTGAGCGCCTGACCCGGTGACGGTCCGAGTGGAGCCGGACGGCCACGCCATCGCCGTGGCCGAGGGGGAGTCGCTGATCGAGGCGGCCTGGCGCCAGGGGTACACCTGGCCCACCACCTGCTACGCCCAGGCCCGGTGCACCGCCTGCCGGGTCGAGGTGGTGTCGGGCGACGAGCACGCCGCCCCCATGGGCGCCGAGGAGGCCGATGCCCTGGCCCTGCTCGGTCAACGGTCCGGCCGGGTCCGCCTGGCCTGCCGGCTGCGGGTCACCGGCGACATGATCGTGATCACGCACGGAGTCCGGGCCCCACCGCCCGGCGAGGAGGAACGATGAGTGAACCCGGAGGGGCCGCCCCAAAGGCCGCCGCCCAGCGGAGGATGTACGAGCTGATGGTGTTGATACGCGCCTGCGACGATCGGGTGCGGCGCGGGCTGAGCGGCGGCGAGTTCGCCTGCACCTACTGGCCGGCCACCGGGCAGGAGGCGATCGCCGCCGCCCTCGGCACCGTGCTCCGGATCGACGATCAGCTGGTCACCACCTACCGGGGGCTGCACGACCAGATCGCCAAGGGGGTGCCGATCGGTCCGCTGGTGGCCGAGATCCTCACCCGGGGCACCGGGGTCAACGGGGGCAAGGGGGGCGCCATGCACATCTCCCACCCGCCGTCGGGCACCGTGCTGTCGACCGGCATCGTGGGATCGGGCCTGCCCATCGCGGTGGGGGTCGGGCTGGCCGCCCAGTTGGCCGGGGACGACCACATCGCGGTGGCCAGCTTCGGGGACGGGGCCACCGGCACCGGCTCGTTCCACGAAGCCGTCAACCTGGCCGCCCTGTGGCGCCTCCCGGTGGTCTTCGTCTGTCAGAACAACCACTACGCCGAGATGACCCCGACCGCGCACGCCCAGCCGGTGGCCGACGTGGCCGACCGGGCCGCGGCCTACGGCATCCCCGGGGTGAAGGTGGACGGGAACGACCCCGATGCGGTGTACCGGGCCCTCGGGACGGCGGTCGGGCGGGCCCGGGCCGGCGACGGTCCCACCCTGCTCGAATGCACCACCTACCGGCTGTGGGGCCACTACTTCGGGGACGCCATGGCCTACATCCCCGAGGGCGAGCTGGCTGAGGCCCGACGATCCGAGCCGGTGGGGCGGTACCGGACCCGGCTGCTCGCCGATGGGGTCCTGGACGACGCCGCCGCCGTCGCTATTGAAACCGGGGCGAACCAACAGGTGGAGGCGGCGTTCGACGCCGCCCTGGCCGCGGCGCCGCCCGGTGCCGAGGAGGCCTTCATCGACGTCTACGCCGACGGGACCGGGGGGCCCCGGTGAGCGCCGCACCCCCGGTGGGCGGGGCGCCGACCAGCAACCTGAGCATGCGGGAGGCACTCAACGCGGCCCTCGGCGAGGCGCTGGCGGCCGACCCCACCGTGCTGCTCATCGGGGAGGACCTGGCCGACCCGGGTGGCGGCATCTCGCAGGTGACCAAGGGACTGTCGACGGCCTACGGCACCCACCGGGTCCGGGACACCCCGATCTCCGAGGCGGCCATCGTCGGCGCCGCGGTGGGCGCGGCGGCGGCCGGGCTGCGGCCGGTGGCCGAGGTCATGATCATGGACTTCATCAGCATCGCCCTCGACCAGCTGGTCAACCACGCGGCCAAGGCCCGCTTCATGTCGGCCGGGCGACTCAGCATCCCTCTCACCTTGCGCACCGCGGTGTTCGGCGGCATCGGATCGGGGGCCACCCACTCCCAGACCCTCGAGGCGTGGCTGGCCCACATCCCCGGCCTGAAGGTCGTGGTGCCCAGCACGCCCGCCGATGCCAAGGGCCTCCTCACCTCCTGCATCTTCGACGACGACCCGTGCGTGTTCGTGGAGAACGTGGCCCTCTACGGGACCAAGGGACCGGTGCCGGACGGCGCCTTCCGGATCCCGCTCGGCCAGGCCGACGTCAAGCGGGAGGGAGGCGACGTCACCGTGGTCGCCTACGGCCGCACGGTGCGGGACGCGCTGGCCGCGGCGGCCCAGCTGGCCGACGAGCACATCGACGTCGAAGTGATCGATCTGCGCAGCCTGGTCCCCTTCGACGCCGACACGGTGCTCGGCTCGGTGGCCCGAACCGGCCGGGCCGTCGTGGCCCACCACGCCACCCGGTTCGGCGGCTTCGGCGCCGAAGTGGCCAGCGTCATCAACGAGGAGCTCTTCGGCCAGCTGGCCGCGCCGGTGCTCCGGGTCGGGGCCCGCTACGCGCCCATCGGCTCCGCGGCCACCCTCGAAGCCGCGGTCATGCCCTCGGCGGGCACCATCGCCGATGCCGTGCGGACCGTGGTCGATCGCTGACCGCGCCGCCCGCCGTCCCCTACAGTGCCCCTATGCCGGCGCCGACGACCGAGGGGACGGGTGGGGCGACCGTGTCGGTGCTCGCCGACACCGCCACCATGGCGGCGGCGGCCGCGGCGGTGGCCGCCGATGTCATCCGCGGCGCGGTGGAGCGGAACGGGGTGGCCCATGCCATGTTCGCCACCGGCAACTCACAGCTTGCCTTTGTCGACGCCTTGGTCAACCACACCGACGACGTGCCCTGGGCCGACGTGGTGGTCTTCCACATGGACGAGTACGTGGGCCTCGGCCCCGACCATCCGGCCAGCTTCCAACGGTGGATCCGGGAGCGGATCGCCCAGCCGACCCATCCCCGGGAGGCCCACTACCTCGACGGCCTGGCCCCTCCCGGGCCGGAGTGCGACCGCTACGCCGCCCTCCTCGCCGCCCACCCGCTCGATCTGTGCTGCCTGGGCATCGGCGAGAACGGCCACCTGGCCTTCAACGATCCCCCGGTGGCCGACTTCGCCGACCCGCTCGACGTGAAGATCGTGGAGCTCGACCCCGGCTGCCGCCGCCAGCAGGTCAACGAGGGGCACTTCGCCACCGACGACGACGTGCCCGAGCTGGCCATGACCGTGACCATCCCCGCGTTGCTGCGGGCGGCCCGGGTGCTGGCCGTGGTGCCCGAGTCGCGCAAGGCGGTGGCGGTGCAGGCCGCCCTGGAGGGCGAGGTGACCACCGCGTGCCCGGCGTCCCGGTTGCAGCGGACGCCCCACGCCACCGTCTTCCTCGACACCGACGCCGCCGCCCTCCTCCACTCCTGACCGCGGCCGTTCGGCGCTGACCCGAACCGCTCCGCCCCTACGCCGTCCCGTCCGCGGCCAGGCCGAGCTGCTCGTCGAGGAACGGGTAGGCAACGACCCCGTGCCACTGGTGCTCGCCGTCGAAGACGTCATGGGCCAGGCGGTCCGGTACGCCCAGGTGTTCGTAGACCCGCTGGACGTGCCCGAAGGACCGGTCGGCGGAGGCCACCGGGAACAGGGGGTCGTCCCGACCCGACTCCACCAGCAGGGCCCGGGGCGCCACCAGCGCGCCCAGGTCCTCGTGCTCCATGGTGCCGGGCATGCCCGGGAGGACCTGCGAGCCGCACATGTTCCAGGGCACCTTGTGGGACTCCGCCCACGACGAGAAGTAGCCGCTGACCGCGGCGGCGGAGATCCGGGGGTCGACGGCGGCGAGAAACAGGGTGACCGTGCCGCCGTAGGAGAACCCGACCATGCCCATCCGGGCCGGGTCGACCAGCGGGTGGGCCTCGAGCACGTCGAGCGAGCGGGCCAGGTCCCACAGGTTCTGGGTCAACGGGCTCCACCCGCCCATGACCTGGTGCACCAGGTTGGTGTCGCACCCGTAGTGGTCCGGGGGGTTCCAGTCCGCCCGCTCCCCGAAGCAGCGCAGGTCGGGGGCGAGCACCACGTAGCCGCGGCGGGCCAGCGCGGCGGCGTAGTCATCGCTGGGCTTGGCCTCCGGGTCCAGGCCGCAGATCCGCGACTTGCCCGGGCCGTGACCGTGGGCGGCCAGGACGGCCGGGCCCGGCGACCGCCGCCCGTCGGGCACCAGCAGGTAGGCCGGGACCGACATGATCTCCTCGGTGTCGAACACCACCCGCTGACGGAGGTACCCGTCGCAGGCCACCTCCTCGGTCACCTCGAGGTCGAGGGGGACCGGATCGGGCCACGGCGCCAGCGCCTGGTCGAGCCGGATCCGGAAGCGCTCCCGCCACGGCTCGAAGGAGGACAGCGAGTCGACCGGCAGGGGGTCCTCCCGCTCGGTGCGCATCAGGCGGCTGACCACCTGGTACCACGGTGAGAAGTTCCGGGCCGGAATCGGGAATTGGCTCATGTCGTCCTTCCTGGCGTCCCCGGCCCACCGACCACCGGTGACCGCTGCGCCCACGTTGCCACACCGCGCCGGTTGAGGAGGGAGGCCCCATGGGGCACTATGGACCCATGACCGTCGCCACCGAGCTGGACATCCGGCCGCTCTCGCCGATCATCGGCGCGGAGATCCACGGGGTCGATCTGGCCACCCGGCTGGCTCCGGGGACGGTGGCCGAGATCCGCCAGGCGCTCAACGACCACCACGTCATCTTCTTCCGCGACCAGGAGCTCACCCCCGAGCAGCAGGCCGACTTCGCCCGCCAGTTCGGCACGGTGACCGAAGGGCACCCGGTCATCCCCGCCATCGACGAGAGCCCCGAGGTGCTGGCCATCGACAGCCGCGAGGACCGGGCCAACTGGTGGCACACCGACGTGACCTTCCTCGAGGCGCCGGCCTTCGGCTCCATCCTGTACATGCTGACCGCCCCCGAGGTCGGGGGCGACACCATGTGGGCCAGCCTGCAGGACGCCTACGACCGGCTGTCCGAACCGGTGCGCACCATGTGCGACCGCCTGGTGGCCATCCACTTCGACCCCTGGTTCGCCGCCGACGTCGAGGCCCGGGGAGGCTACGAGTGGCAGGGCGTCCACTACGACAAGCTGCTCCCCGCCCTCCATCCGGTGGTGCGCACCCATCCGGAGAACGGGCGCAACGGGCTGTTCGTCAATCAGCAGTTCACCCAGACCATCCTCGGCCTGTCGAAGAACGAGAGCAACGCCGTGCTGGACATGCTCTACCGGCACTGCCAGCAGCCCGAGCTCACCTGCCGGTTCCGCTGGAAGCCCGGCTCGGTGGCCTTCTGGGACAACCGGGCCACCCTGCACTACGCGTTGGACGACTACGGCGACGCCCTCCGCCTGGCCCACCGGGTGACCCTCCAGGGCGACATCCCCTACGGTCCGGCCAAACCGGCCCGCTGAACGGACGGCCGGCCCGATCACTCCCCCGGCGGAGGGTCGCCGGGTGCGGCGGCGATGACCGTGGCCCGTGACGGCATCGCCCCGGACACGGCCAGGGCCTCCTCGCTGGCGCCCAGGTAGGCGGCCAGGGCCTTCGGGTCGCGCTGGACTTCGTCGGGGGTGCCCACCGATACGATCCGCCCGGTCTCCATCATCACCACCTTGGTGCACAGGGCGAAGACCAGCGGGACGTCGTGCTCGACCAGCACGATGGTGGTGTCGGCCAACTCGTGCAGCCGGCGCAGCAGGGGGACGAAGGCCTCGGCCTCCCGCTGGGCGATGCCGGCGGTGGGCTCGTCGAGCAGCAGCAGCCGGGGCTCGGCCAGCATGATGGAGGCGAGGTCGACCACCCGCCGGGTGCCGGTGGAGAGTTGGGCGATGCGGTGCCGGCGGAACCGCTGGATCCCGAAGGACCCGACGGCCCGGTCGACCTCCCGGCGCTTGGTCGCCTCGGAGCGCCGGGCCCAGGGCATCTGCAGCGTCGAGGACACCACCCCGACCGGCCGGCGGGCGTCGAGGGTCAGCATGAGGACTTCCTCCACGCTCAGTTCCGGGTAGAGGCGGCAGTCCTGGAAGGAGCGCACCACGCCGAGGGCGGACCGCTCCTCGGGCAGGTACTCGACCAGGCTCTCGCCGTCCAGGCGCACCGATCCGGCCCGGGGGCTCACGAGGCCGGAGATGACGTCGAGCATGGTGGTCTTGCCCGAGCCGTTGGGCCCGATGAGCCCGACGATCGCCCCCGCCTCCGCGCTGAGGTCGGCGTCGTCGACAGCGTGCACGCCCCCGAACGACACCGAGACGCCGGCCAGGTCGAGCCGAGCCGGCCCCGAGGCGGCGGCCGCGCCCCGTTTCGGGCTCACACCGGCACCTCGCCGGCCACCACGGCCAGGGTGGGCTCGGGCGGGCCCGGAAGCGGGCGCTCGTCGTCGTGGCGTTGACCCAACCGTTCGACCCCCATGGTCACCAGGTCGCCGAAGCGGTGCAGGAGGTCGGACAGTCCCCCGGGCAGGTAGAGGATGAAGGCGAGCAGGCCCAGCCCACTGGTGAGGAACTGGATGGTCGACGTGGTGCCGAAGATGGCGGGCACGCCGACCAGGTAGATGGCGCCGAGGACGGCGCCGTCGATGGACCCGAGCCCGCCGATGACCACCATCGACACGACCAGGATGGAGAAGGTCGGGTCGAAGGTGGCCGTCGAGAAGCGCTCGGTGGCGAAGGCCAGGCACACCCCGGCGTAGCCGGCGATGAAGCCGGAGAGGGCGAAGGCCAGCAGTTTGGTGCGGGCCAGGGGGATGCCCATGGCCCCGGCGCCGGTCTCGTTGTCCCGCACCGCCATGAGCCGGCGGGCCACGCCCCGGTCGCGCCAGAACCGGACCATCAACACCGACAGCACCAGCACGGCCAGTGAGAACCAGGCGAAGGCCCGCTGCGAGCTCAGCCCGATCCCGAAGAAGGTCGGGCTGGCGATGAGCGTGGACTGCGGGTTGGGCAGCCCGGTACACAGCTCGCGACCCACCACGGGCAGGGTCCAGCACGGGGTGGACAACACCGACCCCATGAACCACAGGCCGAAGCCGAGGGTGCTGACCGCCAGATAGAGGCCCTTGACCCGGAGGGCGGGCAGCCCCACCAGCACGGCGATCACCGCGGTCACCGCCCCGGCGAAGGGCATCAGCAGGACCAGGGGCACGCTGGTGCCGAGGTGGGCAGCCATGAGGGCCCCGCAGGCCACCAACCCGAACTGGCCCAGGGACACCTGACCGGCCCACCCGGTGAGGACGGTGAGGGACAGGGCGATCACCGCGTAGATGCAGACCTGCGACAGCAGGAACGAGTTTCCGACGCTCACCACCAGGGGCAACAGCGCGGCAACGATCACCGCCAGCACGACGCCGGTGAGGCCGACCCGGTGGCGCAGCGGGCTGTCGTTGCGCAGTTGGGCCATGGAGTTCTCGAGCCAGTTGGACCGCTCCTCGCGTCGCCCACCGGTCTGCAGAGCGGCGATCCTCACCAGCAGCACCGCCATGAGGATGGCGAACAGCACCAGGTCCACGGTGGCCGTGCTGGACAGGTTCCACACCAGGATCTCCTGGACGATGCCCACCGCGATGGCGGCGATGAAGGCCACCGTGAGATTGACCATGGCCCCCACCATGGCGGCGGCGAGCGCCAACAGCAGCAGCTCGGGGCTGAGCACCTCGGTCAGCGAGGACGTCTGGCCCGGCGCGGCGAGGATGGCGGTGAAGGCCGACAGCACGCCGGCCACGATCCAGGCCACGGTGGAGGTGCGTCGCACCCACACCCCGGACAGCCGGGCCGAGTCGGCGTTCTCGGCCATGGCCCGCATGGCCAACCCCCAGGGCGACCATTTGACGAACGCGGCCAGGGCGATGGCCACCACCGGGGCGGCCACCAGCGTCATCACCGCCCCGGGGGTGAACAGGTAGGTGCCGATGTGGAAGGACACGTCGAACGGGACCGGGAACGGCTTGAACAGGTTTTTCGGGCGGATGAAGGGGAGGGCGGTGAACACGAACAGCACCTGGCTGAGCCCGATGGTGGCCACCATGACCAGCACCCGGGGACGGTCGAACAGCCGGCGCAGCAGCAGCTCGCTCAACCCGCCGACAGCGGCCGCCAGCAGCAGGGACAGGATGAGCGAGAACCAGTAGTTGAACCCGAAGTCGTAGAAGGTCTTGACCATGAACACGGCCGCCACCACTCCGAGTTGGCCCTGGGCGAAGTTGAGCACGCGGTTGGTCTTGTAGATGAGGACCAGGCCCATGGCCAGCAATGCGTACCCGAGGCCGGTGATGATCCCCTGGACGAGGACGAAGCTCGGGATCGACACCGCCGGACCGCTACTTCAGCCCGTCCACGGCGGCGCCGAGGAACACCGGTCGCAACAGGTCGGTGCGCTCGTAGAGGTCGGCGGTCAATCCGTCGAAACGTACCTCGCCGCGTTCGATGAAGACGGCCCGCTCGGCCAGGCTCATGGCGCGGTTGACACTCTGCTCCACCAGTATCACCGTCGTCCCCTGGCGGTTGACCTCGCGGACGATATCCATGAGACGGTCCACCGCCTTCGGCGCCAGCCCGAGGGCCAGCTCGTCGATCATCAGCAGTTTGGGCGCGGTCATCATGACCCGGGCCAGCGCCAGCATCTGCTGCTCGCCGCCCGAGAGGGTGCCCGCCGGTTGGTCCAACCGGTCGCCGAGCTCGGGGAAGTGGTCCACCGCCTCGTCCAGCGCCGACCGGCCCCGGTTCCCCTTCCCCCGCAGCGAGTAGGCCCCCACCCGGAGGTTGTCGCGGACGGTCAGCCCGGAGAAGGTCATCTTGCCCCCCACCAGCAGGGCGACGTCCTGGCCGATGATCTGCTCGGGCTCGAGGTAGGTGCAGTTGACCCCGAAGATCCGGATCACCCCCCGGTGGGGATGGTCCAGACCGGACACGGCCCTCAGCAGGGTGGACTTGCCGGCTCCGTTGGTGCCCAACAGGGCAAGGATCTCCCCCTGGGCGACCTCGAGATTGACATCGAAGAGCACCTGGTTGGCGCCGTAGAAGAAGTCGAGGTTGTGGATCTGCAGGGCGGGCAGGTCCCCACCGGACTGGCGGCGCTGGCCCTCGGCGTGCCGTTCGAGGACGTCTTCGATGACCAGGGTGATGTCCCGCTTCACGTGCTTCGAGCCGATGTAGAGCATGAACCCGCCGATGGCGCACACCGGCCCGATCAGGGTCAGCGCCACCGTCGGCCCGTGCAGGTAGCCGGCTGCGTCGCTGACCGCGCCGAGGAGGATGCCGCCGGCGAAGGCACCGAACAACAACGAGTACACCCCGAACATGGCGAAGCAGATGGTGCGCATCTCCGGCGGGGCGGTGGCCGCCAGGGTGAGGAAGATGCAGATGGCCAGCGGGGACACCGCCGCTTGGGCCAGGAACTGGAGCACCACCACCATCCACAGGTGGGGCATGTACAGGGACGCCACGAAGAGGCCCCCGTAGGCGGTGATGCAGATGGCCGCGATGACCAGTGGCTTCTCCGGGGCCCGCCGGAAGAACCGGTCGCCCACGCATGTAGGCCACCGGGAGCCCGAGGAAGGCGGCCACCCCGATGATCGAGTACACCTCGCCCCGCTGGGCCGTGTCGAGACCCCACCGCCGGACGAAGTACAGGTTGCCGAACAACGGGGCCCCGGTCCCGGCGAAGCCCAGGATGGCCACCGCCACCAGCTCGTAATAGATGGAGCGGATGCGCAGCAGCCGGGTGATCGACGGGCCCAACAGCACCCGGGGGGCATCGCTCTGCTGGGACTGGATGTCCATGCCCGACGCCTTGAGGATGTGGCTCGACTCGTTGGCCCCCTTGTCCGGCTCGCGCAGGGTGAACAGGGACAGCCCGATGGGGATGCCGGCCAGGGCGATGAGCGTCCCGTAGCGCCAGTTGTGGGCGATGGTGACGACGAAGACGAAGACGAGGACGCCCACCGTCTGGGACAACGGATCGGAGAGGTTGTGCCAGCTGAAGACCCGGCCCCGGCCCTCGGTGGGATAGGCGTCGGCGAGGTACGAATTGTGGACGGTGTTGTTCACGCCCGATCCCACCGCCGCCACCAGGTAGAGGAAGGCGAAGGCCCACACGTTGGGGGAGAGGCCCATCAGCGGGGCGAAGACGGCGAAGACCAGCAGGGCCACCCCGGCCACCACCTTGCGGCTGCCCCGGTCGGCCCACAGGGCGAGGGGCACCGCCCAGAACAACTGGGCCACCGAGCCCACGAAGGCCACCGCCCCGAGGGCGGCGTCGTGGATGTGGAAGGCATGCTCGAGGTTGGTGCCGATGATGGCGATGCCGTTGCCGAAGCTGCCCGGCACGATGGCCGCCGCCGTCAGCAGCACCAGGGGAGCGAAGCCGCTGTTCCGGAGGATCCCGATCAGCGGTGGAGGCTTGCCCTCCCCGGTGCCGGGCATCACGTCGAGGGCGGCGATGTCCCCGGGGTTCCCGCTCTTGGCGACGACTTCCTTCAGCAGCTCCTCGGGTACGGCGAAGTCGAACAGCGGCGCATCGTCCATGGGGTGCTCACACTATCCCTGACGCGGCTGTCAGGTCGGGTCGATGATCGGGCCCGGTCGGGCCGGGCGGGCGGCTCGCTACCCGGTCGGCGTGGCCACGGTCAGCGGCCCTTCCGGGAGCACGCACACCCGGGCCGGACCGCCGGTGCGGCCCGAGGCCCGGGCGATGGCATCGGCCACCGCGGCAGTCAGATCGTGCACCGGGACCAGCTGGGCCGACCGGGCCGCGTCGTCATCGATGCCCCCGGAGTAGAGCCACACCTCGGCCCGGGCCAGGACCCGGCCGAGCACCTGGGCCTGCCAGCGATCCAGCCGGCCCGGCCCGCCGGACCCGGCCAGCTCGGCGGGCGTCGAGGCGGCGGCGAGGATGCGGGCGAACGCCCCCTCCCCCGGGACGCCGTCGCCGCAGGCGGCCGCCATCACGATGATGCCCCCGTCGGCCACCACCCGCTCGGCCGCGGCCATCCCCTTGACCGCCTGGTACAGGTTGCGGTCGAGCGGGTGCCCGCCGTTGGAGGTGACCACCACGTCGAACCGCCCGCCGACCGATCGGGTCACCCGATCGGTGGCGAAGGCGGTGGCGGCCCGGTGGCCGACCGGGAGCGGACCGGCGAAGACCCCGGTGAGCCGGCGCCGTCGGTCGATGGTGACGTCGACCGACAGTTCGGGCGGGCAGAGCGAGGTGGCGGCCCGCACGAAGTCGTGGACCGGATTCCCCTCGGTGACCAGCCAGGTCGACCGCGGGTCGGCGATGCGGACCGGGCTGTGGGCCTCGAGGATGGTCGAGGTGGCCGCCAGTCCGGGACAGGTGCCCTTCGGTCCCCCGCTCCAACCGGCGAAGAAGTGGGGCTCGACGAAGCCGGTGAGGATGCGGAGCCCGGCCTCGACGTAGCGGCGTTCGAGCAGGACCGGAGTACCGTCGACCTCGCCGACCGGCACGTGGGCGCCGTCGTCGGCGTCGTGGTCGTGGATCCGGTACCGGCCCACGATGTCCGGGCCCACCGAGCGCGGCCATCTCGGCCGGGGTGGCCTGGCGGTGGGTGCCGGTGGCGCACAACAGCTGCACCCGCTCGGGCCCGGCCCCGGCCCGTTCCAACTCGGCCAGCAGGGGCGGCAGCACCGTGGTGTTGGGCATCGGCCGGGTGAGGTCGGGGAAGACCACCACCACCTCTCCCTGTCGGGGGACCAGGTCGCCCAGGGCCGGGCCGGCCAACGGGTGGGCGAGGCTGGCCCGCACCGCCCCGGACGGGTCGGCCAGCACCGACTGCTCCCCGGACGCCACCACGGTGGCGTCATCGGGGACCTCCACCTCGGGCGCATCGGTGCCGTAGGCCAGCCGCACCTTCATGGACCCTCCCTGCGCCGGGCACTCCGGTCGGTCGGGTCCGTCGGGTCGGCGGCCAGGTCGAGCACGGCCGCGGCCACCCGTGCCTGCCGGCCCGACAGTTCGGCATAGCGCTCGACGGCGGCCGGGTCCGGCCCCACCTCGAGCTCGACCGGGTCGAGCCGGTCGATCCCCCAGTCCAGGCCGGTGGCGGCCGCGGCCAGCAGGGCGGCGCCGGCGCTGGCCGCCTGGCCCGATCGTCGGGCCGTGGCCGGCAGGCCGGTCACCCCGGTGAGCACGTCGAGCCACACCCGGATGGACGCGCCCGATCCGGCCACCGACCAACCTGCCACCGGCGGACCGCCGGAGCGGTCAGGGGCGACGGCCCGCCGGCAGCGCTCCACCTCCCAGGCCACCGACTCGAAGACGGCCCGGGCCAGATCGGGGAGGCCGTGGGCGGCGGCCAGCCCGACGAAGGCGGCCTCGGCATCGTCCCGCCACCACGGGGCCCGAGCCCCCTCCAGCCACGGGGTGGCCACCACCCCGAGGGCGCCGACCGGGCTGCCGGCGGCCAGCTCGGCCAGCTCGTCGGCGGTACGGCCGGTGAGCCGTCCGAGCCAGGCCACGAACGATCCCGCCGCCGACAGGCCCCCTTCCAACAGCCAGCCGGCGACCGCGCCCCGCGACACCACCAGGCCGGCCGGGGCCGCCGCCGGCCGGGTCCCCACCGGCACCGACAGGTTGGCCGTCGTCCCCCAGCTCACCATGGGGCGCGAGCCGACGGCCCCGGTGCCGAGCACCTCGCACGGCCGGTCGCCGGCCCCGATGACCACCGGCGTGCCCGTCCTCAGGCCCAGCTCGGACGAGGCCGCGCCGGTGAGCCCGCCGGTGACCCGGTCGGACGGGACGACGGGGGCCAGGCGCGCACCGGCCGGGGCGGTGAGCTCCTCCACCACTCCGCCGTCGAAGTCGTAGAGCCCGGTGCTGGAGGCCATGGTCGGGTCGGTGGCCACCTCGCCGGTGAGCCGCCACACCACCAGATCCCGCGGCGCCAGCACCCAGGTCGACCCAGCCAGGCGGGAGACCTCGTGGCCGGCCAGCCAGGCCAGCTTGGCCGCCATCGACCCCCCGTCGAGGGGCACCCCCGGCCGGGGCGAACCCCCCGGGCGCCGATCGGGTGGATCGCAGGAGCGCGTCGGCCTCCGCCCCGGCCCGGCGGTCCGACCAGAGGATCCCGGGCCCGAGGGCCCGGCCGCCGGCATCGAACAGACCGAAGGTCTGCCGCGCCCCGGTGCACCCGACGGCCTCCACCGCGCCGAGGCCGCCGGGGGCCAGCGCGGCCAGCCGGCCGCAGGCATCGACCACCGAACCCCACCACCGCCCGGGGTCCTGTTCCGACCGTCGGGGGGCCGGGTGGTCGGTGGTCAGCGCCTCGGTGGCCAACCCGATCAGGCCGTCCGGGCCCCACAGGGCGGCTTTGGTGACGCTGGTGCCGACATCGATGGTCAGGATCACGTGCCGTGCACGATGGCGGCCACCCGCCGGGCCATCTCCCCCGGCGACGGCTCCTGGTAGATGGCCCGGCCCATGGCCAGGCCGGCCGCGCCTCCGGCCATGGCGTCCCGCACCTCCTCCAGCACCGGCTCGGGACCGCCCTGCCGGTGGGGACCGCCGAGGAAGAGCACCGGGACGCCGACGCTGGCCACCACCCGTTCCACCGCGTCGATCCGTTGCCCGCCGGCGGGCAGGTCGGGCACCGGCACCTTGAGCAGGGGCGCCCCCATGTCGTGGGCGATGACCGCGGCGAGCACGATGTCGTCCTCCATCCGGGACATCCGGCCGTCACGCCACACCACCGGCTCGATGAGGGCGTCGAGCCCGGCCAGCCGGGCCTCCTCCAGCACCCGCCCCAACAGCTCGAGGGCCTCCGCCCCCCGCGGGTCGCCGAAGTCGATCCGGGTCATGAGCTTGACGCCGTTCCAACCGTCGGCCGCGGCCCGACCCACCGTGGCCACCAGACGGTCGTCGAGCTCGAAGGCCGCCCCGGACAGGCCGGTCCGGTTGATCGAGAGGTAGGTCGCCTGGCCGGGGCCGACGGCACCGCCCTCGGCCAGATCGGTCAGCGGCTGGGCGGTGGCCAGGATGCCGTCGCAGTGGGGCAGGGCGTCGCGCAGGGCGCGGAGAAGATCGGCATAGCGCTCGATGGTCATCACCCCGCGGGCCCGGTGGTCGGCCGCCAGCACCAGGGCCGGCACGGCCAGGGCCCGGGCGCCGGCCGCGGTCACGCCGCCGGTCCGGCCAGTCCGGCCAGGGCGAAGATGACCTTGGCCACCGACGAGAAGTCCTCGCGTCCGTAGCCGGCGGTGACCGCGGCGGTGAGCGCCTGCCGGGCGGTGGCCGTCGAGGTCAGGGGGACGCCGGCCGCGGCGCCGTAGCCGAGGGCCAGATCGAGGTCCTTGGCCATGAGGTCGGTCATGAAGCCCGGGCGCCAACCGTTGGAGGCCGGGCTCTCCGGGACCACCCCGGCCACCGGCAGTCGGGTCCGGACCGCCACGCAGTCCCCGGTGGAGTGCACGATCACCTCATGGAACTTGGCCATGTCCACCCCGGACCGGACGGCCAGGGCGGTGGCCTCGGCCGTCGCCACCATCTGGGCGGCGTAGATCAGGTTGTTGCAGAGCTTCACCACTTGGCCCATGCCCGGACCGCCCACGTGGACGATGAGCCCGGCGAACGGCTCGAGGGCGGGGCGCGCCGTCTCGAGGGTGGCGTCGTCGCCCCCCACCATCAGGGTGAGGGTTCCGTTTGCCGCCCCGGCGGTGCCCCCGGAGAGGGGGGCGTCGAGGAAGCCGGCCCCGGTGGCGGTCACCCGTCCGTGCTGGACGCGGGTCACCTCGGGGTCGATGGTCGAACAGTCCACCACCACCTGGCCCGGTCGGAGCGCCGGCAGCATGGCCTCCACCACCTCGACCACCTGCGGCGAGCTCGGGACGCACAGGATGACCACCTCGCTGCCCTCGGCCACGGCCAGCGGCGACCCGCCGTCGACGGCACCGTGCTCGACGGCCAGCGCCACCGGGCCCGGACGGCGCGAGGCCACGGTCACCTGATGGCCGGCGTCGAGCAGGTGGCGGGTCATCGGCAGTCCCATGGCCCCGAGGCCGATGAAGCCGAGTTGCATGGCGGTCCTCCTCAGAGGGGTGGGCGGGGGGAACGGGGCGCTCCGGACGGACGGGCCATCGTCGCCGCCGTCAGTGGGCGAATTGCGGGAGCCACGCCGAGGTGCCCTCGAGCAACTCGTCGATCATGGCCTCGGTCTGGTCGAAGTCCCCGCGTCCGGCCAGGGGATCGAGCAGGAACGCACTCTCGGCCAGGGACCGGTCGCCGTCGATGGCCGCGGCCACCGTCAGCTCGGCCACGGCCACATGGCGTCGCACCAGCTCGGCGTAGGGCGCGGGGAGCGGGGCCACGTCGCGGCCCCGGATGCCGTCCCCGTCGACCACGCCGATCGACTCCACCACGCACCCGTCGGGCACGTCGGGCACCTGGCCGGCGTTGGGGATGTTGACCGGCAGCGGGCGGGGGGTGCCGGTGACCAGGGAGTCGATGACCAGGGCCGGGAGCTCCCCCGATTGCCAGGTCTGGAGGTCCTTGGTGCCGGCCAGCCAGGCGTCCACGTCGGCGATGTAGCCGGCCTGGTGCTCCTCACGGGTGTCGATGGAGGTCAGCCCCACATTGACATCGGCCCCCCACCCCGATGCCTCGGTGAGAACCCAGGGGACGAACTCGGCCACGTGACGGTCCCCGGCGGCGGGGAGCGCGCCCCACTTGTCGAACAGGGTGAGCTTCAACGCGTGGCGCTGCACGAAGTCGAGGCGGGAGAACTTCTCCGCCTCCGGCCGTCCCGGCTGCGGCCCGAGGGCACCGATCCCGCCCGCCTCGGCCACCATGTCGGAGAGGATGGCGAAGCCGTCGGCGCCGTCCACGTCAAGGGCGGTCACCACCGGGAAGTGATTGACCCCGGCCACCGTCGGGGTCACCGCCTCCATGGGCTTCCCCAGGGCGATGGCCAGGTCCATGCACCAGTTCCCGACCTCGTGGCACAGACCGACCGTCCGCACCTCGGTCTGGCGGCACACCGCCCGGGTCAGGCAGGTCATCGGGTTGGTGATGTTGAGCATCCAGGCGTCGGGGCAGACCGACGCCATGTCCTCGGCCACGCTGACGAGCACCGGGATGTTGCGCAGCGCCCGGTTGATCCCGCCGGGTCCGACGCTGTCGCCCACCGACTGGCGGATGCCGTAGCGGGCCGGCACGTCGAGGTCCACGGCCATCGAGTCGAACCCGCCGGTCGAGATGGTCACGATCACGAAGTCGGCCCCGTCCAGGGAGCGGCGCTGGTCGGTGGTGGAGGCGAAGGTGGCCTTGGACCCCAACGCCTCGTTGAGTTTCCGGGCCAGCGGCTCCATCTTCTCGAGCGGTTCGGGGTCGATGTCCTCGAGGACGAAGTTGGCGCCGTGGAGCGAGGGGGTGCCGAGGAGATCGGCGAGCAGCTCGGGGGTCCACTGGTAGCTACCGCCACCGATGATGGTGATCTGCATGTGCTCTCTCCCCTACCGGGCCGCGTTGGCTGACATGGCCGTCACTCTAGGCCACACCTCCCGACCGGGGCGGGGCCCGACGAGGCCGGCCGGGCCGGTGTCGGTCAACCGGCTGGGACCTCCCAGTGCACCAGGTCGGTGCTGCGGGCGATGCCGATCTTGGCGTGCCCCCACCCGTCGAACGCGGTCAGCTCGTCGCTGCCCGCGTAGAGCAGGTAGTAGTAGTGCCCCGCGAGCGTGCTGGCATCACACAGGTAGGCCGAGTTGGCGTGCTCGAAGCTCACGCTCGAGATGCCGGGGCCGGAGTCGAACGCCTGCGAGGGGACGGCCAGCTGGTAGCCGTCCTTCCACTGCAGCCAACCGGTGGCGGTGGCCGGGTCGCCGGCCAAGGTGAACAGCCATGGCTGGTCGAGGGTGTTCGAGGTGGCCATCAGACGCCATCGGCCGGCGGCGTGCACGAATTGGTAGTTCTCGATGGTGTCGTCGTTGACGGTGATGTCGGGCCGGCCCACCAGCTGCCACGGCCCCGCCGGCGTGCCGCTGGTCGAGCGGGCCAGCTCGAAGACGTCGGGCTGGGTGGGCGACGAGAACTTGAAGCCCAACAGCAGCTGGTCGCCGGTGAAGACCAGGGCGCCGTCGATCATCCGGTCGCCGGGCGCGGGCGCCAGGGCCGGGGCCAGGGCGTGCGGCGCCGACCAGGTGGTCAGGTCCTTCGAGGTCCGGTAGAAGAGCCGGGCCTCGGTGGCCGTCGGGCCCGACGCCCCGGGGTCGGACTGGTAGGTGACCAGGTAGCCCCCGGTGGGCTCGGCCACCAGGTCGGGCGAGGCCACCCCGAGGACCCCGGGCTGGGCCGGCCAGGGCCGGGCCGCCGACCAGTGGACCAGATCGGGGCTGGTCGACGTGGCGATGTCCCACGAGATGCCGCCGGGCTTCTGCGGGTCCTTGGTGACGTAGCTGAACAGCATGTGCCAGGTTCCCGAGGCCCACAGCAGGGCTTCGTCCTTGGCCCCGGCCGTCGGGAAGGAGAGGATCGGGTTGCGCATGGCCGACCAGGCGACGTCGGGGTGCCCCGCTCCCACCACGCAGGCGTGGTCGGCCCCCTCGCTCAGGGCCCGGGCCGAGATGGTCGACGGGGGACCACCGATGCGGCGCCGGTACCAGCCGTGCCGGCGGCCGAGCCGCAGCCGGCCAGGAGCAGGGCCACCCCGGCCGCCGCCCACCGCGGCCGCCGCCGACGGGATTTCGCCGTCACCCGACCCGGCCACCGGGGCGGCCCGCCGACCGGGCCTTCATGCGGAAGCCGGGCGGTGCGGGCCGGACTCCCCGCCGGCCCGGTCCACCTCGTCGCGCATGGCGGCCACAGTAATTGGAACGGATCGGCGGTGCCGGGTGACCCGGAGTGCATCGAACGGGCACCGGTAGGATCCGGTCCCATGGCGCAACCGTCCCTGTTGTACGTGACCCAGGTCGCCCCCTACAAGAGCGGACCGGCCGGGGTGCACGGTGTGCTCGACCAGTCGGCCACGGCCATGGCCCAGCTGGCCGAGACCGCCGGGCTGTCCTTCCGGCGGGTGGACGACGTGCGGGCCCTCGACGACGCGGCGTTGACCGCGGCCCGGGTGGTGGCCCTGTTCACCATCGGGGAGACGCCGTGGTCGCCCAGCCAGCAGAACGAGCTCATCCACGGGCTATGGAGCGGCCGGACCTCACTGGTCTCGGTGCACTCGGCCACCGACGCCTGCTACGGATGGGGTACGTACGGGCACATGGTCGGCGCCCGGTTCGACGGTCATCCCTGGACCCAGACCTGCACGTTGGACGTGGTCCGCCCGGACCACCCCGCCGTGGCCCACCTCGGCTCCACCTGGGAGTGGCACGACGAGGTGTACCAGTTCCGCGACCTGCGCCACGATGCCACCGTGTTGCTGGCCGCCCGTCCGGGGGAGCTCGGCGTGGGCGTGGATCCGGACGGCGTGCCCGACCCGGAGCTGCAGTATCCCCTGTCGTGGTGCTTCACCGAGGGTCGGGGTCGGGTGTTCTCCACCTCGCTCGGCCACTTCCCCCACGCCTGGGAGACGCCGGACTACCTCCAGCACCTGGCCGGCGGGCTCGAGTGGGTGACCACCGGTGTGCCGTCGGCCCCATCGGCGGCCTCACGGTCGGCCGAAGCGTCGGCCGAACCGTCGCGCCCGCCGGCTACGCCGGTTCGACCCCGTCCAGTGCCACCACCACCGCCTCCCACCCTTCCAGGGTGAGGGTGCCGGCGATGTTCGATCCGGTGCGAGCCGGCCGGGTGGCGAGCCGGACCGTGCCCGACACCTGCTCGACCACGCCGGTTCCCTCGGTCATGTTGGCCACCACCACGGTCCCGTCCCCGCGCCGCCAGGCCCAGGTGCCCGGCGTGGCCGGGAGAGAACGGTAGGAGCCCGACCGCAGGTCCGGAGAGCCGTGGCGCAGGGCGATGAGGGCGCGGGTCAGGGTCAGGATCGAATCGGGGTCCTGGCGTTGGTCGGCCACGTTGTGGGCGGCGGTGTCGCCCAGGGGCAGCCACGGCTCGACGCCGGCCTCGGTGAAGCCGCCGCCCGGCGCGTCCTCCCACTGCATCGGGGTGCGGGTGGCGTCACGGCCGTTGTAGGCCGGCCAGTACAGGACCCCGAGCGGGTCGCGGATCCGGTCGTGGGGCACGTCCACGTCGACCAGGCCGATCTCGTCCCCCTGATAGAGGACCGGCGTGCCCCGCAGGCAGAGCAGGATCATCAGGGCCACCCGGGCCCGGTCCGGATCGCCGCCGGCCCAGCGGGTGGCCAACCGGAACATGTCGTGGTTCGATCCGGTCCACACCGGCCAGGCGCCGGCGGGCAGGGCGGCCTCGGTGGCCTCCACGATGGCCCGCATGGCCTCGGCGTCGAGGTCGGCGTTGATGAACGGGAAGTTGAAGGCCAGGTGCAGCTCGTCCTGGCCGGTGCCGTAGAACTTGGCCAGGGACTCGATCTCGGGGACCGGGGTCTCCCCCACCAGCAGGCTGTCCGGGTAGCGGTCGGCGAGCTGCCGCCACCGGCGGAGGACGTCGTGGACCTCGGGCCGGTTGCCGTTGTAGACCGGACGCTGCCCGAACAACTGGACGTCGAACGGGTCGTCCTCGGTCGACGGCGGGTTGTCGCGGAGCTCGGCGTCCTTGATGATCACGTTGCACACGTCGATGCGGAAGCCGGCCACGCCCCGGTCGAGCCAGTGGGTCATCACCGCGTCGAAGGCGTCGCGCACCTCGTCGTCCCACCAGTTGAGGTCGGGCTGCTCCACCAGATGGTTGTGCAGGTAGTACTGCCCGGTGGTCGGGTCGAGGGTCCAGGCCGGGCCCCCGAAGCCGGACACCCAGTTGTTGGGTGGGCTGCCGTCGGGCTTGGGGTCGGCCCACACGTACCAGTCGCGCTTGGGGGACCCGGGTGACGACCGCGACTCGACGAACCAGGGGTGTTGATCGCTGGTGTGGTTGGGGACCAGGTCCATCAGGACCCGGATGTGCCGGCGGCCCGCTTCGGCGATGAGCCGGTCGAGGTCGTCCGAGGTCCCGAGATCGGGCTCGATGGCCAGGTAGTCGCCCACGTCGTAGCCCCAGTCGGCGTTGGGCGACACGGTGACCGGGCTCACCCAGATCCCGTCCACGCCCAACCACTGCAGGTGGTCGAGATGGTCGATGATCCCCGGGATGTCCCCGGTCCCGTCGCCGTTGGAGTCGGCGAACGAGCGCGGGTAGATCTGGTAGAGGACCCCGGTCTTCCACCAGGGATCCCCGGGGTCGTCGTGTCCGTCGGCCACCACTACCGCCTCCCTGCGTCGCGCATCCCCTTGGTCTATCAGCGCCGGGGCCGGACCGGTGGTGGGTGGGCGGCTCTCAACCGGTCGGCAGCGGCGCGAAGGGCTGCACGGTCACCCAACAGGTGAACTGCGGGATCTTGTTCTTCGGCAGCTTGCACTGGCTCGACACCGGCTGGTTGATGTGCAGTCTCACGATCTGATAGTCGGTCGGGCCGTAGTGCTTGTTCGGGCCGTAGGTCAGCACCGGGGTGTTGGTCCCGGGGAAGTCCTTGACCTTGGACATGGCGGTGACGAAGGTGCGGCGGTTGAGGTCGGGGCCGGCCGCCTTGGCCGCGGCGGCGAAGAGATGGATGACCTGGCACCAGCCGACGACCGGACCCTGCTCCTCGATGAAGTCGGACTGGTTCCCCGGTGGCGTCTGCGGGTAGGCCTTGTGCCAGACCGTCCAGCAGCTGCGCACGCCCGGGTCGTAACCGCCCTGGCTCTGGGGCCGGTCGTCGTCGACCCCGCCCAGGGTCTCGGTGGTCAGTCCCTCCTGGCCGTTGAGGGCCTTGGCGTACGGCGCCGGGAGCAGCCCCAGCGCGGCGGTGATGCTCTGCTCGTAGTCGCTCAACAGCAGCTTGGGGAAGTACTGCTGGGCCGTCTCGGCCTGCAGGACCGGGTAGAACACGTTGAACGGCATCAGGGGGATGATCGAGGTGACCCCGGCGCTGCGCATCTGCTGCACCACCAGGGGTGCCTCGGTGTCGGTGGTGGCGGTGTCGTCGGGGTTGGCATCGATGGTCTTGACCACCGGGGTGACGCCGGCCCGTTCCAGATCGGGCAGCAGGTAGTCGTTGAGGGCGACCTGGTCCGAGGCGCGGTCGCCGGCGATGATCCCCACCTTGATGGTGCCTCCGATCAGGTCGGAGCTGAGCCCCCAGTTGACCACGGCCTGCAGGATGGTGGCCTGGTCCGGCCCGGTCCACCACAGGTAGGGCGAGCCCTCGTTGGTCCAGTTGGTGACCGTCGTCCACTGCCCGATGAAGGGCGTGTGGCCCTCCTGGGTGATGCAGAGCTCGTCGTCCCCCGTCCAGTCACCGATCCCGTCGAGCACGGCGAAGGCGGCCGGCGAGCCCTCGGTCCAGGTCTTGCACAATGCCCGCATGTCCGACTCGTTGGTGGGATCGAAGGTGGTGATGATCGGGTTGATCTTCCGGCCGTTGATGCCCCCCGAGTCGTTGATCTGCTTCACGAACAGCAGGATGGCCTTGTCCTGCTCGCCGAACTCCGCATCGGCGGCGAAGCCCTCCTCTCCGGCCAGGGAGCTGAGCGACACCACCGGGAAGACGACGTTGATGCTGTGCTTGCTCACCCCGCGGGACGAGGTGCTCGCCTGGCTGACCGGGACGGCGCGGTTGGCCGACGCGGTGCGCACCGTCGCGGCGGGCGCCGGGGCCGACGAGCTGGACGGCGCGGTGGACACCCAGTAGACGACGCCGGCCAGGACCACCACGATGAGGGCCACCGTGCGGAGCTGGGTGGCGGCGGGGCGGCGCACGAAGTGGCCCCACGAACGGGCCACCCCGGCCAACGGGTTCCAACGGGATCCCTCGCTCATCCGGAGTGCTCCCCGAGGCCGCCGAGCCACTGGCCGTCGTGGGTGACCATCGGATCTCCTTGCACACTCGGGCGCAGGGGCGCCCTTCCGGATGGGGGCTCCACCACCGGGGCGGGGCCGCCAGTACCGTATCGTCGTCTGGCAACCCGGACACGGCGAGGGTCACCGGCGCCGGTGCCGGTGCCGCCCGGACCCCGGCCGCGAGATCGAGCAGGAGCAGGCATCCACATGTCACTCACCCACCGGCGACCCGACCAGGCCCTGGCCGACGGACTGGCCCGATGGCTGGCCCACCGGCACGGGGTGGGACCGGTGGTCATCGAGCGAGCTCCGTCGGCCCTCGTCGGGCTATTCGAGTGAGACAGTGTTCGCCGAGGCGTCGTGGTCCGCCGACGGGGACCGCCAGCACCGGTCCCTGGTGGTGCGCATGCCCCCCGCCGGCATCGGCACCTTCGACCGCCACGACCTGGTGGCGGAGCTCGAGGCCCAACGGGCGGCGGCGGCGGCCGGCGTGCCGGTGGCCGACCCCGACGTCGAGGGCGACCCGTCGTGGCTGGGCACGCCCTTCATGGTCATGGCGCGGGTGGAGGGCCACATCATCGGGGCCCTCGCCCACCTGGACCGGTGGCTGACCGGGCAGTCGGCCGCCGATCAGGGTCGGATCTACACCAACTTCATCGCCACCCTGTGCGCCATCCATCGGTCCGATGTCTCCGCCGCGCCGCACGTGCCCGAGCGGAGCACCGCCGACGACCTCGACTTCTGGGCCGGCTACCTCGACTGGTCGAGCGACGGCGACCCGGTCCGCACCCTGGTCGACGCGCTCGACTGGTGCCGCCGGCACCGTCCGACCCGCCAACCGGACCCGGCCCTGCTGTGGGGCGATGCCCGGTTCGAGAACATGGTGATCGGCGACGGGCTCGAGCCGGCCGCCGTGCTCGACTGGGACATGGCCTCGATCGGGGCCCCCGAACACGACCTGGCCTGGTTCACCAGTCTCGACCTCACCATGCACCACCTGTTCGGGGAGCGCCCGGCCGGCTTCCCCGACCGGGCGGCCACCGTCGCCCTGTTCGAGGAGCACAGCGGTCGGGAGGTGCGCGACCTCGAGTGGTACGAGACCCTGGCCATGGTGCGCAGCACGGCGATCATGACCCGGATCGGCTACCTCCGCCGGCAGGCGGGCGAGCCCCTACTGTTGCCCATCGATGACAACCCCATCCTCGATCTGGTGAGGAGCCGCACCCGGTGACCGCGTCCCCGCCGGCCACGGTCGCCGACCTCATCGCCCGGCGCGCCGACGACGACCACACCGGGCTCATCTTCGAGGGCCGCTCCTGGTCGTGGCGGGAGGTGGTGACCGAAGCGGAGCGCCGGGCCGCCCTGATGGCGGAGCAGCGTCGGGACGGCCCGTTCCACGTGGGCGTCCTGCTCGAGAACACCGACGAGTACCTGTTCTGGCTGGCCGGCGCGGCGCTGGCCGGCGCGGTGGTGGTCGGCATCAACCCCACCCGGCGGGGCGCCGAGCTGGCCACCGACATCAGCCGGACCGACTGCCAGCTGATCGTCACCGACTCGACCCAGCTCCCCCTGCTGGCCGGCCTCGACCTCGGGATGGGACCCGACCGGGTGCTGGTGACCGACCGGGCCGACTACCGGGAGGCGATCGACCACGTCGACGCCACCGGACGGGTCCCGGCCCGGCCGGGGCCCGAGGACCTCTACCTCCTGATCTTCACCTCCGGCTCGACCGGGGGACCGAAGGCGGTGCGGATGACCCAGGGCCGGGCCGCCCGGGCCGCGGCCAGCATCGGCTTCACCCCGGACGACGTCCTCTACTCGGCCATGCCCCTGTTCCACGGCAACGCGCTGTCGGCGGCCGTGCTGCCCGCGGTGGCCAGCGGCGCCACCCTCGTCCTGCGCCGGCGGTTCTCCGCCTCGAGCTTCCTGCCCGACGTGCGGGCCACCGGAGCCACCTTCTTCAACACGGTGGGCCGGGCCATCTCCCATATCGTGGCCACCCCGCCGACCGGGCACGATCGGGATCATCAGCTCCGGATGGTGCTCGGGCCGGAGACCTCGGCGCCGGACAAGGAGGAGTTCACCCGCCGCTTCGGTGTGCCGCTGGTCGAGGGGTACGGGTCGAGCGAGAACGGCATCGTGCTGCGACCGGTCCCCGGCGGGCGGCCCGGCGTGCTCGGCAAGGCCCGCGACCGCGACGACGTGGTGGTGATCGACCCCGAGACCCTGGAGGAACGGCCCCGGGCCACCTTGGACGCCGAGGGCCGGCTGACCAACCCGGCCGACGCCATCGGCGAGCTGGTCGGGCGCGGGGCGCGGGCGAACTTCGAGGGCTACTACAACAACCCCGAGGCCGACGCCGAGCGCACCCGCAACGGGTGGTACTGGTCCGGCGACCTGGCCTACCGCGACGACGAGGGCATCTTCTACTTCGCCGGCCGCACCAACGACTGGCTGCGGGTGGACAGCGAGAACTTCGCCGCCGCCCCGGTGGAGCGGATCCTCGGTCGGTTCCCGGGGGTGGTCGGGGTGGCCGTCTACGCCGCCCCCGACAGCCGCACCGGCGACCAGGTGATGGCGGCCATGGAGCTCGAGCCGGGCGAGGTCTTCGACCCGGCGGCGTTCGCCGCCTTTCTGGCCGACCAGGCCGACCTGGGCACCAAGTGGGCGCCCCGGTACGTGCGGATCGTCGATGCCCTCCCGGTCACCGCCACCGACAAGGTGGACAAGAAGCCGCTGCGGGCCGAGCTGTGGCACACCTCCGACCCGGTCTGGCACCGGGTCGGGCGCCATCCCGAGTTCGTCCCGATGGGCGAGGCCGAACGAGCCGACCTCAAGGCCGAGTTCGACACCAACCGGCGGGGCGACCTCCTCGGCGACGGGTGACCGGACCCGGCCCACACCCCGCACCCGACACCCGGCGGCACTACGGCTCGACCACCGCCCGGACCACGATGCCGAGGGTGTAGTCGAACAGCTCCCGCTCGTCGACGGGGCGCGACAGGTGCCGGAGGAGTTCCGGCGTGTGGAGGCCGTCGTCCAGCCACAGCTCCTCGGGCGTCTGGCGCTGGGCCGGCTGGCGCTCGAGCTGACGGTCCAACAGGACGGTGCCGATGACGAGATTGAGCACGGCCGGCACGGCCAGGGCGATCGCCGCGCCGTCCACGCCGGCCGCAGTGAGCTCCTGCACCAGCAGCCGGCGGGCCGGCTGGAACAGGGCCGCGGTGCGTCCCTGCCGGTGGACCAGGGCCACCAGCTCGGGGCGCTCGAGGAGGGTCTCCCGCAGGGAGGTGGCGATGGAGGCCACCCGGGACACCGGATCCCGACCCCGGACGGAGACGTCGGCCAGCTGATCGATGACCCGTTCGGCCAAGCCGTCCAACAGGGCCTGCTTGTCGCCCACGTGCCAGTAGATGGCGGTGGCGGCCACCCCCAGCTTGCCGGCCAGGCCCCGGATGGTGAGGCGGTCGATCCCCTCGGACTCGAGGATCTGCATGCCGGCGTCGAGCACCAGGTCCCGGGAGAGGGGCGGACCACCGTCCCCTCCCGGCCCCGCTTGACCGCGTCCGACCGTCATGTAACGATGTTACAGGATGACCGCGGGGACGGCGCTCCGGTGTCACCACCGCAGTGCGACCAGGGGGAGGTGAGTAGGTGTCCGGCAGCGAGCGCTACACCATCATCTCGGCCGACTGCCACGGCGGCGGCGACCTGCTCGGCTACCGCGACTACCTCCCGAGCCGGCTGCACGGCCGCTTCGACGAGTGGGCCCGCCAGTACCGGATCCCGTTCGACGATCTCATGGGCCCCGACGCCGACCAGAATTGGGACCACCGGCGCCGGCTGTCCGACCTCGAGGCCGACGGCATCGTGGCCGAGGTGATCTTCCCCAACACCATCCCCCCCTTCTACCCCGAGCCCTCGCTCAAGGTGCAGATGCCCGGGGCCAGCGAGGGCGACCTCGAGCTGCGGTGGGCCGGCCTCCGGGCCCACAACCGCTGGCTGGCCGACTTCTGTGCCGAGGCCCCCGGACGCCGGCTCGGGATCGTCCAGATCATGCTGCACGATGTGGCCGCGGCGGTGGCCGAGGTCGAGTGGGCGGCCGAGGCCGGGATGACCGCGGGGATCCTGCTGCCGGGTGCCCCTCCCGGCTCGGGGCTGGAGCCCCTCTACTCGCGGGCCTACGACCCCCTGTGGCGGGCGTGCGAGTCGGCCGGCCTGCCCGTCAACCACCACAGCGGGAGCGCGGTGCCCCCGCTCGGCGACCAGGACATCGACAAGGTGATGTTCATGCTCGAGGTCACCTGGTGGGCCCACCGGTCGCTGTGGCACCTCATCTTCGCCGGCGTCCTCGAACGCCACCCGGGGCTGCAGTTCGTCTTCACCGAGCAGGGCACGGCCTGGATCCCCGAGACCCTCGGCACCCTCGACTACTTCTGTTCCCGGATGGGCTCGGTGGCCGGGTCCCAGGAGGTCGAGTGGGGCGCGTCGGTGGTGTCCGAGCTGTCGCTGCTACCCAGTGAGTACTGGGCCCGCCAGTGCCACGTGGGGTCCAGCTTCATGCGTCCCGCCGAGGCGGCCATGCGCCACTCGGTCGGGGTCGACAGGATCATGTGGGGCAGCGACTACCCGCACCGGGAGGGGAGCTACCCCTTCAGCCACGAGGCCCTCCGCCTCTCGTTCGCCGGCATCGACCCCGACGAGGTCACCCGGATGCTCGGGGGCAACGCGGCGAGCCTGTTCGGATTCGACCTCACCGCCCTCGACGCCGTCGCCGCCCGGGTCGGGCCCACCCACGAGGAGATCAACCGGCCCCTCGAGACCGACGAGATCCCGGAGGGCGCCGCCCGATGCCCGGCCTTCGCCGGCCTCGCCACCTGATCGCCCGCACCGACCATCACCGAGGAGGAGCCCATGCCGAGCGTCCGTTACGGAGCACGATCCGAAGCGCAGCTGCGCAACCGCGAGGTGGAGGCCACCTCGGTCGACGTGTGGGCGACCACCCTGGTGGCCACCTATCTCACCGACCCCGAGGTCATCGCCGCCGTGCTGCCCCCACCCATCGAGCCGGGGTCCGAGCCACTGGTCAAGGTGACGGTGGCCACCGTGGACATCCCCGGGTATCCCACCTTCGGGGCGGGCAGCTTCTCGGTGCGGGCCCGCCACGAGGGCACCGACGGCTACTACGCCCTGCTCATGCCCATGACCACCGAACAGTCGGTCATCGGCGGGCGCGAGACCTTCGGCGAGCCCAAGAAGCTCGGGTCGGTGGACCTCGTACGCCAGGGGGACGAGGTGACCGGCACCTTCGCCCGCATGGGCACCGAGATCGTCCGGGTCACCGGCGGGGTCACCGGCGAGCTCGAGCGTCCCGACCCCGAGACCCGGACCGACTTCTACTTCAAGTTCCTACCCGCCCCGGACGGCAAGGGGTTCGACACCGACCCGGCCCTCGTCTACTGCCACCGCACCGAGCAGACCCGTACCATCGAGGCGGTCACCGGCGAGGTGCTGCTCCGCGAGTCGCGGTTCGACCCGGTGGCCGACCTGCCGGTGCGGGAGGTGGTCGAGATCACCCTGGCCGAGCGCACCAGCGTGCAACGGGGCGAGATCCACGGCACGGTGCCGGGCGAGTGGATCCGTCCCTACGTGCACCAGCGGTACGACGACCTGTCCCCGGTCGGTGAGGAGTGATGCCGGAGGCGTGGGCCGCATCCCGGCTCGAGCGACCCCATCCCACCTACCCGAGGGAGGTCCCCGGATGACGACCATCGGCGCGGGCAGCACCGACGTGGACAGGTATCTGATCATCTCGGCCGACTGTCACGCCGGCCTGCCCAATGCCCAATACCGCGACTGGTTGGACCCCGAGTTCCGGCCCACCTTCGACGAGTACCAGGCGGCCCGGACGGCCATGGAGGCCGAGCTGGCCGAGCGGGGGCTGCGCAACGAGGAGTTCGCCGAGGAGTGGGAGGGGGAGAACGCCGAGGGGCTCCGGGGTGGGTGGGACGCCCGGCGCCGCGACGAGGAGCTGGATGCCGACGGCGTGGTGGGCGAGGTCATCTTCCCCGACGCCGACGCGGTCACCGCCGGCGCCTCGGCGCCGTTCGGGGCCGGCCTGGGTGCCTCCGCCGAGGTTCCTCCCGAGCTGCTGATGGCCGGAGCCCGGGCCCACAACCGGTGGCTGGCCGAGCTGTGCCACGACAGTCCCCACCGCCGGGCCGGCGTGGCCATCGTGCCCATCTTCGACGTCGACGCCGCCGTGGCCGAGATCACCCGGTGCCGCCAGTCGGGGCTCCGGGGCGGCATCCTCATCCCGTCCATGTGGCAGCCCTACGAGCCCTACCACGACCCCCGCTACGACCCGGTGTGGGCGGCGTGCTCCGAGTTGGAGATGCCCGTCCACGTCCATTCGGGGGCGGCCGATCGCGCCTCCTACGGCGACAACGTGGGCATCTACGTCGCCGAGGTCCGCTGGTGGTCGACCCGGCCGCTCTGGTTCCTGCTCTGGTCCGGGACGTTCGAGCGCTTCCCTACTCTCAAGTTCGTGACCACCGAGTGCGGTGCCTTCTGGGCCCCCGACCTGCTGTGGACCTCGGACATCGTCTACGACCGCGAGCACGCGGCGAAGAAGCTCGGCCACCAGCTCACCGACCACCTGTCCATGCGGCCGAGCGAGTACTTCGACCGCAACTGCTACATCGGGGCGTCCAACACCCGCCGCCGGGAGCTGGCCCGCCGCTACGAGATCGGCCTGGGCAACCTCATGTGGGGCAACGACTTCCCCCACCCCGAGGGGACCTGGCCCCACACCCGGGAGTGGCTCAAGAACGCCTTCTCCGACATTCCGGTGGATGAGACCCAGCGGATCCTCGGGACCAACGCGGCGGAGTGCTACCGCTTCGACGTCGAGGCCCTGCGGCCGCTGGCCGACCGTTTCGGCCCCACCCCGGCCGACTTGGGCCAGACCGGCGAGGACCTGCACAAATGGGACGACCTGGCCGCGGCCGGCCGGCCCTGGCTGACCGGCAAGGAAGCCCTCGAGGTGCCCGTGCGGGATTAAAGCTGTCATGGCTACTGACCGATGATTAGTCCATGCCCATGTGTGCAATCGAGCGGCGGGCGGGACCGCTGGCGTCCGGGGGCCCGGACGTCTGGGCCAAGCTGCTCGACGGGCTCCCCGACGTTATCGTCGTCATCGACGGCCAGGGCATCCTGCAGTGGGCCAACCACGCCGCCGAGCGCCTGTTCGGCGGGTCGCTGGCCGACCACCTGGGCGCCTCCGGGTTGGCGCTGGTGCACCCCGAGGACCTCGAGTTCGTCCTGCTGTCGTTCAGCAGCGTGCAGCAGAAAGACGTCGGCACCCCCATCGAGGTCCGGCTCCGGACCGCCACCGGGTGGCGGCTGGTCGAGCTGATCGGGGCCCCGGTCCCCTGGCTCGACGAGGGGGCCGTCCTGCTGAGCCTGCGGGATCTCACCGAGCGGCGACGCTTCGAGCTGGCCCACGACCACGATGCCCGCTTCCGCACCCTGGTCCAGAACGCCCCGGTCATCACCATGCTGGTCTCGCCGGACGGCGTGGTGGAGTCGGTGTCCGGCGCACTGACCCGCATCCTGGGCCACGACCCCGAGCATGTCGAGGGACGGCCGTTGACCGAGCTGGTCGACCCGGCCGGCCATCGACCGGTCGAAGCCTGGCTGGA
The DNA here is from genome assembly GCA_963774245.1 of uncultured Acidimicrobiaceae bacterium. Lineage (GTDB taxonomy): Bacteria > Actinomycetota > Acidimicrobiia > Acidimicrobiales > RAAP-2 > Bog-756. Next base: position 182,695 of record CAVZDZ010000010.1, on the reverse strand, counting down.
CCGGGCCTCCAACGGCGCCTCGGCGGCCAACCCGGCGACGGTGACCGTGGGGCTCCGACGTCATGGGCAGCGCGACCCGGTCCCCTTCGAGCTGTCGGTGGTCAACCTGGTCGACGACCCGACCGTCGGGGGCTACGTGGTCACCGGGCACGACGTGAGCGACCGGGTGGCGGCCGAGCTGGAGCTCCGGGAGACGCTGTCCCTGCTGACCGCCACCCTCGACGCCACCGCCGACGGGATCCTGGTCGTGCAGGGCGGCGGGCGGCTGGCCAGCTTCAACCCGCGGTTCGTCGAGATGTGGGGCCTGACCGACGCCATCCTCGAGGACGGGGACCCGACCACCATCGCCAGCGTGTGTGACCAGTTGTCCTCGCCCGAGGCGTTCGCGACCCGGGTCGAGGAGATCTACGCCGACCCCGGGGTCGAGAGCTTCGACGTGCTCTCGTTCAAGGACGGCCGGGTCTTCGAGCGGATCTCCAAGCCGCAGCAGATCGACGGCCGGGTGCTCGGGCGGGTGTGGAGCTTCCGCGACGTGACCGACCGCAAGCAGCTGGAGGACCGGCTCTCCCACCAGGCCTACCACGACCCGCTCACCGGGCTCGGCAACCGCGCTCTGTTCCAGGACCGGCTCGAGCTGGCCCTGGGCCGGACGGTGGCCGACCAGCGCCCGCTGGCCATCCTCTTCCTCGACGTGGACAACTTCAAGCTGGTGAACGACAGCCTCGGCCACTTCGCCGGCGACACCCTGCTGCAGTCCATCGCCGAGGTCTTGGTCGGATGCCTGCGCAAGGACGACACCGCGGCGCGCATCGGCGGGGACGAGTTCGGGATCATCGTGGAGGGGATCACCCATCGGGACCAGGTGGTCACCCTGGCCGACCGGATCCTCGAAGCGGTGCGCCAGCCCCTGCGCATCGGCACCGAGGACATCCGGCCCACGGTGAGCATCGGCTACACCTTCTCGGGACCCGAGCTGGCCAGCGACCAGCTCCTGTGCAACGCCGACCTCGCCATGTACGTGGCCAAGGCGCGGGGCAAGAACCAGTACGTGGCGTTCGACGGCCTGAGCCCCGAGGCGACGGCGGCGGGCTGAACGCGCCCCGCCGGGCTGAGTAGGGTCGGGGGCGCCGGCCGGCCACGGTCGGCAACAACCATCCATCCAGCCGGGGAACCAGGAGCAGGCGTTCGTGGAGCACCAGGGATCCGCACTGGTCACCGGGGCCAGCCGGGGTATCGGCCGGGCGGTGGCCCTCGAGCTGGCCGCCCGGGGCTTCGACACCGTCGCCACCATGCGCAACCCCGACGACGGGGCCGGGCTGACCGGTGGCGGTGACGGCGGCCGCCTGACCGTGGCCCGTTTGGACGTCGCCGACCCGGCCACCTACGCCATGCCCGACGACCTCCGCATCCTGGTCAACAACGCCGGCGTCGACACTCCCTACCTACCGGTGGAGCACAGCGACGCTCGACGACTGGCGCCAGCTGTTCGAGACCAACGTGCTCGGGGTGGTGGGCACGACCATGGCCGCCATCCCGACCCTCCGGGCCAACCGGCCCGCAGTGGTCTGCACCATCACCTCGTCCTCCATCTTGGCCAGCGTGCCCTTCTACAGCGCGTACCGGGCCACCAAGGCCGCCGTCTCGGCCTTCTGCGACACGGCGCGGGTCGAGCTGGCGCCGTCGGGGATCCGGGTGGTGGAGATCCTCCCCGGCCCGGTCGACACCGACATGTTCCAGCTGAGCACCGGCGAGCCGGACGCCGCCCGGTTCGACCGCTACCGGCCCATGGCCGAGGTGGCGGCGCGTCTCCGGACCGAGTCGGCCGATCCGATGGTGTCGCCCGCGGCCGACGCCGCCGTGCTCATCGTGGACGCCATCCTCGACGACCGGGGGCCCATGCGCTACGGCTGCGACCCGCTGTCGGTGGGGCTGCATCGACCTGTGGCGCCAGTCCGACGACGAGACCATGTTCGAGCTCACCGGCCGGTCGCTCCTCGACCGGGTCGAGCCGACCGAACCCTGAACCGGGTCGGGGCCCAAGGCCGACCCCGGGCGACGCCGGGACGTCCGCAGTAGTCTGCGCCCAACGACGGGACGGCACACGAGCAGGGGGAGGCGAGTCGATTGGCAGACCCGGGAGGTGAAGGGCTCCGCACCGGGAAGCCCTACGTGGTGGTCTCGGCCGACGGCCACGCCGCGCCCGACGACCTCGACCAGTTCCTGTCCTACGTCGACCCGGCCCACCGCGAGGCGGTGGCGGCCTTCGGCGACCTCTCGTCGGTGGCCATCCCGGGGTTCGGCGGCATCGACCCCGGGGACGTCGACGAGTCCGACGCCATCCGGGCCGTGGCCACCCGCCGGCTGGCCGGCATGGGGGTCGACACCGAGGCCGCCCGGGACTGGCTGGCCGACTACAGCTCCGACTGGGTGTTCCCCTCCGACGCCGACGGCCGCCGGCTGGCCGTGCTCGAGGAGCAGGGCATCCACGCCGAGGTGGCCTTCCCCGGTCCGGTGCTGGCCGGGGGCCTGTCGCCGGCGATGTACCTGGGCAGCCAGACCAGCAAGAACCTGGACCCGGTGTGGCCGGCCCTCCACGCCTACAACCGGTGGCTGGCCGAGTTCTGTGCCGCCGCCCCCGGGCGGCGGGCCGCCTGCATCCCCATCGACTTCCACGACATGGACCGCGCCGTCGAGGAGGTGGCCTGGGTCCGTCAGCACGGCGTCTTCGGCGGGGTCATGCTGCCGGCCATGTCCATCAAGTCGGGGCTGCCCGGCTACGCCGACGAGTACTACGAGCCGTTCTGGAGCGCCTGCGAGGACCACGACATGGTGGTCAACCTGCACACCGGCGCCTCGGGCTCGGCCACCGACGCCAAGTACCTCTACGACGACAAGCACGGCGGCTACCTCGGGCTCTACGAGGTGTTCGTGTTCACCCGGCGCCCGCTGTGGTTCATGATCTTCGGCGGGGTGTTCGACCGCCACCCCCGGCTCAAGGTGGTGGTCACCGAGAACGGCGTGCAGTGGCTGCCCTCCCTGATCCGGGACATGGAGTCCTTCTTCGACACCCACGGCGGGGCCCCGGTGCGCTCCTACCTCAAGATGCGGCCGGCCGAGTACTTCGATCGGCACGTGTTCCTCGGCGGGCTCGCTCATGAAGCGCTACGAGGCCGAGATGCGCGAGGAGATCGGCATCGACCGCCTCATGTGGGGGGCCGACTACCCCCACCTCGAAGGGGCGGCCCCCGTGCACCGGCTGATCCTGCGCCAGGTGTTCGGCGGGATGCCCGAGGAGGACATCCGGCGCATGCTCGGCCTCAACGCCATCGGCGTCTTCGGCTTCGACGGCGACCTGCTGGCCGAGGTGGCCGACCGGGTGGGCCCGACCGTGGCGGACCTGTCCACCACGGTGTCGATGGAGGAGATCCCGAAGACCTTCAGCTGGAGCCTGGCCCGGCCGGTGCCGCTGTCGGCGTCGTCCTCCGGTCCGGCACCATCCCTGATGGGCTGAGCCACCGGGCCCGACCGACCGGCCCGTCAGTAGCCGGCGTCGAGGTCGACCACCCCCAGGAGGTCCCGGCCCGAGCGGTAGCGGTCCAGGTTGTCGGCGAAGAGTTGGAAGGTGCGCTGCACGGTCCGGGGCGACGACCAGGAGACGTGGGGGGACAGTCGCACCCCGGGGTGGAGGTAGAAGGGATGGCCGGCCGGCAGGGGCTCCGGCTCGACGACGTCGAGCGAGGCCATGGCCACCCGCCCGTCGTCGAGGGCCCGGAGGAGCGCGTCCTGGTCCACCAGTGACCCCCTCGACACGTTGACGAAGTGCGCCCCGGGCTTGATGGCGGCGAGCGCGGCCTGGTCGATGATCCGGGCCGTGACCGCCGTCGCCGGGGCGGCCACCACCACGTGATCGGCCTGGCCGAGGAGCGAGGCCAGGTCGGCGGCCATGGTGACCCCGGTGACCGACGGGGGACGGTCGCTCCGGCGGAGGGCGACCACCTCCATGCCGAAGGCCAGGGCCCGATGGGCCACCTGGGTACCGATCGATCCGAGGCCGATGACCCCGAGGGTCCGTCCCTCCAGCCCACCGAGCCCGAGGGTGCCCCACTGCTCGGGCGGCTCGGTGATCCAGGTGTCGGGGAGCTGCTTCTCGAAGGCGAGCATGGTGGCCAGCACGAACTCGGCGATGGCCGGGGCCCCCGCCCCCCGCGAGCAGGTGAGCATGCGGTCCCCCACCACCTCGACGGGGAAGCCGTCGATGCCGGCGCCGAGGATGTGCACCCACCGGACGGCGTCGTCGATGGCCCCGCCGATGGTGGGGGCGTCGTCGGCCAACGACACCAGCACGTCGGCCCCGCCGCCGGCCCCGGCCGGGATCAGCTCCACCCCGGGCAGCATCGACTGCAGGCCCTGCAGCATGGCGTCGCCGAAGCGACCGCTGTGGACGGCGACCCTGGGCTCACTCATCCGGTCAGTATGGTCCCACCGGCTCGGAAACGTCGGCCGATGGTACGGTCGGCCGGTGGCCCGTCCCCATCGCCTCCGACACCGTGGTCGACCGGAGCGGCATGGAGGAGTTCATCCGGGCCCGCCATCAGGCGGTGCTCAGCACCCGGCGCCGGGACGGCACGCCCCAGATGTCCCCGGTCACCATGGGCGTCGACCCGGAGGGGACCATTCTGGTGGCGACCTACCCGGAGCGGGCCAAGGTCCACAACCTGCGCCGCCGGCCCGACGCCGATGTCTGCGTGCTGTCGGACGGCTTCGGCGGTGCGTGGATCCAGGTCACCGGGCCGGCGCACGTGGTGGACCTGCCCGAGGCGGTCGAGGGCCTGGTCGCCTACTTCCGCTCGATCAGCGGAGAGCACCCCGACTGGGACGAGTACCGGCGGGCCATGGTCGACCAGGGCAAGGTGCTGATCCGCATGGTGCCCGAACGGTGGGGACCGATCAGCCAGGGCGGCTTTCCGGCCCGGCTGGCCGACGCGTAGCCCGGTCGGTGGCTTCGCTCATCTCCTACGCCGCCCGGCTCCGGGACCTGGCCGCCCGGCGACCGGATGCGCCCGCCGTCACCTGCGGTGCGTCCACCGCCACCTGGTCCGAGCTCGACCGCCGGTCCGACGTGCTGGCCGTCGAGCTCGCCCGGCTGGGCGTCACCGTCGGGGACATGGTCACGGTGGCGCTGCCCAACAGCGTGGAGTGGTTCGTGGCCGCCGCCGCCATCTGGAAGCTGGGCGCCACCCTGCAGCCGATCAACTCCCGGCTGCCCCGGCGCGAGGTCGAGGCGGTGGTGGCACTGGCCGACCCGGTGGTCGTCCTCGGCGTCGACGAACCGCTGCCCGACCGGGTCTGCCTCCCCCGTGACTACCGGCCGCCCGACCTGGACGGCCCGATCGAGCTCCCCGACGTGGTCAGCCCGGCGTGGAAGGCACCGACCTCGGGCGGGTCGACCGGCCGCCCCAAGCTCATCGTCTCCGGCGATGCCGGCGTCATCGACCCGGCGGCCGGGTCGGTGCTCGGCTTCAGCCCGGAGGGCTGCCTGGTCATGCCCGGGCCGCTGTTCCACAACGGCCCGGTGGTGTGGGCGTGCGCCGCGTTGTTGCACGGCACCCATGTCGTGGTGCTGCCCCGGTTCGACGCCGAGGCGACCCTGGCCGCCCTGGACGGGTACCGGGCCGACGTCGTGTACCTGGTCCCGACCATGATGAAGCGCATCTGGCGGCTGCCGGAGGAGGTGCGGGAGGGCTACGACCTGTCGGCGCTCCGGATGGTGTGGCATCTGGCCGAGCCGTGCCCGCCGTGGCTCAAGGAGGCCTGGATCGGGTGGCTCGGCCCGGAACGGATCTGGGAGCTCTACGCCGGGACCGAGGGCCAGCTGCGCACCGTGATCACCGGCCCCGAGTGGCTCGAGCACCGGGGGTCGGTGGGCCGGCCGGCGGGAGGCGAGATCCAGATCTGCGGTCCGGACGGGGACCCGCTCCCGGTGGGCGAGGAGGGCGAGATCTGGCTGCGCACGTCCCGGCGGACGCCTCCCTACCACTACATCGGGGCCGAGGCCCGGACCCGCCCGGGGGGCTGGGAGTCCCTCGGGGACATGGGCTGGTTCGACGAGGACGGTTACCTCTACCTGGGCGACCGTTCCCAGGACATGATCCTGGTGGGCGGGTCCAACGTCTACCCGGCCGAGGTCGAGGCGGCGCTGGCCGAGCACGAGGCCGTCCGGTCGTGCGCGGTGATCGGCCTGCCCGACGAGGAGCGGGGCAACCGGGTCCACGCCATCGTCGAGGCCGAGGCCGGTCAGACCAGCGCCGACGAGCTGTTGGCCTTCACCGCCGAGCGACTCGCCTCCTACAAGCAGCCCCGGACCATCGAGTTCGTGGACACCGCCCTGCGGGACGACGCCGGCAAGGTGCGGCGCTCCGCCCTGCGGAGCGAGCGGTTGCCGCCCTCCTGACCACCCGGCCGTACGCTGTGGGCCATGGACGAGCCGATCACCGAGATCAGGGACGGTGACACCACCTGGCGCTTCGACCATGCCTTCCTCACCTCCAACTGGACGTGCATCTGGGGTCGGGGCTGCCTGGGCATCCTCGACGAGCCCGCCGCCGAGCTGGGCCAGGGCTGCTGCTCGGTGGGGGCCGAGCTCGACTCGGACGACGAGGCCCGCCGGATCGCCGCACTGGCCGACACCCTCGAGCCGGCCCGCTTCGAACACCATGCCGCGGCCGCGGGAGGGGGGCATCTTCTTCGGCGCCGGGCGCCGGGCCACCCGGGTGGTCGACGGGGCCTGCATCTTCCTCAACCGTCCCGGTTTCGCCGGCGGGGCCGGCTGCGCCCTCCACCTGGCCGCCATCGACGCCGGCGACTCGCCCATCGACTACAAGCCGTCGGTCTGCTGGCAGCTGCCGATCAAGGTGGACTGGGAGGACGGTGAGGACGGGACCGAGGTGGCCACGCTCCGGGGTTGGACCCGGGCCGACTGGGGCCCCGAGGGCGAGACCATGGCCTGGTGCTGCACCGAGGGGTCGCGGGCCTACGTGGGAGACCGGCCGGTGATCGAGTCGTTGGCCGAGGAGTTGGAGGCGATCACCGGCCCCGAGGTCTACCTCCAGCTCCGGGCCCGGCTGGAGGACTGACCTCCGCGGCGCCGGAGGTCGGCGCCGGTCGCTACCCGTCGACCACGGTCCAGAGCTGTCGGGGCTCCGGCACCCCTTTCAGGCTGACCAGGCCGCGATCGTCGAAGGTGATGCCGGAGCCCTCGACCAGGTCCACCACCGTGCCCGACACCACGACCTCACCGGCCCCGGCCAGGGCCCCGACCCGGGCGGCCACGTGCACGGCGATGCCACTGATGTCGTCGTCGCGCCGTTGGATCTCGCCGACGTGCAGTCCCGCCCGCAGCCGGAGATGGAGATGGCGGGCGCCGTCCCGGATGGCCAGCGCGCCGCGGATGGCATTCGAGGGGGTGGCGAAGGTGGCCACGAACCCGTCGCCGGTGTCCTTGACGAAGCGGCCGCCGAAGTGCTCGAGCTGGCGTCTGACCATGGCATCGTGATCCCGGAGGACCTGGGTCCAGCGACGGTCGCCCATCGTGGTCGCCGTGCCGGTGGAGTCGACGATGTCGGTGAACAGGATGGTGGCCAGCTCGCGATCGGGACCCGGCCGGTAGCGGTCCCCGGTGATGAACTCCTGGATCTCGTCGACCATCCCGTCGAGGTCCCCGACGAAAGGAATGACATCGTCTCCGGGCAGCACGACCAGACGGGCCCCGGGTATGCCGGCGGCGATGAAGCGGCCGTGCTCGACGCTCGGGGCCAGCGAGTCCTGCCGATGGAGCACCAGGGTGGGCGTCCCGATGCCGGGCAGCAGGTGGCGGAGGTCGGTGACGGCGGTCAGCTCGGTCAGCGTGGCGGCGGTGGCCGGAGCGGCGCCCCGCTTCGACGCTCGCGACCACCACCGCTGGAACTCGGGGTCCTCGGCCGCACTCGGGGCGAAGAGCCGGATGTCGCTGACATCCTCACTCACCGGGGCCGAGTGGTCGGGATCCAGCCCGTTCCAGAACTCCTCCATGAGTTCGCGCGGGATGCCGAACGGGTAGTCCTCGGCCTCGAGGTAACGCGCCGACCCGTTGATCACGATGAGGGACTCGGTGCGCTCGGGATGCCGCGCCGCGAAGGACAGACCGATGTGCGACGAGCTGGAGGCGGCGAGGACCACCGCCCGCCGGGAATCGCAGGCGTCCATGACGGCCAGGGCGTCCTCCACCCACGCCTCGAGGGTGAGCTCCTCCAGCCGGGCCGGGGTGTCGGACAGCCCGATGCCGCTGGGGTCGAATCGCATGACCCGGCCGCACTCGGCCAGCCGTTCGTTGTACCGGCGCCACTGGGGCTGCTCCCCGGCCTCGTCCACCGAGATGTAGGTGCCGCAGCCGAGGTCCAGGATGTCGAGGGGCCCCTCCCCCCAGACCTGGTACCCGATGTGCAGCCCGGCCCGGCGGGCGTAGTGGGTCTCGGGCGTCTCCATCGTGGGCCAGTCTGTCCCACCCAGCCGGCCGGGGCGATGGAGGCGGCCGGCCGCGACCCGGCACCGACCGCTCAGCCTGGGCGACCGCGGGTCAGCTCATCGGCTCATCGGCCAGCGCATACCGGGTGGCACCGTCCACGCCTGCGGGAGCCGGAGCCTCCTCCGTCGAGACCACCGGGTTGCGGGCCAGCAGCACGGTCATGGCGAAGGCGAAGGCCACCAGCCCGATGTCGGCCAACAGGGCGTCCTGCAGCGCGGCCACGATGCCGGCGCTGGCCTCGCGGGCGAAGAACAGCGTGCCGACCGCGGCGATGCCCAACGTCATCGAGAACTGCTGGGTGGTGGTGAGCACCCCCGAGGCCGCCCCGGTTGCGTGGCCGGGCACGCTCTGGAGCACCCCGGAGACGATCAGCGGGATGACCAGGCCGTTGCCGACTCCGATCAGCGCCAGCGCCGGCGACAGCTCCAGCGAGGTGGCGGAGAGCCCGGACACGCTGACGACGATGGCCAGCCCGATGACCCCGAGCAGGGCGGTCGCCGCGCCCACCGAGATGATGATCGTGCCGTACCGGGCGTGGAGACTGCCGACCCCGCAGCGACGACAGGGCGAACGCCACGCCCAGGGGGGCAAAGGTCAGGCCGGCCCGCATCGGGGAGTAGTGGAGGCCCTCCTGCAAGAAGATGGTGAGGGTGAGGAGGACGCTTCCGAAGAAGGAGAAGAAGCCCAGGTTGACCAGCAGCCCGACATTGAAGGCCCGGTGCTCGAACAGGCTGAGGGGCAGGAGCGGATGGCCGTCCCGTTGGCCCAGGCGGTTCTCCCACCACAGGAAGGATGCCGACCAGGGCCGCTCCGGCCACGAACGAAGCCCAGGTCCACAGGGGCCAGTGCTCGGCCTGGCCGAGCACGAGGGGCGCGGTGATGGCGCCGACGCCGGTGGTGAGCAGCACCACGCCGAGCGGGTCGAGCCGGTCGGCCACATCGGGTCGCGACTCGGGGAGGAGCCGGCGGGCCAGGACGATGGCCACGATGCCGATGGGCACGTTGACCAGGAAGATCGGGCGCCAGCCCCAGCCGAAGAGGTTGAAGTGGAGCAGCACGCCGCCGAGGATCTGCCCGGCCACCGTGCCCAGGCCGACGGTCACGCCGAAGAGCGAGAACACCCGGGGTCGCTCGTCGGGGCGGAAGTTGGCGGTCAGGAGGGACAGCACCTGCGGGACCATGGCGGCCGCCCCGAACCCCTGGGCCAGGCGGCCCACGACCAGGATGGCGCTGGTCGGAGCGATCCCCGAGAGCAACGAGGCGGCGGCGAAGATGGCCAGGCCGATCATGAACATGCGCCGCCGGCCGACCAGATCGCCCAGCCGGGCCCCGGTGACCAGGCCGGCCGCGTAGCTGAAGGAGTAGCCGGCCACCACCAGCTCCAAGGTGGCCGACGAGGCGTGCAGGTCCCGCTGGATGCTGGGGGCGGCCACGTTGACCACGAAGATGTCGAAGAGCGACATGAACGTGGCCGACAGCACCACCGGCAGCGCCCGCCAGCGACGGGGGTCGTAGGATGGGGTGGCGTCGGTCGGAGCCGGTCCCAGGCTCCGGCCGGATCGGGGCCTCGGACCGGGTCGATGAGTCGATTGGGTGAGTGTCATGGAGGTCGGTCCGTTTCGTCGGGGGAATCAGTGGCGATAGTTCGATGTTTGTAGAACTATCGAACAGAGAGGTCGGCCGCAGCTATTCCCCGGCCGGGAGAACATGTTGAGGAGGTGACCGATGCGTGAACGAACCGAACTCCCGACCGAGGAGATGGACCTGGCCTCGGTGATGCACGCCCTGGCCGACCCCTCGCGCCTGCGCATGGTGGCGGCGCTCGACGGCGAGCCGGAGCTCTCGTGCGCGGTCCTGGGCGAGCGATCCGGTACCGGCATGGCCAAGTCGACGACCACCCACCACCTGGGGGTGCTGCGCGAGGCCGGCCTCATCACCACCCGCCACGAGGGTCAGCGCAAGCTGGCCACGCTTCGCCGCAGCGAAGCTCGATTCGAGGTTTCCGGGCCTGCTCGACGCGGTGATCGCCGGAGTCAACGACGGCGACTGAGCCCGGTCGGGAGGAGCAGACGGGACCCGCGTACGACCGGACTTAGGATGCGGCGGTGCGATCCGAACCTGAGCCCGGTGGCTCCGAACTCGAGCTGCTCCCCCAGTACCTCGACTACCAACGCCAGACCGTACTGCTCAAGACCGATGGCCTCAGCGCCGAGCAGCTCGCCCAGCCGCTCCCGCCCTCGGAACTCACGCTCGGCGGGCTGCTCAACCACTTGGCCCTGGTCGAGGAGAGCTGGATGGAGGTCCGATTCCTCGGGCTCCCGGAGCGGGAACCATGGATTGGTGTGGACTGGAAGACGGACCCCGACCGGGAGTTCCGTGCCGCGGCCGACCTCCGGCCGGAGCAACTGCGGGAGCGGTACCGGGAAGCGTGCGCCCGCAGTCGCCAGATCGTGTCCGAGGCGACCAGCCTCGACCAACGGTCGGTACAGCCCCTCCGCGACGGCCGCCACTTCACCCTGCGGTGGGTCCTGCTGCACCTCATCGAGGAGACCGCCCGCCATGCCGGCCACGCTGATTTCCTGCGCGAGGCTCTCGACGGAACCGTAGGCGAGTAGTCCGGACCTGCAAGAGTCGAATCCGCTACGAGTGGCTCAACAGTGCTCACCCAGGGTGTACGACTCGGCCCTGACCTGCGCGGCGTTGACCGTGGCGATACTGGACGACCCCGAGCGGTCAGGCGTGACTTCGTAGAACTTCACCCCGATGTTGCCGTCGGCCGGGGTCGGAGCCGTCGTGCCGAGCTGCAATGCCAACGAGGTGCTCTGGAAGCTGACGAATTCGCAGTACCCGCCGCCACCGGAGAAGGTCCCCCGCCACGAGGCGGTCTGACGGGCGTCGGCCGGCAGCGCGTCACGGACGGCGGCCTCGGCGTGGGCCAGGCTGCTGTGGGTCGGGAACACCTGGTGCCATCCGGTGACCTCGCCGTCATCGGTGGTGACCGCGTCGAGCTGGGGGGTCGATCGGCCGTTGACGACGATGGCCGAGCCGTACCCACCATTGCCGGGGCCGCCCCGGGTGGCCCGCCAGGCGGTAAGTGACGAACCGAGCCGGGCCGGGGGGCCGGCGCGGGTCGGAGGGTCGGCGCTCGTGGATGGACCGCTCGAGCAGGCGGCCAGACCCACTCCCGTGGCCGCCAACAGCGCACCGACCACCCGGCGGGTCCGGTGGCGACCGGACACCCCGACGACCCGAGGGCCGGGAGCCGACCTCCTCAGGACTTGATCTGGAGGGTGAGCGTCTTGGACGCGGTCTGGTGGACCCTCTTGGTGTTGTCGTGGACCTTCACCTGGATCGGGTAATTACCCGCCGGCACCTTTTTGGCCAGGACGGTTCCCGACAGCACACCCGACTTGCTCACCTTGAGCCCCTTGGGCAGTGTTGCCGCCTTAGACCAGGCGAGCGGGGCCACGCCTCCGCTGGCCTGGAGCTGGACGCTGTAGTGAACGCCCAGGGTCAGCGCCGGCAGCGAGGTGGTGGTGATCTGGAGTCCACTGACGGTGAGCGTGAACTCCTGCGCCACCTCCGGACCCACTCCGTTGCTGGCCCCGAAGAAGAACTGGTAGTTCCCCAACTCGCTCGTCGTGCCCGAGAGGGTCCCGGTTCCGTTGCCGTTGTTGTGGAAGGTGATCCCGCTCGGTAGGGCGCCGAACTCGATCAGCGTCGCCGCCGGGGTACCGGTGGTCGTCACCGAGAACGTGCCCGACGAGTTCTGGACGAAGGTCGTGGCGTTGGCCGACGTGAACACCGGGGCGGCGTTGACCGTCAGGGTGAAGGTCTGCGACGCATTGGCCCCGACCCCGTTGGCGGCCTGGATGGTCAATGTGTACACACCGTGGCTCCCGGTGGCCGGGGTCCCGGTGAGGCCGGCCGTCCCGTCTCCGAAGTCGGTGAAGGCGATGCCGGAGGGGAGGGTGCCGGTCTCCGAGAGGGAGGGGGTCGGGGTGCCGGTCGAGGTCACGGTGAAGCTCTCGACCGATCCTTCGGTGAACGTGGTGCGGTCCGTCGAGGTGATGACCGGGGACCCGTCCACGGTGAGGGTGAAGGACTGGCTGGCGTCCGGGCTCACCCCGTTGGTTGCCGTGATGGTGATCAGGTAGACCCCGTTGCTACCGGTGGCCGGCGTGCCGGCGAGGGTGGCGGTACCGTCCCCGTTATCGACGAAGCTCAATCCGCTGGGCAGGCCGCCCGACTCGGACAGCGCGGCGACCGGCGTACCGGTCGTCGTCACCGTGAAGTTCCCCAACGATCCTTCGGTGAACAGGGTGTTGGCGCCCGAGGTGATGGTGGGAGCCCCGTCGACGGTGAGGGTGAAGGACTGGGTGGCGTCCGGGCTCACCCCGTTGGAGGCGGTGATGGTGAGCGGGTAGGTGCCGTTGCTGCCGCCGGCCGGCGTGCCGGCCAGGGTGGCGGTGCCGTCCCCGTTGTCAACGAAGGTCACCCCGTTGGGCAGGCCGCCCGACTCGGACAGCGCCGCGGTGGGCACTCCGGTCGAGGTCACCGTGAAGCTGCCCGACGATCCCTCGGTGAAGGTGGTGCTCGGGCCCGAGGTGATGGCCGGTGGCCCGTCGACGGTGAGGGTGAAGGACTGGCTGGCATCGGGGCTGAAGCCGTTGCTGGCGGTGATGGTGATCGGGTAGGTGCCCTGAGTGCCGGTGGCCGGCGTGCCGCCCAGCGTCGCCGTCCCGTCGCCGTTGTCGGAGAAGGTCACCCCGTTGGGCAGGTTGCCCGACTCCGACAGGGCGGGATCAGGTAGACCGGACGTGGTGACGGCGAACGTCCCTGACGTCCCCTCGGTGAACGTGGTGCTGTCACCCGAAGTGATGGCCGGTGGCCCGTCGACGGTGAGGGTGAAGGACTGGGTGGCGTGCGGACTCACGTGGTTAAAAGCGGTGATGGTGATCGGGTAGGTAGCGCTGGTCCCCGCGGCCGGCGAGCCGGCCAGGGTGGCCGTGCCGTCCCCGTTGTTGGTGAAGGTCACCCCGTCGGGCAGGCTGCCCGTCTCGGTCAGCGTCGCCGTCGGCACACCGGTCGAGGTCACCGTGAAGGTGCCCGGCGATCCCTCGTCGAAGGTGGTGCTGTCACCCGAGGTGATGGCCGGTGGCCCGTTGACGGTAAGGGTGAAGGACTGGCTGGCATCGGGACTCTGCCCGTTAGTGGCTCCGATGGTGATCGGGTAGGTGCCCTGGGTGCCGACCGCCGGGGTGCCGGACAGCGAGCCCGTCCCGTTGCCGTTGTCGGCGAAGCTGACCCCGGAGGGCAGCGGGCCCGACTCGGACAGGGCCGGCGCCGGTGTACCGGTGGTGGTCACCGCGAAGGACCCATTGTGCCCCTCGGTGAAGGTGGCGCTGGCCGCCGAGGTGATGACGGGCGGTCCGTCGACGGTCAGAGTGAAGGACTGGGTGGCCGCGGGGCTCACCCCGTTGGCCGCGGTGATGGTGAGCGGGTAGACCCCGTTGGAGCCGGTGGCCGGCGTGCCGGCGAGGGTGGCCGTGCCGTCACCGTTGTTGGTGAAGGTGACCCCGCTCGGCAGGGCACCCGACTCCGAGACCGTGGCGGTGGGGATGCCGGTGGTGGTCACCGTGAAGCTACCGGCGCTGCCTTCGGCGAAGGTGGTGCTGGCCCCCGAGGTGATCGAGGGGGCAGATCCGATGGCGACCGGATTGTTCGAGGCGTTGGCCGATGGGCCGGTGCCCACGGTCGAGACGGCGGCCACGGACAGGTTGTACGAATCACCGTTGGTGAGACCGGTGAGGGTCTCGGTCGTGGCCGTCGAGTTGAAGGTCTGACTGACTGTGGAGCCGGCACCCGTCGGGGTGGCCGTCACCGTGTAGCCGGAGATCGCCGAGGTACCCGGGTCGCCGGGGGCGGACCAACTGACCGTGGACTGTCCGATGCCTCCGGTGGCGGTCACCCCGCTCGGGGCGCCGGGCAGGGCCGTCCAGCTGAGGGTCACGTTTCCGGGACAGCCGGCGTCGGCGCTGGCCTTCGAGCTGGACGTCGTACCCGTTCCGCCCTGACCGTTGGTGGCCCCACTGGTTCCTTGGGCGGTGTGGACACCGCACGCCGTGGTCGAGCCGGCGACGCCGGCGGTGAACTTCGGGTTGGTGCCGTTGACGAAGCTGGTCAGCACCGAGGTCGCCACCCACGAGGAACCCGCGCCACCGGCACCGGCTCCGAGTGACGGGAGAACGAGGCAGTCATTACCGGCACCACTGCCGCCGCCGTAGTAGCCACCGCCGCCGCCACCGCCGCCCTGGTGATCGGTGCCCGATGTGTCCGTCCCGCCTACCGCGCCGTTTCCCGAGGCGTCAGGCCCGGATCCCGCCGTGCCGGCCGGACCGCTGCCACCGCTGAGGACCGCTCCGCCGGCGCCACCGGTGCTGAGACCGGCGCCCGTACCCCCGGTCGTGGCCGTGACTGCACCCGTGCCGCTGGGAGCTCCGAGCCCGCCGCCGCCGCCGCCGCCTGCCGCCTGCTTGTCCGAGTCCGAACCGCCGCCGCCGCCGCCGAAGCCCTGGCCGCTGGTCGAGCCGCCTGGGGCCGATGGATTGGGCTCGGACGTCGCACCCGTACCGGTTGTGCCTCCGGCGTTGCCAGCACCGCCGTTGCCGCCGTTACCCCGACAGCCGGCGGCACCGGCGCCGCCGCCACCGCCGGTCACTGCCAAAAGAGTCGAGCACGGCGACCCGGCCGTCCCGTAGACACACACTGCGGACGAACCACCACCCGCGCCGCCACCCGAGGTGTCCGAGATCGACGTCTGTTGGCCACCGTTTCCGCCGTTGGAGAAGCCGGATCCCCCCGAACCCCCGGTCACCGCGCTACTGGTGTTCTCCGAGCCGCCGCCGCCACCGCAACCGATGAATGCCGCGATGGTCTGGCCGGCCGACACGGAGAAGGTCCCTACCACTTGTCCGCCACTCCCGCCGGCACCGGTATTGGCCTCATTGCCGATCCCGTCGATGCTGCTGCCACCACCACCGCCACCGCCACCGACGATGGTGATGCTGGCATTGCCGCCGCCGGTCTGCCCCGACAGGGTGGTGACGTACCAGGTGCCGCAGGCCAGCGTGGCTGGCGCCGCGGCTCCCGCGGTGGTGAACCACGACGGTGTCGAGGAGATCGCCGCGGCCGGCGCGGAATCGGTCACCGCGCTCACCGTCGCGATGGTCATCGCCCCGCCCGCGAGCGCCACCGCCATGGCCGCCATGCTCAGCGACCTGAGCCCTCGGATCCTGTTCCGCAGACCGTTCATCGAACCGCTCTCCTCTGTATCGTCATCTGGTCAGTACTGCCGGGAAACGGCTGCTCCGCCGTGCTCGTCGTGCTGGGCGGGCAGTTGCCCGTCAGCTGTTGATCTTGAGTTGGAAGGACTTCGTCGCCGTCTGGTGGACCTTTTTGGTGGCGTCGGTGACCTTGACCGAGATGGTGTAAGTACCCGGTGTCACCTTCTTGCCCAGCACCGTCCCGGCGAGCACCCCGGCCTTGGACAGGGTGAGCCCCTTAGGCAGCGTGGCGGTCTTGGCCCACTTCAGCGGCTGGATTCCTCCCGACGAGGTGAGCTGGAAACTGTAGGGACTGCCCTCGGTCAGCTGGGGCAACGAGGTGGTGGTGATCTGGAGACCGCTGATGGTCAGCGTGAAGAACTGGGTGGCGTTGCTCCCCTGCCCGTTCGAGGCGACGAAGCCGATCTGGAAGGTGCCCGTCTGGGACGTTGTGCCGGCCAGGGTTCCCGTTCCGTTGGCGTGCGGGGTGAAGGTGATGCCCGAAGGCAGGTTGCCGAACTCGGAGACGCTGGGTGTCGGCGTGCCGACGGCAGTCACCGTGAAGGTTCCCGCCGCGCTCTGGACAAACGTCGTGGCGTCGGCCGAGGTGACGGTGGGGGCCTGGTTCACCGTGAGGGTGAAGGACTGGCCGGCCGGGCTGCTTCCGCTGCTGGATGCCGTGAAGGTGATGGGGAAGGATCCTGTCCCGGTGGGAGTGCCTGACAACGAGCCGTGGGTGAAGGACACCCCTCCGGGGAGGGTCCCCGACTCGGTGATGGTGGGCGTCGGGAAGCCGGTGGCCGTAGGCGTGAAGCTCCCCTTGGTGCCGACGAGGAACGTCGCCGACCGGGCCGAGGTGATGGCCGGCGGCTGGTCGACGGTGAGGGTGAAGGACTGGGAAGCCGGGCTGGCCACGCCGTTGTCGGCCCCGAACGTGATCGGGTAGCTCCCACCCGATCCGGCGGCCGGGGTGCCCGAGAGCGTGCCCGTGCCGTCGCCGTTGTCGACGAAGGAAACCCCGTTCGGCAGGGTGCCGCTCTCCGACAGTGCCGCCGTCGGGGTGCCGGTGGAGACCAGCGTGAACGAACCCGCGCTCGACGTGGTGAAGGTGGTCTTTTTGGCCGACGTGATGGCCGGGGCGGCGTCGACGGTCAGGGTGAAGGACTGGGTCGCCGCCGGGCTCAGCCCGTTGGCGGCGGTGATGGTCAACGGATAGCTACCACCGCTCGACGCACCGGGAGTGCCCGAGATCGTCGCCGTGCCATCGCCGTTGTCGACGAAGGTCACACCGCTCGGCAGGCTGCCGCTCTCGGACAGTGACGCGGTCGGCGTCCCGGTCGAGGTGACGGTGAAGCTGCCGCCGGTTCCGGTGACGAAGGTGGCACCCGGCGCCGAGGTGACCACCGGCGCGGCCTCCACGGTCAACGTGAACGACTGGGTGGCGTCGGGGCTCACCCCGTTGGTGGCGGTGATGGTGATCGGGTAGGTGCCCTGGGCAGAGGGGACTCCAGCCAGCGTGGCCGTGCCGTCGCCGTTGTCGGTGAAGGTGACACCGCTCGGGAGGGACCCCGACTCCGAGAGTGACGCGGTCGGCTCGCTCAGGGTTGACACGGTGAACGATCCGGCCGATCGGAGTTGGAAGGTGGTGTTGTCACCGGAGGTGATCGAGGGCGCGAACGCCGTGCTGGCCACGTTCAGCGTGAACGATTGGGCGGCGTCGGGGCTGAACCCGTTGGTGGCGGTGAAGGTGATCGGGTAGGTGCCCGCCGTCCCGGGGTCGGGCGTCCCGGCGAGGCTGCCCGTGCCATCGCCGTTGTCGGTGAAGGTGACGCCACTCGGGAGGGCTCCCGACTCGGACAATGAGGCGGTGGGGTTGCCCGTGGTGGTCACCGTGAAATTGCTGTGCGCCAGCTCGGCGAAGTCGGTGCTGTCCGAGGAGGTGATCGTCGGCGGCGCGTCGACGGTCAGGGTGAAGGACTGGGTGGCCGCCGGACTCACCCCGTTGGAGGCGGTGAGGGTCACCGGGTAGGACCCACCGGTGCCGGTGGCCGGGGTGCCCGAAAGGGTCGCCGTGCCGTCGCCGTTGTTCACGAACGACACCCCCGAAGGAAGGGCGCCGGACTCGCTGAGGGCGGCGGTCGGATTGCCGGTCGAGGTGACGGTGAACGTCCCGTCCGAGCCCTGGTCGAAGGTGGTACCGGCCGCCGAGGTGATGGCCGGGGCGGAGTCGACCTGCAGGGTGAACGACTGGCTGGCATTGGGGCTGGCCCCGTTGCTCGCCCCGATGGTGATCGGGTAGGTGCCGTTGGATCCCACCGTCGGGGTGCCGGCCAGGGTGCCCGTGCCGTTCCCGTTGTCGGTGAAGCTGACGCCACCCGGCAGGGCGCCTGTCTCCGAGAGCGAGGGGGTGGGGGTGCCCGAGCTGGTCACGGCGAAGGAGCCGTGGCTGCCCTCGGTGAACGTGGCGCTGCTCGCCGAGGTGATGGACGGCGGTGTCGTCGCCGACACGATGGTGGCGGTCGAGAGGGGCGTAGGGGGCGTGTACGGGGGTGTCCCGCTCCCGTCATCGCTGTTGGTCGGGTAGCCGTCGAAGGTGACGTTCCCCGCCGTCGAGACATTGGTGTTGAGCTTGAACTCGGTCAGATCCACCGGCTCGACCGTCCCGATGGACCCGGTGGCGGTGAACTGGGCCGTCAAGGTCGGCATGGTGACGTTCTGGCCTCCGGCGACCTCGATGGAGGACGGGAGCTCCTCCTCGAGGTAGGGATAATTGGTCTTGTAGTTGCCCGTGTTGATCTGGGCGTCACAGCCGGTGACGGCGGACGTGCAGTACATCGCAGTGGCCTGACCCGCGGTATTCGAATCGCCCCCCTGGACCCGGATCGAACCGGGCACGTAGGTGAGGCCGGCGGGCACCGGCGTGATGGCGGCGAACTCGTCGGCGTAGTTGACGGTGAAGCCGTCATCGCTGGCGGGGAGGGCCGTGGCCACTGCGGCATTGCTGAGGGTGAAGGTCCCGCCCTGGGGCACGGTTGCGGGCTCTACGGAGGCGATGCCAATACCTTCGTAGATGTCCTCGGTGACGAAGCCGAGGATCTTGAGCTCGTCACCCATGTTCTGGTTGGACGAAGGCTCATAGGTCAGCGTTCCCGTGGAACAAGCCGAGTTGCTGGCCGAGTAGGTGGCGGTGCCCGGCGCGCAGGCCCCGAACGTCAGGCTGAAGGGGCCGGTGGCCAGGGTGTTGCCACTGCCGTCGACGGCGAAGGTGGTGGTGAGGAAGCCGTGGGACGACGTTGAGTTCAGCGTGGAGGTGGCGTCGCCGGCCGGGGCGGGGGTGACGATGGTCAACGAACTGGTGTCGATGTTGGCCACCCCGCCCTGGACCAGGGTGTCCAGGTCGAAGGTGTTGGGGGTCGGCTCGTTTTCACCGACGGTGAAGGCGGCGATGCTGTTGGTGATGGTGGGTGCCGATCCGGCCGCTCCCGCCGAACTCGTGGCCAGCACGACACCGGTCGCACTCATCGCCACGGCGGCCACTGCCGCCAACAACAGGCTGATCACTGCGCGGACGCGCGTACGAAGATCCCCTAGGTGGCTCACAGTTTTCCCCCGTTTCGATTTCCCGCCGCGCCGCCATCTCGCATGCGCCCCGTCGGCCGACCCATCGGCGGTCGTTGCTTACTTCTAAGCCGAGAGCGGTTGAAAGTCAAGGCCAATCAAACAATTGTTTGGGGGTCGTCATCCTCCGAGCCGGAGGTCAGATCCACTACCTCGACATCCGATCGCCGCACACCGACTCCCGGTCATTTTTCCGCCCACGAGGTCCACGTCGCGATGGTGCAAGTCATTACCGGGAAGCCCGCGAGAGGAGAGCTCGCGTATCGGCCCGACACCGTCGAGCTGACGCGACACCTCTTCGCAGGCTCGTCTTCTGGTGTCCCTACTCGCCCACTCGAGCAGGCGATCGTATCCCGACTCAACCTACCGGTATCCCGACACCCGGTTTCGGGATCGGGGCCTACGGTCAGGGGCTCGCAGTGCTGGCGCCAGCCCATCTCGGGGTCGATCGCCGCACCCGGTGACGCGGCGCCGGCCGGGCTGGGCGGCCGCCCTCAGGGAAACGATGGGAGGGCCGCGACCCCACCGCCGGAAGGACCGATGCCTCCAACGGCCAGGCAACCCGATGACGCCGCACAGCTCACCGCGTTCAGGGTGCTGCCCGGGGCACTGAACGCACCGGGCACGCCTTGGGAGAACCAGGTCGTGCCGCCATCGGTGGTGGTGGCGATGGCCGACGTCCCGTTGACGGCACTGGAACCGGCGACCACACAGTCCTCGGCATTGGCACACGAGACGCTGAGCGGGTAGTTGACGCCGGTGGCGGTGGCGGTGACCACCCACCGCCGGCCCTGGTCCGTGCTGAGGGCGACCTCCCCGTCCGTGGCGGCCAGGCACTCGGTCGGGCTCACGCAGTCAACCTGCTCGACGTCGGAGAGGGACTTCGATGCCTTGCCCTTCTTCCACGTCATCCCGCCGTCCGTCGAGAAGTAGGGGGCACCGGCGCCCTCATTGGCCACACAGAACGAATCGGTCGGACACGAGATGGAGGTGAGGAGCATCCCCTTGCGCAATGGGAGTGCCGTCCAGGTCGCCCCTCCGTCCGTCGTGGCAAAGGAGGCGCCGACGTAGCCGGTCACCCCGAACCCGACCGCCCAGCAGTGCTCGACGTCGGCACACGAGATGCTGGTGAGCGTGGACGAATCGGCTCGGTACTGGGTGGACCAGTGGACACCGTCCGATGTGGCGTCAACGATGCCGGTGTCGGGCCCGTCCGCGCCCACCGACCAGCAGTGTTGGTCATCGACGCAGGTCATGTCCTCGCCACCGTCCAGGTACGGGGACTGCGTCCACGATCTCCCGCCGTCGGTGGTGTCGAAGAGGTAGCCACCATAGGAGGCCCAGCACCGGTCGCCCCCGGGCGCGCAGGCCACCGTGTCGAGGGCGCCGACGGCCAGGCCGTTGAACGTCTCCGACCAGCTGGTGCCGGAATTCTTCGTGCTGACCAGCGCCCCGACGCCGTTGTCCTCGGCCGCCACCACGCACCGACTCGAGGAGGGGCAGGCGGCGCTGTACACCGTGGCCAGGTCCGGGCCGAGCGAGGGCATGGTCTGCGCGGTCCAGGTCGACCCACCGTCGGTGGTGGCCTCGGCCAGGAGCTCACCGTCACCCGTGCCCTGAGACACCACCAGGCAGCGCCGTGCATTGCTACAGGCCAGCGTGATCGTGGTCGGGGTGACGTTCGGGATCGGGAAGAGGCTCCAGGCCGACCCGTCGTCGGCGGTGACGGCCAGCTCCATGCCGGTCTGCCCGTAGCCGAGCACATCACACGCACCGGCCGACAGGCAGGCGACCGATTCGGGATAGAAATCGGTCGGCACGCTGTCGTCGTGCCAGGTGACTCCCCCGTCGGTGGTGCCGACGATGGACACCTTGGCGGCGTATTGAGAGATGGTCGAACCGACGGCCGTGCAGTCCGAGCCGACGCAGGAGACGGAGTTGAGCGCGGATGGGGGCGAAGGGAGCGAACCGGGCGACCAGGTCGTGCCCCGGTCGGTCGTATAGGCCGCCTCGGGGGCCGAGCCGGTCACATCCGACTGCTGGCCGACCACGACGCAGTCGGACGCCGAGGAGCAGGCGAGCGATGCGGGGTCGCCCACCCCCGTGGCTTCCTGGGGCTCCCAGGTTCGGCCGCGGTCGGTGGAGGTGGCACTGGACTCGGTGCCCTGGGGGCCCTCTCCCGCGGCAACACAGGTGCCGACCTGGCACGAGATGGCCTGGATGCCGGCGATGAGGGGTGCCACCTGCGACGACGTCCACGACGCCCCACCGTTGTCCGACACCTCGATCGATCCGTCGGCACCGGCGGCGAAGCACCGGCTGTTGGTGGCACAGGACACGCTGGACAGGAGGCCGGGAAAAGTGGCCTGCAGCGTCCAGTCCGAGGAGGGCGTCACCGTCGTCGGGCTCGGCGCCAACGGGGCCCCTTCGACCGGGTCGGCCGGACCCACCGCGGCCAGGGAGAGGGCCACCGCGACTCCCGCACCCGCGACCACCAGTCTGCGAACGATCCCCATCGCGACCCCCAACTGCCGCCTCTGAGGCAAGGTACCACGATGGTTCCACTGGGCCCGGGCGAACCGCGCCGAACCGAGCTCCGGACGTTTGTCGGTACCGGTACCGGTACGGTCGCCGACCGCGAACGCCACCAGATGTCCATCTGAGCAGGACTGCGGTCAGCGCGAGCCGCAGCGGACGCCTACACCTCGATCGGTGTGAACGATCCCTCGGCTCGGAGTTCCTGGAGTCGCTCCGGCTTCTCGAAGTCGACCGATGCGAGGTCGACCGCGTAGGTCTCGGGGTTCCCGATCATCCGGTAGGCGTACCGCGGGGTACTCAGGTTCAGCACGGAGTCCCAGACCGTGACTTCAGCCACCAGCGAATCTCCCACCCGCTCCTTGACGGCGCCCTGCGGGATGTCGAACGCGTTGCATACGTGCAGGGCGAGGAGCTCGGCGGCGGTGGCGTCCGAGGCTCGCTCGAGCAGACCGAGGACGCTGAACAGTCGGACGAACCTCGCCGTTGGCGTGTAGTCGGCCGGTACCCCCCGCAGTCCTTCGCCCTGGCCGAGGGGCGACAGACGGAGTTCCCCTGCCACTTCGGCCGGTGGGTTCTCCGCCGACATGCCCAGGTAGTTACCCAGATTGATGAGGTGCCAGTCGAGAAACGGGGCGTTGGTGGCGATGCCAACCGGGTTGTCGACCACCCGTGTCGACTCAGGGTGGAATTCGATGGCGACCGAACCGGTGGCGTCGTGGATCAGGCAGTGGACCGGGGGCACGAACTCCATCCCCGGGTCGATGCCGATGACATTGATCTCGGCCACGGCCGCCTTGACCTCGTCGATGGAGGCGCACGTACCGAGGAGATAGGCGGCCAGGTCGACCTGAGAGACATCGCTACCGTCGCCTCGAGCAGCGCGATAGGTGCAGTAGCCGCCGGGCATGTAGAGCACGTGGGCGCTCACGCCGGCGGTATTGATCCCGTCGACCAGCCAATTGGGCCGGCCGAACACCCCCATGCCGACGACCCCGTAGCTGGCGTTCCAGGTCTTGGGCCTGGCGCCCTCCCCGACCGAAGCGGTCCCGCTGTAATCGGAAGGAAGGACGGCCAACTGGGTGGGCATGCCCAGCGGAAACTCCATGCTCCGAGCCGCGACGACCGTGCCGTCCTGGGCATCGGGAAGTTTGAATGTCATGCACATCCTCGGACCTGCGCTTTCTGCCTCCAGCAGCATCGGCACCTAGCCACACACTCTGTAGATTTATCCACAGCCTCGGTAGGTAGAAGGAGTCGCACGGGAGTCGGGTACGAGATCGCACTCGAGGGATTCGAGCTCTCTCCGGGGGAGATGCAAACGGGATCGATCCTTCGGTCGGCAACTCGGTGGTCGCCGAGTGCGGTCCTCAGCTCGCACCGCTGAGCACGATGGGTTGGAGGTGACTGGACCGAGGGCTGCGTGGCTCCCGGCCGAAGGGGCCGGAGTCCATCAAGCCTCGGGAATGGTCAGCGACCGGAGCCTCTCCACGCGTTCGTCGTCCTCCCCGACATAGCGCACCAGCACGCCAAGGGTCTGATCGACGTTGAGGGCCCCGATCGCAATCATCTCCTCGAGGTCAGCCCAGTCCTTCGTCCGGTTGAAGAAGGCCTTGAAGACAGCCAGATCGGAGCAACCGAGAAATGGGATCCGACGGCCACCAAACTCGTGGAATTGACGATGCTCTGCCACCTGGGAGTGAAAATCGGTCGTGTCCAGGAAGAGGTCGACGGGCGTCTGCTCCCACCACAGACGGATCTGGCCGTCCCGCTCGAGGACCACCAGGTCCTCATCTGAATGACTCACCGGCGGGCACAGTGCGCTCAGTACCCTGCTGGCCTCGTCTCGGCCCACGAAGACATTGACATCGATATCGATCGTGCCCCGGGCCCGCTCGGTGCAGAAGGCCAGCGCCATCGCGCCGCCGAAGGCATAAGGGAGCCGATGGCTCTCCAAGGCTGCGCCGATCAACAGCGTCTTGTCGACGATCGACGTCACGCCGGTCGAAAGAGTGGGAATTCCAACTCAGATGCGTGGCGGGCCGGGAACTGCTCGGCCAATTCGAGCACCGCGATCAACTCCTCGCCGCGGGACAGTCCCTCGATATCAGGAGGGACCCCGAGAAGGGTCGACTCCAACGAGCATCCCGTGGCCCCGATGATCCGCGAAAGAACCGTCGTCGTCGGATCCACCCGGCCTTGCTCGTAGGCCGAGAGGGTGGCGTGCGAGGTTCCGGCCCGGCCGGCAAGAGCCCGGAGGCTCAGCCTCGACCGCCGCCTGGCGGTTCGGATGATCAGTCCCGCGTCCATAGAACGATGGTATCAGATTCGATACCACTTTCGACCAGTGGAGCCGTCCGGGAACAAGACTGGAGCAGGCGAGGACGGAGCTCCTCTGCAATCGCCGCAGCTCAACCATCTCAGGTCTGGCAGGGTCAGCGACAAGCGATCCGCGGGAAGCGGCTATTTCCGTCACCGCTAACATCCGATGCTCATGTCCCGTCCGGAGACCACATGACCGATCTCTCGAGTGCAGCGACGTCTCTCCCCAGCCGACTCGGGGTGTCGGTGCGGTTCGAGGACGGGCAGCTGGTCCTCGAACTCAGGCCGCAAGCGGAGACGCTGCACCATGGCATCGTCCGAGCGAGCGTCCTTGTCCTTTGTCATCGACGTCGTGGCGGGCATTCCCCTGGATCAGGACGCCGACATGTGGACGCTCACCTCCGACATGTCGGTCCGGATGCGCCCACTTCCGGCTCCCGAGCGCATCGATGCCACCAGCACGATCCTGCGGCAAGGCCGGAGATCGGCGACGTCCCTGGTCGAGCTGAGAACCGACCAAGGAGCGCCGATCGCCACCGGTGCCATCGGCTTCGTGAAGACTCCTCGCAAGGCGACCGATCCGCCGAAGCCCAACGTTTCGCTCGGGCAGACCCCTTCGATCTTCCGAGATTCCGCCACGCTCACTCGACCGCTGCGCGAGGAGGCCGACATTCAGGTCATCGATGCGGCGCGAGGGCATCGTGCAGGTCGAGGTGACCCCGCAACTCCGCAACCCGGCGGGGACGCTGCAGGGGGCGATGGTGGCGCTGCTGGCCGAAGCTGCCGCCGAAGACCTGCTCACGACCCGTTTCGAGTCGTCCTTCGTGGTCACCGACCTCGACCTCCGGTATCTCCGCAAAGCGCGAGGTGGGCCCGGTGCGGACCCGGAGCCGCCTGTTGGGCACCGGACCCGACGCACCTATCCAGATCGAACTCATCGATACGTCCACGGATGAGATCACCACCTTGGTCTTTGCCTCCGCGGTCGCCGTCCCCTGATCGCCACCTGCGGAGCTCTTGCCAAACTCGGCTCCCAAAACCTTGGAATCACCTTGGAATTGTGACGGGATTCCGTTACCATGACCCCACTCACGATGGTCGAGCAGGAAATTTCCGCCGCCTGCTCCCGTCCTGGCGGCGCCCCTGGAAAAGCTTCCCCGCTCTACGGGGGCGCGCCCCGACCTCGCTCCCCCATGTCATCGACAAGAGTTGAACCATGCCGATCCTCGCCCCCAGCCACGATCTTGCCCATCCGGTCGAATCCGACACCGCCTGGAGTGAGTCGTACTACTTCAACGCCTATGACCCGGAGTCCGACAGTGGGTTCTTCACCCGGATCGGGGTCCGACCCAACGAAGGAACGATGGACGTCGGATTGTCGGTGTGGCTCCCCGGCGGGGAGCTGGCCGAGTACCGGCACACGGTCGAGCAGCGGGAGATGGTCGGGTCGCCCCTGGTAGTCGGCGGCGTGCGCTACGAGCTGCTGGAGGCGATGCAGAGCTGGCGCATCGTGGGCGACGTCGATGCGGGCGCCCGGGCCTGCCACCCTTCGGATGGGGAGACCCGCCCGATCCACGTCTCGATGGACGTCCGCTTCGACGCCGTCACTCCGGCCGTGGGTACCGACGGGCAGCAGTCGGGCGCCCCGCGGAGCGACCAGGCCTCGGCGGCGGCGGGCACAACCGGAAAGGGTCACCTCGAGCAGGCCGGCCGGTGGACCGGTTCGGTGACCATCGACGGGATCGCCCACCCCTGGGACGGCGGCCTACGGAAACCGCGATCGTTCGTGGGGACCGCGCCGCTGGGGCGGTCCCCCGATGTGGCGGTGGTTCAGCATCAACATCGGGGAGTCGATGCACTTTGGCGGGATCCGCCTCGGAACGGTGGCCGGCGACCTGCACCGGGGCTGGGTGTTCGAGGACGGCCGGGTGACCAGCATCAAGGAGTGGCGGCTCCGGACCGAATTGGCGGACGACGGGTTGACCCAGAGGGTCGTGCACCTCGTCGCCATCGACAAACGGGATCGCTCATTCGATCTGACCGGTGACGTGCTCCGAGTGGCAAACATCGGGAAGTCGGGCGGTACCGTCGTCAACGAGGGGCTGGCCCGGTGGACCTACCGGGCCTCCGACGGCTCGACGTTGCCGGGATACGGCATCGCCGAGTACCTGCACCAGCTCGACGCTCAAGGGAGCCCGACCGTGCCGGTGGAGTAGGCGTCGAGTCGATATGGTGCGCCGATGGGGACAGACGCCACCGATGTGGGCGAGCAGCTGGAGGCGAGCGCTCGGCGGTCGGGTCGCCTCGTTGCGCCGTCTTTCCGGTGGGGCCTCGCGGGTCACCAGCGCCTTCGATCTCGAGACATCCTCGGGGGCGGTACGGGCGCTCATCCTGCAACAGGTACGTGGGGGCGGACTGACCCCGCGGGTAGACGTCCAGATGCAAGCGAGCCTGCTCCGGGCCGCCCGCCGGGCCGGGGTTCCGGTACCGGACGTGGTGGCGGCCGGGAGCGTCGACGGGCTCGACCCCGGGTGGTTGGTCGTCGAGCGGCTGGAAGGCGAGGCCATCCCTCGGCGGATCCTCGGTCACGAGGGGTTCGCCGCGGCTGCACCGGCCCTGACCGACCAGACGGCGCAGGGCCCTGGCCGCCATCCACTCCATCGATCCCCGATCGATCCCCGGGCTGCCGCCGGCCGATCCGCTCGGCCATCCGCTCGAGTTCCTCGATGCCCTCCACGAGGCGCGACCGGTCCTCGAGCTGGGGGCCCGGTGGCTGGCCCGGGACCTGCCACCTACCGAAGAGCCGGTGGTTGTCCACGGGGACTTCCGGATGGGCAACTTCCTGGTCGATGGCGGCGAGCTGCGGGCCGTGCTCGATTGGGAGCTCGCCCACCGGGGAGACCCGGCCGAGGACATCGGCTGGCTGTGTGCCCGGGCGTGGCGGTTCGGCGGTTCGGGCCGGGTGGGCGGATTCGGTGCGCTCGACCGGTTCCTGGCCACCTATGCCGCGGCAAGTGGACGGACCGTGGATGTCGGCCGGGTCCAGTGGTGGGAGGCGTTTGCGACCCTCAAATGGGCGGTGATCTGTCTGCTGCAGTCGTCGGCCCACCTGAGCGGAGCCGCCCGGTCCGTGGAGCTGGCCGCGATCGGGCGACGGGTCTGCGAGAGCGAGTGGGACCTGCTGGCCCTGATGGGAGTGCGCCGGCCCGCGGTGCCCGACCCCGACCCAGTGGTCAGCCCGGGCCTACGGGACGGGTCGGAAGGAGAGGCATCCGAGTCCAACTCGCTCTTCGGCCGGCCCTCAGTGTCCGAACTGGTCGAGGCGGTCGGCGAGTACCTCGGCAAGGTCATGAGCTCGACTGAAGGGGCGGCTCGATTCGAGGCCCGTGTGGCCCACAACGTCCTGGCGATCGTGGGTCGCGAGTTGGAGCACGGCCCGGCCGGAGAGGCGGCCCATGCCCAGTGCCTCCTGACCCTCGGGTTCCCCGATGACTCGGCCGCGGCGGCAGCCATTCGGGCCGGGCAGTACGACGATGACCTCGCCGGACTGGGCGCGGTACTGGCCGAAGGGACCCGCCACCAACTGCTGGTGGCCAATCCGTCGTATCTCGACGATCGGTCGTGACCCAATGACGCTTACCAGCTGACCATCGGCCGACGGCCCGTGACGCCGCTAACGTGCCCGGCATGAGCTTCGTACCACTGGGAAAGTCCGGATTGAAGGTCTCGCGTGCGTGTCTCGGCACCATGACCTTCGGCAACACCGACTGGGGCACCGACCAAGCAGAATCGCAACGGATCGTCGATGCCTTCATCGACGCCGGACACAACTTCCTCGATACCGCTGATGTGTACAACGCCGGTGTTTCCGAGGAGTTCGTCGGGACAGCCATCGCCAATAGACGTGATGAGATCGTGCTGGCCACCAAGGGGTACAACCACATGGGGGACGGTCCCAATGACCGCGGCTCGTCCCGTGTCCACCTGACCCGGGCCCTCGAGGCCAGCCTGCGCCGGCTCGGTACGGACTACATCGACCTCTATCAGCTGCACAACTGGGACCACGGCACACCCATCGAGGAGAGCATGGCCACGCTGGACGGGTTCGTCCGATCGGGAAAGGTCCGCTACATCGGGTGCTCGAACTTCTATGGCAGTCAACTGGTCGAGGCCCAGTGGGCGGCCGACCGGCAGGGCGGGACTCCCCTGGTCAGCCTGCAACCCCAGTACTCACTGATCTGGCGCGACATCGAGCTCGACATTCTTCCGACGGCTACCCGCCACGGCATGGGAGTCATCGTCTGGAGCCCGCTCGGCGGAGGGATGCTCACGGGCAAGTACACCAAACGAGAGGATCTCCCGGCCGATGGCCGATTGAGCCGAGGCTCGGACATGGAGGCGGAGGGGATGAGGATGCTCACCCTCACCGACCGGAACTTCGATGTCGTCGCCGAGGTGAGCAACGTCGCCGACGACCTCGGATCGACGCCGACTGCGGTGAGTCTCGCCTGGCTGCTCAACCGCCCGGGCGTCACCTCGGTCATCATCGGTCCTCGGACCGTCGATCAGCTGACCCAGAATCTGGCGGGATTCGAGTTGGAACTGCCATCAGATGCAGCCAAGCGCTTGGGCAAGGTCTCACGACCCCCGGTGAGCTACCCCTGGTACATGCAGCTCCAGATGTGACGGTGAGCGGTCCCACCGACACGATGATTCGGTGTGGAGCGGGACCGATCAGGAGCCGGTCGCTTCGTAGTCCGCCACCCGTGCCCGCATGAGCGCCTTCAGGAGCTTGGTCGGCAGCTCGCGATTGTAGGGGAGCTTGATGAAACCCTCACCGGCCTCGTAGCCGGCGGCCTCAACCGCAGCTTTCTGGGTGGCGAAGAACGGGGGCGAGAACCGCAGCGAACAGTGGTTTTTGAAGTTCTGCAGCATCCACAGGTTGGCCTTGTCGCCGCGGACGTACACCGGTAGGTTCCATTTCAGTTCCTCCCGCGCCTCGGAGTCGGCATCGAGGCTCAACTTTCTGAGCGTTTCGAGATGGGGGCGTTGGACGTCGTTCAGTTGGGCGAAGAAATCATCCACGCTCGTTCGCTTGGGCATCGGCACTCTGTCAGCGTACCCCCGACAGTAGACGGACAACCTCGGATTCCAGAAGGCTCCGGTCGTTCGACCGCGGCGCAGCGCAACGACTTCGGGTGGCGTTCCAGAGAATAGGGAGCGTTGAAGGAAACCAGTCAACCGTCCTTAGCCGCGGGCCAGTCGCCCGGGCGAATCTTGCCTAGGGCCTACCCGCATCGGTGGTGGATTATGTGAATGGTCGTCGGCGTAGAAGCGTGAATGGTGCAACCCGTGCTCGTGGTGATGGTGACCGCTGATCCGGCAGCACTGATCGACAGTACGGTCCCTGTCTGGCTGAACGTCACGACCTGTGTCGGTGGGTCCGCGAACCGGTAGCTGAAGTCCCACAGCGCCCCTCGGCTGGCGACCGTCTGGTTGGTCCAGGACCTGGGCTCTTTGGTGATCGGCTTGAAGAGACCCCACCTGAGCATGGCCTTGATCTCGTTGAGGAAGTCGGGGATATCGTGGCCACCCGGGTGGACTTGGTAGGTGACGTCGACCCCTGCGGCAGCCAGGGCGGCGTCGTAGTTCTGGCTCATCGGGTAGATGATCTGCTCCTCCTCGAGGGCGAATGGGCCGGGATCAGGATCGGCCTTGCTCGGAGTACCGGTGCCGGTGCTCTCGAACACCCGCGTGTACTTGAGGTTCACCGCGAGTGTGGTCGGGTTGTGACCGGTGGCATAGAAGCCGTCTGGGGGGCCATAGATGGGATCGGGGTCGTCGTCGCCCTTCGACGCGGCGTCCGAGAACACTGCCATCGCCGGCTGGACGACGGTGGCGTTCCACTGGGTATCGACGAAGCCGGAGAGTGAGGCCACCGACCCGAAGAAGCCGGGCAGCCGTCCGCCCAGGTAGGTCGCGCCGAGTCCGCCCATCGATATGCCGATGAGGGCGTGATAGCGACGTTGCGGCAGGATCGGGTAGCGGGCCAGGATGGCCGGGATCACCGTCTCGAGCTCATAGCTCTCCCACGAGGGGCTGCCGCGCTCACCGTCGTTCCACCAGTCCGTGAACCAGCCGTTGCCCCCTTCGGGCATGACCACGATCGCGTTGAGATGGTCGAACGGCTTGGTCAGTCCATATTGGGCGTACGAGTCGTAGTCGAAGTCGAGACCGTTCAGGAAGACGACCAGGGGATAGTGCCGGCGGGGGTTGTATCCGGCCGGCAGGAGCACGTTCGCCCGAGGCGGAGCGGGATAGCTCAGCCATTTCGGGGCGATCTCGCCCGGCCGGGGCAGGAATCTCGATGGTGACCAACTGGGCCTTCGATTGCGCCGGGCTGCCCGCAGCGGCCCCTGCACCGACCCCCACGAGGGTCGCGGCGAGAAGAGTCCCTGCGCAGCCGATCACTGAGCCAATGTTTGCCACTCATCATTCGCACCCCCTTTCGGCGCCTGGCCGATCGATGTCCCGTTCTCTATCTGTCTACCTCTCCTTGGGGACTTTCGCTGTCTCGACGAGGAGACCCCGAAATCAGAAGTCAGTCAACTCCCCTCACCTCGTGTTTGTGCGTGCTGTTGCACGCAAACCGTCGACTCGCCGGATGTCAACGTGCCTGGCTTCTCTCCGCGTGGGTATGTCGTCCAAGCGATCGGATTGGGGCCCTGGCGTGAGGATGCAACCGCCCACTTAGTTTTCCTGAAGACGCTTGATCCGCCTCAGCCGATGCAGCTGGGTGGTAGCGCCTCCTCGAAGTGAGGGCTGGTTGACCTGGCGGATGGGCAGGAATACGGTGCAATCAGAGGGGTCGGGTGGGTGCTCGTCGACCGACATCGGCTGGCGACGCGGGAGACGAGTTGAGATGGGCCCAAGGCCGAATTCCGATCGAATCGCGGCAGCGTCTGGTCCTGCTCTTCGTGGCATCCTTGGTTGTCCTGACCTTCGTCGGATCGCCATCGGCCTCGGCGGCCCCAAACCCGACTTCGGGTATTGGCTCCGCGAACAACACCTGGCTACCCACCGGCCCGATGTCGAGTGCCCGGACCGGACAGACGGCGACCCTGCTTCCCAGCGGCAGCGTGCTCATTGCCGGCGGGGATACCGCGAAAGCGGAACTCTACGACCCCACCGGCGGAACCTTCACCGCGACGGGAAGCATGTCGACCACTCGCGAAGATGCCACGTCCACGTTGCTTCCCGATGGCGACGTGCTCGTCGCCGGCGGATCCCACGGGAACGTCCAGCTCGACAGCGCAGAGCTGTACGACCCCTCCAGCGGTACCTGGGCCCTCACCGGCGCGATGAGCGTCGCCCGCTCCGGGCAGACGGCGACCCTGCTGCCCGACGGCGACGTGCTCGTCGCCGGTGGCGGTTGCAACGGCCAGGCCTACGGTTGCGATGCCGGCAGCTTCCTCAGCACCCTCAAGAGTGCCGAGCTGTACAACCCTGCCACCGGCACCTGGAGCGCGACCGGGAGCATGCACGAGGGTCGGCAGTTCTTCACGGCGACGTTGCTTCCCGATGGGAAGGTACTGGTGGCCGGTGGCTTCAACGACTGCGACGACGACTTCTGCTCGGATCTCAACTCGGCCGAGCTCTATGACCCGGCCACGGGCAAGTGGACGGGTGCCGGCACCTTCCACGGTCCCCGCGAGCAGCAGACGGCCACGCTCCTCCGTGACGGCGACGTGCTGATGTCTGGCGGCCTCAACGAGGGCGGCGACAGCAACACCCCCCGTGCCTACGCCGATGCGGAACTCTATGACCCATCGGCCGGAGGCTGGACAGAGACCGGCTCGCTGCCGGCACCCCACTACGGTCAGACGGCGACGTTGCTCCCGAGCGGGTGGGTGCTGGTGGCGGGAGGCCAGTCGGCCGCAGCCGAAATCTACGAGCCCGGTTCCGGAACCTGGGTACTCACCGGTGCCATGAGTAC
The DNA here is from genome assembly GCA_963774245.1 of uncultured Acidimicrobiaceae bacterium. GTDB lineage: Bacteria > Actinomycetota > Acidimicrobiia > Acidimicrobiales > RAAP-2 > Bog-756. The sequence goes on along the minus strand of CAVZDZ010000010.1, from coordinate 150,339 downwards.
TCCGCGCACCGATCACACCGCAACGCCGCTCCCGGACGGACAAGTGCTCGTCACTGGAGGCACCAGTCCGGACGGGCAGGCCCAGGCCACGGCAGAGTTGTACGAGACAGGCAGGGGTCCCCTCGTCACCACGAGCCCGACGAGCCTGGCATTCGGTGCCCAGCAGGTAGGGACCGCGGGGACCGCGCACAGCTATACGGTGACCAACAACGGGTCTGGGAACCTTGTCGTCAGCGGTGTCGCCATCTCGGGTGCCAATCCTGGTGACTTCATTGCCCGCTCAGGATGCACCGAAACCGTTCCTCCGGGCGGTAGCTGCACTGTGCACGTCAGGTTCGCACCAACCGAGATCGGCCTTCGCACGGCCAATGTGGCGGTCGTGGACAACGCACCCTTGAGCCCTCAGGCGGTGGTGGTCAACGGAAACGGCGCTGGCCCTAACGCCTGGGCCCCGACCGGGTCGATGACCACGGCTCGGCAGCACTTCACCGGCACCCTCCTACCCGACGGCGATGTCCTGGTGGCTGGGGGTGAGGACGGCTTCGAGACCTACCTTGCCGGCGCAGAGTTCTACGACCCGACGACCGGGACGTTCACCCCGACCGGATCGCTCAACCAGGCACGGGCATTCGCCACGGCGACCCTCCTGCCCGATGGCGAGGTCCTGGCTGCCGGCGGCCTCGGGACCGGGCCGGTAGCCCTGTCCAGCGCCGAGTTGTATGACCCGAGGACCGGCAAGTGGACCCTCACCGGGCCCATGAACCAGGAGGGATCCAACCTGAGCTCGGTCCTGCTCCCGAATGGCAACGTTCTGGTGGAGGGTTTCGTGACCGGGATCGGTGCCGAGCTGTACGACCCGACGACGGGCATGTGGACGAACACCGGACCTCTTGGCGGGCCGGGCTACTTCAATACCGCCACCCTGCTACCCAACGGTGACGTGCTGGCTGCCGGTGGCGACACCACCGCGGCCGCCCTCTACGATCCCGCCACCAACGATTGGGCCCCAACGGGACCGATGGCGGCCACGCAGGAGGGTCCTACGGCCACTCTGCTTCCGACCGGGCAGGTCCTGGTTGTCGGTGGGGACGCTCCGAACGACGAGCCCTTGGCCACCTCGGAGCTGTATGACCCCACCACGGGAACCTGGGCCCTCACGCTTGAGCCGATGGCCGTCGCTCGATTCGGGCAGACGGCCACTCTGCTCACCGATGGCGAGGTTCTGGTGACGGGCGGCTGCATCAGCGAATGCGACTCGCGGGACGTCACGGCAACCACCGAGGTCTACGACTCCAGCGGAGGCGACTGGTTCAGTGGCGAACCCATGGTCCAGGCCCGGTACGGACACACGGCCACGCTGTTGAGCACTGGGAACGTCCTGGTCGCCGGTGGGAGCAACTATTGCTGCCAGAACTACACCAGTGCCGAGCTCTACACGCCGACCCTCATGATCGCGAACCCGACCAGCGGCTCTGTCGGTCAACAGGTCACACTCAGTGGGAGCGGCTACTTCGCTCACGAGACGGTCAAAGTCACCTGGGACGGAGAGGTCGCTCGACTGGCGTCGACGCGCACCTCCGATCAGGGCACCTTCAGCGCCGACATCACGATCCCAACTTCGAGCCCGGGTGAACATCAGATCGATGCCCAAGGCTCAAAGAGCTTCGCCGACGCAGAAGTTACGTTTGAGGTGACTAAATCACCGTAGGAGCCCGCCTCAGCCAGTGAGCTGAACCGACCGCGTCATCAGCTCATTAAGCTGAGTCCGGATTCACCAATCTTCGGCTCGCCGAGGACAGATGCAGATCCGCTCTGTCACGTCAACCGAGCTGAGTGCGCGAGACGTACTGTCGAACGTTGGAGGCCTTGTAGTGGCGGGGTATCCAGGGGATTCCTCTATGGGTTCGAGAAACTCGCACTCCAGATAAAAGTCTGCCAAACGGGAGTCGAATCATTGATGTCGGGAAGATTCCATTGATTCACCAGCCATACTTCGCCGTGTGCCGCAGTCAACGGCGAACCGGGATCAGGGACTGCGCCCGAATAGTCACCCCAACGACATTCCGGATTACCTGGTTCGAAGCAGGAGAAATCGACGTCGGGACCGGTTGACTGCTTCACGAGGACCGGAGAGGACGGCGTTTCGCCAGGGACAACGGAGACCATCCGAATTGCTGGAAACGCGGAACTCGACGATGTGTTGTACTCCACGACCGCAGAACTGCCGAACCCACTCTTCTTTCCGTTGACGACGCGATCAGGTGTCACGGTCGCGTTGAACAACCACAATTTCCGATTGCTGATCGTACCCATTTGATCGAGAGTCAGGTTCGCTGGATTGATCTCATACCAGCGAACCTCCGATCCGGCGCCACCGGCAATGGTGTGGGCCGTCCAAAGCGCCAGGTGCCCAACTCGGGGGTCGTAGGCCTCGATTACCTGCGTGAGATAGATCCTTGTTTCCAGAGGCGGAGGTGGCTTCCCGGATTTGGTCAATCCGCCCTGGGGAGCATCCGGCGGATAGGCGTATTCGGGAACTGACAGCAGCCGCGGTGGTCCGATGGCGAGACTGGTCGCGGTCTCCGTCGCTTGGAAGACCGTCAACGTGTCGGCCGAAGCGTAAGACGTGGTGGCGGTGATCCACCCGGTGGAGTTGGCGTCGACTTGGCGAGCTGGCGTCGGTCGGTAGGCCCAACTCCCATCCGGGTTGGCCAACGGCTGGATTCCGGTATTGAACGCGGTGCTGGCGGGGCACGTCTTGCCGACGGGAGGCTTTGAGATCCATGCCACGTCGGAGCCCAGGATGTCCTCGTTGCTAGTGCTGTAGCGGTTGCTGGCGATCATGAGGAAGTGTGTCGTGTCCCCGAGTGATTCCTGATCAGGGAACGACGTCGATCCATAGTTGAAGGGGTCGAAGTAGGTGCAGAAGTCCTTTGCTGACGACGGATTCGCCGTCTTGCTGAAACCCCATGCCAGGCCCTCATCCGGTGAGGACGAACCGTGATTCTCGAACATGCTGACATAGAAGCGGTTTGTGGAAGCGTCCCAGATGACCTGGGGATCCGACAGGAAGAAGCCGTTGGCGTTGAAGAGATCGGCAACGGTCCCTGATTTGATCTTTCCTTTCGAGGTAACGACTTCGAATCCGGTATTGGCGAGCTCGACCACCTCGGCCTTGTTCGCGGCAATGGTTCCACTGGGAGGGCTATTCGTCTCGTTACTGACCCCCGGGTAGGTATCGCCGACAATTGGGGTCGGAGAGGTGGCGGCGTCCGCTGAGGGGGCGAGACCGAGGAGGAGCATCAATCCAACGATCGTGGCCAGAAGTGCACCAGAGGGTGATCGCCGTCGTAAGCGTTTCCGCCGCATCTGCTCTTGCCAAGCTGTACCAGCATCCCCGTGGATACGAAGTCTTCTCGTACGGAGCCGCATCTTCGTGATCACTTTCCGCCTCCGCTTCCGCCGCGTACTGACAGACCGTATAGCAAAGTCCCGGGTCAGGTCGACCTTTGCTAATACTTTCGAACACAAGCGCTCCGAAGTCGCTGGACCTACCGTGTTGATGGTCCCACGAGTGGTGACAGATCCCGGGGTTCTATTGGTTCGAGGTGGTCGCCGGGTGATTTTCGCTGAACCACCAGCTCAACCAAGAAGACACCGAGTGAACATCACCAATCGCGACTTGAATGAACGGTCTGATGCGATCTGCCGCGGCGGAGGCACGGACGGCGAGCGGTGGAGTGTGGAGCTTTTGCTTCAAACTTTCACCTCAGCCGGTGCAGCTGAGATCCCAGACCCGGCACAGAAGTGTCCGGAAGTCCATGTGCTTAGTTGGACGCGGTGCTGGCGCGAACAACCGTTCGTTACACTTTCGTGCGGCCTAACAACCGCAGTCTCAACTCACCGAATGCCAGGCCTATGCCGCCTGATCCGGACGAGAGCAAGAGAGATTGCGAGTGAGAAGTCCTCGACTAGCCGCTCACCATGGTCAGCACAACACTGGTCGCCTTGTATGAGACGCGCCAGTGCTCACCGGAAAGCTGGGTGCCGGTGACCGTCGAGAATGTCCCCTTCTTCGAACCTGCGGTCAAAATCGTGACCTTCGCACCAACCTTGGGAAGGTAGCCCGCCTTGGTGGTGATGACCAGAGTCCCCCTGATCTTTGCGGCGCCGGAGACAGCAAGCCTTCCACGAGTGAACCCGACCCCAACCGTCAATGCGGAAGTGGAAGTGGGTGTGTATGTCGAAACAGTGAGCGTGCCCCCGTTTACATCTACTGTCCCGCTGTCAACGAATGACGCCTCGATCTCGGCGCCGTCGGGACCGCCCGAGTAGTTCACCGTTCCGCCAGCTTCGTTGACGAGCTCCGACGTGGTGTTGTTGTCGTAGCCGATGATGCACAGGTCGTCGTCGAGGTTGAGCGTCGCGTTGTTTTTGAGCACCCCTCCGTAGACCAACTGCTGTTGCCCACCACATCCTGCGCTAAGTGGGTTCGATTCGACGGTCATCGTGCCGTCATTGACCAGAGTGGTCCCACCGCTCGGATCGTCGTCCGAGCCGGAGACCTCCCAGCCAGGGGCGAGCGAGGCTGAACTTCCCGCTGGGATGGTGAGGGTTCCTCCACCGCTGACGCCACCGCTCAGTGTCCACGATCCCACCAGGGTGACTGCATCGGAGACATCCATGTTTCCAAGCACAGAAGAGGTGAGGCTGGAGAGGGTCACTGTGGCTGTATCCGCGGTGACGTTTTCCAAGTTCAACGACCCTGAACCGTCGAAGACGGGCGACCCGGTCAGGGTGAGATTGTCGCTCGTGAGCGTGCCCCCGTTTACATCTACTGTCCCGCTGTCAACGAATGACGCCTCGATCTCGGCGCCGTCGGGACCGCCCGAGTAGTTCACCGTTCCGCCAGCTTCGTTGACGAGCTCCGACGTGGTGTTGTTGTCGTAGCCGATGATGCACAGGTCGTCGTCGAGGTTGAGCGTCGCGTTGTTTTTGAGCACCCCTCCGTAGACCAACTGCTGTTGCCCACCACATCCTGCGCTAAGTGGGTTCGATTCGACGGTCATCGTGCCGTCATTGACCAGAGTGGTCCCACCGCTCGGATCGTCGTCCGAGCCGGAGACCTCCCAGCCAGGGGCGAGCGAGGCTGAACTTCCCGCTGGGATGGTGAGGGTTCCTCCACCGCTGACGCCACCGCTCAGTGTCCACGATCCCACCAGGGTGACTGCATCGGAGACATCCATGTTTCCAAGCACAGAAGAGGTGAGGCTGGAGAGGGTCACTGTGGCTGTATCCGCGGTGACGTTTTCCAAGTTCAACGACCCTGAACCGTCGAAGACGGGCGACCCGGTCAGGGTGAGATTGTCGCTCGTGAGCGTGCCCCCGTTTACATCTACTGTCCCGCTGTCAACGAATGACGCCTCGATCTCGGCGCCGTCGGGACCGCCCGAGTAGTTCACCGTTCCGCCAGCTTCGTTGACGAGCTCCGACGTGGTGTTGTTGTCGTAGCCGATGATGCACAGGTCGTCGTCGAGGTTGAGCGTCGCGTTGTTTTTGAGCACCCCTCCGTAGACCAACTGCTGTTGCCCACCACATCCTGCGCTAAGTGGGTTCGATTCGACGGTCATCGTGCCGTCATTGACCAGAGTGGTCCCACCGCTCGGATCGTCGTCCGAGCCGGAGACCTCCCAGCCAGGGGCGAGCGAGGCTGAACTTCCCGCTGGGATGGTGAGGGTTCCTCCACCGCTGACGCCACCATTGTCGATCAAAGTGTCCGACACGACTAACTCCGCGCCAGTTGGGATTTCAACACCGCCTGACAGTTGGAGTCCCTCGACCGTGGTGGTCCCCTTCGGAAGAGTCGGTCCCGCCCCGTTCACACACACCCAGTCCCCCGGTCCTGGGACGTAGTCCCCCGACCAGTTGGCCGCGGTGTTCCAGGCATGCGCTCTTGGTCCCCGGTGAAGGTGTCGGTGCAGAGGGGGATGACCTGGAGGGTGGTGGTGGCCGCCGGTCCGGTCTGGCCCTTGGTGTTCACCGGGTAGACGGTGATCACGTAGGTGATGCCCGGGTGCAGCTCGGTGAGGGTGACGCCTGTCCCGGTGGTGCTCTGGGTGGCGACGCCGTTGGAGGTGGTGACGGTGTAGCTGGCGATCGGTGATCCGCCCGGTGGTGGCCGGTGGATCCCAGCTCACGTCGCCGTCGAGGCTGTTCGAGGCTTGGTCGGCCGAGAGGTCACCGACCGGGTCGAAGGCGGTCCCGACGCTGACGGTGGTCTGGCCGACGGCCCCGGTCGAGTCCTGGGCCAGGACGGTGAGGGTCCGTCCCGATGGCTTCACCGTGGTCAGGACACCGCCACTGGTGATCGAGTCCCCGGTGGCCGCACCCTGGAGGTGCCAGGTGATCGGGTGGCTCTTGCCGTTGCTGCTGGTGGCGGTGAAGGTGGTCGGGGTCCCGGGGAAGACGGTGGGATTGGCCGGGCTGATGGCCAGGGTGGCGTTCGGGGCACTGCGCGATGGTGAAGCTCGGGAAGTGGAAGGTGCCGAGGGTCACGTCCAAGGAGCCGTGGAAGAGGCCGTCGGCGATGTCGAAGTCCAGACCGGCCTTCAAGGTGATGCTCGGGGCCAGGGTGAAGTAGGGGGAGCCGAGAAAGTTGACGTTGGCGGTGAGGTCGGCGTCGGCCTCGACGTTGGGCCCGGCGGCGTCGTAGATGCCGATCTGGGGCTGGACGGCGAGTTCGATGGTGCCGGTGGCCGTAGCCGACACGCCGGGCAGTGGCCCGCTCCCGTCCATGTGGGGGCCGGTGGTGAGGTTCTTGGTGTTGAGGGTGCCCGGGTTCTGGGAAGACCATGACAGGGCGGCCCCGACGGTCATCGAGGCTTCCACCCCGACGGAGATCGGAACCCGAGACGGTCAGGGTGACCAGGACCTTCGGGACCGAGGATGATCGGGACCGGACCGGCCTGGATGTCGATGGGGGTGAAGTCGATCTCACCGAGGGTCCAGGTGTGGGACCCCGAGAGGGTGGCGTCCAGCCCGGCGGTGGCGGTCACCGTGGCCGAGGACGACAGCGAGACGCCGTCGGGGATGTCGAAGTGGGTGTTGACCTCGGCGGACAGCTCGAGATCGGCGTCCAGGCTCACCTGGCCGGTGACCACGCCCCCCACCCGGGATCTGGAAGGTCGTGGGACAAGTTGAGGCCCACACTGGCGTTGCTGGGCAGGGTCCGCACCCCGGCCGCCGTCGGCCTGGAAGGTCGATCCCGGCCTCGTGCCAGCGGGTCCCCGGAGTAGCCGAAGCTGAGATTGGAGAAGGCGCTGGACAGGCTGGCCGTGGTGGTGGTGACGGTGACCTAGTGCCCTGGCCGTGGTGGTGACCTTCGATGACGGTGGCGAGGAGGCCGTTGGGGGCGGCCGTCGAGGCCGGTCCGACCAGGACATCCTTGGCCACGAGAGCGGTCACCTGGGTCGGGGCCGGGGCGTTCCAGATCAGGGTGCCGTTGGTGTCGGAGCTGAGGGCGTTCATGGTGGCCGGGGTGAGCACGATGGTGGAGCTGGCCAGCTGGACGGTCGGGGTGACCGGGTTGGTGGTGGTGGCCGCCGGTCCCGATCCGGCGCTCGAGGTGGCCACCACCGAGACGGTGTAGAAGCCGGTGGCCGAGAGGCCGGTCAAGGTCGTCGGTGGTGGCACCGGCCCCGAGGGTCTGCGGTGGTGGGTGATCCGGTGGCCGACCACACCCCGCTGGTCTCGGTCTCGGCCTGGGTGGTGACGGTGTAGCCGGTGAGGGCATCGGAGCCCGGGTCGGCGGGGGCCGACCAGGTGGCCACCAGGTCGCCGCTGCCGTCGGGGACCACCTGGAGGCTTCCCGGGGCCTCGGGCGGGGCGGTGGCCGACGGGGTCCCGGTGCTCGTCCCCGCGAGCCGAGTCCCCGGCCTTGGAGATGGCCACCAGGCTGAGGGTGTAGGCGGTGCCGTTGGTCAGGCCACTGAGGGTGAGCTGGGTGGCGCTGGCCTTGGCCGTCTTGGTCACCGTGGTGGTGCCGGTGGTGATGGCGCAGCGAGTAGCCCGTCAGGGGGTCGCCCCCGGTCGAGGGAGGGAGCCGACCAGTCCACGCACCAGGCCCCCACTGCGGGACAGCACCGAGGTGATGAGGGGAGCGCTCGGGGGCTGGGCCACCAGCGGCACGGTCGGATTGGAGGCGGCACTGGCCGCACTGGTCCCGGCCCCGTTGGTGGCGGTCATGGTGATGGCATAGGGCACCCCGGCACAGAGACTGGGAACCAGAGCCGAGGAGTCGGTGCCCGGGGACGAGACCGGCGGCGGGGCGGCACAGGTGGGCGAGACCGTCTTGGTGTAGCCGGCGGCCACTCCTGGCGGTCAGGGTGTAGCTGGTGACGTCGTCCGTGGCCGGATTCGGGTTCCAGTTGACCAGCACGGCCGAGGCCCTCGGGGATGACCGCTTCGATGAAGGGAACCCCGGGGACCGATGCCGGAGTGGCCGCCGCCACCTGGGCCGAGGCCACGTGTCCGGGCGCCGGCGTCGACGCAGGGCTGGGCGAAGGAGCCGGGGTCGACACGGAAGTAGAAGCGACAGAAGCAGGAGCACCGGGCGATGCGGCGGACGCAACCGAAGTCGTGCTCCCTAAGCCAACCGCCATGACGACGGCCGCCACGGCCGATAACGCTGCGATTCGTCGAATCCCGCCCATGCCGCCTCCCCCACCTCACCGAATGCCAGGACGCTACTGCCAGGTCAGGAGGGGGGCAAGGGGTTTGTGGGCGATCACTGATTCTCGCGGATCGCGATCAGCGAAAGCCGCGGTCGGATAGAACCGGTTGCGCTCTCCTGCGGTAGTTGTAACTGATCAGAATTTCGTGGGTCAAGGATCGATCGGGATGCGGCCCGGCCGACGGCAGAACAGCGGTGAGCTTCAGGGTGGGTCGTGCACTGCGGTGATCGAACGGAGGGGACGGACGCTGCAGCCGTCAGCCGGGCGTGATGCACCGTGTGCCCGAGGTGGGCCCCGGGCCCGTCCGTCTATGCACTGGCCGTCTGCGGGTGGCTCAGACCTTCTGCAGAATGACGTTGGTGGTGGCCAGGCTGAACTCCTCGGGATCGAACCCTTCGCCCAGCCATTCGGTGTACTCGTCGAAATCTTGGTGCTTGGGGTCGGAGACTGCCTCCAGCATGTCCGCGTATCCGTAGGCTCCGCCGCAGTCCTCGGGAGGACAGGATCGCTCGCCCTCCAGGCACACCGCAAAGGTGAGCCCCAAGGGAGTAGTGGTGGTGATGTCCTCGACCACCACCTGGTGCTGCCACCCGTCACCGAAGTCGTACTCGTAGCGGAACTGGCCTTCCTTCCCGATGGCCTTTTGAAGTGTGAACTTCTGCTCGTCCAGATCCTTGCCGAACCCGTCGTCGACGAGGGCGCCATAGCGCTTGCCGCCGATGGTGAAGCCGTGGAGGTGGGAGTCGGTCCAGCCCATGGCCACCTGGAGGATGTCGTGCAGCCGGGCCAGCCGGATGTCCGGGGGGACGAGCAGCCGTCGCCAGATGGGCGGATCCACCTCCTCCAGATCGATCCGGATCTGGAACACGGTCTGGGCCTTCGGGGTGGGCACGCCGTCACGATACGCGAACCGCCGATCGCCGTCACGACGAGGACCAGGGCACCGACCCCAACCTCCATCAATGCCAGGGTGCTCATGCCTTGGACGCCTCGGCCAGGCCAGCGTGCTCCCGCATGCGCCACGAGGGCCCCTTGATGTTGAACACGACCGCCTTGTGCATGAGCCGGTCGAGGATGGCCCCGGCCACCACCGGGTCGCCGAACACGTCGCCCCAGGCGGGCAGGCCCCGGTTGGTGGTGACCAGGGTGGGGTGGCCGTTCTCGTAGCGGGCGTTGACCACGTGGAAGAACACCCCGGCCCCCTCGGTGTCGATGGGTAACAAGCCCACGTCGTCGACGACCAGCACCGACGGTGCGGTGAACCCCCGGAGCTTGGTGGCGAAGTTCCCCTCCCTTCGGGCCTGGAGGAGGACCCGGACCATGGCATCGGCGGTCGAGAAGTAGCCCCGGTAGCCGGCCTCGACCGCCCGGGTGGCGAGGGCCACGGCCAGGTGGGTCTTGCCGCACCCGGGCTGGCCGAGGAACACCACGGGCCGGTTCTCCTCGATGAAGCGCAGCGTGGCCAGATCATCGACCAACTTCTTGTCCACCGACGGCTGGAAGCCGTAGTCGAACTCCTCCAGGCTGCGCACGTAGGGGAACCGGGCATAGCGCAGCCGGGCGGCCAGGCGCCGGTTGGTGGTGGCGGCCACCTGCTCGGCCATCACCGCGGCCAGGTACTCGACGTGGCTCCAGCCCTCCTTGTTGGCCCGGTCGGCGACCGTGGCGAAGCACTCCGTGGCCCGGCCCAACTGGAGGTAGCCGAGGTCGTCCTTCAGCTGCTCGTAGGGAGAGGGGGTGGTCACGGGCATGCCATCTCCCCGACGGCTCCGTAGCGGGCGACAAGATCAGGGGTGTCCACGTCGAACTCGGCGTAGGGCGGGGCTGGACGGGGGACGAGGGGTCCACTCACCACGTGCAGCGGGACTCTGGTCCGGCCGAGGGCCGCGGCCTCTGCGGCCTGGCGGTGGGCCGGGTCCCACACGTCGTCGTGTGGGGATGCGACGAGGTCGTGGGTGGCGACCGTCGTTCCGCCCCAGGTGATCTGGAGTACGCCCGAGTCCACCTCCACCCGGGCCCCGACCATCTGGCCGAGGCACTCGGGCGGGACCGAATAGCGCACGGCGTCCCACTCGATGAGGGGCAGGGCGACATGGACCCGGCGGGGTTCCCGGTGGGCGGTGTCGAACCTGCGGGGCGGGAGTGGCCGGAGAAACGGGCGCTCCGTGTCGAGGCGGTCAGCGGGGACGGCCCCGGTGGTCGAGTGCACCCGGCCGTTGACCCGGTTGGTCAGCCACACGCCGGCGGTCTCGTTCAGCTCGGCGATGGACGACGGAGGGCCGAGGACGGCCAGTTCCTCCAGGAACGAGACCTCGAGTCCCCGGAAGGGTCGCTCGATCTTGCCCTTGCGCTTGGCGTCCCCGGCCTGGCACGCCTTGACCTCGGTGCCGTGGTGGACGGCGAACTCGACGGTCGGAGGGTGCAGGCTGAATCGCCTTCCCTGCGAAGTGCCAAGCGCTCCCATCCGGTCGGTCCGTGACCGGTGGGGCACGCCGTCCAGCTCCTCGAAGTGTCGAACCAGGCCCTCGAAGGTGTGCTGGCGGTCGACCGAGGTGGTGAACCACCACGTCAGATATCTCGACCAGCAGGCCACCGCCCCGAAGCACCACAGCGTCTCGCCCAAGCCCCAGGCCTGTCCCCGGGCCGAGCAGTCCGAGAAGTCGAACTGGGTTTCTTCGCCGGGGGCCGTTTCGATGGGGACGGAGACCTGGGGGGCGGGCCGGAAACGGGGACCCCGGAGAGCACGGACCTTCCGGACCACCGACGGGTAGGAGCCGGAGAACCCTTCGGCGGTGATGATCTCGTGGACGCTGGTGGACAGCAGTCTCGACGGCGGCTCAACCAGTTCGGCGATCCGGGATCCCCAGCGCTGGTCGACCACCAGCGATGCTGGATCCGTCGTCCGTGCCGGGGGCGGGCCACCCTCCTTCAACCACTTGGACACCGTGGCCGGGTGGTAGTTGGTCTCGCGGGCGATCTCGGCGATCGTCCAGCCTTGGCTTCTCATGCCAAGTACGTCCATGTACTCCTCCTGGGTAAACATGGCAGTGGCTTCCTCCAGTGCTCGGTGTTTCGTCACCCGAGACGCTGGAGGAGGCCACCACTGCCGTGGTGGATACCGTTGGAGAAGTGCAACCTGTTCTAATCAACCGCGAATTTCAGTGATCGCCGATCGCGGGTTTCAGTGATCGCCCACAGGGTTCCCGCCGTTCAATAGTCCACTTGCCCATTAGCCCTATCATCAGCTGCAGGCTCCCGACCCATCACAGGGCCTAGAACCAGATTCACGACACCGCGTGCCCAATCCTTCAGCTCCGCTCGCTCCCTCGTCGTATCGACCTTCACGTAGAACCGCTTCGACCTCGTTCCTGCATCCTCGTTCATCACCGTGCGCTCCATCACATTCGTGTAGCAACCATGGCCCAAATGGCGATGGTTCGTTGATCAAGCGGACTGCCGGATAAATTCAGTTCAGCCGATCTATGTGAAAAAATGGAGATTTCACCTCAGCTCACACAGCTGAGGACACCCGCCTATGAGGCTGAGGACCGGAGTATTCTCGGGTCAGGGTATCGACCTTGAGATAGCCCTTTGACCAACGGTGCCGTTGATCGACGAGTCGGCGTCGGTGACGGGCGCTGCTCCGCCACCGGCAGCTTTTGGTGGTTCATTCTTCTCTGGTGGCTTCACTTTGACCTGTGGCGCCTTGGGGTTTTCTGGCTTGAGATTCTGGACAATTCGCTCATAGAACTCGTCCACCGTCTTTAGAACTGAGCCGATAAATGATCCATTTCCGATACCCCGCTTAGTCCCAGTTGGCCTATTGACACTGAGAGTAAAGCTGCGAATGTCAGATTTGACGTCGGTGACAAGCACCGTTGGGTTGTCTACGACGTTGTCAAAGCGACGTTTCGGACCAGGTGATCGTGACCAGGCAGTTGTTGCTTGGACAAGGAGATCCGAAGGTGGATCGTGCAACTGCTTAGTAAGCCATTTAACGCGGCTGGTGGCGAGGCCAGTCTTTGGTGAATTTATCGTCACAGAGCACTCAACCCTCATCGATTTGATGTCGGCGACGATACGGAGGGGATTGACTGCACCAGGTACCGTCAGGCCCCCCGAAAGGGTGCCTGACTTTGCCAGCTCCTGCATTCTTCGGGCCAGTTGTGTTGTTGGGTCTTCTTGCTTGCGTCTAGAAATGGCCGGACGAACGGAAACGTCGAGCCGCTGCGACTGCTTCATGCCGGCGAACCACACCAACTGAGCAAACCGAGCAACGATTTCAGCAACGCCCGAATCGTCGGCCTTCAGATTGTTTTGAGCCGCAGCCTTTAGTGTCCGTACCCATGAGGCGCCCATATCTGCGAAGTCGAACGCTCCAGACTTCTCAGACTCCAGATACCGCAGGAACTCATCAAGAATCCACGCTTGATCGAGATCGCTGACCAGGTGGCGATTGTGTTCAACTATCGCCTCAGTATGAATCTCGCTCCAAGACAAATGATGGAGTGGAACCTTCTTGTGACTCTTCGGTTCGATATCAAGGGGATGCATTCCCGGGAAGGGGGCAATCTGAGAACTAACAGTGATGACAGCGTCGTAGCCTTCGACGGCGGCAACTTCAAGGTAGTCCTGGACCTGCGCAGCCCTAAGGTTGGCTTTCCGGGTCTTGACCTCCACTAAGGCAGTCCAGACACGCTTCTTGTTGCCAGTTACGCGAATCAGCCCGTCTGGACGACACTTCTTGGGACCAAGTTGGAATTCGCATTCGATGAACGTTTCAATTCGGCCCGATGGCGCTCCCATGGGAGAGGTAATCGCACGACCGAATCCTGGGACGCCTTGTATGACTGACAGAAGGACGGAGGTGCCGCGTCGCTCCTCTTCAGCTGGACCGCCGATTCCTGTTATTGGAAACAGCCTTGCCGCCTGCCACTGTGCTTCCACTCGTCAACCTCCCGCTCTATGGCTCAGAAGGAAAGGCTATGGGGAATCCGATGCGAATGCATGCTCCCTCGAACCGGTACAAGCTAGACCTCACGCACACCCGCCGATAATGGTCGTCAGCTGGCATAGCTGAGAACGTGTCAAATAGTGCCTGCGCTGAAATGCTCGCGAAACACCCAAGCATCGACACTACGGTACCCCTAGGACATCCCACTTACCTGGCGGTCTGGGACGCCCTGAAACCACGAATCCCGGCAAGTGGTTGTGCAGAACGCATGGCATCTAACTGCGGAGGGTACTTCCCGAACAAGTGATGCCGCTCGATGCCCGACCTAAGAAGTGACTGTGAGCGATGCCTTACTAGAGGACCCGGCAAAGCCCCCGCCTCCCAGATACCTTCCGGTCACGGTGTCCGCTCCCACTGGAGCAGTCGTAGCTCCGCAAGCGGCCACGCCGCCGGACAGAACCGCCTTGCAGAGAACTGCTTTTCCGATTTTGAAAGTGACCTTCCCGGTCGGCGTACCAGTACCCGAGTTTGGTACCACCGTCACCAGGTAGATGACCCTCGTACCGAACGGAACCGTCGTAGGTATCAACCTGATCGACGTTGAGGTGGGGATCGTGGAACCCACCTCCACTGCTCCGATAGAACAGCGAGTCTCGCCTGTACCGGGTCGAGTGACCCCCCGCTGATCGGTACCAGGACAGACCGCGACGCCCCTCAAGGTCGTGGGATCGGGGAGCACATCAGCGGCGGGACTGGTAGAGGCGGGGAGCAATGTCTGGGTCGGTCCTCCGTTACTGGCGAGAGGGCCGAGGAGAGGGCTCTTGTTCACCAAGTCCGTCGCCGCGTTGAAACTGCAGGCGGTCCCCGTCGTGTCGTTGGTCAGGTTGTAGCCGGCGCTGGAGAAACTTGAAGTGTCATATGGATCGCAGTTGCCCTTGGTGTTATCGGCCACGATCGTCGCACCTAAGGTCGCGACGCCGCTGCCGCTATAGATGCCGTAGCCGAAATTCCCGGCGATAGTGCTGGCGATGACCGTCATCGACGCGCCATCAGAAGACGAAATCCCATAGCTGGAGTTTCCGGTGATGGTGCTGTCGATTACTGTCAGCGGGCTCTCGCTACCTACCCCTACACTTTTGTTTCCAAATACCGTGCTGTCGGTGAGAGTGAGGGTGCCCCCGTCGTTAAAGACGCCATAGTTCCCGTTCTCGACCGTCATGTCGTTGAGAGTTACAGCCACAGCACTGCCGACACTCACGACATCTCCGCTCGCCGTTCCGTCGAGGACCCCAGGCGACCCGGCGGGGCCGCCCGGCCACGTGGTGATGGTGACCGGCGACGAGATGGTGGCGTGGTCGTCGATCGTGCCCGACACCTCGATGGTGGCGCCCGAGGGGGCGTGGGTGAGGGCGTAGGTGACCGTGGCGCACGGGTCCGCCGATGTACACGTGCCGCTGTCGAGACCTGTCTGTGAAACGTACAAGATCCTCGGGGTCGCTGCCTGGGCATTGACCGTGGTGAGAGCTCCCAAGGTCAGCGCCGTCACCGCACCAAGTATCGCAGCCAGGGATGCCCTTGCGAGCGTGGAAGGCCTCCGGGACTCGCCGCTCCTCCAGACAGGGAGGCCATCGACAACTTCTGATTCGGATTTCATCATCTCTCCTTCGTGCCGTTCGCTTCCGACCGTCGCAGGCCCGCCCAGGAGTAGACCGCCGAGTCGCCAAGGTTAAGTCGTGGCGACTTTATCTTGGCGATGCCGTCATTGTCGTCCAGGTGGCTAGTGGCACTCACTTGGTCACCGTGTGTCGTCGGCGAGGCACCCTCGATCTGCCCCGATCCCTTTGGCTCGAGTGAGTTCGAGGCTCCGCAGGGGTTCGACGGACCTCGTCCGGTACTGACAGGCGGGGCTTCCTCAGTGTTCGCACGTGCGTGGCGGTTGCCTTGAAGATGAAGCAATGTTGGGGTATCCCGGATCCCGTTTAGTGACGCTTTCGCGGTGCAATCGCGTTATTGGGACATGCGCGGCAAATTCGCTGTCAGCGGGGCGTCACAATTCAGTCGAAGCGTCCCTACCACTCCGACAAGACCCCCGTTCCACGTCGTCTCCGACCGTTCCTCAGCAGGCGATCGATGAGTCAGATGGATCGAAGTGCCCCATCATCCACTCGTCTTCGCCAGCGGGCCGGACCAGGCAGTAGTTGCCGAAACGCAGAACCAACTGGGTGTTACATGTTCTCGCAGGTGCTATCTGAGGTTCCCCAAGGAAAGTAGACACCCGACAAGCCGACTCGAGGGCCGGCTGGAAGGATGTCACCGTGGGAGCAACCAGAAGGAAGTTCACGCTGGAGTTCAGAACCGAGGCCGCGCATCGCGTCATCGACACCGGAAGGACGGTTCGAGACGTGGCCCGCGAGTTATCGGTCTTCGAGAACTCCCTGAGCAAATGGGTGCGTGACGAGCGTCGACGCATGGAGACCCTGGAAGGAACCGGTGGTGAACCGCTGAGTTCGGCCGAGCGGTCCGAGCTGGTGCGACTGCGCCGCCAGGTGGCCGAACAGGACAAGGACCTGGCCTTTCTGGGAAAAGCTGCCGCGTACTTCGCTTCGAATCCACCAAAGCAGAGAGATTTGCGTTGATGGCCGCGGAGTGCGCGAACTTCGAGGTGACCCGCATGGCCCGGCTGCTCGAGGTCTCCTGTGCCGGCTACTACCGGTGGAAGGGAGCCCAGGAGCGCCCTCCGCTCCCGAGCGAGCAGCGCCGGGCGGACCTGGACGCCAAGATCGTGAGCTTCCACAAGGAGTCCCGCGGCACCTACGGCTCCCCACGGATCACCTTCGACCTGCATGAGGACGGCGAAGGCGTCAGCCAGAACACGGTGGCCGTCCGCATGGCTGCCCTGGGCATTGCCGGTATCAGCCCCCGGACCTTCACGGTCACGACCGTGGCGGACCCGACAGCGACCTACCCCGAGGACCTGGTCAATCGGCAGTTCAGCCCCGCCGGCCTCGACGAGCTCTGGACGAGCGACCTCACCTACCTGAAGGTCGGCGAATCCGAGGCCTATCTCTGCGCCGTCCGAGACGAGGGGTCCTCACGGGTCCTCGGCTGGGCAGTGGCCGACCACATGCGCACCGAGGTCGTCCTCGACGCCCTCGCCCAGGCCACCGCCACCCGCTTCGGCCGATGCTCCGGCACCATCTTCCATGCCGACCGTGGCAGCCAGTTCAGCGACAGGTTGGTCGAGGAGTTCTGCGCCGGATTCGGCATCGTCCGTTCCATGGGGGCGACAGGCAGTTGCTACGACCACGCCAGCGCTGAGAGCTTCTGGTCGATCTTCAAGCACGAGTACTTCTACCGGCACGCCTTCGCCACCATGGACGAGCTGCGCGCCGGCATCGACGACTACATCAACTTCTACAACCACCAGCGTCGCTGCGCGAAGGCCGACAATGTCAGTCCCGTCCGCTACGAGTTATCGTTGGGCCGCCTCAACCAAGCTGCATAGCCAGTGTCTACTTTTTCTGGGGAACCTCAATCCCCCATGTGTTGTGGGGCCACAACTTCCGCGACCACACCGACCAGATCTCGATGGAAGCTGGCTTGACCAGATTCAGTGTCTCAGCTTCAGCAGCTGAGGCAAGAGGGAGATTCGCCAGTGCTGAGCCAGCATCAGTCACGTGCGGACTGGGTGCTGTACTCGACGAACGAGCAAAGCGTTGAGATCAGCCGCATCTCATCCACATCGCGAGCACGGCTGTTCAAAAGATTCTCCGTACACACCAAGTAGGCGAGGCACCGGGCCCGGCTCACGGCAACGTTGAGGCGATTCCGCGAGAAAAGGAAGCCCGGACCACGCGGCATGTCCCCGGCGCTTGATGTCGTCATGGTGAAGAAGACGACCGGTGCCTCCCGGCCTTGAAACTTATCAACCGTCCCGACCCGCACTCCGCGGGTTCGTCTGTCGGCGTCGAGGTGCGCTCGCAACAGATCGACCTGATCGTTATACGGGGCCACCACCAGGAAGTCATCGACCGCGAGCCGAGATTCGCTCCCGTATTGGTCGACCCAAACCGTACCGACGAGCCTTCCGATCTCCGCCGCGACGATCTCGGCCTCTTCCACCGATTCGGTGGAGCAGTCGACATGTTCAGCTTCCAACCACCGCAATCCGGTGCCGAACTCGGTGTTCTGGATCGCACAGCTCGGGTGGCTGACAAGGCGGCCCTCGTAAATCTGCTCGGAGATGAACCGACAGATATCGGGATGCATGCGCCAGGTCTCCCCGAGGAACACGCCGCGGTCGGAAGGAATCGTCACGTCGTCGCCGAGAACATGCTCGAGCACGCTGCTGCCACCGCCGCCCGGGTGAGCGGCCTGGGACACCTGCGAGAGCTGAAGCGGATCTCCGAGCAGTATGAGGTTATGCGCGGACCTCGACGCAGCCAGGGCGTCGGCCAGCGCAAGCTGGCCGGCTTCGTCGACGATAAGCACGTCCACGGGTGCATCTTTCATGTCGTCACCGGAGAAGAGCCACGTGGTACCGGCGACAAGGTTGAACTCGCCCCGGGCACACGGCCGGTTGTTCCCGGCATACGTCACCCCCCGGAGACCCCCCTCAGGTGGTTCGAGGCCCCTCCGGACAGCGTGCAAGCTGCCCAGGTCCTCCTTCTCTTCAAAAACCTGGACGATCCCGTTGAGGAGGTTGTCGATGGCCAGGTGGCTCATGGCGGCGATGCCGACTCGCTGGCCGGCGGTGACCAGTCGGTGGACGATATGGGCGCCCCGGAACGTCTTTCCTGTCCCCGGGGGACCCTGGATGGCCACATAACTGTGGTCGAGCTGGCCCACCCACAGGGTGATGGCCTCTACCCCGTCGCCGAACGCCCCGCCAGGACCACCTCCAGCCCGGAATGCGGGGCGGTCGCCTCGCAACAACGCCAGGGACGCAGCGTTCGGAGGACCCATTGCGATCGGATCGATCACCTTCGCCGCTAGCTCTGAGAGTGCCTCCGGTTTTGGCTTCGCCCGCACCCAATCGTCGATCACGACCACCGACGGGATCACGACCAGGTCCTGAGCCCGCTTGTTCCAAATCAGATCGAGCTCCCCGCGCTCGCTGTCGATCCGGTCGACGCTCGCATACCCGGTCGGACCGTCCGGCGTGGCGTAGAGGACGGTTGCGTCTTCAAATTTGTCGCCGGTCGTCTGCTTCGGCCACCGGAACCGGGCCATCGGCAGGAGACGCCGACCGTTCATGCCGGTGCGCTCGGCCTGTCCGAGATAGGTGAGCCCGGCGATCACATCCAGTTCGTCGAGCAATGTCGGCGTGTCCATCGCCGTCTTGGCCACCTTCGGCGCCTTGTTGGCGCGACGCTCCCGGAGCCAGTAGCCGAGCAGGTCCCCCAACAGATGCTCGGGCGTTCCGGGGCCGTGTTCGTGGAGCTGTGCCACCTGGGCATCCAGGTCGGGGATCCCCTCCTCGGGTTCGATCGACGAAGCCCTCCAGGGAAGACCTTCCGGGCGACGTCCGACCAGCCAGTCACGAAGAGTTAGCGTCGACCGCACATCATCCTCGTTATAGGCCGCGATGCGACGAAGCCGCTCCGGATCGTGATCGGACATGAATCTCTCGTACTCGACGACGGCCCCCGAGCCCTGGTCGATGTCGTGTCCTCTGACGTAGCCGGTCACTCGTTCCAGGTCCTTGAGCCCATAGGACTCCGTGCCGGCCTGGATCGAGTTCCGGACAATCGGGTAAAGGTCGACGAAAAGCCCCGTCTCCACCAGATTCGCAAGTACAGCTTCTCCCACCCCATGATCAGCAGTAAGGCGCTCGAGCGAGGACCGCTCGGTGTGGTTGTAGTGGTAGACGTGCATATCCGGGAACGCGTTCCGGCGGGCGGCGATGAAATCGATCAGCTGGCCGGTGGCCGCCGCTTCCTCAGCCGGATCGTGCGCCCAGAATGCCTTGAACTCCCATATGCCGGCATCATCACGGACAATCAGGCCGAATAGGAAAAACAGTCCGATGTCAGCGTGCCAGAACGGGTCCCCTTCGAAGTCCAGGAACATATCGCCGCCATCCGGCTCGGGCATGAGCTCGAAGCCTCGACCCCATACCGGATCCTCCGAGGGCTCGATCATCCGATACGGAGGCGGCACCTCGGGATCCAGCCGGGTCTGGACCTGCAACGATGCCTGATCTACGAGCCGCCGGAGCCGCTCTGGCTGGAGACCTTCGACGGGACGACCCCGTACCGCCAGTTGTGCCAGCGTCTCAACGCCTGAGGACTCCAAACCGACGCGGTCGACACCCCGAATCCCGGCCACGAAAGTGAGCGAATCGCTCTCTCTCCAGTCGGTGGTGCAGGTGTCATGAAACTCGCAGAACTCGCAGTGGGCACAGGGCTCGGGGTAGGTCTCTCCGTCCCCCTGCTCGTCGTCAATCACCGCGGCAAGAAGCGTTCTGAGCCGATTCCAATAGGGCCGAAACTCCTTGACCGGTAGTGACTGGATACGACCAGATCCCAGCCACAGGTGGATGAATTTCGGTGGGGATCCCGTTGCCGCTTCGAGAGCATCGGCGTAGAAGCAGAGCTGAAGCACGTGGCCCGGCTTTCCCTCGGAACGGGCCAACTTGGCGTCGACCGGCTCGTAGAGACCGAAGCCGGACTCCGCGTGCTCAGCCCGAACGAGGAAATCGGCAATCCCCCGTACACCGCCATGCATGAACGGCATCTGGTAGATGACGTCGCGACCAGACGCAAGGGGATCACCGATCCGATCGATCCATGCTGCGAATGGCTCGCCCCTTCTTCGTTCAGGAACCTCGAGGACGGAGCGACCCTGGTGACGGTACTCGGCCAGGCACTCCGCCTCGTGGTCCAGACCCTTGTCCACGAGGAGTTGGGCGAACGAACCGAACTGTGAGCGATCGAGGGTGAGGGTGCCATCGTCGACCTTGTGCCTCAACGTCAAGTAGTGGGCGCAGTCGAGCCACGCGGTGATCTTCGATGGGGTGAGAAGCGATTCAGTCATCGATTGCTCGTTCCGGAATCGGTGACCTCATCCTCAGGAACGAACCCGGGGTCCGCGCCGGCAACACCATCGGCACAACCATGGTCGTTACCTATGACATCGAATCCTCTCACGAGGTTTAGCTTCCCACGCCATATGTGGTTCCTGAGCCAACGGTTCACACTCATATCGGAGCCATGAAGGCGGCCAAATGGACCAGTCGATCCTCATAGCTGAGACCGATGCCGGCCACATTGCCGCTCAGGAGAATCTCCTCGCCCAGGCCCACGCCTCGGCCGACGCCCCGGGCGGCGACGTCGACCTCACTGAGGAAGCGCTCGATGGCCCGGATCGGATCCGGGCTCCGGAATGACGGTGGTGCATCGAGAGCGTGGCCGGCGACAATCCCCCGCAGATACGTCTCGAGCGTGGTGGGCTTATCGAATAGGTCCACCCCAACAACTGCATCCCCAATCGTGCACACAACGCCGATCTGTCCGGGGACAGGTTGGATTCCATCGAGTTCGTCGGCAATGCGGCCTACGACCTCCTTCTGGACATCTTGGAGGGCGAAAGTACCTGAGTCGACGCCGTGAGTGATCGACTGGCGCTCGACCTCTTCCCACACACGATGCTGGTCGGATCGACGACTCGGGGCGTCGCCTGTCCGCCGTTCCAAGTTGGCAGTCTTGGCGGCGCGCAGCGATCCCGGTGCATGCCTGTTCGAGGCCGACATAACCCTTCTCGAACCCCAACGACCGGATTCGACGCACGAGACCGGCACGTCGATCAGGGCCCGCGGCGGGCAGAGCACGGTCACGTTCATCGTGCGATCCTGGTCCCCACCGATCAACAACTCCCCTTCTACCAGCAATATGGGCAGGTCGGCCAGGTTCGTCACCGATAGAAGCGGCACCTCGGGCGGATCGAGTTCGCTCACCTCGATCAGACCGGCCTTATACGCTTCCGGTCCCGTCAGGTACGGAGGACCGTCCGACTTCTCACTGGTCAAAGGGAAGACCTGAAGTCCTCCCACGGCGACACCATCACCGACTTTCACATCAAACTCAAGCACTTTCATCATCTGATCCCTTCCGCTCCTTGTCTTCGGACCAGGGTGTAAGGAGGGTGTGACGATTACATCGTTGTCATTCGACGGAACCGCTCCGGAGCCGTTGCGCCGCCCATGTCAAGACCGGCCGATCTCGGATTAGCGTCGAAGACAACCGAGACAGAACCCAACCCTGAGGAGCCACCGTGACGACACTTCAGGACGTCGTTGATATCGGTCGACAAGATCGGTTTCTGGCCGTCGTGTCAACATTGCGAGCCGACGGCACGATCCAGTCATCCCTGGTAAACGCGGGCATCCTCTCCCACCCAGTCAGTGGAGAAGATGTGGTCGCCTTCGTCATGGCTGGGAAGACGAAGCTGACCAACCTGAGGAATCGGCCGCAGGTCAGCATCACCTTTCGTCGGGCTGGCAGTGGGCGACGGTCGAAGGTCGAGCCGAGCTCATAGGACCTGATGATGGTCGCCCCGGCTTCGATTCTGAGCGGATTCGTATCCTGCTCCGCGAAGTCTTCTCGGCGGCTGGGAGCACTCATGACGACTGGGATGCCTACGACCGCGCCATGGCCGAAGAGCGGCGCGCTGCCGTACTCGTCAGCGTTTCGCGGATCTACAGCACCTGACCCATCGGGGCCCGACTTGCTCGCTCCACATGTCCATCGTCAAGCTGACAGCGCCGCCTTCGGGGCACTATCTGCAGCCTCGGCAGTTGAGCTCCGGGTTGGGTCTCGCAGTCGAGTTCTACGATGCTTCGCATCTACTTGCCCAGATAATGACTAGAGCGAACTGTGCCTACCGTCGTTGGAGTTGATGTTGCATGTCAACACCGCTCCAAAACTGACCCCCTGCCACCGGTTGAAAATTGACCCCCCTCCCGGGGCCACCGTCACGCAGCGTCGTCAGTAGGCACCCTCCCGAGGTCTCGGTCCTTCAGCCGGTAGCTGTCGCCCTTCATGGAGACGACCTCGGCGTGGTGGACCAGGCGGTCGATCATGGCGGCGGCCACCACGGCGTCACCGAACACCTCGCCCCAGCGGCCGAAGGGCTTGTTGGAGGTGACGATGACGCTGGCCCGCTCGTAGCGGGACGAGACCAGCTGGAAGAACAGGTTGGCGGCCTGGGCGTCGAAGGGGATGTAGCCGACCTCGTCGATGACGATCAGCGGGTAGCGACCGAGCCGGGTGAGCTCCTCGTGGAGCCTGCCGGCGTCGTGGGCCTGGCCGAGCCGGTCCACCCACTCGGCCGCGGTGGCGAACAGCACCCGGTGCCCGGCCTGGCAGGCTCGGATGGAGAGGCCGATGGCCAGGTGGGTCTTCCCGGTCCCCGGTGGGCCGAGGAAGATGACGTTCTCCTTGGCCTCGACGAAGTCGAGGGCCCCGAGGTGGGCGATCACGTCCCGCTTGAGGCTGCGCTGGTGGTCGAAGTCGAACTCCTCCAGGGTCTTCCGGGCCGGGAGCCGGGCGGCCCGGATGCGGATCTCCCCGCCGTTGGACTGGCGGGCGGCCACCTCCCGCTCGAGGCAGGCGGCCAGGAACTCCTCGTGGGTCCAGCTCTCGGACCGGGCCCGCTCGGCCAGGCGCTCATAGGCCTGGGCCAGGGACGGGGCCTTGAGCGCCCGGCACAGATAGGCGAGATCGCTCGCCGGCTTGGACTTGGTCGCCATCACGCCACCCCGAGGGCTTTGTCGTAGTCGGCCAGGTCCCGCTCTTCGACCAGCGGTCTCGAGGGTGGGACCGGGCACCTCCTCGGCCCGCATCATGCGCAGCGTCATGGCGTGGGCGGCGTCCAGGAGGCTCTGGTGCTTGGCCAGACAGCGCCGGTGGCGGGCCACCTCGACCCCGCCGCAGGTGGCGACCACCGAGTCGAGGTCGACCCGGACCTCGATGCGACGGCCCACGAAGCGGGGGTTCACCGAGTAGTCGTTGGTGTCGACTCGGACGTAGTGGTCCCGGGCCAGCCGGGTGGTGAAGCGCTCGGCCGGGTCAGGCAGCACCGGAGGGAAGGCGCTCATCGAGCCCCGGTCCTCATAGATCTGCTCGGCCGGGACCATCCGAGTGGTGGCGTGCACCCGGCGGTTGGCCCGCTTCAGCCAGGCGTGCAGCTGGGCGTTGAAGTCCGCCACGTCGGAGAACTTCCGCCCGGGCAGGAACGAGGTCTCGTAGTAGCCGTTGGCCCGCTCGTTCATGCCCTTGGCCTCGGGGTCGTTGGGCTTGCACAGCCGGGCACCCATGCCGAGGGTGCCCCGGAACCGCTGGAACTCCTCGGTGTAGACCTGCTTGCCCCGGCGCCACTGGCCGATGCAGCCCTCGCCGTCCCACACCACCGTGCGGGGAACGCCCCGATCTGCTGGAGGCAGGACAGCATCCCGGCCAGCACGTCGTGTCCGGCCCGGGTCGGGACCAGGTGGGCGGCCATGAACCGGGAGTAGCCGCTGACCGCCGTGACCACCCAGAGCTTGTCGGTCTGGCCGAAGCCGAGGGGGATCTCGTAGTCCGGCTGCCACAGGTCGAACTGGACCACCTCGCCGGGCACGTAGTGGGTGCGCTGACAGGGATCGGGCGGTCGGAACAGTGGTCGGAGCTCGGCCACCCGGTCCCGCAGGATGGTGATGCCGTGTTCCCACTCGATGCGCTCGGCGATCACCGTCGCCGGCATGGTCGGGCAGTCCCGGAGCAGCTCACAGATCTGGCTCTCGACGGCGTCCACCAACGAGCCCTTGGATTCTCGTTTGTAGTCCGGCGGGGCGGACCCCCGCACTGCCGTCCGCACGGTGTTCCTCGCCACGCCCAGCTGCCGGGCGATGGTCTTGATGCCCAGCCGCTCGGCGAAGTACAGCCGACGGATCTCGGCCCAGTCGTCCACGTTGATCATGTCCTTCCTCCCCGGCAGGCGATCCAGCCAGGGTTCGTGATCCAGCACACTCAGTGGTGGACCACCGGGAAGGGGGGTCAATTTTCGGGCGGTGATAAGGGGTCAGTATTCAGCCGGTGGCGACATTGCAGAGGAACGCAAGGGCCTCGATCTCGTAGCCCTAGCTACTTCGACCTGAAAAAGTAGATGTGAAAGAACGCCCTGACCAGCGCGTTCATGTGCGGAGGGTGCTCGCGTTCAGGCCCCAATGACGCAACGATGGCTCCATCCCTCTTGCCGGAGAGAACGGAGCCATCGTGTTGCGGACCAAGGTAGACGATCAGCAGACCCTGTGGGAGGCAATCCTCCCGCCCCAGTTCAGCCGCCTCCCACCTGGGCTCGAGCAGGTGGACCGCCTGCTCGACGACCCGGTGTTCTTCGAACCGTTCACGCCGTTCTTCGATCCGAAGATCGGTCGGCCGTCGATCCCGATGGAGACCTACCTGCGGATGATGTTCCTGCGCTTCCGGTATCGGCTCGGCTTCGAGACGTTGTGCGCCGAGGTCACCGACTCCATCGCCTGGCGGCGCTTCTGTCGTATCGGGATCGCCGATTCCGTGCCGCATCCGACGACGCTCATGAAGATCACCACCCGCTGCGGGGACCGAGCCGTCGACCAGCTGAACGAGGCGCTGCTCAACAAGGCCATGGCCGGCCCACGTCGTGAAGCTCGACAAGGTCCGCGCCGACACCACGGTCGTCCCCGCCAACGTCGCCTATCCGACCGACTCGGGACTGCTGGCCAAAGGAGTGGCCAAGCTGACCAAGACCGTGGCCGCGTTGCACGCCCTCGGGTTGGCCCGTCGGACCGGGTTCCGGGACCGCACCCGCTCGGTGCGTCGTCGTGCCCATCAGATCGCCGCCTGGCTGCGCCGGCGCAGTGGCGACGCCAAAGACGAGGTGCTCGGACTGACCGGCGAGCTGGCCACCATCGCCGAGGCCGCCATCAAAGACGCCCAGGTCGTGGCCACAAACGCCCGGCGGAGCCTTCGCCGTGCGGGTAAGGGAGCCTCGGGCCGGGCAGCGGCCCTCGTCACCGAGCTCGAGCGCACCATCGGCGTGCTGGACCAGGTCGTCGCCCAGACCCGGACCCGCCTCGCCGGTGAGGTCCCTGCCGGGGCGACCCGCATCGTCTCCCTCCACGACACCGATGCCCGGCCCATCGCCAAGGGTCGGCTCGGCAAGCCGGTCGAGTTCGGCTACAAGGCACAGGTCACCGACAACGTCGACGGCATCGTCGTCGACCATCGGGTCGAGAAGGGCAACCCGCCCGACGCCCCCATGCTGGTGCCAGCCGTCGCCCGGGTGGCGGCACGGTTCAACAAGGTGCCGAAGGCGGTGACGGCCGACCGTGGCTATGGCGAAGCGAAGGTGGAGGCCGAACTCGAGTCCCTTGGGGTGAAGCACGTCGCCATCCCGAGGAAGGGACGCCCCGGCGCACAGCGACAAGCGGTCGAGTCCTCACGCCGCTTTCGCAAGCTGATCAAGTGGCGCACCGGGTCCGAGGGTCGCATCTCCCATCTCAAGCATTCCTGGGGATGGGAACGGACGATGCTCGACGGCATCGACGGTGCGAGTACGTGGTGCGGATGGGGCGTGCTCGCGCACAACGCCACCAAGATCTCCGTGCTCATCGAAGAGCGAGAAACGACCCAAGCATCCGCCCGTGCCAAACAGACCGGTCGACCCACAGCCACCGGACCACCCGGTCGACCTCCGCCAACCACCAAGACCCACGCCGCCTGACCTCGTTCCTTCCTCTCCCGTCGCGCCCCCGAGGCCGGAAACGGCCGGAAAATGGGGCGAAAACGACCGGAGAGGTTGGATCGGGGCCTCTGGCGGGCCCACGTCGGCGTCTACGCCGGAAGGGCATCTATGCCTGAGCCGAGTTTTTCAGGTCGAAGTAGCTAGTCGACGTGTCGTTACCGCCAGTGCTGGCCGCCTTACTCTTGATCAGACGGCCAGCATTATCCTCGACGAGATCCGGCCGGATGTTGTGTGCATCGACTCCCCGTCTGGGTGGTCACACTCGGGGAAGAGCCGTCGGTCGGAAATTGAACTTAGAAAGCTCGGAATCACGGCGTTCTCGACGCCATCGGACCCCGGGGACCACCCGTTCTACCGGTGGATGCGAGTCGGCTTCTCCCTGTACGAGGCGCTGTCCCAGATGTATGGCCTCGGCAATGGATCGGTACTTTTGCAGACTGCCGTCGAGGTCTTTCCTGAAGCGACGGCGGTCCTTCTGGCAGGCCGGCTTCGGAATTCGACCGAATCCAAGCGCGAATTCCGAGGAAACGTACTCGAGAGCCAGGGTATCGACGTCTACAGGCTTCCCACCGTGGACCGGATTGATGCCGCACTTGCCGCCGTCACAGGAATCTTGGCGTTAGAAGGAGAAGCGTCATACCTCGGTGATCCCAGCGAAGGCACGATTCTTATCCCTGTCTCCGAGCCGCCTGCCACACGCCTACTTCGAGAACGATCCACAACTTCCCGAGCCGCGAGTCCACATGTACTCAGGGCGTCCAGCACTGGAGATCCGGCGCCGGAAGCAAATGCCTCTGGGCATTGCCTTTGCGGCTGCGGCGCACCGGTACGCCGGCGGTTCCTCCCTGGTCATGACGCAAAGCTCAGATCTGCGTTGTACAAGGCTGAAGCCGCCGGAGACATCTCAGCCTCCCAACGATTGGTTGATCTCGGGTGGCGCAGTGACCCTCCCTGATCTTGTGACAACGACCAGCGTTCAGCTGACAACTGGCAGATCGGGTGACCAGACCGACTCAGCTTCTCAGGCTGAGTTCCTCCAACCGCGAAGCTGAGGTCACCCGCTGGGCGCTCAGTCCGTTTGGTTCTGAGGGACTGACTGAGGATGCGGGTTGCCCAGCCCGTTCGCCCCGATGCCTGTGGGAGTTTTTGTGATCCGGGTAGATCCCACAACTCCCGGCGCCTCCTCTTTGGAGAAAGCCTGAGGGCGGACCGCTTTGGTGGTTCTTCGGAAATCAGTGGGGTTTGATCGAATCAGTGTGGTTTGATGGTCTTCGGAATGACGGCAGGTTCAATCGTTCTGAGCAGATCCCAGTTGGGTTTGCCGGCGTAGAGCAGTGACCGGATCCGGTAGTTCCGGAACGAGGTGAAGCCGAAGGCGGCACGCTTCACGCGCTTGATCAAGTTGTTGACCGCCTCGGTGGGTCCGTTGCTCACTTGGGCGGCGTGCCAGGCGGCGATCTGGTGCTTCCATCGCTTCAGTGTTCGTCCGAGCGATCGGGCCTCTGCCGGATAGTCCTGGTCCTGGAGGTCACGGCTGAGTTCGGTCACCCACTGGAGAGCGAGGTCGGGATCGCGGTGGGCGTAGAGCTCGCGGACGGCCTCCTTCGCCTTCCACATGGTGGCCACGTCACCCTTGGGGTCGCCGGCCTTCAGGAGTCCCATCAGCTTCTCCCGTCCCTTGTCGTCGAGACGCTCCTCGGCCTTGGTCAGAAGGCGCCGGCATCGATAGAGGGGATCGGTCTTGTGGCCGCGGTGGCCCATCGTCTCGTTCTGCACCCGGCGTCGGCACTCGTCGAGCTTGGTGTTGGCCAGCTTGACCACGTGAAATGGATCGGCCACCTGGACGGCATCGGGCACCATCACGGTGAAGACCTTGCGGTAGGGGCCGGACAGGTCGAGGGTGGCGAACCGCACCTGGTCCCGCCACGGCTTCCCCCGTTTCACCAGCCACACCATGGGTTCCACACTCGATCGACCGGGGACCACGTCCAACAGCTGGCCACGCCCGACGTCGACGATCTGGGTGGAGAAGTCCTGGCGATGCCATGTGCCGATCCGGGCGAACAGCACCTCGTCGAGGCCGAGTGCCTCGACGGTCCCGAACCGCTTGTGGTCAGCGACCAGAGCGGTGCCGTAGGCGATGACGGTGTCGTTCACCGTGTGCCAGTCGCACCCGAGCTCAACCGCGATCTCGTTGACGCTGCGGGCGTAGCGACCGACCTGCTCGGTGACCCACCGACCGGCCCGGTCGGTGAGGGCCAGTCGGGGCGCGGCGATCGACCGGTCCTCTTCGGTCCAGCTCCTCGTCGAACACGCCGGATCGAGGCACTGCCACCGGCGCTTCAGCCACACGACGACGAACGTGCGGAATCCCTGACAACAGTCGACCAGAGACACCGGGCGGCGTCCCTTCGACGATGCGACGACGCCACACGATGGGCACCCGGCGACCGTGGCTCTCGTTTCGATGGTGACGGTCACCGCCGTGCCGTCTTCTTCGACCGACAGGACGTTCACGTCGCCCAGTCCAACGAGGATCTCGCACATGCGCGTAGGGTCAGAGCTCACGGGGGCTCTCCAGTCTTCAGGCGTTAGGAACCTTCAGACTGGCAGGGCCCCCGCTCTTCGAGGACGATCCCACTATGACCAAACCCGCCATCTCCGAGCTCGACCTGGCCCGGGTCGCCAAGTACTGCGACGCGAAGGTGCCCGTTCACGCGCGCGACGAACTCCGTATTGAGTACACGGTGCGTGGGAAGTCCGTCACCATTTTCGACTGCCGACCCCCGTGGCATGAGAGCGTTGGGCCCGAGTGGAGCCGACTACCGGTCGCCCAGCTTCGATTCGATCCAGAGCGGGGCGAATGGAAGCTGTTCTGCAGCGACCGCAACAGCCGATGGCACCCCTACGACTTCATCGAGCCGGGAAGCATCGCCGAACTACTCGCCGAGATCGATGCTGACCCAACCGGGATCTTCTGGGGATAGACCCCCCTCAGATCCGAAGAGCCGCTTTGGTCCGCCCTCAGGCTTCTTTTGTTCAACTCGTCAGTGCGGATGGAATTCGAGCGTCGCGACTGATGCAGCAACGCTCGATAGTCCCACTACGGAAGGGTGGTACATGCCGGGACGAGCTTGACTTCGACACAGACAACGTCGCCCGACTCGAGAAAGTGGCCATCTGACGAGTAGCGGGATCCCAGCGTGTAACGGACCTGCGAGGGGCTCCACGACGAGATAATGATGCCACCGCAGTTGCCAGTGGTGCTGCTGAACAACGATCCCTCCTGAAACGCGCCGGAAAGTCCGCCACTTCGTGATGCATCGAGCAACCACAATTCGGACCTCGGGTAGTCAAGTCCCGTACCGGAGCCACAATTCGAAAGTGTGGCTGGAGACACGCCATTGGTGGGGGCACGTCGACCGAATCCGGTCCCGTTCACGGTAATGCTTGGGGATGCGGGATAGCCCGTGATGTCGACCGACGTCACCGAAGGAGCCGAACGAACGTGGGTGATAGTGGGACCAGCGGCCGCAATACCTGCACCGACAATTGTGGCCATCAGGGCGGCACCGCCTACCACGAGCGCAAATCGTGTGCGAAGCGACGTGGGATTGTGAAGTTTCATGGATCTGCCTTTCTTTTGCTCCCCGCTTGAGATGACGGAGACCCAACCGATCTGGCTGTATTGGCAGGGTCACACGGGGACGTGCAAAGGCAGTGCAATCGGTGTCCAACGAACCTGGTCCCGGGCTATCATGAACAGGATTTTCGCGGGATCAGAGCTATGGAGAGTGGCGGCGGTGCTGGACTTCAGGATCTTGGGCCCTTTGTCAGTGCACAACGATGCCGGCGACTTAGCCTGGAAGCACCGACGAATAGCCTGATCGGTTAGCCGCGCATCCGCGGAAAGAGCCTCCCCAGCTGGGAAAATGACGATGTCGAAGTCGTCGTATCCCTCAGCAAAAGGAGGCACTTTCTGTGAAGTCAGTATCGCGCGGAATCGACCGCATCGAGGTGACCTTCGATGACCCGAATCTGGTAGCCAATGCCGGGCTGTTGCTGGTGGCCACGCTGGTGGTCCGGCTTCACCTCGAACGCCTGATCAACGAGATGGTCGACCTGTCGGGCCGTGTCGGTGGAGCTTTGCCCGGACGCAAAGTGCTGACCCTGGTGCACGCCATGGTGGCGGGCGGCAGCCACATCGATCATGTCGACGTATTGCGATCCGGTGCCACCCAATCGGTGCTGCCCCACCGGGTCATGGCCCCCTCCACGTTGGGCACGTTCCTGCGTTCATTCACCTTCGGCCACATCCGCCAACTCGACTCGGCATTCGCCGAGACACTGCGCCGGGCCTGGTCGTTCGGAGCGGGACCTGGGGCCGACCGGTTGGTGGTCGACCTCGACTCCACCATCTGTCCGGTGTGCGGCAAGGCCAAGCACGGGGCCGGCTACGGCTACACCAACGAGTTCGGCTACCACCCCCTGATCGCCACTCGGGCCGGGACCGGTGAGCTCCTCCACGTCCGGATGCGCAAGGGGTCGGCCAACACCCAGCGGGGGACCAAGCGGTTCGTCGAAGAGCTGGTGGCCCGGCTCCGGCGGGCGGGAGCCACCGGCGAGCTGATCATGCGGTTCGACTCGGGCTTCTGGTCGAACGCCACCATCGCCACCCTCGGTCGTCTGGACGTCGGCTACACCATGGGGGTCCGGATGGTGAAGTCCGTGGTCACGGCGGTCTCGGCCATCGATGAGGAGTCATGGACGCCGATCGACTACACCTGCGACGGCATCGCTGAGGTTGCCGAGTGTTCCTACAAGGGACGCCGGCTCGTTGTGCGTCGCACCCGGCTGGTCGGTCGCCAGGCCACCCTGTGGCCCGAGTGGCGTCATTTTGCCCTCCTGACCGACTTGGAAGGCGACCCGGTCGACGTCGACGCCTTCCACCGCGCCCACGCCACCGTCGAGCTGGCCATCAAGGACCTGAAGGAGGGTGCGGGTATGGAGCATGTCCCTTCGGGCAACTTCAACGCCAACGCCGCTTGGCTGGTGTGTGCCGCCCTGGCCCACAACCTCATCCGTTGGACGGCCATGCTGGGTGAGATCACTCCCGAGGAGCACCTCGTCGTGGCCCGCACCGTGCGCACCAGGTTCCTGTCCATCCCTGGCCGGCTCGTCCGCCCCGGTGGCCAACCGATACTGCGCGCTCCACTCGAGTGGCCGTGGGCCAAAGCCTTCGAACGGGCACTCGATCTTCTCCGGGCCCTTCCGCCAGTCCCCGTGTAGTCAGTCCACCGCGGCCGGTGCACCGCAGACGACTGAAGGACGGCACTGACAACCGATGAGAATCACGAACTCTTGGACTCGCACGTCCCGATGACCGATAAAGAAGTCGGTCTGCCGCCAGTTGACCCTTCACGATGCCGACCGCCCGATTCGCCGCCCTGCCCGGTCGTCGGTCGGTGGATCCAGGCTTAGCAATAACCGGCTTTCGACGACGCTCATTACTCACGCGACTGGTCGTCTCCGCCAATCGATCAATTGAGTCAGACCGGCTGGCCTACGACTTGTGGGACGGCCGGCCTCCATCAGGGGCTCCTTCGACCCTGCGCAGCCATGTGCGATTCCTCCGTCAGCTGTTGGGCCGCGACCGTATAGAGAACAACGACGGTGGATATGTGCTCATCGCTGCGAACAATGAGCTCGATTTCAAGATGTTCGAGTCGGAAAGCAGACGTGGACGGGATGCTCTCATAAGCGGAGAGGTGGCAGAAGCCGCATCCCTATTGTCGCGATCAATGAGGCGCTGGCGGGGGTCGGCCCTTCAAGACGTGGAGGGAGAGACGTGGGCCGCGTCCCGAAGTGGCGCGGCTGGGTGAGTTGCGACTCGACACTATCGAATCCTGGTTCGAATCCCGGCTGGCGATGGGAGAGGTCACTGAAGTGATCGCGGGAACTGAGGCTGAGATCGTTCAGAACCCGCTGCGAGAGAGTCTTTGGGCCCAGCTGATGCTGTCGCTGTATCGAGCGGGTCGTCAAGCGGAGGCCCTGCGCGCCTTCCAACGGCTCCGCACATTGTTGATCGACGAGATGGGGATTGAGCCGTCGAATCAAGTGGCCACTTTGGAGGAAGCCATTCTGCTTCGGAAGCCGGAGCTCGACATGCCTGAGGCAACCCAATCGTCAAGATGGGCCGTACGAACGGGTCATGGGATGCTTCCGGCACCTTTGTCACGCGTGCCCCCTATCGGGATTTTCGGTCGGAAGTCCGAATGCGCTCGCCTTCGGTCCGCCCTGGCCACGGTCATGGATGGTCCCGATTCTGGCTGCGCAGTGGTAGTCGGAGAAGCCGGCGTTGGAAAGTCAACCGTTGTCGCTGAGATCGCTCGAAGCGCTCACGATGATGGTGCACTCGTCATCTATGGACGCTGCGATGAGGACGTTGCCGTTCCGTTCGCCTTTCTCGCTGACTCGGTGGTTCAGGTGCTGGAAGGCGCTGGAGACGACGCCCTGGTAGGACTGGATGACGTTCATCTTGAGGCCTTGGCTCAGCTGGGACCCACGATTCGTCGATCCCTGGACGACCTGAATAGCAGCGCAGGCCAGAACACGGGTACGACGGTGGCGCTAGAGCCGTGGGCACTCTTCCGGGCCGTCGAATTGCTCCTACGAGCTGCTGCCCAGCGGCGACCGATCCTTTTTGTCGTCGAAGACCTACAGTGGGCAGACAAGGCGACGGCGCAGTTGATCGCTTACCTAGTTGCACAATCGCTGGGTCGCGTCCTCGTCACCATCACCTACCGGGACGATGCGATCACGGAACGGCACCCTCTGACCGAGGTCTTCGAGACAATCGAGCGAAGGGCAAGTCTGACCCGGGTGACGGTGCCTGGACTGACTGAAGTGGAGATCGGGGCGTACCTTGCGACCGCTGCCGAGCGCGGTCCTGACAAAGATTTAAGCGAGTTAGCCGCAGCGATCTTTGATGAAACGGACGGCAACGCCTTCTTCGTTCAGGAAGTAGTCAGCCATCTGATCGAGAGCGAGCAACTCAGTTCGGGTTCCCTACCCCGAAGGACGGTGCCGACCGATCGTCCTATAGGCGGCCTCCCGGATACGGTACGCGATGTCGTTAGTGCCCGCGTGTCCCGCCTTGGAGAACCCGCCAACGACCTTCTCACGACTGGCGCGATCATCGGCCAGGAGTTTGATCTCGATCTGCTTGTTGACGTAACTGGAATCCAAGAGCCCGATGCACTGGCCCTGCTCGAGGCTGCTCAGACCTGCGCTCTGTTACGTGAGGATGCGTTCTCAGTCGGTCGCTTTCGATTCGGTCACGCTCTCATTCAAGGGACGCTCTATGAGCGGATCGGTCTGAGTCGACGTGCGCTGCTCCATCGTCGGATCTTTGAAGCACTTGATCAGCGCCGAGCCTCATCGAGTGGCGACGATTGGCGCGCTGTCTCGGCCGGTGAGATCGCTCGGCACTTTTTGGCCGGCGCGAAGCCATCTGAGAGTCGCATTGCGGCTGGATTCGCGGAGCAGGCGGCCAACGAGGCTCTCTCCTCTCTCAATGCCGGAGAGGCGATCCGGTGGTACGTCGCGGCCTTGGATGTGCTCGGTGAGGATCGCGACGATGCTGAGCGGGTACGTCTACTTAGTCGTTTGGGTGATGCTCAGCGGCAGGCTGGGGATGCCGCCTTCAGAGAGACTCTCCTTGGAGCGGCCCAGGTTGCATTGGGTATCGGGGAGGTCGACACCCTGGTCTTTGCCTCCCTCGCGAACTCTCGCCAAATTTCAGAGTACAACCGGTTCGGTTGATTACGACAGGGTCGAGTTACTTGAAGCGGCCCTCGAGCGTGTTGGTAGTGGTGATTCGTCTGCAAGAGCGAGACTGCTGGCCCATCTGGCCGTTGACCGTTCCTACGATGGTGAGCCACTCCGGCGTCGGGAACTCATGGAACAGGCACTCTCAATGGCCCGTCGTCTGGGAGATCTCGCCACTTTGCTCGACGTGCTCGTTAGGCGCATCGGAATTTGGATGACTGACGACATAGAACACCGCCTTGTCGAATCATCTGAGGCGGTGGCCATCGCGGAGCAATTGAAGGACCCAGTGGCGCGCTTTTGGGCCTGGTTCTACCGTTCGATCGTGGCCGCCGAGGCTGGAGATCGGGCCGAGCTCGATCGCTGTCGTCGCCGCTTTCCCGCGGAATCACAAACGGTCGGCCAACCTACTCTCTTGTGGGTTGCTGCGTATGCGCAAAGTTGGCAGGACACGCTCGATGGCGACCTTGATGCAGCGGAGGCCCGTGCGACTGAGGCGCTCGAGCTCGGGAGCAACACTGGACAGCCCGATGTGCTGCCCCTCTACGGTGCTCAGCTACTGATTGTTCGATGGCATCAGGGTCGTGACGCGGAGGTCGTAGAAGCTGTCGAGCAGATGGCGGATACCACGCCAGACATCGACAGCTTTCGAGCTGCTCTAGCCCGGATCTATGCAGACCTGGACAGAAGTGACGAAGCTCGGTCGCTTCTGTCAACGGAGGCAGGGCTGGGCTTTACCCATCCGATTGACCCGCTGGTGGTGACGACCATGGTGATGTGGGCGGAGGCGGCGGTTCAAGTCAGGGACGTGGGATCCGCCAAGCTACTGATCGACCGCCTTCACCACTTCCCCGACCAGATGGTCTGCAACGGTGTGACCGCGTTTGGTGCGCTGGCTCACTACCGAGGAGCGCTCTACGCGTTGTCGGGTGAGTTCGGTGTGGCCGAGAGGCTCCTTTTGGAAGGCCTGGTTCTCCACGAACAACTCGCAGCCCCGTTCTTCGAGGCCCGCTCCTGCCTCGAGCTCGCTCGCACCTTGCGGACCAGGGGTAGTCCAAAGGACCGGCAGAGGGTGCAGACTTACGCCGGACGAGCTCTGGCCCTAGCTCAGCGACACGGATATTCCGTTGTCGAGAGTCGAGCGATGACCCTGGCGGAGCTGTAACTTTGGTTGGGCTCCGATCGCGAGGCCGGACGTACCCCTCGTTGCCTTTCGTGGACACCGAAGTGGGAGTTGGTCGGAACGGCTCGTCATCGCCTTGTCGGCCACCCCAATTGACATGTTCCCCTCAGGATGCAAGCCGAGCATCGGGCTTGTAGATTCGGCACCTACTGATCACGCAGAGGATTTGGAGTCGTGATGGCGGATGACAGGAAGAAGAAGAAGAAGCGGATAGCCATTCTCGGCGGAGGAATGGCCGGGCTGACCGCGGCATATGAACTCAGCCGCACGGAGGAACTGAGACAGCGATACGAGGTGAGCGTCTACCAGATGGGCTGGCGACTCGGCGGAAAGGGCGCCAGCGGTCGGGATCCGAAGACCAAACGGATCGAGGAGCACGGGCTGCATATCTGGTTTGGCTTCTATGACAATGCCTTCAACATGATCAAGGAGGTCTACAAATCTGCAGCCCGCCGTCCCGGCCAGCCCCTCGCGACTTGGCAGGATGCCTTCAAAGGTGCCGGTGCGATCACCTTGTTGGAGCAACTCGATGGCGAGAGCCACACCACCCCGTGGGAAGCAACGTGGTCTCCTCTTGATTTCAGCCTTCCACCTCGGGGAGAAGAGCCGGGTGGATACACAGGGGGGCGGCCTTCGTTGTGGGCCGAAATGCAACAGCTCGTCAACACGGCCATGGACAACTGGGGACCCTGGGAGAACAAGCTGGTGGCTGCCGGCTACGACTCCTCAACGGTTGATTCGCGCAAGCCCAAACAACCCGCTGGCCCGAAGACGTTGCTGCGAAGAACGATCCTCGAGTCGCAAAGATTGGCAATGGGGACGGCAAATCGGGCTGAGCATCTCGTAACCGGGGAACTGCATGAGGGATCCGGCTGGGGCTCACGTCTGGGCGAAAGAATCTTCAGCCCGCTCAGCATTGTCCTCCGCCAGCTGGAGCGCGACCTGGTCCGAACCCTGCAGGACCTCGACAAGCTCGCTTGGGAGCACTATGCCAGGCATCACCTTGAAGACGATGGATTCCGGCAATTTTGCGCCATGGTGAACGTCGGTGCGGCGCTGGCCACCGGGTTGGTCAACGGTGAAGTGGACCAGTCCACGGGCTTCGCTGGCGGCGACAAGAACTTCGACGACTGGCTCCAGGAGAACGGGGCACGCAGCTTCACGCTGCAGGAATCGGGCATCGTCCGCGCTGTCTATGACATGGCCTTCGGACTGAAGGGTTCCTATCCTCCCCAGGCCATGAGTCGTCGCGACCTTGACGCAGACACGGCAATCCTCGACCTCCTCCGCCTGTTCTGTACGTATCACGGCGACTTCTACTACAAGATGCAAGCCGGCATGGGAGACACCGTGTTTGCTCCTCTTTATTCGGTGTTGAAGAACCGTGGTGTGCGATTCAATTTTTTCCATCGAGTCACGAAGTTAAGTCTTGACAAGAGTCGTTCCTCGGTCAGTGGGATCACCATCGTCCCCCAGATGGAGACTGAAGACGGAAAGGACTACGACCCGATCATCGAGGTGAAAGGCCTTCAGTGCTGGCCCAGTCAGCCAAAGTGGGAGCTACTCGAGGAACCGTCGACCATCCGATCGGCCGATGCCGAGACACGCGATCAAGAACGAAGTAGGTATGCCAAGAAGCTCGAGTCGGGTGAAGGGGCCGAGACGGACGGACCCGGCCAGGTGTTGCGGCAAGGTGAAGACTTCGACACGGTCGTGCTGGCAATTCCGATCGCAGCCTTGGCACCGATCTGTCAAGAATTGATGGAGGACGAGAGGAATACCCCATTTCGAGACATGGTCGTGAACGGCCATACCGTTATGACCCAGGCGTTCCAGCTCTGGCTGACCCAGTCTCCGACGGACCTCGGATGGCTGCACGGCAAAGGTTCGATCGTTACCTCGTTCCTCGAGCCCATGGACACCTATTGCGACATGGGCCAACTTATCGAGCGTGAGGGATGGTCGGCTGAGAATAACGTTCAGGGTCTGGCCTACTTCTGCGGGATTCTTCCTGACTCGCGTAAGGGAGGGAAAATCACGAACCAACAAGATGCCGACACCGCGGTCATTGAAAACGCCCAGGAAATGCTTGAAAGGTATTGTCGGGTCTATTGGCCGGGCGCATACTCGCAGGAGACGCCGGACCACAGATTCGCGTGGGAGACGCTCGTTGATCCGGACGAACGCAAGGGTCCGGATCGACTCACTGCTCAGTATTTTCGGGCCAATTTCGCCCCTACGGAGCGCTATACCCAGACCCCGCCCGGAAGCCTTCAGTATCGCCTGTGGCCGGAGGAGTCTGGATATGAGAATCTCTTTCTCGCCGGCGACTGGACCCGGACCCCTCTGAACGCTGGCTGCATCGAAGCAGCCGTCATGTCCGGGATGCGTTGCGCCCATGGGGTTGCTCCAGAATCAACGCGTCCGATCAGTGGATCTCACCCTGACTGGTTGGTGCCGTCGTCGAAGGCCAACGGCTCCCGACGCTCGAGTTCACCCAGTTACGTTCCCTATGGGGGTCTCACCTCGGTCCCCGGTCCGTTCCAATGTGCCAACGGAGTGATGTACGCCTTTTGGGTAAAGGCAGATCAGCATCTGCTGGCTGAGCTCTGCCGGGATGTGTTCGTCGCACCGCCCAATGATCGTCTCACCTATGGTCCGCTGAGTGACCACGTCATGGTCACCTTCGGTTCGATGGATGTTCGTTCCACGAATGAGGCTCAGGATCCCCTTTTCAACGTCTCATACGACCAGATGGGATCCTCCCCTGAGCGAAACGCGGCGTTATGGGTGCTCGTCGGCTCAAGAGAAGATGCAGCCGTCTTCAGTCCCGCCATGTGGGTGGACAATCCGATTTCGTTGGCTGGTGGTCGGGAAATCTACGGATTTGCCAAGAACTGGGGCAAGATTGAGTTTGACGAAGCAGAGACCTCGTTCTCCGTCGACGCCTACGGCGGCGATTTCGGACCAGGAAATGTGACGGGATTGCACCGACTGTTGACGCTCACAGCCGGGGATCCCGTGGATCCGTTTGACGTGCCCCTGGACAGTGGCCGCGTCGCCTTGGAGGTCGTATCGGAGCATTTGAGGCAATTCGGTCTTAACATCTCGGATGAACGATTCCTTCTTCACATCTTGGAGGAGTTGGCCAGGCGGCAACTTCGCCAACTATTCCTGCGGCAGTTTCGAACGCCAGGCAATGGCCTAAGGGCGTCACCCCGGGAGTTTGTCGCGGCCAAGAGCACATTTCAAACCATGCGGGTCGGCGTCCTTCACCACGGGTACGACCTCGAGGTTCGTGCCATCGACAGCCATCCCCTTGAGAGGGAACTCGGCATAGGTGGGCAGGAGGTGGATTTTGGATTGAAGATCAGTGGCGAATTTACCTTGGATCAAGGCACTCCCCTCTGAACCACCCTCTGGAGCTGAGTTTCCCGTCGGGGCCATTGTCATCTGCAGCTACGGGGGACTGACTGTGGTGCTGTCCTCTCTGAGCGTGAACGAGCCCGGATTTCCCCGTGGACGAGCCTATTCGGCTGCTTAAACGTTCTCAGACTCGCGCTGTCCATTACGCTCATGTGGGCTTCGGTCACCGCTGGAAACCTGGTCGGTTTGCGTCGATGGTTCGGAGACAGCCGGTATGGATGAGGGGAGTGAAGGAAGCATGACCGACGTGGGACTGGTGCTTGGTGCCGGGGGCGTGGTCGGGCAGGCGTACCACGCCGGTGTTCTCTCCGCCCTCTACGAGTCCGCTGGATGGGATCCTCGTTCGGCCGACATCATCGTCGGATCGTCGGCCGGGTCGATCACGGGCACCATGCTCCGACTTGGTGTTGGGGCGACGGATCTCGCTGCGATGGCCACGCGCTCACCGCTTTCGGAAACTGGCTCGAAGCTGGTCGACCGTATCCTTCCGGACTCATCGGTTCCCCCGATGCCTACACCGGCGTCCTGGTTCAGACCGTGGCGCCCTCCATCGCCGGCGCTCCTGTCGAGGATCGCCAGGCGGCCGTGGAGCTTCCGTCCCGATGTGGCCGCCATGACGATGCTCCCTGCCGGCAGGATTGACCTCTCCGACCGCGCTGCTCCTCTTCATCGCTTCGTTGGCGACCGGTGGCCTGAGGATCTCTGGATCTGTGCAGTGCGCCGAGATGACGGCGCCCGTGTGGTGTTCGGTCGGCCCGGTTCGCCTCCCGCCTCGCTCGCCGCCGCAGTTCTCGCCTCGTGCGCTATCCCCGCGTACTTCGCTCCCGTGGTCATCGGCGGGGTCGAGTACTTCGACGGCGGTGTCCATTCGCCCACCAATGCAGGCGTCCTTCTGGCCCTTCGCCCTGCGGTGGTCTTGGTCATTTCGCCGATGTCGGCGTCAAGCTTCCCGTCGCGGAGAGCCGATGCCCTGATGAGGTGGTCGGCTCATCGCCGCCTCGAAAGGGAAGCGGGTCGGCTCATCGCAGCTGGCTGCCGGGTGGTCCGGATCGAGCCCGGCCCCACCTGCCTCGACGCCATGGGCCTGCGGCCCATGGATGAGAATCGTGCGTCGAAGGTGGCGGAATCCGCCTATCAGGAGACGCTCCGCCGGATCGACGAAGGACTCTTCGCCGAGATCCTGACAGCTGCGAAAGTCCCGACTGGCCCTTGACCGTGAGCCGGCCGGGAGGCCTGGCCCTCCGCGGTAGTAACCTCGGCTTGCCGGGGCCTGGTGACGGTGCAGGAGGTGGTCCGCATGAAGGTCGACCGCATGAGCTCGCTGGACGCGTCCTTCCTTCACATCGAGGACAGCGTCAGCCATATGCACATTGCGTCGGTGGGCATCTTCAGTGGTCCAGCACCTCCCTTTTTCGAGCTCCAGACCATGATCGAGGGCAAACTGGCCCTGGTTCCTCGCTACCGGTGCGTGGTTCGCAACGTACCGTTCGAGCTGGGCAGACCGGTGTGGGTCGACGACCCGCACTTCAACATCGAGTACCACGTACGGCACACCGCCCTTCCTTCCCCTGGGGGTGAGGCCGAGCTTCGGAAGCTGGTCGGGCGGGTCATGTCTCAGCCGCTGGACAGGTCCAAGCCGCTTTGGGAGATCTGGGTGGTGGAAGGGCTCGATGAGGGCAACTGGGCTGTCCTCTCGAAGACGCACCACGCCCTGGTGGACGGAGTCTCGGGAACGGACGTCTTGGCCGTGATCATGGATCTTTCGCCTGATCAGCAACCACTTCCCACACTGCCCTGGGAGCCGAGACCGTCCCCGTCGGCGCTCGACCTCGCCGTCGATGCATCTCTTGAACTATTGCGCAGTCCCTACGAACAGATGAACGCCCTTCGGAATGCGGTCTCTGTCCCCCGACAGGCTCTGGAGCAAGGTGTATCGGTGCTGCGGGGGCTGATGGCGATGACGGGATTGGCCAAGCGGACGCCCACCTCCAGTCTCAACGGTCCACTGGGCCCCCATCGGCGCTATGGATGGGCCTCGACCACCGTGAGCGACATCAAGGCGATCCGAAATGAACTCGGCGGCACGTTCAACGATGTCGTCCTGGCTGCCATCACCAACGGATTCCGCGAGTTGCTCCTGTCACGGGGGGAGTCCGCGGATCGCGTCGTACGGACGCTCGTCCCCGTGTCCGTTCGCCCGCGTAGCGACAGCGGGACTGGCCGTCGGTGACGGAACTCTCGAGAACAAAGTCTCGGCCATGTTCGCTGAGCTTCCCGTCTCCATCGCCGACGCCCCTGGGAGGCTCCGCGCCGTCAGTCGCCAAATGGCGGGGGTCAAAGACTCCCGCCAGGCCGTGGCCGGCGAGGCGCTGACCTCGATGACCGGCTTCGCTCCACCCATGCTGCTGGCGTTGGGCATGCGGGTGTCCACCCGGATGGCCCAGCACCAAGTCAACACCGTCACCACCAACGTGCCCGGCCCCCAGATACCGCTGTACATGGGTGGCCGCCAAATGATCAGAGCCTTTCCCTACGTCCCTCTGGGTGCCCAGATGCGGATAGGCATCGCCATCTTCTCCTACAACGGTGAGGTCAGCTTCGGGGTGACCGGCGACTACGACACCACCGAGGATCTCGACGTTCTGTGCCGGGGCATCGAAGAGGGCATCCGCCAAATGCGGAAGACCGACGTCTGAGGAACTGACCCCCAGTGGCGGCTTGTCAGTTCGCAAGTCTTCAGAGCTCAACTCACTCAGGTCGCTGGTCGCGTACTGTGACTCTGTCCGGACGTCGACGAGCAAGGAGCCAGATTGCCGAAGCACGACGTGGAAATGAGTATCCCGACGACCAAGGTGGTCCTCAGTGCTGACGTGGTCTTCGAGATTCGCAGCGACGATGAGAAGCTCGGCGAACTCCGAATCAGCAGAGGAACCATCGACTGGGCCCCGTCGAACGCAAAGGTTCCGATTCAGCTGACCTGGGAGCAATTCGACCGCCTCATGCGCGAGCGGTAGGTCCGACTGACCCATCGTCGGCAGACGGAACGACGCAGGCTCGTCGCTCTCACGCAGTCCCTCGCCCCCGAGACGGGGGCGAGGCGTCCATTTGCTTTTGGCTCGGTTGGTCCCTGCGCTGAGCTGTCAAGGGAGGGCCGGGTCGAGCTCGACGGTGAGGGAGGACGGTGACGCCGGCGTCCGCTGGATGTCGTACTGGCCGCCGACGAGCTGCGCGAGTTGTGATGGGATCGGCACCAGATGCGGGGTGTCGGTGGTCGAGATGGTCACCCGGAGGCGGTCACCGGCGGCCAGCGTCACCAGGGTCGGGAACACCTGGATCTGGTACTCCTCGGTCGCGCCGGGCACGACCGGCTGCGCCGAGGCCTGGGTGTAGGGGTGGTAGGGCAGCACGGTGACCCCGTGCGACGTCCACGACCGCGAGGGGTCAGTGGCCCGCAGCGACCCGAGCAGCGCCCCTTCGGTGAGCGGGTACGAGGTGCCGTCCGGCGTGACTTCCTCGACCTCGGCCACCCACTCCGTTTCGGCCGTGTTGGCGCTGGCGTAGACGGTGGCGGTGATGGGCCCGGCGACGGTCGCGGCCTTGGCGAGGGGAGCGGTGGTGTAGGTGGTCTCCCACGGGCCGAGCTGGGTGGTGTTGTCCTCGTCGACGCAGGGAGCGAG
This sequence comes from uncultured Acidimicrobiaceae bacterium, assembly GCA_963774245.1. Classification (GTDB taxonomy): domain Bacteria; phylum Actinomycetota; class Acidimicrobiia; order Acidimicrobiales; family RAAP-2; genus Bog-756. The sequence continues at coordinate 107,772 of CAVZDZ010000010.1, read as the reverse complement.
GATGCCGGCCTCGCTGGACGCGATGGAGACACCGCCCATCGACCACTGGTCGATCGGGCCGGCCACACACGCTGCCCACGGGCTCCAGTCGATGGTGTCGCTGCCGGCCGTGCTGGCGGTTGGTTTGGTGGTGCTCAACGATGCCCCCGGCGCCGAAGTACAGCGTCGTCGGGTCGGATCCGGTGAACGGGTACGTCGTGGTCTCGTCGAAGTTGCCGGTGCCGAGGTCGTAGTAGTGCAGCGGGGTCGGCGTGGTGGCCATTCCGGTCTGCTCGCCCTTCAGCCAGGTGTCGAACCACTCGAGCTCGAGCGGGTCGACGTCCACGCTGGATCCGTTGATGTGCTCCCAGGGCCCGTCGATCAGCTGGTAGCGCCCGGTCACGGGCTGACCGGGCAGCATCGGGGCGGTCGTCGGACGGTCGTCGTAGGCGTTCTGCAGGGCTGCGTAGTTGAGCGGCTCGCCGTTCTGGAAGATGTCGAACTCGCCTCCGAGCAGGTAGGCGGGGATGCCGTTGGCGACGATCTTCGCCAGGATGTTGGACGGGTTGCGCTGCTGCCAGTAGGTGCCGTCGTAGGCCTCGTCGCCGCCGCTCAGGATGTTGAGCGTGGTGGCGGCGTGGTAGCTGGCCAGCCCGTTGACGTGGTCGCGCTTCGATGCCGGCCAGGTCAGCGAGCAGCTGCGGGATCGCTGGCGGTGTCCTCGACCGGGTTGACCGTGTTCAGCCCGCCGGTCAGGCCCAGGTAGGTCTCGGAGAACTCGAAGTCGAGCAGCCCGCCCATGAAGGAGGTGTCGCGGTAGATGTCGTTGGCCGAGACGAGCGGGAAGATGGCCTTGAGCGGCGATCCCTTGCCCACCGCACCCGGCCAGCAGCAGCTGGTCGATGCCCAGGTACGACGGGCCGTAGGTGCCGACCGACCCGGTCGAGTTGGGCAGGTGCGCAGCCCAGTCGAGGACCTTGATGGCGTCCTGCTGCTGGACCGGGTCGAACAGCCCCCACTGGCCGTTGGAGTCACCGGTGCCGCGGACGTCCATCACCACCTCGATGTAGCCGCGCTGCACCAGATAGTTGTCGGCGCCGCCCGTGGGCGAACCGCCCCCGGGGGCTGACGCAGAGCCGGGAGCGGACGAGCCGCCCTGGCCCTTGCCGTAGGGGGTCATGGTCATCAGCACCGGGAACTTGCCCGGCGCGGGTGCGCCGGAGGCCAAGGTCGGGTAGATCTCGTTGACCCGGATCGGTCGTCCCGCCGGCGCCGGGGATGGCGATGTCGTTGATGGAGGCGGTGCCGTACACCGCGCTCTCCGGCGTCCAGGTGCTCCCCGGTGCGGCGCTGGCGGCGATCACGCCCGCCGGCAGCTCGGGGCTGAGTCCCGTCAGGCTGGATGGGGCCGACTCGACCGCGGGGGCACCCGGCGGCGGCGCTGGCGTCGTGGCGTGGGCAGGGCTGGCGAAGCCGACGACCAGCGCGCCGGCCAGCACGCCTCCCCAGGCCGCGTTCCGCTTCCGTCGCCATACTCGGCTCACTGTGCCTCCCCAAGCTCAAGTGCATCGGACCTGTACCCAGAAAGAATCCCGAATAACCCCCGAGTACTTAGTAAACGGTGGCACGGGTGTGCCGCCACGAGGAGAGCCTGCCGTGCCGTAACGTTGCTACCGCATGGATCCAAGCTCGCTTTTGACCCAGATCTCAGTCCACATCTCGGAACTTGAGATCCGAAGCCGGGAGACGCTGGTAGCTAGCGCCAAGGTCAGGTCCCGTCCCCAGCTTCAAGGGCCGAGAACTCCTTGCGAGTCTTCTCGGACGAGGGGCCAACGCGGTTCGTCAACTGTCTTGATGGATGGGGACGTCGCGTGACTCGCCCCTATTGGTTGAGCCACCGCCGAGCGTGTCAGGATCGTAATGTTTCGAGATTCAGTGAGTCTGCGGACACGGACTACAGGGGAAGGGCAAAGCAGTGGAGCAGGAGGAAAGCGAAGAGGGTCTCTCGATCGAAGAGCTCCGCAAGCGATACCGACAGGAACAGCAGAAGCGACTGCGTCCAGATGGCATGGCCCAGTGGCGTGGGCTAACGGGCGAGTTCGAGGATCTCGACCGGGACCCGTTCGTCGAGCCCGGCTTCACCCGGGACCCGGTAACTGAGGAGACCACCGTCGTCATCGTTGGTGGGGGCTTCGCCGGGATGCTCACGGCGATTGACCTCGGCAGGCACGGAATCGCCGACTTCCGGATCGTCGAGAAGGCGGGCGACTTCGGCGGGACCTGGTACTGGAATCGGTACCCGGGCTGCATGTGCGATGTGGAGTCGTACACGTACCTCCCACTCCTCGAGGAAACGGGATTCATGCCGACCGAGCGCTACGCCAGCGCCACGGAGATCTTCGAGTACTCCAAGCTGCTGGCCCGCACCTTCGACCTCTATCCGCATGCTCTCTTCCAGACGGACGTGACTGGTGCCGAGTGGGACGACGAATCGCGGCGTTGGCAGGTCACCACCAGCCGGGGTGATCGGTTGTCGACCACCTTCATGGTGTTGGCCGGGGGCATCCTCCACAAGGCCAAGTTGCCCGGAATCCCCGGTATCGAGACCTTCCAGGGCAAGGCCTTCCACACGAGCCGTTGGGACTACAGCTACACGGGCGGAAGTCCCACCGAGCCAATGGACAACCTGGCCGACAAGCGCGTCGGCATCGTCGGCACCGGCGCCACCGCCGTACAGGTGGTGCCCCAGATCGCCCGTGTAGCCAAGGAGCTCTACGTCTTCCAGCGGACCCCAGGAGCGGTAGGCGTCCGCAACCAACAGCCCACCGATGCGGAGTGGTTTCGGAGCCTCAGACCCGGCTGGCAGAAGGAGCGGATCGTCAACTTCACCCAAGCGGTGACCGGGGGCCAACCCGAGGTTGACCTGGTCGATGACGGTTGGACCGAGGTGATGTGGGTCGACACCCGGGGGGCCCCGGAATCGGAGGAGGAGGTTGAGGCGCTCGAGCGGTCCGACTTCGAGACGATGGAAGCCATCAGACACCGCATCGACGAGATCGTCCAAGACCCCGAAACGGCTGAAAGCCTGAAGCCGTACTGGGGCAAGCACTGCAAACGAGTCTGCTTCCACGACGACTACCTACCGGCATTCAACCTGCCCAACGTGCACCTGGTGGACACCGAAGGACGAGGCGTCGACGCACTCACCGCCCGGGGCCCTGTGGTGAACGGGGTGGAGTATCCGGTCGATCTGCTCATCTATGCCTCCGGCTTCGAAGTAACGACAGACCTGCACCAGCGGCTCGGCTTCGATCCCAAAGGTCGAGACGGAGTCACTCTCTCGGAGCGGTGGGCCGAGGGCGCCCACACCCTGCACGGAGTGCTGGCCAGTGGTTTCCCCAACCTGCTCCTGATCAGCCTGGTCCAAGGTGGGTTCGGAACGAACTTCTCGCACTTGCTCTCAGAGTCGGCAAAGCACGTGGCGCACATCGTGGAGGCCTGCGTCGAACAGGGGATCGCCGTTATCGAGCCCGAGGAAGCAGCGGAGGAGGAGTGGCTCAGCGTGCTCCACGGTGTCGGAGCCGGCGGCGCCCGGTATTTCCAGAGCTGCACGCCCAGCTTCTACAACAGCGAGCAGCAGGTGATAGACGCCCGGGCGGCACGGAACCTCACCTACGCAGGTAGCCTGCTGGACTACATCGGATACCTCGAGCGGTGGCGACAGGAGCCCGACTTCGCCGGAGTCAAGGTGCGCCGAGTCGAGACTATCGAACGGTAGGAACCGTTGGTCACCTCCCGCTCCTAGCTACCGCTTCCTTGCCACCACGAACTGGTGGTCGCTGCGGGTGCGGTACACGCCACGCGTATCCCGACACGGCTCGAGCGCGGCGAGCACGGCGTCGCGCAGGACCGTCGAATCGTTGGAGCGCAGCGCGGGGACCGCGGGGCCCACGCTGGATATCGCCCGCCACGCAGTGTCGGCGTCCGGCCACTCCATCGTCGAGACGCGACCGCCGCGCTCGAGCACCGAGAAGCCGCTCCCCTCCAACATCTCCTCGGCGACGCCCGGCGCGGCGATGTCGTTGAGGCGTCGCATCGAGTCCCGGTGCTGCTCGGGAGCGTGAAAAGCAAAGACCTTGAACACCTCACGGATGTCGAGGGGTGGTCCCTGCCCCCAGAAGCTGATGGCAACCGAGCCCGCCGGGTCGCAGCACCCGATGGACTTCGTCGAGCGCCGCGCCGCAGCCGCCCCAGATGCCGTTCACCGACAGGACCGCGTCGAAGCTGCCCATCGGTCCAGGGCAGCTCGAACATCGACCCGACTCGCAGATCCGCGGTCGGCGTGCGGTCGCACGCCACCGCCACCAGCTCGGCGGCTGCGTCGATGCCGGCGACGTCGGCCCCCATGCCGGCGGCGACCCGGACGGCGAGTCCCGATCCGCAGGCCACGTCGAGAAGTGAGGTCCCCGGGACCGACCCCGAGCCTGGGGAGCAGTGCCACCAGCATGTCGAGCGAGTAGTGCTCGTAGAGGCACGACCAGTCGATGGCCCTGCTCCCCCACGCCTCCCCCGCCTCCTCCCACCGGTGGGAGGGTGTGGCGGTCGCAGTGTCTTCGTGGTGGGGTGCCATGGACCCATCATGCGCCAGCGACCCGAAAAGGTCTTGAAGTTCTTGTGGAGATCTCCTGGAGGCGATCATCAGGGGATAACCACCTCGTCTTCATGACCTGCGGGCGGCCATCCCGGATAGTGGAGTCAGCGGCGACATCCCGCCGTCGCACACGGACCGAGAGGAACCACCATGACTCAGACCGAAGCCCCCACCGTCGACAACGGCGTCAACATCGAGGCGCTCCGCGGCGCCCGGCAGGCGCTGACCGATGCGCCCGAGGCGGCGCAGTTCCAGTGGCGTGCCCGCTGCGAGTGGGTGAACGGCACCCACAGCCGCTCGACCATCACCGACTTCTCCGGCCTCGGCGACCAGCACTCCCACCGGCAGGCGTACACCATCGAGGCCGACCACCCCGAAGTGTTCGCATCGGAGGACAACGGTGTGACCCCTCCCGAGATCGTCCTCGGGGCCCTGGCCTCCTGCCTCACCGCAGGCGTGGCCACCGTGGCCACCAACCGCGGCGTTCAGCTGCGCTCGGTGACCGCGACCGTGCAGGGCGAAATGGACCTCCAGGGCATCCTCGGTATCGACGCCGACGTCCGCAACGGCTTCGACCGCATCGACGTCCGGTTCGACATCGACGCCGACGCCAGCCCGGCTGACATCGAGGCCATCGTGGCGCAGTCCCAGAAGCGTTCCGCCGTCTTCGACATCGTCACCAACCCGACGACCGTGCAGGTCACGGTGGCCTGAACCACGCCACCCGCGACGGAGAGCCTGGAAATGCATACGTCGGTCGTCGTCGTCGGAGCCGGCCCCGGTGGTCTGGCCATGAGCCATCACCTCACCGGGGCCGGCGTCGACCACGTGCTGCTCGAACGGGGAGAGGTGGCCCACTCCTGGCGAACCGAACGCTGGGACTCGCTCCGCCTCCTGACCCCGAACTGGATGACGGCGCTGCCCGGCGCACGCTACGAAGGCGACGACCCTGACGGGTACATGACGGCGGCCGAGACCGTCGCGGCACTGGAGGCATACCGCTCCTCCTTCGACCCGCCGCTGCACACCGGGATCGAGGTGGAGGCGGTGTGTCACACCGGCGACGGTTTCGAGGTTCGCACGACCGAGGGGACCTGGCGCTGCGACGCGGTCGTCGCGGCCACGGGCGGGTCGAGCGAGCCCCGTATCCCGGCTTTCGCCTCGGAGCTCCCGCACGACGGTGCAGCAGCTCACCTCCCTGTCCTACCGGCGACCGGCCCAGATCGACGACCGCGGCCGGGTGCTGGTGGTGGGTGCGTCAGCGTCCGGGGTGCAGATCGCCGACGAGCTGCGACGGGCCGGTCGTGATGTCACCATCGCGGTCGGCGAGCACATACGGTTGCCACGTTCGTACCGGGGGTGCGACATCTACCGGTGGCTGGACCGGATCGGCCAACTCGACGAGCGATGGGACGAGGTGGAGGACCTCCAGCGTGCCCGCCGGCACGCATCGGTGCAGGTGGTCGGGAGTGATGACGGGCGAGAGGTCGACCTCCACTCCCTGCAGGGCCTCGGGGTCCAGCTCGTCGGGCGCCTCATGGCCATCCGCGGCACGACGGCCTTGTGCTCGGGTGGCCTGGGGAGCCTCGTTGCCAATGCCGATCTGAAGGAGGCCAGGCTCCTCCGCCGCATCGACGAGTGGGTCGACGAGCACGACATGGCCGATCTCGTCGGCCCTGCGGTCGAGCCGAGTCCGACCGTCCTCACCCAGGTGCCGACCGAGCTCGACCTGGCCCGCTTCGCGACGGTGATCTGGGCGACGGGCTTCCGCCCCACCTACCACTGGTTGGATCCCCGGGCGCTCGACCGCCGCGGCCGGGTCGACCACGACGGCGGCGTGGCGGACGTATGCCCGGCCTCTACCTGCTGGGGCTCCCCTTCCTCCGGCGTCGTCGTTCGAACCTGCTCGCCGGGTTGGGCCTCGACGCGGCCGAACTCGGTCAGCACCTCGTCGGCTATCTGGAGACCGTCGGACGGGTGCACGCCGACGCACGCTGAGGCCCGGGTCAGCTCGTCCCGATGAGCGCACGTCGGGTCCGCAACACGATGTCCTCGACCGGACAGACGGCGCCGGCCGCCAGCAGTTCGCCGGCCCGCTCGGCCCCCAGGGAGTCCACGAGCTGGTCCCTGGTGGCAAAGACGAGATCATGCAGGGTGCTCGACATCGGCGCCACACCGAGCATGGCGTGCCTCTCGATGGCACCGAGCAGCTCGATGGCGAGCTCGGCCTGGCCGATCCGATCCAGGGCGATCGCACAGCGCGACAAGGTGTGCCACTGCTGTGACCAGTCCCCGGCGCGGTCCCAGACTCCGACCATGTCGGCCAGACCCGCGCACCCGGCCTCGAGCTCACCTCGGGAGACGAGAAGCCCGCTGGCCTCGGTGACGGCGAACCCGTGCATCCAGCGGTTGCCGACCGCGCGTGCGATCCGGCCGCCGGCGGTGAACGCCTCCAGAGCCTCGTCCTCGGTTCTGCTGGCAAACCCGCGGGCGACCGCCACTGACGCCAGGTCCGTCGGCGACCCTGTCAGCTTCGCCACGTCGTGGGCTCGTGCAATGAGGGCGTCGGCCTCGTCGTAGTCACCGTTCGAGCTGTGTCCCACCGCCCCCATGTAGCAGGCGTGGACCAGTCGCGACCGGTTGCCGGACTCCTCCGCCAGCTCGATCTGGCGGAGCGCCTCGGCGTGGCCTTTCGTCGGCTCGCCCACGATGTACAGCACGTTGGCGAACGTTCGTTCGGCGAGGCCGCTGGGAAAGACCGACAGTCGGCGCTCGAGCCGGCGCGTCTCCTCCGCCAGCTGTACGGCGAGATCGAACTCCCCCCGAACCCAGGCGCCGTAGGCACGAATCCCGGTGAGCATGGGGGCCAGCGGGTGGTCGAGCGCGCCCGGCGCGTTGCAGGCGGCGTCCGCCCAGGCGAAGACTTCGTAGCGCATCGCCCGCATGGCGAACTCGCGGATCGAGCTGATCAGGCCGAAGCTGACATCGAAATCCCCGAGCTCGAGGGCAAAGCGCTGTGCGGCTCGAAGGTCGGCGAGCGAGGACCCCGCCCTGGCGATGGCGTCGCCCTCGCCGGGGCCACCCAGCTCCGCCTCGACGGCTCCGGCCTCGGCGGCGAAATGCCTCGCGTGGGAGGCGAACAGCTCAGCGGCCCGGGCGTCGCTCAGGCGGGTGCGCCCATACTCCCGGAGCGTCTCGAGCAGCTCGTAGCGGGTCGAGCCACCCGCCTGTGGACGCACGGCGAGCATGGAGCGCTCGGTGAGCCGGGTCAGCAGGTCGAGGGTGTCGCCTCCTGGCGCCATTGCCTCTGCCGAGCGCAGATCGAAGGATCCGGCGAGCACCGACAGCGCGGTGAAGAGCGCCCGCTCGTCGGGTTCGAGCATGTCGTAGGACCAGCTGATGGCGTCGTGCATGGTGCGGTGCCGAGGATCGCTCCCCCTGCGCATCGCCTTCAGTACCCCGAAGCGCTGGTCGAGGCGGTGGGCGACTTCGGCGACGCCGATCGCGCGCGCCCGTGCCGCGGCCAGCTCGATGGCCAGCGGGATTCCGTCGAGGCGCCGACAGATCTCGACAACCAGCGGCGCAATGGCCTCGTCGAGGACGAAGGAGGGGTCGGCGGCCTTGGCTCGAGCGACGAAGAGGGCGACCGCGGGGATCTCGGCCAGTTCGCCGAGCACCACATCGGATGCGAACAGGTCCTTGGGCCCGGTCGGCAGCGGGTCCACCGTCCAGAGTCGCTCACCGGCCACGGCAAGCGGCTCCCGGCTGGTGGCGACGATCGAAATGGTGGGTGCCTCGCGCAGAATCCGCGCCACCAGCTCGGCCACGGGCTCGATCAGGTGCTCGCAATTGTCGAGCACCAGCAGGCTGTGCCGGGGGCGCAGCAGATCGACGATGGCATCGTCGATCGAGCTCGACTTCCGCAGGTTGACGTCGATGGCCGTGGCCAGCGCTGGCGGCCGTGGCGTCCTCGTCGACGACTCCGACCAACTCCACGACGTGGACACCGTCCTCGAACTGGCCGCCGACGGTGCGGGCCAGCTCCATGGCCAACGAGGTCTTCCCCACGCCCCCGGGGCCGATCAACGTGACCAGCCGGTGGTCGGCGATCATCTCGGCCGAGCTGCTCCAGCAAGGTCTCACGACCGATCAACGGCTGCACACGGACGCCGATCGACGCCCCCGTGGCGACCGGTGGACAGTGCGACCCCAGTCCGACCCTCCTCGATCTCCTCCACGGTGGCGACGAATTCGTAGCCCTTGCCGTGCACCGTCCGGATGATCAACTGCTGGCTGCCGTCGTCGCCGACGGCCTGGCGGACCGCCTTGATCCGCGTCGTCAGCGCGGACTCACTCACGAATCGGTCACCCCAGATCGCGTCGAGCAATTCCTCCTTGCGCACCACCGCGCCGCGGTGCTTGACCAGGTAGGCGAGCACGTCGAACACCTGGGGTTCGACCCGGATCTCTTCGCCACCCCGCCGAAGAACGATGCGGTCCAGGTTCAATTCGCAGTCGGCGAATCGGATCACACCCGTCTATCGTAGCCTGCAGCGATGGTCCGGGTTCAGGTGTGCGCACCTGCGGGGACATACGATCCGCCCGTTGACCAAGGATCCTTGTGGGGAATGCCCACTCGACGTCTTCACGGTTCAAGAGATCCAAATCCACTCGGGTGTCGAGGACCAGATTCTCATGCCCGCCGGTCTCTCAGCTGGCCCGGCTGAGACCAGGCAAGATGGGTTCCTCTGCCGATCCGAAGCGTGCGGAAGTAACCGACGGTCAACCAGCGGCGGGATCCGACGTCCCAAGCAGCAACGTCGCCAGCGTGTTGGCGAGCCGCGCGTTTCCGGCAATGGTCGAGTCCGTGGACTGCTCCGCCTCTGCGATGACCTGCTCGACCGCTTGCCGTGCTTCGGGCTCATTGATCGGCTGCAGCGGGTTGGTCGCGGCTGAGTTGACGGCGGCGAGCGTCGAGTTACCGGGTGTGCCCACTTGGATTCCGTACCTCGAACTACCAGTGGGCGCCACATACGCGTCCCGGCTCCCGTCTGGATTGCTCGTCACCTCGTCCAGAATGGCTCCACCCGTGACCGTGACCGAACCGTGGACGGTGGCCGGTATGTAGACGAGGGTCTCCGCCCCGCGATCTCCGCGGCGCACAGCCCCGCCGCCCGCAGCCACCATGTCGAAGGTACGGGATACCGGGTCGTACTGGTAGGCGAGCAGTGTCCCGGCCGTCGCCCTCGGCCACACGCGGGAGAGGTACTGCTGCCGCGGACGGGATCAGGACATCCTTGGTTGACGGAGGCACATTGGGATCGCCCTTGCCCGGTTGGCCGTTCGCGGTGGTCTGGTAGGTGCTGTGCTGCCAGCGGACGCACCAGCAGGTGCCCGTCGCCGACGACAACCCCTTCCAGGCCCAGACGGTCCCGCCGGTGAGGGTCGCCTCTTGGGCCGCGGTCTCGCCGGCCAGCACGGTGCTGTCGGTACTTGACGAGTCGCCGAATTCGGTGGTGAACACGGCAGCGTGCATTGCCTGGGCCTCGGCCTCCGCCGTCTGGTAACCGAAGGTGTAGCTGGGCGGGAACGGACTCCCGGCAATCGGGTAGCCAATGAACTGGTCCAGCGTGAATGCATGAGTGTAGATGTGCGGCGCCCAGACGAGGTTCGGGTACTGGGTGATCGGCTTGCTGACCTGCGGGGAGAAGTCGACCAGATTGCGATAGGCCATGGGCTCGACGAAGATCTGCTGTCGGCTGACCTTGGCCAACTGCGGATAAGCGCAAGCATTCGTGAGCGACGTCGGCTCGGTCGCCGGACACGTGGGCAGCCCGTCTCGTACACCGGTGAGCGCCTCGATGACCCGCTGGTAGAAGGGGAACAGATCCTGAGCCGTGGCGGTGTAGAGATTCTCCACGGGTAAGGAGGAAAGCGACCCGGGCTGGGGCTCATTCATCACTTCGTACCCGAGGACGGTCGAATTGTCCTCGAACGCCTTGGCCAGAGCGACGAGCGCCCCGATGTAATGGTCCTGAAGACCGGAACCAGGCGCCGCCCCCTGAGCCGACGGCACGGTGTGGTTGTGCCAGAAGTTGTAGAAGGCAGCACCTTCCGCAGGGTTCAGGTCACTCTCGCCGAACAGCGCGCATGCCGGCTTGCCGTCGGTGAAGACGGCCCACGCAGGAGCCCCGTCGCTGCCTCCCGACGACGTGCAACCGGCCGGCAGTGTCGATGGCTTGCCCGGAATGATGTAGCGCGAATACTGATCCTGGTGCATGTCGAGGATGACGTAGATGCCCTGCTGTCGGGCCCAGCCGACCACCTGCTCCACCCGCTGAAGATATGTGGCGCTGTAGGCACCAGGCTCGGGCTCGAGCTGGCTCCAGTTGAGCACCAGGCGAATCACGTTGAAGCCGAGCGACCGGAGCTGGGCGAAGTCGTTGCCGCTGCCCGGGGAAGTGGATTGGTCGTAGGACGGCAGATCCGCCTGCACTTCGCACAGCGGAGGCTGCGGGATAAGCGCTGAGGCCGCCGGGCACTTGCCATCGTAGGCACTCGGCTTCACCGGGAAGATCGCCGGACCACCCTTCGCATCGGGGTAAGCGACATCCTGCATACCCACGACGGCGGCACCATGCAGGAGTACCTGCCGTCCATTCGAGTCGGCCAGGTACGGGGTGGCGTCCGCTGCGCCGGCAGCAGGTGTCACGACATGCAGGAAGGGAAGCGGCGGAACGCTTGCCCTGCTCGCTGAGGGGGTCGAAGGACTGCCACATGCGGCAACAATGAGAGCCACGCAGATGAGCAGGAGCGCGGCCGGAGGCCCATTCGATCGGCGCCAGGACGAGTGGACAGAGTCCCGTGGAAAGAATGACATCAGTGCATTATGCAGGAAGACCAGAGGGGTCACCTCGTGCAGTGTCCGATCATAGGACTGCGCCATTGGGGGACCAGACAGCCCAAATCGCAGCGTGCCTGATGACCTCTCAGTTCCGATCAGCCTAATGAGTCCTCAGCCTATGAAGCTGAGGACAAAGCCCTTGACGAAGAAGAACCCAGAGCCCCACTCCGCCGAGCCAGCGCGGTTCCGCCCTTATCGACAGCGGAGACCTTCGGCGCCCTACTCGTCAGCTTCTGTGCTGGCGATGGCTTCTTCGACGACGTGGAGCTCGCCGTCGCCTCCCACCACCGACAGCTTTTCGTCGATGACGGCGTCACCCTCTGGCGTGACGATAGCGATGGTCTCGTCTGTGGCCACGATCTTTCCATCGCTGTCCACTGCGACGACTAGGTCATCGACCACGAGATTGCCGTCAGCATCGACATCCTCTGTCTCAAATTCCACTACTCCAAGTGAGCCCTCTCCCCCCGATCCGGCAGCAGTCACACTCGCAGGCTGTTCCTTGGCAGCCTTTGACCGCCGCGCCAGCGCATACCCCAGCGCACCTGCTCCGAGCACTACAAAGATCAGCCGTTTGCGTTTCATCTTCTGACCACCTCCAACGCCCATTGTGACTGGTCACGGCAGCCGCCACCAATGCAGACCGTGCAATGGTCTCCGTCAACCGGCCCAGGCTGGCGTATGACTACGTAGGACCGCAGCCCAAGGTCCCCCAGCTCCCCAATTTGAGAGAATCCGAGATGGCCGACGGGCGGGCTTTGTCACGCAAGCAAGGGCGCTATTGCCCTAGGGTCAAGCATGATCATCGTTTCGGGAATCATGACCGTTGGCCCCTCATCCCATGACCGCATGGTGGAGCTCGCCCGCACCGTGTCGACCGAGTCGCTGAAGGAGCCGGGGTGCCGAGCCTACGGTCTCTGGGCAGACCCGGACGTCCGAGGTCGGTTCCGGATCTTCGAGGAGTGGGATTCCCAAGAGGCGCTCACCGAGCACTTTGGCACCCCACATTTCGCTGCATTTGGTAGCAGTCTCGGCGAACTTGAACTCGACAGCATGGACATTCACCGATACATCAACCCCGAGGTAGCGGACCTGTTCTGACAGTACCCACCGTCGTTTTGGCCCAGGCAGCGGAGGTAGCCTCTGCGACAGCGCTACGCGGAGCCGCGAAACGGCATGGCCCTTCTGGAATCGTGCGACCACCTAAAGGATCACCGGGTTGGCTGCGACACCCGGCTCATGGCCGGCCTCAGCTGCTCAAGCTGACAACCTTCCACGGCTCTTTCGGTGAGACGGGTTCGACTCAGAGACCCGTATCTAACCTTCGACGCACGAACCATGTCGCGCACCCAATGGGCGGCATGACCGCTCGTCTCAGTCGGCCCCCTTCTCATCCAGCTGCTCAAGGGGAGGCTTCGCGAATACGGACGGTTCCGTGTGTCCGCTCCCCTGACCGCTAGTACCGGACCGATGTTCGATCACGTCCACCTTGGCCTCACAGGCCTTTACGATCGCTGGGTCACCATCTGTCTCGTGGGCATCGAGGTAATCCCGTGCCTGTCCCACGGTTGCCGGAATCCAACCCTTCTTCCATTCAGGCATGGTCGAGACTGTATCCGGTCCACTCGGCCGTGCGGTGAGAAGGCTCATCAGTCGAGCTACGAGCTCACCGCGTATGGGAACGATGATGATGGCCGTTGCGGGTCCTCGTCATCCGATCATTCGTGGCGGCGGAGCCAGGGCGCAAGGAAATCAACGAAGAGTTGCTGGCGGACATCAACACGGCATTACTGCTGAAGGCACTGGTAGCATCGGTACGGTCAGGCGGAGCTTCACATCATGACGGGAGGACCGATGAGATCAGCGGCTCGTTGGTTGTGCGCACTACTCACTCTTGGGGCACTCGTTGGCGTCAGCGCAGGGAGATCGCCCGATGCTGCTGCGCAACCATTGCCCTGTCCGATCGCCTTTCCTAGTCAGGAATCTGTGTCGGGCCAGTTGGATGGGTATGTGTTGGCCTGCCTAAATGTGGGAGAAGGGACTGCTTACATACAAAACAACTCACAACTGGTGATCGAGGCTCAGCACGAGCCAGGTTCCGATGCCCCCTTCGAGAACTACGCTCGCTCGGCACTCAACGGTGGATCAGCTGCGGCGACTGGTGATGGAATCCAGAACGATGGAGCCTCGGTCATCCTTCCGCCTGGTGCGACCGTGACCGGGCCACCTTCGGTTCAATTGCAGATTATGCCCGCTAAGACAGCGGAGTTCGCGGTGTTCTACGGATTATCCCAAGACCTTCAGTCAGCACTAACACCAAGAGAGATTCGAGCCAATCAATCCGTCGTCCAATGTGCCAACGACATCTTCACTAGCGTGCGAAGCCATCCGAACGGGTACTTGCCAGACATTATCGAAAATGGGTATTCCAGCTACTCCCAGTGCAGATCGGCAGCCGATGATGTTCTCTCCGGTAATGACAATTCTGTTGATAAGGCCAGTTCGTCTGTACTCGACGAATTCGGCGACACAGCCAAGGCCATCGTCGAATCCGATCCTGTCGAGAAGCTGATCTCAGCATTTACAGAGTTGGCTGTGCTTCATCCGTGATGATCGGGTTGTCGAACTCGTTGGAGCGGGAGTTCCTGCGGCCTAAGTTCGATTCAGGCTTCGTGGGGAGTGGTCGGGAACCTCAGCTGCATCAGCTGAGGACGGAGGATGCCGAACGCAGTTCCCTTGGCTGAGAGGCTCGGCAACTGCAGCTCCGCTACAAAGCATCTCTGCATCGCGACGCGCCCATTCGAGCTGTCTCTCAGACCCCGGTTCCGATTCAGCGGTGCGCGGTATATCCGCCGTCGATGGTGAACGTCTGGCCGGTGACGAATGCGGCCTCGTCGGACAACACGTAGGCAACGGCCGTGGCGATCTCTTCGGGGTACCCGAGCCGGCCTACAAGGTGACCCTCGGTGATCGACGCAAGAGTGTCGCCGAGTGGGCCGCCGAGGGATTCCTGGAGATCGCGGTCGACGACGACGCCGGGGGCGACGGCGTTCACGCGAATGTTGCGGTCGGCGTAGGCGGTAGCCACATAGCGCGTGAGTGCCACGACGCCGGCCTTGCTGGTGCCGTAGGCGGCAAGTGAGCGACTGCCGTAGGTGGCCGCGACGGACGCGGTGTTGACGATCGATCCGCCGCCGCGTTCCACCATGGCGGGAATGGCGAAACGGCAGCCGAGCATGACGCCATCGAGGTTGACGCGCATCGAGGTGTACCAGGTATCGAGCCGCATGGTGACGACGTCTTGGTCGGTGCGGCTGAGATTGATGGCGGCAGCGTTGTTGTGAAGGAGATCGAGCCCGCCGTATGCGGCAACGGTGTCGGCGACCATGCGTTCAACCGCATCGGGATCGGCCACATTGGTGGCTTGGGTGCGGGCGGTACCCCCGTCGGCGAGAACCAACTCGACGGTCGCGCCGGCGGAATCCTCGTCAATGTCGGCGATAGTCACTGCGGCACCTTCAGCCGCCAAGCGGCGGGCGGTTGCTCGTCCGATTCCCGAGCCTGCGCCTGTCACGATCGCGATCTTGTCGTGGAAGCGTTGCATGCTCAAAGTGTCGCGCGGACCCACGGCCGATGTATTAGCTCCTAGCGGCTGTCGATCGCCACCTTGACCGCGCCTGACGTCTCCTGCTCGGCGAGCACGGTGAAAGCGTCGCGCCATTCGTCAAGGCGGAACGTGTGGGTGAGCATCGGTGTCAGGTCGATCCGGCCGGATCCGACCATGTCCAGAAAATGGGCGATGCCGTGCTGACGCACCCCTTCGACCTCCTCGATCCCGAAGGCGTTGGAGCCCGTATAGGTGATCTCCTTCGAGTACACCGGCGTGTCGTCCCATTTGGCGGCGCCGTGCATTCCCAGCTTCACGAGGGTTCCTCGGGCGCGAAGTACACGACAGCCGACCTCCAACGTCTCGGCCGCCCCGATCGTGTCGTACACCACGTCGATACCACCGGGAAAGGCCATAGGGAGCCCGTCAGCCGGTTGCAGCACGCCGCCCGACCAGTCCGCGACCCGCTCGATAACCTCGAGGCGCGGCTCGTGAGGTATTGCCAATGCGCCGAAGCCCTCGGCCAGCCGGCGTTGCGCATCGAACCGGGCAACCACCATCACCTCGACGGTCGGGTGCAACACCTGCAGGATGGCCAGGGCGCACTGGCCGAGCGCGCCGGCACCGTAGACCAGCACCTTGCTTCCCGGCTGCGGGGGATGACGAGTAACGGCATGCAGTGACACGGCGAACGGGTCAGCGACGACGACCTGCTCGTCGCTCAAGGCGTCTGGCACCTTGAAGAGCATCGAGTCGTGCGCCGGCATCAGTTCGGCAAACCCCCCGCTGACGTCGGCGCACATGCCGATGTGGATGCCTGGGGCGAATGAGCCCTTCCCGAACGAGTGGCACTGGCTCAGGTCGCCCGCTTCGCACGCGGGGCAGATGGGCGACACCCCTCGGGTCACGCACGTGAGCCACGGGTTGAGGGCAACACGGTCCCCCGGCTCGAGCCCCTCTGCCTCGGGACCGACGGCGACCACCTCGGCGATCACCTCGTGGCCCATCACGTGGGGCATCGAGACGAATCCCTTCATCGGATTCTGGCCCGCCGCGTTGGCCGGGTCGATCAGGCTGGCGTAGTCGAGGAACACCGCTTTGGACTCCGACCCGCAGATCCCCACCAGTCTCGGCCTGGTCACCACCCAGTCGGGGCGGAGGAACTGGGGCTCGTCGACGTCGATGAGCCGCGTCGGCGTCCGGGCGAGCATCCGCAACAAGCGGTTGTCGGTCTCGCCGATGGGCTGCACTTCCGGCTCCACCCCGTACATGAGCGCTCGCATGGCCACATCGTAGGGCTCTGCCGACGACCCGTCGTCCGGCCCTGGACGTGTTGGCCGCCGGGGTGAGGGCTCCCTCAGCTGCAATTAGCCAAGGACGTGATGGCGGTGAGCGTCACCTGCAGGCAACAACAACCCGGTTTTATTCGGGAACAAGCTCCACTCGGACTCCAGGCGGAACAATCGACCTGAGCGGTACTGTCTGTAATTGCGAAAGCGACAGCACGAAGGGTGGAGACCATGCCGTACGCCACAGGACGGGTTATTCACGACGCCGACGCACACATCATGGAGACCCCCACCTGGCTCCGGGACCACGCCGAGCCTCGCTTCCGTGACGCCCTGCCCGTTCTCGCCTACCCCGGCGGCAACGAATTGCGCCAGACAGGGGGCCTCGAGGAGCAGCAAAAGGACATCCACGCAACCTTCGACCGCCTGCGGGAGCGCCACGCCTCCCGCGAGTACCGGGCGGTCGAGGACGCCGAGATCATGGCCCGGAAGAACTTCGCTGCGACCGGCTCGTTCATCGCCGAGGACCGCCCCCGGGCACTCGATCTCCTCGGCTTTCAGAGTCAACTGTTGTTCAACACGTTCCACAACGGGCGCCTGCACGACCTCGAGCACGGTGGCGACCTCGACCTGGCCTACGCCGCGGCCCGGGCTCACAACCGGGGCATGCTCGAGTTCTGCTCGGTCGACCGGCGACTGCTTCCGGCCTGCTACGTACCCCTGGCCGACCCGGTGCGGGCCGTCGAGACGGCCGAACAGGCCCTTGGTGACGGAGCGGCGGCGCTCCTCGTGGCGTCCGGATGTCCCCCAGCGTTCTCACCCAGCCACACTGACCTGTTCGGGGTCTGGGCGAGGGCTGAGGAGGCTGGGATCCCTGTGGTCTTCCACGTCGGTGGGACTGGGGCTCTACTCGACCCTCACTACTTCTCGAACGGGCTTCCGGTGCCGCCGGACTTCCATGGCGGTGACGAGAACTTCCGTTCGGTCGACTACATGGCGATCCCGGGTCCACCCGCCCAGACACTGGCCACGCTCATCTTCGACGGTGTGCTCGAACGGTTCCCGGGAATGCGGATCGGAGTCATCGAGCAGGGGGCGATCTGGGTCCCCTCGTGGCTGCGCCAGATGGAATCGGCGTTCGAGGCCTTCTCCCGCCACGAGGATCGCTTGCGAGCGCTCACCCTGCGCCCTTCCGACTACGTCCACCGGCAGATCCGTTTCACGCCTTACCCCACCGAGGACGTCGGTTGGATCATCGACCAGGCCGGGGCCGATCTGGTGATGTTCTCGTCGGACTATCCCCATGTCGAAGGGGGCCGGCGGCCCCTAGAGCGCTTCGAGGCTTCGTTGGGTGATGCCAGCGAGGACGTGCGGCAGCAGTTCTACGCCGACAACTTCCGATTTCTGATGGCGACGGCAATCGCGGGACTCTGAGGTGACCTGATTCGGCCCGCGAGCACAGTGGGTGGCATCAAAGTTGGTGCGGATTCCGCTGAGCAGAGCGCACTGGTCGCCTTGTATTCCGGTCCCCTGTACAATGCACGCATGACTCAAGTTGTTACCGCCAAAGTTTCTCAGCGAGGTCAGACGAGCCTTCCGGCCGAGCTTCGGCATCGTTGGGGAATTGAGGACGGCGGCGCAGTCGCATTCATCGACCTGGGTGATGCGGCATTGGTGCTGCCCGGTGGCATCGAGACAGCGAAGGCTGAGGTCCGAAGGGTGCTGGCGGCTGGCGCCTACTCATCGGGTTTGGCCACAGTCGACGATCCCGACCTTGCCCTCTAGGCCCCTCCTCCTCGATGATCGAGTCCTCGTTGCGCTCTTAGTGGGCGAGGGGTTGCCCATCGCCAAGCGGGCGGCCCGCTTCACCACGATGTACTTCTACTTCCGAGCTTGCCGGGCCGTAATCTCTGGAGTCGGGGGGCACCTTTCGGGGCCATTCGAGCGTCTCGATCGGGACCGGCGCGATGCTGCCCTCGAGCAGATGCTCACGCTTCCAGATGATGTTGGTCTCCCAGATTCGAGACAACTCGTCCCCGCAATGGTCAGCGTGCATCGTCGTCATCCAATCCTCAGTGTCCTGAACACCGAAGCCGCCGCGGCTGCCTTGATGTTGGGGGCGAAGATGGTGCTCAGTCCTCCAACGGCAAGTGGGCAGCTCGCCACCGTGCTACCCATCGAAGGGATCACATTTCAGACCGTCGACCTTCCCTAGGCTCAGATCTGTCGATGTTCACCTTCCGAGGTAGCTAGAAAGCTCAGTCATGGATGGACCGAGTCCTTCCACGGACAGTCGGACCATGCTGTGCACACCTCACGGGCACACCCCCTCGCCGACCAAGAAGCTCATCCGAAACACCCGGCGTTTTCCTCTGGTCCGCGGCCAGCCCGGACCCCCCCTCCCCCAAGGCTGTGCCGCTTCGTCGGGACTCAGAAGTCTCCGGCAATGACCTGCGCGGTCGCGGTGTCGTCCTGTGGGGTCGGGATCCGTCGGGGTCAGGACGGCGGTGTCGGTGAGCACGGTACCCGGTGCCGACGTGACGGCAACATAGAGAGCAACCGAGTTGAGGCTGCCTATTCCGATGGGACTGCTGTAATTACAGGTCGCGACCTGACCGGAGAAGGAGCAACTCCACCCGTTCTGGTCTGCCCCGGCAAGCGACTGACCGGTAAAGCTGAGGCCGTTGGAAAGGGTGTCCGTGATGGTGAGGGTGCCGACGGTCGGAATCAGGCCGGTGTTGATGGCGCTGACCAGAAAGGCCGGCGTGGTCCCGCCACCGGCGAGCTCGACATGGGTGGGAACGACGGAAACGGCGGTTTCCGGCACCGGCGGGAGGTTGGTGAGGACGAAGCTGCCCGAGACGGCGCCGATGCTGGCGGTGACGTCATAGGGGCCTCCGACGATCGAGTTGGCCGTGAAGACCGGGGCCAGGGCGTGCCCCCCGCTGTCGGTCACCGCCGTGGCCGACGTGAACCCCGGAGGGAAGGTTCCCGATGGTCCCGTGGTCGGGGCGGTGAAGGTGACCAGCGCCCCGGGGATCACGTTGCCGTAGAGATCGGTGACCTCGACGTCCAGCGGCTGCGTGAACGCCAGTCCCACCGGGGAGGACTGGGGCGATCCCAACACCGGAGTAATGAAAGCGGGAGCCCCGTGGGCCTTGACCTTCTGGATCAGGGCGGTGGAGGTGCTCGGCAGATAGTCGGTGTCACCGGAGTAGGTGGCGGTGATGCTGTGGGGCCCCACCTTGAGGGAGGCAGTCGGTGCAGGTCGCTTCGTAGTCGGCCCCGACGAGACTCAGGGTCTGGGCGCTGCAGTGCGGAATGGTCTTGGTACCCGCCAGAAAGGCGACCGTGCCCGAGCCGTCGGTGGGGACGACCGTGGCCGTGAAGGTGACCGGCTGGTGGTGGACGCTGGGGTGGACCGACGAGGCGAGGGTGGTAGCCGTCGAGGCCCGGCTCACCACCTGGCCGCCGGGAAGTGAGCCCGAGCCTCCGGCGTAGTCCGTGTCACCGGAGTAGGTGGCCGAAATGGGGTGGGGGCCGGCCCCGAGCGTCGACGTGGCACAGCTCGCCTGATAGGTGCCGGCCACGAGGGTGAGGAGCTCGGCGCCGCAACCGGAGATCGGCGTGGTCGACCCGTCGGCATAGAAGGCGGTGGTGCCTCCGCCGTCGGTGGGAGTCTCGATCGCCGTGAAGGTCACCGTCTGGCCGAAGGTGCTGGGGTTGGGCGACGAGGTGACGATGGTGGTTGTCGAGATCTGGTCCACCACCTGGGGCCCGGCCAGGGAACCCGAGCTGCCGGCGTAGCCGTTGTCGCCCGAATAGGTGGCAGAGATCGAGTGGGGGCCGACCCCGAGGCTCGAGGTCACACACGTCGCGTGATAGGTACTGCCGGAGACCGGACTGAGCGTTTGTGTGCCACAACCCGAGATGGGCGTGGTCGACCCGTCAGCGTAGAAGGCCACGGTTCCCCCGCCGTCGGTGGGCGTGACGGTGGCCTCCAGGGTCACGGGATTGCCGACCGTACTGGGGTTGGGTGACGAGGTGACGCTCGTGCTGGTGGTCGCCGGCTGTGGTGCGGTCACGCACGAACCCGGCGTGGTCAGACTGTTGCTCTGCTCGGAGAGGATCGCCGGCGACGACCCCGCCAGGCTGGTCGGAGTGTCCACCTGATTGAGGTTGTTCGTCTCCAGGGTGATCTCTCCGTTGACGCAGGTCGGGGCGGCATCGGTGCCCGTATCCGGAGATGTCTGGGCCACAATCGTGGTATCCGGGCTGAACAGTGCCTGACTGCCGCCGGCATCGCCCAGCACACCGAACTCAGCCTGGGTCCATTGCCCGACGGCATCGAGAGGACTCACGTCGGCGACCGCCGTGGCCGTGCCCGCATCGGTGAGGACCACGGTGTCCGCCCCCGCCAGCACGCTGCCGGTGAAGCTGACGTTGCTCAGGTCAGCGACGGTCAACGTGGTCGGCAGCGGCGCTGCGGGTAGACCGGTCTCGTAGCAGTTTCCGGCTTGGTTACCGAATCCCGTCGGGCAGGTCCCGCTGCCGAACCCCGCCAGCGCCGGCTGCACGTTGATGGAGTTGTCCTGGGCCGAATAGATGAATTGCAGCACACCTCCGCACCCGGTCGAGGTGGTCGGACACAACGAGGTGGTGATTCCGAAGTTGGTGTTGAGCTGCAGTGAGAAGATGTTGGGGGTCTGCGGGCCGCCCGGACCGCTGTGGCCGAAAGAGCCGGTCTCCGTCGGCTGACATCCCGGCGAACTGGTGCAGCTGAAGACAGGGAACGTTCCCGTGGCGCTGGACATCGAGCCCGCCACCTGGGCGATGTAGTCGGTGCCGTCACCCACCGTCTGGGTGCCTGGCACCAGGGGTCACTCCGCTCGGGGTGCTGGCCAGCGTTTCCGGAACGTTCGGTCCGGTAATGCACCGCTCTGATTTCCAGACGAGCGACGGGTATGCGGACGTGAAGCAGCCCCGGCCCGGTACGGAGACTCGCTTCACGATCTGCCCCCATGCCGACCGACTCGTCCCCAACGGGACCGCCGAAACCGCGGGGGCATCTGACCCACTCGCGGCGTTCGGTGTCTGCGCCGCCACGGTGCCCGCCGCGGCCAACGTGACGGATGATCCGAAGCTCACCAGCAAGGTGGCCACAACCACCGCCGCCACGACGGACAGGCCCCGTACTGCGCCACGGGGGTTTCTCATGACCTGCCTCCTCAGGATGATCAAACGACCGAGCGAGTCCGACAACGGTCGTACGCCGCCGGTTTGTCTGCCCTCGTTCGCTTCTCGTGCCCGCAGAGAATTGACCCTGCAACCGAGTCTGAAGTCCCTCACTCCTTTCGTCAAGCAACGATTCGGCCGACAGGGTCGCAGACACCTCGGATCACGCCGTCCGGAGCGTGCTGGCCGCTGGCCCCTGCTCGGCCGGTCTTTCCCCAGTCGGCGACCCCGATCCTGCCCCCTGGGCCCTCCTCCTGGATGACCGAGGTCGTTGCGCCCCGGGTGGGCGAGCGGTCGCCGATCGCCCTCTGAGGTCTCAGCTGGTCAGGCTGAGGAAGGCCTGGGCCTCAACACCGCACGTCAGGGACGGCAATATTACGCTGGGTCGTGGATGCAGACCCCTGACCCCAACTGGGCCGAGCAGGTAACGGCCATCGCCACGGCAGTGGGTGCCGTGGGCCTCCTTGGGGCAATCGGTGCGGCAGTAGTTGCGGGCCGACAGGTAAAAGAGGCCAGGAAGTCCCGCGAGGCCCAAATGGCTGGAGATTTCCTGCGTCGATGGGACGAGGACGCATTGGTGGAGACGAGGCAGCTCGTCGGTCAATTCGCATCACCGGAAGCGCTCGCCGACGCATTCCAAGGATTCATCGCGGCCAATTCGACCGAGGCCTACGTCCTCTACCGGGAGCTCGACTACTTCGAGCAGCTGGCGGCTCTGGAGCATCTCGGCCATTTCGATTTTGAGCTGATTAAACTGTTGCTCGGTCAATCGCTGGTCAACCGTTGGGAGATATGGAAACCGTCAATCGACGCCATGGGCGGCGGATCCAATCCCTACCCGTTGTTCGAAGGGCTTGCGAGAAAGATGCAGCGGGCATTTGAATCCCCTGCGAACGTGGGTTAAGCCACTAACCGATCGGGGCGGCGACAGATTCCGCACTGGCGATGACCGCCTGCAACGCGGCGACATGTCCCTCGAACGCCCTACGGCCGACGTCGGTGAATCGAACTCGAACTCGGCGACGCCGCTCGGTGACCGGACGCTCGATCGTGATATAGCCGGCATCTTCCAAGACCGAGAACTGCTTGGAGAGCGCAGAATCGGACAGCCCGAGCTGATCGCGTACGAACGAGAAGTCGACCCAATCGGTGGACGCGAGGATGGCGGCAATCGACAAGCGGGTGCTGGGATGAATCAGTTCATCGAACTGGCCGACCGTCATAGAGGGGCGGAGTGTTGTTCAGCGTGTCGCCGCACTGAGGCCATCAGCAACGGTCCGCCGGTGAGAACGAGCGCAGCGACGACAACGCTGGCCAGAAGTCCCGGATTTCGGGCCCCATCGGCGTTGGCGATCAGAGCCAGCCCAACCGTCGCCAGCGTCATCGCCACCAAGAAGCCCACAACCAACAGGGGGATACGGCGAGTGACCAGGTCACTACGGACACTCAGACGGGAGGAGCCGTGTTGTCCCGACAAGACCCGCGGGGCGATCGAGGCGTGCGCCGCGCCGAAGGCCACCGTGGCGGCAATGTAGGCCCAGGCCGGGGCGTAGTTGGCCACCACGCCGAGCGCGACCCACCCCGCCGCCAGACCGATCCAGTACCACGAAGGCACGTCAATCTCGGCAATCACCTGCTGGCGCCGGTGCTCGATGGAGCTCAGGGCCAACCGTGCTTCACTCTCCGCTATCTCACTGCTCATCTGGGGCTCCTTCACTTTCCTAGTGGGAAACTCTATTACTTTCCCACTAGGAAAGTCAATCCCACGTTCAGAGCCGGCACGGGGACTGTGCGTCAGGCGGGGCCGTGAGCTCAGTTCCTCAGGTCGAGAGCGCCGGCCCTGGACAGCGGCCCGGGACCATCGACCCCTTCGTACTCACAGCGATTCGTAGAGGGCAGCGATGAGCGCCCGGTTCCGGGTGCTCTGCCAACGAGGGATGACGTCGTTCATGACGTAACCGAAGGCGACGCCCGAGTGGGGGTCGGCAAACCCGACAGCTCCGCCGGTCCCGAAGTGACCGAAGCTCTTCGGATTGGGTCCGAATGGCCTTCGAGCCGTGGTCGGGGTGAATCCGAGGCCAAAGGTGACCTCTTCGCCGAGCACCGGACAGAATCCGGTCGACTGAGGCGTCGTCGCTTCAGCCAAGAGGTCTGCCGACAACAGACCAGTGGGACCCGTCAGAGCGGCATACAGGAGCGCGATCCCACGAGCGGTACCGTGGCCATTGGTGGAGGGCACCTCCGCACTCCTCCAGCGCTCCGTGTTGACCACCCCGACCGACGAGTAGCCGGCGGGATTGAAGTAGCTGAGCATGACCATCAGCTGGTCGCCTGCGAGCTCCCCGAAGTCAATGTTGCTATCCGTCGAGCCATTCCACACGATGTCGGCGCACCTCGACTGCAAGTGCCGGGGAACCCCAAACCAGACGTCGGCATCGAGCGATCCGGCGAGTGAACGGAGGTGATCGCCAGGGGTTTCACCCGAGGCTCGGCGGATGACCTCGCCGATCAAGTGGCCGTAGGTGTTCGTGTGGTAGGCGTGACGGGTCCCCGGTTCCCACCAGGGTGCCGTCGTGGCAAGGGCCTCGGTCATCCGCTCCCAGCGCCACAAGTCCGAATTGGTCAGAGGCTGGCGAATGGCTGGTACCCCGGCGCGGTGGCACAGCGCCTGGCGCAGGGTGACTTCGTCCTTGCCACCCTCGCCAAACTCGGGCCATACCGAGGCAACCGGATCGTCGAGACCGATGAGCCCTCGGTCGACCAGTCGTAGGGCGAGCAGGGCGACGATGGCTTTGCCGACCGAATAGAAGTTGACGAGCGTCTCCGGGTTCCACGGGATCGTGCGTTGCCTATCGACCCAACCGCCAACCAGGTCAACCGCGGTCCGCCCATCGATGATGACGCACACTCCAGCGCCAATCTCGCCCCGCTCGGAGAAGTTGCGCGCGAACTCGTCGCGGACACCTCGAAAGCGAGAATCGCAGCTTCCGCTCATCGGGGTGTCCACGCCCGAAGTCTCTCACCACGATGCGTTGGCCCAGCCGAATCGTTGAGGCCGGCACTTCTTAGTCCGCTCTTCCCGCCGGCTTACGTCCTTCTTCAATTCGGCCCCTACCGTCAGTAGTGGAGGCAAGCAGATCGACCACAACTGCTTGAACTGAAGATGGTCTGGCTCATCATGATCCCGCTGATCTCGATTGCGTTCGTTTGTGCGGCAGTACCCCTCCTCGACACCTGAGGATCGAACCTACGAGTGCCGGCCCGCGTCACTCGCCGAGCGGAGGGGGCAGGAGCCGGTCCACGGGCAGTCGATTCTCGGGCCACGTGTCGGCTGACCCGAACAGCGTGGGAGAACAATCTCCTGAGTCCCACCCAAGGGGATCGGGGATGAGGTTCGGACCGGCCAGGGCCAGGTCGACGACGAGCTGATTCCTCATCGAGTCCGTCGCTCTCGCCTGTCCATGTGCACCACCCGCCTCGGTAGCCACTCGATCACCCGCGGCCCGCGGGAGCCGAGATCCGAAAAAAGACGCTATCCGGCGTCCGTTCGGGACTCAAATGCAATCCGTTCTCGTCACCAGCACCGAATACCGTCGGACCCCACCGTTGGCCGGTGACCACGTCTGGCAGGGCGGCTGGCCTCGGTGGGGTCACCTCAATGGAGGACCCGACGAGGCCCGGTCATGACGGCCAGGCCGCCGATGAGGGCGAATTCTGTCGGAGGCACCTCCTTCGCCAGCGTCCGCAAGGCGCCGACCAGGAGGCGACGCCGTTCGGACCCGGTCCCATCCAAATCTGTGTACACATGTGGCTCTATGTGCTACGGTCAGGCCCATGGGCAGCTCGATTTCGGTCCGCGACCTGCGGAACACGGTGAGCGAAGTGCTCCGGCGGGTCGAAGCGGGCGAGCGGTTGACAGTTACCGTCGACCGGCGCCCGGTCGCAGAGATCGTGCCTTTGCGCCGGCGGTGGACGGTACCGGCGGACGAGGCTCTCGCCCTTGCATCTCGTCACGCGGCCGACCGGAGGCTCCTCCGAGAGGTTCGGGGTCTGTTGCCGGATACGACCGACGACGTATGAGGGCCCTCCTCGACACCTCGTTCTTTGTCACAACGGAATCGGGACGACCCCTTGGTGGGATGGAGGGGGTGACCGAGACCGAGGTCTCGGTGGTGACGATCGCCGAGCTGACCGTCGGCGTGCTCATGGCCAGCGATGCTGATCGACCGGCGCGGGTCGCAACGCTCTCGGCGGTCGAGTCGACATGGGACCCGTTGCCGGTCGACGCGGAGGTGGCGCGCCAGTTCGCGCGCATCGTCGCGGCCCTGCGTACCGATGGCCGGCGGATACCGATCCTTGATGCCCTCGTGGCGGCTACCGCCCTTGTGGAGCAGATCCCGGTGGTTGCCCAGGATCACGACTATGACGCCATCCCAGGGGTCGAGGTCATCCAGGTCTGATTTGCGGTAGACGTCGCACGGTCATGGCCATTCTCGGCGGCGGATCGATTGTTGCGACCGCGTCGCCCACCGACCAGGCGATCCCGCATCTAAGGTGGTGCGGGCCCGGGCACCCAGACCTCCGTGAGAACCGTTTGGTTCTCACGGAGTTCTCACCGAGCAGTGGGCCCAACACCGATTGGCACTCTGACCTGGACTTTTGGTGCGCTCGGAGGGATTCGAACCCCCAACCTTCTGATCCGTAGATCTAAAGTGCCTTACATCCAACATATACCACCAGTGACCGCCACACCCCGTTAGTATCATCTACCTGGTATTTAGTGGATCTCGGATTGACTGTTAGCGACCGTCCAAATCCGTCACTTTCCACCTTTTCCGACCGTTTGGTTCTCACGGAGGTTCTCACGGACACCCCAATTGGGGATTTCATAATTCAGCGACCGGCTATGGATTCTCATTTACATTAAATCAACCACTGATCCGCCATCGTGGGGGCTGCTCCTAGCGGCGGGACGAGAGTTTTTGGACCGATGTTTTCAAGGCCAGAGTTCGCCTGGGCCCCTGTACCCGCGCTCGAGCATGTCGGCGTAGATTTGACCCGCCTCGTTGGAATCACGGAGTTCCATTGAGACAGCTTTCCGAATGAGCTCACGTGTGGTCGTGACCCGGGTCCCAGGGCTTTCGGCACCCAACACCCGACGAGCTGCGCCGTCATCAATGGCAACTGTCCAACCTCCTGATTCGCCGATAGCCATGACCGCGGCCTCCCCTGGACCAAGCCGTGCACCAAGTCCGTGTCGGCTCTGCGTCTCGCGACTCTGGAGCTTCCGCGTAGCGCACTTCCTGTTCCAGGTTCAGGTCGATGGTGGCGATATCCGTCCGCTGCCGAAGAGCGCGAAGTCGAAACCAGCAATCCATTGCTTGCGGGTCGATTGACCGGCTCGCCCAGTGCCGCTCGGCCCTGGCGATCTCGCTGTGCAGGTCGCCAATCCCGTCTGGATCCTCGTCAGGGTCAAAGACCGAGCGAGGGACGCATACTTCGCCACCAGAGATCTCAACAAGCAGATCGAATTGGTCCGACAGAGCGCGAAGATTCTGGTCGGCGTCGTGTTGCAGAGAATCCGTTCAGGAGGAGGTTCTGAGATACTCATACTCCTCGTCCTCAGTCGGGCTTGCCGGCTTGTCGTCGATCAGCTCTTGGATATCCTCCTCAGCAAGCCCTGTCATCGAAGCCGCGCCGGAAAGGGTGATCATCCCTTCCGCAAAGGCTTTGCGAAGCACCCGCAGGAAGCGCCTTGGAAAACGAGCAAGTCCCCAGCGATCACCATCTTGAATCCATTCCTCAAAATCCGTGGAATACCCCATTCGTTCAGCTAGGTGTACGGGTCGAACAGTTCGGCATGCTTGAAGAGCTTCTTCGGTGAGCAGACCCGTTGAGCGAAGACGCACAAGCATCATCTCGTATGAAACGCTGAAATATCGCTGAAGATGAACGACCGACTCCGGATCCTCGACCTTCGCCAGATCCATACCCTCGACGGTCGCCTGCAGACTCGCCGTCGGTACGAGGAACTCACTGGCAAATGAATCGGCAAAGCGCTCGTCCATTTCGCGGCGGCCGATGTAGGAGACACTTACGGCGTGACGATGAAACAAGGCATGTCCGAGTTCGTGCGCGAGGGTGAATTGGCGCCGGCCAGGGGTGGTCTGACCGTTGATGAGCATCGAGAACCCGACCTTCGGGTACATGAGGGACGCACCCGAGATGGTTTCCCTGAGATCCGCTCCCAGCGGGCTTAGGACCACCGTTATCCCAAAGAGGTCGGCAAGGCCTGCCAGGTCTCCGACCGGACCGTCCCCAAGTCGAAAATAGCGGCGAGCGTCCTCAGCCTTTCGACGAACATCGTCTTTCGAGAATCGGCCATCTCGCAGGGTCAGAGGCGGCTTACAGAGACCGGGCTTCTCTCCCAGGGCCTCTAGAAGCTCCCCATAGTCGTCCAAGAACCCCAAGAACCTCTGGATCTCATACTTCCCTTGGGCGTTCAAACGCCCGTCAGCGTCTCTGAAGACGAGCTGTTCGAATTCCGGCCGGGGATGGTCCGCCACTCCGAGCAGGTCCTGGAGGGGCTCGCGGAGAATGGCCGCGAGCTTTGTCAACTGCTGCGAATTTCGGCCGGCGGATACCTTGTTCCCAATTTGAGACGACCGGCCGAGGCTGGCCCACAAGTACTGCGATTTCGTCCTGGGTGAACCCCACCTGCTCACGGGCCTTGGCGATCCGGAGACCCAGATCGGTTTCGTTTTCGGTTACCAAGAGCACTCCTTTATGATACACTTTCGACAGGAACATGCGAACCCTGTAGCGAATGTATGTTCCGGAGGTAGACCATGACTACAATCACGACAGACGTTCAAGTGATCATCGAAGGAAGGCCGTTTCGACTCGCTGATCATGACTTCACCGGCGCTGAGCTGCGAAATATCGCGGGAATTCCGGAAAAGGACAAGCTCGTCCGCGAGGAGCCGGACGGCTCGGAGACAGCCATCCCGCTTGCCAAGTCGGTGCGTCCCCACGATGGCGACAACTTTTTCGTCTCGGTTCGCTTCCGCCGAGGGTAGCAATCCATGCACCCTCGCCTAGCCGAGGAGTGGGCTGACATTCTTGCTGCCTACTCGGACGCAACTTATCTGTCGAATCCCGAACGGGTCGAGTTGACCGTCAGCCTGATTCCTGGTTTGTACAACGTGCCACATCTGAAGCTGGCAATCACCGTTCCCCCAGGTTACCGGGCGGTCGGCCCGGATGGGTTCTTTGTACCAGCCCAATTTCAGCTCGTAGGGAGTCAACTGCCAGCGAGTGACGCCTCAGGGGTCGGATTCCCCGGTTGGCTACTCGTCTCATTCCATCTCATCGATGCAAACGGGCAGTCGACATGGCGTGCAACCGCTGATCCACAGAGAGGCGACAACTTCGTCGGATACATCGGATCAATCGAGTCCTTTCTCGCAAGGAGGTGTAACTGACATGTTGCTTCGCATGCCCGCATCCGAACTGTCGCGGCTGCACCGCTCACTTCTGGACTGTGCCCCACACGAGGGAGCTGCATTCCTTGCCGTGGAACCTTCGGGATCTGAGCTGGTCCTCCGATCGTTCCGTGTTTTCAACAAGTGGGAGATGGAGGAAGGCGATGGCGGAGAATTGGCGTTGACTGAGGGCGCTCAGATTGACGGCCTGAAGGAGATAAAGCAAGGCGGACACGGACTGGTCGAGGTCCACACCCATCCGGGCTCTGGCTCACGCGTTGGCTTCTCAAGCTTTGATGACGAGCAACTTCCCTATTTTGCCCGCTACATCAGCCGCAAGCTCCCTGGCAAATCCTTCGGCGCCTTAGTATTCGGTTCCAACTCCTATGCCGGACGATCTTGGGTAGGTGAGGGCACCGACTCGCTACAACTGCAGGTAGTTGGCGAGCACCTCGCTGTTCCGACATGGACCGGAAGCCAAGAAGAGTCGAATGCGCTCGATCACAGGTTCGACCGTCAAGTGCGGGCTCTCGGGCGGGGTGGACAGCGCGCGCTTTCGGCCCTCAAGGTGGCAGTGGTTGGCGTGGGTGGCACCGGGAGTCAAGTGTCGCAGCAATTGGGCCACTTAGGCGTCAATCAGCTATTACTGGTCGACGACGATCGCATAGAGCCCTCGAATTTGGCGTGACTTGCCGGTGCGACAAATCGAGATGCAAAGAGACGCCGTCCTAAGACTGCGGTAGCGCGTCGGTACATTCGGCGTCTCCGACGAGAGACCAAAGTCAACGTCGCCGGAAATCTTCGGAGCGAGAGGGCGCTCCGAGCTCTTTGTGACGTTGACCTAATTGTCGGGTGTGTTGATAATGACGGATCACGGCTTGTGCTTGCTGAGCTCGCCGCGGCACATCTGATTCCATACGTTGACATAGGCGTTGGCATCGAAGGACAAAATGCGACCTCGACCATGGGTGGAAGGGTGGCTTTCTACCAGCCGAGTGGCCCTTGTCTGGCATGCGCAGACGAGCTGGACTTTGCGGAAATTGCCGAGGACCTCGAATCGGCAGAACGCCGTGCGATCAGAATAGAGCGTGGCTATGCCCGAGACAGGACGGTGGAGCCGGCACTGATGCCACTCAACACGGTGCTAGTTGGGTTAGCCATGGCGGAAGTACTTGCGTATGTAACAGGGCTGAGGCCAGTGGTGCCGAATTTCAGATACGACCTAATCGCAAACCGAATTGTCAGCCAGAACGTAGCCGTCATAGATGATTGCGTCCTTTGCAAGCCGGCTGAGGGGATGGGTGACCGGCACAATATCGGCCGATATGCTACTGACGCAGTTGGGCATCGTAAATCGCCACGTTGATTGTTCTTGTGTCTCGGGAGGATTCCGGACGGCGGCTAAAGGCGCGACTTCTAGGACATTTTGTAGGACAAGGACTGGGCCGACCCTCGCAGGTGAGCGCCTCGGCGTTCACCTGGTCAATCGCCGCTCGACCCGTCAGGGGCTGTCGCGTATCGAGCGTCCGGGTGACGGTCAACCTTATCGAGCTTGAGGCCCTAGTCTCTGCAATCGCCAACCCCCAAGAGGATCGCCTCGAGCGGACTCCTTGCGGGGCGGTCGGCGGCTGATCGTGGCCCTCAATTTTTTGCTGGCCATGTGCATGACCTGCCCAGCAAGGCGGGTAAATGGCATCCCCTTGGCCCCGCACGACTCCCCGATAGACTCATCAACGTGCGTGCGAGCCAGTCTCGTCAGACCCACCAACACCCCTCAGGGGGGTCTGCGCCCGATGTAACCACCGCAGAAAGTGTGCTCAGCCATGAGCGATGATGATCTAGGCCTAGCGCCGCAAAGCTTCGAATTGCGACGATATCTCCGGTCACTTCCAAAGATTGATCTACACGTCCACCTCACTGGAAGCGCGCGCCTCGAGACTGTGGCTGAGCTGCTTTCGGTGCACGGCGTGTCACTCAAGACAGTCACTACGACTGCTCTCGCTAGAGCTATCTCTTTTGGTGCCCCGGCCAAATCGTATAGTGCATCCTTCGCCCCATGGCGGAACGTTCTGAATCGCCTGACTCATCTCCCCGGAGTGCTCCCCGCGCCTCGCCGCAGAGCTGGCCGAGGATTTGGCGACGGATGGGGTCATATATGCAGAAGTGAGGGTCTCGCCCCGCCTGCTTCATTTATGCTCGGGCCTCGGCGAGACGCTTGCCGAGCTTGAGGAAGTTCGTCGTAAGGCTCGCTCCACGGTCGGCGTCGATCTTCGCTGGATCTTGGGCTTCACCCGCGAGTTCTACGGCACGACCAACCATGCAGACCGCGTAAAGGCTGCTGAGGGCTTTGTCAGGGAATCCGAACCGTACCGAGGCGACGCCGTCGTAGGCTTTGACCTGTGGGGCGACGAATCGAAAGCATCGCCCGCTAAGTTCGTCGACATCTTCAGGATTGTCCGCGACGCTGGTTATCCTCTAACGATTCACGCAGGGGAGGTCGCCCCTGCGGACGACATTGAGCAGGCGGTCCGGCTCCTCGGCGCTCGTCGGGTTGGTCATGCGCTGAGCGCGGTCGGCTCGAAACAAGTGCTGGATCTATTACGAGATCGATCGGTTGCAATCGAAACCTGCCTTACGTCGAATCGGATCACTGGGTCCGCCTCTGAGCTTTCAGTGCATCCAGGCAGACGCATGATCGACGAAGGACTAAGTGTGCTCTTTTGTACCGACAATCGCGGTGTTTATAAGACGGATCTGACGAACGAATACGCCTTGGCTCTGGAACACGGATTGATGCCGCCGGACCGACTGGTCTCGCAGATGGCTAAACCGGCTCAGTTCGCCTTCTGCAACGACAAGGACAAGGCCGCCCTCTCGGCAAGGATGCGCAGCGACAACGGCGACTCCGCCATCGCCTCTTTGATTACGGATCTGTTCATGTCCATGGCGAGATAGCTGGACCGTCAGTGGCCCCGGCGGAAGAGGCGGATGCGCGCGGCACCTCACTACTAGATGATTCGCTGACCCTCATTGCGACAGTCGTGGCCGCGATTTTCTTCACTGGAATCGGTTTGCTCTTTATTCGCAACGGTAAACCTGACGCAATCGGAGTCATATTTGTTGCGGTGGGCGGTCTCCCTCTTGTCTTTCTGTCGTTCTACGCAGGCCTCCGCGTCGTTGCGGCTAGAGGCGAAACAAGCCGCGTGGCTGGCCTCCAGTCCAGTTCCAGTGCCGCCATTGAGATTGAGCGACTCCATCTGGAACAGGAGACCGTGAAGGCAACGGCGAGTCAGGAGCTGTTCCAGGAGCGCGTCATATCGGGAGAACGGTTCGCGGTCGAGGAAGCGCTCCTGCTGCACGCGGCAAAGGCCTATCGCCTTGTACCCGGAGCAATGTGGGAGCTTCTTGGGTGGTATCGAACGCTGATGACCTGCCGTCAAGAAGCTCGAGAAGGTGAGCGACGGCGACTCGCAGAGGCGATTCTGACCGAGATATGCAAGATTTTCGGCGCCGAAAACGAGGCGGTGAGCTCAGGATCAAACTATCCAAGATCTATGGCCTACACCAAGGCAACGCTCTTCGAACTGCGACCGGACGGGCAAAAACTGGTACGGAAGTACTTCCACTATCCGCCGGGAATGTCACCAATAACAGACGAGTTCGACCTTGACCACTCGACGCTCGCAGGGAAATGTTACCTGACTCAAAAGATCATTGCAGTCCCCAACTTCGCCGAAGCAGTTCAACACAATATTGCAAAGAGCACTCGCGACGGTCAGGCCGAGGAGTACCGAGGCATCGCCATGGCGTGTATTCCGGTTAAGTCGCGCTCTCCCGAGGCGGGGGAAGGCTCGCAGAAGGTACTCGCAGTCTTAACTATCGATACGAACGTAAGGCGACTCTTCAACAACAACGGTAAGTGGGATTCACGTCCCTACTTTGAAGAGCGATGGAGCCGAGAGGATGAGGCCTTTCTCACTGACATATGCTCGCCGTTCCTCGGTCTACTTCGCTTGATGTATGCCCTCGAGGAAATTCAGCCGCGCTTATTTTAGTTTCGCTGGCCGTCCAGCGATTTAGAGGCTGAGATCAGCCCCTCTTAGCCCGCAGGAACTGAGTCCGCCGAGCAGCGCGGCTAAGAGCCTCGAGCGAATTGGACCTTCGCCCTCAGCATTATCAGTTCGTTCCAAACTTGAGGATGGGTAGATATGAAACGGTCTGGGGCGCTCTGAGCTGCAATGATAATTGCATTGGAAGATGGCTGACAGCACGAGTTGTAGGACATTTTGTAGGACGGAGTGGTGTAGGCACACCTCAGGCGTGGCAGGCACCCAAGGGCAAGCAATCCGCATCGGCGGCGGCCAACTGGGGCGGAATGTGCGCTCTCACCGAATCCCGCGATCTGCGATCAGTGAATCCCGCGCTTTGTGATCAGTGAATGTCGCGTTGGGCGATCACCGAAACCCGCGCTGGGCTGATCGTGGTTCCTCAAGTGGAAAGGTTAGCGGCGCCTCCTTCCTGAGTCCTTTTCGGGGTCGGTGGTGGCCTGCTCGAGGGCGTGGTGCTCCCGCATCCGCCACGACGGCCCTTTGATGTTGAAGACCACGGCGTTGTGCATGAGCCGGTCGAGGATGGCGGCGGCCACCACCGGGTCCCCGAAGATCTCGCCCCACTCGGGCAGTCCCCGGTTGGTGGTGATCAGGGTGGGGTGGCCTTTCTCATAGCGGGTGTTGACCACGTGGAAGAAGACGCCGGCTCCGCCCCGTTCGATGGGCAGCAGCCCGACGTCGTCGATGACCAGGACGCTCGGGGCGGTGAGGGTCTTGAGCTTGGTGGCCATCGTGCCCTCCCGCTTGGCCCTGACCAGGGTGTTGACCATGTCGTCGGCGGTGGTGAAGTAGCCCCGATACCCGGATTCGACCGCCGTCGTGGCCAGGGCCACGGCCAAGTGGGTCTTCCCACAGCCGGGCTGGCCGAGGAAGAGGATGGGCCGGTTCTCCTCGATGAACCGCAGGGTGGCCAGGTCGTCGATCAGCTTCCTGTCCACGCTGGGCTGGAACTGGAAGTCGTAGTCGGCCAGGGTGCGCCGGAACGGGAATCGGGCGAAGCGCAGTCGGGCGGCCAGCTTCCGGTTGACCGTGGCCGAGGCCTGCTCACCCACCACCCGGGCCAGGAACTCGATGTGGCTCCATTCCTGCTCCTTGGCCTCTTCGGCCAGGAGGGCGAAGCACTCGGCCGAGCGGTTCATCCCCAGATAGCCGAGATCATCCTTCAGCTGCTCATTGACGGCGGACATGAGAAAGTCCCCATAGGCGGCCACGTAGAACTCCCCAGGGACGGCCACCAGAAGTCCCCAGGTATGGCCACCGAATTCCCCACTGGTGACGCTTCGCCGCACCCCTCGGCACTCGACGACATCCACCGTTTCGGGTCCCTCCCCGGAGAACGTGGCAGTGACGCTGTCCACGACCCCGAGGAGGGACCCACCCATGTTGTCCGAGGAGAAAGCAATGGAGATTCTCGAGGCCTATGACCTCACCAGTTCGTTTCGATCGACGGCCGCCCTGTGCGGCGTCGACCACCAGACCGTCCGCCGCTACGTGGCCGCCCGGGCCGCCGGGCTCGACCCGCGGCGGCGTTCGGGCGACCGGTGATCACCGAGCCCGTTCGCCGACAAGATCACCGAGTGGATCGACCGCTCCTGCGGGGCGGGTCCGGGCCGACGTGGTCCACCGCAAGCTCGCGGCCATGGGCTTCGTCGGCTCCGAGCGCACCACCCGACGGGTGGTGGCCCGGCTCAAAGCCGACTACGTGCGGGCCACACCACCGGATCTACAAGCCCTGGGTCACCGAGCCGGGCCTGTGGCTCCAGTTCGACTACGGCAACGGGCCCATCGTCGGCGGCCGGCCCACCACGCTTGTTCTGCGCC
This sequence comes from uncultured Acidimicrobiaceae bacterium, assembly GCA_963774245.1. GTDB lineage: Bacteria > Actinomycetota > Acidimicrobiia > Acidimicrobiales > RAAP-2 > Bog-756. Next base: position 72,693 of record CAVZDZ010000010.1, on the reverse strand, counting down.
TGGTTGGCCTGGTCCCGCTTTCGGGTCGTCGCTGGCCCTGGCCGACCGCACCTTCCCCTCCTTGGTCGTCGGCGCTCGACCGCACGCTGCGGACCATCGGGGGTGCGCCGACCTATCTGCTCACCGACAACGAGAAGACGGTGACCACCAGCCACGTGGCCGGTCTGGCCGTGCGCAACCGCGAGACTGCTGGGGGTGGCCCACTACTACGGGGTGGCCATCCACACCTGCGTGGTGGCCGACCCCGAGTCCAAGGGCGGCACCGAGGCGACGGTGCGCATCGCCAAGGCCGACGTGCTTGCCCCGACCCGACAACCTGGTCGGCGAGTACGCCGACTTCGCCTCCTTCGAGCGGGCCTGTGCGGCGGCCACCGATGCGCTTCAACACCCGGGTGCACCGAGAGACCGGCGAGCGCCCGCGTCGATCGGCTGGCGATCGAGCAGGCCGCAGCTGCACCGCCATCCCGCCCGAGCCCTACACGGTGGCCTTCGGCGAGACCCGGACGGTGTCGTGGTCCTCGCTCATCTCCTTTCAAGGGGCGCCGCTACTCGGTGCCCCACCAGCTCTGCGAAGAGGTGGTCTTCGTCCGCCGGGACGGGCGACGAGGTCGTCATCGTGGCCACCGGACCTCGACGGGGCCAAGGAGGTGGCCCGGCACCGGGTCGGCGGCCGAGGGCCAGATGACGCTCACGACGGGCACTACCCGCCCCGGCGCAGGACCCCGAGCGCGCCCCCAAGGCCGACCACGCCACCGAGCGCGAGTTCCTCGCCCTCGGCGAAGGGGCGCGGCGTTACCTGGTCGAGGCGGCCGTCGTCGGGAGCGCCACCGATCGACGAGCGCATGGCCGAAGCCATCGCCCTCGGCCGGGTGATCGATGCGCGGTCGTCCTCGACGAGGCGCTCGGGCTGGCCGCCCTGGCCGGTCGATTCGAAGCGGGCGACCTGGGCTCGATCATCGCCATCCGGCGCGAGCCGCTGCGACGCATCGCAGAGGACCACTCGCTCCAGCCCGGCACCGCCGGCGTGGGCCCGGCTCGGGAGAGCGAGCAGTGAGCGAGCACCGAGACGACCTTCGACGAGGTGGCCGAGCTGGCCGCGGCGCCTCCGGCTGCCCTACCTGCGCGCGGCGGCCGAAGACGTCCTGGCCACGGCCAAGGCCCAGCGCTGGGACCCGGCCGAGGCTGATCCGGGTCCTGCTCGAAGCCGAGGTCGACGGGCGGAGCGCGTCGATGACCGAGACACCGCCGGCAGCGGGCCCGCTTCCCGGCCGGCAAGACCTTCGACGCCTGGGACCCGGCCCGCAGCTCGATCCCGCACGCCCACCCAAGACGCCCTGGCCACCCTCGAATGGGTGGAGCGCCACGAGAACCTGGTGGTCTGCGGGCCGTGCGGCACCGGCAAGTCCCACCTGCTCGAAGCCCTGGGACACGCCGTCGTCGACACCCGCGCTCGGTGGCCTGGTTCTCCATCGAGGACCTCGGCGTCTTGGTGCGCCGGCACCGCATCGACGACACCGTGGCCAAGGCCCTCGCCCCGATGCTGCGAGCCGACGTCATCGTGGTCGACGACATCGGCCTGCTGCCGGTGACCGAAGAGGCGGCCGAAGGTCTCTATCGACTGGTCGACGCCGCCTATGAGCGCCGCTCGATCGCCATCAGCTCGAACCTGCACCCGTCGGGCTTCGACCAGCTCATGCCGCCCAGCCTGGCCACCGCCCTGGTCGACCGCCTGCTGCACCACGCCCACGTGGTCCAGACCTCAGGCGAATCGATCCGTCTCCAAGACGCCACCAGCGGCAAGGGGGTGAAGCCCTTGAGCCAATGAACCGAGCTGCGAGGGTGGGGAATTCGGTGGCCATACCTGGGGAGGTCCGTGGCCATACCTGGGGAATTCTGATGGCCGCCAGTGGGGAGAAACCAATGGCCGTTGACACTCATAGAGGGAGTCGGTCACGATCCGGCCTCGGTCTCATAACGGGACAGGTCCGGGACCTCGACGTCCACGTCGCCCTCGAGGTCCAGGCGGAGGGGAACCTGGTGGGGCTGCTCGTCGGGCAGGACCACCGACAGGTGGCGTCCCCGGCTGCGCCCGAGGGCGGCCTGTTGGGCGGCCTGCCAGTGGGTGGCATCCCAGACCTCACCGGTGGCGGGATCGGCGACGGTGTGGGTTCCGACCACCTCCCCGGCCCAACGGATCTCGATGGTGGACGAGTCCACCTCGTGGCGCACCTCCACCTTCTGGCCGAGACACCGGGGTGGGACCGAGTAGTGGACGCCCCGCCACTCGATCTGGGGGATGGCCACGTGCACCCGGCGGGACTCGACATAGGCGGTGTCGAACCGCCGGCGGGGCAGGACGGCCAGCATCGGGCCCTCGATGGCGAACCGGTCATCGGGAATCTCGCCCATGCCGCGGTGGACCCGGGAGTGGATGCGCTCCTCGATCCAGATGGCCGCGCGCTCGTTGAGCTCGGCCAGGCTCTCCGGCGCGCCGGTGGCGGCGCACTCTTCGAGGAACCGCTCCTTCACGTCCCGGAAGGGGCGCTCGACCTTGCCCTTCCGCTTGGCGTCCCTGGCCTGGCAGGCCCGGATCTCGGTGTTGTGGAACTGGGCGAAGTCGGCCGCCGGGGCGCATGCAGGGAGAACCGTCGGCCCTGGGACTGGCCGAGGGCCCCCATCCGGTCGGTGCGCAGGACCTTCGGGACCCCGCCGACCCGCTCGAAGAACCGGACCAGGCCCTCGAAGGTGTACTCCCGGTCGAGGGAACGGGCGAACCACCAGATCCGCACCCGGGACCACGACAGAATCCCCTGGAAGCACTGGATGTCGCCCAGTCCCCACTCCCTCGTCCAGTGGGAGACGTCGGACCAGTCGAACTGGCACTCCTCACCGGGTGCCGTCACGATCCGGGTCGACGCGGCCGCCGAGGCGGTGAACCTTGGTCCCCGCAGCTCGAACAGGTGGCGGGCCACGCTCACATAGGAACCGGCATACCCTTCGGCGGCAATCAACTCGAACACGCTGGTGGCAAGCAGACGGGGTGCTGCCCGCACCAGCTCGGCGATCCGGGCCGCCCACACCTCGTCGATCACCGGTGGGTTGGGGCTGGTCCGCCGGGCCGGAGGCCCTCCGTTCTTCAGCCAGCTGCTGATGGTACTCGGGTGATACCCGGTCTCCTCGGCGATCTCCTTGATGCTGAGGCCTTGGCGTTTCATCGCCATGACGTCCATGAACTCCTCCTGGGTCATCATTTCGGGGGTCCCTCCAGTGGGCTTGGTGCAGTGGATGCCCAAGACCCTGGAGGGGCCCTTGACCGACCGGGTGGATCCCGGCCAGGAGGAACGCAGGAGTCAGCTCAACGCGGGTTTGGCTGATCGCCGATCGCGGTTTTAACTGATCGCCGATCGCGGGTTTCGGTGATTACAGAACGCGGGTTTCAGAGATCGCGCACATTCCAGCGTCCCATCCCCCGGAACCATATTGGCAATGCCGAACGTGCCAATAGTGAGGGACCTTTTCGCGTAGCGTGGACGACCTCATTTACTGGTCCAAAGATAGAGTATGTGCCGAGGGACTGTCTCAGCACTCTCGGCGAGACAACTGGCGGACGATAGCGATCGTCTTCGGCCTGTTCCGCCAGGAAGGGTCGAATCCGTCAAACGCGAAAACCGTCTTGGACCTGCTGCCGATCGGTTGGGGCTGCCTGAAGACCAAAGCTGCCCCAACGGTACGCTCCCTAACGCTTGGGACCTTGGGGACGAATTGCGGTCGGAACTAGAGACGAGAGGAGAAAAGAGGTAAACCCTAATACGAGCGCTAGATGGTCAACAGCGTGAGAACCAGAGCCACATTACGACGTCGAGTGACGACGACGTTCACGTTGCGGCTAGAACGACAGTTACTTGGACCGATGACTCGTGAGTCAAGCTGCCAGTGGGGCTGCTTCCGAGGTACGGCGAATGGGCAAATATTGCTGTAACACTCCAGCCGTGCTGGGTGAATCCAATTGTGCTTGTCGTCAACTTCGTCGTCTTCCACCCTCGTGAGGTGAGGGCGGAGCTCAACGACCGCATCGACGGTGTCAGGGGGGTCGCCTGGGTTGATTGCGAGTCCTTCACAAGATACAGCGCAATGAATCCTTGGTGAGATATGTGATAGTAAGAGCAATCGCCATGGACCTGATCGCCGGGTAAGGAGTTACTAGCGCCGGTGGCACAGTTGACCAAACCGCCGGCGAGTGCGAAGCCGTCCGGAACCGCAAATGATCGAGGGGTAAACGAAGGCAGCCCGATACGAGATGACGTGGTTACAGTTGTGCTGCTTGCTTGAGAAGCACCGCTGGCGCAACCGGCACCAATCCCTGCCAGAGCGATCGCCAAGAAGACGGCTCCCACGTATCTAGACCTTGGATTCTGCATCTGATCGTTTTCGATCAACCCAATATAACTGCCGGTCCGGACGTATCGCTAGACTCAGATTGTCTCGTCCCCCATGTGTACGGAGCACCAACATTCTCCGTACCGAACCAGTTTATGGACATGAGCAATCCAGAGCTGGGGTCCTCTGCACCAGGCACCGGATCTTCCTCGTTGACCAACGAGGCAGTGGACGAATTACAACCTCCTGTCGAAAAGGACGAGTCGGACGGAGCATTGGAATCATCGCCGGGCGGAGGTGGGGGCGACTCACCTTCTGGCTCTGGAAGCTCGATCGGATCTAGCGATTCTGCTGGTGCGAGTGAATCGCCTGTGGCAACGAGCACAACGTAGCTCCATTGCTCCTCGTGAGGTCCCGAAAATGGTCCATCGACATTCGACGGCAGAAGAAAGCTGTGACTGGACCCAACGTAGGGCAACGTGGCGCTCTTGCACCCACTCACGGAGGCTGAATCCGGTTGGCCGGTGCACACTCCAACAGTAACGATCGTGCCGAGGTCGGCGTCGCTTGCAATACTGAGATCCACCTCGGCAGGAGCGTCATACAAGTCAAGACCAACAAAATTCGGAGACCCTGTAAGCCAGTAACCGTGGAGCTGCGGAGAAGGCGCTATCGGCTCCGTCGAGGACTGATTTCGACCACCCGAGGGATCGGTGCTATTCACCGGATCATCTCCGGCATACGTGTAGGCGGTGTCCGTCGAGTTGAAATCAGGGTCCCTCGTCGTGAAGCCACCCGTCTGGCTGTCGTAGAACCGGGCCCGGTCGTTGATCAGTCCGGTCGAGGCGTCGGTGTACTGGCCCGAGTACCCGAACGGTGAGTCCGGGGTACCAAGGGTCAGGTTGCCAAAGGTGTCATAGCGCCAGAAGGCCACTTGCGCACCCGCGCCGTTGGTAGCCAGCCACGAGTCGTCCGATGACGTGTAGGTCAGATACGTCGGCGTCGAGCTTGTGAGGTTGACCTGTTCGACCGGCTCGTGGTTCGGCCCATAGATGTAGTCATTGGTGCTGTCCGATAACACCGTCGGGAGGGACCCGTTGGTGTCCCACGTGAGCTGGGCAGTTGTGGTCGTGCTCGAGTAACTGTTGGCGTCGCCCTCAAAATCGACCATCATGCAGAAAATAGACGATGAGCAACTGATACTTGTGGGCACGTTCGTGCCGTCGATGTCGGTGGCAGAAGACCAGCTCGAGCCGTTGTAGGTATAGGCGTTGCTGCCACTGACGCCTCGGCACAACGTCGAGGAAGTGCAACTCACCGAAAGGATTGAATCGGTCCCGTCGATTGTCATCGAGGACCAACCACTTCCGTTGTAGGTGAGCGACTTCCCGTAGTCATCGACGGCGACACAGAAGGAGGAGGACGTACAACTCACCGAATTGAGTTGGTCCGTTCCGTCGATCGATGATGCTGAGGACCAGCCAGACCCGTTGTAGATTATGGCCTTACCCGCATTGTCGACGGCGACGCAGAACGAGGACGAGGCGCAGCTGACACTCTCGAGCGTGTGGCCACTGTCCGCCGTCGTTGCAGTCCAGCTCGATCCGTTGTACATGTCGACCTTGCCGCTGGTATCAACGGCGACGCAGAACGAGGACGAGGTGCAACTGATGTTGGTCAGGTTTCTCGACCCGTCGATCGTGGCGGCTGACGACCAGCTCGTGCCGTTATAAGTCTCGGCCTTCCCATGACCATCGACTGCAATGCAGAAGGACGACGAGACGCAGCTAATGGCGCTAAAGCCGTTCGTATCGCGTGACGTCGGAGAAGACCATGTCGAGCCGTTGTAGGTCAAGGCTTTGCCCTCGAGATCGACGGCAGCGCAGAAGGACGACGACGAGCAGCTCACCTTCATGTCGAGGTCAGAGGTATCGACCGCGGTGGGTGATCCCCAACCGGCGACAGTCGTCGATGCTCCAGCTTCCAACCCATCGCCGGTGTAGAGATAGCCCGACCCACTGGCCGACGTGGAAGCCATCTGGCCCAACTGGTTGTAGCCGTAGCTGGTGGTGGTCGAACCGGTCACCGACGTGGTGAGATCCCCCAGGGTGTCATCCGAGTAGGTGGACGACGAGCCACCGCTGCCGGTGACCGGAGTTTGGCCTTCCACGGCCCCGGCGTTGTCGAAAGTCTGGGTGTAGGTGTCGAAGTTGCCGCTCGAGTCGTGGCTCGAGATGGTGGTGGGGTCTCCGGAGGCGTCGTAGGCGATGTTGTTGGGGTTGGTCCCTTGGGCAGTCGATCCTTGGTAGACGACCCGCCCGGCTTGGTCATAGCTGTAGTTGCGCTGGTAGGAGGTGCCTGAACAGGGGCTGGTGTAGGACTCTTCGTCCTGAGTGACCTGGCCGTCGGCGTTGCGGGATCCGGTCGAGCCCGAGAACGACTGGGTGAGGGTTCCGCTCGACCCCGAACAGCTGAGGGTGGACGTGGCCTGGCTGTTCTCGTCGGCGTTGTCGTACGAGAAAGCGGTGCTGCTCGTCCCGTTGGGGCTAGTGAGGCCCACCACGTTGGCCTGGTTGGTCAGGTTGCCATCCCCGTCGTGGGTGAAGGTGACCTCGTTGCCCAGCCAGTCGGTGACCGAGGCCATGTTGCCCAGAGCGTCGTAGGTGTAGGTGGCCGCCGGGCTGGTGTGGCTCCCGTAGGTGGGGTAGGTGACCGCAGCCTGCACGCCCGTCGTGTAGTAGCTGTAGTTCACCGTCTTGTTGGCGAGCCCGGTCCCCGAGCCGGCCACGAACTGCTGTTGGGTAACGTCCCCGTTGGCGTCGTTGGTGTAGGTGGTTGTGCCCGACGCATCGGCCATGGTGTGACGGGTGCCGTCTGGGTGATAGGTGTAGCTGACGTTGGCCGGCGTCGCATAGCCGGTCTGCGGTGCCCGAATATGGCGTCATTGGTCAGATCGCCATTGGCGTCGTAGATGTCCGTGGTGTCCCCGCCTGGGCTGGAAGTGATGTCGAGTTGTCCCCGGCGTAGTACGTGTAGGTGGTGGTCGCACCACTCGGATCGGCAGTGGTGGCCGGAGTGGTCGTCGAGTACAGGTCGTCGAACGATCCCCCACCGGCCGGGGCACCGGCCGCGCACTGTCCGGTGCCGTTCTCCCAGTAGTAGCACGAGGTGGTCACCTTGCCCCGAGGATCGGTCACCGTCGTGGTATTGCCGGACGCGTCATAGGCGGTGGTCGGTAGTCTCACCGAGCTGGTCGGTGGAAGACAAAGCTCGCCCGGCGGCGTCGAAGATGGTGGTGGTATACCCGGTGGCCGTGGTCGGGGCCGTGGTCGGCGGGCTGGTCGGGCACAGGTAGGGGTAGGTGCCCGAGGGGTTGGCGGTGAGCCAACTGGCCACATTGACCGGGTCCGAGGTGCAGTAGGTGCGCCCGTCGGCGTCGCTGGCCGACACCGTCGTCTGGACGTCGGGGTTGGTGGTCTGGAGTCTGGTGCCCGTCGGCGTCGAAGAAGGTGGTGGTGACGTTGTTGGCCTGGACCGGCGTCGGGGAGGTCGAGTACAGGGCGGTGGGGCTGGGTGGGGCCACGATCCAGCCCGGCTGCCACACCGGGCACTGGTAGGCCGAGCTGCCCGCCGCATAGGCGTTGGCGGACACCGTGCAGAAGGCATTCCCGTTGGGATCGTAGGCGGTAAGGGTCGTGGCCGGGCTCGCCGAGCCGTAGCCCTGGGTCGAGGAGACGACCCGGTTGTCGGCGTCGTAGGTGTTCTCGGTGACCACGTTGGGATCATCGGTGGCGTCGTTGGACTCGACCGTGGTTTGGGTCACGTTGTTGGCGGCGTCGTAGGTGGTGAGGGTGATGCCCCCGAGGGGGTTGGTCACCTGGACGACCCGGTTGTCGGCATCAAAGGTGTCGATGGTGGCCCCGAGGTAGGAGTCAGAGGTCGTGGTCGGGGTGGTGAGCGGCAGTGAGGTTGGACACCGGGTCCCCGAGGCGTAGTTAGTGGGTGACACCGTGCAGTACTTGTTGCCCGCCCCGTCGTAGGCGAACTGGGTGGTCCCCCCGATCGGGTTGGTAGTGGAGGTCACCTGGCCGTTCGAGTTGTAGATGGTGTCGGCGTAGCCCGGCGTCCCGGCGGGTGGCGAGGTCGGAGCCGAGGTCGGGCAGCGCACCGACAGTGCGTACTCGTAAGGGGCCACCTCGCAGTACTGGCGTCCGGCCGAGTCGTAGGCGAACTGGGTGGTGGCCGAATAGGTGCCCGAGGTGTCGGTGACCACTTGAGTGGTGACCTCGCCCTCGGCGTTGTAGGTGTCAGTGGTCACCTTGCCGTCGGGGTCGGTGGTCACGGTCGGGAGCCCGGGGTTGGCCGCCGAACCGTAGGTGTAGGAGGTGGTGTTGCCGTCGGGGTCCGTCGAGGTCAGCACGTCCCCGGTGGCGTCGAAGGTCTTGGTGGCCGTGCCAGCAACGTGGGCGGCCCCGTAGGCCGGGCAGGTCACGCTGGCCTGGTAATCGACCGGATCGACGCTGCAGTAGAGGAGCCCAACCGGGACCCCATGGCCCGAGGTCGTGTAGGAGTTGGTCGTGGTGTTGCCCAGGGGGTCCGTGGTTGACGTGACGTCGTTGGCGAAGTTGTAGATGGTGAGGGTGTAACCGATACGAGTTCCTGGGGCAGGCGGGCTGGATGGTTGATCCACCGGACAGGTTGTCCCGTTGGCGTAGTCGGCCGGATCGACGGTGCACCAGGGCAGGTTGGCTGCCGTGTATTCGGTCTGGGTGGTGTTACCCAGCGCATCGATGGAGAGACTCGCATCAGCGGAGGTACGAGCCGTTCCACCGGCCAACGAGTAGTTATCAAGGTCCTGTCCCGAGATAGCACCACTCCCGTTGACAGTGTCCTCTGCCAGCAGGGTCGTGGGGTCTCGATCGACATACGTCGTAGCCCCGGTTCCATTGGTCAGGCCCACCTCGGCCCCATTGGAATACAGATAGGTGGAAGTGGACGAACTGCCTCCGGTGCCGTCCGGATAGGAGGTGACCGTCGTCTGGGTACCGTTTGTCACGGATGAGTTGGCGGCGTAGGCGAAGTCCTGTTCCTCGTTGGTTCCACCCGTCGAGATGACCTGCTTGGTGATCTGCCCCGAGGAGTTGTACGTGTTGGCCACATCCCCGGTGGCCGGGGGATCCATGGCCGTCTCGTCGTACTGGTACGGGCTGGACTGGCCGGTGTCGTAGGTGAAGGTGGTAGTGAGCGAGCCAGGATCGGTGGCGCTGCAGAGGTCCCCGGGTGTGCCGGTCCAGGTGGAGCAGCCCGTGCCCGAGTAGGTGAAAGTGGCCACCTGGGTCGATGCTGCGCCTGAGGCGGCGTCGAAGACTTCGGCAAGCTGGGAGCCTGAGTTGAATGCCTCGACCAGGACTGCGCTCGGGCTCGATTCACCACTTGGGGTCGACGACCACGCCGTGCAGGTATCGCCGGTGGGGCAGGCGGCTTGGCCGGTGCCCGGCGAATAGGAAGTACTGGCGAGCGTGTCACCGGCCACATCGGCGATCTGCGTGAGTACACCGGCAGACGTAAATGAGTAGGTGATCGGGCTTTTGATGTCGTTGACAAATGTCCAAGGGCCACCCGTCCCCCCCGAGGCCCCGGTCAGAGTTGCGATATAGCGGGGCGCGGTTGGGCACCACACGCCTGCGCTCGCATCCGACGGGCACCACGTCACACCATCGGTGCCGAGTGGTTCGGTCGTTCCGGTGGCGTAGTACTGAAACGAGATCTCTGACCCGTTCGCCTGGGTGACTGTCGCCATTCCTCCGCCATAGGTCACCGACATGGAGAGATTGTCTGACCAACCATATCCAAGGTCTCCCGGCAAACCGCCGGTACTTTCTTCGCCTTGGGCGAGGTCGGAGTCGTAGGTACGGTTGAAGGTCAGCGGTAGGCCGGCGCCAGGGATGGTTAGGTCGGTCTCGGTGTCGTAGAAGTCGCCGGTGGCCGGGTTGATTGGCTCACCGGTGGAACAACCACAAGATGCGACCGCGCCACCGCCACCGCCGAAGGTGTCGGGTCCGGGGTTGGTACCGTCAGGAGTAAGCCCGTCTGGAGCGGTCTGAGTAGATGAGGCCGAACCGCCGTGCAATATCAGTGAGGAAGAATCACCATCCCCGACGAGCCAGCAGCCCGAGGTAGAGCAGGCGGCCGCCGTCAGAACGTCCTCGTCGGATGGGTTGGGAGTCACGGCCTGCACCCAATCAAGACCGTCCCAGTTGAGAACAAAGGTTCTCGACGGTTCAACAATCGTACCTGTCGACTCGGCGATGGGATCCGTTCCGACCGCCCAACAGTCTGCGCTGCTTACACAAGTAACTCCATAAAGCGCACCGCCCTTCGTGAAGGGCTCGTCCGGAGTGGTGGCTTGCGACCACGTAGTGCCATCCCAGTGCAAAGCTAGCGACGGGGCAATCGTAAAACCGTGATATTCCCCGACTGCCCAACAGTCGCTCGATGTCACGCACGTTACAGAAGAGAGCGTGTCGAAGGAGAAGTTCAATCCCTCTAGTGGATTTGGCACCGCCACTTGTGACCATGCCGTGCCATCCCAGTGGGCAGCTAGCGTGCTGGCCCCTGTACGGCCGTCAAAGCTGGAGAACTGATGGTTGCCCACAGCCCAGCAATCCGATGCACCCACGCAGGTGACACCCATATACCGGCTGTTGTCGATCTGAGGTGAAATGTCCGACACCTGAGACCACGTCGATCCGTTCCAGTTGGCCACAAAAGTGAATGTCGTAGTGGGCGGCGAGTCAGTCGGCGAGCTCGTATAGCTACCGACCGCCCAGCAGTCACTAGCGGACACGCACGTCACGCTGTTAAGGACGCTGCTCCCCGAGCTATAGGAGGGTGCTGAAACCGCGGACCACGATGTACCGTCCCACTGGACAATCGCGGCTTGATTCTCACTGTCGCCGCCCTGGCCGCCGACGGCCCAACAGTCGGAGGCAGATAAGCACGTGACGCTCCCGTAGTTGCCGCCAGATACATCCGTATCCGTCCAGGAACTCCCGTCCCAATGGTCGAAATCCGACCCACCTACTGCCCAGCAGTCAGAATCTGTGACACAGGTTACCGAGCTGAGACCGTCTCCTGGGGCGGAAAAGGTGCTCCACGTCGGGGGAATCAACGCGGCTGTGGCTTGAGGAGCCGCCAACACGCTCAGCGATACCGCCGCCAATTCGCTCACCATGACGAGTGACACAACCATCAGGACACAAAGACGGGGAATTCGCCCTGTTCCCAACTGACGATCGTTCCGTTGAGGGTTCAGCGAGACCATCGAATAGCTCCTCGATTTGTGATTGCTGTTGCATTTTCGGATCGACAGTCAATCACGAGAGCGAAGGACCGCTGAGTCACTTTGTGCCGCCGCCTGGTTACGTTCCCAGCTTCCGCCTCCACTGAGGACCTTGTGTCCAGCGTTAACGAAGGCTCTGCAACTTTTAGTGCGATTTCGAGGCCGTGTCAATCACCGGAATCGCAAGCTGACTGTGACCTATCCACAGGCTCTTCCCCTCTCCCGCCATCCGGCGAGTTCATCGAGATCCGCCTCGAGGTAACCATGCCTAGTGGTCGCGTCGCGGATTTGACTTGGGTAAGTGAGGCCCGGCCTCGTCGGACCTTGGCGATGATCTCCTCGGCCTGCTTGTGCCAGACGAAGGGCTTGGGATCGTCGTTCCAGTGCTCGGTCCAGATCTCGATGGCGTCGATGAGATGCGGCACCGAGGTGAAGACTCCTCGGCGGAGTCGTCGCTCGGTGAGCTCGTTGAACCAGCGCTCGATGAGGTTCAGCCACGACGAACGAGGTCGGTGTGAAGTGCAAGATGCCACCGTGCACGCTTCGGGTCGGCCAACCACTTGGCCACCGGCGGTGCCTTGTGGGCCGAGAGGTTGTCGAGCACGACGTGGACGTCGAGGTCCTTCGGGACGTGGAGGTCGATGAACTTGAAGAAGGCGAGGACGTCGGTCGCCTTGTGGGACTTCTTCGTATCGAAGAGCACCTCGCCGGTGCCGACGATTCATGGCGGCGAACAGATCGGTTGTTCCGTGCCGTTTGTAGTCGTGGGTCAGAGTCGCACCCCGGCCCCGCTTCATGGGCAGCGAGGGCTGGGTGCGATCGAGGGCCTGGACCTGGGTCTTCTCGTCGAAACTGAAGACGACCGCCCGCTCGGGCGGGTTCAGGTAGAGCCCGACGACATCGACCAGCTTCTCCTCGAAGCGGGGGTCGTTCGAGACCTTGAAGGTGTCGACCTTCCAGGGCTTCAGGTTGTGGTCCCGCCAGATGCGGGCCACGGTGTCCTTGCCGATCCCGAACCGGTTGGCCATGAGTCGGGTCGTCCAATGCGTCGAGCCGTCGTCGGGAGCCTCGTGCGAGCGTGTCGTGGACGACGGCAGCAACCGTTCCTTCGGGCAGCCACGACCGTCGTCCACGACCCTTGGCGATTCGACCAACGCCATCGACGCCCTCAACCTCGAAGCGACGGCGCCAGGCCCGCACCGACTCGTTGGTGGTGTGACACCGCCTGGCCACTTCGTTCGTCCCGACACCCTCGCCAGCCAGCAAGAGCGCCTTGGCCTGGACCACCTTGCGGTGACCAAGTGTCGTCGAGCGTGCGATCACCTCGAGCGCCGATCGTTGCTCGTCGGTCATGGCCAGCGGGGGTGCAATCACCGTACTCATGGTGCCACGATAGCTATCCAAGCTATATCAACGACGGACCACTAGGCGGTAGTGATTGCCCTTGGCGAACCGCCGGACTCGCAGCTGATTTGGCACTCAACGCCCAAGACGAGCACTTGCAGCACCTATGTCAGGTGCTCAACCTCCATCAGGTCCAATGCGTCATATATCCATCGGATATCGACTACCGCGTCAATCGCTGAATACGTCAACGAACATGCTGCCCTCGAGATACGCCGACATTGCACTCCTGATTAGCTCGGCCTGATGCTCATAGGCCCGGCGTGCGGCTGCAACGTGTCCCATTCTGATGTGGCGCGTAGTCTCCGTCCACGCCTGGGCCACGACATTCTCGAATTGTCTCGCAAATACAACCGAATTCGCGATATGGACATCAACGATTGCCCGAGTCGCCGCCTCAAATTCTGTGGCGATGATGTGCCGAAGCGCGACGACGAGAAGGTGTTCGGTAGCACTTCCTGCGAGATCGACAGCTGTCTCATCAACATCGAGAAGTTGCAGATAGTAAGCGTCAAAGTCCCCGACGGCTTCGACCAGCCTCTCTACAACCTTCATCAGGTTCGCCACGTCGTCTTTGTCATGTTTGAGGGCCAACCGCTCCACTGCCCCGCCGATGATGCGATCCCGCGCGGCCCAAACGTCCATGACCTGCACCTCTCCGATCTGGAGATAAATACCCAGATTCATGGTCACTTGGGAGATCGATGGGTGCAGGACCCGCGGGCCTCCGCCCAGGCCTCGGCGCACTTCCACGAAACCCTCAGTTTCGAGGATCCTGAGCGCCTCACGTACAACGCCCTTTGACACACCGAAGTCGTCCATGAGGTCGCTCTCGACCGGAAGCGGGTCACCCGGGCACAGCTCCCCCCTTGCTATCTGCTCCCGGATCTCTGCGGCTATGGCGAGCGATGCCTTCAACGGATCAGCTCGGCGAGGCGATAGGAGGGCATAGATGAAAATGTAATGTCATCCACAACTCGCTCGCGACATCGCCACAAGGACGGCACCGATGGGGCGCGGACCGCGTCCGGTCGTCCTCAGACGAAGTTGCGCAAGAATGTTCGGTCCGCTTGCAGTGACTCAGGCGCCGTGACCTTTCAGAGTTGTCCGCACAAACCGTCGGGAGCTCGAGCCCCAACAGCTCAAGGCTCAAAGACCACGCGGGAGATGGACGCCGAGGTCGTGAGGATGGCAAAGACCTGCTCACACACATCCGCGGAATCGATCGTCTGGTCGTCGATGAGCCCGAGTGAGGTCCACTTGTGGATCGAGCGAGCCGCCTTGTCCATGTCCCAGTTGGCGGTGAACGTGCCGGGAGCTTCGTTGCGGCTGCGGATTGGACCGAGCACGACCAACGAGAAACGGACGCCGGGATGTTCGGCCCGCCACCCATCGACCATCCGCTCGAGACCTGCCTTGCTTGCGCCGGTCGCCAACTCCTACGGAAGCCACCATGCCGCACGTCACGAGCGCTACCGCTCTAGAAAAGGTTGGCCGAAACTTCACTTTGAACCCCATAGTGCCCCCCGGGCCAGTTCCGTCGTAAATCGCTAGCTATTTATGGTACCTTGCCTCTGTTCGTAGAAATTGCAAGGGTGCGTTGCGGCCATGAGCGACCGTCGGCTTGCGGAGGGGATGGCAGAGAACGATGACCCAACTGACCGAGATGCCAGAGGTGATCGAGCCGACCGAGGCGTTCGCCCGGCGTGCCTGGCCCCTCACCTACCCAGTCGCCGTCGTCGCGCTCCTCGTGTTCATGCTGATCGCCGAAACCCTCTGCTGGGCGGCGGGCGCGCGCTGGGGCGCCAGCAAGGCGATCATGTCCAACATCTTTGTCGTCATCTCGACGTCGGTGATCGTCGCCGTCCTCGTCTTGGCGTGGCTTCCGCTCAAGGGACAGGCCCACCTGGACAGGGCCCAGCGCAGTGAGAAGACGGCTTTCTCATGGCTGGCCATCCTCGCGGTGGTGCACCTGACGTGGGAGATGCCCTGGGTGATCTTCCACAGGTGGATTATGGGCAGCGCGGGCGCGGGGAAGCTCTGGAGCTACCTCTGGTGGATCTATGCAGATGGCGGGGACAACCGCTACATCCACCCACCCCCCGATCTCCTCGCCATGGAGACCGGTGCATCGATCTTGGGCCTGACCGCTCTCGTTCTCTTGCTCCTGCGGATCCGAGCCAAGCGGTTCACCGGCGGCATCCTTGTGGGCGTGCTCGTCCTGATGACGTGCGAGTTCTTCTCGACCGTCATCTACATCCTGTCGGAGTGCTATGCACACTTCGCGAACGTGACCGGGGGGTCCGCCAACTTCGTGATCAAGTTCGTCTATGGCAACATCCTCTGGCTCATCGTGCCGGTCATCGTGTTCCTGTGGGCAGCGCGGCTGCTCATCTCACTTCGAGAAGCCGGGGCCACTTAGTCTCAATCTATGTGCGTCCGGCAGCTCGGTTAGCCAGCCGGTGACGGCTGGGTCCGGGGAGACACCAGGGTCCCCGGTTGCGGAAGCCCCCGGCTTCGGTTGAGAGGCCGGGGCGAAGCCGCTTGAGCGTGGTGCCTCGTAAGCCGAACCTCTTGCGGTGACGGCCCAGGTCACGCCGGGTTGCTGCTGGAGCCATCCCGTAAGACCCGCCCAGAGAAGATTCCCGAACAGGTAGGTCGTACGGGGCATGGCACGGTTCGCACGGGTTTCGGTCTCCTGGCCTGCGGGTTCACTGCCGAGAGCGGTGTTTCGGGCACCCCACGACAAGACATGGGTTTACTGAATCCTCTGGAAGGCGGGCATCGCCCTCGGCGGGGAGGCAGATGCCCAGCGGAGTTGTCCGCTTGGTCAAGTTAATGAGGTACGAGGACGCCCAATCCGGGCCGTTCCGCCACCGTGCTCCGGGCCCGGCACTATTGGTCCGGGCCTCCTTGGACTGAGGGGATCCAGATTCCTGTGCACTGGATCAGTTCCCGGGGACCCGGTGAGGACTACGGATCTTCCCTCCAACTAGGTGGCAACGTAAGTCTGAGGAGTTGAGCAGCCGATCGAGCGGCAGCAGTGTGGTCGGCGTTGAGAGCATTCAGGGGGGAAACACGGTCGGGGTCGAAAGTGACCGTCGTCCGATCATCAAATACGGCCCAGCACTCTTCGTCTTCTGTGTGCCTTGAAATGTAGCGGATTCCGGTTAAGTCCTCTGGGGCTTCGTGAATCTCTCGCGAGAGCGCTTGCGTCAGGCGTCTCGCAGCAGTGCCACTGCTCTGGATCGACCCAAAGTCGAGACGCGGATCGCCTCCGAACGCGAGAGGGTTGTCAACGAGTACCTTTCGAATCGGGGCACGCAGGTTCATCTCTGCCAGCAGATTCTCATCCATGACATCAGGGAAGACAGCATCGCCATCGACGTACCCGATGGCCACGAACTGCGACGCGAGCCACTTATCGGGAATTTCGCCCGCGAGTTCCTCGGAGAGGAGGTCCATGCCTTCCAACTCCCTGACGTCGAGGAGTCGTTTCTCGGTTGGACTGGACGCACGGAACTGATCGAATACCTCGATCAGAGCGCCGCGAAGTGTGGTTGCGAAGTAACGAACTCCGTACTCCATATTTGGATCATCGAATCGATGCCTTGGTGGACTTACAGGTCTCGCATAGGTCGGGGTGAGGCCGACCCTGAATCCGCCCGTTTTTGGGAATTCGATGTTTCGCGTCTTGAGGTGGTCGCCAAGCACACCCCGATCCTATGGGAATTTAGTCCCTCAGGTCTCGAGGAAAGCCCTCGTTGCCTCGATGACGGCTGGTTCGTTATCCTCAGCGATCAGCTCGAGCGGCGAGCGATCCCCCAGGTAGGGACTGCTCGACCGCAAGAACGCTCTTGCTGTTTGCTCGTCATAAACGAGCTGAATCGCTCTTGCGACACGAAATAGCAGCCGGAGCCGCGTTGCATTGTCCTCCCGAACCTCCCCGCCAGAAGCCCAAGCCCTGATAGGCCGGGCGTCTGATAGGCCCACGCCAACTGCCGTGATCTTCTGCCCGAGTATCTGAAGCGATTGTGCCGCGATTACCTTGATCGGCTGGTTGACCGATTCCTTGTAAGCGCGTTCATCCGCGGTGATGACGTCAACCCGCTGTAATCGCTCTACCGCCGAATCGGATCTAGCCACTGAGGCTCCTCCTGCGCTCGTACTGCCCGTTCTAGCGCCTGCCTGATGATCAGGGACTGCGCTGACAAACAACCCTGTAACTGTATTCCCTATTGCTATCGACATCAAACACCCTGTGCTTGAGGGAGCTCAGTAGGGCCCTAGTCCCAGGATTCTTGAACGAGCACGGGCGCGCTTCATGCCCTGGTCACAGGGACCAGAACATGAAGCGAACGAGGTCCTGCCGAGGTGGAGCCCGAGCCGACTCCGTCCCATGCCCAGGGGTCCGACTAGCTGTTGGTCGCATCGCGTCTCCTTGGCTAATGCTGACTTGATGTGTCCCCACAGTACTCCTAAACCCATCGAAACGCAAGCTAAATGCATTGTCTAATGTAGCTTTATAGTCCGATAGCAGCGCCAACTGAGCGTGGTCCTTGTGGAAAGGGGCGCGTCAAATGCTCGATCTCTGATCAAGAGATCGAGTAATACGGTCCCGGGGGTGTCGTTTGAGCCAGACGCCACCCCTTGTCTGCATTGCAGTGCACCTTTTTGCAACACGTCACTGAGGTGAGCCGCCGCTTAGTCTCCGAGCAGGAGTTTCGGCGGTGGGAGCCAACTTCCGATCTCCTGCCCAAGACACGGGTTTGGTGAATGCTGTGGAACCTCGGCCTTCATCCATGGTGCCACGCGATGGGCGAATTCTCGGCGCTTCCTCTGGACAGGTATCTGGCGAATCCGCCGACGGTGCTCGCGAAATGTCCTGCCCATGAACGGCACATTCGGGGGTAGGCGTCTCGGGTTCGCTCGGCGGAATCGCGCCTCACGGGAGCGGTCCGGTCGATTGCCCCCTCGGGTTCACCGTGGTAAGAAACTGGACCAGTGCTAGCGGGCACTGTTCAGGCGAGGGGTGACGGCGGTGGCGTCGAGGCAGAAGGCATCAGTCGTGGCAGGGGAACCTCCGAAGCGCCTCAAAGGTATTGGTGCTTATCATCAACGTTATTTCGACAATGGTGTCGAGGTGTTAGGACCTGAAGTTGTACTCGAACGGGGCCCTCTCGGGAAATCCAAACTCGGAACTGGTTCCCGGACAGGCCTCGATCTCGATCAACACAACCGAGAACGGGAAGGTCAAGACGAAAGAAGGCGTACGGTGCGATTCCCGTCACGATCGGCTGATGTGACCGTCAGGCAGAAGGCGACTCAGGGCATCCGGGTCGCGATGGAATGTTGAACAACCAGGTGGAGAGGCGGATAGATGCGTAATGGGCGGAGTGGGACCACGGCGTCAGTGAACCGGGTGGTGCGGTTGTTGATGGGCCTTTTGATCCTAGTTGCAGGACTTGCCGTGATCGAGCTGCAGTATGGGCCCGCCGGTGCGGTCTCGACCTATACCGAGTACGCCGGTGGCGGCGGTGCCAATACGTGGACGAATTACACGAACGCAGGTGGCAATGAGGGCCCACACATCTCGCCGAGTGTGCCGATCCAGATCACCTGCGCGTTGACCGGCTTCCGGGTCGCGGACGGGAACACATGGTGGTATCAGATCGCGTCTTCGCCCTGGAACAACAGCTACTACGTCTCAGCCGATGCGTTCTACAACGAACCGGGCGTCACATCAGGCAGCCTGTTAGGGACTCCCTTTGTTGATCCGGCGGTCCCTGTGTGCGGCTCCGGAGGAGCCAAGAACGAGACGACCGGGGGCACCGTCAACACCTGGACGAACTACACAAATGCGGGCGGGCAGCAGGGTCCTACGATCGGCAGCAATGCGACGGTCACCATCGCCTGCGCAGTTCAGGGTTTCAGGGTCGCAGACGGCAACACCTGGTGGTATCAGATCGCCTCGTCGCCCTGGAACAATACGTACTATGCCTCGGCTGATGCTTTCTACAACAATGGGGCCACGTCGGGCAGTCTGCTCGGTACGCCCTTTGTCGACCCGGCGATCCCGCTCTGCTCTGGATCTGGAACAGTTGGAAGCGGTACGTCATCACCCCCGGGCAGCACCAACGAGACAACGGGCGGCGTAGCCCACACATGGACGGACTCCGCCGATGCCGGTGGGACGCAGGGGCCATCGATCAGCTCCAATCAGACCGTTGCCATCGCCTGCAAGCTCAGCGGATTCACGGTTGCTGACGGGAACAACTGGTGGTACCAGATCGCCTCATCGCCCTGGAGCGGGGCTTATTACGTATCGGCCGATGCCTTCTACAACAACGGGGAGACCTCGGGAAGCCTGCTCGGGACCCCGTTTGTAGACCCGAACGTCCCCTCGTGCGATTCGGTGTCGACGCCACGCCCTTCAGGCGAAACCCCGGGGCCTGGGGGGGCCCAGACTTGGGCAAACTACTCCCACGCCGGAGCTGCCGAAGGCCCCACGATCCCTCAGTATGAAACTGTCCAGGTTTCGTGCCGGGTCACCGGCTTCCGTGTGGCAGACGGCGACACGTGGTGGTACCTGGTCGGCTCAGCGCCCTGGAACAACGTGTACTACGTCTCGGCGGACGCCTTCTACAACAACGGAGCAACGTCGGGCAGCCTGTTGGGGACGCCGTTTGTCGATACTTCGGTTCCGATCTGCGACGGGAATACCGAAGCGCCGATCTACAGCTCGGCCTATGGATCAGCCGCCGCAGTTTCGCAATCGAACACGTGCAGGCATGCCGACCCCGTCAACTGCGCGAGTGGGGACCTGTGGCAGAAGTACACCGACGTTTCGATCGGTGGTCGAGGCCCAGGTCTCGATCTCACCCGTACCTACAATGACCTGAGTGCGTCCACCCCGGGAATCTTCGGCAACGGATGGAGCTCGTCTTACGACCAACACCTCACCCTCGGCGGCAAGGACGGCTCGATCCTGATCACGCTCGCCGACGGATCACAAGCGATCGCAGAGCCGAACGGTAGTGGAGGCTTTACTCTTCCGTCATCGACCGACGACACCCTCGTAGCCAACAGCAACGGCACCTACACGCTCACCGAACACTCAACTCAGTTCCTGACCTTCTCCCCGACGGGACTGCTCGATTCGATCGGTGACCTGAACGGCTACCAGACCACGCTCGGCTACAACAGTTCGAACCAGTTGGTCACCGTGACAGATGCCTCGGCGCGGGTCCTGCAAGTCAATCACGGAGCAAACGGACTGGTCTCGTCGGTCGTCGACCCGATGGGGAGGACCACGACCTACGCCTACGACGCAGCTGGAGACTTGACATCCGTCACTGATCCGTTGGGGCGGGTGACGACGTTCACCTACAACGGCACTTCACAGATGCTGACGATGACCGACCCCAGGGGCGGAACTGTCACTAACACCTATGACGCTGAGGGTCGAGTTCTTGCACAGACCGATCCAACGGGCCGGACGACCAACTTTTCGTACACCGGGGACAACTTCTCGGCGCTCGGAGGCACGACGACGATCACCGATCCCAACGGCAACGTGGAGGTGGAGAAGTACGCCAATGGATTTGAGACCCAGGTCATCAAGGCATACGGCACGCCCGAACAGGCGACGTGGACCTATACCTACGATCCGGCCACCTACGGCGTCACTTCAGTCTCGGACCCGAATGGCAATGTGACTACTCACACCTACGACTCGAACGGCAACCTGCTGACAACCACCGATCCGCTCGGGCGCACCACGACGAATACGTACAACGCCCTCAATGAGGTGCTGACGTCGACGACACCAGTTGGAGACACAACGAAGCACACCTACGACGCGAACGGAAATCTTCTGACCACCACCAATCCGCTCGGGGACACCACGACGGATACTTATGGCAACCCCAGCCACCCCGGAGACCTCACCTCGATGAGCGATCCGGCAGGAGAGGTGACGACGTACACCTATGACGCCTTCGGCGACAGAGCATCGCAGACGACCAGCCCATCGTCTGGAGTGACCGATACCACTGCGTACTCGTACGACGAAGATGGTGAACAGGTGTGTGAAGCATCACCCAACGCCACTGCTTCGGGTGTGACGTGTCCCGCAGCGGGGGCCGCACGAGTTGCCGACACGACGACAACGACGTACGACGCTGACGGCGAGCCGACGTCGATTATTGACCCTCTGGGGAACGCGACCTCAACCAGCTACGACGCGGATGGGAACAAGGCTCAGGTCACGGACCCAGAAGGTCATGTGACGAAGTACACGTACGACCTGGACAATGAGCTCACGAGCACGATTCAGCCGAATGGCGGAACGACCTCGAGCACCTACGACAGTGATGGCAATGTCACCACCACCACGGACGCCGATGCACACATCACCAGAAACACGTACAACGCGCTCAATCAGCTGATCTCTACGACGAACCCCCTCGCTGAGACCACGAGCTACACCTACGACCTCGACGGGAACCGGCTGACGACCACCGACCCCTCCGGACGAGTCACAACGAACACCTACGACGCGGATAATGAGCTGACTTCGACCTCTTACTCCAGCAGTTCGACCCATGGTGTGACCTACACCTACAGCGGTGATGGTAAGCGCACGTCGATGACAGACGGAACGGGAACGACCACGTATACGTATGACGCGTCGGACCGGCTGACTTCGTCGACCGACGGTGCAGGAAACACCACCGCTTATTCCTATGACCCCGATAGCCACCTCATATCGATCACTTATCCGAATGGCAAGTCCGTGACGAATACCTACGACGGTTTCGGAGAAGAGGTGTCGGTCACGGACTGGCTCGGGAACCGCACGGTATTCACCTACGACCACGACGGGAATGAGCTGTCCGAAAATGTGCTGCAGGTCAAGAAAGGGTTCACCTACGCCGTCACGACGGACACATACTCCTATGACGCTGACGACAATGTCGTGTCCATCACAACCGATGCCGGTACCAAGGTCCTGCAAGGCTTCACCTACAGCCGGAACACAGACTCGCTGGTCGCATCCACGACGCCGTCTGGGAAGACCGTTGAGGACTATTCGTACAACTCTATGAACGAGTTGACGAGTGATTCTTCAGGGTCCTACGGATACGACTCGGCTGGCAATCCGACGGCGTCGTTAAAGACGACTCCGATCACCTCCAACGCCGGTGATGAGCTCATCTCTTCTGGAACCAAGAAGAAGGTCACGACCTACACCTACAATGCCGAGGGACAGCGGACTGGAATGACCCCCCCCACGGGTTCCAGTGCTAGCTACACCTATGACCAGGCCGGACGGCTGATCGGCTTCAGTCAGGGCTCGACGTCAGCGGTGTACTCCTACAACGGCGATGGTCTCCGGATGTCGAAGACCGTCGGGAGTAGCGCCGCGACTCAAATTCACGTGGAATGTGGTCGCCAGCACCCCCCTTCTCCTCAATGATGGGACCAACAGCTACATCTACGGACCTGGCAATCTCCCCCTCGAGAGCATCAACACTGGTGGGACGCCTGCCTTCTACCACCACGATCAGCTGGGCAGTACAACGCTTTTGACGTCAACCACCGGGGCCAAGTTGGCGACCTACTCCTATGACTCCTATGGAGAACTGGCAACGCACAGGGGCGCTGCGATCAACCCCCTCCTATTTGCTGGGCAGTACCAGGACGTGGAATCCGGGCTTTACTACCTGCAAGCCCGGTATTACGACCCGTCGACTGGGCAGTTTCTAGCGGTCGATCCTCTTGTCCGAGAGACGAACACACCCTACGGCTATGCGGCGGATGACCCTGTCAACAGCGTCGATCCGAGCGGCAAGTTTCCCTGGGGCGATGTTGTGAGTGCAATCATCGACCACAACCCTGTGGTTAGCCTTCTGCAAGGAGGCGTGACGGCGCTTGGCGGTTACGCAAGTGCAACTGGTACTTGTTTTGCCTATGGATGGGCTTCAAATCAGTGCTCAGACGCGACGTGGAATGCGACGATCGGTGGACTTGAGTTCGGCATCAACACTTTGTCGGGAGGGATAATCGGAACAGTCATAGGTGTAGCTGAGGACTATTACAACGGGCACGCCTGGGAGCCGTACTCGCTATCCGGTGGCAACGGGGATCCTAGTGAAAGTGCAACGACCAGTTCTGGTTCCGGGTCTCAGTCGGGCGGAGGTTCGTCTAGTGGAGCATCGCATTGCTAGTCGTAAGGGACAGTTGCCGGAGATGATCCGGTAAATGCTTCTGATCCTTCGGGGCTGTGCTGGGGACCGGAGTGCCGGGTCACCCAACATTGGCGTGGAATCGCACAAGCAGCTGTCGTTGTAGGGGCATCTGCGCTGGTCTCTGGATGCGTGGTTACCGGAGCATGCGCTCTCATTGTTGCGGCGGCCGGAGCCGAAGCCGGAGTAGCCAACTACGAAATAGGGAGTCAGAGTTGCAGCGTAAGCGGAGCCCTCTGGCCTGGGAGCAGATACGTGGAGGCGGTGCTCGGTCGTGATCGCTGAGGCGGTGCTGGAGGACCGCGACACTGGGACCGGGTAACGGGTCGATTCCGATGCTGGGGGTCGCATTCTGGCACCGCATGTCTGGTGATCCATTCGGGGATTGCTAACTATCGCGAGCGGCTGCGGAGGCGAGACCTACCACCGAGACATGGGTTTAATGCATCCTGAGCAACTTGAGGATTGCCCTATTCATGCCTAGGCCTCCACGATCACGCTCCGCTGGCGGGCAGGATCAGCGTTCGGATCGAATCGATCATGGCCCGCGCCGCCCGGCCCCAAATGGCGTTGGCAAGAGGGATCAATCCCCGATGCCCGACGGCATTGCGGAGGGCGTTTGGGCCGCGACGTCGGCAGCGTCGCCAACTCGGAAATGGATGAGGTTCTTGCTCCGGGCCGGGAGCCGGGTGGCGGAACCCGGCTCAACCGGCCCAGAGTTAGGGAGGGTACCGTGGTCCCCTCTAGCTTTGCCGGTCGGCGATTATCGAGACCGGAAGCGAAGCTTCAAATGCAGTGAGTGGTGGGCGGCATGCCGGCGCCTCGACCTTCGCGCCGAAATCGTGATTACCCGAGCCGATTATCCAGAGTCGTGAGCTGATGGCGAAGTTCGTCGGGGAGTCGATCGCCAAATTGGGCAAAATGCTCTTGGATGAGAGGTACCTCGGTCCGCCAAGCGGCAGCTTCACCGACGAGTCAGTTCTGCGAGGGCGGCTCGGGTCGATCTCCAGTCCGTCGACGTTCAGGTCGCCCGCAAGGGGAACGAAGCCGATCGGCGTGTCGGTGGCGTCGAGTGTTCCCTCGCACCGATCGAAGATCCACGCCAGCACCCGCGCATTGTCGCCGTAACCCGGCCAGAGAAATCGACCGTCGGCGTCCTTCCGGAACCAGTTCACGTAGAAGAGCCTCGGGAGGCAGATTCGGGTTCGGTGCGGTCTGTCCGATCCGGAGCCAGTGGCCGAAGTAGTCGGCCATGTTGTAGCCACAGAAGGGGAGCATGGCAAACGGGTCGCGGCGGAGTCGCCCGGTGGCCCCGGCGGCGGCGGCCGTCGTCTCACTGGCCATGATCGACCCGAGGAACACCCCGTGGGCCCAGTCGAATGATTCGGTGACCAGAGGAACGACCGATTCCCGCCGCCCGCCGAAGAGAATGGCCGAAATCGGCACGCCGTTCGGGTCCTCCCACTCGGGCGCCATGGTCGGGACCTGGGAGAGCGGGGTGGTGAACCGGCTGTTGGGATGGGCGGCCGGGCTCGTGCTCGTTGGTGTCCAGTCGTCTGCCTCGCCAGTCGATGAGGTGGTCCGGTGGTTCGGGGGTGAGTCCCTCCCACCACACGTCGCCGTCGTCGGTCAGGGCGACATTGGTGAAGATGGTGCCGCCGGCCAAGCGCCCGGACGGCGATGGGATTGGTCTCGATCCCCGTGCCCGGTGCCACGCCGAACATACCGAACTCGGGGTTGATGGCCCGGAGTTGGCCGTCGTCGTCGAAACTTCATCCAGCAGATGTCGTCGCCGATGGTCTCGGCCTTCCACCCGGGGATGGTGGGCACCACCATGGCCAGGTTGGTCTTGCCGCAGGCGCTCGGGAAGGCAGCGGCGATGAACCTGCTCTCGCCCCGAGGATTGGTCAGCTTGAGGATGAGCATGTGCTCGGCCAGCCAGCCCTCGTCCCGGGCCATGGTCGAGGCGATGCGCAGGGCGAAGCACTTCTTGCCCAGCAGGGCGTTCCCTCCGTAGCCGGAGCCGTACGAGCAGATCTCCCGGGTCTCGGGGAAGTGGACGATGTACTTGCGTTCGGGGTCGCAGGGCCAGGGGACATCCGCTCTGCCTGGGGCGAGAGGGTGTCCCACCGAATGCAGGCATCGCACGAACTCGCCGGTCTCGCCGAGCACGTCGAGGGCGGCGGTGCCCATACGGGTCATGATGCGCATCGAGGCGGCGACGTAGGCCGAGTCGGTCAGCTGCACGCCGATGTGGGCGATGGGACTGCCCAGCGGACCCATGGAGAACGGGATGACGTAGAGGGTCCGACCTCGCATCGCCCCCCGATAGAGGTCGAGTAGCTCGGCACGCATCACTGCCGGATCGATCCAGTTGTTGGTGGGACCGGCGTCTTCAGGCTTCTCGCAACAGATGAAGGTCCGGTCCTCCACCCGGGCGACATCACCCGGGTCGGATCGGCAGAGGAAGCTGTCGGGTCGCAGCTCCGGATTGAGGGGAATGAACGTGCCCGACTCGACCAGGCGCCGGCACTGCTCCTCGTATTGGGCCTCTGACCCGTCGCACCACTCGACACGATCGGGCGAGAGGATGTCACTCCACAGCTGGACCCACTCCAAAAGGGCCCGGTTCTTCGTTGGTGCCGGCGCGGTCGTGGTCACTCTGGGCTCCTTTGTCGGTCACGTTGCAACTGCCATGTCGTTGCCGCGGCCGACTTTGGCCAACACGGCCCCAGGCTGACGACACGGCTGAGGTGACCGCACAGTATGGTGATTTGACAACTCACATAATCATCGATTGATATATCTGTCAATTATGCGACTGAAGGCGCTGGCCCGGCGATTGAAGGCCAGACCTGTCGCAGTGCCTGCGCCTGAACCGGCGGGACCGCAGGTCGAGGCCGCGGCCCACCGCAACCGGGGCTCGCTGCAGCTGCGGCACGTGGACGCCGGGTCGTGCAACGGGTGCGAGCTCGAGATTGCCTCGATCTTCTCCCCGGTCTACGACGCCGAACGGTTCGGCATGCGGCTGGAGGCGTCGCCACGCCACGCCGACGGCCTCCTCGTCACCGGGCCGGTTACTCGGAACATGGCCGACCCCCTGCGTAAGACCTTCGAGGCCGTGCCCCGGCCGCGGGTGGTGGTGGCGCTCGGTGACTGTGCCCGCAACTGCGGGGTATTCCGCGACGCCTACGGCGTCGAAGGCGCGGTGGCCGACGTGGTGCCGGTCGACCTCGAGATTCCCGGCTGCCCCCCGGATCCCCAGGCGATCATTACCGCGCTGCGGGGTCTGGCCGGCACGTGACGTCTGCCCTGCTCGTCGTCACCGCTCTGACCGGACTGGCCGCCTCCGCCGTCGGGGCGCTGGCGCCTCTCCGGATCAGGAGGCACATCTCGGTTTCGCTCACCATCGCCGCCTGCACCAGTGGATTGATCATGGCCGCCGAGGTACTCCACACCGGGCGAGCGGCGGTCGTTCATACCGCGACGTTGCTGCCGCTCAGCGGACTCTCGATGGTGCTCGATCGTTTCGGCGCCCTGTTCGTCGCCGTCAGCGCCGTCGTCGGGATCTGCGCCATGGTCTTCCGCCTCGGCTACCACGGTCATGGGCTGACCAGCCGGACCGCCTCGTGCGTCCTCCCACTGTTCGTCACCACGCTCCTGCTGGTTCCGGCGGCGTCCAACGTGACCACATTCCTCTTTCTGTGGGAGCTGATGGCGGTCTCTTCGCTCCTGCTCGTCCTCGTCGACCATCGGCGACGTTCCGAGGTGGCCTCGGCCGCCCAGTGGTACGCGGTGATGACCCAGTTCGGCGCCGCCGCTCTTCTGCTGGCCCTGGTCCTCCTGGCCGCCCACACCGGGAGCCAGTCGTTCGCTGCCATCGCCGCCCGGTCGGCCCACCTGCCCGCCGGGGTGCGGGACAGCGCCTTCGTGCTGGCGGTAGTCGGGTTCGGGTCGAAGGCTGGCATGGTTCCCCTGCACGTCTGGCTGCCCCGGGCCCACCCCGAAGCTCCGGGTCCGGTGTCCGCCCTGATGTCGGCGGCCATGGTCAACCTCGGGATCTACGGCATCGTGCGGGTCGGCGACGGGCTGCTCGGCGGGGGACCGGCATGGTGGTGGCTTCTGGTCATGGCCCTCGGCGCTCTGTCGGCCCTGTTCGGATCCCTGCACGCAGCGACCAGCAGCGACCTGAAACGGCTGCTGGCTTATTCGACCACCGACAACGTGGGGCTCATGTTGCTCGGGGTCGGCGCCTCGGGGCTGTTCGCCTCGACTGGGCACCGGACACTGGCCCTGCTGGCGCTGGTGGCCGCCCTTTTGCACGTGGTCTTCCATGCCGTGTTCAAGGGATCGCTCTTCTTGTCGGCCAGCTCGCTCCAGCAGGCGACCGGCACCACGGACCTCGACCGGATGGGGGGACTCCTGCGGCGGATGCCGATGACAGGCACCATCTTCCTGGTCGGCGGCCTGGCCATGGCGGCCATGCCCGTGCTGTGCGGATTCGTGAGCGAATGGCTTCTGCTCCAGGCCATGCTGCACGGGCTCCCCTCTTCCGATCCGGCCATCGCCGTGGCCATGCCCATCGGCGTCGGCGCCCTCGCCCTCACCGGCGGGCTGACCGCCCTGACCATCGTGAAGGCCGCCGGCATCGGGCTGCTCGGGCAACCTCGAAGTACCGGAGCAACCGAAGCGCACGAAGTCGGCCCGTCGATGAGGCTCGGGGCCGGCATCCTGGCCACGCTCTGCCTGATCTTCGGCGTGGCCCCGTTCCTGGTCGTCCCGTCCGTGGTCGACGCCGCCCGCGGCATCACCCGAACCCGCATCCCCGACCCGCTGGTGGGTGGCTGGCAGGTCGGCCTGGCCGGCGTGCACGGCGCACTGGCCCCAGGCCTTCTGGCCCTGGCGCTGCTCATCGCCGTCACCCTGGTCGCCGGGGCTCGACGGGTGCTCCAACCCGCCCCATCTCGACGCACGGAGGCGTGGGGGTGCGGCCGGGAGCTCCAGACGGCCGCCATGGAGTACACGGCCACCTCGTTCGGTGAGCCGCTCACCCGGGTGTTCGAGGACGTGCTCCGGCCGGCCCACGATCTCGACGTGAGCCATATCGCCGAGTCCCGCTACTACGTCGAGGCGGCCACGTTCCACACCTCGCTCGACGACGCCTTCGAGCGACACGCGTACCGCCCCGCCTCCGTTGGCCTCGGGCGGTGGGGGGCCCTCGCCCGGCGGGTGCCGAACGGCAGCATCCACCGTTACCTGGCCTTCGGCCTGGTGGCGCTCATTGTGGTGCTGGTGGTGGTCGGATGAGGACGGGCTGGCCGACCGGCTCAGTGGTGGCCGTCTCGCTGCTCCAGGTGGTGGGAGTGCTGGTCGGGGGTCCGCTGCTGGTCGGGCTGATGCGCACGGTGCGCTGCCGTCTGGAGGGCCGGACCGGTCCCCCGGTTCGCCAACCCCTGCTCGATCTCCGGAAGCTCGCTCGCCGGGAGCGGACCGTATCCGACGAGACGAGCTGGATCTTCCCCCTGGCCCCGTTGGTGCTGGTCGGCAGCACCGTGGTGGTGGCCGCCATCGCTCCGTTGCTCGCCACCGATCCCGCCTACGGGTGGTCTGCCGATCTCTTCGCCGTCGTCTTCTTGCTGTTGCTCGGCTCCGTCGCCCTGGCCCTCGGGGCCCTCGACTCGGGGACTGCTTTCGGAGGCATGGGGGCCAGCCGGGCCATGACCATCGGGGCCCTGTCCGAGCCGGCCCTGCTGGTCGCCATTCTGGCCCTGTCGGTGCCCGCCCACTCCTCCAACCTGCCTGCCATCGTCACCCGCTCGCTCGCCCATCCTCTGTGGCTGGCCACCCCGGAGCGCCTGTTGGCCCTGGTGGCCTTCGTCATCGTGATCGTGGCCGAGAGCGGTCGCCTTCCGGTCGACAATCCGAGCACCCATCTGGAGCTGACCATGATCCACGAGGCCATGGTGCTCGAGTACTCGGGCACGGATCTGGCCCTCATCAAGCTGGGTGAGTCGATGCGCCTGGCCGTGCTGATGGCGCTGTTCGCCGATCTCTTCGTCCCCTGGGGCATCGCCACGGCACCGGGTCCCCTCCATCTCGTGGTGGGACTGGCGACGACCGTGGCCAAGGTCGCCTTCCTTGGGGTGGGTCTCGCCGTGTTCGAGGTGACGGTGGCCAGGCTCCGCCTCTTCCGGGTGCCCGAGCTGTTGGCCGGAGCCTTCGTCCTCTCGGTGCTGGCTGTCCTGTCGGCTCTGGTGGTGGCATGAGCGGGTCCGCCGTTCACCTCGACCCTGACGCTGGCGGTCGGCGCGGTGCTGGTCTGCGCGGTGACCGTGGTGTGGCTGAGCTCGGTCCGATCAGTCATCCGAGTCGTCGCCCTCCAGGGGGTGGCCCTCGGCGTCGTGGTCCTGGTGCTCGGTGTCCACCTGAGCGACCCCGGCTTGATCGCCACCGCGGCCGTCGTCCTGGCCGTGAAGGGCATCGCCATCCCCATCCTGTTGGATCGGGCCGGCGGCGGGCCCCTCGCCCGGGAGACCAGACCCCTGGTCAACGTTCCTGCCTCCCTGGTCGCTTCCGCCATCCTGATCGTCCTTGCCTTCGTTGCCTCCCGGGGCGTGGCCCACTTCGTGGGGAACACTACGGGTGGGCTGGTTCCGGTGGGCGTGGCCACCGCCCTCCTCGGCTATTTCGTCCTGGTGGCCAGGCGCCGGCCCATCTTCCAGATGGTCGGGCTGCTGATGATCGACAACGGGATCGCCATGGTGGCCTTCCTGTGCACCGCCGGCGTTCCCTTCCTCATCGAGATGGGCGTCTCTCTCGACGTGCTGTTGGGGGTGGTCGTCCTTATGGTGCTGGCCCAGCGCCTGCGCGTCCGAGTTCGGTGACCTCGATCTCGACGAGCTCACCGAGCTGCACGACTGATGGTCCTCGTCTGCATCCTCGTCCTCCCCCTCCTCGGCGGAGCGGTCATCGCCGCCGGCAGAGGGCGGCCGACGCTCGGGTGGGCCGGGGTCGGCGCCAACGGTGCCGCGCTGGGCCTCGGCATCTGGGCGGCGGTGCGGGTGGTCCGGACCGGTCCGCTGACCGGGGCGGGGGGTGTGCTGCGGGCCGACGCCCTGAGCGCCTTCATGGTCGTGGTCATCGGGGTGATCGCCCTGTTGGCCTCGTGGATCGGGATCCGCACCGTCGCCCTCGAGCTGGCCAACGGTCAGACCACACGACGGCGAGCCACCAACTATGGCGTGCTGGTCCAGGCCTTCGTGGCCGCCATGCTGCTCGCCGTCCTGGCCGCCAACGTCGGGGTGCTGTGGGTGGCCGTCGAAGCCACCACCGTCGTCACCACCTTCCTGGTCGGTCACCGACGGACCCAGGGAGCGCTGGAAGCCTCGTGGAAGTACATCGTGATCTGCTCGGTGGGCATCGCCTTGGCCTTCCTGGGCACGGTATTCGTCTACCTGGCCGCGCTTGCACGCCGGTGGCCACTCGGCCAACGCCCTCGACTGGACGTCACTCATGGCCAATGCCCGCCACCTCGACCCGTCGGTGATGCGGCTGGCCTTCGCCCTGCTGGTCCTGGGTTATGGAACCAAGGTGGGCCTGGCCCCGATGCACAGCTGGCTGCCCGACGCCCACAGCCAGGCGCC
The DNA here is from genome assembly GCA_963774245.1 of uncultured Acidimicrobiaceae bacterium. Lineage (GTDB taxonomy): Bacteria > Actinomycetota > Acidimicrobiia > Acidimicrobiales > RAAP-2 > Bog-756. The sequence goes on along the minus strand of CAVZDZ010000010.1, from coordinate 41,677 downwards.
GGCGCCCATCTCCGCCCTCATGTCCGGCGTGCTGCTCACCGTGGCCTTCTACGCCATCCTTCGGTTCAAGGCGGTGGTGGACCTGGCCGTGGGCCCCGGGTTCGCCAGGGGGTTGCTGGTCATCGTGGCCCTCCTGTCGTTGGCCGTGGCCGCCTCGCTCCTGCTCACCCAACGCGACTACAAACGGATGCTCGCCTACTCCAGCCTCGAGCACATGGGGCTGATCGCCCTCGGCGCGGCGGCGGGCATCCCGCTGGCCATCGCCGCCGTGTTGCTCCACATCCTCGGCCACGGTCTGGCCAAGAGCGTGTTGTTCCTGACCTCGGGCGAGATCATGGCGGTCGAGGGCACCAGCCAGATCAACGGGGTCAGGGCCCTGCTGGCCCGGCGTCCGGCGCTCGGTGGGGTGTTCGGCATCGGGCTGGTGGCCCTGCTCGGGCTCCCGCCGTTCGGAGTGTTCAGCAGCGAATTGCTCATGGCCCGAGCCGAGTTCGAGGTGGGGTTGGGCTGGGCCGCGGTGGCGGCGATCGTCGCCATGATGGTGATCTTCGTCGCCGTCGTCGGTCAGGCCCGCCACATGCTCCTCGGCCCTCCGGGAACAGCGGCCGTCGAGGCACCTTCACCCGGCTGGGTGGCCGCGCCCCTGGTGGGCGGGCTTGGTGATCTGTGGCTTCATCGGCGTGTTCGCCTGGCCGCTGTCCGGGTTGCTCGAGGCGGCGGCCCACGTGGTGGCCACATGAACCTTCCCGCCACGCTGTCCGAGGCCCTTCGCCCGGTGGGTCATCACCGGGTCGCCGCCACCGTGCAGTATGGCGACCTGGTGGACGTGGCCGCGTCCCTGTTCGCCGACGGGATGCGGCTGGCGCTCGTCTCCGGACACGACGACGGAGTGTCGATGCGCGCCGTCTACCTCTTCACCGGCGGCCCGCCCGACAGCCGTGTCGAGCTCCATGTGCCCGTCGACCGGTCGCGGCCACAAGTGCCCTCCCTGGCCGGGCTCTCGTTTCCCGCCTCCCGATTCGAGCGCGAGCTGTCCGACCTGTTCGGGATCGAGCCCGTCGACCATCCCCAACCCCGGCGCCTGGTGCTCCATCAGCACTGGCCGGAGGGCTGGCATCCGATGCGCCACGGATCGGGCGACGTCCCCCCGATGGTGGTCGACGCCGGATCGTTCCCGTTCATCCCGGTAGAAGGCACCGGCGTGTACGAGATCCCGGTCGGACCGGTGCACGCCGGGCTCATCGAGCCCGGGCACTTTCGCTTCTGGGTGGTGGGGGAGACCATCCTCCGGATGAAGGCCCGACTCTGGTTCGTCCACAAAGGGATCGAGCGGCTGTGCCAGGGGAAGGACGTCGGCTCCGGCCTCGAGATCGCCGAACGGATCTCCGGGGACACCGCCGTCGGACACGGACTGGCCTACTGCCTGGCGGTGGAGGACGCCCAGGGGTGCTGGTCCCTGAGAGCGCTCAGGTCCTGCGCAGTGCGCTGTTGGAGCTCGAGCGTCTGTACAACCACGTTGCCGACATCGGTGCCCTCTGCAACGACGTCGGGTTCGGGATCGCCCAAGCTTGGGCGCTCACCCTGCGAGAGCAGCTCCTGCGCCTCAACCGGGCCGTCACCGGCCACCGCCTCCTGCGGGGCGGCGTCGTTCCGGGAGGCGCCCGGGTGCTCCATTTGCCCTCCGAGGCCGAACTGGGCGAGATCGGTCAACGGTTCGAGGAGCTGGTCGAGCTCATCATGTCGAGCGCCCTCGTCTTGGAGCGGTTCACGGGGACGGCGATCCTTGACAAGGTCCACGCTCAGGACCTCGGGGTCATCGGTGTCGTTGGCCGCGCTTCTGGCCTGCCCTTTGACGCCCGGATCACCCATCCCCTCGCCGACCTCGGGGATGCCTTCCTCCCCGCCGTGCAGTCAGGTGGAGACGCGATGGCACGATTCCGTGTCCGCGTGGACGAGGTCCGGGCCTCACTGTCGCTCCTGGGCGACCTCATCGGGCGCATCGATGCCCTCGATATGGTCACCTGGATCGAGGACCGCAGCGGTCGGCAGCCTTCCGAGGGAGGGGTGGGCATTGCCGAGGGATGGCGGGGGGCTGTCGTGCACCGGGTGGAGTTCGACGATGAAGACCGGCTGGTCAGGGTCAAGGTGGTCGATCCGTCCTTCCTCAACTGGCCGGCTCTTCCGGTGTGCCTGACCGACACCATCGTCCCCGACTTCCCGTTGGCCAATAAGAGCTTCAACCTCGCCTATGCCGGGAACGATCTCTGATGGTGGTCACTTGCCAGATTCATCAATTGATTAAGCTCGAAGGAATCGAGCCAGGCGACCGGCGCCACTCGAGCGCACCGCCCTGTTGCCCGGGAAGCGCCAGGCCGTGACCATGTCAGGAGAGGTGACACCGATGAGTACCCCGATCTACCAGGTGAAGGCCGAGTTCTTCAAGACCCTCGGGCACCCGGCGCGGATCCGCATCCTTGAGGTCCTTCGGGACGGTGAGCGGCCGGTCAGCGAGCTCATTCCCGAAGTGGGCATCGAAGCGTCGCACCTCTCCCAACAGCTCGGCATCATGCGCCGGGCCAACCTCATCCAGGTCCGGAAGGTGGGGGCCAACGTCTACTACTCGGTCACCGAGCCGCTGCTGTTCGAGCTGCTCGAAGTGGCCAAGCGGATCATCACTGCATCGTTGACCGAAACCCAGGAGCTGCTCGAACAGATGCAGGCCTCCGGCGCGGGCCCGTCGGCCTGATGGCAACGCCATCGAAGTACCAGGAACCGCTCGGCACCGGGCCTCCGCCACCTCGGGAAGGACGGTGGGTGTAGATGTCCAAGCCCACCGTGGAGATACTGAGCGTCGAAGAGTGCATCGATCTCCTCCCCCATATGGCGATCGGCCGGATCGCTACCACCGTCGACGGGTTGCCGATCCTCTTTCTTGTCAGCTATGCCGTAGTCGACGGCGTGGTCTTCAGGACACGTGAAGGCACCAAGCTTTTTGCGGCCACGACCGGATCTGTGGTCGCATTCCAGGTGGACTTCTTTGAGGTGGGTGGGCGCTCTGGGTGGAGTGTCATGGTCAGGGAAATGGCTACCACCGAGGTCGATCCGGCCAGGCTTCGAGAGGTGGGCTTGGCTCCACGCGATGCGTGGGCACTCGACGGCGCCGCCGACCACGTCGTTCGGATTGAACTACGCAGGGCGAGCGGGCGCCGGTTCAGCTGATGAGCCTGTCTCGGTCACTTCATCATTCCCAATCAACACCACCAGATCGAAACCGCAGAGGGAGAACCACCATGGCCCAACCAGTGATTATCGAAGCTGTGCGCACTCCGATCGGGAAGCGCAACGGCTGGATGGCCGGCTTCCACGCCGCAGAACTGTTGGGAAACGCCCAGGTGGAACTGGTCAAGCGAGCCGGCATCGACCCTGGGGATGTGGAACAGGTGGTCGGAGGGTGTGTGACCCAGGCCGGCGAGCAGGCCTCCAATGTGACCCGGACCGCGTGGCTGAGCCAGGGCCTGCCGTATGAGACGGCCGCCACCACGGTCGACTGCCAGTGCGGTTCGGCCCAACAAGCGAACCACTTCGTCGCCAACCTCGTCAGTGCTGGTGCCATCGACGTCGGGATCGCCTGTGGCGTCGAGGCCATGAGCCGGGTCCGGCTGGGGGCCAATGTGTTCAATGGTCCAGGGGCGATGACGCCCCCCGAATTCCCCTGGGACATGCCCGACCAGTTCGGTGCCGGCGAGCGGATCGCCCAGAAATTCGGCATCACCCGCGAAGACGTCGACTGGCTGGGATTCGAATCCCAGCGGAAGGCTGGGTTGGCCGTGGCCGAGGGCCGGTTCGAACGGGAGATCGTCCCCCTGGAGGCGCCAGTCGTCGGTGCCGACGGTCCCACCGGGGAGCGGAGGCTCATCACCAAGGACCAGGGCGTCAGGGAGACGACCCATGAAGGGCTGGCCGGACTCAACCCAGTGCTTCCTGACGGGATGCACACTGCCGGTAACTGCTCGCAGATCTCCGACGGTGCCGCCGCCGTGCTGTGGATGTCTGAAACGCAAGCCGCCGAGAGCGGCCTGCGACCCCGGGCTCGTATCGTCGCCCAGACATTGGTCGGTTCCGACCCCTACTTCCTTCTCGACGGGCCCATCGCTGCCACCACCGACGTTCTCCGCAAGGCGGGGATGACTATGGCCGACATTGACATCTTCGAGGTCAACGAGGCCCTGGCGTCGGTGGTCATGTCCTGGGGCAAGGTCCACGACGTCGACTGGGACAAAGTCAACGTCAATGGCGGCGCCATCGCCCTGGGTCATCCGGTTGGTTCGACCGGCGCTCGACTCATCACCACGGCCCTCCACGAGCTGGAGCGCAGTGACAAGGAGTTGGCCCTCGTCTCCATGTGCTGCGGCGGTGCCTTGGCCACCGGCACGATCATTGAGCGGCTCCGATAGGTACCAGCGACTCCTGGGCGCAGGTTCAACACCGATTCGCGTTCGATCCGCTCTAGTCCGATGCGCATAGTCGTTCGGGATTCTCCGGGAGCAAATGAGACCAAGGTGGGTGGCAGATACGGCGATTCAGAACCGCCGGTCCTCATCGTTCGAGTCCTTGCACGGGCCGTTGACGGCAAGGCGAATGCCGCAACCGAACGGGCCCTTGCCGAGGCACTCGGTGTGCCACATCGCCTCGTGCGGATCATGACCGGAGAACGGTCGCGCACCAAGGTCGTCGAGGTGGAGTCAGCCGACCCGGAGGTTGTCGCCGCCCTCCTACGCCGGTGATGACGTTGTCGAGGTGGAGTCAACCAGCCGTGTCCGGACCCTTCATTTCCAATGAACCGTGACAGCCGAGAGTAGTTCCATCCTGTTCGCTCCCACACGATGCGAAGCTGCTCGGAGAGGTGCGACGATTCGACGGCGACCTCAGGAAATGAGCTCAGTCACAGATCGCTCCCCCGAGTGCACCACGCCCAAGGCGCGGATCCTGGCCGGATGACCCAGCACCTTGAAGAAGGCTGCCTTCACCTGGTGGATCGGTGCCGTCACCACGGTGTGTCATTTCCTGCCCTGCGACAGCGGGATCGCCTCGCTTCCGTTGACACCGTTCGCATTACAACCCCCGGGATTCGAGGTCTCCCCCGTCAGGAACGAGAGCGGCACCAGAGTCGTGGCGACCGGCACTCATGGCGCCCCTTGAGAGGGGTAATGGGGCCCCGCAACGTGGGCATCGAAAACCGTCTGGGCCCACGCAACGCCTTACGAAGCGCCAACAGTTCGGGCAGACCGCATCCGTGGTCTCCGCTTCTCTTCCCGATGAGCCACCGGTCCGGCCCGGCGAACCTGCTGAGCGCGCTGAACTCTGGGTTGACCTTGAGTCCCGCTCGTCGCCCTGCTCCACGTGTCCACCTTCCAATAAGATCGAATCGCGAATCAATGATATGCTGATTTTGTCAAGTCTGGAGCCGGCTTGCCCGGCCAAGTAGCCAAATCGCAGGAATGGCCGACCGTCGTGCCACACGCGTTTCGGCCCGGAGTCCAGGTGTTCACCGTCGCATCGGCGCCCCGCGGCAACACACCGGCGTGGTGCTGCGGCAGCCATGTCACCCACTTGGGGTCTGTGGGTTTGGTCCCCAGTGGTGTCTATCCGCCAGCCAGAGAAGAAGATCGCTATGGCTCAACCCGTCATCGTTGAAGCAGTCCGCACTCCAATCGGGGAACGGAACGGGTGTGGCTCGCCCCAACAGGCCAACCACTTCGTGGCCAACCTGATTGGTGCCGATGACATGGACATGGACATGGGCATCGGGTGCGGCCTCGAGGTGATGAGCCGCATCAGGTTCGGCGCCAACGTTTCCAACGCACCGGGCAACCTCAATCCGGACAGGTTCCCGGGGATATGCCTGATCCGTTCAGTGCCGGCGAGCGGATCGCCCAGAGATACGGAATCACCCGTGATGATGTCGATTGGCTTGGCTACGAGTCGCAGCGCAAGGCAGCGGTGGCGGTCGCTGAGGACAGATTCGACCGTGGCATCCCGTGAGATCAACCGGCGCCCAGCTGATCACCGCGGCTCTACACGAGCGCGAAGGCCGGGGCATCTGGCGTTGGTCGCTATTTGATGTGGAGGCGTGCTGGCTAAGGGCACCATCCTTGAACGCATGTAGACAAGCCGGCCTTTCGTATTCCCGTCATGCCGCACGCTCGAACACTGTCCGTCGCACCGGAGGTCCGCCGTACGAGAAATGGAGGCAAACATGACGAATGATGAAACGGAACTGCAGGCTGGCCTAGACGACCGTGACGATCAGGCACTTGCCCTTCGCGAGTGCGGGTGCACGTACGCCACCATCGCCAAGGAGCTTGGGCTCGAGACCGCGACGTTGGCACGCAAAGCCTACCTACGAGCCCTCAAACATCGATCCCTTGAAGAGCAAGAGATCCTCCGCCGACTCGAGCTTGATCGCTTCGAGACGCTCGCCGCGTCACGGCTGTTGGATGATGCCCGGGAGGGCCCGCCGGTGCCAACACCGCCCCATTCGGAGGTGACCCCACAAAGTTCATACCCCAGGCCGCTACAAATGCGGCCGAGGACTCGCTACCACTCCCGGTGGAGGGCCGGTCCTTGAACCACAGCACAGAAGTGCCAGACAAGCTGATTCGCCAGGTGTTCGCCCCGGTCCTGGTGGCCCAACCCGATTTGCCGTCGACAACGAACAGGTTGGATCCCTCAGGCGACCCCGCTGTGGCAGAGGCGGCCGCTTTCGGTGCCGAGGCTCCGGAAACTGGCGCTCCCGCCTAAACCCCAGCGCCAATCGTCCAGTTCGGCGGGCCACCCCTGGTCCGTCCAGGCCTGGGCCAGGCGTGTCAGTGTGGCCGGATCGGTCTCTCGCTCAGCCCTACCCTCGGCCACAACGTCTGCATCGAGAATCGACAACGCGATCGAGCAGCGCGGGTCACGGGTGACATTGCGGCTCTTCCGGGTACTTGATCCGGTCTGGAACCAGAAGGTTCCATCCATCCAGATCGCACCGACGGCAGTCACGTGCGGGCTACCGTCCTCGTTGACCGTCGAGAGCCACGTCGTGCGAGCATTGTGGGCGTCTGGAGCCGGCAGCGATCCGGCATCGAGCTTCTCGACGACGTTCGCCCAGTTCACTGGGGGCAGCCCGTCCGTCGCCCCAAGGTTGATGATGTCCATTGCGTCTCCTTTCTGGTCGTAGGGCGACACCGTGTCCAGTGTCGTCTCGTCAGTCAGACGCTTGTCGGTCGGCAAAGTCATCGCGCTCTGCCTTCTGGGGTGCCGGAGGATCAGCCGACTCCCTACTCATCCAACCGATTACGCACGTGCCTTGCACTACAAGCTTCCCCTCGGTATCTTGTGGTGCATGACAAATCCGGGGGCTCGCCGCAGCCAGTTGCTCCGGGGGGTTCTCGACCTTTGCCTTCTGGCCGTGATGAGCGAAGGCCCTGCATATGGCTATGAAATGACCAAGCGTCTGAAGGCACGGGGGCTCTCGATGGTCGGCGAGGGGTCGATCTACCCACTCCTCGGCCGGCTCGAACATGACGGCCTGGTGGAGACCCGCCGGGCAGCCAGCAATGGCGGTCCGCCCCGGAAGTACTACAGCCTCTCCCCTGACGGCGAACGGGTGCTGGAGGCGGGGGTAAAGGAATGGCAGGCAGCGCGTGACGCTGTCGATGGTGCCCTCGATCTGGTCAAAGAGGAGGTATCGCCGTGAACGAGTTCGTCGAGGAGTGCCGTCGTGAGTGGCAGCTACTCGGAGTGCCGGACCCCATCGCAAACGAGATGGCACTGGACCTGACCACCGATATCGAGGAGGCAGAGGCTGAAGGCGGCTCGGCCGAGGACGTTCTGGGTAGCAGCCTTTTTGATCCGCGGGCCTTCGCGGCGGCTTGGGCCAGCGCACGGGGCGTCACCGCCCAGTCAGTACCTTCTGCTCCATCAAGCCCCTTTGTCTCCTCAGCCCCGACATCGCCACCTCGGACCCCGGCACTCCTCGATCGATTCTCATCGAAGCGGTGGCCGCTGGTGGCCGGCAGCATGGCCATTCTCACCGTCCTGGTGGCGATAATCGTGGCAGCCGGGGCCTTCCTGGTCGTGGGGCGCAATAGCTCGGCGGTCGCCGCACCTGTCCGTGGGATCTTGAGGCTGCCCGGCTCGTCCCACCTGTTCATTCCCGGTCCGGCGACGCGTCCTGCGCGTAATTTGATGCCCGGTCAGCTCTGCTCCAGGTCGACCACGACGGTCGACTCGGAAGTCTCCGCCAGTACATCGGGTAGGCCGTCGGCGGTCGCCAAATCCAACTCGCCATGCAGTGAAACCAGGTGCACACCAGGTAGATCAATGACGAACATGCTGAACTCGGGTAACACGAGGAATGCCCTTCCTGGAGTGGCGGTGAAGCCAGCGCAGCTGTCTTCACGATACACCCCGAATGCGCCTATACGCCCATAGGATAAGTGACAGCAATACTGTCAATAGAGTGCAATCCGAGGTCCTCACTTGGCTCATGCAGCCCGACCCAACCGGCACCGAACTGCCCGACCTCACGGACCTCACCGACTTCATCCGCACGCCGGACTGATTAGCTTCGAGCGCGCTGCCGGGGGAGTGGAACGTCTCACACTCCCCGAAGCGGGGAGCGACCGCCGGGCCGGCCCGGGTCACCTGTGCCGTCCGGAGCGCCTGCCTCAACTTCTGGGGCGGAACGACGGTGAAGGAGCGGCGCTCGAATGCGGCAAAGCCGTGGCGTAGGGTGACCGACGTTGGCCCGGAGATCAAACCGAAGAGCGGTCGCCACCCAGGTTGAGACCCCCCATAACAATGGGGGTCGCAATGTCTCGGGCTCGGCTCATGGTTTGCTCACCGTTGTGAGCGCCCTGTTGAACTCGCCGCACTGGCCGAAGTCTGCATCATTGATACCGAGCAAAGATCGGCCGTTCCGTATCCTGAGCTGCGGGTTCACCGCCTAGACCGGCGTTGTCGGGCACTCAGGACGAGACATGGGTTTACTGAATGCTCTGGAAGGCGGGCCTCGCCCTGCGCAGTTTGGAGCGATGAGCTGCTGTTTCGCACCTAATGGCCCCCACGGGAGGACGTGCGTTTAGTCAATGTTGGGCGGATCCAGGTGGAGCTTGTGGGGTCTTACTCGAACAAAAGCCGAACGGTCCAGCAACTCCGTGACCTGCGTAGACAGAGCCCTACGATCAGGATACGCATGATCTCAAAAGCCAACAAGAGGCGCCAGAAGCAGAATCGGCTCGGTCCAGCTCAGCTAGAGAGCCTTGTCGAGGAGTACCGGTCTGGGATGCCCGTTGGTGAGATCGCAGCCAAGTACGGGGTCAACCGAGACACTGTCAACAACCACGTCAGACGAATCGGTGTTCCGGGGAGATATCACTCAGATCCCAAGATCTAGAGGACTAAAGGGACTCGACGTTCCAATAGCGTGACGTCACGCCATTGACCATCGAGTTTGCCGAGTCGCTCCCTTCGTCCGACCACCCTAAAGCCGCACGCTCCATGCAGCGCCAGGCTCGCTGCATTTTCCGGGAAAATCCCCGCCTGCATCGTCCATATTCCCGCCCTTTCCGAAGCGTCGATGAGAACGGGCAGCAGACGACTTCCGATCCCACGGCCCACGAAACCCGGATGCACGTAGATGCTGGTCTCGGCTACCCCCGAGTAACAGCATCGATCTGAGACATTGCTCGCAGCCGCCCAGCCGACGACCTCCTCCCCGTCAGTTACGACGAAACGTAGATCGGGCAGATGGCCTTCATCCCAAACCTCCCACGGGGGAGGCTCGATTTCGAAGGTGGCGTTTCCGCTGGCGATCCCAGCGGCATATATGGCTCGAACTTTTGACCAGTCCGCGGGTTGCATACCACGGATCGCTGCGCCAGGTTCGGTGCTCGCCATGGGTTCCATTATGTGGCCGACTCAGGACTTCCGCCAACCGGGTCGGACCGCGCCAGTCGATCTTCTCGACGATTCATGAACCAGTTCCAACCAGCCACGGGCCGATCATCGAGTTCCTAAGCGGCGCCTTCCGGGGTAAACGAATGCAGTTGCCCCGGGAAGCCATAAGAGAGAGTGGCATCGGTGGTCTGCGTAGTTTCTGCAAGGGGATACGGAAGAGGGGGCCCAGCTTGCGCTGAACCCCCTCTCCAAGGCACCTCGAAGGGTGCTCCGTACTGGTACTACTTACTACGTGATGCTGAAGCTCAACCGTTAACCGACAGGCAGTAGCCTTCCGGGTTGGCCGAGGTGTAGGTGGGATCGATCTCTTGGAAGAGAGGATCGGTGATAGCACCCGCAGTGGCCAGCGTTCCTTCGTGGAAGGGAGTGCCGATGTGGGTGTCGATGGGGAAGAAGCCCTGCGCTGTAATGGTGGCCTCGATCTCCGACCGGTAGGTTGCACCAGTCAAGGGGTCGATGTCCGTGTTGGTGCTGGGCTTACAGAGGAACCCGTACTCGCCGACCATGTTGAGGGCCTGCTGGCTCACGAGGCCGTTGGTGCCGGTCGAAGTGTTGTTGTACACGTTCGACAGGTACCGGATGACCGGGAAGTCGCCGGGGGTGCCGTCGCCGGTCGCGCCCTGAATGCTGGCCTGATCGGGGGTGATCCCGTTGATCTCGCCAAGGCCCACGAAGGTCTTGGCCGGCGTGCCGGGCAGGGCATGCTTCACGTTCTCTAGCGCGTACTTCCCGGCTGAGTAGTAGTAGATGGCATCGGCTTTGTCACTGTTGTTCCAAGTCCCACCCGGGGTGAACATGGCCGAAACCTCGTTCTCGAACAGGCCATCATGAGATGCAGCGGTCCCTACCGCCTCGTCATTGAGGCAAGGGGCGGCGGCAACGCCACCGACAATGTCGTTAGCCCATGTTCCCTCGGTGCCCGAGCCGGCTTGAGCGACGTAGCAGTCGATCGGAGCCGGCTTCTTAGCGCCGACGCAGATCCAGTTCTGCGTGTAGTTGACGCCCTTGACGGTGCAGTTCTCGGTGCCGTTGTAGATCGCCTCCAGCTGGGTCACGCTCAAGTTGGTGATCTTGTCCGTATCCGTCTTGACCCCGCTCAACTCGTTGAAGTGGACCCACGAGACGCCGTCAATGGCGTACTCGATGTAGTTCTGGGCCGAGGTGCCGTGACTGGCGGCTGGGGAGCCGGACGAACGGGCGTAGTCGATGGCAGCATCACCCGAGGTGTAGAGCTGCTTCACGCCGTTACCCGATCCGACTGCCGGGTCCTGTGCGGCCACATCGTTGTAGGGATTCTCAGAAGCGGCGGTCTCGCCGTTCTCTCCGTCGCCACCGGGAGCGTAACTTCCCGTCTCGCACTGGAGGGTCCCGTTGTCGGCGGAGGCGGCAGTGAGGTCACAGCCGGGCGACCCGCTAAAGAGTGTGCTCAGTGCCACCATCGCGGTGTAGGTGGTGTTCGATCCACTGCCAACGACGATGGCGGGCGGATTGAGATAGGTGACAGCACCGGCGGACCCGGCCACCGCCATGGAGATTCCCGATACGCCAAGAGCCACGGTGGCTATGGCCACAGCCCTCCGGCGCGTAAACAGCTTTTGGAACATGTAAATGTCTCCTTCGAATGGGTTTGTGGAAGAAGGCCAGGCGATGATGACCGCAAACTTTGGCCTCCGTCAGTACCGTAAGAAACCCAAGCAATCTCACGGTCACGAAACCGTGCAGTTCTAATGAACTTTTGAATGCGATCGGCGGCGATGCACCACTTCCGTCACGGTGAACACAGTTCTGGCTCCTGCGGTTGTGACGCTTGCAAACATCAAGGTCCGAGCGCTGAGGTCCGGTCCGAAGGATGGTGGCGCTTCGGTGCGAGTCGTCTGGCGCTCTCCCCGGCCTTGGATTGCATGAACAGCCCGTGTCGGTAGCGCGGCAATCGTTGATCTGTCACAGCACATTGGGGCGGTTGGATTCGATCGTGACGCAAACAGCGCAGGTGTAGCGTCGGGGAATCTCACCGGCTCCGGACACATCTCAGCGATGGCTCACCGGAGGTGGTCACTTCTGTCGTGTTAAGAGCCTGGTTCGAAGGTGAGCGATCAGCCTCTGCCGCATTGGCGGGAGAATCGACTGATGTGACGGGGCGCAGGACTGGATCTGCTGCTTCGTTTCTTGGTCAAAGAGCTCGGCCCCGAGGTAGGTAAAGACCAGTTTGAGTGCGGGGGCACTGGACGGACGCCCGCGCAGGCCACCAACATCAAACTGATCTCCGTCCAAACCCTGATCCCGAAGAGTCGACTGGAAGCGGTCCAGGATTCGTTTGAACTTCTGGCGAGCCGCCGCCTCCTGAATCGACAGCTGCTGGGCGATCTGCCAATAAGGGAGGTCTTGCCAGCTGCGCAGCGCAAGAAGGAGCCGAGCGTCGGGATCCTGGCTCTGGATCGCCTCGGCAAGTGTGACAAGCGAGGTGGCGTAGGGGATGAGCGTCGATCCAGCGGTCGACGGTTCAATCTCGTGCATCGACAGCTCGAGTTGTCCACGATTCCATTCGGCGCACTGGAGGTCGACAAAGTGGTCGAACCAGTCGCCAACGGATTCCTCGTCCCGGTCAAACGCGTCGAAGTCCTCCACTCCATGTGCCAAGGCTCGGGTGAGCATCTGCTCGCAATCCTCTTCATTTGCCGCTGGCGCGGTCCGATGGACACGCAGAAGAGCCGGTCGCCGAGCACGCTGACCAGCAACGATGCAGCCATCAGCTCGCCGGCCTCGATCCGGTCGATAAGTACGGCCTTTGGGTCTTGAACCTTCAACGCTGCCTGGTCACTTGGTGGATCGGTTCAGCCCGGCCGTAGCCGCTAACGCTCAGGAACGTGGAGTCGGGAGGAGTCGGCACGCAGCCAGCGGTCTCACCTCCGCTCGACCAGATCCACAGCTCACCCGGCGTACGCAGCGTAACAAAGGCCAGATCGCGTCTACTTGCGGTGGCATCGAGCACAACATCGACAACCGCATACTGAGGTGAGTTATCGGTCTCCCTGCAGCCGATGGCCTCGATTACCCATACCCATCGCGGGAGCGGTAGGCGCCGATAGATCTTGGAAAATAACGGGTGGCTGACTCGACTGGGGAGTGTTGTCTTGAAACGATCGGATCGAATGAGTGTCGAACGGAACTCCAACTCGCCGCGGGCCGACGCTTCAGATAGTTGGCTGACCTCTCCGTCGTTGTCGCTGGCGAAGGCGTGTTTGAGATGGGCCTTGCCAAGTTCGAACGCCACCTCGGCGGTGACCACAACGGACGCTGGAAGCGGAATAATCAGATAGTCCCATTCCTGCGTCGCGGTGCGTCCCACCACATAGGGGCCGACTTCGACGTTGTGGTAGATGAAACTGGGCTCATCGTCATCGGCCTGCTGCCGTTGGGCCTGAGCCCCGATGAGCATGAGGAGTGATCGATCGGCGGCTACGACGAGGATGGGTATCCCCGAGCCAAGGTATCGCTGCGCCACGGTGGCGATCGACTCATCGGCGGGAAGACTCCGACAGTCGTAGACAGTAGCGGCCAGCCCAAGAGCATTGCATCCTTCGGCGATTTGAGTCACGGAGAGCCCGGCGCTGAGACCCGAAGGAAGAATGCTTGCGACATCCAGAGGAGGTGTTCTAGAGGTGCCAAATGCCTCGTAGTGATAGGTAGCGGCCATCCACAGCGAGGCAGCGGCTCGACCACCGGCCAGTGGGGATATCCCGAGGAACGGTGTGGTGCGCACCGTCAGGAGGTAGCCGAAGACCTCGACGGCATAGTCGACCTGACAGTCGATGTCCGAGCGGAGGTCAACCGGAACAGCAAGCAGTGTCTGACCCACGCGGGTCTCGCTATGCACCTGCATGACGGTGAACCCGAGGTACGTCAGATCGCCAAAGTCGTAGGGAGTCGTCAGGGCCTCAAGCTCGTCCGTTGGGGGCTCGACAAAGAAGTGAATGCGATGCGTGGATGCTGGATGCTCCGATGGTGCCGTTGACGATCGATCGATCGCCTCACCACCATCAAAGTCCTGATAGCGGTACTCGACGACGGCCATCTGGGCGCCCAGCCCATAGGCCTGGGCGAGGACCTCCTCTACGATCCGAAGGTCGGCTCCGCCGTAGTAATCACTGAGTTCGAGGAAGGCTCCCGGTGGCCGCAGATCGACAATGCGACCCACATCACTCGGTGACGCCGGCACGCCGTTCCATGGCGTCAGAAGCCCATTCATCGCACGTAAGCGCTGACGCCACTCTCGATGCCACGACGCACGGCCTCGGCCACACTCTCCATCTTCTCAAACACCTGGTGGCGGGCCGCTTCGTCGAGTTCAAGCCGGGGCAACGATGCGACCGGCCGGTAGGTGACGCCGCTGGTGAGTAGATGCCCGGGCGGGCCGGGATCACCGACGTGGTCTCCCCTTCGGGAGCCGTCCTCCTGGTTCGACACATCGATTCTCGGAGTCATCTCAACAGATATTGACTCAAATTTCCCTGAGTGACAAGCTGGCAAGATGAATCCGGCATCGACGTTCAAGGAGCGGGCGGCGCGCCACGCGGCCCTGAGCGATCCGGTGCGTCTTCAGATCGTTGACGAACTATCGACTTCGGATCGAGCGCCCAATGAGCTACTTCGCCTGACTGGTATTGCCTCGAATCTGATGGCGCACCACCTGGACGTGCTGGAACGTGCCGGATTGATCGAGCGATCGCGCTCAAGTGGTGATGGCCGCCGCCGCTACGTTCGGCTGCGGCGCGAATCGCTCGTAGGTCTGAGCGTGCCTCGGTCCCCAAAACCGGGAAGAGCTCTATTTGTGTGTAGCGCCAACTCGGCTCGATCTCAGATGGCGGCAGCGCTGTGGCACCAAACAACTGGCGAGTCGGCTACTTCTGCCGGTACCCATCCAGCCGATCAGGTACACCCCCAGGCTGTCGCGGCGGCCCACCGGGCGGGAATCGATATCGGCGAGGCAGTGCCTCGCAACATCGCAGCGATCGGACCCCTGCCTCCTCTGATGATTACGGTCTGTGATCGGGCCCATGAGGAGATCGAAGCCGACGAGCTCTGGGTCCACTGGTCGATTCAAGATCCGGTTGCTGCCGGAACCGATGCCGCCTTCGACGCTGCTCTACAAGAGATCCGTGAGCGGATTAAGGCATACGTCGCAACTGGCATCAACCCCCACGAGCCGATGCCCTCATGACAGCCCGAAAGCAGACTTCCGTAGTTGATCGAAGGTTTAATGTCTTGCCCAGCGAGCAGCAGCTTGCCCTCCGGCGCTCGATCAGTGAGCTTTCAGACAACTTCGTTGGGCTCTTCGGACATGCGACCATCGAACGGGTTATCCTCGATGCCTACGAGGCGCTTCTGCCCACGGCAAAAACCACCAAGTACCTGCCGATCATTGCCGAGCGCTTTGCCCGAGAACGCCTGTTGGCGATTGGCAAGCTCGATGGCTCCATTCCTACCACTACGCCGAGCGTCTTGTTTCTTTGTGTCCACAATGCTGGGCGGTCTCAGATGGCGGCAGGATGGCTCCGATTCTTGGCCGGGTCTTCGGTCAGCGTCTGGTCGGGTGGGTCAGCGCCGTCATCGGGGATCAACGCTGCGGCGGTGGCTGCCATGGCCGAGGTTGGTGTCGACATTGCAAGTGAGTTTCCCAAGCCATGGGACGATGACATCGTCCGTGCCGCCGACGTTGTTGTAACCATGGGCTGCGGAGACGCCTGCCCCATATATCTCGGGAAGCGCTACGAGGACTGGGACTTAGACGATCCCGCAGGCATGAGCGTAGAAGAGGTCAGACCGATCCGTGATGAGATTCGTCGGAGAGTCGAGGGGCTTCTTGTGAGCCTTGGGGCGTCGGATGCCTAGTGGTTTAGCGCCCACCGAGCGCGCTGACGTACCGCTTCCAGCTGGCCCCGTTCAACGTGCCACCACATCCAGCGACCCCGCTTCTCGCCAACGATCAGACCGGCTTCGGCAAGCACCTTCGTGTGGTGAGACACAGTGGGTTGGCTGCGTCGGAGCGGACCCTCTAGGTCGCAGGAGCAGACCTCACTTTGCGCGGCTACCAGCGAAAACAGCTGAAGTCGCACAGGATCGGCTAGCGCTCCCAGTACGTGAGCTAGGGCCTTGGCCTCCGTCACGTCCAAGGGAGCTTTCACCACCGAGGCACAACACAGCGCCGGGACGGGGTCGGCCTCTACTCGCTTCGTCGTAGACACGTTCTTCACTCTACCTATTGACACACGTCGATACGTGCTGCAGACTGACATCGATCAAGGTCAATCTACCAGGAGGACCGCTATGTCGCGGCGTACAACTCGCTTTGAATGTCTCTGACCTAGACACCGCAATCGACTTCTACTCGAAGCTATTCGCTACCGAACCGGCCAAGGTTCGAGAGGGATACGCCAACTTCGCCATTGTGAACCCGCCCCTCAAGTTGGTTCTCATCGAGGACAGCGCCCAAGCTCCTGGATCGATCAATCACCTAGGCGTCGAGGTTGAGACCACCGACGAGGTTGCCGCCGCTCAAGCCCGCCTTGCCGCCGCCGATCTTCCGACGGCCGTTGAAGAGCAGGTCTCGTGTTGCTTCGCTGTTCAGGACAAGGTCTGGGTCGATGGACCTGGCGGTGAGCCTTGGGAGATCTACACCGTGCTTAGCGACACCGAGATGCCCGCCGGACAACTCCGTTCAACTGAGCCCGGAGAAAACGCCTGCTGCGCTACTCGACCCGACCTAGCTGCAACCGAGCCCACCACCTCTTGCTGCTAGGCCCAAGGCAAGTGCGAGATGACACTAGAGACGCCCGCCGCCATGAATGAGGCGCCTCTTTGGCGGCGACTCGCAGCCGAGTTCCTCGGTAGCGGGTTCTTGGCCGCCATTGTCATTGGCTCCGGTATCGCAGCGCAGCGACTCTCTCCCGGCAACGTCGGCTTGGAACTGCTTGAAAATGCCGCAGCTACCGCCGCCGGTCTATACGCCATTATCTTGATGTTTGGCCCCGTCTCAGGTGCCCATTTCAACCCGGTCGTATCCTTTGTCGACGCCTCCTTCGGAGGCCTACGGTGGCGTCATGCTGCCGCCTACCTTCCCGCCCAGGTGGCCGGTTGTGTCGCAGGGGCTGTCGTGGCGAATGTGATGTTTTCTGAGGCGGTGGTCTCGATCTCAACAAAGGACCGTGCGAGCGGCGCCCATTTTCTCTCTGAGATCATCGCGACCCTTGGTCTCCTGTTAGTGATCTTTGCGCTGACTAGGACCAACCGGAATCAGTCGGCACCAGCGGCCGTTGGGGCTTATATCGGGGCGGCCTACTTCTTCACGAGTTCCACAAGTTTTGCCAACCCCGCCATCACGGTTGGTCGCATGTTCTCCAACACCTTCGCTGGAATCGCCCCGTCGTCTGCCCCGGTCTTTGTTGGTGCTCAGATCGTCGGTGGTCTCGTGGCAATTGCGGTCATCCGGACCCTCTATCCCATGGTGACACCGGCTCAGGCCTCCGACATTATTTTCCCTCATCACCAGCCGGACCCAAGCCTTCCAGATGCAGCCAAGCTCTCGCCGTCCGTGGCCGGGACCCCAAGCAGCACCAGCCCAGTCGCTCCAACTTAGATACCCCCTCAATCTCGTAGGAGACTTTCGTGCACCTTGTAGCCATCGGCGGCAGTGATGCTGGCATCAGTGCAGCACTCCGGGCCAGGGAACTGTCCCCGAACACCGAGGTAACGGTCGTCGTTGCCGACGCCTTCCCCAACTTCTCCATCTGCGGCATTCCTTACTATGTCTCTGGGGACGTGAGCCATTGGAGAAACCTCGCCCACCGCACAACCGACGACCTCGAAGCGACCGGCATGAGCCTTCGTCTTGAGACGAGGGCTCTTCGTATCGAGGTCGCTGACCACAAGCTGCTGCTCACCGATGCCAAGGGCAGCGACGAACGGCTCGCCTACGACGCTCTCGTCGTTGGCACCGGGGCGCTACCGATGCGACCGCCAATCGAGGGACTATTCGGCGCCGACCCGCTTGGGCCAGATGACGGGGTTCATTTGCTTCACTCGATGGGAGATACTTTCGCTGTTATGCGCACGTTGGAAGAGGGCGGGGCCCGCTCAGCCCTCATCGTCGGTGCTGGCTACGTCGGGTTGGAGATGGCTGAAGCACTCAGCGCTCGTGGGCTTGCCGTGACGCAGGTCGAGCGTCTCCCCGAGGTTCTCCCGACCGTCGATCCACCACTTGGCGCCCTCGTCCACGACCAACTCACTGACCATGCGATCGACGTACGGTGCGGAGCAACAGTGACTGGCGTCCGACTAGCGCCTCCGAATGCAACGGGCCGACTTGAGGTCCAGACAACCGGCGAATCAGGCAAGAGCAGCCATTTGGTCGACCTCGTGCTTGTGGTCGTTGGGGTGAGACCTGATACGGAGCTGGCCAGATCCGCTGGAGCCGAGCTTGGAGCAAATGGCGCTATCGCCGTCGATCGACAGATGCGAACGGGTCTTCCCGACGTCTTTGCCGCTGGTGACTGCGTCACCACCCATCACCGGCTCCTTGGTACGACCTACCTGCCCCTCGGGACGACCGCTCACAAACAGGGCCGAATTGCCGGCGAGAATTCGCTTGGAGGTAGGCGGGAGTTCGCGGGCAGCTTGGGGACTCAAGTCGTCAAGATCTTCGAAATGGCGGCGGCTCGAACTGGTCTGCGTGATGACGAGGCTGCGGCTGCGGGATTCGATCCCGTAACTATTGCCTCGGAGGCCGATGATCACAAGGCCTACTTCCCCGGTAGTCACCGGATCTCCATGCGGTACACCGGCGACCGCCGTACGGGCCAGCTTCTCGGGGTACAGCTCTTCGGTCATCGGCGTGCCGAGATAGCGAAGCGAATCGACATTGCAGCCGTCGCAATATTTCACGGCATGTCCGTCGACGAGATCAGCGATCTTGACCTCTCATATACCCCTCCACTCGGGAGTCCGTGGGATGCCGTTCAAATCGGCAGCCAGGCTTGGGTTCGTGAAGCGTCTGCCGTGGCCACGGCTATTTGAGTTCGCTATACGAAACGACGCCAATAGCCGTGGACTGCCGAGCGACACGTCGCAGAGTGAACATTGGCCAACGTACGCCGTCCGGGTTCGAGTAGCCACGTCAAGGTGCCTGAACGACCGGAAGTCCAAATGTGGCTGTGAACAGGTACAACGTTGTTGCATTTACAACGGGTGGAGGTGAACGGAATCGAACCGTCGGCCTCTACATTTCGAACGTATCCTGAGCACCTATCCTGAGCAGGCGACGAAACAGCACGTCATTCGGGTTGACCGAAGTGCACCGAGGGGCACGGAAGGAGCCCGAAGAGCAACATTTGAGTCCTGTTGAGTCCTGGGCGACTGCTGGGACGCCCCGACTTGAGGGGGACCGACAGCTCGCGATCGCCACCCAGGTGGATCTGAGGGTGACCCGAGCGAGGTCAACTGGTCGTGCTTCGTCGGTACTCGTCGATGATTGGTTCCAGCTCGGCCGGCGTTGCACCGTGCAGAATGACCCCGTTGCAGCCGAGGTCGAGCTGGTTCCGGATTGCCGCTACGCATTGAGCAGGGCTGCCGGTGGCGGATGGGGCGAGCCACGCGGCTGGGATCAAGGTGGCGACGTGTTCGAGCTGTTCCGTCGTGCCGAAGACGTCGAGACCACGACTGGCCTGCACGACCGGATCGGCAAGGAACCGAATGAGTACATCCGGATCCCAGTCGTTTGTGCGGACGAGGAGCTCTCCATAGGCCTGCAGGTAGGTCGCGAGCCGTCCGACGGTCTTCATCAGCCGTCGATCCTCCGGGATGTGGTCGCCGACGGTGGCGAAACATGACCACACCTTGACCGTAGACGGATCACGCCCAGCCTCTTCGGCGGCGCGTTTGACTGTCTGTGCGCAGCGAGTGGTGGTCTCGTCGGTGAAGTACGTGTGCAACACGACTTCGTCGAAGCAACGACCGCCAAGCTTGAGGGTCTCAGGCCCGAACGCGACGATACTCATCGGGAGGTATTCGTCGAGGCGCTCGTCGAGGAAGAGCACAGGCCAGGATCCGGCCGGACCGTCGTGGCCCACGATGGCCTCACCCCGGAAAACGCGGCGCATCAACTGGGCGAAATCCTCCAGCTCCGCGGTGGTTATGCGGGGAATCCCATAGGCGTCTTGGGCCAGGGGGACGCCGCGCCCAAGCCCGAGGATAAAACGTCCACCAGTCAGGCTCTGCATCGTCCTGGCAAACCCGGCAGTCACCATTGGATGGCGGGTGTTGTGGTTGGTCGCAGCCGTCTGTACCCGGATCCGCTCGCTCACGGCACCGGCGGCTCCGCAGAGGGTCGCTGCCTCCTTGCGGTCGTAGCGCTCAGAGATGAAGACGGTGCCAAGACCAAGTTGCTCGCCGCCGATTGTCTCCGCGATGATGTCGCGTGACGACGATGGTTGGCCGGCGAGGGCGTAGAACGCGAGTTCGTCGAGGACCCTCATGCTCCCACCTCATTGAGGAGCCCGTCGAGGTCTTGGGCCATCGGGTTATGGAGCTCGACGTCGGCCTCGTCGAAGCCGAGGTCCAGCCGCATGGCGCGCGTTGCGGTGACAGCCATGGCGCACGCTCCGTAGGTCCTCCAGTAGTGAGGATTGGATGCCTCAAGGCCGGTACGGCGTTCCCACCGCTCCCAGGTCGCTTCGCCGGTCGGCAGGCCATTGAGACGCCGCCCGGCGAAAACGGCGAAGAGACTGTCCATGTAGAGATGGAAGCCGATGTCCCCTCGGGGGTTGCCAAGATGGGCGAGCTCCCAGTCGACGAGCGTGGCCACCTTGCCGTCGCTTTCGACCAGGTTGGCCATACGGGCATCGCCCATGCACGGGCGGGGGTCGTCGTCCGCGTCGGCCGGAGCGTTGTTCTCGAGCCAGCTCAGAGCGCGCTCTTGGATCAGGGCTGTACCAGGACACATGACGTCGTGCAGGCTGACCGTCCAATACTCGAGCAGCGCGGAGTGGGACCCTCCCCTGATATTGGACCCGAAGGTTTCGGCGGGCAGTGAATGGAGGTCGGCAAGCCGGTCGATGAAGTCGTTCCAGATCGACCGGCGGCGCTCGGGTTCGGCGTCAGCGAACCAGCCGTCATGGGCGTATCCGGTCAATTCGGCGTCGGGCATGGCGATGCCGTCAACGAGGGCCATGGCGAACCACGGTGACCCAAAGACGAGCCCCTCAACGTCGCGGGCGATCAAGGGTGGGACCGGCACAGATGTCGAGCTCAGGGCGGAGAGGACGTCTGGTTCGAGGGCTGGGTCGCGGTCGTGCACGTAGGCCGGAGATCTCTGGACCTTGATGGCGAGCGGCCGTGGTTGGGCTTGGACGAACCAGGTCGTATTGGCGAAGCCCGTGCTCGAAGGATGGAGGTGGGCAATGGCGTAGGCCTCGCCGGTTAGCTCGAGCAGCCGTGCACTGAGCGCCGCGACGTCGGGTGTATCCGTCTCGGTTTTGTCTTCGTTCATGGGGGCCTCGCGCTATGCGGCATTGCTGAGTTACGGAATCCACCTTACGATACAATCTTACATACCATTGTCAAGATGTACAATGGGCCAATGGCCAAGCGACGCGGGTGGCGGGGCTCTCCCCCAAAGAACGATGAAGACGCCAGGGACCGGATCGTGGAAGCGGCATCTCGGAGCGTCGACCGGCTGGGTGCCGGTGGATTCTCCCTCTCGGAGGTGGCCCTCGAGCTCGGCATCAGCCGCCCTACCGTGTACCGCTATTTCACGAGCAGCGACGAGTTGCTCTCTGCAGTCGGCCAGTACGTCATGACGGAGTTCTCCGAACAACTGCGAGCCCATCTCTCAAAATTCACCGACCCAGCCGAGTGGATCGTCGAGGGCATCGCCACTCCCATCGAATGGATCCCTCTGCGCCCTCAGCTCACGTTGTTCCTAACAGCAGGCCGATCCCAACCGTTTGTGACCGGATTCACCTCGTCGATCGCGGTGGAGAAGACGCGCGAGGCAATTCGCCTCGCGCCAGTCAACTGGGCCGACGCAGGGCTGAGTCACGAAGAGATCGACGAGCTCGTCGATCTCATGCTTCGGCTCATCGCCTCGATGCTGGTCGATCCGCCTGACCCGCCGCGCACCGGCGCGTCACTTCGCAGGTACCTGCGGCGCTGGATCGCGCCGGCGTTGATAGCCGTTGGCCGGGACACATCACATAACTGAGACCGACAGCTGCGCTCCCGTACGAGTACAGACGTCTGCAATAGACTGGCGAACGTCAACCGGGACAGCAGGTGTCCCCGATCCGCGAGCAGAACGTCGCCGGAGGGTTGCCCTAAACGCCGATGAGGGTCGCAACATCTCGGGCTCGGCTCAGGGCCCGTTCACTATCGGGGTCGCCCTTGTCGACCGCGCCGCACTGGCCGATGTCTGCTTCACTGATGCCTCACATGCTCCGCCTTTCGGAGTCCTGAGCTGCGGGTTCACCGCCTAGAACGTAGTTTCGGGCATCCACGACGAGACATGGGTCTACTGAATGCTCTGGAACCTGAGCATTGCCCTGACCCATGCCTTGTTCAGATACCGCAGAGGTTCAGATAGCGGATCAACCGGATGGTGGTTCTCGGGAAACTGACGGTCGATTTGAATGCAACTCGACTCGGGGCGAGAATCGGCAAAATGGAGCACATGGAGACGTTTGGGTTCTCGACAGGTCCCCCGCAACTGCAAAAAGTGCGAGCCGCCTTGACGGATGCTGACTACGACAAGAGTGGCACGCTCGTAAGCAGATGTCCGAATCGGGACAAGGATCTGGAAAGCCCACTGCCTCCCGCGAGTTGAGATTGAGCGGCCCCTTATCCGCCTGATCGCAAGGTCCACCAGGCAAATCCTGTCCTACTAAATGTCCTACAACTCACGCCGCTAGCTGCCGTCCGGGATCTTCTGGAACCACCGTCGTTCCAGTTCAGGGCGCCGCACGCCGTTTCACGTCATCCTATTCGTCCCCTTGAAACGAACTGATAAGGCTGAGTGCTGCTGCTGCTGCTGCTGCTGCTGTCGTCGTCGACGGAGCCATGGACTGAAACCCCGGTAACCTCCGCATCGTGGCAGTGGCGCAAGGGGATCGCCCAGTAGCCTCAGAGTGGTTGAAGTTCTACGATGCGATGGGCGGTCGTTGCACCCTTGGCATTATTGGCGTCGGAGTACTCCCGCGACAACGATCCCTCCATCGGCGTTCGCCAGCGAGCCGAAGTTCGGGCTGTCGCGATGAAGACTTGACTGGAATCTGCCAGCCCTCCGGAGGATTCGAGAATACCCAGCAGGTCGACGAGTTCATCGGCAGTCCGTGCCGCGGTCAAGGACCTCTTAGTAGTCCTCTTCGTATTCCGTGTGAAGCGGCGACACGGAGTCGGCGCCAAGGTGCTCGTACCCTGGCACAAGAGGCTCTTCATAGGTCAGTTCGATTCGTGTGGCGGGTCGGACGCCCCGGGGCGGAGGATCATTGTCGGCCACGATGATCTGGATTGGATACGAATACGAATCAACAATGGCTGCAATCCTGCGATAGTCACGAGAAACCTGTGCCGAGTCCTTGTTGCCCAGGTACTTGGATGGGGTGTCGAGGATCAAAAGCGAAGGAACCTGAATCTCGCTTGCATGGACAAGCCCTGTAGTGAGGAGGGCTAAATGATACGCAACGCTTACGACGGTTCGTTGACCCCCGCTAAGTGATTCGTATTTCGCCTGACCGACGGAGGGCAGATAGTTCGTGAGGCTGACAGACGAGCCTTCGTACCAAGCGAGTTCAAGCTCGCTGACGATCTCGTCGAAAGTGTCAGACAGCTCGGCCACGTACTGTCGCCGGTCTTCAAGGGTTGCCCGCTCATGAGCAAGTTCCCGATCAACTTGGACAAGCCTCTGCTCGATGAGACGTGTCTGACTTTGAATCCGAGCCCATTCGTCCCACTGCGCCAACGCCTGGCGCATTTGGAGTTGTCCGCCCTCTAGCTTTGCAATCTCCGTCGACAGCGCCGTGATTGATTCGAACATCGGCGCCACGTAGTCATCTGCCCGCGCCCTCATGCGCTCCTCGGCTGAATGCAGGTCGTACTCCAGCAACTCAAGCTCGGATGAAACGATTCTCAATGCTTGCTCGTCTTCACCCTGCAGATCGGCCGTTTCGTTTAGAACAGAGGTTAGCCTCTCCGCCTCCTCAGATCCCGAGCTATCTGCCGGATCCTGTGGAAGGAGTTGTAGACAGAGGTAGCAAGAATCACTGTCAGCTCGGCTTTGCTCTACGGCTTGAAGGCAACGAGGACACTGGCGGAAATCGATCGATGACATCGCCCTGGCGGCATCCGCGGAGCGGTCGAGGGCTTCGATGTCAAGGGTTAGCTGAGAAACCAGCCGGGAACGCAGCGAGATCTCTGAGCGAAGTTGATTTGCGGAGTTCTCCAGATGAGATCGCTGGGAATACATCGATCCAACTGCCTCTCGTTCCGGAGACAAATCCTCTGAGCTACTGCGACCCCGATTTCGCAACTGTTCAAGTTGACTTGACGCTCTCTGTCTCTGCAGGTCGAGTTGCTCGAGTCTCTCGATTGCCATTGCTCGAGATGGCACCCCAGCATCCTCAAGGAATCTGGTTACATCGGAGAGTCGTTTTCCCTCTTGCGATAGGCTGTCGGTCAGTTCCGATTCGTTGCTCTCAAGTTCAGCGACCCGCTCGTCGAGCAGTCCAAACATGAGTTCAAAGGCCCGCCTTCGCTTGCGGTCCAAGTTGGAGTCAGCATGGCCGGCAATGGACTGCCCCATCTCATTCTGAGAGACGTAGGCAAAACGATAGATGTCCCAAAACGAGATCGACTCCTTAGCCGATGATGTTGCCATACGCGTCCTTCGGACGCGCATGGCTGGCAGCCCGACCGCACCAAGGAGAAATCGTGAAGCCAACTCCGTGCCTCGCGCATTGCTGCTGGTCGAATGCAGCGTCACCACATGGTCCCCACCCTGGGTGACTGCCACGCGTGGACTGCCGATGTCCCGTTGAAAGCTATAGGTGGTACCCGAGAGAGAGACATCAAGCACAATTGTGGAGACGCCGTTCTCAACGGCTTCACTCAGCAGCGCCGTACCACCGAGTCCATACCTAACCAATTCGAGGAGGGATGATTTGCCGGAGCCGTAGGGTCCAACGATGACGTTGAGTCCAGGTGCGAAGTCGATCACTCGCCGCCGCTTGGACCCAGCAAAGATGGTTATCCGATTCACACGGATATCTATCATCGGACCGGCTCTTGAGGGGATGCGTTGATTCGAGATCCGATACGTTGCTCTACGAGTTGAGGGAATGTTTCGTAAATCATTGACTTCAAGCGAGATCCTGGTACGTCATAGTGCCGGCGAAGATGTCGAAGCCTGGAATCAATCTCGATCCAATTCGGGAGCCGTCGCAATGTTTCCGCAATACCTTGCCCTTCGTCGGTGATTCGGAGTGCGACCCGCCCTCGTCCCGGAACATACTCAGCTAGGCCTCGTCCGATCAATGCTCCAACGATTGAGTAGTACCTCTCATCCCAGGGGCCATACTTGTAGCGCATCATCGGGCTCTCCACTGCCGCACGGTCGATGTCGCGCGGCGGCCTCAGATCCGCATCTTGGATACCCTGCTTGAGATCCAGGGCCTCGAGGAACACCGGGTAGCGGACTAGAAAGTCCAACTTCGCAAGCTTGGTAAGCCCATCGAGTCCTTCGGAGGTTGTACTGAAAGTGTCGACGAGAAGTAGGATTCTTGCCACGTGAGCATCAAGGGATTCGTTCATGTCAACGACCACCCCTAGTTGGACTGAAGAGTTCTGACCACCAGATATTGCACTTGTCCGTCTCGTCGTAGGCCGCACCGAGCAACAGCTCCGTACTCAGGGTCTCGCCCCCTAGCTCGATTTGAAGACCTTCCGACCGCGCTAGCAGTGCAGCTCGCATTTCACGCCCGTACGGTTCCGAACTCGGCAACACGTCTGCCTCAGCTTCAGCTGCCAGATCCTGAATCTGACGTCGAATCTGTGTACCGATGGCCGGTCCTGGCAGGCCTGGGTCCCACCGTTGCTCATAGACAAGCCATTCAGATCGTAGGCGCTTGCATCGTTCAACATCCGTTGGGTGAAACCCTCCACGATCAAGCTTCTCAACCATGATCGTGGGTGACGCTGGTGTTACATTTATGACTGCAGCCTCAATTTTTGCCCTCGTCATAGTCTTCTTGGCAATTGTGCGAAACGTGGTCAATGTTTTGTCCCCGCGACCGTCAATCGACCGATCCTCCGACCGGAAGTCCGTTTTGGCGGCTTCCCACACCGCAGTGCACAGAGCTTCAAACCGCTCCGCGCATTCTTTCTCTGGCCACTCCAGCTGATCCCGGATGGATGGAAGCCCGTCGACCAAGAACTTCGCCTTTAAGTCGTCTCTCTTCGGTAACTCATCTTGGATTGTCAGGTGCTGGAGGAACTCCCTTGCCTCCTCGGCGCTCTCGGCCCCGATCCTGCCTGCCAAAAGCACTGATGTCGACTCGAGGCCTTCCCCTTCGCATGCCTTTCGAATGGCACTAGCCTCATTGGCGCCGGTCTTGAGCCCCCCATTTGTCATCAGTCGGCACGAATGCCTCTTGCCAGACGCCTTCCAGTTTTCGAACAGATGCTTGAGCCCGCCATCTCCAATAAGCGATGCGAGGGTCCACGGCCCACGGGAAGGCTCAAGGTGTTTCACGGATACGAGCTCAGTTCCTGAACTTCTGACAACCACAAAGTCCTCATCCAGTTCGCAGACGATTTCTTCAATCGATTCGTCAATGAGAAGGTGAACGCATTCGATCGCGGTGACGGTGATCTGGAAGGCATAGCGAGCCATGGTCTCGGAACCCGAGTCATCGCTTGGTCGAGCTGTCGGCGTTGGATCCGTCTCCAAGTCAGTCCCCTCGCCATCGGGCATTTATCTGCCGCACTACTCGAATTGAGACGCCAAATAGGTGTGCCGCCATCTGCGATTACATTGTAGTCGACACCCAATTGTCGACGCCTCGCCAACTTCGGTGAGAATGGATTCCCGAGCGGACGTCCCTCCAAAAGGTGGACTCCCTAGCCATTGCGGCCACGGCGTGTGGATGGCGCGCCTTCTCCGAGTAGACCCTAAGGTTGGCGCGTGGCGGCCAATCCTGCTGGGCTTATGGTCGTGGCAAACCTTTCGCTTGCAACGTGGAACGTCCTTGCCGACGCGTACGTCGGACGCGACGCACACCCGGGTGCTCCGTCGAGGCTGCTCACGGCAGGGGCCCGCTCGGAGGCGATCTGCGACGGAGTTGTAGACCTCATACGTAACCTGGGCGCTGGAGTCGTATGCCTTCAGGAGGCCGAGCCATCTCTTCTTCCCCATATACAGGAGCGCTGCACTCGCCATGGTTGGGAAGTCAACTGGTCGCCAAGGGGACACGGGGAGCCTGACGGCTTGGTTGCCATTGTTTGCGCGCCGTGGATGCTGAGTTCGACCACCCCGCTGACCTACGCAGACGACCGAAGCTATCTTGCCCAGCGCATCGAACTCCTCCACAATGATCTCAAGGTCGTGCTCTACAACACGCATTTTCGCTGGGCAGATGACGACGGGCGCACAACTGGGCGCCAAGGCGCTGAGCTGGCCCACTGGGTGGCGGCAGAGCAGGTCCCAACGCTTGTGGTGGGGGATCTGAACGCGGCTCCAGGCTCCTCCGCGCTGACCCAGCTGAGGTCCGTAGGTTGCGTGGATGTCCACCCGGGGTCGGATTGGCGAACAGCCGCGTTTCCCGGCATTGGGGCTGTGCGTGTTGACTACATTCTCGTGCGTGGCGGCACTGGCACTCCTATTCCCGTCTCCTCATTGCAAATCGAGGATGCCCGTCCGCTTCCCGATGAACGACTGCCTTCGGATCACGCTCCCCTAGCCGCGAGAATCGAAATCTTGGCCGAAGCAGCAATAGGTCTCGGGCTACCGGACGAGGCAGACTGCTAGTCGGTGCCACTTACATATCTCTCTGAAGCCTCCCAACCGGCGCCCGTTGCGGACCCCCAAGCCGATGAGGGACGACCGGTTTATATCTGCGTGTCAGGTCTCACGGGGGCAGGAAAAAGTACAGTCCTCCGCCAGATCGCTGAGCTGGTGCGGAAAGATCGCACGAATGTCGTGATAGTGGACGAGAAGGTGTTCCACCACCCTTATCTTGATCGCTTGTTCGCCGACCCGGCGAAGTTCGCGTTCGAGCTGCAGCTTCAGTTCATGGTGAATCGCGTTCTATTTGTCAAACGTTGGTTGTCTGCCGGGTACTCACTCGTAATGGAGCGGTCCCACCTGGAGGATCCTGTCTTCATCCGGCATCTCAGGTCGTTCGGCCACGTAACAACGCTCGAGCAGGAGACGTATCTTGCCGTGTGGGCGCGTCTCGCTGAGCGACTTCCGTTGCCCGACCTCGTGGCGTTTCTGGATGTAGCGGCTCAGGTATCGCTCGAGCGGCTAAAGGGCGACGGATCAGGGGGGCGGCCGCCGTTCGCCGACCACGAATCGCAGCTGGCCTGGGTGACATCTTGGCACGATCAGTACGAGACACGTTTCGAGGAGCTCAGCTCGGATCCGTTGATATCGGAGCGCATCGCCACCTTCACTGACAACGTCGACTCGATCGAGCTGAGCAAAGCGGTGGCCGCGATGTTCGTTCGCGTGTCTAACTCCTAGGCTTACGGGCGCAGGCCGAGTTCCGTCGCTGCGCGCTGGTACTTATTGTCCGTGGTGAGTACAGCGGCGATGTCACGCTCGGCCCAGCTGGAAAGCACCTGAATCAACCGGATAGTGCGGGGATCGCGGGCGATCTCGGGGTCGATTCTGGGATATACGGGAAGCTCGAGTTCCTGGAACCAGCGCTTGGGAGGGTTAGGCTCGTCGATGCGCAGGTCACGCACGATCGCCCGGTCCATCACGCAGCGCAGGGCGTCCCGCCCGTCCAACCAGACGAAGAAAGGGTGGCGCATCTGCGCAACCTGGATAGATGGTAAGAGCGTTGCGGGGTCGATCCCGTATCGGCTTCGAAGGTGTACGCCTGGGTGTTCGATGTCATTTCGGCTGAGTAAGCGCTCCACTGCGTGTCGGGATTCGTCGGAGGTGGGATCGGTCTGGATCGCCAGCTTCTCGTCTCCATCAAACACGTGGCGATGATCACGGCGTACACCTACGGCGTTCTCCGGTTCTTTGAAGGCACAGAAGGCGTGGGTGATCTTGTTACAAGTGGTGCGGAGGACCGCTCCAATCCGTAGGAGGTCCCGATCCGGCGTGTCGTAGTAGACGCCGGTATTAAGGCGGGGATTTGCGCGTGCGTAGTCCTTCTCGGCGATCTGCGCGCCGGGCACCAGCTCGCCGATGTCCTCCGTGATCTTGTCAAGCCAGCGAAAATAGGCCGGAATGGGAAGATCCCGGTCGAGTTTCAGTTTTGCACCGAACTGGTTGAATACGATGAAGTTTTCGCGACGGACGAAGATCGGCTCATCGGTGGGCGGAACGATTTGTAGCGCGTGCCCATCGGCGGGCGAGTCAATGGGGTCAGTCAACGGATCATTTTCAAGCTGAACTCGAGATCATCGCGAAGTTCGTCGATGCGGAGCGCTGGAAGGTCCATGTCCTCGTAGGGACGACGGGCGAAAATACTTGTATCCACGACCTCATGCGGCCCACGGAGTAGAAGGGTCGCAGTGGGCTCGTCGGAGATGACGATTCGGTGTATCCGATCCCGAGGTAGGTGGTACGTCATTCCCTTCGACCACTCCACATCAGTCCGGCGACGTAGCTTGCACTGCCCGAGGATGCGGTACTCGTTGCGCTTTTCTCCCCTGATGTTGAGCGCGGGCCGATATCTCAGCTCGACGTAGGGCTCGCCCGACTCGTGTCGTTCGAACTCAGATGCCCGTAGCGAGCCGAAGAGGATGGTGGACCAGAATTCGCAACGGTGGTTATGGATCTGTCCGTCGGCCACCTGGTCTGCGGTGTACGGCGGCCGCCACAGATTCAGCACCAGCCGAAACGCCCCACCGGTCTCATCACCAAGAAGTACGATCTTGTCGAAGTGGTTGGTATGTCCGAAAGATCGATGGGCAACCGTCGCCATAAGCGGCTCGTCGCCTAAGAGAGTTTCCAGAATACTTCGAATCGTTGTGGGACGTCCAAGCATCATCGCGACGGTCGCCGCGTTGGACCGAGCTGATTCCGACCGAGGATTAACCAGCGTCGCTAATCTCTCAGCGATATCGTCGAGGGTCACAGCGCGGTGCCCTCTAGCCCTTGTGCCGGATCGGTGGCAACCCGAGGTAACTCGGGTAGCGCGGATAAGGCTTGACGGAGGTCAGCAAAGAACCCGCGGACAAATGCAACCGAGCGTCGCTCGAGAGATTGCAAATCGTTGGGTGAACCAAGCACTAGTCGCGACACCTCAGCTGGGTTCAACACTTCTGGCTCGCCGATAGCTCGCGCGATTGCAAGGGTCCGGTGCCGCTCATACACGTTGACGCCGGAAAGAACGTACGTGAGTTCACTAAGTTTGACGCCGATCTCCTCCCCGGCCTCTCGTACTGCGGCTTCACTCCAGGTTTCGCCCGATAGGATCGCGCCGCAGACATGGTCGATCTCTCCCGATCCGTCCCCCCGCTTTGAGGGGCCGCGCTCGTGGGCGATCACCTGACCCTGATCGTCCACCACTACGAGAACAACGATCGGTTGGTACAGGCCGCCCATGATAAGTTCGCGCTTTCGGCGGCTCACCTCGGCGCGGGTGACCCACGGGACGCGAACAACACCAGACGCATCAACGAGGTCGACGAGTTCGTGGGGCTTCACGGTGCACCACCTGCGGCGTCTACACCCACTGCGGATGACCAAGCCGTGAGCTCCTTGGAAAGGGAGCACTTGAGTTCAGGAGACGCGAACGATGCGGAGATTGCGTTCCGCGCCAGTTGAATCACCGCCTCTTGGCCATAACCGAAGCTCTGTCGGACGCGATCGTATTCGTCCGCGAGGGAAATCCCCACCAACGAGGGGATGTCCGTGCTGATGGAGGCGACCAGCCCGGCGGCCAGTAGGTGCGGCAGCGGATGGCTCGCCATCGACGACACGAAGCCGAGCGCCACGTTGGAGGAAGGGCACACATCGAGCCCGATGTTCCGGTCGAGAAGTTCCTCCACCAACAAGTCATCATCCAGTGCGCGGATACCATGGGCGATTCTCTCGGCTCCGCCTAAAGTAATCGCCTCGCGGATACTCGCTGCGCCACCGCGGGGTCCCTCGCCCGCGTGGTGCACAATGCGCAGGCCGCGATCAGCCGCGTATCGAAATACGCCGGCGAACGGTGCGAGCGGCAGGCAGTCGTCGCTCGAGAGCCCTACGCCCACTACGCCCTCGCTCATGTAGCGAGCGGCCAACTCCACGGTTGTGGCGGCTAGTCGCACCGATCGGCGGCGGGAGTGATCGAGTAGGAGGCGCACGGTGATCCCGAATGTGGCCTGTCCTTCGTCGAGCCCTTCGAGCACGGCGAGCAGTGGCATAGCCGGATCACCGACGCGATGACCGTGGAGAGCGGCTGTGAAGTACAGCTCGGCATAACGAGTGCCCTGGTTAGCCTCGTCCTCGCAGTATTCGTACGCGATCCTGCGGAAGTCGATGGGCTGCCGCAGGCAGTCCCGAACCTGCGTGTTGTGTAGCAGGAAGTCTGTGAATTCCCCGAATTGGCGCCGCCCGTTGATCGGGCATGCCGGGAAGGTTACGCCGTTCGCCTCGGCGATCTCAACCAACGTGCTCCGCCGAACCGTGTTTTCCAGATGGACGTGGAGGTGTACCTTGGGCATCAGTTTGGGGGCAATCCCAGGCCTGCGGGAGGGCCCCGCAGGGTTGGGTGCGTGTTGTGACGGCAAGGTCATCTGCGGGACCGACTGCGCTTTTCGGCTACGGGAGCATAGAGTCGCAGCCGGTACCCGACTGCGAAGGTAGCCACGAGCACCAACCGACCGTTGTTTAGTTGATAGCCGTTCCACCGGGCGGTGCCAACCACCCTGCCGGATCGGGGCACTATCACGTTGTTGGTCCGGTCTCGCGGCGCGATAGTGGGCGGGAAAATGAAATCCGTGTCGATCCTATCGATGTTGGAGATCCGACCTTTGTGGTTTTCCTTGAGTCCCGCCAACCCT
Organism: uncultured Acidimicrobiaceae bacterium; assembly: GCA_963774245.1. GTDB lineage: Bacteria > Actinomycetota > Acidimicrobiia > Acidimicrobiales > RAAP-2 > Bog-756. The sequence goes on along the minus strand of CAVZDZ010000010.1, from coordinate 9,400 downwards.
GTGACCAGTTTGGCGAGGTGGCGGCCTTCGGGAATGCCACCCATCCCACCTGTCCCGCTGCTGACATCCACCTGTAGCTCGCCCGTTGCAGGAGACGGAGCGGCGACAAGAGCGAAGCTCGGCTCGGATGTCGAGTAGAACGGAAGCTTGAAGAGGACTGGCGAGAAATTCACTTTGAGACGATTTGCCAAGTGCACGAGTTCCTCGGCAGTCGGAAGTTCGCCGCTTGCCGTGCGAAGCGCGTCGAGGCGTGATTGGGGGACCAGCAACTCGGCGGCGAACGCATCGCAGAATAGTTCGATCGCCGAAGGGGCGACGAGTCGTTCCGAGCCTCGGAGCAGGTAGTGGCAGATCTCGTGGGCGACCGTGAATCGGCGTCTTCGTCCGTCTTCGCTCGTGCTGACGACCACTTCGATTGGCCAGTCAGTCCGCCTCAGCATCCCCGAGCCGTTGAACCGGCGACCAACTACGCGGACCCCTATGTCAGACCAATCACCCTGTCCGACATCGCCGAGTTCGCGGCGGACTATCCGGGCGAGCGCGTGGGCATCAGCACCATCGCCGCGGCCCTCGCGCAACCGCGACTCAGCCCGCGCCCTCAGTTCAAGCCAGTGATTGTGGGATGCCCGAGCGATCGAGGGCGCAGAGCTGCTCACCTAGGGTCGTCCTAGTTGCCCACGGAGTCGTCGCAAGCCGACTCGACGAGAAACTCGTAGCGTGCGCGCCCGTCAAGCGAACTTCGCCGCCCCTGGCTGCGGCGAGAGGCGCTGTCAACCAGCCGCACGTTGCCACCCCGGACGACCGGTAAGAGCCGATCGAGTGCCGAGCTCTGGAAGAGGCTCAGAGACGCGGTCGCGGAGGCTTCTTCGAACTCGCGAATGAACGCGTCAACATCGAAGCGCTGCATGTTGTCGAGGGGAGCGTACGCCCCGAGTACCGCTTGAAGCCCCTCACACGCGATTCCACACGAGTCGTAGATCGCCCCAAGAGATCGTCGATGACTAAAGTGTGGCTCGATGAGCCTCACGCCATCTACGACGAGACCGTGGGTAAGGGCCCTGAACAGCGCATCCTGCGCTTGGTCATTGTGCTCGAAGTGCTCGCGGACGAGTTGCGTATGGACGCCGTCGGGCTGATAGGTGAGCACAGCCGCCAGGACGCCTACATCAGCAGGGCCGGCCAGGTCGAGGCTCCGGCGGGCGGCGGCATCGGTTGCCTGTCCGAAGCTCCTCGGGTCGACCACCCGGAGGTTCTCGGCAAGGAAGTACCCCCATCCCGCCCCTGCCGGATGCGCGTGGGTCACCGACGTCACGAGCTCGGCGGTGTCGCGATCGCGATCGTTATCGACCACCGATGCGTGGAATGTGCGGTTTAGGTAGTCGCGGTCCACCCAGGGCTGGTGGGCGACCTGTGCCCGTGCCCTGCACTGGTGGACGAAGTGCCACTGCACGAGCCAGAGACCGATTTCAGCCTGCTTTGCAGTCCAAGGCGTACCGCGATCCGCGACAACGTCGTCCGCAAGCTTTTGCGAGATTCGCGACAAGTAGATCAAGCCGTCTGGGTGGTAGGAGCGCAGAAATCGCACCAACGCCCACCCGTCGTCGCCCGGCCGAAGGCGTTCGAGGAACTCGCCGAGCCAGGTGCCGATCTGGTGCCAGTCGGGCGGTGGCCGCCAGGCGAGGGCATCCACCGCGAGTAGAAGCTCCCTTAGGTGACTGTCTGGCCAAGGTGGCCCTTCTTCGACACGGTCAGCGTAGGCGCGATCTACTTGCTCCCAGAGGTAGGCGACCTGGGAACCGAGGACATAGAGAAGGGCTTCCAGCAGAGCATAAGCGCCCCGTCCGTCGTGGTCTCTCGCCAATCGTTGTGCGAGCCCTCGGGCCGGCTCGGGCATAGACCGATGCCAGGTGTCGGCAAGGGCGTAGCCAACGTCCTGAGCACTCCAAGGGTCGAGGTCGAGGTCCGATACGATTCTGATCCCCGGATCCTGACCTCCCGAGATCCTGACGAGCTGGGCCGCGACGGCCGCCAGCGCCGCATGGTCTGTGGTAGCTACGGTCTCCCAATCTCCCTCTGCGGCGGCTCGCTCGGTCTTCCAAAGATCGAGCGCGCGGTTCGGCCATCCCCATCGAGGATTGGCGAGGATCGGCGTGAGGAGCGGTAGCCCGGCTCCAACCTCCACTCGCAATAGCAGCTCGGCTGCCTCTCTCGTAGTCCCGTGCTCGAACCTGAGTCGGGGTTCACCGTCGAACTCGAACACTGTGGCCACGAGACCGGAGTGGGGGATGTCCCAATACGAACGATCGAGTAGGGCGCCAACGTCATCGACGGTTGGGAGCACGAAAGCATATTCCTGGAGACGGAGGTGCATAGCGAGGATCGCAAGCTCGGCGTTGGCCTCAAGAAGGGCCAGCTTGTCCACCGTAATCTCGTTCGATGCGTCGCCGTATTTCCGGCGGGTGCTGGGACGCATCGACGGATCAGCCACCACCTCGTAGTCGCGAAACTGGTGGATAAGGGCCGGACAACCTAGCCGTTCGGCTAGGTCTGGCGTTAGGTGGGGGATCGTCTCGCTATAGCGAGCATAGAGATCGTTGGGGTCGTACCACTCCTCGATCGTCATCCCACTCGCTTTGTCGAGTCCGGCGGCACGCAGCTCATCAATGGCCGCAAGGTATGGGCCATGTCGGCTCGTGAAGACGAGCTGAACGTCTGGTCGCTCGTTTCGCACCCGACCGACCAACTCGACAAAATGGTTACGCGCGTCGGTTTCCAACCCGCGTTCGACGCCGATGGGGTTCTCCAAGACGATCGAACTGGAGATCGTTGGCGGGCCCTCCAACAGATACTCAAGGCCACGGGCACATGCGTCGGGTCCTTCATGTACGAGAATGCGTGAGCGCTGGTCGACGTCGTAACGGTCGAGCGTGTTGAGGTAAGCGATGCAGTGGGCTATGACAGTTTTTCCGACCTTGGGCGGACCGACCAACCAATGGAGCGGCTGGCTGAGCGCTCTTCGCATAAGGAGACCGCGCGGTAGAACGACATCCTCTAGCCTGGGCACGCTCCGCAGCAGTCGGCCCCGGTGGAGGACCTCGTCCCACGCTGAGTTAGGCGCCATGGGCACCTCCTGGTCCAGATGCCACGGCCACGGCGGCATCGACGATGGTCATCATTACCCCGTCGAAGTCGATGTCCGGAGCTTTCCTCGTAGTGAAGGGCGAAGCGTAGGTCACTGCTTTTCGGTACCTATCTACGCCACTCTCCTGTTCGGGACCTCGGAGGAAATACCAGTGATCGTTCGAGCGCGTCGCATCTTGTCGGCTCTGGTGCAATTTCAAAGAGCGCTGGAAGGTCCTTCTCTCCATCGAGGGAGGCGCCTAGGCAGACGAGCATGCCCGAAAGCCCGTGGGCCACCAGGAGTTCCTGCTCGGCATCGGTGAACGAGAGCGTCTCGAGGTTGCCGAATCGACACACTTCCCCGAGCATTCCGTGAAGGTGGATGTCGTGGAGGCCGGGCGCAGACGCATCGCCAAACGAGGGCCAGGTGACTGATCCGGCCTTGATGTCGAACGTGCTCCGAAGGATGCCTCGTTCACGGGCGGCTTGAGCCATGGCACCGTCCCAGTTCAGGTTGAGCACGACCACCTGGCGGTAGGCGGCCAAAGACGCGAGCGCGTGGTAGCCCGCGCCAGGCATGACGTCGCGGAACAGCGGCGCGAGGATCAACTGCTTTTCCTCCTCATCGAGCAGTCCGATCGCATCCATGAGGTTTGCTCCGGCAAATCGAGCACCTGTTGCAGCCTCGAAGGCGTTCGTCACCTCTTTAGTGTCGGGTCCACCCGACGACAGGGAGGCGCCCGCGCCTAAAAGAAAGGCGACGGGCTTTGGCGACCGGCCAATCTTCCGCCCGACCTCACTCGCTAGCGCGTGCCATCCGTCTGGTTCCTGGACGCTCATCAAGGACGTTCCCTTCGTTTTCACGTGGAGCGTCTGAACCGATTCGGAAGGGCAAACTCTCCTACTGTGAAAGGTTACCTTCCTGGCCTCTTGCATCGCGGTGCTCGCTTGGTCGCCGACAAGAGGGGACGAGGACTTGCAACTCACCGAGGGTCTTTCGCCAGCCACCGGGCAGTACGACGCCTGATTCCGGTCTGCTTCCCCTCCAACGGCACTGACCTGGGAGGACGCCCGATACGTTCGGTCGCCAACCATCATTTCCTGCGCGTTTCGCACTCACCTCGGACCCCACCTTCGATGTGGGGGACTACTCGTTCGACCAGCAAGACACCTCACATCGTGATTCGAATCGAACCCCGTCGATGCCGTGGCCACTTTTGGGGTGAGCACATCTGATTAAAAAACAGAAGGTCCATCTCGTGAGAATGACGAAGGGCCCACTTCGTGAGAACCGCCGTGAGAACCAAACGGCCGCAAACCATGGAAAGTGGCGGATAATGATGGTCAGTGCTGGTTAAATGGAATAGAAGAACATTCCAGGTCACGGTGCCTGAATCTACGGATCAGAAGGTTGCAGGTTCGAATCCTGCCGAGCGCACTACGCGAAAGCCCTGGTGAGGGGCTTACACCGGCCCGAACGGGACGACTCCTTGATCTGGCCATCCCTATAAGAATCCCTACAGCTGTAGGGATGGCCGGTCGTTATAGGGATATGGCGGTCGTCGCTCGAGCGGGCGAAGAGAGGCACCGGTTCGATCCGTGAGCGAACTCCTGGCGTGTGGGAGATCCGGGTGGTCGTCGGCTTCGATCCGATTCACGCCCGCAGTGTCCAGCGCTCCTTCACCGTCCACGGAGACGAGGAGGCGGCTGAGCAGCGAAGGCGGGAGTTGGTCGACGACTTCGGCATCAGCCGCGTTGCCTTCGCATCTGAGGCGTCCCGACTCCGTTGGCGGAGCTACTGGAGCGGTTCTTCGCTGCTCCACACCTATGGAAGCCCGCCACCGTTTCGTCGCACAACCACGTCATTCGTGCCCTCGTCGAGGATTCGCTGGGTCGGCGCCGCCTGGTGTGCTCTGACACCAGGCGATGTCCGAGCGGCGATCTGTCGATGGCAGGCGGCGGGCCTGTCCGTGTCGACGGTGTCGTCTCGTTGGTTGGTCCTCCGGTCCGCACTGTCCTGGGCGGTGAGTGAAGGTGTCCTCCGATCGAATCCGTTGGCCGGCATGCGCGGCCCCTCCCGACCGCGAGCCGCGTCGGCACCACACGCTGACCGAGGTCCGAATGCTCCTGCGATCGGCCGAGGACAATGTGGAGAAGGCCACAGTCGCGCTCGCGGCTGACCCGAAATCGCCCGGGCTGCAACGCCGACTCTTCAGTGCCGAGCAGGGGCTCCTCCTCGTGCGTCTGGCCGCTGACTCCGGGGCCAGACGGGGCGAACTGGCCGTGCTCAGGTTCGGAGATCTCGACGGTCGAGTCCTCACCATCGAGCGTGGTCTGTCTCGTGGCGTACTCGGATCCACCAAATCCAGTCGGGGCCGCCGACTGACGCTCGGATCGACCACCGCATCGCTCATCCATACTCACTATTCGGCGTGGATCGAGCGTGGACCGTCTCCGGAGTCCGATTGGCTGTTTGCACCCAGCCCGATGAGAACGACCTTCATGACGGCCGATTCCTGTCACACAAATTCCGTCGCCTCGGCATATCTGCTGGTGTATCGAACCCGGCTTTGCACCGTCTCCGACATGGCGTTGCCACTTATCTGGTCGGTGAGGGCAAGGTGCTCAAGGCCCAGGCTCGTCTCGGCCACCGAGACCCTTCAACGACGCTGCGGCACTATTCGCATGCCACCGCTCTCGATGACGAGGACGTTGCCGATGGACTCGATGCGCTGCTGAACGAGGGGTAACAGGCGGAGTTGTCGAACTTATGCGCTCCGATTGGACGTGTCCCGGTTGACGCCCCTGTGCGGGAAATCTCACCGGGCGGGTCTTGCGGGGAACCATTCCGTGGGCAGGTGGCGGGACCTGCGGCGTTCCCGCAACCGGTTCGGCTCACGGTACATGCACTTGAGAAGGGGCGAACGAGGCGTCAGGCCATTACCGGTACGGCAGCAGCCAGGGGTCCCGTGGTAGTGACTCGGCCAGTAGCCACATCGATCCAATCCTGAGACGGCAGCGCCTTGGCCAGAGGCAAGAGTTGAGGGGACAATTCCGAAAGGACATTCAGTAGGGCGGTCGAGGCGATCGATTCGGCGATGGGGTCTGGAGGAACTGGTTGAATTAGGTCCCGTCCGTGCACCACAGCTTCCACGCACCGTGTGACGAGATAGTCCGATACGGAGATCGGTCCCTGAATGGTCTCGATAGTCTCGGAGAGATCGGCTCCAAGCACCAGATCCCGCGCCTCACTCAGAGGCCCGTTCAGATCGAATTTGCCCAGCCTCGCCCCCTCTCGCGGCAGATGAGTCGATCAGGTCCTTCAAAGTCTTCGTGCCCCTGAGATTGTCGGTCACTCCCATTCTCGGTTTCCCACTCTTGGCGGAGATGAGGAATCGCACCACAAGATGGGGCTGCACATAGAGATGCGCAAGTACCTCGGCGTTCCTCCAACCCTCGACACGGCTGGGTTTCCTCAGGTCGATCTCTGGGATGAGCATCCGCTATCAGCTCCCACTGGCGTACCAGTGCGGTGGCGACATCATCATCACCGCTCCTCATCGAACTATCTTGCCTCTTGGGAACACCGAGCGGAATCAGACCTGCCTGACAACGTCGCTGCCTGGCGGATGATCTCAGACCCGGACGCACGCGACGGGTTGATTCAGTCAAGATTGACCGCCCCATCTCCTTCGCTCATGCTGAACAAATGAAGGAATCGACCGGTGGACACCACCAACGTGTCTCCGCCGTACACGCCGTCGTCGAGCATCGCTCAGATGGCTGCAACGGACAGGCGATGAGCAGCATTCAAGAGACGAGGGCGAAGCTCGTCGAGACGATTGACCTACAGCGCGTCGGATTTCGCAATCTCGGATCGCCCTTCTACGACCGGCTGGCCGACGAGCTGGCGACAGTGATTCTCGAAGATGGACCCGTCTGGAGCGTCTTGGCGCCCTTTGCTGGCGCACCATTTGAAGACGCCTACGTGCTGCGATTCTTCGCTGGAATTCATAAGCGAGTGCTGGATGGGTCCACGCCCGCTCTTGCTGCCCACTTCCCTTCGACGGGAGGTGATGGGGATGCAGCGTGCGGCTATGGCCGCCATCGTCGAGTTGCTGGAGGAATTTCCCGAAGTGGTTCGAGATGCGCTTGCCGTCCCACCTCAGACGAATGAGGTAGGTCGGTCATCTGCACTGGCGTCAGGGCTCCTCGTCATCGCTGGCTGAAACCGCGATGCCCATTCAACTTCGTGAGATCGGGTCGAGCGGCGGTTTGAATCTGCGGCTGGACTCGTACTGGTATGAACAGGATGGCGAGGGCTGGGGAACCCGAGGATCACCTCTGCAATTCGAGAATCTCTGGGAGGGTGGGGCTCCGAACTTCTCGCAGGGTGCAGAGATCGTTGATCGGCGCGGTTGTGACAGACATCCGATCGATGCGACCAGCCCGGCGGGCGCCTTGACCTTGCTCTCCTATGTCTGGCCGGAACCTCACGAACGATTCGTCCGAATACATCACGCCATTGAAATAGCCCAGAAGACACCAGTCATCATCGATCGGGCCGATGCAGCCACCTGGGTGCCGCATGAGCTTTCCAAGAGGGCCGAGGGAGCAGTCTTTGTGATCATGCACTCGGTTGTCTGGCAGTACCTCGAAGGGCAGACGGCCGCGGCAGTAACTGAAGCAATGGCTGAAGCAGGTGCAGCGGCCAGTCCCGACTCGCCGCTCGCGTGGTTGAGACTTGAGCCGAATCCGGAGACGTACGCCCCCGCCGAGCTTAAGGTGACACTATGGAATGGCTCGGGTCCGCAAGAGCGTCTTCTGGCGACGACTAGCTTCCATGGTGGGTCAATTGCATGGCGGTCGGGCTATTGAGTCGAGCAGGTGAGTTGCATCTACCATCGCTGACCAGGAGCGGGTGGTCATCCCGGACCGGCTAGATCAACGCCCGTCCGCACAGGGATCCTCTGGCGGCGACGGTCCCTCTATGCCAACTGATCACGAACGTCGAGGGTGTGGTGGTGTATCTCGTGGACGGTGTGGACGGCCACCCAGCGCAGTGATCGCTCACAGGGATCCGGATAGTTGTAGATGACCCTGCGGTCCCAATCCGGGGGACCGAGTCGGGAGAGTACGTTTGCAAATAGGCGGGCAGCGTCGCTGAGCTGGCGAGCAACGTCAGTGACGTCCTGTTCGGCGTAGCCGTCATATTGAACACGCTCGTCTCGGCCCATTGGGTTGAAGGATGGCAGTTCCATGCTCCGAGCAGCAAGTACCCGCTCGCGCTGGACGAGCAAGAGGTCACGGACGTGGCAGCCATATTCGAGAGGTGACCAAGTTTGTGGCTGTCGCCTCGTAGCGAGTTCAGCAGAACTGTCATTCAGGATTGCGACTAGCTCCTCTGAACGCTGAACTATGGCCGCACTGGCTGTTGGCGCCTCGTCCAGGTCGTACTCAAATCCACAGCCCTCGCACCGATCCATGCTCAAACACTACTGAGCAAACTTCCCGCGAATGGGGAAGATGACTAGGGAACTGCGCCTATTCGATGTCAGGATCGCCAAGTGGCTCAAGGGTGGCCGAGCGGCCGAACTTACCCGATACAGAATTCGTTGCCCTCAGGATCCAACATGACGGTCCAGCCTGTTCCGTTGCCCTCGCGGTACTCAACCTTTTGAGCGCCAAGCCTGATGAGTCGATCAATCTCGATCTGAGGATCCTTCGAGGCGAGGTCTACATGCATTCGGCTTTTCGTCGTCTTCGCCTCGGGCACCTGCCAGAACAAGATCCCCCGAACTCCACGCTCATCTGGAGCTGCCAAGGCTGCGAAGTCGTCTCGCACCGTGAGGGGTATGTATCCAGTGATTTCCGACCAGAATGTTGACAGACGGCGAGGATCGACGCAGTCGAAGGTCACGTATTTGATGAATGATGCCATTGGTCAGACCTCCAGTCTGAGGCGGTACCAAGAATCTAGGCCGGCGAAAGCCGAGCTGACACGAGTCAAAGACATCGGTGCCTGGGCTATCACCATAAGTGCCACCGCATTGCCTGTGCGGTGTCGAATCGGTTCAGGCGTGGTAAGTGGTAATTGGAGCAAGCAACGAGAGCCTCTTGCCAAATCAACAACCACTCAGAAACCTCGCCCCGTCGGCCCGCTCGGGCCTACGCCGCCGAGCAGACGGAGGACCCCAACGAACCGTTCTGCACTTCCCAAGATTCCATCTGGAGGTCGTCGAGCCGTCCCGGTCACCGATCAGCTTGTGATGACCGTTTG
>CAVZDZ010000009.1:0-59566 GCA_963774245.1 uncultured Acidimicrobiaceae bacterium | reverse complement strand
GGTTCCGGCTATACCTGCCGAGCGGTGCCGCTACCCGTTCCGATTGCGCTACGACCGCTTGACTCCCAGGTGCGCGCTGGCGAGGTTCACTCTGTGGACGGCGCCGATCTCGACTCTGGTGACGGGCAAAGCGTGCTGAAGAGCGGCCTGGAAATGCTCACAGTCGAACACGTTGGGGCTCGGGCAGCCCAGGGCGTGGTCTAGTTGGTCGGCGATTGTCGTCATGTGTCTGATCTGGTCACGTAGCTCGTCCCGCTTCCGTGCAGCGAGGTCCTTCCAAGCCCGGTCTCCACCGGTAGCGAGCAACGTCTTGATCTCGGCGAGCGTGAAGCCTGCCCGCTGGCACATGGCCACGATGGCGAGGGTGTCGAGTACCTCGACCGCGTACTGGCGGCGCAGGCCGTTGCGGTCGGCGCTGGCAACGATCCCCTCGCGTTCGTAGTACCGCAGCGTTGAGGCCGCCATGCCCGACCGGGACGCCACCTCTCCGATGTCGAGCAGATTACCCATTGACTTGAAGTGTACTTCAAGTGGTTGGATGCGACCATGGATCTACTCAATGACCTCATCACCGAGCTTTGTGCCTGCACCGGAGATGCAGATGCTGCCCTCTCCCTGACCGCAGCTGCGGTCAGGGAACCCGGCGGTCTCCTCGCTGCCATCGAGTCTCAACCTGCACCGTGGTACTTCCTTGCTGATCCCAGCCTGACAGTCTTCGCCACCAGAAGCGCTCCCGGCACCGGATCCGCTCCGCACAGCCACGGGCTATGGGCGGTGGTCGCCTGCCTGAGCGGCCAGGAGGGCTCACGCACGTATGAGGTGGAGGACGGCCAACTGACCGAGTGCGGGCAGCGTCGGCTCGCTGCCGGTGAGGCCCATTCTCTCGACGCCGATGCGATCCACGCGGTCTTCAACTGTTGGTCGGAGCCGAACATCGTCCTGCACGTCTATGGCGGTGATTTCCTGAAGGCGGCCAAGACTGTCTACGACCCACTGAGCGGCGATGCCTACCCGCTCGGCTTGGCCGAACCACTCGTGCCTCATGGATCAATGGCCGCGGCATGATGCCGTCGGTCATCCCCCGCGGGTATGCCTGGGTGTCGCTTCGTGTGGCGGACCTCGAGCGCTCGGTGGACTGGTACGCCGACGTCCTGGACCTGGCCCCAATGGTCACCAACAGCGACACCTGTGCAGTCGATGCCATCGAGCGATTCAGTTACCTGATCCACACGGAGTCGCTTCTGATGGTCGGACTCCACCACGATCCGGCCTTGGACGTCGGTGGTGGTGCTGGAGATGGGCTCGGACTACATCATGTCGCCATCAGTGTCGACGCCGATGATCTCGATGTGTTTCGCGAGCAGCTCGAGAACGCCGGGCGACAACCGGGGCCGGTCGTCGTCATGGAGCTACGGTCGATGGTTCGAGATCCGCGATCCGGACGGCAACGCTGTTCGTTTCTTCGCCCCGAACCAACCGTGACCGTTGGAATGACCATCTCCGACTTCGACGGGTTCGTCGGGCGGATCTCCGGCTCCGTCATGGCCCGGTTGAACCGCGACATGGAACGGGCCGCCAGTCGCTGAGCTGAACCCATCGCCCAACGACAGCGTTCTGGCCATTGGATTTGGTCCCGGAATCGGCATCGAGTTGCTCGCCGAGGTGACTCCCCACTGGATTGGTCGCTGGTATCGACCCTTCGGCCACCATGAATGAACTGGCCCGTCGGCGCAACCGCCGGGGGATCGACTCCGGTCGATATTGTCTTCGCAATGCCAGTGCCGAAATGATCCCGTGGCCTGACGACATGTTTGACGGGATCATTGCGACCAACAGCGCCCAATTCTGGCGACCGCTCGATGCAGCCATTGGAGAAGTCGCCCGAGTCATCCGACCCGGTGGCTCGCTCGTCACCATCACTCATGCCTGGGCCATCGAGAAGGTGTCGCCAGTTCCGGAGTGGACCGAACGGGTGTCGGACCTCCTAGCAGAGCGAGAGTTCTCCGCGATCAGCTCTCGGATCCAGAAGTTCCGTTCGGGGGGCGGACTGATGCTCGTGCTTCAGCGCTCGGCGGACAGCCGCACTGGTCACGACCTGATATGACCGTCACCGTCACCGTCACGGTACGTGCCTGGTATTTTCATTCGATCCGTGACTCCGTCCGAATCGATCTGTCACTGGAGCCTAGGACTGTGAGCAGTGTGCCCGTTTGCCGATCCCACTCCGGGGCAACACTGTCAACCACCAGCCAGCGACATCGCCTTGCGAACCCAAGTCCTCGATCGGTCCCGTATTTCGTTTGCTGTGACATCTAGACCAAGCCCATCGAAGGCAAGGACCCAGTGGTCCAGTGCAGGGCGGACGCCCCGGAGCCCGTACAGGACGTCCCACAGGTGAATGTCGTTGAGGGACGTCTGAGCGGCGCGCTCGTAGGAGTCGAGGAACAGCTCTGGCGCCTCGCCTCCGGGGTGGATGGCTAGAAAATGCCGGAAGAGCGCCACTGCAGCGTGTCGAGGCTCGACGACGATGCCGGCCCAATCCACGACGCCGGACAGCCGCCCGCCGTCGTAAAGGAGATTCCCAGGGTTGAAGTCGTCATGGCTCAAGACGACAGGTAGGCGACCAGCCTCCTCGCGAAACCGGGCGAGCAGGAGGTCAGCACGCGAGGAGTCGCTCCCCATGCCATCGGTCGAGGGCCACCACCTCTGCCAACGGGGCAGCCGGGCATCGGTTGTCCGAGCAGGCGGGATCTCATGGATTGAAGCAAGAGCTTCTGCAGCGCCGTCGGTCCAACGCTGGCGATCACTGGGATGCAGGTCGGGTCGCCCTGGAAGCGCCGTCATCACAATGGCCGGGGTCCTAAACCATTCACCGTTGTGATCCATGAGCACTGGCTCTGGAGTTGCCACTCTGGCGAGCGACACGACCCCCAGATTGTCAAACTCGGTACTCGCCTGGTCGGCAGAGTCGACGTAGATCTTCACTACGAAGCGATCACCACCGAGTCGGAATGCGAACGTTTCCCCTTCGAGTCCACCCCTGAGACGGGCCACGTCAGACGGAGATTCGGTAGAGCCCATTGCCAGGGCCATTCGGTCAAATCCCTCGTCCCATCCTTGAGGGAGATCATCCGCCACTCGATGGACAATACCCGCCGACCGGGGAGTCATCGCTTCGCCCATCGCCGGACGATGGCGCCCAACAGATTCATTGAGGACCGGACTGGGCGTTCCGAATACCGATCCGTTTTCCGGGATCATTCGCAAGCTGGAGATGGAGAGAGGACGTCGCTCGTAAGAGCAGCCATTTCGCTCGTAGAACCGCAAGGGCGTGTCACGGTACGGACTGCACTGGTTCACTCTGCTCGTGTTCAAGTAAACCTGATAACACCGCCGAACGTCTACTCAATAGCGTCCGGAGCAGTTCTGAGGATTTAGGGGGATCAAGGTGGAAGAGGCGGATCCGCAGCACGAGGATATCCGCAGCTCAACAGCCAGAATTTCAGCGATTCCGGCCTCATATCTCATACCAGGATTCAAGGGAGTTAGCGATCTGGATTCTGTCCGCCTATCGAAATTTGCCCAACACGATTTCGCCGCCGTATGCCGCATTGTGGCTGCTCTGTGCGGATCTGAGATTGATGCGGAAGCAGCAGTTGCAGAAGCGACGGCTCGAGCTGTGGAGCGGCTGGGAATGGGGAGACCGATCGATGCGCTGACCGCCTGGGTTACTCACGTTGCGTTGAACCTCGGTCGATCGGAGGATCGGAGGCTGGCGGTCCGGCGGCGGAAGGCGTCCGTAGTCGCCCTTCCCACTCACACCGACGCCGGTATCGACTCGGTCGCCTTGCGTCTCGACGTAGGGCATGCCCTCAGACAGCTGAGCCGCCGACAGGCCGAGGTTGTCGCGCTGTACTACGGGCTCGATGTCTCAGTGGGCGATATCGCACGGGCGCTTGGTCGTTCCGAAGGGACGGTCAAGGCAACGCTCTTCAAAGCTCGATCGACATTGGCGCGTTCACTTGGTTCAACAACGGAGGACGAGGACGATGACACAGCTTGACGAGGTAATCCGCACTGAGCTCCAAGGAGGCTCCCATGATGAACCCACACCGGATCTCATCTGGGACGAAGTCTCCCGGCGAGTGATCCGGCGACGCCACAAGCGCAGCGTGCGGAGACGGACGGGGGTCTGCCTAAGCCTGGTTGTAGTTCTGGTGGCTGCAGGACTCATCGTCGGTCTTCCGACCAACGGTCGTGCCCCACACTTAGGGAGCCAACCACGGATTATTGATCCGGCGGCTGGTCCGGGGGGTTTCTCAGTCGTTCCGAGTGCTGGGCTCGTTAACAACCAGACAGTTACGGTGTCTATTCACGGTCTCCACTCGAACGCGGTCGTTTGGATCACGATGTGTGTCGGTCGTCCGAAGACCTATCAAACCGGAGTCAACCAGTGTGATACGCCGGCGAAGATGATCAGTCTCGACTCACACGGAGCCGCAAGCGTGGCGTTTGCCGTGAGCAGATTTCTATCACCTGGTGGATATCAGTTGGATTGCGCCTCCTACAAATTTGGCTGTTCAGTGGCCCTGCTTGAGCCAGACAGCTTGAGCTCAGGCAAAATCATCGGCAACACGGAGGCTGTTGCGTTCGAGGGCACGCCAACCGCCCCGCCCAACCCGCTTCAGATCTCGGCGGCTCCGAGCGGACCGTATGCTGACGGCCAAACAATCACCGTCTCCGGAGCGGGCTTCCCATCGAGTTCGGCTGTCCGGGTTGCAGAGTGCCCAACCAACACCGATTGCGGCGACTATTTCCAGACGGTAGAGAGCACCTCGCAGGGCACCTTCACGGCTGCCGTCATCCTGCACCGCACCTATACGGTGGAGCAGGGCGATGCCGACGGAGGTGAATCTCCCGTGCAGATTGACTGCAGTCAACCGCTCCGGTGCTTCTTGATGGCCGAGGAATCGTTGCCACCTTATAAGGCAGCTTCCTCCATACCTTTGACGTTCGCCTCTACTCCCTCCTCGGGTGCCAGCTAGGCCTCGAACTGCTTGCCCACTGGCCCAGTTCCCTTCTACGACTTGTAGGCCGATCCCTTGGACCGCGGGATGCAGCCTGAAAGAATGACCTGATCAGTGCCGTACGGGGATCGGCTTGCGGGACGGCTAGACGATAATTTCGTCAGGCATCTCGGACGCTGCGAGTCGCAAGCCATCCTCTCCACCACCGCTGAATCCCGGGGTTCCAGAGTCGAGTAGCCGGGGGGAATCTCACCCCCCGGCTCTCTCAGAACCGGACGTGACAGTCTCCCGTCATCCGGCTCCCACAGGTCGGCCGTTCGGTGATGAGACAAGCCACCAGTGGGCGAAAAGCCGGGGCTCACGCCGGATGACGGCGTTGAGCCAGGCCCAGGCCCTGACTGGCCTGCTCTTCAGTCGTTTGAACTTGCGCATGGCCCATCGAACGAGATGCTCGTTGATGCGCCGTGCGAGGAAGTGCAACTCGGAACGGTAGAAGGCTCCGTAGTAGTTGATCCAGCCTCGGACCTGAGGATTGATCTCCTCAGCGACGCTGGACAGGTCCGATCCACTGCGATCTGATGAGGTGCCACGCCCGGATCTGTCGGCTTTTCGCCTTCTTTGCCGCCGTGCTCATGGCCGGAGAGAAGTTCGTGAAGCACTCCCCTCGGGCCCTTGGCCCGGCGACCCCGGAAGGTGTAGCCGAGGAAGTCGAAGCTGGTGTGCTCCGCCTCCCCTCGGCGGTTCGTGTCCTGGCAGTACACGATCTTCGTCTTGTCGGGGTGCAGTTCGAGTCCGACGGACCCGAGCCGCTCGGCGAGGTCGGCCAACAGATGTCGGGCCTGACGCTCGGTGTCGCAGTGGATGACCGCGTCATCCGCGTAGCGCTCGAACGGACAGCCCGGATACTCCCGGGCCAGCCACAGGTCGAACGCGTAGTGCATGAAGAGGTTGGCCAGCACCGGTGAGACCGGGGACCCCTGCGGAGTCCCCTTCTCCCGTTCCCGCAGGGTCCCGTCTGGCATCTGCATGGGGGCACGCAGCCACCGGTCGATGTAGAGCAGGACCCAGCGTTCGTCGGTGTGGTGGGCGACCGCCTTGATCATCAGATCCCAGGGCACGCTGTCGAAGAAGGCCCGGATGTCGAGATCGATCACCCAGTCCTTGTTCCAACAGCGCTTCCGAGCTGTAGCCAGTGCGTCATGGGCAGATCGCCCGGGACGATAGCCATAGCTGTCGGGGTGGAAGATCGGCTCCAGCCTCTCTTCCAGCAGCATCGCTGCTGCAGTCTGGGCCACCCGGTCGGCCACAGTGGGCACTCCGAGGGTCCTGATCCCTTTCCCCTGGTCCTTCAGTATCTCGACCGCCCGCACCGGACCGGGCATGTAGCTGCCGGCGCTCATCCGGTTCCAGAGCTTGTAGAGGTTGTCCCTCTCACGGCTCTCGAACTCGGCGATGCTGACGGCATCCACACCCGGTGCCCCGGCATTGGCCCGGACCTTCTCCCACGCCTGATAGATCAGACGCTTGGGTATGTCGAACGACTTCACCTTCGACTTCGGTTCGCTCACCGGTTCCTCCCCCGAGGGGTTGACCGATGACCGTTCGCTGACCTGCCCGGCCCCTTCGCTCCAGCTCCATTACAGAGCCTTCGTCACTACTACGGGCCGGTCCGCCCCTGTGCCTCGCATCGGTACTCTGCCCCTCCCGGGTTCTGCCGGTTGGGGTGCTCCCTCTTGTGACCAGGGGGCCGACCGCACCCATTTCGACTGGCCATCGGTATCGAGACGACAGGTTCTCCTGTTCCGTGCCAGCGCCTGCGACGAGCTCACGCCACCTTTACACCGGGCACCGCCAGGCGAGCATGCAGGCCGCCTCATGGCTGAGAGCACACCTGTCGTATGCCGTTGTCCCGGGGTTGAACGCCGTCCCCGGTTTCGATGCCGTCGTTAGTTTTCTCGATGCGTCAGCAGTGGTTCACTCACGTTCGTCTTCTCGTCGCACACCTGACCCGCTCTCGGCGAGCCTTTTCCGCAGTCGCTTCCCACCCCGGCTCTTGACCGACATGACACTGCGGTGGTTTGGGATCTCCGCCTGCACGGCGAACCCGGAGGGCCGACCTCCATCACTGGCACAGCACGGTTCATGCCGACGACCTTCTACATCGTCATCACTCTCCTTTCAGGACACACGTATTCAGTAAACCCATGCCTCGTTGTGGGTGCCCCAAACGCCGTTTTGGAGCATGAACCTGCAGATCAGGATGCCAAAAAGCAGATCTTGTTCCAGTTCGTTGAAGCGGAGATCGGCCGTTGCGACGAGCTCGAACGGAGCGCTCGCGATCGTGAGTGGACCCTGAGCCGAGCCCGAGATATTGCGACCCTCAACCGGTGTCGGGGACACCGCCGAAGGTCCTCAATGAAGATCGAAATCGGGGTACCGGCCTCTGCCGTCCGGTAGCTGGATGCAACGTGATCGTTGACGAACCGCCGAGGTTGTCACACGTGCAGACGATCAGCGCAGGTCAGAGTCACTTTCAGTCAACTCCCATGACTCCTGCTGTCTCAAGGCACGTCAGTAGAGTCGCTCAGGTCGCGCTCATACCCACGATGGGCTGATTGAGTGGCTTGCCACCCATGGAGCCGGCGAACTTGGCGTCCCCGAAGCTGAAGATTCCGCCGTCCTTGGCCACCAGCCAGTAGCCGCCGCCGTCCGACGTGCCCACCATGCCGACCACCGGCTGGTTGAGCGGCTTGCTGGCCATGGAACCCTCGAAGGGAGCGTTGAACGAGAAGACGCCTCCGTCCGATGCCACCTCCCAGTATCCGCCCGTAGCCGCATCGGCCGCCATCCCCACAATGGGCTGATTGAGTGGCTTGCCACCCATGGAGCCGGCGAACTTGGCGTCCCCGAAGCTGAAGATTCCGCCGTCCTTGGCCACCAGCCAGTAGCCGCCGCCGTCCGACGTGCCCACCATGCCGACCACCGGCTGGTTGAGTGGCTTGCTGGCCATGGAACCCTCGAAGGGAGCGTTGAACGAGAAGACGCCTCCGTCCGATGCCACCTCCCAGTATCCGCCCGTAGCCGCATCGGCCGCCATCCCCACAATGGGCTGATTGAGTGGCTTGCCACCCATGGAGCCGGCGAACTTGGCGTCCCCGAAGCTGAAGATTCCGCCGTCCTTGGCCACCAGCCAGTAGCCGCCGCCGTCCGACGTGCCCACCATGCCGACCACCGGCTGGTTGAGCGGCTTGCTGGCCATGGAACCCTCGAAGGGAGCGTTGAACGAGAAGACGCCTCCGTCCGATGCCACCTCCCAGTAGCCGGCGGTCGCAATCTGGTAGGAACCGATGTCACAATTGTTCGTGGGTCGGGCCACTCCCCGCTGATCGGGTATTGAGCAGGCTGCCGGCCCGGTGGGCAGGGTGAAGCTTGCCGGAACGACTCCGTGGGCTGGATCGGTCAGGGCTGTCGGCGTCGATGCCACCGACAGCAACGGAACGGTCTGAGTCGGTCCACCGTACGCACCCAACGAGCCGAGGTAGTGGTCCAGCACGGTGCCGTAGGTGGAGGTGCCGTAGGCGGAGGTACCCGAGTGCGAACCCGTCCCAGAGCCGAACTGACACGTGCCGTCATCGTCGATGTTGTAGCCCCCGTCGATGGTGGTGCCTTGGACACCAATGTTCGCGCAGTCTCCACCGGCCGGCGGCCCTGCACTCGAGGCAAAGAGGTCGGACGCGAAGGTGGCGGTGCCGCCACCGTTCCAGAATCCTCCCCCACGACCGTTCGGTGCCGTGTTCCCCGAAATGGTCGAACTCTCGACGGTGAGCGTCCCGTCGGTGAAAATCCCGCCTCCGTCGCCGGGGAACGCGGAACTGGTCGCGGTATTCCCTGAGATTGTCGAGTCCACAACAGCGAGGGAGCCTGCAGTGAAGTTCCAGATCCCGCCACCGCCTGCGGCCGTGTTACCCGAGACGGTCGAGTTGGACAATCTCAGGGTTCCCCCGTTGTTGATCCCACCGCCGCCACCGCCGCGACCACCGGTGATCGTGAGGCCGGTGATACTCGCGGTGACCCCCGCTCCCACGGCTACGACGACCGCTCCGTTTCCTTGGAGGGTGACAACGCTGCCCGCCACCGCGGGCTGGAGGGTGGCCGAGGTGCCGATGGTGAAACTCGAGTTCGTTGCCGGCTGGTACGTTCCGGCGAGAAGGTCGATGGTGCTACCACTGGTCACCTGAGCAAGGGCTGACGGGAGGGTGCAGGCGTCAGCCGAGTCTGCACATGTCCCGGCGCCCACCGCTGTCGGTGCGGCGTAGATGGTCGTGACCAGCGCCGACGCCGTTCCTCCAACGGTGCCGAACATGGCGCCCACACCCGATGCTGCCAGCAATGCACAAAGCATGAGGCAGGTCCTGGCGTTTAGCCGAACGACTCTTCTGCGGATCATGTGAGTGCCTCCTTTTCGGGCCGCCAGCCCTTCGCGAACATCCCCTCGCGATCGAAGGATATCGGTGACCACCGCAGATCATGGGGATCCACACATCGATCAACGTGGCGGGAGATCAGACCCCGCAGGCAGCCACCTGCATCACCAGCGCTGTTTCAGTAGCTAGAGCGACACCAGCGGCAACAATTCCGTCAGCTACTGCGCCCTGCTGTCGAGTGGCGGCGTGGACTGCTGGGGTTTACAACGGCGACGGCGAGCTAGGCAATGGGACGACCGGCGGACCCGACGGAACGAGCGGCTACGACACCCCGCAGGCGGTCACCGGCCCCGCCGACGCTTCATGGGAGCCCCGACGCGCGAAGTGACGATCAGCGGGGCCATGGCGCAGGAACCCCAAACCCTCTATTCTGCTGGCTGACGCGGCCTCGGGCTTCCCGACGACTAATCCAGACAGGACAGACGACATTGGGAGTCCGTCGCTCCACTGAATGCTCACCGTTTTAAGACCTGTATGGCGTGGGCTATGTCGATCGAGTTCGACGACACAGGATGGTCGACCCGACCTTTGCCATGTACAAGACTCTGACTGATGAAGCCCACATCGCTTACCGAATCGATCGGTGACTCCTGGGTGGCCAGGGATTCCGCAGTGGTCTGGCATGGGTTCACCCAGATGGAGGCGTACTCCGGGAATGCTCCCGTGACTGTCGAGCGCGCCGAGGGCCGCGAGCTGATTGATGTCCACGGAAGACGGTTCTTTGACGCAATCTCTTCTCTGTGGGTGACCACCCTCGGCCACCACGTTCCAGAACTCGATGCGGCCGTGGTCGACCAGCTTTCGCGGGTGGCTCATTCCACCTTGCTGGGTAACGGGTCCCGCGTGGCCATCGAGTTTGCCGAGGCCCTGGCCGCCGTGGTTCCCGTGGACGATCCCCATGTCCTGTTCGCCTCGGACGGCGCCGTCGCCGTGGAGCAGGCCCTGAAGGTGGCCTTCCAGTACTGGATCAATCGCGGCGAGTCCGGGCACAACCAGTTCATCGCCTTGGGGGACGCTTACCACGGGGACACAGTGGGCGCTCTGTCGGTCGGGGACGGTGGCTTCGGGACCGCCCTCTTCGACCCGCTCCGGTTCCCGGTCATCCGCACGCCAGGCTATGCGTCGGCTGACTGGGCCTCCAAAATGGTCAGCTGCATTGAAGCCCACGCCGATTCGTTGGCCGCGGTGGTGATCGAACCGCTGGTGCAGGGCGCGTCCGGAATCATGGTGGCGGACCCGAAGGACCTGGCCCGATTGGGCGAAGCCTGCCGATCGCTTGGGGTCCTCCTGATCTGCGACGAAGTGGCCACCGGATTCGGTCGTACCGGTCGACTGTTTGCCTCCGAGTGGGCTGGTACCGAGTTCCACCCGGATCTGCTGTGCCTCGGGAAGGGAATCACCGGCGGATACCTGCCTTTGTCGGCCACCGTGGCGTCGGGAGCGGTGTTCGAGGTGTTCAACGGACCCGATCTCGGGGAGTCCACCTTTTACCATGGCCATTCCTACGGCGGGAATGCTCTGGCCTGCGCAGTTGCCATCCGACACCTGCAGCTCATCGAAGAATGGCAGGTCTTGGACCACGTCGCCAAGGTTGCCGGCCACCTCTCCATGCGATTGAAGGACTCGGTGACCGGTCTCGATGCTGTGGTTGACGTACGACAATGCGGGCTGATGGTGGGCGTGGAACTGGCGCCCCCGCCCGGTGCGACCCGCTGGGGTCGGCGGGTCTGTGCCGGGGCGGTCAGGCGCGGCGTGCTGCTGCGACCCCTCGGGGACGTGGTAGTTGTCATGCCGCCGTTAACAACCACCATCGAGGAGATCGACCGGGTCATCGACGTCTTGGCCGCATCCATTGCCGAGGTAGCCGACGAGGACCGAGGATGAAGCACAGTGATCTACCAGATGATCAACCTCGAATAGGGCCCAACGCAGGCCACGATTCGACATCTGGGCTTTCATGGGCCGCGTGGGTCGATGATTCGTGCCGAATGGTGGAGTCGGCGGGACAGTGGCGACGACCCAAGGAATTCGACGCCCTGGGACCGTCCGGTCTCCTGGTTGCCGATACCGACTCGGGCGGCTCGGTCCCGGTCGTGTCATTCGCCTCGAATGACTAC
Organism: uncultured Acidimicrobiaceae bacterium; assembly: GCA_963774245.1. Taxonomy (GTDB): domain Bacteria; phylum Actinomycetota; class Acidimicrobiia; order Acidimicrobiales; family RAAP-2; genus Bog-756. The sequence continues at coordinate 47,938 of CAVZDZ010000009.1, read as the reverse complement.
CTCGGCCTCGCCTCCCATCCGGAGGTGGTCAAGGCCGCCCATCAGGCGCTCGACCGATGGGGGACTGGATCAGGTGCCTCACGCCTGGTGACTGGCTCTCGCCCCGTCCACCGGGAGCTCGAGGATGCCCTCGCCTCGTGGAAGCGGTGCGAGCAGGCGGTGGTGTTTTCCTCAGGTTTTGCCGCCAACCTCTCTGTGCTCTCCGTCTTCGGGTCCAAGGATGCTTATGTCTTCTCCGACGAACTCAACCACGCCCTCAATCATCGACGGATGCCGGATGGCCAACGCGCGGGTCACCGTCTACCCCCACGGCAATCTCGACTCTTTGGAGCGATCCCTTTGCGGGACACCCGGCCGGCCGATCATCGTGTCGGACACCGTGTTCTCGATGGACGGCGATGCAGCAGACCTCGACGGTCTGGTGGAAGTGGCCAGTCGCCACGGAGCACTACTCATCTTGGACGAGGCCCACGCAGTCCTCGGCCCAGAGCTCGGATATCGAACCACTCACCAGGCCGACATCCTCCGGGTGGGTACACTTTCCAAAACCCTCGGCTCCCTCGGCGGCTTCGTGGCCGGCCCGGCACGGTTCGTAGAGCTGCTGGTAAATCTCGCTCGGCCCTACATCTTCACCACGGCACCGAGCCCGGCCGATACTGCCGCCGCATTGGCCGCGGTCAAAGTCATCACATCACCTCAGGGCACGGCCTTGTGTACGCGGCTGTCCGACCACGTGCAGCGGGTGGCAGCGATCGGGGGCAAAGATCGGAGTCCCTCTCCAATCATTTCCGTGATCGTCGGGGACGAACTCGACGCTCTGGCCGCCTCCAGCGCGCTACTGGCCCGAGGGCTTTGGGTGCCGGCAATCCGTCCTCCCACGATCCCGTCGGGCACCTCCAGGCTCCGGATCACCCTTTCCGCCGTCCACACCGATGAGCAGGTCGAAAGATTGACGTTCGCCCTAGTCGAGCTGGGGTTGAGCCCTTGAGTGAGACGCCGAAGGTGGCTCATCTCGATCGTCAGGGAAGCTGCTGCCGGCCGACTCCACCTTGGTTGGTGCGACTCGCGCTCCCGCTGGGGCCTGGCTTGGAATCAGTCGCCCTAAGGGGACCCCTACGTGGTTCTGTAACTCTGCTGCTGTTGCCCGGTTGAGGATCCACTTGCGGTGACCATTCCATCCAGCCAGTGCAATGCCGTGGCCCACCGATTACGGACAAGGCCGACACACGACCGAACGCCTGTCGAACAACTTGAGCCCGTCAGGAAAGTTCCGAATATCACGACCTGTACTCGGGGTTCTGGAAATCGAAACGTGCTCCGGCGTCCCATTCGCTCCGCTGGTTGCCATAGGCCGGGAACCCTCCGGCCGACTTCAGCATCCTGGCTAAGTGAAGCAGGTTCCACGTCATGAATGTCGTGTTTCGGTTCGTGAACTCGTTGTCCACGCCTACATGGGAGCCATCCTCCAGAACGTCGCCGTAGCTGGGGCCTGGCCCCGCTTCACCGATCCACCCGGCGTCCGACTGGGGTGCCACCGAGTAGCCAACGTGTTGAAGGCTGTAGAGCACGTTGGAAGCGCAATGCTTGATGCCGTCTTCGTTGCCTGTAATCAGGCAACCTCCAACCTTGCCGTAATAAAGCCACTGGCCCTTGTCGTTGAGCTCACCTGAAAGGGCATACAGCCGTTCAATGATCTTCTTGGTCTCGCTGCTGTTGTCGCCCAACCAAATCGGCCCTGCGATGACCAAGATATCGGCCGCTTGCACGCGTTCGAACAGATCCGGCCACGCATCGTCCGACCATCCGTGCTCCCGCATATCGGGAAACACCCCTGTAGCGATCGGATGGTCAATGGAGCGGAACTGCTCGACGGCGACCCCTTGCTTGGCCATGATGGCTGCACTTACGTCGACCAGAAGCTGGGTGTGACTTACTCCCGGAGATCGAGTCAGAGTCGTGTTGATGAATAGTGCCCTCAGGCCTGCAAAGTCCAAGCGCGCATCGGTCATTTGGTGACCATAGTTAGATTCTGCATCCGTGATCTCATCTCCGTTCGGGGATCCGCTTACGGGCCCAAATGTGTCACCCTTCACCACAGGGGAGCGAGACTTTCGTCGCTTCTCAATCAGCCGTAGATGAACGAGCTCGGCCAGATGGTTCAGCGGGTCTTGGACCGTTCAACGAGCGGAGGCAGAGTCCCGGCTATTTGGCCTTGATCCAGCGCCTGGCGTTCGCGTGGCGGTCGGGCAGTGGACCGGGAAGCGGTGGGCCCGATTGGGGACGCAAACCGTCGATTGCGATGGCGAGGATGCGCTCACGTATATGCGGATCGTCCGTGGTATCAGGATTCGCACTGTGCCGACTGAACTGCTCGATAAGCCACCAGATGTCGGTGTCGCTGACATCGCGTCGGAGTTTACCGGAGCGGCGGGCGCGGCTCACGATTCGAGTAAGTAGGTGGTTGGACTTCTTCGCAGTGGCGATCATCTCCTGGGTGACCGCGATCACGCCGGCGAGCGGTGCGAAGGCCCCGGCACCCATGGCCACGCAAGCCTCGACGTAGCTGGAAAGACTTTCCCATGGGTCCTCCAAAGTCAGAGCGATCGCGGCCGCGTCGATGGTCTGACGCATGGAGAGCACACAGAGGTACTGGAGCAGTTCGGTCTTGCTGCCGTAACGGCGATAGATGGTGCCCATGCCGACGCCGGCTCGCGTGGAGATCGCCGCTACCGGCGCATTCCAGCCCTGGGTGGCGAACACGTGGCGAGCCGCTTCGAGGACTTTGAGGTCGTTGCGGGCTGCCTCTACCTGGCGTCCCTTCTTCGGCCTCGTGTCCACGAGTCCGAGCTTACCCCTTGCGGAGCGATTCGCTCCGCTATAGAGTAGACGGAGTAGAACACTCCGACTAGATGAAGAGGCCCCGATGCGTGCGGTGTGGTTGCGACAGTTCGGGCCGCCCGAAGTCCTCGTAATGGGCGAGGCCCCTGATCCAGCCCCTACCGAGGGTGAGGTGGTAGTGGCGGTGGAATTTTCCAACATCACCTTCGTCGAAACTCAAGTGCGCAGTGGACACTCGCCGTTTCCACTACCACCGGGAGCGTTACCGATGATCCCGGGCAACGGCGTCGGCGGTGTGGTGGCCGAGGTCGGAACCGGTGTCGACGAACAGTTGCTCGGCCGGCGAGTGGTGTCCGGAACCGGGGGTCAGGGTGGATACGCGGAACGGGTGACTGTCGATGCCCGGGGTCTGATCGAGGTCCCCATCGACCTGGCATTGGATGCGGCGGTGGCACTCCTCGCCGACGGCCGAACGGCCACGGCACTGTTTCGAGCTGCCGGAGTCGTCCGAGGAGAGCGAGTCCTGGTGGAGGCTGCAGCTGGAGGGGTGGGCAGTCTGCTGCTCCAGATGGCCCACGCCGCTGGAGCTGTGGTGATTGGCGCAGCCGGCGGACAGGAAAAGCTGGAACTCGCCCGCGACCTCGGTGCCGACTTCGTCGCCGATTACCGCATCCCGGAGTGGGCCGACACGGTCAGGGCCGACGTTGAAGGCGTCGATGTGGTTTTCGATGGGGTCGGTGGCGAGGTCGGACGCGCCGCATTCGAGTTAGTGGCGCCAGGGGGACGGCTTTTGAGCTTCGGGCTGGCCAGCGGTTCGTTCACCCAGGTCGGCGACGGCGAGGCAGAAGAGCACGGAGTGACGCTCTTGCGCGGCGTGCCGGTCAGCCCGGACGAAGCCGTGCAGTTGACCCGCCATGCGCTCAACGAGTCTGTAGGTGGCCGGTTGCGAGCGGTGATCGGGCAGCGATTCCCCCTTGAGGACGCTGCCGAGGCTCAACGCAGAATCGAGTCGCGTGCCACGCTCGGCAAGACCCTGCTCGTGGCGTCGTGAACTCGACTGAACCCGAGAGTCGGCCATTCGGGGGCAGAGGGGTCTGGTCCGGATGGCCGCAACTCAGCCCACGCGAGGTGAGCTGATGATCCTTACTGACGGGGAGATCGCCTACGTCGCCGCTCAGCGGCTGGGTCGGATCGCTACCGTCCAATCTTCGGGCGAGCCCCAGCTCAATCCGGTCTCCTGTTACTACAACCCAGTCACCGAAACCATCGACATCGGCGGCCACAATATGGGAGCAAGCAAGAAGTACCGCAACGTCGCCCACAACCCCCTAGTCGCAGTCATCATCGATGACATGGCCAGCGCCGATCCGTCGACCATCCGCTGCCTCGAGATCCGGGGCCGGGCCTTGGCCGTCCAAGCACCGACCGACTCGGCCGCGAGGACCGACGGACCCATCATCAGGGTCGTGCCTCGCCGCATCATCAGCTGGGGCATCGATCCACCCGGAGTCGCTCTCGGTTCCCGTACCGTGCCACTACCGCCGATCCCTCACTGATGGTCCGCGGCATCACCGACCAGATCGATGAATCGAAGTTCCGATCGCATCTACTGCAGGCAGGTGCCTGTCAAACCCGACACAAACGAGTACTTGGAGAGCCTGGACTTGCTCCGGTTCGACGGACAGGTTGCTTCAGTTGATCATGCCGCTCGACGGTCGGCGTTGTGGTGGAGCAGTTCGTACTGGACCGGGCTGAGGTAGCCGAGGGTCGAGTGCAGCCGGCGGGTGTGGACTTGATCCGGTTCGACGGACATGTTGCTAGTGAGTCGTCGACAACGGCGGTGAATCTGAAGCCACTGGAACCTCGACGCCTGTGGTGAAGTTGACGTCACCCTGGCAGGCCTTGCGACATCTGCTCGCTACAGGGTGACGTTCGCGTTCCCGGTCTCATCACTGGTCAGGGGCCTTTTTCGCCAAGGTGACGTTGGGGGTGACGTCCGTCTGGACGATGGATCGTGACGGGGTACAAGGCCCCTGTCACGAACAAGGGAGACCTGATGTCCCGATCATCGTCAGCCGTAGAAGGAAGTCCCGACCGGGTGTCGGGTGCAGGTGTTCCCCTGGGAGCAGTGATACCGGCGGTAAGAGCCGAGGGGACTCGACTCCGAGTGGTCGAACGATCCGAGCACTCGCCCGAAGACGAGACCCCACCGCCAGGCGACCTGAGGCTCATACTCGTTACCGAGAGCGGCTTCGAGGTGCCGCTGGTCGCTTCACCGGCCCAGGCGGCGCGTTTGCTGCGGATCTCCGGTAACACAAGCGCCCGCGGTCAGCGCCTTGCGAGAACCCGGGATCTGCCGAAGAGTAGAGCGACGCAGCGCCCTCGCCCTGTGCCTGTGGCCCAGCTACTGAGCCGAAGCCGGCTCGTCAGCTGGTCCGAATCACCCCTCGGGGGTGGTGCGGCATGAACAGAACTCCGTCTTCAAGACAGCGGCGGGACGGTCGCCTGGCGAGAACACCGCGTGATGGCGCTCGCTCCCGTTCTCGCGATAGAGCGCAATTGTGCCCGGTGGTTCGCCCGACTCGAGGAGCGCCACGAAGACCCCACCGGTCGTCCGAGCCACAGCGAGGTCAGGCGGCTACGAAAGGAGCTCGAAGCCTTACGTCGATTGGTCACCGGTGAACAGATCCCGTAGCGCAGACGAGAGCATGGCCATGTTGCCCCCGGGGCCCGCTTGCCATTGCCACGAGGAGCTATCGTGGACGAGCCGACCGCCAATGGGGTGAGCGATGACGTCTGCGTCTATATCGCCATTGCTCACCGGGCCGCCGGAGCCCGGCGGGAGAAGCCAAGCGAGTACTGAGACAAGGCAGCCTGGTCCCTCAGCGTCGCCGGCACATCGGCGACTTGTCGATATTGACGTTCTGGCTGAATGGCTCGCAACCTCTCCACGGCATATTCGGCGCCTCGTTGCCGAGAGGCGAGTTCCCTTCGTCAAAGTGGGCCACTTCATCCGCTTCGATCCGGATGACATCACGCTGTGGATCGAGGAGCAAAAAGTGTCGATCGACGAAGATTGAGAGGTCAAGCGACTGCAGGACGACCTACCGGTTGGCGACCGAACGAGCCAGGAGGGATGGCCCTTACTGCGTGCCTCGCCTCGGCTCAGGCCTCGGCATCCGAACCGACCGGCGGCCCGAAGAGCGCCTCACCGATTCGATCGGCTGCATCCTTCTGCATTGTCGGTGTCACGTGGCTGTACAGGTTGGTGAACAGGGTAGGATCCGCGTGTCCGAGGCGCTCCGCAGCCACCTTGGGTGGGACGCCGCCTGCCAACATCAAGGTCGCGCTGGTGTGGCGCAGCCCGTGAGCAGTCAACCGTGGGAGTCCGAGCTCCTTCGAGTAATCCCCGAGGAGTCGTGACAGCCGTTGGGGGTGGTAATGACCACCGCTCTCCTTGGTGAAGACGTACTCGCTCGACTCATAGTGAGGAGCGATCAGCGCCTCTTGCGCCTGGAGCTTCTGTTGCCGCCGAAGGACATCACCGAGTCCGTCGTCGAGCTCAATGGTGCGAACCGCGTCGTGGCTCTTTCCCATCGACGGAACGAGATCGTGACCGAGTGTGGAAGCGAAGTCCACCACTCGTACCCGCCCATGGCCGAGGTCGACATTTTGCCAGCGCAGCCACACCAATTCGCCGATGCGGAGACCCGACCCCAGTAGGAAGGCCCAGATCGGCCAGGTCCGGTCCGTCTCCATCAGCCCGAGGAACTCGCGGGCCTGCTCCGGTGTCCAGTGCTTGGGTATCGAGCGCTTCGGGCGGGGTCGTGGAACCTGGGCGGTCGGATTGCTGGCCACCAGCCCGACGCTCATCGCCAGCTTGAACGCCCCCGACAGCGGTGCCCGGGCAAGGCGGACCGTGTTGGGCGACAGACCCTTTCCGGGCTTGTGTTTGCCGTCCTCGTCGACCTTTCGCTTGGTTCCGCCTTCCTTGGTGAGCTTCCTCTGCCAGGCCAGGATCACCTCCGGTGTGACGTCTCGCACGCGCTTCTTGCCCAGGTGGGGTCTCACATAGTCGTCGGCCGAATGGCGGTAGTCGAAGCGGGTCTTCTCCGAGAGCCGCCCATCTGCGTCGAGGCCGTCGAGATAGAGGTCTAGGAGCTCGTCGATCAACATCCCGCCAGCGATCGGCTTGAGTTCACCGCGGTCGACCTTGCCGAGCAGCTCCCGACGAGCCCTACCGGCTTCGGCTGCCGTAGCGAATCCGCGCCTGGTCACCTGCTCGCGGCGCCCACTGATCGGGTCCCGACCGATGTTGACCTTCAGATACCAGCCGCCCCTGCCATCGGGGTAAACGCCTTCGGGCTTCGTGGGCACCGTACCTCCGTGAGAACCGTTTGGTTCTCACGAGGTTCTCACGGAGCAAAACTACGGTCAAGCGCATCGTCCTGAATACACTCTGACCTGGACGTATTTGGCGCGCTCGGCAGGATTCGAACCTGCAACCTTCTGATCCGTAGTCAGATGCTCTAATCCGTTGAGCTACGAGCGCTGGATGCCGTTTACCGCTGGCCGATGGCTGTCTCGAGTCTGCCGCGTGCTCTCCGCACTTCGACCCGGTTTCAGCGGTTGCCCACTCTAACCGACCGACGATGGGCCGAATCCGGACGTCTCGGCCCGGGAGATTCTGACGGTGCGTCAGTTACACTCTCGGTCGAGGGACGGGCCGACACCGCACTCGGCGTATCCCACCCGAAGGCCACCATCACCGACCTGCCCGAACCGACGGAGCGGGGGAACGGGAGCAATCCATGACCGTCGATGCACCCCTACACGGCATCCGTATCCTCGAATGCTCGGCGCTCGGGCCGGCGGCCATCACCATGCCGCTGATCGACCTCGGCGCCGACGTGATCAAGGTCGAGCCGCCCAGCGGGGACTACATCCGCGAGATGACCTGGCCCATCATCGAGGGCGTCTCCCTCATGCACCTGCACGTCAACCGGGGCAAGCGCAGCATCGTCATGGACCTCCGCAACGACGAGGACGTGGCCATCTTCAAGGAGCTGGCCCAGACCGCCGACGTCGTCGTCGAGGCCATGCGCCCCGGGGGCCTGGCCCGCCGCGGCGTCGGCTACGAGGACCTCCGTACCCTCAACCCGAAGCTCGTGTTCTGCACCATCTCCGGCTACGGCATGACCGGTCCCTACCAGAACCTGCCCGCCCACGGCATCGCCTTCGACACCTGGGCCGGCATCGTCTCCCCCCAGGTCGACGACGACGGGTTCGCCTACCTGCCCGAGCACGCCTCCATGGGCATCCATGCCGGCCCGCTGTTCGGGGCCCTCGGCATCCTGGCCGCCGTGCTGCGGGCCCAGTCGACCGGCCAGGGGTGCTTCCTCGAGGTGGCCCAGTCCGACGCCGCCGCCGCCATGGACTGGTACCGGAGCGAGACCTGGAAGGCCTACGAGCGTCCCGAGTCCGAGGTGACCGGCAACAAGTCCGACGACTACGAGCGGCGGGCCCCCGGCACCGCCGGCATGGTCGAAGGCGTCCGCTACCAGGTCTACGAGGCCAAGGACGGCCGGTACGTCCTGTTCATGGCCTCCGAGCAGGCCTTCTGGAAGAACTTCTGCGAAGCCGTCGGTCGCATGGACATGTTCGAGAAGTGGCCGGGCTCGAAGTTCGCCGACCATGCCCGCAACAACACCGAGATGCGCCGGGAGCTGCGGGACATCTTCCGGACCCGGACCGCCGAGGAGTGGATCGACTTCGGGGTCACCGCCAACTTTCCGGTGGGCCCGGTCAACTCCCCCCAGACCATCGCCGACGATCCCCAATTCCAGGACCGGTTCGACTGGTTCCCCGAGGAGCGGCTGGGGGCCGAGCAGCTCCCGACCCCGCTCAAGTTCGTCGGGGAGGAGCTGCCCACCCCGACCCACGCCCCGACCGTCGGCCAGCACACCGAGGCCGTCCTGCGCGACGTGCTCGGCTGGGACGACGACCGGATCGCCGAGTCCCGGGCCCGGGGCGGCCTGGGTGGCGAGGGTTAGGATCCGGACATGCCCACCGCCAAGACCCGGGTCCCCGCCATCGAGGGATGGTTCACCCTCGACGAAGCGGCGCCGGCCCTGCTCGGCAGCCGCTGCACCACCTGCGGGAACATCGCCTTCCCCAAGGAGACCTACTTCTGCCGCAATCCCGAGTGCCAGGGCATGGAGTTCGCCGAGGCCGAGCTCAGCCGCACCGGGACGGTCTGGTCCTACACCGACGCCTGCTACCAGCCGCCGAAGCCCTACGAGGCCGCCGACCCCTACGTGCCCTTCGCCATCGCCGCCGTCGAGCTGGCCGCCGACAAGCTGGTGGTGATGGGCCAGGTGGTGGCCGGGGTGGGCGTGCCCGATCTGTCCGTCGGCACGGAGGTGCGAGCTGGTGCTCGACACCCTGTATGAGGACGACGACCACGAGTACGTGGTGTGGAAGTGGCGGCCGCTCGCCGCCACCGGTGGGAAGGGGGACGCCAGTGCCTGACGACAAGCGCATCGCCGTGCTGGGCGCGGGCATGCACCCGTGGGGGAAGTGGGGCCGCAACTTCGTCGAGTACGGCCTGGCCGCGGCGGGCGACGCCCTGCAGGAGGCCGGTCTGCCCTGGACCGATGTCCAGTTCGTGGCCGGGGCCGACACCATCCGCAACGGCTACCCCGGCTTCGTGGCCGGCGCCACCTTCGCCCAGGCCCTCGGGTGGACCGGGGCCCGGGTCTCCTCGGCCTACGCCGCCTGCGCCTCGGGGGCCCAGGCCATCAGCAACGCCCGGGCCCAGATCCTCGCCGGCCTGTGCGACGTCGCCCTGGTGGTCGGGGCCGACACCACCCCGAAGGGCTTCTTCACCCCGGTGGGCGGGGACCGGAAGGACGACCCCGACTGGTTGCGCTTCCATCTGCTCGGGGCCACCAACCCGACCTACTTCGCCCTCTACGCCCGCCGGCGGATGGAGCTGTTCGGCGCCACCGAGGCGGACTTCGCCGCGGTCAAGGTCAAGAACGCCCGGCACGGGCTGGAGAACGTGAACGCCCGCTACCGGAAGGTGGTCACCGCCGACGAGGTCCTGGCCTCCCCCATGGTGGCCGACCCGCTTGCGCCTGCTCGAGATCTGCGCCACCTCCGACGGCGGGGCGGCCCTCATCCTCACCAGCATGGAGTTCGCCCGGCGCCACACCGGCTCCGACGACCTGGTCACCATCGACGCGGTGTCGACGGTGACCCCGCGCTTCCCCCAGACCATCATCGAGATGCCCAACTTCTCGACCGACTCGGCCGTCGGTGTCCGCCGCCGTCGGCCCCACCTTCAAGCAGTCGGTGGCCCGGGCCGCCTACGAGGAGGCCGGCATCGGGCCCGAGGACGTCGACGTCGCCGAGGTCTACGACCTCTCCTCCGCCCTCGAGCTCGACTGGTACGAGGACATCGGGCTGTGCAAGGAGGGCGAGGCCGAGCGCCTGCTCCGCGACGGCGACACCACGGTGGGCGGACGCATCCCGGTCAATCCCAGCGGCGGCCTCTCGTGCTTCGGTGAGGCCATCCCGGCCCAGGCCATCGCCCAGGTGTGCGAGCTGGTCTGGCAGCTGCGGGGCCAGGCCACCGGACGCCAGGTCGAAGGGGCCAAGGTCGGGGTCACCGCCAACCAGGGCCTGTTCGGCCACGGCTCCTCGGTGATCGTCTCCCGCTGACCACCCTGGGCGTCCGGGGTGGCGGTCGCCTCAGCCGTTGGTGAGGACGATCTTCCCGAACTTGCCGCCCGACGCCGAACCGTTCGTAGGCCTCGCCCGCCGCGGCCATGGGGAAGTGGTCGGCCACCGGCACCACCACCGTGTCCGCGGCCAACAGGGGCAGGACGTGGTCCGCCACCGCCGTGGTCACCGCCGCCTTCTCGGCCAGGGTCCGGGACCGCAGGGTGGAACCCCCGATGGTCGACCGGCTGCCCATCAGGGCCAGCAGATTGAGCTCGACCCTGCCCCCGGTTCCCCCCACCCCGATGACCACGATCCGGCCTCCGACCGCCATCAGCGGAACGGCGGCGGCCACCCCCGCCCCACCGACCAGTTCGAGCGACACGTCGTAGGGACCGTGGTCGGCCACCTCGTCGGGCCCGATCACCCGGTCGGCGCCCAGGCCCCGGACATCGTGACGGCGCTGCTCCGACCGGACCGTGGCCACCACCTCGGCCCCGGCGGCGTGGGCCAGCTGCACGGCGGCGCTGCCCACTCCCCCGGCCGCCCCCGAGATCAGGACCCTGTCCCCGGTGGCCAGTCGGGCCTGGGTGAACAGGGCGTCGTGGGCGGTGCAGAAGGCCTCGGGGAAGCCGCCGGCCTGCTCCCAGGGCAGACCCTCCGGCACCGGGAGCAGGGTCGACTCGGGTACGGCCAGCAGCTCGGCCTGACCCCCGCCGCCGACCAGGGACATGACCCGGTCGCCCAGGGCGAACCGGCCCGTCTTCGGGCCCAGGCCCACCACCTCACCGGCCACCTCCATGCCCGGGATGTCCGGCGGCCATCCCGGCGGGGCGGGATAGAACCCCTGTCGCTGGATCAGGTCGGCGGCGTTGATGCCGGCGGCGGCCACGGCCACCAGCACCTCCCCCGGCCCGGGCTCCGGGTCGGGGTGCTCCCGCCACTCCAGTGCGCCCTCCACGATGGTCACCGCGTGCATTCCCCCACCGTAGACGGCGTGACCTGGCCGATCTCATAGGCTGTAGCCCGTGAGGATCCGGGGATGACAGCCGCAGCGGCTCCGGAGGGCGGCGCCCCGGCGGCGGGACCGCTGACCGGTCCCCGCCCCCCCGGAGCGGACGCCGGGGACGACGTCCTGCCCCACCCCACTGCGGGGATGGTGCTGCACCGGGTCCTGGCCCGCTCGGCCCACACCTTCCTGCTCAACGACGTGGGGGGCGAGCTGTCGATGCTCCCCGAGCCGTGCGAGGCGGTGGACGCCCAGAACGTCCACGTCGGATCGATGCCGGAGTGGGCCCGGTCGGCGGCGACCGAGCTCGACGCCTCCCAGCGGCGCTCGACCGAGATCGAGCGGATCCACCAGAGCCGGGTGGCCCTCCGCCGGATCCGCTCCAACCTCCGGACCTTCCGGCTGGCCCTCGACCCCAAGTGGGGCACCTCGCTCCGGGCCGAGTTGGCCTGGTACGCCAATCAGCTGGGCCGGGCCCGCGACCTCCAGATCATCCAGGGGACGATCGCCCGCACCGGCCCCGAGCTCATCGCCCCGGACGAGGTGGCCGCGCTCGAGGCGGTGGTCGACGCCCGCACCGCGGCGGCGCTGGCCGACATCGTGGCCGAACGGGGCGGGGCCCGGCGCTTCCAGTTGACCGAGCAGATGATGGTCCTGTGGGACGGGCCGGCCTTCAAGGAGCGGGCCAAACGCCCGGCCGTACAGGTCCTCGACCCCATGCTCCACCGGGCCTGGCACGACCTCCGGGGCGCGGCCCGGGCCGCCCGCAAGGACCCCACCGACGCCCACCTGCACAAGGTGCGGATCCGGCTCAAGGACCTCCGCTACGGGTGCGACACGGTGGCGCTGGTCGAGGGGGGTCCCGCCCGCAAGACGGCCAAGGCTGCCGAGCGGCTCCAGAACCAGCTCGGGAACCTCCACGATGCCGCCTTCGCCATCGAGTGGCTGGAGGACCTGTCCCGCACCGAGCCCGAGCTGAAGGACCCGATCGACCAGCTGGTGGCCGTCCAGCGCGACGAGGCGGCCGCGGCCCGCAAGGGATGGAAGCGCGGGCTGAAAGAGGTCGACCGCCGATGGAGGAGCTGGCACACCTGACCGGCACCGCTCCGGTGGGGCCGGTCAGCCCGCGGGCTGGTTCACGCCCACGTGGTCGGATTCCCACAGCTTGATGCCACCGAGGATGCCGGCGGTGTTGTCCACGATGGTCACGTCGTCGTCGAGTTGGGCCCGGTTCACCCGACGGGAGTTCCCGCCCCCGATGTAGAGGTGGTCGAAGAACAGCATGGCCCGCAGGTTGACGATGGCCTTGTTCACCCGCTTGTTCCAGCGCTCCTCGCCGATCTCCTTGCGGGCCGCCTCCCCCAGCTGGTCGTTGTAGGTCTCCCCCTTGCGGAACGGCTGGTGGGCGATCTCGAGGTGGGGCATCAGCTGTCCCTCGTAGAACAGCCCGGTGCCGAATCCGGTGCCCAGGGTGATGATCAGCTCGAGGCCGGTGGCCGAGGCCACCGCCAGCTCCCTGGATGTCGGCATCGTTGGCCACCTTGGTGGGCAGGCCGAACGAGGTCGACAGCGCCGAGGCCAGGTCGAACCCGTTCCACAGCTTGGCCAGCTCCGGGTCGGTGCCCGAGCCCGGCCCGTGCTTGCACGAGAAGTGCGGGGCCGACAGGACGTGTCCGTTGCGCACCATCCCCGGAAACCCCACCGACGCCCGCTCGGCCTTGGGCAGCGGGGCCACCAGCTTGGCCAGTTGGGTCACCAGCTTGTCGGGAGGCAACGGGTAGGTGGTGGGGATCTTCACCCGGTCGGCCACCATGGCCCCGTCGGCCCCGAGCACCGACGCCTTCAGGCCGGTGCCCCCGATGTCGACGGCCAGGGTCAACGGGTGGCGGGGCCCGGTGGTGCCGACATCGGGGATCGGGGCCGGGGCCGGCGTGGCCCCGCTGCCCTCGGCATGGTCGTCATCGGTCATCTCCCCACGCTACGCCGATCGGCGCACCCGCGGTCGCACCGGGCATCGGGGTCATTAGCGTCATGATCCGTGACCAACCAGCCCTGGCTCGAAGACGCCTGCTCCCTGGTCGACGCCTTCCGGGCCGGGACCATCACTCCCACCGAGGCGCTCGACGCATCCCTGACCGCCATCGAGGCGTCGGACCTCAACGCCTTCAGCCACCTGGACGCCGAGACGGCCCGGGCCACGGCGGCCTCGGCCGACGTCTCGCTGCCCTTCGGCGGGGTGCCCATGGGCGTCAAGGAGCTCGAGTCGGTGAAGGGCTGGCCGTACACCGAGGCGTCGCTGGTCTTCAAGGACCGGGTCGCCGACCACGACTCCACCCAGTCGATCCGGCTGCGGGCGGCCGGGGCCGTGCTGGCCGGGCAGACCACCGCCTCCGAGTTCGGCGGCATCAACTGCACCAGCACCAAGCTGCACGGGACCACCGGCAACCCGTGGAACCGCGACCGCACGCCGGGCGGCTCCTCCGGGGGGTCGGCCGCCGCCGTGGCCGGCGGCCTCCTGCCCATCGCCAGCGGCGGCGACGGCGGGGGCTCCCTCCGCATCCCGGCCGGCTTCACCGGCCTGTTCGGCCTCAAGTCGACCTTCGGCCGCATCCCGAAGGGACCCGAGACCCTCAACCCCCCGCTCACCGTGGTGATCGGCTGCCTGTCCCGGTCGGTCCGCGACACGGCCCGGTGGTTCGACGTGTGCAACGGCTTCGACCCGCGGGACACCTTGAGCCTGCCCCGGGTCGAGGGGTGGGAGGCCGGACTCGACTCCTTCGACCTGGCCGGCAAGCGGGCGGTGGTGTCGATCGATCTCGGGTCGGCCATCGTCGAGCCCCGCATGGCCGCGCTGCTGGTCGAGGCGGCCGAGTCCCTCATCGCCAGCGCCGGCCTCCGCCGGGTCGACGTGGTCGTCAACCTCCCCCAGGGCGGCCTCGAGTGGGCCATGTCCAATCTGATCGGCCTGGCCGGCACGCTCGGCGATCGGTACCCGGCCTGCACCGACGACCTGACCCCGGAGATCCAGCTGGGGATGAACCTGGCCACCTACAACCTCAACGTGCAGACGGCGGGGGCCACCGAGATGTTCCGCATCGACGTGAACGAGCGGATGGCCGACCTCTTCGACCAGACCGACTTCGTCTTCGCCGCCTGCAACCCGGACATCGCCTTCGACGCCGCCGGGCCCATGCCCACCACGGTGGGCGACGTCGACCTGATCGCCGTCCACGGCTTCGACACCGCGGTGGGCAACAACGGTGCCCTGACCATCCCGGCCAACCTGACCGGCAACCCGGCCGTGTCCATTCCGGCCGGCCTGATCGACGGCCTGCCCGTCGGCCTCCAGGTGATCGGTCGCCACCACGAGGAGCAGCTGCTGTTGGACCTGGCCCGGGTGGCCGAGCGCGAACGACCCTGGCCCCTGGTGGCCCCCGCCGCCCCGGTCTGACCCGAGCCACCACCACCATCACCTGAGAGACGAGGAGCCACCATGCGACTGGACCTGTGGGTGCCGACCGCCAGCCCGTTCGCCACCCCCGAGCTGCTGGCCGTCATCGGCGCCGAGGCCGAAGCAGCGGGGCGTGGGCACCATCTGGGTGGGCGAGCACGTGGTCCTGTTCGACGAGTACGCCTCCTCGTACCCCTACGCCGAGGACGGCCGCATCCCCGCCCCGCCCGGGAGCGGGCTGCTCGAGCCCCTCAACACGCTCTCCTTCCTCGCCGCCCACACCACCTCGGTCCGGCTGGGTACCGCCATGGTGCTGTTGCCCCAGCGCAACCCGGTGTACACGGCCAAGGAGGTGTCCACCCTCGACTGGCTGTCCAACGGACGGGTCGACTTCGGGATCGGGGTGGGGTGGCTCAAAGAGGAGTTCGACGCGGTCAACGTGCCCTGGCCGCAACGGGGCCGGCGGACCGACGAGTACCTCGAGGTGCTGACGACGCTCTGGTGCGACGAGACCTCCGCCTACGAAGGGGAGTTCTACTCGCTCGACCCGTGCTCCATGTTCCCGAAGCCGGTCCAACGGCCCCATCCGCCCATCCACATCGGGGGCGAGAGCCACGCCGCCCTGGCCCGGGTGGCCCGGGCCGGACAGGGATGGCACACCTTCAACCGCGCCCCCGACCAGCTGGCCGAACCGCTGTCCACCCTGGACGGGTTGCTGGCCGAGCAGGGTCGGCGGCGCCGGGACGTGACCATCACCGTGTGCCCCTACTTCCAGCCCCTCGACGCCGACATCGCCGCCCGGTACGCCGAGGCCGGGGTGGACGCGGTCGCCGCCCTGCTCCTCCCGTTCGGCGTCGACGACGTGCGCCGGGGACTGGACGACCTCCAACCCGTCTTCGACCTGGCCGCCTCGACCTGAACGCCGCAGCCCCGGCCAGCCGCGGCGGCCGCCTGTCACCCCCGCATGGAGACCGGCAGTGACTCCATGCCCCGCAGCACGATGTTGTGCTTGTAGGTCACCCGGTCGGTGGCCAGGGCCAGATCGGGGGCCCGGCGCACCAGGGCGCTGAGCGCCACCTGGGCCTCCATCCGGGCCAACGGCGCCCCCAGGCAGTGGTGGATGCCGAATCCGAACCCGAGGTGGTTGTTGGGGGTGCGGGTGACGTCGAAGCGCTCCGGATCGTCGAACTGGGCCGGATCGTGGTTGCCCGAGGCGATGAGCAGCATGGCGAAGTCACCGGCCCGGAACCCCACCCCGTCGAGCTCCAGGTCCTCGAGCATCACCCGTCCGGTCAGCTGGACCGGTGAGACGTAGCGCAGCATCTCCTCGATGCCGCTCCGCTGCACGGCCGGGTCGTCCCGGAAGCGCACCAGCTGATCGGGGTGCTCCAACAGGGCCAGCGTGCCGCCCGAGATCAGGTTGACGGTGGTCTCGTGCCCGGCCACCAGCAGCAGGATGCAGGTGGACAGCAGCTCGGCCTCGCTCAGCACCGTCCCCTCCTCCTCCACCTGGACCAGCCCGCTCAGAAGATCCTCCCCGGGGTGGCGGCGGCGCTCGGCCAGCAGCTCGAAGAAGTACTGCGAGAACTGGAGCAGCGCCTCGCCCCGGGCGTCGATGACCTCCTGGGACAGGAGGAAGTCGGGGTCGAGGCCGCGGGCCAGGGCGTCGGACCACCCCTTGAAGCGGTCCTGGTCGTCGAGGGGGACCCCGAGGAGGTCGCAGATCACCCGCACCGGCAACGGGTAGGCGAAGGTGTCGAGCAGATCGACCCGGTCGGCCTCCAGGGCCGCGTCGAGCAGCTCGTCGACCACCTCCTCCGTCCCGGCCCGCATCGACTCCACCACCTTCGGGGTGAAGGCCTTGGACACCAGGCCCCGCAGCCGGGTGTGGTCGGGGGGATCGCGGAACAGGAAGGGCCGCATCTCCTGCATGGCCGCGGTCATCGGGTCGTCCGGCGGGCGCCGGGGTGCGGAAGCCGGCCGACACCCGTTCGACATCCACGTTGAGGCTGTCCGAGCTGACCCGCCGGTCCCGCAACAGGGCCAGGCAGTCGGCGTGGCGGGCCACCACCCAGAACCCGAGGTCGTTGCGGTGGATCGGGGCCCGCTCGCGCAACTCGGCGTACACGGAGAACGGATCGCTGGCCCACAGGGGGTCGAAGGGATCGAAGACCGGGCGGTCGGCCGACGGGTCCGGGGTGGAGAGGGTCACTCCGTCCGATGGTACCGAGTGGGACGGTGGAGCGGCGACTCGCCCCACTCCCCTGCGGCCCGCGCCGACAGCACCCGGTCACTGAACCAGCTCCGCAGCTGCAGCCGGGCCGGGGGAAGGTCCCCGTAGACCAGGACCGCCCTGGCCGGGCGGGATCCGACGCAGGACGTCGGGCGGGGCCAGCTTGCGGACCGACGACGATCGGGTCGTGCTCGGTCCCCCCGGGCCACCCAGGGTCACCGCCGGCACCTGTACCTCCTCGTCACCGACCAGGTGGCTGGCGTAGTCGAGCGTCGACGGGTCGGAGATCCCGGACAGGAAGAGCTTGGCCCGGTGGTTGTTGACCACCGTGGTGGCCCGGGCCCCGAAGCGGGCGTTGATCTGGGCCAGGTCGTGCCAGATGGTGACCAGTTGCACGCCGTGGCCGGCGGCGGTGGAGGCCAGCCCGTCGAGGTCGCCCAAGGGGGCGATGTTGGCCGCCTCGTCCAACACGATGAGCAGGGGTGGGTCGAGCGGACGATGGGTGCGCGCCACCCGGTCGTAGACGTGCTCGACACACTCCCGCAGCACGGACACGAACAAGGGGGTCAGCCTCCGCTGGTCGTGGGCCGGGGCGCAGAGGTAGAGCGTGTTGGCCCCGTCGACCACCCGGGCCGGGTCGAGCCCGTCCGCCGCGCTCTCCCCGGTCCCCGCGCGGTCGGCGAACGGCTCGAGGATGGTCTCGACGGTGGTGTAGATGGAGCTCCGCTGGCGGTCCTCCTTGCCGAAGGCCGACCAGGCCGCGTCGGATGGCTTCGGGCACTCCCGCCGCCCCGAGCAGCTCGAGGATCTCCGCCTGCTCCCGGGTGTCCACCCAGCGCACCACGTCGGCCATGTCCCGCTCCCCGAACGCCGCGGCGAAGAGCAGCGGGCGCCAGCATCTTGGCCGCGGTGGCGTACCAGAAGTCACCGTCGGTCATGGTGCCGACCGAGGTCTTGGCCACCTCGGTCAGGCCGGCGGCCGCCCGCCGGGCGCCGGGCCAGGTGCGGGCGGACGGCAGCGGGGACCACCGGGTGGCCTCGAGTCCGGTGGCGCCGGACGGGTCGAAGCACCGGACCTCTCCGACCGACCGGCGGAACCCGAGGGTGTGGTCGATCAGGTCGGTCTTGATGCTGGTGGCGATCACCGGGCCCTGCCACCCCAGGATGGCCGGGATGGCGAAGCCCGAGGTCTTGTGCGACTGGGTGGGCCCGAAGACGATGACCGACTGGGCCGGCTCGGCCGCCACCAGGTGGCGGCCCAGCCGGCCGAGGACCAGGCGCCCGGACAACGCCGGCCCGGTGACCGCTCCGCCCCGTACCACCAGCGGGCCCAGGTCCTTCGAGCCGGGCCCACCGGGCGGCACCGCCGCCGGGGTCCGGTCCGCCCACCGGGTGGGCCGGACCGGGGTGGTACCCGGCGCCCGGGAGGGGGTGGCGGGCGCCGGGTACCGAAGTGGGGGCCGCCCGGTCGGGGGCGGCCCGCGAAGAGTCGGTGCGGGCCGAGCAGGGCGGCCCCGAGGAAGGCGGCCAGGCCGATGCCGGTGACGAGCACGTCGCCGGGGCTCATCACCCTGCACCCTGTGAAGGCGCCACCCGGTCGGCGTCGGTGCGGCCCGGTCATCGAACATGGCCTGGTCGGTGTCGGTGAGCCACAGCTCCTCGGCGGCCAGGCGGTGCTCGACCAGGAACGAGCGCCGGCCCACCTTCCAGAGGGCGGTCCCCCGTCCGCAGTTGGGTGACCAGTTCGGCCTCGGTGTCGGTCAGGCCGAGGAGCTCGCCGGTGCGGGCCACCTCCCCGGGCGACTGGGCGTAGACGACCCGGGTCTCCGAGTCGGCCAACAGCCCCTCGGCCAGGTTGACCTGCTCGGAGCCGGCCGTGCCCACCGAGCGGAGATCGGACAGCCGGTGGAGCACGGCCATGTTGGCCACCCCGTGGGCCCGCGACAGCTTCCACGACGTCTGGAGCCAGCGGGCCACCCCCAGGTTGGACAGGATGGCCCACGCCTCGTCGACCACCACGATGATCCGGTGGTGGTGCTGGGCGCGCACCGCGTTCTGCAGCCACGCCGCCGCGCAGGCCATCAGCACCCCGAGGGCCGGCGAGTGGTAGACGGCGGACAGGTCGAGGACCACCAGCGGTCCGTCGAGGCGGAGACCCGGGGTGGTCGGGCCGTCGAACATGCCGCACAGGTCGCCGTGGACCAGCCGTCGCAGCTCGAGGGCCACGTCGCGCCCGTCCTCCAGCAGGCTCGGTCGGGGTGGTCCGCAGGTCCCCGGCGGCGTCGGCCCCCGGATCGAGCAGGGCTTCGACCACCAGGGGCAGGGTGGGGGCAGCCAGCCGGTCGGTCCGGGCCCGGTCGGTGGCCTCGCCCACCGCGGCATCGATGGCCGCCCGCTCCCGCGGCAGCAGCTCGCGGCCGAGACAGGCGACGGCCAGCGACGCGGTCAGCGCCACCCGCCGGCGGTGGGTCCCGTGCTCGAGGTCGGGGCCCGGTCCGGTCTGCTCGTCCTCGGTGTCGAGCGGATTGAGCCGGACGGCGCCGCCCGGGCGGAGCGCCGACCGGCACCACCCCCCACGCCTGGGCCAACGGACCGTACTCGCCCTTCGGGTCCACCACCCAGGCGCGGCGCCCGAACACGGCCTGGCGCCACAGGTAGGACTTGACGAACGAGCTCTTGCCCCGGCCGATCTGTCCGAACACCACCATGTTGGGATTGGTGACCACCCCCTGCCGGTAGAGGGCGAACGGGTCGTAGACGAACGAGCCCCCGAGGAGGTCCCGACCGATGAGCACGCCCTCGTGACCGAGGCCGGCCTCGCTCACCAGCGGATAGGCCGCGCACAGGTGACGGGTGGTGGCCACGTGGGCCGGGACCCGGGGGTGGGTCAGGGTCACGACAGCCCCCGGCCCAACGGGAGCGAGCAGGCGAAGGCCACCGCCTGCTCCCCGTAGAGCAGGCGCAGCTCGATGCGGGCCTGGCCGGCGGCCTGCTCCACCACGGCCCGGGCCCGGTCGAGCTCGTCCCGGGTGGCGGCGGTGACCGTCACGTAGCCGGTGAACCGGAACTGGGCGTGGCCGTCGGCCAACTCGGCGTCGCGGTCCTCGACGCTCTCCCGCTCGCGGGTGTGGCGGGCGGTGACGAGGAACCCGCCCCGCCGGCGCAGCTCCCCGTCGGCCAGGTCGGCGGTGCGGGCCTGGGCCACCTGGCGGGCGGCCCGGCTCGGACTGACCGGCTCCATGACCAGGGAGATCGAGCGGCGCAGCGGCGAGAAGAGCAGCGGTCCGAGGAAGTCCGGCGACACGTCCACCTGCGGCCATTCGGCGATCCAGTAGGTGGCGTGCCAGGTGCCGTCGGTGCGCACCGCGTCCCACTCCGGCTCGACGGCCATGGGCCAGGGCCAGCCGGCCGGACCGGCCGGCGGGCCCGAGCGAGGGGCCGGGCTCCGACGAGGCCTCCCGGATGATCCGGGCCAGGGCGGCGGGGCCGAGGACCCCGTCGACGGTGATGTCGGCGCCCTCGAGGGCCCGGTGCAGCGAGAGGACCTCCCGGCCCAGGACGGCCGCCGTGCCCGCCGCTCCCCCGCCCGCGGCGCGGATGGGCCGGGACGACCGGGCCGAGTGGATGGTCAGGGCCAGCAGTACCTGGTGACGTCGGGTCACCGGCGCCGACTGGTCCACCAGGGCGCGGTACGACCGTCCGGAGGCCGCCTCGGTCCCGAGGACGGCGTGCTGGTCGCAGTGCTGCCGCACCGCGCTGCCGTCGTCGGGCAGACAGGTCTCGATCCACTGGAGGCGGTGGACCTCGGATCCCTCCCGGGCCATGGCCGAGAGCACCCGGGCCCAGGCGGCGATGCGGGAGTCCTGGTCGCGGGGGCCGAGCAGGGCAAAGCTGTGGCCCCGCACCGCCAACACGGCCGTGGCGGTGCGGGCCGGGCCGTCGAGGATCACCCCGGCCTCCGACCGCCGACGAGCCGGTCCCGTCGAACCGGGCCCCGATGAGCGACAGTCCGTCGAAGGCCATGGGCCGACGCCCGGTCCGGCGCCGGGGCGGCGAGGGCCGGACCCGGACCGACGGACGACCGGGTCCGTCGAGATCGACGGCGGCCTGGTGACCGGCTCGCGGCCCCGGCGACGTCTGGCGGCGGGTACCGCCCGACGAGGCCCATCCCCACCGCACCACCAACGGCAGCCACTGCTCGCCGGTGCGGCCGAAGACGGGCCAGAAGGCCAGGGCCACGCCGACCGCCACGGTGGCCACGGCCAGGGCGATGCCGCCCAGCGAGGGCCGCGACCGGAGGGCCAGCACGGCGACGACCAGGCTGACCGCCACCGAGGCGATCTGCCCGCCCCGCCACCCGGCGATCACCCCGCGCCGCTCCAGGGGGGAGAACCGGTAGCGGACCCGTTGGTCCCGGGCCGCCTCAGGCATCGCCGGCACCGCCGCGGGGCAGGGCGGGCTTGGCCGCCGCCGAGCTGCCCTCGATCGGCGTGGTGACCAGACGGACCCCGAGGTGGTCGCGACCGAGGGCGTTGTGATGTCGTGCCGCGGTCTCCCGGGGCAGCGGGGTCAGCGCCCCGGACCCGGTGGGCGGTTCGTCGACGTCTTCGTAGTGCCGGCGGGCCGCCGCGGTGGCCTCGGGGTGCACCTCCCAGGCCGGGATGTCATGGGCCGGGGACTCCATGGTGCCCACCCCGGTGCTCTCGGCCGAGGACGCCGGCTGGTCGGGCCGCGAACCCCCGGCGTCGTGACCGCCGTGCCGGTCGGCGCCGGGTCCGGCGGTGGTGCCGGCCGCCGCGCCGTGGGAGGCCGACCCGAGGGCGGACGTGGCCGCGCCACCGAGGGCCGAGGTGGCCGATCCGGCGATGGCCCCGGCCGCGGTGGCCTGCATGGCCACATGGGCCAAGCTCCGCGCCGGGGCCGTGGCGGTCTGTCGGGCCCGGTGCGAGAGACCCTCCAGGTGGCCGACCGCCCCGGCTTCCAGAAAGGGGAGGAGCCGGAACAGCGCCCAGGGCGCCAGCGCGGCCAGCAGGAGGAGGGCGGCCCCTCCCAGCACGGCGGTGAACGAGCCGGTGCCCGAGGTGCCGGCGGTCAGGGCCCCGGCGGCCAGGCTCAGGACCGAGACGATCACGAACTTCCCGAGGATGAGGGCGACCAGGGTGTCGACCAGGCGTCGGGTCCAGTGGGAGATGGCCGGCCAGGCCAGGCTGGCCAGGGCCAGCGGCAGGAAGAGCACGGCCACGTAGACCGCGGCGGCCCGGATGAGGAGCTCCACCCACACCATGACCGCTCCGACCACCACGGCCAGCGCCCCGACGAACAGGATGAAGGTGGGCGTCCCCGTGCTGTCGGCCACCGGGCCCGCCGAAAGTTCGGCGCTGACCGCGGTCATGAAGTGGCCGGCGTCGAGCCCGGCGCCCTGGGCCACCTCCGAGCTCATGGCGTCGGTCACCGCCAGTCCCAGCTGGACCAGTTTGACCGCCACCACGGTCAGCAGGATGGCCAACGGCACGTTGACGAGGGTCGAGCGCAGGAGCATGGAGGCGTTCTGCCGGTAGATCGACTGGATGATGCCGAGGATCATGAGGGGGACGATCACCACGCCGGCCAGCACCGCCATGGTCTGGTAGTGGGTGGTGAACCACGACGCCCCCAGGTCGACCTCGGTGGTGGACCCGATCACCGAGCCGATCTGGCCGAGCAACCACGACGCGCCGTCGGCCACCCACGAGCCCAGCGCGTCGAGCACGCTGTCCACGCCGAACCCGGCCACCGAGCCCACCGCCGAGCCGGCCACGGAGGAGACCCCCGATGCCAGTTGGCACACCGGGCCGACGCCGATGCCGAGCAGGGCGGTGGCGGCCGAAGGGCACGAGGAGCCGGGGATCCCCGGTAGCAGTCCACCCAGGGTCGTCACCTCAGTGCACGGTCGATCCGGCGTTGAAGAAGAAGTTGACGATGCCCGGGCCGGCGCCGATGAGCAGGGCGGCCAATCCGGAGATCAGGACGGCCCGCCGCCCGACGAAGGTCTGCTGGTAGTTCTGCCCATGGGAGCCGAGCGCCCAGGCCGCGGCGCCGATGACCAGACCGACCAGGGCCAGGGCCAGGGCCCAGCTGTCGAGGCCGTCCATCAGGTTCTGGAGCACCTGTCCCCCCGGGAGCGCGCTCGGGTCGGGATGGATCGTCACCACGTCGGCCGTCCACGCCACGGCGGCCCGGGCCTGGGCCACTCCGCCCAGGAGCAGAGGGGAGGAATGGTCGATGAGGAGGCCGGCGGGGGTCAGGAGGATCATCGGGCCAGCGTAGGATCTGCCCGACCAATTTTCAATATGTTTCGTATCTTTTCATGATTTCCCAGTCCCATCCTGTTGCCTCCGCGACAGCCCCGGGGCAGGCCTGTCATGCTTAGGCAGTGAAGCCGTACGTGATCGGGTACATCGTCGGGGGCGTCATCGCCGTCCTGGCGGTGGTCATCGCGGCCCGGCTGGGACGCCGGGCGGGGCGGCGGGCCCTGCAGCAACGGCTGACCGCCCTGTCCAACCGGCTCGGGGTGGACCCACCCGACGAGGGCACGGTGGACTCGGTGCTCATGCACCTCGAACGGGTCACCGGCGAGGCGGCCGAGGCGGTCACCGAGGCCAGCTCGGACGCCATCCGGCTCCGGCGGGCCCTCGACACCCTCCCCCAGGGCGTGATCGTCTGCGACGAGAACGGCGAGATGGCCTTCCGCAACGCCCGGGCCGTCGGGCTCATGAACAACCGGCACGGTGACGCCCTGGCCGCCCAGGCGGTGACCGAGCTGCTGGAGAACGCCTGGACCGACGGCTCGGCCGAGCGCACCCTCGACCTCTACGGCCCGCCCCGCCAGACCCTCACCGTGCGGACCCGGCTCATCGACGACGGGCGCCGGCCGCTCGGCGTGATCGCCATCATCGAGGACGTGTCCGACCGCCGGCGGCTGGAGGAGATCCGCCGCGACTTCGTGGCCAACGTCAGCCACGAGCTCAAGACGCCCATCGGCGCCCTCGGCCTGCTGGCCGAGACCCTGACCATCGAGCCCGATCCCGAGGTGGCCCAACGGCTGGCCTCGCGGATCCACACCGAGGCCTTCCGGGTCAGCCGGATCATCGACGACCTCCTCGACCTGAGCCGGATCGAGTCGGAGGAGGACCCGCCCCGCGAGCCCATCTACATCAACCTGGTGATGGCCGAGGCGGTCGAGCGGGTCAGATCCGCCGCCGAACAGCGGCGTATTACCATCGAGCTCAATGAGCCCAGCCCACCGGTACACGTCATCGGCGACCGGCGCCAGCTGGTGTCCGCCATCCACAGCCTGCTGGAGAACGCGGTGACCTTCTCCTACGAGGACTCGGTGGTCCAGGTGGGCGGGAGCCAGTCCAACGGCGAGATCAAGCTGGCGGTGGCCGACAGCGGGGTGGGCATCCCCGCCCGCGACCTCGAGCGGATCTTCGAGCGGTTCTACCGGGTCGACCACGGGCGCAGCCGCGACTCCGGCGGCACCGGCCTCGGGCTCTCGATCGTCCGCCACGTGGCCAGCAACCACCAGGGCCGGGTCGAGGTCGACTCGCGGGAGGGCGAGGGCTCCACCTTCACCCTGGTCCTGCCCAGTCCCCCGGAGTACGCGGCATGAGCACGCAACCGCCGGCGGTGGCGGACGAGTCGCAGACCAAGGTGCTGCTGGCCGAGGACGACGAGTCGTTCATCGACGCGCTGGTCATCGGGCTCACCCGGGAGGGCTTCGATGTGACCGTGGCCCGCGACGGCAACGAGGCCCTCCGGCTCTTCGCCTCGGTCAATCCCGATCTGGTGCTGCTCGACCTCATGCTGCCCCGGCTCTCGGGGATCGACGTGTGCCGCTCCATCCGGGCCCGGTCGTCGGTGCCGATCATCATGGTCACCGCCAAGGGGACGGAGATCGACACCGTGGTCGGCCTCGAGGTGGGAGCCGACGACTACGTGTCCAAGCCCTACCGGCTGCGCGAGCTGGTGGCCCGGATGCGCGCCGTGCTGCGCCGGACCCCGGCCGGCGACCAGCCGGTGACGGTGGGCGGGGGCGGGGGTGGCGCCGGATCGGATCTGCGGGAGGCCGGCCCAGCCGGTGGGCAGCGCCGTGCTCGAGGCCGGGGGCATCCAGATCGATCCCGATCGCCACCTGGTCTTCATCCGGGGCCAGGACGTGCACCTGCGGCGCAAGGAGTTCGAGCTGCTGTCGCTGCTGATGGAGAACGTCGGCCGGCTCCTGACCCGCGACGTCCTCATCGACCGCATCTGGGGCTCCGACTACTTCGGCGACACCAAGACGCTCGACGTGCACATCAAGCGGCTGCGGAGCCACGTCGAGGAGGACCCGTCCTCGCCCAAGCTGATCACCACCATCCGCGGGGTCGGCTACCGGTTCGACGCCGCCCGCGACTGATCCGCGTCGGCGGCAGGGCTCAGCGACGGGCGGGGATGACCGTCTCGCCGCGCAGGTACGGGGCCAGCACCTCGGGCAGCTGCACCGACCCGTCGGCCCGGCGCCCGGTCTCGACCAGGGCGGCCCAGATGCGGGCCCAGGCCAGCGCCGAGCCGTTGAGCGTGTGGACCAGCAACGGGGCCGCCCCCGCCGGTGGGCCGGTAGCGGATGTTGGCCCGCCGGGCCTGGTAGTCGGTGCACCAGCTGACCGAGGACACCTCCAACCACTGGTCCACCCCGGGCGAGTAGACCTCGAGGTCGAAGGTGCGGGCGGCCGAGATCCCGAGGTCGCCGGCGCACAGGTCGAGCACCCGGTACTGGAGCCCGAGCTCGCGGAGCAGCTGCTCGGCCCGGGCCACCATCGACTCGTGCTGGGCCGGGGCCTGGTCGGGCGTGGTGTAGGCGAACAGCTCCACCTTGTCGAACTCGTGCACCCGCAGCAGCCCGCGGGTGTCCCGCCCGGCGGCCCCCGCCTCGCGTCGGAAGCAGGCGGTGGCCGCGGTGAGCCGCAAGGGCAGTTCGGACTCGTCGAGGATGTCGCCCCGCCACATCGAGGTGAGCGGCACCTCGGCCGTCGGGATGGCCCACAGGTCGTCGCGCTCGAGGTGGTAGGCGTCCTCTTCGAACTTGGGGAGATGTCCGGTGGACACCATGGTCTCGGTGAGCACCATGGTGGGTGGGCGGACCTCCTCGAACTCGTCGGCGTGGCTGTCGAGGGCGAAGGCGGTCAGGGCCCGGAGCAGCCGGGCCCCGAACCCCCGGTAGAGGGGGAACATCGACCCGGACAGCTTGGCGCCCCGCTCCATGTCCAGCAGCCCCAGCTCGTCGCCGATCTCCCAGTGGGGCACCCGCTGGGCCGGGTCGTAGGGGGGAGCCGTGTCGGGCCACGACCGGACCACCACGTTGTCCTCGGGCCCGGCGCCGTCAGGCGCATCGACGGCCGGGAGGTTGGGCAGGTAGAGCAGCGCCTGGTGGACCTGGCCCTGGGCCAGCTCGGCCTCCACGTTGAGCAGTCGCTCCTCCTCCCCCAACCGGCGGCTGTCGGCGGTCAGGGAGTCGGCCTTCACCTGGTCGCCGGACTTGCGGGCCTCCCCCACCTGCCGGGACAGCGACTTCACCTGGGCCCGGAGCTCGTCCCGCTGGCCGATGGCGGCGCGGGCGGCCGCATCCAGCCCGAGCAGCCGGTCGATCTCGGCGGGATCCACGCCCCGACGCTGCAGACCGTCCTTGACCGCGGCACTGTCGTCTCTCACCCGGCGGATATCGATCATGTCGGGGACAACGGTAGCGTGACCACCCGTGCAGGACGCCACCACAGGAGACCGGGGCGCTGCGGTGGCGTGCCACGACGTGGTCATCCGCTACGGCGACACGGTGGCCGTCGACCGGCTGTCCTTCGAGGCCCGAAGCGGTGAGGTGCTGGCGCTCCTCGGCCCGAACGGGGCCGGCAAGACCAGCACGGTCGAGGCGTTGGAGGGCTATCGACGCATCGACTCCGGCACCATCGGGGTGCTCGGCCTCGATCCGCAACGGGACCACGCCGCGCTGGTGTCGCGCATCGGCGTCATGCTGCAGCGGGGAGGCGTGTACCCCATGCTCGGGTCGGCGCAGGTCCTCCGGCTGTTCGCCCGGTACTACGAGGACGCCGAGGATCCCGAGGAGCTCATCGACCGGGTGGGGCTGTCGGCGGTCAGCCGCACGCCGTACCGGAGGCTGTCCGGGGGCGAGCAGCAGCGGCTGTCGCTCGCCCTCGCCCTGGTCGGGAGACCGAAGGTCCTCTTCCTCGACGAACCGACGGCCGGCGTGGACCCCGAGGGTCGCCTGGCCGTGCGCAGCATCATCGCGGCCCAACGCGACCGGGGCATCTGCGTCATCCTCACCACCCACGAGCTGGCCGAGGCCGAGCGGTTGGCCGATCAGGTGGTGATCATCGACCACGGTCGGGTGCTGGCCGCCGGTTCGCCGGCCGCCCTGGCCTCGGGCACCGCCGACGGCTCCATCCGCTTCACCACCGACCCCGGGATCGACGCCGCCGCGCTGGCCGCCGCCGTCGGCCCCGGCACCTCGATCGACGAGGAGCACCCCGGGGGGTACCGGTTGCGGCCGCCGGCCGCCGCGTCCTCGCCCCGGGTGGTGGCCACCCTCACCGGGTGGCTGGCCGAACGGGAGCTGGCCCTCGGTGACCTCCGCACCGGCCCGTCGCTGGAGGAGGCGTACCTGGCCATCACCGGGTCCCGGGGCGCACCCGAGGAGCCGGAGGGGGAGGCCGCGCCCGGCGGGCGGCGCGGGCGGGCCCGGCGGGCGGGCTCGCGGCGGTGACCGCCCTGTCCGCCCAGGTCCGCGTCGAGCTGACCATGATGGTGACCAACGGGGAGACGCTGTTCCTGACCCTCGGCATCCCGGTCGTGTTCCTGTTGTTCTTCTCCGCCGTCCACGTCCTCCCCACCGGCACCGCCCACCCGGTCGACTTCCTGGTCCCGGGGATCCTGGCCCTGGCCGTGATGTCGACGGCCATGACCGCCCTCGGGATCGGCACCGGCTTCGAGCGGGGCTACGGGGTGCTGAAGCGGCTGGGGTCCACCCCGCTCGGCCGGCCGCGGCTGCTCGCGGCCAAGATCGCCGCCATCATCGGGGTGGAGCTGGTCCAGGCCGCGGTGCTGGTGGCGGTGGGCTACGGACTGGGCTGGTCGCCCGGCGGCGCCGGCGGTTCCGGGGCCCGGGTCGGGGTGGCCATCGTGGCCATGGTGCTCGGCACCATCGCCTTCGGGGGCATCGGGCTGCTGCTGGCCGGCACGCTCAAGCCACTGGTCAACCTGGCCGTGGTGAACGGGCTGTTCGTCATCCTGTTGTTGCTCGGCGGCATGCTCATCCCGCTGGCCAAGCTGCCGGGGTGGCTGGCCGATGTGGCCCGGGTCCTCCCCGCCTCGGCCCTGGCCGACGCCCTGCACGGCAGTCTCGGGCACGGCACCCCGGTGACGGGACGCGACTGGGCCGTGCTGGTGGCCTGGGCGGTGGCCGCACCGGTGGCGGCCGGCCTGACCTTCCGCTGGGAGTGACGGGCCACTCCGCCGGCCGGCCCGATCCCCGGGGCCCTCAGGCCGAGGCGCCGCCCAAGCGGTGGAGCCAACGGTCGAGCTGGGGCTGCTTCACCGGACCGCTCACGTGGCCGATCACCGTACCGTCGGCGTCGATGAAGAAGGTCTGGGGCAGGCCGTACAGCTCGTAGAGGCCGCTGCTCACCCGGCCGTTGTCGGTGACCACCGGATAGGTGACCCCGGCGTGCTCGACGAAGGGGACGGCGTTCGCCGTCTGATCGAGGCTGTCCACCCCGAGGAACTGGACGGTCGAGCCGTGGGCCCGGGCGGCGTCGGCCGCCTTGGCCAGCAGGGGGGTCTCCTGCTGGCAGGGGACGCACCACGACGCGAAGAAGTTGAGCACCACCGGGTGATGCCGGGCCTTGCCCACGCCGTCCAGATGGACCGGGGGCCCGCCGTTCAGCGAGGGCAGGGTGAAGTCGGGGGCGGCGCTGCCGACCGCGGCCGGGGCCTGCGACCCGCCGCCCGAGCCGGATCCGAGCCCGACGAACAGGAAGACGGCCAGGGCGGCGGCGATCACCGAGCCGATGAGGAGGGCCCGCAAGCGTGCCGGTCCGCGACCACGGGACCGGGCCCGTGCGGAGGGTCCGGCGTCGGGCGGGCCGGGTGCGGTCCCCGGGTCGGCCGGCCGGGAGCCGGCCATCAGTGGTGGGTGAAGATATCGACCGCCATCAGCACGAAGAGCAGGGTCAGGTAGGTGATCGAGTAGCTGAACAGCTGCATGGCCGCCTTCGGGGTGGCCCGCCGCCACAGCCGCAGGGCCAGGGCGAGGAACACGACGCCCAGCACCGAGGCCGACACGATGTAGATGACCCCGAGCCGGGCCACCGCGGCCAGGACCAGCGAGACGGCCACCAGGAGCACGCTGTAGATGAGGATCTCCCGGGCGGTGCGCTTGAACGTGGCCACCGCCGGCAGCATGGGCACGTCGGCGGCCTGGTAGTCGTCCTTGTACTTGACGGCCAACGCCCAGAAGTGCGGGGGCGTCCACACGAAGATGATGGCGAACAGCACCACCGGGGTCCAGGCCAGGCTGTCGGTCACCGCCGCCCAACCGACCAGCACCGGTACCGCCCCGGCCGCCCCACCGATGACGATGTTCTGGGTACTGGTGCGCTTCAGCCACAGCGTGTAGACGAACACGTAGAAGAGGGTGGCCGACACCGCCAGCACGGCCGACAGCAGGTTGACCCAGGCCCACAGCTCGACGAACGCCACCACCTCGAGAGCGATGGCGAAGATGAGCGCACGGCGCGGGGTCACCGCCCCGGTGACCAGGGGGCGCTTGCGGGTCCGGTGCATCAGCTTGTCGATGTCCCGGTCGATGAACATGTTGATGGCGTTGGCGCCCCCGGCGGCCAGGGCCCCTCCGAGCAGGGTGGCCCCCATCAACCGGAGCGGGGGCAGGCCCCGCTCGGCCACGATCATGGTGGGCAGGGTGGTGATGAGGAGCAGCTCGATGATGCGCGGCTTGGTGAGCGCGACGTAGGCCCCGATCCGGGCGCCGAAGGTCGTACGGCGGGGCAGCGCCACCGTGGGGAGAGCCATTGCCGTCACAATAGTGGTGCCGACCCCCCGGGGACATTTCGGGCTGATGGGGCCGATACCATACGGTCACGGTGTCCTCCCTGCGTATCGGCCCACGCCCCCCGTTCCTCACCTTCTGCCGGATCACCCTGGCCACGGTGGTGCTCAACGTGGTCACCGGGGCGGCGGTGCGGCTCTCCGACTCCGGCCTCGGCTGCCCGGACTGGCCGACCTGCTCCCAGCACCACCTCACCCCGCCGCTCGCCCTCCACCCGGTCATCGAATTCGCCAATCGGCTCGTGGTCTTCCTACTGGTGGTGTCGTGCCTGGTCACCGTGTGGGCCGCCTTTTGCCACCGGCCGGTCCGTCGGGACCTCCGCTGGCTGTCGGTCGGCCTGATCCTCGGGGTCCTCGGCGAGGCGGTGATCGGGGCCTTCGTCGTCTACTCCAAGCTGAACGCCTATGTGGTGGTGGTCCACTTTTTGGTGGGGATGGCCCTGTTGGCGGTGGCGGTGGTACTCACCCTCGAGGCCGGCCACCGGGCCGGGCCGGGAACCCCGGCGGTGACCGGGCGTGCCCGGTGGCTGTCCCGGCTGCTGGTCGGGCTCATCGTCGTGGTGCTGGCCGCCGGGGCCGCCACCACCGGGGCCGGCCCGCACGCCGGAGGCAAGGGGGCGAAGCGCATCCCCATCGGATTGGAGGACATGACCCGCATCCATGCGGAGATCGTCCTGACCAGTGTGGCGGTCCTGTTGGCCCTGCTGTGGGTGCTGTGGAAGGACGGCGCGCCGGCCCGCATCCAACGCTCGAGCCATGTGCTGCTGGCCGTCATGATCGTCCAGGGCATCATCGGCTACACCCAATTCTTCACCCACCTCCCGGCCTGGCTGGTGGGCATCCACGTGTTCGGAGCGGCCATGGTGTGGTCGACCGTCCTCTGGTTCCACCACGGGCTGTCCGACCATCAGCCCGAAGCGATGGACGGGACCGGATCCGGATCCGGTGGGTCGGCCGCATCGGACGCCGACCCCGAGACCGGCCCGGGCTCCCGACCAACGGTGGCGGTGCCGGCCGATCAACCGCTGCAGGCCCCGGTGTGAGGGGTTCCGGCCGTATGCGGGTGCGGGCCCGTCAGGTCGAGACCGCGCCCGTCGAGGCCGAGCAGCCCGACCTCGACGAGTCGCCCTCCACCGACCGACCGTGGCTGGTCATCGTGTGGAACGACCCGATCAACCTGATGTCCTTCGTGACCTTCGTCTTCCAGAAGCTCTTCGGCTATTCGAAGGAGAAGGCCACCAAGCTGATGCTCGATGTCCACCACAAGGGCCGGGCGGTGGTGTCATCGGGGACCCGGGAACGGGCGGAACTGGATGTGTACCGGCTCCATGAGCACGGCCTGTGGGCCACCATGGAGCAGTCCACGTGAGCGCACCGTTCCGGCGGCGGCGTGACGGCCGGTTCACCATCCGGATCGATCCGAGCGTGCGGGCGGTGCTGGTCTCCATGTCCGAGCAGCTGAGCCCGATGGTCGATCCGGCCGAGCCCATGACCCGGCGGCTCTTCCCTCCCGCCTATCCGGGCCAGGATCTGGCCCAGGCCGAACAGGACTACCGGTCCCTGGTCGACACCGCCCTGATCAACCACCATCGCCAGGCGTGCGCGGTGTTGGCCCGGACGGCGAACGACGACACGCTCACCGGGGCCGAGCTCGAGGCCTGGCTGTCGGCCATCGGCTCGATGCGACTGGTGCTCGGCACCCGACTGGACGTCAGCGAGGACATGGAGGCTCCCGACCCCGAGGACCCGGGGGCTCCCGAGTATGCGCTGTACGAATTGCTCGGCCAGCTCCAGTTCCTGATCATCGAGGTGCTGGCGGCGGAACTGCCCGACGGGGGACGCCCCGAAGGGGCACTGTGATCGCTCTGCTAATCTCCAAAAGCCCTGATCGGGTTGGAGCCCCCATCGTCTAGCGGCCTAGGACGCCGCCCTTTCAAGGCGGTAACACGGGTTCGAATCCCGTTGGGGGTGCCGTACACCCCAGCGCCTTTGCTGGTTGGGGACCTGTGGTGCAGTTTGGAGTGCACGCCGGCCTGTCAAGCCGGAGGTCGCGGGTTCAAATCCCGTCAGGTCCGCCACCTCGGTTCGCCGAGGCGAGGTCGGGTAGCTCAGTTGGTAGAGCGCGCGCCTGAAAAGCGTGAGGTCACCGGATCGACGCCGGTCCCGACCACCGATGGAGGCCCCGGCCGGGGATCTCCGGGCCAGCCTCAGATCCCGATCGAGGGTCCCCGGCGGTTGGTCCTCATCGCGGGGAGTGGTGCGGCGGGGGTTCCGGGGGCGGCTCCGGGCTGCCCTTGAAGCCCAGCAGCTTGAGCATGAACAGCCCGAACCGATTCGGTGGCTTGGCCCGCTCGGCCTCCTCGGCTTCCGCCTCGTGCCCGCCGGTGACGTGGTACGAGAATCCGGTGTAGCCACGGCCGAAGCCGGTGTACTTCGCCACGGTTGCGCCTACTCGTCCAGCACGGGCTCGACGGCCTCCGGGTCCCCTTCGCCGACCTGGTTGTCCAGGAGCTCCTTCAGAGCACCGGCGGGGTCATCGTCGATGTCCAGCGGCTCGTCGTCTCCGCGAAACGCATCGCGTGGCATAGCCGTCGAGTCTACGACCATCGTGCCCCGTAGGCTCGGGGCATGGCCAGCCAGCGCGGAAGAGCGACCCGGAAGACCGCGGTCCAACTCCGGATCTCACTCGCTGATCACCTGCCCACCATCTGGCGGCGACTACTGGTGCCCGGCGAGATCAAGCTGTCCACACTCCACGGCATCTTCCAGGCCGCCATGGGTTGGGAGGACTACCACCTCCACCTGTTCCAGATCGGGGACTCCTCCTACGGGCGGTTGGACGAAGAGCTCGACGAGGAAGAGATCGACGAGGACTCGGTGGTCCTGTCGGAGCTGGTGCGGGCACCCATGCGCTTCAGCTACCAGTACGACTTCGGCGACGACTGGGAGCACGAGGTGGTGGTCGAATCGATCGAACCGGTGTCCCTCATCCTCAAGTGGGCGGTCTGCCTCGACGGCCAACGGGCCTGCCCGCCCGAGGACTGCGGCGGGACCGGCGGGTTCCAGCAGTTCCTCGAGGCGGTCGGCCACCCCGACCACGCCGACCACGACGAGTTCGTCCGGTGGTTCGGACGTCCCTTCGACCCCGAGGGGTTCACCGTCGCCGGGGCCAACGCCGCCCTCCAGCGGGTGCGCTGACCGGCAATCGGAATAATCGGGCGGATCGCTCAGGGAGCGCCGGCGGCAAATCGGCGACCGGTGATGACGTCGGTCCGGATCCGGACCAGCCGATGACCGGGCGAAGCCACTCGCGGCACCGGCCATTCTGCGCCCGCCCCACCGTCGTCTTCGACCCCCGCCAGGCCGCGCACCAACACGCTCCACTGATTCCCGCCCGCCTCCCCGTCCACCTGGAAGGCGACCAGCCCGGCCTGCTCCACCCGGGCGAAGAGACCCTCGCCCATCAGGACCACGACATCGGGCCCGTGGACCACATAGTCGAGGGGCAACACCAGGGGCGCCCCGGCCTGGCCCACCCCGAGGTGGCCGTGACGCCGCTCCTTCGAGCCCAGTGCGAGGAGTCGCAGGCACTCCCCCCGTTCCAACACCGAAGAGCCCCGTTCATCGATCCACATGGATCCATGGTGACCGCCGAGTACCACGACGACCAGGGCCGAATGTCCCAACCGGGCGGATCGGCTCCGTCAGGCCTCCGCCACCAGGGCTCAGTGCTCCAACCCGGTGTCCGGTCGTTCGCCGGTGTCGACCAGATTCTGCGCCACGTCCCGGAGCTTCAGATTGAGGTGCTGCGAGGCGCGACGCAGGATGTCGAATGACTCATCGGATGACAGGTGCTCCCGCTCCATCAGGATCCCCTGGGCCTGTCCGATCACCTCGCGGGTCGCCAACGCGGCGTGCAGGTTGGTGGCCCGGCGCTCGTCGTCCTCGTGGGTCCGGATCGACGCGTAGGCCAGTCCGGCCATGCCCGCCAGCAGCAGGGCCTTGCCCCGATCGATCACCCCGAAGGCGCGCGGGTAGCGGGCGTAGCAGATTGAGCGCCCCGGGGACCCCGGGAACCAGCAGCGGGAGGGCCAACAAGCTGCGCACCCCGGCCGCCGTGGCCGCGGGACCGAAGGTGGGCCACCGGGTATCGTCGGCGAGATCCTCGGCGTAGAAGGTGACCCCCTGGGCCATGGCCGCCAGGCACGGCCCCTCCCTGAAGCGGTGCTGCAGCCCATCCACCTCGGCGGCGAGCGAGTCCGTGCACACCGGCTCGGTCACCTCGCCGTTGACGACCAAGAAGACGCCGGCAAAGTCACAGCCTTCGATGGTGCTGACGGCGAGGTCGACCACCTTGGTCAGGGTCTCGGTGGCCGAGCCCGCCGAGAACAGGGCAGTGGCCATCCGGGTCAGGTCGGCACTGAGGTCCGAGTCCGGATCGGCGGTAGGCGCTCCACTGTCCGCCATCCGACCCCCAATCCCTCGAAGCTGTTCCGGCCGTCGCCTCCTGCCTGGCTCCTGGTATTGTAGATCAACCTTCTACAGCGAGGGTCTGCCTTTTTGGAAGCGACGTCCTCGTGTCGAGTGCTTCACCTTCGGACCGTCCAGACCTGCTGACCTCGACCGGGTCACGCCCCCGTCCACCGTGGTGACCGGGGCCCGGGTCCCGGGGGACGGGTTCACCGTGTCCGCCACCTTCGTCGGGGACGAGGCCGTCCTGAGCCTGCGGGGCGACCTCGATCTCACCGCCGCCACCAGGCTCGGTCCTCTGCTCGACGCCGTGGTCGCCGGTGGCTACTCCAGCCTGGTGGTGGACATGGCCGGGGTCCACCTCATGACGGCGGGGACCCTCGGGGTACTGATCGATGCGGCGACCCGGATGACCTCGCTCCACGGCCGGCTGGCCATCCGCTCCCCGTCGAGCGCGGTCCAGCGTCTGCTCGACCTCAGCGGGCTCCACGAGCTCTCGGTCACCTCACCGCTGGACGCTCGGGCCGACCGCCTCGTCGCCTCCCCATCGACCGATGTCCAGTTGAACGTGGCGGCTCTCCCCCGCCAGCTCGAGGCGGGCCTGGGCAGCGGCGGCATCGGCACCGTGGCCTACGAACTGGTCGACAGCGCCCTCCGCCTGCTGGTGGCCCTGGCCGGTGCCACGCTCGGCGGCGCCGACGGGGCCAGTGTCTCGCTCCGCCGGTACGGCGCGCTGTCCACCGTGGCCGCCACCGACCAGACCATCATGGACATGGACAGCAACCAGTACGAGACCGGCGAGGGTCCCTGCGTCGACGCCTCCACCGAGGGCCTCTGGTTCCACGCGGCCTCGCTGGAGGCCGAGACCCGGTGGCCCGAGTTCATCCCCAGGGCACGGGATCTGGGCATCAACGCCATCCTCTCCACCCCCCTCCTGGCCCACGACCGACCGGTGGGCGCCCTCAACGTCTACTCCCGCACCGTCGCCGCCTTCGCCCCCGAGGACCAGCGCCTGGCGGTGGTGTTGGCCACCGAGGCATCGGCCATCCTGACCGACGCGGGCATGAATCCCGACAGCAACCACAGCTCGACCCGCTACCAGGATGCGCTCGAGGCCCGACAGACCATCGCCCTGGCCCAAGGGGTGGCCATGGAACGACTGGGCCTCTCGGCCGACGAGGCGTACCGCGAGTTGCGCTCGCACTCCATGAGAACCAACCAACCGCTGCTCCAGCGGGCCGAGGACGTCATCGCCTCGACCCGCCGGCCCGGTCTGCGGCGGGGGTTGGGATCGGAACGCGATGGACGTGAATGAGCCGACTCAGAGCCTGGAGATGCACCGTCGCAACGCCGACCTGAGCCAGGACGAGCTGTGGTTCCGCTACTTCGAACTGGGCGGCATGAGCTCGGAGTTCCAGGTGGAGGCCTTCCTGTTCGGTGTCCTCCGGCCGAGCAAACACGATCACGACGTCCTGGCCCACGCCCTCAACGAGCGGTTCGTCGAGCTGGGCGGCAACCACCCCGTGCCCTACTCGAATGACGATCCGGTCCCGAGTGACGATGCGACCTCCTAGCCCCCTCGCCGGGTCGATCGATCTGGCCCTCGACCTCGACCTCGCCGCCGACCCGATCGGTACGCGGTTCGGAGGTGCACATCTGCGGCTGCTCCCGCCGCTTCCGTTGCCGCGCTCGGCTCGAACAGCCCGGGGTCCCGACCACTACTAGGGGCTGGACGGGCACCGAAGCACCGCCCAGCGACCTCATTCCTTCTTTCTCTTCCTTTCACTTCTTTCCTTCACTCCTCTCCCTCCCTTCTCTTTCCTTTCGGAATTCCGCCGGGTCTTGACATCTGGACTATTGCGATATATCGTGATCCTATGCGAGCGATCAAGGTAGGTCGTTCGAACCAGACGAAGGAGTTCTCACCATGCACCAGCACAAGTTTGACGAAGCCACGGCCGGCGGCACGATGTTCGGCCCGCGTCCCTTCCCGAGGGGCGGCCGCGGCGACCGGCTCGGCGATGCCGCCCGGGCCCGGGGCGGCGGTCGTGGACGGGGTCGCGGGCCGGGGTGGCGAGTTCGGCGCCGGTATTCGGACGGGGTGGCGAGTTCGGCCCGATGTTCGGACGCGGACCGAAGGTCGGTCGCGGCGATGTCCGGGCGGCCATCCTCGCCCTCCTGGCCGAGGAGCCCATGCACGGCTACCAGATCATCACCGAGCTCACCGAGCGCAGCGGCGGAGTGTGGCGTCCCAGCCCCGGTTCGGTCTACCCGACCCTCCAGGCCATGGAGGACCAGGGCTTGGTCACGGCCAACAAGTCCGAGGGCCGGCGGGTGTTCAGCCTGACCGACGAGGGGAAGGCCACGGCCGACGCGGCCGGGGACGGTCCGGCCCCCTGGGAGGACGCCGCCCGCGGCGCCAACCGTTCGCTGGTCGATCTGCGGGGCCTGATGATGGCCGTCGGCGCCGCCGTCATGCAGATGGGCCGGGCCGGCAGCGAGCAGCAGATCAAGGCGGTCGGGGAGATCCTCGACGAGACCCGCCGACGGATCTACCTCATCCTGGCCGAGGGTCCGGCCACCGAGGACACGGCGTCGGAGCCGACGTCGGACGCCACCTGATGGCCCGGGACGGCGGCCGCGGGGCGACGCCTTGGACAAGAAGCGCCGGGCCGCCGCCCATCCGGATCGTCCGGGTGTGCGGTGCTCGGCCCCGGCCGGCTCCTACCTCCCGGTCATCGACCACGCCCGGTGCGAGGGCAAGCGGGACTGCATCGACGTGTGCCCGAACGACGTGTTCGAGGTCCGTCGCATCGACGACGCCGACTTCCGCGACCTCGGGCGGCTCGACCGGCTCAAGGTCCGGGCCCACGGCATGGTGACGGCCTACACCCCCAACGCCGACGACTGCCGGGCCTGCGGGCTGTGCGTGGTGGCCTGCCCCGAACAGGCCATCGTGTTGACCGGCCCGCGGTGACCGCCGCCGCCCCGGCTCAGCCGCCCTCGTAGTCGAAGCCGAGGTCGGGCGCGGTCAGCAGGGCGCGGAACGGGAGTCCCTCGGCCGCGGCCATCGACCCCACCGTCCCGCCCCGATCGACGACGGCCACCAGCAGCACGGGCTCGGCACCGGCATCGATGACGGCGTGGGCCGCCTCGAGCAGCGAGGTGCCCCGGGTCACCGTGTCCTCGGTGATCACCACCCGGTCGCCGGGGTCGAGGGCCCCGGCGATCCGGCCGCCGCCGCCGTGGTCCTTGGCCTCCTTGCGGACGCTGAACGCCTTGAGCGGCCGGCCCCGGGTGGCGGCCACCCCGGCGGTGACGAAGGCCACCGGGTCGGCGCCCATGGTCAGTCCCCCGATGGCGGTGGCGTCGTCGGGGATGACCGACAGCAGGCCGTCGGCCACCAGCAGCATCGCCTCGGGCCGGCACACCGTCTGCTTGGAGTCGATGAACCAGCTGCTCTTCCGACCCGACTTGAGGGTGAAGTCGCCCCGCCGGACCGAGTGCTCGAGCAGGTGGCCCGGAGTGCCTCGAACTCGGTGGGCGGAAGGCCGTCGCTCACGCCGGTCGCTCCGCCGCCGGAGCGACGCCGGACCACCGGGCCGTGCCGGTCAGCTCGACGCCCCGTTCGCCGGCCACCACCTGACCGACGACCACTGCCTCCACGCCGGCCCCGCCCAGGGCGGCCAGGGCCTCGGGGACGGCGTCGGACGCCACCACCACCACCATGCCCACGCCGAGGTTGAAGACCCGGGCCATCTCGGCGTCGGTCACCTCACCCAGCCGACGGATCTCCGCGAAGATGCGGGGCACCTCCCAGGTGGCCCGGTCGACCACGGCCCGCATCCCCTCGGGCAGGGCCCGGGGCAGGTTGCCCTCGAACCCGCCCCCGGTGATGTGGGCGGCGGCGTGGACGTCGGCCGCGGCGATGGCGGCCCGCACCGCCGGGGTGTAGATGACCGAGGGCCGGAGGAGCTCGTCGGCCAGCGAGGAGCCCGCGCCCGGCCACGCCGGCGCGTCGAGGTCAAGGCCGGCCCGCTCGAGCAGGACGTGGCGGGCCAGGGTGTAGCCGTTGCAACGCAGGCCCGGCGAGGGCAGGCCGATCAGGACGTCGCCCACCTCGACCCGCGCCGGTCCGAGCATGGCGTCACGCTCGACGACCCCGACGGCGAAGCCGACCAGGTCGAACTCGCCGGGCTTCATCACCCCGGCGTGCTCGGCCATCTCGCCGCCGAGCAGGGCCGCCCCGACCTGACGGCAGCCGTCGGCCACCCCGGACACCAGCGCCGCCATGCTGACCGGGTCCACCGCTCCGGTCGAGATGTAGTCGAGGAAGAAGAGGGGCTCCGCCCCCTGGCACACCAGGTCGTCCACGCACATGGCCACCAGGTCGATGCCGACGGTGTCGAATCGCCCGGTCGCCTGGGCCACCAGGGCCTTGGTCCCCACCCCGTCGGTGCCGGCCACCAGGACGGGCCGGCGGAAGCGCGCGGTGTCCAGGGCGAACAGCCCGCCGAAGCCGCCCAGACCGCCGAGCACCTCGGGCCGGAGGGTGGACTGCACCAGGGGCTTGATCAGGTCGACGGCCCGCTCGCCGGCGTCGATGTCCACCCCGGCCCCGGCGTAGGTGGCCGGGGTGGATGGTCCGGCGGACCGGATGGGGGAGTCGGGCTGGGTGTGGGGCGCGGGCGGGACGGCCCCGGTCACGCCCGGGTACCGCTGGACGCGCCGCTCAGGGCCGGGCGAGCCCCGAACTCCACGGGCACCGGGACCGGGTAGTCACCGGTCAGGCAGGCGTCACAGAATCCGGCG
Organism: uncultured Acidimicrobiaceae bacterium; assembly: GCA_963774245.1. Taxonomy (GTDB): domain Bacteria; phylum Actinomycetota; class Acidimicrobiia; order Acidimicrobiales; family RAAP-2; genus Bog-756. Next base: position 8,245 of record CAVZDZ010000009.1, on the reverse strand, counting down.
CCCGGGGCGTCGATGGCCGTGACCAGGTTGTCGAGGCTCAGGTACTCGAGCGAGTCGACGTCGAGGAACTCCTCGATCTCCGGCAGCGACTTGATCGAGGCGAGCAGCTCGGTGCGGTCGGGCGTGTCGATCCCGTAGAAGCACGGCCAACGGAACGGCGGGGAGGAGATGCGCAGGTGCACCTCGGCCGCCCCCGACTCGCGCAGCATCTTGACCATGGCCCGGGTGGTGGTGCCCCGCACGATCGAGTCGTCGACCACGATGACCCGCTTGCCGGCGATGTTCTCCCGGAGCGGGTTGAGCTTCCGCCGCACGCCGTTGGCCCGCTCGGCCTGGGTCGGGGCGATGAAGGTGCGCCCGATGTAGCGGTTCTTCACCAGGCCCTGGCCGTAGGGGATGCCCGACGCCACCGCGTAGCCCTCGGCGGCCGGCACCCCCGAGTCGGGCACGCCCATGACCAGGTCGGCCGGGCACGGGTGCCTGGGTGGCCAGCAGCTGGCCCATCCGGCGACGGGCCCCGTGGACCTCGTTGCCGTACAGCCGGGTGTCCGGCCGGGCGAAGTAGACGAACTCGAAGATGCACAGCTTCGGATTGAGCCGCTCGAAGGGGAACGGCCACACCGAGCGCACCTCCTTGCCGTCGATCACCACCATCTCGCCGGGTTCGAGCTCGCGTATGAAGGTGGCGCCGATCACGTCGAGGGCCGGGGACTCCGAGGCCAGGACCCATCCCATCTCGAACTCGTCGGTGGCCTCGAGCCGGCCCAGGCACAGCGGGCGGAACCCGTTCGGGTCGCGCACGCCGACGATGCGGTCCGCATCCATGAGCACGAAGGAGAAGGCGCCCTCGACCTTGGGCAGCACCGCCATCAACGCGTGCTCGAGGTCGTTGCCCCCCTCGGCCCGGGAGCGGGCCGGATCCTCCGGCGGGTAGGCCTGGCCCAGCAGCTCGGCCACCAGGTCGCTGTCCGAGGACACCAGACCCGGGAGCATGTTGGCCTCGGTCCCGAGCGCATCGGTGTTGGTGAGGTTGCCGTTGTGGGCCAGCGCGAACCCGGCTCGCCCGACGCCCCGGAAGACCGGCTGGGCGTGCATCCAGTCGCTCGAGCCGGCGGTCGAGTAGCGGGTGTGGCCGATGGCCACGTCGCCGCGCAGGCCGGACAGCTTGCGCTCGTCGAACACGGTGGTGACCAGACCCATGTCCTTCATGACGGTGATGGCGTCGCCGTCGCTGACCGCCATCCCCGCCGACTCCTGACCGCGGTGCTGCAGGGCGTAGAGCCCGTCGAAGACGAGGTGTGCGACCGATCGCCCCGGGGCGTAGACCCCGAAGACGCCACAGGCTTCCTTGGCCTCCATTATCGGTTCATCACCGCACACACCGGGGGTCGTCGGGATCGTCGTACGACACGATTAGGCCACACAACTGCCTTGCCGTGCCACTCCATCCTAGTGCCGTGAGGTGGCGGCCGGTCGCCGAACCGGCCTGGTGGGACCCCCGGCCGCAGCCCGGGCCGGGACAGCCGGACCGGTAGCCTCGCCGTCGATGATCGATCTGCACACCCACTCGACCGTCTCCGACGGGAGCGACCCGCCCGAGCGGATCCCGGAGCTGGCCGCCGAGGCCGGGTGCAGCGCGGTGGCCCTGACCGATCACGACTCGCTGGCCGGCATCGGGCCGGCCCGCCACCGGGCCGACCGAGCTGGGCATCACCTTCGTGTCCGGGTGCGAGGTGTCGTGCCGACCGATGGGCCCGGGCGGCATGCACGTGCTGGTGTACTTCGTCGACGACGAGGGTACCGAGCTGAGCGAGGAGCTGGGCCGGCTGCGCCAGGACCGCCGGCGACGCAACCTGGCCCTGGCCGAACGCCTGGCGTCGCTCGGGATCCCGCTCACCTACGACATGGTGGTGACCGAGGCCGGCGGGGAGGAGGGGATGGGCCGTCCCCACTTCGCCTCGGTCATGGTGCAGGTGGGCGCGGCCGAGTCGGTGGATGACGCCTTCGACCGCTACCTGACCAACAGCCGGCCCGGGTTCGTGCCCAAGTCGCGGCTCAGCGCGGCCGACGTGGCCCGACTGGCCGGTGGCGCCGGCGGGGTGGCGGTGCTGGCCCATCCATTCAGCAACGGGCTGGACGGTGCCGACCTGGCCCGGATGGTGGGCGAGCTGGCCGAGGCCGGCTTCGCCGGCCTGGAGGTCGACTACGGGCGGTACTCGCCCCGCCAGCGCCAACGGCTGGGCAACATGGCCCGGCGGTTCGACCTGGTGGCCACCGGCGGCTCCGACTACCACGGCACCCTCAAGCCCGACCTGCGGGTGGGCACCGGGCGGGGCGACCTCAAGGTGCCCGACCGCGTCCTCGCCCAACTGGAGGGCCGCCGCCCCGACCGTTGATGGCCGGGCTAATTGGTGGTGGCCGGGACCAGCTCGTCCAGCAGGGCCGGCAGCCGGTCGCGCCAGGCCTCGGTGGCCTCGGCCACGCTGACGTCGTACAGGCCCTCCACCACCAGGCGGTCGCCCCCCGCCTCGCCGAGCACCCGGAAGGCGACCCCGGCGCCGGCTGCTCTCGAGATCAGGGCGGCCCGGTCGCCGGTGCACACCACCACCCGGGAGGGGGCCTCGGTGAACAGCTCGTGGTGATCGGCCACGCCGGCCACCCGCATCCCGATCCCCGACCGGACCGACAGCTCGGCCAGGGCCACGCCGAGCCCGCCCCCGGACACGTCGTGGATGCCGGCCACCAGGGACGGGCCACCGGCGGTGGCCTCGCCCACCACCTCGGTCACGAACTCCACCAACCGGCGGTGCCCGGCCAGGTCCAGGGCCGGGCAGGGCACCGTTGCGATGGCCCCGGAGCTCGGTGGCCCACCGCGACCCACCGAGGGAGGGAGGCTGGCTTCGACCGGCGGTGGCCCCCACGCTGGCGTCGAGCAGGACCAGCCCCGCCCCCTCCACCAGGGTGACCCCGGGGGGTCGGGTGGACAGGCGGTCGATGAGGCCCAGGGTGCCGATGACCGGCGTGGGGTCGATGTCGGTGCCCGCCGCTCTCGTTGTAGAGGCTGACATTGCCGCCGATGACCGGCAGCCCGAGGGCCTCGCAGGCCTCGGTCATCCCGTCGACCGCCTCGGACAGCTGCCACATCACCTCGGGGTGCTCGGGATTGCCGAAGTTGAGGCAGTTGACCACCGCCATGGGCCGTGCCCCGGTGCAGGCCACGTTGAGGGCGCCCTCGGCCACGGTGGCGGCCGTGCCGGCCCGGGGGTCGATGGAGCACCAGGTCGGATTGGAGTCCGTACTGAGGGACAGCCCCTTCTGCGACGGGGGGAGGCCCGGGGCGGCCAGGCGGAGCACGGCGGCGTCGCCGCCCGGGCCGTCCACCGTGTTGAGGAAGAGCTGGTGGTCGTACTGGCGGTAGACCCACGACGGATCGGACAGCAGGGAGAGCACGTCGGCCCCGCAGTCGGCGGGCGCCGGCAGCGCACCGGGGTCGTCGGCCGCCCGGGCGTCGTGGTCCCCGGGCCGGGCCATCGGGCGGTGGTAGAGGGGGGCGTCATCGCTGAGGGCGACGGCCGGGACGTCGCCCAGGACCTCGCCGCCGAAGCCGTCGACGATGCGCAGCCGACCGGGCGCCCCGTCCTCGGACTCGGTGACCCGGCCGACCACCGCGGCGCGCACCTCCCACCGGCGGCAGACCTCCTCGACCCGGGCCAGGTCCTCCGGGGTGACGATGGCCAGCATGCGCTCCTGGCTCTCGGACGTCATCACCTCGAAGGGGGCCATGCCCGTCTCGCGACGGGGCACGGCGGAGACGTCGACGTCCATCCCCACCCCGCCCCGGGCCGCCGTCTCGCTGGTGGCGCAGACCAGTCCGGCGCCGCCCAGGTCCTGGATGCCGACCACCAGCTTGGCGTCGAGGAGCTCGAGGCACGCCTCGATGAGCCGCTTCTCCTCGTAGGGGTCGCCCACCTGCACGCTGGGTCGCTTGGACGAGCCGGCGTCGTCGTCCGAGCCGCCGAACCCGGCCGAGGCCAGCACGCTGACCCCACCGATGCCGTCCCGACCGGTCGAGGACCCGAGGAGCACGGCCAGGTTGCCGACCCCCGAGGCCTGACCCAGCACCAGTCGCTCGGTGGGCAGGACCCCGAGGCACAACACGTTGACCAACGGGTTCTGGGCGTAGCAATCGGAGAAGGTGAGCTCGCCGCCCACCGTGGGCACGCCCACCGAGTTGCCGTAGCCGGAGATGCCGGCCACCACCCCCTCGATCAACCAGCGCTGGCGGGCCTCTTCCGGGCGGCCGAAGAAGAGCGGGTCCATCACCGCGATGGGACGGGCCCCCATGGTGAAGATGTCCCGCAGGATGCCCCCGACCCCGGTGGCCGCCCCCTGATAGGGCTCGATGGCGGACGGATGGTTGTGGCTCTCGATGCGGATGGCCACGGCGATGCCGTCCCCGGCGTCGATGACCCCGGCGTTCTCCCCCGGCCCGACCAGGACGTGCGGCGCCACGGTCGGGAGGCGCTTCAAATGGACCCGCGACGACTTGTACGAGCAGTGCTCGCTCCACATCACCGCGAAGAGGGCCAGCTCGAGATGGTTGGGGGACCGGCGCAGGATGGCCTCGATCTCATCGCGTTCACCGTCGGTGAGGCCCAGGGCCCGGTGGAGCGGCTCGGCCGGGTCCATCAGCGGGCTCCGACGGTCATGGCCATGCGATGGTCGGTGCCGCGTCCATGCCGGTGAGCGTACCTGCCGACCAGGGACGGCCCGGCCATGTCCCGCCGCCCGACGGGGCGCTCGGGCCCACCCGTCGGCCGGCGGTGGCGCCGGGTCGATAGCCCGATCCGGGAGGGCCTGATTGATGGTGGGGGCCGGGCCGGGGGACCGGCCATTGCCGGACCACGGCGACCCGTCGCCGGGGCTGCTGACGATCGGAGGCCCGGTCGGCCCGGCCGAGCGGCGCCCGCTCCCCCGCCGGGGCGCTGGGTCCGGCCCCCGCCCCGCCCCCCGGAGTACCGGGAGTCGCCGCCCGGGCAATCCCTCAATACCGGTCGTCGACCCCCTCGCCCGGAGCCGTATGGAACGGTCGCAGCCGAGCACTTCCCCACAATCACCCGCGCCGCGAATGCCATGTCGCCGGGGGTGAACATGGCGTGCTCAGCACTCAATCAATCCGGATCGGGCTCGATGTTCGACTTCAATTCGGCCAATATTTGCCTGATATGCCCAACTCTGGGAAGCTCGGGTAATGGCAGCCTCGACCCCCCCGAAATCCCGTAAAAAAACTCCGATGTCGGCCGATCACAAGGCGGCGCTGGCCAAGGGGCGGAGGAGGGGGCGGATCGTGCGTCGGTACCTCGAAGCCCTCGAGTCGACCAAGCCCCGGCGGGGCCGCAAGCGCGTCGACCTATAGACGCCTGATACCCGTCCCTGAGCATCCTCCTCATGGAACTCGAACTGTGCGATGTCGTTGGTGGTGATCACATCGCCTTCCAGACCGATCACCGCGAACTCGACGATGCGACGTTGGCCGTCGCGCATGCGTTCGACCTGGACAATGATGTCCAATGCGGCGACGATCTGAAATCGAATTCGACCTGCACGGAATATCGACCTGTCCCATCTGCACCATGTTCTACAACGAGCCTCAAGAGCGTCCGCGCGTGCTGTTGGCATGCACCGTTGAGATCGAACCGTCGTGACCGGTGTTCATCGCCTGCAGCATGTCAAAGGCTTCAGGGCCGCGCACCTCGCCCACGATGATCCTGTCAGGACGCATGCGCAGCGCATTCCATACCAGGTCGCGCTGTGCGCCGCCCTGTGCCCTCCAGACTCGGAGGCCGGGTCTCCAGACTGATTACGTGCGGCTGCTGAAGCTGTAGTTCCGCCGCGTCCTCGATGGTGACAATGCGTTCGCTGTGATCGACGAATTGGCTCATCGCGTTCAGAAGCGTGGTCTTGCCGGAACCCGTGCCGCCGGAAACCAGAATATTGAGCCGACACCGGGCGGCAATTTCGAGCAATCGCCCGATCGCCGGGGTCATCGTGCCGTTTTCGATCATTCCGGCGATATCGTACCGCCGGCTTGGGAATTTGCGGATGGAGATGCAGGGGCTATGAACCGCCAGTGGCGGAAGGATGATGTTGACGCGACTGCCGTCCGGCAATCGGCAATCCACCATCGGACTGGATTCGTCGACGCGCCTTCCGACTTTGCGCCGCGATTTTCTGCGCCACCGATGTGATGTGATCGTTGTCGCGGAATTGCACCGCGACCCGCTCCAGCTTGCCCTGCCGTTCGACATAGACGCTGGCGGGTCCGTTGACCATGACATCGTTGATCTGATCGAGCAGGAGCGACATGGAGCGGCCCGTAACCGGTCATGTCGTCCGCAAGCTCGTCCGCCAGTTGGAGCTGCTCGCGACCCGACAGTTCGAGCCGCTCCTGATTGGCGATTTCGTGGATGATTTCCTCGATCTGACGCCGAAGGACCTCGCGCGAAACGTTTGCGGCCACGGATGGCTCGATCTGCTCGATGACTTGTTCGCGCAGCGAAGCGGACATCACGGGTTGCTCTGCCGGCAGCCTCCCCGCGCTCTGGCGTCAACGGAGGCAATCGCTTTAGCGCGCCGTCGCGCGTGACCTTGCCAAACGCTTTCATCGCCCCAGGAGCCTCCGCAACCATCCCTTCTTTTCGGCGTCGACGGCAGCGATCTCCCTTACGATCGGCGCCAGGTGACGTCGCAGTTTCGGTACGTGATGCAGGGCCGGCGTCCCGAGGTTGACCGCTTCGGTCATCCCTTTGCCGAGATCCGGAATCACCATGTCGGGCTTCCGCCCAAGCCCTTCAGGATCGATTTGTGGGAAGGCCGCCGGCGCGATTGGCGCGATTGAGCAAGTAATACTTGATTCTCGCGGCAATTTTGGTGAGGGCCAACGAAGCGCATTGGCGTTGCGTAACCCCGTAACTTCCGCTTCCAGCAGCACCAGGACGTGACGAGAAACGGCGATCGCCGGTTTGAGGGCTGGGACCAATGGCGTTGGCACATCAACGACGATGTAGTTGAACCGTTGACGGAGCAGACCAAGCACGTGTCTCACTCCCTCTTCGGTGATGTCGAACTTCGCATCCAAGTCCTCATCGGCCGATATCCTGATCGACTCGCTCGTTGATTTCGATCGCCACCCGCTCGAGGAACAGCGTGTCCGCCCGGGTCGGGTTTTCCAGAGCGATCCGCAACCCCGGCCCAGGCCGAACACCCAACATCACGGCGGTCTCGCCGCCTTGCAAATGAAGGTCGAGCAGCGCGACCTTGGCTTTTGTGGTCTCGGCGAGCTGGAGCGCGAGATCGATAGCGATGCTCGTTGCTCCGGCGCCCTTGGGCGCCGCAGATCGAGATCACATGCCCGCCGCGATCGATCAATCGGTCCCACGTCCGCCAGCAGCTTTGGGCGTAAATGGGTTTGCACCAGATCGCGCGTCAGTGGCTTGGGAAGGTACTCGCTAAGGCCGAGCTCCATGAGGGCGCGGTAGAAGGGAATATCCGCGTTGTCGCCGATCAAAGCGACCCGAACGTCGGCCGGGCAGACGCGCGACAGCCTTTCCACATCCGTGAATGGATCGCTGCTTTCGCTGATGTCCGCCACCAGCGCGAACAGCCCGGTGTCGTTTTCGAGCATTCGTATGGCATTACGTATCGTGCCACGCTTGACCTCGAGGTTGCCGCCCTCGAGGCCTTTCTGCAAAGCCGCCGCGCTCAGATCGTCATTGACGAAACAGACGATACGGTCGCGAATGACAGCAGACGGCGCGTCTTCGTGCGGCATGACGGATGCAACATTGACGTTCATCGACGACCCCCAGACGCCTTAACCGTTAGTCCTTGCTTTTGTCGCCGGCGGGGCCCGCCAACGCTCCGGTCTGTCGGGCAAATTCCGCAGACCCCTCGCAGCCCGACACGGGCGCCGCGGTCCCGGCGTCTTTCTTGACCGAGTATTCCTTGAGCTTGCCGTTTTCATAAACGACCACCGTCGTGTTCTGCCGGGCGATCGCATTCGGCGCGCGATTTCCGGCGACACATCGCAGCCGAACATCGCGCCCGATCTGCCGTGTCCTTCACTTCGACCGCTGACCTGACGGCCAAAGAGAGCTTTCCGAGATCCTTTGCGAGGGTGATCTTCTTGACCTGTTCGGGCGAAAGCTGCAGCGATACGGAGTGTGTCACTTTGCCGGCCGTGGCG
>CAVZDZ010000008.1:0-55113 GCA_963774245.1 uncultured Acidimicrobiaceae bacterium | reverse complement strand
GCCTCTACATCCTCGATCCCGACGGCAACGAGATCGAGCTCTACATCGATGTGCCCGGGGTCGACTGGAAGTCGGATCCGAGCCTGATCATGGCCCCGATCAGGCCTCTCGCCCTCTGAGGCCACGATCCGGACGCCTGTCGGAGACCCCGTGCGGAACCGCTCACTCCAGCTAGCGGATGGTAGGGTTTGGGCGACCTTTCTGGAGGAGATCCATGTTTGACGGGCGATGGCGCGGTGCGGTTGACCGGAGGACCGGTCCCGTCGGTCAGCGGCTGCAGGGCTGGGGCGTCACCGCCGACATGCTCACGGCCACGGGCCTGGTGTCGGCCACCGCCACCGCGGTGGCGGTGGGCACCGGTCACCTCCACCTGGCCGTCATCCTCCTGATCCTGACCGGCCTCCACGACCTGCTGGACGGACCGGTGGCCAAGGCTTCGGGCACCTCGTCGGTCCGGGGCGCCTTCTTCGATTCGGTGACCGACCGGGTGGCCGACGCGCTGATCCTCGGCGGCGTCGCCTGGTACCTGGTCTCCACCCACCCCGGCCACCTCGTGCTGCTGCCGTTCGCCGTGCTCGGTGCCACCTCGCTGGTCTCCTATCAACGGGCCAAGGCCGAATCGCTCGGCATCTCGGCCCGGGGCGGGCTGATGGAACGGGCGGAGCGGATGATCCTCCTCGGCATCGGGTTCCTCTCCTCGATGTTCCTGGTTCCCGTGCTCTGGGTCATGCTGGCTCTCACCATGGCCACCGCGGTGGGACGGTTCGTGAAGGTGTGGCGGCTGGCCGAGGCGCCGGTACCGGTGGCCTCGCCCCGACGCCATCGCCGCTCCCGGAGCGCCACCCGCGCCGGCGACCGGAAGACGTCGGCCTCGCCGTCACGGTGGCGGGCCCGCCGGCAGGGTGAGCTGTCCAGCCGGTCCGGTCGTACCTGGCGGGCTCGACATGCCCGCCAAGGCATCCGCCAACGCGCAGGACGCCGACACGGCTGAGTCGGTCCGGGCATCCACCGATCGAGGACGAGGGCTCGTGAACAAGGGACAAGCGGTGTTTCGGACCTACACGGCCCTGGGCCGGTGCCTGTCCGCGGTGCCCGAGCCGGTCGCGCTGGGTGTGGCCAACGTCGTGGGGGACGCGCTGTTCAAGGTACGCGCCGATCACCGTCGGATGGTCTCGGAGAACCTGCGACGGGTGCTCGGCGCCGACATCGACGACCCCGACCAGGCGGTGATCCTCGACCGTTGGGCACGCCGGTCGTTTCGGGCCTACGCTCGGTACTGGGTTGAGGGAGCCCGGCTCGGTCGTACATCGCCCGTCGAGGTGGAGCAGCGGACGCTGGTCCGGGGTCTCGAGTATCTGGTGGAGGGGATGGCAGCCGGAAAGGGCGTCATCATGGCACTGCCGCACGTGGGGAGCTGGGAGTTCGGAGGGGCGTTTCTGGCCACGCAAGGGCTGCCGATGACATCCGTGGCCGAACGGATCGAACCGCCCGAATTGTTCGAGTTCTTCGTCGAGCAGCGGGCCGCCATGGGGTTGACCATCGTGCCGTTGGACTCGTCGTCGGGGAGCGCGGTGATGTCGACGCTCCGTCAGGGAAGGCTGGTCGGCCTGTTGAGCGACCGGGACGTGGCCGGCAACGGCATCGAGGTGGAGTTCTTCGGCGAGACCACCACCATGCCGGCCGGACCGGCCACGCTGGCCCTCCGGTCCGGCGCCCAACTGGTGACCGGCGCGGTCTACAGCGGGCCGGGTCCGGATCACTCCGCCCTCGTGCAGCCTCCGCTGGACACCTCTCGGCACGGGTCTCTGCGGGAGGACGTGGCCCGGTTGACCCAGGGGATCGCCGCCCGGTTCGAAGGGTTGATCCGCCGTGCCCCCGACCAGTGGCACGTCTTCCAACCGCTGTGGCTGGCCGATCGCCACGAGGCCGCGGCATGACCAAGTTCGAGAGCCGTCCGCCGGCCGGTGACGCCGAATTCGAGCCGCTCGGACCGGCGGTGGTCCTGACCCCGTCGGCCCCCTACCGGCCGGCCCCCGTCGCGGCCGGTCCCCGATCTGGTCGACGGCAATGGATCGAAGCCGACGCCGGAGCCGCGGTTCCATTCGCTCGGCGAGCAGGACTTCGATGTGGTCGCCGTGGTCAGCGCGGCCGGCCGGTTCCTCTTCGTCGACCGCGTCGGCCGAGCGCCTGTTCGGCTACGACATCAGCAACGTGGTCGGGGTCGACGCCTTCGGGTTGTTCGACTCGCTGAGCGTCGAGCCGGTCCGCGCCCTGTTCAACGATCTGGTGGCCCGGCGTCGCCTGTCGGTCTCCCTCGAGATGCGCACGGTCCGGGCCGACGGGAAGCCGATCGACCTCGAGGTGGTGGCGGCCAACCATCTCGACGACCCCATCGGCGGGATCGTCGTCAACGTCCGGGACATCACCGAGCACAAGAGCCTCGAGCAACAGGTCCTCGACGTCGACCGCCGGCAGACCGCCATCATCGAGTCGCTGGCCGACGGCGTGATGATGGTCGATGCCGACGGCTCGGTGGTACGGGTCAACGAGGCCTTCGAGGTCATGTTCGAGGCGCCGCGGGTCCGCCTCCTCGGCCGGCGCATCGGGGACCTCATGGCCGCGGCCCGCGCCCGGGGCGTCGAGGTGATCGACGTCGACGGCGCCACGATCCACGGGAGCGATGATCCGATCGGGGCCAGCCTGCGCAGCGGGCGCCGGTCGGTCGGGGTGGTCCACGGGCTCCTTCGCAACGGAACACCACCGATGTGGATCCGGACCAACGTCCAGGCCATGTTCGGCGCCGACGGGGCCATCGCCGGCGCGGTGGCCTCCTTCAGCGACGTCACCGCGGTCCGCCAGGCGGCGGTCGAGCTGAAGCGGGAGCAGCAGTTCCTCCAGGTGCTGTTGGACACCCTCGAAGAGGGCATCGTGGCGTGCGACGACGAAGGTCGGATCACCGTGTTCAACCCGGCCGCCCGGACGCTCCACGGCCTGGCCGAGGGAGACGATCCCATCGGGACCATCCCCACCACCCAGGGGCTCCGCCGGCCCGACGGGTCGCCCATGACCGAACGGGAGCAGGCGCTGATCAGGGCCATGTCGGGCGAGCAGCTGCCGCGACGTCGAGATCATCCTCGAGTCGGGGAGCGGGGATCAGCGCAAGGTCAGCGTCAACGGCCAGGCCCTGGTCGACGAGGACGGGTGGATGCTCGGCGCGGTGATCGCCATGCACGACGTCACCGAGCAGAAGCGCAACGAGGAGCGCCTGGCCGAGATGGCCCTGCACGACCCGCTCACCGGTCTGGCCAATCGCACGCTGTTGGCCGAGCGGCTGCAGGAGGCCATCGACGCCCTGGCCCGGCACCTGCCGGCCTCGTTCGCCGGGGAGCCGGGCGACCAGCGGGGGGTGGCCGTGTTCCTGCTCGACCTGGATGAGTTCAAGGAGATCAACGACGCCCTCGGACACGACGTGGGCGACGACATGCTGGTGGCCGTGGCCCGGCGGCTGTCGGCCATCGTGCGCCCGAGCGATACCGTGGCCCGGCTCGGGGGGGACGAGTTCGTCGTGGTCTGCGACGTGGAGAGCGGAGAAGACGAGATGCTCCGCATCGCCGACCGGATCTCGACCGCCCTGGCCCGGCCCTACCGGATCGACGGCCGGACGCTCTCTGTCCTGGCCTCGGTGGGTGGCGTGTTCGCCGACAATCCCGACACCGACCCTTCCCGGTTGTTGTCCCGGGCCGATGACGCCATGTACGGGGTCAAGTGGAGCCGCCGCCGCCAACGGCGGTCCATGGCGGACTGACCGGTTGGCGGACGACACCGACCCGTCGAGTCCCTCGACGCTCCACATCGCCCTGGTCTGCCCGTACAGCCTGTCGCGGCCGGGTGGGGTGCAGGGCCAGGTGGTCGGGCTGGCCCGGACCCACGCGGCGGCCGGCCACCGGGTCACGGTCTTCGCCCCCCTGGATGACGCCCGGGACGCGCCGGACGGGATCGAGCTCGTGGCCACCGGTCGCTCGGTCTCGGTGCCGGCCAACGGCTCGGTGGCCCCGGTGAGCCTCTCGATCCGTGCCGCGGCTCGGGGTCTGGCCGCCATCGAGTCCGGAGGGTTCGACGTGGTGCACGTCCACGAGCCCTTCACTCCCGGCCTGCCCTACGGCTTGCTGCTGGGTCGCCGCGTCCCGCCGTTGGTGGCCACCTTCCACCGCAACGGGGGCTCTGTCCTCTACACCGTGCTGGGCCCGTTGACCCGACGTCTGGCCGGTCGCTTCGCCGTGCGCACCGCGGTATCCGAGTCGGCCCGGGCGACGGCATCCCACGCGCTGGGCGGGACCTACGAGGTCGGGTTCAACGGCATCGAGGTCGACCGCTACCGGGACGTCGCCCCCTGGCCCACCGAACGCCCCACCGTCTTGTTCCTCGGACGCCACGAGGAGCGCAAGGGCCTGGGCGTCCTCCTCGACGCCTTCGAGCGCCTCTCCGACCGGCCCTCCATCGGCACGCCCACCGGTCATGCCGGCCGACCCGTGCTCTGGATCGCCGGGGACGGGCCCCGGACCGCATGCCCTCCGCCGTCTCCATCCCGAGTCCTCCGACGTCGCCTGGCTCGGGGTCATCCCCGACGCCGAGAAGTTCCGCCGGTTGGCCGGCCGCCGACGTCCTCTGCGCCCCCTCGCTGGGCGGCGAGTCGTTCGGCATGGTGCTCCTCGAGGCCATGGCCGCCCGGACCCCCGTGGTGGCCAGCGCCATCGACGGCTACCGGGCGGCGGCCGGGGAGTGCGCGGTGCTGGTTCCTCCCGGTGATCCCGGGGCACTGTCGGAGGCCCTGGCCGGTGTGCTCCGCGGTGACCTGGCCGTGGTGGCCGACGGGGCCGGCCCCGACCGGGACGGATCCCGCCAACGGTGGCTGTCGGCCGCCGCCGAGCGGGCCGACCGGTGGTCGATGGAGCGGTTGGCCGAGTGGTATTCGGGCTGGTACCGCCGGGCCATGGTCGGCCCCCGGGCCTGAGCGGCCGTACACTGCTCGGGCGATGAGCGAATCCACCGACCCCCCGAAGCCTGGCGGCCCGTCGGGCCGGACCGGCGCCGGATCCGGTGGCTCGGGCGGCGGGGGCTCGGGCAACCGCAACCGGAACCGCAACCGCAACCGGGGGGGAGGCCGCGGCGGGAGCGGCGGCTCCTCGGGCTCGGGCGGCGGCACGAGGTCCCAGGGCCAGGGTGGCGGCCGAGGCGGGGCATCGCCCAACGGACGGGGCGGCGGGGGTTCGCGGGGATCGTCGGGGAACCGACCCTCGTCGAGGTCGGGCGGTTCGGGCACGGGTCGGTCCCGCGACGGGAGGGTCAGGTGGCGGCGCGGCGCCGTCAGCGGCCGCCGAGCCGATCGCGGAGCGCTCCGACCGTCGACCGCCAGTCCGAGGGGAGCGAGGAGGCCGCGGCCGTTCGGGCCAACCGACGGCGGGCGGTGGTGATCTGCACCGCCCCGCCCCTGGTCCTCGGCGTGGTGGTGGGGCTCGTCCTCGTCCTGGTCGGGCTGGCCCTGGTCGGGGTGGTGGCGCTGGTGGTGATCACGGCCGGCCTCTCGCTGTGGCTGTGGCAGGCCGCCCCCGACCTGGTGGTCCGCTCGATCGGCGGCACCCCGAGCGACGAGTGGGAGCACCCCCGCCTGCACAACCTGGTGGACGGCCTGTGCGCCACCATGGGCCTGCCCCGACCGATCATCTGCGTGGTGGACAGCGCCGTCCCCAACGCCATGGCCGTCGGCCGGGCTCCCGACTCGTCGAAGCTGGTGGTGACGTCCGGGCTCGACGCAATCGCTCACCCTGGTCGAGCTGGAGGGCGTCCTGGCCCACGAGCTGGTGCACATCAAGCGGCACGACACCGTGGTCGCCGCCCTGGCCGTGGTGGCCTCCGTCCCCTGGGCCCTGGTCCGCGGGAACGATGCCGGTGCCGACCGGGTGCACACGCTCATCGGGAGGGGTCGTGAGTTCTCGGCCGACCAGCGCGGCCGCGGTCGTGGTGCGCTATCCCCCCGGCATCGGCTCGGCCCTCGAGGTCATGGCCGAACGGACCGGGCCGGTGCCGTGGCCCCCGGGGAACGGGAGGATCGCCGCCCTCACCCGGTGGCTGTGGATCGACCCGATGGCCGGGGCTGGGCCCGGCGAGTCGCCGGAGGGCAACCTCGACGACACCCGGGTCCGGGCCGCGGCCCAGTCGCTTCGCTGAGCCCCCGATCTGACCCGCCACGACTGGTTCGTGGCCGGGCGGGAACCCTCAGTCGGCCCCCGGGCACATGTCGGTGTCCTCGGGGGTCAGCCCCCACTCGCCCGTTGCTGGCGAACAGGTGGTCGCGGAACTTGCGCAGGAGCAGCGCCAGGGTCTCCTCCTCCTCGGGGGTGAAGAGGTCGCTCAGCAACTCGTCGATATGGGCGAGATGGTCGGGGATGGCCCGGTCCATGAGCTCCTGGCCGGCCGGGGTCAGGACGGCGAAGGCGCCCCGGCGGTCCTCGGGGCAGACCCGACGGACCACCAGCCCCTGCTCGGCGAGGCGGTCGACCGAACGGGTGAGGCCGCTCGGGGTGAGCGAGGTCTGGGCCGCCAGCTCGCTCATCCGCAGCTCCGACCCCGGGGTCCGGGCCAGGCGGATGAGCACGTCGAAGGACTGGTTGGACAGGGCCCGCTCCGACTCGAAGCGCCGCTCGAACACCCGTCGCAGCCCCGCGGCCGACTCGAAGAGGAGGCCGACCGTGGTCAGCCGTTCGTCATCTGTCACCAATGCTCGTCCCATGCCGCCAGTGTACCAAGAACTCCGGAGTTACTTGCGCTTACAAATATCCGTGGTATAGTTGTTGTTGCAAACAAGTTCAGCCCAAGGCCGGGCGAGAACAACGAGAACGAAGGAGTAGCCATGGCACCGGAAGCAGCAGAGGTCACCAGCAGGACCATCAACGGAGTGGAGTACCCGGCCGTCGGGACCTACGCCATCGATCCCTCCCACACCCAGCTCGGGTTCGCCGTGCGGCACATGGCCGTGTCCAAGGTACGTGGCCGCCTGAGCAAGTTCGACGGCACCATCGAGATCGCCGAGGATCCGACCGACTCGAAGGTGACGCTGACCATCGACGCCACCAGCGTGGACACCCGTGACGAGAATCGGGACGCCCACCTCCGGACCAACGACTTCTTCGATGTGGAGAACCATCCGACCTGGACGTTCAACAGCACCTCGATCACCGCCGAGGGCCCGACCGAGTGGCAGGTGACCGGGGACCTGACCATCCGCGGGGTGACCAAGCCGGTGACCCTGGACGTCACGCTCGAAGGGGTGGTCAAGGATCCCTACGGCAACCACCGGGTCGGCTTCAGCGGGAAGACGACCATCAACCGCGAGGACTTCGATGTGTCCTTCGGCGCCGTGATGGAGGCCGGGGGCCTCGTCGTGGCCAAGAAGGTCGACATCGAGCTCGAGGTCGAGGCGGTGCTGCAGGTCTGAGCATCGACCGCTCGTCGACGGCTTGGCGCCGGCCGCTCCCACGGGGGCGGCCGGTGCCGCGTCCGGGCTGTGGACCCGGCGGCCGGGGGTAGAATGAGGGCATGGCCGACCGACATCCGACGAGCGCCCGACCGGCACCTTCACCGTCAAGCGGGGACTGGCCGAGATGCTGCGGGGCGGGGTCATCATGGACGTGGTCGACGCCGAACAGGCCAAAGTGGCCGAGGACGCCGGTGCGGTGGCGGTCATGGCCCTCGAGCGGGTCCCGGCCGACATCCGCCGCGACGGCGGTGTGGCCCGGATGAGCGATCCGGCCCTCATCGAGGGGATCAAGGCCGCGGTGACCGTCCCGGTGATGGCCAAGGCCCGCATCGGCCACTTCGCCGAGGCCCAGGTGCTGGCCGCCCTCGGCGTCGACTACATCGACGAGAGCGAGGTGCTGACCCCGGCCGACGAGGCCCACCACATCGACAAGTGGGTCTACGAGGTGCCCTTCGTCTGCGGCGCCACCAACCTGGGCGAGGCCCTGCGCCGGATCTCCGAGGGAGCGGCGATGATCCGGTCGAAGGGCGAGGCCGGGACGGGCAACATCGTGGAGGCCGTCCGCCATCTGCGGTCGATCCTGGGCGACATCGGCCGGGTGACCCAGGCCGACCCGGCCGAGCTGTACGGCTGGGCCAAGGAACTGGCCGCACCGATCGGCCTGGTCCAGGAGATCGCCTACACCGGCCGTCTTCCGGTGCCGCTGTTCTGCGCCGGGGGGATCGCCACCCCGGCCGACGCCTCGCTGGTCATGCAACTCGGCGCCGAGGCGGTCTTCGTGGGCTCGGGCATCTTCAAGAGCGCCGACCCGTCCCGGATGGCCCGTGCCATCGTCGAGGCCACCGCCCACTACACCGACGCCGACCTGGTGGCCAAGGTCTCGACCGGGCTTGGGAGAGGCCATGGCCGGCCAGGAGATGTCCACGCTCGGGGTGCGCCTGGCCGAGCGTGGCTGGTGACGGTCCTCCGGGCCGACCGCGCTGAGGACGGTGACGATGGCGCTGGGCGTTCTCGCCCTCCAAGGTGACGTCCGCGAGCACGTGGCCGCGGTCGAGTCGCTGGGCGAGCGGGTCCGGCCTGGTCCGCCAGCCGACCGATCTCGCCGGGCTCGACGGGCTGATCATCCCCGGCGGCGAGTCGACCACGCTGTCGCTGCTGCTCGAGTCGTCCGGCCTCTTCGACCCGCTGGCCGAGGCCCTGTCGGACGGGCTCCCGGTCTTCGGGACGTGCGCGGGCATGATCCTGCTGGCCGGGACGGTGCTCGACGGCCGGGCCGACCAGCGACGATTCGGGGCCATCGACCTGACCGTCCGCCGCAACGGGTACGGCCGCCAGGTGGCCTCCTTCGAGTGCGACCTCGAGGTGGCGGGCCTGGGCGGCGAGCCCGGTCCACGCCGTCTTCATCCGGGCCCCGGTGGTCGAGAGCGCCGGCCCGGAGGTCGAGGTCCTGGCCACCCTGCCGGCAGTCCCGGCCGACGGAGGGCAGGCGGAACCGGGAGCGGCCCGGTGGTCTGCCGCCAGGGGACGGTGCTGGCCACGGCGTTCCATCCCGAGCTGACCGGCGACCGTAGGCTGCATCAGCTGTTCGTGGAGATGACCAAAGAGAAGAGGCGCTAGGCGATGTCGGGACACTCCAAGTGGGCGACCACCAAGCACCAGAAGGGGGCCAAGGACGCGGCCCGGGCCAAGGTGTTCGCCAAGATCATCCGCCAGGTCGAGGTGGCGGCCCGCGAGGGCGGCAGCGACATGACCGCCAACGCCAGCCTGCGGACCATGTACACCAAGGCCCGCGACGCCTCGGTGCCCATCGACACCATCGAGCGGGCCATCAAGCGCGGCTCGGGCGAGCTCGAAGGGCGTGCGCTACGAGTCCATCTCCTACGAGGGCTACGCCCCGGCCGGGGTGGCCGTCATCGTCGAGTGCCTGACCGACAACCGCAACCGCACCGGCGCCGAGATCCGCAACGTCTTCAACAAGAACGGCGGCTCGATGGCCGAGCCCGGCGCGGTGAGCTGGCAGTTCGAGCGCAAGGGGTCATCGCCGTCCCCCAGACCTTCGACGAGGACCGGGTCCTCGAGGTGGCCATGGAGGCCGGGGCCGAGGACCTGGCCGACGACGGGCGAGCACTGGACGGTGACCAGCGCCCCGGCCGACCTGATGGCGGTGCACGCCGCCCTGGAGGAGGCCGGCGCTGGAGCCGGGTGACTTCGGAGCTCACCATGGTGCCCACCTCCACCGTGGAGGTGGCCTCGGAGTCGGAGGCCAAGCGGGTGCTGCGGCTCATCGAGGCCCTCGACGACCACGACGACGTCCAGAACGTCTACTCCAACTTCGACATCCCCGACGAGGTGATGGCCGCCTACGAGGGCTGAGCGGACGGCGCCCGCCATCGCGACCCCGGCCCCGGGCCATCCCTCACCCCGCCGCCGGGCCCGGTAGCATCGAACGCATGTTCGTCCTGGGTATCGATCCCGGGCCTGTCCCGCTGCGGGTACGGCGTGGTCACCCGGCGGGGCGGCGTCGCTGGCCGCGGTGGCCGGCGGGGTCATCTCGACCGAGCCGTCCATGCCCCTGCCCGAGCGCCTGCGCACGCTGTCCGACGAGCTGCGGGCCCTGGTGGCCGAGTTCAGACCCGGAGTCGGTGGTGGTGGAGCGGGTGTTCTTCCAGGTCAACGCCCGCACGGCCATGGCCACCGGCCAGGCCGCGGGCGTGGCCCTGGTGGCCGCGGCCGAGTCGGGCTGCGAGGTGGCCCAGTACACCTCCAACGAGGTCAAGCAGGCCCTGGTCGGGTACGGCGGCGCCACCAAGGACCAGGTGCAGCGGATGGTGGCCTCGGTCCTCGGCCTGGCCGAGCCGCCCCGGCCGCCCGACGTGGCCGACGCCCTGGCCCTGGCCGTCTGCCACCTCACCACCCAGCCCCTCCGCCGGGCGGTGGCCGCGGCCGGCGGGGGAGGCGCCGTGATCGGTTCGCTGCGGGGCGTGCTGGTCGACCGACCGGCCGCCGGCGAGGTCATCGTCGAGGTCGGCGGGGTGGGCTACCGGGTCTCGGTGCCGACCTCGGTGCTGGGCCGGCCTGGGCGGGGCCGGGGAGCGAGGTCTTCCTCCACGTGCACACCCACGTCCGCGAGGACGCCATCGTGCTCTACGGCTTCGCCCACGCCGACGAGCGGCGCTGCTTCGAGGCCCTGCTCGGGCGCCCACGGGGTCGGGCCGTCGCTGGCCCTGGCCATCCTGTCGTCGATGTCCCCGGCCGCCCTGTCCACCGCCGTGCTCGAGGACGACGTCGACACGCTGTGCCTGGTGCCCGGGGTCGGGAAGAAGACCGCGGCCCGGCTGCTGCTCGAGCTCAAGGCCCGGCTCGATCTCCCGACGCTCGGGCGGCGACGGCCCCGGCGGGCGCACCGGACGGCTCGCCCCGGGGCGAGGTCCGGGCCGCCCTGGTCGAGCTCGGCTACGGGCCCGACGAGATCCGCGGGGTGATGGACGTCGTCGACGAGGACGAGCCGGTCGAGGAGATGGTCCGGACCGCGCTCCGCGAGCTGGCCCGCAACCGATGACACCCCAGGCCCGGCGCGAGGTTGCTGACCGGCGGACGGGAGTTCTGGCGCGACGGCGTGCGCCGACGCCGGAGCGGTGTGCCGGGCGCCGGACCCGACGGCGGGGTCCGCCCGGTCGATCCCGAGGTCGGCCCGGCCGAGGAGGCCGAGGACGCCGGCCTGCGGCCCCGCACCCTGGACGAGTTCGTCGGCCAGGGCCAGCTCACCGAGCACCTCCAGATCGTCATCGAGGCCGCCCTGAAGCGGCAGCAGCCGGTCGACCACCTGCTGTTCGCCGGGCCCTCCGGGCCTGGGCAAGACCTCGCTGGCCGGCATCGTGGCCGCCGAGATGGGGGTCGGCCTGCGGATCACCGCCGGCCCGGTGCTGGTCCGGTCCGGCGACCTGGCCGCCCTGCTCACCGACCTGCAGGAGGGCGACGTCCTGTTCATCGACGAGATCCACCGGCTCCACCGGTCGGTCGAGGAGATCCTCTATCCGGCCATGGAGGACTTCAAGCTGGACATCCTCATCGGCAAGGGCCCGACGGCCCGGAGCATCCGGCTCGACCTGCCCCGCTTCACCCTGGTGGGCGCCACCACCCGCACCGGGCTGGTGGCCGGGCCGCTGCGCGACCGGTTCGGGTTCGTCGGCCGGCTCGACCACTACGACGTCGACGAGCTGCAGGCCATCGTCACCCGCTCGGCCGGCATCCTCGGTCGTGCCCATCGATGCCGAGGGCGCCCGCCGGATCGCCGAGCGCTCGCGGGGCACGCCCCGCATCGCCAACCGCCTGCTCCGCCGGGTGCGGGACTTCGTCGAGGTCCGGGCCGAGGGGAGCATCACCTCGGCGGCCGCGGTGACCGGGCTCGAGGTGTTCGGCGTCGACGAGCTCGGCCTCGACAAGGTCGACCGGGCCATCCTCGACGTGCTGTGCCGCCGCTTCGCCGGCCGGCCGGTGGGCCTGACCACCCTGGCCCAGTGCATCGGCGAGGAGCCCGACACCATCGAGGACGCCTACGAGCCCTACCTCCTCCAGCAGGGCCTGCTCCAGCGCACCACCCGGGGCCGGGTGGCCGCCCCCCGGGCCTGGGCCCATCTCGGGCTCACCCCGGTCGAGTCCACCCTGCTCTGAGCGCGCCGGGACCGGGCCCGGACCGGCGCTCCACCGAGCGGCAGGCCGGGCCCGGCGTGGCGCCGTGCAGTCGATCGGACGGTCTGCCACCATGGTGGCCATGTCGGAGCTCACGTCGGATCCGACCGGTCGGGCGATCCGGCGCCGGCCGGGTCCCGATGGACGCCTACGAGTACGGCCTCCCCGAGCCACCCATCGCCCAGGAGCCGGTCGAGCCGCGGAGCGCGGCCCGGCTGCTGGTCGGCCCCGGCCTGCACGGCGACGGAGCCGATCGGGCACGCCACCGTGGCCGACCTGCCCGCGGCTGCTGCGGCCCGGCGACGTGGTGGTGGTCAACGACACCCGGGTGCTGCCCGCCCGGCTGGACCTGGTCAAGGCCACCGGGGGGCGCGCCGAGGTGCTGCTGCTCGAACCGGTCGGACGGGCGCCGGTCGGCGTGGGAGGCGCTGGTGCGGCCGGGCCGGCGGCTGCCCGACCCCACCCTGCTGTACGAGTCCGGCGGCCGGGCCGCCGGTGGTCGAGGTCGGTGCGACCGCGGCGGCGCCGATGACGGACGGCCGGCGCCTGGTCCGGCTGCATCGACCCCGCGGTGGTGGAGCGGGCCGGGACCATGCCCCTGCCGCCCTACATCCACCGCGCCCTCGGCGACCCGGAGCGCTACCAGACGGTGTACTCGGCGCCGCGAGCGCTGGGCGAGCGGTCGGCGGCCGCCCCCACCGCCGGCCTGCACTTCACCCCGGAGCTCCTCGACGCCTGCCGGCGGGCCGGGGCCACCATGGCCCGCGTCGACCTGGCCATCGGCCTCGACACCTTCCGCCCGATCACCGCGCCCACCGCCGAGGAGCACGTGATCCACACCGAGCGCTACTCGGTGCCGGCCGCCACCATGGCCGCCTGCGCCGGGCGCCGACCGGGTGGTGGCGGTGGGGACCACGGCGGTGCGGGCCCTCGAGTCGGCGGCCGCCACCGGCGCGCTCGCCGGCCGCACCGACCTCTACATCCACGGCGACTACCCCTTCCGGGTGGTCGACGTGCTGGTCACCAACTTCCACCTGCCCCGGTCCAGCCTGCTGCTGCTGGTCGAGGCCTTCTGCGGGCCGCGTGTGGCGCCAGCTGTACGCCACGGCCCTGGCCGAGGGGTACCGGTTCCTCTCCTTCGGCGACGCCATGGTGGTGGGTCGCGGCACCGGGCCGGCCCGGTCGGGATGAGCGCCGGTCCGAGGTCGAGGTCACCGCCACGCGACGGCGCGGCCCGGACCGGGGTCGGTGCACACCGCCGCGGGGCTCGTACCCGATCCCCGCCTTCATGCCGGTCGGGCACCCGGGGCGCGGTCAAGGCCCTGGACAGCGCCGACCTCGAGGCGCTGGGGGCCGAGGTGGTGCTGGCCAACACCTACCACCTGATGCTCCGCCCCGGCGCCGACGTCGTCGCCGCCCTCGGCGGCCTGCACCGCTTCACCGGCTGGGCGGGTCACACCCTGACCGACTCCGGCGGCTACCAGGTCCACTCGCTGCGACCGGCGGTCGACGACGACGGGGTCACCTTCGCCTCGGTCTACGACGGCGACCGGCTCCGGCTCACCCCGGAGTCGGCGGTCGAGGCCCAGGGCCTGATCGGCGCCGACATCCAGATGGTGCTCGACGTCTGCGCCACGCTGCCGGCGCCGGCCGAGGTCGCTGCGGCTGGCGGTCGACCGGACCGCGGCGTGGGCCGGCCGGGCCCGCAGCCGCCATCGGCGGCTCGAGGCCAGACCCGAGGGCCAGGCCCTGTTCGGCATCGTCCAGGGCGGCACCGATCCGGCGCTGCGGGCGGAGAGCGCCCAGCGGACCGTCGACGCTCGACTTCGACGGCTACGGGATCGGCGGCCTGTCGGTGGGCGAGCCCCGCCAGGCCATGCTCGAGGCCCTGGCGGCCACCGTGCCCCATCTGCCCGCCGACCGGCCCCGCTACCTGATGGGCGTGGGCGACCCGGTCGGGCTGCTGGAGGCGGTCGCCCTCGGCGTCGACCAGTTCGACTGCGTGGCCCCCACCCGCCATGGCCCGGCACGGCATCGATGCTGACCAGCGCCGGCCGGCTCAACCTGCGCAACGCCGTGCACGCCCGCGACGATCGGCCCCTCGACCCCGCTGTGCGCCTGCTCGACCTGCGCCCGCTGGTCGCGGGGCTACCTGCGCCACCTGCTGGTGGTGGGGGAGCCCACCGCCTGGCGCCTGCTCAGCATCCACAACCTGGCCTTTGTGCTCGGGTTGATGACCGAGGCCCGCGCGGCCATCGGCCAGGGGCGGTTCGACGAGCTGCGGGCCCGGACGGCGGAGGTGTGGGGCGCCCTGAGGGCCGGCGGCGTCTCACCCGGGCTGGCCTGGGCTACAGTCGGACCGCTGTGCCCACCCCATCCCCTTCCCTGATCTTCGATGATGGCTGCCCTGGCCCTGGCCGCTGCCGCTGCTGGCCGCGGCCAGAAGCCGAAGCAGCAGTCGAGCTCGGCCCTATCTGATCTTCGTCGTCATCGCGGCCGGCTTCTACTTCCTCATCTACCGACCCCAGCAGCGCAAGGCCAAGGCGGCCCGGGAGCAGGTCAAGACCTTCGACGTGGGCGACGAGGTGCTCACCGCCGGGCGGCATCGTCGGGCACATCATCGACATCGACGGCGACCGGGTGACGCTGGAGACCAGCGTCGGGCGCCTCGTTCGTGGTGCTCAGGCAGTACGTGATCCGCAAGCTCGAGGAGCCCGAGCCCGCGGAGCCCGACGAGGACGAGTCCTACGACGGACGACGAGACCGGCGAGTACGACGACGAGCCGAGCTCGGCGCCGATCGACCGACGAGCACGATGACGAGGACGAGCCGGAGGAGGACGAGACCGGCGGAGCCGACGCGACCGAAGACCATCCCGCCGGGCACGGCGGCGCCAACGCCGAGCGGTGACGACAACGCATGGCCCTGACGGCACCCCGACCACCTGATCAGCCATGAAGAACAAACGCTCGCTGTGGATCAGCCTGATCTCGGTGGTCGCCATCGCGGTGATCGCCCTGAGCGCCACCCTGGCCGCCGGGCTGGTCGCCGAAGCTGGGCCTCGACCTCGACGGCGGACTGTCCGTCGTCTACCAGACCCACACGCCCGGTCAACCAGGCCCAGCTCGACACCATCGTCACCATCCTGAGCGACCGGGTCAACGCCGGGACCAGCGGGGCCACCGTGGCCAGCCAGGGCAAGAACCAGATCTCGGTGCAGATCCCCGGTGAGAAGAACACCCAGCAGATCCTGGCCACCCTGGGCAACACCGCCCAGCTCCTCTTCCGGCCGGCCCTCTGCTACGCCCCGCCGTTCACGCGTGGCCAAGGGCAAGACGCCGTCGACCGGTCCGCTGCCCACCTGCTCGTCGGCCACCCAGCTGACCGCGGCCAACCTGCAGGTGACCCCCGACTCGAGCAACGTCAACGGCTACACCAGCAACACCAACATCCCGGAGGACCCGCACGTTCGCGCACCTACAAGTCCACCTCGCCGCTCAACGACAACAAGAACGACACCGTGCTCCTGCCCGGGACGGCGGCCGAGCGGATCGGGCCGCGTACGTGCTCGGGCCCGGCCCAGCTCACCGGCACCGCGGTCAAGTCGGCCAGCGCCCAGCTCAACAACGGCCAGTGGGCCGTCAACCTGATCCTCACCGGCGCCGGGCTCCACGGCCTGGGACACCCTGGCCAAGCAGCAGTTCCACGCCATCATCGGCCATCGACCTCGACGGTCAGGTGATCTCGGCTCCGATCACCCAGCCCACCCAGGCGTCCTTCACCTCGTTCAACGGGCAGGTGCAGATCTCCGGCAGCTTCACCGAGGACCAGGCCAAGACCCTGGCCACCGAGTTCACCTACGGCGCCCTGCCGGTCAAGCTCGACCGCCTGACCGTGCGAGACCGTCTCGCCGACCCTGGGCAAGTCGTCGCTGCACGGCCGGTCTGATCTCCGGGCTGGCCGGGCTGCTCCTGGTGCTGCTCTACATGATCTTCTACTACCGGCTGCTCGGGCGTGGTGGTGGTGGCCGGGCTGGCGGTGACCGGCGCGCTGCTGTGGGCGATCATCGCCATCCTGGGCCAGAGCTTCAACATCACCATCGACCTGGCCGGCGTCATCGGCATCATCGTGTCGATCGGGATCACCGTCGACTCCTACATCGTCTACTTCGAACGATTGAAAGACGAGGCCCGGTCCGGGCGGACCGTCCGCAGCAGCGTGGACAAGGGGTTCGCCAGCGCCTTCCGCACCGTGCTGGCCGCCGACGCCGTCTCCCTGCTCGGCGCGGTCGTCCTCTACCTGTTCTCCATCGGCCCGGTGCAGGGCTTCGCCCTCTTCCTCGGGATCTCCACCCTGCTCGACGTCTTCATCACCTACTTCTTCACCCGACCCTTCGTCATCCTGCTCGGGCCGCAGCCGTAGCGGCACCGAGGTCCGGGGCATGAGCGTGGCCAGCGGCCTGGGCGTGACCGCGGGGGTCAGCCCGTGAGCCCCCGACGCGGCACGGCGACAGCGGCGACGGACGACGCCCGGCCGACGGCGGGCAACGGCCACGGCGACGGAGCTGCCCGAGGACGGACGAGGCCGCCCTCGAGCTCGAGGAGGCCTTCGACGAGGAGCTCGAGTTCGCCGCCGAGGAGCGAGGAGCGCGAGGACCGGGGCGAGAAGCGCCACAACGTCTTCATCCGTCTCTACCGGGGCGAGACCTCGTTCGACTTCATCGGCCACCGCAAGTGGTGGTTCGCGCATCTCGGCCCTCATCATCCTGCTCGGCATCATCTCGCTCAGCACCCGGGGCCTCAACGAGGGCATCGACTTCAAGGGCGGGCAGTCGTGGCTGGTCTCCTCCCCGACCCTCACCGTGGCCCAGGCCACCACGGCGGCCGAGTCGGCCGGGGTCACCCAGCCCACCGTGGTCCAGCTGACCGACCAGCTCAACCACACCAGCGCAGATCCAGGTGACCGTCGACCTCAACTCGAAGTCGCCGGCCCAGCGCAACGCCATCGAGAACAAGGTGCAGGACGCCCTGGCCAAGGCGGCCAACACCACGCCGAACAACGTCAACTTCAACGACGTCGGGCCCACCTGGGGCGGCCAGATCACCGACAAGGCCATCATGGCCCTGATCGTCTTCTTCATCGTCGTGACCCTCTACATCTCGGTCCGCTTCGAGTTCAAGATGGCCGTGGCCGCCATCGTGGCCGTGATCCACGACATCCTGGTCACGGTCGGGCATCTACTCGCTGACCGGCTTCCAGGTGACCCCGGACACGGTGGTCGCCGTGCTCACCGTGCTCGGGTACTCGCTCTACGACACCGTGGTCGTCTTCGACCGAATACGGGAGAACACCAAGGGCCTCGGCGCGTCCGGGCGCATCACCTACTCCGACATGGTCAACCTGTCGATGAACCAGACGCTGGCCCGGTCCATCAACACCTCGCTGGTGGCCATCCTGCCCGTGCTGTCGGTGCTGGTGGTCGGCTCGTTCATCCTGGGGGCCACCTCGCTGCAGGACTTCGGTCTGGCCCTGGTCATCGGGCTGACCAGCGGGGCCTACTCGTCGATCTTCATCGCCTCGCCGCTGCTGGCCATGATGAAGGAGCGCGAGCCCCGCTACATCACCATCCGCCAGCGGCTCGAGACCCGGGGCGAACGGGGCGCGGTGCTGACCCCGGCCATGGCCGCGGCCATGGCCGGGGCCGCCGGTGGGGAGCGGTCGGGCGTCGGGCCGGGGCCGGCGGCCAGACCACCGGCGTCATCCGGCCCGGGGCCGGCCAGTCCCGGCGCGGAGCCGGCGGCGGCAACGCCGGAGCCGCGGCGGCCGCCGAGCCGGTGGGCGCCGGCGGCCGGCGGCCTCGGCCGGGCGGCTCCACGGGCCTCGACCGGCGGTGGCCGCGGCCGCCTCGGGGTCGACCCGACCGGGCGGGCAGCCGGCCCGCCGCCCCGCCCCCGCAAGGGCAAGGGCAAGGGCGGAAAGGGCAAGCGCCGCTGACCGGGTCGTCCCGGACGCTGACCGGCGCCGCCGCGAAGGTACCGGTCGCGCCGGCTCGGACAGGTACCGTGTAGGGATGGCTCTGGCCACACCCGTCCCTGCTGAGGGGGCCGCCACCGACGTCGAGCGAGTACGTTGCCGGGTCCTCGCTGCCGGCCGCCGAGGCCGCCCTGCTGGTGCCGGTGCTCCAGGCCTTCCTCCGCCGCCACCCCGGGCGACGACACGTCGCTGATCGTGCGGGCCGGCGGAGACGGCCACGGTGGCCCACGCCGGCCAGCTCCGCCGGTCGGGCGAGCCCTACATCACCCACCCCATCGCCGTGGCCGGCATCGTGGCCGACCTGGGCCTCGACGCCCAGACGGTGGCCGCCGCCCTGCTCCACGACGCCGTGGAGGACACCGGGGTCACCATCGAGATCATCGACCGCGACTTCGGTCCCGAGGTGGCCCTCATCGTCGACGGGGTGACCAAGCTCGACCGCCTCCAGTTCGACTCCAAGGAGGCCCAGCAGGCGGCCACCGTGCGCAAGATGCTGGTGGCCATGGCCAACGACTGGCGGGTCCTGATCATCAAGCTGGCCGACCGGCTCCACAACATGCGCACCCTGTCGGTGATGCCGGAGTGGAAGCAGCGCCGCACCGCCCAGGAGACCCTCGACATCTACGCCCCGCTGGCCCACCGGCTCGGGCATCCAGGAGGTCAAGTGGCAGCTCGAGGACCTGGCCTTCGCCACCCTCCACCCCAAGCGCTACGCCGAGATCGAGCAGATGGTGGCCAGCCGGGCCCCGCTGCGCGACGAGTTCCTGGCCCGGGTGCTGGTGGCGGTGCGCGAGCGGCTGGCCGCCTCGGGGGTGAACGCCGAGGTGACCGGTCGCCCGAAGCACCTGTGGAGCATCTACGAGAAGATGGTGGTGCGGGGCAAGGAGTTCGACGACATCTACGACCTGGTGGGCATCCGGGTCATCGTCGAGTCGGAGAAGGACTGCTGGGCCGCCCTGGGCTCCATCCACGCCATCTGGCCGCCCGGTGCAGGGCCGGTTCAAGGACTACATCAACTCGCCCGAAGTTCAACCTCTACCAGTCGCTGCACACCACGGTGATCGGGCTCGACGGCAAGCCCATCGAGGTGCAGATCCGGACCCACGAGATGCACCGCCGGGCCGAGTACGGCATCGCCGCCCACTGGGGCTACAAGGAGAACCCGGCCCGGCCCGAGCGCCGGCCGCGCCGGCCACGGCAAGGCGGGCAAGGACGGCGGGGCGACCACCAAGGGCCGGGGCGGCAAGTCGGCCCCGAGGCCCGGACCAGGCCGGCGCCCGTCGAAGGCGGCAAGGCCGACGGCGGCCAAGAAGGGCTCGTCGGTCACCGCCGCCCAGCGGGCCGAGCTGGCCGAGCGCGACCGCCGGGCCGAGCGGCTGGCCCTGGCCAAGGAGACCTCGTCGACCACCGCCGAGATCGAGTGGATGCAGCGCATCGTCGACTTCCAGAACGAGACCACCGACCCCATCGAGTTCCTCGAGGCCCTCAAGCTCGACCTCGAGCAGGACGAGGTCTACGTCTTCACCCCCAAGGGCAAGGTCATCGCCCTGACCGCCAACGCCACCCCGGTCGACTTCGCCTACGCCATCCACACCGAGGTCGGCCACCGCTGCATCGGGGCCAAGGTCAACGGGCGCCTGGTCCCGCTCGACACCCGGCTGCAGCTCGGCCGACACCGTGGAGATCATCACCTCCAAGGTCCCGTCGGCCGGGCCCGTCCCGCGACTGGCTGCGCATGGTGGCCTCGTCGCGGGCCCGGAACAAGATCCGCCAGTGGTTCTCCCGGGAGCGGCGCGAGGACGCCATCGAGATCGGGCGCGAGGAGCTGATCAAGGAGCTGCGCCGCGAGGGCCTGCCCGTCCAGAAGCTGGCCTCCGAGCACGCCCTGGCCGACCTGGCCGCGGCCATGAACTACGCCGACCTCGACGCCCTGCACGCCGCCATCGGCGACAACCACGTCTCGGCCCGGGCGGTGGCCCAGCGGGTGCCTGCGGGACCTGCGGGGCGGGGTCTACGAGGAGCAGCTCCCGGTCACCGCCCGCCAGCAGCCCGACCGCGCCCCGCCCCGGCCGGGGCTCGGCCGTCGGCGTCTACGTCGAGGGCCTCGACGACCTGATGGTGCGGCTGTCCCGGTGCTGCACGCCGGTGCCCGGCGACGAGATCGTCGGCTTCGTGACCCGGGGCCGGGGCGTGTCGGTGCACCGGGCCGACTGCGCCAACGCCGCCGTCGCTGGCCAGCCGGTCGCGGGAGCGGCTCATCGAGGTGGAGTGGGACCACCGGTCCTCGGGCGTGTTCGTGGCCACCATCGAGGTGCGTGGCCATCGACCGGTCGCGCCTGCTGACCGACGTGACCCAGGTGGTCTCCGAGCACCACCTCAACATCGTGAGCGCCAACACCCAGACCGACCCCGACCGGATCAGCCGGATGCGCTTCGACGTGGAGCTGGCCGACCCCGGCCATCTCGAGTCGGTCCTCAACCTGATCCGGCACCTCGACGGCGTCTACGACGTCTACCGCATCCTCCCCGGCAAGAAGGACTGAGCCCCGGTGGCCGACGAGACCACGGCGCGCGCGCGCCCCGAGTGGCACCCACGACGTGCTGTGGCCGGAGTCGGCCCGGTGGGAGGCGCTGGTGGCCGCCTTCGCCGCCCAGGTGGAGTCGGCCGGCTACGGCCTGGCCCACACCCCGATGTTCGAGGACGTCCGGGTCTTCCGGCGGGGCATCGGCGAGGACAGCGACGTGGTGGGCAAGGAGATGTACGAGTTCGAGGACCGGGGCGGCCGGGCCCTGGCCCTGCGCCCCGAGGGCACCGCCCCGATGGTCCGGGCCTTCGTCCAGCACCGCCCGCCGCTGCCGTGGAAGGCCTGGTACGTCACCCCGGCCTTCCGCTACGAGCGGCCCCAGGCCGGGCGCTACCGCCAGCACCACCAGCTCGGGGTGGAGGCCCTCGGGCACCGACGACCCCGATCTCGACGTCGAGGTGATCGCCCTGGCCGACGGCTTCTTCCGCTCGCTCGGGCTGGCCGCGTTCGACCTGCGGCTCAACTCGATGGGGGACGCGGTCTGCCGGCCCGGCCTACCTCGACGCTCCTGCGGGCCTACCTGGCCGAGCGCGCGGACCGAGCTGTGCGACGAGCACCGCGAGCGGCTCGAGGCCAACCCGCTGCGGGTCCTCGACTGCAAGCGGCCGGAGTGCCGGGCGGTGACCGACGACGCCCCGCGCCTCGTCGACCACCTCTGCGAGCCCTGCGCCGCCCACTTCGACCGGGTGCGCGCCGGCCTCGACGGCGCTCGGGGTGCCCTACCGAGCTCGACCACCGCCTGGTCCGGGGCTTCGACTACTACACCCGCACCACCTTCGAGTTCGCCTCGGCCGGCGCTGGACGTCGGCCCAGAACGGGATCGGCGGGGGCGGCCGCTACGACGGCCTGGTCGAGATGCTGGGCGGCCCGCCGACCCCGGGCATCGGCTTCGGCATCGGCATCGAGCGCCTCCTGCTGGCCTGTGACGCCGAGGGCGTGTTCCCGGTCGTCGCCCGACCCCGCTCGACGCCTTCGTGGTCGACGTGACCGGCGGGGACGACGGCCCGGGACCTCACCGCCGAGCTGCGCCGGGCCGGCCTGCGGGCCGACCGGGCCTTCGACGGCCGCTCGCTCAAGTCCCAGCTGAAGGCGGCCGACCGCTCCGGGGCCCGGTGGCCGCTCATCGTCGGGCCCGACGAGATGGCCGCCGGCACGGTGTCCCTGCGACCGCTGCGGGGCCGCGGCGATCAGCGCACCGTGCCGCGCGCCGAGGTGGCCGAGCGGTGCCGCGAGGCGGTCGGCCGGTGCGGTGCCGGCCGTCCGCGCTACGGTGGCCCGGTCCCGTGATCGGGCCCGCACCCGAAGGACCACCAGTGACCGTCCCGCAGCCGACGAAGCGACCTCGATGCGCACCCATCTGTGCGGCGACGCTGCGGGCCGAGCGACGTCGGGCACCACGGTCACGGTGTGCGGCTGGGTGGCCAAGCGCCGCGAGCACGGCGAGCACCTGGCCTTCGTCGACCTGCGCGACCACACCGGGCATCGTCCAGTGCGTGGTCGACGGGACGGTCGACGTGCGCAGCGAGTACGTGGTGCGCGTCGAGGGCACGGTCCGGCCCCGGCCCGAGGGCACGGTCAACCCCGACCTGCCCACCGGCGAGGTCGAGCTGGGCGACTGCACGGTCGAGGTGCTCAACCGGGCCGAGCCGCCGCCCTTCGCCGTCGACGACCGGGTCGAGGTGGACGAGGTCGATCCGCCTGCAGCACCGCTTCGTCGACCTGCGCCGGCCCCGCATGCAGCCCAACCTGCGGCTGCGGGCCGCGGTCAACGGGGCCCTGCGGGCGGCCATGGAGCGCCAGGGCTTCGTCGAGGTGGAGACCCCGCTGCTGTGGACCCCCACCCCCGAGGGGGCCCGCGAGTTCGCCGTGCCCAGCCGGCTCACCCCGGGCAGCTTCTACGTGCTGCCCCAGAGCCCCCAGATGGCCAAGCAGCTGCTCATGGTGGCCGGGGTGGACCGCTACTACCAGATCGCCCGGTGCCTGCGCGACGAGGACCTGCGGGCCGACCGGCAGTTCGAGTTCTCCCAGCTCGACGTCGAGGCGTCCTTCGTCACCCAGGAGGACGTCCTCGGCTTCGTCTCCGAGGCCGTCGCTCGACGCCGCCGAGGCGGCCACCGGCGAGCGCCCGGCCGACATCCCGCGCATGACCTGGGCCGAGGCCATGGACCGCTTCGGCACCGACAAGCCCGACCTCCGCTTCGGCATGGAGCTGGTCGACCTGCGCCGCGGTGTTCGACGGCACCGAGGTCCGGGCCTTCGCGGCCCCGTGCGTGAAGGCCCTGCGTGCCTGGAGGGCGGCGCCGCCGCTCAGCCGGTCGCGGCTCGACGCGCTGACCGACCGGGCCAAGGCAGCTCGGGGCCAAGGGCCTGGCCTGGTTCCGGGTCACCGCCGGCGGACGGCGGCGGTCCGGCCCTCGACTCGCCGCTCGACCGGTTCCTCTCCGACGACGAGCGCGCCGGGCTGCTGTCGCGCCACCGGCGCGGCCGACGGCGACCTGGTGCTGGTGGTGGCCGACGAGTACCGGCTGGCCTGCACGGTGCTCGGCCAGCTCCGCCTCGACCTCGGCGGCCGCCCGGTCGGCGAGGGCCCGTACCGCTATCTGTGGGTGATCGACTTCCCCCTCTTCGACGGCGTCGACGACGACGGCCATCCGGTGGCCGCCCACCACCCCTTCACCATGCCCCATCCCGACGACCTCGACCGGCTGGAGACCGACCCGGCCTCGGTGCGCTCCCAGGCCTACGACCTGGTGCTCAACGGCTGGGAGCTCGGATCGGGCAGCGATCCGGATCCACCGCGAGGACATCCAGCGCCGGGTCTTCGCCGCGCTGGGCATCGCCGCCGAGGAGGCCGAGGCCCGCTTCGGCTTCCTGCTCGGGGCCTTCCGCTACGGGGCCCCGCCCCACGGCGGCTTCGCCGTGGGCATCGACCGGCTCGTGGCCATCTTCGCCGGGGAGGACAACCATCCGCGAGGTGATCGCCTTCCCGAAGACCCAGTCCGGGTCGGACCCGATGACCGGCGCCCCCAAGCCGCTGGCCCACCGGGCGTGCTGCGCCGAGCCTGCGGCACTGCAGCCCGCTGCCCGCGACCGAACGGACTGAGCGAGCCGCGCGTCGTGGCCGGTGACCCGACCTCTTCGCCGGGGCGGCGGCCGAGCGGCTGGCGGCCCGGGCCCCGCTGGCGGCCCGGCTGCGGCCCCGCACCCTCGACGAGATCGTCGGCCAGCGCCACCTGGTGGCGCCCGGGCGCCCCGCTGCGGGTCCTGATCGAGGCCGACCGGCTGACCTCGGCCATCCTGTGGGGGCCGCCGGGCACGGGCAAGACCACCCTGGCCTCGGTGGTGGCCGCGACCACGGCCAAGGCCTTCGTCCCCCTGTCGGCGGTGACCGCCGGGGTGAAGGACGTGCGCGAGGTGGTCGAGGAGGCCCGGCGGCTGCTCGGCGAGCAGGGTCGGGGGACCATCCTCTTCCTCGACGAGGTCCACCGCTTCAACCAGGCCCAGCAGGACGCCCTGCTCCCGTCGGTGGAGGAGGGCCTGGTGGTCCTGATCGGGGCCACCACCGAGAACCCCTTCTTCGCAGGTCAACGCCCCGCTCCTGCTCAGCCGGTCGACCCTGTGGCGCCTCGAGCCCCTCGACCGACGACGAGCTCGCCGAGGTGGTCGGCCCGGGCCCTCGAGCCGGAGGAGGCCGACGGCCGACCGACGACGCGGTGGCCGCCCTGGTCGGCCTGGCCGACGGTGACGCCCGGGCCGCCCTGACCACCCTGGAGGTGGCCCTGGCCCTGGCCGGCGACGGCGCCGGTGACCCTGGCCGACGTGGAGCGGGCCCGGCACGGCCGCCTGCTGCACCACGGGGAGGACGACCACTACGACCAGGTCAGCGCCTTCATCAAGTCGATCCGGGGCTCGGACCCCGACGCCGGGCTGTACTGGCTGGCCCGCATGCTCGAGGCGGGCGAGGACGCCCGCTTCATCGCCCGCCGCCTGGTCATCCTGGCCAGCGAGGACGTCGGCGATGGCCGATCCCCTGGCCCTGGTGGTGGCCGACGCCGCGGCCCGGGCCGTCGAGTTCGTGGGGCTGCCCGAGGCCCAGCTCAACCTGGCCCAGGCCGTCGTCCACCTGGCCTGCGCCCCGAAGTCGAACCGGGTCACCGTGGCCCTGG
The DNA here is from genome assembly GCA_963774245.1 of uncultured Acidimicrobiaceae bacterium. Lineage (GTDB taxonomy): Bacteria > Actinomycetota > Acidimicrobiia > Acidimicrobiales > RAAP-2 > Bog-756. Next base: position 30,106 of record CAVZDZ010000008.1, on the reverse strand, counting down.
GCCGGGCCCAGCGCGACGTCCGCGAGGCCCCGCGGGGCGACGTGCCCGCCCACCTGCGCGACGCCCACTACCGGAGCGCGGCCACCATCGGCCACGGCGAGGGCTACGGCTACCCCCACGACGACCCGGACGGCTGGGTCGACCAGGAGTACCGTCCCGACCGAGGTGGCCGGGAACCGCTACTACGAGCCGAGCGACCACGGCCACGAGGCCGTGCTGGCCGAACGCCTCCGACGGTGGCGCCACGAGGACCCGGCCGGAGCGGGGGAGGCCGCGGGACGACGAGGGAGACCCGGCCGGAGCGGGGGGCGAGGAGGGTGGCCCACCGGATGCGGACGCCGGCGCCGCCCCACCCGGGCGGCCATAGTGGAGACTGGCCCGATGAGGCCCGGGCCTGCCCGCTCGACCCCGAGCACGCGGCCCCGACGATGGCGGGCCCACCGGCCAGGGGTGCTGGCACCGGTGGCGGCGGTCGGCCTCGTCCTGAGCGGCCTCCTGATCGGCGCCCCAGCCGCGGGGGCCGTCGGTGTCACCGGCTCGAACCGCGCTCCAGGCCCGAAGGAGGTCCGGCTCCCCGGGCCGGCACCGGCCCTTCCGCCCGGCGCGCAGGTCGTCGGGGCGGCCGCCGGAGCCGCCTCGGTCACCGCCGTCCTCTCCCTCGTGCCCCGCCACCCGGCCGCCCTGAGCGCCTTGGCCGATTCGGTTTCCGAGACCGGATCGCCGACATACCGGGAGTATGTGACCACCTCGCAGTTTGCGGCGAAATTCGGTGCCACACCGACCACGGTGGCGGCGATCAGGAACTGGTTGGCACCGCTCGGGCTCGAAGTCGGCCCGGCCGCAGCCGACGGTCTCCTGCTCCCGGTGACCGGGACGGTGGCCAGCGTGGAGCGGGCGTTCGCCGTCCCCCTGGTCGATGCCCGTCTGCCCGGCGGACGGGTGGCCCGGATGACCACCGGGCTGCCGCGGGTCCCTCAGCCGCTGGCTGGAGTCATCGGGGGGGTGATCGGGCTCAGCACGGTGCCGCAGGCCCACCCGCAGATCCGGACCGTCCCGGTCGGAGCCACCGACGGGTCCGCACCGTCGGTGGCCGCACGCCCATCCGGCCCTGGGGATGGCCGGGCGGTGGCCCACGCCGGTCCGAGGGCGTGCCCGGCGGCCGCCGCGGTGACTCGCGGCGGGGGCGCGTGGACGGCCGACCAGCTGGCGTCGGCCTACGGCTTCGACGCCCTCTACGGCCAGGGGAGGTCGGGGGTCGGCCAGCGGGTGGCCATCTACGAGCTGGAGCCCTTCGACATGAGCGACATCGACGCCTACCAGACCTGTTACGGCGTGCACGTCCCCGTGTCCACCGTCCCCGTCGACGGGGGGGCGACGGGGACCCAGAGCGGCGAGGCCGCGCTCGACATCGAGGCCGTCGCCGGACTGGCCCCGGGCTCGTCGATCGCCGTCTACTCGGGTCCCAACTCGGGAGCGGGGCCGATCAACACCTATGCGGCGATGATCGACGACCGGTCGAACCGGGTGATCTCCACGAGCTGGGGCCAGTGCGAGGGTCCCGGCGGGATCGATCCCGCCGAGCAGAGGGCCGAGACCGTCCTGTTCGAGCAGGCCGCCGTGCAGGGGCAGACCGTCCTGGCCGCGGCGGGCGACTCCGGTTCGTCGGACTGCTATGACCCGGCGGCCGGCATCGACGACACCTCGCTGGCCGTGGACGATCCGGCCGACCAGCCCGATGTGACCGGCGTCGGGGGCACCTCGCTGACCGGGGCCGTGCCCACCGCCTCCAGCGAGACGGTGTGGAACGACGGGATCGGCATCGGGGCCGGCGGAGGCGGTGTCTCGAAGGACTTCGCTGCGCCCGCCTGGCAGCAGATCCCCGACGCCCGCAACCCATTCACCACCAGGACCTGCGGGTCCACCAAGAAGCAGCAGTGCCGCGAGGTCCCCGACGTGTCGGCCTCCGCCGATCCCGAGCACGGCGACGTGATCTACTTCCAGGGGAGTTGGCGGGCCATCGGCGGCACCAGCGCCGCCGCCCCCCTGTGGGCCGCCCTGACCACGGTGGCCAACCAGGGGTGCGCCTCACCGGCCGGATTGCTCAATCCGCGGCTCTATGCCGCGGGGGCGGGATCGTCACCCCCGTTCAACGATGTCATCCGCGGGAACAACGACCTATTGAACCCGTCGTCCTCGTCGCCCCACTATCCGGCGACCGCCCACTACGACCTGGCCTCGGGGTGGGGATCCCCCCGGGCGGTCCCGCTGATGGGCCTGTTCTCGGGATCGACCGGCGGCTGCCCGTCGGTCACCGGTCTCAGCTCGTCGACCGGTCCGGCCACCGGCGGCAAACAGGTGGTGATCGCCGGCAGCGGGTTCGGGACCGGCCCACCCACCGTTCGCTTCGGCAGGTTCGTCGCCCGCGTGGTCAGCCACGCACCCACCTCGATCACGGTGATCACCCCGACGTCGCCTCCGGCGCCCGGACCGCGGTCACCGTCACCACCACCGGCCCGGCCGGCGGCACCAGCGCCGCGGTCCCCGGGGCGACCTATACCTTCGTCTCGCCCCGGGTCGAGTCGGTGGTCCCCGACCGGGGGCCGACCTCGGGCGGCGGTCTGGTCACGGTGGACGGCTCGGACCTCTCCCGGGCCACCTCGGTGCGGTTCGGATCCTCATCGGCGTCGTTCACCGTCACGTCGGGGACGTCGCTGGTGGCCCGGGTGCCCGCCGGTCCGACGGGCGGTGCCACCGTGGACGTCAGCGTGAGGAGTCCCGACGGGGTGAGCCCCCGGGTGGCCGGCGACCGCTACACCTATGCGCTCCCCGGCTACTGGCTGGTGGCCTCCGACGGCGGCATCTTCACCTTCGGGCGATGCCGCCTTCTACGGATCGACCGGCGACATGACCCTCAACAAGCCGATCGTGGGCATGGCTCCGACCGCCGACGGACGCGGCTACTGGCTGGTGGCCTCCGACGGCGGCATCTTCACCTTCGGCGACGCCGCCTTCTACGGGTCGACCGGCGACATCACCCTCAACAAGCCCATCGTGGGCATGGCGGCGACCGCCCGACGGACGCGGCTACTGGCTGGTGGCCTCGGACGGCGGCATCTTCACCTTCGGCGACGCCGGCTTCTACGGGTCGACCGGCAACATCACCCTCAACCGGCCGATCGTGGGCATGGCCGCCACCCCCGACGGCGCGCGGCTACTGGCTGGTGGCCTCCGACGGCGGCATCTTCACCTTCGGCGACGCCGGCTTCTACGGGTCGACCGGCAACATCACGCTCAACCAGCCGATCGTGGGCATGGCCGCCACCCCCGACGGCCGCGGCTACTGGCTGGTGGCCTCCGACGGCGGCATCTTCTCCTTCGGCGACGCCGCCTTCCACGGATCGACCGGCAACATCCGGCTCAACCAGCCGGTGGTGGGCATGGCGCCACCTCTGCCCGGACGGGGCTACTGGCTGGTGGCCTCCGACGGCGGCATCTTCACCTTCGGCGACGCCGCCTTCTTCGGCTCGACGGGCGGGACGCGGCTCAACCAGCCCGTGGTGGGCATGGCCGCCACCTGACCGGCACCCCTGCTGCCGCGGTGACGCCGGGCAGTCCCATCACCGGCGCGGCCCTCGCCGCCCCGGTGGCAGACGCGGGTCTGGCCCCGGCACCATCTAAGCTCCCAGGATCATGTCCGCCGGAGAGATCGCCGTCCTCGTGGCCGCATCGCCTGCCTGGGTGCCGTCGTCGGCCTGTTGGCCACCGTCGCGCGGCCTGCGCCGCGAGATCCGTCGGGTCGAGGCCATCGCCGAGGAGCTGCAACGCCAGACCGTGCCCCTGGTGGCCGACGCCCACCGGGTGGTCGACCAGGCCGCCACCGAGATGGAGCGGGTCGGCGCCGTCCTCGACTCCACCGAGTCGGTCCATGCCACCGTGGACTCGGCCTCGCGCTCGCCTACCGGGCCTTCGCCAATCCGGTGGTCAAGGTGCTGGCCGTCCGGGCCGGGCGCGGCGACCGGCATCCGCCGCCTGACCTCCGGGTCGGGACCCGGTCAGCCGGCCGCCGGCCTCGTCGAACAACGGACAACGGTGTGCGCCGGTAATGCCCAGGCGGACGTTCTGGCTGATGACCGGTGTGGCCGTGGGGGCGGGCTCGACGCTGTGGGCGGAGCGCAAGGTGCGCCAGACCTGGCATCAGACCGCGGCCCGGCTCCAGCCCGACGCCCTCGTGGTCGAGGTGGGGCGGTCGGCTCGGCAGGTGGCCGGGAGTGCCGGCGACCGGATGCGGGACGCGGTGTCCTCGGGCCGGGACGAGATGCTGCGCCGGGAGGAGGAGCTGTGGGCCGAGCTGGCCGCGCAGGGGGTCGAACCCGAGCCCCCGATCTTCCCGTCCCCGGCGCAGCCCTCGAGCGCGGGGCCGGCGGCAGTGCCCGGCGGACGGATCCGGATGGCCCGATTCCGTCGGCCGATGGCAAAATCAGCATCTCACCTGGGCAACTAGGATCCCAGGTCGTGACTCCCGGCCCGGCGTTGGACGCCGACCAGCTCCGCGCCGCGTTCACCGGGTTCTTCGCCGAGCGGGGCCACACGGCGGTGCCGTCGGCCAGCCTCATCCCCCACGACCCCTCGGTGCTGTTCACCATCGCCGGCATGGTGCCGTTCAAGCCGTTCTTCCTCGGCGACGAGGCGCCGCCCTGGCCCCGGGCCACCTCGGTGCAGAAGTGCTTCCGGACCATCGACATCGACATCGTCGGGCACCACCCACCGGCACTGCACGTTCTTCGAGATGCTCGGCAACTTCAGCTTCGGCGACTACTTCAAGGCCGACGCCATCCCCTTCGCCTGGGAGCTGGTCACCGAGGTCCTCGGCATCGACGGCGACCGGCTGTGGATCACCGTCCACGAGAGCGACGACGAGGCCGAGCAGATCTGGCGCGACGCGGTCGGCGTGCCCGCCGACCGCATCCAGCGGCTGGGCGAGGACAACTTCTGGACAGATGGGGGACACCGGCCCCTGCGGCCCGAGCTCGGAGCTCTTCTTCGACAAGGGCCCCGACTACGGCGACGACGGTGGACCGGCCTTCGGCGGCGCGGAGCGGTTCGTCGAGATCTGGAACCTGGTCTTCATGCAGTACAACCGCACGGCCGACGGCACCGTCGAGCCGCTGCCCCGACCGAGCATCGACACCGGGGCCGGCCTCGAGCGCATCCTGCCCGTGCTCCAGGGCGTCGACTCCATCTTCGACACCGACCTCTTCGCCCCGATGATCGAGACGGCCGAGTCGCTCACCGGGCACGCTACGGCGAGGACGACCGGGCCGACGTCGGCGCTGCGGATCCTGGCCGACCACGGCCGGGCCATGTCCATGCTGGTGGCCGACGGGGTGCTGCCGGCCAACGAGGGCCGCGGCTACGTGCTGCGCCGGATCATCCGGCGGGCCGTCCGCCGGGCCCGCCAGCTCGGCGTGGACCGGGCCATCACGCCCGCGGCTGGTGGACAGCGCGGTGGGCATCCTGGGCGAGGCCTACCCGGCGCTGGCCGAGCAGCATCATCTGATCGCCGACGTCGTGGCCCGCGAGGAGGAGGGGTTCCTGCGCACCCTGGCCACCGGCTCGACCATCCTCGAGGAGGAGCTGGCCGCGGCGGCGCCGGGATCGTCCCCGGCGACCTGGCCTTCCGGCTCCACGACACCTACGGGTTCCCGGTCGAGCTCACCGTGGAGATCGCCGAGGAGGCCGGGGTCGCCGTCGACCTCGAGGCCTTCGAGCGAGGCCATGGACCGCCAGCGCACCCAGGCCCGGGCCGCGGCCGCAGGCGGGCCGCACCGTGGCCGGCGAGCAGGCCTACCGGGCGGTGCTCGACACCGAGGGCCAGACCGTGTTCGTGGGTCAGCGCCCCGACGGCTACTCGGCGCCCGCCCGGGTGGTGGCCGTGCTGGCCGACGGATCCCGAGCACGCCGGCCAGGCCGAGATCTTCCTCGACCGCACCCCGTTCTACGCCGAGGGCGGCGGCCAGGTCGGCGACACCGGCACCATCGTCACCGAGACGGGCACGGCCGTGGTCTACGACACCGTGTCGGCCCTGCCCGGGCTCACCTCGCACCGGGCCCGGGTCACCGGCGAGCTCTTCGCCGGCCAGGACGCGCTGGCCACCATCGACGGGGTGCGCCGCGACGCGCCTCCGGCGCAACCACACCGGCACCCACCTGCTCCACGCCGCCCTGCGGACCGGTGCTCGGCGACCACGTGCGCCAGCAGGGCTCGCTGGTGGCCCCCGACCGCCTGCGCTTCGACTTCAGCCACCACGGGGCCGTGGCCCCCGAGGAGCTGGCCGCGGTGGCCGCGCTGGCCAACGCCGACGTGCTGACCGACGCCGACGTCGATCGTGGAGGAGACCACCAAGGCCGAGGCCGAGGCCATGGGGGCGCTGGCCTTCTTCGGGGACAAGTACGGCGACGCAGGTCCGGGTGGTCCGGGCCGGGCCCCACTCCATCGAGCTGTGCGGCGGCACCCACGTGGGGGCGCTGGGCATGATCGGCCCGATCACCGTCGTCTCGGAGTCGTCCATCGGGTCCAACACCCGGCGCATCGAGGCGGTCACCGGGGCCAGCGCCTTCGAGCGGATCGTGGCCCGGGAGGGCCTGCTGGCCGAGGCGGCGGCACTGCTGCGCACCGAGCCCGAGCACGTGCCCGAGGCCATCGACCGGCTCCTCGAGCGCCAGCGGGCGGCCGAGAAGTCACTCGAGCAGGCCCGGAGCCGCGAGCTGCAGACCGAGGCGGCCCAGCTGGCCGCCACCGCGACCGACGGGGTGGTGGTGGCCCGGCGGGACGGGCTCGAGCCGGACCTCCTCCGGGACCTGGCCCAGACGGCCCGGACCACCGCCGGCCTCCGGGCCGTGGTGCTCGGGGGCAGCCCCGACGGCACCCGGGCCAACCTGGCCGTCTCGGCCGATCGGTCCGGCCGAGCGACCCGGTGGACGCCGGGACGCTGGTCAAGCAGATCGCCGCCGCTGCTCGGCGGCGGCGGCGGGGGCTCGCCCGAGATGGCGGTGGCCGGCGGGAAGGACCCGGGTGGCATCGACCGGGCCCTGGACGAGGCCCGACGGATCCTTGCCGGTGGCTGACCGACCATGACGGTCGACGCCGCCCGGCCGGGCCGGGCCGTCGGCATCGACCTCGGGCACACGGCGGATCGGCATCGCGGTGAGCTGACTCGGCCGGCACCATGGCCCTGCCCCGGGCCACCGTGGTCCGGTACCGGCGACGCCGACGGCGACCGGCGGCGGCTGGTCGACCTGATCGTCGAGGAGCGAGGCGGTGGTGGTGGTGGTGGGGCTGCCCCTCTCCCTCGACGGGTCCCGGGGCCCGGCGGCCGGCTCGGCGGTCGGAGGAGGCCGAGCGCCCTGCGGGGCCCTGCTCGGCGGAGCACGGCGTCGGCGTCGAGCTGTTCGACGAGCGCCTGACCACGGTGACCGCCCACCAGGCCCTGGCCGCCGGCGGGGCCCGGGCGCGGGACCGGCGCGAGGTCGTCGACCAGGCCGCCGCCGCGGTGATGCTGCCGGCCTGGCTGGCGACCCGGCCGGGGGGCGCGATGACTCGTGACCGGCGCCGCCGACGGGCGGTCCCGCCGGACCGAAGCCCGCCCGGTCCGACACGGGACCCGAGCCGGACGCCGGCACCGAGCGACGGGCCCGGCACCGGCGACGGAGCGCCAGCCGGCCCGGAGCGTCCGCCCGCGGCCGGGTGCCGCCACCCGTGGCGGATCGCCGCGCGTGGTGTTCGTGGTCGTCGGCCTGGTCGTCATCGTCGGGTGGCGACCTGTGGGTCGAGCTCGGAGGCCGATCCGGGCGGGCCTCCCGGGGCCCAGGTCATCGTCACCGTCGGGCCCGGGCAGTCGGCGACCGATCAGCTGGCCTCCTCCCTGGAGGCCAAGGGGGTGATCGGGAGCTCGCTGGCCTTCCGGATCTGGAGCCAGTTCCACGGCGTCCCCGGTCGTCGCTCGCCGGGTCCTACGCCTTCCACCAGAACAGCAGCTTCTCGGCCGTCGACGCGGTCGATCGGCGCCGGTCCCAACGTGTTCCCCCTCGACGTGCCCGCCCGGCTTCACCGTGGCCGGAGGTGGCCGAGCGGGTCGGGCAGCTGCCCGGCCACGGCCAGGCCGACTTCGCCGCCCTGGCCGACGGGGGCACCGTGCACTCCCCGTGGCAGCCGGTGGGGTCGACCAACCTCGACGGGCTGCTCGGCACCGGCGACCTACGTGGTGGTGCCCGGGCGAGACCGACCGCCAGCTGCTCGACCCAGATGGTCGACCGGTTCGACAGCCTGGCCGACGCGGCTGGGCCTGACCGCCGGGGCGGCCGCCCTCGGGCTCACCCCGTACCAGGTGATCACCGTGGCCTCCATCGTGGAGAAGGAAGGGGTGATCACCAAGAACCTGGGCCCGGTGGCCCGGGTCATCCTCAACCGGCTGGCCACCGACATGCCGCTGCAGATGGACTCGACCGTCCTCTACGCCGAGGGCCGGGACGGCGGCGCGGTGACCGCCGACCGACCTCGCAGCTCCAGACGCCGTACAACACCTACCTGCAACGAGGGCCTGACCCCGACCCCGATCTGCTTCCCGTCGCCGGCCGCCCTGCAGGCCGCCCTCGACCCGCCCGGCGGGTCGTGGCTGTACTTCGTGGTGGTCGAGCAGGACGGCACCGAGGCGTTCGCCGACACCTACGCCCAGCAGCTGGCCAACGAGGCGCTGGGCCAGAGCAGCGGGGCCTGCCCTGATCGGGCCGGCCTGGACGAGGACGTGCCGCCATGCCCGACCGATCGCTCGCGCCCGGCGCGCCCGGCCTCTCGGCGGCCACCACGGTGGTCGGGGTGATCGGGGATCCGGTGGCCCACTCGCTGTCGCCCCTGCTGCACAACGCCGCCTTCGCCGCACTGGGCCTGGACTGGGTGTCGGTGGGGTTCCCGGTCGCCCGGGGCCGGGCCGCGGACGCCCTGGCCGGCGCTCGGGCGCTGGGCGTGCGGGGGCTGTCGGTGACCATGCCCCACAAGGAGGCGGTGGCCGGCCTGGTGGACCGGCTCTCGCCGCTGGCCGAGCGGCTCGGCGCGGTCAACTGCGTGATCTTCGAGCGACGGAGCGGCACGGTCGGCGACAACACCGACGGTCCCGGGCTGGTGGCCGCCCTCGCGTCGGGGCACCGGTTCGACCCGCCGGCCGGCGCTGCCTGGTGGTCGGGGCCGGGGGCGCGGCCCGGGCGGTGATCGCCGCGCTGGCCGATGCCGGGGCCGCCGAGGTGGTGGTGGTCAACCGGACCCCGGAGCGGGCGGCCTCGGCCGCCGGCCCTGGCCGGTGCGGCCGGGCGGGTGGGACGCCGGCGGACGCCGCCCGCGGTGCCACCTGGTGGTCAACGCCACCCCGGTCGGGCATGGCCGCCGAGCCGGGAGGGAGGCCCGTCGCCGTGGCCGCTCGATCCCGCGCTGGATCGCCGAGGGCCAGGTGGTGGTGGACCTGGTGTACCACCCGCCGAGTCACGCCCTGGCTGGAGGCGGCCCGCGGCCGGGGTGCGCTGGTCTCCAACGGCGCTGGGCATGCTCGTCCACCAGGCCGCCCTCCAGCTGGCCGCGTGGACGGGCCTCGAGTCCCCGGTCGAGGCCATGTGGCGGGCGGTGGACGGAGGCTCGATCCGGAGGGGTGACGCGACGGCCCTCCGGGTGCCGGAGCGGCCGTCGGCCGCCGGGTAGCCTGGCCGGCCGGAGCACCTTGGTGAACTACGCCCCTGCAACTGCCGCCGTTCGACCGAGGCACCTGTCTGCCCGGTTCGACCTCGTCCTGGTGGGCACCTCGCTCATCCTGGCCGTGCACCGGGGTGGTGATGATCTACTCGGCCACCCGCGGATGGCTGGCCCTGGCCGGGAACGACCCCCACTACTTCCTCAAGCGCCAGGCCATCTTCATGGTCATCGGGCGTGGTGGTGATGGTGGCGTTGGCCCTGTTCGACTACCGGCGGCTCGAACAGATCAGCACCGTCCTCTACATCGGCATCCTGCTGGCCCTGGTGGCGGTGCTGGCCACCCCGTGCGCGGCCAGGGGGCCCAGCGCTGGTTCCCCCTCGGCCCGCTCCAGCTCCAGCCGTCGGAGTTCGCCACGCTGGTGCTGATCATCGCCATCGCCACCTACTGCACCCGCCGGCCCGAGGGCCTCGACTTCCGCGACCTGGTCCGCCTGGTGCTGATGGCCGCCCTGCCCATCCTGCTGGTCTTCAAGCAGCCCGACCTGGGCACGGCCATCGTGATGACCGTCATCCTGCTGGTCATGCTGGCCGTGGCCGGCATGCCCGGCCGGTACCTGCTGCTGCTCATCGTGGGCGCGTCCTCGCTGGTCGTCTTCGCGCTCAACGTGGGGCTGCTCCAGCACTACCAGATCGAACGGCTGACCAGCTTCATCTCCCCCAACGGGGCCAGCCAGGCCTCCACCTACAACGTGACCCAGGCCAAGGAGGCCATCGCCAACGGGGGCGTCTTCGGCAAGGGCCTCTTCCACGGCTCGCTGACCAACCTGGCCTACGTCCCCTCCCAGCAGACCGACTTCATCTTCTCGGCCGTGGGCGAGCAGCTGGGGTTCGTCGGCGGCGGGGTCCTCCTCCTGCTCTACGGGGTGGTGGCCTGGCGGGTGCTGCGGACCGCCCAGCTGGCCCGGGACACCTTCGGGCGGATGCTCTGCGCGGGGGCCTTCGCCCTCATCGTCTTCTCGGTCTTCGAGAACGTCGGGATGAACATGGGGATCATGCCGGTGGCCGGCATCCCCCTCCCGTTCCTCTCCTACGGGGGCTCGGCCATGATCGTCTTCTTCGCCGCCGTCGGCATCACGGTCAGCGTCCACGCCCGGAGCGTCCGATGACCGATGCCGCCGCCGGGTCGGTGGGGGTGCCGCCGACCGGGGTCGAGGCGGCGAGCGGCGACGCGCCCGCCGTCGAGGTGGTCGAGACCGACGCCGCGCCCGCCGGTCGAGGCGATGACCGACGACGCCACGCGTCGCACCGCGGCCCGTGCCGCGCCCCGCCGCCCGTCGATCCGGCCACGGGTGATTTCCGGATGGCCCTGGTGGCGACGGTCACCGTGGACCTGCCCAACCAACACCCGACGGTGGTCCTCCGCGAATCGGAGTCGCCGCGGCGGCAGCTGTCCTTCTCGATCGCCCTTCCCGACGCGGTGGTGCTCTCCCACGCCCTGCGCCGCATCCCGACACCCCGACCGCTGACCCACGAGCTGCTGAGCGGGATCCTCCAGGGATTCGACATCGACGTGGTGGCCGTGCGCCTGGTGGGACGCCAGGGGTCGATCTACTTCGCCGAGCTCGACCTGCGGGGCCGCAACGGTCGCTCGGTGCACTCGTGTCGGCCCTCGGACGCCCTGACCGTCGCCCTCCTCCAGCCGGTGCCGGTGCCCATCCTCATCGACCGGCGGCTGTTCGAACAGGCCGGTGACGTGGCCCCGCCCGGGCTGCGGGCCAACCCGGACTGAGCGGCTCAGCCCGGGGTCACCCTCCGGTGAGCAACCGGTGGCGGCGCTCCTGGCTCTGTTCGTACTGTTCCTGGTCGAGCGAATCGGCCGCCGCCCCGCCTTCGTCGGAGATCCGCATGAGGATGGCGATGAGCACGTAGTTGGCGATGAGTGCGGAGCCGCCGTAGGACACGAAGGGGAGGGTGATGCCGGTCAGGGGGAGCAGCCGGACGATGCCGCCGATGATGAAGAAGGCCTGGAAACCGACGATCATGGTCAGGCCCACCGCGGTCAGCTTGGCGAACTCGGACCGGGCCGCCTGGGCGATGCGCAGCCCGGCCCCCACCAGCAGCACGAAGGCCACCACCACCATGGTCGAGCCGAGCAGGCCCATCTCCTCGCCGATGACGGCGAAGATGAAGTCGGTGTTGGCGACTGGGATCTGCTAGGCGCCGGTGCCCAGGCCGAGCCCCGATCCGCCGATCCCGCCACTGCCCAGCGAGTACCACGACTGGACCAGCTGGTCGCCACTGCCGCTGCGCGTACTTCCACGGGTCGAGCCAGTCCTCGACCCGGATATGGGTCTGGGACAGGTAGCGGCCGGACAGGTAGGCCCCGACGGCGAAGAGGACCAGGCCGAGGACCAGGTAGCCGGTGCGGCCGGTGGTGACCCACAACATGCCGATGAACAGGGTGAACAACAGGGCGGAGAACCCGATGTCGTGCTCCAGGCTCATCACCCCGATGGCGAAGACCCAGGCCAGGAGGATGGGGACCAGCGGGCGCGGGTCGACGACCAGGCGGTTGCCGAACCGGGCGGTGGGGATGGAGAGCAGCTCGCGCTTCTCGGCGAAGTAGGAGGCGAAGAAGATGACCAGCACGATCTTGGCCAGCTCCACCGGTTGGAACTCGAACCTTCCCGACGTGCACCCAGAGACGGGCTCCGCCGGTGAGCGTGGGATTGACGCCGAGGTGGGGCACGAGGGGCAGCAGGAGGAGGACCACCCCGAGGGCGAGCAGGAGGTAGCGGTATCGGTCGAGGTCGCGTGACCGCCGGATCACCGCCAGGGTGATCACGTAGGCGGCCACGCCGCCGGCCGTCCACGCCGCCTGGAGGGGTGCATAGTCGTAGTGCAAGAGCTTGTTGGCCAGGTCGATGCGCAGGATCATCACGTAGCCGAGGCCGTTGAGCAGGAAGGCGATGGGCAGGACGACCGGATGGGCGCTGGGGACGAAGATGCGGTTGGCGATGTGGGCCACCCCGCCGAGGGCCAACATGATGGCCAGCAGTGGGCCGACGTCGGTCGGCACCTTGGCCGTGTTCCCGTAGATCATCAGGGCGTAGGCGCAGGTGATGATCACCGAGGCCGCCACCAGCAGTCCCAGCTCGGTCCGCCGGCGCGCCTTGAAGGCCCGCCGGAGATGCTTGGATTCGGGATCCATCAAGCCGGTGGCCGACATCGGGGCGAGCCTACCGGCGCCGGAGCCGCATTCGGGGGAGCCGGCCCGACCCGCCGGGGATACGATGACGCGGCGATGAGTTCCCTGCCATGACCGAGCAGCCATGACGGAGCAGTCGATCTCGGTGCCCGACCGCACCTCGGGCGACGGGGCGACAGGCGCCCGTGTCTCCACCGTCGACTCCCGGCGGGGCCGCGGGTCGCTGCGTCCCGCACCACCCGGAGGGCCCGCCGGAGCGGCCGGCGCTCCCGATGCGGCGGCGCTTTCGGCCCTGCCCGAGGACCGCTTCCTCAATCGAGAGCTGTCATGGCTGGAGTTCGGCGCCCGTCTGCTCGAGCTGGCCTCGGACGATCGGATCCCCCTGCTCGAACGGGTGAAGTTCCTGGCCATCTTCTCCGAGGGGCTGGACGAGTTCTTCCAGGTCCGGGTGGCCGGGCTCGAGGACCAGGTGGCCGCCGGGCTCCGGACCCGGTCGCCCGACGGGCTGAGCCCGCGCCAGCAACTGGTCGCCATCACCGGCCGGGCCCACGAGCTGGTCACCAGGCAGAGCACGATCTTCTCCGAGCAGGTGGCGCCCGGCCTCGAGGCCGCCGGCATGGTCATGTCGGACTGGCACACCCTCGACCACGACGACCGTGCCCACCTCGACGACGTCTTCAACCGCCTGATCTTCCCCATCCTCACCCCCCTGGCCGTCGACCAGGGCCATCCCTTCCCCTACATCTCCGACCTCTCGCTCAACCTGGTGGTCCGGGTGGTGAACCCGGTCACCGGCGAGGAGCGGATCGCCCGGGTCAAGGTCCCGCCCCTGCTGTCCCGATTCGTCGTCCTGCCCGACGAAGAGCGGTTCGTGCCCGTCGAGCAGGTCATCGCCGCCCACCTGGACAGCATCTTCCCGTCGATGACCATCGCCGAGCACCACGCCTTCCGGCTCACCCGCAACGCCGACCTCTCGGTGGAGGAGGACGAGGCCGGCAACCTGCTGGCCGCCGTCGAGCTCGAGCTGCACCGCCGGCGGTTCGGACAGGCGGTGCGTCTCGAGGCCTCGGCCGGCATCGCCACCGACCTGCTGGACATGCTGATCGCCGAGGTCGATGTTCCCGAAGAGAGCGTCTACCTCTTCGACGTCCCCATCGACCTCGGCGGGCTCCGGGGGCTCACCGACTGGGAACGGGCCGACCTGCAGCCTCCCCCCTGGACGCCGGTGACACCGCCGCGCCTGGCCGGCGGGGCCGACATCTTCGCCGTCCTGGCCGAGCACGACGTCCTGGTCCACCACCCCTACGAGTCCTTCGCGGCCTCGGTCGAGGCCTTCGTGTCCCCGGCCGCCGAGGACCCCGACGTCCTGGCCATCAAGCAGACCCTCTACCGGACCGGCGACGACAGCCCGATCGTGGCCGCCCTGGTGCGGGCCTCCCAGGCCGGCAAGCAGGTGACCGCGGTGGTCGAGCTGCAGGCGCGCTTCGACGAGCGGACCAACATCGGATGGGCCCGCACCCTGGAGGAGGCCGGGGTCCAGGTCATCTACGGCCTGGTCACCCTCAAGACCCACTCCAAGATCTCCCTGGTGGTGCGGCGGGAGGGCGACGAGATCCGCCGCTACTGCCACATCGGCAGCGGCAACTACAACTCGGAGACGGCCCGGCTCTACGAGGACGTCGGGCTGCTCACCGCCGACCCCGACATCGGGGCCGACGTCGGGGAGCTGTTCAACATGCTCACCGGTTCGGGGCAAGCGCCGACCTTCCGCCGCCTGGTGGTCTCCCCGGTCTCGACCCGGTCCTACCTGCTGGCGGCCATCGCCGAGGAGGCCGCGGCGGGCCGGTCGGGTCGTATCGTGCTCAAGACCAACGGGCTGACCGATCCCGGCGATCATCGACGCCCTCTACCGGGCGTCGCAGGCCGGAGTCCGGGTGGACCTCATCGTCCGGGGCCGGTGCTGCCTCCGTCCCGGCCTCCCCGGGCTGTCGGAGTCGATCGAGGTCCGCTCCATCGTGGGCCGGTACCTGGAGCACTCGCGGATCTTCCGCTTCGGCGGTGTCGACGGCCGGCCGCTGCGCATGGCCATCGGTTCCGCCGACCTGATGGAGCGCAACCTCGACCGTCGGGTCGAGGTCATCGTGCCCATCGACGACCCGGGCATCCAGCAACGGCTGGTCGGCATCCTCGACGACGCCCTACGCGACGAGGCCAACTCGTGGATCCTGCACGGTCGACGGCCGGTGGACCCGGGTGGTGCCGAGGGGCGGTGCCGAGGGGCTCGGGTTCAGCCTGCAGGATCACTGCCAAACGCAGGCCCTCGAATCCCTCCGGGCTCGGAGCGGTGCGTCGACCCCGACCGCACCTTCGGCCCCGACGGCGTCACCGGGGCCGAGCAGCACGTTGGGCCGCGGCGCGCCCACGCCGGCGGCGGTGGACGTTGCCGTGGTCACGTGACGCGCGTCGCTGACCTGACCTGGTGGCCGCGGTGGCCGCGGTGGCCGCCGTGGCCCGGTCGGACCGCGGCCGGGCCCGCGGACCGGGACGACGGCCGGGGCAGATGGAACTTGCGCTGGAGGAAGTCCTGTAGCCGGTGGTACGTCGGCCGGCGCTCGAACTCGATCGAGGCGTAGGCCAGCCCTCCGAAGGGGATGGGCAGCCAGAAGTTCACCGCCCGGTAGGCCAGCACGCCGGACAGGGCCTCGCCGGCGGTCGGCCCGAAACCGGTGATCATCGACACCAGCACGAACTCGACCACGCCCAGGCCCCCGGGGGTGATGGGGATGGCGGCCAGGATGTTGGCCAGGCCGTAGGCCATCAGCAGGTCGACCGGCGAGATGAAGTGGCTGAAGGCGGCCACGAAGACCCAGAGCGAGGCCGCGTCGAGCAGCCAGTTGGCCGCAGCCCAGCCCACCGCCCGCCGGGTCAGGGACCGGTCCTTCGTCAGCGCGGCGAACCGGTCGGCCAGCCGCTCGACCAGGGCGGTGGTCCGGTCGGCGTCGAGGAACCGGATCCGTCCGGCGATCTTGCGGATGACCCGGCTGGCCTGCTCCTGGCCCCGGGTCAGCAGGTAGAAGAGGCCGCCGAAGGCCCCGAGCAGGATCACCCCGACGCCGGCGGCCACGATGACCAGGATCGAGGCCGACTGCGACTGGCCGCCGTGGTGGCTGGCCGGGGCGTGGAAGCCGTGGGTCACCAGGAAGCCGACCAGCGAGAGCCAGAACATCACGTTGAGCACGACGGCCGAGCCGATGCCCTGGGTGCCGAGGGCGAACCCGGCGTCCGATCCGCTCACCCCGGACTGGGTGAGCAGCCGGTAGCCCAGGGCGGCACCGGGGGCGGTGCCGCCGGGCGAGACGTGGCTGAGCGCCAGCGTGGACATGTTGATCCGGAACAGCCGGAACCGGCGGGGGCCCGTCGCTGGGCAGGACGGCGTGGGTCAGCTGGGTGTAGGCGGCCAGGGCGGCGATCTCCAGCAGGACCCCGAGGACCAGGTAGGCGATGTTGATGTGGGCCAGGGCGTTGACCTCGGACCGGTGGCTGGCCAGCAGCGGGAAGGCCACGTAGAAGACGAAGAGGAAGACCAGGAGGGTCCCCACGCTCAGCCGGACCTCGCGGCGGACGAACGGTCCGCGGTACCACCACCGACGGGGCCGGTTGCTCCCGTTGTCTGCCGGTTCGGCCGCCATCACCTTCATGTTGGCACGCCAGGGGCTCATGGACCTGACATGCTGATTGCGTGGTGGCAGCCGGCCGAGAGCGACAACGGCACCGATTCCGCCCGCTCGAGCGTCGACACCGGTCCCCGCGCCGACGATCCGCCGGCCCCCGTCTCGGTCAGCCGGGTGACCACCCCGGAGCCGACCACGGTGATCAACGAGACGCCCGTCGAGGTCCTCGACCGCGAGGTGGGGCCCGACGCGCCGCGGCGCGAACGGCTGTTCGCGGCGGCTTCGGCCAAGGGCGTCCCCCTGCGCACCATCCTGACCGTCGACGCCGTGGTCATCGCCACCTGGGTCCTCTACCGGCTGATCGGCCGGCTGCGCGAGGTCATCCTGTGGATCCTGATCGCCGCCTTCATCGCCCTGGTGCTCAACCCGTCGGTCAACTTCCTCCAGCGCCGCCGGTTCCGGCGGGGTGCGGCCGTCGGGTTGGTCTTCGCCGTCGCCGTCGTTGATCTTCGCCGGGCTGCTGGGCCTGTTCGGGTACCCGCTGGTCAACTCGCTGACCCACGTGGCCAAGCAGCCTGCCCACCATGGTCAACCAGGTCCAGAAGGGCCACGGCTGGCTGGCCCACACCCTCCAGCGCTTCCATCTGCTGTCGTGGGTGCAGAAGAACGCCCCCAAGCTGGAGACGGCGGCGAAGAACCTGAGCAAGCCGGCCCTCAGCGAGGGCACCAACCTGGCCGGCGCGGTCTTCTCGACCATCCTCTCCCTGTTCACCATCGCCTTCCTCTCCCTGTTCATGCTGCTGGAGGCCCCGAGGATCCGGGCCGGCGTGCTCGGGTCGATGCGGCCGGACCGGCGCCGGATGGTGGAGGACGTCGCCCACCGGGTGTCCCACCAGGTCACCGGCTACGTGCTCGGCACCATCGCCCTGTCGGTCATGTTCGGGGTGGTGGTCCTGGTCACCATGCTCATCCTCGGGGTGCCCTTCGCCCTGCTCATCGGCCTGTGGGTGGCCCTGGTGGCCATGATCCCCCTGGTCGGGGGACTGATCGCCGCCGTTCCCAGCGTGCTCATCGCCCTCCTCCACTCGCCCACCGTCGGGCGTGGTCATGCTCATCGTGTTCGTGGGCTTCCAGCTGGTCGAGAACCACTTCCTCTACCCGGTGATCATGAGCCGTTCGGTGCGGATGAACCCGCTGTGGGTGCTGCTCTCCGTGCTGATCGGGGCCAACCTGGGCGGTGCCTTCGGCTCGACGCTCGGGGCCCTGGCCGGCGCGGTGGTGGCCATCCCGGTGGGTGGGGCCATCCAGGTGATCTTCCGCGAGGTGTGGACCCAGACCCGGGCCACCGGCGACGGGACCGGACGGTCGCCGACGCGGCGCGCCGGCGGCGCCTGGCAGGACGTGCCGGAGCCGTGACCCGTCCGGTACCGGGACCGGTCTCCTAAGCTGCCCGCATGAACGTACTGGTGGTGCTGCCCACCTACAACGAGGCGGAGAACATCGACCGGGTCGTGCGCCGGATCCGGAAGGCGCTCGCCGCGGCCACCGTCCTGGTCGTCGACGACGGGAGCCCGGACGGCACGGCCGACATCGCCGAGCGGATCGGCAAGGAGCTCGGCAACGTCGAGGTGCTGCGCCGGCACGAGAAGTCCGGGCTGGGCAGCGCCTACCGGGCCGGGTTCCGGTGGGGTCTCGAGCGGGGCTTCGACGTCTGCGTCGAGATGGACGCCGACCTCCAGCACGAGCCCGAGGCGCTGCCCGGCCTGGTCGGCCCCCTCGACCGAGGGGCACGGCCTGGTCATCGGGTCGCGCTACGTGCAGGGCGGTTCGATCCCCGACTGGTCGTGGCACCGGCGCCTGCTCTCGCGTGGGGGCAACATCTACGCGTCGCTCGCTCCTCGGGCTCGGGGTGACCGACTCGACCGCCGGGTTCCGGGCCTACTCGGCGTCGGTGCTCGAGAGCATCGACCTCGACCGGATCCGGGCCGAGGGCTACGGGTTCCAGATCGAGATGACCTACCAGGCCAAGCAGGTCCGGGGCCTCGGTCGTCGAGATCCCCATCCGCTTCCTCGACCGGGTGGACGGGGAGTCGAAGATGTCCATGTTCATCGTCGTGGAGGCGTTGGGCCTGGTGACCTGGTGGGGCGTGCAGCGGCTGGCGGAGGGGTCTCGGGGGCGCCGGCCGCAGCCGGTGAGCACCTGAGCCCCTTGGACCGGACGGCAGCCAGTCCGCCACCGGGGCCACCGATGAACGGGGAGACGCTGGTCTCGACCGACCGGGGCACCGGACCGACCGGTGGTGCTGCTCCACGGCCAGCCCGGGACGGGGCCGAGCTGGGATCCGCTGAGCCGTCCTGCTGGAGCCGCGAGTTCCGGGTGCTGGCGCCCGACCGTCCCGGCTACGGGGCCACCGGCGGGCGAGGCCCGCGGCCTGCGTGCAGAACGCCGACATGGTGGCCGACTTCATCCGCTCACCGGCAGGCGGCCCCGGCCACCGTGGTGGCCCACAGCTGGGCCGGCGGCGTGGCCGTGCTGCTGGCCGTCCACCACCCCGACACGGTGCAGAGCCTGGTCCTGGTGGGGGCGGCCTGCACCCCCGACAGCCTCAACGCCTTGGACCGCTGGCTCAACGTCCCCGGTGCGTCGGCGACGCCCTGACCGTGGCCGGCCTGGTCGGCATCGTCGAGGTGCTGCCCCGGATGCGGCCGCTGACCCGGTACGCCCCGGCCGCGCTACCGGGCCCAGCTGGAGTCGGCCCTGCCCGACGAGAGGGGTCGAAAGGACAGCACGGCGCGCTGGGCCGCAACAAGCGGACCTTCATGATCGAGCAGCGGGCCCTCACCGACGAGCTGCCCACCGTGGCCGCCCACCTCGGCGACCTCGACCTGCCGGTGTCGGTGGTCTCCGGCGACTGGGACATCGTCGTCCCGCCCCGGGCCGCCGAGAGCCTGGCCCGGGCCGTGCCCGGGTGCCGAGCTGACCTACCTGCCCCGGGCCGGCCACTTCGCCGCCCGGGACGACCCCGAGGGCCTGGCCGACGTGATCCGGCGGACGGCCCGGCCGCTCGGCCCTGGCCGTGCCCGACCGGGCCTGAGCCTGGCGGCCGGCGCCGCCGTTGTCCGGCAGGGTCAGCTCCGACCACGCTCCGGTGCGGCGCTCGTCGGCCGGTGCGATCCGGGCCGCGCCGTCGGCCCGCCGGCGGGCATGGCCAGCCCGGGGGCCAGGGCATCGAGCACCGCGGTCAGCTTGAGATTGGTCTCGGCCAGCTCGGTGGTCGGGATCGATCCGTCGACGATCCCCACCCCGGCGGCCAGCCGGGCCGTCAGGCCGTCGATGGTCATGGCCCGGATCCCCAGCATCCAGCGCCCGTCGCCCGCCGGCGTCGACGTAGCCGACCGGGCCGGCGTAGTGGCCCCTCGACTCGGGCTCCAGCCGCCCGATGAGCGGCACCGGGCCGCCGACGGCCGGGACCCCGCCCACCGCCGGGGTGGGGTGGAGGGCCGCGACCAGCTCCAGCGCGCTCGGGAGGCTGTCCGTCGGGGCGCCGGTCCAGGGTGCCGGTCGAGCGACGTGCCCAGGTGGATGATGTTGCGGAGATGGACCAGATCGGGCTGGGCGGGGACGTCCAGCTCGGCAGCAGAGCGGTCGGAGGGTGGCCTCGATGGCCTCGACCACCAGGCGGTGCTCGGCGGCGTCCTTCCGCGACTCGAGGAGCTCGTCGGGCAGCAGCGCTCCCGCCCGATCCGATGAACCGCTCGGCGGTCCCGGCCAGGGGTCGGCTGCGGATGCTGGCTCCCGGTGCGCTCCACCAGCAGCTCGGGGCTGGCCCCGACGAACTGCCCGTCGGGGGTGGGCACCGAGAAGATGGTGCAGTTCGGTTCGAGATCGTGCCACCGGCGCAGCAGGCGCGGGCACGTCGATGGGGCGGCCCATGGTCACGTCGACCTGGCGGGCCAGGACCACCTTGACCACCTCGCCCCGGTCGATGGCCGCCAGGGCCTCGGCCACCATGGCCAGGAAGGAGGCGTCGGGCGAGCGCGGTTCGATCGCGGGGCCCGGGCGGGTCGCCGGCTCGGGCCGTCTCGCGGTCGGCGCGGCCGGACCGTCCGGGCCGGCCACCGTCGACCAGCCACGCACTCAGGCCGCCGGGGGAGGTGGGGAGCGCGGCCCGGTCGGCGGCCACCACGGTGACCCACTCCCGGCCGTCCGGCTCCGACCCGTAGATGACCTCGGGGACCACGAGCGACGGCCGGTGCCGACCGTTCGAAGGGCAGCGAGCGCGAAGGCGACGACCCCCGACGACGGAGCCGAATCGGACGTGGTCGTCGCAGGGGATGGAGGCCAGGACGCCGGTGGCCCGGCGCGACGTCGCCGTCGGCGTCGAGGCCGCCGGGGAGGTCGATGGTCAGGGCCGTGCCCGAGGCCGACCAGGACCCGGCCCTCGGCGTGGAACAGGATGCCGGTCGGCCCGGCCAGGGCGAAGGGGTCGATCGGGCGGCCCGGGGTCGAGGGGGAGGCGGACGGCCGCCAGGCGCCGGGCGACGCCGGTCACGGCCGACCCTCGCGGGTGGCGGTGATCAACTGGCTCAGGCCGCCGGACAGGGCCCGGCGGTTGACCGCCGAGAACCCGGCCTCGATCGAGCATCGAGCGCAGCTCGGCCGTGGGCGGCAGGTAGGCGGTCGACTTGGGCAGGTACCGGTAGGCGGCCCCGTCGGACACCAGGCCGCCGATGACCGGCACCACCCGTCGGAACCAGATGCGGTGCCCGGCCAGGAGCAGTCCGCTCTCGGGCTCGGCCACCTCGAGCAGGCTGATCCGCCCGCCGGGCCGGACCACCCGGCCCAGCTCGGCGAAGACGGCGCCGAGCTCGGTGAAGTTGCGGAGGGCGTAGCCGCAGGTGACGCCGTCGACGGCGCCGTCGGCCACCGGCAGCGCGGCGCCGTCGGCCTGGGCCACGGGCTGCCCGGAGCGGTCGGCCGCCAGCATCCCCCACGACAGGTCCATCCCGAAGGGCCGCAGACCCGGAGTCGCGCAGGATGGTGAGGAAGTCGCCGGTGCCACAGGCCAGGTCGAGCACCCGCGATCCGGCCGGCAGCCCGAGGGCCCGGGCCGACCGCCGGCGCCAGCTGACGTCGAGCCCGAAGGTCATCAGGCGGTTGACCAGGTCGTAGCGGGGGGCGATGGCGTCGAACATCGAGCGCACCATCACGGTCTTCTCCGGGCCGGTCGGGAGCTCGGCGTCGGGCCTCCGCCGCCCACGCCGACGGCCGGCGACGGACGGGCCGGCGCGGGAGCGGACGGGTCACCGCGACGGACCGACGTCGGTGTCGGCCGGCTCGGCGAGCTCCGTCCGGCGGCGGCGATCTGGTCGGAGATGGCCTGGCGCTCGGCGTCGGACCCGACCTGTTCGACGTGGTCGAGGGCCGTGTTGACCAGGGTGCGGGTGAAGTGGTTGGCCACCAGGGTGTTCACCGCCGGGAGGAGCTCGGCAGTAGGCCTGGACCAGCCGGTCGACGTCGGCGTCGTGCGGCGTCGCCCGTGCCGGTCGGTCGGCCGCGGCCGGCTCGTCCCGGCAGCGGCCGTCGCACGTAGGTCGAGAACAGGGTCACCGCCTCCTGGGCCACCGCCTGGGTGGCCTCGTGGTGGCGGCGGGCCAGATCGAGCAGGGCCGACAGCGGGATGCCCCACTCGAGGAGGAGGAGGCCGGCGTGGGCCGCGGCCACGTCCTCGGTGGTGTAGCGCTCGCTGGCCGCCGACCCGGCGGGGGATGAGCAGGCCCTCGGCCTCGACGGCCTTGAGGAGGGCCAGCGGGACCCCCGTCTCGGCGGCCAGCTCCTCGATGGTGAACATGTCGTCCGTCGGCCGCCGGCACCGGTCCGGTCGTCGGCGCCGCCGGCCCGTCGGCTGGGGCGTCACCGGCCCGGGCCGCCACCGGTGTGGCGTTGAGCCCGGACAGCTCGCCGAGGAGGGCCTCGTCGGCGGCATCGAGCTCGCCGGACACCAGCCGGGCGATGGTGGCCAGGGTGAAGCCCTGTTGCTGGAGGGTGCGGATGCGGTCGAGCCGGTCGAGGTGGCCGTCGTCGTACCAGGCCACCCGTCCCTGGCGCCGGGGCGGGTCGAGCAGCCCCTTGCTCTGGTAGTAGCGGATGGTGTCCACCGACATCCCGGACCGGGCTGAGAGCTGTTCGACCCGCATCTCCATGCCCGACACTCTAGGAGTAATCGCTCGTATTGTTTGAGCGCGCCCGGTCCGAGCGCTCCCGACCGGTCGCCGGCGTGACCGGGCTCGTCCGGTCAGGGCGGGCCGGCCGGGCTCAGTAGAAGTAGCGGTAGACCACCTGGGCCACGCAGCTGGGCTTGGTCGAGCCCTCGGTCTCGAAGGTGAGGTCCAGGGCCACCTGCACCCCGCCGGTGACGTCCTCCACCTCGGCCACGGCCACCCCGAGGCGGAGGTTGCTGTCCACCGGGACCGGGGACGGGAAGCGGACCTTGTTGCACCCGTAGTTGACGCCCATCGACATGCCCCTCGACCACCAGGACCTCCCCCAGGAGCACCGGGGCCAGCGAGAGGGTCAGGTAGCCGTGGGCGATGGTGGCTGCCGAACGGACCGCCCTTGGCCCGCTCGGGGTCCACGTGGATCCACTGGTGGTCGCCGGTGGCCTCGGCGAACAGGTTGATCTGGTCCTGGTCGATCCGGTGCCACTCGCTGTAGCCGAGATGCTTCCCGACCAGATCGTGGAACTTGTCGATGCCCTGCACGGTGGTAGCCATGGACCAGACTGTATGGGAGACGGGAGCCGCCCGACCACCCCGCTCCGGCCGTCGCCGACGACTGAGGGTCTCCTTGGTCGAAAGATCAGTGCCTCCTCACCGGCACCGGCTCGGTACGCTGCTCGGATGTGGCCGCGGACCATAGTCATCGGAACCTGCAGGGGGGCGGAGCCCGCGCCGCGGTGTTCGGCGTCAGCGACGGCCTGGTCTCCAACGTCGCCCTCATCCTGGGCATGGCCGGCGCCCACGCCTCGGCGGGCGCGGTCCGTCTGGCCGGCATCGCCGGCCTGATCGCCGGGGCCTTCTCGATGGCCGCCGGGGAGTACATCTCCATGCGGGCCCAGTCCGAGCTGATGCTGCGCGAGCTCGACGTCGAACGCCAGGCCATCCACCACGATCCCGAGGACGAGCGGCGGGAGCTGGCCGCCATCTACGAGAGCCGGGGCATCGACGCCGACATGGCCGAGGAGCTGTCGGTCAAGATGATGCGCGACCCCGACCTCGCCCTCGAGACCCACGCCCGCGAGGAGCTGGGCATCGATCCGGCCCAGACCGGCAACCCGCTGCAGGCCGCCGGCGTCCTCGTTCGTGACCTTCGCCGTCGGGGCCTTCATCCCGCTGCTCCCCTGGCTGATCACCTCGGGGACGACGGCCACGCTGTGGTCGGTGGCCCTCGGCGCCGTCGGCGCCTTCACCGTCGGTGCCGGGCTGGCCCACTTCACCGGCCGGTCGTGGCTGTGGTCGGCCTCCCGCCAGCTGCTGATCTCGGGCGTCGCCGCCGGCCGTCACCTTCTCCATCGGCCACCTGGTCGGCGTCGGCTGACCCGGGGCGTCGGTCCGCGCACGCGCCGCCGGTCCGGCCTCCGCTCAGCCGAAGGTGCCGAGATAGGCCCGGTCGACGTGGTCGTCGACGAACCCCATCGACCGGTACATCGACACGGCGGCCACGTTGTCGGCGTCGACGTAGAGCATGCCGACGGTCAGGCCCTGATGCGGCCAGCCAGTCGAGCCCGGCCTCGGTCAGGGCCCGGCCCCAGCCCCGTCCGTGGAAGTCGGGGATCGACCCCGATGACGTAGATCTCGCCCATGGGCGGATCGGTGTCGGCGTGGACCTTGGTCCAGCACGAGCCGGCCAGCCGTCCGTCCTCCTCGAGGAGCAGCAGCCCCTCGGGGTCGAACCACGGCTCCTTCTCGCGCTCGAGCAGGGTGGCCAGGTCCCAGTGGCCCTGCTCGGGATGGGAGGCGAAGGCCCGGTTGTTGGTGGCCAGCCACGCCTCCTCGTCGAGCCCGGGCCGGAACGGCCGGGTCCGGATCCGGCCCGGACGCGCGCCGGCCCGGCCGGGCAGCGGGAGCGGGCAGCGCATCTGGATCAGGTTGCGCTCGACGCTCGGAACCCGTGGGCCTCGGCCCGGGCGTCGTCGGCGGCGGCGGCCTTGGCCACCCACAGCCGGAGGGTCGCCACCCCCGCGTCCGCTGACCACGATCGGCGGCCGCCTCGACCAGCGCGTCGGCCAGCGCTCGGCCGGCCATCGGCGACGGCCGGATCCACCGCCACCTCGACGGCGTACTGGCCGCGATCGGCGGTCGCCGACCACCGGTGGCGTAGCCGACGAGCTCGCACTCCGTCGTCGGCCCGGGCCACGCACGCCGGCCACGGAGGTCGGGGCGCGCCGACCGGTGGTCGCGGCGCCCTCGGGCGAGCGCGGTCCGTGCGCCAGTGCGGTCCGCTTGTGCTCGCTGACCGCGGCGTGGCCGGTCGACCGGCCCGCCCGGTCGAGCAGCGCGGTGATCTCCTTGACCAGGTCCGGATCGGGCGCCGTCACCACGGACAGTTCGGGGCCCTCCATGGCCGAGGACGCTACCGGTAGTCTCGCCGGCATGGCCCGACCGCGCACCCCGGCCGGCCGGGCGCGGGTCACCGACGAGCGGTTGGCCGAGCTCTATCCCGGGTCGGCCCAGCACGCTGTGCGCGCTCGACCACCACGGACGCCGTTCCAGCTGCTGGTGGCCACCATCCTGTCGGCCCAGTGCACCGACGAGCGGGTCAACCTGCACCACGCCGGCGCTGTTCGCCCGGTACCCGGATGCCGCCTCGATGGCCGCGGCCGACCTGGCCGAGGTCGAGGAGCTGATCCGCTCGACCGGATTCTTCCGGGCCAAGGCCCGCAACCTGGTGGGCATGGCCCAGGGGGTGGTCGAGCGCTTCGACGGCGAGGTGCCGTCGGCCATGGAGGACCTGGTCACCCTGCCCGGTGTCGGTCGCAAGACGGCCAACGTGGTGCGCAGCGTGGCCTTCGGCCTGCCCGGCCTGCCCGGTCGACACCCACGTGCAGCGGCTGTCCCGTCGGCTGGGCCTCACCGAGGAGACCGACCCGGTCAAGGTCGAGACGGCCCTCAACCCCATGGTGCCGGCCGCCCGACGCGGGGCGCCTTCAGCCTGCGGCTGATCCTCCACGGACGGGCCATCTGCACGGCCCGGTCGCCCCACTGCGACCGCTGCGTCCTGGCCGACTTCTGCCCGTCCGCCCGGCCGGCGGTCCCGGGCCCGACCGGTCGGCCATGGCCCGCAGAGGCGTCGGGCGGCGAGGCGAAGCGGGTCCGGCGACGACCGCGGCCGTCGGCGGTCGACGGGAAGTAGCGCCCCGAGCAGGACGCTTCGCCGGACCCGTACGGAGTCGCTCGGCGACCCCGACCTGCGGAGCAATTTCGTGGCCTCCATGACTGGAATTCGGCGAAAAACGTGATGATCTAGAGGTCTCGGAACCGGTTCCCGCCAACTGGTTCCGCAGAGCGGTGTTCGGGATCCGCCGCCCGACCCGCTCGCGCGAAGGCACCCTTCGGGGTGCCTTCGCCGCGTCCGGACCGACGGGCCGGACCGGCGCTCCGGCCGGGTCGACGGTCGTCCGGCTCAGCGTGGTGGCCGCAGTCGGGCGAGACGGCGGTTGGCACTGGTCAGGGCCCGCTCGATGGCGAACAGCTCCCGGGCCGTCTCCTCGTCCTTGGCGACGTCGGCGGCGTCGGCGTGGGCGGTGACCCGACGGGTCAGCTCGTCGAGGGCGGTGGCGAGCGAGGAGAGTTCTGCGGGGCGGGCGGACATCCGACGATCATGGCACCGCTCGGCGACGGACGTCGGAGCACGGCCGACGGTCCGATCGCCGGGCCGGGCCGGCGGCTGCCGGTCCGGTAGCATCGACGGGCTATGGCTCTCCGTCGCCTCGATCTCCGCGGCTTCTCCGGTGATCGCCGGTCCCTGCGAGCGACGCCCTGCCGCGTCCGGCCGACGACGGCGACCGGTGCGCCGGCGACGTGGCCGCCATCCTCGCCGAGGTCCGCGCCGGCGGCGACGACGCCGTCCGCCGGCTGACCGAGCGGTTCGACGGGGTGGACCTCGACGAGCTGCGGGTTCCCGAGGAGGAGATCCAGGCCGCCCTCGGCGCCGGGTGCCCGCGCGATCTGCAGGACGCCCTCGACGTCGCCCACGACCGGATCCTGGCCTACCACGCCCACGAGTCGGGCGACGCCGTCGACCGACGACTTCGAGTCCGGCGGGATCGAGGTGCGCCATCTGGTCCGGCCGGTGGCCCGGGCCGGCTGCTACGCCCCCGGGGGCCGGGCCCGCTATCCCTCGACCGTGCTGATGTGCGCCGTGCCCGCCCAGGTGGCCGGGGTCGACGAGATCGTCCTGTGCGTGCCCGCCCGGGCCCGACGGCCGGGTCGACGACGCCACGCTGGCCGCCGCCGCGGTGGCCGGGGTCGACGAGGTCTACCGGGTGGGCGGGGCCCAGGCCATCGCGGCCATGGCCTACGGCACCGAGTCGATCGCCGCCGTCGACGTCATCGTCGGCCCGGGCAACCGCTACGTGGCCGAGGCCAAGCGCCAGGTGTCCGGCGTGGTCGGGGTGGCCTCGGCCTTCGCCGGGCCCTCCGAGGTGGTGGTGATCGCCGGCCCGGACACGCCCGCCGAGCTGGCCGCCATCGACCTGGTGGTCCAGGCCGAGCACGGCCCCGACGGGCTGGCCTGGCTGGTGACCTGGTCCGAGGCGGTGGCCGAGGCGGTGACCGCCGAGGTCGACCGGCATGGTCGAGGCGCTCGCCCCGCCGGGCCGACCTCGAGGCCACGCTGGACGCCGGCGGCTACGTGGTGCTGGTCGACGGACCCGAGCAGGCCTGTGCCGTGGCCAACATCGTGGCCCCCGAGCACCTCGAGATCCTGATCGACCGACGCCGAGTCGCTGCTGCCGCTGGTCACCTCGGCCGGGGCCGTGTTCCTCGGGCCGAGCTCACCGGCCAGCGTGGGCGACTACCTGGCCGGGCCCAACCACGTGCTGCCCACCAACCGCACGGCCCGGTTCGCCAGCGCCCTCCGGGTGGACGACTTCCGGCGCCACATCCACGCCGTGACCGTCAGCGAGAAGGCGCTCGAGGTGCTGGGGCCCCACGTGGTGACCCTGGCCGAGACCGAGGGCCTGGCCGCCCACGCCGAGTCGGTGCGCCTGCGATGGCCGCGGTAGCGCGCCGGCCCGGCCGAGGGCCCCGGTCAGGCCGGCCCCGGGCTGCCCGCCGGTCCGGCCCGATCTGGTCGCCCTGAGCGGCTACCACTCGGCCCAGGTCGACGTGGACGTGCGCCTCAACACCAACGAGTCGCCCGCTCGCCCCGCCGCCCGCCTGGCTCGACGCCTTCCGGTCCGGACTGGCCGAGCATCGACTTCAACCGCTATCCCGACCGCGAGGCCGGCCGAGCTCCGGCGGGCCCTGGCCGACAGCCACGGGGTCGGGCCCGACCAGGATCTTCTGCGCCAACGGTTCCAACGAGGTCCTCCAGTCGCTGCTGCTGGCCTACGGCGGGCCGGGCCGGTCGGTGGCCCTCTTCGAGCCGACCTACACGCTCCACCGCCACATCGCCCGGATCACCGGGACCGCGGTGGCCGCCGGCCGCCGGACCGACGACTTCCTGCTCGACCTGGACGAGGTGGAGCGGGTCGCTCGGCGCCCACCGGCCGGTGATCACCTTCCTGTGCTCGCCCAACAACCCGACCGGTCGGGCCGACTCGCTCGAGCAGATCGAGGCGGTGGTGGCGATGGCGCCGGGTCTGGTGGTGGTGGACGAGGCCTACGGGCAGTTCGCCGGATCGTCGGCCCTCGACCTGGTGGCCAGGGCGGGCCCGGCTGCGAGCGCATCGTGGTGGTCCGGACCTTCTCGAAGACCTGGTCGATGGCCGGGCTCCGGCTCGGCTACCTGGTCGGCCCGCCGGCCGGTGGTCGAGGCCTGCGAGCTGGTGGCCCTGCCCTACCACCTCGACGCGGCCAAGCAGCTGGCCGGTCGGCTGGCCCTCGAGTTCGTCGACGAGATGGAGACCCGGGTGGCCATGATCAACGAGGAGCGGGGCCGCATCGCCGCCGCTCTGGCCGAGCTGCCCGTCGAGAGCTGGCCGTCGGACGCCAACTTCATCCTCTTCCGGCCCACGGCCAGCGAGCGCCCGCCAGGTGTGGAACGACCTCCTCGACGCGCTCCGTCCTCGTGCGAGACTGTTCGGAGTGGCCGGGCCTCGCCGGGTGCCTGCGGGTCACGGTGGGGCTCCCCGCGGAGAACGACCGGTTCCTGGCCGCGCTGAGCTGAAAGCCTGCGATGAGCGACCCGATCACCCCGCCCGCCGCCCACCGGACCGCCGAGGTCCACCGGGCGACCAAGGAGACGTCGATCGACGTGGCCATCGACCTCGACGGCACCGGCACCACCGAGGTCTCGACCGGCCTGCCCTTCTTCGACCACATGGTCAGCCAGCTGGGCCGGCACGGCGGGTTCGACCTCGACGTGTCGGCCCGCGGCGACCTCGAGGTCGACGCCCACCACACCGTCGAGGACGTCGGGATCACCCTCGGCGAGGTCCTGGCCGAGGCCCTCGGGGACAAGGCCGGCATCCGCCGGTTCGGCTCGGTGGCCGTCCCGCTCGACGAGGCGCTGATCGAGGTGGCCCTCGACCTGTCGGGCCGGCCGTTCCTGACCTACGACATCGAGTTCCCGCCCGGACACCATCCCGCTGGGGACGCCGCCGTTCGACCCGCAGCTGGCCGAGGAGTTCTGGCGGGCCTTCGCCACCTCGGCCGGCCTGACCCTCCACGTGCGGCTGCGCACCGGCAAGAACACCCACCACATCCTCGAGGCGTCGTTCAAGGGGGTGGCCCGGGCCCTGCGTGACGCGGTGCGCCGTCGAGGGCGGCGGCATCCCCTCGACCAAGGGGACCCTGTGACCGGGCCGGCACCCGCGGACCCCCGGGCTGCCGGGCCCCCCGGACCCGCCGCCGACCGGTGATCGCCGTCCTCGACTACGGCATCGGCAACCTGCGCTCGGCCGAGAAGGCGCTCCAGCACCTGGGGGCCGACGCCGCGCTGGTCGACGACCCGGACCGGGCCGCGGCGGCCGCGGGCGTGGTGCTGCCCGGCGTGGGGGCGTTCGGTCGGTGCGCCCAGGCCCTGCGGTCGAGCGGTCTGGACAAGGCCGCGGTCGCCGCCGTCGAACGGGGCCTTCCCTTCCTCGGGATCTGCGTCGGGTTCCAGCTGCTCTACGAGGGGTCCGACGAGTCTCCCGCCGAGGCCGGGCTCGGCGTCCTGCCCGGGACGGTGCGGCGGCTGCCGGACGGGGTCAAGCGGCCCCAGATGCAGTGGAACGTCCTCGACACCGCCGCCGCTCCGGGCGACGGCCTGCTGGCGGGGGTCCCGTC
>CAVZDZ010000007.1:0-350750 GCA_963774245.1 uncultured Acidimicrobiaceae bacterium | reverse complement strand
CGGCGAATCGGGCGGTCGGCATCGTGAAGGGTCAACTGGCGGCAGACCGACTTCTTTATCGGTCATCGGGACGTGCGAGTCCAAGAGTTCGTGATTCTCATCGGTTGTCAGTGCCGTCCTTCAGTCGTCTGCGGTGCACGGGCCGCGGTGGACTGACTACACGGGGACTGGCGGAAGGGCCCGGAGAAGATCGAGTGCCCGTTCGAAGGCTTTGGCCCACGGCCACTCGAGTGGAACGGCGCGCAGTATCGGTTGGCCACCGGGGCGGACGAGCCGGCCAGGGATGGACAGGAACCTGGTGCGCACGGTGCGGGCCACGACGAGGTGCTCCTCGGGAGTGATCTCACCCAGCATGGCCGTCCAACGGATGAGGTTGTGGGCCAGGGCGGCACACACCAGCCAAGCGGCGTTGGCGTCGAAGTTGCCCGAAGGGACATGCTCCATACCCGCACCCTCCTTCAGGTCCTTGATGGCCAGCTCGACGGTGGCGTGGGCGCGGTGGAAGGCGTCGACGTCGACCGGGTCGCCTTCCAAGTCGGTCAGGAGGGCAAAATGACGCCAGCTTGGGCCACAGGGTGGCCTGGCGACCGACCAGCCGGGTGCGACGCACAACGAGCCGGCGTCCCTTGTAGGAACACTCGGCAACCTCAGCGATGCCGTCGCAGGTGTAGTCGATCGGCGTCCATGACTCCTCATCGATGGCCGAGACCGCCGTGACCACGGACTTCACCATCCGGACCCCCATGGTGTAGCCGACGTCCAGACGACCGAGGGTGGCGATGGTGGCGTTCGACCAGAAGCCCGAGTCGAACCGCATGATCAGCTCGCCCAGTAGCTCCGCCCGCCGGAGCCGGGCCACCAGCTCTTCGACGAACCGCTTGGTCCCCCGCTGGGTGTTGGCCGACCCCTTGCGCATCCG
This sequence comes from uncultured Acidimicrobiaceae bacterium, assembly GCA_963774245.1. Classification (GTDB taxonomy): domain Bacteria; phylum Actinomycetota; class Acidimicrobiia; order Acidimicrobiales; family RAAP-2; genus Bog-756. Next base: position 349,831 of record CAVZDZ010000007.1, on the reverse strand, counting down.
GACGTGGAGGAGCTTGCGCCCGGTCCCGGCCCGAGTGGCGATCAGGGGGTGGTAGCCGAACTCGTTGGTGTAGCCGTAGCCGGCCCCGTGCTTGGCCTTGCCGCACACCGGACAGATGGTGGAGTCGAGGTCGACCACCAACCGGTCGGCCCCAGGTCCCGCTCCGAACGACCAGGCCCGGCGCAGTGTCTCGGCGAATGCCGAGTCGAGTTGGCGGATGTGGCCGAAGGTGAATGAACGCAGGAACGTGCCCAACGTGGAGGGGGCCATGACCCGGTGGGGCAGCACCGATTGGGTGGCACCGGATCGCAATACGTCGACATGATCGATGTGGCTGCCGCCCGCCACCATGGCGTGCACCAGGGTCAGCACTTTGCGTCCGGGCAAAGCTCCACCGACACGGCCCGACAGGTCGACCATCTCGTTGATCAGGCGTTCGAGGTGAAGCCGGACCACCAGCGTGGCCACCAGCAACAGCCCGGCATTGGCTACCAGATTCGGGTCATCGAAGGTCACCTCGATGCGGTCAATTCCGCGCGATACTGACTTCACAGAAAGTGCCTCCTTTTGCTGAGGGATACGACGACTTCGACATCGTCATTTTCCCAGCTGGGGAGGCTCTTTCCGGGATGCGCGGCTAACCGATCAGGCTATTCGTCGGTGCTTCCAGGCTAAGTCCGGTTCGGACTGCGTTCTTGTGGCTTCGTGGCGCGTCGCGCATTTGAGTCGGCCAGTCTCATGTACAGGTCACATTGCACGAGCATCGAAGACAGGGCCAAGACCCGCCAAGCCATTTTTTGGCAGGCGGACCATTGGGTGCCCCATAGTGCTCACGTGCCCGCGATCGCGTTGCGCCCCCAATCGCCGGCTCGGCGGCGGTTATCGCCCCTGCCCTCGACGGGCACTTCGGAGGCAGGTGCGGACTCGTCGAGCAGCTGCAAACATGGTTGCGTGCCAATCCCCGATGATTCGCTTCGGTCGGTGATCGGGGAATCGCCCAACGAACGAGAACAGCATCGTCGATCACTCTGGGAGTATTACGACCGGCGAGTGACCGGGCGCTTGCCTGGCTTGGCCAACGCCCAGGCCTACTGGACCGGTCTGGGCGTCACCGTCGAAGTGGAAGACATCGCTGCTGAAGCTGCGCAGCTTGAACGCATGCTTCGTGAGCTGTCCGCAGTCCGCTTCGTCGAAGTAGGTGCCGGGCCAGGCACTTTCACCGGATACCTTGCGGGGAGGGGCATCGCCATCGACCAGAGTCGAAGGGCGCTGGACGTTCTGCGCACCGTTGCTCCCGAAGTACCAGTGATCCAGGCAGATGCCACTGCCCTACCCGTGCCAGCCCACGCCTTCGACCGCTTCTTCTCCGCCCACGTCTATGGCCTGCTTCTTCCGAGTGAGCGTGAACCCTTTCTTGCCGAGGCGCACCGGGTTGCGTCCGAGGTCGTGATCCTCGACGCCGGTCGCCCCCGAGGAGTGAGCGCCGAGGAGTGGCAGGAGCGGACCCTGCCGGAAGGTGGTCGCTACAGGGTCTTCCGCCGCCACTTCGATGCGAACGCGTTGGCCGCCGAAGTCGGTGGTGTGGTCCTGTTCGCCGGGCAGTTCTACGTGCTCGTGGGCACTGCGGCCGTGCCCGGTATCGCACACCCGATGTACGGCCCCAATGACCCGATCAGGCCTCGGCTTCGTACGTGACCCAGTGCGCCTGAAGGAGGCCATTGCAGTTCGCAGACGGGCATAGTCTCGGGTCTATGGTCAAGGAACCTGACGAGACTTGGAAGGAAAAACTGAGGTCAGTCGACGCATCCATGGCGCATGCCAGGAAGTACCTTGATCGAACGGCCCATCGCTATCCCGAGCACTTCAGCCTTCCAAGGGCCTTTTGGAGGAAGACGGATGGTCGGCTGGCTCTGGCGGTCAAAAGCGAGGGCCGGTGTGGAGACCGAGCGATATTTGAGGATGAACAGGGGGCTGTGTACAGCCCATCCGTGCTCCTGGAACTCCTGTTCGATGTCAGCGACCACCCAATCACGACGGTCTCCATGCGTCTGCCGTGAGGCACGGCATCCGGAAGGCTCACTGGCAGGCTCTTGCGTGGTCACCGCATCAAACCTCTGGCTCCACTGAGCCACCTGACACCTAACACCAATGACCCACAGCGGCACAGGTGTGATGGTGACGGGGCGATCATCCGATAGAGCTCAGTGCCGGCAATAATGACGAGATGGATCGTTCCCAAATGCGGAAATGGACGGCTCCGATCCTCTTGGCGGCTGCAGTCGCTCTCGCGGGATGTGGAGGCTCGATGGCCTCTTCCAAACCTGCCATTCCCCACCTTGGCGTGCTTGCAGGCACGGCCGGAGAATGTTCAGGGCCAGCGGACCAGCCCGCTCATCCAGTACAAGTCATCGTCTACCGAGGTGGTCGTGTCGTCGAAAATCAGACCAAACTCGGCAGCCATACATTCAGGTTCTCTCTGGCCCCTGGGAAATACCGGGTGACAACCGATCAGTCCTACGTGATCCCTGTGAACGTAGTGGTGCATTCCGGTGCAGTTGCTCACGCCGCCGTGTACGCCTACTGCGATTGATCGGCGGCCTCGTTCGCAAGTGCCCCCGGCCACGGGGTCAGTGGCGGTTGACACTCTGCGGATTCAGTTGGTATTCCCAACGACTCGCACACCGTGAAAAGCCAGCGTGGATACAAAGCCTCCCAGGAGGTAGAAGCGGTCACCTGACCGACAGCCGATCGGTATCACGAAAGTGGTGAATCCCTTGGTCGAGCGATCCCGCCCAAGAAAGGAGAGGCTCCAATCCTTTCCGGAAACGGACTCAAGGTCGCCCCATCGAAAGTCGGTTGTGGGTATTGACCACCCACACCAGATTGAGCTTGGACCTGTGCGAACACCAGAGTCGAACAGCTCGAGGCGCACGGGACACCAACCAGGACCGTGCGTCGCCACCAGCCACCACTTGCCGATCCACGAGCCCGTCCCAGTGATGGCAGAGAAAGGACCTTCCCTGGTGACGAAGGGGTCCTCGCTAGTTGCGATCCTCCGCATCACAAGAAAGACAGTCAACACACCAACGACGAGAACGACGGCCGTAGAAGCAGACGCAATCCCAGAAGCAATCAGTGGTTGTCCTTCGGCCAAGACGGACCTGCAAAGATCCCTCTCCTCGACCTAGGAGCCTGCCACATGGCGATGCCCGGTGCACCACATCGCCGGGTGGGTGGGGCGGCTGCAGAGGAGTGGGGCAGGACGTCTCAAGGGGTACATGGTCTAATGGGCCATGTTCTACATCTTGATCTTCAGCATCCTCGCCGTTGTCCTTGTTGTCGGGGGTTTAACAACGATGAACCGGCGCCGCCACAGTCTGGTGACCGACGAGAGCCGGACCACCCAGAGTAACGAGGGACTCACAACCCATAGTCAAGTGGGGCACACGATCCGTAGTGATGCCAGCCGCAGCAATCGGAAGGCAAAGCGGGTGCAATCGAGGAATGCCCGGCGCAAGCGCCATTGATGCCGCGGAGAGGACCGAGGCGCAGGAGGTGTCCCGATGGCCTTGGCGCCGGACTTGGCGGTGCTCGACCTCAGACGTTGGATGGGCCGGACTGGCTTGATGGTCGACTGGTGATCGAAGACTCTGGAATCGGGTTGGGCGGTGCGGCAAGACTTACAGCGCGGCCCCAAGCAGACCAGTCCACCGTCTCTGTCGTGCCTTGATAGGAGGTGTGATTCTCGATCGGAAGCACCTTGCCTGTTGCCGTGACATACAACGTCGTCGGAACCGAGGGGCTACCATCCTGCATCGGCGAGTGTCCGAAGAGTGGGACTGCCTGCCGGCCTGCCACTGTCGTAATCGGACCCTTGGTGAACGGTCCCACGATGACGTTGCTGAAATCAGATTTGAGTGTGACCGCCGCGGTAACAGCTGAGTAGTTGGGATCGGTGGCAACAAGGGATAGCCACTTGCCGGCTACCTGCTGTGGATCGACACTGGACAGTCCGAAGTAGTTCGTAACGGCGCTCGCGTCGCCCTGGATGTACGCGGCCGAGCCGAGGACGATGACCGTAGCCTTGGCTCCGTTCGCATCTATGACCTGTCGTCCATCGGAAGTCCCGATGTCATTGACCATCGACAGGTTCTTTCCTTGGTCATTCGCGTGGACGACCTCGTGGACCCAACCAGCCGTGAGGGCATTGTGCATTGCCAATTTGGCTATAGATACCGCAGTCATTTGTTCCGTTGAAGGCGTTCCCGAGGCTGAGCCACAGCCCGCGGCACTCGTAGCAACGATCGCGATTGAGGCGATGGTGACGAGGGTCTTTCTCCGTACAGACGGAATCCTTGCCATGACTAGTTGTCGAGCAAATGGCCCCTGACCTTTAGTTGGCTTCGTGAACCCGGTGGTCGTGTGGGCCACAGACCCAATCACGACCGGTGAGCCGGTGCCGGGTCCGGCGGGTAATCCGGTCGATCGGTAGGTATGGGCCAGACGTTGCACCAGGGCGGGGCCGCCTTCGGTGGCGCGACGCCGTCCTGTGGACCGGGGGTAACTACACGCTCGAGCAGTTCCAAGTGATCAGATCATCAGCGAGGACTTCGGCCGAGTCGTCACGAAAGTGGAAGACGAACAGCTCTCCATTTGCCCATGCCCTCCCTGATCACCGGCCGGGGGTCGCGCCATTCCCGCTCAGCTCGAGACCAGCAGTGGTCCGAACAGCTCTGCCAGGATGGCACCGCATGATCTTCTTCCGACGCAGCGAGTGGTCCGGCCCAGTTATGGTCGGGAGATGAGTCGCGATGTGGTTATGGGTTACTGCTGGCCGCAATCAGCCCGCCCGGGAGACCAGGTAGATCTGCACATGTCCTCGTCCGAGGGGCGGCCGGTGCGCGTTGAGGTGGCACGGGTCGGGGCACGACGCGAGGTCGTGTTCAGTTGTGACGCGATCGCAACAGGCGAACACGAGACGCCCAAAGACGCTGCCTCGAAGGGGTGCGGTTGGCCTATCGCTCTCACGCTGGACGTCGAGCCGACATGGCGGTCGGGCTACTACGAGGTCGTCATGGAGATTGCCGTTGGCGACAAGGTACGGCGTGACTATGCGTTCTTCGTCGTGCGTCCGTCTTCAGGCGCGCGCATTGTGGTCGCTCTGGCGACCAATACATGGCACGCCTACAACGACTTTGGTGGCTCCAACCTGTACACCGGCGGGACCCACGTTGCGATGCAGCGGCCGATGTCGGCAGGTTATCTCTACAAGCCGCCGGGGAAGGGCCGACGCGTGACAGGCACGGGTGCGCCCGATCCACAGAACGCCGCCCACGTCGGTTACGTCCAGATCAACCATTTGTCGGGTTATGCCGGGTCGGCAGGTTGGCCCGACTGGGAGATGCCATTCATCGAGTGGACCGAACGCGAGGGGTTTGAGATCGGCGTGTGCACGAATGCTGATCTGGAGGAACACCCTGAGGTGTTGGATGGCGCGAGTCTGTATCTATCCGTCGGCCACGACGAGTACTGGTCTCGTGGCATGCGCGACACCGTCGAGCAATTCATCGAGAACGGTGGCAATGCGGCGTTCTTCTCGGGCAATACGTCGCTATGGCAAGTGCGCATCGAGGGAAAGGCTCACGACGTGATGGTCGGGTACAAGGGCTTCTTCAAAAACGACCCCCTGCTGGGAACCGACAGCGAGGCCGAGGTGACGACGTTCTGGTCCGACGTCATTGTCGGTCGCCCGGAGAACTACATGACCGGCGTCTCGTTCACGCGCGGGGGCTATCACCGCATAGGTCGCAACGTGACGGCCGGCCTCGGGGGCTACACCGTGCACCGCGCCGGTCACTGGATGTTCGACGGCACCGGGATCGGATACGGCGACGTGCTCGGTGCCGGCCCGACCGTCGTCGGCTATGAGTGCGACGGGTGCGTGTTCACGTATCGCGACGGGCTGCCCTACCCGACCGGCGAAGACGGCACGCCGTCGACCTTCGAGATCCTCGGAACGTGCCCGACACAGCACTTCACGCGCGATACCGCGCCTCGTCCGCCTAAGCCAGGCGAGCCGAGCGAATTGGAGTACATCGCGTCACGCGTGTTCGGGACGCGTGATCCCGAGGCAATGGAACGCATCCGTCATGGCCACGCGGTCCTGGGTGCCTACACGAACAAGGCGGGGGCCACGGTCATCACGTCGGGGTCGACCGACTGGGCTCACGGGCTAGCAGGGAGAGACCCCCAGATTGAACGGATCACTCGGAACGTCCTGGGCCGTTTGGGGTAGAGCTTGAAGAGAAGCTACGAGGCGTGAGTCCTGTCCAAAAGAGGGTCGGGTCAACCGCGGCGCGTCGACTACTGACGGCGTTTTCCGAACGAGACGGCAAGTTGCGCCACTGGGGGGCGATGCTGCTTCCCCGCAGATCGAGCGCCCCCAGAGAGGGGTATTTCACTCAGCCGGTCAATCCACATGAGCAAAACCACAGGTGGCCGCCGGGGTAGCGGGCAACCCCCACCCGGTGCTCGTCCACTACGCCTCCCTCCGCATCTCTGCCACTGGCTTCTCAGGAACATCAGGTATCTCCAAGCGCCGGGGCAGGGAGAGGGACGCAGAGCTGCCACACGTCCGAGCGAGGGAGTCAGGTATCTTGTGCTCAGCCTGCCAGTCAGCGGGTGCCAAGGCCGAGCAGGGGGTCCGAGGTTGCCATGATCTGGCGAATCAGTGCGGCATCCACCTTGCTGCTGAGCCTTCTGGGTCTAGCCACATCCGTCTGTGGATTGGTGTGGCACTTCCCCACGGCTATTTCGACACCGGGATGTGAAAGCGAACACCTGCCACCTGGGGTTGGCGCCAACTGCATGAAGATCACATTCATCTTCCACCGAACACTGCTCGACCTTCCGCTGGCCGCCATCGGTTGTGGTTACTTCGCCCTGATGGCCGGTCTCTGCTTACCCCGACTCTGGCGATCACGATTCGGCGGAGTCCATGCTCTGCGCCTTCTGCTGAGCGCCACGGGCACGTCGCTGATCGTCTACCTGATTGCCACAGAACCGTCTACGGCTTGGGGCCGTTATCCCGTCTTTACGTTGGCCTTGGCATCGGCCTTTCTCCTTTTCGTCATGGTCGTCCCCATGACGGCAAGGGCGCTGGGATCGCAAGCCGGTGATCCACATGGTTGGCACCGGAATGCCGTCGTCGGACTGTCACACCATTAGGTTCGCCCTGCCCCAAGGCACCAGATGGGAGACTTATATTCGCCCGTCCTGTATCCGGCAAAACGAGTGGCGTTAGGGGACTCCCACCGTGCCCGCAGCACGAGGTCCCGGCCCCATTCGAACGGGCGACCACCCTCACCGGCTGGGGGCCGGGACTCGCCCTTGCCGGGTAGGCGAGCCTCGAGCGGGCTCAGGACAGGGATAGAGCAAGGACTGCTGACCGTCCCCGAACGCCGGAATGAGCCGCATGCCTACTCGACAGCTCCTGGTGACGTGTAGTGAACTTCGGACCATGACCAAGAGGCTCGAGATCTCCCGAGACGTCGCCGCTTCCCCCGAACTGGCGTATGCCGCCATTTCCGACGTGACCCGAATGGGCGAATGGTCGGAGGAGTGCCACACCTGTGAGTGGCACTCAGGGTTCGACCGCCCGGTGGTTGGTGCCACCTTTGACGGCCACAATCGAAACGGCGAGCACGAGTGGATCACGCAGGGCAAGGTCATCGAGGCCGACCCGGGGCGGGCGTTCGCTTTTGAGTGCTCGATGATGGAATTCCACTTCTCCACCTGGGGGTACCGGTTCGAGCCGACCGAATCGGGGTGCCGGGTCACCGAGTGGAGCGATGATCTCCGGCCCGATTCCGCCTTGGAGTACAGCCAGCAGATCTCGGGTATCGATGACCGCACGGAGCGAAACCGTAGGACGATGAGTCTCACTTTGGAACGCCTCGCCTCGTCGCTGGAGGCTTGATTCCTTCTCAGGGATCTGGCCCCTCGATCTAGCGGGTTCACGGTCCGAGTGCCCGCCCCCTACCACCAAGCCTGGCCGATGTACCAGATCAGTCCTTGCGAGGCTCAGGGATTGGGTCATCCGTCTCTATCGTGAACCGAAATGCCCAGTTCTCCGCATCTGGATCCTCGTACTCAGTTGATTCGACGGATATCCCCGGTCCGTAACCCTCGAGCGCTATCACCGTGAAACCCTCGGCCCTTGCCTCCTTCCGCACGATGGCCGGGCACCATTCCATGTGCATGATGGTTCCCGTCATGGGCTGCGTGGCGATACTGACACCCCCCGCATGGCGCTCCTCATAGACCTGTCCCCGGTAGTTGTGGATCTGAATTGTCACGGTGTCGCCCACTTGACGAAGGGGTCCACAACACATGTGGTCGACGCTATGGAGGACGACGGTCACCACGGCCATGGCAACAGACTATGGCAGCGCCTTGGACTGCTCCTGAACGCCGGGTCAGCGCCGGTCATCGATCGTGGCTGCCCCCACTTTCGGACGTGTGGCTAGACCCCTGCGACTCGAGTGGCACCGTGGGACAATCGGGAAGTGGCTGCTTCCTTGGAGTATCTCGGCGGCAACACGATTCTGCTGCGGGACGGCACGTATCGTTGGATACAACTCAAACGCTTTAGGTTGGAGGCGGCTGGACCGTCAGGTAGCCAGGACCTCCTTGCGACGCTCTTGGCTCACCCTGCCTACCGCGATGATCTCGCCCACTTCGACGACGGCTTGGTCTCGTCACTGTCCGTTGCCGCTGATCCAATCCACGGACCATACCCGCTCAGTACCCTGTCACCAAGCTCCTTCGAGGAGATCGCGGCACCACGAGCGGTTCAGATCCTTGATGAGTGGGTCGAGGAGGGCAGGTCCGGGTGGAACGACGGAGAAGGGAACCCGAAGGACATGCCGCCAATGCAGGACGATGTCGTGGACGTCATCACAGAGCGTGTCATCCGCCAGATAAACGAAGCATCGATTCGCTTCTATTTGAGGGAGCAGCCGCAGCGCGGCATCGTGGGAAAACACGAGTTCCACGAGTTCATTCTGGTTGGCCCCTCCGCTGAGGTGACCCTCGTGATTGCCGCAGACGATTGATCCTCGTAGCTCGCCCCTGACACCGGTCGTGGGCGACTGGCCCGCCCAGGCACTTATTGGTCGTACCTTCACCTGGTCTGCGCGCTTGGGGCCGTGGGACTCACCGAGGTTGTGGTTGCTGAAGACCATGAGAACTGCGCGGAGAAACTGACCTGCCCATAGAACGTCGGCCACATATCTGGGGCGAAGAGTGGGTGAGCGATCTCCACGGGTGGACGGCCAAATGCGGCGTTCAACCACAATCCGTTGTTGCTGACAAACAGCAGTCCACTTCCATCCGCCGACCACAGAGGAACGGTCGCTCCCTTGCTCTGGGAACTCAGGTGGACCGATCCAGTGGTTGGGTCGAACAGGTAAAGCTCGTGGGCGTTATACCAGTCGGCAACGGTGGGCTGGAGGAATCCAACGTTCTGAAGGGCAGGACCCTGCACATAAGCAAGGGAGGTTCCATTCGGTGACCAGATCGGATCCAAGGTCACCGTGTTCGTCGGATGGCTAACCGGAGAGCAGGCGGTGGTGATCGGTGAGCAGACCATGACTTGCTTGCCTTGCCAGATGGATCGGCCGATGCCCCCGCTGGCCGTAACGAAGGCCAGCCAACCTGATGACGTTCCGGATGGCGTTCCAGTGCTCTCATTCTGAAGTGTCATCCCGAGAGATCTCGGTGCTGCTCCCGGTCGGGCCAGAGTGTAGAAGGGCGAGCCGTCGGCTGTCGCTGATCCGCCAGGGACCGCGCCCACTCCGACAGTTGTGTAACCGATCCCCCACACCGGCCACCACCCGGCGGGAACGATGTAACTCCCGACCAGGGACTCCCACACCGTCGACGATCCGCCATCGACCGGGTACGTGGTCAACGTACCCCTCCATATGGTAGGCCCCGAAAGGCCACTCTGTGTCGACACGGCAAGGGCCGATCCATCAGGCGACCACACGGCCGACGTGACGTGGGTGCCCCCGACCAGTTGGCGGATCGATCCGGTGGGCTCGACCAGGTCTACTCCGGTGGCCGAGCCGAAAGGAACGGTCGTCGCCTTGCCGACCGCCACAGCAAAGAGGTCCGCGTGTGGGCTCCATCCATAGGCCGCGTTGAAGGCGATGTCACGAACTGCGTGGGCACCAGTGCCATCGGCCCGGGCGATCCACAGTGACGACGACAAGACGGAGGCCACCACGTCGCCCCCGTAATCCGAGGTGACCTCCTTCGATGCGACGAATGCCAACCAGCGCCCGTCGGGAGAGAACGAGGGATCGTGGGGCACGAGACCTGGCGTTGAGACCTTTCGGAGAGCCCTGGTCGAGCCGTTGAGTGCCCAGAGCGTGCCCCGAGACACGAAGGCCAGTTGGCCGTGTCCACTGAACGCCCTTTTATTGACCACGGGTCCGTGCGCTGCAGGCGGTCGGACGGTGACCCCGGTGGTCGGCGCTCCGCCCTTCGATCGCGACAACAAGAACCCACCCAGCGCAGCGACCAGCACCACAAGGACGACACCGCACACCATCAGTCGTCGACGACGCTTGCGTTGGTGGGCCTCCTTGATCAGGGCTTCCGCCGGATCTGGGATTCTGGTTGGCACATCCCGGTCGAGGAGCTTCACGGTGTGAGCGCCGGAATCTTGCGTCTCATAGTGATAGTATGATTAGCACAATGCTGCCGGTCAAGATCGACTCGCAAAGTTCCGTGCCGCTCTTCGAGCAGGTGGCCGCCGAGCTTCGGCGAGCGATCGCAGACGGGGAGGCTGGCCCCGGCGAACGCCTTCCTCCGGCGAAAGATCTCGCTGCAGTGCTCGGCGTGAACTCCAACACGGTGCTTCGCTCGCTTCGGCAGCTGCGAGACGAGGGGGTGTTGGAGTTTCGCCGGGGAAGAGGTATCACCGTGGCTGGTAAACCCGATCGAGGCATCGTGCGTGCTCATGCCCAGGAGCTCATCGATCTGGCACGGCAGTACGGCCTCGGGCGAGACGACTTGATTTCAATGATCGAGAGCCTCTGATCACTGGGAGCGAGTCGCATATCGACCGTGGCTGAAGGGCACCTCGGGGACGGGCGTTGAGTTGGGCATGGAATACTTTCCCGATGCGGACTGCGGGGGCCTGTCTTGCGGCTACTGAGGGGTGCGGCGGAAGACGCGTTCGGCGTGGTGTGAGGGGCACCATCCTGGTCGTCGCTCTCCCTATCTTGGTAGCGGCCTGCGGATCATCAGCCTCCTCCTCCGGAACTGAGACGTACCCGACGGGACCAGACATCGCCTATGTGTCCAATGGGTCGGGGTGGGTTCTGTTCAACCTTGTGCGTCATTCAGTCGGCCGTGCGATGTCACCGCCCCAGGTCGAGGCGGTGGCCGTAGCGCCGAATGGGCAAAGCGCGTACGGAATCGGTTATGGCGGCATCCTGCCCGTGAATCTCAGGACGGGCACGTTTGGAGCAGCTCTCTCCAAAGTGAGCGGATGCCAGTCGATTTCGATGGGCGGTAGCGGTCAGACCCTCTATGTAGCGGGCTGTGGGGATAGCGGCGCTGACTTCAAGACCATCGTCCCCGTGAATGTCAAGAATGGAGAGCCCGGAACACCGATAGCTGTACCCGGTGGCCCATCAGGAGTCTTCGTTTCGCCCAATGGTCGTGCCGCCTACGTCGTTACCAATGGAGGCGCCACACTTACCACCGTGAATCTCGTAACTAGGACGCTCGGCAAGGTGATCACTGTTCCCGACGGGGTTGGCGAGCTTGCGATCAGTCCCGACGGAAGTATGGCCTACGCCACTGGCACGACCGAGGAAGCCGTTGGCGGGGGCAAGCAGTACAGTTTCTTGACACCAATCGACCTGGAGACCGACCTGTCAGAGGCGCCGATAATGTTGGCGCACGAACCCTATGGAATAGCCATCTCGCCAGACGGTCATACTGCGTACGTCACCGGTGGGACCTACCCTCCTGGAGCCGCCGGACCTCCGACTCCGCCCGATGTGACCTCGATCAACCTCGTGACTGGACGAGTAGCGTCGACCTACTCAGTCCACGGCGGAGCGAGCGGAATCTTCAACGGCACGTCAGGGTAGGAGGGAGGGTGCCCCAAATCACCGGATGGGGCCCGAGCGGATCAACCCGACGTGGGAGAAGGACTCTCATCTCGATCAAACTGCATCCGAGCGCTCCAGCGTGGGTCACTGGGATCGGGTTTTTCATAGAATCCACCGAGTTCGCCTCTCGCAGCTAGCGCCGTGTTGATTCCCACAACGACGCTTACCTCGTGGTATCCGTGACGTTTGAGGAGAGCCACCACACAGGCAACGTCTTCGTTGACTCGGTCGGCAGTTTGTCCGCTGAGTCGGCTTTCCAACTGGTACGGATGGACTCCTGGGCGAACGCGATCTGTCTCTCGACCCCCTGCAGCAGAGACATTCGAGATAGAGCGATATCGAAGCCTTCCCAAAGCACATTCTCATCGGCTGTCGACTCGGCCAGACCGAGTGGTTTGTCAACGACTCCGCTCGATCCTGCAACGGTGTCCGTGAAGTTCTTCGTCAATCCAACGACACAATCCCGGCAGATTCCGGTTCCACCTGGCCCAGCCCCCAAAGCACGGTTGAGGACAGGCGATCCTCCACAAAATGCGCACCTGACTGAGCTATCACCGGTTGCTCCAGCTTTGGTCACATCACTCATCACGTCAGCGTTTCACACGATCGTCCACATGGCGACCCGCCCCTGCTGCCGAGACAGTGACCCACTTCGGCACGTCGAGGCGACCCCTGGCCTCTCGGACGTCGAGCATTTGGGAGCATTTCCAGAGCCTTACTGTCAGTCCGTAAGCCGATCCCTTTTGGGGTGCGTGGGCTCGGTTACATGGCAGCGGAGCCGTTGCGGCCGTGACCGTCCGGTGAGAACATTTGAGGCGATGTTGGCTCCGTCGTCGGCGGTCCTCGATGCCTTCGGGATCGATAGTGATCCCCTCGCGCTTCCCGGTGGGGAGGGCGTGAGCTTCCGTGTTGGCGATTTCGTCGTGAAGCGGGTGCACGACGCCAGCGAAGCCGAGTGGACACAAGCACTTCTGTCTCGAACAGAACAAGACGGCTTCAGAATCCCCGAGCCGGTCCAGACAGCCGACGGTCATTGGGTATACGACCGTTGGTCGGCCTCGCGATTTGTCCCTGGCCTTCGCTCAGCCGTGCCCCTTTGGAACGACATTGCCAGTGCTGGACTGATCTTTGCCGACGCCGTCGAATGCGTTCGTGATGGTGGAGAAGACATCCTGTCACGTCGGGTACATCGCTGGGCATTTGCCGATCGAGTGGCGTGGGGAGAAGCAAAGCCGAATCTGAATGCCGAAGCGACAGAGGTCTATCTAGCGATAACAGCCCTATTGACCGAGCAAGCAATCGGAAATCAGATTGTGCACGGCGATCTGACGGGCAACGTGTACCTTGACCCCTCTGGCGTTCCCGTCATCCTCGACTTCTCGCCGTACCTACGTCCACGTCGGTGGGCTATGGCGATCGTGTTCGGAGACGCCGTGCTGTGGAACGGCGCTGATCTGTCATTGGCCAGGTCGTTTGGAATACATCCGAGTGACCGCGATCTATTCGGCCGAGCGTTGCTCTTCCGTCTGGTGGCCGAACAAGTCGCAGAACATCCTCGGCACGGAGCGCATCTCCAGCCATATCGTGATGTGCTCTCAATTGTGAGTTGAGGATCCTTGACCGGCACAAGTTAAAGACGGAGTCGCCAGGGGTCGGGCAGCGTCGGACCTTTGTGACAATGAGCCGTCACCGGACCAACGAGGGTGATGCTGGAGTTGGGTCTGTTTCCGCTGATGGCTCCCCGACGACTTTCTGACCGCGATTGGGGCTCTCGGAAACAAAAGCCGCAAGAGCCACCGCCATAAGGCGACCGCCCACGCCCACGTCAAAGACTCGGACTTCGACGTCAACTACTCGAGCACCACTTCGAAGGAGTTCACCGATGGCCCGTACAGGGCCAACCTTCCCTGGTGCCAGATAGTGCACGGTCATCTCAGTTGTCCTTATCAATCCTGTACCAGACAGCGCCGCCGTGGATGCCGCCGCCACGTCGACGAGCGTGGCGATGATCCCTCCTTGAATGTTTCCCGTTGGACCGCGCAGGTCGTCGCGGAGGTCGAGCTCTACGGTCACTCGATCTCCGTCGACGGTGTTCCAACGCAGACCCAGGTATTCAAAAAAGGGCCGAGATGAGGCATCGCTCGGCCTTCCCGCAAATCCCGCAGTGGGATTGGGAGGACTGTCCGTCAGGTAGAGAGGGTTCCCATCCGGGTCGGCGAAGAAGGCGAGCCTGACTGCACCCCCGCTTTCCGTTTGGCTATCGATGGAAATACCCTGCTGGCGCAGGTTTTCGACAGCGGAATCGAATTGCTCGGACGCACACAGGCCGACTGAGATGCCGGTCTCCTTACTCCCGGAGCACGGAATCAATCCGATGAGCATCCCCTCCCCAGCGTCCATGCAGGCCCACTCATCACCGAATCGCACGATCAACTTCAGCCCGAGCGTCTCGCTGTAGAAGCTGATCGCACGGTCGAAATCTGCGACCTGGAGAGTCGCACACCCGCTCGTTATTGCCATTGGTCGCCTCATTCCAATAATGATTGCTATTCTGATAGCATATGTTATCCCAATCAGGGAAAGGTCGACATGTCCCCCGCTACTCGCCTCCGCCGATCCGAACGCCAAGCGCTGATCAGAGACGAACTGGTTGATGCGGCGGCCACGGTGTTCGCACACAAGGGATACGAGGCTGCCTCGGTGGCCGAGATAGCCGCCGAGGCCGGCTACACCGTCGGTGCCGTCTACTCCAACTTTGCCGGCAAAAGAGCGCTCTTCGAAGCAGTGTTCGCACAGAAGACCGACGAGGAATTCGCCCTTGCGACCTCCCTGGTTGACTCTGTCGACGACCTCGAGGGAATAGCCCGGCGACTTCTGAATCAGGACGCCAACCAGCGGCGCTGGTGGCTGCTCTGGCTCGAAGTGGTCATCGAGGCCCAGCGCGATCCTTCAAGGGCCTTCCCGCTCAGCGATCTGGAAGCCCGGAGCCGCTCGTCGATTGCAGAGATGCTCAAGGGGCAACTGCCGGGCATCGACGAGGACCTCACCCTCGCCACGGCTCTCCAGGCGATCTTGAGGGGTTGGTTGCTCGGAGAGGCGGCCGGCCAACAGGACGATGCCGAGGGGTTGGCTCGGGCCATGGAGTGGCTGATCGGAGGAGCGGCTGCTGGGGGCAAAGACCAAGCAAGATCCTCGCGGAATTCGTCGCGGCGCTCATGAACACGCGGGGGGAGCATGACTGACACCAGCCAGTTCACTGAAATGGAGTGGATCAAGTTCCTGGGCATCGAACCGGTCTCGGCCGCCGAGGGCGAGGCGGTGATACGTTTGCGCCCTCAACCAGTGCATCTGAATCACAACGGCACCGTGAATGCGGCCGTTCTGTACGGGCTAGCCGAGGTGGCCGGTGCGGGAGCTCTCGTGGCGGGAATGCTCGAAGAGGCTGCCGCGAGCTATACCGTGATCAGGCGAGCCACCGTCGAGTACGAGGCACCCGCCAGGGGCGATGTGACGGCCTCGGGATTTGTGTCTGCTGATGTGTTCGAACACGCGCTGAGACAGGTTCGGGCGGGAGGGCCCATCGAAGTCGAAGTACCGGTGACAATCGCCGACAAGGATGGAAACCAGGTGTGCTCGGCGAATTTCACGGTCGCGATCCGACCCCGGCGCAAGGTTCAGACCATGCCTGCCAATCCCCCATCAGTTCACGATGAGAGTTGACGGGTTGTGTCAAAATGCTCCCTCATCGGCACCCACGGGAAGCCTCGAATGTGTCCCGATCAACGAACTCGTATCGGAAGCAGCGCAGTTCAGAGGTTCGCCTCAGCGGTACCGTCCCGTAAGACCCGTCATGAGAGAATTCCCGTACAGGTAGGTCATGCGGGACGTCCTGAGTTCGGCTCGGGCTGCGTTTTGCATCGAACCGGGGTGCCACATAATGCTCACCTTCCTCGCGATCGCAGTGCGTCCCCCGGGTCAATGGCGGATCGACCGCGCCAGGTCGGAACGTGGGGGATACGGTGAATGCCGTGGATCTCCCAGAGCTACTGGTCGTGGACGCTCCCGAATGGCGAAGATGGTTGAGTGCCCATCGTGGCGATTCAAAAGGTGTGTGGTTGGTACTAGCCAAGAAGGGAACGACTGATCCGACATCGCTCTCGTACGACCAGGCGCTTGACGAGGCGATCTGTTTCGGCTGGATAGATGGTCAACTAGGACGCCGTGACACTGCAACGTTCCGACGGCGTTTCACGCCTCGAAAAGCTCGCAGCCCGTGGTCTCAACGGAACGCCGCCATCGCTGAAAGGCTGATCGCCACCGGCCGAATGCATCAATCCGGCGAAGACGAGCTACGGCAGGCGAAAGAGGACGGCCGATGGGAGGCCGCCTACGCAGGGCAAGCCAGTTCTGAGGTGCCGGGGGATCTTGTCACTGCCCTGAGTGCCAATCCTCGCGCCAAGGCGATGTTTGACACGCTGACGAAGGCGAATCGGTACGCCATCCTCTACAGAATCGGAAACGCAAAGAAGCCTGAAACCCGCTCCAGGCGGATCGGCCAGTTTGTCGAGATGTTGGCCAGAGGTGAGACCATCCACCCCCAGGCTCCACGATCACCTGACTAGAAGAGTCACTGTCACTCAGAACGTCCCCCAACGCCGGCAGCGGGTCGGGCGTGGACCGTGGCAGATCGATGCTCGGAGCGATCCCGGAGGGGTTTGACGCCACACTCTCAACGATCTCTACTGGAGTGTCGACCACCCAAACGAAGGGCGGAGGAACCATGGAACAGACCACACCTGGCGTAGGCGATCCTTTTGGCCAAGGCCAAACGCTCACCAAGGCGATCAAGGTGACACTCGACATCGCCCGGTTCATCGTCGGATAGCCACCGCACCGCCCAGCCTGGGGTCACGGCGCGAGATCGTTGGAAGGCGATCGAGTAGCCCCGAACGCCGGCTACGGGGGATGCAGCGCAAGCCGATTCGGCTCGCGGCACAAAGGGATTGACAAGTCACATGACTGAGACCGTCGAGAATCTGATCCTTGATCTGCTCGAGTGGCTGGGCGCCAACCCCCGCCCCTACGACGAGGTGTTGGATGCATGGCGCACATCGTGCCCAGGTCTGCCCGTGTGGGAGGAGGCGAACTCCCGAGGATTCATCGAACGTCACGGTGGCTCGGGAAACGAGCAGACCATATCGGTGTCCCAAATCGGTGCCGATCACCTGCGGCTGTGCCGCCTTCAATTTTCGCACCAGTCCTAATCAGTAAATTGCGGCCGACGCTGATCAGTTCTTTAGCCCGCTTCTCCCGAATCACGCGATGAGCCCTCCCCAAGCCGCCGAAGGATCGATTGGAAGAAATCCCGGCCAGTGGTGACCCCGAACGTGGGATGAGTGTGCCCCACAACACACCGGTTCAAAGGCGTAGTTATGCCGGCTGATATTGGACAGGATCTTCCGAAAGCACCGAGGGACCCGAACCCGGTTGGCAGCTCTCTACGGTCCAAGGGTCGGCATCCGGCTGGACATCAAGAGATGACCGATCTGCCAGAAAGACTCGGACCGTGCGAACAATTGGGACTGGACCCTGACACGAGAACTGGAGCGGAACCACGGCTCGGTTTGATTTTCTGGGACGTAGGACGACTGTCCGGACGTCATTAGTCACGCAACACAATGCCGGAGTGACGCCATGCTCGGTTCGCTCCTTGACAATCTGCCCGTTCCGATCGACGAGTGCCACCTTGATAAAGCCGCGAAGTGTGCATGGCGACCTCGAATCGTTTGTGAACGCGAGGCTCCCGAGCATGGTTTGGGTTGCTCCTTGCCTTCCTCCGGTCGCTTCGAGGTCGGATGCCGTGCATCTCGAAACCTGGGAGATCGGTGTCGGAGCGGTTGTGTGCGCAGGTTCAGTGGTGGACGTGGAACAGGAGGCCAAGATGAATCCGCCGACGATGCACGACAAGACGAAGGGACGCCAAGCCATGTCCGTGACGTTGGGCCTTCTTGACCGGTCTTGTTGGAGCCTTCGCCGGTAGCGGGTCGACCGTCGACGGTGGCTCACCGGCACGAGTGGGCAACCTGAGGTAGCCACAGCCATCGAGGGTAGGCCGAGCGGCGACCTGGCCCTCGGGCTACGTTGGTGCGGTGCGGGTCCGTGGTGTTGGCATCCTGGTTGCTGGTGTGGCTCTCGTTGCGGCCACGTGCTTCGTGGCCACGGCAGCGTCGGCAGCTCCGCGATCATCTACGCATGTGACGTCGATCTGGCTGAAATCGGCGAGCTACAAGCCCAAAGCACCGCCAGGGGCAACAGATGACTACCACTGCACGGTGGTCAACCCGCACGTCACTCGCAGTTCGTACATCATCTCGAGCCAGTTCTTTCCCGGCAGCGTCGAGGACCACCACGCTGCCCTCTTCCTCCTCCCGCCGTCACAAGTGGCACAGGCCAAGCGAGACCAGGTCATCAAGAGTGGGTGGACGTGTTTCGGAGAGGGGACCCTTCCGAACACACCGTTGTCCGACTTTGCCCAGACCACACTGCTCAGCAACTGGTCACCAGGATCGGGCGCCATCGACTTTCCGAAGGGAACCGGATTCATTATTCCGGCCGGAAGCATGGTCGTCATGCAGGTTCATTACAACCTACTGGTCGGCGACAAGCCGGTGAAGAACTCCCTGGTCCTTCACACCGTCCCGCTATCGACGCCGCTTTTACCCCTGCATGTCCAAGAGATGGAGGCGGCGCCCGACATCCCCTGTCCAGCGGGCGTGACTGGTCCTCTATGCGACCGGGCCGCCTCACTTGCCAACCAGGGCCAACGCTTCGGCAAGGATGCTGTCATCGAGGTCGATGGAATCGAGGCCCTCTGCGGTCGTAATCCTTCCGACCCACCCGAAGGCGACTCGACGTCCTGTACGCAACACCTGAGCACTGGTGGCTACCTCGTGAGGATTGCGCCTCACATGCATCTCCTGGGAGTGGGTTTCACCTTGGTGCTCAACCCGGGAACTCCAGAGGCGAAGACGGTCCTCGATGTTCCTAACTACGACTTCCACCACCAGCGGGCCTACAACCTGGCCACGCCGGTTCCCGTCACCGCCGGTGAACCCGTGCAAATCACCTGCAGCTACAACCCATCCCTGGAGCAGGAACTCCCCATCCTGCGTAAGGTCCCGCCCCACTTCGTCACCTGGGGCGACGGATCGACCGACGAGATGTGCGTGGGCGTGACGTGGACGTCAGCCACGCTTCCCGATTCCCACGACCCGATCTAGTCAGTGCAAGCCGAGAGCCAGGGGTTCTCCGCCACCACAAGGAGCCCTCGGGCCGTCCCGGCCCTCCGGCGCCCCGGGCCTCGTTGCGCCGCGGCTTTGGCCCGTCTCGTTCCGCCTTGCTCTGTCTTCACGACGGGATTTGGTGCCCACGGCAAGATTCGAACTTGCGACACCTCATTTAGGAAACGAGTGCTCTATCCCCTGAGCTACGTGGGCGGGGTACTGGATTGTACGCCCAGCGGGTCCGGTCCCCCAGGCTCGGCCGCCGCAGGTACCCAACCAGCGACGCTCCGACCTCGCCCCATAGAGGGCGGCGGGCAGGGAACCTGTCGAGGACGGCTGTCCGCGCTCAGCCCCTACGATCAGCCGGAGGAGAAGAGGCGCCGACCGAAGCACGAGGAGGTCCAATGAGCCAGAACGACGAGTGGTCGCCCGACGAGCCGTCGGGGAGCGATCCCTTCGAACAGGGCGACGAAGCCCTCGATGACAAGGAGCAACTCGACCCCAGCTTCCTCGAAGCCCTCGAGCTGGATCCTTCGCTGGATCCCACCTTGCAGGGGGACGATCGCGAGCTCGAGGAGGCGGGAGCGGTGTTCGACGACCCCGAGGACCTGGTGACCCTCGACGGAGGCATCGACGACCCCGACGGGGTCGGTCAGCCCAGCGCCCGGGACCGGGCTCGGGCGGCCGACGATGAGGGTTGGGATCTGGACGCCCCCGAGGTCCCCGGCTCTTCGGAGGACGCCGACGACGCCGACCCGGGCTGACGGTCGCCGGTCAACCCGGCCCGACCGCCAGCCCGGGTTGAAGTGGTCGTTTACCCGTCCGGACCGGCACGCCCTCGGCGACCAGCACGCACCGGGTGCCCGAGTAGATGGTGGGCATGCACTTGTTGCAGTGGATGCACAGTCCATCGGTTGCCGCACCACTCTCCCACCTACGGACCAGATCCGGCTCCCGGAGCAGGGCTCTGGCCATGGCCACGAACGAGAATCCCTCCGATAGCGCATCCTCGGCCGTCTCCATCCGGTTGATCCCGCCGAGCAGGATCAGGGGCATGGACAGCGCGTTCAGAAACTGCCGGGCGTAGGGCAGGAAGTACGCCTCCTCGAAGGGATAGTCGCGGAGGAACCGCGAGCCGACCACCCGGAACCCGAGCCGGAGCGGGGCCGGCAGGGTGGCGGCGAACTCGACCCGGGGGGCCTCCCCCCTGAACAGGTACATCGGGTTGGAGAGCGAGCTGCCCCCGGTGAGCTCGAGGGCGTCGAGCGCACCGTCGGCCTCGAGCATGCGGGCGAACTCGATGCTCTCCTCGAGCCAGAACCCGCCGGCGACGCCGTCCGCCATGTTGACCTTGGCGGTGACGGCGACGGCATCCCCCACCGCCTCCTTCACCGCGTTGACCACCTGTCGGGGAAAACGGGCCCGGTCGGCCAACGACCCGCCCCACCGGTCGGAGCGGCGGTTCAACTTCGGACTCAGGAACGCGCTCGAGGAGATAGTTGTGGCCGAGGTGGATTTCGATGCAGTCGAACCCGGCGTCGACCGCCACCCGCGCCCCGTGCTGGTACGCCTCGGTGATCCGGGCGATGTCCCTCTCGGTGACCGCCCGGGTGATCTCGCCGGTGGGACTGAGCCTGCGAGTAGGGCGCCAGCGAGGGTGTGCCGGTTGGATCTTCCGTTGGCCACCGGTCCGGCGTGACCGATCTGGGCCGAGGCGGCGGCCCCGGCGGCGTGGACGGCCTGGGTCAGCCGGCGCAGCCCCGGGAGCGATTCGTCCCCCAGCAGCACGCAGTGCCGATCGGTCCGGCCCTCGGGCGAGACGGCCAGGTAGGCGACCGTGGTCATCGCCACTCCCCCGGCCGCGGTGCGACGGTGGAACTCGATCAGCTGGTCGGTGACCACCCCTCTCGGGGCCGCGCCCTCGAAGGTCGCCGCCTTGATCGTCCGGTTCTTGAGGGTGATGGGCCCGAGCCGGACCGGGCTGAAGGTCCGGGGTCCGCCCGGGCTCATCGTGCCGGGCCCGCGTGGCGAGGCGACCGAGGTCACGACACCGGCTCACTCCGCCATCGGTCCGTCGAAGGCGTCCAAGGCGGCCATGACCGCGTCGGTCAACTTCGGGTGGCAGACCACCAGGTCGGGGAGCCACGGATCCGGTTGTGAGTACCGGAGCGGTGAGCCGTCGATCCGGCTGGCGTGGAGCCCACTGGCCAGGGCCACGGCCACCGGCGCGGCCGAATCCCATTCGTACTGTCCGCCGGCATGGACGTAGACCTCGGCCTCGCCCCGGATGACGGCGGCGATCTTGGCCCCGGCCGATCCCATGGGCACGGTCACCGCGCCCAGCCGTTCGGCGACCAAGGGGACGAACGCCGGCGGGCGGCTCCGGCTCACCACCATGCGGGGCGGGGTGGCCGCCGCGGCGATCGGCGGGGGCGACTCCGGTCCCGAGCACCAGGCCCAGCGAGGGGAGGGCGACCGCCCCCACGACGGCCTGGCCGTCGACGGCCATGGCCACGTGGACGGCCCAGTCCTCGCGGCCCTCGGAGTACTCGCGGGTCCCATCCAGCGGGTCGATGATCCACACCCTCCCCGACTCCTGGCCCAGGGCCTCCGACTGGTCCGCCTCCTCGGATCGGACCCGGTCGTCGGGGAACCGCTCGGACAGACGCTCCATGAGCAGGCGATGCGAGCGCTGATCACCCTCCTGGCCGAGGGCCTTGCCGGTCAGCGATCCGCCCCGCAGCTGCCAGCAGGACCTCTCCGGCCTCGCCGGGCCATCTCGACCGCCGCGGTGTGCTCCTCGTTCAACATGGTCCCCCCTGACTACCCGCACCGACGCCGCGGCCCGGTCTCCAATGGTCCCCACAGTCTGCCCGACCCGGGTGGGGTGGGGTTCCGACGCTGGCTACGCTGCCCCCGATGCCCGAACGGCCCGTCATGACCATCGCCGCCCTCCAGGACATCCTGGACACCTCCTTCCCCGACACCCGGGTGCCCTACGTCATCGAGGAGCTGTCCGCCACCACCGTGCGCATGCGGCTGGCGGTGGAAGCGTCCAACAGCCGACCGGGCGGGACGGTCTCCGGACCGTCCCTGATGGCCTTCGCCGACTGCGCGGCGTGGATGGTCATCATGGGCCAGATCGGGCCGATCGCCCTCTCGGTCACCACCAGCTTCCACATCGACTTCCTCCGCCGACCGGAACTGGTCGACGTGAGCGGGGTGGCCACGCTGCTCAAGCTGGGCCGTCGACTGGCGGTGGCCGAAGTGGCCATGTGCTCGATCGGAAGCCACGACCTGGTGGCCAAGGCCCAGGTCACCTACTCCATTCCCCCACGCTGACCGGAGCCCGACGGCCCGGGCTTCATTGCGCTGGCCGGATGTCCGTGCCAGCATCGGAGCAGCGACTTCCAAGGGGGAACCGACCATGCATGACCTCGTGATCCGAGGGGGAACGGTCATCGACGGCACCGGCGCACCGGCCCGCACCGCCGACGTCACCGTCGACCGGGGCCAGATCAGCGGTGTCGGCTCCTTTGCCGACGCACCGGCCCAGCGCACGGTCGATGCCGACGGCCTGCTGGTCACCCCGGGCTGGGTGGACATCCACACCCACTACGACGGCCAGGCCACCTGGGACGAGGTGCTCGCCCCGAGCAGCCTGCACGGGGTCACCACCGTCGTGACCGGCAACTGCGGGGTCGGGTTCGCCCCGGCCCGCCCCGACCGGCACGACTGGCTCATCGGGCTGATGGAAGGCGTCGAGGACATCCCGGGCTCGGCCCTGGCCGAGGGCATGAAGTGGGAGTGGGAGACCTTCCCCGAATACCTCGACGCCCTCGAGCAGCGGAAGTGGACCATGGACGTCGGGACCCAGGTCGCCCACGGCGCGGTCCGCTCCTACGTGATGGGTGAGCGGGGCGCCCGCAACGAGCCGGCCACCGCCGAGGACATCGAGGCCATGAAGCAGTTGGTCAAGCAGGCCATCGTGGCCGGCGCCCTCGGGTTCTCCACGTCACGGACCATCGCCCACCTGGCCATCGACGGGGAGCCGGTGCCCGGCACCTACGCCGCCGAAGACGAGCTGTTCGGGATCGGGAGCGCCCTCGGCGAGCTGGGGACGGGGATCTTCGAGCTGGCTCCGGCCGGTGCCGCCGGCGAGGACATCATCGGCCCGAAAAAGGAGATCGACTGGATGCGGCGCCTCTCGGCCGCCATCCGCCGGCCGGTCACCTTCGCCCTGGTGCAGGTGGACGATGCCCCCGACCTGTGGCGCGAGCTGATGGACGAGTCGCTGCGGGCCGTGGCCGAAGGGGCGGACCTCTGGCCCCAGGTGGCCGGCCGGGGGTTCGGTCTCCTGTCGGGCCACTTCACCACCTACTCGCCTGTTCGACCAGGTTCCCGCCTATCAGGAGCTGAAGGCCAAAGGGCTCTCCCCCGACGCCCTGGTCGACGCCCTCCGGACCTCGGAGGTCCGTCGGGCCATCGAGTCGTGGGAGCCGGACCCCGCCGCCGCCGAGCGCATGGACCAGGCCTACCGCACCACCTTCGCGCTCGGCAGCCCGCCCGAGTACGAGCCCGGGCCCGAGCGGTCCCTGATCGGGATGGCCGCCGCCGCCGGGAGGACACCCGATGAGCGTGGCCTACGACGCCATGCTCGAGGACGACGGGCGGGGTCTGCTCTACGTGCCCATCCTCAACTACTCGAACGGGGACCTGGAGCCCGCCCGCGAGATGCTCCTGCACCCGCGGGCGGCAGCCGGGCTGGGCGACGGGGGGGCGCACTGCGGGGTCATCTGCGACGCCTCCCAGCCCACCTTCATGCTCACCCACTGGACCCGCGACCGCACCCGGGGCGAGCGGCTCCCCCTCGAGTGGGTGGTGAAGAAGCAGAGCCACGACACCGCCCGCCTCTACGGCCTGGGCGACCGGGGCACGGTGGAGGTGGGAGCAGTGGCCGACCTCAACCTGATCGACTACGACAACCTGCAGATGGGCAACCCGACCGTGGTCAACGACCTGCCGGCCGGCGGGGCCCGTCTGCTGCAGGACGCCGTCGGGCTACGTGGAGACCATCAAGTCCGGGGTGACCACCTTCGCCGACGGCAAGGACACCGGCGCCCGCCCGGGCGCACTGCTCCGCGGCGCCCGCTGATCGCCTCGCCGTCCTGACCGACCGCTACCGGGTGGCCGGAGGGGAACCGTCGGGGGGCTGCGCCGGTACGGCGATGGACAGCGTTGGCCCGAGCACTGCCTTGGCCGGGCGACCCGTCGTCGGGTCCCGGCCGCATCTCCAGGCTCCTCCTCGGCGGCCCATTCCGCCTTCATCTGCTTGACGACCCGGTGCTCGACGACGAAGGCCAGCCCGGGCACGAACCCGGACAGGACGACGGCCAGGATCCGACCCAGCCGCCATCGGGCCCGCCGGGCCAGGTCGGCCGCGGTGAAGAGGTAGACGAGGTAGAGGTAGCCGTGGATCGTGCCCTCCACTTTTGCCACCAGGTCGAAGTGCGCCCACACCTGGAGGGGCACGCCGACGAAGACGAGCACGATGAGGGCGGAGCCCACGATGTAGGTCATCACCCGGTAGCGGATCAGCGCGCCGTGCGCACCGCTCGGCAGCGGCTGCCTCGTTCCGGGGTTACCGGCCGGGGTGGCGGGCCCGCTCACCGTCGGCCGGCGTCAGCATCGCATCGGCGATCGGCATCGGCATCGGCATCGAGCCCAGCCAGGTACCGGTTGTAGGCGGCCAGGGCCTCCGCCTCCTCGGGGGTCTGCTCGGTGAACCGCTCGCCGTGGGGATGGCTCTCGTCGACCGCCGATCCGGCGGCGATGGCCACGCTCTTGCTGTGGCCCCCGGACAGCGCCCAACCCGGTTGACGCGACTCCTTCTGCTCGGCGCTTTCCGCTTGGGCCGACACCAGCTTCCGCCGGCTGATCGCGGTGGTCTGGTCGTGGATGAGCTGCCACCAGACGTAGACCGCGTACCCGGCGAACAGCGGCCACTCGAAGGTATAGGCCCAGCTCAGAGTGTTTCCCCCCAAGGCCCGACTGAGCTGCCACCGGGTCAGCCAGGCGAAGGTGGGCAGCAGGACGAGCAGCGTCACGTGCATGCCGATGCACCGGGGCGTGAAGTAGCGACGCACCCCCGCATCGTACCGTCGGGATCGGATTTCTCCCATTCAGCGCAGGACCGCTGACATCCCAGTGGGGAGCGGCGCGCCGGGCCTAGTATTTTGCCCGTCCGACCAGACGGGAGTCATGTGCGGTGCATTGACGGCATGGATCAACCAGCCACCGCCGATCGAAAGGACCAGCCATGGACAATCGGGTGAGAATCGGCCTTGCCGAGGCCATCGGGACCATGATCCTCATTGCCGGTGGGCCCGGCACCGCGGTGCTGGCCACCGGGGGCTTCTTCCCCAAGGGAACGGTCGGGGTGCTCGGAGTGGCCCTGGCCTTCGGCCTCAGCCTGCTGGTGGCCGCCTATGCCATCGGATCCATCTCGGGGTGCCACATCAACCCCGCCGTCACCATCGGCCTGTGGGTGATCGGGAAGACCAAGACCAACGAGCTCCCGTTCTACATCGTGGGCCAGGTGATCGGAGGCCTGGTGGGGGCGTCGGTCATCTTCATCATCGCCAAGAGCAGCTCGGTCCACTTCAGTGCCCGGGCGTCGGGCTTCGCCTCCAACGGCTACGGCCTCCACTCACCCGGCGGTTTCAAGCTCGGGGCGGTGATGCTGGCCGAGGTCTTCTTCACCGGGATCTTCGTCTTCGTCATCGCCTCCACCAGCCGGCTGTCCATGCCGGTGGGCATGACCGGGGTGACCGTCGGGCTGACCCTCACCATCATCCATCTCATCTCCATCCCCATCGACAACACCTCGGTGAATCCGGCCCGGAGCCTCTCGACCGCGGTCTTCCAGGGAAGTTGGGCCCTCCGTCAGCTGTGGGTGTTCATCGTCTTCCCCGTCGTGGGCGGCATCCTCGGAGCCGCCGTGTGGCGGGCACTCCGACCGGCATCGGACGAGATGACCGAGGAGATCTCCGAAGCGGGTGCCCCCGCGCCCTACGGACGACGGCCGCAGCCCGAGTAGTGGGGTCCCACGGCTCCCGGACGGAGCGTCGTCACAGCCCGGTCCTAACTTGCACGCCATGACGTACACGACCCAGCCCCCAACCCTCTTCCATCCCGACGTCGAGGTGCGCGTCAGCAAGCGGCGCAAGAAGACCGCCGGCGCCCACTGGGAAGGGAACCGCATCGTGGTGGTGGTCCCCACCCACCTGCGGGGAGTCGAACGGGACCAGATGGTCGAGAGCCTCATCCGGCGGCTGGCCGCCCACCGGCCCCATCTCCATGCCTCCGACCAACAACTCGAGCTGCGGGCCCACGACCTCGGCCGGCGCTTCCTCGACGGGGTCACCCCGGCATCCATCCGTTGGGCCACCAACCAGGTCAAGCGCTGGGGGTCCTGCACCATCGCCACCCGGGAGATCCGCATCTCGGAGCGGCTGCGGGTGGTGCCGGACTGGGTGCTCGATGCGGTGATCGTGCACGAGCTGGCCCACCTCATCGAGGCCAACCACTCCCCCCGCTTCCGGGAGCTGGAGAACCGGTACCCGCGTCGCCGCGAGGCGGACATCTTCCTCGAGGGCTACGGGCTGGGTCTCCACATGCCCGGAGCCGACCAGGACTCCCCCGATGACGATGTGACCGACGCCGGCGCGGCTCGGGCCGAGCGTGCGGTGGCGACTTCCCCCGCCGGGTTCGCCGAGGACGTGGCCACCGGCTGATCCGCCCCCGACCCGTCACCTGCGGGGTTTCGGTGACCTTTCCTAGTATTTCTATAAATCCGACTTGATTAGTCACCATTAGCGGATTACAGTGAACCCATGGCATTCGCCTACCCCGACCCGTCGGCAGCCCTCGTTCATGTTCCGTCCCCAAACCGCTCCGAGGGACTGCCGGCCGGGTCGGGGGACCCGCTCCCCCCAGGCACGCCCCGCCGGCGGGCGGTCGATCTGCTGGCCATCGCCGAGGGATTCGCCGTCACCGCTCACCAGATCCCCCAGCTGCAGGGACGCCCCCAGCGGTCGTGGGTCCTGCTGGCGGTCACCGACCTCTTCGAGGCGTGGGCCATCGGATGGCCCCCCGGGGGCAAGATCGAGCTCCACGACCACGGTCCGTCCACCGGGGCGGTGGTGGTGGCCAGCGGCGCACTCACCGAGACCGTCCTGAAGCCGACGGCCCGGGGCACCTCACTGCTCACCACCCACACCGTCCGAGCCGGGGGCCACCGCCGTTTCGGGCCCGGGTACGTGCACGACCTGGCCAACGACGGCCAGGATGATGCGGTGAGCGTGCACGTCTACGGTCCGAAGCTGACCACCATGAGTTACTACGGCCTGGACGGGCGCGGACGTATCGGCGTCGTCCGCTCCGAGGACGTGCCGGCCATCGGACCCTTCGACGTCACCAGCGCCCACGACCCCTCGTGATCCGTTCGGCCGACGATCTGGTGGCCGAGGCCCGGCTCCGGATCACCCGCACCCGCCCTGAGGAGCTGGAGGCAGCCACGTCGTCGGGGGCGCTGGTCGTCGACATCCGACCCGCGGCCCAACGTTCGTTGGAGGGCGACCTGCCCGGGGCTCTCGTCATCGAGCGCAACGTGCTCGAGTGGCGGCTCGACCCCTTCGGTCCCGACCGGATCCCCCAGGCGACCGGGTTCGACCGGCCGGTGGTGGTGCTGTGCTCGCAGGGGTACGCCTCGTCGCTGGCCGCCGACTCCCTGCGGGCCATGGGCTACGAGCACGCCACCGACCTGGTGGGCGGTTACCAGGCCTGGGCCAGCTGGATGCGGTCCGCTCCCCTCCTTCGCCGTCAGACGGAGCCCGCTTCCTAACCAACGTTCGACCCGAGCGACGCGGTGCTCGACCAGCTGATGCTGGGCACCGGGCGGAAAATGCGGCTACAACGTAAGTCGTGGCATATTTTCTGGCGGCGCTGGCCGCGTTCGTCAACGCACTGGTCAGCGTGCTCCAACGGTTGGGTGTGGAGAACGCCCCGTCGTCGACGACCCTCAAGCTGAGCCTCATGACCCACGCCATCAAGCGGGGGGTCTGGCTGCTCGGGTTCGCGCTCAGCCTGGTCCAGTTCGTCATTCTGGCCACCGCACTCCGCTTCGGCGAGCTCAGCGTGGTCCAGCCCATCCTCACCACCGAGCTCCTCTTCCTCCTCCTCATCCTCGCCGTGTGGTTCCGCTACCGGCTGGGCCGGCGGGAGTGGTTGGGCTCGGCCATCATCGTGGTGGGGCTGGGTGGATTCTTCCTGGCCGCGCAGCCCAAGGGTGGCAACGCCATCCCCGACCCCCACCAGTGGCTGGTGGCCTATCTGGCCCTGTTCGTCTCCGTGGGGGCTTTCATCGTCGCCGCCCTGCGGGGACCCCGCTGGTGGCGGGCGGCGGCCTTCGGGGCGGCCACCGCGGTGATGGCGGCGTACAGCGCGGCCCTGACCAAGGCCACCACCACCTACATCACCGAGGGATGGGGACACGTGTTCACCCACGCCCAGCCCTATCTGCTGGCCGTGACCGGCATCGGCACCGTCTTCCTGCTCCAGAACGCGCTCCACGCCGGACCGATCACCGCGTCCCGGACCACCTTGGTGACGATGAACCCGCTCATCAGCATCGTGCTCGGGATCACCCTGTTCGCCGACAGGTTGCGGACCGGTTCCGTCTGGATACCGCTCGAGCTGGCCGCCCTCGTCGTCCTGGTGGCCGGCGTGGTGGTGCTGGCCCGCTCGCCGCTGGTGGCCGGATCCGATGTGGAGGGCATCCCCGGCGAGATGCTGGCCGATGCCCGCGGCCACGCCGACCAGACCGCCCCACTACCGGCAGAGGAGCTGGACGGCCGTCCGGGCCCGCCCCCCGAAGAGGTGCTCCCCTCGGTCAGCTGACTAGAGCGGTCGCCGTGCCAGTTGGTAGCTGAAGTCGATCGTTTCGGAGAACCGCTGGGTCGGGTCGACGGCACCGAGCCGGCCCCGCAGGTCCTCCTCGAAGGCCGTCGCCCGGTCAGCCAGCACGGCCCGGGGAAGGAAGGACGTCGAAGAGACGAACCCGATCAGCTCATCCGCCGTCCATGCGTGGAGGGTCGGGAAGGCGAACGTGCCCATGACCTCGAATCCGCTCTGCTGCAGGACTTCGTCGTCCGGGTGCTCCTCCCGAACCCGGTCCCACCCGGTCGGGATCCGGTCGGCCTCCCCTCTCTCCCTCATCCAGTCGTCCAGGGCCTCTGCCATCGCGCTCTGCCAGTCGGCCGTTCCGGTCCAAGGGCCCGATGACCACAGCAACGCCAGGCATCGACCCGGCTCGAGCCACCGGAACACCTTGGCGGCGACGGTTGGCCGGTCCAGGCGGTGAAACGCATTGCCCACGGCGACCAGCTCGAAGGAGCCCGCCGGCAGCGCGCACCCTTCGGCCCGGGACGCGATGGCGGTGACGTCGGGCCTACCGGGTGCCGCCGCCCGGCGGCTCACCAACTCCACCATGTCCGGCTCTTGATCGACGGCCCAGTACTCCGCGAATCGATCCTGCATGGCCAAGGTGATCTGCCCCGTGCCGCAGGCGAGGTCCAACAACCGGCCCCGGCCGGTGAGGCCGGCCCGGAACGCGAGGTCAGCGATCATCGAGTCGGGATAGCCCAACCGAAATCTGTCGTACTGGCTGGCCACTCCTTGATACAGGTCCGGCCGGAACACAACCTCGTCGGGCATGCCGCCCTCCTCCGACAGTACAGTGCTGCCCATTGGGTCGCTCCCACGCGGGCCCATCGGGAGCATAGATGCGGTGACCGACGCTTCACCTCCGAGGACAGGGTTCAGTGACGTCGACGCGTCCGGCGCGGCCGACCACTTGATCGGCTACCTCGATGCCGCCCGCATGGCGCCGAGCATCCTCGACGCCAAGGCCAAGATGTTGGACCGGTTGCAGGTGTCACCCGGTGACCGGGCCCTCGACGTCGGCTGTGGAACCGGGGAGGACGTGGTCGCCATGCGGGAGGCGGCCGGCCCCCATGGGCAGGCGGTGGGCATCGACATCGTCGAAGGCGATGATCACCGAGGCCCGGCATCGTCACCGTGACGATCACCGGCTCTCGTTTCAGGTCGCCGACGCCCAGTCCCTGCCCTTCGGCGCCGCGACCTTCGACGCCTGTCGGAGCGAGCGCACCCTGCAGCACACCCCGGATCCCGCCCGGGCCGTCGAAGAGATGGTCCGGGTCCTCAGACCGGGTGGCCGCATCGCGCTCATGGAGCCGGATTGGGGGACCCTGATCGTCAACGGGCCGGACTTGGCTCTGGCCGACAAGGTGCTGGGTCACCACATTCGTCGGCACACCCAGCCCGACATGGGGCGCCGGCTCCGCGGTCTCCTCGCCGGCCACGGCATCGCCGGCATCGAGGTCGACGCCGGCGTCTCCACCTACACCGATCTGGTCAGCGCCCTCCGGGCCTTCGGGCTGTTCAACGCGGCCGAGCGGGCCGCCTCGGCGGGAGTGATCTCCGTGGACGAGATGGAGCAGTGGACGGCGGAGCTCACCCGGGCCGATCAGGACTCGACGTTCTTCTCGTCCGTGACCGGATATCGGGCCTGGGGTCGAAAGCGCGGTCCTGACGACTGACCACGGCCGATGGCCTCAGCCGGCCCGGGCCTCGGCCCGCCCCCGGATGGCCGGGGTGAGCCCGGAGGCCCCCGGCCAGGCCGAGGCGGTCGCTTCGGCCTGCAGGCGGGACAGCCCGAGGGCTTCGTCGCCCAGCCGACCCCGCATCAGGACGAACAGGGCTGCGGTCACCCGAGCATCGGCCAGGGCGGTGTGGTGATCGAGCCAGCTGAGCCCGAAGTAGGTGCAGCAGTCCACCAGCCGGGCCCGCCCCCGGAGGCCCAGGTGGTACTGGGCTACGGCCAGGGTGTCGATGGTGGGGACGGCACCGGGGACCAGCCCCGCACCTCCGGCCCGACGGCACTCCGCCCGGAGGAAGGCGAGATCGAACTGGTCGACGTTGTGTCCGACGAGCACCCGCCCGGAGAGCTGCTCGGCCAGGAAGGGATGGACGGTGGGGAACGTCGGAGCACCGTCCACCATGGGCCCCGAGATCCCGTGGATGTGGGTGGGACCCGGGTCGCAGCCGGGATCGAGCAGGGTGGCGAACGCGTCGACCTCGGTGCCGGCACCGTCGAGGAGCACCACGCCCAGCTCCACGATCCGCTCCGAGACGGGGCAGAATCCGGTTGTCTCGACGTCCACTACGGCGAATCCCGAGGGGCGGGTTCCAGCGAAGGCCTCCACGACGTCGAAACCTAGGTCGCCGGTGTGACGCGGTGGCGGACGCCCGCCGGCCCGGTCGGCCCGCAGGCGGCGCGCCGACCTTCGGTCAGTTCGACGCCCCCACCAGCTCGCGCAGCTCATCGGTCACGTCCTGTTGGTGCTTGTCCTCGTCCTCGCGGGCCCTCTTCGGGCTCCACCGGCCCCGATTGAGCCAGATGCTCGGGATGAACAGGACCATGCCGGCCACGCAGACCCAGAACCAGTCCTTCCACTGCTTGGCCGACTTGCCCACGCCGTTGTTGAGGGCGGTCAGCTGACTCTGGTGTGCGGACAGGTACGAGAACTGGGTCTTGTAGGGGATGATCAGGGTCTTGAGCGGTACCGAATTGGCCAGGAGGAACGCGTAGGTGGCCGGGGGCAGTGTGGCCTTGGCCGCGGCGAGGTTGGCTGCGGTGACGCTGGCTGACAACCGGGCCACCACCGATGCGTACTGGGGTTTATTGAGGACGGCCAGTTGCGTGGCGTTCTTTTCGGCGAAGGCCACGTTCTTCGGATGCGACACCTGGAACTTCTGCACGTTGAACGGTGCCGTCGGCGGCTGGGCGTACGCCAGGTTGTCCACCACCGGGTTGACCGAGTTGATCACCACGGGCAGGAAGATGAAGGAGATCCCCACCACCAGGCGGAGGATCCATCCCCACAGGGCCAGGCCCGTTCCTACCAGGGCCGGGTTCTTGGCCTCGACCATCTCGGTGTAGCCGGCCATCCACGGCGCATAGACGAGGGAGAGGAAGGCGGCCAGGATGACCTCGAGGAGCACGATCCGGTAGTAGCCGGTGAAGGGGTGGCCGGCCTGCATGAGGAAGATGATGAGCATGATGATGGCGCCGATGGCGCCGAGCAGCATGAACGGCTTCCGCACCTTCAGCTTGTCGGACAGCACCCCGAACACGATGAGGGCGACGATGTCCGCCCCCCAGAACCAGGTGTTGAGCCCGTTGGCCTGCGACACCGTGAAGTTGGTGCCGTCACCGTTCTTGAACACCGTCGAATAGAAGATGGTGAAGAAGCCGGAGGCGGCGTAGTACACGAGCAGGAAGATGGCGATCCCGAAGGACGACCCGATGAGGTCCCATTTGAAGATCTGCTTCCACGGCTTCTGGGTGGCGGCCAGCACCTCGTCGGTCGACAGCCCGCGCGCCTTGGCCTCGACCAGGGCCCGGTCATGGGCGGAGACCATCAACTGGTCCCGCAATTTGGAGGAGAGGTCCTTCATCAGCACCAGGGAGATCAGGAACACGACGATCGAGGTCGCTCCCGAGATCCTGAACTGGCTGGTCCATCCGTCGAGGTTGCCGTTGGAGGTGAAGTGGTCGAGGGTGTGGTTGGCCACGATGCTGGTCAGCAGGCTCCCGGCCACCGGTCCCATGGTCCAGAAACCCATGGCCGAGGCCCGGCCCATCTGGGGGCTGAAGTCCCGGACCATGGCCGGGGTGGCCACCAGGATGGCGCCCTCGACCAGACCCATGGCCGAGATGACGATGGCGAACTGCCACTCGGTGTGCGCCGCCGGGACCCCGAAGAAGATGAGCAGGCCGACGATCAACAGGCCATAGATGATGACGTTGGACCGGCCGAGCTTGTCCGTCTTGCCCGCCGGCAGGGAGGCGAACGCCCCGAGCAGGTTGGAGATGATCACGATCCACACGTAGAACTTGAAGGACATGTGGAACGTCTGGAGGATGTTGGGGGTGACCCCGGTCTGCGTGTAGTAGGTGTAGTAGAGGACGATGGTGGCCAACACGGCCAGGGCCAGATAGCCGGTGCGCTTGGCGTTGTCCGGGTAGTCGTCGATCTCGTGCACGAACAGGAACCGGAACAGAGGTCCGTGCCCTGAGCCGCTCCGACTGTGCCCGCCGGTGGTCACTGCCGTTGACGAATCCGTTGCCATGTCGACTCCCCCTGTTGCTCAGGGAACGACCCTCCCCGGTCGCTCGTGGTCGACCGTAGCGCAACCGTGGGGCCAGCGGTGACCTCTGTCGCCACCTCTCGCCGAGGCCGGTTCCCCCTGGTCAGCCGTCAAGCACGGATGCCGCCACCAACTCCTCGAGATAGCGGGTGTCCCACCAGGACAGCTGGAGCTGCTTGGCCCGGCGGAAGTACAGCTGGATGTCGAACTCGACCGTGAACCCGATGCCCCCGAACACTTGTTGGGCCATGGCCGTCACGTCGCGGAAGGTCTGGCAGGCAAACAGCTTCGCCATCGGTGCCAGCTTGGCCACGTCGCGCCCTTCCGAGCGCGCCCAGGCCGCCTCGTGCACCAGGACCTCGGCGCCGTCCACCGTGGTGGAGCCGTCGGCCAGGTAGTGGGCCAGGGCCTGGAACGCCCCCAATGGCTTGTCGAACTGGTGACGGTCCTTGGCGTACTGCACGGTGATCTCCATGGCGTACTGGGCCCCGCCGACTGCCTGGGCCGCGGCCAGGATGATGCCGTCGTGCATCACGGCATCCCAGGTGGCCCACCCGGTGCCGGCCGCGCCGATCCGGTCGGCCGGGGTGACCCGGACCCGGTCGAGGTCCACCCGGTACTGGGCGTCCGAGGCGATGGACATCTGCTGGGTGAGGGTCACCCCGTCGGCCGCCGGATCGACCAGGAACAGGTCCACATCGCCGAACCCGTCGCCGGTGCGGGCCAGTACCACCAGGCGCGTGGCGGCCGAGGCGAAGGCCACGTGGCGTTTGGTTCCGGAGATCACGAAGGCGTCGGCATCGGGCTCGGCCCGGACCTGCACCCCGTTCGGTCCGAAGCCGTTCTCGGGCTCGAGCCAGGCGGGGGTGAAGACGGCCTCGCCGCTCACGATGCCGGGCAGCCACTGCTGCTTCAGCTCGTCGTCCGCGGCCCGGGCCAGCGCGCCCCCCGAGAGGATCGAGCTGACGAAGTGGGGCGAGGGGGCCAGCGACCGGCCGAACTCCTCGTAGACGACCACGCTCTCCAGCACGGTCATGCCCGAGCCGCCGTACTCCTCGGGCAGCTGGAGGCCGATCAGGTCGAGGTGGCCGAGCTGCTTCCACAGCTCCGGGGAGTAGCCGGTGGGATCGTCCTCGAGCTCGCGTACGACGCTGAGTGGGCTGGCCGTGGCACAGAGCCCCCGCACCGTCTCGCGCAGCATCTCCTGCTCAGCACTGAATTTGAGATCCAACATGGTCAACTCTCCTCTTCGGGTCGGGCGAGGGACGGGGACGGGTGCACCGTCACGGTTGCCACCGGCTCCCGGTGCGCTCCCACGGGTTGTCGTCCGGGTCGATCGGCAGGGCCACCCGGGCCCGGCACGTCGTCTTGGGGTCACCGTCGACGGCGACCGAGATGTCGAGCGCGGCCCAGCCGCACCCGGTGTCGTCCACCCCGACTTCGGTCACCACTCCGTGGAAGACCATGGTGTCGTCGGGGAAGATGGACCCGAGCATGCGGAACGTCATCCGCTGCAGCCGGCCGTAGGGGCCGGTCCAGTCGGTCACGAATCGCTCGAACCAGGCCGCCTGGTTCGGGGTGTTGAGGAAGATGTCGCGGGTGCCGTTCCGGTGGACGGCGAAGTCCTTGTCGTGGTGCATGGGCCGCCAGTCGCGCGAGGCGAGCGCACCGAGCACGATGGTGGTGGCGGTGACCGGGTAGGAGAGCTCGGGCAGCTCATGGCCGACCTCGACGTCGCCCAGGTACAGACGGGTGAGCCCGGTCTCGCTCATGACGCCGCCCCGGTCCGGTCCGCCCGCCGGTAGCCGAACCCGGTGTAGCTCTCGACGGCCACTCGGTCCCCGCGCTGGTTGCGGTACTCCACGTCGATGACCCAGAAGCGACCGGTGCCCAACTTGGTCGTCTTCTCCCCGCTCACCGACCGGAGGATCTGGCTGGTGACCAGTCGGTCGCCGGGCCGGACCGGCTCGTAGAAGACGATGGTGTTGTCGCTCATGACCGCCTCGGGTAGACCGAGGCCCTCCTTCAGGTCGAAGTGGACCTGGAGCGGCAGGGCGGCGGCGGTGCGCCCGGGCGCCCAGTGGTGGGGCCGGAACCACACCGACACCATGGTCGGCGGGGCGATCGGTCCCCCGGTCACCTCCTCGGCCACCGATGGGTCCCAGAACAGAGGGTTGGCGTTCTCCACCGAGGCGCAGGTGGTCCACACGTAGCCCTGCTCCACGGGGAACTCGCCCTCCTCCTCGTACTGCTCCACACCGATCAGTCCCTCGATGTCGGCTTCGCCGATGGCCGTCATGCCACCACCCCTCTTGTTCGCAACCCGGCGATCTGCTCGGGGGTGAGGCCGGCCCGGCCCAGCAGCAGGTCGGTGTCCGACCGCCCCGGATCTCCGACCACGACCGGATCCCCGGCCGGCTCCATGCCGGCCAGTAGCGGACCGACCTGGCGGAAGCGGGGTGGCACTCCCCCGCCCTGGTCGGGCCGGCCCGGATCCGGAACCGCGTCGACGATGGCGTGGCGGGCCCGGAACTGCTCGTCGTCGACGAGCTCGGCCACCGACAGCACGGGGGTCACGCAGGTGTCGGCGCCGGCCAGCTCGGCCACCCACCGGTCGCGGTCCCGGGTGGCGAACGCCGCCCGGAAGTCGGCCCGGACCTTGTCCTGGACCTCGTCGTCGAGCTGATGGGCGATCCACTGCTCGCACCCGATGAGCCGGCACAGGTTGGCGAAGAACTTGGGCTCGATGGCCCCGACCGCCAACCAACCTCCGTCGGCGGCCTGGTACGTGTCGTAGCAGGCGTAGCGCCCGGTGAGGATGTTGCGACCCGGCCCCACCGGGTCACCGGTGGCCAGGTACTCGTCGACGGCCAGCGAGGTGAGCCACAGCACCCCGTCGGCGATGGACACGTCGAGGTGGACCCCGGGACCGTCCTGGCCCCGTCCGATCAGGGCGGACATGATGGCCATCGCCGCCTGCATCCCGCCCCCGGCGGCGTCGGCGATGGTGGCCCCGGAGACGGGCGGCCCGCCGTCGGCACAGGCCTCGGTGGTGGCCAGGTAGCCGCCGAGGGCCAGGTAGTTGATGTCATGGCCGGCCCAGGCCGAGCGGGGCCCGTCCTGCCCGTAACCCGTGGTCGAGCACAGGATGAGGCGCGGGTTGATCGCGGCGAGGTCAGCGAACCCGATGCCCAGCCGGTCCACCACGCCGGGCCGGAAGCTCTCCACCACCACGTCGGCCGCGGCGGCCAGGGCCAGGAAGGCGTGGCGTCCGTCGGGGTCCTTCAGATCGACGGCGGTGTGCAGCAGGTAACGCGACCCGCTGTAGGCGTAGAACGGCGGGCGGATCGGATCGGCGCCCCGGTTGGGGACCGCCCCCACCTTGACCACCGTGGCGCCGTAGTCGGCCAGCAGGCGGGTGCACCGGGCCGCCGGGCCCACCGTCGAGAGGTCGAGCACGGTGATGCCGTCGAGCGGGCCACCCGGGGCGCGGGGCGCGACCGGGGCGTCGGCGGTGGTGGTCGATCGGGGCACGGTGGTCGGGAGGAGTCAGAAGTTCTTCGGGAGGCCGAGCTTGCGCCGGGCGAGGATGTTCTTCTGGATCTCCGAGGAGCCTCCGCCGATGGTGTCGATCACCGTGTAGCGATAGGTGGATTCCGAGCGGCCCGCCATGGGCGCGTCCTCGTCGCGCACCCGGAGTTGGCCACCGGGGCCGGCGATGTCCATCGACGCGTTGGCCAGGCGACGCGAGTACTCGGTGGTGAACAGCTTGTACTCCGATGCCTCGGTGGTGGGCGGGGCGCCGCCCTGCGCCGAGGCGAACACGAACTTGAGCCCGAGCATCCGGGCCACCTCGGCCTCGGTGTGGAGCTGGGCGATCCGCGACCTGACCACGGCGTCGTCCTTCAGCGGCGCGCCGTCGCGCTGGGCGGTGGCCACGTACTCGGTGAGCAGGTCGAGCCGCTGGGCGATCGGCGAGTAGGTGAACAGGGTGAACCGCTCGAGGTCCAGGGCCTCGGAGATGTACTGGAACCCGTGGTTGACCTCCCCCACGACGAACTCGTCGGGGACGAAGACGTCGTCGAGGTAGACCTCGTTGGTGCGCTCGTCGCCCATGGTCCAGATGGCCTTGACCGTGATATTGGGGTGGTTCATGGGCACGAGGAACAGGGTGATCCCGTGGTGCTTGGGGGCCTCCGGATCGGTGCGGGCGCCCACCCAGTACCAGTCGGCGAAGTGGGCCGACGTGGTCCAGGTCTTCTGGCCGTTGAGGCGCCAACCGTCCCCGTCGCGAGTGGCCTTCAGCTGCATCGACGCCGCGTCGGACCCGGCATTGGGCTCGGAGTAGCCGACGGCGAACTCCACCTCGTTGCGCAGGATCTTCGGGAGGAACTCCTGTTTGAGCTGCTCGCTGCCCCGGCTGATGATGGTCTTGCCGATGATGCCGACGCCCTTGCCGATCTGCGGGCCGCCCCGGGCGGCCAGGGCCTC
This sequence comes from uncultured Acidimicrobiaceae bacterium, assembly GCA_963774245.1. Lineage (GTDB taxonomy): Bacteria > Actinomycetota > Acidimicrobiia > Acidimicrobiales > RAAP-2 > Bog-756. The sequence goes on along the minus strand of CAVZDZ010000007.1, from coordinate 311,568 downwards.
GTTCAACAGGTACTCGTAGATCCCCTCCCCGTTCTTGCCGCCGTACTCCTCGGGCCAGGTGATGCCCAGCCAGCCCTGCTCCCCGACCTTGGCCATGAACTTGCGCCGGAGGGGCGTGTCGACGATCTGGGCCATGTTCTCCCGGGTGACGTCGAAGACCTCGGGATCGTCGTTGGCGTCGAGGAACTCCTCGACCTCCCTGACGAATTCGAGCTGCTCCGGGGTGAACTCGAAATCCATGCTCGGGCCTCCATCACGGGGGCGGCGGGGCCGCCTTGGTTTCCTGACTGACCGTCAGATACGGTGGACATCATAGGATGAGGACGCAGGTGAGGCCAGCTGTGGGAGCAGGGGCTACGCCACCGCCGTGACCACGAAGGGAACCACCCACCGATGAGCATCCGCCGATGAGAGGCATCGTCAGCATCGCCGGGTACGTCCCCTACCGACGCCTGCAACGGGCCGAGGTGGCGAAGTTCTTCGGGACCGGCGGCGGCAAGGGCACCCGCTCGGTGGCCTCGCACGACGAGGACACCACCACCATGGGAGTGGAGGCGGCCCGGCTGGCGCTGCGGGGAGCCCGGGGGGCCGCCCCGGGCAGTATCTGGTTCGCCACCGCCTCGCCGGCCTACCTCGACAAGACCAACGCCACCACCATCCACGCCGCCCTGCGCCAGCCCAGCCACGTGGCTGCCTACGACTTCGGCGGGGCCCTGCGCTCGGGGGTCGGCGCCGTGCGCTCCAGCCTGGCCGCGGCCGGCACCGGCGCCACCCTGGTGGTGCTGTCCGACCTGCGGGACGGACTGCCCACCTCGGCCGACGAGTCGGCCGGGGGCGACGGCGCCGCCGCCGTCGTGATCGGGGACGATGCCCCGGGCACGCCGGTCATCGCCGAGTACCTGGGCGGGGCCTCGGTCAGTGACGAGTTCCTCGACCGCTGGCGCACCGCCGGCGAGCGACGCTCGAAGGTCTGGGAGGAGCGCTTCGGGGAGACCCGGTACGTGCCCCTCGGGACCGAGGCCTGGGAGTCGGCCCTGAAGGCCGCCGGGGTCACCGCGGCCGAGATCGACCGGGTGGTGGTCACCGGCATGCACGGCCGGGCGGCCAAGGCCCTGACCCGCAAGCTCGGCGTCGGCGACGGCGCGGTGGGCGACGACCTCACCACCACCGTCGGCCAGACCGGTACCGCCCACCCCGGGCTGGTCCTGGCCTCGATGGTCGAACAGTCGTCCCCCGGCCAGCTCATCGCCCTGGTGGCCCTGGCCGACGGGGCCGACGTGCTGGTCTTCCGGACCACCGACGCCCGGTCGTCGTGGACGGCGCCGGAGCCGGTGGCCGACCAGATCGCCGCCGCCGCCGACCTGCCGTACGGCAAGTTCCTGTCGTGGCGCGGCATGGTCACCCCCGAGCCGCCCCGACGGCCCGAGCCCCAGCGGGTCTCCTCCACCGCGGCGTGGCGCAACGAGGAGTGGAAGTTCGCCTTCGTGGGCTCGGAGGACCGGGCCTCCCACGCGGTGCACCTACCGCCGGCCCGCATCTCGATGAAGGGCGGCGCGGTCGACGACATGGAGCCGATCGAGCTGGCCGACACCGAGGCCACCATCGCCACCTACACCATCGATCACCTCGCCTACTCGCCGAGCCCCCCGATCGTTTTCGCCATCCTCGACTTCGACGGTGGGGGGCGCTTTCCGGTGGAGCTGACCGACGTCGACCCGGACACCGTGGACATCGGGGACAAGGTGACGATGACGTTCCGGAAGCTCTTCACCGCCGACGGCATCCATGACTACTTCTGGAAGGCCAAGCCCGTCGTGGCCGGCCGGCCCTGAGACAGCACAAGGTCTGCGACACAGCACAGGAAGAAGGAGGGTCACGCGATGGCATCGCACGGGATCAAGGACCGGGTGGCGATCGTCGGGATGGGCTGCACCCGGTTCGCCGAGCATTGGGACAAGAGCCTCGATGACCTGATCGTCGAGGCGTCCGAGGACACCTTCGTGTCGGCCGGCGTGACCAAGGAGGACGTGGACGCCTACTGGTTGGGCACCGCCCAGTCGGGCATGAGCGGCATCACCCTGGCCCGGCCCCTGCAGCTGGAGGGCAAGCCGGTCACCCGGGTCGAGAACTACTGCGCCACCGGGGGGGAGGCCCTGCGGGCCGCCGCCTATGCGGTGGCGTCGGGGGCCTACGACGTGGCCATGGCGGTCGGAGCCGAGAAGGTGAAGGACTCCGGCTATCAGGGGCTCAACGGGAACCCGGTGCCGAACGACGGCACGGCCCGCACGCTCACCGCGGCGGCCATGTTCTCGATGGTGGCCCCGGCCTACGGCAAGAAGTACGGGATCGGCGAGGACGAGCTGACCGAGGTGCTGGCCCGCATCTCGTGGAAGAACCACCAGAACGGGTCCCACAACCCTCGGGCCCAATTCCGCAAGGAAGTCTCGATGGAGACCATCTGCGCCTCGCCGCGGATGGCCGGGCGTCTCGGCGTGTTCGACTGCGCCGGGGTGGCCGACGGTGCCGCCGCCGCCATCGTGGTGCGGGCCGAGGATGCCCATCGTTATACCGACAAGCCCCTCTACGTGAAGGCGCTGTCCTTCTGCGCCGGCAACGGTTCCGGGCCTGATCGATCCCGAGTACGACTACACCTGGTTCCCCGAGTGCACCCGCGCCGCAGAAGATGCGTACGCCCAGGCCGGCATCACCGATCCTCGACGCCAACTGGCCATGGCCGAGGTGCACGACTGCTTCACCCCGACCGAGATGGTCCTGATGGAGGACCTGGGCTTCGCCGAACGGGGCACGGCGTGGAAGGAGGTGCTGGCCGGCACGTTCGACCGCACCGGCGACCTCCCGGTCAACCCGGACGGCGGGCTCAAGAGCTTCGGCCATCCGGTGGGCGCGTCGGGCCTCCGCATGTTCTTCGAGGCATGGCTGCAGCTACGTGGCGAGGCCACCCCCGAGCGTCAGATCGACACCGACCGGACCCTGGCCCTCACCCACAACCTGGGCGGGTACCCCGGAGAGATGGTCTCGTTCGTGTCAGTGGTGGGAACAGAGCTCGGCTGAGCCCGGGGCCTCGGCCTCCCGCTCGTCGAGCAGCGCCCACCACGCGTCGGCCGCCGTGCGGGCGGCCACACCCACCGCCGCCGGATCCGCCCCCATGGCCGCCAGGGTCTCGAGTGCCCAGTCGCCGTGGTCGGCATCCATGGTGGCGTGCACGTCCCAGAACGCGGTGGCGTCGACGTCCATCCCGTACCAACGCCTGAGGCCTTCCGCCTTGGTGCGGGCCACCGCCGCCGCCTGGGTCTCGTAGGCGGCCAACCCGGCCAGCGTGGCGACCGGTCCCTGCGCGGCCAGCGCCCGGTAGGTATCGGCCAACGCCACCGCGGCCGGACCGGGCACCGACGCCACCGGCGCGGTCGGCAGCCCGGCGGCGAACCGGTCGAACAGGTCGAGGTGGGACTCGGGGTTCCCGAGCTCGTCGTCGAGATTGCGCCGCACCATGGCGGCCGCCTCGGGCCGGCCATCGGACTCGAGGTCGGACACCACCGCCGACAGCACGTCGGGGAGGGTCGCCTCGAACGCCCGATAGTGGACCGCGTACTCGGCCAGCTCGCCCGGGGCGAGGGTGCCGGCCTCCCACCGCCGGTAGAACGGGTGGGTCAGGAGCGTCCGACCGTCGAGGGCGCGCCGCACGGCCGCGGCCAGGGCTTCGGGGTCGGTACCGGTTGCGGGCTGGAGGGCGGCGTGATCGGCGTGCAGAGAGGTCATACCGCATCCTATCCAGGGGTGCGGCGCCAGGTTCAGTGTGCCGCTGCCGCCTGGTAGGCAGGGTGGGCGTAGCGGCCGCCGACGTGCGCCGACGGCTCGGCCAGGTCCGGGGGAAGGTCCGCCCCCGAGGCGGCGGGACGCAGGTAGGCCAGCGTGTGCTCGCGCTCCTCGGCCTCGCGGCGGAGGTGGACCAGCAGGGCCACGTAGCCCACCAGGGTCACCCCGGCCAGCGCCGTGACCGCCCACACCAGGTGCACCCCGGCCACCAGCCCGATCAGGGCCGAGAGGACGACGGTCAGACTCAACACCGCCGAGGGTGTCCCGCCTCCTCCGGCGGGCCCGCCGGCGACTGATGGAGGCTTCCGGCCGTCGGGAACCCCGGGCGTCCCCGGCCCACGGGCCGGGTCGGCTCGGTGCGCTGCCACCCCGGGGCGAGGCGTACCCCGGACGAGCCGCTATCGAGGGGCCCACCGGTCCGGGGTCCTCCCCCAGGAAGGCCAGGGCGGGCTTGGGCAGGTCGTTGGCGCCCACCACGGTCAGCACCGGCACCGCCTCCGGGCCGTCGGCGGCGGACCGGGCTCCCACCCCCGCGGAACCGGCGACGGCCCGCAGCCGGTAGGCCGGGGCGACGATGGGCTCTGGGGCCGAATGCTCCAGCACCCGCAGCTGGCGGTGGAAGTGCGAGATCGAACTGACGCCGTCGCCGCCCCGGGCTCGCCGTCTCAGCAAGCTCGGGCCCAGAATGATCATCCAAGCCACGACCATGATGATCACCAGGAGCACAGGCACCTTCTCCTCAAACCGGCCTTCCTTGGGTAAAAACCCTAGTGACGGCCAATTGGCCAGTGGTGGATGGTCTTGCCCCCGGGGTGACGCCGGGACCGGTATCTGTTCGCATCCCGGACACGCGACGATGCCCCGTCCCGAAAAGGAGCGCGGCATCGTCGCGAGCTAAGCGGCTGAGAGTGAGCCCTCAGAGCTTCATCGTGGTGCCCTTCAGGATGGTGATGTTCCCGGTGGCGGAGACGCAGGCCTTGGCGCTCACCGCATCCTTCTTGGCCGGGATTCCGACGCCCTTGGTGGAGGCGGCGGTGACCTTGCCGGTGAAGGAGTACTCGCTACTGCCGGTGGCGCACTTGTCCGGCGTCACCTGCTTGGCCGACGTATCCCCGATAGTGGTGGTCGCCTTGCTGCTCTTCCAGGTGATGTTCCCTCCCCCGGCCAGGCTGGAGGCCGAGCCCGACGCGGTCTTGTATCCCTTGCCACCGGACGGGGTGCAGGAGCCGATGGTCACCGTGCCGGTGATGGTGCCCTTGAGCGACGTGCAGGTGATCTTCGAGGCTGCCCCCGCGGTCCCGGCAAAGCCGACGGTGGCCGCGGTCAACGGGATGGATAGGGCGAGCACGGCCGCGGCCGCGCTGACGAAACGACGCATGTGAATCTCCTTTGGGTTGGCGTGTGCATCCGCGAGTGCAGTTCCCCCTGCCCACCCGACAACGACTTGCACCGTCGAGGTCGATGGCTCAGCTATACCCCGTCAACCGGACGACCCAAACGTTTGATCGGGCCAAGCGACCCCTGGCCGGACCCGGCCACCCGGTCCGAGGTCGACTCCGGGTGGGATGGGCGACCCCCGGTAGGGTCTCGCCGATGACCACGGTGTGGATCCTGCTGGCCGTGGCCGCGGTCGCCGCCGTCGGCCGACTGGGTCGCGGTGGTCATCGCCGACCACCGGCTCGAGTACGTGGCCAAACCCACGGTGTTGGTGGCCCTGGTGGTGGCGGCCGCCGCCATTCCCGCCGATCGCATCGATCTGGTCGACCGACGGTGGTGGTTCGTGGCCGCCCTGGTCTGCTGCCTGGTCGGCGACGTCCTGTTGATGCTCCCCCGCGACCTGTTCATCCCCGGGCTGGCCGCCTTTCTGGTCGGCCATGTCCTGTTCATCGTCGGCTTCCTGCAACCTCCGACCGACACCGCGGTTCTCGTTCTCGCCGACCGGGTTGGTCGTGGCCGTGGTCGTGGTGGCCGGGGTGGAGGCGCTGCCCGGCACCGTGCTGTTCCGATCGCTGGTGGCCACCACCAGACCGGGTTGATCGCGCCGGTGGCCGTCTACGTGGTGGCCATCGTGACCATGGTGGTGCTGGCCGTCAACGTGGCCGACCCGATCGCCGCGGTGGGCGCCGGGCTCTTCCTGGTGTCCGACACCCTGCTGGCCCTGGACCGGTTCGTGCGACCACTACCGCCGGGGGTCGTTGGCCGTCCACGTCACCTACCACCTGGCCCAGGGACTGTCTGGTGCTCTCCCTGTGGCACTGACCGGCGAGCCCCGACTCAGTCGAAGCTGGGGGGGACGTTCCGGCTGCGCTTCAGTTCGAAGAAGCCCGGGGTGCCGCAGACGGCCAGGACGCCGTCCCACAGCACACCGGCGGCCTCACCCTTCGGCGCCGGGGTGACGACCGGCCCGAAGAAGGCCACGCCCTCCACGCTGATGACCGGGGTCCCCACCTCGTAGCCGACCTGGTCCATGCCGGCGTGGTGCGACTTCTTGATGGCATCGTCGAACTCCTCGGTGTTCGCCGCCTCGGCCAGCGAGATGGGCAGTCCGACCTCGGCCAGCGCCTCTTCGAAGGTGGCCCGGTCCTTGGGCTTGCCCTCGAGGTGGAAGCGGGTGCCGAGGGCGGTGTAGAGCGGCAGCAGCACCTCGGAACCGAACTCCTGCTCGGCGGCGGCACACACCCGTACCGACCCCCAGGCCTCGGACAGCAGCTTGCGGTACTCGTCGGAGATGTCGTCCTTGTTGGCGTTGAGATAGGCCAGGGACATGATGTGCCAGTGCACCTCGATGGGCCGGACCTCGGCGGCGTGGAGGATCCACCGCGAGGTGATCCACGCCCACGGGCACAGGGGGTCGAACCAGAAGTCGGCCACCGACTTCTCGGTCTTCGGATCGCTGCTCGTTGCCTGGCTCACGGCCACTCCTCATCGTCGTCCTCCCCAGGGTCAACGCCGGCTCGGCCGGTGCTGTTCCCGGCGGGCTACCCGGCGGCGTCAGCCGTCAGCCGTCGGTGATGGCCCGGGCCGACCACCGACCGTCACGGCGGTCGACCAGCACCTCCACTCCGAAGGCGCTCGACACGGCCGCACCGGTGAGGACGTCGTCGATGGGGCCGGCCGCCACCACCCGTCCCGACCGCAACAGGGCGCCGTGGGTCACCCCGGGCGGGATCTCCTCCACGTGGTGGGTGACCAGCACCATCGGTGGGAGCGACGGGTCACCGGCCAGCTGGGCCAACCGGGCCAGCAGACGCTCCCGGGCCCCGAGGTCGAGGCCGGCGGCCGGTTCGTCCATCAACAGGAGCTCGGGACTGGCCATGAGCGCCCGGGCCAACAGGACCTGCTGGCGCTCCCCTTCGGACAACAACCCGAACGGCCGCTCGGCGAAGCCGGCGTCACCGAAGCCGGCGTCGGCCAGGAACCCGTGGGCTCGTTGGCGGTCCTGGTCGGTGTACTCGTGCCACCAGGTCTCGAGGGCGGCATACCGGCCGGTGAGCACCACGTCGAGCGCGGGCAGTTCGGGGCGGAGGGTGCGGGACACCGAGGCGCTGACCACGGCGATCCGACCCCGCAGTTGGCGCATGTCCACCCGCCCCAGCCGCTCGCCGAGGATCTCCACCACGCCACGGGTGGGCCACAGCGCCGAGCCGGCCACCCGCAATAGGGTCGTCTTGCCCGAGCCGTTGGGGCCGAGGAGCGCCCACCGCTCCCCCGGGCCCACCACCCAGGAGACGTCGTCGAGCAGTGCGGTCCCGTCGCGCACCACCGAGACGTGCTCGAGTCGGATGGCGGCAGGGGCCGCAGGTGGAGCTTCGGTCATCGGATCGGGGAGGTCATCAGTGACAAGGGCCGATCACCAGGGCAGGCGATCGAGGTCCCGAACGGTAGTCGGTGCGGTTCGGATAGCGTGCATCGGAACCGACGGCCGACGATGGGGGTAGGGGCATGGGAGCAGAGGGACAGCGTCCGATACCGGAGCGGATCCTCGAGCGCATGCGCTGCCCGCAGTGCGGGAAGGACCTGGCCGTCGCCGGGACCGACGGAAGCGTCGAATGCCCGAACCACCACCGCTTCGCCCGGCGGGACGGAGCCCTCGACTTCACCGGGGTCGCCACCGCCGGCGGATCGACCGAGCGCACCTTCGCCAGCTTCGGCTACGAGTGGAACGCCTTCGACGGCGTGCGCGCCGAGGACGAGGACTTCGCCGAGATCTACTTCCGCGACCTCGACCTCGAGGGCCTGAAGGGCAAGGTCGGCCTCGACGCCGGATGCGGGAAGGGTCGCTTCACCCGCATCCTGGCCCGCTACCTCGACGCCGAGGTCGCCCTCGACGGTTCGTCCGCCGTCGAGGCCGCCGCCCGGAGCCTGCACGACGTGGCCAACGTGACCGTGATGCGCTCGGACCTGCGGGAGGCTCCCTTCGCCCCCGGCAGTTTCGACTTCATCTCGAGCCTCGGCGTCCTCCACCATCTCGACGATCCCTTCGACGGGTTCCAGCGACTGTTGACCTATCTCGCCCCGCAGGGTCAGATCCTGCTGATGCTGTACAGCCGGCCTGCCCAGGCCAGCGTGCGCTCGGCTGCCCTGTCGTCGGCCAAGGCCATCCGCAAGGTGACGGTGCGCCTGCCCTATCGGGCGGTGAAGGCCATCTCGACCCCGGTCGCCGGCCTGCTCTACCTCGGCGTGGTGGCCCCGGGACGGTGGGGGAAGGAGCATGGCTGGTCGAGTCTGGCCGCGACTGCCCATGTACACCTACCGGGACAAGCCGTTCCGGAGCCTGGTGCTCGACACGTTCGACCGCCTGACCGCGCCGGTTGAGCACCGCTACGTGTGGAGTGAGCTCCAGCGCTGGTTCGACGACACCGGCCTGGTGGTCGACGCCGCCCGCGAGGAGACGGGCTGGTTCATCGTCGCCCACCGGCCCTGACCGGCCTCACCTCGAGACCCCGCTCAGGCGGGCGTGGGTGCCCGGCTGAAGCGCACCACGAACCCGGCCTGACCGAGTGGCACCTTGTCCGCCACCACCAGGCCGGCCCGTCCGGCCAGGGCCTCGTAGCCGTCGGGCGGATAGCCGTAGACCCCGACGTTGCGCCGGCCGTACCGGGCCTTGCGGAGATTGGTCCTGAGGCCCGGGGAAGGGAACGACCCGATGACTTGGCCGGCGGCCCTCCCCATCCGGCCGAGGAGTTCGGCCGGTTCGTCGACGTAGTCGAAGACCCCGAGGGCGATGGCCACGTCGTAGGCATCGACCTCGTCGATCTGCTCCCATCCCCGCTGCTCCACCCGGACCAGACCGGGGTACGCCTCAGCCTGGGCCGACGCCAGCGCCACCATGTTGGCCGCAGGGTCGATGCCGGTCACCTGGATGCCCTGCTCGGCCAGAGGACCGAACAGCGGACCACTGCCGCAGCCCACGTCGAGGACCCGGTGGGCCGACAATGCCTTCGTCATGGCCACGGCCAGCCGGAGCCGGTCGAACAAGGGCCCGCGGCCGAGCACCCTCGACACCGGTTCGCTGGCGTAGAAGGCGGAGAACCGGCTGGCCCGGTCGTGGAAGTAGGTCTGGAACTCTCTACTCGGCATTCGCACACGCCTTACTGCCGTACCGGCTGAGGATCTTCGAGAACACCTGGGCCACCCGGCCCCTGGCCACCAACTGCTTGGCCACGGCCAGCGAACGGATCGACCGGGTACCGGGAAGCGTGGCCCCGAAATCGTAGGAATGGTAATACAGCACCTTCGGCCCCCCGGCCGACCCGATGGCGCCGACCACGACCGATGCCGGGAGCAACCGCTGGTAGCTCCCCCCGCCCATGGGGAAGCCGTGGACGGAGAGCACGGGAAGCTCGCGGACCGGCGAGCCCTTGCCCAACACCTGGGTGTCGGAGACGTACTCGAAGCCGGCCTCCGCCACCAGGTCGCGATAGCGGGCCAGGCCCACGGATCCGGGGACGTCGAAGCGGGGCGAGCGGAACCCCCGCACCGGCGCCTGCACCGCGTCCTCCATCATCATCCGCCCCTGGCGCAACCAGGCCACCAGACCCTTGGCGTCCTCGGGTAGCCGACCGTGGTCGGGACCGTGGCTGGCCACCTCGTGGCCCCGCGCGACCAGCGTGGCGAGCTCGGCGGAGACCGATGCCGCGTAGTTACCCACCACGAAGAGCGTGACCTTCGGCGCGCCCACCGCTCGGTCGAGGAGCTCGGTGAGGCCGGACAGTCCGCTGCGCGCCCCGGCCGGTCTCGGAAACGGCTCCCCGAGGACCTCCATCCCGTCGTACCAGTCCTCGACGTCGATGGTCAGGCAGACGTTGCTCATCCGGCCCTCCCCGCTCCCTTCGGGACCGTTGCCGCTGTGAGGTCGCGGTAAACCGCCCGCAGCCGGCTGATGACCCGATCCTCCGAGAATCGCTCGGTGACCCACTCGCTGCACTGCTTGCCGAGGTCGGCCCGCCGGTCGGGATCCTCCAGCAGGTCGCCGACGATCCGGGTCAGCGCGCCGACGTCGCCGCGGGGGGCCAACAGGCCCAGTCCGGGGTCGATCACCTCACGCACCCCCCGGATGTCGTAGGCGGCCACCGGCCGGCCCATGGCCGCCGCCTCCATCGCCGCCCTCGGGATGCCCTCGCGGTACGACGGCAGTACCACCACGGCGGCCGAGGCCACGTAGGGCCGGACGTCCTCGACGCCCCCGGTGAACCGGACGGTCCCCGCCGCCGTGGCCGCCGCCACCTCCTCCTCCGACAGGGCGTCGCTCTGGTCGTGTTCGAAGGGGCCCACGTGGACGAAGGTGGCCCGGCCCTGCAGTCGTCGCGCCAGTTCGAGGAAGTCGGCGCAACCCTTCTCGCGGACGAGGCGACTGACCATCATGACGATCGGCAGCTCCTCGTGCAGCTCCGGCTCGACCGCGGCCAGAAAGCGGTCCATCACGATGCCGTTGCCCACGTAGCGCAGCTTTCGGCGGGCGCAGATGCCGACCCGCGGCAGCACCGACTCGTCCTCGCGGCTCTGCACCAGCACACCGGTCGCCCAGGTGCAGCACCATCGCTCGAAGCACCACCCGAGCACATTGGCCAGCCGCCCGTTGCCGTCGAAGTAGAGCGCACCGTGAATGGTGTAGATGGCGGCCCCACCGGCCAGCCGGGCCGCCGGCAGGCCCAAGAAGGACGCCTTCGGGGTATGGGTCTGGACGATGTCGAACCGCGGGCCGCGCAGATAGCGCCACAGCCGGGCGAAGGACCCGAGGTCGGACGGGGCGAACTCCCGGCGGATGGGGATCACCTCGACGGCCACGCCCTCGACGGGGTCGTCGTAGCGATCCCCCGACACCACGGTCCAGTCGATTTCGGGCAGCGAGCGGAGCTGGTTGGCCAACAGGACCCGGGCGGTGAGCGAGGTGGTGACGATACGACAGCCCCGCAGGCGACCTGGGGCTGGCCCGGTGTCCATATCGATGCCCGACGCCAACGCTGCACCCCCCTCCGTCCCTCGTGCGAGCTGAACTCCTCCAGCGGCGCCGGTGGCTCCAGCCACCGCGTCCACACTACACAGGCCCTGCGAGGTCACGACAAAGGACAACCCGGTCGCCGCTATCGGGTGGCCGGCCGACCGGGTCGAGCCACGGGGTGGCGGATGGTCCCTGGATGCCGGGATCGACCGCCCACAGGCCACCCCGGCCGTTTCCGCCCGGCTGTCCGGAGCCACCGGCGGTGGTGATGAACAGGCGCCCGCCCTCGACACCGCCGAACGCCACGCTGGTGGTCAGCGGCACCGGCACCCGCACCACCGTGTCGAGGCGGCCGTCGGAGCGGACCCGGTGGACGGCACCGCCGCCGTAGAGGGCCACCCACAGGCACCCCTCCGTGTCCACGCACATCCCGTCGGGAACGCCGGCCGACGCTTCGATGGCCACCACCTCGTCGCCCGGGCCCAGACCGCCCTCCCGCTCATAGCGGTGACGGGCCACGGCGCCGGCCAGGCTGTCGACGAAGTACAGCCACTGACCGTCGGGACTCCAGCCCAGACCGTTCGACAGCCCGACGCCCGACAGCAGCACCCGGGCGCGCCACGATCGTCGTGACCGGCCCGCGGGCGGCACGGCCTCGAGCCGGTAGAGCGCGCCCGATCCCGGCGCCTCGTCGTAGCGCATGGTGCCGGCGAGGGCCTGACCCCACGGGTCGCACTTGGCGTCGTTGCCGCGGAGCTCCGGCCGGTCGGCCACCACGTCGAGCAGCCGACGGACCGAGCCGTCACGGTCGAGGAGGGCGAAGCCGTCGGCGGTGAAGAGCAGCCAGCCCCCGTCGGCGGCCGGGAGGGCGCTGCCGACGTGGACACCCACGTCGTACGCCGTCCGGGGCCGACCCTGATCGTCGTAGACATGCACGATCCCCGACAGGATGTCCACCCAGACCAGCTCGCCCGTCCGGTCGTCCCACGCCGGACCCTCGCCGAGCACCGCGCCGGCGTCATCGACCAGCTCCGCCTCCAACTGGCGGATCACCGCCGTTCGCTCGGTCGGTGCCGGTCCGTCGCCGGCCGGGGGCCGAAACCGACCTTCACCCTGCTCGACCCGTCCTCAGGCAACAGGGACTCCCACGCCGATGGGCAGGTCTCACGAACGTCCCGCGTCAGCGACCCGACCATTCGGTGAAGTGAGGCTCAACCGATCGGTGGGGTGAGGCTCAACCGGCCGGTGGTGGCGGCGAAGTCGCCCCGTCCTCGACGGCAAAGCCGTCCTTCGCAGTGCTGGGCACCGACGGCGAAGCAACGATCTTCGACCCGGCGTTGTTGGTCATGAAGATCTGATTGACGGAGGCATGAGCGGCGGCCCGGAGCAGTGGCGCAAGCACAGGCGCCGAGCCGGCTGCCGTCGAGCTGAAGTCCCCCGGGACGAACGTGACGTTGTTGGTCCCGGTCAGGGTGGCCAGGGTGCCGTTGACTTCCGGCCGCTCGTGGATGGCCTCGGCACTGGCCCCCGAGGACGCATACTTGACGGTACGGCCGCCGCTCTTTCCCGTGGTGAGGTCCGTCACCGTCATCTCCCATCTTCCGGCACTGATCTCACGCACGGTGGTGGTGATCGTGTCGCCGGGATGGATGGCGAGGCCGCTGATCACCTTCTCGGATTTGGGCAGGATCTCCGTCCACGCCGCGTACTTGGGCTTGCCCTTGATGTTGTTGGACTCCGTGCCCGCTTGTACCAGGGTCTCGTCGGAGAAGCCGCCGATACCGACCCAATCAGCCGAGTACTGCGTTCCGGTGGCGCCGGCCCTCACCGTCGGGACCACCCAGGTGTCCACGACGTCGGTATAGGTCCGGTCCGCCGCATCCTGGGCGTAGCCCGACCAGTTCGTCGATGGCAGTTGAGTGACAGCACCGATGGCATGTGGCCTGACGGCCAGACCCGGGGCCGGGATGAATACCCCGGAATGACCGGAGACCGCACCCGCCGGCTGTGCGTCGAGCGTGCTCGAGCCGGCGGTCGCCAGCACCGAAGCACCGCACAGCACGGTCGTCCCAAATCCGATAAGCAGCTTTGCCCTACGCTTCATCGCCTAGTTCCCCACCCGTGCTCGCGAAACGGCCGGGCCCCGACCGCTACTGATCGGTCTTTTGACCCGCCCCATATGGCCGCCGCTCTGACAGCGAGGCGACAATATCAGCGCACGTTGTATCGCCGCCCGCCCCGCGCGGAGAGTGGCCGCCCGATCTTGGGCAGCGAGGTCCCACTCACCGGGGTGCCGGGGACTTCCCTCGCATCAGGTCAGGGCGCGTACCGGTAGACGGTGAGCCAGTCGATCTCCATGACTCCGTGGGCCGAAGCCGGAGGCTTGGGAGCACCCTGGAGGTCGCTTTCCGCTCGGAGGTCCAACGTCATCGGCGTCTGGGGCACGTCCACGGTGGTACTTCCGAGCTCGGTGCCGTCGAGGATGAAGGTGACGCTGGTCGGGGTCCATTCGAGCGTGGCCGTGTGCCACGAAGTCCAGTTGGCCGTGGACCTGAACGACTGTTGCTGCGAACCTCCGGCGACGGTGTGGAGGTGGCCCTGCAGTGGTGCGTCGAGGTTCGCCTCGGGAAAGTCGATCTCGCCACTGGTCTTGTTCACCGGCCACAGGAAGAAGACCCCCTTGTATCCGGGAACCGCGGCGCTCCGGAACCGGACCTGGTACATCCCGTAGGTCAGGCTCGGGACCAGCGGGTAGAGGCTGGCGTCCATGCAAAGCCCGTCCGGCGCGGTGTGCATGTAGATGTCCAGCACTCCGTTCAGGATGCTCACCGTACGCGACGGGTAGTACTGGCAGTTCCCGGACGTGTCGGGGTGGCCGTCATCGGTGGCGCCCCACGGAATCGACGGCGCCCCGGTGCAACCGTGGACGTTGCAGCCGGTGAAGCGGCCGAGGGGCACGGAATCGTGGGCGAAATTGTCGGCGAAGATCTGATCCCACCCGGGGAGGTTGCCCACCGGCATGGCCTGGCCCGATGGATCCCACTTGGTCGCCGCCCCGGCCACGCTCGGTGGGCCCGAAACGCCGATGACCGTGATCGAGGCCAGGACGACAAGGGCGATGCCGACCCGCTTCGCCGACGAGACCCACGAAACGTCGCGAGGTCGACGGTCGGCTGACCTCCGAGCCTGACGCCACCGGGCCCCTGAGGTCCGCTCAGCTGCTCGCTTGGAACGTCCAGACCCAGTCGTCAACCGTCGTCCCTTCTGATCCCCACCGGCCCCCAATGTAGGGCCGGGTTCCGGCCGGCAGGGGTATGGGCTCCCTGGTGAGGAGGAGGCGACGGCGGAGACGCACCGGCCCAGATCGTGAAGTTGGACGATCACGGCCCTGGGGCCGGCATGCTCCGACCGTCCGGCACGCCCATCAGGATCGACCGGGTCGGAGGGGTGCCCGGCGTGGCGTCCCCCAGGGTGACCTCGACATTCGTGGCTGACGGTCTCGTGCCGAGCGAGCCGACGACTGACCACCGCTCCCCCGTCGGCGGGCCGCCATCTCTTATCGGAAACCAAGCTTCCTCAAAGAGACAAGCAGACTCTCCTGCAGGGCTATACGGTTATGGCAGGGGTGGGCCAACCGGACTGTCCCGGGACAATGGGAGGGAATCAAATGCGAAAATTTTAGTGACACTCGCCGTACTCACGGTGCCGATGTCAGCGCTCACCCTGGGGCTGGCCGGCGGAACGGCAGGAGCGGTGGGAAAGCTGGTGTGCACGACGATCACCGGGAACGCCTCGTCGACCCTCGTGGTCAGTGGCTGCACCGGAGGAGACACCGGGGGTAGTTCGGAGCCGGTGACGGCCACCGACTTGGCCACCGGGGGAACGGTCGACTGGGTCTCTGGTTCGAGCACCACGATTGCTGCCCCGACACTCACGTCCATCTCGGCGAAGAAGTGCCCCGGCTACACCAAGGGTGGGGCGTCCAATCCTGCCGCCGAGAGCTTCACCGCCTCGGTGACCGCGGACCACGGTGACGGCATGCTGCTCCCCAGCACGGCGAGCGGCGAAGTGTGTATCTCGTCGAGTGGAGCGATCACCGCGCTGAAGTCGTTTACCACCACCTGGACATCGAGTGACGTCGTGTGTAGCACGATCACGGGCAACGCCTCGTCTACGGTCACCGTTACCGGGTGCACCGGGGGTCACACGGGCGGCGGTTCAGAGCCGCTGGAAGCCACCACCCTGGCCACCGGTGGCACCATCGACTGGGTTTCCGGTGGGAGCGTCACGATCGGTGCTCCGACGCTGACCTCCACGTCGGCCAAGGCCTGCCCCGGATACACCAAGAATGGGGCCTCCAACCCCGCCGCGGAGAAGTTCACTGCCGCCATTACCTCAGACACCGGCGATGGCCTCAAGCTTCCGGGCGAGGCCTCGGGTGCGGTGTGCATCGCCAGTAGCGGCGCCATCACGGCCCTGAAGCCGCTGGCCGCCAAGTAACACTCAGCTACTCCACCAATCGGCGGCTCGCGACCGGCTCACCGGCCACGCGAGCCGCCGATTCGGTGGTGACGCTCTGAAGGGTTGGCTACCCGATAAGGGTTGGCTACCCGATGCAGTAGCGAACCGATGCAGTACCGAGCCACCGATGTTGGACGGGAACGTGCGGGCCCGCTCCACCCGAGCGCCGGCCCGTTCTAGACGTTGAAGCGGAACTCGACCACGTCGCCGTCGCGCATCACGTACTCCTTGCCCTCCACCCGGGCCTTGCCGGCGGCCCGCACCGCGGCCACCGAGCCCGCCGCCATCAGGTCGTCGTAGCCCACGATCTCCGCCTTGATGAAGCCGCGTTCGAAATCGGTGTGGATGGTGCCGGCCGCCTGCGGCGCGGTGTCTGCCGATCGTGGATGGTCCAGGCCCTCGACTCCTTCGGCCCGGCGGTGAGGAAGGTCTGCAGCCCGAGGGTGTGGAATCCCACGTGGACCAACTGGACCAGACCGGACTCGTCCTGGCCGTAGCCGGCCAGGAGCTCGGCGGCGTCGCTCGGGATCGAGCGCGGCCACCTCGGCCTCGATCTGGGCGCACACCACCACCGACTCGGCCGGCGCCACCAAGGCCGCCAGCTCGGACCGGAGCCCCTCGTCGCCCAGCGCTCCCTCGTCGACGTTGAACACGTAGATGAAGGGCTTGGCGCTCAGCAGGTGGAGGTCGGCGAGCAGCGCCGGGTCGACCTCGCCCGCCGCCGCGGCCGCGGCGATGGTCCGCCCACCGTCGAGGATGTCCCGGGCCTGCTCGGCGGCCCGCAGGGCCGGCACCAGCTCGGGCTGCTTGCGCGACTCCTTGGCCAGCTTCACCAGTCGGCCGTCGACCGTCTGGAGGTCGGCCAGGATCAACTCGGTGTTGATGGTCTCGATATCGTCGGCGGGGGCGATCCGCCCGTCCACGTGGATGACGTCAGGATCGCTGAACACCCGCACCACCTGGCAGATGGCGTCACTCTCCCGGATGGCGGCCAGGAACTTGTTCCCCAGCCCCTCCCCCTCCGATGCCCCCTTCACGATGCCGGCGATGTCCACGAAGGTGACCAGGGCCGGCACGATCTCCTTGCTCTCGAACAGCTCGGCCAGGTGCTGGAGGCGGTCGTCGGGCACGGCCACCACGCCGACATTCGGCTCGATGGTGGCGAAGGGGTAGTTGGCCGCCAGCACCTCGTTGCGGGTCAGGGCGTTGAACAGGGTGGACTTCCCGACGTTGGGGAGACCGACGATGCCGATGGACAGTGCCACGGGTGCTTCCTCCGGGTGGGCGGCTGGTTGCGGGCGAGAGGGGCCGACGACGAGCGTAGGGGATGGCCGCCCGCCCCCGGACGTGGGCCTCAGCCCACCGATCGGATGAGGTACTCGCTCATGGTCGAGCTCCGCAGGCGGCCCAGATCGAGACAGGCCTCGACGCTGTCGATCATCCGGGCCACGTTGGCCTCCAGCTCCGCCGGCGTGGTGGCGTTGAAGAACAGCATGGGATCGGCCACGTGGCCGGTCGTCGGCCATCCCTCCTCCACGATGCCGTCGATCGACGGCGCCCCCTCGGTCAGCGGACGGACGACCTCGTTGCGCACGTACCGGGTACGGGGCTGGAGCTCACCGGAGACCGGCGACTGGGTGCCGTGCCAGCGTCGGATCCACTCCGGGTACGGGAGGCCCTCGGGCCGGTGGATCAGGGCGACGGTGAGCACCCCGGGCGAGCGCTCGCCGTCCGGCCAGTCCCGGGCCCCGGCGTGGGGGGTGGTGCCGTAGTCGTCGTACAGCGACTCGACCACCAGATAGCCGGCCCAGGGGAGACCGAGCTCGGCCACCGCCGCCTCGAGGTCGGCCCGCTGCTCGTAGCTGTCCAGCCAGACCGACACCTGGGCCACGTGGGGCTGCTCGCCCTCCGGGGGTGGCGCCGGGGACGGGGCCGGCTCGGCCCCGGCGTCGTGCACGTTGACGGAGAGCCCGCGGACGCCCGAGGCCAACAGCCGGGGCACCGTCTGGCCGAGCAGCTGTTCGGCCAGCTCGTCGCCGGGGCGGCGCCCATCACCCCACAGGAGGTAGATCAGTTTCTCCACGGCGCCGCTCCCGACGGTCAGCCGTGGGCCGGAACCCGACAGCCACCGTCGATGTCGAAGACCTGATTGAACCGACCGAGCGCCAGCCACGAGCCCACGCACAGGGCCAGGTCGACCAGTTCGTCGTCGCTGAAGACGGCGTGGAGCCGGTCCCAGAAGGCGTCGTCCATGCCCAGGTGATCGGTGGCGTACCGCTCGGCGAACTCGGCGGACAGCCGCTCCCGCTCGCTCAAGCCGGTCAGGTCCGCCTCAGCCCCCACCGACTGGTAGAACGACTCGGGCACCTCGTCCGGATCGGCGGCCCGGCTGGGCACGTCGCGCGCCGTGCGCCAGCCGATGCAGATGGCGCACTGGTTGATGCGGGCCATGGTGACCCGGGCCGCCTCGAACTCCCGCAGGGTCAGGGACGACTTCTCGTAGACGGCATGGCTGTAGCCGCCGGCCGCCGAGGTCAGCGGCGTGGCCAGCTCGGTCCAGACGTAGACCAGCGGATCCTGGTCAGCGGGCACGGCGACGCGGGGCATCGGATTCCCTTCGTTCGCGGCCGGGCCGGTCGGAACCGTTCACCGTGCGGCGGTGACGGGAAGCCGACGGACGACCCGTCCGGCCAGTCCGGTCAGGTACTGCATCCACTGGCGCTCGCCCATGAGCCAGAGCCAGAGCTCCCGCTTGTCGGCGATGACCACGTCGACGAACTCCTCGCGACTGAGGCCGCCGGGCTCGAGGGCGGGTTGCCACTGCGCCCAGATCCACAGGCCGATGCAGATGTCGTCGCTGAACCCCGCCCGCCAGTCCTGCCCGTCCAGGAGGGCGTCGCGGAGACCCGCCTTGAGGTCCTCGGGCTCGTCCGGCAGCGCCAGTCGGGGGCCGCCGTCCACCTCGAACACCGTCATGGGTTCCACCTTATTACTGATGCTGCTCGTCCGCTCGGCCTCCGGAACGGGGCCAACTCAGTGATCGGCCACGACCGGGGCCCGGTCGCTCCCCTCGTAGCCCGAGACGTGCTCGGCGTAGTCGATGAACAGGGGCGCGTCAGGATCGAACGGCCGCCGGAGGCTGTCGAAGGCGATCCGCTTGTCGAAGGTGTCGAGCTTGACCAGGGCTTCCGGGTTGTCGAGCTCGCGGAAGTCGAGGCGGCCGCGGGCGTTGTCCAGGGCCCGCCGTCCACGTTCGGTTCGTACCAGTACACTGCTCCACCCGTCCATCGAGCCGACGCTCCCGACCGAGAGGTCGGCGCTCCGACCCAAGAAGTCGGCACACTCGTCACATCCCTTGAGCGCGGCGCCGTGGAAATTCTTGACGGGCTCGTCCACCGCCAGCTCGCCGTCCCGGTACTCGACGATCATCCGGCCCCGGATGACGTCGACCTTGCTCACCCGCTCGATGTCGATGCCGCGGTCATCGCGGAGCAGCTGCAGCATGAGCCCCTGGTAGTCGAAGCTCTTGGTGCACAGGAGGGCGATGGTCAGCACCACCGCGTCGATGCGGTGGGCCCCGCTCGGCCACCGCCGCGACTGCATGGCCCGGATGCCCTGGATCTCACACGGCGTGCCCACCACGGCGATCCGGGGCTTGGCCGGAAGGTCGTACTTGGACAGGTCCAGCTCGGCCAGGGCCATGGTCTGGTTGTAGTAGCTGCCGGCCGCCTCGGTGATCTCCTTGGCCGTGGTGGCGATGGTGGCCACACCCTTCCACGGCTCGTCGGGATCGTCGCTCGGTCGGGTCACCAGGGCGCCGTCGATCTCCCCGCCGGCCAACGCCGCGATGAGCAGGGCGGTGACCACCCCGCCGTCCTGGGCGGCGTCGGGCCGCGCCCCGGCTCGCACCGCGTAGGAGTCGAGCACGGCGCCGAGCCCGTCCGCCGGGGGGCCGCCGGTGATCTTCCAGTAGTTGTCGGCGGCATCGGAGCGGACGATGGCGCCTTCGTTCGGCCTCTTCGGCCGTCTGGGTGGACGGTGGCCACAGGGCCTCGTAGCGGAGCCCACCCCGCGGGCAGAAGTCCCAGCACAGCGAGCAGCCGGTGCACATCTTGACCAGCTCGGGCAGCTCGGTGTCCTCGTCGACCCCGATCGAGTTGGACGGGCAGACGGCGACGCAGGTGCCGCACTGGATGCAGCGGTCGGCGTCGATGACCCCGGCCTGCAGCTCCCAGAACCAGGTCTTGCCGGGGGGCTCGGCCGACCCCGTTCATCTCGTCGCGGATCCGGTAGGCCTTCATCCGACCGCCTCCCCCTGCTTGGGGGTGGAAGGCTTCTTGGCGGCCGCCTTGCTGGTGGCGGCCCGCTTCTTGGCCGCCGGCTTCTTGGGGGCGGGCCGCTTCGCCGTCAGGGTCACCGGGGTGCCGGTGCCCTCGGCGGCCAGGGTGACCCGGAGGTCGTCGTTGGGCACCCGCCGGGCCCAGTTGTAGAACGGCTCGTCCGGCCGGCGCTCCGACTGGTAGCGGCGGACCACCCGCAGCAGCGCGTCGGGCACGTCGTTGACCGGGCGGGCGTGCTCGATCCAGTCGATGAACCCGGGGTCGGCCCCGAGGGACCCACCCATGCCGATGTCGACCGCCTCGGCCAGGTGGTTGCCGACCTTGGCCACCTCGCCCCGGAATCCGATGTCGGCGATCTGGGGCTGGGCACAGCTGGCCGAGCACCCCGAGAAGTGCATGCGGATGATGCCGGCGTCCTCGGCGGGCCCGGACCGGTCGCCCGGGACCGGTGTGGCGCCGACCGGCTCGCCGGCCAATTGCTCGTCGAGGAACCGGGCCCACTTGACGGCGCGCTCCTTGGTCTCGACGATGGCGTAGCGGCAGAACTCGCTGCCGGTGCAGGCCACCACCCCACGGCTGAATGGGCCGGGATACGGCGAGTACTTCTGCAGCAGGTCCTCGGACAGCAACGGGTCGATCCGGTCCTCGGGCACCCCGGTGATGGTGATGTTCTGATCGGTGCCGATGCGCACCGTGCCGTCCCCGTAGGTCTCGGCCAGGCGGGCCACCTCGACCAGCTCGAGGCCGTTCATCCGTCCGACCGGCACCGAGCAGCCCGACGTAGAAGAGACCGGGCTCCTTCTGGGGGTGGACCCCCACGTGGTCGCCCCGGTAGCGGCGGGTGAGGTCCTCCCCCGCCGGCACCAGCTCGAACCGGGCCCGGGTGGCCAGCTCCGCACGGAATCCCTCGGGGCCCAGCTCCTGGACCAGGTAGCGCATCCGGGCCAGCCCCCGGTTCTCCCGGTTGCCCAGCTCCCCGAACAGCTGGGCGATGGCCCGGGTGACCTCGACCGCCTGGTCCTGGCGCGACGAAGACGTCGATGTCCGAGGCCATGCGCTCACCGTCGGACAGACCCCCGCCGACCAGGAGGTTGAAGCCCAGGGTGCCGTCGGCGGCCCGGGCCGGCCACAGGCCGATGTCGTTGATCTCGGCCTGGGCGCAGTCCTCCACGCAGCCGGTGACCGAGATCTTGAACTTGCGGGGCAGGTTGGCGTACTCGCGGTTGCCGGTGAAGAAGTCGGACACGGCCCGGGCCACGGGCAGGGCGTCGAAGGCCTCGTGGGCGTCGACGCCGGACACCGGGCAGCTCAACACGTTGCGGGCCGAGTCCCCGCAGGCCTGGACCGTGGTCAGGCCGACGGCGGCCAACCGCCGCCAGATCCGGGGGATGTCCTCGATGCGCAGCCAGTGGATCTGCACGGTCTGGCGGGTGGTCAGGTCGGCGTAGCGCGAGCCGAACACCCGGCTCTCGGTGCCGTCGGGACCCTCGCCGAAGGCGTCGGCCACCACGCCGATCTCGCGGATCTGCGGCGCGGTCAGGAACCCGCCGGGGATCTTGATCCGCATCATGAAGGCGTCGCCGCCCTGCTTCTGGGGGTAGATGCCGGCCCACTTGAGCCGCTCCACCTCGCCGGGGACCTTGGCGATCCCGGCCGGCCCCTCCTTGGAGTAGGTGTCGATGATGGCGTCGGCGATCTCGAGCGGGTGCCGTTCGAGCTTCCACTGCTCGATCTCGTTGAGCTCGCCCTTGGTCCGGTAGGGGTTGATGAAGGGCATGGGACGCTCGGTACCCCGGATGTTGAGCCCGTAGAGCTCGTCCCGGTCCTTGGTCATGTCTGCAGCACGGTCATGTCAGACGTGCAGCCCGCACTCGACCTTGTCCGAGTCGGACCAGCGGCCGGCGCGGGGGTTCTCCCCGATGCTCACCGGGCGGGTGGTGGGGGCGCAGCCGATCGAGAGGTAGCCCTGGGACAGCAACGGGTGCCGCGGGATGCCGTGGTCGGCCCCGTACCCGGCGATGTCCTGTTCGGTCCAGGTGGCCAACGGGTTGATCTTCACCATCCCCCAGCTCTCGTCGTAGGCCACGATGGGGGCGGTCGGTCCGGGTCGGGGCGTCGACCCGCTTGAGGCCGGTGACCCAGGCCTCCTTGCCGACCAGCGCCTCGCGTCAGGGGACGGACCTTGCGGAACTCGCAGCACTGGCGCGAGCCGCAGGGCCACTGCTCGGCCCCGGCGACCGGCTGGGTCACGGTGAGGTTGAGGTCGTAGCGCGACCGGATGGTCTCGACGTACTCGAGGGTCTCGGGGAAGTGGGAGCCGGTGTCGAGGAACACGACCTCGATGGCGGGATCGACCTTGACGGCGATGTCGATGAGGACGGCCTCCTGGAACGAGCGAGGCCATGGCCAGCTTGGTCCCGAACCGTTCGACGGCCCACGACAGCGATCGAGCCCGGCCGGAGCCGTCTCGAAGGCCGTCGACCGCTCGTCCATCTCGGCGCGTAGCTCGGCCAATTCCGACTCTGACAAATCAGTCTCGCTGGTCACGATGCTCACCCTCACAACCCTCTCTGTCCATGCTCCCCTGGAGCCGTGTGCGGCCGACTCCGCATCCATCCCCCACCCAATTGTCCGACTTCACTGCCGGTTCCGACTTCACTGCGTAACGCCGGCACTGCTACCCCTCGACCATCACCACGGAGAGAACCAACTCCGGTGACGTTCCATTCCTCGACCCACTCCGGAGGCCGGTCCGGGACCCCTGAGGCTGTCCGGGCCGGCCCACCCAACTGCTCGGCAATCCTCGGTCACATTCCCTGGTCACGAGCGGAAATCCCACTCGGCCCTCTCTCGGTCCTGTGCCTCGAACGACCGCTCCTCACTATACATGACTAATCAGATCAAGTTTTGCAACATTCCCGGTCGAAGAGGTAGGAGACGCCCTCCCTCGGCCAAAACCCCGTCACAATGGGGCCGTCATGTCCCCCGCCCCCGAGCCACCCGCCCACCCTCCCGGGTACCCGGTGGTGCTGATCCTCTCCGGGCGGGAGTGCCTGGTCGTGGGAGGTGGGCCGGTGGCGGCCCGCCGGGCGGCGGGACTCCTCGAGGCCGGCGCCCGGGTCACCCTGGTGGCCATCGAGACGGGGGAGGCCGTCTGGCCGCCTGGAGGCCCGGCCCGGCCCGGGCACCCTCGACGTCGAGATCCGCCCCTACCGTGCCGGTGAGGCGGGCCGGTACGACCTGGTCACCACGGCCACCGGGCGCCCCGAGGTGGACCGGCAGGTCATCGCCGACGCCACCGAGGCCGGCGTGCCGGTCAGCGGGGCCGATGGCGCCTCGCCCGGGACCGTGCAGCTCCCCGCCGTCCACCGGGCGGGGCCGCTGACCGTGGCCGTCTCCACCGGGGGGGCCAGTCCCGCCCTGGCCCGGTGGGTGCGGGACCGCCTGGCCGCCGCCGTCCCCGCCGGGGTGGACGTCCTGGCCGAACTGCTCGACGAGGCCCGGACCGCGCTCCGGGAGGCGGGCCGGCCCACCGAGTCGGTGCCGTGGCCGACCCTGCTCGACGAGGAGGTGGGCCCGCTGGTCGAGGCCGGTCGCATCGAGGAGGCCCGGGCCGCGTTGCGCCGGGCCTGCGGCCCGGAGCGGCCCGACCCGGACCCGCCGTCACCGTCACCTCCCCCACCCGGGGGCCGTCGGTAAGGTGGGGCCCATGGTCCCCGACTCCGTGCTCAGCCTCGACGAGATCGACCTGTCCGACCTCGCCTTCTGGGAGCGGCCGTGGTCCGAGCGGGAAGGCGCCTTCGCCCTCCTCCGCCACGAGCGTCCGATGCCGTTCTTCGAGGAACCGGACATGAGCGAGGCCTCACCGCTGGCTCCCCCGCCCGGGCCCGGCTACCGGGCCATCACCCGTCACGCCGACGTGGTGGAGATCAGCCGGCACCCCGAGATCTACGGCTCGGGCCAGGGGGCGGTCAGCATCCCCGACCTCCCTCCGGAGATGGTCGAGTACTTCGCCGGCATGATCTCGACCGACAACCCGCGCCACGCCCGTCTGCGCCGGATCGTCTCGGCCGCCTTCAACCCGCGGCGCATCAAGAGCATCGAGGACAGCATCGAGGAGGTGGCCGACCGGGTCATCGCCCGGGCCTCGGGCCTGGGCGCCTGCGACTTCGCCACCGAGATCGCCGCCCCGTTCCCCCTCGAGATCATCTGCGACATGATGGGCGTGCCGGCCTCCGAGTACGACCGGGTGCTCCGCTGCTCCAACATCATCCTGAGCAGCGGCGACGCCGAGTACATCCCGGACGGGTCCGACCCGGTGCTCGCCTTCATCACCGCCGGCCAGGAGCTCACCGACCTGATGAACGAGCTGAGCGCCGAACGGGTCGACCACCCGGCCGACGACCTGACCACCGCCCTCATCACCACCAACATCGACGGGGAGGCCCTCACCCCGGGCGAGCTGGCCTCCTTCTTCGTCCTGCTGCTGACCGCCGGCAACGAGACCACCCGCAACGCCATCAGCCACGGCCTGCTGGCCCTGACCGAGCACCCCGACCAGCGGGCGCTCTGGCAGTCCGACCCGGCCGGCATCGGCGCCACCGGCGTCGACGAGATCGTGCGCTGGGCCTCACCGGTCATCTGGATGCGCCGCACGGTCACCGAGGACACCGTGCTCTCGGGCGAGCACCTCCACCCCGGCGACAAGGTCCTGCTGTTCTACAACTCGGCCAACCGGGACGAGGCCGTCTTCGACGACCCCTACCGGTTCGACGTGCGCCGCGACCCCAACCCGCACGTGGGGTTCGGGGCCGCCGGTCCCCACTTCTGCCTCGGGGCGCACCTGGCCCGCCGCGAGGTCGACGTCATGATGCGCGAGCTCCTGGCCCGCCTGCCCGACATCGAGGCCAGCGGGGAGCCGGACCGGCTCCACTCGAGCTTCATCAACGGGATCAAGCACCTCCCCTGCACCTTCACCCCCCGCTGACGCGCGGCCGGGTCACGGCTTCCCCACCATCACCACCGCCGCCGCCACCAGGCCGACCGACAGCGCCGCGGCCAGGACCGCCACCCGCAGGCACCGGGCGCGGAGGGCCTCCACCGAGGCCGGATCGGCGGCGGCGTCCGGATCGGCCACCGCCGCCTGCAGCTGGCGCTCCTCGGGCCACAGCGCCATCTCGGCGGCCAGCACGATGAGCACCCACAGGACCAGCCCGATCATGATCCACGTGTCGGAGTACGACCAGTCGCCCTTGCTCATGGCCACCAGGACGACCCCGAACACCGGGACCAGGAAGAGGACCCGGCCGGCCCAGTTGACCCCGGGGCGGTAGTAGCGCCGCACGCCCTCGCTGCCCGGCGCC
Organism: uncultured Acidimicrobiaceae bacterium; assembly: GCA_963774245.1. Taxonomy (GTDB): domain Bacteria; phylum Actinomycetota; class Acidimicrobiia; order Acidimicrobiales; family RAAP-2; genus Bog-756. Next base: position 286,069 of record CAVZDZ010000007.1, on the reverse strand, counting down.
CGAGCGGCGGAGGGTCAGGGCGTAGCCGCCGGCCACGGCCACCGCCCCCAGGCCGACCAGGGCCGACAGCACGTGGGCCAGCAGCACGATGTCGTAGGCGGCGTCCCGGGCGTGCTCGAGGGTGATCCGTCCGTTGTCGACCAGGGTCATCGGGGGATTCTGGCACCCGCCCGGCCCGGGGTGTCCGGCGGCCCTGGCACCTCCTCCGGTCCCGGAATTGGTACGTTATTGTCAGGGCTTACGCCACCGCCGGCGACACATCCGGTCAGGGACGAGCGTTGAAGAGGGATTGAAGGTGGCGACCACCGTGGGCAAAGACGGCAGACTACGCCAGAGGGGCAACTCGCACTCCTGATGAACCAGCTCCGACTCGATCCGCTCACCGGTCGCTGGGTGGTGGTCAGCACCGACCGGGCCTCCCGACCCCAGGCCTTCGCCCCCCGGGTGGCGTCGATCCAGGCCGACACCTCCCGCCCCTGCCCGTTCTGCCCGGGCAACGAGGAGAGCGTCACCCCCACCCTCGAGACCCGCGGGGCCGACGGCAAGTGGCTGGTCCGGGTGCTCCCCAATCTCTATCCCGCCTTCGAGGGCACCGCCCCCTTCGTCGTGACCAACCGGGGACCGGTCTTCACCCAGGCCACCGCGGGCGGCATCCACGAGGTGTTCGTGCTCTCCCCCGACCACCAGAACTCGTGGTCGATGCTCAGCGACGACCAGACCACCGCGGTGATGACGGCGGTGCGGGATCGGATCGAGGAGCACTCGTCCATCCCCGGGCTGCGCTACAGCCAGGCCATCGTCAACGCCGGACGGGAGGCGGGGGCGTCCATCGAGCACCCCCACGGCCAGCTGCTCGGGATGTCGTTCGTCCCCCGCGAGCTGGTCGAGGAGCAGGCCGGATTCGCCCGGTTCGCCGGCCGCTGCCTGCTGTGCACGGCGGTGGACGCCGAGGAGAACGTCGCCCACCGGGTGGTCTACTCCGACGAGCGGGTGCTGGTCATCTGCCCGTTCTGGAGCGGCGCCCCCTACGAGATGCTGGTCATCCCGCGGGCCCACGGCCCCCACCTGCACCACAGCCCCGACCGCGACCTGGTGGCGGTGGGCAAGGCCCTGAAGGTGGCGCTCGGCCGGCTCCGCGACGTGCTCGGGGACATCGCCTACAACCTGGTCTTCCACTCCGCCCCCTACCGGGCCCCCGAGCCCTACCACTGGCACGTGCACGTGGTGCCGAAGCTGGCCACGGTGGCCGGCTTCGAGCTCGGCACCGGGGTGCTGATCAACATCGTCAACCCCGAGCAGGCCGCCGAGGAGCTGACCGTGCAGACCCCGATGGCCGAGACGGGCTGACACCGGCACTGCCCGCCCGGCACGACCGGCGGCCGCGGCCCCGGGTCAGATCAGGCCAGCTCGAAGCACTGGGAGCTGTAGGGGGCCAGCGTCACCGGGTAGGGAAGGGTCCCGATCAAGGGGAACGCCACCCGGCCCAGCAGCTCGATGGGCTGGCGGCCCGACCAGCGCTGCACGTAGAGCTCGGCCGGCTGGGCCAGCCGCGACAGGTTGTGCACGCACAGGACCGGGTTCACCGGGCCCCGATCGGGATGGTCGAGGGACGAGCGCACGAAGGCCAGCACCGACGGGTTGGCCGAGGAGATCATCTCCAGCTCACCCGTCCCGAGCACCGGGAACTCGCGGCGCACGGCCAGGATCCGCCGCATCCAGTGGAGGAAGGAGCTCGGGTTCCGCTGCTGGGCCTCGACGTTGACCGCGGAGAACCCGTAGACCGGGTCCATGAGCGGCGGGAGGTAGAGCTGGGCGAAGTCGGCCCGGCTGAAGCCCCCGTTGCGGTCCGGGGTCCACTGCATCGGCGTGCGCACCGAGTCGCGGTCCCCGAGGTACAGGTTGTCCCCCATCTGGATCTCGTCCCCGTAGTAGAGGACCGGGCTGCCGGGCAGGGTGAACAGGAGGTAGAAGAGCAGCTCGGACAGCCGCCGGTCCCGGTCGAGCAGCGGGGCCAGGCGCCGGCCGATCCCCATGTGCCGCTTCATCCTCGGGTCCTTGGCGTACTCGGAGAACAGGTAGTCGCGCTCCTCCTCGCTGACCATCTCGAGGGTGAGCTCGTCGTGGTTGCGGAGGAAGATGGCCCACTGGCTGCTCCCGGGGGCCTCGGGGGTCTGGGCCAGGATCTCCGCGATGGGATAGCTCTGCTCACGCCGGACGGCCATGAACAACCGGGGCATGAGGGGGAAGTTGAAGCACAGGTGGCACTCGTCGTCGTCGCCGAAGTAGTCGGCCACATCGGCCGGCCACCCGTTGGCCTCGGCCAGCAGGATCCGCCCCGGGTAGTTCTTGTCCAGCTCGGCCCGCACCCGCCGGATGAAGGCGTGGGTCTCGGGCAGGTTCTCCCCGGCCGTGCCGTCCTGCTGGAAGAGGAAGGGGACGGCGTCGAGCCGGAACCCGTCGAGCCCGAGGTCCAGCCAGAAGCGGACCACGTCGAGCATGGCGTCGGCCACCTCGGGGTTCTCGTAGTTGAGGTCGGGCTGGTGGGAGTAGAAGCGGTGCCAGTAGTACTGGTTGCGGTCCGGGTCGAAGGCCCAGTTGGACCGCTCGGCGTCGATGAACACCACCCGGGCCTCGGGCCACCGCTGGTCGTCGTCGTTCCAGACGTACCAGTCGGCCTTGGGGTTGTCGCGGCTGCTCCGCGACTCGATGAACCACGGATGCTGGTCGCTGGTGTGGTTGATGACCAGGTCGGCGATGACCCGGATCCCCCGCGAGTGGGCCTCGTCGAGCAGGCGGCGCAGGTCGTCGACCGTGCCGCTCTCGGGGTGGACCGAGTAGTAGTCGCTGATGTCGTAGCCGCCGTCGCGCAGCGGGGACGGGTAGAAGGGCAGGAGCCACAGGCAGTCGACGCCCAGCCACTGGAGGTAGTCCAACTTGGCGATGAGCCCGGGGATGTCCCCCACCCCGTCGTTGTTGCCGTCGAAGAACCCGCGGATGAGCACCTCGTAGAACACGGCGCGCTGGAACCAGAGCGGGTCCTCCTCCGGGGGGGGCAGGGGGGCATGGTTGGTCCCCTGCTTGGCCAGCGCGCCCAGCGGGGCGAACGGCACGGTCAGGCCCGGGGTGCCCGGGGTGGACTCAGCAGTCACCTGCGCACGCTACCTGAGCACCCGCACGGGCATCGTCAACCTCGACCGTCCGCCGCCGGGGGGCGGGGCAGCCGGATCAGGTCGTCCAGCAACCGGTCGACCGCCTCGTAGGGGTCGAGGTCACCACCGACCATGGCGGTGACCACGGCGGCGAACTCGTCGGCCCCGGCCCGGGCGTCGAGCTCCTGCTCCATCCGGGCCAGCAGGATCTGGCGGAACTCGCGCCGCAGCCGCTCCTGACGGAGGGGGGCCAGCACCCCCGACCGGATCTGGTGGTCGCGGTGCTCCCCGATGGCCGTCCACAGCGCGTCGACCCCTTCGCCGGTCGAGGCCACCGTGTCCACGATGGGGGGCCGCCACTCCCCGGCGTCGGAGAGGTCGGTCAGGTCGAGCATGGCCTCGAGGTCCCGCCGGGTCTGCCGGGCCCCGGGCCGGTCGGCCTTGTTGATGACGAAGAGGTCGGCGATCTCCAGCAGTCCCGCCTTGTTGGCCTGCACGGCGTCCCCCCACCCCGGGTTGACCACCACCACCGTGGTGTCGGTGGCCGCCGCCACCTCCACCTCCTGCTGCCCGACCCCGACCGTCTCGACCAACACGGTGGGCATCCCGACCGCCGAGAACAGCCGGATGGCATCGGGGACGGCCACCGCAGAGCCCGCCCAGATGGCCCCGGGTGGCCATCGACCGGATGAAGACGCCGTCGTCGCCGGCGTGGCCCTGCATGCGCACCCGGTCGCCGAGGATGGCGCCGCCCGAGTACGGCGAGGAGGGATCGACGGCCAGTACGGCCAGCTCCTGCCCGCCGTTGAACCCCAGTTGGCGGCCCAGCCCGATGAGCCGGTCGGTGAGGGTCGACTTGCCGGCCCCGGGTGAGCCGGTGATCCCCACCGAGTAGGCGTCGCCCGGCGTCTTGAAGGCCAGCCCGGCCACCTCCCGGGAGGCCGGGCCACCCCGCTCCACCAGCGACAGGAGCCGGGCCAGGGCGCCGCGGTCGCCGCCGCGGGCCGCCTCGAACAGCGCGGCGGGGTCGGAGGTGCGTGGGACGGGCATGGGGGCCTGAGCGTATACGGGGTGGGCGCGGACCTCAGCCCCGGGAGACATGGGCGCCGAGCGAGGCCAACTTGCCGCCGAAGTCCTCGTAGCCGCGGTCGACGTGATGGGCGTCGGTGACCACGGTCTCCCCGTCGGCCACCAGGCCGGCCAGGACCAGCGCCGCCCCGGCCCGCACGTCGAAGGCCCGCACCGGGGCCGCCGACAGGCGTTCCACCCCCCGCACCACCGCGTGGTGGCCCTCGGTGCGGATGTCGGCACCCATGCGCCGCAACTCCTCGATGTAGCGGAACCGGCCGAAGAAGAGGTTCTCGGTGACGATCCCCACCCCCTCGGCCACGGTGAGCAGCGCCACCAGCAGCGGCTTGTAGTCGGTGGCGAACCCCGGATAGGGAAGCGTGGCCACATCGACGGCCTCCAGCCGGTCGGACAGGTCCCGTCGGGCGCAGAGACCGTCGGGTCCCTGGGTGATGTGGATGCCGGTGGCTCCGAGCTTGCGGATGAGCATGTCCATGTGGTCGGGTCGGCCGTCCTCCACCACCACCTCCCCGCCGGCCAGCCCGGCGGCGACCAGAAAGGTGGCCACCACCAGTCGGTCGGGGATGACGGCGTGGGTGGCCGGGTGCAGCGCCTCGACCCCCTCGACCTCGATGCGCGAGGTGCCGGCCCCGGTGATCCGGGCCCCCATGGCGTTGAGGAACTCGGCCAGGTCCTTCACCTCCGGCTCACGGGCCGCGTTCTCGATGACGGTCGTGCCCTTGGCCAGGGTGGCCGCCATCAGCACGTTGTCGGTGCCGGTGTGGCTCGGGTACTCGAGGACGACCCGGTTGCCGAGGAGCCGGGGCACCGACGCCACCGTCGACTCCACCCGGCCCCGCACGTAACCGTGTGCCGAATCGAACACCGCGCCCATCGACGTGAGGGCGTTGCAGGTGCATGTCGATGGGCCGGGGGCCGAAGTCGTCGCCGCCGGGCATGGCCACCTCGGCGTAGCCCTGCCGGGCCAGCAACGGTCCGAGCACGACCACCGACGCCCGCATCTTCTCCACCAGCTCGTGGGGGGCCTTCGGCGTCAGGTCGGCGGGGGTGGTCACCACCAGCTCGTCCGGCGTGCTCCCCCGGGCCACCTCGACGCCCATGGCGCCGAGCACCTCGCCCATGATGTCCACGTCGGTGATCCGGGGGACGTTGGTCAGCACGTGGCGGCCCTCGGCCAGCAGGCAGGCCGCCATCAGCTTCAGCACGGAGTTTTTGGCGCCACCGGCCCTGACCGTCCCCGAAAGGGGGCCGTTGGGTGCCACGACGAACCGATCCACGCCCCAAGTATGACCTGGGCCACCCGCACCGCCCGGGCGATGGTCGGGCCCCGCCGTCCGTTCCGCGTCGGTCGTCCCCGGTGACAGCCACTATCGTCAAGGTCCGTGACCGTCGCCCCGCAGGCACCCGACCGCAACCTGGCCATGGAGCTCGTCCGGGTCACCGAAGCCGCCGCCCTGGCCGCCTCCCGGTGGATGGGCCGGGGGGACAAGGAGGGCGCCGACAACGCCGCGGTGACCGCCATGCGGATCGTGCTCTCCAGCATCTCGATGGACGGGGTGGTGGTGATCGGCGAGGGCGAGAAGGACAACGCCCCCATGCTCTTCAACGGGGAGCGGATCGGCGACGGCACGCCGCCCAAGGCCGATATCGCCGTGGACCCCATCGACGGGACCACCCCGACCGCCCTCGGGCGGGGCGGGGCCCTGGCCGTCATCGCCGTGTCCGAAGAGGGCACCATGTTCGACCCCGGACCCTGCGTCTACATGGAGAAGCTGGCCGTCGGCCCCCGGGCCGTCGGGGCCATCGACATCACCGCCTCCATCGAGGACAACCTCAGCGCGGTGGCCAAGGCCAAGGGCACCTCGGTGCGCGACCTCGCCGTGGCCATTCTCGACCGGCCCCGCCACAGCGACCTCATCGCCTCGGTGAGGAGCACCGGGGCGCGGATCCGCCTGATCACCGACGGGGACGTCGCCGGAGCCATCGCCACCGCGTGGCCCGACACCGGCGTCGACCTCCTGGTCGGCATCGGCGGCACCCCCGAAGGGGTGATCGCCGCCGCCGCCCTCAAGTCGATGGGCGGGGAGATCCAGGGTCGCCTGTGGCCCCGCGACGACGGCGAACGCCAGGCGGCCGTCGACGCCGGCTACGACCTCGACGCCGTGCTCACCACCGACGACCTGGTGCGCGGGGACAACTGCTTCTTCGCCGCCACCGGGATCACCGACGGCGAGCTGCTCCACGGGGTCCGCTACGACGAGTTCGGCGCCACCAGCCAGTCGCTGGTCATGCGGTCCAAGTCGGGCACCGTGCGGCTGATCGAGGCCCGCCACCCGCTGCACAAGCTGGCCGAGTACAGCGCCATCGAATTCAGCTGACCCGCGGAGCTGACCGCCTGCATCCAGGCCGGCGCTGACGGTTGGCGGGTTGCCGCTCAGGAGTTGGGCGGGAACAGGGCGGCGTCGCCCGAGGGGTGGACGTAGCCGGCGTCGTCGACGATCCAGTAGCCGCCGCCGTCCGGCGTGCTGACGATGCCGGTGGCCTCGAGCCCGCCGAGGTCGTGGGGCTGGACCGCTCCACCGGTGGCATCGCCGAAGGCGTAGACCGTGCCGTCCTCGGTGGTCAGCCAGTAGCCCTGCCCGCTGGCCGTCGAAGCCATGCCGGCGATCGGCGAGTCGAGGGCCTGACCGCCCGCCGAGCCGAGGAACGGGGCGTCACCGAAGGTGAAGATGCCGCCGTCGGAGGCCACCAGCCAGTAACCATCGTCGTCCGGGGTGGCGGTCATCCCCACGATCGGCTCGTTGAGCTGGACGTTGCCGAGGGAACCGAAGAACCCGGCCCCGCCGAAGGGATAGATGGCACCGGTGTCGGTTGTCACCCAGTAGCCACCAGTGGGAGTCGGCGGTGATGCTCACCACGACGCCGTTCAGCTGCGAGATCGGCACCGAGCCATCGTGGCCGGCGTCACCGAACGGGAACACGTCGCCGGCCAGGTCGACCAGCCAGTAGCCCCCGCCGTCGGGGGTGGCCGCCATGCCGACGATCGGGTACTGCAGATTGTCGGCCTCGAGGTTGCCGTAGTCGAAGGCGTCGCCGTAGGGGAGGACCTCACCGTCGTCGCCGAACACCCAGTAGCCGTTGCCGTCGGGAGTCCGGGCCATGCCCGCGGCGAAGGGCAGGAAGGCCGGGACCACGGCCATGCCCACGATGGGCGCGGCGATGGCGCTGCCCCCGGCCGACCCGGCGAACGGGGCCTGCCCGAAGTTGAAGATGCCGCCGTCGGAGGCGGCGAGCCAGTAGCCGGTTCCCTCGTTGGTCGCCCCCATGCCGACGATCGGCCGGTTGAGGTGGGTGCCACCCATGGAGCCGTAGAAGGGGGCATCACCGAAGCTGAAGATGCCGCCGTCGGAGGCCACCAGCCAGTAGCCGCCGCCCGTTCGGAGTTGGCGGCTCATCCCCACGATGGGTTGGTTGAGGTGGATGTTGCCGGTCGAGCCGTAGAAGGTGGCGTCGCCGAAGCTGAAGATGCCGCCGTCGGACGCCACCAGCCAGTAGCCCCCGCCGTCCGGGGTGGCGGTCATGCCCACGATGGGCTGGTTGAGGTGGATGTTGCCGGTCGAGCCGTAGAAGGTGGCGTCGCCGAAGCTGAAGATGCCGCCGTCGGAGGCCACCAGCCAGTAACCACCGCCGTCCGGGGTGGCGGCCATGCCCACGATGGGCTGGTTGAGGTGGATGCCGCCGGTGGAGCCGTAGTAGGGGGCGTCGCCGAAGGTGAAGATGCCGCCGTCGGAGGCCACCAGCCAGTAGCCACTGTCGTCGGGGCTGGGGGCCATACCGACGACGGGCTTGTTCAGGGGCTTGCCACCCATGTCGCCGTAGAAGACCGCGTCCCCGTAGGTGTAGACCCGCCCGTCGGCCCCGACCATCCAGTAGCTGTCGGGACCGAGGAACTCGTGGGGACGGAGGAGCGAGTGGGTGTGGGCCGGACCGGACCGGACCGCCGGGAACGGGGCGGCACCGGCCGCCGAGACCTGCGCCAACATGCCCACCGCCAGCACGACGGCCGCCGCCGAGCCCAACCAAGCACCAAACCGGAATCGCATCGAACTGCCCCTCGCCGTCAGGGCGCCCCCCAGCGCCGCCACCCCTGTTTGGGTAGCGGTATTGCTAGCACATCCGCCTCGAGCGTGCCGCGGAGGATCCGCGGACCCGCGGCGACCGCGGAGCTCCCTCCGTGGAGCCGCCCGGAATCAGGCGGCAGAGGCCGAGGTCACCTCGAGGGCCTCCAGCCGGACCTGGGCCCGCCGCAGCGACGCCTCGGCCTCGACCAGATCGGCGTCGGGCTCCTCGTCGTCGCCGCCGGTGCCCCGGCCGCCCGACGCCGGTGAGCTCGGCCACCCGGGCCTCGGCGGCCTCGAGGGCGGCCTGGGCCCTCGCGGCGTCGATCTCCTCGGCCAGCTCGGCCACCCCGATGAGCAGGGTGACCCGGGTGCCCGACGACCCGCCCGAACCCCCGTCCTCGGACTCCGGGGCCACGTGCTGCTCCACCTGGACGAAGCCGCCGTGGGCGGCCACCCGCTCCACCTGACCGTCGTCGCGGACCACCCGGATCACGCCGGGCTCGACCGACCCGACCAGCGGGGTGTGCCCGGCCAGGATGGTGAGGTCGCCCTCGCCGCTCCGCAGGATGACCTCGGAGGCCGCACCCTCCAGCAGGATGCGCTCCGGGGTGACCAGATTGACGGTGAACAGGTTGCTGTCAGCCATGACGTCGGGTGGCTCCGATCAGTCGTTCTCGAGGGCGTGGGCCTTGGCCAGCGCCGCCTCGGCGCCCCCCACGTTGAGGAACGCCTGCTCGGGCACCTCGTCGAGCTCCCCGTTGACCAGCGCCTCGAACGACTCGACCGTCTCCTCCACCGGCACGGTCACCCCCTTGAGCCCGGTGAACACCTCGCCCACGTTGAACGGCTGGGACAGGAACCGCTGGATCTTCCGGGCCCGGGTCACCGTGACCCGGTCCTCCTCGGACAGCTCGTCGAGGCCGAGGATGGCGATGATGTCCTGGAGCTCCTTGTACCGCTGGAGCACGCCCTGGACCCGGCGGGCCACGTCGTAGTGGCGCTCACCGACGATCTCGGGGGCCAGGATGTTGGAGGTCGAGGACAGCGGGTCGACGGCCGGGTAGATGCCCAGCGAGGCGATGTCCCGGGACAGCTCGGTGGTGGCGTCGAGGTGGGTGAAGGTGGTGAACGGCGCCGGGTCGGTGTAGTCGTCGGCCGGCACGTACACCGCCTGCAGCGAGGTGATCGAGCGGCCCCGGGTCGAGGTGATCCGCTCCTGCAGCTGGCCCATCTCGTCGGCCAGGGTGGGCTGGTAGCCCACGGCCGACGGCATCCGGCCGAGCAGGGTGGACACCTCGGAGCCGGCCTGGACGAAGCGGAAGATGTTGTCCACGAACAGCAGCACGTCCTGGTTCTTCACGTCGCGGAAGTACTCGGCCATGGTCAGGGCGGCCAGCGCCACCCGCAGGCGGACCCCGGGGGGCTCGTCCATCTGGCCGTAGACCAGGGCGGCCTTCTCGATGACGCCGGACTCCTGCATCTCGATCCAGAGGTCGGTGCCCTCACGGGTGCGCTCCCCCACCCCGGCGAAGACCGACACACCGCCGTGGTTGGTGGCCACCCGGTTGATCATCTCCTGGATGAGCACGGTCTTGCCCACGCCGGCCCCGCCGAACAGGCCGATCTTGCCGCCCTGCACGTAGGGCTCGAGCAGGTCGATGACCTTGATGCCGGTCTCGAACATGACCGCCCGGGGCTCCAGGGTGTCGAAGGCCGGGGCCGGCCGGTGGATCTCCCAGTAGTCCTCGGCCTCGCCGATGGAGTCGGTGTCGAGGGGCTGGCCCAGCACGTTGAAGACGTGGCCGAGCACGGCGTCGCCCACCGGCACCTGCAGGCCGCGGCCCAGGTTGCGCACCTCGGCGCCCCGGGTCAGGCCGTCGGTGGCCTTGAGGCAGATGCAGCGGACCCGGCCGTCGCCGATCTGCTGGGCCACCTCGGCCACGATGAGGTCCTTCTTGCCCTCGAGCGTCACGTCCACCTCGACGGCGCCGTTGATCTCGGGCAGGGCGTGGGGTGGGAACTCGACGTCGATGACCGGGCCGGCGATGGCCACCACCCGTCCGGACGGGAGGGTGTCGGCCTTGGTGGGCTCGGGTGCGGTGGTGGTCATGATGATTTGGGTTCCTTACGTTGCTGGCGTGACACGACGGGGTCGGTCGACAGGACGGGAGGCGGGGACGGGAGGGCATGGCTCAGACCCGGGCCTCGATGACCAGGCCGCCCTCGTCGTCGTCGGCTCCGGCCCGGAGGGCCTCGGCGCCGCCGACGATCTCCATGATCTCGGTGGTGATGGTGTCCTGGCGGGCCCGGTTCATGATCCGCGAGTACTTCTTGATCAGCTCGTCGGCGTTGTCGGTGGCGGCGGCCATGGCCCGCTGGCGGGCGGTGACCTCGGAGGCCGACGCCTCGAGCAGGGCGCCGAAGATCTCCGTCTCGGCGGCCCGGGGGGCGAGGGTCGTCGAGCAGGATGGCCGGCGTCGGGCTCGAACTCGGTGTAGCCCTTCGGTCCCTCGGCCTCGACCGGGGCGTCCTCGTCGGCCTCGGCCGCGGCCCGGGGGTCGACCAGCGGGAGGAGCTGGCGCACCTCGACCTTCTGCGACCCGGCCGAGAGGAACCGGGTGGTCACGATCATCACCTGGTCGACCTCGCCGTTGACGAAGGGCGTGAGCACGGCGGCGGCCACGGCCCGGGCGTCGGTGAAGGTGGGTCGCTCGCTCATCCCGGTGAACGACTGCTCCACCGGTTGGTCGCGGTAGCGGAAGTAGCTCTGGGCCTTCTTGCCCACGGTGAACAGCCGCCACTCGGTCCCCGCGTCGTCGTACCCGTGGAGCAGCCGCTCGGTGGCCCGGAAGACCATGGTGTTGTACCCGCCGCAGAGCCCGCGGTCGGCCACGATGGACAGGACGGCCACCTTCTCGACCGTCTCGGGCGTGCCCAGCAGCCGGCCGGCGGCGTCGGGGTCACCCAGCGCCGTCTCCAGCACGATGCGGGCCATGCCCTGCTGGTAGGGCCGGGCCGCGGCGATCCGACCCTGGGCGCGCACGATCTGGGAGGCGGCGATGAGCTCCATCGCCTTGGTGATCTTCTTGGTCGACTGGATGCTCTTGATCCGTCGACGGAGGATGCGCTCCTGCCCACCGGCCATGGATCAGTCGCCCTTGCCGGTGTCGAACGACTCGGTGAACTTGGTGAGGGCGGTGGCCAGGGCGTCGCCCTCGGGCAGCTTGCCCGGTGTCGCGGATGCCGTCCAGCAGGTCGGCGTGGTTGGCCCGGAAGTAGGCCCGCACCTCGGACTCGTAGCGCTGGACCTCGGAGACCGGGACGTCGTCCACGTAGCCCTCGGAGCCGGCGAAGATGACCAGCACCTGCTCCTCCACCGGCACCGGGGCGTTGAGGCCCTGCTTCAGCAGCTCGGTCAGCCGGTAGCCCCGGTCGAGCTGGGCCTGGGACACCTTGTCCAGCTCCGAGCCGAAGGTGGCGAAGGCCTCGAGCTCGCGGAACTGGGCCAGGTCGAGCTTCAGGGTGCCCGACACCGACTTCATGGCCTTGATCTGGGCCGCGCTGCCCACCCGGCTCACCGAGATGCCCACGTTGATGGCGGGGCGCACGCCGGCGTAGAACAGCTCGGACTCGAGGAACACCTGGCCGTCGGTGATCGAGATCACGTTGGTCGGGATGTAGGCCGAGACGTCGCCGGCCTTGGTCTCGATGATGGGCAGGGCGGTGAGCGAGCCGCCGCCCTCGGCGTCGGACAGCTTGGCCGCCCGCTCGAGCAGCCGGCTGTGGAGGTAGAAGACGTCGCCCGGGTAGGCCTCGCGACCCGGGGGCCGGCGCAGCAGCAGCGACATCTGGCGGTAGGCCTCGGCCTGCTTGGACAGGTCGTCGTAGACGATGAGGGCGTGCTCGCCGTTGTCCATCCAGTGCTGGCCCATGGCGCACCCGGCGTAGGGGGCGAGGTACTTGAACGGGGCCGGATCCGAGGCGCCGGCCAGCACCACCACCGTGTACTCGAGGGCGCCGTAGCGCTCGAGGGTGGCCACCGTCTGGGCCACCGAGGACTCCTTCTGGCCGATGGCCACGTAGATGCACTTCACCCCCAGGCCCTTCTGGTTGAGGATGGTGTCGACGGCCACGGTGGTCTTGCCCGTCTTGCGGTCGCCGATGATCAGCTCGCGCTGGCCGCGGCCGATCGGGGTCATGGCGTCGATGGCCTTGATGCCGGTCTGCAGGGGCTCGCTCACCGGCTGGCGGCGGACGATGCCCGGGGCCTGCACCTCGAGACGCCGGGTCTCGGTCGGTGGCGATGGGGCCCTTGCCGTCGATCGGCTCGCCCAGCGCGTTGACCACCCGGCCGAGCAGGGCGTCGCCCACCCGCACCGAGAGGATCCGACCGGTGGCCTTGACCAGCTGCTCCTCCTCGAGCCCGGTGTCGTCGCCCAGGATGACCGCCCCGATGGTCTCCTCGTCGAGGTTGAGGGCCAGGCCCTCGGTGCCGTCCTGCGAACTCGAGGATCTCGTTGACCGCCGCACCGGGCAGGCCGGTGACCCGGGCGATCCCGTCGCCCACCTCGACGATGCGACCCACCTGCTCGGTCCCCACCTCGGGCGTGTAGTCGTCGACGTACCGCTTGAGGGCGGCGGTGATCTCGTCGGCGTTGATGGTCAGTTCAGCCATCGGCTGGGTTCCTTCCCTGTGGTAGCTGGTAGGCCGCCTCGGAAACGAGGAGGTGCTCCTTCAATTCGTCCAAACGGTGGCGGGCGGTGCCGTCGACCAGCAGGTCACCGACCTGGACGATGACGCCGCCCAGCAGCTCGGGCTCGATGGTGACCTGGAGCTCGACCGGGTTGCCGGCCAGGCGGGCCAGGGCGTCGGACAGGTCCGGCCCGCTGGGCGTCATCCACCTGATCGGCCGACTGGACCTGGGCCACCCGCCAGCCCCGGGCCCGGGCGGCGTCCTCCACCAGGTTGTCCAGGGTGGCCACGATGTCGCGGGCCCGCCCGCCCCGCACGGCGTAGGCGGCCAGCCGCTGGGTGGCCGGCAGGACCTGGTCGCCGAGCAGCTGGGCGATGACGTCCTGGCGCAGCCGGACCGGCAGGTCGCGGTCGCCGAGGGCGCTCCGGAGGGCCCGGTTGGACTCGCACGGTCCGGGCGAACCGGAACAGCTGGTCCTCGATCTCCTCCAGCTCGGCCACGGTCACCGCCTCGAACACGGCGGCGGCATAGCCCGAGACCCGGTTGCGCGAGCCCATGCGGCCGAGGATCGGCCTCGTCGTCGGGCTCACCCTCGAGTCGACGGGCCGTGGTCGGCGGCGATCCGCAGCTGGGCGGCCAGCCAGTGGAAGGCCGCCTCCACCTCGGAGGCGGACACCACGGTGACCGCCTGGTGGACCAGGCTCCGCACCTCGGGCCGGACCTTGCCGTCGAGCAGGTCGTCGAGGACGGCCCGGCGGGAGGCCACCGCCACCGCGCCGTCGTTGATGGCCAGGGCCAGCTCGTTGCTGGTGTCGATGAGCTGGGCCACCGAGTGCATCTCGGACGCGGCCTCGCCCAGCGCGCCGGCCGCAGCCAGCGACTCCTCCATGGCGGCCAGGTAGCCCTGGAGGGCTGGGTTCACCGGCCGCTTCCGGCCGCACCGGCGGCGGCACCGGTGTCGGACTCGGCCCGCACCGCGGCGATGGCCTCGTCGATCAGGTCCTGATGGTCGGTGGCCTGGATCTCGCGGCCGATCACCCGCTCGGCGGCGGCCAGGACGATCTCCCCGACCCGGGCGGTGACCTCCTCGACGGCGGCCTGCCGGGCGGTGACCACCTCGGCTTGCGGCCTCGGCCAGGATGCGGGCCTCGGCCTCGTGGCCCCGCTCCTCGGCGGCGGCCACGGTGCGCTCGGCGGTGGCGGTGGCGGTGGCCACGATCTCGCGAGCCTGGGTCCGGGCCTGCTCGAGCGCGGCGCGTCGCTCGACGTCGGCGTCCTCGGCGTCGGCCTTGGCCTTGTCCGCCGCCTCGAGCTCGCCGCGGATCTGGTCCTGACGCTCGGTCAGCATCTTGTTCAGCGACGGGCAGGACCTTCTTGCCGATGACCCACACCACGACGAGGAAGGCCAGGAGCACCACGATGAAGGTCCCGTTGGGGACGAGGAAGTTACTGGTGGCAAAAAGCACGGTCGTCATCCTTGTTCGCTTGGTTCAGGGTGCGGGCCGACGAGCCTCAGGTGACCGCGCCCACCCGTCGGGGCGGTGCTGACTGGTCGGCCCACCGGCTCCACGGGGGTCCTACTTGCCCAGGGAGAAGACGAACAGGGCGGCGAAGACCAGGTTGATGAAGTAGGCGGCCTCGCACAGACCCACGGTGAGGAACATGATCGTGGTCAGCCGGCCCTGGGCCTCGGGCTGGCGGGCGATGCCGGCGATGGTCTGGCTACCGGCGAGTCCGTCGCCGATGGATGCGCCCACCGCGCCGCCGCCGAGGGCCAGTCCGGCGCCCACCATGGCACCGGCGATCTTGATCGCACTGTCCAGTGATGCGTCTGCTGCCATTATTCCTTCTCCTTTTTGAGGTGGTCGATTTTGATGAAGTGTCCGCGGTCAGGCGATCGGATCAGCCGGCGATGTAGTCGCCGTCTTTGGCGTGCTCCTCGTCGGGAGCCATGGCGGTGTCGAAGTACAGGATGGTCAAGAGGGCGAAGATGAAGGCCTGGATGGCGCCGATGGCCATGTCGAAGAGCTTCCACACCACGGTGAACGGCACCGACAGGATCCCGCCGATGGGGACGTGGCCGAGCTTCCAGATGACCAGGGAGGCCAGCAGCGAGAGCATCAGGCCCCCGGCGAACAGGTTGCCGAACAGACGGAGGGTCAGGGTGACCGGCTTGACCAACTCCTCCACGCCGTTCATGAACAGCGTTGACGAAGAACAGCTTGGGGGGGAACGGCCGGGTGAAGTAGTGCTTGAAGTATCCGCCGATCCCCCGGTTCTTGATGGCGGCCGCGTGCACCAGGATGATGACGGTGAGGGCCATGGCCAGGGGCAGGTTGATGTCGCTGGTCGGGGCGGGCAGCCAGTCGTAGGGGCTGCCGATGCTCAGCACCTCGAACAGGTTGCAGGTGAAGATGAAGACGAACAGGGTCAGGGCCAAGGGCACCACCTTGGCCCCGCGGGGTCCGATGGTGTCGTCCACCTGCTTCTGCACCGCGCCCACCGCCAGCTCCCACAGGAGCTGGAACTTGCCCGGCACCCCACTGGTGGCCTTTTTGGCCAGGACCAGGCCCATGGTGATGACGATGGCCGCCGCCACCAGGGTGGCCCACACGATGTCGATGTCGATGGTCAGCGGGCCCAGCTTGACGTGGGGATGGATGCCCGGGGTGATGTCGATCCCCAGCATCCGGGTGGTGAGGAGGTGGCTGATTCCCATGATGCTCAGGCACCGCCCCGGGTGTCTTCGGTGGGCCCGAGGGCCGGGGGGGCCGTGGAGTGCCCGATGTTGTCGTCGACCACGTTGGCGTTGATCACGTCATCGATGGAGGTCATCGGCCCGGCCTTGGCCATGGAGCGGGCCACGTTGGCCAGCAGGATGACCTGGAAGACGGCCAGGCCACCCAGGATCCCGAAGCCCAGCTCGTGGGAGAAGGTCATGAGGCCGAGGGTGACCACGGTGATGATGCCCAGCCGTCCGAAGGTGTTGACGGCCAGCGGGCGCCGCTTGTTCACGGCCTGGCTGGCGCTCACCTTGGCCACCGAGGTCCCGATCAGCCGGAAGTTGAGGGTGCCGAGGCCCAGGCCGATGCAGGCGCCCAGGCCGAGGAGCGGCTTTTCGAAGGAGATGGCAGCAACCAGGGCGGCGACCCCGGTCACCAGCACCATGGCCGCGGTCCGGCGGGCGACGTCGGGGATGTCGGGCAGCGAGAAGTGGGCGAACATGGGCGTGCTACTCCTGCCGGCCCACGGTCGGGCCAACGCCGCCGGGACCGGTCACAGGTACTTGCGTATCCGGGTGATGGTGGTCAGCACGGCGGCCGTGGCGCCAAACGCCACCCCGAGCAGGGTGAACACCGGACTGGTGCCGGCCCACCGGTCGATGAGATAGCCGATGCCCCCTCCGAGGACGAGGGAGACCGCCGGCGGCCAGCCCGAGGGTCAACAGTTCGACGGCCCCGGCGGAGACCGGCGGTGGATGGGGCGGCGGATCCGACGGCGGTGGCGGATCCGTGCCCGGCGGCGGGTCCGGCGGAGGGGTGGGTTCGTCCATGGTCGGGCCGTGCCGCGTCAGCGGCGATTGAGTGTCGGAGCTTCACGAGTCGTTCCTGAGTTCACACAGTGGCTCGGCCGGAGCGACCGATCGGGCTGGTGCCCTGATGAAACCCCGCAAAGGGGGCCTGCGGCCTGCACATCACGGCCTGCATCATCGCACTTCTGCGCCCATCCCAGCAAAACCTGGGAAACACTCCGTTCACAGTTCTACCGGAGGGGCCGGCCCGTGGCCCGCCCCGATCGGCGCCGGGGGGCTGGTGGCGGCGGGTGCGGGCGCCTCCACGCCGTCGGGGGCGTCGATGGGCGGCTCACCCTCCGGCCCGAGGTCGGTCTGCCTCCGGAGCGACGGATGGAACAGCGTGTAGAGGATGACCCCGAGGGCGAGGGCCCCGAACGGGATGATGGCGTTCACGCTCGAGATGTACAGGGGGAAGAGGATGAACCCCGAGAGCAGGACGGTCCAGGCCCACAGGATGAGCACGCTCCGGCGGTGGCCGTGGCCCAGCCGCAGCAGCCGGTGGTGCAGGTGGTTCTTGTCCGGGGCGGAGAAGTCGGTCCGATTGGCGGTGCGGCGCACGAAGGCGAAGGCCATGTCGACGATGGGGACGCCCAGGATGAAGAAGGGGATGAACAGGGGGGCGAAGAAGAAGTAGGTCTGACCGGACTGGGCAGAGACGCCGGCCACCCCGGCGCCGGTCAACCCGGCCACCCGTCCCCCGATGAGCATGGTGGAGGCGGCCATCATCAGCCCGAGGAGCAGGGCTCCGGCGTCCCCCATGAAGATCTTGGCCGGATGGAAGTTGTGGGGCAGGAATCCGAGGCAGATGCCGCAGGTCACCACGGCGATGAGCGGGCCGATGTTGTCGCTGGTGAGGTAGCCCGCGCTCTGCAGGTGCAGCCCGTAGACGGCCAGCGCCCCCGAGGCGATGGCCACCACCCCGGCGGCCAGCCCGTCGAGCCCGTCGATGAGGTTGACGGCGTTGGTGATGGCGATGACCCACAGCGCGGTGAGCAGCGGCGTCCACTCGGGCGACAGCTGCACCAGGCCGGCCAGCGGCACCTTGAACTGGAACCAGGTCACGCCCAGGAAGTAGAGGATGGTGGCGGCCAGCACCTGGCCGGCCACCTTGGCCGGGGCCGACATGTCCCGGAAGTCGTCGATGAGGCCCACCACGAAGATGGCCGCGGCGCCGAGGATGAGGCCGAGCGGCTCGGAGGAGTCCCGGAACAGCGGGGCGAAGTCGGGGATCGATGCGGCCACCGCCCACGCCACCAGCAGGGCCACGAACATCGCCACCCCGCCGGCCGCCGGGGTCACCCGCTGGTGGACCTTGCGGTCGTCGGGCTGGTCCACGTACCCGATCTGCACGGCGATCCGCCGGGCCGGGAAGGTGAGGACCCAGGACGAGACGGCGGCCACCACCAGGGTCACCGCATACCAATTGAGCGGGACGGCGCTCACCGGGGCACCGGTTCCCCGCCGGTCACGCCCCGCCCAGGGTCGGATAGGGAGGGAAGGAGGCGCACAGCTCGCGCACCTCGGCCCGCACCCCGTCCAGCGTCGCCCTGATCGTCGCGGCCCCGCAGGGCGCGGCCGATGAGCGCGCCGATCGGCCGCCATCTCCGCCGTCCCCATCCCCGCGGTGGTCTGGGCGGCGGAGCCGAGCCGGAGGCCCGAGGTGATGAAGGGCGACCGGGGGTCGTCGGGGATGGTGTTGCGGTTGCAGGTGATGCCGGCCCGGTCGAGGACCTCCTGGGCCACCTTGCCGGTGAGCTCGGCGTCGAAGGTGCGCAGGTCCACCAGCACCTGGTGGTTCTCCGTGCCCCCGGACACCAGCCGGATGCCCTCCTCGGCCAACGAGCGCGCCGAGGGCGGCGGCGTTGGCCACCACCTGGGTGGCGTAGGCGCGGAACTCGGGTCGGGCGGCCTCGGCGAAGGCCACCGCCTTGGCGGCGATGACGTGCTCGAGCGGGCCTCCCTGCAGGCCGGGGAAGACGGCGCTGTCCACCGCCTTGGCCAGCTCCTCCGTGCAGATGATCGCTCCGCCCCGCGGCCCGCGCAGCGTCTTGTGGGTGGTGAAGGTGACCACGTCGGCCACGCCCACCGGCGAGGGGTGGACCCCGCCGGCGATGAGCCCGGCCGGGTGGGCGGCATCGAACATGAAGCGGGCGCCCACCGAGTCGGCGATCTCCCGGAACGGCAGCGGGTCGATGATCCGTGAGTAGGCGGTGGAGCCGGCCACGATGAGCTTGGGCCGTTCGCGCCGGGCCACGTCGGCCACCTGGTCGAAGTCGATGATCTCGCCGGGCTTGTCCGGGTCGTCGGAGGCCGCCGACACCCCGTAGGACACGAAGCGCCACACCTTGGAGGTGATGCTGGCCGGCGAGCCGTGGGTCAGGTGGCCGCCGTGGTCGAGCCGCATGGCCAGGATGGTGTCCCCCGGTTCGAGGAGCGCCTGGTAGACGGCCAGGTTGGCGTTGGCCCCGGCATGGGGCTGGACATTCGAGTGCTCGGCCCCGAACAGCGCGTTGAGCCGGCGCCGGGCCAGGTCCTCGACCTGGTCGATGACCTGGTTGCCGCCGTAGTAGCGGCGGCCGGGGTACCCCTCGGCGTACTTGTTGGTGAGTATCGAACCGGAGGCGGCCAGGACGGCGGGCGAGGTGAAGTTCTCCGAGGCGATGAGCTGCAGCGTCGTCGATTGGCGCTCGGCCTCGCGCCTGCAGCAGCTGGCGCACCTCGGGGTCGCCGGCCAGCCACGGGTCGAACGGGGATGCGGCGAATGGGCTGCTCATGATCGGGGTCCGGGCCTTTCTCTCGGGTCGGACAGGCAGTCGCTCGGCGGTCGGGGCCAGGCCGGCGGCCACGGCGGCCCACCGGTCGAATCCCGGAAGATCCGAGCCGGTGCCGATCTGCATGACCCGAGTGTACCGAGGGGGAATCACCCCGGAGGGCGCACGGTACGCTCAGTGCCTTCATGAGCGTCGACCCCGCCACCCCGGTCATCGTGGGGGTCGGACAGGTCACCGACCGGCCCGACACCGGGGGCGAGCGTCCCCTGTCGGACCGCCCCGAACCGATCGACTTGATGGTGGAGGCGGTTCGGGCCGCCATCGAGGACTGCGACGGGGCCCGGCCCGGCGGCACGGCCCGGTCCGGGCAGGCGCTGGTGGCGGCGGCCCAGTCGCTCCGGGTGGCCAATCCGCTGAGCTGGCAGTACCTGAACCCCGGCCTGCGCGGTGGCCGGGGAGTTGGGCATCGAGCCGGCCGAGCTCGTCGTGACCACCGCGGGCGGCAACAACCCGCAGAGCATGGTCAATGCCACCGCGCTGGCCATCGGCCGCGGCGACCTGGACGTGGCCGTGGTGGTCGGCGCCGACTGCGTCTACACCCAGACCGCGGTGCAGCGTCATCCCGACCGGCCCCTGCTGCCCTGGACGGTGCAGCCGGCCGACACCCCCCGTCCGACCGTGTTCGGCACGCCCCGCCGGGGCACCACCGACGCCGAGGAGGAGCGTGGGCTCGACCTGCCCATCCACGTGTACCCGCTGTTCGAGAACGCACTGCGGGCCGAGGCCGGACGCACCCTGGACGAGCACCGCCGGCGCATCGGCGGCCTCTGGGCCCGCTTCTCCGAGGTGGCCTCGGCCAATCCCCACGCCTGGCGCCGCGAGGTCGCGCACGGCCGAGGAGATCATCACCCCGTCGGCCGACAACCGGATGATCGACTACCCGTACACCAAGCTGCTCACCGCCAACATGCAGGTCGACCAGGGGGCGGCGCTCATCCTCTGCTCGGCCGGAGCCGCCCGTTCGGCCGGGGTCCCCGAGGACCGGTGGGTGTTTCCCCTCGCCGGGGCCGACGCCGACGACCACTGGTTCCTCTCCCACCGCCTCGACTTCCACTCCTCGCCCGCCGTCCGCCTGTCGGGAGCGTCCGCCCTGGCCCTGGCCGGTGCCACCATCGACGACGTCGCCCATGTCGACCTGTACTCGTGCTTCCCGTCGGCGGTGGAGATCGCCGCCCGGGAGCTCGGCCTGCCCGACGCCGAGCCGGGCCGGCCGCTGACCGTGACCGGCGGCCTCACCTTCGCCGGCGGGCCGGGCAACAACTACGGCACCCACGCCGTGGCCTCGATGGTCCACGCCCTGCGGTCCGACCCGGGCTCGCTCGGCCTGGTGACCGGGGTGGGCTGGTACATGACCCGGCACAGCGTGGGGATCTACGGGACCGAGCCCGGCCCCGCCGATCGCCCGCCCCCGGCACCGGACCTCCCCGGGGGCACCGACCTCGAGGCGGCCGCCGGCTTCGCCTGGGCCGGGCCCCAGCCGGCGGTGGCCGCGCTCCCCCAGGTGTCGCCGGATGCCGATGCCCGCGGGGAGGTCACCGTGGAGACCTACTCGGTCTCCTTCGACCGCAACGGGAGCCCCGAGCGGGCCGTGGTGGCCTGTCGCACGCCCGAGGGGCGGCGGGCCTGGGCCAAGGCCACCGACCCCGACCACCTCACGCTGCTGGTCACCGAGGAGGGATGCGGGCGCCTCGGCACCCTCCGGCCCGACGGCGAGGTCGACCTGCGCTGAGCCGCTCGACCCGGGTTGAGCCGATCGACCCTCCGGGTCAGCCCGGGGACGTCCCGGCGGCCACCGGGGGCGGGGCCTGCGGATGGCGGTAGCGCAGCTTGAAGGCCCCGTAGGCGAACGGTCCGCTCAACAACGGGATCCAGTAGGAAGCCAACCGGTAGGCCAGGGTGGCCAGGACCGCCTCGACCCCGGTGAGGCCGGCCAGGACCAACAGCCCGCTGAGACTGGCCTCGACGATGCCGAGGCCGCCGGGCGTGATGGGGACCAGGCCGATGACCCCGGCCACCGCGTAGGCCAGCAGCACCAGTGAGTCCCGGGGGTGGGCGCCCACGGCTCGCACAGCGAAGAGCAGGCACAGGTAGTCGAACAGCAGGCGGCCGGCGGAGAGCAGCGTGGCCTGCCACCACTGCTGGCCGAGCACGGTGCGGATGAGGTTGCGCTGCTCGAGGAGCCGGTCGGGGAGACCGGTCATCGGCGGGCGCTTGCGAAACAGGCGGTTGCGGACCGCCTGGACGGCCTGCCCGGCCCAGCACAGCGGTCTCTCGCTGACCATCACCATGACGCTGAACCCGACGAAGAAGACGAAGCCGACCGCACCGATGACGGCCGCGTCCACCAGCCCCGAGCTGACCGGGGCGCCGAACAGGACGGCGGGGAGCACGAACACCGGGAGGGCCAGGAGGCCGCCGATGCCGAGGAACGAGAAGGCGGTGAGGCCGCCGACCGAATCGGCGGCGTCCATGCCGCTCACCGCCAGCATCCGGAACTGCACGGCGGCTCCGGCGGCGGCCCCACCGGGCACGATGAGCGAGATGGCGTTGCCGGCCAGTTGGGCGGTGATCACCGAGAACCACTGCTTGGTGCGCAGGGCGATGCGCTGGAGGGAGAACGTGCAGGCGAAGTGGGCCCCCTCGGCCAGCAGCGAGGGGATGAACCACAACAGGTTGAGGTTCACCAGCTTGGGCCACGAGTGGAACACGGCGACCAGCTCGGGGAAGCACCAGGTAGAGCGCCACCCCGGAGATGGCGATCACGATCGAGCGCTTGACGATCGCCTTCCACGGGAAGGGCTGGCGCTGCTCCTCCTCGAACCGGGCCTCGAACGAGCGCGACCGCGCCTCCCCGCCGGCGGCGGGCGGTTCGCTCACCCGATCATCCCCTCATCCACCGTCGCGGTCCGGGGCCCGGGACAGTCAGGCGTCGGCCAGGCCCATGACCGCGGCCAGCACGATGTTGGCGCCCCGCAGGTCGCCCTGCAGCCCGCTCTCCATCCGGTTCATGACGTAGCAGATGGTGAGTTGGGTGTCCTGGTCCATGACGATGAGCGATCCCCCGTACCCACCCCAGAAACAGGCCCGGGGCCCGATGGGCATCATCTCGGAGCTCAGGCCGTAGCCCATGCCGAACCGGTAGGGCATCCCGAGCACCAGGTCGGTCCCGTTGGACTGCTCGTCGAAGATGGCCGCACACCCCTTGGCCGACAACAGCCGCACCCCCCGGGCCTCGCCCTCCCCGGCGATGATCGACTGGATCAGCGGCCACCGAGCGGGCGTTGCCGTGCCCGTTGGCGGCGGGGATCTCCGCCCGGCGCCACCATCCGTTGTGGGGCATGGCTCCGTCGAGGGGCGGGTTGGTGAGGGTCCGCACCGCGATGTCCGACGGTTGCAGCGCCCCGAAGTCGACCGGGGGCGGGGGGATGACCAACGAGACCCTCGGGTCCTCCGACTCGGGCAGGCCGATGTAGAAGTCGGCGCCCAGGGGCCCGGCCACCTCCTCGGCGAACCAGCGCCCGATGGTGGTGCCGGTGATCCGGCGGACCACCTCACCGATCAGGAAGCCCTGGGTCACCGCGTGATAGCCCGAGGCGGTCCCCGGCTCCCACCACGGCTCCTGGGCGGCCAGCATCGACGTGCACCGGTCCCAGTCGGCCAGTCCCTCGGACTCGAGGTGCTCGGTCCATCCGGGCAGACCGGCGGTGTGGCTCATGAGGTGGCGTACCTGCACCCGTTCCTTTCCGGCGGCGGCGAACTCGGGCCAGTAGCGGGACACCGGGGCATAGAAGTCGAGCTCGCCGCGGTCGGCGAGCATCAGTGCGCAGAGGAAGGTCATCGTCTTGGTGGTCGACCACACGTTGGTCAGCGTGTCGGCCTGCCAGGGCGCCGACCGGGCCTCGTCGACGAACCCGCCCCAGATGTCCACCACCGGCTGGCCCCGGAGGAAGACCGCCACCGACGCCCCCACGTCGGTCCCGGCGTCGAGGCTGGCCGCCAGCGTCGATGCCACCCCCTCGAACCCCGGCTCCCACGTACCTTGGATGTCAGCCATTCCCTCCGACCTCTCTGTCCACCCCGCTGCGGGCGTCCGATTCGCTGCTCTGTTCGATGCGCTGACATCGATCATTCCACGGGCACCGTCGTCGGGGCACCTGGGGCGGGTCCCGGAGCCGGCCGAGGCGTCGGTCCCGATCCCGGGCCCGGGCCCCGGCCGGCCGACGACGGACGGTAGGTCGTGCGCCCGTCCGGGCCAGGGACCTCCACCCGTTAGCCTGGTGAGCCGTGAGTGACACCGACGCCGCCCAGCTGACCCGAGACACCTATGACCGGCTGCAGTCCGAGCTCGAGGACCTCACCACCCGGGGTCGGGTGGAGATCGCCGCGTCCATCGAGACGGCCCGGGCCCTGGGCGACCTGTCCGAGAACGGCGACTACCACGCGGCCAAGGACGCCCAGGGGAAGATGGAGTCGAGGATCCGCCTCCTCCAGCGGCTGTTGAAGACGGCCACCATCGTGGAGTCCGAAGGATCGGGAGACGGCACCGTGGCCCCGGGCTCCGTGGTCACCCTCCGCTACGAGGGCGACGACGAGGACGAGACCACCGACTTCTTCGTGGGCTCCATCGAGGAGCACCCCGGGGACCTCACCGTGGTCTCCCCCGGGTCCCCGCTGGGCCAGGCGCTCCTCGGGCACCGGGCCGGTGACGCGGTGGAGTACGCCGCCCCCGGAGGTACCCTCAACGTCGAGATCGTCAAGGTAGGGAACTGAACGCAGATGACCGACACCCCTCGCACCCTGTCCCAGAAGGTCTGGGACCGCCATGTCGTGCACCACGGTGAGGCCGACGAGCCCGACGTCATCTTCATCGACCTGCACCTGATCCACGAGGTCACCTCGCCCCAGGCCTTCGACGGGCTCCGCCTGGCCGGCCGGAGCGTGCACCGCCCCGATCTGACCATCGCCACCGCCGACCACAACGTCCCGACCGCCGACATCGACAAGCCGGTGGCCGACCCGATCTCGGCCAAGCAGCTCGCCGTGCTGGCCTCCAACTGCGCCGAGTTCGGCATCACCTGCTACCCGATGGGCCACGCCGACCAGGGCATCGTCCACATCATCGGGCCCGAGCAGGGGCTGACCCAGCCGGGCATGACCATCGTCTGCGGCGACAGCCACACCTCGACCCACGGGGCCTTCGGGGCGCTGGCCTTCGGCATCGGCACCAGCGAGGTCGAGCACGTGCTGGCCACCCAGACCCTGCCCCAGCGGCGAGCCGGCCACCATGGCGGTGACCGTCGACGGCGAGCTTCCCGACGGCGTCACCGCCAAGGACCTGGTGCTGGCCATCATCGGGCAGATCGGCACCGGGGGCGGCGCCGGCCACATCATCGAGTACCGGGGCTCGGCCATCCGGGGCCTGTCCATGGAGGGCCGGATGACCGTGTGCAACATGTCGATCGAAGCGGGCGCCCGGGCCGGCATGATCGCGCCCGACGACACCACCTTCGCCTACCTCGAGGGGCGCGACCACGCGCCGAAGGGGGCGGCGTGGGACGAGGCCCTGGCCGAGTGGCGGGCCCTCCCGACCGACGAGGGCGCCTCCTTCGACCGGGAGGTCGTCATCGATGCCTCCACCCTGGCCCCGTACGTCACCTGGGGGACCAACCCGGCCCAGGTGACCCGCATCGACGGCACCGTCCCCGACCCCGGGTCGTTCGCCGATCCCGCCGAGCGGGAGGCGGCCGACCGCGCCCTCGACTACATGGGCCTCGTCGCGGGCACGGCCATGCGCGACATCGCCGTCGACACCGTGTTCATCGGCTCGTGCACCAACGGGCGGATCGAGGACCTGCGGGCCGCGGCCGACGTGCTGCGGGACCGACGGGTCCAGCCGGGCCTGCGGGCCATGGTCGTCCCCGGGTCGCACCGGGTCAAGGCCCAGGCCGAGTCCGAGGGCCTCGACGCCGTGTTCACCGCGGCCGGCTTCGACTGGCGGGAGCCGGGCTGTTCGATGTGCCTGGCCATGAACCCCGACAAGCTGGCCCCCGGCGAGCGGTCGGCGTCGACCTCCAACCGCAACTTCGAAGGACGCCAGGGGCGGGGCGGTCGCACCCACCTGGTGTCCCCGGCGGTGGCCGCGGCCACCGCGGTGGCCGGCCACTTCGCCGTTCCCGGGGACCTCGTCGTGATGCGGGCCATGCAGCTGGTGAGCGGGCGGGGGGTGCCGCTCGACCGCTCCGACGTCGACACCGACCAGATCATCCCCTCCGACTGGCTGAAGCGGGTCGAGCGCACCGGGTTCGGCGCCGGCCTGTTCGCCGAGTGGCGCGACGACCGCGACTTCGTGCTCAACCAGGAGGAGTTCGCCGGAGCCAACATCCTGGTCGCCGGGCCCAACTTCGGCACCGGCTCCTCGCGGGAGCACGCGGTGTGGGCCCTGCAGGACTACGGGTTCGAAGCCGTCGTCTCGCCCCGGTTCGGCGACATCTTCCGCAACAACTGCACCAAGGCCGGGCTGGTGCCCGTACAGGTGGACGCGCTGACCGGGCGGCTGCTGCTCGACGCGGTGATGGCCGAGCCGACCATGGAGATCACCATCGACATCGACCGCAGCACGCTCGAGGCGCTGTCCGCCGGCATCGAGACGACCTTCCCCCTGGACGAGTTCACCCGGGCCCGCCTGCTGAACGGATGGGACGACATCGGGCTCACCCTGCGCTACGAGGACGACATCGAGGCCTACGAGGCCTTGCGGCCGTCGTGGCTCCCGACCACCCGCTGAGCCCACACCGGTTGAGCCCGGGTGCACTGGGTCGGCTGCGGTACCGGAGGGGAGAGCCCGCCGGGTCCCCGGCGCCGACTACCACGAGGGGCAGGGGGGCAGCCGACGTCGGGGGACCCGGTGGATGATGAGTTGCGGCTCGGGTTCGGTGTTCCGCAACTTCGATCTGAACGCTCCTCGGGTGAGGAGCACTGGCGAGTGAGTTCGAATTACTGCGTCCGCGACAAACGGTACACGAACCGGGGACCGTGAACAGGTATTTCGTACAGCCGGCTTGCGCACGACACCCCCACCATTGCGACGTGGTCTGGCATTGGTCCGCTCCCCGTGCCAGCTCATTGGTGAATTCCCCCCAGTGGTCCGCCGGCCTTCCACCGCATCGTCCGCTTTCCGGACGACGTACTGCTGCACTGCGGTCATGGTATGCCCCCATGACCGAGCGGTCAATTGATCGGGCCGGAAATCGGGAATCGGTCGTCACGGGCGCAGCATTCGCGGCGTACCAGTCTGGGCCCGTTCACCCTATCCAGCCCGGAGTGCGGCGGTCCCCCACTCCCTTGCGGAGGCAATTAACCCCATCCGGACAAGGGCCCTGGCCGTGACGTTGCTCGATGGTACGGCCACCGAAACAGGCATGACATACGGAAGAGGGGGCCCAGCTGAGCTGGACCCCCTCTCGAAGGCACCTCGAGGGTGCTCCGCACTGGTACTGCTGACTACGTGATGGTGAACCTCAGCCGTTGACCGACAGGCAGTAGCCCTGTGGGTTGGATGTTGTGTAGCGTGGGATCGATCCCCTGGTAGAGGGGATCGGTGATGTCACCCGGTGTGGCCAGCGTTCCCTCGTGGAAGGTGGTGCCGATGTGGTGTCGATGGGGAAGAAGCCCTGTGCGGTGATGATCGGCCTCGATCTCGGACCGGTAGCTGACGCCGGTAAGAGGATCGATGTCCGTGTTGGTGCTGGGCTTGCACAGGAACCCGTACTCACCGACCAGGTTGAGGGTCGGCTGGGTGGCGATCCCGTTGGTGCCGGTCGAGGTGTTGTTGTACACGTTCGACAGGTACCGGATGACCGGGAAGTCGCCGGGGACGCCGTCGCCGGTCGTGCCCTGGACGGTGGCCTGGTCAGCGGTGATCCCGTTGATCTCGCCGAGGCCCACGAACGTCTTGGCCGGCGTGCCCGGCAAGGCATGCTTCACGTTCTCCAGCGCGTACTTCCCGGTGGAGAAGTAGTAGATGGCATCCGCTTCGTCACCGTTGTTCCAGGTCCCACCGGGGTGAACATGGCCGAGACCTCGTTCTCGAACAGGCCGGAGTGAGAAGCGGCGGTGCCCACCGACTCATCGTTGAGGCAAGGAGCGGCGTCGACACCGCCGACGATGTCGGCAGCCCAGGTCTTCTCGGTGCCCGACCCGGTCTGAGCGACGTAGCAGTCGATCGGAGCCGGGCTCTTGGCGCCAACGCAGATCCAGTTCTGCGTGTAGTGCACGCTCTTGACCGTGCAGTTCTCGGTGCCGTTGTAGATGGCCTCGAGCTCGGCGGTCGTCAAGTTGATGATCTTGCTGGACGTATCCGTCTTGACTCCGCTCACCTCGTTGAAGTGGACCCACGACACACCGTCGATGGCGTACTCGATGTAGTTCTGAGCCGACGTCGCCGTGGCTGTTGGCCGGTGTGGCCGACGAACGGGCGTAGTTGATGGCGACATCACCCGACGGTGTAGAGCTGCTTCACTCCGTTGCCCGATCCGACGGCCGGGTACTGGAAGGTCACGTCGTTGTAGGGGTTCTCCGCGGCGGCGCTCTGGCCGTTCTCTCCGTCGCCACCGACCGTATAGGTACCGCTCGCGCACTGGAGGGTCCCGCTGCTTGGCGGAGCTAGCCGTGAGGTCACAACCCGGCGACGAGTTGAACAGGGTGCCCAGCTGGGTCATCAGGTCGTAGGCGGTGTTGGACCCGCTTCCGGCGATGACCGACGACGGGTTCAGGAAGGTCGCCGCTCCGGCGGTTCCGGCCACGGCCAGCGACATCCCCGATATGCCGAGGGCGACGGTGACAATGGCCACGCCCCTCCGGCGGGTAAACAGCTTGTGGAACATGTATATGTCTCCTCTGTATGGGTATGGGATCGAAGGCCCGCCGATATCTGTCCCCGACTGGTGCCTCCCCGCTACCGTAAGAAACTCAGGTAATCGTCACGTCACGGAGCGTGCAGTCGCAATGAAATCTGTGTGACGCCCCCGGACGCATTCGCGCGGGGCGAGACGCCTCACAGCACGCTTGGTGGTCAGGAGCAGTCAGCGCGGTCAGAGCGTGGCCGGGAGGGCCCGGGCCACGCTCTCGCAGGCGAAGAGCCCACAGGCCACCACGATGGGCGCGGTGAACAGGTAGATGAGCCAGGGCCGACGCCAGCGCCAGACCGCCAGACCGGCGCCGACCAGCAGGGCAATGGTCAGCAGCGACCACATGACGGCCAGGCCGCCGGCCACCGGGTCCCCGCTCAGACCCAGTTCGTAGCTGGGGACGGCGGTGTCGCCACGGACCCGGCCGCCACCGGATGCCCCACCAGCTTGGCCAGCGCCACCAGTCGACCGTTGGGCAGGAAGGTCGAGTCGGAGGTGACCAGGGTCAGCCGGTTGCTGGCGGTGGGGGTGATCACGTCCCGCTGACCGGCGGTCACCGTCTCGACCTTGGACACCCTGTAGATGAAGGTGCCCGCACCATCGACCGTGCGGATCCGGTCACCGGGCCGCAATTGCCCGAGCGAACCGAAGGGTGCGCCGAACGTGACCCGACGCCCGGCGATGACCGCGTTGCCCGGGCGTCCCGGGCAGGGCCGAGCCCAGCATCAGCCCGGGTCCATTCATCAGGTCCGCCGCACTGGTGCCCTGGATGACGACCTGATCCAGGTGAAGGGCCGGGATCTCCAAGACACCCACCGCCGATCCTTCCGGCGGGGTCGTGTCCGGCCACCAGGCTGTAGCGGAACAGCGGCTTACCGGTCACCGACTGGGCCAGTCGTTGCTGGTTGCGGCTGGCACTGAGCGGTGTGAAGGCGAACAGGTAGACCAGAAAGAGGACGATGAGGACACCGATGCCGACCAGCGCCAGGCCGGCCAGCTGCCGGAGGGGAACATCGGGCACCCGGAAGGTCCGGGCCGGTCGCTCGTCGGTGGGCACGATGGAGTGGGCGTGAGCCCGGCCCTGGTCGGGACCATCGGTTGGAGCCGGTGTGGGATCGGCCAGGCCCGACTGACCGGGATACCGCCGGGCCAGCTCGTTCTCCTCTTCGGCGGGAGCACGGGTGACCACCGATGACTGCAGATTGGTCATCCCTGACCCTCCGCGCTCCGGCGCTTTCGCCTGAACCTCGGGGCCAACAGCAACATCGGGCCGCCCAACAGACAGGCCAGGCCGAGGAGGACGAGGACGGGCAACAGGTATCGGGACGCACTGTCCACGCTGACCAGCATGAACCCGGTGGGGACGGTCGACGGGCTTCCGGCCCCTCCGCCCTGGCCTGACGGGCTGGCCGGGTTCCCCGTGCCGCTGGACGAAGGCGAAGTGGACGACAGGGGAAGGGTGGCCGAGCCGGAGCCACCGTCGTCCCCGTCGGCGAACAACGAGCCGTCATCGTCGGTGGACGCACCGGTCGACGCACCGGTCGACGAGTCACCCGAGGGGCCGGCGACCGTCGTCGAAGCCGGGGTGGTCGTGGCGGTGGTAGCCGGCGTGGTGGTGGTCGTCGTGGTGGTAGGAGTGGGTGGTGCCGCCACCACGTCCGTGCTGATGTCGGCCATCGCCGCCGTGTACAGGCTGTCGGACAGGGGGGCGTAGCCCACGGGAAGCGTGGTGCTCGAATGGGAGTAGTTGACCAGATTGGTCAACAGTGCGGTCTCGGCCGCCGCCGTGTCGGACGGCTGGGCCGTGGTGGGAACCACGGCATAGGTCACATCGGGCAGTGGGTACGCACCCGGAGCCGGGGTCGAGTAGTCCACCTGGTAGGACCCGGGGGGGCAGGTGAGCTTGTCGAGGGCCGGGCAGGGGCTGAGATTGCTCTCGGCCGCCTCGAGGCTCGTGGACGTGGGCGACACGAAGTCTCCGTTGGCATTCTCGAGGTTGGCGGTGGTCAGTCCGTAGAACCCGGCCTCGGACGAGTCCATGATGCCGAACGCCGCGTTGCAATCGGCACCGCAGTCCTGCGGGGCCGATTGCCCGGCCCCGAAGGCCACCGACCTGATCTGCTTGCCCTCCAACGACGGGTTCTCTGACGGATTGGCGTTACGAATGGTCGCCACCGTCGGAATCGTCGAGCTGGGCGTGCAGGACGAGAACACCGCGGGTGGGCCGCTCTGGGATACGGCGGTCAAGGTTTTCGGGGCGAGATTGGTGTCCGTCACCTTGACCGCGACCGGATTGCTTCCCCCGGTGGGAGCGATCTCATTGACCCCTACCGAATACGGGGTATTGGGTGCGTTGCACATCCAGTCGGTGGCCTGATAGCTGGCGCCCGAAGACACGCTCGAGTTGGCGGTATAGAGATTGGCGGGTCCAAGCGTGCCACTACTTACCGGGTTGAGCAGGTCGAATGCGTCGAACTGGGCTTCATTCGCCACCTCCTGCTCCTGTGAAGAAGCCGGACAAGCAATCAAATTCGCACAAGGCACTGAAGGGGTGGCGTTCTTCAATGCCGGGATCAAGTTGTCGGCATACAAGATCTTGTAGGGCTGGAACGGGGTGGGATCTCCTTGTGGGTTCAGATAATCTCCTGCCGTGAGTCCGGCCAGCATGGTCGGGGTGAGGTCGTAATCGGACAGCTGGAACGAGGCGTTGCCCGTATTGGCCGAGGCCAGCATTCCGACGCTGGTGCCCGAGACGGCAATGGGGATATAGGCGAACGAGCCTTTGTTCAACAGTGCTTCCGAAGCCGGGTCACTGGGCGCATCGATGAAGGCGACCTGCGTCGCGCCGGTGGCGAGGTCGGACTCCACCTGTTGGTTGTTGTTCGACAGGTTGAGCGCGATCACCCCGTTCGAGTTTCCACAGGTCGCATCAATCGCCGCGGGGAGGAAGTGTTCGAGGCTGTACGAGCTCTCCGTATCGACGATCGGATCCGACGTGGGGCATCCCGCTCCGTTCGACTCGTAGGTCAACGGGAACACCAGGGTGTTGGTGTCCGAGCCGGTGAGCACGTCGGTCGGGGGATACTGGACGTTGTTGCCCGTACCGGTCCCCACCGTGACCTCGACGGCGCAGGGATTGGACGAATTGTCACAGAAGAAGCCGGTGGCGGCACCGCCGTTGACCGGTTGGCCGGGTATGGCGGTATTCCCCTCACCACCGGGCTGGTAGAAGACCGGCAGGGCATCCTCGGTCGGATTGGTCCCGTCGGCGGTCCCGTGAATCGGGAGGTTGATCGGGAGGTAGTCGTTCGACTCCCAGGTGCCGCTGAGGCAGATGGGGTCAGTCGTCGGCGAAGCTGACGTGGTGGAGCACAGGGCGATACGGGCCGACCCTCCGGTGGGGAAGTTGGTTGTCGCCACGGTCACGTATTGACCGTCCTCGAGACCGGTCGTCGGTGTGACGTCAACGGTGGGGCACGCCGATGTGGTGCACGGCATCGTCTGGGTGCAACCGTTGGAGCCGCTGGTGCACGACGGATCGGCGCCGGCGGTGGACGTCCCGTGGAGTGACGCCAGTGAGCTGACCCCGCTCACCGTCAGCGAGGCGACTCCCAGCAGCATCACCCCGATCACGACCAGGACCCGGCGACGGGGCGGTGGGGCGGTGGAGCGACGGTGGTGGGCCTGGTGCCGGTGTCGGACAGGCCCGCCTCGGTCCGCCCCGCTCGGCATGGCCCGACCTGGCTGCTCGGTCTCGGATCTCATGAGAATCCATCTCCTTGGAGGTTCGAGGCGGTGGGATCGGGCGAGTCGGGTCCGGGTCCGCCGGATCTACGTCGACGGGCGCTGGCGATCCGGGGCAGGCCGAGGAGTCCGAAGAGCGGCAATAAGACGAAGAGCACCAGGACCACCCCAATCCAGCCGAGCAGGTCGGCCAGGGGGAGGCCATCGATCTTGCTGGTGGCACTCATGAGCTGATCGGCACACAGGAACTTGCCGACACCCGCACACTTCGACGGCTTGACGATCTGGCCGTCCACCAACTTGTAGCCGGCGGCGATCTGGGCGGCCGACAAGCCGCCGCCGGCCGAGTCCCGATCCGCTCCCGACAGCACTCCGGCCCCCGCGCCCGATCCGCTGCCCGACGCCTTCGCCTTCGCCTTGGCCGCCGCGGCCGCAGCCGCGGCCGCCGCCGCCGCTTTGGCCGCGGCCAACGCGGCTGGACTGCCGGGCGGCGGGGCTGTGCTTGACGTCGGGTTTATGCCGATGATGGTCGGCTCGCCCGGGAGCACCGTCTGACCGTCGACATACGGGTTCTTGCACGTCGCCGAGGAGACCGGAGGCGGCTCCACCCCCCCATTGAGGCGCCCGATGGCCCAGAAGTCCTCCTGCACCAGGTTGGGGGGCAAAGGCGAATAGCCCAGGGTGGCCATCGAATCCTGGCCGGCGCAGGCCAGGAAGTTGACGAACTGGCCCAGCTCCTGTCCCTTTTGCGTCGAAAAGGGCGACGTGGCCGAATTGTTGGCCGCGCAGCTCGAGGCTCCCTGGGCCAGGGACTGGGCCAGGCTCGGCGAGCAGGGAGTGACCAGGTAGCTGTAGGCCGAGAGCGGGTAGGCGTTGGGGAGGGTGTTGGTGTAGACGGCGGTGAGATTCTGGGTGAGATCGGAATTGAGCACGGCATCCTCCAGTGCCGTGGCCACATTCACCGATGTCGGCTGGACGGCTGCCCCGCTGGCGTTCATCAGTGAAGCAACCGGAAAGCTGTGCTGCTTGGCGTAGGCCGTCTCCACGTAGGTGATGGCACCGTCGTTGGTGGACGAGGCGACATAGTTGGCGGCGTTGGACGAGCCGCTCTCTCCTTGACCGAAGCTCTTCGACCCCCCATAGCCCGGATAGGTCGTCGTGAAGGGGGGCTGGAGGGGGATGGTGCTCTCGGCGATCGGCCAGGTGGCGCTGGGCTCCTGAAATCCTCCGAAGGCACTGACCGCGGTGTTGAAATTAGTGGTGTCCTGATGCTGCATGTAGTCGGTGAGGAGGTAGTTCTCGCCGGAGGCATCCGTCCGGTAGACCGGGACGATCGGGATGTGGGGAAGATCGCCGGCCAACTGCGGGTTGAGGGCCGCGATGTCGGAGTTGTCCCAGTAGACGATCTCGCCCAGGAAGATCTCGTCGGCCACGTGGGCATCCAAATTCAGGTTGGTGATCTGTTGGCCGTCGTTGCCGTTGAGGTTGTACATGAACGAGAGGCCACCGGCCACATCGGGCATGTACTCATAGGGTTGGGTGGGAATGTTGGTCGCTTGCTGGGAGCTGTAGGGGATGTCCGAGGCGGCGAAGTCGTCCTGGCTGAGGCCGAAGGCGTTGAGGCCGAGCACCGACGAAGACACTTGGAAATTGATGTTGAGCCCGTAGAGCGTGCTGGCTTGGCCGACCCACTGTTGGATGGCGAGCGCGGCGAAGCTCGAGCCGGAGGACTCCAGGGTGGGATCCGCTCCCGCCGGCATCGGCCCGACCAGCAGGACGAGAACGGACGCCACCAGTACCAGGGTGGTGAAGCCCGCCAGCGTCCGGCGCCGGATCAACCGAAGGCCCCGGTCAGCCGAATTGGCCATTGACATAATCTGCCGTCCTCTGGTCGGAGGGGTCGCCAAACATCATCTCGGTGGTCCCGGACTCCACCACTCGCCCCGGCCGGTTCTCCTCGGCCAGAAAGAACGCGCAGTAGTCGGACACCCGTTGGGCCTGTTGCATGTTGTGGGTGACGATGACCACGGTGACCTCCTGGGCGATCTCCTTGATGGTCCGTTCGATGCGCCGGGTCGAGGTCGGGTCGAGCGCCGAGCACGGCTCGTCCATCAGCAGCACCCGGGGCCGCACCGCCAAAGATCGGGCAATGCAGAGTCGCTGCTGCTGACCACCGGACAGGGCACCACCCAGCTCGCCCAGCCGGTCCTTGACCTCTTTCCACAGACCGGCCTTGGTCAACATCTCCTCGACCAGCTCGGACCGGTTACGGGGCGAGACACGCGAGAACTTGAGTCCGGACAGCACGTTGTCGGCGATGGTCATGGCCGGAAACGGGTTCGGCTTCTGGAACACCATGCCGATGTGGCGCCGGGTATCCACGGCGCGCTGCCCCGGACCGTAGATGTCCACTCCGTCGAGGGCGACCGAGCCGGCCAGCTGGGCCCCGGGGATCACTTCGTGCATCCGGTTGAGGATGCGCAGGAATGTCGACTTTCCACAACCTGAGGGGCCGATCAGCGCCGTCACTTTCGATCGCTCCATCGGCAGGGTCACCGTCTCGAGCACCAGCCGGCCACTGAACCAGGCGCAGACCCCCTCCGCATCGATCTGACCCGCTCCCCCGGGTTGGGGTGACCCCCCCCGACGTGCGGCCCGGGTCCCGGTGGTGTCATCTCTCACCGTCATGTTGGTGGTCATTCGCTCTCTTCCCTCTGGATCGGGACCGGCACGAAGAAGCGGGCCATGAGATCGTCCTCGCCCGCCGCGCTCCTCTTCCCCCGCTTCTTGCCCTTGGTCCGACCGAAGATCCGGGCCCCGGCGAACAGGACCAGGACGATCGCCATCAGCACGAATGCGGCCTGGAAGGCGAGCTGGATGGTCACCGCACTCGCCTGCTGGACGTTCGACCAGATATCCAGCGGGAGGGCGTCCTGTCGTTGGGCGAGGGGGTTGGAGTTGATGAACTCGGATCCGACCGCGGTGAACAGCAGCGGCGCCGTCTCCCCCACGATGCGGGCCGTGCCGAGCAGCACCGCCGTGACCACCCCGGAGCGCGCCGTGGGCAGTACCACCGACCACACCGTTCTCCACTGGGGGGCACCGAGGGCCAGCGATGCCTCCCTCAGTCCTCCGGGGACCACCCGCAGGACTTCTTCCACCACCCGGGTGACCGCCGGAAGGAACATGACCACCAGGGCCAATGATGCCGCGAAACCCGATTGGGGGAGCACGTGGGTGAGGATCAGCATCGAATAGATGAAGACGCCGGCGACGATCGAGGGTGTTCCGCTCATGGCGGTGACGACAGTGCGCACCAGGCGCACCCCCCGACCCCCGACCTCGTTGAGGAAGATGGCGGTGGCGATGGCCAACGGAATGCCGATGACCGCGGCGATGGCCACCTGCTCGAAGGTGCCGATCAGCGCTTGGAGTATCCCCACCGTCTTGAGGGCATGGGAGGCGGCCGGCTCGAATTTGCTCTGGTCCTTACTGAAGAGCGTCCCCCAGTGGATCGAGGGGATCGCCTTGACCGCCACCCAGACCACGATGAAGACCACCAGGCCCATGGCCAGCACTGCCGCGCTGGTCACCAGGATGGCGACGATCCGGTCGAAGGCCACCTGTCGCTCCACCACCTGGGCGGTGGCGAACCAGGTGAGGACGAGAAAGACCAGGTACCAGCAGACCAGGAACCCCAACGCGCCCGACAGCAGGGTGAGCTGGTAGAAGACCACCCACACCACGGCCAGGGAGGAGAGGGCGGCGGCGACCAGGATCAGGACGTCGGTTCGTCCGAAGTCGCTCGGCCGGATCGGCGTCGGCAAGCGCCGTGGCTTCGGCGGTGGGGGCCGGCGCCCACCGGAGTCGGTGGTGGTCGGTCCGGTCGTCGCCGTGCCGGTCGATGCCGAGGTATTCGGGATGAGGACACCGGTGGGGGCCGAGGGCAGATCGGCGCGCGTGCTCACAGGTCGACACCGGCACCGCTTCGTGACCGGTTCACGATGGCCGATGCGGCCAGGTTGATCACCAGGGTCATCACGAAGAGCACGAACCCGCAGAAGAGCAGGTCCTGCAGTCCCAAGGTGCCGCCGTCGCCGACGTGATCGGCGATGAGCTGGGCGATGGTCGAGCCACCGTGCTGGAGGATGTTCCAGCCCAGGGTGAACGTGCCGCCCAGGATGATGGACACCGCGATGGTCTCCTCGAGGGCCCGGCCCAGCCCGAGCATGACCGCACCGATCATCCCGCCTCGGCCGAAGGGCAGGACCACCGTACGGATCATCTGCCAACGACTGGCCCCAAGGGCCAGGGCGGCCTCACGCTCGCCCGCCGGGGCCAGCGAGAACACCTCGCGGCTGATCGATGCCACGATCGGGACGATCATCAGCCCGACCACCAACCCGGCCAGGAAGATCGATGCGTTGAGGGGTGGGCTGGTCACCTTGAAGAAGGGGATGAACGACATGTGCCGCGACAGCCAGGTGCTGAACCCCACCACGTTGTCCTGCAGCTCGAACACCGCCCACAGGCCGTAGATGATGCTCGGGATGGCGGCGGCCAGGTCGACCACGGCAATCAACGATCGGCGGCTCCACGCCGGGGCGTACTCGCTCAGGAACAGTGCGACACCGATCGCCACCGGTGTCCCCACCACCATGGCCACGATGGCCACCTCGACCGTACCCACCAACGAGGCCAGGACGCCGTAGACCGGGTGGGCGCCGAGTGTGTTGAACCCCGACCTCGAGAAGAACCGCCAACCGGCCTTCTCGAAGGCCGGCCATCCCTTCCAGAAGAGGAAGAACCCGATCAGGAACAACAGGACCAGCACGAAGTACCCGGCCGACCGGACCCCGTTCCGGAAGATCTTGTCTTCGAGTCCGTGCTCCTCGGCGATCACGAGCGGCTGAGGAATGGGCCGCTTGCCTTCGACCCGTGGCAGATCGATCGTATCTGACATGTCCTCAGGCCTTTCTGGGCTGCTCAGATCTCGTGTCGGAAAGGGACCCGGGTGGCACAAGTGCTCCGTCGGACTGCAGGGGGCCGCGCCCAGAACCTATCGGCCGAAGGTAAACGTTTCGCTAACTTTTCGCGATGCGTCGATGATCATTGTGTGATCCCGACCGGCCGTCGTCGGGCCGCCGCGGGCGCCCCGACCTCGGGGCGATGCAGCCCCTCGGAAACGGCTCAGTCGGGAAGGCCGATCAGCTCACCCCGACCGACCAGAAAGGTGACCTTCGGGTCCGAGAAGACCAGCTGCCGTCGGCTGTTGACCACGATCGGGAGGAGCGAGGCGGTGCCGGTCTGGGTGTACGGGGACGCGGCCTTCAACTGGGCGATCTGTTCCGCCACCCCGCTCCCGGCCGACGGGTTCTGGCGCTCGAGCCCCTTGACGCTGACCCAGTACAGGGTGTCCCCCCCACATGACAGATAGAAGGCGAGCCACGGGTCGCCGTGGGCGTCCGTCCAGACCACCGGCTCGGCCACGAGGATCGAGTCCTTGGCGGGGACGGCGCCCACCGGGGTGCCCTCGAGGTCCGGGCCGGCGTACAGGTGAGTGCCGGCGGGGAGGGTCACACTGTCGACCATGGCGGTGCCACCGTGGTCCTTGATCCCCTGCAGCGCCGCGGTGGCGGATGCGTCGGCGGAGAAGGGTGGGAAGTCGGGTTTCAGCCCTTGGGGCTCACTGGCCGGGATGGTGCTGTTCAGCACATACGTACAGCCCTGCAGGGTGAAGTCGGGGGGCTTCACGGCGCTCACGGTGGCGGCCGGCGCCGAGGTGGGACTCGACCCACTGGCGCCCCCACACGCCGTGGCGGCCAGTGCGGCTAGGCCGGCCACGCCCACGGCGACCACACGCCAGGCTCTGCCCGCAGAAAAAGGTGTCGAACCCTGGTGTCTCATCTGCCTCTGCTCTGACCGGACGGCGCCCCGGACGGGGCTCCGGCCCAGTTCTCGCACGGCTGTTGGTCCGTGTCAAAGCAGCACGTCCCTGGTCACCGAAAGATAAGACTCCGATTACCGAAAGGTAAGGTCACGTTTACGTGGCCCACGGGCAACCCGGGATCCGGATCGGAATAGGGTGAGGGCATGCCGAGGAAGCTGTGGAAATGGACGAAGCGCTTGGTGATTCTGGGCCTGGTGGCGGCGGTCACCGCCCGGATACTGGAGTCCACGAGCCCGTCAGACGGCGCCGGCGACCGACGGCTCCCATCGATCGGCAGCGACACCTGGCCACCGGTGCCGATCAACCCCAACCGGACCGACTGAGCTTCGACCTCGGCCCGGTGCCAGCCCCGGGGAAGGTCGCCGATGCCGGTCAGGACTCGATGGTGTGCACGTCGCTGATGCCCGGTGAGCCACGAAGCTGGGCCAGCGCGTCATCGGGCACCTTCTGGTCGGTGGAGAGCACCATCAGCGCCGTGTTGCCGGTGGCCGACGGTCCCACCGCCATCGAGGAGATGGACACCTGAGCTTCTCCCACGATGGTGCCGACGACACCGATCATGCCGGCCCGGTCGTCGTTACGCACCACCACCATGTGGGGGGCGGGTGGCACCTCGACCGTGTGGTCGTCCATCATGACCAGCCGGGGCTCGGTGCGAGGCCCGGTCAGGGTGCCGGCCACCGAGTGCTGGCCGCCGCGCAGAGTGATCAGGTTGACGTAGTCGTGGGCGGTCACCGTGGACGTCTCGCGGACTTCGAGGCCGCGTTCGGCTGCCAGCTGGGGGGCGTTCACGTAGCTGACCGGCTCGGCGGTGCCGGCGGCGAACACCCCCTTCAGGACGGACAGGGTGAGGATGCCGGTGCCGGCACCGGCCAGGCCCCCCTGGTACTCGATCTCGAGGGTGTCGGGCAGCCCGTCGTTGAGCCCGGAGAGGATCCGGCCCAGCTGTTCGGCCAGTCCCATGAAGGGCCGGACCGTCTCGGAGACATCGGTGGCGGCCACATTGACGGCGAAGGGCACGAAGTCGCCGTTGAGGGCCAGGATGACCTGTTCGGCGATGGTGACCCCGGCCTTGTCCTGGGCCTCGGCGGTCGAGGCCCCGAGGTGGGGGGAGACCACGACCGAGGACAACTCGAACAGCGGTGACTCGGTGGTCGGCTCCTTGGCGAACACGTCGAGGCCGGCCCCCTGCACCTGTCCGGACCGGATGGCCTCGGCCAGCGCCTCCTCGTCGACGATGCCCCCCCTGGCCGTGTTGATGATCCGCAGCCCCGGCTTGGCCTTGGCCAGCAGCTCCTTGCCGATGAGGCCGAGCGTCTCGGCGTTCTTCGGCAGGTGGACGGTCACGAAATCGGAGGCGGCGATGAGCTCGTCCAGCCCCATCAGCTCCACCCCCATGTGCCGGGCCCGGTCGGCGGACACGAACGGGTCGTAGGCCACCAGACGCATGCCGAAGGCCAGGGCCCGCTGGGCGACCAGGGCACCCACCCGGCCCAGGCCCACCACGCCGAGCGTCTTGCCGTGCAGTTCGACGCCCTCCCACTTGGACCGCTCCCACTTGCCCGCCACCAGCGCGGCATGGGCCTGGGGGATGTTGCGGGCCTGGGCCAGCAATAGGGCCATAGCCTGCTCGGCGGCGGAGAGGATGTTCGACTGGGGGGCGTTGACCACCATCACCCCGCGCTCGGTGGCGGCGGGCACGTCCACGTTGTCGAGCCCGATGCCCGCCCGGCCGACGACCACCAGATCGCTGCCCGCCCGCAACACCTCGGCGGTCACCGTGGTGGCCGAGCGGATGATCAGCGCCTCGGCGCCGACGACCACCGACTCGAGGTCTTCCGGCGACAGCCCGAGCTGCACGTCGACCTGGTGGCCCGCCGCGGCCATCAGGTCCAGACCGGGCTGGGCCAACTTCTCGGTCACAAGCACCCTAGCCATGGTGTTCCTTTCTGCCTCTGTTGGGGAATCCTGCGGGGACGCCGGACATCAGGTGGCCTCGGCGAACAACTTGGCCAGTCGGGAGACACCCTCGACGAGATCGTCGTCGCCCAGGGCGTAGGACATCCGGAAGTAGCCCGGGGCACCGAACGCCTCGCCCGGCACCACCGCCACCTTGGCCTCGTCGATGGCCAGCTCGGCCAGCTCGCTGCTGGTGGCCGGCCGGCGGCCACGGAGCTCGCGTCCGAGGAGCCCCTCCACCGAGGGGAAGGCGTAGAAGGCGCCTTCGGGCAGCACACAGCTGACCCCCTCGATCTCGTTGAGCATGCGGTGGATGGTGAGCCGGCGCCGGTCGAAGGCCTGGCGCATGCGCGCCACCGCCTCCAGGTCGCCGGAGACCGCGGCCAGCGCCGCCCGTTGCGACACGTTGGCCACGTTGGAGGTCTCGTGCGACTGCAGGTTGGTGGCGGCGGTGATCACGTCGGCCGGCCCGATCATCCACCCAACCCGCCAGCCGGTCATGGCGTAGGTCTTGGCCACGCCGTTGACCACGACGCAGCGGTCGGCCAACTCGGGGACCAATACCGGCATCGAGTGGTGCTCGGCGCCCCCGTACACCAGGTGCTCATAGATCTCGTCGGTCAACACCCAGAGTCCGCGTTCCAGGGCCCAACTCCCGATGGCCTCGATGTCCGCCCGCGGGTACACCGCCCCGGTGGGGTTGGACGGGGAGACGAACAGCAGCACCTTGGTGCGATCGGTGCAGGCCGCCTCCAGCTGTTCGAGGGTGACCCGGAAGCCACTGGCCGCATCGGTGGTGACCACCACCGGCACCCCGCCGGCCAGGGCGATCACCTCGGGATAGGTGGTCCAGTAGGGAGCCAGGACGAGCACCTCGTCGCCCGGGTCGCACAGGGTGGCGAAGGAGTTGGCGATGGCCTGCTTGCCCCCGTTGGTGACCAGTATCTGTGAGGCGCCCACCTCGTAGCCGGAGTCGCGCCGCGTCTTGACCGACAGCGCCTCACGGAGCTCGGGCAGGCCGCCGGTCGGGGTGTACTTGTGGGACCGCGGGTCGCGGCAGGCGGCCTCGGCCGCCTCCACGATGTGCTCGGGGGTGGCGAAGTCGGGCTCGCCGGCCCCGAACCCGATGACGTTCTCCCCCTGGGCTTGGAGCGCCTTGGCCTTGGCGTCCACCGCCAGGGTGGCCGACGGGGAGACGGCGGCGATCCGGGCGGAGATCCGGGACCCGGTCATGGCCTCGGGAGGGGTCGGGTCGGGACCCCCGTGACGCCGGTTTCTATCTGCAGAGCCATGGTGCCATGATTCCATACGTGACCGATATCCCTGACATCACCATCCCGACTCACCTGCTCCCGGCGGACGGGCGATTCGGCTCGGGCCCCTCCAAGGTCCGGCCGGAGGCCGTCGAGGCACTGGCCGAGGTGGCGAGCCACTACCTCGGCACCAGCCACCGCCAAAAGACGGTCAAGTCGGTGGTCGGGAGCCTGCGGACCGGACTGCGCGACCTCTTCTCCCTCCCCGACGGCTACGAGGTGGCCCTCGGCAACGGGGGCACCACCTGCTTCTGGGACTCGGCCACCTTCGGGCTCATCGACCGGAGGAGCCAGCACCTCTCCTTCGGCGAGTTCTCGTCCAAGTTCGCCACCGCGGCGTCGGACGCCCCCCATCTGGACGATCCCGAGATCATCTCGTCCGATGTCGGGACCCATCCCATGCCCGTGGTGCGCGACGACGTGGACCTCTACGCGCTGACCCACAATGAGACGTCCACCGGGGTCATGATGCAGATCGAGCGACCGGCCGGGGCGCTCCCGCCGAGCCAGGGCGGCGGCCTGGTGGCCGTGGACGCCACCTCGGGGGCGGGCGGCCTGCCCGTCGACCCCACTCAGTTCGATGCCTACTACTTCGCCCCCCAGAAGTGCTTTGGCTCGGACGGCGGGCTGTGGGTGGCGTTGCTCTCCCCCGCTGCCCAGGACCGGATCGTGGCCATTTCGGCCACCAAGCGGTGGGTGCCGGCCTCGATGGACCTCAGCATCGCCCTGGACAACTCCAAGCTGGACCAGACCTACAACACGCCCGCCCTGGCCACCATCTTCCTCTTCGACCACCAGGTGCGCTGGTTCAATGAGAACGGGGGGCTCAAGTTCTCCACCGGCCGATGCGACCAGTCCGCCGAGATCCTCTACACCTGGGCCGACAATTCCGATTTCGCCACGCCCTTCGTGCGTCGGGAGCAGGACCGCAGCCGGGTGGTCGGGACCATCGACTTCGATGATGCCATCGACGCCGCCACCGTGGCCGCCGTCCTCCGGGCCAACGGGATCGTGGACACCGAGCCCTATCGCAAACTGGGTCGGAACCAGCTGCGGATCGCCATGTTCCCGGCCATCGATCCGGACGACGTGGCCGCGCTGTGCGCCTGCATCAACTATGTGGTCGGTGCCATCGCCCGGTGACACCGAGGTGAACCCGGTGACATCTGGGTGAACCGGGCGACATCTGTGTGTGAACACCGCCCGGGGCCGAAAGGGCGGCTCCTCCCCCGTGTATCGTGCGCCCATGCACGAGGTCTCCCGCAACCGTCGGCGCCTGTGCGTGGCCCTGGGCGCCCTCCTCCTGCCGCTGTCGGTCACCGCCTGTTCGAGCTCGCCCTCGGCGTCGGCGGGTTCGAGCACCACGGTGAAATCGAGCACCAAGACCACCGGCACCACCATCCCGGAGAGCCAGACCG
Organism: uncultured Acidimicrobiaceae bacterium; assembly: GCA_963774245.1. Taxonomy (GTDB): domain Bacteria; phylum Actinomycetota; class Acidimicrobiia; order Acidimicrobiales; family RAAP-2; genus Bog-756. The sequence goes on along the minus strand of CAVZDZ010000007.1, from coordinate 243,321 downwards.
CGTGCGCGCTGATCTCGCCGGCCCAGGTGAAACAGACCATGGGTTCGACGGTGGCCACCCCGAGCGCCCAGGTCGACGGATCGGTGACCACGTGCACCTACAAGGCCGCGGATCGCTCCCGGTCGGTGATCATCGCCTATGACACCGCGGCCACGGCCGCCTCATTCGCCCAGGACCGGTCGCTGATCAAGTCGCGCCAAGGGCCGACGACCACGGTGTCCGGGCTCGGCAACCAGGCGTACTCGTCCAGCGCCACATCGGGCCAGGAGACGGTGAACACCGTCGTCACCCTCCAGGGCTCGCTGCAGACCATCGTGACCGGGACCCGCCCGCTGGCCCAGGTGAAGTCCATGGCCGAGGAAATCCTCTACCTGATCGACCAGCACAACGCGGCGACGACATCGACGACCGGTTAGCCCCCGGTCTCGGGGAGGTCAGCCCCCCGAGACGTCCTGGATCTTCTGCTTGCCGGCGGTGACGAAGGGCATCATGTCGCGGAGCTCGGCGCCCACCTTTTCGATCGGGTGCTCGAACCCCGCCTGGCGGAGGGCCTTGAAGTTCGGACGGCCGTTGGCGTTCTCCGCCACCCACTCCTTGGCGAAGCTGCCGTCCTGGATCTCCCCCAGGATGCGGCGCATCTCCTCCCGCACCGCCTGGTTGATGACCCGGGGTCCCCGGGTGAGGTCCCCGTACTCCGCGGTGTCCGAGATGGAAAAGCGCATACCGCTGATCCCCTGCTCGTACATGAGGTCGACGATCAGCTTGAGCTCGTGCAGGCACTCGAAGTAGGCCGACTCGGGTTGGTAGCCGGCGGCCACCAACGTCTCGTACCCGGCCTGCACCAGAGCGGTCATGCCTCCGCACAGCACGACCTGCTCGCCGAACAGGTCGGTCTCGGTCTCCTCGGCGAACGTGGTGTCGAGGACACCGGCCCGGGTGGCGCCGATGGCGTGGGCATAGGAGAGGGCCAGATCGTGGGCCTTGCCCGAAGGGTCGGCCGACACCGCCACCAACGACGGCACGCCGCCGCCCTCGGTGTAGGTCCGGCGCACCAGGTGGCCCGGGCCCTTGGGCGCCACCATGGCCACGTCGACCTCGGCGGGCGGCGTGATCAACCCGAACCGGATGTTGAAGCCGTGGGCGAAGAAGAGTGCGTCCCCCGCCGCCAGGTGCGGCGCGATCTCACGCTCGTACACGGCGGCCTGCTCGGTGTCGGGCAGCAGGATCATGATGACGTCGGCCTCGGACGCGGCATCGGCCACCGACAGCACCCGCAGGCCCGCCTCCTCGGCCTTCTGCTTCGAGGCCGAGTCCGGCCTGAGTCCGACCCGGACGTCGACGCCACTCTCGGACAGGTTGAGGGCGTGGGCGTGGCCCTGGGACCCGTAGCCGATCACCGCCACCTTTCGATTGCCGATCAGACTCGGATCGGCGTCCTTCTCGTAGTACAGCGTGGCCATTGCGATCAACCTGCCTTCTCTGTGGTGTGAGCGATGGAAGATTCCACCGTCAGCGTCGGTGCGTGCCCACCGGACCGGTCAAGCATAGGCAACGCCACCCGCCCGGTCCGTTGCATGTCGACGATGCCGTAGCTCCGGATGAGATCCTCGAAGTCGTCGAGCTTGGTGGGGGCCCCGGCCAGCATGACGGTCAGCCGGTCGTGGCCCACGTCGACGATCTTCCCCTCGAACACCCCGACCAGCTGGATCACCTGGCCCCGGGTGTCCGGCCCGGCCTCCACCGTGGCCAGCAGGAGCTCGCGCTCCCGGGACACCGCCGGGTCGAGCTCGGTGATCGACACCACCGGGATCAGCTTGTCCAGCTGCTTGATGATCTGGTCCAGCGGTGCCGACTCGACGTCGACCACGATGGTGATCCGGCTGAACCGGACATCGTCGGACGGGGCCACGGCCAGGCTGAAGATGTTGTAGCCCCGCCGCGAGAACAGTCCGGCCACCCGGGCCAGCACGCCGGACTTGTTCTCCACCAGGACGGTCAGGGTGTGGTGGCGCCGATCGGCCCCGTACACGCTCATCCGCCATCGCCCCCGGCTTGCGACGGGTCGACCATGATCTCGTCGTTGGATGCCCCGGCGGCCACCATCGGGAAGACCTTCTCGAAGGCGTCGGTGCGGAAGTCGATGACCACCGGGCGGTCGTCGATGGCGTTGGCCTTGTCGATGGCCGAAGCCACCTCTTCGGGCGAGTCCACCCGGATGCCGGTGCACCCCATCGCCTCGGCCCATCCCACGTAGTCGGGGAGGTCGGGAGACAGGTAGACCTCCGAGTAACGCTCGCCGTAGAACATCTCCTGCCACTGTCGGACCATGCCCAGATAGGCGTTGTTGAGGATGGCGATCTTCACCGGGATCCGCTCCGAGCTCGCCGTCACCAGCTCTTGGGCGGTCATCTGGAAGCAGCCGTCCCCGTCCACCGCCCACACCGTCTTGTCCGGACGTCCGACCTTGGCCCCGATGGCGGCGGGCACGGCGAAGCCCATGGTGCCGAGGCCCCCGGAGTTGACCCACGTGTAGGGATAGTCGAACTGCCACCACTGGGAGGCGAACATCTGGTGCTGGCCCACGCCCGAGGCCACGATGGTGTCATCCGGGGTGGCGTCACGCAGCGTCTCCAACACGAACTGGGGCTTGAGCGCCCCCGACCCGGGCTGCTGGTCGTAGACCAGCGGGTACCGCTGCTGCCACGCCCCGAGTTGGGCGCGCCAGGGAGTGAGCCGCTCCCGAGGGTACGAGGCGGCCAGTGAGCCGTCGACGGCGGGGGCCCCGGCCACCGCGTCGCTCGGCGTCCCGCCGCGGCCTCCCCGGGTGGCTTCGGAGTGGGGCAGCCCGAGGTCCTCGAGGGCCACCAGCATCTCCTCGATGACCAGGCGGCAATCGCCGGCGATGGCCACGTCGGCGTGCCGCACCTTGTGGAGCTCGGCCGGGTCGATGTCGACGTGCACGATCCCGGCCTCGGGAGCGAACGCGTCCACCCGGCCGGTCACCCGGTCGTCGAAGCGGCTGCCCAGCGCGATGAGCAGGTCGGAACGTTGCATGGCGGTCACCGCGGTGTAGTTCCCGTGCATCCCCGGCATGCCCAGACAGAGGGGGTGCGAATCGGGGAAGCAGCCCCGGGCCATCAGAGTGGTCACCACCGGGATGCCGGTCCGCTCGGCCAGCTCCCGCAGGGCGTCGGCCGCCCGGGCCTTCAGGATGCCACCGCCGGCGTAGATGACCGGTCGCTCCGCGGCCAAGAGCCGCTCGACGGCCTGGCGCACCAGGGCGGGGTCGCCCTCGGTCACCGGGTGGTACCCGGGGAGATCGAGCTCGGACGGATCAGGCCAGTACCACTCCATGGGCTTGATGGCGACGTCCTTCGGGATGTCGATCAGGACCGGGCCGGGCCGTCCGGTGGTGGCCACATGGAACGCCTCGGCCACCACCCGGGGGATGTCGGCGCCGTCGGTGATCAGCCAGTTGTGCTTGGTGATCCCCATGGTGATGCCGGTGATGTCGCTCTCCTGGAAGGCGTCGGTGCCGATGGCGGTCGTGGCCACCTGGCCGGTGACCACCACCAGGGGGATCGAGTCCATGTAGGCGTCGGCCAGCGGGGTGACGATGTTGGTGGCACCCGGTCCGCTGGTGACCACGGCCACGCCGGGCCGGCCGGTCACCTGGGCGTAGCCCTCGGCCATGTGGCCGGCACCCTGTTCGTGGCGGACCAGGATGTGCCGGATCGACGAGTCGATGATCGGGTCGTAGACCGGGAGGATGGCGCCGCCGGGCAGACCGAACATGACCTCTACCTGTTGCATCTCCAGGCTCCTGATCAGTGCCTGTGCTCCTGTGAGTTCCATCGGGTGCTCCCTTGTCGACGATGGTTGGTGGTGGTTGGCGGTTCGGGTGAGGGGGTGGAAACGAAGGCGGGACATGAAAACGACCTCCCGTCTGGGAGGTCGGAAAGCGCATACGGCGAGATGGCGTCGTATGCGCTACGCGACGAGTACCAACTCAATAGTGGGGGTGAACAGGCTCGTACGCATAGTCCTGGCATTGTTACACGCCGATGGCCCCGTCGACAAGCACAAAGGTCCCGACCGGGTAGGTTGAGGTGGCGCCCCGGCCACCGACACGGCGGCGCCGAGGGAGGGAACCGCATGCGAACACCTGCTCGTATCGGAAGGATGGGCCGGGCCCACCGACGCCTGGCGGCGGGAGCCGCCGGCCTAGTCATGCTGGCCGGAAGCCTGGCCTTGACCGCGCCGGTGGCCTCGGCCACCGACGGCGCCGAAGCTTCCCTCGCCCATGTACCAGCTGTCCCTGGGCGATTCGCTGGCCGCGGGCACCGGGGCCTCCACCCCGGCCCTCGACTACGTGAACCTGATCGCCGCCCACGAGTCGGCCACCATCCCCGGTCTGACCGTCGAGAACGAGTCCTGTGGAGGGGCCACCACCACCACCATGCTGTCGGGCGGCGGGGCCTGCACCTACCCCGAAGGCACCCAACTGGCCCAGGCCGAGTCGTTCCTCGCCGCCCACCCGGGCCAGGTCCCCTACATCACCATCGACATCGGGGCCAACAACGTCGACAACTGCCTCACCGGCAGTTCGATCAGCCTGACCTGCGTCGCCACCGGGCTGTCCACCGTGCAGACCGAGCTGCCCCAGATCATCGCCGGGCTGCGCCATGCCGCGCCGGGCGTGCCCATCTTCGGCATGGACTACTACAACCCGTTCCTGGCCGAGTGGGTGCTCGGGGGCCCGTCCGGGCCGGGGCTGGCCCGGTCGTCGGCCTCGCTCTCCACCATCTTCAACGGGTCCCTGGTCCAGATCTACGGGGCCGGCGGGGCCATACCGGTCGATGTCCAGGGCGTCTTCGCCACCCAGGACTTCGCCCTCACCGGGTCGTTCGACGGGATGACCGTGCCCGAGAACGTGAGCCGCACCTGTGCCTGGACCCACATGTGCGACAACAGCGGTCTGACCATCCACACCAACGACATCGGGCACGCCAAGCTGGCCGGGGCCTTCGAGCAGGCCATCGATCGCCAGCGGCGGGGTGGCGGGCTCGGGACGTGGCTGACCGACGCCGGCGGCGGGGTCCATGCCCTGGGCAACGCCGGCCAGTTCGGTTCGATGGCCGGCCGGCCCCTCAACCAGCCGATCGTGGCCATGGTGCCGACCAGCGACGGCCAGGGCTACTGGCTGGTGGCCGCGGACGGCGGCGTGTTCACCTTCGGTGACGCCGGCTACTTCGGCTCGATGGGCGGCACCCTGACCCTCAACCAGCCCATCGTCGGGTTCGCGCCCACCACCGACGACCAGGGCTACTGGCTGGTGGCCGCGGACGGGGGCGTGTTCGCCTTCGGCGACGCCACCTTCCTCGGGTCGATGGGCGGCACCCACCTCAACCAACCCGTCGTCGGCATGGTCCAGTCCGGGAGCAACCAGGGCTACTGGTTGGTGGCCGCCGACGGGGGCATCTTCAACTTCGGGGACGCCGCCTTCCTCGGGTCGATGGGCGGCACCCACCTCAACCGGCCGGTGGTGGGCATGGCCGCCACGGTGGACGGCAACGGCTACTGGATGGTGGCCTCCGACGGCGGGATCTTCTCCTTCGGCGACGCCCTCTTCCACGGCTCGACCGGTGCGCTGGCCCTCAACAAGCCCATCACCGCCCTCGCCACCGCTCCCGACGGGTACGGCTACACCCTGGGCGGGTCCGACGGCGGCACCTTCTCGTTCGGCAGCGCCGTGTTCAACGGCTCCCTGGCCGGCTCGCCCCCGGCAGCCCCGGTGGTGGCGATCGCCTCGACGTAGCCTCGGCCACCGACCGGTCAGCTCCCACCCGGCCGGTCGGGTCCCGGCCGGCTCAGGGCTCGGTCACCGCGCCACGCTCGGCCCCGGTGACCAGGCGGGCGTACTTGGCCAGCACGCCGGTGGTGTAGCGGGGTGCGGGGTGCTTCAGCTCGAGTCGCCGGCGGTCGAGCTCCTGCTCGTCGACCATCAGGTCGACGGTGTGCCCGACCACGTCCACCACGATCCGGTCACCGTCCGCCACCAGGGCGATCGGTCCCCCGTCGACGGCCTCGGGGGCGACGTGCCCGATACAGAACCCGTGGGTACCCCCGGAGAACCGTCCGTCGGTGACCAGGGCGCAGTCCGCCCCGCGGCCCACCCCCTTCATCGCTCCGGTCACCGCCAGCATCTCGCGCATGCCGGGCCCACCCTTCGGACCCTCGTAGCGGATGACCACGACGGTGTTCGGTTGGATCGACCCAGCCAGAATCGCCTCCATGGCCGCGGCCTCACCGTCGAACACCCGGGCGGTGCCGTCGAAGCTCAGCCGGTCGAGTCCGGCCACCTTCACCACCGACCCGTTCGGCGCCAGCGACCCGATCAACACGGCGATGCCGCCCTGCACGTGGATCGGATCGTCCATCACGTGCACCACCTCGCCGTCGGGTGCGGGGGGAGCCAGGGCTTCGAGGTTCTCCGCCATGGTGCGTCCGGTCACGGTCAGGCAGTCGCCGTGCAGCAGGCCGGCGTCGAGCAGCTCCCGCATGACCACCGGGACCCCACCGATCCGGTCGAGGTCGCTCATGTGGTACTTCCCGTGCGGCTTGGTGTCGGCCAGATGGGGAACCCGGGCCGCCACCCGGTTGAAGTCCTCGAGGGCCAGGTCCACCCGGGCCTCGTTGGCGATGGCCAGCAGGTGGAGCACGGCGTTGGTCGAACCACCCAGGGCCATGGTCACGGCGATGGCGTTCTCGAACGCCTCCTTGGTCATGATCTGACGCGGCCGGATGCCCGCATCGAGCAGGGCCACCACCGCCTGGCCGGAACGGAAGGCGTCATCGTCCCGACGACGGTCGACGGCCGGGGCCGACGCGCTGCCGGGCAGCGACATGCCCAGCGCCTCGGCCACCGAGGCCATGGTGTTGGCGGTGAACATGCCGGCACAGGAGCCCTCGGTCGGGCAGGCGTTGTGCTCGATGAGACTGAGCTCCTCGTCGGTGAGGGCGTCGACGGCGTGGGCGCCCACCGCCTCGAACACCGAGGTGATGTCCAGGGCCCGGTCGCGGACCCGGCCGGGGAGGATGGAGCCGCCGTACAGGAAGACGCTCGGCAGGTTGAGCCGGGCCGCCGCCATCAGCATCCCGGGCAGCGACTTGTCGCATCCGGCCAGGGTAACCAGACCGTCGAACCGCTCGGCGTGCATCACCGTCTCCACCGAGTCGGCGATCACCTCGCGGCTGACCAGGGACGCCCGCATCCCCTCGTGGCCCATCGAGATCCCGTCCGACACGGCGATGGTCACGAACTCCAGCGGATACCCACCGGCGTCCCGCACCCCGTCCTTGGCCCGCTTGGCCAGGCGAGCCAGGGGAAGGTTGCAGGGGGTGACCTCGTTCCACGACGACGCCACGCCGATCTGGGGCTTGTCCCAGTCGTCATCGGTCATCCCGACGGCCCGGAGCATGGCCCGGGCCGGGGCCCGGGTCGGACCGTCGGTCACCTCGAAACTCCGCGGCTTGCGGCCGACGAGGGGCGCTTCCGAAGGATCGTTGGTTGTCTCTTCGCTCATGCCTGCATGGTACGGCGTGCCGCACGGTCGGTCGGCCGGGCGGGCGAGAGCGGGGGTGGCCCCACCGCCGACAACCGTCGGAACGGGTGCCGCCCGGTACCATCGGATGCATGCCCGGGCCCGGTCCTACGCCACCGTCGACGGTCGGGGCGGGCCCGTCCTCCGGGGTCTTCACCGGCGAGCGGGTGGAGGAGGCCGAGGCCTACTTCGGCGCCCACGGCTACGTCACCCTCCGGGGCCTCTACGACGAGCGGAGCCTGGCCGGAGCCGAGGGCGAGTTGGTGGAGGCCCAGCAGCGACTGGCCGAGGGATCGCTCGACGAGCGCCATGCCACCGACATCCTCGACGAGGCCGATGCCACCATCGAGGGACGGCCCTTCGCCCACTACGTCTGCTTCGCCACCCAGGTCTCACCGCGGGCCGACGCCCTGATCCACCACCCCGCCCTGGTCGACCTGACCCGCCGGCTCCTCGGCCCGGATGCCTGGCTGCTCGACGACGAGCAGTTCGGCGTCGTGTACCAGGACGCGCGGCCCGACCCGGGCTCGGGGTACTCGCGCATCGGCTGGCACACCGACCACCAGTCCGGTCCCCACCTGCCCATCTGGCCCGGCGTCGCCTTCACCGTGCACTTCGATCCCACCTCACCGGCCAACGGGTTCCTGCGGGTCGTGCCCGGGAGCCACCTCGGAGGGGTGGACGGCCTGCCCCCCGCCTTCGAACGGGTGCCCGGAGAGATCGCCCTCTACCAGGACCGTGGCGACGTCCTCCTCCACCACGCCGATCTCTGGCACGGCGCCGCCCGCGGCACCGCCGACGGGACGCCGGCCATCCGCCGCCATCTCCGCGGCAGCTGGCACGGGGGCACCCGGCTGGAGCCGGGGCACGGCACCGACGACTTCGTCAAGAACGCGCAACGATGAGCCGGCCCCACGCCGGAAACACCGGCGCGCCGCCGAGCCGGCCGCCGGCGTCGATCAGGTGATGACCGCTTGCACCCGCGGGCGTATCCACGACAGGTAGACGATGGCCAGGATCAGTCCGATGATGCCGGTGAAGAACGCGAACACGACGATGAGGGCGATCCACATCGCCTTCGACGATCCCGCCGCCCGGAAGGCCGCACTCGGCTTGGTCGCCGCGTCGATGATGGCCCAGAGCGGGATGCCGACGCTCACGATCGCCACGACCAGGATGAGCAGCCCGTCGAGTCCGAATGTCGCAGCAACCACTGATTCCGCCTCCTTCTGGGCTACCCAACGTACACGTGTGGGCCCATCCGGCACCCTGGTAGCTTCATTTGGCACTCGCTGTGTCAGATGTCGGCCCGACACCCGAGCAGCCACCGACCGAGGAGAGTGACCAGTCCGATGGAGGTCCTCCGCACGCCCGACCCGTGCTTCGACGGTCTGCCCGACTTCGGGTTCGCCCCGCACTACGCCGACATACCGACCGGGACGGCGGCGCCCTGCGCATGCACTACCTGGACGAGGGGCCGGCCGACGGCCCGACGGTGGTGCTGTTGCACGGGGAGCCGTCGTGGAGCTTCCTCTACCGACACATGATCCCGGTGCTGGTCGACGCCGGGCTCCGGGCCGTCGCCCCCGACCTGGTCGGATTCGGGCGCTCGGACAAGCCGACGCCGAGGGGCGAGTACACCTTCGCCCGGCACGTCGAATGGATGCGCGCGCTCCTCTTCGACCAGCTCGACCTGTCCTCGGTCAACCTGGTCTGCCAGGACTGGGGCGGGCTGATCGGCCTGCGTCTGGTCGGCGAGCATCCCGACCGGTTCGCCCGGGTGGTGGCGGCCAACACGTTCCTTCCGACCGGTGACGCCGCGCCGGGCGAAGCCTTCCTCGGCTGGCTCAAATTCTCCCAGGAGGTCGAGACGTTCCCCACCGGGGCCATCGTCAACGCCGGCTGTGTCAGCGACCTGAGTGCCGAGGTCATCGCCGCCTACGACGCGCCCTTCCCCGACCAGACCTTCGCCGAGGGCGCCCGGCAGTTCCCCACCCTGGTCCCCATCTCGCCCGACGATCCCGCCGCCGCACCCAATCGCCGGGCGTGGACGGTCCTCGAATCCTTCGACCGGCCCTTCCTCACCGCGTTCAGCGACGGCGACCCGATCACCGCCGGCTCCGACCGGCATCTGCAGGCCCGCATCCCGGGAGCGGCGGGCAGGAACCACGTCACCATCGCCGGGGGCGGGCACTTCCTCCAGGAGGACAAGGGTCCCGAACTGGCTCAGGTGGTGGTCGACTTCATCCGGACCACCTGAGCCCGGATCACCGAGCCGGTCCGCCGAGCCGGGTCGGTCCGGAGCGGTGGCTCAACCAGTCGAGCGAGCTCGGCTCCCCGGTCGGTCGCCGGCCTCCGCCAACCCTGGATGCGCCGGTCGATGAAGCGGTGCTCGGCGGCGTTGTCGGTCTGGGCCCGGGCCAGCCGGTAGGCCGCCGCGGCCTCCTCCAGACGGCCAACCCGTCGCAACAGGTCAGCCCGGGTCGCCTGGTAGAGGTGGTAGCCCTCGAGCCGCGAGGCGAGCTCCGGGTCGTCCACCAAGGCCAGGCCGGCTTCGGCCGAGTCGGCCATGGCCACGGCCACGGCCCGGTTGAGCCGCACGACCGCCGTCGGCTCCCACACGAGCCAGCTGGTCGTAGAGCGTGACGATGGTCGACCAGTCGGTGAGCTCGGCGCGGGGTGCGGCGGCGTGTACCGCGCTGATGGACGCCTTGAGGCGGTAGGGACCGGCCCGGTCCATCGCCCGGGCCCGGGCCAGCAGCTCCAGCCCCGCGCTCACCTTGGCGTGGTCCCAGCGGCCGCGGTCCTGCTCCTCGAGGGTGAGGGGAACCCCTTCGGCGTCGACCCGGGCCTCGCGGCGCCCGTCCTGGAACTGCAGCATGGCAGCCAGGCTCAACGGTTCGGGATCGTCGGGCAGCAGTTCGATGACCACGTGGGCCAGACGCAGGGCCTCGTCGCAGAGATCGACCCTGAACAACTCGGTGCCCGACGGGGCCAGATAGCCGGCGTTGAAGATGAGGTAGATCACCGCCAGCACCGCGCCCAGGCGGTCGGGCAGCTCGTCGGGACCCGGGACCCGGTAGGCGATGCCGGCCTCCGGATCTTGCGCTTGGCCCGCACGATGCGCTGGGCCAGCGTCGTCTCGGGGATGAGGAACGCCTTGGCCACCTCCTCGGTGCTCAGTCCACCGAGCGTGCGAAGGGTCAGCGCCACCTGGGCTTCGAGGGTGAGTGCGGGGTGACAGCAGGTGAACATGAGGCGCAGGCGGTCATCGGCGATCGGTTCGGTGCCGCCGCCGATATCCCAGGCGACCGACAGCTCGCCCCAGGCCCGGCTGCGGCGATTCGAGGCCGCCGCGCTCCGCAGCCGGTCGATCGCCTTGCGCCGGGCGGTCGTGACCAACCAGCCGGCCGGATTGTCCGGCACCCCGGTGGTGGGCCAGGTCGTGGCGGCTGCCACCAGTGCGTCCTGCAGGGCGTCCTCGGCCAGATCGAAGTCCCGGAGGATCCCGATGAGCCGGGCCAGTACCCGGTCGCGGTCGGTCCGGTAGACGACCTCGAGGGCGAGGTCGACCGGACCGTTCCGACCGCGGCCTTCGAGACGTGCCAGCGCTACATCTCCGCCACGGGTCGGACCTCGACCGAGCCGAACTTGGCCGACGGCACCATGGCCGCGGCCTTCAGCGCCTGGTCCAGGTGGTCGCAGTCGATCACGTAGTAGCCCGACATCCACTCCTTGGTCTCCTCGAACGGACCGTCGACGGTCAACGTCTGGCCGTCACGGACCCGGACGGTGGTGGCCGTGCTGGGATCGTTCAGCGGATGCCCCGGTGTAGGTGCCCAACTGCTCGCTGAAGGCGCGTAGTCGGCCATCAGCTGGTCCCACCCGGGCTCCCCGGGTTGGGGGTGGAGCTCGGGGTCGTTGTGGATGATCAACATGTATTGCACGATGGTCTCCTCAGTTCGGGGGCGTGGTGTTCCACACCCACTGACCCCATGTGACGTTGCCGGCCCGGCCGGATCGACACATGGCTCCGACAGTTCGGCCCGAACTGACCGGGCCGCCGGTCACGACCCCGAACTGGCGAGCCAGGCGAAGGCCAATGGTGTGGCCGCGGTGAGATCGATGGCCGGTTCGTTGGTGGTGAACGACTGCACGTTGTCCTTGTAGACGGCACCGTGACCGTTGAACGCCTTGTAGGGGTCCCCGCCCCCCGGTGGGCAGGTGACCATGCCGGCCACCAGTCCCTTCGACGCCGCGTTGGTCGGGCCCTCGACCGCGGCGCCGGCGAGCACCGGTGGGCCGCCGTTGGTCGAGCCCACCAGGTTGGCCACCTGGTGCTGCGTGCAGTCGGGGAAGGTCGACCCGTCGCCGACGATGAACGACACCCCCCAGGGGTTCGCCCCGAGGATGTTGTCCAACCATCCTTGCGCCTCGGCGGCGAACGTCGACGTTCCGGTGATGGCGTCGTACTCGCTGGCCATCACCGACAGCCCGGCTCCATGGGACACCGTGTCCGACGAGCTCCACGGATACCCGAAGGCGAACGGGTACCTCTTCCCCACCGCAATGGCCCCTTCGATCTGGGCGTGCAGCTGGTTGACCAGTGTCGTCGCCGTCACGGCCAGGCCGGTGGCACCGGTGGCGGTGATGAGTCGGGCCAGCTCGTAGTGGGCCAGCCCGCCGACGTCATAGAGGTTGAGGGTGTCCTGATCGGGGGAGGCCAGATAGGCCGACGCCCAGTTGGCCGCCTGACGCAGATAGGTCATCTGCTGGGATCCGGGTCCGACCGCGCTGGCCAGCTCGGTGGCCCCCAGCTCCATGTCGTCACGCCACTGGGTCTCGGGATAGAAGTCGTAGGGGATGGTGGTCAGGAGCTTGCCGGTGGGCGACGTGTCGGCCAGCGCATAGATGTCCTCCCCGTCGCGCAGGCAGGTCGAGGCAAAGGTGGGGTCGGTGCGCCGCGAAGAGCTGGGCGCACAGTCCGAAATCCGCCGCCAGTCGACCGGCCAGGTTGGGGCTGATCGGCGACCCCGGGGGCCCCGCTTCGAACACCGGCCGGTTGCGGATGTAGCGATCGGCCGGATTGGTGCCCGCCATAGGTGTCGTCGGCCTGGGGCAGGCGCCAGATGTCGTGGTCGCCCGTCGTCTTGCTGTTGCCCTCGCCGATCCCCACTTGGTAATAGAGCGTCTTGGTGGAGTCGTTCCACATCTTCTCCAACCACTCGATTCCGAACTGGATCTCGTCGAGGAAGTTGGAGGCTCCGGCGTCCGCTCCCATCTGATCGGGGAAGGTGCGGGCCCCCACGGCCAGCAGGGCCACCGCGTACGAGGTGGTCTCCACGAACTTGAGATAGTCCCCGGCGTCCCACCACCCACCGGAGGCGTCGATGGTCACCCCGAGCGGGGAGAGGTTCCCGGCGAACTGGCCGTTGTCGTTGGTCTTCGGGGTGGAGTAGGTCATAGCGTGCTCGTCGTTGAGGTGCCCCGGTGCGGTTCGCAGCTTGGAGGGGATGTAGTCGGGACCGTCCCGCTCGTTCTGATAGAAGGTGAGGGAATGGTGGAGGGCGGTACTCCACAACGTGGCCGGAGCGCCGATGCGAAAGGCCGGTGAGGTGACCGCGGTGGTGCCGGCCACCGAGAGGTGGTCGGTGCCCGGGGTGGTCAACGGGCTGAACGCCATGGGATAGACGTAGGGATAGGTGGCGTTCCACTTGCCGCTGTCGGCCCCGACGACACCCGAGTACACGACGGAGTTGTCGGCGGTCCGGACGGAGAACGCCGCGCCGGTCAGGGGCGTGGGCGACATGAGGTAGGCGACCTTGGACCCGTGCGTCGGGTACCCGATCTGGTCCACCCGCACCACTGGTCCGGCCACAGTCGAGGCACCCGCGGCCGCGGTGGCCGGTGGCACCGATACGGCCATGCAGCACAGGGTCAGGGCCACGACCCCCCAGCGACGCCTCACGGCGATGAGGCTAGCGCGCCAGGGGCTGCCTTCCCTGGGCGCCGGTGGCAACAACTATCGTGAGCGCATGTTGCTGTTCGCGGCGTTCCTGGGCGGCCCGATGACCGAGGGCAGGATGGGAGAGAGCCACGAGGTGGTCTTCGTGGTGGCGAAGGACCTCAAGGAGGCCAAAGCCAAGGCCAAAGCCAAATGGCACGGCACTGGGCGGGGCCACGTCGACGCCCTGCAACAGATCGACATGGTGGATGGGTTCGAGATCAGCCTGGCGGCGGGTGGCGAGGGCGACCACACGCCCCTCGACAGCTACAACTGACTGCCACTCACGGCCGGGGGCCGTCCCGCACCCGATCGGCCGGTCCGCCGACCGTCGTCGGCTGGGGGATACTGCGGAGATGGTCGATCGCAATGTACTGGGCGGCGAGTTGGAGCCCTGCGGCACCGAACCGCTCACCGGCTTCTATCGGGACGGGTGCTGCAACAGCGGTCCCGAAGACCTCGGCAGCCACACCGTCTGCGCGGTGGTGACGGCCGAATTCCTCCAGCACCAGCAGGCCATCGGCAATGACCTGACCACCCCGTCACCCCAGTTCCACTTCCCCGGTCTCGTGCCGGGAGACCGTTGGTGTGTCACCGCGGCCAACTGGTTGCGGGCCCACCACGACGGCGCCGCCGCCTACGTCGTGCTGGCCTCCACCCACGAACGCGCCCTCGAGATCGTCCCCCTGGCCGCGCTCGAAGAGCATGCGGTGGACGTGCCCGCCGGTCCCGACGGGCTCGACGGTTGAGCCTCAGCTCGGGCGCCGGCGCACTGCCTTCTTCAACACGGCGTCGTACTCGTCGAGGCCCTCCCGGTACAGCTTGGCCTCGGGCCCGGCGGCGATCCCGACCCGTTCGGGAACGATTCCCCAGATGGGCACCTTGGAGTCGGTCCACCAGCGCACCGCCTCGTCCAGGTCCCTCGTGCCCAACCGGGCGGCACTGATGACGACCCCGTAGGGTGTGCGGCCCTCGATCATGTCGAGGGTGGCGACCACCCGCGAGTACTCGACGCCCCCCGCCCGGGTGGGGATCACCACGGCGTCGGCCCGGCCCAGGGCGGCGCGGACGATCCGCTCGTCACCCGGCGGGGTGTCCACCACGACGAGGCCCTCGGTGCCGGACATGGCCCGGTTGACGGTCCGCTCCGAAGGCGCCTCCACCAGTTCGATGCCCTCGATCGGGCTCTCCTCCAACCACTCGGCCGACGAGGCCTGACGGTCGGCGTCCACTACCAGCACGGGATCCCAACCCCGGGCGACCGCCGCGGCAGCCAGATAGATCGTGGTGGTGGTCTTACCCACCCCGCCTTTGACATTGCTGACCACGATGTTCACGGAACCTCGCTTGTTCTCGGGGAACCAACCCCATCCGATGGGCGCCCACTGGCGCCCGGCCCGACGATAGTCCAAGACCTTCCCATCCTGACCAGGGAGAATGATCGGCCTTCGGCCAGGTTGACACCCGGTGGCACGACGGCCACCATCTCGGTTCGTGACCAACCCCTTCTTCGCCGCCACCTCGGTGTCCCCGGTCGGGGAGGGACGGTACGAGGGCGTCATCGTTCCGGCCTGGAACCTGAACCCGCTGCCTCAGGGCGGCATCGTGAGCGCGGTCGCCCTCCGGGCCATGGGCGAGACCCTCGACGATCCCGGCCAGGGGCTGCGTGGCCTGCACACCACCTTCGTGGCCCAGGTAGCCGACGGCCCGGTCGGCATCGAGGTCGAACTACTGCGCCGGGGTCGGTCGATGTCCCACCTCCGAGCCGAGGTGGCGAACCTCGACCGCCCACGGGGTCACGTGACCACCGGCATCTTCGGATCCGCCCGGGACGGGTTCGCCTTCACCGACCTCGCTCCCCCGCTCGACATCCCGGCCCCCGACCGGTGCCCCTCGTTCCGCGATCCCCCTCCCCCCGGGTTCGACGGGTTCCGGTCGATGCCGTTCTGGTCCGACCTGGTCGAAGGGAGGAGCGTGCTCGGGCACGCCCCGTGGGAGGACTACCTCCCCGAGAACGCCGAGCGGGTCATGTGGTACCGGTTCGACGATCCCCCGTTCCTCCCCGACGGGACCATCGATCCGTTGGCCCTGGTAGTGCTGGCCGACACCATGCCCGGTGCCGTCGGGGAGAAGGTCGGTCGCCGCGACCGGCAGTGGTTCGCCCCCAGCATCGACCTCACCGTGCACCTGCTGGACGCCTGTCGGTCCCCCTGGATCCTGGCCCACAATCGGGCCCGGTTCGCCGGCGACGGCTACGCCTCCGCCGACATGGCCCTGTGGGACTGCGGGCCCGAGGGTGGCGACGAGGCCCCGCCTGGTGGCCTACGCCACCCAGCTGTTCCTCTTCTCGTTCGCCGACTGAGCCGGCGCTGCGGGCCCGGCGGTCCGACCCACCGATCGGCAGGTCGATCAGACGGCGACGGCCAATCGCTCGCTCGGCGGGACCGGTCCGGGGTGGACGATGGCGGCCAGGGCTTCGACCCCGTCGACCAGGCGGGGCCCGGGACGGACGAAGGCGGCATCGGCATCCACCGCCCACACGGGCACGCCGGCGGGCAACCGTCCGGAGGCGACCAACCCCGAGGCCAGTTCCCGCGCCCCGCCGAGGTCGTAGCCGCAGGGTGCCACCACGATGAGATCGGCCCGGGCCGCCCGCACCTCGTCCCAGGTGACCTGGGCGGATCTCGTGCCGCTCCGTCCCAGCACGGACTCACCGCCGGCGGCCGCCACCATGTCCGGCACCCAGTGGCCCGAGCAGAAGGGCGGATCCGTCCACTCGAGCACGGCCACCCTCGGCCGCGGTCGTCCCTCCACCCGCGACGCCACCCGGCCGAGCCGATCCCGCAACTGCCCGACCAGCCGGTGCGCCTCATCGTCGTGACCGGTCACCCGGCCGACCTCCTCCACCGTGGCCCACACCTGCCCCAGGTCCATCGGGTCCAGCGTCACCACCCGGGCGGTGCAGCCGAGGTGGTGGAGCGCGGCATCGACCTCGGCCACGTCGATGGCGCAGACCGCGCACAGGTCCTGGGTGACCACCAGGTCGGGACGGAGCGACCGCAACGCACCCTCGTCCAACGTATACAGACTGTCGCCGGCGGCGGCCCGGGCCTTGACCATGGCATCGATCTCTCCGGGCTCCAGTCCTTCGGGCAGCACAGTGCCGGACACGATCCGGGGCCCACGGGCTTCTTCGGGAACGTCGCACTCGAAGGTCACCCCGACGACGTCGTCCCCCGCTCCGATGGCGAAGAGGATGTCCGTAGCCGACGGGAGCAACGAGACGATCCGCATCGAGGGCACGCTACCAAGCCGCCCCGGAGGGCCGGGGATCACCACCCGGCCACGGGGCCGGATCGAGGCTCAGCTGGTGACGAGGACGTCGATCACCACCGGTGGCAGCGCGCGACCGTCGGAGGTCCGGAGGTGTACCTCGAGGGTGTAGGACCCCGGAGCGGTGGCCCCGATGGTCACCGCCTGGTCGGCCGGCGCCGTCGGCGTGCAGCTGTTCCGGCCCCCGGCACCGGAGGCGGTGGTACCGGACACGACGAACCGCCCCTGGTCGGGACTGGCCGTCACACCGCGGCCGCTGGCCGTCCAACTGACCGACGTCGCCGCCGCCTCGGCCGGTTGCAGGCCCAGCTGGATGGTGGCGGACTGGCCGACCTTCATGGTGACGGCGCCGCTCGGGACGGAGTAGCCCACCGCGGCCAGCCGGCCGGCGGAGTAGGAGGGGGGAGCCTCCGACGGGGCGGACCCCCACGCCGGGTCCGGCGATGCACCGAGGCCGAAGGTGAGCGTCCCGCCGGTCCGGAGGATCGACGAGGGGACCCACGGCCGATCCCATGACCCGGCCGCCGGGGACGGCCCACAGCTCGCCGTGGACGTCGGCGGCTGGACGCCGGTCACCTGCAGGGAGTGGACGTAGGGGGTCGATGCCGACGCTCCCCCTGCGTGTTCGACCAGCTGTCGACCGTCGGGCAGCGTCACCACCACTGTCGGGAACAGCGGGCTGGCCAAGGCCAGGTCGGCCGTGCCCGGAGTGACCGGATAGAGGCCGATCGCCGCCCAGACATACCACGACGAGAGGGCTCCGAGGTCGTCGTTGCCCGGCTCGTCGACCGGCGTGTCCGAGTACAGGGTGTCGGCGATGGTCCGGACGATCCGCTGGGTCTGGGCCGGCGCGCCCACGTAGTCGTACTCCCAGGGCGTCCACAGGCTCGGTTCGTTGCCGGCCCAGTCGAAGGGGGCGTCCCGGCCGGCGTTGAGCGTCCCGAAGAACGAGTTCAAGGCGGCGACGGCGTGGGTGTCGCCCCCCATGAGGTCGGCCAACGCCGACAGGTCCTGGGGGACCGCCCAGGTGTACTGGACGGCATTGCCCTCCTCGAACCCGAGCTGGCCGCCGGGCTCGAGCATGGACGCCTGGAAGGCGGCACCGGGGGGAAAGCTCCCGTCGTCGTTGCGGGCCTGCACGTACCCGGTGGCGGGATTCATCAGGTACTCCCAGTTGTGCGCCCGCGCCATCATGCTCACGTACTCGGAGTGGTCCCCGACCGCCGCGGCCAGCTGGGCGATGGAGAAGTCGTCGATGGCGTACTCGAGGGTCACCGACCCTCCGATCGAGTAGTCGATGGAGGTCAGGTCGAGGACGGGCCCGTCGACATAGTGCTGGGCCAGGTACTGGTCGAGGTACTGACGTTCGATCTCCAGCCCGTGCCCGGTCTCGTCGCGGGTGGCGCCCTTGACCATCTCGTCGAGCGCGCCCTTCGCATCGAAGTCGCGCACCCCGAAGGCGTAGGCCGAGGCGATGATGGGATCGGCCGAGTCCCCGTTCATCTGCGAGGCGTCGCCGTCGACGATGGCCCATTTGGGTAGCCACCCGTCCTGATCGCCGTCGTTGACCAGCGATTGGATCATGTCACCGGCCTGGTGCGGTGCGACCACCGACACCAGCTGGATCTCCGACCGGTAGATGTCCCACTCCGAGAAGTTGGCGTACTGGGCTCGGTGCTTCGACTGGTGGACCCGACCGTCCTCGCCGGTATAGGAGCCGTTGTCGTCACTCACCACGCTCGGATCGAGCAGCGAATGGTAGAGGGCGGTATAGAACGTGCGCCGCTCCTCGGCCGTTCCGCCCCCGATGCGGACACGATCGAGCAGCGCGTTCCACTGGTGGGTGGCCGCGGACTCGACGTGGGCCAGGGACCAACCCGGGTCCTCGGCCGCCAGGTTCTCCGTGGCATCCCGGACGCTGACGAACGAGATGCCCACCTTCATCAGGACGGTCCGGTCCTGGGTGGTGTCGAAGGTCACGAATGCACCGCAGGCCGGGCCCGAGCACGCCGTGCTCCCCGGGGAGACCCCCGAGTCGTCCCAGGTTCCGACCGAGGCGAACGGCCGGCTGAACCGGGCCGAGAAGTACAGCGTGTAGTTGGTCCCGGTGCCACAGAACTGGCCGCTGGTCACCTGCCCGCTCAGCTGGTCGTGGCCGGTGACCCGCACGTCGGAGGCGACCACCGGATTGGCACTGCCCGCCACCTTGAACAATACGTTGGCCTGGTCGGTAGGCGGAAAGGTGAACCGGGACAGCCCGGTGCGGGTGGTGACCGACAGCTCGGTGCTCACCTTCGGAGTGCCGAGCGCCACCCGGTAGCTCCCGGGGCTGGCGTGCTCGTCGGCGTGGGAGAACGTGGCGCTCGTACCTTCGGGTGCGGCGCCCACCGGTCCCACGGTCGGGAGGATCGGAACGTCGCCGTAGCTGGCACAGCCGGTGCCGCTCAGATGGGTGAGGCTGAAGCCGGAGATGGCCGAGTCGGCGTAGGAGTAGCCGCCCCCGGCCGCCGCGGCGTTGGGGGTGGTGTCCGGGCTCCACTGGATCATGCCGAACGGCAGGTCGGCGCCGGGGAACTCGCCCACGCTCCCGGGCTGCACCGGCCCGGTGCCCGTTCCGGCCATGGGATTGACCAGCGCGCTCGGATCGCCCACCACCGGCGGCGTCGGTGTGGTGGCCGCCCCGGCCGCGGCCACGCCTCCGACCGGTCCGGCCCCGATGAGCGCGGAGCAAACCAGTCCGAGTATCGCCACCCACACCAGCGGGCGGGGGTGCCGTGGGGGATGGCGCACGGTTCTGAGGGTAGTGGAACGACCGACCGCGTCGAGGGTGGGCATCCGATGCCCCGGTGGATTGCCTTCGTCTGCGCCATGCCCATGGAGTTGACGCCGCTCAAGAAGAAACTCTCCCTCGGCAGGTCCCGGCTCGGGACCCTCGACGCCCACACCGGGTCGCTCGACGGCCGACCGGTGGTGGCCATCGTCACCGGCATGGGCACCCACCTGGCCACCACCGGGGTCGAGCGGTTGCTGGCCGCGCTCGAGATCGAACGGGTCGTGGTGGTGGGTATCACCGGTGCCATCCACCCGGAGTCGGAGATCGGCGCGCTCGTCCTACCCGAAGCGGTGGTCGACGGGGACACCGGCACGGAGTTCCGCCCCCAACCGCTCGGAGCCGGCCGGCCCAGCGGCAAGATGTGGACGAGTGATGCGCTCGTCACCGATCCGGACGCGGTGGCCGGACTGCGGGCTGACGGCGTGGTGGCGCTGGACATGGAGACGGCCGCGGTCGCCCGGGTCTGCGAGGGCCAGGGGATCCCCTGGTCGGTGTTCCGGGCGTTCAGCGATCGGACCACCGACGGGGTCATCGACGACGAGGTCTTCCATCTGAGCCACCAGGACGGCACCCCTGACGCCAAGGCGGTGGCGGCCTACCTGGTGAAGCACCCCGGCCGGGTACCGGCCATGGCCCGGATGGCCAAGGACGCCAAGCTGGCCACCGACCGGGCCGCCGACGCCGCCGTCACCGCCGTGTCCCAGTCGTTCCGCGACGGGTCGTAGTCCCCTCGACCCGTCGGTCGACCCGCCGGGAACGGACGCCGGCGAACTAGCGGTTCGTTTCGCACTCCCGCTACGGTGGCGGGGCAATGTCCGGAGCAGGGAAGACGACAGAAGAGGGCGATGGCCAAGCAGATCCCGCTTGTTGACTATCTGGTGCTGGGCAGCGAGCCCCATCTGACCGCGCACGAGTGCACCTCGTGCCACGCCCGCTTCTTCGACCGCCGCAACGCCTGCGCCAGCTGCGGAGCCACCGAGTTCACCACCGTGGACGTCGCCACCGCCGGCGAGGTGCGGGCCTTCACCATCGTGGCCTTCGCCGCCCCCGGCGTCCCCGTCCCCTATGTGGCCGCGCTGGTGGACTGCGCCGGCACCAGTGTGCGGGCCAACCTGATCAACGTGGGGCCCGATCCCGAGCACGTACAGCTGGGCATGAAGGTGCAGCTGGCCACCCAGGTCGTCGGGACCGACAACGAAGGCACCGAAGCGATCGGGTTCGGTTTCGAGCCCGTAGGAGGTTGAGCGAACATGTCCGCTGACGATCTGTGGATCCTCGGGATCCACATGACGAAGTTCGGGAAGCACCCGGAGATGGACCTGGTCGACCTGGCCTCCGAGGCGGTGCTGGGCGCCCTGTCCGACGCCGGCGTCACCATGAAGGACGTCGGGGTGATCGGGGCCGGCAACCTCATGGCCGCCAATGCCGGCATCGGGCAGCAGCTGCAGAAACAGCTGGGTCAGACCGGCATCCCGGTGTACAACGTGGCCAACGCCTGCGCCACCGGGGCCACCGCCCTGCGGGTGGCGTGCATGGCCGTCAAGGCCGGCGAGACCGACGTGGGGCTGGCCTTCGGGGTGGAGAAGCTGTCCGGCGCCGGCCTGCTGTCGGGTGGGAGCCGGAAGGACGACTCGGGGGTCTGGAACCCGTCGGGCCGGTACGGGGCGGTGGCCCCGGTGGACGGCCGGATCGGCACGGAGACCATGCCCGGGGTGTTCGCTCAGATCGGCATGGAGTACGGCCATCGCTACGGCGGCACCAGCTTCGAGCTGTTCGCCAAGATCAGCGAGAAGAACCACTCCCACTCCGCCCTCAATCCCCTCGCCGCCTACACCAAGAAGATGAGCCTCGAGGAGATCATGGGCGACGTGATGATCGCCTACCCCAACACCCGTCCCATGTGCTCGGCGAACTGCGACGGCGCCGCCGCCGCGGTGGTGGTGAGCGGGGCCAAGCTCAAGACCCTGTCGAAGGAGCAGCGGCGGCGGGCGGTCAAGATCTCCGCCTCCATCCTCACCACCGACCCCTGGGAGGAGTCCTGCCAGATCCTCCCCGACGTCAACACCCTGACCCGCAACGCCGCCACCCAGGCCTACGAGCAGGCCGGCGTCGGCCCCGCCGATCTCGATCTGGTCGAGCTCCACGACTGCTTCGCCACCGCCGAGTTGGTGCATTACGACAATCTCATGCTCTGCGAGGTGGGGGGAGCGGTCGACTTCTTCAACTCCGGCGCCACCTGGCGCGACGGGAAGACCCCGGTCAACGTGTCCGGAGGACTCGAATCGAAAGGCCATCCCATCGCCGCCACCGGCATCGCCAACGTGTGGGAGGTGGCGACCCACCTGCGGGGCGAGGCGGGAGACCGACAGATCGCCGGGGCCAAGGTGGGGCTGACCCATGTCATCGGGTTGGGTTCCGCCTGCGGCGTGCACATCCTCGAGAGGGCGGCCTGACCCCTCGGTGCTCTTCGGCCCTTCCCCGTCCCAGGTAAGGACGGAAGACCCCTACGGCTGCCAGTCGAGCAGCTGGGGTGCGAGGAGGGGCCACCGGACGAACAGCCCGGCCCCCCCGGTCTGCGCGGCCTCGACCCGTTCGTTCCATTCGCGGTCCGGCCACGGTGGTTCGACCTGACGAGCCTGGGGCAGGAGGGCGGCGAGCCGCTCCGAGGTCTCCCTCGTGTGGTGGGGGTCGCTGGCGCCACTGCGGAACACCAGCGCGGGGATGTCGAGGGTGCGGGCCCGCGAGTTGGGCAGCCCGGGCACCAGTTCGTCGGGTCGGGGGCAGTAGGCCAGCAGCCACCGCTCGAGGGTGCTGATGAAGGCACGCGGGTCCAGGGCGGCCAGCAGACCGGCGTTGTCGGGATTGCGCTCGAGGACCTCGGCCCACTCGGGCAGCTTGGCCACTGCGGCCATCCCCTCGCGCCAGGCGGCCACGATCGAGTCACCGCAGTAGTGCACGCCCAGGCTGACCAGCCCGTAGGGGCCACCACTGATCCACCACACGGCCACCGCGGTGGCCACGTCGGGGTGGCGGGCAGCCGTCAGGAGGGACACCCGTGACCCGCCCGAGCCCCCGGCGATGACCGCGGGCGCCATGTCCAGATGACGCAGGAGCCCGGCCAGGGCATCGCTCTGCATCTCCGACTCCGAGGCCCCCGAGAAGCACACCTGCGACTCCCCGGTGTTGGGTCGGTCCCAGATGAGGACCTGGTTCCCCGCCGCGGCCAGCTCGCCGGCCAGCTCGCGGACGCCGGGGGTGTCCCGCCCGAACCGTCCTCCCGGGGTGATGACCCACGGTCGCCCGGTCCCGATCACGTCGTAGGCGATGGACAGATCGTTGATCCTGGCAACCGGCATCGTTCCCCCCGTCATGGCCCGCTACATTTGGGCCCAAGCTACTACTGGGGGAACCGGATGGCGTTGGCGCTCGAGGGGTTGAGGGTGATCGATGCGGACACGCATCCCACCGGGGTGCACGATCGATGGACGAAGGTCCCGGGTGACAACGCGGCCCGGCCGTACCGGCGCTGACGTCCATGGCCTTCATCGCCGGCGACCAGCGCTACGACCACATGGAGTACCGGCGTTGCGGCCACAGCGGCCTGAAGTTGCCCCGGGTGTCACTCGGCCTGTGGCAGAACTTCGGTGACGGCCGGCCGGACGCCCAGATCAGCTCCATGCTGACCCGGGCCTTCGACCTGGGGGTCACCCACTTCGACCTGGCCAACAACTACGGGCCCGCCTACGGTTCGGCGGAGACCAACTTCGGCAAGGTCATGCACGAGCACCTGGCCCCCTATCGCGACGAGCTGATCATCTCGACCAAAGCGGGCTACGACATGTGGCCCGGGCCGTACGGCGACGGGGGCTCGCGCAAGTACCTGCTGGCCAGTCTCGACGCCAGCCTCGAGCGGATGGGCCTCGACTACGTGGACATCTTCTACGTGCACCGGTTCGACCCGGAGACCCCGCTCGAGGAGACCATGGGGGCACTGGATTCCGCCGTGCGCCAGGGCAAGGCCCTCTACGTCGGGGTCTCGTCCTACCCGCCCGACCAGACGCTCGAGGCGGCGTCCATCCTGGCCCGGCTGGGCACTCCCCTGCTCATCCATCAGCCGTCCTACTCCCTGTTCAATCGCTGGATCGAGCAGGGCCTCCTGGACACGATCGGCGAATTGGGCCTGGGCTGCATCGTCTTCTCCCCCCTGGCCCAGGGCCTGCTGTCCGATCGCTATCTGCACGGGGTACCCGAGGGATCGAGGGCCAGCCAGCCCGGCTCGCTCGACCCGGTGTGGATCAACGAGCAGATGGTGGCCCGGATCCGCGCCCTCGACGACGTGGCCCAGCAGCGGGGGCAGAGCCTGGCCCAGATGGCCCTGGCCTGGACGCTCCGCGATCCCCGGGTGACCTCGACCCTGATCGGAGCCAGCAGCCTCGAGCAGCTGGAGCAGAACGTGGCCGCCATCGACCGTCTCGACTTCTCCGCCGAGGAACTGGAACGCATCGAGATGCTCCTCCAGCCCGGATGACCCGGCCACTGGTCGCACGGCGCGGCTCGGACCCCGGGATCGGTCGCCGCGGTAGACGGGAGTGATCCGCCTCAGCACCGTGATCCTGCCCATCTACCGGTGGGAACGCGGCCAGGAGGTGTGGCGGCGGGCGGAGGAGCTGGGTTTCCATGCCGGCTACACCTACGACCACCTCTCGTGGCAGACCTTCCGTGAGCGACCGTGGTACGGGGCCATCCCGACCCTGACCGCGGCCGCCCTGGCCACGGACCGGCTGCGGATCGGGACCCTGGTGACGTCGCCGAACTTCCGCCATCCGGTGACGTTGGCCAAGGAGCTGATGACGCTGGACGACATCTCCGACGGTCGTCTCACCGTGGGCATCGGGTCGGGCGGCACCGGGTTCGACGCCACCGCCCTCGGTCAGGAGCCCTGGACGATCCGGGAGCGCGCCGACCGGCTCGACGAGTTCCTCCCCCTGCTGGACCGCCTGCTGACCGCGGACGCCACCACGGAGCGCGGACGGTTCTACTCGGCCGACGAGGTCCGGATGATCCCCGGCTGCGTACAGCATCCCCGGGTCCCCTTCATCGTGGCCGCCACCGGCCGCCGGGGCATGGACCTGGCAGCGCGGTTGGGGAAGGGATGGGTCACCTACGGGGACCCGGCCGAACCGGCGGGGACGCCGCCCGAGCAGACCCCCCGGGCGGTGGCGACCCAACTGGCGGGGCTCGAGGCGGCGTGCCGGCGACAGGGACGGGACTTCGACTCGATCGACCGGATGCTGCTGCAGGGCCTGACCGCCGAGCGGCCCCTGGCCTCGGTGGACGCCTTCGTCGACTGGGCCGGTACCTATCAGGCCCTCGGCTGCACCGACCTGGTCATCCACTGGCCCGTGGCGGACTCGGTGTTCGACCACGACCCCGGCGTGTTCGAGCGGATCGCCACCGAGGGGATGGCCCAACTGGCCGGACCCTGAGGGTCGGCCCGGGGCACCCGTGCATCCTCGGTGGCGGGCGGCGATGATGGGCACGGGCCCGGCCCACCGGCGGAGCCGATCGACTCCGGGCGCCGGGCCGGAGGGAGGTTGACGCCATGAGCGTGCAGTTGAACCACACCATCGTCTGGTGCCGCCATGCGCCGACCTCGGCGAATTTCCTGACCGAGTTGTTGGGGTTGGCCGCCGCGGTGCCCTTCGGCCCGTTCCTCGTGGCCGAGCTGGCCAACGGGGTCTCCCTCGACTATCACGAGATCGACGGCCCGATCGCCTCCCAGCACTACGCGTTCCTGCTCACCGAGGGGGAGTTCGACCGGACGTTCGACCGGATCGCCGACCGGGGCATCGACTACTGGGCCGACCCCGGGAAACAGCAACGGTCACGGATCAATCGGGCCGACGGCGGTCGCGGCGTCTATTTCTGCGACCCCGACGACCACCTGCTCGAGATCATCACCCGACCGTACGGGAGCGACTGAGCCCCGACCGCTCCCGGGTCCCCCGGTGGCTACAGGAACTGGGGAATGGCGGGATAGGTCGAAGGTGAGGGTGAGGGCGGGTCCTTCCGCCGCCCCACCAGCAGGCCCAGCAGGGCGATGCCCACCGAGGCCACCAGCAGGCAGAGGGCGCCGAGGACCCGTCCGTCGGCCGAGGACTGGCACTCGGCGACGAAGGCCGACCACTCGATCCGGCCATCGGCATTGCTGGCCGGAGGCTCCGTGCCGGCTCCGATCGAACCCGGGTTGACCAACGCCACGATCGCCGCCTCGGAACCCTGACCGGGTCCGCAGGTCCCGCCGACCGAGGGGCCGGGCAGGGCGATGAACATGCCGGTGATGGCGATCGCCACCCCCAGCGTGCCGACGAACACCAGCGCCAGGCGGACCCATGTCCGCGACGAAATATCTCTCACCGGAAATCCCTTCTCACCGGATGCGATGTTAGACGGCGACCAGGGGTCGGAGGATTCGCCCCTCGACCGCGACCCGTCTCGGGCCGGGGCCCGACCCGGCCCGGCGAGGGGGTCGACTCGACGTTACGAGCCTTCCTCGGGGATGGCATCCCACCACTGGCACCACCACTCGGCACCGACCAGGATGCGCAGCTTCTGGTGCCAGCAGTAGGAGATGTCCTTGTGGGGTTCGAGGAAATACCGGCAGTTCTCACACTTCTCGTTGCCGGACGGCATGGCCTTCAACACGGCGTTGTCGGCCAGATGACGCAACTCGAAGGAGAGCTTCTCGTCGATCTCCTTGGGCTCTGGCTCGGGAATCACGTAGTCGGACATGCCCGCAATCTACTGGGTCCGGCCATCCGGCCCAAGCTCGCAGCCGGGCGGACCGCTCCGGAATCAGCCGTCGCCGGACAGCATGGCGGTGATCTGGGCCAGGTCGAAGTAGTCCCTCCACGCGGCGATCTTTCCGTCCCGGACCTCGAAGGTGCCCATCACCGGCAGGGGCGCCACCTTCGGCCCCATGGTGAAGGTGTCGACGCGCTCGGTGAGCACCACGTTCCCGCGCACGGCCAGATGGAGCGTCTCGATGACCATGCTGTCGCACATGGCGAAGAATCCCTCGATGAAGGCGACGGCGGCATCGATGCCGACCGCGGGATCCATCGGCATGTTGTGGTAGATGACGTCGTCGGTGAAAAAGGGACGGAAGGCCTCGGCGTCGTGCTGGGCGAAGGTGGCGCAAAGGTCCCGTACGACCCGTTCTGCCTCGTCGGCGGTTCCCACGGCTGGCCTCCTCGGATGGCTGATCTGATGATCCCGGTCTGACCCCGTTCACGATAGCGAATCACCGGCAACCCACGCTGTTCCCGACCCAGGTCGGCGACCCGCCGCATCGGCAGGCAGTCGCCGGCGATCTGAGGCATCATGAGGGCATGGCCAGCGAGCGCATGGAAGTCCAGCGGACGATGGCCGCAGATCCGGCCGCCATCTTCAAGGTGCTGTGCGACCCCGGGGGACACGTGGCGATCGACAGCTCAGGCATGCTGATGGCTGCGGACGGAGATCCGGTGACCGCCGTCGGGGACAGCTTCGTGGTCCACATGGACCGCGAAGCCCTGAACGACTACCCGATGGGACGCTACGACGTGACCGTCACCATCAAGGCGTTCACACCGGACCGCGAGATCGCGTGGACCATCCTCGGGGAGATCCGACCGCAAATCGGTCATGTCTACGGCTACACGCTCGAGCCGGTGGACGGCGGCACCCTGGTGACGTCCTACTACGACTGGTCGACCATCGACCCGGTGTGGAAGGACGCGGGGATCTTTCCGGTCATCTCCGAGGGGGCGCTGCGGGCCACCCTCGGCATCTTGGAGCGCACGGTGAGGACGGACGCCGCCGGCGGCTGAGGCGACTCCGCTCCACCCGGCCCCACCGATCCTTCGTCACCGGCCGACTACCGGTTGGTACCTCGGCCCGGGCTCGACCCCTTGGTGGCGGGAATGCCCACCGAGAACCACACCCGGGTGGGTGACGAGGGCGAGTCGGGGACCACACCCCAATCGTCGGAGAGGCCAGCCACCACCCGTAGTCCCCGACCGTGCGGGTCATCGTCGTCGGGCGACCGGAGGATCGGGGCTCCGGCGCCCTGGTCGGAGACCTCCACCCGCATGACGTCGTCGGTGCACTCGACCGACACGACGAAGGCGCCGTCCGCATGAACGACGGCGTTGGTCGCCAGTTCGGACACCATGATCATCACCGACTCCCGTGTGTCGTCCGGCAGCTCGACCACGTCACGGACGAAGGCCCGGGCCGCGGCGACCGACTCCGGGACCCCGGCGAATTGCCGCTGGAAGGTCATAGCTCGAGTCCCACCGCATCGGCCAGCCCACAGAGCTCGATAATGCGACGGACGATCGGGGAGGGGTTGCGTACCCGTAGGTCGTCGACCCGATTGCCGATCCCGACCAACAGCGCGATGCCGGAACTGTCCATGAACGACAAGGAGCCGAGGTCGACGACCACACTCGTCGGGTCGGCACTGAGTAGCGCATCGACCTTCGATCGAACGGCCTCGAAGTTCGAGACATCGAGCTCCCCGCCCAGGTCCAGGACGAACACACCATCGTCATCGACGCCGCCGCCCACGTGCGCCTCGACGCCGTTCGCCTCCCAGTTCAGCCATCCGCAGCTCCACACTTCTCACCGTCGGCGCAACCACGTTCCGCCGATGACTCTAGTCCGAGGGAGGGGACACTCCCGGTAGCATGCGATGGGATGTCGACGCCGGGACCATCGCCCTCCATGTCCGGGGCTCAGCCGAAGCAGGTCGACGGCGACACTCCGGATCGCACGGCGTGGCCCCCCGACGACATCCGACGGATCACCGACGCCCTCGGTGACGGCCTGCTGATCACCGATGGGACCGGCCACATCCTGTACCTCAACCCCGCCGGCGAGGAGCTGCTCGGGTGGCAGAACTCCGAGCTGGTCACCAAACCCTTCGACGTGCTGATCGGGCGCAAGTATGACGATCCGGAGAAGCACTTCGGTGATCTCATCACCCACGACCCGCTGGGACTGATCGGAAAGCGGTTGGACGTGACCCTGGTCCGGGGGGACGGCAAAGACGTGCGGGTCGACCTGATGCTGAGTGTCGGATTCTCCCGGGCCGGCGGCAACGTGGTGATCGCGGTGATCCGCGCCCATGACGCCGGACAGTTCCAGCGGCTGAGCACCCTCACCCGACAGCTGCTCGACGTGCTCACCGCGTCGGACGGCGTGGCTCCGGTGGAAGAGCTGCTCGACGTGCTCGGGCGCAGGCTCGGGTGGGACGTGACCGCACTGTGGGGACTCGAGGCCGACGGATCCCTGGTCTGCCGGGGCGTGTGGACCACCCCGGATGCTCCCGCCACCGCCTTCGTCGAGGAGAAGCGTCTGCACCCCGACCACGACTCCGGTGACCTGGCCAAGTTGGCGATGGAGCGAGGTGAGCCTCTCTGGTTCACCGACGTCGGATCCAACGACCGGTTCAGCAGTGAGGCCATCAGGACGGACGGGCTCACCAGCGCGTGCGCCTTCCCGATCCAGTACGCCGGGCACTACCTCGGTGCCGTCAAAATGTTGAGCCGGGCCCAACGCGGTCCCGATCCGGATCTGGTCGAGCTCATCGCCGCCGCCAGCGGCCACATCGGCGAGATACTGCACGCGCTGGAGCAGACGGCCGAGCGGGAGCGACTGCTGGCCGAGCTCGAGGAGACCAGGCAGAGGCTCCAGTTCCTCCTCCGAGCCAACCGGGTCGTCTCCAACGCCACCGGGTACGTCGACACCCTCGAGCGCCTGGCCGAGGTGGCGGTGCCGACCCTGGGCGACCTCTGCCTCATCGACGTGCTCGACGACAGTGGCCAGATCCGCAGGCTGGCTTCCCGTCACGCCGATCCCACCAAGAAGCAGCTGGCCGACGAGTTGAAGGGGAGGTACGCCCCCGATCCCCGGGGCGGCCACCCGAGCGCCGAGGTCATGACCACCGGGATCTCCCGCTGGTCGGCCGAGATGACCGACGAGTTCCTGCGGGCCACCACCCACGATGCCCGTCACTTCACCATCCTGAAGGAGCTCGGTTTCACTTCGTACATGACCGTGCCCCTCCAGATCGACGGTCACCCCCGAGGCACGGTCACCCTGGTGTCGGCGGGATCGGGCCGCCGCTACTCGATGCGGGAGCTGAAGGGGGCCGAGGAGCTGGCGTCGCAGATCGCCGGCGTGGTCGAGCGGGCCCGGGTCCTCGATCGCGAGCTCCACATCTCCCACACCCTCCAGCACAGCCTGCTTCCTGATCGCCTTCCTGACATTCATGGACTCGATGTCGCCGCCCGGTACGTGCCGGCCGCCATCGACGTCGAGGTGGGAGGCGACTGGTACGACGTGATCCCCCTCGACAACGGGGCGGCGGCGCTGGTGGTCGGGGACGTGCAGGGCCACGACATGGTGGCGGCTTCGGTGATGGGACAGCTCCGGCATGCGCTGTCGCTGCTCCTGTCGGAAGGCACGCCGCCGGCCGAGGCCCTGCGTCGCTTGAACCGCTTCCTCACCACTTCGAACGTACAGCACATCGCCACCGTGCTCGTCGCCGTGGTGGAACCGGAGTCGGGGATGCTCCGCATGTCGTCGGCCGGTCATCCGTCGCCGGTGGCCCTGGGCCGTGGAGGAGCGAGAAGCGTGCCCGTTGCGCCCGGTCCCCCGCTGGGTGTCCGCACGGCCCTGTATCAGGACGAGTACGGAGAACTCGATGACGAAACGGTCGTCCTGTTCACCGACGGGCTGATCGAGCGGCGGGGGAGGCATCCGGACACCGGGCTGCATCTCCTACTCCGGACGATGGAGGGCTCCTCGGACCTGAGCCCGCATCGGGTGGTCGACGTGGCCCTGGCCGGACTGATGGACGCCGAGTCCGGGGCCGACGACGTCGTCATGCTCGCCGCCCGGCGCGCTCCGTAAGCATCGGGGGCCCGGCCGGGACTCAGTCAGCGGTATCCGTCGGGGCCCGGTCGACCGGTCGGTGCACCGGCCGGTTCCAGCTGAACCGCGGGGCCCGACGTTCGAGGAAGGCGGCCACACCCTCGCCGGGATCGTCGGCGGTCGCCAGTTCGTCGGCCCACCGCGCCGCCAGGTCCCCGTCCACCCGGCCGGTGGCCGCTAACGAGTCGATCATGGCCTTGCTCGCCTGCTGGGTCAGCTGCGAGCGCTGCTCCGCCAGCAGCGTGGCGAACGTGGCCAGTCGGGCCTCGGCATCGTCGGGTTCGTGCACCTCGTCGAGCAGACCGATCCGCAACGCCCGCGCCGCGTCGACGAGCTCGGCCGAGAAGAGCAGGTGCTTGGCGGAGGACGGACTCACCAGCTCGAGCAGACGTTGCAGGGATGGCGGCGGGTAGAGGATGCCGAGTCGGGCCGGCGTGATGCCGAGGCGGGCGGTGGTGTCGGCAAATCGCACATCGCAGGCCGCGGCGATCTGCACGCCACCTCCGATGCAGGAGCCGCGGATGAAGGCGATCGAGGGATTGGGGAAGTCGGCCACTGCTGCCGCCGCCTCGAGGTTGACCCGCTGGTAGGCGGCATCGTCCCATCGGAGTCCGTCGATGTCGGCCCCGGCACAGAAGTGGTCGCCGGCACCCCGCACGATCAGCACCTTGACCGAGGGGTCGTCGGCCAGGGCCCGGCACCGCTCACCGATCGCCGTCCACATCTCGAGGTCGACGGCATTGCGTTTCTCCGGACGATCGAGGCAGAGCGTGGCGACGCCCTGTTCCACCTGGACCGAGACCGTGCCTCCGCCGGACGGGCGGGCGGTGCGCCGGTCGACCATGGAGGTGAAATCTAGTCAACGGTGCGGACCGTCGAACGGTGGGCCGTCGGAGTCCGCGCCTCGACGCGCCGTGAAGTTCGCGGAACAATTCCTTTGGTGCCCCTAGCAACCGTCCCGTTGATTCGTTAGTATGAACGGACTGCGACGAGTACCGAGGAGGTGCCAATGTTGATGATCACGAACCAGATGCATCGGATGCCGGCCCACTCGGAGCTCGCGATGCGAGCTCGCTGACTCTGCCGGATCCTCTCCGTCAGAGTTGATGCTCCGGCGCTGACGGCCCCGGAGCTCGCGCCCTTCACCTGTACCGTTCCCGGGTTCGAAGCGCGCCGCCCGACACCGCATTCCTTCTTCCTTCCTCCCGTGAAGTTCCCTTTTTCCATCAGGAGTCATCGTGCACCCCGAACTGATCCAAGCGCTCGCTCGCGAGCACCATGCGGACCTGATCCGCCCCCGCCGGGGCAAACGGCCCGACGGACCGCGGCCGGTCGGCCGGACCGTTCGTGCGAACGGCCCGACCCGGCGCGCCCGCAGTTGGCTGGGCCAGGCCCTCATCATGGTCGGCCAGCGGCTCCAACGCGGCACCTCGGCCCCGGTCGAGCTCCCGAACGTGCAGCGATCGTGACGGCGGGCGTCACGGTGGACGGCGCCTTAGTGTGCACCGGTAGCCACGATGATCCGGCCCGGCCACGGTGAGGACGGACGTGGTCGCGGCGGACAGGGGGATCGACAGTGGAAGACGAGCGATTCGGATGGGGGCCGGCCCTCGAGGAGATCGAACGTCGTAAGTCCGAGGTGCTGGCCATGGGCGGCGAGGCGCGCCTGGAGCGCCAACGGCGACGCAACCGACTCAACGCCCGCCAGCGCATCGCCGCCCTGTTCGACCCGGGCACGTTCTACGAGATCGGCCAGCTGGTCGGCACTGCGTCCCAACCGCCGGTACCCGCTGATGCCCTGGTCGCGGGATCGGGACGCATCGGCGGTCGGCCGGCGCTGGCCGGAGTCGAGGACGTGACCGTGCTCGGTGGATCGATCGGGACCGGCGCCTCGGACAAGCGATTCCGCCTGTGCCAGCTCGCCGCCCAGGAGCAGGTGCCGTTGGTCCTGATGCTCGAAGGGGCCGGCCACCGGCTCACCGGGCCGGCGGCCGGCCGACGTCCCGGGGACCTCCAGGGTCTGACCGAGTTGTCCGGGCAGGTGCCGTTGGTCTGTCTGGTCCTCGGCGCATCGGCAGGCCACGGGGCCCTGACCGCCCCGCTGTGCGACTTCGCCGTCATGACCGAGTCGGCCTCGATCTTTGCCGCCGGTCCTCCATTGGTGAAGTCCGGCACCGGTGAGGACGTGACCAAGGAGGAGTTGGGTGGACCTGCGGTGGCAGCCGATCTGGCCGGCGTCGTGCACAATGTGGTGGCCGACGATGTCGAGGCCATCGAAATGGCGCGCGACTACCTGACCCACTTCCCCCTCAATGCCGCCGGGTCACCGCCCTTCCGAGCCGGCCCGGACACCGGTCCGCGCCAGCTCGACCAGCTCCTCGATCTCGTTCCCATCGACGCCCGACGCCCCTATCCCATCCGTCCCGTGCTCGAGGCGTTGTGCGACGACGGGACCTTCCTCGACGTGCAGCCCCGGTTCGGTCGGTCGATGGTCACCGCCCTCGCCCACCTCGGCGGACGCAGCGTCGCCATCGTGGCCAACGATCCGAGCGTCCTGGCCGGCACCATCGACCGCGACGCCGCCGACAAGGCCGCCCACTTCCTCGAGATCGCCGGCGCGTTCGGCCTCCCGTGCGTGTTCCTGGCCGACAACCCCGGGGTCCTGGCCGGGACCGCCGCGGAACAACAGGGCATCCTCCGCCACGCGGCACGGATGTTCGCCGCGCAGCATCGCCTGCAGGTCCCGAAGCTCCATGTCACCTTGCGCAAGGCGTTCGGGTTCGGCTCGTCGATCATGGGCATGAACCCGTTCGACGGCCAGACGATCAGCCTGGCCTTCCCGTCGATCACCTTGGGCGCCATGCCCGCCTCCTCCGAAGGTGGCGGCCTGGCCGACCAGGAGGCGCGGGACCGGGCCGCGGCGGCGCAGGCCGACGCTTCGATCACCGCCAGCGATCGCCTGGCCTATGACGATGTGATCGATCCGCGGGAGTTGCGCAACGCCTTACTCGCCGGGCTGGCCCTGAGCGAGGGTCGACCGACCGACCGGGTGCGAATGGCCCAGGGGATACGGCCCTGAGGCCGCCGCGGGGCGAGGCCCGGAATCAGCCGACAACAGGGCGGCCAGATCGGTGGCCAGCGCACCGGCCGTGGTCTGGTCGACGGCGATCTCGAGTCGATTGCCGTGACGCTCGGCGGTGACCAGCCCGGCCTCGCGCAGGCGCTTGATGTGGACGCTCACCGTGGGTTGGGACAGCGAGAACGCCTGGGCGATGTCCCTCATCGCCACCGGGCCCGACTTCAGGTAGTCGAAGATGGCCAGGCGGGTGGGATCGGCCAGGGCGCGCAACGGAGGCACGATCACCGAGGTCCGGTCCCGAGCCTCCTGCACCGGTCCGGCCACACCGAATCCGACCAGGGTGCAGCCGGGCAGTTCGAGGTAGAGGCCCCGGCCGAACAGTGCGCAGGCCGCCAGCACGACGGGGTGACCCGCTTCGCTCCGCTCGATGATCTGCGGCATGTGCCGGATGAAGGTCTCGCACTCCGAGGTGACGACCTGATGCCACGGCACGCCACGGGACAGGCTCGCCTCGACGTCGGCCACGGCGCGCTCGGCGGCGGCCACCCCCTCGCTCCCCCACCACGGCGCCAGGATCGACCAGACCTCAGCCAGCAGATCGAAGTAGTCGCGCTGCAGGGCGGGGGACCCCTGCAGCGCGGCCAGGCGGGCCAGGATGATCGCTCTGTCCTCGGCGGTCTCGGATCCCAACTCGAGGTCGAGCGGGAGCGTGGCCACCGCCACCTCGGCCTCCGCCCGGAAGACCGTGAAGTCGGTGACCCCGATGCATCCGGCGTGGTGGGCCAGGATCTCCGCCTCGGCGAAGCAACTGATCCCGTCCGACCAGAAGTTGAGCACGCGGTCACCGAGCTCGGCGTTGTCGTCCCACAGCGGACCCACGATCGGATGCGCGGTGCGGAGATACGGCGAGCTCAGCGCATGGATGCACCAGGACAGATCCAGCACCAGACAGGGCCCCACCACCTCCACCGATGGCCCGGGGACTGCTTCGGCGATTTGCATAGGTATATAGCTATATCGTTTATTAGTTGCATTGTCAACTCCACGGCCCTATTCTGGATGGAAGACCAACCAGCAAGGCGATCCCCGTGCATCCCAGCCAACTCCAGCAACTCGTGCATGATCGGCAGACCGAGCTTCAGGGGCTCGCGGCCGGGCGCCGGACGAAGTCGGGCCGGCGCCCACGGACCCGGTCGACGTTCGGAGCGACCGTCGGCTCACTGCTGGTCCGGGTGGGTCAGCGGCTGGCCGGCCCTGATGGCCAGACGGCGCCGGGTCGGCCGGTGGTGACGACGCTGCACCACGGCCATCAGTGAGACGCCAGCCTTCCGAAGCTGCACCGACACCCTGAAGCCCCCGGGACCCTGAACTCAGGTCCCGCAACACCGGGCGGGGGACCCCACGAGGGGCCAAACGACTAGACCATCAAGATGCGACGGACCCGCCTCCTCTTGCGCTGCGGCTCGATTGCCGGCCCCCTGTTCATCAGCACGTTCGTTGTCATCGGACGGAAGCGGGAGGCATACCGCCCCCGGAGAGATCCGGTCAGTGCCCTCGCCCTCGGCCCATCAGGGTGGGTTCAGGTCGTCAACTTCCTGACCACCGGCGTCCTCACGGGCGCGGCGGCCGCCGGCATCCGTCGGGCGCTGCGCTCGAGCCCGGGTGGCGCCGGGATCCCGATGGCCATCGGGGCGGTGGGGATAGGCCTGATCGGGGCGGGCATCTTTGCCACCGATCCACCCAACGCCGCGCCCACCGGAGACAGCTCGGACGTACCGACCCGGCTGACCCGAAGAGGGGCCCTCCACGTCGCCTCTTCCGTGCCCGTGTTCGTGGGCTTGCCTCTCGCCTGCATCATGGGCGCGCGTCGTTTCTCCTCGGAGCGGAACTGGGTGTGGTCCGGCTATTCGGCGGGAAGCGGGATGGTGACCCTGGTGGCCATCACCCTGGCCGGCGCTGGGTTCGCCGACAATGATCGGCTGGTCCACCGAGCCGGCACCTTGCAGCGGATCGCCATCATCGCCGGGTTGGGATGGATGAGCCGGTTCTCACTGCACCTGATCGCATCAACCGATGACCGGGAGCGCTACTGACCGGACGGGGTCGCGGTAATGGGAATGACGGCGCGCCGCAAGGTACTGCGGCGGCGCGCACCGTCAGGTCTTGAGGTAGCCGACCTCCAGCTCGGCTCCGTCTGGATCCCGGAAGAAAACGGAGCGCAAGGCCGGGCCGAACTGGGTGACCTCTCCGGGCGATGCTCCCCTGGCGACCAGACGATCACGGACCTCGAGGAGCATCTCCTCCGACTCCACCGCCAAGGCGTAGTGGTCGATCGGTCCCCTACCGCCCATGGTGCGTCGATTCCCGACGATCGAATCGGCCGGTACCTCGAAGACGTTGAGGGCAGCGTCGCCGCCGATGTTGACGACCGCCATCCGTGGGTGATCGTCGTGGGCCTCCATGATCGTGATCACCTCCGCCCCGAACACGTCTCCGTAGAACTCCAGGTAGCGCTCCAGATCCGCCGTCATCGTCGCCACATGATTGAAGCCGCATGTATCCGGGTGCCGGGACATGAGCACCTCCGATCTCGAACCCTGCGTAGAGGGTAGCCACGCCGTTCCCCGCCGACCACCGCCACCGCGGTGCGGGGAGCAGCTCGGTCACTCCGACCGCAGCACCTCGGGGAGCGGCTCCGAGTGCACGATGCTCAGTTGACGGATCGGCCGGGTCATGGCCACGTAGAGCATGCGCAGCCCTCGACGGCCGTCACCGGCGATGGCGGTGGGCTCCACGACGACCACCGCATCGAACTCCAGCCCTTTGGCCCCCCGTGCGGTGACCAGGGTGATCGGTCGGGCGATGCCGTCCCGGTCGAGGAGGCCCACCGTTGCTCGGTCCGGGTCCATCGCCGTCATCTGGGTCAGGTGGTCGGGCGCCATCACCACCCCGACCAGCTGGCCCCCGTCGGCCAGGCGGATCGCCTCCCGCAGCGCCTCGGGCAACAGCCGGTCGGGATCGACCCGGGTGATGCCGGGCGGATCCGAGCCGCGACGGATGGAGCGGGTCGGCGTCACCGTCGGTGCGGCCCGCGGAAGGAGCCTGGATGCGAAGTCAAGCACCTGACCGGGAGCCCGGTAGCCGAGGGTCAGCTCATCGTGGCGCCACGGGGCCGAGGAGGGCAGGTGCCGCAGGATCGAGTCCCACTCGTCGTAGGCCCATCCCCCGGTGGCCTGGGCCAGGTCCCCGAGGATGGTGATCGACCCGGTGGGAGCGCGACGGGCCACCATCCGCAACTGCATCGGACTGAGGTCCTGGGCCTCGTCGATCACGATATGCCCGTACGAGCGGGTCCGGCCGTTGATCAGGAACTCGGCCTCGTCGAGCAACGCGAGGTCGTCCAGGGTCCAGGCGGCCGGGCCGGACCGTCGGGCTCGCCCCGACACGAGGAGCCGGCACTCCGACTCGCGCAGCACGCCCCGGGCCGGGTCCTCCAGCCGGTCGGGACTGGAGCACAACTCCCGCACCAGCGCCTTGGGCCGACACCGACGGCCACAGACGGTCGAGCACCGACCGGAAGGCGTCGCTGCCCGACACCTCTCGCTCGAGCCAGGGCTCGTTGGCCTCGAATCGGCCCGAGGCACGCAACGACTGGCGGACCAGGCCGACCAGCCTGGCCCGCAGGGCCGCCCGGCCGGCCCGGTAGGGACCCGGGTGGCCGGCGATCGAGTCGGCCAGCCCGTTCACCTGGTCGGCGGCCAGCACGCAGCCGGCCGACCGGGCCTGCAGCCTGACCGGCTCCGCCAGCGGTCGGCGGCGCCCCCGGAGCGAGCGGGCCAGCACCTCGGCCATGCGGGGGTCGCCTTTGAGCCGTCCGACCTCGAGGGCATCCTCACCGGTGACCCGCACCCGCGGGGCGAGATCGGCGATCGTCGTCTGGATCACCGCCTCCTCTCCCAGTGACGGGAGCACCTGGGCGATGTAGCGGAGGAAGGCGCGGCTGGGTCCCAACACGAGTACGCCGGACCGGGAGAGCTCGGGGTGGTTGTAGAGCAGGAACGCGGCCCGGTGGAGCCCGACCGCCGTCTTCCCCGTCCCCGGTCCCCCCTGCACGGACACGAGTTGGTCGAGCGGGGCCCGGATGATCTCGTCCTGTTCCGCCTGAATGGTGGCGACGATGTCGAGCATCTCGCCGGTGCGGGCCCGTTCCAGCTCGGCCAGCAATGCGTCCCCACCCCGGAGCCGGGTGCTGGACGGGTCGCCGTCGGACCCGAAGAGGTCATCGGCCACGGCCATCACCGTGCGCCGGTCGACCATGACCTGCCGGCGCCGGGTGAGTCCCCGGGCGTCGGCCCCCCGGGCCTGGTAGAAGGAGACCGACACCGGGGCCCGCCAGTCGACGACGACCGGATCGCCGCGTCGATCCTCGACGTGACGCCGGCCGATGTGCCAGGAGGGCCCGGCCTCCTCGTCGATCCGACCGAAGAGCAGGGGGCGCGGGCTGTCGGCCAGCAGCTTCACCCGGCGCACCAGAGCGGCCTGGTAGTCGAGGTCCGGACTGCCGGCGCCCCGCAGGTCGTCGAGCAACGCACCGGCCCGTCGCTGCATCGCCGACAGGGCCAGGTGGGCCTGATCGAGGTACTCCTGTTCGGCGCGGACCTCCGGGTCCTCACTGGTCGGTGCGGGCCTCACCGGCCACCTCGGCCGCGGAGCCGCCCGGCCGGTGGGAGCTGCTGGTCCCGGGCCCCGGCTGTCGGGCCGGGGAGCCCGGCCGCCCGGCTCACACACGAATATGAGATGCGATCAGACGCGCAAAAAGCCCTGAACATATTCAGGGAACATATCTCACCATTTTTGGCCTTCGCAACTCTTCCACCTGCGAAAACCCTTCTCCACCTCGACTTCGTTATTACTTTATCAAAGGGGAGTTATCGGTTGTCACTATAGATAAAAGTTGGCGGTATTGCAAGGGGATCGTCGCGGTCGTCGGGGCGGACGAGGCGCAGCGACACGGCCGATCGAGGTCGTCCCCGATCCATCGGCAGCGGGGAGGCCCGTCCACCCCTGACTAGATTGAGTCCCCGATGAGTCAGCCCCGACGATCGTGCTGGGCCGACCGTGGATAGTCGGGCGGCGGGCGGAGCCACCGCTCTCGATCCTCCCGTGGCTGACGCATCGACCCACGAGCTGCGACCCGACGTGGTGTCGCTGCCCATGAGCGTCCTGATCGGGGTGGCCACCTCGGCCCCCGGTCAATCGACCGCGGTGGCCATCGCCGGGATGGTGGCGGTATCGGCCTACGCCAGCGGCCCGGCCATCCTCCTCAGCATGTTCCCCATGCTCGCCATCGCGCTGTGCTTCCGGCAGCTCAACCGGTGGGAACCCAATTGCGGGGGCCCGTACGTCTGGATCGCCCGTGCCGTCAATCCGTACGTGGGCTTCCTGGCCGCCTGGGCCATGCTGGTGGGGTTCGTGCTGGCCTCGGTCAGCAACATCCTGCCGCTGGGCCCGGCCCTGCTCTCGGTCATGGGGCTGTCCGCGTCCGGGGTCGCCGGCAACCTGCTGACCGCCACCCTGTTCGGGCTCGGGCTCACCGCCATCGCCGCCGTGGGCATCAGGGCCACCGCCCGTTTCCAACTGGCCATCGCCAGCATCGAGTACGCCACCCTCCTCGTGTTCAGTGCCATCGCCTTCTGGGCCGTCTTCGTCGAGCACCGGCCGGGCACCGTCCATCCCAGCCTGGCCTGGCTCCATCTGGGCGGCGTGGGCGGCAAGGGCAGCATCGCCGGAGCCATGCTGGTCGCCATCTTCCTCTTCACCGGATGGGACGCCTCCATCTACATCGGCGAGGAGACCCGTCGGAAGCGCACCAACCCCGGCCGGGCCGCGCTCATCTCGGTGGTCCTGTTGGGCCCCATCTACGCCTGGCTGTTCGTCTCGTTCCAGGGAGTCGTACCCGAGGCGCAGCTGCAGGCCCACGCCGGGGACGCCCTGCCCTACATCGCTCAGGTGCTGGTGGGCTCCGGCTGGGCCAAGTTCATGGCGGTGGCGGTCGTGCTCTCGGTCCTCGGCACCACCCAGGCGGTGATCGTCAACTTCAGCCGGATCACCTACTCGATGGGAACCGACCGCCTGCTCCCCGGCATGTTCGCCCGGGTCAACTCCCGGTTCAAGACCCCCCTCCGGGCCACGGTCTTCTGGGGGTGCGCCATGGTGGCCATCGCCGACCTCTACGTGGTGTCGTCGTCGTTGGCCAGCGCCTTCGACGACGTGGTCAACGCCGAGGCGATCGCCTTCACCGTGCTGTTCATCCTCACCGCCGTGGCCACCATCTGGTGCTACCGGAGGATCCTGCGGAGGAGCGTGGTCGATCTGGCCGTGGCCGGGGTGTTCCCGCTCTTCGGAGCCACCGTCCTCACCTGGGTGCTGGTGCGCTCGATCCCGGAGCTCGACGCCACCGCCCGATGGACGGTGGCCGGGGTCGGGGTGCTGGGGGTGGCCCTGATGGTCGTCAGCGCCTGGCTCTTCCGCTCCCCGTTCTTCAAGATCCGCCCTTCGGCGTACTCCCCGGAGTCACCCTGAGGGTGGGTCGGACCAGCGTGACGGGCCGGCCTCGAGGGTGCGGGCGAGGATCCCGAGGGTCGATCGCAGCGCGCCTTCGGACAGCACGGGGAAGATCCCCGTCTCCTTCACCTCGGGGCTGATGGCCGACCAGTCGTAGTACGAGGTGACCAGCGTCCCCTCCTCGACCGGCTGCAGCCGATAGCCGAACACATGCCCCACCGACGGTCGGGACGCCCCAGCGACCGTCCAGGCGATCTCGAGATCCGGTGCCCACCGGACGATGGTCACGATCACGTCGTAGCGGCCCATCGGGCGATCGTTGAGAGCCTCCCGGTCCATGTGCACGACGAAGGTGTCGCCCACGCCGGTCACCGGATCATCGGTGGTGTCCATCAGCATGCCCGAGGCGTCGATGGCCACGTGCCCGCGGGGGTCGGCCAGCAGTCGGAAGACCGACGACGGATCAGCCCGGACGACCCGTCCCACCTCGAATCGCTCCCCGGTCATCCGGTCATCCTGCCAGTACAGCGAGGGGTCCGTCCCATCGGGCACGGCCATTGCCGTCCGGTCCATATGATCGGGACAGAGCCGCCCTGGTGGATCACGACTGCCCGGCTCCAGCCCGACGGAGGACTGCATGACAGCATCGACGGCCACCCAGGGACAGCCCACGGCTGGGGTCTCGGACGGCGAGGCCAACCACACCCGCCGGTGGTGGATCCTCGCCGTGCTCGGCATCGCCCAGCTGATGGTGATCCTCGACAACACCATCGTCAACATCGCCCTGCCCACCGCCCAGCACGCCCTGCACTTCTCCAACGCCGACCGGCAGTGGGTGGTCACCGGCTACTCCCTGGCCTTCGGCAGCCTGCTCCTCCTCGGAGGCCGTCTCGGCGACATCCTCGGCCGCAAGCGCGCCCTGCTGATCGGCCTGGTCGGATTCGCCTGCGCCTCCGCCATCGGCGGCTCGTCGGTCGACTTCCCGATGCTGGTGGTGGCCCGGACCGTGCAGGGTGCGTTCGGGGCCCTACTGGCCCCGTCGGTGCTGGCCCTGTTGACCACCACGTTCACCGACCCGACCGAGCGGGGGAAGGCCTTCGCCATCTATGGCGGCATTGCCGGAGCCGGGGGGGCGATCGGACTGTTGCTGGGCGGGATCCTCACCTCCTATGTGTCCTGGCGGTGGACCCTCTTCGTCAACCTCGCCTTCGCGGCCATCGCCGCCACCGGTGCGCTGCTCTGGCTGCGCAACGACAAGGCCGCCGACCACGACCCGCTGGACATCCCCGGCCTCCTGCTGGTCACCGGAGGACTGTTCTGCCTGGTCTTCGGCTTCTCCCATGCCGAGACGACCGCCTGGAGCAACCCGTACACCATGGGCTTCCTCGTCCTCGGCGTGGTGCTGCTGGCCATCTTCGCCTACGTCGAGACCCGGCGGCCCCACCCGCTCCTCCCACCCCGGATCGTGCGCAACCGGACCCGGGGTGGCTCGATGCTGGCCATGCTGTTCGCCAGTATCGGGGTCTTCGGGGTCTTCTTGTTCCTCACCTACTACCTGCAGGAGACCCTGGGGTTCAGCCCGGTGAAGACCGGCGTGGCCTTCCTCCCCCTGGTGGCCGCGCTGGCCGGCATGGCCCAGGTGTCCAACCGGGTGCTGCTGCCCAAATTCGGTCCCGAAATTCGTCGTGCCGATCGGCCTGCTGCTGTCGGCCGTCGCCATGTTCATGCTCCACCGGGTCGGCCTGCACAGTGGCTACGCCAGCGCGGTGCTTCCCTACATCGTGCTGTTGGGCCTCGGCTTCGGGCTCAGCGTGGCCCCGTCGTTCAGTACCGGCACCCTCGGGCTCGAACCCCAGGATGCCGGGGTGGGCTCGGCCACCCTCAACACCAGCCAACAGGTCGGCGGGTCCATCGGCACCTCGCTGCTCAACACGCTGGCCGGAGGGGCGGCCACCGCCTTCCTGGTCGGAAAGCTGGCGACGCCGGGCAACCTCCGGCTGGCCGCCCTCCACAGCTATACGACCGCATTCCTGTGGTCGTCCCTCATCTTCGTGGCCGGAGCGGTGCTCGCCGGCCTGATCCTCGCCCCGGGCAATCTCCAGAAACTGGCCGGGGCCGCTCCGACCCCGGTGGCCGAGGACGGCACCTGATCGGAC
Organism: uncultured Acidimicrobiaceae bacterium; assembly: GCA_963774245.1. Taxonomy (GTDB): domain Bacteria; phylum Actinomycetota; class Acidimicrobiia; order Acidimicrobiales; family RAAP-2; genus Bog-756. The sequence goes on along the minus strand of CAVZDZ010000007.1, from coordinate 200,765 downwards.
CGGTCGGTCAGGGGGAGTGCACCCGCTGCTCCCGTTAGGCTGCAGCAGGTGACGGCGAGATGGGAACCGGGGGTGTGCCCTTGACGGCCCGAGGTGAGGCGCGCACCGCCATCCTCACCGTGGACGACGACCCCGAGGTCTCCCGCGGCGTCGCCCGGGACCTGCGCCGGCGCTACGGAGCCGACTACCGGATCGTGCGGGCCGAGTCGGGCGAGCAGGGGCTGGAGGCGCTGCGCGAGCTGAAGCTCCGGGGCGACCCGGTGGCGCTGCTGCTGGCCGACTACCGGATGCCCCAGATGGACGGCATCGAGTTCCTCGAGCAGGCCATGGACCTCTATCCCTCGGCCCGGCGGGTGCTGCTGACCGCCTACGCCGACACCGGGGCCGCCATCAACGCCATCAACGTGGTGGATCTGGACCACTACCTGCTGAAGCCCTGGGACCCTCCCGAAGAGAAGCTCTATCCCGTGCTCGACGACCTGCTGGCCGCCTGGCACGCCGTCGACCACCGGGCGGTACCCGAGACCAAGGTGGTCGGTCACCGGTGGTCGGCGCGCTCGACCGACGTCCGGGAGTTCCTGGGGCGCAACCAGGTCCCCTATCGCTGGTACCTCTCCGAGGAGGCCGAGGGCCAGCGGCTGTTGGCCGCGGCCGGCGTCGACGACCAGCGGCTGCCGGTGGTCATCACCGCCGAAGGGGAGCCGCTCATCGAGCCGACCGACGCCGAGCTGGCCGAGCGGGTCGGCCTGGAGACGACCCCCTCCGAGCAGTTCTACGACCTGGTGGTCATCGGGGGCGGCCCGGCCGGGCTGGGCGCGGCCCTCTACGGGGCGTCGGAGGGGTTGCGCACCCTCCTCATCGAGCGCACCGCGGCGGGAGGCCAGGCCGGTCAGAGCTCCCGGATCGAGAACTACCTCGGATTCCCCGATGGCGTCTCCGGGGCGCAGCTCACCGATCGGGCCCGACGGCAGGCGGCCAAATTCGGGGCCGAGATGCTCACCGCCCGGGAGGTGGTGGCCATCGAGGTGAGCGGGTCGGCGCGGACCGTCCGCTTTGCCGACTGGGCGAAGATCGATGCCCACGCCATCATCCTGGCCACGGGCGTCTCCTATCGCCAACTGGAGGCGCCCGGACTGGCCGAGCTCACCGGCCGCGGCGTCTACTACGGGTCGGCGATGAGTGAGGCCTCCAACACCGCGGGCCACGACGTCTACATCGTCGGCGGGGCCAACTCGGCCGGGCAGGCCGCCGTGTACTTCTCCCGCCACGCCAAGTCGGTGCACATCCTGGTCCGGGGGACCTCCCTCGCCGCGTCGATGTCCCACTACCTCATCGAGCAGGTCGAGGCCATCGCCAATATCACCGTGCACACCTGCACCGAGGTGGTCAAAGGACGGGGGACCGAACACCTGGAGTCACTGACCCTGCGGGACAACACCACGGGGTCCACCGAGGAGGTCGACGCCCAGTGGCTGTTCGTCTTCATCGGCGCGGTGCCCCGGACCGATTGGCTCGACGGGGTGGTCCTCCGGGACGAGAGCGGCTTCGTCATCACCGGCCCGGACATGCCGTTGGACGGGGCCCGACCCGTCGGGTGGACCGAGGATCGGGCGCCCTATCACCTGGAGACCATCATCCCCGGGGTGTTCGTGGCCGGTGACGCCCGGGCCGAGTCGGCCAAGCGGGTGGCCTCGGCCGTCGGGGAGGGCGCCATGGCCGTCATGCTCGTGCACCGGTACCTCGAGAAGCGGTGAGCCGTTGCCCGACCCGCTCCACTGCGACCCCGAAGAGCTGCGCACGCTGTTCCTGTTCGAGAAGCTGAGCGACGAACAGCTCGGGTGGCTCTGCCGCGAGGGGCACGTCGAGGTCATCCCGTCCGGCTGGGTGTGTCGGGAGGGCGAGCCGGCCGAGTTCTTCTACACCCTCCTCGAGGGGGCGGTCGTCCTCAGCCGCAAAGTGGGCGACGACGACGTCGAGATCAATCGGGCCGATCAGCCCGGCGTCTACGGCGGTGCGTTCCAGGCCTATCTGGGGGACCGGATCCGGCAGGTGTACAACAACTCCCTGCGGGTCAGCGCGCCGTCACGGTTCTTCGTGCTGAGTGCCGACAAGTTCGCCCAGTTGATGCGCGAGTGGTTCCCGATGCCGTTGCACCTGTTGGAAGGGCTGTTCTTCGGGAGCAGGAACGTGCAGCAGGTGACCGAGCAGCGCGAGCGGCTCCTGGCGCTGGGCTCACTGTCCGCCGGACTGACCCACGAGCTCAACAATCCGGCCGCCGCGGCCGTGCGGGCCACCGGCTCGCTCCGCAGCCGGCTGGCCGAGATGCGGAGCCGGCTGGCCTCGATCGCCTCCGGCTTCGACCGCGCCCACCTCGAGACCCTGCTCGAGCTCGAGCACGGCGCCCTGGCCGGCGTCGGCCGGGCCTCGACGCTCACCCCCATCGAGACGTCCGACCTCGAGGAGCGGATGGGCGACTGGTTCGACGACCACGACATCGATGGTGGTTGGGAGGTGGCCCCGGCGTTCGTCCAGGCCGGACTGGACGAGGCCTTCCTGGGTCAGGTGGCCGATTCGATCGGTCCGGACCACCTGGAGCCCGCCATCCGCTGGCTGAGCTACGCCCTGGACACCGAGCTGTTGATGCAGGAGATCCAGGACTCGACCACCCGGGTGTCGAACCTGATCGCCGCGGCCAAGCAGTACTCGCAGATGGACCGCGCCCCGTATCAGGTCATCGACGTGCACGACCTGCTCGACAGCACGCTGGTCATGCTGACGCCGAAGATCGGGGACGGCATCGAGGTGGTCCGGGAGTACGACCGATCGCTGCCGCCCATCCCCGCCTACGCCGCCGAGCTGAACCAGGTGTGGACCAACCTGATCGACAATGCCATCGGCGCCATGGGGGGCTCGGGACGGCTCACGGTGCGCACGGCCCGGGACGGCGAGTACCTGCTGGTCGAAATCGGGGACACCGGGCCGGGGGTGCCCGAGGAGATCCGGTCCCGCATCTTCGAGCCGTTCTTCACGACCAAGCCCTTCGGCGAGGGGACCGGGCTCGGGCTCGACATCTCGTGGCGGATCGTCGTCAACAAGCACCACGGTGACCTGCGCCTCGAGTCCGAACCCGGAGACACCCGCTTCCAGGTTCGCCTGCCGCTGGTCGAGCCGGAGCGCCCGGAGCTCGAGCGCCCGCCGCAAGCCACCGTGCCCGGATCGCCCCCTACGGCCTGATCGGGGTCTCGGCCCGGACGACCGGCGTCGGCCCGGTGGGCCGGCCCGGCTGCTCCCGTCCGGGATTGGCGTCGATGAGCACCCCGGCGACGATGGCGGCGAGCAGCAGGGAGCCCGTCGCCCACCCGCTGGCCACCGCATAGCCGTGCACCGTGGCCCGGGTGACCACGCCGGGGCTGTGAGCGTGGACGGCCAGGTAGGCGGCGCTGGCGGTGGCGGCGATGGTGTTGAGCAGGGCGGTCCCGATCGAGGCACCGATCTGTTGGGACGTGTTGGTGGTCGCCGAGGTGATACCGACGTCGCGCGGGTCGGCCTTGTTGGTGGCCGTGCTGATGCAGGGCACCAGGGCCAGCCCCAACCCGAGTCCCAACAGGAGCTCGGTGGGGAGGAGGTGGGTGACGTAGGCGGCGTTGGGAGTCAGCTGGGTCAACAGCGCCACCCCGAGCGCGGCCAGCAGCAGGCCGGGGATGACCAGCAGCCGCGTGCGCATCCGGGGCATCAGCCGGCTGGCCAGCTGGGTGGCCGTCAACCCGTTGACCGCCATCAGCGGCAGGAAGGCCACCCCCGTCTTCAGGGGCGAGTAGTGGTCGACGATCTGGAGGATGTAGGTCAGGGACAGGAAGGTCCCGAACATGGCGAGTACGGCCAGGGTGATGGTGAGGAACGAGCCGGCCCGGTTGCGGTCGGCCAGGACGCGCATCGGCAGCAGCGGGTTGGACACCCGCTTCTGCACCAGCACGAACACCGTCAACAGCACCAGGGAGGCCACGAACGGCCCGATGACCCTCGGGGAGCTCCAACCGGCGGTGGCCGCCTCACCCAGGCCGTAGACCAGGGCCACCAGGCCACTGCAGCCGAGGATGGCGCCGGGGACGTCCAGCCGGACGCCGGGCTGGCCGGACTGCTTCGGGATCATGGTGGACGCACCGAAGGCCACGACGGCGGCGATGGGGAGGTTCACGTAGAGGCACCAACGCCAGTCGACGTACTGGGTGAGGAAGCCGCCCAGGATCAACCCGAAGGCGGCGCCGCCGACGGCGATGGCCACATAGATGCCGAAGGCGCGGCCACGCTCGCGCGGGTCGGTGAACGTGGTGGCCAGCAAGGACAGCACCGATGGGGCCAACAGGGCGCCGAAGGACCCCTGGAGGGCGCGGGCGCCGATGAGCATCGTCGTGTCCTGGGAGGCGCCGCCGATGGCCGAGGCGAGGGCGAAGCCGATGACCCCGATGACCAGGGTCCGTTTGGGCCCGATCAGATCGGCGATCCGCCCACCCAGCAGCAACAGGCCGCCGAATCCGAGCGTGTAGGCGGTCACCACCCACTGGCGGTCGGCATTGGAGAAGCCCAGTGACCGCTGGGCGGAGGGCAGGGCGATGATCATGATGGTGGAATCGAGCACCACCATCAGTTGCGCCCCGGCGATCACCACCAGGATCCACCAGTGGGCCCGGGTCGGTGCTTCAGTACTCAGCGGTGGAGCGGTCACGGTGCCGGTCACCGGCGCACGCCTCGACCCCGGCGCTCGATCATCGGTGGGCCGACCCGGGCGCCAACAGGGATCGGAACAGGTGCCACTCCGGCAGCATAGGCGCAAGTGGACTTTTGGCTCCACTTTGGCTCTGACCTGCGTTCCCACCGCCCGAGGACCCGATGCGGTTCCCTTCGGCGGCGGACAGGCACGTCGCCAGCGGTTACGACGGTCGCCACGCCCGGCCCGTCCATCCGACCGGTATGGGAAATAGGTGGAGAAGCAACTCCGCTCGTGTTACATTCGGTATAAGCGGAACGGCGACTCCGCTACTATTTCCGGCCCGCACTTCGCCGAGACGTTCTCGTCCCTCGCCCGAACCGACGACGGCCCATCCCCAACCCACCCCGAGGAAGCCCATGACCGAAACGGTTCACCGCACCCACTACCGGGTCACCTTCGCCGTTCTGCTCCTCGGGACCATCGCCTACGCCCTCCTGCAGTCGCTGGTCCTGCCGGTGCTTCCCACCATCCAACACGAGCTGCACACGTCGCAGGCCAACGTGACCTGGGTACTCACCGCGTACCTGCTGTCCGCCTCGATCGCCACTCCGATACTGGGCCGGTTCGGCGACATGGTGGGCAAGCAGCACATGCTGGTGGTCACGCTCTCGGCCCTGGCCCTCGGCTCCGTACTCGCCGGGCTGTCCAACTCCATCGGCCTGCTCATCGTGGCCCGGGCCATCCAGGGGATCGGCGGGGCGGTCCTCCCGCTCGCCTTCGGGATCATCCGTGACGAGTTCCCGGCGCTCAAGGTGGCCGGAGGGGTGGGCATCGTCGCCGCCATGGCTGCCGTCGGAGCCGGGGCCGGCATCGTGCTCGCCGGCCCCATCGTCGAGCACCTGAACTTCCACTGGCTGTTCTGGATCCCGTTGGTCATCTGCGTGATCGCCGTCGTCTGTGCCAAGCTCTTCGTGCCCGAGTCGCCGGTGCGATCCCCCGGCCGGGTCAGCTGGTCGGCGGCCCTGTTGCTCTCCGGATGGCTGGTGGCCCTGTTGCTGGCGGTCAGCGAGGCGCCCACCTGGGGCTGGGGATCGGGCAGTGTGATCGGGCTCCTCGCCCTGGCCGTCGTGTTGATCCTCGCCTGGATCTACGTCGAGCTCCGGTCCCGCTACCCACTGGTGGACATGCACATGATGCAGGTGCGGGCGGTGTGGACCAACAATCTGGTGGCGTTCCTGTTCGGGGTGGGCATGTACGCGGTGCTGGGGTTCCTGCCGGAGTTCCTGCAGACGCCGAAGTCATCGGGATACGGCTTCGGCGCCAGCATCGTCCAGTCGGGCCTCTACCTGCTTCCGCTGACCGTGACCATGTTCGTGTTCGGGCTGCTGTCGGGGAAGATCTCCGCCAAGGTGGGCTCGAAGTCGGCGGTCATCGCCGGCTCCATGGCCTCGACCGGGGCCTACCTGGTGTTGGCGTTCGCCCACCACCAACCGTGGGAGATCTACCTGGCCAGCACGCTGCTCGGCGTGGGCCTCGGTCTCGCCTTCTCCGCCATGTCCAATCTCATCGTCCAGGCGGTCCCGGCCGCCCAGACCGGCGTGGCCAGCGGCATGAACGCCAACATCCGGACCATCGGGGGGGCCATCGGCGCCGGGGTGATGTCCAGCATCGTCACCTCGCAATTGCTGCGCTCCGGGATTCCGGCCGAGTCGGGCTACACCCGGGGATTCGCCTTTCTCGCCGTCATGTCGGCCCTGGCCATCGTGGCCGCCGTCTTCATCCCCACCGCAGTACCGCTGGCCGCCGGCGAGGATCTGGACCACAACATCCATCTGGAGCATGCCGAACTGGCGCTGGTACCGGGCGGCGCGCTCACCGAATGATGATCCGACGAGCGTCTCCGGCCGCCGACCGGGCCATCGAACCGATCGGCCCGCACCGACCGGTGGACGACGGGCCGCACAAGACCCCGGCGCTCCGGCAGGACGCCGCCCGCAACCGGGTGAAGATCCTGGCCGCCGCGCTGGCCGCCTTCGACGAAGAGGGCGTCGACGTCGGAGTCGAGGTCATCGCCCACCGGGCCGGCGTCGGCATGGGCACGCTCTACCGTCGGTTCCCGACCAAGGAGCTGCTCATCGAGGCGGTGGTCGACGAACTCCTCGAGAAGGTGCTGTCCACGGCCCGCGCCGCCCTGGAGAACGAGTCCGCCGCCGACGGCTTCGCCGAGTTCCTCCGGGCGGTGGGCTGGCTCCAGTTCGAGCACGCCGGCTGTCTGGCCCGCCTGTGGACCAGCACCGACAGCGAGTGGCGCAACCGGATCGAAGTACTCACCCGCACGCTGCTCGGCCGGGCCCAAGAGGCCGGAACGGTGCGGGAGGACCTGGTCTACGAGGACGTGATCGTCCTGTTCTGGTCGCTGCGGGGAGTGATCGAGGCGACGGCCACCATCTCCCCCGATGCCTGGCTGCGGTTCTTCGAGCTGCTGCTCTCCTCGCTGGCTCCTGGCGGCCCTCCGCTCGCCTACCCGCCGCTCACCGCCGAACAGGCCCAGCAGGCCAAGCTGGCCGCCTCGCTCAACCTCCGCTCGTCCCCCCACCTCCGGCCGACGAACGACTGACGCCGGTCATCACCGGCGGCCGGTTCAGCGGGAGAGCCACCCCCGCGATGCCTACTTGGCGGCAATAAGCGCATCGATGCGCTGATTGAGGGCGGGTTGGTCGGTGACCCGGACGTAGAGGTCGTGGGGTCGGGCCGGATCGGTGCGCCACGACAGGCCGCCTTCGGCGTTGATGTACGCCGCACCCCCTTGGCCCAACTCGGCGAAGAGCCCCTGCGTGCCTCCGATGGCATAGAGCAGGGTGGGCCCGTCCCAGTCGCCGTCCCCCGGTGGTCCGCACCCGAACAGCGTCTGGTAGACGATGCGCATGGGGTTCTCTTTCGGCACGGTGGTGCACAGTGCCCCGCCCACTTTGGTCTGGATGCCGGTGAGGCCGTCTACCCACGCGATCGGGGTCGGCCAGTCTGTGCCGGTCACCACCTCCCGGGTCGCCGCCGGATCCAGCTGCTCGTTGGTCAACGGCGGAGCCCCTTCGGGGAACAGCCCGTCCTCGATCACCAGCCGCTTCACCTTGGCGGCCACCAGGGCACGACCACCGAGCGGGCTCCCCTGCCCCGACTTCGATCGCAGGAGCCCGGCCAGGTTGGTGTAGGCCCCCAGGGCCACCACGGTGACGCTGTGGTCCGGCTGTCCCGCCAGCAGGCGCCGAAAGAGGGGCACGGCCCCCGGGACGTCGTTGCTCAACCGGACCGAGTGCGGCAGCCTGGCCACCAGCGCGCCGGTGTAGCCGTGCGGCGCGGTGTTGGCGTCACTGCCGGCGACGGCGCCGAGTGGGATGCCCGGATGACCGTAGGCGGTGTCGATGGCATCGATGGCCGCCACCGCCTGCGGGTTGCGGATGTCGGAGAGCACCCCGAGGATCCGCACCTTCCCCTGCTGCTGGAGCACGTTGGCCATGCCGACGGCCGTGGCGTCATCCCACCACCGGGAGAGGTCGGTGTCGATGACGATGCGGGTCCCGGTGGGGGACGCGGTTCCCGGGTGGGTGGCCGACCCGGCCGGGGGCGCACCGACCACGACCACCGCGACCACCATGGCGGCAACCGCCAGCCCGGACAGGGCCGTACCGGTGCGTCGGTCGAGTGGGGTGCTCATTACGCTCGGCCATTCGCCCCCGGGAGGACGACCGTCTTGGTATCCCGGCCCGAGCGCAGGATCCGACCCGGCACCGCCCCGGTCAGCCGACCTCCGTCGACCACCTCGACGCCGTTGACCAGTACGTGGGCGATGCCGGTGGCGTCGGAGAAGAGCCGGGGGGCGCCGCCGGGCAGGTCCCGTCGGGTGTGCAGCGGCAGGTAGCCCACCGCCTCGGGGTCGAAGACGACCAGGTCGGCCCAGAAGCCCTCGGCCACCCGGCCCCGGTCGACCACCCCGTACAGCTGGGCGGGGACGTCGGTCAGCAGCCGGACCGCATCCTCGAACGAGAGAAGCTGCCGTTGCCGCACGCCCTCACCGAGCAGCGACGTGGAGTAGACGGCGCCACACATGGTGTCGAGGTGGGCTCCGGCGTCCGAGCCACCCACCACCGCCCTCGCATCCCGCCACACCTCGGCGCGGGCCCGCCAGTCGGCGTCGGACTCGGGGATCGGCACGGCCAGCCCGGTCTGCAGTCGGTCGGCCACCACGATGTCGCACAGGGCGTCCCAGGAGCTGATCCCCCGCTCCGCCGCCACTGACCCGACCGGGCGACCCTGGAGCTCGCGGGTCTCGGGGGTGAAGCCCTCGTCGATGACCAGGCGGCCCCAGTCGGCCAGGTGGCGGAGGATCCCGGCCTCGTCGGACTGGGCCCGTTCGTCCATGGCCCGTCGGACGGCCGGGTCTCCCAGGCTCCGGATCCGCTCCTCGACCGGCGAGGCGAAGAATTCCCGCCAACCGGGCAGCCCGTCGAGGATGGCGCCGTGCTCGAAGGAGAGTCGGAGCGACATGGTGTGGGGCAGGGTCAGAGCCACCACCCGGGCCCCGGCCTCGGCCGCCGCCGACGACGCCTCCAGTTGATGGGCGATGCCATCGGGATTGGACGCCGAGACCCCGAGGACGTTCCAGTTCACCGGTCGCTGGGCCAGCAGGGAGATGCGGGTCATCAGGGCCACTTCGTCCTCGCTGAAGCCGTTGAGGCAGCCCGGGAGGATGAGCTCGAAGGTAGTGCCCGGGTGGGCCGCCACCACGGCTGCCAGCCGCTCGAGCTCGACGTCGCTGGCCGACCGGGACGGGACCGGTTGACCCTCGCCGTCGTGGTGGGTCGGGGCCCTGGAGGTGGAGAGCCCCATCGCCCCCTCGGCGAGGGCCTGGTGCAGCTCCTCCTCGAGGCGGGCCAGCTGCTCGTCATCCGCCTCCGAGCCGACGGCGGCATCGCCCATGACCAGGCGGCGGAGGGTGGAGTGGCCCACGAGAAAGCCCGCGTTCACCCCGACGGCACCGTCCAGTCGGGCCAGCCAGTCGCCGAACGATCGCCACGACCAGTCGAGACCGGCCTCGAGCGCGGCCAGGGGCATCCCTTCGACCCGGGCCAGCATCCGGGTCAGGTAGCCGGCGTGCTCGGGTGCGGACGGGGCCAGGGAGAAGCCGCAGTTGCCGCCGAACACCGTGGTGACACCGTGGAGCGGTGACGGACTGGCGCTCGGGTCCCAGAAGAGTTGGGCGTCGTAGTGGGTGTGCAGGTCGATGAAGCCGGGAGCCACCATGCATCCGTCGGCCTCGATGACCCGTTCGGCTCCCCCGAGGTCGGTTCCGATCGCCACCACCCGACCGTCGGTGACGGCGACGTCGGCCCGGAATGCGGGCCGACCGGTGCCATCGACGACCGTGCCCCCGCGGACGAGCAGATCGCTCATCCCGCCCGCCTCCGACCCCGGTTGATCGACATCGTGGAACTCCCCCCCCTCAGCCGCGGATCCGCACGGACCGGCGCCTGGGACGCTACCCCGATCGGCGGCGCCGGACACGCGCCCCGACGGCGGGCGACGACGCTCGAAACCGGCCCGGCCGGGCTCGGTGCAGGGCAGTACCGTGGGACAGATGCCCGAGCCCACCCCGTCCCCCGCACCGGCGCCGTCGCCCGCCGATGCGGGCTACCGGATGCCGCCCGAGACCGCCCCGCACGAGCGGACCCTGATCTCGTGGCCCTGCCGCCGGGAGCTGTGGGGTCCGGTGCTCGAGGAGGCCAAGCGGGAGTACGCCGGGGTGGCCGAGGCGGTGGCGCGGTTCGAGCCGGTGACCATGGTGGCGGCGTCGGCATCCGACGCCGCCGAAGCCGGTGCGGCCACCGGCGACCGGGTGGAGGTCATCGAGGTACCCCTCGATGACTCGTGGGTACGGGACAACGGGCCGATGTTCGTCACCGGTGGTCCGGACGGGCGGCTCGGGGTGCACTTCGGGTTCAACGCCTGGGGAGGAGCCTTCGACGGGTGGGACCGTGACGTCGCCGCCGGCTCCACCCTGGCGGCCCGGTTCGCCACCCAGGTGGTCGAGGCCCCGCTCATCCTCGAGGGCGGCTCGATCTGCATGGATGCCCGGGGGAGGTTGGTGACCACCGAGCAGTGCCTGCTCAACCCCAACCGCAACCCCGAGCTGTCCCGGGGGGACATCGAGCGGGCCCTCGAGCGCTACCTGGGCGCGACCCAGATCATCTGGTTCGGCCACGGCCTGGTGGAGGATCGCGACACCGACGGGCACGTCGACATGTGCGCGGCGATCACCGATGACGACCGCCTGTTGCTGCAGGCGCCGCCACCCGGGGACCCCGACCACGAGGCCATGGCCGAGAACCACCGGCGGGCCGACGCCGCCGGCCTTCGGGTGATCGAGTTCCCCGTGCTGGCCGCACGGCCGGGTGGCGGGGACGAAGGTGATGCTGTCCTATCTCAACCTCTATCTCTGCAACGGGGGCGTGGTCGTCCCGCTCGCGGGTGTCCCCGCCGACCGAGACGCCCTCGCGCGACATCCGGGCCGCCTACCCCGACCGCGAGGTCGTCGGTGTCCCGGCCCTGACCATCGCCTACGGGGGCGGCGGCCCGCACTGCATCACCCAGCAGGTGCCCCGGGCGTGAAGGTCCTCCGCGCCGAGGCGCAACCGTCCCCGGCCCGGGTCGAGGCACCCGAGCACCCGCCGGTGCGGGTCGGCGCCGTGCAGGTGGAGTGGCACCCGGACCCGGACGAGCACCGGGCGACCCTGGCCGAAGGGGTCCGCCTGGCCGCCGCCGAGGGGGCCCAGCTGGTGTGCCTCCAGGAGCTCACCCTGTCCCGGTACTTCGCCGTCACCCCGGTCGGACCGGGTCCGGATCATGTCGAACCGGAGCGGCTCGAGGACGGCCCGACCACCCGGTTCGCCGCGGCCATGGCCACCGAGACCGGCGCACTGGTGCACGCCTCGCTGTACGAGGAGCGCCCGGGCCATCGGCTGGGCTACAACACCGCCATCGTGGTCGGCCCGGACGGGAGCCTGCGGCTGCGGACCCGCAAGCTGCACATCCCGGTGACGGCCGGCTACTACGAGGACCGGTACTTCACCCCGGGCCCGGCCGGGCCCGACGCCTTCCCCACCCTGGCCGTCGGCCCCGCCGAGTTCGGCTTCCCCACCTGCTGGGACCAGTGGTTCCCCGAGCTGGCCCGGGCCTACTCGCTGCGCGGTGCGGCCGTGCTGGTCTACCCGACCGCCATCGGCTCGGAGCCGGACCACCCCGGCTTCGACACCCAGCCGCTGTGGGAGAAGGTGATCGTGGCCAACGGCATCGCCAACGGCACCTTCATGATCGCCGTCAACCGGATCGGGACCGAGCCGCCGATCACCTTCTACGGGTCGTCGTTCATCTCCGATCCCTACGGGCGGGTCCTCGTGCAGGCGCCTCGCCACGAGCCGGCGGTCCTGGTGGCCGACCTGGCCGTCGACCAGCGGCGCGACTGGTTGGCGCTCTTCCCCTTCCTCGCCACCCGCCGACCCGACGCCTATGGGACGCTCACCGAGCCGGTCACCCGAGCGGCCGCGGAGGGAGGACCGGGCTGACCGGCGAGCCGGCGCCGGACGTGGGTCAGCGCGGCCAGCGCCACCCCCGCCACCACCAGCAGGATCGCCGTAGTGAGAATCACCTCGCCTGTGGTCAGCGACAATCCGGAAGGGAAGGTGGCAAAGGTTCCGAGCGTCACCACCACGATCACCACCCGACGGGACCACTGGTCGACGGCAAAGGCGAGGAAGACCAGGCCCCAGGTTTCGTACCACGGCCACACGATCGGCCCGAGGAGGACCACGGCCAGGAGGCTCCAGCCCATTGATCTAGCGATGCCGAGACGGTCGGTGTTGACCACGAGTACCACCACCACGGCAGCGGCGATGAGCAGCGCACCGGCTCGGGAGTCGGACACGAAGGTCGGAGCGCCGACCGTCGCCCCGAACAGGTGGACGAGGTGGAAGGCGGACAGGCCAACGGCGCTGGCCGGGTCCAGCCACGAGGTGACCTCGCCCGGATCGGACAGGTTGACGATCCAACCCCACCCCAACCCCGACAGGGCGGTGATGACCGCCAGACATGCGGCTCCGATGCCGAGCGACCCGGCCACGAACTTGAGCTTGCGAGGGACGGACGGGTGGGCCCCCGCCCAGATCCAACCGACATAGACCAACCCCAGGGCCGCCGGAACCTTGATGGCCGCACCCAGCGCACAGAGCACGATGCCGAGCAACGGCCGACCGGTGAGCGCCAAGGTGGTCCCGGCGACCAGCAGTCCCAACATGAGCGCGTCGTTGTGGGCTCCTCCGATGAGGTAGAGCAGCACGACCGGATTCAGCACGGCGAGCACCAACCCGGTGGAGGCGTCCTGGCCGAGCGATCGTGCCAATGCGGGCGCGGACACCGCAATGAGGGCGACGCCGAGGACCGCCATCAGGCGATACCCCTCGATGTTGGCCAGGACGCGGTTACCCCACAGGCCGGTATTCAGCCGGGCCAGGTCGAAGAAGATCGGCCCGTACGGCGCGTGGGTCGAGTGCCAGCGCGGGTCGGACAGGTCGAAGAACCTGGTGCCCCTGAGCGACAGCAGGCCTTGGCGGTACGGATTCCCGCCGCGGGAGACGAGTTGACCCTCGGCCCCGTAGGTGTAGACGTCGCGGCTCAGGAGGGGCGGGGCGATCAGGAGCGGTGCCACCCAGAGGGCCGCGATCCAGTAGAAGGGTCGGACCGGGGTACCCGGCTGGCGGGAGCAGGCGGTGATGAGCAGGTACCAGGCGGTGAGCAGCACGATCGTGCCCGAATAGAAGAGGACCAGCCCGTACCACTCGGAGCTCCGCGCCCCGAGGGGCGAGTGAGGTAGTCCGAACACCCACGAGCCCGGGAGCTTGGAGGTGAACGAAGAGCCGGGCACCGACACGCCACCGACCACCATGACGATGCCGACGAACCCGGACACGGTCGCACCGACGAGCACCGTCCGCGGGCGCACGCCGCCCACTCCCGAGCCGGCAGAGCGACCGGCGACGGCCATGGGCCCCGGTGTGGACTTCTCCGTTCCTGATGCCGGCATCCCGAGTGACAGGCTCCCACAGCGCGAGCTCGAAACCGGTCCGCCGGGCAGGCTGAGCGCTGCACCGGATCGAGGGGCACGCTGATCAACCTCGGGATCCAAGCGGTGGCGGCCGAGGATGGCCCGCGGCTCCGTGGCCGTTCAGCCGCGTCGGGATCATGCTTGATCCAGGGCGGCAGTAGTGGGGCAGCCCCGAGGCAACCCTCGGATTCGTCCGTCTAGCGACGCGGCCTGCCTGCCCTCTTGCTATCCCCAGCCCAGCTCATGCAGGCGGGGGTCGCTGATCCCGAAGTGGTGGGCGATTTCGTGGACCACCGTTGTGTGCACCATATCCCTGACCTCTTCCCTCGTCCGACAGTGTTCGCAGATCGTCTTTCGATAGATAAAGATCTTGTCGGGGTTCGCGTACCACGTGCCGTAGTACCGCTTGGTCAGGGGGACGCCCACGTAGAGGCCGAAGAGGTCTCGTCCCTCGGCCTCCTCCTCGACCGCGATCACCACATTCGTCATGGCCTTGAGGAACTCCTCCGGGAGCGAGTCGAGGGCATCGCCCACCAGCTCCTCGAACTCTTTCAAGGGGACATCGATTCCCGGCTTGCCGTTCACCTCGGAATGGAGTGCGTCATGCGGCTCCCGGTGGCGGCTGTGAAGGATTCCCAGCATCGTCCCCTTGATCCCGAGTGAAGTTGCGATCGACAGGAATTCGTCCCTGGCCGACGGACTGACCGGCAGTCGCGAGTTGTCAGTCCACTTGGCCAGCGACTCGAGAGCCAGTGGGTAGCGTCCGCAGGCCAGATGGTTCTCGAACCAGTGCCGCTGGGACTCGGACAGGTTTGGGGCGAGGGTCCTCTCCAGGTGGCGCAGTCGGCGACGGGTCACCTTGTCGCTCTCCGTCGTCGGCGCTTCAGGCAAACCATGGGACAGCCGGTTCGAAAGTGCGCCCTGATCGGTAGCGTGACGTTTCTGCCGTCGGCCGGGGCCCGCTGGGTGGACCCATCGGACGACCAAGGTGCCCACCACCACTACGAGGACAACCACAACCGCAACGACGAGCCAGAGTCCTCCCGACGTGCCGACGGATGCGTCGATGGAACCGACTCCCAAAGCTCTATGCCTCCCGGACGGTTCGGCCCGGACTCTGGTGACCGACCGCTCGGCGCACTCCCAATTGCGATCGGTCCATGGACCAACGGTACCGGTCGCACCTAACGATACGGCCAATCAGCCTCAACAGCCTCAATTGGTGAATTGAGGCGCAGAACGACGACGCCAGCGGTCGCGGCGGCTCGAGCTCCGCGTAGCGCCCGCGAGCTCCCTTATCGACCTCCCCGCACAGGCCAATGTCCGTGTCACTGACACTGAGCGAAGACCGCCGTTCAGTGTCCGGAACTGCAGGACCACCGTCCAGCGGGTTTGTTTCGGGCGCCGTGCCGAGCCCTGGGCCTACGGCATGCTCCGGATCCCGGTCATATCCCCGTGTTGGCCACGATCCTCCCGCGGGCCACCGCCTGCTCGAGGGCCCGGTAGTCCCGCTCATTCTGGTCGGCATAGCAGGAAGCGAACTCGGTCACCGCCAGATCGAAGGCGTCCGACTTCCCCAGGTAGGCGGCAGTGGCGATGCGATCACCCGAGCGAGCATGGGCCCGGGCCAGGGTCCAGCCACACATCCGTCCCCAGACGTCCATACCGGCCGGAGTCATCCCGTCCACGTCGACCGATCCCTTCCAGTCCCTCAGCTGTCGGAAGTAGTAGTCATGCTCGGCATCGTTCCACGAGAACCTCAGCCAACCGAGGAAGATGTCGCTGGCCGCCTGCATCAGGCGTTGCCCGATGACCACACGCTCGCCGTGATTGGAGAACTCCGTCGTGGAGGTGAACCGATCGAGCACCGATTGCTGGGCCTCTTTCACCTGCAGCAGGAGCGGCGAGTCGTCCTCCTGGGCCAGGAGGAGGACGATCCATGCCTCGGTGCCAACGCTCCCGACCCCGACCACCTTCCTGGCCAGGTGCGCGTAGCGGTACTGGCCCAACAGATACCGTCGGGACGGCTCGAGCGTCTCACGATAGGAGCTGATGATCCGCTGGAGTGCGTCGGCGGCGACGCCGGGATCGATCCCCGCCACGAACTCCTCGACCGGGACGATGAGCGGAGGATCGTGGACGATCCTGATCTCCCCGTCCTGCATGTGGCAGAGCTTGTCGAACGCCTGATGACTGTCGTGGGCCCGGGCCTGGCTGATCGCCTTCCACACATTCGGGGTCTTCTTCGGGTCGAGGAGCGAGCTGAAGTGGGGCAGGATCCGCTCCACGTCCAGATGGGCGTACCACACCGACATCATCGGCATGCCGGCCAGCTCGCGCATGGTGGCGCGGTAGGAACGCACCGAATGGCGGACGATCCGGTCCCGTTGCTTCTTCGGGTAGCCGTTCTCTCGGCCGGCGACTTCCAGGCTGGTGGCCAGCCGTTTGACATCCCACTCCCACGGTCCCGGTCCGGTCTCGTCGAAGTCGTTCACATCGAAGAAGAGGTGGCGCTCCGGGGACCCGAACATGCCGAAGTTGGACATGTGGGCATCACCGCACAGCTGCACCCGAATGCCGGACACCGGAGTTCCGGCCAGGTCCGATGCCATGGGCAGGGCGGCGCCCCGGTAGTAGGAGAAGGGCGAGACCAACATGCGCCCGTACCGGATGGGCACGAGCTCGGGGATCCGGGACCGCGCCTGTTCCTCCAGCAGATCGACCGGATCGGCTCGGTCGGCGGGAGGATCCCACTCGGCGTGGCGCGCCAACGGAACCGCGTTGCGGGCCGCCTTCCCTCGTCGGGCCCGCTCGGCGGCCGCCAGGGCTGGGGCGGTCACGGTCAGGGATCCCATGGTCCCATCTTCCCCCCGCCTCCGTCCGCCCCGCCAGTGTCGGGATCAGTCGACCGGGCGGTCGGACCGGTCCTCCCTATTTCAGGATGTTGACCGCTCGGGCGACCACCAGTATGGCGATGAGCAGCGAAATGGTCTCTTCGAGCATCATCATCAGCTTGGCCCAGGGCTTGATGGCGGAGACGTCCGTCGGGCTGAAGGCGGTCGCGGTGGTGAACGAGAGGTGCAGATAGTCGACGAACTTCGGGTACCACCCGGCCGCCACGAACTGGGGATTGATCATCTCGGGGAAGACGAAGGCGGGGCGGGCCGAGGAACCCCGGGCCCGAGCCGCCGCCCCACCGCGGTCCGCCGCCCAATACCAGAGACCGAAGGCGATGACGTTGGACAGCCAGATGGCCCCTCCGGCCACCAGGAGCTTGTTGGCGTCTTGGGTGAAGGGCTTGGTACTGAGGATGCTGGCCACCAGTCTCCCCGCCTCGAGGGCGTTGTCCGCCGAGATCAGCACGATCAGGGCGATGGTCAGGACACGCAGCCACTGGGACTCCCGGTCGATGCGCCCGGGATCCCCGATCACCAGCACGCCGAGCAGGATGGTGACGACCAACAGGTACCACCAGCGCGAGTCGCCCAGCAGCTCAGGGGGAAGCGCTCTCAACTCCGTGGGCAGGACGGCGTGCAGACCGCCGGCCACGAGCACGGCCAGCGCCATCGGCCACCGGGGCTCGCCGATCTCCTCCTGGCGCCCCGGTTGCTCGGGGTCGGGGTCGCTGGCCGGTGGTTCCATCAGGTGATGAGGGGGGGCGGTGGTTGACGAGCGGCGTGGGCACCGAGTGGGCGTTTGGGTGGGCTCGTCAACCGTGATGGTATCGGGAACGAGAGGGAGAGGAGAGTTTCTTCACCTCCCCTTCGGCACCTCCCCTTCGGCCGGAACTCGGTGGGCCGGAGCCAGACTCGGTTGTCCCGCGCTGGATCGAGATCCGATCCAGCGCCCCGCCGCCGTTGCCCGCCGACCTTCCCCCCGTCGCACCCCGCCGGTGCGCCTGCGGTCATGCAGACGGTGTCCGCCTGCATGACCGGCCTGCCTGTCCGGTTCCCGCTCGCACGAACCATGGTCCGGGTACGACGGGCGAATAGCAATACGCCGGTCGGCGTATTACTGCGACTATCGCGGCGTCCACTACGTTGAGTCACCACGCCCCGACCCTGCGTGGCGCACGGGGGCGCCGTCCGGCTCAGCGCTGGACGACGTCGACCACGAACGCGGTGAGCCGGCCCCGGCCCCGCACGCCGAGCTTGGTGTAGATGTTGTCGAGGTGCTTCTTGACCGTGCCGGCGGACACATGCAGGGTTCGGCCGATGGCCGCATTGGTCTCTCCGCTGATCACGCACTGGACAATCTCGGCTTCTCGGGCGGTCAGCCCCAGGTTCTCGAGGTCCCGATGGCGCGGATTGGGGGACTCGGAGCGGAGCAGGAGGGCACCCGGGTGATCTCCCTGGGCCGGGAGGTACCGGATCGCCATCCGGATTCCGCCACTGCCCGCCCGGAGGGGCTTGAGCAGCTCCAGCGACAGGTGGTCATCGAGTCGGGAACGCTGGCTCGCCAGCCATCGTTCGACTCGAATCGGTAGCGGACCGGTCCGACTCGGCCGCCCGAAGTAGCGGTACAGCGACACGAGGGCGCCGGGGGTGACCTCATGGGGAGGATCGGACAGGACGATCAACTCTGCGCCGCTGTCCACGGCCGCGTCGCTGGCCACCCGCAGCCGCGACCGCAGTTGCTGTTGATCCTTGGCGTTGTACCAGGCCTGGACCAGGTGCGGACGCAACGTGTTCAGCAGCGCCCGGTCCCGTTCGGTGAAGTCCGAGGTCGACCGGACTGCCACCACGGCGACCACCACCGGACGGGGTGCGGGAAGGGCCAGCGCCATCAGGTACTCGACCCCGATCCTCCGGTAGATCTCCTGGTAGAGGCGGCTGGCGTGGAACTCCTCCTGCGTCCAGAAATCGCTGATCTTCTTGGCCGAACCGTCATTGGTCGACGTGTAGTAGTGGATCAGCGGGTGCTCGTCGGCCCACTCGGCCAGGAGGGTGTCGAGCTCGGGCGGCGTCGTGAACGATTCCGGCTCGGCGACGTAGTGCAGCCGAGCCGCCTCGGGATCGACCTCGTTGAGCGCGATGGCATCGCAGGGGACCAGACCGGCCAACTGCTTCACCGCCACTCGAGAGAACTCGTCGGGGTCCCGGGCCTCCCCCACCTCGTGGACGACCCGGAGCACGCTCTCGAGATCGGACTGCGACAACCCGACCATCCAAAAGGGTACCCAAGCGCCCGGGTCGGGGGGCGGTCGATGTCTCGATTCCAGGACGGGGCGCGGGACGGGGTCCGATTCCGCCGGTCACGCGCACCCCCGGGTGGAGGCGATGCCGTCCGGAAGACCCCGACCCGGCGGGCCCCGAGACCCTCGGTACACTCGGAGCGATGCCCGCCTCACCGCCATGACCCCAGCTCCGAGGCGGTCGGTTCGTCGGCTGCTGGTTTCCGGGGGATTGGTGGCGGCGATGCTGGCCTACCTGCTGGCCACCCCGGCCCTGGCCGGCAGCGACGAATCCTCGGGTCAGTACTACCTGGCCGTGGGCGGATCGGGGTCGGTGGGCGTGCAGCCGACGGCGGCCCATCCCCACGGCCAGCCCACCCACCACGGCTACACCGAGGACGTCCTGGCCACCGAGCGGACCACCTGGCCCGGTCTCCGACTGGTCTCCATCGGCTGTCCCGGGGAGACCACAGGATCCATGATCGACGGGGATGACCGCTGTCACTATGCCGCGGGATCGCAGCTCGCCACCGCCGTGGCGTTCCTCCACCAGCACCGGGCCACCCGCCTGATCACCGTCGACCTGGGCTTCAACGATCTCCGCCCTTGCCTGATCGGACTGAAGGTCGACCAGGTCTGCGTCGACCACGCCCTCCTCGACGTACGCCAGCAACTCGCCCAGACCCTGGTGTCCCTGCGTACCGCGGCCCCCGACCAGGCGGACATCATCGGCATCGGGCACTACGACCCCTACCTGGGCGCCTACTTCAGGGGACCTTCCGGCCGCAGGTTCGCCGACGAGAGCGTCGGCGTCATCGACCAGCTCAATCAGGTGTTGGCCTCGGTCTACGCCGACCACGGTGTCCGCATGGCCGGGGTGGAGGGGTCCTTCGACACCACCGACACCGCGCCGACCACCATGCCCGGCCGGGGCACCGTGCCCCGGGGAGTGGCCGACATCTGTCTCCTCACGTGGGAGTGCGCACACCGCCCGTTCGGCCCGAACCTCCATCCCAACCGGGCCGGCTACCAGACGCATCGCCTCTGCGGTCGACGCCGCCCTCCACCGGTAGCCCCCGGCCCGGGAGGCACCGGGGTCACGGTGGCCCGTGTGCGGCTCAGCGCGGCGGGCGGCGCCGCCCTCTACGAGGGGCGGGAACGGCCGGTCAGGGCCTTGGACAAGGGCGTTCGGGCCAGCAGGGCGGTGAGGCCGGTGCTGGCCAGTACCACCAGCGCGACGGTGATCACGCTCACCAGCGGCCACGGCAGCAGGTCATTCACGTGCCGCCAGCCCAACCACACCAGGGCGGTGATGAAGATCATCTGGGACAGGTAGATGCCGTAGGAGTTCTCCGAGCCGGCATGGATCACGGCACGGGTGCGAGGGGAGCGGCGTCGGGAGACCAGGAACACCCCGAACAGGTAGAGACTGGCGATGGCACCGAGGTTGAACGGGATCACCACCGGCTGGAAGGCATCGGAGCTGAACCCGAGCCACGACACGATGTGCTCGTTGGCCAGGTAGAACCAGAGCTCGGCCACCGCGGCACTGGCCAACGTGGCTCCGACCACCGTCCAGACGTGGCGGCACAGCCAGGCGTGCACCGCCTGGAGGTGGACGGCGACCACCATGCCGGCGATCAGATAGAACTGGTACGAGGTGATCTCGCGTGTCGCCCAGAATCCCTGCATGCCCGACGGCAGCGCATTCCAGTGCATGAGCGAGATCGTCACCACCTGCAGGGCACCGCTGCCGGCGAGCAGGGCGACGTGGTGGCCGGCGGTGCGGCGGAGGAGGACCAGGAGCAGCGGGAACACCACGTAGAACTGGGCGATAACCAGCAGGTAGTAGAGCTGGTAGTAGCCGGTTCCGACCAGATACCCGAGGTGGCCGAGCGACGCCCACGGCGACAGGGTGCTGGTCGGGAGCAGAAAGCAGAAGTAGATCAGGGTCCAGGCCAGATAGGGCACTCCGACGGCCACGAACCGACGACTCCAGAAGTGCCGCAGGTCGAGCCGGTCGAAGTCGCGGTAGCTGTAGGTCAGCATGCAGGCCGACACGAACAGGAAGGCCTCGCGGGTCACATGCAGGAGCAGGATCGATGCTCCGACCGCCGACCCTGCCGCCGCCGGAGCGAAGAACAGCAGGGTGTGGGTGGAGACGACACCCACCTGCTTCACCGGTCGCATGGCATCGATATGGTCGAGCCGCGTCCTGGTTCCCGGCGCCGGTGTCGTGCGGTCGGAACCCGCTGGCGCGGTGGGTACCGGCTCGCCGAGGTGGTCTCCCTCGGGCCGGAGGGCGGTCGTCGTCACCGGGCGTTGGCGGCCGGGGCATCGACCCGAGGGTGGGCGCGGATGGCCCGACGTTGCAGCTTTCCCGTGCGACCGACCGGTAGCGACGCCACCACGTGCAGGGCGGTCGGCCGTTTGGTGCGGGGCAGGGCCGAGTCGACGGCGAGACGGACCCGCTGGACGACACCCGAAGCGGTCTCGTCGGCCGCGCCTCGGTCACCGGGACGCAGGACGAGATAGCCCACCGGCACCTGTCCGAGGACGGGGTCGTCCGCTCCGACCACCGCGGCGGCGGCCACCGCAGGATCCGACAACATGAGCTCCTCGATCTCCCTGGGAAAGATCTTCTCCCCGCTCCGGTTGATGACGTCATCGATCCGTCCGACCAGAAAGAGGTAACCGTCGGTATCGAGGTAGCCGAGATCCCCGGTGCGCAGCCAACCGTCGCCGGTGAAGCGGTGCTCGTAGCCGACGTCGGCATAGCCGGTGATCACCGACGGACCCCGGATCTCCACCTCCCCCACCCGGGGGCCGTCATCGTCGAGGGCATCCCCGGGGGCGATCCGGAGCTGCACGCCGAAGGGCCTGCCGACCGAGCCGGGCTTGCGCACGCCGACCAGAGGATTGGCGGCGATCTGGCTGCAGGCCTCCGTCATCCCGTAGGTCTCGAGCACCGGGATCCCGACCCCGGCTTCGAACCGGGCCAGCGTCTCCGCCGGCAGCGGCGCGGAGGCCGAGCGGGCGAACCGGATGGAGGCCGGAACGGACTCGTCCGCACCCGGACTGGCCAGGTGGGAGAGGATCGCCGGTACCGCGTTGATCCAGGTCACTCGCAGTTGGTCCATCCGCGCCCAACACCCGGTCCGGTGGAACCGATCGTCGAGCACGACCGACCCCCCGGCGACCAGCGGAGCCAGCAGTCCCACCACCTCCGCGTTGATGTGGAACAGGGGCAAGGGGTTGAACCCCCGGTCGCTCGGCGAGAGCCGGTGGTGCCCGGCGACGAGCCTGGCCGTGTAGAGCAGCTGTTGCACCGTCAAGGCCATCACCTTGGGGGAGCCGGTGGTGCCCGACGAAGCGAGGAGCACCCCGCCGGCCCCGGTTCCCCCCGGTCGGGTCGCTCGAGCGGCGTCGGCGCGGGACGGCGTGACCGCCAGCACGTCGTGGACATCGAACCAGTCGAGCGGCCACCGCTCAGGTGCGTTCCGGTCGCCGAACACCCCGGCCAGCCCCAGGCGGGTCACCGACCCGGCCAGGCCGCCGGCTCCTTCCAGGGGTAGATCGGGGTCGAGAGGGGCCACCCACCGGCCCGAGGCCAGGATGGCCAGGAAGGCCAGCCCGAACTCGACGGGATCGGCGATGCACAGGCCCACCTTGGCGCCGGCGGGGCAGGGGCCGGCGTCGAGATACGGCAGACCACCTCCGGACGGCATCATCGAGCTCCCGGAAGGAGCGGGCTCGGCCGCCCCGGGCCGGGACCAGATAGGCCGTGTCCCCGGACCGGATCGCCCGGCGGGCGATGAGCTCGGCCAGCGGATTGGGGAAGGTGGGGCCGGCCGGCGCCTCCGTGGGCCATGTTCGTACCGTCGTTGGCCATGTCAGTACATCATCCGGGCGTCGGCATAGTGCTTGAACTCGAGAAGGTTGTCCGAAGGGTCTCTGACCACGAACGTCCGATGCACCTCGACCATCCCTTCGAAGCGGGTGCCGAGGGGCCGGAAGAAGGGGAGATCCCGTTCCACGCACAGGTGATGCAGCGCCTCGAAGTCCGCGGCCTGGCGAAACGTCACCCCGAAGTGACGGGGATACAGGTCGAGCTCCTCGCCGGCCGGAGCCACACCGACCGGAGCCTCCGTCTTGTGGCACACCAGCTGGTCACCGAAGAAGTCGAGCGTGATCCGGTCGTCGTAGATCCGGGCCAACTTGCACCCGAGCTGGCGGACGTAGAAGTACTCGGTGCGGGCGAGGTCATACGCCGGAATGGCCAGATGGAAGACGTCCCTACTCTCTCGCACGGGTAGCCGCTCCGATCACGCTGCGCCGTACTCGAAACAGGTCAGGGTGTCCGAACGCAGGCCGAGCCGGATGGTCTCGAGCCCCAACACCGACTCGGCCGGGATGTTGCCGAGGTTGACGTCCGGTCCGATCCGCCTCACGAAGTAGCACTGCAGCTCATTGGTGGGAGCCTCGATGAGCAGGTCCTCGGGACGGAGGCCGCTGGCCAACACGTCGTCGATGAGGCCGAAACGGAGACTGCCGTTCGGCTGGCAGATGCCGGAGCGCCCACTCTCACGCGCTTCGAGGGTCACCAGCTCGGCCCCGGAGTCGAGGTCTTCGTGGATGCACTCGATCCAGCGGCTGGACGGAAGGTTGCCGGAGCGGCTGGCGTCCTTGAACCCGACCTCGGAGATGACCTGGAACTGATCGGCGAGCTTTCTGATGTAGCCGGCCTTCTCGGAGTTCGAGAGCTCGATCGTCCCGTTGGACACCTCGACGATCCGGCATCCCGAGGTGTGGCAGAGCGCCCGGAAGTCGTCGAACCGGTCCTGCAGCACGAACTTCTCGAACAAGGTGCCGCCGAAGTAGAACTCCACCCCGACGTCACGCAGGAGGCGGATCTTCTTGTCCAGATGGTTGGAGACCACCGCGGTGCCCCATCCGAACTTGATGAAGTCGATGTACTCGGCACCACTCTCGACGATGTCGCAGAAGTGGCTCGTGCCGAGGCCTCCGTCGATCACCATGGTGAGGCCCGACGACCTGGGCTTGGTCTCTCTGCGGGGAAGTTGCAGGGCGGTGGGGTTCATCGGATACCTCCTGATGGCTGGACGTTGACGGCACGGGTGGACGAGGGGTCGAGCCGGGGGTCACCGGCCACCGGCCACACGCTCCCGTTGGCGACCGGCTCCCACCTCATGTCGCCCACCGGTCGGCCGGCGCAGTAGGAGCGGATGGCGCGGATCGAACCACCGTGGGCGACGACGACGACATCACCCCGGGGTTCATGGCGGATCAGCCCGTCGACGAAGCCGGCCGATCGGGCGTACAGCTCATCGAGCGACTCGCCCCCCGCGGGCCGAGCGTAGGGATCGACCACCCGGTCGTCGACGATGCCGGTGACCTCGGGTCGCAGCGCCTCCGCCGGCGCGCCCTCGAGCTCACCGAAGCATCGCTCCCTCAGAGCCGGGTCTACCGAAAACGGCACTCCGAAGGACCGGGCCACGATGGCGGCCGTCTCCCTCGTGCGCAGGAGATCGCTGGAGAAGATGGCCGCTATCGGGTGGGACCCGAGTCGCTGCGCCGCGGCCCGGGCCTGGATCCTGCCCCGGCTGGTCAGGGTGGCCTGGTCGCGCTGCCCCTGGATGATGCCGAGGACATTCCACGTGCTCTCCCCGTGCCGTACGAGCCACATCGTCGGTCCGGGCTCAGTGCCTTCCTTCATGGGGACCACTCTGCCCGGGTGCGCTGAAAGGCGGCTGTGAGAACGCTGAAGAGACGTTGGCAAATCCGGAAGAATCTCGTAAGACCCACCGAAGGTCCGAAGGCCGGCCGGGCCCACGCTCCCGCCGAGCCCGGCCGATATAGATTCCTGAGCGTCCCGCCCCCTCCGGAAGGCCATTCCCCGTGCCCGTTCGGCAGTCGCTTCCCATCCGCGAGGTGTTGCGAGGCCGCAAGCTGAGCTGGGTGGACCTGGTCGTCGCGGCCGGGATCGTCGTCGTCCTCTATACGGTGGTGCGACTGGGCCGGTCGTTGGCGGTCAACTTCACCCCCGGCCGTACTCCGGTGGTCATCTCCACCGACATCACCAACGTGCCGTACTACGCGGCCCGATCGCTGCTGCGGATGTTCATCGCCCTCGGCCTGTCGACCGTCTTCACCCTGGTGTACGGGACCGCGGCGGCGCGCCTGCGCCGGGCCGAGAAGGTGCTGGTCCCCATCCTCGACATCCTGCAGTCCATTCCGATCCTGGTGTTCCTGCCCCTGGCCCTCACCTTCTTCATCAGGATCTTCCCGAACAGCCTGCTGGGACTGGAGCTGGCCTCGATCTTCGTCATCTTCACCTCGCAGGCCTGGAACATGACCTTCAGCTTCTACCACTCGCTGATCTCGCAGCCCACCGAGCTCGACGAGGCCGCCCGCATGTACCGGCTGACCAAGTGGCAACGCTTCTGGAAGCTGGACGTGCCCAGCTCGATGATCGGATTGGTCTGGAACATGATGATGTCGATGGGCGGCGGGTGGTTCTTTCTGACCGCGTCCGAGGCGGTGACCGTGTTCATCAAGGGCAAGGGCATCTCCGAGAGCCTGCCGGGCATCGGAAGCTACATGGCCGCCGCCATCGCCAAAGGCTCGTACTCCGAGGTGGCCATCGCCATCGTGGTCATGGTCATCCTGGTGGTCGGCACCAACTTCTTCGTCTTCCGCCCGCTGGTGGCCTGGGCGGACAAGTTCCGCCTCGAGAACTCCGAGTCGGCGGACCGGTCCAAGAGCCTGGTGCTCAACTTCCTCCGACGCTCGTCGATCCCCCGGTTGGCGGGCCGGCTGAGCCGGCCGGTCGGACGGGCGCTCGACCGGGTCACCCGACCCTTCGGGCTGGCCGAGTACCCACTTCGGAGCGACCCTCGCAAGCGCCGGGTGGGCGACGTCCTCTTCTGGTCGGCGATCCTCGGCCTCTCCGCCGCTGGTGGTCATCATCGGCGTCATCTACCTCGACACCCACCTGGGATTCGACCGGTTCCCCAGCCTCATCGGGTTCGGCCTGGCCACGTTCGCCCGGGTGGTCGTGCTGGTGGTGGCGGCCACGCTCATCTGGGTGCCGATCGGCGTGAAGATCGGCATGAGCCCGAAGCTGGCCCGCTACGCCCAGCCGGTCGTGCAGGTCCTGGCGAGCTTTCCGGCCATCCTCCTCTTTCCGTTCGCCACCCTCGTCTTCATCAACCTGGGCATATCCCTCGACTACGGAGCCATCGTGCTGATGATGCTCGGGGCCCAGTGGTACATCTTGTTCAACGTCATCGCCGGGGCCAGTGCCATCCCCAACGATCTCCGCGAATTGATGGTGTCCATGCGGCTCACCCGGCGTCAGCGCTGGCGACAGGTGATCCTCCCCGCCATCTTCCCCGCCTACGTCACCGGGGGGATCACCGCCGCGGGTGGGGCGTGGAACGCCTCCATCGTGGCCGAGCTGGTCACCTGGCACCATCGCACTCTCCACGCCTACGGCCTCGGGAACTACATCGCCACCGCATCGGTGCAGGGGAAGTTCACCTCCCTCATCGCCGGCGGCATCGTGATGAGCGTCTTCGTGGTCCTGGTCAACCGGCTGTTCTGGCGACGGCTGTACCGGGTGGCCGAAGACCGGTACAGCCTGTGACGGCGGCGACATTGACCCCGGTCGTCCCGGCGCGGGAGGGTGGTCGGCGATGACCGCCCGCGCCGACCAGCCGCCGGCCGGGCCGGGGCCGGACCCGACCACCATCGTGACCGTCTCGCACGTCTCCAAGAGCTTCGTTTCCCCGGACGGGACCCAACTCCCCGTCCTCGACGACATCTCCCTCGAGCTCCGGGAGGGCGAGATCGTGGCCCTCCTGGGCCGGTCCGGTTCGGGAAAGAGCACCCTGCTCAGGTGCATCGCCGGCCTGATCCCGCCCACCTCGGGCGAGATCAGCTACCGGGGCCAGCCCCTCAACGGGGCCAACCCGGGAGTGTCGATGGTCTTCCAGAGCTTCGCCCTCCTGCCCTGGCTGACCGTGCGCCAGAACGTGGAGCTCGGCCTCGAGGCCCTCGGGGTCGGGGCCGGTGAGCGGCGCGAGCGGGCCGAGCGGGCCATCGACACCATCGGCCTGGACGGCTTCGAGTCGGCCTATCCCAAGGAGCTCTCGGGCGGCATGCGCCAACGGGTCGGGTTCGCCCGCGCCCTGGTCGTCGAGCCGGACGCGCTGTTGATGGACGAGCCGTTCTCGGCGCTGGACGTGCTCACCGCTCAGAACCTCCGCGCCGAGCTCCTCCGCCTGTGGCGGGAAAAGGACTTTCCCACCAAGGCCATGCTGATCGTCACCCACAACATCGAGGAGGCGGTCATTCTGGCCGATCGCATCTTCGTCCTCGGGGCCAACCCCGGACGGATCCGCACCGAGATCAACTGCACGTTCCCCCAGCCCCGGCACCGTCATGACGACAGCTTCCAGGCGCTGGTCGATCGGATCTACGGGCTGATGACCGGACAGGACACCCGGCCGCCGGCCCACATCTGGACGGAGTTGGCCCCCGGGGAGGGGTCTCCGACCGACACGCCGCTGCCCGATGCCAGCGTCGGCGGCATGTCGGGACTCCTCGAGATCCTGGTCGCCCACGGGGGGAGCGAGGACCTGCCCAAGCTGGCCCACGAGCTGACCTTCGAGGTCGACGACCTGCTTCCCCTGGTCGACGCGGCCCAGGTGCTGGGGCTGGCCCACGTCGACGACGCCGATCTGCACGTCACCGACGAAGGTCGGGTCTTCGTGGCCGCCGACATCCTGGAGTCGAAGCAGATCTTCGCCCTGCGGGCCCGGGAGCGAGCTCCCCTGGTGCGGGCCATCTGCAAGGCGTTGGAGGCCACCCAGGACGGCACCCTGGGCGAGGGGTTCTTCCTCGACCTGCTCCGCCGGGGGTTCACCGAAGAGGAGGCCCGTCGCCAGCTGCAGATCGCGGTCGACTGGGGACGCTACGGCGAGCTCTTCGACTTCGACGCCAACACCGGCCAACTCTCCCTGGAGTACGTCCACCACTGAGGGGATCCGGTCCCCGGGGGGGCTTGCCAACCGGCGGCTCCGTGACTAACATACAACCATATGGTTGTAGATAGCGTGTCCGAGGAGGAGGTCGATCGCATCTTCCAGGCGTTGGCCGACACCACCCGCCGTCACATCCTCATCCGCACCAGCCATCGGGGGGAGTCGGTCTCCACCCTGGCCGGCCACTACCAGATGAGTTTTGCCGCCGTCCAGAAGCATGTGGCCGTGCTGGAGCGGGCCGCACTGGTCACCAAGCAACGTCGCGGCCGCGAGCAGATCGTCCACGCCAACCCGGCCACCCTGCGGAAGGCCTCCGACCTCCTCGACGCCTACGAGCAGCTGTGGATCCAACGTACCCACCAGATCGCCGACATCCTCGCCGGCGAGGAAGGAGACCCGACATGACCGTCATCAACACCACCAAGGACGCAACGAGGCTGACCCTCACCATCGTGGCTGACTTCGATGCCAGCCCGGACCGGGTGTGGGAGGTGTGGGAGGACCCGCGCCAGCTCGAACGGTGGTGGGGACCGCCGACCTACCCGGCCACGTTCACCCGACACGACTTCGTGGTCGGCGGCGAGTCCCGCTACTTCATGACCGGACCGACCGGCGATACGCCGCGGGGCTGGTGGCGGATCATCTCCATCGACCGACCGCGCCGGCTCGACTTCGCCAACGGCTTGGCCGGCGAGGACGGCGAACCGGTGCCCGGCACCGAGCCGATGCCCAGCTATGTCATCCTCGAAGCGGTCGACCGTGGCACCCGGATGACCGCGGTAACCCGGTTCGCCGACACCGAGCAGATGGAGGCCATGCTCGAGCGAGGCATGGATGAGGGTATGGGACTGGCCATCGGCCAGATCGACTCCCTGCTGGCGTCCACTCCCGCCTGAGGCCCCGCCGGTCGCCGGCACGCTCGGGGGTCCACCTCCGGGCTCGCTACCCTGGACGCATGGAGCGTGTGATCACCGGATTCCACTCCGACGAAGTGGGTGACTGGGTAGCCGAGCTCTCCTGCGGGCACCACCAGCACGTCCGGCACCGTCCGCCGTTCCAAGACCGGCCCTGGGTGGTCGAGCCGATGGGTCGCAAGTCACGGATCGGTACGGCCATCAGTTGCCCGCGGTGCGATCCGACCCCGGCACCGGCACGGAGCGTTGCCGAGGGTGGCGATCCCGCCTGCTGGGCGAATCAGGTCTGCCCGCACTGCGGCACGCTGCTCGAGACTGCGCCCCACGAACACCGCGGGAGTTGATCGCCGGCATGGCCGAGCTCATCACGCCGTGGTCCGGTCGGATCGGCCTCAGTGCTCCCGTCCTCAACGCCCCGATGGGCGGTGTGGCCGGAGGGAGGCTGGCGGCAGCGGTCACGGCGGCCGGAGGGCTGGGAATGGTCGGGGTGGGAAGCGCCGGAACGGTCGGGCTCATCGAACGGGAGGTCGTGCACGCACGCCGCGCCGGGCTCCCCTTCGGCATCGGGCTGCTCGACTGGGCCCTACGGCGGGATCCGGCCTTGCTCGATTCGGCCCTGACCGCCTCGCCCCGGCTGATCTCGGTCAGCTTCGGCGACGACTGGGCCTGGGTCGAGCCGGTGCGGTCGAGCGGCGTGCTCGCCGCCACCCAGATCAGCACGGTGGAGGAAGCGATCCGAGCACAGGATGCGGGAGTCGACGTCATCGTGGCCCGCGGGGCGGAAGGCGGTGGACACGGCGACCCCCGCATCGGCACCCTTCCCCTTCTCGAAGGCGTCCTGGATGGGGTCTCCCTCCCCGTGCTGGCCGCCGGTGGGATCTCCTCCCCCCGAGGGTTGGCCGCCGTGCTGGCTGCCGGCGCATCGGGAGCGTGGATGGGCACCGCCTTTGCCGCCTGCATCGAGTCGTTGACCCCGGACATCGCCCGAGATGCACTCGTCTCGGCGAGCGAGACCGACACCGTCACCACCCGCGTCTTCGACATCGCCTTGGGGTATGGATGGCCACCTCGGTATCCCGAGCGCCTCCTGGCGGACCCCTTGTCCAGGGAGTGGCTCGGGAGGGAGGACGAGGTCATCGAACGTGAGTCAGCGCGGACCGCGTTGGCGGAGGCCCTGCGAGCAGAGGACGGCGCGGCCGGCCACGTGAACGCCGGTCAGGGCGTCGGGATGCTCACCCAGGTGCAATCGGCGACCGACGTCATGGCGTGGCTGTGCTCGGGAGCGGCCGATCTGCTGGCTGGATGGGCCCGGTGAACGGGCACCTCACCACCCGGGGGTGCCCCTGATGCTCGGAAACCGTTCCATCGGCAGGACCGCGACCGACTCAGGCGTGGCCACCAACCCGCACAAGGCCCCGGGT
Source organism: uncultured Acidimicrobiaceae bacterium (assembly GCA_963774245.1). Classification (GTDB taxonomy): domain Bacteria; phylum Actinomycetota; class Acidimicrobiia; order Acidimicrobiales; family RAAP-2; genus Bog-756. The sequence goes on along the minus strand of CAVZDZ010000007.1, from coordinate 170,330 downwards.
GGCCGGGATAGCCCGGGAGTATGTGCCTCTGAGCAGGCGCGATTGCGCTGAACTACGAGTCGAGGAACCGCAGCACGGCCAGCACCCGGCGGTGATCGGACTGCGACACCGGCAGGTCGAACTTGGTGAAGATGTTGGCCACGTGCTTCTCCACCGCGCCCTCGGAGATCGACCAGCGTCGCTGGCGATGGCCGCGTTGGAGCGACCCTCGGCCATGAGGGAGAGCACCTCCCGCTCGCGGGCGCTCAGGACCGAGATCGAGTCGGTGCGCCGCGAGGCGCCGAGGAGCTGGGTGACCACTTCGGGGTCGAGCGCGGTCCCCCCGATGGCCACCCGGACCAGGGCCTCGACGAAGTCGCTGACGTCGGCCACCCGGTCCTTCAGCAGATAGCCGATACCGGCGGCATCGTCGGCCAGCAGGTCGGCCGCGTAGCGGGTCTCGATGTACTGCGAGAACACCAGGATCCCGAGACCCTGGTGGAGGTGGCGCAGCTCGATGGCGGCGCGCAGTCCCTCGTCGGTGAAGGTGGGGGGCATCCGGATGTCGACCACGGCCACGTCGGGTCGGTCCCGCTCGATGGAACGGCGCAGGGACTCGGGATCGCCCACCGCTCCGGTGATGGCGAAGCCGCGATCGACCAGCAGTTGGACCAGCCCGTCGCGCAGGACGGCCGAGTCCTCGGCGATGGCGACGCGGAGGGAGTCGGTCATCTACGCGTGCAGCGGTAGGTCCACGGTGACCACCGTAGGGCCGCGGGGAGGGCTGGCGATGTCCAGACGGCCGTCCACCGCGTGGACCCGATCGGTCAGGCCCACCAACCCGCTGGACGAGGAACCCAACCGCGAGAGCTCGGCCCCGCCCCGGCCGTCGTCGCGCACCACCACCCGCAGCCACTCTCCGTGCTCGGTACAGCTGACGCTGGCCCGCGAGGCGTGGGCGTGCTGGGCCACGTTGGCCAGCAGCTCGGCCACGCAGAAGTAGGCGATGGCCTCGATGGCCGGCGTGGGCCGGTCCTGCAGCGAGAGGGTGAGCTCGGTGGGGATCGTGCTGCGGGCGGCCAGCGTGGCCAGCGCCCCCTCCAGCCCGATGTCGAGGGCCGGGGGGTGGATCCCGCGGGCCAGGTCCCGCAACTCGACGATGGCCTCCTTGGCCCCCCGGTGGGCGTCGTCGACCAGTTGGCGCACCTGGTCCAGCTGGCGGGCCGGGACGGGATCGACCTCCTCGGAGTCGGTCAGGCCTCGTACTCCATCAGTTTCTCCTTGGCCATCCCGAGGCGCATGGCCAAGGCGACCAGTTGGGCCTGGGTGCCGTCGTGGAGGTCGCGCTCGATCCGTCGCAGCGTCGCCGCCGAGGAGTCGACGGTCTGGGCCCGGGCCTGCTCGAGGGAGCGCACCCGCACCGACCACGGGATCGGGAGCCAACAGGACCCGCAGGACCCGCCGGTCGAGATTGACGACGGCCCGCACCGCCCACGGGGCCACGAAGAAGAAGACCACTCCGGCCAGAGAAGACTGCCGACTCCATAGAAGAAGCCGGTCTGCCCACCGGAGAAGAAGCTGCGCTCCGAAGATGATCCGGGGCAGCCCGAAGACCGCCGGGCGTGCTCCCTGACCCTCCCCACACCGGAAAGGTCAGGCAGAAGAACGCGTCCCACCAGCAGGCGAAGCCGACCAGGATGCCGACGACCGCCAGGGGCACCTTGAGCCCCACGTAGGCCATGGACCTCCAGCCGGTGCGGTCCCGCAAGGAGGACTGGAGCCAGCCCAGAAAGCCCGGGCGGGGCGAGAACGCCTCAGGGTCCTCGATCTCCTCACCCAGATAGGAGCGGGCAAGTTGGCGGTGGAGCCCCCCGATCCCACGGGCCCCCCGCACCGAGAGGGCGATGATGCCCAGTCCGAAGAAGGTGACGGCCAGCACGATGCCGGCCGAAAGCGTGGCCATGACGAAGGCGATCCCGAAGCCGGCCAGCAGCGCGCCGAGGACGAGGAAGGCCAGCTCCGACCAGGCTGCGCCGGGCGAACGGCTCCCTCGAGGATGGTGCGGGCGATGGCGCGGACCTGATCCTCACGGGCCCCCGCGGCGGCGCTCAGGATCTCGCTGAATCGGCTTCGCACCGGCACCCCGCTATCTTCCATCACCGCTCCATCATGCGTCACGGTGGGTGAGCAACAGGTTCCCGGCGACCAGGGCGGCGGCGCAGTAGAAGACCATCCACAAGAATCCGACCGCCGGGGCGAGCTGGCCGGGCTGGTGGACCACGGTCGGCCACCGAGTTGGCGAAGATCTGCTCAGGCGTGAACCGGCCGGGATCCCCATGCGCAGCCAGGGGCTGGAGGACGACCGCCACCAGGAAGGTGAGCCCGACGAAGGCGGCCAGGGCGCCCGCCGTACTGCGGAGCATCAGTCCGAGCCCCATGCCGAACAGGCCCAGCAGGGCCAGGTATGCACCCGAGAGCACCAGCGCCTCGAGGACGCCCGGCTGGCCGATGGCGGCGGTCGGCGCGTGCCCCGAGAGCAGGGCCTGGCCGAGGAAGAAGCAGGCAAAGGTCATGATCTCCCCCACCACCAGGGCGACGGTGCCCAACACCACCACCTTGCCGGCGAGGAACAGCGGACGACGGGGCGTGGCCGCCAGTGAGGATCGGATGGTGCCGCTGCCGTACTCACCGGTGACCGCCAGCACGCCGAGCACCCCGATGGCCAGCGATCCGAGGGCCAGCCCGGTCAAGGACTGATTGGTCGGATCGAAGCCGACGAACGAGCCGGGCCCGTGACGCTGGACATTGTGGGTGGCGAGGAAGGTGACCAGCAAGCTTCCGGCCACCACCGCCAGCAGGGTCCATTTGGTCGAGCGCAGTGAGCGCAGCTTGATCCATTCGGCCCGGACGACCTGGGATATCCCTTGGCGACCCGGACGGTGCCCCGGCTCGGGGCGGGTCGTCGGGCTCGGGCCGGGGCGCTCTCTCAGATTGGACATGCAGGTTCCCTTCCTTCGGTTCGCTTCGAGCCGTTCGGCTCAGTTCGATCGGGGTGATTCCCCGGCTCCGACCTTGACCGGGTCGTTGGTCCGGAACTCGACCGCATCGTGGGTCATCTCCATGAAGGCGTCCTCGAGGGAGCCGCGCAGGGGGGACAGCTCGTGCAGCGTGAGCACGCGGTCGGCGGCCAGCTCGCCGATCTCGACCGCCGTCAATCCGGTGGCCACGATGGAGCCGTCCTCATCGACACTGGCCCCAGCTCCAGCCGTCGTGGAGCGCGGCGACGAAGCGCTCGGTCGTCGGCGTGACCACCCGCACCGCATCGAGCCCGCTCTGCGAGGTGAACTCGCTGACACTCGTCTCGGCGATGAGGGTGCCCCGGCCGATCACGACCAGCCGTTCGGCGGTCAGGGCCATCTCGTTGATCAGGTGGCTGGACACGAACACGGTCCGTCCCTCCGCCGCCAGGCCACGGAGGAGGTGGCGGGCCCAGCGGATGCCCTCGGGATCGAGTCCGTTGATGGGCTCGTCGAAGAGGAGGACACCCGGGTCACCGAGCAGGGCGGTGGCGATCCCGAGCCGCTGTCCCATGCCGAGCGAGTACTTGCCGGCCCGCTGATGGGCCACGTCGGTGAGGCCGACGATGTCGAGGACCTCATCGACCCGCGAGGGGGCGATGGCATTCGACGCGGCCAGGTACAACAGATGCTGGTAGGCACTGCGGGCCGGGTGGTAGGCCTTGGCGTCCAACAGCGCACCCACCTCACGCAACGGCCAAGCCAGCTCCGAGTACCGCTTCCCGTTCACGAAGGCCCGGCCCGAGGTCGGATTGTCGAGCCCCATGATCATGCGCATCGTGGTCGACTTGCCCGACCCGTTCGGCCCCAGGAACCCGGTGACGACGCCCGGAGTGACGCGGAAGCTCAGGTCGTCGACGGCCAGGTTCTTGGCGTAACGCTTGGTGAGTCCTTCGGCGGCGATCATGCCTCCACGGTAAGGAATGACGGTGGCGTTGAGAATGCCGGTACCGGGCGTTTCCGCCTGGGGCTAACCCCCCTCTCCGGCGCGGGTGACACCCGGCGTCACCCCCGGATAGGCGCCCTGAACAGGAATGACTCAAGGGATCGGCCTCCCTGCCGATAAGGGGGATATGGCAGGACTCGGGCGCCCGACGGGTCGAGAGCGGTGGGCGGGCCAATCCGACGTCTGGATGGGCGCCGGCCTGATATGGATGTTCTCCCTCGTCGTGCTGTCCACGGCATGGGCATTGGAGTCACCCGGCGACAACCTGAGGGCCACGGTCAACGTCGTGATCGGGGCGGTGATCGCGGACTTCATTCTCCTGCTCCTGCCGTGGCGGCGGCTCCCGATCCGCATGCTCACGGTCTTTCCGCTCCTCCTGGTGGGCATGGAGCTGGCGCTGGCCGCCACGACCAGGGGCTTCGCCGCCGACTACACCGGGTTCTTCACGCTGGCCTTCATCTACATCGGCCTGACCCAGGCTCGGGGCACCCCTACCCTGTTCGCCATCATCGTGGCGCCCAGTTGGGTCTACTGCCAGCAGGGGTTCACCTCACAGGTCGGCATACGCCTGCCGATCGCCCTCTGCGTCTGGATCCTCATCGGAGAGGTGCTGGCCGCCCGAGCCGGGCACAGCCGGGCCCTCACCGCCGAACTCATCGAACAAGCCAGCACCGACACCCTGACCGGCCTGGCCAGCCGGCTCACCATGGCCGACCGAATCGACCACTCGCTCTCGACCAACGCCGCGGAACCCTCGTCCCTGTTGCTGTTGGATCTGGATGGATTCAAGGTGATCAACGAGGCTTTCGGTCACGCCGCCGGCGATGAACTACTCGTCGCGGTGGCCGAGCGGATCAGTGCCTGCACGACGGCCGACGACCTGGTGGCGCGGCTCGGTGGAGATGAGTTTGCCGTCTATCTTCCCGGCTGCCCACTCGCCCATGCGCTCGGGGTCGGGCAACGACTGGTCAAGGTGCTCGCCGTTCCCATCGAGCTGACCCGAGGCAGCGTCGGCGTGACGGTGAGCGTCGGAGCGCTGGACCTGGGCTCCTGTGCCACCGCCCAACAGGCGCTGCAGAACGTGGACGTAGCCATGCATCACGCCAAGGTCGGCGGGCAGAATCGGGTCTCCGCCTTCGCCACCGACATGCAGGAGCGGGTCAAGGCCCGGCTGCGACTCGAATCCGAACTGCGGACCGCGGTCGACGAAGAGCAATTCGAGGTCTACTACCAACCGACGCTCCACGCCGAGACGCGGGACACGGTCGGATTCGAGGCACTGGTGCGGTGGCGGCATCCCCAGCGCGGCCTGCTGGCCGCCGGGGAGTTCATCGACGTCTGTGAGGACATGGGGCTGATCGTCCCGCTGGGCAACTGGATCCTCAACGCGGCATGCCAACAGGCGGGTCTCTGGCAGCCCCTCGATCCCGGCCGACGGCTGACCATGGCCGTCAATCTCTCGGCCCGCCAACTGTTCGATACCGACCTGGTGGCCGAAGTCAGGGACGCGCTGTCGACGGCCGACCTCCGAGGCGATGCGTTGGTGCTGGAGATCACCGAACGACTGCTGCTGGTCGACTCCCCCTTCGTGCTCCGGCAGCTCAACGAGTTGAAGGGGCTCGGCATCAGGATTGCCATCGATGACTTCGGCACCGGCTATTCGTCACTGGCCTACCTGCGGGAGTTTCCCATCGATATCTTGAAGATCGACCGCAGCTTCGTTGAGCCTCTGGGCGAGGACCACCAGGCGGTCGCCCTGGTCAGGTCCATCATCGGCCTGGCCGAAGCCCTCGGCTTGGATGTGATCGCCGAGGGGGCGGAGAAGGTGGCCCAGGTCGAGCTCCTCACCCAGATCGGCTGCTCGGTGATCCAGGGCTACTACTTCGGCCGGCCAGCCAGCGCGGAGGAGATCACTGGCTACCTGCAGCCTCACCGGATGCCCACCCCGGCCCAACTCCGCCCCCGGCCGCGCTAGCGGGTACGGGGCCGGTCTCGAACCCGGAGAGCAGGCAGTGTCAACCGGCATTGCCCCCAGCTCGCTCCTCGGGTCCACCGACGTCCCTTGCCCGAGGACGGCCACGGTCGTAGCTTCTCCCCCATGGATAGGCGGCGGATGGTGTTGGCGGCGGGTGCCCTGGCCGTGGGTCTGGTGCTGACAGGATGCGGCTCAGGCGGCACCACGGCCACCACCACCGCTCCGACGACCACACCGACCACACCGACATCAACGCCGGCGACCTCACCGTCATCGACTCCGACGACGGCGGCCGCCACGACCAGCGCCGCCACCTGCCCGACCGTGGCCCAAGCGGAGGCCGCGCTGGGCGGGTCGTTCGCCGGCCTGAGCCAGAACTCGACTCCGGGCGGCGGGATCGTCTGTGAGTACACCGGTGGTGCGGCGGGCGTGGCCGGTGTGACGATCTTCGCCCACCAGTCGGCCACCGTCTTCGCCGGGCAGGTGGCCCACGCCCCGGGGGCCCCCGCCATGCCCGCCATCTCCGGGATCGGTGACGGGGCCTTCGGCATGACCACGGGCGGCCGTTCGATTGTGAACGCCTATTCCAATGCGAGCCGCACCCTGGTGGCGGCCCAAGCCTCGAGCTCCCTGGCCTCGGTCGAAGCCCTGGCCCGCGCCGCCCTCGCCGCCAACTGAGCGTCGGCCAACTGAGCGTCGGGAGGGGCCTGGGCTTTGACCCACCCGGGCCACGATCAAGATGGAGGCCACCCGGCTCCATGAGCCGGTGAGGTCTATCCCCCGCGACGGAGGACTTCGATTTCGATCTCCCCGAGGACGTCGGCGTCGCCGATCATCTCGATCTTGGTCACCTTGGCGTCCACCACGTGAACTCGAAGGCGACCTTGGTGGTGCCGCCCTGCGCCCACACCAGCCCGGCGGACCCGTCGAGCCGTGCGGCGCGGGCGGCCTTCGCCCCGCCGGAGAACCGGTTGGCCACGTCGGTGGGCCCGACCAGGCGCTGAGGCGCACCCATGGCCACCGCGGCCGTATCGGCCACCAGCTCGACGTCGGGGCTGAGGAGCGAGAGCAGCATCTGGAAGTCCCCGGACTTCGCCGCGGCGAGGAACGCGTCGACGATCTGGTGCTGCCGCTGCGGATCGGAGGTCGGATCCTCATCCATGCGCACCCGCCGACGAGCCCGGCTGGCCAGCTGTCGACAGGCTTCGGGAGACTTGCCGAGGATGCCGGCGATCTCCTCGAACGAGAGGGAGAACAGGTCATGGAGCACGAAGGAGATCCGCTCGGCCGGATTGAGCCTGTCCAACACGACGAGGAGCGCCTGACCCATCGAGTCGGCGAGGAGGGCCTGCTCCTCAGGGGTCACTGCCGTGCGGACCGGGAACGGCACGACGTTGGCGGAGTCATCGATGGGTCCGGACGGACGCCGTTGTCGGCTCCGGAGCGAGTTGAGGCAGATCCGCGAGACAACGGTCGTCAACCAGCCGGTGAGGTTCCCGATGTCGCCTGCATCCGTCTTCGACAGGCGGAGCCAGGCCTCTTGCAGGGCATCATCGGCGTCCTCCACGTTGCCGAGCATCCGAAAGGCCACCGCACGGAGGTGGGGCCGATTGGCTTCGAATCGGTCCGCCAGCAGTCTGGACTCATCCACGGGTCACGATCTCCTCTGCTCCGGTGTCATATACATTGACCCACGAATCTGGGGAAACGTGACAGAGGAGGCCCGATGCCAGTTCAGTTGAACGTTGTGCTCTATCCGGTGAAGGATCTGGACCAGACGAAGGCACTCTTCGCCCTCCTGTTCGGTGCCGATCCTCACGTCGACTCGCCCTACTACGTCGGCTTCTCCGTCGACGGTGCCGAAATCGGCCTGGTCCCCAGTGGGCACGACCAAGGAATGACCGGGCCCGTTCCCTTCTTCGACGTCGATGACATCTCCGCCACCCTCGGCTCCCTCCAAGCGGCTGGCGCCCGGGTGGTGCAGGAGCCCACCGACGTGGGCGCCGGGCTGCTCGTGGCCAAGGTCAGCGACGCCGACGGCAACGACATCGGGCTGCGGCAGCAGCCGGCCGACGCCTAGGAGGGCCGAGGCGCCGCCGCCGCCGCTCGCCGCCGGTCACCTCGCCCCGGGGTCAGTTGATGGTGATCGACAGCTGCTTGGTGGTCGAATTCTGGGTCTTGGGCTTGGTCTTCGTCTTGGTGTCCACCACACCGACCGTGAAGGTGAACGTCCCGCTGAATGAGGCCTTGCCCGAGATGACACCCTTGCTGGTCAGCTTCAGGCCGGTCGGAAGGCTTCCCGACTTCAGGGACCACTTGTACGGCGGGTTGCCTCCCGAGGCGGTGAGCGTGACCGAATAGGCGTTCTTCAATGCCTTGGCGTACACCGTGCCATTGGGCAGCGACGAGCTGGTGATGGTGAGCGGGGGTATGGAGACACTCAGGGTGGCCGGGTTGGAGGTCGCCGATCCGGCCGGGTTGGTGAAGACCGCCCGGTACTCGTAGTGGTTCTCGGCCAATGTGGTGGTGGCGAGGCTGTAGGTACCGGCCGTGGCGCCGGCGATGTTGGTGAAGGCGACTCCGGAGTTGGTCGACAACTGCCACTGCACCGTCGGGGCCGGGCTTCCGCTGGCTGCTGCGGTGAAGCTCGCCGGCTGCCCGGTGGTGACCGAGACACCACCGGGTTGGGTGGTGACCTTGGGGGTGGTGTCGAAACTCAGTGTCGCCGATGTGCTGTCGGCCGATCCCACCGAGTTGGTGAACACGGCCTGGTACTGGTTCCCGCCCTCACCCGCCGCGGTGGTGAACGTGTAGGTCGGGTTGGTGGCCCCGGCGATGTTGGTGAAGGTGGTGCCCCCGTTCGTCGAGACCTGCCACTGCACCGTCGGGGTGGGAATGCCGGTGCCGGCGGCGGTGAAGCTGGCCGACTGGCCCTGGACCACCTGGACGTTGACGGGAGAGGCGGTGACCGTGGGCAGGGTGTTGAACAGCAACGAGGCGGCCGTGGTGTCCACCGAGCCGGCCGGGTTGGTGAACACCGCCTGGTACTCGTTCCCGTTCTCACCCGCCGCGGTGGTGAACGTGTAGGTCGGGCTGGTGGCCCCGGCGATGTTGGCGAAGGTGGTTCCGCCGTCGGTCGAGACCTGCCACTGCACTGTCGGGGTCGGCGTGCCGGTGGCCGCGGCCGTGAAGCTGGCCGGCTGGCCTTGGACCACGGCGACGTTGACGGGCGAGGCGGTGACCGTCGGCGGGGAGTCCACCGTCAGGGTCGCCGCTGACGTGGTCACCGACCCGATGGAGTTGGCCAGCACCGCCCGGTACTCGTTTCCGTTCTCGCCCGCAGTGGTGGTCAGCGTGAGCGTGCCCGAGGTCGCCCCGAGGACGTTGGTGAAGGTGGTGCCGCCGTTCGTCGAGACCTGCCACTGAATGGCCGGCGACGGGTTGCCGCTGCCGGCGGCGTTGAAGCTGGCCGGCTGGCCCGCATTGACGGTGACCGCCGTCGGCTGGGTGGACACCGTGGGCGCGGTGCCGACGAACCCGAAGAAGTTGAGCGTGGTCGATGCCGCGGCACCGGTGGTGCCGAACGAGGCGGAGGAGCCGTTGAGGGCCCAGGAGGACCCGGCGCCGCCTCCGCCACCGGCGCCGCAGTCGACGCCCGCGGTGGCCGTGCTGCCGTTCCCGCCCACGAAGCCGCCGCCGCCGCCCCCGTTGCCGGCCGAGTCGCCGAGCGACACCGTGTCGGAGCCGGGCCCGCCGGGGGTTCCGCTGGAGCTGTCGCCGGTGTTGTTGACGCCACCGGTTCCGCCGACGTCGCCGCTGGTGGCACCGGAGCCACCGTTGGTGCCGCTGTTGCCGGCTCCGGTCAGATCGACCGAGGAGGTCGAAGAGCCACCGCCGCCGGTGCCTCCGGACCCGCCATCGGAGCCGGCGCACATCGATTCGCCACCCCCGCCGCCGCCGGCGGCCACCACCAACGGGGTGACGCCCACCTGGCAGCTCGAGCCGACGCAGACAGCGCTGGATCCACCGCCACCGCCGCCGCTTCCGTCCGCGCCCCCGTCGCCGATGCACTGACCCTCGATGGCCACGCCGGCGCAGTAGTACCCGTTACCGCCGCTGCCGCCGTTGCTGTAGCCGGTGCCTCCCGCGCCACCGGTGCTGACCACGCCCGAGCCGTTGGGAGCGGTCGCTCCGGCGCATCCGTTCTGGGCGGTGAGCTGCTGCCCGGCGGTGACGGCGAAGGTACCGGTGACCGACGATGCCGACCCACCCGATCCCCCGGAGTCACTGCTGGCCGCCCCGCCGCCCCCGCCGCCGATGCCACCGCTGGTGGTCACCTGGACCGCGGTGGCGCCGACCGGGACGCTGGTGGTCGACTGGATGCTGCAGGCCTGGGTATCGGTCCAGGAGGAGATCTTCGAGGTCACCTGGGTGCCGAACGAGTACTGGTCGGCCACCACCGGGGTCGTGGTGCCGGTCGGCGTGGTGACCGTGACATCCACGGTGCCCGAGCCCGGGGGCGAGGTGGCGGTGATCGACGAGGCCGAGTCGGCGGTGATGATGCCCGGGGTGGAACCGAAGTCGACCGCGGTGGCATTGGCCAGGTTCGACCCGGTGATGGTGACGCTGGTTCCGCCCACGGTCGAGCCGGTGACCGGGCTGATCGACGTCAGGGTCGGAGGTGGGACGATCACCGTGTAGGTGAACTGGTCGGCCGGCGAGGTGGCCGACGTCCCGTCGGGGGTGGTGACGGTGACATCGACCGTGCCGCTACCGGACGGCGAGGTGGCGGTCACCGATGTGGCCGAATCGGCGGTGATGATCTCCGGGACTGGAACCGAAGTCCACGGCCGAGGCGTTGGCCAGATCGTTCCCCGAGACGGTCACGCTGGTGCCGCCGGCCGGAGGGCCGGTGGTGGGGCTGACACCGGACACGGACACGACGTGGGCGGTGGCGGAGGTGATGGTCGTCGTGGCCAGAGGGGTCGGTGCCGCGTAGGTGGGGGGATTGGACGAACCGCAGGCACTGCACGACGGATACCCGTCGAAGGTGGGCGAGAGCGTGAACCCGTCAGCCGTCACCGTGGTGGTGAGCACGAACTCGGTCAGGTCCACCGGGACCACGGTTCCCACCGCGCCGGTGGCGGTGAACTGGGCGGTCACCGTGGGCAGGGTGACGTTGGATCCGCCGGAGATGGTGGTGCTGGGATTCAGGTAGGTCTCGATGTACGGATAGACCGTCTTGTAGTTCCCGCTGTCGATCTGCGCCGTGCAGGCGTCGGCCACGCGGTGCGGTGCAGTAGGTGGCGGCGAACTGGCCCGAGGTGGTGGCGTCCCCCCCGGTGGTACCGATCGAGCCCGGCACGTAGGTGAATCCCTGCGGCACCGGCATCACCACCGAGAACTGGGACGCGCTGTCCACCGTGACGGTGGTCCCGTCGCCGTTCTCGTTGGCGGGAACGCTGGTGGCGACCGGGGCGACCGACATGGAGATGGTCGAACCCTGCACGGCGGTCGAGGGAACCGAGACTGCGGTGTCGAGCTCCTCGACCACCGAGTTGCCCTCCACCGCGCCACCGAAGTACTGGCTCGAGGAAGGCGTATAGCTCACCGTGGCCGTCGTGCAGTTGCCCGCGCTCGGGTAGGTGTCGCCCGGCGCGCAGTAGGCGAAGGTCAACGTCTGCACGCCGGTCGTGCCGGAGGCCGGCGTGTAGGTGATGATCCCGTTGGTCGAACTGGTGGTCACCGTGGCGCTGCCGCTGGCCGGCTGGGACACGATGGTCAGGGACGCGGTGTTGACCGATGCGGCCCCACCGGCCACCAGGGTGAGCGCGTTGAACTGATTGGGCGGGGAGGTGGTCCCCGGCGTGTAGCCGGCGATCCCGTTGGAGACGCTGGGCGCGGCGGCGGCTCCGGCGGGAAGGGCTGCGACCACGCTGAGACCCACCGTGGCGACGATTGCGGTGAGGGCAAGTTTGCCGACATTGACGAGACGGTGTGACAGCGGCTGCGAGCCCATGGTGTCGGCCCTTCCCCTCTTCTCAGGTCGACAAGAGGGCACTGGTGCATCCCCCGTCCTCTGTCAGACCGCTTCGCGCTTCCGGATGGCAAGCTAAACGATCGTTAGGTGAAAGGCAACCAATCTCCACGGTGGGTGGTCGTCTGACCACAGTCAGTTGTCGCGCGGCAGGTCTGCGCCGATGGCTCGCGGCACGGGTCCGATTCCGTCCCGGATCGAGGTGCCGACACCAACGAGGCAACACCGGAGAAACTTCGCTCTCCGTGGACCTTCGACTACGCACAGTGGAATCGATTGCCTTTTGCCCAACGTTTGTTTTAACTTGCGAGAGCCGATCGACTCCGTCGAGCGGGGGATTCCGGGGGACGAGCGGTCCTCTGGGATGGAGTGTCAGCTAGGGGAGGGTGGGCCCAATGGGTTCGTTTCGTTCTGTGTTTCGTCCTGCGTCATCGCGCGTGGAAGATCCCAACCGCGATGCTCCGGCATCAGCACAGGTCGATCCGAGTCATCGGTCCGGCCCGAAGCGCCGGCTGACCACCATCGCCTCCTGCGGGTTCGCCCTCGCCCTGGTGGCCAGCTCCGTCGCCGTGGTGGTCGCCACCACGACGGCAGGCGTGGCCGGTGCGGCCACAACGCCGGTCACGGCAACGTGGAGCCCGACGACGCCGGTATGTGGCACTTTCGCCACGGCTACTCCCCCGGTCGGCACCGTGTCGGCCACCGTGACCATCTCCGGAGCGGGTGGCGGTGGCGGTGGTACCAACTCGGGATCGGGAGGAACAGGCGGATCCGGAGGTCAAGTCTCGACCACCCTGGCCATCACCCACAACACGGGTGTCGTCTCGGTGAAGACCGGTTGTGGCGGCGGGGCCGGCGGCGAGTCCGGATCCAGTGATTCGACCAAGAGCGGCCCGGGTGCCGCAGCGGGCTACGCCGCCGGTGGCTCGGGCGGAAGCGGTAGTTCCGAGTTCGCCTCGATCGACGGCGAGTCATCGGCGGGCGCCGGGGGCGGCGCCTCCGGCCTCTGCCTTGGCAACGGCACCTGCACCACGGCGCTGGTCGTGGCCGGTGGTGGTGGTGGTGGTGGTGCCCGGTGGGACTGCACGGGTTCGACGGGCCCCGGAGGCGGCGGCGCCGCACAGAGTGGAGGAACGGCGACCGTCAGCTCCGGCGCGGCCGGCGGCACAGGCGACGGCAGCGACGGAGCCGGCGGTGGTGGGGGAACCTCGACCGGCTGGCGGTTCGGGTGGAAGCGGCGACAACCAGAGCGGCGGCGCCGGCGCGAATACGCCCTACGCCTCGAGTGGAGGAAACGGGGGCAACGGTAAGGGGAGTGAGGCCGGAGCTGGTGGCGGCGGCGGCGGCGGCGGCTACACCGGTGGTGGCGGTGGCGGCGGCGACGGCTGCACCAGCGGCTCGGATGCCGGTGGTGGCGGCGGCGGCGGTGCATCGGCCATAACGGCACCTACGCCTCGAGCACCACCTATGCCGCAGGCTCCGCCGGTGGAGGCAACGAGGCCACCGGTACCGGCGGCACCGTGACCCTGACCTGGAACGTCGACAACCTGTCGGTGACCAACCCCGGGACGCAGTCCAACGTGTCGGGTACCGCCATCAGCGCCCTGACCATCGTCGCTCCCCACGACACCACCGGCGGCAACTCGGTGACCTTCAGTGCCACCGGGCTACCTACCGGCCTGTCGATCAATTCGAGCTCCGGTGCCATCACCGGTACACCCAGCGCGGGCGGAAGCTTCTCACCGACCATCACCGCCACCGACTCCGAAGGACTCACCGCTCAGGCCAGTTTCACCTGGACCATCACCAATACCGTCTCGGTGACCAACCCGGGCAGTCAGTCCAGCGTGACCGGCTCGGCCATCACCGCCTTGACCAACTCGGCCACCGACAGCCAGTCCGGGGCCACCCTGACCTGGTCGGCCACCGGTCTGCCCGGCGGGCTCACCATCAACTCGGGCACGGGGACCGTCTCCGGCACACCGACCGCGGCCGGGTCGAACTCGGTGGTCATCAAGGCCACCGACGGCGCCGGCTTCTCGGGCACCGCCTCGTTCACCTGGACCATCACCAACAACGTGTCGGTCACCAACCCGGGGAGTCAGTCCAGTGTGACCGGCACCGCCATCACCCCGCTGACCAACTCGGCCACCGACAGTCAGTCCGGGGCCACCCTGACCTGGTCGGCCACCGGTCTGCCCGGCGGGCTCACCATCAACTCGGGCACGGGGACCGTCTCCGGCACACCTACCGCCGCCGGGTCGAACTCGGTGGTCATCAAGGCGACCGACGGCGCCGGCTTCTCGGGCACCGCCTCGTTCACCTGGACCATCACCAACACCGTGTCGGTGACCAACCCCGGCAGTCAGACCAGCCGCTCCGGCACCGCCATCACCCCCCTGACCAACTCGGCCACCGACAGTCAGTCCGGGGCCACCCTGACCTGGTCGGCCACCGGTCTGCCCGGCGGGCTCACCATCAACTCGGGCACGGGGACCGTCTCCGGCACACCTACCGCCGCCGGGTCGAACTCGGTGGTCATCAAGGCGACCGACGGCGGCGGCTTCTCGGGCACCGCCTCGTTCACCTGGACCATCACCAACACCGTGTCGGTGACCAACCCCGGCAACCAGTCGAGCGTCTCGGGGTCGGCCATCACCGCGCTGCACATCAGCGCGTCCGACTCCTCGGGCGGGGCGACCCTGACCTACTCGGCCACCGGGCTGCCGGCCGGGCTGTCGATCAACGCCGGCACCGGGACCATCTCCGGTACCCCCACCACCGGCGGCTCCAATGCGGTGGTCGTGACCGTGACCGACAACAGCGGCTTCTCGGGCCATGTCTCCTTCACCTGGGTGATCACCAACACCGTGACCGTGACCAACCCGGGTAGCCAGTCGGACGTGTCCGGCTCGGCCATCAGTACCCTGGCCGACTCGGCCACCGATTCATCGTCGGTGGCCACGATCACCTCGTGGTCGGCCACCGGGCTGCCCGCCGGGCTCTCGATCAACTCGTCGACCGGGGCCATCACCGGTACCCCGACCACGGCCGGTTCGTACACGCCGACCGTCACGGCCACCGACAGCGCCGGTTCCACCGGGAGCGCCTCGTTCAGCTGGACCATCACCAACACCGTGACCGTCACCAACCCGGGCGATCAATCCAGTGTCTCCGGGTCGGCCATCACCGGGCTCGGCGTGGGCGCCACCGACTCCTCCTCGACCGCCGTGCTGTCCTATGCGGCCTCCGGCCTGCCCGCCGGGCTCTCGATCAACTCGAGCACCGGCGTGATCGGCGGTACCCCGACCACGGCAGGGACCTATTCGCCGTCGGTCACCGTCACCGACAATGCCGGCTTTTCGGGGAGCACCTCCTTCACCTGGGACGTGACCAACACCGTCAACGTGACCAGTCCGGGCGATCAGTCGAGCGTGTCCGGTTCGAGCCTCACGCCCTTCGTCATCGCCGCCGCCGACTCCTCGTCGACGACCTCGCTGGTCTTCACCGACGGCGGCACGCTGCCTCCGGGAGTCTCCGTGGACGCGGCCAGCGGGACCGTGTCGGGCACACCCACCACGGCCGGCTCCTACCCGGTCACCATCACCGCCACCGACGGCGCCGGCTTCTCGGGTTCGGCCAGCTTCACCTGGGTAGTCACCAACACCGTCTCGGTGACCAATCCGGGCGGCCAGTCCAGCGACTCGGGCACCGCCATCACCCCGCTCCACATCGCGGCCACCGACTCCTCCTCGACGGCAACCCTGACCTACTCAGCCGGCGGCACCCTGCCGCCCGGGCTGACCCTCCACACCTCCAACGGTCATATCAGCGGCACGCCGACGACCGAAGGGGCCTACCCGGTCACCATCACGGCCACCGACAACGCGGGCTTCTCGGGTTCGGCCAGCTTCACCTGGGATGTCACCAACACCATCACGGTGACCAACCCGGGCGATCAGTCGAGCACCTCGGGCACCGCCATCACCACGCTTCCGATCGCCGCCACCGACTCCTCCTCGACGGCGACCATCTCCTACTCGGACGGCGGCACCCTGCCGCCGGGCCTGTCCATCGACTCCTCCAGTGGTGACATCACCGGCACGCCGACGACGGGTGGCTCGTATCCGGTGACCATCACCGTGACCGACAACGCCGACTCCAGCGGACAGGTCACCTTCACCTGGGCCGTCTCCAACACGGTGTCGGTGGGCAACCCGGGGTCCCAGTCCGGCACCTCCGGATCGACGGTCACCCCGGTGACCGTCGTCGGATCCGACTCCTCCTCGACGGCGACCCTGTCCTACTCGGATGGCGGCACCCTGCCGCCCGGGCTGTCCATCGACTCCTCCAGCGGGAACATCACCGGCACTCCGACGACCGCCGGCTCCTACCCGGTCACCATCACCGCCACCGACGGTGCCGGGTTCTCGGGTTCGACCAGCTTCACCTGGACCATCTCCAATGTGGTGACCGTCACCAGCCCGGGCAACCAGACCAGTGTCACCGGCTCGCCCATCACCCTGCTTCACATCACGGCCACCGACTCCTCCTCGACGGCGACCCTGTCCTACTCGGCCGGCGGTACCCTGCCGCCCGGGCTGACCCTCCACTCCTCCACCGGTCACGTCACCGGCACGCCGACGACCACGGGGACCTACCCGGTCACCATCACGGTGACCGACAACGCCGGCTTCTCGGCCGACACCACCTTCAGTTGGGTGGTGACCAATACGGTCACCGTGACCAGCCCGGGCGACCAGACCGGGGTCTCCGGCACGGCCATCGCCGCGCTCCCCATCGTGGCCACCGACTCCTCGTCGAGCGCCACCCTGTCCTACTCGGACGGGGGAACGCTTCCGTCCGGCTTGTCCATCGACGCATCCAGCGGTGACATCACCGGCACGCCGACGACCGCCGGCACCTATCCGGTCACCATCACCGCCACCGACGGTGCCGGGTTCTCCGGTTCGACCACGTTCAACTGGTCGATCACCAACACGGTGACGGTGACCAGCCCGGGCGACCAGTCCGATCCGTCCGACGCCGCCATCACCACCCTTCCGATCACGGCCACCGACTCCTCTTCGACGGCGACCCTGTCCTACTCGGACGGGGGCACCCTGCCCCCGGGGCTGTCCATCGACCCGGCCAGCGGTGACATCACCGGCACGCCCACCACGCCCGGCACCTATCCGGTGACCATCACCGTCACCGACGATGCCGGGTACTCGGGTTCGGCCACGTTCAACTGGTTGGTCACCGACACGGTGACGGTGACCAACCCGGGCGACCAGTCCAGCACCTCGGGCACCGCCATCACCCCGCTTCCCATCACGGCCACCGACTCCTCGTCGACGGCCACCCTGTCCTACTCGGACGGGGGAACCCTGCCGCCGGGGCTGTCCATCGACCCGGCCAGCGGTGACATCACCGGCACGCCGACCGGAGCGGGAAGCTTCACCGTCACCATCACCGCGACCGACGGCACCGGCGCCAACGGCTCGACCACCTTCAACTGGAACGTGGCCAACACGGTCACCGTGACCGGGCCCGGCGATCAGTCCGACGTGTCGGGCACGGCCATCACCCCGGTTCCGATCGGGGCCACCGACTCCTCCTCGAGCGCCACGCTGTCCTACTCCGACAACGGATCGTTGCCGACCGGGCTGTCCATCGATCCCTCCAGCGGGGTGATCAGCGGGACTCCGACCACCGGCGGCACCTACCCGGTGGCCATCACGGTCGACCGACAATGCCGGATACTCCGGTCTGGCCACCTTCAACTGGACCATCACCGACACGGTGTCGGTGACCGGTCCGGGCAATCAGACCGATACCTCGGGGACGGCGATCACTCCGGTCACGGTGAGCGGGTCCGACTCGTCCTCGACCGCGACCCTGTCCTACTCGGACGGCGGCACCCTGCCGCCGGGGCTGTCCATCGACTCCTCCAGCGGGGTCGATCACCGGAACTCCCACCACCGGTGGCACCTACCCGGTGACCATCACCGCCACCGACGGCGGCTGGCTTCTCCGGCTCGGCCTCGTTCTCGTGGACCATCCGCAACTCGGTGACCGTCGCCCCCATCCCCGCCCAGAACAGCCACACCGACGGCGCAGGTCACCGCGGTCAGGGCCATGGCGACCGACTCGCAGACGGTGCCGACACCGACCATCACCTGGGCGGCCACCGATCTCCCACCCGGGCTGTTCATCGTCAAGGGGACGGGGAACATGGCGGGCCAGCCCACCACGGCCGGCACCTATCACGTGACGGTCACCGCCACCGACAACGCCGTCCCGAGCAACTCGGGCTCGACCTCGTTCACCTGGACCATCGTCAACCTCCAGCCGGTGATCGCCACGGTGAAGCCGTCGAGCGGGCCGGGCGCGGGCGGGACCCGGGTGAAGATCACCGGATCCAACCTCGAGGGTGCCACCTCGGTCCAGTTCGGATCGGCCGACGGCACCAGGATCAGCGGTGAACGAGAAGGGGACGAAGTTGACCGTCTACTCCCCCGCCGGGATCGGCCGGAACGGTGGACATCGTCGTGACCACCTTGGGCGGACCCAGCTCCCCGACCCCGGCGGACCACTTCACCTACGAGGGACCGGTCATCACGTCCCTCTCGCAGTCGAGCGGATCCACGACCGGTGGTACCACGGTCAAGATCACCGGAGCGGACCTCGGCGGGGCCACGTCGGTCAACTTCGGATCGACGCCGGCCACCAGCTTCACGAGCGCACCGAACGGCAAGACGATCACCGCCGTCTCCCCCGCCCACGCGGCCGGAACGGTGGCCATCGCCATCACCACGCCGGCCGGCACCACCACGGCCAGCCCGGCCGGTCAGTTCACCTACGAGGGCCCGGCGGTCACCCGGGTGGCTCCGTCCGGAGGGCCGAGTGCCGGGGGCACCAGGGTGACCATCGACGGAACCGACCTCGGCGGAGCCACGTCGGTCAAGTTCGGATCGATGGCAGCCACCAGCTTCACCGTCAACGCCAAGGGGACCGAGATCAAGGCGGTCGCTCCCGCCCACGCCGCCGGATCGGTGAACGTCGTGGTGACGACCCCGGGCGGCACCAGCACCGTCAGCGCGGCCGACGACTTCGACTACAGCTGAGCCGACCACGGCTGAGCCTCGTCCCGCACCACCTACCAGTAGCACCCACAGCTCTGCGAACCCAATGGAGGGTCAGTGTCCCGAGCCAACGGCAGTTCCCACGCAGGTACCACGACAGGGCGCACTCCGACGTCCGATGAGCGGCGGGGAGTGAACACCGGGCAGGTCCGTCGGTCCGGTCCGTCCCGGCGGCGGTTGTCGGCCATGGCCGCCTGCGGGTTCGCCGTGGCCCTCGTCGTGAGCATGGTGGCGGTCGTCACCCAGGGCGCCACGCCGGCCGGAGCGGCGACCACCTCCGTCCCCGCCACCTGGAGCAGCGCACCCAACTGCTCCGGCTACGTGACGGCGACCCCCCCGGCGGGCACGGTGTCCGCCACCGTCACCGTCAACGGAGCCGGTGGCGGCGGCGGCGGAACCAATTCCGGGCTCGGGCGGCACCGGAGGGTCCGGCGGTCAGATCACCGGCACGCTGGCAATCACCCACACCACCGGCGTGGTGTCGGTCAAGCAGGGATGTGGCGGCTCGGGCGGCACGACCGGTGGGGGCGGCGGAGCATCGATCGGCGGGGCGGCCGGCGGGGCCGGGTTCGGATCCGGGGGCTCGAGTGGAGGCGCGTCCGATGAGGACGTCTCGGTCGACGGCATCGCCTCCGGCGGTGGCGGTGGCGGCGCGACCGGGCTGTGCCTGGGCACTGGCACCTGCACCACCCCCCTGGCCGTGGCCGCCGGCGGTGGCGGCGGTGGCTCCCGTTGGGACTGCACCGGATCGACCGGACCCGGAAGTGGTGGCACCGGTCAGAGCGGCGGATCGAGCACGGTCAGCACCGGCACGGCGGGCACCAACGGTGACGGGTCCGACGGGACCGGCGGGGGCGGCGGTGCCTCCAGCGCGGGCGGCGGCGGCGGCGGCGGCGACTCGGGCAACGGATCGGGCGGAGCCAATACGCCCTACAGCTCCAACGGCGGCGGTGGTGGTGGCGGCGGCGGGGGCTTTCCCGTTGAGGCCGGAGCCAGCGGTGGCGGCGGGGGCGGCGGGTACACCGGTGGTGGCGGCGGCGGCGGCGACAAGTGCACCTCCGGGTCGGACGCCGGCGGGGGCGGTGGGGGTGGCGCCTCGGCCATCAACACGACCTTCTCGTCGGGTCTCTCCTACAACGGCAATGGTGGGGGCGGCGGCGGTACCAGCGCCACCGGCGGGGCCGGATCGATCTCCCTCACCTGGAACGTGGACAACCTGTCGGTGACCAACCCCGGGTCCCAGTCCAACGTGTCGGGCACCGCGGTCAGCGCCCTGACCATCGTTGCTCCCCACGACACGACCGGGGGCAACTCGGTGACCTTCGGCGCCACCGGGCTCCCGACCGGGCTGTCCATCAGCTCGTCGACCGGGGTCATCTCGGGTACGCCGACCACGGCCGGGAACTACTCGGTCACGGTGACGGCGACCGACTCGGAGGCACTGAGCGCCTCGACCAACTTCACCTGGACCGTGACCAACACGGTGACCGTGACCAACCCCGGCTCCCAGAGCAGCCTGTCGGGAACGGCCATCCATGCGATCTCCACGTCCGCCACCGACACGTCGTCCACGGCCACCATCAGTTCGTACTCGGCCACCGGCCTCCCCCCGGGGCTGTCGATCAACTCCGGCACCGGTGCCATCTCCGGTACGCCGACGACGGCCGGGACCTACTCCGTGCGGGTCACCGCCACCGACAGCGCCTCCTTCAGCGGATCGGCCACCTTCGGCTGGACGGTCACCAACAACGTCTCGGTCACCAATCCCGGGAACCAGTCGAACCTGTCGGGCACAGCCATCCCCACCTTGGCCATCAGCGCCTCGGACACCTCGTCGACGGCGACGCTCACCTACGCAGCCACCGGGTTGCCGGCCGGCCTTTCCATCAACTCGGGTACCGGTGCCATCACCGGCACGCCCACCACGGCCGGGTCCGACCCGGTCACCGTGACGGTGACCGACAGCAGCAGCTTCTCCGCCCACGTCTCGTTCACCTGGGCCGTGACCAACCACGTCTCGGCCACCAGCCCCGGGAACCAGTCGAACGTCTCCGGGAGCGCCATCACCCCGCTGACGGTGGCGGTGTCCGACACCTCGTCGACCGCCACCGTGGACATCGGCGACGGTGGCACGCTGCCGCCGGGCCTGTCGATCGACTCGAGCACGGGGACCATCACCGGCACCCCGACCACGGCGGGCTCCTATCCGGTGACCATCACCGCCTCCGACAACGCCGGCTATTCGGCCCAAGCCACCTTCACCTGGGTCGTCTCCAACGTCGTCACCGTCACCAATCCCGGCGACCAGGGCGATGTGTCCGGTTCATCGATCACCCCGTTGGCCATCGGCTCGTCCGACACGTCGTCGACCGCCACCGTGACCTACTCGGCCGGGTCCACCCTCCCGGGCGGCCTGTCGATCGACCCCTCGACCGGGATCGTCTCCGGCTCACCCACCATCGCCGGTACCTACCCGGTCACCGTCTCGGTAACCGACGACGCCGGGTACTCGGCCAGTACCTCGTTCACCTGGACCATCACCAACACGGTGTCCGTGACCAATCCGGGCAGCCAGACCAGCGTCTCGGGCTCGGACATCACTCCTCTGGGCATCGTCGCATCGGACTCCCTGTCCACGGCGACGCTCACCTACGGTGACGGCGGGACACTGCCCCCGGGCCTGTCCATCGACGCCACCTCGGGCGTGATCTCGGGCAACCCGACGACCGCCGGCACCTACCCGGTGACGATCACCGTGACCGACAGCGCCAGCTTCGCCGCCCAGGTCACCTTCGACTGGTCGATCACCAACATCGTGTCGGTGACGGCGCCGGGCAACCAGTCCGACCCGTCCGGTACGGCCATCACCCCGCTGGCGGTCAGCGCATCGGATTCGTCCGCCGGGGCGACCCTGGCCTACTCGGGGAGCTCGAGCCTGCCCCCGGGCCTGTCCATCGACGCCGGCTCGGGCGTCATCTCGGGCACGCCGACCACCGCCGGCTCCTACCCGGTCGTCATCACGGTGACCGACAGCGCGGGCTACTCGGGGTCGACCTCGTTCACCTGGTTGGTGACCAACACGGTGTCGGTGACCAACCCCGGTTCCCAGACCGCCCGGCTCGGGCACGGCCATCACGCCGCTGGACATCAACGCCACCGACTCGTCGGCCGGGACCACCTTGTCCTACGCCGACGGATCGACCCTCCCGCCCGGGCTGAGGATCAATTCGACCACCGGCGCCATCACCGGGACTCCCACCACCGGGGGCTCCTATCCGGTGAGGATCACGGTGACCGACAGCGCGGGATACTCCGGCTCGACCACCTTCACCTGGGAGATCACCAACACGGTCACCGTGGCCAGCGTGGCCGATCAGACCAGTGGAGTGGGTTCGGCCATCACACCGGTCCATGTGACGGCGTCCGACTCCTCGTCCACCGCCACGCTGAGCTTCTCCGCCGGATCCACCCTTCCCACCGGGCTCTCGATCAACGCATCGTCGGGAGTGATCAGCGGGACACCGACGAGATCGGGTGTCTACCCGGTGACGATCACCGTGACCGACAGCGCCGGATTCACCGGCACCACCTCGTTCAGCTGGACCGCCGTTGGTGCCGTCGTGAGCGCGGTGAAGCCGTTGACCGGTCCGGGAGCCGGCGGCACCAAGGTGACCATCACCGGCACCCACTTCCTCGGGGCCACGTCGGTGAAGTTCGGCTCGGTGGCGGCCACGAGCTTCACGGTCAACCCCAAGGGAACGAAGATCGTCGCCATCGACCCGACGGAGGCGGCCGGGACGGTGAACATCATCGTCACCACGTCGGCCGGGCCCAGCATCGCCACCGCGGCCGACCACTTCACCTACATCGGACCGACCATCACCAGGATCAGCCCGACGAGCGGGACGGAGAGCGGAGGTACCCGGGTGACCATCACCGGCACCGGACTCTCGGGAGCGACGTCGGTGAAGTTCGGTACCGTGCCCGCGGCCAGTTACACGGTCAACGTGAAGGGGACGACGCTCAAGGCGGTGGCCCCGGCCCATGCCGCGGGTGCCGTCAACATCGTCATCACCACACCGGGCGGCACCAGCGCGACCGGCAGCGCTGACACCTATACCTTCGTCTTGGTCGCGGGCCGCGGGCACTGAAGCGCTCGGGTGTCCGCCTCTCCGGCGTCGGTCACGGCCCGATCGGGCCCGACAGGTCCGAAGCGGCGAACCGACCGGGGCACCCGCCCCGGTCGGTTCGCACTTCCCGGGTAGAAACGCAGGTGGTCCTCGGCGCCGGTTAGGGCTTCGGTGCCGCCTTCATCGACCGCCATCTCCGGGGCGACGGATAGACGATCCGGGCCAGGGTCGCCGAGATCCATCCGATCCACCATCCGAGAGCCACCAGCAACAGTGCATGCGTCGTGGTCCCGCTCGCCGTGCCGGCAATCACGCTCAAGACGATTGCCCACGCGACCGCACTCGCGATGCTGTAGCCCACGTAGTTCTTTTGGATCAGCTTCATTTAGTCCAACCTCGCCTTCGAATCGGGGTTCTTCTTCGGACGCCCGCGCTTGGGGATGGGATGGGCCGACGTGCGGCGCCCGGATTCGCTGAGGGCCCGCCGGAGCAGGAACTCGATCTGGGCGTTGGTGCTCCGAAGCTCGTCGGCCGCCCACCGGGCCAGGGCGTCATGGACCGACGGGTCGAGCCGCAGCAGGATGTTCTTGCGCTCGGCCACTAGCCCGTCCGGCCGACTACGAGTACAGCGATCCGGTATTGACGATGGGCTGGGTACCTCGATCGCCGCACAGCACGACGAGCAGGTTCGACACCATGGCGGCCTTGCGTTCCTCGTCCAGTTCCACGATGTCCTCCTCGGCCAGGCGGGCCAGGGCCATCTGCACCATCCCGACCGCTCCGTCGACGATGCGGGTCCGGGCGGCGATGATGGCGCCGGCCTGCTGACGTTGCAGCATCACCTGGGCGATCTCGGGCGCATACGACAATCGGGTGATCCTGGCCTCGATGATGTCGACACCTGCGGGGACCACCCGGGCGGCGATCTCGGCGGCGAGTTGCCCGGCGACCTCGTCGGTGTGGTCGCGCAATGAGAGCGCTTCACTGTCGGCGTTGTCGTAGGGGTGGCCGTTGGCGACATGCCGGAGGGCGGTCTCGCTCTGGGTGTCGACGAAGGCGACGAAGTCCTCGACGCCGTAGGTCGCACGAGCGGTATCGCGCACCTGCCAGACGACGACTGCGGCGATCTCGATGGGGTTGCCGTCCGCGTCGTTGACCTTCACGGTCGGGGTCTCTTTGTTTCTGATCCGCACCGAGACCTTTCGGCGGACGGCGAACAGGTTCACCCAGCGCAAGCCAGTCGTGCGCACCGTTCCTCGATAGCCCCCGAAGAGCTGTACGACGCGCACCTCCCCGGGCTTGATGGCGGTGAGCCCGGCCAAGGCGCCGGTGCCGAGCACGAAGAGCCCTACCGCGGTCCAGACTTCAGCGAGCCCGCCGCCCCTGGCCAGCAGGACGCCGGCGAGGTACGCGGCCAGCGCACCGATCAGGACGATGATGCCCGGACCCGACCCGAGCTCCCGCTCATCGACCGCGGTGAACCGTGTCGAGGTGGGCGTGGTGTCCTCTGGCGATGGTGGCATCCGGACGCCTCCTGTGATCTCGAGCCGGACAGAATCGGTGTGTTATCAAAGTGATATCACTTTTCATCGATCCTGTAAAGGGTGGCGAAGAGCGTGCTCGTGGTTGACGACGAACCGGGTATCGGCTCCCTGGTGGCGCTATGCCTCGACCGTATGGATGTCGATGTCGTGATGGCCAACGGGAAGGCCGATGCGCTGCGGGCGGCCCGAGCGAACGACATCGGTCTGGTGCTGTTGGATCTCGCCCTCGGCAACGAGGACGGGCTCGGCATCCTCCCTGACCTGCGGAACGAGCCCAGCCTGGCCGGAGTGGCCATTGTGGCCTTCACCGCCCACGACTCCCGCCGCCAGGAGGCCTTCGATCAGGGCGTGGACGCCGTCTTGAAACGGCCGTTCTCCTCGACGGATCTTTCCTCGACGGTCGAAGCGCACCTGGTCCTGAGTTGTCGAGCCACCCCCTCCGGTTCGACCTCCTTCGGTGTCCCGGGGCCGTCCTTGGGTCGTCAGCGACGTTGATGGACGAGGACCGGTCAGCGAGGCGGTCAGGGGTGCCTGAGGGCTCGTGGGGCGTCCGGCGAGACTGGGCGGCGCCGCGGGCATAGAAGGCTCCCCGTGAGGGCAACGAGCCCCGGGGACGCTGTCCGGCGCCGATCCGACCGGCCTCAAAGGCAAGAATTCCCGATTCCTCGCCATCGGCACCGAACCAGGCTGCCCCCAGAGGGCTACAAAGAGGGTAATGGCATCGAAGGCGCAGGCGGGAGGGGAGGCGGAGACCTCGCGGTCGGAGGACCCAGAGGACGCGGATGCAAGCCTCGTGGCCCGAATCGGCCGAGGAGATCGAGAGAGTTTGGCCATGCTGTACCGCCGACACGGGCCGTCTCTGCTCGCCCTCCTCACCCGGATACTCGACGACCATCAGATGGCCGAGGAGGTCGTACAGGACACCTTCGTCGCCGTTTGGAACGGTGCGCGATTCGACGGAAGGTCCCGGGTCCGCACCTGGCTGGTGGCGATCGCCATCCGTCAAGCCGGATCACGGCGGCGCAGACGGCGATTCCCGGTCGGCCGCCAAACACGGGACCTCGTCTCCCCGGAACCGAGCCCCGAGGAGACGGCCGTCGTCCGTCTCGACATCGATCGTCTGGTCAAGGAGATCTCGGGGCTGACGCGGTTCCAACGCGAAGTCGTGCTCCTGGCCTTCGCCGAACAGCTCACCCATCCGGAGATCGCCGAAGTGCTCGGAGTCCGTGTCGGCACGGTCAAGAGTCGACTCCACGGCGCAAAGAAGGCACTGATGCGGAACTGGGAGCAAGGGGACACGGAATGACACAGACAGTACATCCCGACGACGAGGCACTGATCACCATCATCGCCCACGGCGCCGCCAACCCTGGCGCCGCATCCCACATCGATCAGTGTCCGGGCTGCACCCACGAGCTCGACGTCTGGCGTCGGATCTCTCATCTGGCCAACGTGTCCGTTGACTCGGTGCCTCCAGCCAGACCCCGAACTCGCCGAGCGGATCCTCGGCCAGCTGGAAGGCCCTGATGGGCAGGGCGCGGATTCGCCATCCCGTCGCCCGGTGGCCGGGCATCGCTGACCGGCACCGACGTGCGCGCTGGCTGATTCCGGTTCCGCTCGCCGTGGTCGCCGTCGTCCTCGCCGTGATCATCGGGTCCGGGTCAACCTCTCCCTCGGATGCACTGGTGCTGGCAACCATCAGGAACAGTCCGGTCGTAGCGGCAACGCTCACTCACCACTTCACCTCGGAGACCGTCCTGAGAGCACCACAGGGCTACGTAGCCATCGAGTACCGCGATCACGGGGCGGACAGTCCACAGAGCAATGCATTCGAGATCACCAGCACGGAGATAGAGCCCGGCGGTCCTCGAATCAATCCGACCACCATCGTTTCCGACGGCTCATTCGTCTACCTGCCCTGTGAGGCCGGATGGCGGTCGATCGGCGAGAAGCCGTGCGTCGCCTATCCGGCCCAAGGAGGCGCCCCGGGCTCCCTGGCCGATCTGCGCACCGCCCATGGACCGGTGGTGCGGCTGGGTGAACGCAAGATCGACGGGGTCGAGACGACCGGGTACGGCGTGGCGGTATCGGTGCGTGCCCTGGTCGACACCCTCGTCCCGTCGGAGCGCTCGCTCGGTCAGTACGACAACTCCACCGTGTCCGACGTCCACATGAAGATCTGGTCCGATAGTCGGGGCCTGCCCCGCGAGTTGGACGTGACCTGGCTCGAACGGCAATCGACTCTGCCGGCGCGGCTGCACGGCTCGGAGACGGAGCACATCAGCTACAGCAAGGCACCCCTCCATGTCCGTGTCCCCGACAGGAGCACCGTGACCATTGCTCCCAACCTGACCGCGGCCATCAACCTGGAGAACCAGTACCAGAACGAGGCCAGTGCTTGCTCGCGCATGCACACCGTATGCAACGGTTGAGTCTGGGTTCCCCGCGAAGGTCGAGCCGCCCGGCCACCGATCCGGCCGTCACGAAAGTCCGACCCGCTCGAGGAGGTCCCGGGGTGCGCCGATCTCCTTCAGCGCAGTGGCCATGGCGTCGACCATCTCCGCCTCGTCGGCAGTACCCGCTCGGTCCTCGGCCTCACCTGGATCGGTGTCGATGTCGAACAGGTGAGAGCCGGACGGCGGTTCATGACCTGCCCAAAACGGGAGTGGATCACCGGGATCGAAGGGTTGGCGAATGACGGGCACGTCGGTTCCGGGCATCCGGCCCAGGGTGGCCCGGCCATCGGGCCGAGGCAGCCGGATCTGCGGAAAGGCTGGAATCGGCATGGTGGACCAACGATTGGACCACATGGAGAGGGGAAAGTTCGTCTCGCCGCAGCCACGGAGGTAGCGGTACCGCCCGTCGGTGATCCCGACATGGCGACCCCAGTACCCGAAGAGGGCCAGGTCGCGGACCGAAGTAGTCGTCCCTTCGACGAGGGGCACGAGCGACCGGCCGTGGACCCGATGTCCGACGTCGGCATCGAAGAGGTCGACGATGGTGGCGTGTAGGTCGACCGAGGTCGTCAATGCCCCGACGTCACGAGCGGATTGACCAGGCCACCGAATCAACAGGGGGATCCGGCCCAACTCGCTGTAGATCGGCGCCGCGGGCTTGCCGAAGATGTCGTGCTCCCCGAGGTAGTGCCCGTGATCGGTGCACAACACGACGCCCGTCGATTCGGCCAATCCGGCTTTGTCGATGGCGGCCAGCAGGTGTCCGAACCAGTGGTCGATCATGGTCAGCTTGGCGCCGTAGTTGGCTCGGATGTGCCTCGCTGTGCGGGGGTCGAGCTGCCCACTGGCCACGGCGTCGATGAGGTACGGAGGCCAGATGGCCAGCGGGCCTTTCCACTCCTGGTCGTACATCCCGGCATACGGCAATGGCGTGTCGAACGGCTCGTGCGGATCGAATTCATCGACAAAGAGGAAGAACCGATCGTGGGCCGGTGCCGAGGAACGGATCCAGCTCGCCGCCGCCGACATGGTCCGCGGCCCGGGGAACTCCTCCTCGGACCGGAAGTAGGTGCGGGAATCGTCGTAGGCGTGAGGAATCACCGCCCGCTGAACCGGCAGGGTCGGCGTGCCCACCCAGGTGGGGTCGGGGGTGGTCTGCCAAGGGTCGCTTTCGTGCCCGCGCTCATACCGCCAGGCGTTGAAGTCGCTATGGTAGTTCTCGCCACCGACCTCGAAGAGGTGCGGATGATCGGAGACCAACATGGTGGTCACCCCCCGCGCCCGCAGCGCCCTGGTGATGGCGTCTTCCCAGATCTCTATGGACCCCCACGGCCTCCAGGGGAAGTCAAGGGCACCAACCAGGATGTCGTGCCGGGCCGGGATGCATGGCAACGAGCCGACGTGGTGACGGGTGAAGCGCAATGACTCTTCGGCGAAGCCGGCGATGTTCGGTGTGGCGAATTCGTCACCTTCGTAGGCCTCGAGCATGTGCCGGTTGAGGCTGTCCAACAGGACCACGACGAGGTTCTTCGGTCTTTGCGCGCCCATTTCGACTCCGGCCGTGCCCGGTCAGTCTCCCTGGTGCCCCAGGATCGTGGACGCCGGGGCGAGCTGTCCCTCGCCACCCCGCCATCGCAGTCCGAGGATGGCAAGGTCGTCGTCCGATCCGTTCGGGATGAGCCGATCCACTACGTCAGCCAGCAGGGCATCGAGTGGGTGATCGAACTGGCCGGCCACTTCACGCAGTCGGGCCAGGCTGACTTCGAGACTCTCCCCCCGGCGTTCGATGAGCCCGTCGGTGAAGGCCAATAGTGTGCCCTCGTCGGGGAGGGCCACCGTGGTCGGAATGTAGTCGGTGCCGGTGACCACCCCCACCGGGGGACCGACGGCCATGCCGACGAATTCCGCCCCCCGGGGACTCACCAGGAGCGGCGGAAAGTGTCCCGCACTGGCCAAGGTCACGGTACGGCTGTTGAGATCGATCGAGCCACAGAGGACGGTGGCGAAGTGTCCGTCCCGGCCGATGTCCAAGAGGCTGCCCAACTTCTTCAGGATGACATGGGGCTCATTGTCCTCTACCGCGTACGCTCGTATGGCGTAGTGCAGTGAGGCCATCAGGATGGCGGCCCGAAGTCCCTTACCCGACACGTCGCCCACCACGAACAGGCTTCGGTCCCGGGTGCATGAAATCACGTCGTACCAATCCCCCCCGACGTCGATGGTGTCGAGCCCGGCCACGTAGCGGGCATCCAAGGCCAACCCATCGATCTGAGGAAGTTCTTTGGGCAGGAGCGCCCGCTGGAGGGTTCCGGCGATACTGGCCTGCTCGGCGTACAATTGACGATTCTCCGTTGCCAGTTCCTCGGCCGAGTGGCGACGCCTGACCAGTCGTTCGGTCATCAGCACCGCTCCTATCGTGAGCAGTGCTCCCAGGACAGCAACGATGAGCGCCAACCGTCGAGAGAGCGTGCCCCCCAACGGCTGGATTGGAGTGCCAACCAGCGTGAGTGAGGTGTTCGCAAAGGGGAGGACCGACACGGCCCGCCGTCCAACGATCGGCACCTGTGAGCTGGTTGCCTCCAAGAGATTGCTGGATCGTTCCGACCGTCCCAGGTACAAGGCGTAGTCGACATCGGCGAAGGCGAAGGACTTCGGAAACGTGACTCGTCGATTGGGCGACAAACTGCTTTCGACGAAGATGGCGAGCTCGGACAGCCCAGACGCCGGGCGATAGACGTAGCCGATGCGCCGGCCGCCATCGACGAATCCAACCAGCGTGAGGGGTCCGGTGACGGTCCGCCCTGAGCCAGAGCTACATTCGGACCCGGGAGTCAGCGGCTCAGGCCCGCTGCTCCCGACTGCGGCCACGACGTCCGGGGGCTGACTGCTCAGCCGACACAACGCGGCGTAGGCGAATGGTCCAGCGGGCCCGGTATAGGGCGCCATGGCGGTGGCAAATTCGAGCCGCGCTGCCGTTGGTGGCAGTGGCGGTCGCGATCACCGAGGCGAGCGGCGTCTCGATCGTCGCCAGAGCCGCCCCCAGGGCAATTCCTGCCTGGCTGACCTGCAGACTGAGTAGGCGACCCTCGTTCCGCTCGTTCGCCGTGGAGGCCAACAAGCTCAGGGTGATGGTGATGACGATGCCGAGGACGAGGACGATCATGGTCACTCGAGCCGGGCGCACTCCCATACTGGATCATGGTAATCCACGGGGGCCTTCTCAAAGTCTCCGCACGGCAGGTCACGATTGACCCCACTCCGCGGCATGGCGAGACTCATCCCTCGGCCCACGAGGATGACGCCCGACGCGGCGCCGTTACTGAGGATCTCGTGCGTTCGGTACAACGATATGAGGTTGCGCCGATGAGAGTTGCCCGCACGCGGCATCCAGTGAGGCCCGGCTGCCGTGACCTCGTCACACCTGAGTTGGCACCTTCAGCCTGGGATGGAACAGGACTGGTCGGCCCATCTCCAAGCGCTTCGACTCATACATCGCCGCGTCGGCCCGCCCCACCAGCCGGTCGGCGTTGGTGCGCCTGACCTTGGACCACGTCACGCCGACGCTGGCCCGTAGGGCAATTTTCCCACCGGCCAGGTAGACATCCCGATGGAGTGCATCGGCGACACGTTCGGCCAGCACCATGGCCTCTTCGGTTCCCCGGACACCCGGGCAGAAGATGAGGAACTCGTCGCCCCCAATCCGCCCGACGATGTCGTTCGCCCTCACCGTCTCACTCAGGCGATCGGCAGCGACGGACAGCAGTTCGTCACCAGCGGCATGGCCGTGGGTGTCATTGATCCGTTTGAAGTCGTCGATGTCCACGAAGATGGCAGCAACCCCGAGTGGGTCGTCAGCGGCTCCGCCGAGTGCGCCTTCCAAGGCCGACATGATCGAGCGGCGATTGTGACAGTTGGTGAGCGGATCAATCATCGCCAGTCTCTTGAGGTCCTCCCGCATCGTGCTGCTCTCGGTGACGTCAGTGACGCAGACGATCGCACCGGTGACCTGATCATCAAGGCCGGTGAGAGCCCGCAACGCCACCTGGCACAACGTACGACGCTCGGCGTCCGGGAGCTGGAAGCGAACTTCGACCTCTCCGTCGTCGCCTCGATCGAGGGCGGCATCGATGGCCCGATCCAGCAATGGTCGGTCTTCAGGGACGAGATTGGCGAGGAGGCCGTCCACCGTATCCTCGCGCGACGCCCCCACGATCTGATGGAGCCGGACATTGGTGTAGCTGACCCGGAGATCTCTGCTCACCTGAAAGAGTCCGAGAGGCAGCGCATCGGCGAGTTGGGCCAGCAGCTGCTCGCGAACCCGTACCTCCTCGAGGGCGGCCATCTCGTCCGAGATGTCGGCGAGCTCACCGAGGACGTAACGTTGATCGGGGTCGTCGACAACACTCGTGTTGGTGATTTCAAGCCACCGCCACGAGCCATCCCGGCACAGATGGCGCAGTCTTGCCCTACAGCCTTCTCCTGATCGAGCGGCCGCGGCCATCCAACTGTCAATGGCGCGGCCGTGGTCGTCAGGATGGATGAAGTCGATCGACCGGCGGCCCACCATCTGATCGCGGCTCCAGCCGAGCATCTTTGTGGTGGATTCATCCACATCCAGGAAGACCGACGTCTCGCTCTTTTTGGTCTGGGCGAATCGAGGAGTGACCGGACCCGAGCTTATGGCCATCTGCACATCATCATCACCCGAGTAGTCGGCAATGACGAGTACGAGGATGCCATGACGCGCCCGAACGTCGAAGTAGCACATGTTGGCGGTTCGATCGGGGTCCTTGGCCAAACGCACGGCCACCGTCGAGAGCCCCCGAAGGGTGGCTCGATGGAATGCGTCGGTGATTCCCTTGCGGTCCGCCGGCAAGACGAATTGCAAGGAGGAACCCGCATTGATCAGACGGTGGCCGGTCAGCGGCACCGAGGATGGCATGTCGACGTAGATCCCGCTCGAGTTGATGGCCGCTACCGGTGCTTCGGGATAACGCGCCAATAGGGTCCGGAGTGCGGTCTCGCGCTCCTCCTCCCCCATGACCTCGGCTCCGTCCTCGTTCCCCACGCGGATACCATCGACGCGTTGGACACCCCCCTTGAGACGACGTGGGCCCTTTCGCCATACCGTCGACGAAAGGCCTACCCACCAGGCACGAGCCAGGGACCACCACAAGACCGCCGGCCCCCGGATCCGCACCGCGGAGAAGGGCGGAACCGGGGTGAGCGGTCAGCCGACCAGGGGTGCCACCGGCACACACTGGACCGGAGTGGCGGTGGCCGGGTCCAGGGCGTTGAGGACATCGTGCAGTGCGTTGGGATCGTACGGCGTGGTCAGGTGCTCACTGAAATCGTCCGGGCACTGGTTCTGCAGCGTGATGTTGGTGACGTGCGGCCCGCTGAGGAAGGCCGAAGTGTAGGGAGTGACGACCTCGTCGTATTCGGTCTCGATGACCGTGTAGCCGACTCCGGGCACCGTGTCGCCGCCGGCGTTGAGCTGCTGGAGGAACGCCGACCCAGACGTCTGCTGCGCGCAGGCCACACAACCGGTGTCGAGCAGGTCCGTCCCCAACCCGTCCGGCAGGGAGCTCACCAGTGTCAGCAGGCCGAACACGGTGGTGCCGTGGTTGGAGGGTGACAGTCCGATCAGGTCCTTGACCTTTCTAGCCCCGCCCAGGAACTTCAAGTAGTAGCGGGGCATCATGCCGCCTTGCGAGTGACCCACGATGTCCACCTTCTTCGCGTGGGTGGTGGCCAACACCTGATCGACGAACGTGGCCAACTGGCCGGCCGAGGTCGGAATGTCCCCGGTGCCCTGCACCGGAGATTCGGGGCTGGCCCCCCCGTAGCTGAAGCTGAACACGCAATAGCCGCTGTCGGCCAGCAGGGGTGACAGGGCCTGCCAATTGTCGTCTTGGTTCTCCGCCGTCCCGTGCACCAGCACGACGGGGTAGGGATGGGTCGACGACGGCAAGCAGGGCAGGTTGGCGCCCGGCGGTGCGGTCTGGGGAGTAGCCAGACCGGCGGCAAAACCGGCTACGAAGCTGTAGTCGACCGGGAGCGCCACACCGTCGTTGCTGGCCGGCGCCGCCGCGGCGACCGCGCCGCATCCGGCCACGACCATCAGGACGGCCAAGGCCAGAACGGCCAGACCCGCTGCGCTACGACGACGTGTGGACACGGTCCCCCAGTAGAAAGACGACCACCTCCCCCTACCCAAGTCGGTCAGGCGTGAAACCGCCGGCGACACGGACCACGACCGCACGAGCCGGTGTCGACTCGGGCCGGCGCGGAGCGGACCTGCTCAGTCTCTACGGGCCAGGATGCGGTAGGTGTTGGATCGAGCGGGCGCCGTCGGTTGACCGAAGCGATCACCTCGTCGATCCTGAGGGCGGGCACGGTGAAAGGGATCAGCGCCGCCGAGTCCCCGAGAGGTGGCTGGATGTCGGGACGGACGATCGCCAGGTAGGCAACGAGAACCACGACGGCCAGCGCGAATACTGCCGCGGTGGGGCCGTCACCAAAGCCGATCCCGCTGATGTGGGGGGGTTTGCTGATGTAGTCGGCGAAGGATGCCCCGAGGGGACGGGTGACCACGTAGGCCATCCAGAAGGCGACGACCGCGTTGAGATTGAACTTCCACCACGCCAGCGCCGGGATCAGGATGACCACAGCTGAACAGGATGCCCGAGGCCAGGTAGCCGAGGTTGAGTGAGGTGGCCGTGAAGTCTCCGAGCGCGGTGCCGAGGGCGAAGGTGGCGAACACGGTCGCCCAGTAGTAGGCCTCACGTCGCTGCGTGGTGATGCTGTGGATGGACAGGGTTCCCTCGTTGTGGTGCCAGGTCCAGAAGATCGCCATCAGGATGACCGCCCACAAGAGCGTGGTCCCCGCATAGGGGATCTTGACGTCGAGGTGGAGGAAGTCCGAGACGCCGGTACCGAAGATGGCGATGGCATAGGCCAGGAACCAGTAGGCGAAGGCCCGGTAGCGGCGAGTGGCGAACTGGATGACCAGACCGACCACGAACAGACCGACTTCGGTCCCTCCGCCCTTGATGTTTCCCCACGTCTTGAGGTAGTCCGACGTGGCCTCCCCGCCGGCCGTCGTCAGGATCTTCACGACCCAGAAGAGGAAGATGATCTCTGGGACCTTGGGGGCGACGGGGGCGGGGAAGATGCGACCGATCACCGGTACTTGGCCACCGACTCGCGATCGATCAGCCCGTGGCTCGATCGAAGAGTCAGGTTGCCGATGCTCAGGTTTCACGTGGCCTGGGGTCTCTCTCTGATCGATTGGCTTGGAGCATAGGATCCTACGGCTGGCAGGGTCCGAAGAAGAACCACCGGGTTCGCACCGAGCGGGCGTGGCCAAGGCCATGGACGAAGTCCATCGGGCTATGCGGTCACGTCCTTGCGCTGGAAGACGACGGCGGCGGCGCCGAGCGCCACCAGCAGATAGACGGCACTGAGCACCAGTGAATGGGAGAAGCCGACCGGGGTTGACCCTCCTTCAGCCAGGAACTGGAGCAGCTGGCCCGGTAGCCATGATGCGGCCTGGGGCACGATCCGCACGACGATGTTCTCGAACGGCACGAGCCAGACGAAGCCCACGATAATCGCGGCGACTGACGACCGGAAGAGGAGGCCAACGACCAACCCGAAGGTGGCGAACCCCAGGGTGGCCAACACGAGATCCCCGAGGGCTCTGGTGAGGTCGGCGATGCCGGTGCTCGAGGTCCAGGCGGCGGTGGGCACGCCCCTCAGATGGGCCATGACGAAGGCCACCCCGGTGGCCAGCACCGACGAGAAGAGCACCGCACCGACGAGAAACAGCAGGACACCGAGGTACTTGCCAGCCAAGAAGACCCGGCGGCGCGGCTGGCGGACGAGGAGCTGGCGCAAGGTCCCGAGGCTGTACTCGTTGGCGATCTGCGACGCAGCGATCCCGAAGGCCACGACGCCGAGCAGCACGGCGGCCCGGTTGACGCCGTGGATGAGGCCGTTCGGCCGGGCCAGTTGGGCAAGGCTCGGGAGGCCTCCCCCACCGGTACGCGGTGCCTGGACGAAGAGGAGAATGGTGAACAGCGAGGCTGCGATCCCGAGTCCGCCGTAGGTGCCCACCAGCAGGGTGGGCCGTCGGAGCTTGACCAGTTCGCTTCTCAATGCGGCGGTGATCATCGGACTTCTCCCAGCGCGGCATGGCCCCGGACATCACCCGAATGGGTGCCGGTGATGGCAAAGTACGCCTCCTCCAGATTCCGCTCGCGCTCGGCGAGGTGCACCACGGTGATGCCCGCATCCAGTGCGGCGCGATTGAGCTCGCCGGCGAAGGGGACCCCTTCGGACACGATCACCGCAGACGATGTCTCATCGATCTCGACCCGGAGGCCGAGGGTCCCCGCCAGCTGGGCCAGGCCACTGAGGAACTCTGGCGTGTCGGGACGGATGACGAGATCAGAGGTGCGGAAGGCCCGGAGGTCGTCGACGGAGCCCTGGAAGACACTCCTTCCACTGCTGATCATCACCAGGTGATCACAGATGTGCTCGATCTCCGAGAGAAGGTGGCTGGAGACGAAGACGGTCATGCCGTCCTCGGCCAGGGACCGCACCAAGGCCCGCATCTCGACGATGCCGGCGGGATCGAGTCCATTGGTCGGTTCGTCGAGGATGAGGAGCGAAGGGCTCGCCAACAACGCGGCGGCGATTCCCAGTCGCTGCTTCATGCCCAGCGAGTAGCGCTGGTACCGTTCACCGCCGCGGTCGGCCAGCCCGACCCGGTCGAGGACCGGTGGGATCACCGACGCCGAAATCCCCCCGAGCCGGGTGAGCGTCAGGAGGTTGTCGTAACCGCTCAGCTGCGGATAGAAGGCGGGCGACTCGATCAATGCCCCCACCTTGGCCAGGTAGCTCGACGGCTCGGCCAGGTCGCCGCCCAGCACGATCCCCATGCCGGCGGTAGGTCGGATCAACCCCAGGAGCATGCGGATCGTCGTCGTCTTCCCCGCGCCGTTGGGACCGACGAACCCGCAGACCGAGCCGGTGGGTATGGAGAGGTCCAGCCGGTCGACGACGACCCGGTCACCGAACTGCTTGGTCAGCCCGGTGGTCACTACCGCAAGCGCCGACTCCTCGTGGCCCGGCACTAGTGGGCCGACCTCTCCCCTAATCTCCGACCCATGCCACCAACGGTACGGATCGACACGTCCGGAGTCGACCCCCTTGAGGATGCACTTTATGGCCGTGCTCTCATCCTTGAGGGGGATTCGTACGGTGCCGTCGTAGCAACCGTTCCGTGTCACCTTCCGGCTGCTCATAGGGGGCCGTTTATGGCGCGTGCCCGCGAACTGACGAGCAGTCCCGCCCTGGGTTCTACGCCAACGTGCCCCCGAGCCCGCCGATCCCGAGCGACTCGTCGGCTCTGGCCGCCGGGGCGCTGGCAGCCTCCTCTAACGCAGCCGCCTCCCCGTGCCCGCCCCGTGCCGTTCCATCGGCATCCCCCGGCAATGGGGGCGGGTCATCGAGAAACTCGGCAGTGGGCACGAAGAAGAGGGTGCCGGTCACCGCGGTGGAGAAGTCGAGGATCCGGTCGTAGTTGCCTGGTGGCTCCCCGAGGAACATGCGCTGTAGCATCAGCTCGGTCACTGAAGGGGTTGCCGCGTACCCGATGAAGTAGGTGCCGAACTCCCCCGTGCCCAATGACCCAAAGGGCATGTTGTCCCGCAGGATCTGCCGCTGGGTGCCATCGGGCTCGACGATCGTGTTCAGCGCCACGTGGGAGTTGGAGGGCTTGACCTCGTCGGCCATCTCGACGTTGGCGAGCTTGCTCCGCCCGATCACCCGCTCCTGCTCCTCGACCGACAATCCATTCCAGGCGGTCATGTCGTGCCGGTACTTCTGGACGATCACGTAGCTCCCCCCGGAGAACGCCGGGTCCTCTGTCCCGATGATCACCGCCGCCTCGGCTGCCGGCCCAGACGGGTTCTCAGTTCCGTCGACGAAGCCGAGCAGGTCCCGCTCATCGAAGTACCGGAACCCGTGGACCTCGTCGACCACCGTGGCGGCCCCGGCCAGCCGGCCCACGACCAGCGACGCCAGCTCCCAGCACAGGTCCATCGTCGCGGCCCGGAGGTGGAAGAGGAGATCGCCCGGGGTGGCCGCCGCCCGGTGCCGATCACCGTCGAGGGCACGGAATGGGTGGAGTTCGGCCGGCCGAGGTCCAGCGAAGAGACGGTCCCACGCCGCCGACCCCACTCCCGCCACCATGGCCAGCCCGCCCTGAGGTGAACGGAAGCCGACCGTCCGGACCAGTCCGGACAGGTCGGCGAGCAGGTCGTGGACCGCGGGCTCGCCCCCCTCGTCGACCGTCAGTACGAGGAAGACGGCGCTGGCCGTCAGCGCCGTCAGCACGGGCTGGGCCGCCGATATCCCGACGACGGCCTCCGGGCTCTGCGAGACGTCGGTCATGGGGTGGTCAGCCGCCGTATGGCTCGTGCGAGTCGAGCCAGATCTGGCTCGTGGTGGGAAAGCGGGCACAGCGTGCCGCAGGCGACACAGGGCCATTACCGATCACGATCACGATCACGGCGAAGATGTCGCCACTGGTCATGGAGACCTCCTGCTCACTCGCTGGATTGCGCCGATCATAGGGCCCGGTCCCCTCTGCCGCTACGGAGAACCACGACCCGCCGGAGGCCGCTGTCAATGACTAGCCTGAGCTACGGCAGATGCCCGTGGATGGAGGAGGTCAACGACCATGCCGGTACTCACCTGGATCAACAATCATCGGCTTTGGACCCTGGGGACCCTATGCATCCTCCTCGTCGGTGCGGCTGCCGCGTTCTGGTTCTTCGTGCTGCGGAGTCCGGGAACACCGGTGGGCGTCCAGCAAGCCATCCGCTACTACCGACAGACCCAACGATCGAACTCGACCGGCCCGAAAACCACCCTTCCGCCGTCAGGTGTCTACCGATTTGGAACCAGTGGGGGCGAGAGCTTGAGCATTGGCGGGATCACCCGGTCGTTTCCTGCTGCTACCGACCTCATTGTGACCGATGGACGCTGCGCCACCATGGCGTGGGAGCCGCTCGAACAACATGTCGAGGAGGTAGTCGAATGTCCGCTGGGTCAAGGCGGATTCGGAGCTCCGTCGTTCTCTTCGTACGAGGAAATTGCCGGGACGAAGACCACTGATCGCATTCAATGTCCGGCGAACACCTACTTCGTGCCACCCCACCCGTTCGTCGGTGAGCAATGGCGCGCTGCATGTAGTTCCACTGACCAGCGGGTCGACCTGAAGGGGCGGGTCATGGGGAGGGCTCGGATCAAGGTCGGCGGGCACTCAGTGTCGGCCCTGCACACGCGGATCACTCTCGATTTCTCGGGATCCGAAACGGGGACGAATCCCAATGACTACTGGATCG
This sequence comes from uncultured Acidimicrobiaceae bacterium, assembly GCA_963774245.1. Classification (GTDB taxonomy): domain Bacteria; phylum Actinomycetota; class Acidimicrobiia; order Acidimicrobiales; family RAAP-2; genus Bog-756. The sequence continues at coordinate 131,618 of CAVZDZ010000007.1, read as the reverse complement.
ATCCCACCGACGGACTGATTCTTCGTCAGCACGAGACGGTAGATATCAATCAGAAGGCGGGACCGCTCGGGTCGGTTCGCTACGCGGAGCAGATGACCATTGCGCTCGACTCGGAGGTACCACTCCGCTGATCGTCCACGACGTGTGAGGGTAGAGGGCGGAGCTGGCTGAGGGAACCGAAGCGAAGGGGTGACGGACGCGAAGGAACCCCGCCTGAGCGGGGCTCCTTCGCTTTACCATCTCCGGCCTCACACCGGCAGGAGGAGACTCTCTCCCGGAGAAATGACCGGATACCCAGATGGTTTATTTAGCGTCAAGCGGCTTCAGAGCGGTGACCGCCCCGCTCGACGAGATGCACACGGCCCCCTTGGCGGTGCCCGGAACCTTGATGCCGTCTCCCGTGTCGGCGGTCACTTTGGCGGTGAACTTGTCGGCCGAGGGATTGCTGGAGCCACCCTTCGTATAGCCAGGGCACTTCTTCGCCGAGGTGGCGACGAGGGTGGGCTTACCGATGGTCGTAGTGCTACCGCTGACCCAGTCGATAGTTCCTCCCGCGGCCAGGGTCGTTGCGTTGACCGGCTTGGAACTCCCTCCCGTATTACCGCCGGTGCAACCACTCACGGTGATGGTCGAGGTTGCGGAACCCGTGATCGTCGTGCAGACGATGGTGGTGGCCGCACCCGCTTGAGTGCTCAGAGCCACAACCGATGCCCCTGAAACCGGAATGGCCAAGGCTGCAGCCAAAAGCAATGCTCGTCGCATATTTACTCCTTCTCTCTTCGCTTGGTGTTTCGGCGGGAGCCCCCCACGGAGTACTCGCTCGCTCCGCATCGCTATACCCAAACTTCGGCTGCTACACAGCTGAATCTTTGCTCTTTCTCAGCTCTCGCTTAACTAAGGGGCGCTTCGCAGTTCGCTCTGGCCCACGGAGAGGGGCAACCTCGATGCCCTTACCGGGTGGTAACCACAGGGGAGTCAGGAACCGTGGGCAGCAGCGGAGCGGGCCGGTGGGACGCCGGTGCCGGTAGCGTGCCCAACCCGGACCGGTCTCGGACGGACGCGCCGTTGATCGCGCCCGTGAGCGCCACGTTCGACGCCGGGAAGCGTGCAGCCGGTGACTCGGCTACTTCTTCTTGCCGATCCCGGGAAACCGCCTCTTGACCGTGGCCCGAACCTCCTTCTGCTCCTTCTGCGTGCCGTCCTGAGCGACCCGGGCCAGCGCGTTGCGCGCATGAGCCTTGTCGGGAATTGGGTACTTTCGCTCGTCGGGTAGCGCGAACGACTTCTTCCCCAGTTTCTTCCGGTCTTTGGTGCTGAGCTTTTTGGCCCCACCGGCCTTTTCCCCCCGGCGCCCGCAACCAAACGCGCCCTGCGGTGGGTGGGCCGGGGTCCGTGGGGCCGGAGCGGAGGTTGCGCCCCGCTCCTCACTCAGAGGGCGCGGGCTCGAGGGAGCAGCTCCACGGCAGCCCATTCGATGAAGTCCGGTTGGCGGTCGTTCCCGACCTGGACCAGGGCCAGATGACTGAAGCCGGCGTCCCGGAATGTGCGGATGCCGGACAGGTGGCGGTCGACGTCAGGACCACACGGGATCTGTTCGGCCACCTCCTCCTCGGTGACCGATCGCGAGGCAGCGGCGAAGGCGGCGGTGCCGGGGAGCTCGGCGTTGACCTTCCATCCCGCCGAGAACCACCGGAACTCGTCGTGGGCTCGGGCCCTGGCCGTTCCCTCATCCGGGTGGTAGCTAACGGCAAGCTGCCCGTACGAGGGCTTCGAACCGCCCCCGGCGTCACTGAAGAGCCGAAGCAGCGACGCGTCGGGATCGATGGCGATGGCCAGGTCGGCGAGCTCGCCGGCCAGGCGGGCTGAGTCCGGGCCGGAGATGGCGATCCCGATGGCCGGCACCTCGTCGGGTCGGTCCCACAGCTTGGCCGAGTCGAACTCGAAGTGGCGACCTTGGTAGCCCACATAGCCACCGGCGAACAGCCGGGAGATGATCTCGACCGCCTCCCCGAGCATCTGGTGGCGGACGTCGGCGCTCGGCCATCCGCCGCCGACCACGTGCTCATTGAGGTTCTCGCCGGCCCCCAAGCCCAGTGTGAACCGTCCATCCGAGAGCAACTGCACGGTTGCCGCCTTCTGGGCCACGATCACCGGGTGGTAACGCCGTATGGGGCACGTGACATAGGTCATCAGCGGGATCCGGCTGGTGGCCTGGGCGGCGGCGCCGAGGACCGACCACGCGTACGGGGCGTGGCCCTGGCTGTCCAGCCACGGCGAGTAGTGGTCGGAGATGACCGAGTAGTCGAACCCGGCCTCCTCGGCGAGCTGCACGTCCCGCACCAACTCTTTGGGGCTGGACTGCTCGCACATCAACGTGTACCCGATTTTCATGAGGACCGCCTACCCCGCCAAGGTGCGGCAAAACCAAAATTGGTCCGTCGAACCCGCCGAAACGGGGTGGGACCACGGCCAGATGCGGGACGCAAGGGCGGGAAGGCCACGGCTGATACACGATGGACATGTTCGGTCGGGTCGCCTTTCCCGGGCCCGCTATTCCCCGCGTTTATATCCTGCCTTGAAACGACACGATATTGAGTGAAGGACCAGCGACGTGCCGTCGCACATCGCCGCTTGGGTGGCCTGGCGAGGAGTTTGGAGAAGAAGTCGAGGGGGGCGACTCGCGGGTATTTGATGTTGATAACTACCTGTTCGGAGCGTCCGGTGGTGACAGCAGGGGGCATTTCGGGGCATTTCGAGCGTTTCGTGCGGATTCTCATCGGGTATATCGGCTGTATTACGTCCACCGCAACATGGACAATGCAATGTGAACACTGTTATCAGCCGGCGTCAATGGAACGAAGTGTCTTTGCAGAGTTGCCGGCTAAGACTGAACGAATTCTGTCTAACCGAATGGAGGAATCATGGCCGGTGGCCTAGTGGCAAGCATTATCGCGTTTGCGGTCGGAGCAGTTCTCGACTTCGCGGTGACGACGAGCACCGATCAGCATGGTTTCGATATTCACACGGTGGGCGTCATCTTGATGATTGTGGGGGCCGTCGGAGCCGTTCTGTCGCTCATCGGATTCTTTGTCGTTGATGGACCTCGGCGCCACCGGACGACCATTGACGACGGACAGGGCCACGTGGTTCGTCGAGACGATACCTACGTCTGAGCTCGTTGGGGCCGAGGGCATCGGCTCAATGGCCGCAGGTGAGGAGAGCCTCAACTACCGAGCGGCGCGACGCTCATCGGAACCCTACCGAGCAGAACATCGATCCACTGGCGGGGCACCTGTTCGGAGCTCTCCTCGCGGTTGCAAGCCCGACATCTCCGGACCAACTGCCCGCTCAGGTCGTTGCCATCACCCACGATACGAACCACTGCTTTCACATCGTCGTCGGTGCCGCAGTAACTACATAACATCTTCCGTTCTCCCGCTGCTAAGAAGCGGCCCGGATTGGTCCCTCCGACGTGCGCATACCCGCCGGTCCAGGGGTTCAAACGTGTCGCTCCCGGTCCCGTCCACACCGACCGGCGACTCGGTGGTCACCGCGCCACGACGGCCATTGCCGGAGCAACTAACGCGGCTTCCGGAGGGTCAGTTGCTCGTGGCGCAGCGGACTGCGACCATGGTCGTCTACCGCGACTCGGCCCTGTGGGAGTCGGGATCAGTTGAGCCGGGGGAGGACGACGAGTGATAACAGTCGCAGCGCCGGGCGGAGCGAACCCCTTCGAGGCCGTAGATCGGCCACCCGCCGGCGAGGTGCGTCGAAGGCAGGGCCTCTCTCCCGTTCGAGCCACCCTGATCGTGGCCCTGGTCGGGTTGCTGATCACCGTGGCCGTGGCCTGGACGGCATGGACGATCAACCGCCACAACGAGCACCGCCTGTTGGAGGTCCAGACCCGACAGGCCACTGCGGTCGTGAGCACATCGATTTTGAGCAACGAGGACCCGCTCGGGACCGCGCTGGAACTCGAGAGCGCCACAGGAGGTAGTGCCCAGGAGTTCGACCAGTTCGCGCCGACTCTCGTCGGTCCGAACGGCCCCTTCGTCTCAGCCGTTCTGTGGAAACTGGAAGACGGCAGCTGGCGACCGGTGGCGATGGTGGGAGCCAGCCCCCTCATGGCCCCCGCACTCCCAGCAGGCTGTGACCTTCATCCGCAAGTCGAGCACGAGCTCGAACATTCGTGGTGACTCCCGTGCCCACACAGGATCCGCGAAGAGTCGGCTACGCCATCGCCAATCCGAAAAATCCAACCCTCGCCATCTACGCCGAGCGTGCCATTCCGGCCAACCGGGTGGTTCCCTTCGAGAAGGGTTCCGCATTCTCCGATCTGAACTTTGCCACCTACCTGGGGCGTAGCACCAGCCTGTCCGCAATGGCCACGACCGACCTCCCGCTCACCCAGCTGCCCATCCGAGGTAATGTCGTGCGGACGTCGATTCCTTTTGGCGACTCCAGCGTCACCCTGGTCACTGCTCCCCGGGGTCCGCTGGGCGGCACACTGGGTGGCGCACTCCAGTGGATCTTCCTCGTCGGTGGGATCGTCCTCACCCTCGGAGCGGCGGCCCTCACCTATCAATTCGTCATACGTCGGCGAAGTGCCGAGCGAGACGCCCAGACCATTGCCACCCTCTACGAGCAGCTCGACGGCCTCTACGATGAACAACGTTCCATCGCCGAGACCCTGCAGCGGGCGCTCTTGCCCCAACGCAACCCGTCGATCCCCAATCTCGAGATCGCTGCTCGATACCTGCCGGGAACTGACGGCGTGGAAATTGGTGGCGACTGGTTCAGTCTGATCGATGTCGACGATCACCACTTCGCCTTTGCGGTGGGCGACGTCTCGGGCAAGGGGGTGGGCGCGGCCTCCATCATGGCGCGCCTGCGGTTCACCATTCGGGCCTACTTGGTGGAAGGACACCCTCCCGATGTCGTCCTCGGTATGTGCTCACGGCAACTCAACGTGAACCGTGACGGGCACCTTTCGACCGTACTCATCGGAGTGGGAGACATCGACTCGGGTGTGATCACCCTGGCCAATGCCGGCCATTTGAATCCCCTGCGGGTCTCGGACACTTCGGCCGACTTCATTCCTACCGAGGTGGGACTGCCCTTGGGGGTGGAGCCAGGCTCGTATTCGGTCACGACGGTGCAACTGCCCAGCGGATCGGCCTTCGTCGCCTTCACCGACGGGCTCGTCGAACGGCGCGGCGAGAACCTCGACCTCGGGCTGGAGCGGCTGGTCCAGGCCGTGGCCGGCCGGATCTCAACCGTCGACGATCTGCTCTCGCGTCTCCTCAGCACCCTGGGGCCGGCCGGATCCGACGATGACGTCGCCATGCTGGCGTTCCGGTGGACCAGTCCGGTGGACGCACCGGCACCTCAGGCAGCCCAGCTCGATCGGGTCAGGTGAACCGCCCATGGCCGACGACCTCCGACCAGCGGATCGGGTTGTGTTTGGGGACCCCCTGTCAACGGTGCCGTCGGTCGTACTCCGATGGCTCAGACGAACCACAACCCACCGGAATACCTGGTGGATGGAGGTAGGGTGCAGGGCCTACGAGGAGGACGGTGACATGAGAGCTAGGCGCACGACGGGCGGGGCCACCGGGCGTAGACCGAGCCGGAACATCCGTCCCGGACACCGAGGACTCGTGGCCGGGGCTGCTCGGGTCGGGATCCTCCATGGATGGGCGGAAGGCCGGCGTCGTGGCCGCTGAAGGGACCCCTCCACTGGAGGTGACGGTCACCCTGGAGGATCCTTCTTCGCCGATCATCCACTTGGCCGGTGAGCTCGATCTGGCCAGTGTAGAGGCGACGAAAGCGGGTATTGCTCCCTACCTAGAGGCCAAGCCGGCTCGAGTTACTTTCGACCTTGAGAAGCTCAGGTTCATGGACAGTTCGGGAATCGCCCTGCTGGTGCAGGTATCGAACGACGTTGGATCAGTGACGTTGACTCATGTCCCCCCGATCGTCCACCGTGTCCTGGACGCCACCGGGCTGTTGAAGCATTTCGGTCTGCCCCAATGACCGTGAGGAGACAATTCGAGGCCTCCGAAGGATCAGTGGGTGCGGCCAGGAGGTTCGTGACCGCCGTGGTCAGCGACGCTCCCACCGAGGTGCAGGATTCGGTCTCCGTCATGGTCTCGGAACTGTCCACCAATGCACTGCTCCACGCGTCCGGGGGGTTCGACGTCGCGGTGGACCGGTCGGAACTGACCCTTTGCGTCTCCGTCATCGATCGAGGGGACGGCACACCGGCAGTGCAGTCGCCAAAGTTCAGCGAGCCCCATGGCCGTGGGCTGCGCATCGTCGCCGCTCTGTCCGACGAGTGGGGGGTCTCAGCCACCTCGGACGGGAAGGCTGTCTGGTTTCGCGTGAACCTGCAGGACTCCGGAACCACGGCAACGACCGGCGGGGTGGCCCGTTCCACCACGTCTGTCCCTTCCTCAACTCGCGGGTCGACCTCGGCCCCGTCCACGCGCTCCTCGTCGTACGTGAGGAGCAGGCAGACTGACCCTGCCCCCTCTAATCACCGAACCTCCCGAACGCGGTCCTCCCGTGTCGGCCGGCTGACCGTTCGGGTGCAATCGATCCGATCGCCGATCCGCGCCTAACGACGCCGAGTCGGTGACCCGCAACAACGCATAGCCCTTACCGGGAGATGGAAGGGAAGCGACGGGAGGAAGCGGCCGACCTGGTCACCTGGCAACGCTCGTGTCGAGCGTGCGTGTCTCGGGTCTGACTGCACCTGAATCAGTCGGCACGCCGCTCCATGTCCGTGCTCACCGGCCGGCCGGCTCGCCCCGGTCCCGGGACCTCCTGCCCCCAAAATCCCAGCCAAGCCCGGTACCCTATCCACGGGCTGGGATCCCTGATGGTGGCGCATCCACAGGCATTTGCTACCGAGAACGAAGCTGGAGTATCGACCGGAGTGACAGGTCCAAGGAAGGCCGGGAATCGACAGACTGAGGAACGGTTGCGTTCGCTGGGCGACCAGATCGACAAGGACCGGCGCGATCGCAACGTGGCCAACGAGAAGGGGCTGTTGGCTCTGGCCGAGGACATGGGTCGGCACGAGAAGGTCGGAGGTGGGAAGCATCGGTCGACCAAACGGAGTCGCCGTCGGCGCCGAATCGGCCGGACGGTGGCAATCTGCCTGGTCGTCCTGTTGGTCCTGGTAGTCGGAGGAGCAGGGTATGCCTACTACGTCACCCACGATCTCAGCCGGGTCACCGTGAAAGGGCTGAACGGTGCCCTCACCACCGGTTCGGAGGCGGGCAGCGAGAACATCCTGATGATGGGGTCGACCTCACGCTGTGCCCTCACCGTGCAGAATCAGGCCTACGGGCTGTGCTCGGAAGGCGTCAACGGCGTGAACAGTGACGTGATCATGATCCTCCACGCGGATCCGGCCACCCATACGTTGGCCCTGCTCTCCATCCCCCGTGATCTGTTCATTCCGAACGCCCGCGCCGAAGGGGCCAACAAGGTCGACGCCGCGCTCTACGAGGGTCCGACCCAGTTGGTGGCGGCCATCGAAGAGGATTTCGGGATCCCGATCCAGCACACGGTCGAGGTCAACTTCGACCAGTTCGCCAATATCGTGACCAAGGTCGGAGGGATCAACATGTCGTTCCCGATGTCGCTGTTCGACGCCAACTCAGGTCTGAACGTAAAGGCGGCGACCTGCGTCCACCTCGACGGTACCCAGGCGCTCCAGGTGGTCCGGGCCCGTGAGCTCCAGTACGACGATGATCCCAGCGTTGACGGCCCTTACGCGGAGAACTGGCCCCATGAGACCCTGAGCGACCTGGCCCGGATCCGCCGCGACCACGAGTTCCTGCGGGTGCTGGCTACCGCGGTGTCCAAGCAGGGGCTCGGAAACCCGATCCACGATCTCGACCTGATCAACTCGGTGAAGAGCGACCTGACCTTCGACGCCGCCTGGCCGGTCAGCGATATGGCGAGCCTCATACTCGCCTTTCACGCCGTCGACATCAACTCGGTGCCTCAACTCACCTTGCCGGTATCCGTGGTCTACGACCCGGATGGTCCTCAAAATTCCGGGGACTACGAGTACGCCGGAAGCTCGGGCAGTGGCTACGGCGACGTCGAATTTCCCTCCGAGGCACAGGACCAATCCGTCATCGACCAGGTGCTCGGCATCAAACCGTCCACTGACTCCATGACCGGTCAACCACTGCCCGCCCCATCATCCGTCACCGTGTCGGTCCAGAACGGCACCGGCACCTACCAACAGGCGAGCGATACCGCTACCGCACTCTCCGCACTCGGCTTCAATGCGACGGCGGTCGGCGACGTCAATCCGGTGGGTGATCTGTCGGAGACCGTGGTCAACTACGGCTCCCGGACTCCCGCCGTCGAAGCCGACGCTGAGGCGGTGACTCGCTCGATGTCGGGGGCGGTGATCATGGCCTACGACCCAAGCCAGGTCACGACCGGGGCCCAGGTGACCGTGGTCACCGGAACCCAATTCACCGTCAACGCCCCCGCCCCTGGGACCGTTCCGGCGTCGACCGCAACCGTTGTAGGCAGCGGCTCAACCCCTTCGACGTCCTCGACCCCGTCCACGACCGCCGCAAATTCGAACATCGGCAGCCCCTCCGCCAGCAATACGCAGCTGCAAGCGTGGGACCCCAGGGCCTGCGCGGCTGGCGCCATCCCGACGGCACCGGTGGCCAATCAGACCTGACGACGGGTTCGATCGGTGTCGAGGTCATGCATCGGTGCGAGTGAAGGCACGCGCAGGACAAACCAGCCCACCCGAGAGGCGACCATGATCGTCGACGGTGCCTGGGATCGCCTTGCTCCTGCCCCTACGATGCAAGGGTGACGGATCGAAGTGAGGCCGTATGACCGCCGGGCGCTCGGTCTGGACCGTGCTGATCGGAAGGCCGCTGCGGGCGAGCGAGACCTCCAAGGAACAGATCACTCCGGTCGAAGGTCTCTCCGCACTGTCGCTCGACGCGCTGACCTCGGTGGCCTACGGTCCCGAGGCGATCATCGTCGTGCTGGCCCTGGCCGGGGCCGGGGCCTTGCACCTCGTCCTCCCGATCACGGTGGCCATCGTGGTCCTGCTGGCCATCCTGGTGTTCTCCTACCGACAGGTCATCGATGCCTATCCGGGCGGTGGCGGTGCGTACGCGGTGTCCCGTGCCAACCTGGGCCCCAATGCCAGCCTGGTGGCCGGGGCGGCGCTGATCGTCGATTACACCCTCACCGTCGCCGTCTCCATCGCCGCCGGGGTGGGGGCGCTGACGTCGGCATTTCCGAGCCTGACCTCGGCCACCGTGCCGCTCTGCCTCGGCATCCTCGCCCTCATCACGCTGCTCAATCTCCGAGGTCTGGGCGAAACCGCCCGGGCCTTTCTCCTCCCCACCATGCTGTTCATCGTCGGTCTGCTGGCCATCATCGCCATCGGGCTGATCCACCCCCTGGCCCTGCATGCGCCCCAACCCGGTCATTCCCTGCTGCCGACCCACGGGCTGCAGACGGTGAGCGTGCTGCTGGTGCTCAAGGCATTCTCCGCCGGTTGCAGCGCGCTCACCGGGGTGGAGGCGATCGCCAATGGTGTCCCCCTCTTCAAGGAGCCCCGCGTGGTTCGGGCCAAGCGCACCGAGCTGCTGCTCGGAGTGATCCTCGGGCTCATGCTGCTCGGCCTGGCCGTGCTGGCCAAGCGCTGGCACATCGGGCCACGATCGAACCAGACCGTCCTCAGCCAGATCATGGCCATGGCCGTCGGTCGGCATTGGGCCTACTACGTCGTCTCGCTCACCATCACCGTCGTCCTGGCCCTGGCCGCCAACACCTCGTTCGGCGGTCTTCCCATCCTGGCCAGCCTGCTGGCGCGGGACAACTACCTTCCCCACCTCTTTTCGCTACGCGACGATCGACAGGTCTTCGGCAACGGCATCTGGGTGCTCGCCGGTCTGTCGGCCGCACTGCTGATCGCCGTCGGCGGGAACACCAACGAGATGATCCCGCTGTTCGCCATCGGCGTGTTCACCGGCTTCACCCTCTCCCAGACCGGATTGGTCGTCCACTGGTGGCGGACCCGTCCGCCTCGATGGCGCCGCCGTGCGGCCATCAACGGCTTCGGGGCCGTCGTCACCGCTCTGGCCACTGCGGTGTTCCTCATCTCGAAGTTCACCGAGGGGGCGTGGGTGGTGGTCGTGGCCGTGCCGACGTTCGTCTTTCTCTTCAAACGCATCAACGCCTACTACCAACGTGCCGGACTGGAGCTGGGTGTGGGCACCGTGCCCGGAAAGCCAGCGGGCAAGCGAACCCTGGTGATCGTCCCGGTGATCAATGTGTCGCGTCTGACCCGATACGCCCTCTCCGAGGCGCTGTCGCTCGGTCAGGAGGTGATCGCCGTATCCGTGGTGATCGACCAAGGTGACGACGGCGAACATGAGGCCCAGGATCTGGAACGAGAATGGGCGGAGTGGAATCCGGGCGTGCCCCTGCGGATCCTGCACACCGAGTTCGCATCGGTGGTCCAGCCCATTGTCGAATTCATCGACGAAGCCCGAGCGAGCGATGACCGCCAGATCGTCGTCCTGATACCCGTCGTCGTCCCCGATCGCCTGCGATATCGCCTCCTCCACAACCAGATCGACCAGGTGCTCTCGTCGGCGCTGCGAACCCGGACCGACGTGGTGGTGGCTCGCGTCCGCATGCCGATACAGCCTCCGTCGAGTGCTACCGCCGACCCACCCGCCGTCGCCCGCGGGTCGGCTGGGTCGCAAGTAGCCAGGGACGGGACCGATGCTGGAACTACCTGACTGACGCGACCCAACGCCCTTGGGAGGTACCCGGGCCCGGAGGCAGTGGGGACACATATCACCGCGGGCCGGCGGCCCCGACGGTGTCGAGCTCTCACCGCCCCGGCGGTTGATGACGACGTCGGACCGGCCGGCTCGACCGGGTGGCATGCCGAGGATGCGGACCTTGGTTCCCACCCGACCCGGTGCCATCGGCCTCACCGTAGGTGAAGATCAGCGCATTGGATGTCCCCGAATCGGTGGTGATGGTCACCGGGACCGAGGCGGAGGGCCCCGGGTCCGCGGGGATGACGACGGTACAGGTCTGCTGGTCGGGACAGTTCACCGGGGCCACCTGGCCATCCACGTCGGCGGTTATCTGGCCGGACGAGCTCAAGAAATTCGACCCAGTCACGGCCACGGTCTGTCCCGCGTCGCCGGTCGACGGCTCGACCGTGGAGAGCACCGGCGGACCACCCGGCTCCGCCGGCGGGGTCGAGGTGGGCGTGGACGTGGACGACGACGTACCCGCTCCGGATGCACCCCCCGCCGATCCCGGGGCGGGTCTGGTGGGTGGAGTGCTCGGTCTGGTGAGTCGAGCTCCGGGGCCTGCACCGGTCGAGGTAGTCCGACCCGAGGTCTGGCTACCACCACCGGAGCGCGTTCCCACCATGGCCGCCACGACAACGACCAGGAGGACGGCGGTAAGGCCGATGGCCCAACGTAGTCTGCGTTCGCCGGCGCCCGGCTCTCGTCCATCGCGCCCACGGACGGGACCACGCGCCTCGAGCAAGGGAGGCGCCTCGGCGGAGCCGACCGGCTCGTCCGATCCTTCGGTTCCGATCCACCGAGTGCCGCCGGACGGCGGTAGTGACGCTCCTGCCGCGACGACCGGATCCGTTTGCGAGACCGGAACACCCCCCGTGGCTCGGCCTCGGTGCGTGGGGGGACCCGACGGATTGACCGGCACGGCAGGTGCTTCCCTGGTCTGGGTCCGAGCCATCGATCCCTGCGGTCCGGCGGGTAGATCCGGGGTTCCGGCGACCGCTTCCTCGACAGGCCGGCTCCTCGAGGACTCGGGCGCCCGGGTCGTGCGGGGCTCGGCCGGTTGCATCGTCCGGGGCTCCGGGCCGACTCGTGCCTCACGGGAACGACGTGCGGCTTCGGCAATCGCCGCCAACGCCTGGGGGCTCAGTTCACGATCATGCTCTGGCCTGGATCTGCGTGCTCGCACGATTGCCTCCGAAGGAACCTTCAGCCTGCGGTTGGGATCGACGCGCGGCGGCGCGCCACCGAGGTCCATTATTTCCTCCCATTCCGGTCTCCCCGGGTCGGGGTACCGCTCGCACGACCATTTCCACCTTTGCCCCAGGTAAACAGCACCTCAACCAGCCTCGGAGTTCATCGACGAGTATCCGGCGTGGGTGGCGAACAGCCTCGGAGGAGCGGGCCGAGGTCAGTGAGCTGGTCGCGGGTGGTCATCTCGACCTCGCCGGGGCCAGGTCGGGAGTGTTGCTCTACCCGGTGGTGAAAGCGCGCGAGCTGAGCCCCCGATCAAGGTAGGGCCACGACTCCTCGAGCGTCCCGGTGGCGAGCAGGTCCACGGCCGCCCGGACGAATGCGCCGTAGGCAATGCGGGCTAAGGCGCTGCCCACGGACAGCCTCCGTACTCCGACCCGCTCGAGCTCATCTGCAGATGGCCCACCTGGTTGCAAGAGCACGTTGACCGGGGCATCCGTCTCCTTGACGACGCGCTCGATGGCAGCCAAGTCGGGAAGTGCGGGAGCGTAGACCACATGGGCGCCTGCTGCTCGATAGGAAGCGAGTCTGAGAACGGTGTCGTCGAGGTCGGTCTCCCCGCGGAGATGGTTTTCCGCCCGTGCGGTCAGGACCATGCCGTGGCGATCGGCCTCCGCAGCCGCGACACCTACTCGTTCGACAGCTCGCCCGAGGTCCTCGATTCGACCGGTTCGGGGATTCCAGTCCTCGATGGAACAACCTGATGCTCCAGCCTCGGCGAGGAGCCGTACTGTCTCTTGCACTCCGCCTACCTCCTCGGGGTAGCACTGCTCGGCGTCGACGCTCAGCGGGAGGTCGGTAGATCTCGCCAGGGCGTAGACATGCTCGACGAGGTCGGCCCGGTGCGTGGTCATGTCCATTCGACCGAGGGAGGCGGAGTGGCCGCCGCTCGTCGTCGCCAGGGCCGAGAACCCAAGCGTGGTCAAGAGACGACACGTCCCGATGTCGTGAGGGTTCGGCATGAGGAACGTTCCCTGCTCGTGGAGCGAACGAAACCGTTCCCGGCGCTCATCTATCTTCATGGAGCGATCATGACAGAGGTCGAGCCGCGATCACCGGCGGAATGACGACATGACCGTGCTCTCATCGCACCCGCGACATCCAACCGCGGGACCCATCCACCCAGGTCTTCGTCCTGGCCGCCACCCCAGTTTGGTTGGTGCAGATCTGGGTATAGCCACGGTTATGGGCATAGATCAGCTGCGTGATGACAATGAACTCGCCACCGTTCGGCGAGAGCTCGATCGTATGGTGGCGAATCGGGCGATGACCGGGCTCACGGCGAGCCAGCGTGAGGAATACCTCGCGCTGTGCACCCGGGAGCGCAGCCTGTTGGAGGCGCGTCTCGACGGCAGGACCAAGGTCTTCGCGGGAGCAAATGCTTGATGACGGCTGATGGCACGCGCCGCTTCCCGGGTCCCTGCCTTGCATACCTGTTGTTTCCAGTGCCAACGCTCGCCTGCCCCTAGGCCAGGCACCACACGGCCTGCCCCATCACCCGAACGGAGCCGATCCCGACCCTATCCGGGCGAGCTCGAACGTTCGCCGTAGCCAGGCTCCGATGCGCTCGTGAGCCCGAGCGGCAGCCGGGAAGTCGAAGTTGATGAAGCCGTGGGGTTGGCCGGCGTAGCAGAAGTCGTCGACGTCAACGCCGTCCTGGCGGAGTCGATCGGCGTACGCTCGACCTTCGTCGCGGAGCATGTCGCATCCACCCAGAATGACCAGCGACGGAGGGAGCCCGGCCAGCGATGCCGCATGCAGTGGTGCCGCATACGGGTCGTCGTCCAGATCCTGTTGACCGCAGTAGGCAGCCCAGAAGTTCGACGCGGCCGTGCGGCTGATGATGAGCCCATCGAACTCCACCGCCGAGGGATGGGTGCGGCTCCCAGCCACGGCGGGATAGATCAGAACCTCACCGGCCAGCCATGAGTCGCCGGCGTCTCGCAGTCGGAGCGAGACGGCGGCGGCCAGATTGCCTCCGGCGCTCTCCCCGGCCACCGCCACCGCCGAAGGGGGCAGATCGAAGCGCGCCGAGTTGGCCATCGCCCAACGCGTTACCGATTCACAATCGTCGAGGCCGGCCGGATACGGATGCTCCGGGGCCAGTCGGTATCCCACCGAGACCACCACTGCGCCCGAACTGTGGGCGAGCTCGCGGGCGACATTGTCCATCAGCCCGATGCTGCCGATAACGAAGCCCCCACCGTGGAAGTAGACGACCAACCCGGTGGGCTCGCCCTCGCCGCGGTAGATGCGGATGGGGACGTCTCCCACCTGCTCGTCAGTGATGTCGGCCAGCTCCCGCGACGGCGGAAAGCCCACCGGCCCCCGAGCCAATTCGAGGATCTCCGGAAGCAGATCCTCGAGCGGCGTGGCCATCTCCGGATTCGCCGCCATCCACTCGACAACCCAGGGGTCGAGGACGCCCTCCTCAGCGGTACCTTCCAGACGGGGATCGATCGTCATCGCACGGTTTTGCCCTTCGGGTCGATGGTCGAAATGCGGGCCGATGCTGGCAGTCCCGGCTCAACCAGCCAAGCCTAGAACTTGTGCGGGCCCAGAACCCGGTGCGGTCCAGGTGAGCCGGCACCGACTCCCCCAGCTGACCTGCACCTTCGGGTTCGAATGGCGGTGCCGAGCCGGCACCGGTCGCGGCTCTACGGGCGAAGGCCCACCATCCCAGGGCGATGTACCACGAGGCGATCTCGACGACGAGGATGCGCTCCGTCAGACCCGCGATCCCGTGCCTGATCGACGGCGTGACGCTGGCGAGGAAAAGGACGGCGAGGAACAGTGTCATCGGACCGGCGAGGAAGAGCCGGCTCCCGATCTCGTGCCACGGTGGGTTTTGCCGGAGAAGGCGACCGGCGAGCGGAATCCCGACCATCGAGGCCAGGGCCAGAACGAAGCCCAAGGAATGCATGAACTCGTATCGGAGGGTGAAGACACCGTCCGTCATCGAGCCGAGGGCAGGCAAAGCCAGGAGAACCAGCAACATCCGGAGATGGCGGGCTCCTCTCGGCTGGCTTCGCACGATCCCGACCACGCCGATGAGGGTCAGGACCCCGCTGACCTCGAACATCGAGTTCATGAACGGCGCGGTGGGACCCACTCCCAAACGGCTGATCTGCTGGGTGACCGCGGAGTAGGGGGCGAGCCGCCAGCCGTTGACCGTGTAAAAGCCCGGACTCAGCCAGCCCAGGACCAGCCATCCCAGGGTGAAGGCGATCGGACCGATCACCGCACCCAGCGCCAGCCAAGGTGCCCAACATCGGGCGGACTCTCTCCGTGCATCGGGCGACGGCGCCCGGCTGCCTTCACGGCCATGCTGATCCGGGGTCGGAAGGCGACGAACAAACTCCGATTGGAGATCAGTGTCGGCCGGCGAATACGTACGTGTTGATCCTGATTCGAGACGCGTCATGAAGCTTCCGAGAGCAGAGGGCAGGGTGAAGATGGCGATGTGGCCGTGAGGCTGAGGGCATACCCGGGCGAGAAGCAGCTGCGCAGCCGAACTTCGCCGGCCGACCCTGCCCCGGCAGGGATCCGTCAACTGCCGGTCTACCATCATGGGCCGTCGATTGGGTTGAGAGAAGCTTGCACTTTGATGAACTTCCGCTGACGATAGATCGCGGTGACCACGGCGCTCCGCCGGTGGGTTCCGGCCTCATTTGGAACGTCCAGCTGGACCGCCCGAGGAGCGGACCCGGCCCATGAACCAGGCCCTTTCGGCTCCCGTAGCCTCCTGAGGACAGAGCCTGTACGGCCGCTCGTCCACTGGACGTAGCGTGGGCTCATGCGCTTCGCCTTCAAGACCTCGCCGCAGGATACGACCTGGACCGACATGCTCGCCGTCTGGAGAGCCGCCGACGACATCGAGCTGTTCGAGTCGGGCTGGACCTTCGACCACTTCTATCCGATCTTCTCCGACAGCACCGGCCCCTGCATGGAGGGTTGGACCACCCTGACCGCGCTGGCCCAGGCCACCACCCGCTTACGCATGGGAACGCTGGTGACCGGCATCCACTACCGCCACCCGGCGATCCTGGCCAACATGGCGACCACCCTCGACATCGTGTCCGGGGGCCGGCTGGAGCTTGGCATCGGGGCCGGGTGGAACGAGGAGGAGTCGGGGGCCTACGGGATCGAGCTGGGCACGCCGGGCCAGCGCAGCGATCGCTTCGAGGAGGCCTGCGAGGTGATCGTCGGGCTCCTCACCCAGGAGACCACGACCTTCAAGGGCCGGTACTACCAGCTCAGCGAGGCCCGCAACGAACCCAAGCCGGTCCAACGCCCCCACCCGCCCATCTGCGTCGGTGGTAGTGGCGAGCGGAGGACGCTCCGCACGGCCGCCCGGTTCGCTCAGCACTGGAACTTCGTGGGTGGCACGCCGGAAGAGTTCGCCCGCAAGCGCGACGTGCTGCATCAGCACTGCCAGGACCTCGGCCGCGACCCCTCGGAGATTCTCCTCTCCAGCCACGTCCGATACGCCGGGGACCCGAAGGCCGCCGCCGAGCAGGCCGCCGCGCTGGCCGAGGTGGGCGTCGAGTTGGGGATCGTCTACCTCCCACCGCCCCTCGATCCCGGTGTGCTCGAGCCGCTGGCCACCGCCTTGCGTGAGCTCTAGAGGGGACCGCCCCCCGGACCGCAGGAAGCCTATCCGACGCCGCCAGGTAGCTCCCCCGGTCCAGCAATTAGCATAGGGAAGCGGTCGGGGTTTCGTGAGTGAGCAGGAGGACCGTCGTGACCATTGACGTCGATCGAGATACCGACCTCCGGGTACGAGCCGTGACCGGGCGCATTGGCGCCGAGCTTTCCGGAGTGGACCTGGCCGATCTCGACGAGTCCGACGTGGCCGGAATCCGGCGGGCACTGCTGGCCCACAGAGTGGTCTTCTTCCGGGGCCAGTCGATCGGGGCGACCGAGCAGATCGCCTTCGCCTCACGCCTTGGCTCGCTGACCTTGGGTCACCCCACGCTCCCCCACCTCACCGAAGAACCCGAGATCTTCGACCTCGACTCGATCGCCGGTGCCTCGGCCAACCATTGGCACACCGATGTCACGTTCGTCGACCGTCCGCCGATCTTCTCCGTCCTGCGAGCCCTGGTCGTTCCCGAGGTCGGCGGCGACACCCTCTGGGCCAACACGGTGGCCGGCTACCGCGACCTGCCGGACGACCTTCGCCAGCTGGCTGACGGGTTGCGGGCGGTCCACTCGAACGGGCACGACTACGGCCGGGTGGATGTGGCCGGGTTGAAGGGCAAGCTGCGGCCCGAGCAGATCGCCCACCTCCAGACGTTCGTCTCGGAGGTCTACGAGACCGAACACCCCGTAGTCCGGGTCCACCCCGAGACCGGTGAGCCCGCACTCCTCCTCGGAGGCTTCGCCCACCAGCTGGTGGGGCACTCCAACAGCGAGTCCGTCGACTTGATCCGCATCTTCCAGTCGTACGTGACCCGGCCCGAGAACATCGTCCGCTGGCACTGGCAGGAGGGCGACGTGGCCGTCTGGGACAACCGGGCCACCCAGCACTACGCCATCGCCGACTACGGCGACCAGCGTCGCCGCATGCAGCGGGTCACCACGACGGGGATCCCGGCGGTGGGCCTGGACGGCCGCCCCAGTCGGAGCCTGCAGGGGGACGCCAGCAAGTACTACCTCGAGGGCTGACCGGCTCACCCGCGCGGACCGGGGAACGACGTGGGTCTCGCTACGGCGTTGCTTAGGATCTGTCGGTCCCGCGACGTCGGACGAGACGGAGGCGGACGGGCGGCCGGATACCGGCGAAGAGAGGGACGAGACCGTGACCTCACGATTGGCCACTGATGCGGAAGTCAAGACCTGGCACGAAGACGGTTGGGTGCTGCTCGAGGGCCTCGTCGGCACGGCCGAGATCGACGCCGCATCCGATGATCTCCGGCTGCTCTTTCCCAGCCCCGAGGAGTACCACGCCGATCCCGAGGGCGTGACCGAACGGTGGAAGGGGCGGCCGGCCAAACCCAAGGAGGACTACGTCTGGCCCGACGAGGGTCCGGGGTTCCGGGCGGACCAGCAGCGCTGGATGGGGGCCTTCCCCTTCGCCGGTTCGGGGGCGCTCAACCGGCTCTACGTCCACGACTCCATCGTCAACTTCGCCGAGCGCGCCCTCGAGACCACCGACATTCGCCTGTATCAGGCCCACGCCAGCGCGAAGTTCTCGGGGTTGACGAACTACGAGCAGCCGATGCACATCGACCGCAACCACTCCTGGCTTCCCCCCGGCCACGAGTCCCCGTGGTGGAACCTGGAGGGGTTCCTCTACCTCTCAGATGTGACCGAGGCGGCCAACCCCACCCGACTGGTCTCGGTACGTGACTCGGCCCACGTCACCTCGCCCTTCGGGGTGGTCCTGCCCGACTGGGACCCCGAGCTGTACGCCGCCGAGCGGCCGGCACCGGGGGTCCGCGGTTCCTACCTTGCCTACCGGTCCGACGTCTACCACCGGGGCGCTCCCTTCGGGTCCCCGGGGACGACCCGGTTCCTGGCGGCCGTGGCCTTCAAGAATGCCGGAGTGGACTGGATCGGCTACGACCAGCAGCAGTCGCGCTCGACCGGGCCCGACTGGACGAAGTTCGTGGAGGGCTCGACGCCGCGCCAGCTCGAGCTGTTCGGGTTCCCGCCGCCGGGACATCCGGTCTGGAACGAGAAGCTCCTCGACCAGACGGCGCTCCGGTACCCGGCGCTGGACCTCGGCCCTTGGAGGGCGCGGCTCACCCCGTAGGGGTCATCGGCGAGGTCGCCGCAGCCAGATCAACCGGACTGAGCATCGTGCTCGATCCTGGACTTCACGATCCGCTCGACTGGGAGTTCCCACTCCCCGGTGGCACCGTATTGGTCACCCAATACGGCGACGTCCTTTCCGGAACCGAGGCGTCGGGCGGCAATGTGGCCAACGCGGTCACCGACGTGCCCGATGGTTGCTCGCGCTACTCAGGCCCCGATCGACCACGTCTTGATCTGTGGTCGGCGAAGCCACCTTCTGAACCACACCGGCCTCCAGCCGACGAGAAGAGGGCTCGAGCCCTCATTCCATCGGCTGCCAGGCCAGGTCGGAGGGCTGACGCCCGGCGAAGAGCCACCCGACGATCGCCGCGAACAGTGGCATGCCGACGAGGATCAGGAGGAGGTCGGCGACGGGGACGTTCCCGAGCGCGGCGATCCCACCGTTCAGTGAGTTGCCCCGCAGCCAACCGATCATCCCGATGTAACCACCCACCACCCCGAGGAGCGCACCGAGAAAGCCGAGCGCCCCAGCGGTCACGGCCGTCAGCGTGCGTCGCGTGAAGCTGGAGGCACCCGTCGCCGCCAGTGTGCGGAGGTCACCGGCCGTCTCACTCCGGACGAGTCCGACCGACATTCCGAGCACGCCGAGGGCGATGATGATGCCGAAGATGGTGGCCCAGCCGATGACCGCGGATGAGCTCGGCTGATCGTTCTTCGACTCGACGGAGAGCTGCGACGTCGATGCGGCGAGCTCCGCGCTGCTGATCTGGGCTGCAGTGAAGGGTTGGGGCCCCTTTACCAACCAGTCATTGGTGCTCGCCGTGATATGGAACTCGCGCATGGCGTGCTCGGTGATCACCGTGTTCGGTGCCGAGGTTCCACTCGGCAGTGCGCCGATCTGCTGGATGACCGGGTGCAAGCGACAACCGGTGGCGGCGGTACAGCTCTGGGATGGTCCCCCGCCAGGCCCGCCAGGACCGCCAGGACCGCGTGCGGACTTGGCGTCCGACGCGTAGTTGAGCACCAGACCCGAGACGCCAGCGAGGCCAGGACGTGAGCTCAAGACGTCCGCATCCGGATTGATGTCGGACTGGGGGATCCCGAACGCTCGCAGCAACTGTGGCGTCGCTACGTAGATCTGACCGTCCCACTGGCGACCTTTTTGGGTTCCGTTCAGTTGCGCATCTGGCGACTCGAGACCAACCAACTGCCCGCCGAGTCCCTTGGCGATCTGCTCGGCACCCGCGGCAAGCTGAGCGGGTGTGGCGACCTTCGTCGTCGGTTGCCCGGTGACTTGAGTGCGACCGTTCGGTCCCCGCAGGATCGTTCCCGCCGGTGGTGGTGTGTTGGCGTGGAGAGCGAGCTCGGTCGACGAAAGGTTCGGGCCCGCGTAGTCGAGGACGTTCCCATACCGAGCCGCGGCAGCCAGCATGACAATCACCGCGACGAGCACGCCGATGCTGATCGCGGCGAGTGCCGAGCCCGAACGAGCCCGATACCGGGCCAGATCCCGCAAGGCCAGCCGTGTGCCGATCGGCGCCCGGCGGCCGAGGCGCGCCGTCACGGACAAGAAGAACGGAGCAAACAGGATGAGCCCGGGGATAAGCAGAACGATCCCCAAGAGCAGCTCCGGAGAACCACCGCTGCCGTCGCCGTGATTGGTGCTACCGGAGTAACCGAGCAACAGGAAGGCGAGGCCAAGAAGAACGAGGCCGGGGAGCGCGGACCGGTGGATCTGACGAGGATGCGCCGGACGGCCCGACAACGCCTGGACGATCGGCACCCTGGTGATCGCCCGCGCCGGGCGGGACGCGGCGAAGAGTGCCGCCACGACGGCGAGCACCATGGCGGCGATCACCACCGTCCACGGGAGCGCGAGCACACCGATGATGTGGTGCGAGCTCTGCTCAAGGTTGGACCGGTAGATGAGCCAGACGACGAGACCGAGGACGAAGCCGAGCACCGCACCGACGATACCGACGACGGCGCCGTTGGCGCTGATGACCAGGCGGACGTGGCGGTCAGTAGCGCCGGTCGACTCGAGCATTCCGATCGAGCGCATCCGGCGTTGTGCGAGCACCGTGAAGCCACCGATCGAGACGAGCGCGATGAGCAGCATCCCGAGGACCAGAGCGATGAGCGATATCGTCTCGGGATTGATTGGATTCGACTGCGCAACCGATGCCGGAGTCTCGACCTGAACGCCCTTGAACGAACTCAGCGGAGCGCCCGGATCGTCGAACAGCACCGTGACTCCTGTGGCGTTGGCGACCTGCCCAGGTGCGACGAGCGCGAATTCGTCGAGGAGGCTCTGCGGGTTCTGGACGATACCCACCACCTGGCGCTCCTCGCCACCGACTCGCCAGGTGTCTCCGCGTCTCAGGTGGAACGCCGAAGCGACGCCGCTGGTCACGGCCACCTGGTCGGCACCGGACGGGTAGCGACCGGAGAGGAGGGAGAGCATCGGACCGCCGAAAGGTCCGTGGGGGTCTTGCGCACGGAGCTGGTAGGTGTTGATCGAGCCGGGGATGGACAGCGTTTCGTTTTCGATGACATCGACTGGGCCGACGTGCTCCAACCTGGCGATGACGCTCGCCGCCTGCTTGTCGTAGGTGCCGAATGATGCGGAATACCGGGCCGTTCCGAATCCGGCATCTTTGGGCGGAGGATTGTTCATCGCCACAGCCGATCCCACGATCGTCGCCGCCACCGCGATGGTGATGAGCGCGAGGATCAGGAACTGCTGGCGCCACTCACGCCAGAACAGACGCCATGCCCATCGCACCACGGCACGTCGGGCCGGGAGGCCTCCGTTGGCCGGTAGCGCCTGAACCGGCGGTCGCTCGAGGGTCGTGGTCATGAATGCGGAGCCGGCTGGAGCAACGATTCCGGACTGGGCGGCGACATGGTCTGGTCGACCACTCGCCCGTCCCGGAGGAACACCACCCGATCGGCCCACGAGGCCAACTGGGCATCATGGGTGACGACGACCGCGGCCACGCCGCGCTTGCAGGCGTTGAGGATGAGGCGCATCACCGCCTCACCGTTGGCCGAGTCCAGTGCTCCCGACGGCTCATCGGCCAGGAGCAGATGGCGGTCGCCGACGACGGCCCGGGCGATGGAAACCCGCTGGCGCTCGCCGCCCGAGAGCTCGTCGGGGTAGTGCGAGGCCCGATCGGCGAGACCGAGCTCTTCGAGGGCCGCCATTCCCGACGCCTGGGCCTTCTTGCCCGAGACACCGTCGAGCTCCAGCGGGAGCGAGACGTTCTCCACCGCGGTCAGCCCGGCCAACAGGTTGTAATCCTGAAATACGTAGCCGATCGAGCGCCGGCGCATACGGGCCTGGTCGTTTCGGGTCATCTTGGACAACAGGGCCCCGCCCACGAACACCTCACCGCTGGTCGGGGCCTCGAGGCTGCCGGCAATGGTGAGCAGGGTGCTCTTGCCCGACCCGCTCGCTCCCATTACCGCCACCAGGGAGCCGGGATCGACCCAGAGATCGACGTCGTACAGGGCCTGGACCTGGGCTGGGCCGTCGCCGTAGACCTTGGAGACCTTGCGCAGTTCGAGCATGCTCATGGCCGCACCCCCATTCTTCGTCGTAGCTTCGGCATCGGGAAGGACTCGGGTCGAGGGGGCTCGGAGACCGCACGATTGATCCGACCCTCGGCGGCATCGAGCCACCGGACCAGCGCGTCGAGACGAAAGAGCTCGGCGTCGACGACCAGTGCGAACCCGAGGTCGAACTCGGCTTCGTCCTCTTTGAGGCGCGTCCACTGCTGCATGAGCTCGACCAGGTAGCGCCGGTGCACCTGGATCACTTCGTGGACGTCGGCGCCTGGCATCCGGAGGGCCACCATGATCTTGATCACCAGCTCGTCCCGAGGCGGTGAGCTGAGGTCGGGCGGCGTGCGGAGCCACCGCTGCAGCTCATCTTCACCCTCCAGGGTGAGGTGGAATCCCTTTTGGGGGCCTTCTTCGGCGGCGTCTTCGGATTCCACCAGCCCGTCCCGCTCGAGGCGTTGCAGGGTGGTGTACACCTGGCCGACGTTGAGGGGCCAGATCTCGCCCGTCCTGGCCTCGAACTCTTGCCGCAGCTGGAGGCCGTACTTGGGACCCTCGCTCAGCAGCGCCAGCAGAGCGTGGCGGACGCTCATTGGAAGGTATCTCTCGTTAGCATACTGAGTATCGTACTCTATAAGATCACGAGTGTCCAGACCTCACGGGGGTGATCACACCACGCCTCGTCCGGCCAGGCGGTGGGATGGGGATGTTCGAAGGTCCATGGGGACCATTCGAGGGCGGCGAGCAACGCGACGAGCGATCCTCACGCGCTACCCCGCGCCGGCCCGTTCAGGTCGAGACGGCCATTGAGCCATTTCGTTTGCCGGACTCACCGAGTCCGGATTCAGGCTGGATCGAACTCCAGTGGCAGCTGATCAGCCTGACGAATACCTGGCGAGAAATGGACATCGACACCTTCGGGGATCCGGTAGTCGGGGATCCGATCGTGCAGCTCTTCGAGTGTGACCCGCAGTTCCAAACGAGCGAGGTGGGCACCGAGGCACGAATGATTGCTGCCTCCGAAGGCCACGTGGCGGTTGGGCTGACGATGGAAATCAACCTCCGGATCCGGAAACTCGGACTCATCACCATTGGCTGCCCCGATGGCCAGCATGACATCATCGCCTGCTTGCAACTGCACTCCACCCATCTCGACGTCCTCCTTGATCGACCTCGGGATGACCATCACCGGTGTCAACCACCGGAGGAGCTCCTCGACCGCAGCAGGGATGATTGATGGATCACTGACGAGTTGGCGGCGGTGGTCGGTGTGGGTGGCCAGAAAGGCGATCATGCAGTCGAGCGTTGCCGTCACGGTGTCCAGTCCTCCGAGTAGCAACAAGTGGCTGATGCCGAGGAGCTCGGCCTCGCTCAATGGCTTGTCGTCGATGGTGGAGTGGACGATTCGGGAGAGAAGGCTGTCGGATGGTGCCTCTCGGCAGCGACCGATGAGATTACGGAAGTATTCGCTGATCTCGTTCGCTACCTGGGCCCGGATTCGTTGGGCTCCCTCGAAATCGCCCGGCTCGACCGCGGGCCTGATCGAATCATCTCGCCACCGCAGAAAGAGGGGGAGATCAGCCGGGGGTAGTCCCATGAGGGCCATGAATATCTCCGACGGCAGGGGTGTCGCGATCTCCTCGTGAAAATCACACTTGCCCCGGGGAGCGACGTTGTCGATCAGTCCCCTGACAATGCGCCGCACCTCGGGCTCGAGCTGTTGGATCTCCCGGGGAACGAATTGGGGACTCAGCAAGCGCCGGTACTTCGTGTGCTGGGGTGGATCGAATTCGAGGGGAATCAGCGGTTGCTCACCCAGATCGAGGCTGCCTCCGGCCGACGTGAAGTACTCGGCGTGGCGCAGCGCCCAGCACACGTCCTCGTAGCGGGAGACGATCACCACGGCGCGATCCCCCATCTGGGTGCGGGCCACCGGACACTCCTGGCGAATACGGCGATAGGCGGGGTGAGGGTCATCAGCCACCGAAGCCGCAAAGAGTGAGTCGGCGGCGTCGGATTCCGCAGTACCGGACATCGGACCTCCTACGTCATCAAGAGTCAGCCGCCACTCTAGGACCGCAGCGTTGGAGGGTCTAGCTCTTCTTGGCCGTCAGAAGCTCTCAGCCGACCGACCCCACGATTTCGTGCACGAAAGCGCACACGCTCGGTCGGTAGACACCGCTCGACCGAGGAGCGCGACGATGCCCCGCTCCACTGGGAGCGGGGCATCGGTCGCTACTGTCTGACGTGAGGCGAAAGTGCTACAGCTTCATCTTGGTACCGGGGAGAAGGGTGATCGCCCCCGTCGAGCTCACGCAGGCCTTGGCCCTGACGGCATCGCCCTTCTTCGGGATTCCGGTTCCTTTGGTCGACGCCTTGGTCACCCTGCCGGCGAAGGAGTACTCCGTGCCTGCGCTGCCGCACGCGTTCGGCGTGACGGCTTTTGCCGTGGTGTCGCCGATCGTGGTGGTCGCCTTGCTCTTGCTCCAGGTGAGATTGCCACCCGTAGCGAGGCTGGCCGCCGACGCAGTGGCGGTCTTGTAGCCCTTGCCTCCCGAGGGGGTGCACTTGGATACGGTCACCGTCGTGCTGATGGTGCCGGTGAGGCCACTACAGGTGACGCTCGACGTTGCTGCCGCTCCCGCAGTACTCGCCAAACCGACGGTAGCCGCCGACAGCGGAATGGACAGGGCGGCTGCGGCTGCGGCCACCGTTAGTAAACGACGCATTGAATCTCCTTGGTGTTGGTTGTCGCACAGGGTTGTGCTGATGCCCCCCGGTCCCCATCGCTGCGCTGCACACCCGCAACGGACCCCGACGACGGACCTTACCTACCTCGACCGAATTATTCCTCCCAAAGTGTCAATCAGTGCCGCTTACGCCTCAATCGACCACGCAGAGGGACGGTGGTGTCGCATCCGGTGGTGTCTGGGGCGGACACCGGCGCCCCACTGCCGTTTGGCGGCGAAGTCGCTCTTACCGATGTCGCGTTCACCCGACGGGCAACGCCCACCTGTGGCCAGAATGCAGACACGTCCAGTTCCGTTGCCGGAACGTACTCAGCCCCCGGTTTCGTAGCCGATGAACGAACATACGGGAGACTTGGCCTGCGCTGGATCCAGAGCGTTCAGAACATCTTGGAGGGCAATGTGGTCGTAGGCGATCCCGAGATGTCCCGAGAAGTCGAGTGAGCACTGATTCTGGAGCACGATGTTCTTCACGTTGGAGCCACTGAGCTGCTGAGACTGCCACGGAGTTACGACTTCGTCGTATTCCGTGCTCACGACGGTGTAGTTGACGCTTGGAGCGGTGATGCCGCTCTTGTCCAACGTAGTGATGAACGCAGAACCATCCTCCTGCTCGACACAGGACTCGCAGACGGTACCGAGCCCTTCATCCACCAAAGTTGAAACGCCCGGGATGAAGTTGGCCAGATTGGTGAACCCGTCGATCGTGGTTCCGTGGTTGTCGGGCGCAAGGGCGACGAAGTCATGGACGACTGAGGCGCCGCCCAGGAACTTGATGTAGTAGTTCGGCATCATGCCGCCCTGGGAGTGTCCGACCAGGTCCACCCGGGAAGCCCCTGTGGATGCGAGGACTTGATTGACGAACGAGCTGAGCTCGCCCGCAGAAGTAGCGATGTCTCCCACGCCGTAGAGTGTGCCCAAGAGCGGTGGGCCGCCGTAGTTGAAGGTGTAGACGCAGAAACCGTTGTTGTAGAGCAACGGCGAAAGGGCCTGCCAGTTATCGTCTTCATTGGCGAACGTGCCGTTGACCAGCACCACTGGATAGGGATGGGCAGCAGACCGCTGACACGACCAGTTGTCCGCGCCCGGGGGAGGTGTGTTCGGGGCCAGCGCCGTCAAGCCGTATTCGGCGGTGGAGTAGATGACAGGTAGGTGGCCACTGGCGCTGGCCGGCAGCGCACCGAGACCCAGCGTCGCCACCATCGACGCCGCCGAAACCAGGGCTGCGACCACGGCACGCTTCGACTTCACTGGCCGGTTTAACAAGTGGACCTCCCCCTCGAATTGGCATCACAACAGACCAGGATCCTGGAGTTCGTACCGTACGGGCGCGAACAGTAGGGGGACAGGAACGACGAGTACCAGCCCTCGGAGTCGCGGTCGTCAGGGGAAGTACTTCCGGACGAGCGCGGCCGGGGCGGTGTGCGACGAACCGGACAGAATGGCCGTGTTCGACCCTGCCGCCGAGGGCAGGCTCTTGTCGAAATCGAGGATCGGGTCCAAGATCCCGTCGGTCCCGCAATTGTCGGTACCGGGGACGGCGAACGAGTTGTCGACCAGGGTCATCCCGCGCACCGTGATCAACCCTCGGGGCGTGCTCGACGTCGTCCCGGTCGCTCCGCGGATCGGCTTGTTGGGCGGTGGCGGGTTGGTCCTACCGGTCGTCAGGTTGAGCGCGATCGGATCAGCCGAGTCGGCAATCGTGCAGTCGGACCCGAGCAGCCCGGTTGGCGTGCCCACCAACACGTCGATCGGCAGGATCAGGCCCGGGGCGCTGCCGTTGAGAAGATTGCCCAGGTTGACGGTGGGGAGCCCGACGAGCTGGGGGGTGACCGTGACCGCCAACTCTCCTCCACCCAAACCAGAAATCCCAGTCAGGCCGCCCGAAAGGGGGATGGCGGGTGACTGCAACGCCGAGGTGCCGTTGGTGGGCAGTACGACGACCGGCTGGCCCGTCTTCGTATAGCTGAGGCCGAGGGAAAGCGTCGTCGGACTGGACGACGTGACGGTGGTGGAGCCGATCTCGAATTTCGTGCTGGTGGTCGACGAGAACAGGCACGTCGCCACGCCCTTGACGTTGACTGGGCAGTTGGCAAAATCGGCCAGGCCGGCCGGAACGGGATTCGACGTGGCGCCGGCCAGGCCGGGTGTGAGCGCCACGAAGAGGGAGGTGCCGACCAGCGAGAGCGCCCCCGCCAACGACACCACCCGAGAAGAGATCGGTCGCTGGCGAGCGCCCGATACCGACCGGTCACCACTATGAACCCACGACACCACGGCACACCCCCTGTTCGCTGCAGCCGACCGGCCGGCGTTGCCGACCGTCCGACCCATGGGTACCCGCCGGAAGTCTCGGTCAAACATCGACCGCGGTGATCCGATGCGAAGCATGCGGCCGGTCAGAGCAAGGTCACCTGATCGATCAGCCACCGTCCTCCCGATTTCACCAGGGTGATCTTCACCTGGCTCCGATCGGTCGTCGGCTTCGGCTGGGTGGAGTTCGCGATCCTCTGGGTGAGGAACACCAGGGCCACCGCTCGGGAGGGGTCGGACGAGACGAGCCCCGCGGACACCACGCTGGCGTCCGCAGTTGCCTTGTACTTGGTGAGCGTGGTCTTCAGGGCGCCGCTCGACTCGCTGAAGCTCCGGCGGAAGGAGGGCGTCGAGTTGGTAGCGACGGTGGCGAACCCGCGTTCGAGGTCACGGTAGTTGTAACTCGCCAATTGGACGGCGTACGTCCTGGCCGCGGCCAGCGCGCTCGTGCGCGAACTGGCCTGGGCGTCCTGACCGCCCAGTGC
This sequence comes from uncultured Acidimicrobiaceae bacterium, assembly GCA_963774245.1. Taxonomy (GTDB): domain Bacteria; phylum Actinomycetota; class Acidimicrobiia; order Acidimicrobiales; family RAAP-2; genus Bog-756. The sequence continues at coordinate 103,655 of CAVZDZ010000007.1, read as the reverse complement.
CAGCAGGCTCAGGATCAAGGCGACAGCCAGGGCGGCGACCAGGACACCGGCACCGACGAGGACGCGGGTCGAGCGTGTCCACGGTCGGGTCGCCGATGGCGCCGAGGCCGGTTCCTCCCCCACTCCGGGTTCGCGGGCGGAGACCTCGCCGGTGGTGGGGCCCGAACCCTCCATTGCCGGGGACGGGCCGGGCTCGACACTCGTCGGCTGGCCGCGGCCGTCGTCCCCTGGAGCGACCAGACCCTCCTCCTCGATACGCTCTGCCGGTTGCCGGCCCCCATCGTCGTCGGGGGCAACGACGATGGATCCCGGGAGATGCGCCCGTTCCTCGCCCTTACCGAACGGCGGAGCAAACCGGCCCTCCACGGGACCGTTCTTCTTCACCGACTTCCCCTTGGGCTTCTTGGTCGTCTTCCCCGTCTTCCCCTTCGTCGATCCTCCCTTCGAGGCGTGATCACCATTCAGTCGTTCGCCCGGGATAGGCGGAGCGTCGGTCTCACCGGCCATCGTGCCGACGGACCCCTCCCCCGTGCCGTCGTCCGGCCTCACCGTGCGCATCCCGGATTGACCGGCTGGCGATCGGTGACCGTCATGTCGGGATCCTCGGAACTTCCGTCGGGATCGTCGACAAGGCGAGACCCGATTCCGACCAGCGGCGACACCGGCGGGGACATCTCGATGAGACCGGGCGGTGAACCGTCGAGGTCATCCTCACCCTCCACCGCATCGGCCATCTCGTCCATGCTGATCGGGCCCTCGGGCCGACCGGCCAGGAACTGCTCGATCACTGGGACTCTCGAATTCATCATCTCCTCCTTCGATCCGAAGCCCACCAACCGGCTGCGAAAGAGCAGACCAAGATGATGAGCGGTTCTCTTCACCGACTCGATGTTGTGACTGATAATGAAGAACGTCGCCCCCGTCTCGTCGTGCACGCTGTTGATCAGACCGTCAAGGTAAGCCACCCTGACCGGGTCGAGGCCCGAGTCCGGCTCATCGAAGAAGAGGATCTGCGGCTCGAGGACCAGGGCCCGAGCCAGGCCGGCGCGCTTGCGCATACCCCCTGAGACCTCACCGGGAAGTTTGTGGAGGTGATTGACGAGACCGACCAGCTCGGACTTGCGGAGGACGATGTCCCGGACCTCCTTGTCGGTCTTGCTGGTGTGCTCGATCAGGGGGAACGCGATGTTGTCGAAGAGGTTCATCGAGCCGAAGAGCGCGCCATCCTGGAAGAGCACGCCGATCTTCCTTCGGATCCGCAGGACCTCCTTCTCACGGACGCCCACGATGGGTTCGCCATCGATATAGACCTGACCCGTTTCGGGCCGCAACAGTCCGATAACCACCTTGAGCAGGACGGACTTTCCCGTTCCCGAAGGCCCGAGGATTGCCGAGGTCTCGCCCCGCGGCACATCGAAGGTGATGTCCTCGAGGACCACGTGGCTTCCGAACTGTTTGGACACCCCCTGGATCGAGATGACGGCGTCGGAAACGGGGGCGCTCTCCGCCGCAGGTGCCGACGACTCGCTCGTGACGGTCACCACCCCCTCGTTCGCCACCTTGGTCCTCCTCTTTTTCGTTGTCATTGCCGAGAAGCCTCCGTCTCCCGGGCCTCAGAAGCTGAAGCCCGGCGGGGGCCCGACCGGAAGGCCCAGGCTCACCACCGTCGTCGTCGCCGTGAACTGTGCCCAACCCGGCTCCGCCACGATCGGGTTGGTCCCACCGTCGATGTAGTAGCGGCCGGTGCCCTGGTCTTTGAAGAGCGAATCCCATCCGCCGGCGTAGGTGTTGAGGCTGGTGGCCAGGAACGTGGAGCACGGGGGCCCACCGCCGGCACTGGGGAAGAAGGCGGGTACGGCGAAATCGTTGGACGCCACCGTGCTGGTGCTACTGGCCAGCGGCCCTGTCGTGGGCGCCGGGAGGGTCTGGAGGGGCCGGTCGTCTGTATTGGGCGGCACCGGTGGTCCGGGTGCCGTGGCCGGCAGCGGGGTGACCTGCGTCGAGAGAGTGACACTGGCTGGGGCCGCCTGGCAGGTGAAGGTGATCGTCGAGGGCGGTGGTGGAACCTCGCTGACCGTGGTCACCGCCGCGGTCGACACCGAGAGGTCGAGCGCGCCGTTGGGCTCGACCCCGGTGACGGTGAGTGTGGTCGTCCCGGAGGGGGCCAGGCTCACCACGTAGGGGAAGCACTCGAACGTCGGAGTCGAATAGTCGCTGCATGACACGCCTTCGGGGTGATAACTCCCGAGGGCCGGCGGTGGTGTCTTGCTGGCCGGCGACGGGCCGTACTGGGCCTGGATCTGGATGCACTCGCCGGCCGGCCAGTCCGCCGAGAGGCAGCTGGAGCCTCCTTGGTTGTCGCAGAACACGACGTCCTGCGGGGGGATCTCGGCGGTCAGGCTCGGGAGCTGGAGCAAACCCGTCACCCATCCGGTGATGTCGTAGATCTTGGACTGCCACGGGTAGAGGCTGAATGTCTTGTTGTTCGCCGTGTAGACGAGATTGTTGGCGGTCCACTCGTCGTACCCGGCCAGCACCTGGCCGTTGGTGATCGCGGCCAGGAACGGGATGCCGTAGCCACTACCGGGCGGATAGGTGGACGACGGAATCGGTGGCGGGGCGCAAGCCGGCATGCCCGGAGCGTCGGTCGCCGCCGTCAACCCGGCGCCGGTGGTCTCCGCCTGCTTGAGGTCGGCCAGAACCGCTCGGACACGGGACGAGTCGACCGATCGGGCCCGTGACGCAGCGTGGGTCGCCTGCGCGATGGCCGAACGCACTGGTGCTGACGGTATTCCGGAAGCAGTGAGTCCGGCCACCGCAGGGGCGGCGACGGCCGCCACGACCGCCACACCGAACGCGGCCAACCGAAGCTCTGCTCTTCTCGTCATCGCGGTCTCTTCATCGCGGCCGTCCGGGTGAGCCTTTCGCCCGCCGCATGGATGGGCGGTGCCCAGTGCACCGCCCATCCATGGTGGTTCGATTCACGTGTCGCCGGCACATCGGATCTGCTCCAGCGACGCCGCTCGTCGCGGGTTTACCACGGGGGCGCTCCGGGGGCGGGGCTCAGAATGACGGTGGCCGTGGTCGTTGCCGTGGTGCTGGTACACCCTGAACCCTTGGTCTTGATACTGGCGTTCGTGACCGTGTCGGTGTTCTTGCCGTTGTACTTACCCTTCACGCCAGCGGCCGCGCTGGGCTCGGCGGTGATGGTGCAACTCGACAGGATGCTCGACTTGAAGGTGGCTCCCGCCTTCGGGATCCCGAGGGTCAGCGTCTTCGCGGCGATGGTAAGCGTCCAGGTGCCGGAGGTCGTGATGGTGTCGGTCCCACCCGACGAGTCGGTACATCCGTTGATGGTCGGTGGCTTGGAGAGCGTCACGGTGTCCGACTTCTTCTTCGGGACCTTGCCGCTGGCCGAAAACTTGGTGCATGAGACGGTGATGGGGATCGAGTCGATGTCACCCTTGAAGGTCATGTCGGTCCCGGACTTCAATGACCCGGTGACGGTCGTGCCCGTGGGCAACGATGCGAAGGCGGCCGTGGAGATGCCGAAGACGAGCGCTACCGTCCCCGCCACGGCGACGATGGTCTTGGTCAGTCTGGACATGGTTGGCCTGCCCTTCCGTTGATCGCTTTCGGGTAGTTTCATTGGTCGTGACATGGTGGTGTGAACCTCCCTTGTTTGGTTGTCTGTGCTGGTACTGCGACTGCTCGCCTCGCTCACATCAGCCGTCGATGCATGGGCTAGGGCGCCGGTTGGTAGAGCGAGGCGGTGACGGGCAGGGTGGCGCTGGCGTGTCCGGCGGAGAGTGGCAACCCGGCGATCATGTCGACGTTGGCGGCGACCGCGGCGGGGCAGGTGCTCGAGGGCTGCACGGCGGGCACGCTGAAGTCATTGCTCGTCAAGGTGGCGGTCGTGGCCGTGAGCGGTCCGGTCACCGCACCGGTGAGCGGGATGGTCACCGGTCCAATCGTGCAGGACACCCCGAACAACGGCGCCGTGCTCCCGCTCACGTTGGCGTCGAGGGCGACGGCCAAACCGTTCTGGGACGAGGTGCAGCTGAAGCCCCCGGTGATCGTTCCCGGGTTGGCCACGAACCCGATGGTCGGCGTCATCCCTGGCACCAAGGTGAGGCCGACCGACAGCGCACCGAACTCCTGACCATCCGTTGGTGAGTTGACGCTCCCCGTCGCCCCACAGGGCGGTGTCCCGGGGGTGAGGGTGACGATTCCGCAAAACTTGGCGTCGATATTGGAAACGGTCGCGGACCCGGTGTCCAGCGCCCCATTGGTTGCCGTTCCCACCAGTCCCAGCTGGTAGGTGGCGGCCGGAGGCCCGGCCGGATTGGGTACGCAGTCATCGGGCAGGTCGGAGGAGGCCAACGAGATCTGGTTCGACACCTTGGGCCGTGCCGCGGCGCCGAGGGACCGGCTGGCTGCAGTCCTCGAGCCGGGGAGGGCAACTGGCCCGGATCCCGCCGCCTGCCCCCGCGACACGAGGAGACCGCCGGTCACCATCAGTATCGCCGCACCGACCAACGTCGCCTTCCGCCCGTTTCTCCGCGCCGCGACTCGGTTCTCCCGGCACGACTTCGCGGACTCTCTTCTCACCTTCCCCCTTCCGCACGACCGAGCCGACGAGCGGCTTGGTCGCCGCACCGTCTATGCCCGTTCGTGAAGGGTCCAAACCTCCGGCCGGCGCACGGTTGCAATGGCTGCTTCGCTGGTCTCACCCACCCGAGAAGTTCGGCGTGCTGTCTGCTCCACGCGCCAGCATGCCGGGCGCCGCGGTCGTACACGCATTGGTCAGTGCCGGAGTGCCCACAGCCTGCGTCGGTCCAGGCGTCTGGCTCCCCGGAATGTAGGGACACACTGGGTCAGCGGTGTTGAACTCGAGTTGTCCGTGCACGTCACCGCCTCCCACCACCGACGCCAGGTCGTTGGAGACGACGGGGAGCAACTCGAACACGGCTTGCACGTCTTGGTCGTGCTCGTCGGTCACCTGGGAGTCGGTCGCCAGGCTCGAGACGAGGGCGGTGATCTGTGCGCTGTCGGCGGCCAGAAAGGGATTCAGCTGTTGCTCAGCGGACTGGCTGTTGCTGATCAGCGCCTGGATGTCGGTGTTCGAGTCACGCAACTGGGCGGTCAACGAAGCCAGACCCTGGGAGAAGGTGGCCAGATCGCCATCGGTCGCCTCCAGCGTATGGAGGTCGGTCTGACCGTCCACGACCAGGTTCACGGTCTCCGGCTGGGCGGCGATCAGGGCGTTGGACAGGCGTTGACCGGTCACGATGATCGTCCGGAGATCCGGACCGGTGCCGACGAAGGCGCTGGCCAAAAAGTTCTCATCGGTCACCAGGTCGTGTGGGTTGACGCTCTGGAGCACGGAGTTCAGGTCCACCAGCGCCGTACCGATCGGCGTGGGAAGGGTCACCCTGTTGGCGGGAATGACGGTTCCGGGGCGCAGGTCGGGTCCGAAGCCCGTCGCCGGCTGCAGGTCGAGGTACTGCTCACCCAGCGCCGAGAGCTCCTTGACCCGGACCGGTCCGTTGTCGGGAACGTGCTCGCCTGACCGTATGGCGAGTTTGACGGCGACGTGCCTGGGGTCGAGGTCGAGCGCCGTGACCGTTCCGACCTGTACCCCCCTGTAGGTCACGTCGGCACCTGTGTACAGACCCCCAGCACTCGGCATGAGGACGGTGACCGGGAACGGCTGCGCCGTGACGTGGTACTGCATGATGTCGAACACGATGTAGTAGACGCCGACGACGATGACGACGGCCAGGGCGATCATTCGTGGGAGGAGGTGCTGGTTCATGGATCCTCGTTCATGGTCCTCATGCAGTGGTCCTCGGTCATCACAGGCTCGCGGCCAGCAGGTCGGAGACCGCCTGGCCCCCCTGCAACGGCGGTGATCCCGAACGTGACGCCGTCCGGGCGTCGGTCACCTCCGCGTCCAGGGGGGTCGGCTCGAACCCCCCAGCGGGCAGGAGCACGTTGACGATGGCGTTCACCTGCAGGTAGTCACCCGGGGCGATCTTGGGCGTCTCGGCCTCGAAGCTGGCCAGCGCACTCAGGTCGGGGGCCAGTTGCGCCGAGACCGAATTGAGCTGCTGGACGACCGGTAGCAGGTCGTCAGCGTCGTTGACGGCGTCCTGCCCGCTCTGCTGTGCGATCTGGGTACCGACTGCTCCCAGGTTGGACAGCTGGGTCAACAGCCCCGAGATCTGCTGGTTCTCGCTGGCCAGCACGCCGATGGCCGGCGCGATCGTACTGATGCCGTTGGCGATGGTCGGAGCGCCCGCGTTCAGTTTGGTGCTCAGGTTCGAGATGGAGGTCAGGGCGTCGTCAATGGCGGCTCGGCCGCCGGAGAGGGAGCTCACGCCGTCGTCAATGGTGGTCAGGAACGAACGGATCGGTGTTTGGTTTCCGTTGAACGTGTCATTCAGCTGGCCGATGATGGTCTGGAGTTGGTTGATCCCCCCGCCGTTGAGGACCAGGGAGAGGGCCCCGAAGGTGTCTTCGACGCTGGGCGCGGTGCTGGTCGAGCTGTCGGGGATGTGGGCTCCCGGGGCCAGGAATTGACGGGCGGCGTCGGTGGTTCCGGTCGACCGGGTCGGGGGTGGCTCCAGGAGGATGTATTCGTCACCCAGCGGATCGTCGAAACGGACCTGGGCGATGGTCCCGACCGGCAGCCGGACCGACTTCTCGATGTCCAGGGTCAAGTCGGCCCGGAAGTCCCGGGTGGTGATCGCTCCCACCTGGCCGACGACTTGCGCGCCCACCCGGACCTGGGCCTCGTCGGGCAGATTGAGGACGTTGGAGAACACGGCATAGATGGGATAGCTCGCCGCGTCGAGGCCGCTGACCTTGGGAAGGGACTGCAGGCTGATGGCGCAGCCGCTCATGGCGAGGGCGCCCACGAGCGTCACGACCAGGCTGATCGATCTCCGGGCCCAGCGGGTGGTCCGGATCCACGGACCATGGGACGCGTTCCGTTCGGCGTGGGTCGGGCCGCCGGTGCTCGGAATGACGGGGATGCCGATGCTCACTGGCCACCTCCCACCAGCGCGCTGAGCGACAGGTTCGGCCCCGAGGACGCACCCGGAGGGGTCGGAAGGCTGGCCAGCAAGCCGTTCACCCCGCAGTCCAGGTCGGCCGTCGGGTCCGTGTCCTGGGATCGGTCGATCGAGAGGAGAAGGAGGCGGAGGAGCGGATTCCCGCACACCGACTGCGAGAACCCCGCCGAGTCACCGGTCGGATCGAGCCGAGCCCGCAAGGCCGCGCCCCCGGGGCGCTTGGATCGATGGCCTGGGAGATGTTGTCGAGCGCCATGGGAAGCGACTCGAAGGCCTGGGCCAGCGCCTGCTGTTTGGTGGCGACGGCACCGGCGAAGGCGTCGAGATTGGTGACACTGGTGCCGAGGGCGGAGGAGTTGGTCGCCGTGAATTGCGCCAGCGCTCCCAGCGCCTTCTGGAGGTTGGCCAGGGTGGCGCCGATGTCGCTGTCGTCGCCGGCGAGGTCGGTGCTCACCACGGCCAGGTTGTTGGCGAATGCCTGGTAGGTGCCCGTGTACTGGGAGGCAACCTGGCTGAGATTTCCCAGGTTGTCGAAGAGGGCGGTCAGCTGAGGGCTCTTGGACGAGAGGGCATTGAGGGCCTTGCCGAGGGACGTCAGGGTTGAGTGCAACCCGGTGCCGTCGCCGCCGAAGGCGCGGGCGGAGCTGGCGACGAACGCCGACAGTGCACCGTGGGCGTTGGCGCCGTTGGGCCCCAGGGCTTTGGCCAGCTGGTCGAGGTTGTCGACGATCGCATCGACGGAGATGGGCACCGCCGTCCGCGCCAGGGGGATAACGGCATCGTTCTGCATCCGGGGTCCCCCGCCGTATCCCGGGTTGAGTTGCACATAACGGTCATTGACCACCTGGGGGGCCATGATCAGCGCCTCGGCATGAGCCGGGATCGGCGTGCCGGTCGGCACCTGCATGGCCACCGTGACGTAGGTCGGTCCGGGGGTGATCTTGGTGACGCTCCCGACCGGCATGCCGAGCACGTCGACCGCGTTGCCGGTGAAGAGGCCCGGGGCCGAGGCGAACCGGGCCGAGATGGTCATGATGGAGGGTCCGCTGGTCGCCAGGACGACCAAGCCCCCGACGATCAGGGCGACGAGGGCCACGACCAGTACCGGCACCACCTTCCGGAGCGGGATCCGTCTCAGGAACGACGGACGTCTGGCCGTCCCGAGCCCGTAGATGTGCGGGGTCATGGACGGCATCCCACTTGAGGATTGGTGCTCGGGTAGGCGCCGGCCGCCGAACACTGGACGGAGAGGGTGTCGGGAACGAGCAGTGTGGGCACCGATACGTCGACGAAGGCTCCCGAGCCGGTGGAGTTGGCCGAGTACCGGCTGAAGGCGGCGAGCACCGGGATCGCCTGGCCGAAGTCGTTGCTGTCCTTGGCGAGGACGGCCGACACGGACTGGAGGTCCTGAAGCAGGGTGGTCAACGCAGGCCGGTTGACCGACAGGAGCGACGTGATCTGCTGGCTCAGCGTGGCCGTGGCCGTGAGGAGCTGGTTGATGGACGATCGCCGCTGCTGGAGCACTGACAGCACCAGGTCGCTCTGGCCGAACAGGTTGAAGAGTTGCTGGCTCCGCTGAGACAGGACGCCGCTGAGCGCCGCACCCTGCGTAACGATCGTCGCCAGCGCGGGTCCCTCGTTGCCGATCACCCGTGAGATGTCGGCCAGACCCTGGAAGGCGCTGGTCGTCTCGCTGACGTTTGTCCCATTGAAGTCTTGGCTCCCGACGTCGAGCGCCTTCTCGAGCTGGGGGATGTTGTAGTGCTGGATCTCGGATCCGAGCCCGGACAGGGCGGTCACCAGGTTGTAGGGAACGCTGGTGCGGGCCAGGGGAATCGGGCCGTGCAGGGAGCCGGAACCCGACGGCGAGATCTGCATGTACTCGGTGCCGACGGGGCTGAGCACCTCGGCGGCCGCCGACGAGCCCGATCCCAGCCTGGTGCCCGACGCGGTGAAGGTGATCTGCACCTGGTCGCGGTGGAGAGCCATAGCAGTGATGGATCCCACCTTCACGCCGTCGACGGTGACGATGTCCCCGGTCTGGAGGCCCCCGGCATTGGCGAAGTCGGCCTGGTAGGTGGGGTTGTCGTGGATCAGGGGGAGGCGCGGGAAATTCAGCGCTCCGACAACGAGAACGGCGACAGCGACGACCCCCACGAGGCCGGTCAGGGTCCGGTTGCGTTCGCGGAAGCGTTTCACGAGCAGCTCGCCGTGTGGTCGGCCTGGTCACCGATCGGGCCTGACGGAAGGGTCACCGGGTTCGGGTACTGGTCAGTCGGGCTCACGCCCGGAACGAGCGAGATGTCCAGTTGACCCGTCACGTTGATCGTGAGGTTGCAGAGGTACACGTTGATCCAGTTGCCCGTGCTCTGGATCTTCGTCAGCGTGCTGACCAGACCGGGGAACCCCTGGAGGACACCGTCGAGCCCCTGCTGGTTGGTGGACAGGGTTTGGACCGCGCCGGCGAGTGCCTGGATGTCCTGGTTGAGGGTGGGCTGAGCCTCGTTGAGCAGACCACTGGTGGTGCTCTCTGCCGTGGCCAGGTTGTCGATTGCCGACCCGAGCTGGGTCCGCGACCCGGCCAGGCCTTGCACCAAGGAATCGAAGTTCCCGATCAGCTGACCCAACTGGGTGTCGTGGACCCCGACCGCGTTGAGAAGACTGGACAAGCTGGTCAGGAGGCTGTCGATCACCTGCTGGCGGTCGGCCAGGTTGTTGGTCAGGGTCGCCGTCTGGGCCACGAGGTTCGAGACAGTTCCCGACTCGTCCTGGAACACGTCGATGATCGACCCGGCCAGCTGGTTCACCTGGTTGGGAGCGAGTGCGGAGAACAAAGGCTGGAAGCCGTCGAACACCGCCGTCAGGTTGATCGCCGGTGTGGTGTGCGAGAGCGGGATGACCCCTCCGGGCGGAAGTGGCTTGCCACCCCGGGCCCCGGGGAGAATGGCAAGAAATCGCTGGCCCAGGAGGTTTTCGAAGTGGATGGCGGCCAATGTCGTCGTCGTGAGGTGCTGGGAGGTGTCGACGCTGAACGACACGTCGGCATAGTGCTGCTGCAGTGTCACCGAGCTGACCTTCCCGACCTCGACGCCGGCGATGCGGACCGTGTCACCGGCCTGCAGCTCGGACCCGTCGGAGAATCGCGCCACGTACCCGGTGGCGGACTGAGTGTTCACGTCGAGCAACGTGGAGATAACGACCGAGGTGAGGATGACGGACACGACGGCGAACACGACGACCTTCGCCACGGTGCCCGACAGCCCCGGATGACGATGGTGCGATCTCACGAGCGGGTCACCAGACCCTCGAGGACGGGCGAGAGCAACAGCGTGGAGACGGCGGGTGAGGAGGGTGCCGAACCACTCACCGCCGCGACGATTTGCGAGATGGCTCGAGTCTGGGCTGGTTCGGCGACCACCGGGGTCAGGGCCACCCCGGCCGTTGACACCGAGCCACCGGTCGGCGACCGGGCGTCGTCGGTGACGATGCTGCCGGCCGAGGAGTAGGTCGGAGGGTTCACATAACCGGGCCCTAGTCCGGCCGAGAGGTAGGCGGCCGCCTGGGGTCCGCCGAGAACGGCCAGCCCCAGGTCGGCCGGATTGGCGACGACCTCGGTCTGGGCCAAGTCGAGATACGGGCCCGACGACTCGGCCGCGATCCACGCGTTGGCCCAGGCGTCGAGTCCCGAGAGGAGCTGAGAGATCTCGTGGGGGTTCTGCGAGATGGCGGTCAGGAAGGGTCCGGAGTCGGCGGCCAGGATGGCAAAGGGCTGTTGGATGGCGTTGAGGAGCGAGGCGGTCTCGCCGGCGAGCACTTCGCCGCCACCGAGGGCCTGGCGGACGCCCGAGGCCTGGTCGTTGACCGTCGTGGCCGTCGTCGTCTGGTTGGCCAGGATCTGCAGGATGTCAGGGGTGGAGGCGGCGAACTGGTTGGCCACCGGGACCAGAGTGTTCAGATTGGACACCACGGTGGGCCACAGCGGCAGCATCTGTTCGAAGTAGGTGTTGGTCCTGACCAGGTTGTGTCCGAGCGATGTCCCGTTTCCCTGCAGCCCGCTGGCCAGGGCGGTCAGGGCGGCATCGAGTTCGGCGGGCTGCAGCTTGGTCAGGAGGTTGTCGAGGCTCCCGAGCGTTGCCTGCAGTGAGCCCGTCTCTCCACCCTGCAAGGCCGAGATCGTGGACCCGGGGCGCAGTCGGGCGGCTCCCGGGCTGGAAGGGGCGACGAGCTCGACATAGGGATCCCCGAAGAAGGAAACCGGTGTCTCGGTCGCCCGGACCCGAGCGGGGATGACGTGGAGCATCGAGCGTTGCATGTGAAGGGTCAGGACCACGAGCCCGCCCGGCGCGGACTTCCCTTGGCTGGCGACGGTACCGACGGTCACGTTGCGGTACTCCACCGGTGCTCCGAGGGCCACGGCCGTGGATGACGCCGGGAGCTCGGCCTGCGCCACGGCGTAGGTGGAGAAGGCACCTCCGAAGGACTCCAACACGAAGGCCACGACGACAACCAGCAGCGCGACCAACACGACGCCCATCCAGACCAGTCGCCACGACCAGCTGCGAGGAGGCACGGCGACGTCGGACGCCATCGTGGCCTGCCCCGGAGCCGGGGGGGCGGCGAGGCTCAACCGGTCACCTTCAGCGGAACCGATACTCCCCAGAACAGGAGCGTCATCAACATGTCGGAGATGGCGATGGCCACGGTGCTGGTTCGGATGGCCCGCCCCGTTGCTCGTCCCACGCCCTCGGGTCCACCGGACGCCGTCATGCCGTAGTAGGTGTGGATGATCGTGACCAGGATGGCGAACACCACCACCTTCAGGACCGAGTACAAGACGTCGCGCCGGTTGAGGAAGAGGTAGAAGTAGTGCAGGTAGGTTCCCGAGCCTTGATGGGCGATGGTCAGAACGGCGAACTGGGTGGCCAGATACGCACCGGACAGGGCCAACAGGTACAGCGGGATGACCGCGGCCAGCGCGGCGAGGAGCCGGGTGGTCACCAGATAAGGGAGCGAAGGAATCGACATGACCTCCAAGGCGTCGATCTCCTCGTTCACCCGCTTGGCACCGAGCTCGGCCGTGAATTTGCAGCCCATCTGGGCGGCCAGCCCGTAGCCGGCGAGCAGCGGGGACAGCTCTCGGGTGTTGGCGAAGGCGCTGAGCAGTCCGGCCAGGGGGGCCAGACCGATGATGTTGAGTCCCTGCAGGCCCTCGATCCCCAGCTGGACTCCGACCACGGAAGCGAGCAGAGCTGAGACGAGGATGGTGCTGGCGGCGATGGCGAGAATCCCCCCGCCGAACGTCACCTCGGCGATCAGTCTCCAGAGCTCCCGGCGATGGTGGGCGAGGACCGTCGGCACGGCCCGGACCACCTTGACGATGAACACCAGCAGCTCGCCCAGCCAGATGAGCTGGTTGCGGGCGCGGTACCCCAAATTGACCGAGTGGAGCGACAGCCGCCCGGTCATCGCCGCGGCCGCCCGCCGCATCGTCGGCTTTTCGGCTACCGGCAACCCGTCGCTCATCGGAGTCCCATCAGACGATGGTCGGCGGGACGATGGCCAGGAACACGTCCGTCACCAGGAGGTTGAGGATGAACAGCCCTATGCCGGTGATGACCACCGATCGGTTGACGGCTTCACCCACACCCGCCGGGCCCCTCTTGGCATTGAGGCCCTGGTGGGAGGCGACCACCGCGGCGAGCAATCCGAACAGGCCCGCTTTGAACATCGACTCGATTGCATCGGCGGGTTGGGCGAAAGCGCTGAATGAGTTGAGGAACCCGCCGGCGCTGGTGTGGAGGATGAACACGGCAGCCAGGTAGCCACTCATGATTCCGGCGAACGCCACGACCCCGTTGAGCAGCAGCGCCACCAACACGGTGGCGAGCACCCGAGGCGCGACCAGCCGCTCGATCGGGTCGACAGACATGACCCACATCGCCGAGATCTCATCGCGCATGTTGCGCGAGCCGAGGTCGGAGCATATGGCGGAGCCTCCAGCCCCGGACAGGATGATGGCGGTGATCACCGGCGCGGCCTCTCGGACGATGCCGATGGCGTCCACCGAGCCGACGATGGAATTGGCGCCGATCTGGACGGCGAGACCTCCTACTTCCAGCACCAGGACCAGGCCGAAGGGTATGGCGATGAGGATCGTGGGGAGAATCGTGACCGAGACCAGGAACCAGCTCTGCTCGGCGAACTCCGACCACGAGAATCGTCGGTGGACGATGGCATCCACCGTCGACCACACGGCATCACAGAGCATGGCGAATATGTCACCGAGGATGGCGAGCGCGGCCGCGACCTTCCCCCCGGCGCTCCGCACCCCTTCGAGCCCCCACCCGGACACGTCGGCATACCGGAAACCATGCTCGCTGTCCCCGACTCCCCCCTGGTTGATGCCTGCGTCGAGACGCGGGGCCATGATTTCCCCCTTTCCGTGGGCGGGTAATACCCGCGCGGGCGTCGTTGTAACCAAGGGAAGGAGAACCCGGCCGGGGCGGCCGGCGCATCTACGACGAGCTCGCCACCCGGGGCATCCCGATCGCCCCCTCGAGGGTCAGGGTGGTCCCCCGCCGCGGCGGCATCGAGCGCCGCCCAAACGGTCGGCGCCATCCCGGGCCGAGTTCCTCGCCCCGCACGCGAAACACCTGATCGCCTACGACTTCTCGAACGTCGACGCCGTGCTGCCCCGCCGGCCCGGCGTGCTCTACTTCATCCGACGGTGCCGGTGGAGCCACTGACCGGTGCGACTGCCGGCACCGTCGGGCCCCCGGTCAGTGGCCGGCGATCTGTCCGCCGTCGATGTGCAGGATCTCGCCGGTGATGAAGGGTGCCGACTCCAGAAAGAGAATTCCGCCGACGATGTCATCGACCGAGCCCACCCGACCGAGCGGATGGAACCCGGCGGCCTCCTTGTAGGAGTCGTCGGCGTGGGCCTGTGTGGCGATGACACCCGGGGACACCGCATTGACCCTGATCCCGCGACTGGCGTACTCAATCGCCAGCGACCGGGTGGCCGAGGCGAGCCCCCCTTTGGTCATCGAGACCAACACGGAGGGGACGTCCGAGCTCGCATAGTCGGCGAGAGTTGTCGTGATGTTCACGATGTGCCCCCTCTGTTGCGAAAGCATCACGGGCACGACCCGCTGGGTGAGCCGGAAGAAGCCGGTGAGATTGACCGCGACCATTGACGCATAGTCCTGCTCGGTGTAGTCGGTGAACGGCTTCGATATGAAGATGCCGGCATCGTTGACCAGCGTGTCGATGCGTCCGAACCGCTCCAGCGCGCCTGCGACAATCCTGTCCCCCGTCGATGATTCGGCGACATCACCGTCGACGGCAAGAACCTCGGCGTCGTCAGTGGGTTCGATCGTGAGCGCGTTGGCCACCACCGCCCAGCCCGCCCGCCGGTAGGCTTCGACCAGGCCGGCGCCGATGCCCCGCGACCCGCCGGTGATGACGGCAACCCTCTGTGCATCGCCGCCCATGGGTTACGAACTCCTCAGTGCCGGATCGTTGGGATGGGGTGACAGAGGGGTGACCTCATCGGTCCGCCAGACATGCAGTGGCATCGAGGCCAGGACCTCATCCAGCTGGCCGCGGTCGTCGGCGGCGAACAGGCCGATGGTGCGCCACTCCCCCGGCTGCAGCGGAGGTCGCCACAGCCGGAGCAGATGTCCCTCCGCCGCCAACTCACCCGAGCGGACGGCCTCACGGGCGCGGACGTCCGCGACCTCGGTTTCTGCGGTCGCGTCCCGCACCTCGGTGGTCATGGTGACGAGATACTCCATAGCTATCCTTTCCCCCCCTCGGGTCACTTCTTCGGGAACGAACCTTCAGGACCACGGCGACCAGTCACCATCGGGATCCGCGCTCGACATCATCCGAGACGATGAGGTGGGCCAGCAGAATTCCCTCTGCGGGCGGTGTGAATTCGGCCATCTGGCACCTCCACTGGTTGGGACTCATACCTCGCTCACGGCGAGGTCCCAGCCGGTGTTGCGATCGTCGGGGATTCCGACGCCGGTGACGCTAGCGTCGACGCAAGCCTCGCGCATCGGCCACAGGTCGTCGCACCCGTGGGAGCCCTGGTTCGGCTCACGAGAGCAGGTACCAGCCGCGGGTGGTTCGGAGCCGGCGAGCTGGACCGATCCTTCCAACCACTCCGCTCCGCGGCCCTGGACCACGTTGGCCGCCTGCGCCGGTCACCAGCCCGAGAAACACCTTCACGAGAGCTCCCTCCGGCGCCGACAACTCAGCCATTCTCGCGGTTGACGGCGCCGGTCAGCCCCGTTGATTTCACGACGAGCTGCGTCTAGCGTGACCGCCATAAGCGGCTCGCCATGACGCAACGTTTATGGGGGCAGGGGGGACGGTCACAGAGTGCGGACATGGGGAGCGAGTGGGGCGGGAGCGGTGATCCGCCGAGCGCAGGCGGCCTCGAACTACGCGA
The DNA here is from genome assembly GCA_963774245.1 of uncultured Acidimicrobiaceae bacterium. Lineage (GTDB taxonomy): Bacteria > Actinomycetota > Acidimicrobiia > Acidimicrobiales > RAAP-2 > Bog-756. The sequence continues at coordinate 88,118 of CAVZDZ010000007.1, read as the reverse complement.
GGCACACGGGCTGTCCGCTGGACGAAGCGGCCGGAATGGTCGACGGCGCGGTGACCCGACGTCGCTTCCTCGTGGGGGCAGGCGCAGCGGCGGTGGCGGCCATGCTGCCCGGAGCTCTGAGCACGCCCGCCGGTGCCGATGCGGATCGGACCCGACACCGCGAACGCAGTCCCCGTCATCGGGCCGCCGATACCGCCCCGAGCGTCGTGATCGTGGGTGCCGGCATTGCCGGTCTCGGATGTGCCTACTCGCTGTGGCGGCAGCATGGAATCCAGGCCGACATCTACGAGTACAACGACATCCCGGGCGGGCGGATCAGGACGTTGCGGGACTACTTCGCCGATGGGCAGATCGTCGAGGAGCACGCCGAGTTCATCAACCCCGAACACACGAAGACCCTGGCCCTGGCCAAGAGCTTCGGCCTCACCCTCGACAACTCCGACAAGTATCCACCCGGCACGCACCCCAAGGCAGAGACCATGCGGTTTGACGGCCAGGACTGGCCCCAGTCGTCGCTCACCCAGGACTGGCACGACTGGGGATGGGAGCTTTTCCACCAGGCCGCCTTCACCACTGCGCCGTGGCCCGTGTTGTACAACAATCACTACACGCAGGGCGCCCTGCAGTTCGACCGGATGTCCGTCACCGAGTGGATCGACGCCTACATCCCCGGCGGGGTCTCCTCCGATTTCGGTGCCCTGTGTGTCTCCGCCGTGCTCGACGAGTTCGGTGGTCCCCCGGACGAGAATTCGGCGCTCAACCTCGTCTACCTGCTCGGTCAGGACGACAGCGTGCCGAGCGGCTTTCAGCCCAAGTCGACCCCCGCCCTCGGGGGAGCCGACGAAAAGTGGCACATCCATGGCGGCAATGACCAGCTGATCACCGGAATCATCGAGCGGTTGCCTCGTGGATCGCTCAACCTCGACCAGAAGCTGGTGGCGCTGCGGAGTTCCAGTAACGGCGGATACATCTGCACGTTCCAATGCGGGGCCAGCACCCAGGATGTTGCCGCCGACCACGTCGTCCTGGCCCTACCGTTCACCACCCTCCGGCTGGTCGACCTCACGGGGGTTGCCGACACCATCGCCCCACTGCACCTGACGGCCATCAACGAGGAGCCACTCGGGACCAACTCGAAGTTCTTCGTCCAGTGCACCTCCCGGGTATGGAACGCCGACCATGCGACGGGCAATGCCTACTGCGGCGGGGTTGTCCAGGGGGCATGGGATCCCACCGTCTATCAGCCGGGCCGAGCCGGCATTCTCGCCGCTCTCCCGGGCGGCGACGTCGGATCGGATTGGGGCTCCCGCTTCGGGTTGTCGAACTACCTCGGACGACCCCCGGACAACATGGTGGAGGCCTACCTCGACGAGTACGACGAGCTCTTCCCCGGGACGAAGGCGGCCTACAACGGTCAGTCCTACTACGTCTGGTCGCCGGGTGACCCCCACTTCCTCGGGGCGTACTCCTATCTGAAGGTTGGCCAGTACACCGGGTTCAATGGCATTCAGGGCCAACAGGAGGGCAACCTGCACTTCGCCGGCGAACAGACGTCGATCAACTTTCAGGGGTACGTCGAGGGAGGGCTCCGAAGCGGGTACAAGTGCGCGAACGAGGTGGCCGGGAAGTGAATCGATCGTTCATGGTTCCGCCCCCCGGCGCGTGCGTCCCGTCCCGAACTGCGATGATCTCGACGGCCCGGCAGCGCCGGATCGACAAGATGGTGCTGGACATCGGAAGGGTGTGGGACTCAGTGCTCGAGAGGGCTGACCCGACCCGGAACTGACCAGCGGTTCCCGTCATCCCACCAGGTCAGGGCGGCCTCCGCTCAGGCACTCCGGCGGGCCGCACCTCGCACCCGGCGGGCCCAGCGCTTGACCTCGAGCCGTCGTCGCCCGGCGAACCGATAGGTCGCCGAGTAGGCAACCGAAGTCCACCGCTCGGGACGGACTTCGAGGGTCGCCACTCCGGCATTGCGGATCTCCTCGGCCATGGTGAGATAGCACCTGCGGCGGTAGTGCCGGATGTGGTCGGTGAAGTCATCCTCGGCGGTGATGAAGGTCCTCACGTCGCACACCCGGGCGTTCGCCAGGTCGGCCACCACTTCGTCGAGCGCGGCGTTCATCACCCGGTGATGGAGGTGCCGGTCCGGTTCCTTCGGGTTGTCGAGCGGGAACTCGGCGCCGTTCACGAGGATCAGGTCGGCACCATCGGGGATCACCCCGGCCAGCCAGGCGATGTTCTCCTGGAATCGCTCAGGGGTGATCCCGCCCACCGGTTCGAACTCCTCGGCGAACCAGGCGAACCACGCCTCGTCCATCGACTCCCGCGTGTGACGCCTGACAAGTTGGTCCCGCATGGCCGGGTCAGTCACGTCGGTCGCGTACTGGTACCAGGGCACCAAGAGGCCGGTGCCCCGGTGGCGGTAGAGGCCCTGGGTGTAGTCGGTCAGGACACTCAGGACCAGGACGTCGTAGTCCGGGTCGACCACGGCAGCCGAGCGGTAGGTGGCCCGGTCGACGACGGGCAACCGGTCCGCCACGGCCATCTCGTCCGGAGTCAGCCCCACGACCGATGTCCGCAGAGTCTCGGTGTGCCCGGCGTGGATGAAGGCCCCGGTGTCGCCCGGATGGGCGAACTCGGTGGCGATGTCCCCGCCGAGGAAGTCGGCCGTGGTGCGCAGGTCGCATCCCCCGACGATGAGGATGCGCCCGGTGCGCTCCGGCCTGCCTCGGTCGGGCTCCGTCCGGCCGGAGGCGGTGCCGCTCCCGTCGTCGAGGGTGATCCAGTCAACGGTTCCGGTGAGCGACGGCGGCGGGTCGCCATCCACGTCGAGCTCGGGCCTACCGAGCCGCTCGTAGAGCCACTGTTCGACACCCATGCTCATGACCCGGCACGAGAACAGGTAGTCGGTCAACATGCCGGTCCGGCGGTCGATGGCGTAGAAGCCGCAGATCCCGTAGTCGCCGTAGCGGTCGGACACCTCCACGTAACCGGACACCACCTCGGGGTCGTCGAGCATGGTGGCGAACTCGTCGCGGGTCGGCCTGCGCCTGGTGAAGTTGAGTTGGTTGGTCCGCAGACTCAGCTCGTGGAGACGGTCGACCTCGGCTGCGGTGTCCTCGCGGATCGAGATCCGGATGTCGCACGATCGGAGGAACTCCTCATGGGAGCCGTCGGCCGCCCGTCGGTCGACCAGTTTGCGCTCCAGAAGCCGGTACTGGTGCAGCCGGGTCAGGTCGCGGTCGTCCTTCCCGGCCATCTGGGGCTGGCTGAGCAGGCGTTCGAGGATCTCGGGGCCCGCCGTCTGGAGGCCGGGCGCGTAGTGCACGGCCTCGCCGAGGTTGGATGGCCGGTCGTCGACGAAAAGAACGTTCTCCGGCCGGAGCTGGGCGTCCTCGATGATCTGGGCCACCCGGGGGCCCTTCGGAGTCCAGTCGATCCGGACAAACACGAATTCGTCCCACATCCCGGCGCCCTCGAGCTCCGCCCGCACCGGTGCCTCGTCGTTCTTCGAGCAGATGGCGTTGACGATTCCCCGTCGATTGAGGGTACGCACCAGCTCGACCAGAACCGGGTCGATCTCGACCGGACCCTCGCTGAGGGTACCCCGCCAGAACGTGTCGTCCAGGTCCCAGACAACGAGCTTCACGGGCGCCGTCAGCAGGTCGGCCGCGTCCGTTGTCATGACCGCCGACCTCGGGACGCTGCCGGGCCGAGCCCCTCACCCCTACCCGTGCCTACCACGCGGCCAGTATCCCACAGGGCCCCGGGATCACTCAACGGGTGCATCGGCCGCGAACGGGGTGCCCCCAGGTTGGTGCGGATGGCGGCAGACGTGGCCGGCACCCCGGGTAGGCTGTCCCGGTGGCCAGCGGCGACGGTGCAGGGGAACCGACCCGCCGCCCGAAGAGCCCCTTTGGCCGTGCCGTGTATGTGGCCGGGCGCGACCTTCGGGGCGTCCGTGACGTGGCCGCCATTCGCTTCGACCCGACGTACCATCGGCTCGCCGCCCACTACCGGTTGCCGGATGGGTCACGCCGCGTCTATCTCCACCACATCCGCAAGTCGGCGGGCACCAGTCTGTTCCTCAGCTTCCTGGCCCTGGGCGGTGAGGATCCGCTGGACGTCTGGCGGCGGATCAACTCCGCGCGGCTCCCCCGCACGGTGAGTGGCCCCTATGCGTACGCATCCGTGCATCGCAGACTCCTGGCCGAAGGCGCCTATCTGTTCGGACGGGCCCACCGCCCCGTCGACGAGCAGCCACTGCCGCCGGACACCTTCACCGTGACCGTCCTGCGGGACCCTGTGGCCCGGGTCCATTCGTACTTCGACTATCTGGTCGCGGGGGACGAGCCCGACGCGCCCGGGCAAGTGTCCTTGCGCGAACGACGCCTGGCCGACGACGGCTTTGACGCCTTTCTCGACCAGGTGCCCGAACGCCACCTGCTGTGCCAGCTGCACACCTTCTCGACCGCCTTGGATGTTTCCGAGGCGGTCGACCGGATCGCCGGGTGCTCGGCTGTGTTCTTCACCGAGGACTACGCGGCCGGCCTGGCCGACCTCAGTCGGCGGCTCGACCTCCCTCTCGACGTATACCGGGCTCGGGTTACCGGTACCCGCTCGGTGCTGACGACATCGCAGGTCGACCGATTGCGGGCGATGCTCGGGCCCGAGTACGAGCTGCTCGGGCGCTTGGCGTCCGGAGGCATCGCCGGACCCGCCACCGTAGGCTGACTCCGCCCGGCGGCTACTTTGATCAGAGGTGCACGGGCACCGGGTGGCGAGAGGCGCTGGCGCGAGGCTTCGCCCTTCCGTTCCCGTTGGTGGCGGCCACCCGTAGGACGATGCGATTCGCACTGGGGACGACCTCTTCGGCGAGCTGCATCCCGATCCCCAGTAGGCGTCCAGTCCAGGGGGGACAGTGCACTCAGATCAACGATCCTCGGAAAAGTGTCACTGAACATGGGAAGCGCTCGTAAAGGGGATCGACCACTTCATTCCGCAACAGGGTGAGGCTGGACACCGAGCCGCCAACAGGTGAGCACTGTGAGCTCCAGAGCTTCGAGCCCTAAAGCTGGATCATTTCTCGACATGATGAATGACCTGGCGAACCACGGTCCGAGCAACGCGGCCGCGCCTCTGCTGTTCATAGCCAGCCTCGCTCGTCGGCGATGCGGAAAGCCTCAGTGCGGTTTCGGGCGGCGGTCTTGGCGATCGCGGCAGAGAGGTAGTTGCGGACGGTACCGTCTGACAGATAGAGCTTGGCGGCGATATCGGCCACCGTCGAGCCCGAGCGTGATGCAATAAGCACGTCTCGTTCGCGAGCGGTGAGGGGGGACTCTCCGGCGGCCAGGGTAGAGGCCGCAAGCGTCGGGTCGATGACCCGTTCCCCGGCCATCACCTTGCGGATGGCGCCGGCAAGGACCTCGGCGGGAGCGTCCTTCACGACGAAGCCGGATACGCCAGCCTCCATCGCTCGGCGCAGGTAGCCGGTCCGCCCGAAGGTTGTAAGGATAACGACCCGGCAAGCGGGCACCAGGGTGGCGAGCACGGCCGCGGCAGCGAGGCCATCAAGGCCGGGCATTTCGATATCGAGTAGCGCCACGTCTGGCCGGTGCTCTAGCGCGGCATTGAGCGACCTCGTCGCCGCGACCGACCGACGAGACGATCTCGAAGTCCTCTTCGAGGTCCAGCAGCGCGCACAGGGCAGAGCGCACCAGCTCCTGGTCGTCGGCTACGAGCAGTCGGATGGTCATGGCAACACGGTGTCGGCCGACGCCAGCGACACCAGCAGTCGCCACCCCCGTGGGCTGATGGGCCCGACCTCGATGGTGCCGCCAACAGCGGCGACGCGCTCTCGAAGTCCGTTGAGCCCGTTCCCGCAGGCGGCGGCCCCTCCGATGCCGTCATCGGCGATCTCCAACGTCGATGACGTGAGGGTCACCGTGCACGAAGTGGCCCGCGCGTGTCGGGCCACGTTGGTAAGTCCCTCACGTACGGCCCAGCCGAACAGTACTTCGTGGGTTGGGTCGAGTACGTCGGTGGCCGTCGGTAGCTCAGCCATGACGCCCGATGCGCGCAGCAACTCCTTGCCCCGAGCGAGCTCGCCGGCAAGAGTCACCTCCCGATAGTTGGAAACTGCTGCACGCACGTCAGCGAGCGCCTGGCGCGACAGATTCTCGACCTCGGCGATCTCTCGTAGAGCGCCAGGTGGGTCACTGTCGGCGAGTCGGCGGGCGAGCGCTGCCTTTACCGTGATGGCCGTAAGCGAATGGCCAAGCAGATCATGCAGGTCTCGAGAGATTCTGCTGCGTTCGGCTTGGGAGGCGAGCTCGGCGATCTCGACCTGCGCGTCGTGAAGCGCTCCGTTGGTCGACATAATTTCGGTGAAGGCGTAGGCCAAGAGGGCGGTGAAGACGATGCTGATTGCCGGGCCCCAGCCGGGTCCCTCGTGCCAGGCACTCACCGTCCACGGGACGACAAGGCTGGCCAGCGCTGTCGCAGCGACGAGCGGCGCCGCGCGGCGACCGAGGTGGCCGACGATAGGCACGACCAGGGCAGCCGCGAGATAGAAGGCATAACCCTGAGCGAAGAACAGCTCAGCCAGGATGAGCACGCCCATCCCGCCGAGCAGCGGCCAAAACCACCGTAGCCAGTAGAGCCTTCCGGCCGAAATGGCCATGGCAAAGAAACAGCAGCAAAAGGCGACCAGGATCGCGTAACCAGCGAGAGCCCTCACGCCGCTCGAGTACTGTGCCACGCCAGCCACCGTTGCCCCTACGTAGCCGAGCAGCCCGACGAGCAGCACCCGCGAGGAGCGCTTGTCCGCCCATCCCTGAGCGTCGCCGGCGGTGATTGCACCCACCGGAGTCTCCCCGGGCCTGTGCACCTTCGTCACTTTAGCGTTGGTCCGGACCCGGGAAGGGAGCTCAGCGCGGACCAGTGTCACGCCGGTAGGACAAAGAGGCGATCAGGGTCATCGTCATGGTCCAAACGGCGATGACGGCCCAGGCCTCGGCTGGCCACCCCCGGCCTCCGATCGCCATCCTGCTCGCCTGGATCATCCAGTATGAAGGCAACAGCTTCACGACGCTCAACATCGTCCCGTGCGTGAACAACGGACCGAAGGCGCCGCCGAAGAGAGCGAAGAGGACCACGACCCCGGCGACCGCCGGTGCGAGGGAGTCGGGGGCCAGCAGGTGGCCGAGTGCGATGCCGATCACGACCAGGGGGGCGATGCCGACAAGCACCAGCCCTCCCATTTCGAGCCACCGCCCGGCGGGCATGTCGACCCCGAATGCCGTGCCGGCGAGGAATAGAGCGACGAGGCTCACCAGCGCCACAAGGTAGGCGGAGAGCACCTTGGATACGAAGTAGGTGCGTGTGCGGAGAGGTGTGATGCGCAGTTGGCGGGTCCATCCCTTGGACCGGTCGAGAGCAATGCGAGCCCCAGGCTGCACCGCGGCGAACATGGCGCCGTAGGCGGCCATCGCGCCCATGAAGTACAGCGGGAATGAGATCCCCTCGAGATGTGCATGACGGTTGGCCCCGGCTACGGCGAAGAACAACACGAGGGGTAGCGCCAGAGTGATGCCCAAGGACCTCGGATTGCGCAAAGTCCGGAGGATCTCGTAGCGCACGTGGGTGGTGGAAATCATCGTGTTGCCTCCTTGCCGGCCACGGCGAGCGATGTCGCCATGGGCCCGTTGTCTGCGGTCAGTTCGATGAATGCCTCCTCGAGGCTGCCGCCGCGCACCTCGACGTCGCGAATGCCCTGGAAACTGCCGTAAAGGGTGGCGAGAGCGGCATCGGAGTCCGAACAGGACAGGATCACGGTATTCCCGTGACGATCGACGCTCTGCACTCCGGGCAGCGTCGCCAGCGTGGCCAGGTTGGCGCCCGGTAGCGTCGCTCGGATCGTGCGCAGCCTTGCCAGAGCCTTGATCTCGGTGGTCGGCCCGTCAGCGACGATCTTTCCCCGGGCCATGATTACGATCCGATCAGCGAAGGCGTCGGCCTCTTCGAGGTAGTGCGTGGCAAACACGATGGTCTTTCCCCGCTCGGCGGTCGCCCGCATCGCTTGCCAGAATTCGTGGCGACCGGCAACGTCGATCGCCTCGGTGGGCTCATCGAGCACGAGTAGTTCCGGATCGCCCACGATGGCGGCGGCGAAACGCACCCGTTGGGCTTGGCCACCGGAGAGCTTCGTGGCCCACTGTTCCGCGAAGCCGTCAATACCGGTCAAGCACAGCACGTCGTCAACGTCCAGCGGATCTGGATAGTACGACCCCATCAACTCCACCAGCTCACGCACCCTCAGGTGGTCGAGCGGCGACCCGCTCTGGAGCATGCCTCCGACCTTCCCGGCGTGCACGGCTGCCGTCGGTGCCAGACCGAATACCGAAACGCTTCCGTGGTCGGGCCGGGTCAGTCCGAGGATCATGTCGATGGTTGTCGTCTTGCCGGCCCCGTTCGGCCCCAGCAGAGCCACCGTCTCGCCGGGCGCGATGGCAAGATCGATGCCGCAGACTGCCTGGACCGAACCGTAAGACTTGGTGAGATCCGTTGCATGGACCCCATACGGGTGAACTTCAGGAGTGCTCATGGGGACCATACTGAGCGCCCAGCCTCCAGTCCGGTAGTGAGGATCCTCACAACTCACCCATGACTTTTGTCATAGAGTTTCGACCCTCTGACTCCACTGGGACCGCAACCCAACGGCGACCCTCGACGAGCTTCCAGATCAGGATGATGTGGACGGCAACAAACTCGTAACGGGGCTAGCTGCCACGAGCACCCACGCTTGGCAATCTGTCCTTGTCACGTACCTCCACAATGCCCGGTCAGCGATCCCTCTATGGGTCACTGATTCACGAGCTTCCCGATGGAGATCAGGTTTCAACCTCGAGGCCGAGCTGTAGTAGCGCGTCGTGAACATCGCTGCTTGACTGCACTAACACTGCGCGCATCCCAGCAGTTCGTGCGCCCTCAACGTTCTCAGGCGTGTCATCGAAGAAGAGAAACTCTGAAACGCGAAAGCCCGTCTGCATGGCTACTTCAGAAAATGCTTCTGGATCGGGCTTCCGGAGACCAATCTCGGAGGAGACGAAGATCTTGTCGAATATCGACAGTTCGTTGGCAAAGCGCACGGACCACTCGCTCTGGTGGGTGGGATTCGAATTGGTGAACGCGTAGAGCGGGAAGCGTTGACTCGCGATCGATAGCATGGCCAAGATCCCAGGTGAGACGCCTGAATAGACGTCATTCCACCCCGCGATTAGATCATCGTCGGAGAGACTTACGTTGAGAGAGCGGCGTAGTGCGGCGAAGTAGGCCGAAGCGGAAAGCTCTCCGCGCTCGTGCTGCTCATAGGGCTCGTCGAGCGAGAATCTCCGTGCGAGTTCGGCCGGATCACAGGACGCCCGAGCAGCCCAAAAGCGGAAGGCCCGTTCGAAGTCGAAATCGATGATCACTCCTCCAAGGTCGAACAGTAAGGTCCGGATTGCAAGGTCGCCATTGATCACACTCTCGTTCATCCAACAAGACTTGCACATGGCCCTACACCGGGACATCGACGTGAACCGTTGGTGGTCTATGAGTTGGGGTCCGTGTGCCGATCGTCATCTGCAGACGGAGCAGAAGCTGTTCGATCCCTGATGAAGCGGCTCTAGTAGCCGCTGTCGGTAACCCCGGGATCCTCCGAGCCGACCCATCACTGGAGGTGCGCAATAACAGCGCTACTCGTCGGATACGCTCGAGTATCCACCGATCAGCAGGACCTCACTTCCCAACGCGTGGCCACCGATCTGGTCACAGCGCTTCGACGATGGCGGTGTCGGTGCCGCCAGCGGGCAGCGGTGGAGTGATCTTCCACTCCGCGAGTTCGACGACCACACCGGCAGGTCCGTCCAGAAAGACCAACCGTCGGTCGTGGAAGTCCATCACGGTGTTCCTCGGGGTGTGGCCGAGGACGGCGAAGCGCCCGAGGGTGTCGTCGAGATCGTCCACCCGGAAGCACACATGGTTGAACCCGGACCGGGCGAGGTAACCCGACCGGTCGTCGATCTCCACGACCGGATGGTGGAAGCGCAGGAGCTGAATCTCCTGGCGCTCGGGGGCGCCACGAAGCACGAGGGTCACGTGGTCCGACTCCCATCCGGGTATCCCCATGAACGCGGCCATGGTCTCGCCCGACGCCACGACCGACTTGTCGCGGGCGAAGCCGAGCACGCTCAAGAACCGTTCCGCCTCCTCCAGGTCGGTGACGACGATGGTCATATGATCGAATCCCGGGGACATGGCGACTCTCTCGTCTTCCTCAGCCCGGTCTGCGCTGGTTGGCGGCCCGGGCGATGAGCCCGTTGCACGGACGGTCGGGCTCGAGGAGCTTGGCGGCCTGCTCGTCCCCGCTCACCGGCAGGTCCGAGGGGTCCAACGCTCCCACCTGGACGAGCAGCGATGCCTGGTCCCAGTAGATGCGCTCGTAGGCCACCTTCCCGTCCTCGAAGCCGGCCACCACGACGACGGGGAGGCGGACCGGCTTCCCGGTCGGCGCCACACCGGGGAGAAAGGTGTCCATCACCCGGTCGTGGGTGAAGCGCATCACCATCTCGTCCACCACCCGGTCCGCCCCGACGGTGCGGGACACCTGGGTGATGGCGACGTCATCGGGCCAGTGCCCGATGAAGTGATCGTCATAGAAGTGCCGTACCTCGACGGCGCCAACCCCTCCGGCCAGGGTCGGCAGATGGGTGACGGAGGGTTCGTCGACCATGGTGGCCATGGTGGCCTCCAGATCCTTCGTCTCGAACTCACTGGCCACGTGTGTATCGAAGATGGCACCGAGATCGGAACCTACCAGTTCGCTCGCCACGATGTCCTCCTTCGAGCGCAAGGAAGTCCGCCAGGAGACTTCCTACGCATTTCCGTTGCGATTTTAGACGCCCGGCTCTCGGCTGTCCTCTGCGACCCGAAGACCCAGCGGGTGGCGAACCTGCTTTGGCCCTCGGCCCCGTGAGAAGGGCGACCGCGACCGCCCCTGGGTCAGGGCGGCCCACCGATCAACTGGTCATGGCCGCCCATCAGCGCTCACCGAGCGCCCGCTGGCCCTCCGTCCTAGAGTAAACCGATGAGCCCTCGCGACCAGCTTGATCCGGAGATCGCCGAAGCAGTTTGGGCGATGCCTGTTCCCGACCTGGACGAGAACATTCTGCGGGAGGCGCGGGAGTTGTCGTTTCCCGGGCCGGAGTTGTCCGACCTGGTGACACGGGACGAGATGGAGGTCCCTGCGGTGGATCCCGGTGATCTCCCGGTCCCTGTGAGAGTGCATGCACCGGTCCACCGGTCTGTTCGGCTCCCAGGCGTCGTGGCCATTCATGGCGGCGGTTATATCATCGGCGACAGGACAATGAACGACGGAGTATTCGACCGCTGGTGCCTCGATCCCGGGATGGTCGGGGTGTCCGTCGGGTACCGGCGTGCGCCCGAGACGCCCTATCCTGGCCCACTCGAAGACTGCTATCGGGCCCTCAAGTGGACGGCGGCCAACGCCGAGGCCCTCGGGATCGATCCATCGTGCATCGGGCTTTACGGAGCGAGCGCAGGCGGGGGCCTCGCCGCCGGGTTGGCCCTCCTGGCCCGAGATCGTGGTGAGGTGGATGTCGCATTCCAGTTTCTTCAGTACCCCATGCTCGACGATCGGCAGGTCACACCATCTAGCCAGCTCGACGGCCTGCACGTGTGGAGCCGACACTCCAATGCATTCGGCTGGAGGGCCTACCTCGGGGAGGTGTATGGCGACGACCGTGTCCCGGGCTACGCCGCCGCCGCACGGGCGGAGGACCTCGAGGGACTTCCGCCGGCGTACATCTGCGTGGGGACCATGGACGGATTCAGGGACGAGGACATCGCCTATGCCCAGCGGCTGCTTCAAGCTGGTGTGCCTACCGAGCTCCACGTGCTTCCTGGTGCCCCACACGGGTTCGAGCTGATGGGGGACTCAACCCTCGCCCGTCAATCCGCTCTCAATGCCGACGAATGGATCCGGCGCCAGTTGCGGAACCACCGCTCCTGACCTGGCGGCGCTCCGTGATGTCGTGCCGCCCGCGCTCTGGCGCTCGAGGACCATCCGCCAAGCGCTAGTTCCAGCCATCTGCCCCGAATCACCTCTTCGCAGTATGTGTCGAACGCGTGCTGATGGCGCACACGTGGGGCGACGTTGCTGAGAAATGCACAATTGCCGTGATGGGTGGAAGCGCTCGATAAAGCTTGACTACTACACATTCCGATGTATCCTGATTGGAGTGAACAGGGTCGGGGACGGGGAAAACGATGAGCATTGACGGGATACGCGGCTCGTCGGATCGCAGCCTGCTCGTCTTGACGAGTCTGGCTGGCGGAGCCAAGCACGGCTATGCCCTCATCAAGGACATCGAGGAATTCGCCGGTGTGAAGATGGGCCCAGGGACCCTCTATGGCTGTCTGGCGAAGCTCGAAAGCGCTCGACTCATTGAGCCCCTTCCTGCGCAGCAGAGAAGGCATCCGTACCGGATGACCTCGGCTGGAGCTGCCTTGTTGGCCGAGCGACTCAGCCAGTCGGCCCGAATTGCCCGGATCGGCCTCAAGCGACTTGCCGGAGCGGGCTGATGCGAGAGCGATTCGCCCGTCGCATTCTCTGGTTCTATCCGCGAGCGTGGCGGGACCGCTACGGCGATGAGGTGCGAGAGCTGGCCCACGAACTGGCTTCGACAGGCCACGCCTCAACGTGGAAGTTGGCTGTCGGACTGATTCTTTCGGGGTTTGTCGAACGTCTACGGAGCTGGCGAACGACCAAGCGGGTCACGTTCGCATCCGCGTGTGTGATTCTCGCTGCCGTGGCGGCGGTCTCCTTGTTAGTAACAACCTCTGGGCCAATTAGCGATCGGGGAGGCGCCGAAGGAGGCGCCACCGTTACTCTCGGGACCAACCCTGTGCATCCATCAGCACCAGGGCCAATCGCTCAGGCGAAGTGTGTTGTCGTGCTCAATCCCGTAACCGGAGCTGTGCTCTCAGTCAGAGCGGCGCGCTCCGTTCCGACCGGATGCCGCTCGGTAAACCCGACGACGATTGACTCCAATTGACAGGTCACGGAGACGGCCACCCCTCCGTTGGACGATCGGGTAACGCACATCAATGGTCATATCGCCGGACTGATCCGACCGGAATCGTCGGCGCCGAGTGATGCGACGCTACCGAAGCGGGATCCGACCGAGGAATACCCCTGTCTCCTTCGACACCACAAACGTACCCTCACCAGCGTCGAAACGACTTTTCACCACCCGTCGCAGATTCCTCAACTGATCTGGCGAAGCGTCCTCACCGGGTGGTGCCGATGTGAGGAAGGCGATGACATCATCAGGAGACGTACAACGGAGCGTGTCCGCATAGTCACGCCACTCCACGCTCCTGAAACTCTGGCCCAGGATCGCCACACCCGTGACCGAACCGAACACTTCGGGGTTCTCGCTTTTGGACGGACCGCCGAAAACCTCCGAGCGAACTTGCCACAGCTCGCGTAGATGCTGGGGGCCAGAAGTTGCTGCCATCAGCACGCCGTCGTGTCGCAATACTCTGGCGAACTCGGCCACCGCCGTTTCGGGGTGAGGAACGTGGTAGAGCATATGGTTAGCGACCACGACGTCGAAGGCATCCTTGGCGAAGGGTAGGTTCTGTGCGTCCGCGACATGAGCCTCGACCACTTCGAAGTGTGACGTCGCTCTCGCCCGGTCGCGAGCGACCCCGACCATTCCCGGTGACAAATCGGTGAGTGTAAGCCGTAGATTGGCGGGGAGATCGGCGACGTCAGCCCACAACCAACCTGGTCCACAGCCGACCTCCAGGACGTCTTCCGCCCGCGACCAGTCGATCTGTTTGATCACCCACGGGACCCAAGCGACTTCGGCGGTCCCGTACTTGAGGTGCAAGTTGGCCCGCGCCTCGAGTTTGGCGGGATCTCTGTACTGCACGTCCCGCAGGTATTTCTGATTGCGACGCACCACGCGATCGTACTGATCCGTCTCGCTGCGCGACCATACGCCGGTCTGAGGAGCCAGCTTGCTCAGATCTGCGAGCGCGCCCGAATATCGGATCTGAGCGCACCGGACGGGTCACTTCCGCCAGCCAGCGCTGAAGGAGGGTTATCGCCCGGTCTAGCCCCGTCCCGCAAGTCAATCGCCAAGTGGGACGGTCCGAGCGTTTTCGGGCCGCAGCGGCCGTCCCTTTCGGTCTGCGTTCACGGAATGGTAGGGAAAACCCGCTGGCCGAAACGCCGGTAACCTCCAGTGACCGGGGAGTTCGACCTTCGTAGGCTGGCAACGTGCTCCTTCGTGGTCCGACTCTCGCCCAACCATCACCGCTGTTCGGCCACCCCGTACGCTCTGTGGATGGGGGACTCACCGTTACCGGAGGAGAGACCGTGATCGGATTCCTCGTTCGGCCGTGGCGAGGCATGGCCCTATGGCGATCGCTGGCCTGGCAAGCCCTCGACTTCCCGCTCGGCGATAGTGGTGGGGGTCCTGGTGACCGTGCTCGTCGCCCTGAGCGTCGGCTTCGCCCTGACCTTCGTGGTCGCCGTCCCCTTGGTCGCACTCACCTTCCTCCTTGCCGCTCAACTCGGCCGGATGGAACGATCCCGGGCGGCAGCCCTGCTGGGTCTCAATCTGGCCTATCCGCACGCTCCGACGGTGCCGGGGAACTGGTGGAGCCGGCTTCGCCAACTGCTGACCAGCGCCAGCCGGTGGCGGGAGATCGGCTATCTGTCCCTCGGGCTACCGATTCAGGCGGTGCTGGGCCTGGTGGTCCTGGCCCTCTGGTCTGGAGCGCTGGTGCTGGTCGCACTCCCTGTCTACGTGACCCACCTGCCCAGCGACTCGGCCGACTTCGGGGTCGCCCACATCCACCTGGGCTCGGGAGCGGCCGCCGCCGTCCTCATCGGCGCCTTCGTCCTGTTGGTGCTGGCTCCCCAGGCGACGATGGTACTCGCGGCTCTCGATCGGACGGTGGTGAGGTGGCTGCTCGGTCCTCACGGGAAGTCGGACCTCGCCCGGCGCGTCGACGAACTGGAGCTCAGCCGCAGCAGCGCGGTCAGTAGCGCAGAGGCCGAGCGTCATCGGATCGAGCGGGACCTGCACGACGGGGCCCAGCAACGACTGGTGGCATTGGCCATGGACCTGGGGCGGGCCCGGGAGCGATTCGACACCGAACCCGAGCGGGCCCGCCAGCTGGTGGATGAGGCGCACGAGGAGGCGAAGGCGGCACTGGTGGAGCTGCGGAACCTGGCCCGTGGCATCCACCCGGCGGTCCTGACCGATCGCGGCCTCGATGCGGCACTGTCGGCGGTCATCACCCGATGCCCCGTGCCGGTGTCGCTCACCGTCGACGTGCCGATCCGGCTGGCCGCCCCGGTGGAGAGCGCCGCCTACTTCGTGGTCGCCGAAGCGCTGACCAATGTGGCCAAGCACTCCCGAGCGACACAAGTGGACCTCTCCGTCGTGGTCCAGAACGATCGGCTGGTCATCGAGGTACGCGACGACGGCGACGGTGGCGCCGACGCCTCTCGCGGGAGCGGTCTGTCCGGTCTGTCTGATCGGGTCAACGCCCTCGGTGGGTCGATGCGGGTGCTGAGTCCACTCGGAGGGCCGACCAGCGTCACCGTGGAGATTCCATGCGGATCGTGATCGGCGAGGATGCCGTGCTGCTGCGGGTGGGTCTGATTCAGGTGCTGGAGGAGGTCGGTGAGGATGTGGTCGCCGAAGTCAGTGATGCGCCGGCGCTGATCGAGGCGGTGAAGGAGCACCGGCCGGACGTCGCCATCGTCGACGTCCGCATGCCGCCGGACATGACCGACGACGGGCTCCGGGCGGCGATCGAGATCCGCCAGCGCTGGCCGATGACCGCCATCCTGGTGTTCTCCCAGTACGTGGAGGAGGTCTTTGCCTCCGAGCTGCTGGCTACCGGTACCCAAGGGCTCGGCTACCTCTTGAAGGACCGGGTGGCCGAGGTCACAGAGTTTGTGGAGGCGGTCCGTCGGGTCGGCGCCGGGGGCACCGCCTTGGACTCCGAAGTGGTCTCCCAACTGGTGGCTCGGAGCAGCCGACAGGATCCACTGGGCCGGCTCACCGCGAGAGAGCGGCAGGTGCTGGCCTTGATGGCCGAAGGAAGAAGCAATCAGGCCATCGCCGCCGCGCTGGTGGTCAGTGACGGTGCGGTGGAGAAGCACGTGAGCAATGTGTTCACCAAGCTCGACCTTCCGCCCGCCGGGTCCGACAACCGTCGGGTACTCGCCGTCCTGCGGTGGCTCAACTCATGACCACCAACCCCCCGGCCCGGTCCTCGGGGGCCCGCAAGGTCTGGACCTCGATCGGTCTGGTGCTCGCCATCGCCATCGTTGCCGCGCTCGCCGGGAGTGTCGTGGGCTCCGTCGCTTACCAACCCCTCGCCCTGCGCCACCGGGAGTTCACCGCCCCGATCACGTCGGTCTCCGTGCATGTGAGCAGCGGTGATATCACCATCGAGCGCAGTACGGACCTCGACACCGAGGTGTCCACCTCGGGCGTCCACGGCTTGACGTACCCGACGGACCAGGAACGTGTCGTCGGGCACACCCTGGTGATCAGCTCCAGTTGCGGCCTCGCGATCCCCTTCGACAATCGATGCACCCGCGACTATGTCCTCCGCCTGCAGCCGAAGGTGGCGGTGACTGCTGACTCCGACCAGGGCTCCGTCAACGTCACCGGCCTGGACGGCGCGTTGTCGGTCCACTCTGACCAGGGGGATGTGACGGTCATCGGCGGGTCCAGCACGCTGCAGGCGTCGAGCGGCCAGGGAGACGTCACCGTCTCCCGATCTGGCTCCACCTCGGTGTCCGTCCATTCGGGCCAGGGCGATGTCACCGTCGATCTGATGACGACCACCGACTCGAGTCAGCGCATCCTCGGGCCAGGGCGGTGTGACCGTTGAGCTGCCGAGAGGACCGAGCTCCTATCGGGTCCAAGCCAGCTCGGGGCAGGGCAACGTCACCGACCGCGTGGGCAACAACCCCGCCAGCGCTCGGGTCATTGACGCAACCTCGGGGCAGGGCGACGTCATCGTCGGTTACCGCTCGGGTTGAGCTCAGGGCGCGGCCGCCATCCGACTGTCCTCGGTCGGACCACCGTACCGCTGCCACTCCAGTCGTACTCACCATTCACCGATGCCGCTCATCGGCACCGATCGTGATCGCTGACGTCCAGTCGGGCATCGACACCGCTTCACTCTCGACACCTTCGACCAGGGAGAGGAATCCCATCATCATGAAACGTCGTCAGAAAAACCGTCAGACGCCTGCCGATTCCGGGAGAGCCGATCATCCAACTCGAGGGAGTGGCCAAGACGTACGCCACCGGCCGGGTCGAGTTCCCAGCCCTACGGGGGGTAGATCTGTCGATCGGAGCCGGGGAGATGGTGGCGATCGTCGGCCCCTCCGGCAGCGGTAAGACGACCCTTGGCAATCTCATCGCCGGCATCGACCGTCCGACCGAGGGTTCGGTCACCGTCAACGGCAGTCGGCTCGACCTCATGAGCGAGGAGAAGCTGGCCGTCTGGCGTGGGCAGAACATCGGCGTGGTGTTCCAGTTCTTTCAGCTGCTCCCCACGCTGACCGCCGCCGAGAATGCCGTGCTTCCCTTGGACCTGGCCAGGATGGGATCGAGTCGCCAGCGTAAGGTCCGTGCTCACCACAACCTGGCCATGGTCGGCCTCGAAGACCTGGGGGATCGGCTTCCGATGGAGCTGTCCGGCGGCCAGCAGCAGCGAGTGGCGATCGCTCGAGCCTTGGCGTGCGAACCGAGGATTCTGCTGGGGGACGAACCCACCGGTAACCTCGACAGCGGGTCGGCACAGCAGATGTTCGAGCTGCTGGCCGGCCTCCACCGCTCGGGGACCACCGTCGTCTATGTGACCCACGACCTCAACCTTGCCGCCCTGGCCTCACGGATGGTGACCGTTCGTGACGGGCTGATCGTCGCCGACACCGCGGTGGTCTCGTGAGCACCTTGACCCGAAAATCCTGGGGGGATCTGAAGCGACACCGAGCCCGCACCATCTTGACGGTGTGCACGCTGGGCTTGGCTATCGCCAGTTTGGGGATTGCCGCGGTGCCCGGTCTGATGAGCTCGGCCATGCAGCAACAGGTACAGGCGGCCCGGCTCTACGACGTGTCCGTCACCACCCACGACCTCGTCCTCGATTCCGCTCAGCTCCATGTGCTCGGCCGGCTGCCCAACATCGCGGCGGTGGACGCCCGGGTGGAGTACTCGACCCGGGTATCGGTGGGGAACCACCAACAGGACGCCGTTGTCTGGGGGATCGACCTGGCCAACCAGTCCGTCGACCGGGTCACCCTCACCTCGGGAAGTCTGCCGGGCCCCGGAGAGCTGCTGAGCGATGAGGGAAATGCCAGTGAAGCCGATCTGACCGCGGTCTCCGGGGAATCGGGTCGCGTGTTCGGAACACCCAGGGAGCCGAGACCTCATTGCACATCAGTGGGATGGCCCACAGCCTCGCCACCAGCCCGAGCTCGGCTGGTTCCGACGACGCCGTGTTCTATGGCAGCGAAGCCACGGTTCGCTCGCTGGCCAACATCGCCGGGGTGAACCAGCTGGCCTTCCGACTGGTCGACAACAGTCCGGCCGCGCAGACCGCCGCCGTGGCTGCCATCCGGCATTTCCTCGAAGTCCAGACCGGTCGGTCGCCCTTCATCGAACTTCCTCAGATCCGCGCCTCCGGTAGCTGGCCCGGGCAGTCCAACCTGAGTCAGATTCTCGCCATCTTCGATATCATCACCGTCCTGGCGATCGTTTGCGCGCTGTTCCTCATCGCCAGCACCATGAACACACTGGTGGTCGAGCAGGCCACCGAGATCGCCGTCCTCAAGACTCTGGGCGGGCGCAAACGCCAGATCCGGAGGATCGTCCTTCGCACCGCCGCCGCGATCGGGGCGGGCGCCGGGCTGGTGGGTACTGCGCTGGGCGCTGGGATCGCCTGGCTGCTCACCAGCTACTTTGCCTGGTCGTTCTTCGGAGTCCACGCTGGTTTCGGGGTGGTGCTTCCGGTGATCGTGATCAGCATGCTCCTCGGCCCCTTGCTGGCCATGGCCGCGTCACTTCCGGGCCTTCGCCGGGCTCTGCGTCGACCGGTGGCCGAAGCCCTGGCCGATCACGGTGTCACTGGATACGGCGGCAGCCGCCTCGATCGGCTGCTGGCTCGCAATCGTGTGTTCTCCGGCCTCGCCAGCGTAGGAGTGCGCAACGTCCTGCGCCACAAGCGTCGCAGTGCGGCCACCATCGCCCAGGTGGCGGTGGCCGTGGGACTGGCACTGGCGCTGCTGGCCGTGGGGAGGTCCGTCACCATCGCCGTCAACCAGGTCTACTCGAGCCTGCACTACGACGTGTCGCTGCAATCGAACGACGGTGCACCGTTGATCGACGCCAGGGCCCGAGCCCTCGTGGCCAGCACACCTGGGGTGGCGCGGGTTGAGCCGCTGGTGGAGAGCGGGGTGGAGTACCAGGGAACGCAGTACCCGGCCTACGGAGTCGGTTCCGTTCCGCTGTACCGGTACCGTCTGAGCGCCGGCCGTTGGTTCGACAGCACGGAGACTTCGTCCGCCCGGCCCGTGGTGGTGCTCGGACCCGCCATCGCCCGGACCATCGGGGCCAGGGTCGGCCAGACGCTCGATCTCACGACGGCCAACCGGCCCCACCCGGGTGCGGGTGGTCGGGATCGACACCGGTCAGATAGACAACGGCAGCGTCCTGTATTTCCCCCTGTCCTTTCTGCAGCAGAGCACGGGCATGGGCGACAGTTCGAACCTTGTGTGGTTCACCACCACCGGGTCGAGCCACGCCGCCATCGATCGGATCAGCGATTCGGTGCAGGCCCGGCTGGCCAGGGCGGGGTTTCCCGTGCAGGTGCAGGAGCTCTACGTGGAGGCAGTCCAGAACCAGTCGCAGAATGACGCCATCCTCACCATCATCGAGATCCTCGGCCTTCTGGTCGTCGCCATCACCCTGATGGGGCTGGTCAGTGCCCTCACCATGGCCGTCTTCGAGCGAACCCGCGAGATCGGCGTCCTCCGTTGCCTCGGGGCCCGGGCCAGACACGTCCGTCGGGTGTTCCGTTCCGAGGCCATGGCGTTGGTGGTGGTCGGCTGGGCGATCGGTGTTGCGCTGGGATGGGTACTGATGATTTTGCTGTTGCTCTTCATCCAACACGACCTGGGCGTCCAGACCCCGGCGGTCTACCCGATCGCCAGCCCGCCGATCGCGCTGGTGGCCCTTCTGGCTATCACCGTGATCGTTATCCGCGCACCGCTTCGCCGAGCCACCCGGATCAGATCCGGTTCCGCCCTCCGCTACCAGTAGGTGAAAGGAGCGGTCAGCCGACGGTATTCGCACAAGCTCAGGAGGTAGGGGTGGAGGCCGGACGGTATCCGGCCCGGCCAACCCCATCCTTCGGATCGGCGCCCCGGGTGCCTGCAGAGTGATCCCCAGGTGACGATTGGTGCTCGAGGGATCCCCTCGCCGTGCGGGCCCAGCACATGGCTTAGGAGAAAACAGCCGGCCCAGGCCCTCGGCCGTACGAGTGTTTGCCTTGGCAAAGTTCACAATGGCGTCGATCGGAGCGGTTGATGGTGCCACCTGGGAGCGGACCCTGGTTGAGGGCCTTCATTCGGACCGTCTGCTCATTCGTCGATGTTTCCCATCGCATACCGATCGATCGTGGGGCCAACCCACCGGGCGACCTCTGCTCGGCTCGCTGACGCCATCGGCTCCATTCTCATCAGGTAGCGGTTGCAGGCGATCCCGAGCAGTTGTGACCCGACGAGGGATCGTCGGCGCAGCCTGAGCTCCTCGCTGTCACCTGGTTGGCCGTGTAACCCGACCCGTTCGACCACGAACTGCCGCACATTCTCTGCCACCTGCGGCGAAGCAGCAATTGCCTGCATCAGGCTGACGAATGCCGGAGACTCCGAGCCACGGCCCTGCTCCCACTGGGCCAAGAAGAGCTCAATCAGCCGTTCACCGCTGAACTCCTCCGTATCGACCTCTTCACTGACCTGTCTCGGGTCGATAGGAAGGGCCATGGTCGCGGCAAACAGGGCTGCCTTGTCGGCGAAGTAATGGTGGACCAGAGCGGGGTCCACCCCGGCCCGACGGGCGATGGCCCGCATGCTCACCGCGGCATAGCCCTCCTCTATGAAGATGGCGCGGGCGGAGGCCACGATTTCGGCCCGGGTGTCTGCATGACCGGGCCGTCGACCACGACCGGCCATCATCCCGCCGACGGCCGTACATGTCGTCTTCCATTTCGACCCGAAAGTGTGTTACAACTCATCAGTGATGAATTATAGACCTGCAGCCGGAGACGACGGCGCCCACACCTCCGAAGGCACGGTGCTGGGCCGGCTTGCCGGCTGGTGCTTCGATCATCGGCGCCGGGTGCTGCTCATCTGGATCGTTGCCATCATCATGATCACCGTAGTGGCCCAGTCGATGGGCAGTCGGTTCCAGGACTCGTTCGGTTCGGGCAACTCGGCCTCCCAGCAGGTGCAGAACCTCCTCGCCGCCCGCTTCCCCCAGGCGGCGGGGACGAGCGCTGACGTGGTCATCGCCACCGGAGACTCGATCCGCTCACCGGACAACCACACAACCACCGATGCCCTGGTGGCGAAGCTCTCGACCTTGCCCCACGTGTCGGGCGTCCAGAGCCCGTTCGACCCGTCCGGGCACCAGATCGCTCCGAGCCAGCGCATCGCCTTCGCGGTGGTCCAGTTCAACCAGGATGCATCGACGATCCCGAACGCCGCGGTGACCAAGGTCATCGACGTGGCCGAGTCGTTCGACCGACCGGGCTACCGGATCGCGCTGGGTGGCGGTCCCATCGGAGACGTGATCACCGCCGCTCCGGGGCCGAGCGAAGGGGCCGGGATCGTGGCGGCGATGCTCATCATGCTGATCGCCTTCGGCTCGGTGGTAGCCATGGGCCTCCCCATCCTGACGGCGCTCTTCGGGATCGCCGTCGGCTTCGCCCTGGAGGACCTCCTCAGCCATTTGTTGAACATCCCGGTGTTCGCCCCCGAGCTGCTGGCCATGATCGGGTTGGGGGTCGGCATCGACTACGCCCTGTTCATCGTCACCCGGTACCGCCAGGGGTTGTTCGAGGGCCGTAGCCCGCGCCAGGCAGTGGTTACCTCTCTGGCCACCTCGGGTCGGGCGGTGCTGTTCGCAGGTACCACGGTGGTCATCTCCTTGCTGGGGCTGCTCCTTCTCCAGCTGCCGTTCCTCCAGGGACTCGCGGTCGGAACCATTGCCGCCGTCCTTTTGGTCATGGCCGCGGCACTCACGCTGCTTCCGGCCATGCTGGGATTTGCCGGACGCTCCATCGACCGGCTGCACGTCCCGAGGCTTCTCCAGTCCGGGGCCACACCGGCAACGGACAGCTTCTGGTACCGCTGGAGCCGGATGATCCAACGTCGAGCCTGGTTGTCGGGAATCGTCGCGCTGATGGTACTGGTGACCCTGGCCATCCCCCTGTTCTCCATGCGTCTGGCCTTCACCGATGCCAGCAACGACCCGACGTCGCTGACGACCCGCCAGGCGTTCGACCTGCTGTCGGAGGGTTTCGGACCCGGGTTCAACGGACCGCTGATCGTTGCTGCATCACTACCGGCCGCCGCCGACATCGACACCATGGACAAGGTCGATTCGGTATTGCGGGCCACCCCGGGCATCGCCTTCGCGGCGCCGGTCGAGGTCAATGCTGATCGAAGCGCGGCCGTCATCGTCGCCTATCCGACCACTGCTCCCGAGGCCGCCCAGACCTCTGGGCTGGTAACCCGACTTCGATCAACTGTGATCCCCGACGCCACAGGCCGCAGCGGGCTGAAGGTGCTGGTCGGCGGCGAGACGGCGGCCAGCGTCGACTCGGCCAACTATCTCGCCGGTCGCCTGTACTGGGTCATAGGTGCGGTCATCGTGCTTGCCTTCTTGTTGCTGATGGCGGTGTTCCGTTCGGTGGTCATCCCGATCAAGGCGGCGATCATGAACCTCCTGTCCGTCGGCGCCGCGTACGGGGTGATCGTGGCCGTCTTCCAATGGGGCTGGGGCGGGTCCATCGTGGGCATCGGACGCACTGGCCCCATCGATCCGTGGATACCTCTGATGATGTTCACCATCCTCTTCGGCCTCTCGATGGACTACGAGGTCTTCCTGTTGAGTCGCATCCGGGAGGAGTGGCGACGCACCGGGGACAACTCCGTGTCCGTAGCCGACGGGCTGGCCAAGACGGCGAGGGTCATCACGGCGGCGGCGGCGATCATGATCTGTGTCTTCGGCTCCTTCGTGATCGGTGACCCGCTCCGGGTCCTGAAGGTCTTCGGCCTGGGCCTTGCTGCATCCATTCTCATCGATGCCAGCCTGGTGCGTCTGGTTCTGGTTCCATCAGTGATGGAATTGCTCGGACGAGCCAATTGGTACATGCCTCGTTGGCTCGACCGGATCGTGCCCACCCTTGGCGTCGAGGTCGATGCGGACCAGGATCTTCCGGAACAACCTGTCGATGGGCCAATCGAAAGCCTGCAGGACGACGGGGCTCCGCTCGTCTCGCGTCGATGAACACAACGTGATCGCCGCCCGAATGCTACGAATATCCGGTTGGCGGCCCGAGGTGATCGGCGTACCAGTCGGTCTCGTGGTGGTCGTGGGCGGTGGCATCGGGCTCGACGCTGGGATCGAGCTTGTGTATCACCCGACCGAGGCTCCGGTGATCGCGGTGGCTGACCACCTTGAATCCATGCCGGATCAACAGGGCGGCACACACGCCCTGACCAGCCTGGTGCACTCCCTCGGAGCGGGCACCTCGATAGATCACTTGTGAACCGCAAGCGGCGCTGATGTCGGTGAGGAGCGCCAGATGAACCTGATTGTTTTGGGCCAAGGTCAACATGGCCCGCGCCGCTTCAATCATCGGTTCGGTCCAGTCACGGCCTGAGTCGCTCAGTACCCGTGCCTTTCCGTCGAGGACGTCCCAGCCGGTCCCTCCGTGGATGTCGGGCGTCTCCCTGGGGGTCCCGAAAGCGACGTCTTCGGGACAGAAGGCCACGACGCGGATGTTGGGCAGCCCCAACAACCGCTGGGTAGGCGGGAAGGGCGCACCGTAAGAAGTGCCATCCACGCCGCAGGGCACGCCCTGCAAACAGGCGCTCACCAGCAGCCGCATGGGGTCATCTGGGGTGAAGTCTGGCCACGACTCGATCTCGGCTGGGGTCGGAAGGTGATCGACACGTGCCACGCTCTCCATCTTGGCACTGACACTCCGAAGCCGAACGCCTTGCGGCTTCCTCCGGTTCCTCGTTTGACACTGTCAGCTCCAAAGCCACCGGACTCCTCCAAGTCCGCTCTTTTCCGTGACGGCATCCCCGATTTATCATGCTCTCCTGATGGTTGATCGGTCCTCGGAGTTGTAAGAAGGGAACCATGCTCGATGGCTCTTCCATCCGGGTGATTCTGGAGGTCTACCGTCCAGAGAGGTCCACTCTGCTCGGCCTGCTGGACGGGCTGAGCCCAGGGGACTGGGACCGTCCGACAGAATGCCCCGAGTACACCCTTAAAGGAGTGGCAACACACATCCTGGGTGATGATCTGTCGTTGCTGAGCCGTCAGCGCGATGGAGCGGAGCAGGGGCTCTTCCTGCTCCGCCCGGAACTTCCCGATGCCAACTTCCGCACCCTGCTCAACACGTTCAATGACCGATGGGTCGCTGCCGCCAGGTACCTGAGTACCGACCTGCTCATCGAGCTTCTCCGCCTTGCCGGTGAATGGACGGCGGAGTACTACGAGCGGGTCGATCCTCGAGCTCCGGGTGAGCCGGTGGGCCTCTTCGGGGCTCGCCCAGATGAGAGCTCTCCGTTCTGGCACGCCATTGCCCGGGAGTACCTCGAGCGCTGGATCCACCACTCTCAGATCCGGCGCGCCCTTGATCTCTCGTCGCTCGCTGACCGCCAGTTCCTCATCCCCGGGGTCGAGGTGGTGGCCGCCATCGCTCGGATGGAGCCGGGGATCCCAACGAGCATGGACGGCCCCTGGGCCCTCGGTCCGGTCGAGCTCGGTCCGGCCGAGCAGGCCGCGGCCATCCTCACCCGCAGCCACACCGCCGAGGAAGTGCGGTGGCTTGCCGTTGGGCCCCCCGACCTCGTTCAGTTGCTCGCCACTGGCCTTGGGCGGCCGTGACCACCAGACTCTCCGGGCAAGTTGATCAAGTCGGGATTCGATGCAACTCCCTCGGTCCGTCTCTCAGTCGTCGCGGGTGTGCGGGTCATCCATGACCGCTGGGATGAAGAGGTCAAGGAAGGTGGCGAAGAGATCCTCGGTGTCGGCATCAACTCGGGCTGCTTGCACGAACCCGTCCGAGGCGTTGAGCAGGATCGCGGCAATGGTTTCTACCGGGACCTTGGAGGTAATGCCTTGCTCGGCCCAATAGTGCTCCATGAACGAAACGACCGTCGCCCGGTTCTGTCGACGCTGATCGGCCGAGCGTTCCTGTACGGCCGGGTTACGATACTGGTACAGGCTGAACTCGAGGTTGAGTGCCCAAATTTCATTGTTCCCGGCGAGCGCCTTCATCCACGTTGCTGCGGCCAGTCGGTTGTCATCGAGGGTGGAGTCCGCCTCTAGGTCGAGTTCCTCGGCGAAGACATCGAGCACCTCAGTGTTGGTGGCATCGGAAACCGCGAAGAAGAGGTCCTCTTTGTTCGCAAAATGCCGGTAGATCGCCCCACGCGTGTATCCCGCCGCGTCCGCGATCTCGTCGAGCGACGCGCCTTCGAAGCCACGAGTGGCGAAGACGTGCCGCGCTGACGCGATGAGTGCAGCGCGGGTGCGCTCCATCCTGCGCTCGGGTGTCCATTTCTCGACCGTCACGGCGCACCTCGTCCACGGTTGACTTTCTGAACCGTCATTGTATCCTAGATACATCATCGTATCTAGGATACCGTCTCGTTTCGAAAGGGCCACATGCTCGACGTCACAGGGCTCTCGAAGGCCTACGGTCCTCGCCAGGCACTGGACTCGGTGGACCTGGAGGTGGCGCAGGGCGAGATCTCAGCGCTACTGGGCCGAAACGGGGCCGGCAAGACAACACTCGTCTCGATCGTGGCCGGGTTGCTGAGCGCGGACTCCGGGAGCGTCGTCATCGGGGGAATCGATGCGACTGCCGATCCGCGTCGGGCTCAGGCCCACCTCGGCCTCGCTCCCCAGGAGACCGGTGTCTATCCGACGCTTTCATGCCGGGACAACCTGCGGCTGTTCACGGGTCTGGCCGGGATGGGCCGCAACGAAGCACGAATCGCAATCGACGCAACTCGCCGAACTGCTCGGCCTTACCGAGCTACTCGATCGTCGGGCACAACACTTATCCGGCGGCGAACGGCGGCGTTTGCACACGGCGATCGCCTTGGTCGGGCGGCCATCGCTCGTACTGCTCGACGAGCCCACAGTGGGAGCCGACGTCCAGACCCGATCCCAGCTTCTGGGTGTGGTGCGTGACCTCGCTCGAGACGGTGCCGCGGTGGTCTACTCCACCCACTACTTCCCCGAGGTGGCCGAGCTGGAGGCTTCCGTCGTGATCCTCGAACGAGGACGTGTCCTTGCTCGAGGATCTATCAACGAGGTCGTTGGTCAGCACGCTGTCGGCACAGTGGAGCTGGTCTTCGCCGGATCCGCCCCTGACATCGCCCGGCTCCTTCCGAGCAATACCGTCACCACCAGCGGATCATCCGTAAGGATCGAGACACATGACACCGCAGGTGTCACCTCGGCGATCCTCTCGGACCTTGACAATCGCGCCGTCGAGCTCTGCGGTCTGACAGTCTCGGAACCCAGCCTCGAGTCGGCCTTCCTGCACCTTACCGACGGCTCGAGCACAAGCCCGATCGAAGTGGTGGCGGATGTCGCATAGACGGACAGGTGCGATTCTCGTCCACCAGCTCCGGCTGCTGTCTCGCGACCCATTGCCCATCATGATTCTCGTCGTCTTTCCACTTCTTCTCATTGGCTTCCTCAAGCCCATGTTCGCGCTGGCGCTGACCACCCACGGCTTCCCACGGGCCAATGGCGCCGAACAGGTGGTGCCCGGCGAAGCCGTCATCAATGGCTTCTACATCGTGGGGATGACCAGCTTCGCGTTTTTCGTCGAACACGGCTGGAACACTTGGGACCGCCTCCGGTCCAGCGACGCCACATCGGTCGAGATCATTACCGGCAAGGCGCTGCCCTTCCTGGCCATATCGATATCGCAGTTTCTCGTCATCTTTGCTATCGGCATCCCCCTCTTTCACCTGCACAGTCGCGGACCGCTCACCGCACTGATTCCACTTGTCGTCGCCTTCGCGATCTGTCTCGTGAGCTTGGGCATCATGATCACGTCGGTCTGCCACACCGTCCAACAGGTCAGTGCCTTGGCCTTCGGCGGCCTTGTCCTGTTCGGCGCGCTCGGAGGGGCCCTCGTCCCACTGGAGGTACTCCCCGGTTGGGCTCACGCCGTAGCGCCCGCGACCCCGACCTACTGGGTGATGCGCGGATTTGGCTCGGTGATTCTCAGTGGTCACAGCCTCTCGGCCATCGTCCTTCCCTCCCTGGTGCTGATCGGGATGAGCCTCGCCTTCGCCGCGATATCACTCCGCCGATTTAGCTTCACCGATGCGAAGGTCTCCGCCTAGTCCCAGGCATCGGCCGAGCCCCAGGCCTCGGCGCCTTCACGCCATTCGGGGTACCTTTGAATTGTGTCCGACGACTTCGTCCTTTTGGCTGGGTCTGCGAGCCGCCAGCTCGGGGGAGCCATCGCGGACTACCTCGAGTGCGAGCTGGGTGCGAGCGAAACGCTACGATTTTCCGAGGGAAACCTGTTCGTCCGGGTCCTCGAGAATGTTCGGGGCCGGGATGTCTTCCTGATCCAGGGAACCGGCTTCCCGGCCAACGACAATTTCATGGAATTGTCGTTCTGGATCGACGCGCTGAGGCGGGCGAGTGCTGCGTCGGTTACCGCCGTCATTCCCTATTTCAGTTACGCCAAGGGGGACAAGAAAGACGAGCCGAGGGTGTCAATTCGAGCTCGGGTCTGCGCAGACGCCATCGAAGCGGCCGGTGTGGACCGCGTCGTCACCCTTGATCTCCATGCTCCTCAGGTGCAGGGTTTCTTCAAAGTTCCCGTCGACGACCTTTATGGCATGCCCGTGCTATGCGACGCTATAGCAGCGAAGGGACTTTCAAATCTCGTCGTCGTCGCACCTGATGCCGGGTTCGCCAAGAAGGCCCGACAGTGGTCTGAACGACTGAGCGCTCCCCTCGCCATCGCGGACAAGCGCCGAGTCGATCACTCGGAGTCTGCCGAGGTTGTCGAGCTCATCGGGTCGGTCGAAGGTCGCACCGCGCTGATCGTCGATGACTTCACCATCTCAGGCGGCACCCTCTCCGAAGCCGCTCGAGTGCTCATCGAGCGTGGCGCCACCTCGGTCTACGCTGCCGTTACTCATGGGCTACTCGCCGGTCCCGCAGTCGACCGTCTCGACGCCAGTCCGATCGAGAAGCTCTTCATGACCGACAGTGTCGAGACGCAGCCTGTCGAGTTCTCGCAAAAGGTCGAGGTCGTTTCCGTCGCTGGCCTATTCGGTGAGGCAATCCGTAGAATCGCCCAGCGGGAGAGCATCTCAGTTCTCTTCACCTAGAGACTCCCCGAGGCGTTCGACCGGGGCTGCAACGCCCCTCATTTTTTGGGTTGGTCTTCGGTATTGCTTCGACCACAATTACAAGGCGCCCGTCGATTGTGCGAGAGACCGATCCCTGGCCCACCTCAGCCCCTCAGGCGGCAACGAACTGCTCGAGGGCCCAGTCGACATAGGAGGACGGGAACCTGGACAAGGTCCTCGCCCCCGGCACATCGTCAATGGCTACGGCAGCAGCTCCGGCGTACTGGCGGGCAAACTCGATGACCTCGTCGATACGACCGGAGTCGATGATCATCCTTGAGGCTTGCTCCAGATCGTGATGTTGTCGTCGGAGCAAGAGGGCACGGAGGTCGCCTCCATGGCGCTCGGCCAACTCCAGCAGAGCCGGCATGGTGAGGACACCATTTCTGATGTCGGTGCCTACTGGCTTGCCCAATCGGTCGGGATCACCGATCAAATCGAGCACGTCATCAATGAGCTGGAACGCCATACCGAAGTTTCTTCCGAACTCGCCGAAGCTCTTGACGTGCTCCTCCGGACAATCTGCAGCAAGCGCGCCCACTCGACACGAGCAGGCGAAGAGGGCCGCGGTCTTCGCCTCGATGGTGAAGAGGTACCGGTTGATCTCCTGTCCGACATCGAACAGATGCTCGGTCTCGGTGGTCTGCCCGATGCAGAGTCGGGCCACCGTGCGAGCGACGTCGGAGGCCACCTGCTGGCCCGCTTCCACGGCTTCGGCGGCCGCCCGGGCCATCAGGAAGGTCCCGGCCAGAATGGCCTGGCTCTGCCCTTCGACCGCATTGATGGTCGGCGTCCCCCGCCGAGTCTGCGCCTCGTCGAAGATGTCGTCGTGAACCAACGAACCCACCTGGACCAACTCGACAGCTACCGCCGCCGCGATGACCCGGGGATCGAATACGTGCCCGACACCGGCCACGGCAATGGTCAGCGCAGGGCGAAGCCGTTTCCCACCCGCAGCCACCACTCGAAGACACGGGGTCGCCAGTTCCGGTGCGCCGACCGTGCAGGTGGCGACGAGCCGATCGCTCACGGCCGCCAGTTGCTCGTCCAGCTCCGATGAGCCCAGGAGATCGAGCGGTGACGACTGCATGGGTTGACGCTAGCCCGGGTACTGCTCGTAGAACGAGCGCGTCGCAGTTGACCCATAGGCGACGAGCCGGCCGGCCGGCTATCGAGCCGCATACGGCCGACCCGGCCGCCTCTCGATGACGAGGAGCGCAATTCCGTTCCGAGCCGGCGGGGAAAGTGCCGAGCGTGGGAGTGGTCGTCCCATTCTGGTCGTGAACTCTTGCGACCACCTTCCCATACCCGGCGCTCTACCCGTCGTCCATCGATCGGCGGTGTGCCAAGGGACAACGAGGTCGGCCCGAACCAGTCGGCTCCCCGGTGCGACGAGTCGGCGGACGATCGCCGTGGCGATGGCGAATGGTGGGTTTGCGACCACCCGGAACGGCCGCTTGGGCAGGCGGAGATCGATGGCGTCAGCCCTGACGACGGTGACGGGGCGACCAGCGAACCTTCTTCTCAGGTTGGCTGCCCGTTGAGCGTGGAGCTCGACAGCAATAACTCGGGCGCCGCCCTTCAGGAGCGGCCCAGTCAGCGCACCGTTGCCCGCGCCGATATCGAGGACGAGATCACCCGGGCGAATCCGGGCATCCGCAACGATTTGCGCAGCCCAACGGCTACCGAGGTGATGCCACCCCCACCGTGTCCGTTCCGCGGACACGACGCACCATCGTGAAGCAGGTCATTGGGCCAGGGTAGTACAAGCTCGGTTCCGCCACAGGGGAAGGGCAGTGAGATCGCAAGGGCCACATTCCAGCCCTGCATGAAGGCCTACCGAGGTTCCCGACACGTCGCCGACCGCGCTGACTTGCGGGGTGTTGGTCCGGCCGTGTCGATCGATGGGGACGTAGCCACGGCGCTACCGCCAGAGCGCAACGACGACGAACACCTCGACCTGCCCCGGATCTCCTTCCGAATGGACAAGTTCCACTACGGCGGCTGCGGGCTGCGGTGTAACCTCCCCCCGTGCGAACCGGCGAGCTCGACAAACTGACGACCACCCTCCGCACCCGAGCGGCGGAGCTGGTCTGGAGCCTCCAGTCCGGACAGCTCGGCCTCCACGACATCAGCCGGGAGCGCCAACGGCAGGCCCTGGTGAGCACCGCCCGGTTCGCCAACGAGTGCCTCTCCACCGCCGAGGCCATGGGCGATCCCCGCCGGCGTCGACACTCCCGCCGCGTTCACGAGGTGGGTCCGAAGCTCGGCATCCTCCGACGGGCGATCGACGAGGCCCCCGACGAAGGCCTCGTCGCCGAGTTCGGCGTGGCCGGCGGATTCACCCTCCGTGAGATCGCCGCCCGACGGCTGCCCGCCCACGGGTTCGACTCGTTCGAGGGGCTGCCCGAGGACTGGTTGTCGGACCAACGCAAGGGTTCGTTCGCGCAGCGACGCCTTCCGGAGGTTGGAGGAGCGGAACTCCACGTCGGCTGGTTCGAGGACACCCTGCCCGGCTTTCTCGCCGCCCACCCCGAGCCCTTCGCCTTCGTCCACTTGGACGCCGATCTGTACCTGTCCACGAAGACGGTCTTCGACCAGGCCGGAGACCGTTGCATCCCGGGCACGGTGATTCTCTTCGACGAGTACTTCAACTACCCGGGGTGGGAGCAGCACGAGCACCGGGCCTTCATGGAGTTCGTCAACCGCACCGGCCGCTCGTTCGAGTACCTCGCCTACAACGCGGTGGGCCAGCAGCTCCTGGTCCGCATCACCGGCTGACCCCGTCCGGGGAGCGGACTGGCGGATGTTCGTCAGTGGCGCGGGGTGGCACCGGGGCCGAGCGTCCCCACCGCTGGCGCAGTTGCGCCCGCAGCGGTCCGACCAGCCGGCGGACCCGCACGATCCCTCGCCGTACACCGGAGTCGCGTCGGATCTTGAGGCCGGGAGCCCCGGCGGCACGGATCTCCTCGGCCATCCGCAGGTAGCAGCTCCGGCGGTAGTGCCGGATGTTGCCGACCAGGTCGTCCTCGGAAGTGACCAGCCGCCGCATGTCGCAGACGGTGGTGTTCCGCAGGGAGCTGACGACGTCGTCCAGGGCGGTGTTCATCTCGATGTGACGGAGGTGGCGATCGGGCTCCTTCGGGTTGTCAACCGGAACTTCAGCCCCGTTGAGCAGGATGAGCTGCGAATGTGCCGGGATGGACCGGGCCAGCAGGCGGAGGTTCTCCTGGAACTGTTCCACGGGCAGGTAGCCCAGGTACTCGAACTCGGTGGCGAACCACTCGAGGAACGCCCGATCGATGCCGCCGTGGCCGAAGTCGGACTCGAGGCCGGGCCAGTTGTGAGGGTCGGTGACCACCCGGCTGTACTGGCACCACGGGGCGACGAGCCCGGACGCCAAGTGCCGGTACATTCCCTGGCTGTAGTCGGCGAGGAGGCTGTATACGAGGACGTCGTACTCCGGCGCCACCACAGACGGTGGAGCAAAGGCTCTCCGGTCGAGAAACGGGAGGCGATCGACCACCGCGTCCTGAGCAGGCGTCAGCCCGGCCAACGACTGGCGCAGGATCTCCGTGTGCTCGGCGTGGACATTCGCACCCGTGGCGCTCGTCCGGTGGAAGTCGGTGGCGATGTCCCCACCGAGGAACTGGGCCGTGGCCAACAGGTCGCAGCCGCCGACGATCAGGACCCGGTGACCCGACAGCATCCCGTCCGACCCTCTCGCCGGCGCCACCACGTCGTCGGCCCCGGCCTCCAGGGTGATCCAGTCGACGGTGGCGTCCAGCGACGAGGCGACCTCTCCGACCACGTGAAGCTCCGGTCGGCCGAGGTGGTCGTAGACCCACTGCTCGACGCCCATGTTGAGCACCCGGCAGGAGAACAGGAAGTGGGTGAGCGCGCCCTGATCGGGTGAACGCGAGAAGAACCCGCAGATCCCGTAGTCGCCGTACCGGTCGCGCACCTCGACGTACCGCGACTCACGGTCGGGGTCGGCCAGCATCGAGTCGAACTCACCCCTCGACGGCCGCTGTTTGGTGAAGTTGAGCTGGTTGGTCCGGTTCACCAGCTCGAACAGCCTGTCCGCCTCTCCCATGACGTCGTCGCCGATGGTGACCCGGATGTCGCAGGACCGGAGAAACGACTCGTTGGAGTCCGGCGTCGTCCGCCGGTCGGCCAGCTTGCGCTCCAGCATCCGATACTGGCGCAACCGGGACAGCCCGCTATCGTCCTTGCCGACCAGCTCGGGCTGGGCCAGCAGGTCGTCGATGATGTCGACATCGGCCGTCTGGATCCCCGGAGCAAAGTGGCGGGCCTCCTCGCGGTTGAGCGCCAGGTCGTCGATGAAGAGGACGTCCGGAGCCCGCAACTGGGCATCCTCGATGATCCGGGCCACCCGGGCCCCTTTGGGCGACCAGTCGACGCTGGGGAACACGAACTCGTCCCACAGCCCGGCACCCTCCAAGCGCTGTCGCACCGCGGCCATCTCGTTCTTCGAGCAGATCGAATTCACGATCCCCCGGCGGTTCAACGTTCGGACCAGGTCGATCCGTGACTGCTCGAGCACGACCGGTCCTTCGCTGAGCGTGCCCGACCACAGGGATTCGTCGAGGTCCCATACGACCAGCTTGACTGGTGCTGTCAGCCCCACCTCCACCTCACGGATGCTAACACGGCGCAGTCCGGGATTCCTTCGACCCGATTGTGATTCGGCATCGAGGTGGCAGGCGTCTCGACACGAAGCAGCTCGGTGCGGTCAACGTTTCAGGCTCGACCGGCGACGGCCAAGAGGGAGACCTCCGCGGGCGCGAGATTCCGGCCGGCGAGATACTCGGCCTCATAAGCCTCGGTGCCCATAACGGAGCGGAGCCGGTCTTGGTGCTGCTCGCGTAGTCCCGCCTCCAACCGTTCGACGATTTCGCCGATCACGGAGTGCACTTCGGCGGCCGCGCCGTGGAGTCTCGCTGATCGGATCAATTCGTCGTTGAGACCGGCCGTCATCGCCAAACCGATCAAGGCGTACCCCATGTTCGCCCTCATGCCGAAACGGCAGGCCAATTCGAACGATTCCGCGAACAGCGTCTCAGCTTCTCCGAGGAAGCCCCCGAGGTACTCCGCCAACCCGAGGTTGAAGGTGTGGTAGACCACTCCGTAGCGATCGTTCAACAGGCGAGCGATCTCAAGCGCTTCGTCCAAATGGTTCCGGGCGCCTTCGACCTCCCCCGTCGACAACTCGATGTACCCGAGGTTGCCCAGCATCGATCCCACCTGGCGCTGGTCTCCAGCCTGTCGATACAACGTTACGGATTCCGCCGCGTCTCGGCTCGCATCCCTCTCCTCGCCAAGAATATCTGACGCGAACGACCGGGTAGCCAGAAGGCGGGCGATGAGGTGGGGCTCTTCCGCCTGGCGAGCGAGGTCAAGACCCGACGAGATGTAGGGCAAACCCTCCGCCGGTCTTCCTTGGCGCAGCATGATGAAGGCGCGAGTGTCCAAGAGATCCGCGGTGAGCGAATGCTCTCCGGAGGGCTGCGCGATCTCGAGCGCCTCGGCGACGTACGCCTCGGCCGTCTCATAGCCACCAATCTGCCGGAGCAGAAAGGCCGCCGCGGCCAGCGCCCGGGCACGAGCGAGTGTGGTCCCGTCGGCGGACGATGCCGAGAGCACCTCCCGGAGGGCTTCGAGCCCTTCGAGGGCATGTCCGCGCGCTCTCCAGAACATGCGCAACGACGTGGCCAGGCGCAGGGCTGGCCCCAAATCTGATTGCTTGAGACTGAAAGCGATTGCGGCGCAAAGATTGTCGAACTCACAGTCGAGACGGTCGAGCCATGCCGCCTGGTCGTAGGCCACGAGGTGTGGAGCGGCGGCTTCGGCGAGCGCCAGATAGTGATCTCGATGGGCCACGCGAACCACTTCGGGCGACTTGTCATCAAGCTCTTCGAGTTGGCGGGAAGCAAAATGTCGGACGGTTTCGAGCAGCCGGTACCGGGTTTGCCCGCCACCGGATTCGTCCAGCTGCACCAGGCTCTTGTCCACCAGCGCGGCAAGCGGCTCCATGAATTCGCCGGCCTGCATACCCCCGACGCCGATGATCTCTTCGACGGCCGCGAAGTCGAATCCGCCGGCGAACACCGACAGGCTGGCCAGCATGTCACGCTCACTGGCGCTGAGCAGATCCCAGGACCAGGTCACCATGGCCAACAATGTCTGCTGTCTGGGCAGTGCCGTCCGGGAGCCCCCGGTGAGGAGGGCGAAGCGCTGATCCAGCCGTCCCTCCAGTTCGGGGAGCGACATGAGTCTCAGGCAGGCGGCGCCCAGCTCGAGGGCGAAGGGGATCCCGTCGAGGCGACGGCAAATATGCCCCACAGCAGAGGCAGTCCCTGCATCCCAACGGAGCGAGACCCCGCGCAGAGTGGCGCGCTCGACGAAGAGCTGCACGGCCTCACAGTTGCGAACGGCATCGGCGTCGTCGTCGTCATTCGGAGTGGCGAGGGAGGGGATCCGGAAGACGTGTTCTCCTGGGACGCCCAACGGCTCCCGGCTGGTCGCCAACACCGACACGCCGGGGCACGTCTCGAGGAGCTGCTGGGTCAACCGCGCCACGGCGTGGATCAGGTGCTCACAGTTGTCGAGAAGCAGGAGAAGTGAGCGGTCGGCCAACGCGTCGCTCAGGGAGGACGCCATCGGGCGGTTCGGATCTGGCGACACGCCGAGGACACTGGCCACGGCCAGGGGAACCAGATCGTCACCGTCGAGTGGCGCCAGATCCACCAGCCAGACGCCATCCCCCGAGCCGTCGAGCATATTCGCCGCAACCTGCAATGCCAACCGCGTCTTGCCCGCCCCCCCGGCGCCCGTCAGCGTGACCAGTCGCGTGTCGCCCAGCAAGATACGAAGCTGGGCGAGTTCGCTCTGGCGACCGACGAAGCTCGACGGTTGAACTGGGAGATTGTTGTGGAGCCGGGGGCTGTTGAGAGATCGGAGGGCCGGAAATGCAGTCGAGAGGCCGTCGACGTTCAGCTGAAATGCGTGCATCGGACGCTCGAGGTCCTTCAAGCGATGCTCGCCGAGATCGGTCAACGTCGTGCCGGCCGGTAACGCACCTCCCAGCAGTTCGACCGTGGAGCTCGAGAGCAGCGTTTGGCCGCCGTGCGCGGCGGACCCCAGACGGGCGACGCGGTTGACGACCGGTCCGAAATAGTCATCCTCCCGTTCCTCACAGACGCCGGAGTGAAGCGCCATGCGGACCCGGATCGGCGTGACGTCGGGCCACGGCTCGGCCGAGAGGGCGAGTTGTGCATCGGCCGCAGCCGCCAGTGCACTCGCCGGGGTGGTGAAGGCGGCACAGAATGCGTCGCCCACCGTCTTGAAGACGTAGCCGCCAGCGCCCTCGATGGCTCCTCGTACCAGGACTTCGTGCCGAGCCAGGGCCACACCCATTTCGGCGGGGTGATGCTCCCACGCTCGGGTCGAACCCTCGATATCGGTGAAGAGGAGCGTCACGGCTCCGCTTGGGCCGGAGCACGGCTGGAAGCGTGACGCAACGAAACCGTCGGCGTGCCCGGAGGATGGCCCAGAACGGCTGTCGTTGTGCCTCGTTCAGAGGGCAGCGCCAACTCAGGGACCTGTTTCAAGATAGCCAGCTCGAGTTCCTGGAGCGCGGGGCTGGGGTCGACGCCGATCTCTTCGGCCAGGAATTGACGGGTGCGGCGGTAGACGCCAAGGGCGTCAGCCTGACGTCCCGATCGGTAAAGGGCCAGCATGAGCTGGCCGTGCAGCTGCTCGCGCAGAGGATAGGTGCGGACCAGTGCTTCGAGTTCACCGACCAACTCGGCGTGGCGACCCAGGGCCAGATCGGCCTCGATGCGACGCCCGAGGACCGTGACCCGCAGTTCCTCGAGGCGGACGACATCGCTCCGCCCGGGCCATCGACTTCGATTCCGTCGAGCACTGGGCCACGCCACAGAGCCAGGGCCTCGGCCAACCGGTCCGACATCGTGGCCGGTCCCTCGTCAGGATTCGACTCAGTGGCCAGTTCCTCGAAGCGCTGGGAGTCGAGCTCATCCCTGGACGTCCGAAGGACGTAGCCCGGTGCCTGGGTGTGGAGCGGGTTACCGGTTCCCGGGGAAGCACCCAATGTCCTTCTCAGTTTGGAGATGCGGACCTGAAGGCTGTTGGTGGCTGTCTCAGGGGGATGATCTCCCCACACGGCGTCGACGAGTCGGTCGCAAGACACCACCCGGTTTGCCTCGAGCAACAGGACGGCAAGCAGAACACGTTCGAGTACGTCCGCCGAAGGCGATCGGCCGCCCCTCATCGTCGAGAACCTCCAACGGTCCGAGAATCCGGTAGTGCATCACCTGGCACCCTGCCACAGGGCCGGTCGGAAGGCCCACTGCATCCCACCCGCCTCTCTTCACCTGGGCTTATGGCGTCTCTTCGGCGACCGCCGCCCCCCTTCAGCGAACGGTCAGCGAACAGTCAGGGCCGGGGCGCAGGGTGAGTGTCACCCCCGAGCAACCGATGCCCGGAGCGCCCAACTCCCAGGAGGAGTCATGAAGAACCAGAGGAAATACCAGATTCGAAACGGGCTGCGGCCCGAGCAAGGTCCAACCGAGTCGTGTACGGTCTCGGTGAAATCCCCGTTGGGGGGTATGCAATCGACGTCTCGCCTGGCGGGTGAGCGTCCGGGACAAGGGGACGGCGTGAACCTCGGAGCCTTTACATCAGCCTTTCCATCGGCCCGGGCTGACGCGACCGATGGGACGCCACCGGCCCCTTCTCGCAAGCCAGGTACGGGCTCAGGCTGGGATCGCGGCGCCTGTCAACGAGGCGGGACCACTAACGACGGGAGAAAGACGATGAGATCGTTTCGCAGGCAGTGGCTGACGGTCGGTGTGCTGACCATTATGACCATGGCGCTTACCGGCGCCGCGACCGTTGGGTTGGCGCCTACGTCGCTGGCCGCCGCGGCATCTGCGGGTCCCGCGACCAGCCCTGTCGCCGCACCAGGGATCTCGGCTCCGGCGAACCTAGTGGTGGGCGCCGCTGACGGCTCGGTTCAGCTCAACGTGACCCTCAACGCTCCCGGGGTCAACCCGGTGACGGTCAACTACACCACCGCCAACGGGACGACCAGCTCGAACAGTTTCTGCAACGGCACCGACTACGGCTACGTGGGCCAGTCCGGCACACTCACCTTCGCACCGGGTACGACCAGCCAGCCAGTCACGGTGCCGCTGCTCAACTGTGGGAACAGCCTCGGCCTGGGCTTCCAGGAGTTCACCCTCAACCTCAGCGGCAACAGCTCGGACTCCTCCATCGTGCGGGCCAGCACCCAGATCGACATCACCGGTGACGCACCGGCCGCATCGACGCCGGGGCTGTCCGTCCTCGGCGCGGTGGTCGACAACAGCGCCGGCACCATCGAGGTCCCGGTCGTGCTGGGCGGCCCTTCCGGCGCCTCCACCAGTGTGGCCGTCACCGTTCCCTACAGCACCCACAACGGCTCGGCGGTGGCTGGCACCGACTACACCTCGACCAGCGGGACGCTCACCTTCCCGCCCGGCGAGACGGCCCAGAACATCACCGTGCCCATCCTGGCCCGGAGCGGATCGGCTCCGGCCAGAAGCTTCACCGTGACCCTCGGCACTCCCACCAACGCCACCGTGGCCCAACGCACCGGGGTGGTCACCATCGGAGCCAGCGGGGCCAAGGCGGCGGCAAGCCCGGGCATCTCGGCTCCGGCCAACGAGGTGATCGGCGCCGCTGACGGCTACGTCGACCTGCCCGTGACCCTCAACGCTCCCGGGGTCAACCCGGTGACGGTCAACTACACCACCGCCAACGGCACCAGCAGCTCGAACAGTTTCTGCAACGGCACCGGCTACGGCTACGTCGGCTATTCCGGCTCGCTCACCTTCGAGCCGGGCGTCACCACCGAGGTCGTCCGGGTGCCGCTGCTCAACTGTGGGAACAGCCTCGGCCTGGGCTTCCAGGAGTTCACCCTCAACCTCAGCGGCAACAGCTCGGACTCCTCCATCGTGCGGGCCAGCACCCAGATCGACATCACCGGTGACGCACCGGCCGCATCGACGCCGGGGCTGTCCGTCCTCGGCGCGGTGGTCGACAACAGCGCCGGCACCATCGAGGTCCCGGTCGTGCTGGGCGGCCCTTCCGGCGCCTCCACCAGTGTGGCCGTCACCGTTCCCTACAGCACCCACAACGGCTCGGCGGTGGCTGGCACCGACTACACCTCGACCAGCGGGACGCTCACCTTCCCGCCCGGCGAGACGGCCCAGAACATCACCGTGCCCATCCTGGCCCGGACCGGATCGGCCCCGGCCAGAAGCTTCACCGTGACCCTCGGCACTCCCACCAACGCCACCGTGGCCCAACGCACCGGGGTGGTCACCATCGGTGCCAGCGGGGCCAAGGCGGCGGCAAGCCCGGGCATCTCGGCTCCGGCCAACGAGGTGATCGGCGCCGCTGACGGCTACGTCGACCTGCCCGTGACCCTCAACGCTCCCGGGGTCAACCCGGTGACGGTCAGCTACACCACCGCCAACGGCACCAGCAGCTCGAACAGTTTCTGCAACGGCACCGGCTACGGCTACTTCGGCCAGGCGGGCTCGCTCACCTTCGAGCCGGGCGTCACCACCGAGGTCGTCCGGGTGCCGCTGCTCAACTGTGGGAACAGCCTCGGCCTGGGCTTCCAGGAGTTCACCCTCAACCTCAGCGGCAACAGCTCGGACTCCTCCATCGTGCGGGCCAGCACCCAGATCGACATCACCGGTGACGCACCGGCCGCATCGACGCCGGGGCTGTCCGTCCTCGGCGCGGTGGTCGACAACAGCGCCGGCACCATCGAGGTCCCGGTCGTGCTGGGCGGCCCTTCCGGCGCCTCCACCAGTGTGGCCGTCACCGTTCCCTACAGCACCCACAACGGCTCGGCGGTGGCTGGCACCGACTACACCTCGACCAGCGGGACGCTCACCTTCCCGCCCGGCGAGACGGCCCAGAACATCACCGTGCCCATCCTGGCCCGGACCGGATCGGCCCCGGCCAGAAGCTTCACCGTGACCCTCGGCACTCCCACCAACGCCACCGTGGCCCAACGCACCGGGGTGGTCACCATCGGTGCCAGCGGGGCCAAGGCGGCGGCAAGCCCGGGCATCTCGGCTCCGGCCAACGAGGTGATCGGCGCCGCTGACGGCTACGTCGACCTGCCCGTGACCCTCAACGCTCCCGGGGTCAACCCGGTGACGGTCAGCTACACCACCGCCAACGGCACCAGCAGCTCGAACAGTTTCTGCAACGGCACCGGCTACGGCTACTTCGGCCAGGCGGGCTCGCTCACCTTCGAGCCGGGCGTCACCACCGAGGTCGTCCGGGTGCCGCTGCTCAACTGTGGGAACAGCCTCGGCCTGGGCTTCCAGGAGTTCACCCTCAACCTCAGCGGCAACAGCTCGGACTCCTCCATCGTGCGGGCCAGCACCCAGATCGACATCACCGGTGACGCACCGGCCGCATCGACGCCGGGGCTGTCCGTCCTCGGCGCGGTGGTCGACAACAGCGCCGGCACCATCGAGGTCCCGGTCGTGCTGGGCGGCCCTTCCGGCGCCTCCACCAGTGTGGCCGTCACCGTTCCCTACAGCACCCACAACGGCTCGGCGGTGGCTGGCACCGACTACACCTCGACCAGCGGGACGCTCACCTTCCCGCCCGGCGAGACGGCCCAGAACATCACCGTGCCCATCCTGGCCCGGACCGGATCGGCCCCGGCCAGAAGCTTCACCGTGACCCTCGGCACTCCCACCAACGCCACCGTGGCCCAACGCACCGGGGTGGTCACCATCGGTGCCAGCGGGGCCAAGGCGGCGGCGCCGAAGATCTCGGCTTCGCCCAACACCACGGTGAGCAGGGCTGCCGGCTACGTCGACCTGCCGGTGACCCTCAAGGCTCCGGGGGTCAACCCGGTGACGGTCAACTACACCACCGCCAACGGCACCAGCAGCTCGAACAGTTTCTGCAACGGCACCGGCTACGGCTACGTCGGCTATTCCGGCTCGCTCACCTTCGAGCCGGGCGTCACCACCGAGGTCGTCCGGGTGCCACTGCTCAACTGCGGCCAGACGGCGAAGGCGACGTTCTTCCTGGACCTCAGCGACAACAGCTCGGACTCCACCATCGCCCGCGCCAAGACCACCATCACGGTGGTGCCGAAAGTCTCCAACCCCGGGGCTCCTCGGACGGTCACGGCTGTGGGGGGAAACGGCACGGCAACGGTGGACTTCGACGCCCCGGTGTCCGACGGTGGGAGCGCCATCTACTCGTACACGGTGACGGCCAGCCCGGGCGGTGCCACCGCCTCGGGGATCTCGTCACCCATTACCGTCAGTGGCCTCACCAACGGGACCGCGTACACCCTGACGGTGACGGCCACCAACAACCACGGGACGGGTCCCGCTTCCCTGCCCTCCAACTCGGTCACTCCGAGTTAGCAATATCCCCCGCCCTCCCAGGAGGGGCGATCCAGTCCGAAGACAGGCCCCCCGCCGTGGCGGGGGGCCTGTCTCGTCCCCTCATGATCGACTGGCAAGGACGACGGGTCGATCTCGGCCGACACCGCCATCGGAGCTCATCCAGCCGGCCCGTTGCCGAACAGCACGAACTTCCGGGACCCGGCCTCTGGCCATCACATCGTCCGGCTAACCTCAGCAAAGGGGGTGAGCTCGTCCCCGGAAGTCGACGCCTGGAGGATGGATGCCATGACTCTCGCCCCGGAAGTACCCGAACGACTTGCCGTCGTCGACGCCGACTCGCATTTCACCGACGTCGACGACCTGTGGACGAAGCGGGCCCCCGCCGCCTACAAGGACCAGATCCTTCACGTCGAGGACCTGGACGGCGAGCGCACGTGGGTCGTTGAAGGAATACCCCTGGGAAAGGCCGGTGGCGGCAGCACCATCGACCGGGAGGGCGTGAAGCATCCCTTTTTGGAGTCGCTGATCGAATGGGACTTCGAGAAGGCCCACGTGGCCGCGTGGGACGTCGACGCCCGCCTCGAGGTCCTCGACGCCATGGGGATCGAGCATCAGGTCCTCTATCCCAACGCCCTGGGATTGGGGGGCCAGGCACTGGCCGACGTGAAGGACGACGTCCTTCGTTCGCTGTGTGTGGAGATCTTCAATGACTCCCGGGCCGAGATCCAGCAGCGTACGAACAACCGGCTCCTTCCCATGCCGATCTTGCCGGCCTGGGACATCGAGGCGTGTGTGCGAGAGGCGCAGCGCGTGGCCGAGCTGGGCCTCCGGGGGATCAACATGACGTCGGATCCCCAGGACCTCGGGTCCCCGGATCTGGCCAACCGGGCTTGGGACCCTCTCTGGGAGGTCTGCGCCGACCTCGAGCTCCCGGTCCATTTCCACATCGGAGCAAGCCTCACAGCAATGAACTTCTTCGGCCAGTACTTCTGGGAGTCCCAGGACGAGCATGTGAAGCCCGCCATCGGTGGCTCGATGCTCTTCATCGGCAATGCTCGTGTGGTCATCAACACCATCTTTTCTGGTCTCTTCGACCGTTTTCCCAAGCTCAAGATGGTGTCGGTGGAGAGCGGGATCGGCTGGGTGCCGTTCATCCTCGAGACGATGGACTGGGAGCTCCCCGAGAACGCTCCCGTGCAGGCGGCGGAGCTGGGTCGGGCGCCATCGGAGTACTTCAAGACGAACTGGTTCGCCACCATGTGGTTCGAGACAGGCCGCGGCAGCCTTCAGGACCTGG
Source organism: uncultured Acidimicrobiaceae bacterium (assembly GCA_963774245.1). Classification (GTDB taxonomy): domain Bacteria; phylum Actinomycetota; class Acidimicrobiia; order Acidimicrobiales; family RAAP-2; genus Bog-756. Next base: position 45,520 of record CAVZDZ010000007.1, on the reverse strand, counting down.
TCGACAAAGTCGGCGAGGACAACATCATGTTCGAAACCGACTTTCCCCACCCAACCGCTCTGTGGCCCGATCCACTCGAGCACGTGGGCGAGGCCATGGCTACGCTCCGCCCCGAGTCTCGCCGCAAGATCCTCGCGGAGAACGGGAAGAAGCTCTACCGACTGGGCTGACGGCTGCCGACTTCGGGGACCCTCGGGTGGTCACCACCACGGCCTACACAGAGGAGCGCCGACGGAGAGCCGCTCGCCGCGCAACCGCGCCGCCTGGGTCAGCTTCCAGTATCGGATTCCCTCGATGGGACTCGGCGCAACCGAGCCAACTGGGAACTATCCGGATCCGTGGCTGAAAGTGACTCGCTCCACATCACAGGGTCGCCAACTCCCGACCCTTTCGCCTGATACATCGCGACGTCCGCCCTGGCCAGCACTTCGGCAGTGCTCTGAACATCAACACAGTGCACGACTCCCACCGACGCCGACACCGGAAAGCTGAGCGTACCGGCCGAGAACACCCAGTGCATGGAGCGGGCCAGTCGCTCTGCCAGTGCCGTCGCGGCGGCGGGACTCGCAATGTGCCGGCAGACCGCTACGAACTCGTCTCCGCCCAAGCGTCCCACGATGTCCCCAGGCCGCACAGCCTCGTTGAGACGGCGGGCCGTGTCGACGAGCAGGGCGTCACCTCCTGCGTGGCCCAGTAGATCGTTTTGAGCCTTCATTCGGTCAACGTCGACAAATGCCACCGCCAATTTCTCGTTGTCCTGTAGCTCGCGCTCGAGGAACTCGATGGTGGCGGCCCGATTGAACACGCCGGTCAACGGATCGGTGCTCGCTCTCCGCTGAAGGTCCTCCGTGGCTCGCGTCACATCAGTCACATCCTCGATGGACAGCACGATGCCCGCGGGACCTTCGGCGTCCTGGGCCAGACCTCGCACAACGATTCGTAGGATGGGACGGGCTGACTCGGCCTGGTTCACCACGGTGAGTGTTGCTTCGCCGGCCGTTCCCATGATCTGTTTTAGCGTCCTCCGAACTGCCTGGCTGTCCTTTTTGTTGAGACGGTCAGTGGGGATCGCGTCCATGTGGATGCCTGCGTTCAAGCCGAGCAGCACCTGGCACCGCGAATTCGTATAGGTGACCGCACCGTCAGCCGCGATGTAGGCCACTCCGAGCGACAGTCCTTCGGCCAACCGACGCAACAGTCGCTCTCCCGAGCGGACGAGTCGGATGGCACTGATCTCAGAATGGCCTTTCCCTACCGCGGCGAAATCGTCCGCCGCTTTACCGATGGCGACCAACGAACAGCAGACACATCCATCGAGATCGAGCCTGTTCTCGTTCGTTGCTTCGACGTTCATCCATGAGCCGTCACTGTGACGATGTCGGTATCGCAGTACCTGGGTCGAACCTGGCTGCTCCAACATCGCCATCCACTGGCTCACTACATCGTCGTGGTCGTCGGGGTGGATGTAGTCGAGTGACCGGGTCCCAACCAGGGTGGCGGGATCCCAGCCGAAAACCTCGCGGATCGAGTCCGAGCAGGCCAGAATGCCCCCGAAGCCGTCTTTCCTGATGGAGACGGCAGTCAACTCTGAGATCTCTGGATCCACACTTGCATTATCGGCAGTTCCCGAACTCGTCTGAACCAAGAAATGCTGGGTTGAGCCGACCCTGTGGGCGCCAAACACTCCCTCGGCCATGGCGCAGGCAATGGTCGGATAGCCCCAGCAAGCAACCCGTCGGTCGACAACCGCGGCCGAGCCGATGAGGGTCATTCCGGGTCGCTTCGAGTGATGGGGTCATTGCGGCACGACTGCCCCGCCTCAGTGGTGCTCGGCCGAGGACCACCAATTGGGCCAAATCCAATTAGGCCAAATCGGTCCGGAGTAACTTGGCTTCCGCTGACCCTGCCGTCGACCAGTACGTCCGGGCTGCGTCCGATCCTGCTGCGTCGCTCCTGCAGGGCGATGGGTGGGATCGTTCGGGTCGTCATACTGGGTCGAGAGATTCACGTTGAAAGCGAGGAGCACTCGATGACGCCCGACGCAGACAGCCCCTTCAGATCCACCGTCGAGTCCGAGCCTCCACCAAAGGACGGGACGGATGGCTCCCCGGACCAGATCCTCGGAGAGCCTCCGCAGGAACCCGTACTGGTCCCGGGCACCACCTCTCAGCTCGGTGAAACTCTGCTGCTAGGCCACGACCGGGTCAGCGGAATGGCCGCCGCAATCTCCGTCGACGACACCACGCTCGGGCCGGGGCTCGGTGGTGTCCGCTGGATGGCATACCCGTCGTTTGACGCCGCCGTCGAGGAGGCGTGCCGGCTTTCACGGGTAATGACCTTGAAGAATGCACTGGCGGACATCCCGTACGGCGGGGCCAAGTCGGTCATTTTGCGCCAGGACGAATACGGAGATGCCCCGGGTGATCGCCGAGGTCGCACTGCACAACTGCTGGCCTTCGCCGGCTTTGTCAACCGCATGGGTGAGGCCTACATCCCTGGAGTGGACATGGGCACCTCGGTTGCCGACCTGGCCACAATCGCCACGGTGGCGCCGTGGGCCAGTTGTGGCCACAGCGATCCCTCACCAGCCACGGCCCATGGCGTGTTCTTCGCCATCGTGGCGGCAGTGCGCCGCACCCTCGGCCGTGAGCTCAACGGCGTTCGCATCATGGTCCAAGGTGCCGGCCACGTCGGGACCGTGCTGGCTGAGCGGCTGGCCGCCGCCGGCGGCCTGGTCGCGGTGGCCGATGTCAACCCGGTGCGGGCGGCTGAGGTGGCCCGGCGGGTGGGTGGAACCACGGTCGATCCCGGAATCGCCCATGCCGAACCCTGCGACGTCTTCGCCCCTTGCGCCTCGGCGCGTATTCTCTCCGCAGAATCGATCGCTGAGCTGCGGTGCGCGCTGGTGGTGGGTGCGGCCAACGACGTACTGAGCGACCGCAGCGCCGCCGTACTAATGGCGGAGCGAGGCATTACCTACGTGCCCGATTTCGTCTCCAACGCCGGTGGGGTCGTCCACATCCACTCCGAGCGGGCGGGCTGGAGCGAGGAACAACTGACGGCCGCGCTCGCAGGCATCGGGCGACGCACGGCTGAGCTTCTGGCGACGGCCGACGATGACCACGCCCTACCCCTGGCGGTAGCCGAGGCTATGGCCTCTGTTCGACTCGGCCGCACGGTCACCGTTCCGGACTGATCTCGGGTCGAAGCTTCGCGGCTATTGACCGACGGACGACAGGGCACGGTGCCGAGTCCATGTTTCCAGCACCATGAGGGTCTTTGTGCCTGTCACCCGGCCACTGCGGCGTAGCAACTCGATGACCTTCCCCAGCCGCTCGACGTCAGGCACGCGAATCCAGACCAGGGCGTCCGGGTCCCCCGCAGTGGTGAATACGGCCTGCACTTCGGGCAGACCGAGGGCCGTGCTTCGGATGTCGACCATGTCCGCCGTCCCGGCGAAACGCACCTCGGTGAAGGCTTGGATGGGTCGACCAATTTTGGCGTGATCGACGACCACGGTGTAGCCCGTGATGACTCCAGCTTGCTCCATCCGATCGATTCGTCGCTTGACCGCGGAGGTGGACAGAGCCACCCGCTCGGCGACATCGCCCAACGTTCGGCGGGCATTCTCCTCCAGCAGTCCCAGAATCTCGAGGTCGATGCTGTCCATGTCGCTTCCGCCCATGTCGCTCCTGTCCATCTCGGTCCTCGCTTCGCACGCCCGCCGCTCGTCCCCTTAATCTACGGGCCCGAACGTCTCCAATCTCACACTTCTTGCGTAGATATGCCATTTTCGGACTATCTATTGCGTAATTCTTGCCTTTTTGGCGAAATAAGCCTGCTCAATTCCCGAACGGAGTTGAATGGCGTTGTGGGTCCATCCGATTCGACTGCATCGGCGGTTGCGGCGTCAGAACGCTCCGATCTGCCCTTGAGGGTCATTCCGCCGAACCAGGGGATCGCCGCCAACGGGTCCCCGGACGACGAGGCGCTGTCAGCGGGCCGCACCGAGGTGAGCCTCGACGATGTCTACACCACCGGCGATGGCCGAGTTCTCATGTCCGGTATTCAGGCCATCGTTCGGTTGGCCTTGGAGCAGCGCCGGCTGGACCGTGGCCGGGGGTTCGATACCGCCGCCTTCGTGAGCGGCTACGAAGGATCACCGCTCGGCGGACTGGATCTCGAGCTCGACCGAGCCCGCCGCCGGTTGGACGAGGCAGGAGTGGTGTTCGCTCCGGCTCTCAACGAGGAGTTGGCCGCCACTGCCGTCGCCGGCACGCAACTTCTTCTGGATGTGCCCGGCCACGACCACGACGGGGTGGTGGGCTTCTGGTATGGCAAGAACCCCGGTCTCGACCGAGCCGCCGATGCCATCCGTCACGGCAACTATTCGGGAACCACGCCGCTCGGAGGAGCGGTGGCTCTCATCGGCGACGACCCCACCTGCAAGTCGTCCACCCTTCCCAGCTCTTCGGTGTCGATGGCCCGCAGCCTGAGCCTCCCCCTCCTGTCCCCCGGCTCGGTAGTCGAGGTGGTGCAGCTGGGACTCCACGCCGTGGCTCTGTCGCGCTACTCGGGGTTGTGGGCCGGTCTGCAGATCGTGGCGGATGTGGCCGACGGGTCCGCCGTGGTCGACCTGGGAGCGGCGTTCCCGGAGATCCCCGCTCCGGACATGACCCGCTCGTTCCGTACTCCCCTGCTCTTGGGCCCTCGAGCCCTCGAGACCGAAAAGGAGCTGTTCGACATCCGATTGCCGCGGGCTCTCGAGTACGTACGGCAGGCGTCACTCAACTGCGTCACGATCGACCCGCCTCGGGCCCGCCTCGGTATCGTGGCCGCCGGGTACACCTACGCCACCACCCTCCGGGCGCTGGAGGACATGGGACTGAACGCCGAGGCCTGCCACCAACTCGGGCTGCGGCTCATCAAGATCTCCATGCCGTGGCCGCTCGATCGGGCCGATCTCCGCCGCCTCACCGCGGGGCTCGAAGAGGTGCTGGTGATCGAGGACAAGGCGGCCTTCATCGAGTCCCAGATCAAGGAGGCGCTCTACGGCTCTCCCGGGCAGCCCCTCGTCGTGGGCAAGGTCGACCTCGAAGGGCGCCCTCTCGTCCCGGCGAACGGCTCGGTCAGCAGTGACACGATCGTTCGGGTTCTGGGGGCACGCCTCCCGGCCGACGGGATTCCCGCCGCCGGCCGCGCCCGCATCGAGTCTCTCACCCGACGCCAGCGATTGGTCCTCCACGTGGCTCCGCCGCCGGTGCGTGCGGCCGCCTTCTGCTCAGGCTGTCCCCACAACATCTCCACCCGCTCCGACGACGACCAGCTGGTTGGTCTGGGCATCGGTTGCCACATCATGGCCGGCTTCGACACGCGCGGTCGGGGCCACCAAGTGGGGATGACCCAGATGGGCGGCGAGGGCGCCCAATGGACCGGACTGGCACCCTTCGCCCCCGGCCAGCACTACGAACAGAACATCGGGGACGGAACCTTCTTCCATTCCGGCTCGCTGGCCGTGCGGGCCGCCGTGGCCGCCGGCGTGGATATCACCTACAAGCTCCTCTACAACGATGCCGTCGCCATGACGGGCGGCCAGGCGCCACAGGGTCGGGTGGCGGTGCCCGAGTTGACCCGGCTGCTGTCCATCGAGGGGGTCCGCCGTGTGATCATCACCACACCCGAGCCGAAGCGCTATCGCGGGGTTTCCCTCGATCCCATCGCCGAGGTCCGCCACCGGGACGAGCTGCCCGACGCACTGCGCGAGCTGCGCCGGGTTGCCGGGGTCACGGTGCTCATCCATGACGACCGCTGTGCCGCCGAGGAACGACGGATGCGTCGGCGGAGTCGACTGCCGCAGCCCACGAGTCGGGTCTGGATCAACCCACGGGTGTGTGAGGGCTGCGGGGACTGCGGGGAGAAGTCCAGTTGTCTCTCCGTCGTCCCGGTCGAGACCGATTTCGGACGAAAGACGGAGATCCACCAGGGATCGTGCAACGACGACCTTTCGTGCGTGCGCGGAGAATGCCCGTCGTTCGTCATGGTGACCCCCGACCCGAGGGCCAGGCCCAAGGCCGGCTCACCGGGCCAGTTCGCCGAACCGCCGGTCGACCTCGTCCCCCCGGCTCATCGCCGTACGCCGGACGACTTGCTCATCCGCATTCCGGGCATCGGGGGGACAGGGGTGGTCACCGTCTCACGCATGTTGCAGATGGCTGCCCACCTCGATGGTCTCTACGCCGCTGGCCTTGACCAGACGGGACTGGCCCAAAAGGGTGGTCCGGTCATCTCCGACGTCCGCATCGCCATCCGACCGATCGACGCCGCCGTCAAAGCGAGTGCCGCGGGAGCGGACCTGCTGCTCGGGCTCGACCTGCTCGGTGTGGCCAGCGACGAGAACCTCGCGGTCGCCGATCCGAGGCGCACCGTCGCCGTGGTGAACACCGCCGGCGTGGCCACCGCGGCCATGGTGCGGGACCCCTCGATCCCCTTCCCCAAGGACACGGCCCGCATCGACCGGGCTACCCGGGCAGCCGACAACTTCTACCTGGACGCCCAGAGGATCTCCGAGCGGCTGTTCGGTGACCACCTGCCTACCAACCTGGTCATGCTCGGCGCTGCGTACCAGCACGGCTGTCTACCTGTCACGGCTGACGCCATCGAAGAGGCGATCCGCCTGAACGGGGCCGGGGCTCAGGAGAACCGGGTGGCGTTTCGCTGGGGGCGGGCGGCGGTGATCGACCCTGGCGCCATCTCGGACGCTCTCGCCCCCGTTGCCCCACCCGCGCCGGCCCCGCCGGATTCGCTACGCCCCTTATTGGTCTCCGCTCCAGCACCCTTGGTCGAGGTCCTCGAACTGCGCGCCACCGATCTGGCCGGATACCAAAGTGCCCGCTACGCCCGGCGCTACCTCGAAGAAGTGCTCGAAGTCGGCGAGATTGAGAGCAAGCGAACGGGCGACCCCGCCTTCCCGGTCACCAGTGCCTTCGCCCGCAGTCTCCACAAACTGATGGCCTATAAGGACGAGTACGAAGTGGCACGTCTGCACCTCGACCCGGCGCAGCGGGCGGCGGTCGCCGCCGAATTCGGCGAGGAAGCGGGCATCAAGGTGCTGCTGCACCCGCCCGTGCTCAAAGCCTTGGGACTCAAGCGCAAGATCCATTTGGGCGTAGCGGCGGGGCCGGTCTTTCGGATGCTGCGGGCCACCCGGCGCCTGCGGGGCACCCCATTCGACCCATTCGGTCGGACCGAGATGCGCCGGACCGAGCGGGCGCTGGTCGACGAATATCGCAGTTTGATGGCCCGATCGCTCGGGCACCTGACCCCTGCATCGGCCGGCGTCGTTACCGCCATTGCGGCATCGGCCGAGGAGATCCGGGGATACGAGGATGTGAAGCGTCGAAACATCGACCGCTTCCGGTCCCACTCGGCCGAGTTGGGCTCCCACTTGCCCAGAGTGCAGGCCACGTCGAGACACGTGGCGTAGCAACGATCACCACATCCGCCAGCATCCACCGTCCATCGGCTCACGAGCCCGGGACAAGGTCGCCTCCCCAGTACCGAGCCCCCGGCGTTCGAAGCGCGTCCATAACCTTTGACCCCGGAACCGGGCAATTCGTCCTCTTCGGTGGCGGGCGACTATCGACGGAGCACTTCGGCGACTGACCCTTTCGGTTGGGACAGGTGCCAGTCGGGCGAGTGCAGTCTTGGCGGCGAGTTAGAGGAGGGCGAGGCCGACCAGGGCTGGGCCGAGGACGTCCAGGCCTGAGGTATTGATAAGGAGCCTGATCAGGGCGGAGATCGCAGACCCGCCGACCGCGGCCGCTCCGACTTGCCAGGCGATGACATGGTGGGCTCGTTGTTCCCCGATGCGTTTGGGGGTGACGGCGATGAGGGCCGGGAACATGCCGGCGAGCGGGGCGCCGAGAAGCACGAAGCCGGAAACCGATATCCCAGTGTCGGGCTGCCACCAGATGAGCGCAGTGGCGGCGACGCTGACAAATGCGCCTCCGCGGCTCTTTCCGCGGATACGCGGCTATCGGATCAGGTCATAGACCAGTGCACCGTAGTTGACAAGAGCCACTCCCTCCCTCCAGACTCTCTGCAACGGACCGGGCCGGTTCCTCCCGCGGCGGATCAGGGGCGAAGGTCATCCCCACCACGGCGGACAGTGCCAGGGCCACGACAGGGGGAACCAGCATGGGCAAGGCAAAGACGGCTCGAAGGATCGCGACGGTTGCGGCCCTGTTCGGCGTGGGGGCATTGGTGGTAACGCTCACCCCATCGGTCTCGGGTGCTAAGCCTCTGTCCGGGCCGACGTTCTCGAGCAAGGCAACGGCCAAGGCCAAACAGGGCAAGGCGCTCCACTTCACTATCAAGACCAAGGGCAACCCTGTCCCGACCGTCAGCGAGACCAACCCACTGCCGCCCGGCGTGACCTTCACACCCGATGACGCCAACGGCACGGCGCTGCTGACCGACCCGACGCCGCTGGCCGGTAGCTACACCATCGACCTGCAGGCAGACCAACAGTGTCAGCACCACCCACCAGACGCTGACCCTCACCGTCACGTCCAAGCTGCCCCTGATCCGCCACGTGTTCGTGATCATGCTCGAGAACAACGACTACTCCGCCACCTTTGGCAACCGGTCGGTTGACCCCTATCTAGCCACCACCCTGCCCAGTCAAGGTGCGTTGCTGGAGAACTACTACGGGGTCGGGCACTTCTCCAACGACAACTACATCGGGTTCATCTCCGGCCAACCCCCCAATACCGACAACCAAGCCGATTGCATCGGCGGATTCATCAACTTCCCCAATGGCGACGGCGAGACGGACGGGATCCAACAGGGGGCCGGCTGTGTCTACCCGGCAACGGACACGACACTGGCCGATCAGTTGACGGGCGATGGGCTCACATGGAAGGGCTACATGGAGGACATGGGCAACGACCCAACGCGTGAGGCGGCCAACTGCGGACACCCGACGGTGGGTGACAGCGACCCCTCCTTCTTCGCCGAGGCGGCGGACGGGTATGCCACCCGCCACGACCCCTTCGTGTACTTCCACTCGATCATCGACAACACGTCCGAGTGCGACCAGAACGTGGTGCCGCTCGGTGACACCAGCGGGAACCTTCCCGCCGGAGCGCTGCCCGGTACCACCGGACTGGTGACCGACCTGCAATCGGCCTCGACCACCCCCAACTTCAGTTTCATCACCCCGAACCTGTGTGACGACGGGCACGACTATCCGTGCACCAACACCACCGGTGCAGGCCAGGGAGGAGGCTCCTCGGTCGGTGATATCAACCAGTGGCTCGAGACCTGGGTGCCGATCATCGAGGCGTCGCCGGCCTACCAGCAGAACGGGCTCATCGAGATCACCTTCGACGAAGCCGAGCAGCCCACCCTCGACACGACTGCCTGCTGTGGCGAGACGCCGGGACCGGCCGCGGCCAGTGGTGGCAACGGTGAATCAGGTCCCGGCGGCGGCAAGGTGGGCGCTGTGCTGATCTCGCCATTCATCCACCCCGGTACGGTGGTGACCAAGACGGACTACAACCACTATTCATCGTTGGCGTCCATCGAGGACCTGTTCGGCCTCCCCCATCTCGGGGAGGCCCAGACCGTCACCACCACCTTCGACAAGGGCGTCTACGCCGGATAATCAGATCGTCAGCTTGGCGACCCAACGGAACAAGGGATTCAGGCCACCAGTTGCGTGGCCCTCTGGACCGGGGCAGCGAGGTTGAGCATGTCCTGGGCTAACATCTCGCGCTGCTCGGTCCCGACCATCGTGTAGGACTCGTAGCCGCTGTCAGCACTGCCCGGCGTCTGCGCGCACTGGGCCAAGGCCGCCGACGCCGTGGCCACGGCCGAGTCGAGCTCGTGCAGTACGGCGGGAGCGATGGTGGCCAATGCCGGCTCCAACACGGTGACCGCCTCCTCGGCGCTGCTGAGGGTCCCCTTGAGGTCCACCAGCTCCAGGTTGGAGTACCGCTCTTCGGACCCGGTCACCAGGTAATTGCTCGCTTCGGTCAACTGTGACGAGGCGAAGTCCCCGATCTGGGCCGGCTGGTACGTCGCCTTGGAGGCCATCCGCTGCAGCTTTTCGACATTGCTGACCAGTTGCACGGCGTACTTGGACTGACCGGAAAGCGAATCTCCTACCCACATTGCCTCTTCGATCTCGTGGAACCCCTCGAACAGGGACGGGTTCCCGAAATTCTCGATCTGGCCGTCGATGTCCGGGTAGAGGACCCCGTAGGTCTCGGTGGCCGCCTCTACGCTCTCGAAGTCCACCCGAGCGGGAACGTAGAGCGATTCTGCCTGACCCAGGTTCCCCGCTTCGACCGCGTTGGCGAATGCACTTGTGTCGCGCACCAACAGCGCCATCTCCATCGTGATCCAGCTATCGAAGTGCCGCACCGCCAGCACCAGCTGGGGATTCTTCTTCCACGTCGGGCCGGTGGAGGCTCCGGTCACCGTGAAGGTCGACATCGTCTGGTCGGCCCCGGGACAGTAGATCTGGTACGTACCGTCACTCAGGCTGGCAGAGATCCCGCCGAGGACCCCGGGGGCCAGATTCGGCTGCTCAGCCAGCAAGTACCCGTCTGCTTGGCGCAATTCGACCTCGGTCACGGCCGATGCGTTCTTGTTGGTCACGGTGAAGTTCACCACCCCGGGAGGAGCACTTGACGGTTGCGACGTGCATCGTTTCGGTGTGATGACGATGTCCACGGCTGCCGAACCGGCGTGCCCTTGCGAACCTCCCGACGGGCTAGTTGTCCCACAGGACGCCAGTCCGGTGCAGACCGCGACCGACAGCGCGGCGATCGAAGTGCGCCACAGCCCATGTCGTCGCGTTCCGACGAGCCGGCCCTCGGCCTCACCTGAAGCTGCTGCCACTGCGTCCCCTCCCATTCAGCCGGTAGGCAAGATCACCGTCTCACGTTGAGGCACCGGCCTCCGTGTGGATCGGTCGTCCGTGATGCATCCGCGCCGCAGCCCGACCCATCGGAAAGGTTAACCTAACCCACCCACGGATCGAGTTACGGTCGGGCACACCCGACGAGTGCGCGTACCAGAGAGGGGGTGGCCCATGGATCGGTGTGAACGAACTCCAAGCACCCCCCGAAGGTGGGGGCGTCTGATCACCCTGGTCGTTAGCGCCGTCCTGATAGCCAGCATCCTGACCTCATGTGGTTCAGCCCAATCGCCCGGGGTCCAGCAGATCACCCTCTACAACGGCCAACACCTCCAGACCACCAGCTTGCTGGTGGCTGCGTTCGAGAAGAAGACCGGCATTCAAGTGAATGTCCACAGTGACGACGAAGACGTACTGGCCAACCAGCTCATAGAAGAAGGGTCCCGATCGCCAGCCGACGTCTTCTTCACCGAGAACTCACCGGCGCTGATGACGCTGCAGGAGCGTCGAATGTTGGCATCGGTGGCGCCCTCCACGCTTGCCCACGTGCCTTCGAAGTACGACTCACCGGGAGGCGACTGGGTCGGCGTGACCGCACGGGTCAACGTCCTCGTGTACAACACCAACTTGCTCAAACCCGACCAAGTGCCCACTTCGATCCTCGACCTGGCCAAGCCCCAGTGGAAGAACAAGATCGCCATTGCCCCGTCAGAGACCGACTTTCAGCCCATCGTCACCTCGGTACTGCGTACCTACGGCCGGGCGGCCACGCTCACGTGGCTCGAAGGGCTGCGCCAGAACGCCGGTGCGTTGCAGTTCCCGGACAACGAAACACTCGTCGACATGGTCTCCCGACGTAGCAATTCGATCGACCTGTGCTCGCTCAATCAGTACTACTGGTACCGTGAGCGAGACATGGTAGGTGCCCGAAACATGCACTCGGCCATCGCCTACCTCGCTCCGAAGGACCCCGGTTACGTCCTCGATGTCTCCGGCGCGGGCATCTTGAAGTCGAGCCACCACAAGGCAGATGCTCAGAGGTTTCTCTCCTTCATCGTGAGCCACGAGGGACAGGAGATCATCGCCCACTCGGACAGCTACGAGTACCCCCTCGGTTCGGGAGTGACCACCGCCCAACCGTTGAAGCCCTTCGACCAGCTCCAACCGGCACCACTTACCGTTGCCGAACTCGGTGACGGCAGCCAGGCCATCGCGCTCGAGCAGCAGGCCGGGCTGATCTGACCGCCTTGGCCCGTCAGCAGCAGCCATCGCGGCCGAGTCTTGACCACCATCGAGCGCGGTGATCGCGGCATTCCTGCTGCTTCCGCTCGGCTATCTGATCGTTCAGGCCTCGCAGGACGGATGGTCGACGCTGCGTCCCGTCATCTTCCGGCACCTCACTGCGGTGCTGCTCTGGAACACCGTGCGCCTCACGGTGATCGTGACGGTTGCTTGCGCGGTGATCGGAACCGCGGTGGCGTGGCTCATCGAGCGAACGGACCTCCCCGGCCGTCAGGTCTTCGCCGTGCTCGCCGTCCTGCCCATTGCCGTTCCACGATTCGTGCTCGGCTCGGAATGGGCGTCGGCGTTCCCCCAGGTGCATGGCTTGTGGGGTGCCAGTTTGGTGATGACCCTGGCCCTCTACCCCCTCGTCTATCTACCCGTCGCGGCCGGCTTGAGAAGCGCGGACCCGGCGATGGAGGAGGTCGGGCTCGGTCTGGGCCTGTCGCGGATCGCGGTGTTCTTCCGGGTGACGTTGCGCCAGGTCCGACCCGTCCTTCTCGGCGGCAGCCTCCTGGTCTCGTTGGCCATTCTGGCCGAGTACGGCGCATTTGAGGCCCTGCGATTTCAGACGTTCACCACGGAGATCTTCTCCCAATTCACCGATGGGTTCGACACCTCGGCGGCCTGTGCGCTCTCGTTGGCCCTCGTGGCTCTGGGCCTGGTCCTGATCTGCGCGGAGGCGGCCGCGGCAGGGCGAGGGCGACTGTCGATGACAGGGTCTCCGGTGGCGCGCCTGACCCAGCGTCACCACCTCCACATCTCGGCCATTCCTGTCGCCATCGCCCTCTCGGCCCTGTTGATCCTTGCCCTCGGGGTACCGGTTGGCACCATTGTCTACTGGATGGTCGTGAACCAGACCTCAACCCTTCCCGCGGCTTCATCGCTGGCGTCAGCCGCCTGGTACTCGGTGGCCTACAGCGCCCCTGCGGCGGCACTGGCCACGCTGCTCGCCGTGCCGGTGGCATGGTCGGCCATACGCAACCGCTCTCGATTGACCGTGCTCATCGAACGGGGGACCCTCTTCGTCCAAGGCCTCCCGGGACTGGTCATCGGACTGGGTCTGGTGTTTCTGGCCATTCGCTACGTGTACGCGATCTACCAACAATGGGAGCTCTTGGTGATCGCCTACGCCATTATCTTCTTTCCGCTCAGCCTGGTGGCGGTTCGGGCGTCGATCGCCGCTGCGCCCGTCGGGCTCGAGGAAGTCGGCTACTCGCTCGGACGCGGGCGACTCATGGTGGCGCTCCGGGTGACCCTTCCGCTACTGCTCCCCGGCTTGGCCGCGGCATTCAGCCTGGTATTCCTTTCGGCGATCACCGAGCTGACCGCCACGCTGCTCCTCATTCCCACCAATGCCCACACGCTTGCCACCCAGTTCTGGGCGTTCCAGAACGACGCGTCCGACAGCGCCGCAGCCCCGTACGCCGCGGTGATGATGGCGCTGGCCCTGATACCCGGCCTAGTCATCGGCCGTTGGTTCAATCGACTTCCCTCCCGTGCCAGCGTGCGAGCATGACAGGCGTCGTACTTTCGGGACTGACCAAGTCTTTCGGCAGGCTCAACGTCCTCGACGAGCTGGCAGCTGACCGTCGCCGAAGGATCTGTGACTGCACTTTTGGGTCCGTCCGGAAGTGGCAAGACGACGCTGCTCAGGCTTCTGGCCGGTTTCGAGCGCGCCGACGCCGGTTCTATCGCCATCGGCACTCAACTGGTAGACGACGGTGGCAAGCGTGGCTTTGTGCCGCCGAAACAACGGCGTGTGGGCTTTGTACCTCAGGAGGGGGCACTGTTTCCCCACCTGACCGTGGCCAGCAATATCGGCTTCGGCGTTCGGCGTGGCACCGACCGGGCCCAACGCATTGCGGAGTTGATCGGGATCGTCGGGCTTCGCGGTCTGGACGAGCGGTATCCTCACCAGCTTTCGGGCGGCCAACAGCGGCGAGTGGCGGTCGCACGGGCGCTCGCGGTGAGGCCTTCGTTGATGCTGCTCGACGAGCCCTTCTCCTCGCTCGACGCCGGACTTCGAGCGGCCGTCCGCGCCGACGTGAAGCGGATTCTCGACGGAACCGGCACCACCACCGTGCTCGTCACCCATGATCAGGACGAGGCGCTGTCCTGTGCCGACGTCGTCGCCGTCATTCGCGACGGTCGGATCACCCAGTACTCGACGCCTCGAGACATCTATGCCAGGCCCGTCGATGCGGGGACGGCCCGCTCCGTTGGTGTCGCCAATCTCATCGACGGGATCAGCAAGGGATCCACCGTCGACACCGCATTCGGATCGCTCTCCTTGATGCTCGGATCTCCTCGTCTATCCGATGCAACCCCTGTGGTAGTTCTGGTGAGACCAGAGCAGATCCAGGTGTCGATCCGCGATTCCGATCTCCAACCGCGGGCCATGGCACCGCTCGTCGACGCCACGGGATTGGAAGGCCCTGATGGGCTCACCGGGAGGATTGCCGACGTCCAGTTCTACGGCCACGACGTAGTAGTGACGGTGGCTCCCGAGCGACCGTGCGGTGCCGATGCCATCGTGGCCCGATCGACCGACCGCCTCGCTGCCCCGACTGGGACTCCCGTCACCCTCTCAGTATCAGAACCGGTTCATGTTTGGAGGAAGTGAGGCTCCGGTTTCGCCCCACCTATGCCTCCTGAATAGCAGGACCCATCTAATCTGTCGGAATGACCCATCACCAGGACATTATCCTGAGCCAGTGTTCGCAATAGGGAGTCCCATAGCGACGGCGTCCCTCAACGGAGACGGATGGCGTCAGGTTAGCGAACTCGGATTGGCGCTTCTGCTCTCAGGTCTTATCGGCCTGGAACGGGAGATGCGTCAGAAAAATGCCGGACTGCGGACGCACACTCTGGTTGGGATCGGAGCGGCTCTGTTTACGTTGCTGAGCAAATACGGATTTTCTGACGTCCTTGTGCCCGGGAAGGTGATTCTGGACCCGTCCCGGGTTGCCGCACAGATAGTGACTGGCGTGGGGTTCCTTGGCGCCGGTCTCATCTTCGTCCGGCGGGACTCGGTCCGCGGCCTGACGACGGCCGCAGCGATTTGGGTCACTGCCGCGGTTGGGGCGGCGTCCGGAGCCGGCTTACCCGTGCTGGCAGCCACAACGACCGCAATCTACTTCGTGGTCGCCATCGTGTTCCCCGTGATCACGCGCAGACTGCCCAGGTCGGCGACCGCGATTTCGATGGTACGAGTTCGCTATCCCGACGGACGGGGTGTGCTCCGCCACGTACTCGAACTCGCGACTGGTCTCGGCTTTGCGATCGACGAGGTGTCGACGGAGGCAATCGGTCGTCGATCCCCGCGGCAGTCTCCCGATCCGCAGTCGGGACTCCAGGGAAAGATGGTGGAGGTCACGTTGCACGTCCACGGCAAATCTTCGGTCAATGACCTTGCCGCATCGCTCTCCGAACTCGACGATGTCGAGGCCGTGTTGGCCGACGACGTTCACGCGGTGGACGAGTAGGGACGCAGGCATTGTCATCAATTGCGTTACGACCAAGCCCTTACATGGACTCAGAGGAGTTCTGGCAGTTCGCCTTCGGCGGCCACAACGGACATTGCGCCACTCACTGGCGACTGCTGAATGATTACGGGAAAATCCGCCTGGGCCTTGTCGAATGCCCCGACCAGGAGGGTCGGTGAGGATGAACTGGTTGTGTCCTTCTCGTTCTGCATGTCTTCAAGACTCCGCCGCGCAGGTTCAGGAAGAACGCTGGTAACGGCAAATCCCAGCAAGGCCGCGATACCAGCGATCAGCAGCATTCCCCGCAGTCCGTAGTGCTTCTGCAACTGAGGAACCAGGAAGACGCCAAGGAACGCACCCAGCTTCCCAATTCCAGCGGCGATGCCATGTCCCGTGGTGCGCATGCTGACAGGGAAGACTTCGGACGGGAGGACGAAGGTGGTCATGTTCGGCCCGAACTGAACGAAGAAATAACTGAGTCCAAAGATCGCCAAGAAGGGCACGATCATGGTGGTCAGCTGGCCAAACGCGGCCAAGGTGAGAAACGCACCCGCCATCACGCCAAAACCGATGAACTGAAGCCGACGATGGCCGATTCGATCCACCCTCATCACGGCCAGCGCATAGCCAGGAATTGCGAAGACAACGAAAAGCCCGAGGGTCCAGAGGAGTTTGGTGTCCAGCGATGCGGTGGAATCCACCTGCTTGAGAATCGCCGGAAGAGAGAGCGTATTGCCGTAGTAGGCATAGTCGAAAAGGAACCATGAGCCCGCCGTTCCTAACAGGAGGACCAGCATCCGACGGCTCTTGAAGAACTCCTTGAGCCCCATTCGCTTCCCCGTCTGCATCGAGCTGCTGGTGGCATCGACCACGCCATCAGAAAACGTGACGAGGTCGGCCCTGGCCTCGTCGGTCTTCCCCTGGACTTGAGCCTTGAAGCGCGGCGACTCGGGCATCTTGGAGCGGAGGTAGATGACCCCCGCCGCCGGGATGGACCCGAAGCCCAGCATGAGCCGCCACGCGATGCCTTGACTCAGACCCGAGGAGAGAAGCACGAGGCCGACCAATGGCCCCACGATCAGCCCCAGTGCCTGCATGGAGAAGACCATGCCGACCAGTCGGCCCCGGTCCTTCCTGTTCGAGTACTCGCTCATCAGCACCGCTGAGACCGGGTAGTCGCCGCCGATACCCAGGCCCAGCACGAATCGGGCAATGACCAGCCAGAAAAATCCCGGAGCAAACGCTGACGCCACTGCGCCGATCATCATGATCACGGCTACACCCAGATAGACCCATTTCCGCCCCAGTACGTCGGCGATCCGCCCGAAGATCAGCGCTCCGAAGAATGCGCCCAAGATCGCCGCCCCGGTCACCCAGCTCGTCCGGAGCGTACTCAGGTGCCACTGAGATGCCACGATCGTAGAGACGGTGCCGATCACAAACAGGTCGTAGGCATCGGTGAAGAAGCCGACCCCTGAGACCACGACCGTCCGGCGGTGGAACTTGCTCCGAGGGGCCTCATCGAGAAGATCGGTAACCGACCTACTCCCGCGAGGCAGTGTCGCCTCGCCCGTTGATGCCCAACTGGTTGTCATCGCTCCTCACTCTTACGGAACAAGGTGGAAACAAGGTGATCTCAAAGTGACCGTAAGGTGAACAAATCTCCAGAATTGGCAAGTTTCCGGCGAAATCCCACGTCGTGAGTAACCTTTACGTGTCATGTCTGTTACCGAACCGGGACTCAACGCGATCGATCACAAGGTCATCCAGCTCTTTGCCCTTGTCTCTGAAGCACTCTCGAAGGCCACGTACGCCCTCCTCAACGGGGATGTCTTGCTAGGGCAAGCGGTCATCGATGGAGACCAGGCGGTCGATGCCCTCACCGCGGACGTGGAGCTGCTCATCTGGAAAGAGCTCCAAGCGCGGCCGGTTCAAGGTGACGACCTGCGCTATCTGGTGGGACTGCTCCTCATCATTCCCGAGCTGGAGCGGAGCGGCGATTTGGCCGAACACGTCGCTCAGCGGGCAGTGGAGCACCTTGGAACGTCCATGAGCCCTCGGAGCCGGGGAATCATCCAACTCATGACCGAAGTCGCCAATGAGATGTGGCAAGAGGCCGCCGATGCCTTCGGTGAGCGGGGACGAATCGGCGATCACCTGGACAAGGCGGATGAGGAGATGGACATTCTCCACGAGCACCTCACCAGTGAGGTGGCGGCAGAAGAGATGCCGGTCACCGTTGCAGCTCAGGTCACACTGCTCGCTCGGTTTTACGAGCGCCTCGGTGATCATGCCGTGAATCTCGCTCGGCGGATCGAACTTTTGGCTGAAGCCCGCTCCTGACGGATCGCTCTTCGAACGAGCGGGAATCCCACTTCAGCCCTCTGATCCCCTCTGATGCTCGTACCTTGACTCCGGTCTGGCTCTCCATCACTTGATGCCCCGTGGCGCTCGCGGGCTCACCTCCCACTCTGAGGCCACATTCCTCGGGGACCGTCTGCACCTGTTGAAGCAGAGGTTCAGGCGCCCGACACGTCGAAATGGTAGGAGCCGCTGCCGACGGCCAGCACCAGTCTCCCCCCGCCCACCTGGGCAACGGACACACCCGAGACGCGGTCGACAGACAGCCCGCCCTCGCGCACCTGCGTCGCTCCGGTCGCCGGAACCGATACCCGCGCCATGGCATTGGGTGGGATGCTGGCCGAGAGCATGAGGCCGCTCGGGCGCCGCTGCCACGACACGGCGACCGGTCCGGCGATGGAGTGCACCGAGCCGCGGGCGGCGGGCAGGCCGCTGGCCGGCGGGCTGATCAGGATCTGCACCACACCGTCGCGATCGGGCTCCTGCAGCGTGATGCCGAGCAGCGACTCCTGCATGGCGACCAAGGCCGAAGACCCCCAGCCGTGGGAGAGGGAGTCACCGATGAGATCGCTCGGCATCCACTGCTCCCAACAGAAGGTGCCCCCTGCTGCCACGATGTGGGCCCACCCGGGAATGGCAGTGTCGGTCAGGATGCGCACCATGTCGCCGTAGAGCCCGGCGTTGGCCAGTCCGCGCATGAGCTCGAGACCGTGGTTGGGCCCGAGGTCGACCCCGAGGCTGGCCACGTAATTCCCTACCACCCGCACGTGCGCCGGCGGGACGATGCCGTAAGCGAGCGCCAGCGCATTGGACTCCTGCGAGGCGGAGGTGCTCTGGCTCCCGTCGGCCTTGATCCCGTCAATGTAGACCCCGTCCGGACGGACGAAGCGGGCATTGATGGCTTCGGTGAGCTGGGCCGCCCGGGTCAACTGCACCTGCGCACCCGCCTGGTCACCGGCCAGGTCGGCCACCTGGGCGATCCGGGCGAAGGCGTTGACGCCCAGCACATTGCTCGGCGTGTCGGCCAAGACACTGAGGTCGTACCCGTAGACGGGATCGCCGTCGCTCTGATCGCCGAATCCGGTCAGCAGCCCGGTCGCGGCGACTCGGCCACTCCACAGGAAGTCGGCCACCATCTGCAGGCTGGGGTAGAGCTGCACGGCGGTATCGATGTCCCCGGTGGCCACGTAGTAGCGCCAGAGCCATTCGGGGTAGCGCTCGGTGAAGGTGGGGTAGCTGTGGGCGCCGTTGCCGTTGGGGTAACACTCGTTGGCCTGCCCGTCGGGCCAATAACGGGCTTGCCCGCGTGCCACATCGCGCAGGCCCTGCCAGCTCAGGTTCTGATCGCCGTAGGTGCCCATGATGACCTCGGACTCGTTGGCGGAATCCCAGACGAACTGGCCCTTCTCACGTGTCGGTGTGTCGATGAAGTGCTCCTGGGTGCAGTAGAGGCTGGAGCGGGCGTTGAGCTTCCAAACCGCGTTGAGCATGCGATCGCCGGTGGCGAACGTCCCCGCCGGCACGTCCGGCATCGCAGTGTGGCTGGCGATGGCCTCGACCTGGTCGGCGCCGATCGGTTGGCCAGGGTTGTCGATCTGGAGGTACTGGAACCCGAGATAGGTCAGGGCCTCAAAGACCTGGGCACCGGAGTGGGTGACATAGGAGAACGAGAGGTTGGTGGTCTGGGTCCCGTGGGTGGTGGACACCGCTCCGTCGGGGTCGAGCAGGTACCCGACGTGCATCGGGATGGTCCGGCCGTCCTCGCCCTCGGTGAAGCGCACGCGTATGCGGGCGGGGTAGATGGCCCCGAAGTCGAAGACCAACGAACCGTTGGGCAGCTGGCGCCGGCTGACCGGCCCGACCACATGCTCCTCCACGCTGGTGCGCTGGGCGAAGAGCGTGGTGAAGGGAGCAGTGCCCACCGGTCCGCGGACCGTGGTCGGTGTCCATCCCGTATCGTCGAAACCGGTGGTGGCCCAGCCCTGCGGGTGGGCACGACCGTCCACCCATTCCACGAAGTCGTACCCCTCCGTGTTGCGCAGGGGTGAGGGGAGCCACTCGGCCGGGTGCTCCTTCCACGAGCCGTCGGTCCCGTGGGTGAACGTACGCCCGTCGGCGTAGTGGACATCGAGTTGGAGGAGGAGCCCGGGCGCCGACACCGGCCGGCCCTTGCCGCCGCCGTACCACCGCTGGAGCACGCCCACGCAGTTCGGCCTGCCCGGCTGCAGGTGGGCGGTCACGTCGACGGTGCGAAAGTACTGCTCGTCGGGGAAGCAGAAGTTGGGACCGAAGTCGACCTGCTGGTCGTCAAGGTAGAGGCGGTAGGTGTGGGCCGCGGCCACGTACGCAGTGGCCCGCGCCACCGTGCCGCCCGGAGGGGTGTACACCGAGCGGAGATACGTGATCTGGTCCGGCTGCTGCGAAGAGGCCGCTGGATGGAGCCACTGCGCGGTCCAATCCTCCTGGCGCAACGTGGTGCCGAACCGCCCGCTCGGCACCGGCCGGCTCCAGCGACCGGCGGCGTCCCGCACCGAGACGGCCCAGTGGTAGATGGCGCCGGCCGCGAGCTGCGGGCCGCCGTAGAGGACAAAGGCCTGCCGCCTCGACGTCACGGCGCCGCTGTCCCATACCTGCCCGGTGTGTAGCGGGTCCGCCCGGTGCACCGTGATGCGGTACGCCACCTGGAGCGCCTTCCGTCCCGGAGAGACCAGCCGCCAGGCGAAGTTGCAGTCATCGGGATCGACCCCGACTGGGTCGGTCAACCCGTTCACGGTGAGGCCCTTGACCTCCAGGGGCGATCCTGTCGAGGCGTCGTCCGCCGCGGCCGCTGCGTCGGCGGGGAGTGTCGGGGTTGATGCCCCGGCCTCCCGGGTGCCGAGGGCACCAGCGGCCACCACGCCAACGGAGGTGAGCGCGCCGTTGACCAGGAAGGTGCGCCGATCGATGGGATTCATCCGATCTCCCGTACCTGGTCAGTGCCCTGGTCACTGAAGACGACCGCTCCCGAGGCGGTCACCGCGATGCCGTACGGGATCCCCATGTTGGTGAGTATCCACTTGGTCCCGTCGCCGATGCCGAGCGAGTTGTTGTCCGGGAGGGCGCCGGCCAGGGTGTACATGTCGCCACCGTCCATGACTCGGCCGAAGAGGTCACCGGTGATGCTCGGCACCACCCTGATGCAGTGCATGGTCCCGTCGGTGACGAACAGGACACCGCTCGGGCTCACGGCCAGCCCCTCGGGGTCGTTCAGTTCCGAGGCGACGCTGGTGGCCGACAGGCCGTCCGCCAGGTAGGGGGTGTTGCCGTCGCCCACCAGGCCGATGATGACCTGGGCGTCTCCCGCCCCGATGGACGTCCCGTAGTAGTCCCCGCTGCGCACCGGCACCTCGACCACCGTCTGGTCGCCGTTGCCCGCGATATAGAGGTCGCCGAACCGGTCGACGGCCACGGCCACCGGGTTCCAGATCTGCGACGACAGCGCCGGATCGCCGAGGGCCGAGCCGCAGATGCCGGTGCCGACCAGGTTGTAGAGGTGACCGCTCACCATCTGCTGGCCGTAATGCACTCCCGAGTGGGCGGGGACCATGCGCACCCGGCAGTTGGCGGTGTCGGCAATGAAGAGGTCACCGGCGGCGTCGACCGCCACCCCGGTCGGCGCGTTGAGGGCGCTCTTGGTGGCCGGCCGTCCGTTCCCGCTGTAGCCGGGTGCCCCGGTACCGGCAACCGTCACCAGAGCGTGCGGGCCGGCCCGGCCGCCAGGCGGCACCATCACGACACGGTCATCGGTAGCTTCGGCGATGAACACGTCACCGTGGCGGTCGACCGCCACGCCGGTGGGGAACCCCAACCCGTGCGGTGCCCCGCAGTGGCTGCCGGCCAGCGTGTAGGCGTGCCTGCTCTTCACGTGCAGCCCGTACATCACCCCGGAGTGATCGGGGACGAGCCGCACCCGACAATGATCGGTGTCGGCCACGAAAAGGTCACCGGCGGCGTCCAGGGCGACCCCGCTGGGTGAGCTCAGGCTTCCCGGGCGTTGCAGGGCGGCCACGGTATGGATGGCCGGGGCGGCGCTCAGCGTGCCGGCACCTGCGGTCGACCCGACCGCGCTGACCAGGAACAGCCCTGCCAGGGCAGATATGCACCACCGCACGGCACCATCATGTCGGATTCGTACGGGGCATGTCCGACGGACAGGGCGATCCCCACCTTGGAAAGCATGTCCTATTGCCTCGGCGGCAGCGACGAACGCTCTGGGCCCTGGAGACGCTGATCTGGTGGGCTCCATTGCGTCGGAGAGGGCGAACCCCCTTGCGAAATCAGTGCTGGTGAGTCCCACTCATTGAGTGAGTGCTCATCGACCCGGTGAATTTCTCACCATTGCCCCCATGAGCTGGCGTTTCTTGGTCATTGTGAGCGACCTTGAAGGGCCGATTCCGCGGTCTCAACGTAGCGCTCTTCTACATTTCGGGATACCACTTTTTGGCCTCTGACCTGGCCTCTGAGTGGAGGTGACATCGCTCGCTCATAGACGTTCGCGCCTCTGATCCAGCGAAGACCGTGGTAGCCGAGTCTGCATAATGCACTGCTATAGCGGCTGACGTGCTCATTCTCCCCAGCGTGGACACAACTGGCGACAATGCTTCACGTCCTCGAAGCACCGCGGACAATCGAGACCGCCGAAAGGGCATGATGAGCGACGTGCATGAGGGGACCGCCGGAAGGCAGTCGAGCATTCCCGTTCTGACGGTAGAGTTCATCGGCACGGAAACTCGCTTCTGGCTAACGCTTCGAGGCGATCTGACAGGCACTTCCATCGCTGCCCTTGAGGCCCAGGTCGATCAAATTGGCTGCTCATATTGCAAGGAAGTCTTTCTCGACGTGACCGGGCTCAAGAGACTTGACTCCATTGGCTTGCGGGTCCTGATCGGCATCGACCACTACGTCGAGGCGCTGGGAGGGCAAATGACGATCTTCGGCGCCAGCGGAGAGGTCGCTGAGGCGCTCGCTCCTACTGGCTTGCACCTTCTTCAAGTGTTAGATGGCGTGACTTGAGCGCAGTCATACGGACTGTGGCGCCGCGATTTCTCGGAGCCCCGTAGCGAACCAACGACAGGACCAACGGTCACGTCGCACAAGCGCTTCTGGGTCATCGCCGCTCAGTCTGACTCATGAATTTCGGGCAAGAGCCTCTTCGGCTTCGGTCACCAGTGCGCTCACGAGTTCAGTGGCCGAACGCAATTCGGTAATCAAGTCGATTCCCTCCCCCGCCCAGACCGGGACGACGGCAGAGTCGCCACCTGCGGCCGCCAGTTCATACGCGTCCAGCGCCCCATCGTCCTCTCTCAGCTCGTCCTCTTTGTCTCGCCAACGATCGAGGAAGTCGTTGCGCAGGGTGCGAGCCGTATAGCGGTGTGGCCACGAAGAGCGCCGGGCGATGTCGAGCACCCGGCTCCGCTCGGTATCGCCGCCACTCCCCTCCAGGATCGCCTTGGTGACCGACGCAGGAACCAGGGCTTCGCGACTGGCCTCGAACCGGGTACCGATGAGTGCCCCGGCCGCCCCGAGTACGAGGGCAGCGGCCAAGCCGCGGCCGTCGGCAATGCCACCTGCAGCCAGAACCGGCGTCGGTCTGACGAGATCGACGACGGCCGGCACGAACGGCAACGTGGCTCGTCGGCCCCCGTGGCCACCCGCCTCGGAGCCCTGGGCCACGATCACGTCGGCACCAACATCGAGTGCCGTACGGGCCTCGTCCAGATCCGTCACCTGGATGATCAACTTGACACCCGAATCACGAACAGCGTCGGCGAAGGGGCTCGGCTCGCCGAACGACAGCATGATCGCGTCCGGTCCGTGCTCCAGAGCCCACTGAAGCGTCTCGATATCAAGAGCCCAACTCAGGAATCCGACTCCCCAAGGGCGGTCGGTGGATCTCGCAACGATCTTTAGCTCACGCTCCAACCAGCTCCGGTCACCTCTGCCGCCGCCGACCAGGCCGAGACCGCCGCCGTTGGACACCGCCGCGGCCAGCGCGCCACCAGCCACGTCACCCATCGGTGCCAACGCCACCGGGTGCCTTACCGAAAAGAACTCCGTGAACGCGGTCCTCAACGTCATGTGCCCATCATCTCGCGGTCGGCGAGAACGAGCTTCACCGTGCAGTTCCAGCCGGGCGCGTCCAGGTGACATCCATCAGCTGCCGTGCCAGCGTCTTGCCAATCCGTGCCGCATGCTCCTTGGCCAGGTCGGCGAGAGGTCCATGCCAACGTGCGTCAATACACTCGATCCATAGCTCGTACCAGCGTTCGAAATGTTCGATCCGCAACGGCTTGAGGTCGTGCACGTGTTGGTGGGCTTCGAGGATGGAGCCCAGGTAGCCGGGTTGGCGGAGCAGGACTCGGCACCAGTAGTCGATGAGCTTGGGTATATGGAGAGCCCAATCGACCTCTGCAACGTCGCCGAAGACCGGTTCGAGCAGTTCGTCGAACACGATCTCGCGGTAGAAGCCAACGACAAGGTCATGGATGGCGGCCCGTGAATCGAGGTCATGGGACTGATCTGCTGCTGGTTCGGCAGAAGTGACTTCGACCATCACCGACCGTGGCTCTCCTGCAGTTCCTGTCGCACCGAGGGCGGCCCAGGAAAGCCATGGGTGCGTTGGACCGGGCCAAGGTCCTCCCACGCGCCGGGGAGGTGGGGGGCAAGCCGCTTGAGCTCTTCGAGGTGAAGCGCAGAAAGCACTTCCAATCGCTCGGCGCCCTCAACGGTCAGATGCAGACGCACCACCCGATGGTCGTCGTCGTCTCGAGTCCGAGTGACCAGACCCGCCGCGTCGGCACGGTCGATGAGGCCGACGGCGCTGTTGTGCAAGAGGAGCAGGTAGTCAGCGACCTCTCCAATAGTCGGGCCACGAGGATCACTGTGTCCCCGTATCGCCAGCAGCAGCTGATGCTGGGCCGGCGTGAGGCCCGCGGCACGAGCTTGGCTCTCGCTCCAACGCTCGAAATGGCGAAGCCCGGTCCGCAGGGCCAGCAAGCGAGCGTAGACATCGTCGGGTAGAGTCACTCCTGTCACGATATCATCTTGATACGATGTATTCTTGCGACTCCTACAACCGTGCCCGTTACCGGGCTCCGATATCACCTGCGAGTCCGGTGGGCGTGACCGAACCAGCACGGGGGCCTGACAACGACCCGCTGAGCGGGGCCAAGGTCGAGGTCCAATCCGATGCGACCGACGGCAATGGAGTGTCGGACATCCCTCCCGATGCGGCTGCTACTCCACGATCCGGTCCTGATCGGCCATCACACGACAGCCCGGAGCGAGCGCTCGGGGACTTCACCACCACCCCCGCGATCCTCCGCCTGGTGCCGCTGGCAGTGTTGATCGGGGTGCTCGGGGCCGGCATCTCGCTGGCCCTGCTCGACATGATCGGGTTCTTCACCAACCTCTTCTACTTCCAGCGCCTCAGCGTCCATCTGGTCTCCCCCTACGGCAACACCCTGGGCGCCATCGCCGTTGTCATCCCGATCGGGGGCGGTCTGATCGTCGGGCTCATGGCCCGGTTCGGCTCCGAGCAGATCCGAGGCCACGGCATCCCCGAGGCCATGGAGCGGATCCTCATCAACGGCAGCAAGGTCCAGCCACGCCTCGCCATCTTGAAGCCGATCTCCAGTGCCATCAGCATCGGGACCGGCGGCCCGTTCGGTGCCGAAGGGCCGATCATCCTCACCGGCGGGGCGGTGGGTTCGATCGTCGGCCAGCTCTTCCATCTCACCGCCGCCCAACGTAAGAGTCTCCTGGTCGCCGGGGCCGCAGCCGGGATGAGCGCGGTGTTCGGGACCCCAGTCGCTGCCACCTTGTTCGGTGTCGAGCTTTTGGCGTTCGAGTTCAAGCCCCGCTCGATGGTGCTCATCGGTATCGCGGCGGCAACGGCTGACGCGCTACGGATGGTGATGGCCAGTGCCGGCCTCGTCGCGCCGCAGCCGATCTTCCCGGTCCCAACCCATGCCCCTCTCGGCGGCGTGGTCCTGCTCGGCGCGGTGGCCGTCGGCATCGCCTGCGGTTTCGCCGCCTGGCTGATGACCCAGGCCGTCTACCGATCCGAAGACCTGTTCAAGAAGCTGACCGGTCACCTGAACTGGATGTGGTGGCCGATGATCGGCGGCCTCATCATCGGCCTCGGTGGCCTCGTCGACCCCCGTGCCCTCGGCGTGGGTTACGACACCATCCACGCCGAACTGCTCGGCCAGCTCGGCGTGAGTGCCCTGGCCTTGCTGTTCGTGGTCAAGCTCGTCATCTGGTCGGGCGGTCTCGGCAGTGGAACGAGCGGTGGCATCTTGGCCCCGATCCTGATGATGGGCGCCGCCCTCGGGGGCGTCATGGGCCATGTCCTTCCGGGGGCTTCCCCCGGGGTCTGGGCCCTCATCGGGCTGTCCGGTGCGCTCGCCGGGGTCACCCGCTCCCCGTTCACGGCCATCATCTTCGCCTTCGAGCTCACCCACGACACCAACAGCCTGCTCGCCCTGCTGGTGGTGGCCACCGTCTCCCACCTGGTCAGCGTGCTTGTGCTCAAGCGGTCGATCCTGACCGAAAAGGTGGCCCGGAGGGGCTTCCACGTCATGCGCGAGTATTCCGTCGATCCGCTCGAAGCGACCTTCGTGCGCGAGGTCATGGACACCGACGTCTTCACCGTCGAGCCCGACGCGCCGGGTCTCCGATCTCTACCAGGCGCTCGGCGAAGGATCGCCCGAGCGTCGCCAGCGGCTCTATCCGGTCCTCGACCCCAACGGCGACCTTGTCGGGGTCCTGCCGTGGTCAGCGGTGCTGGCATCGCGCTCGGGAGGCCAACGAGTACTCGAGATCATGATTTCGCCTACGGCCATCGCCTACCCCGACGAGATACTCCGGTCGGTGGCCGACCGGATGGCCGGCCTCGGCGTCGGCGTGATCCCCGTCGTCGACCGGGCCGACACGAAGCACATCTGTGGCCTGATCACCCAGTTCGATCTGCTCACTGCTCGTCAGAAGCTCCTCGAAGAAGAGCGCCACGCCGAACGTGTCCTGACGCTCCGACGTGTGATTCCACGTCGTCTTGAGGCGAATACGGCAACAGTCATATCGGAGGAGTTCCAAGGCTCGTCTGACGAGGAGCCGGCGTGATCTCGTGCCGCCTTGCCGAACGTGGATCCCGGCCCGGCGCGGTTCCGCCGGCTCCTGGCAGCAGACTTGTGCGGCGGCCCCATCAAGTCGCGTCGGTACGCTGAACTCGTGCAGCGAACGGTTAGCGCCTACCACCAAGACGAAGTGGGCGACTGGGTAGCAGAGCTTTCGTGCGGGCATGGCCAGCACGTTCGCCACCGCCCACCGTTCCTGCTTCGAGAGTGGGTCTTGGATGCGGCAGGGCGTGATACCCGGCTCGGAACACCACTGGACTGTCCACTCTGCGACCGAGCCGAACTACCCAACGGCTTGCGGCTCGTTCGCACGAGCCCGCACTGGGACGAACACACGATGCCGGCGAGTCTCAAACGATCGCATCAAATCGCCACGGGAACTTGGGCCAGGATTGTCGTGCACGACGGGACTTTGCAGTTCGTCGCGCAGACCGAACCTGAGTTGAATGTCATCGTGGGTCCCGGTTCGACACAGGCGATACCTCCCGAGGTCGTGCACCACGTGCAGCCGCTCGACCAGGTTCACTTCTCGATCGACTTCCTTTCGATCCCCACGGTCCGTAAGAGGCGCAACGACGGGGTCACCCAGCAGGCTCCCGAAGCAGGAGGCGAGACTGCGTGCTGGGCTCACCTGCTGTGCCCAGACTGCGGAGCCGTTCTCGACGGCGGACCCCACCTGGATGGTTGCGGCTTAGTCCTTTGACCTTAACCAATCAGCATGTGTTTGCTCGATCGTTCTGTGCGCATTCTCGGGATATCAGTCTTTCGGTACCACCACCCGACGGTGGGCCTCGCAGGTCTGGATGGTCGTGGGTTCAGCACCAGACCGACCCATAAAGCGTGCGCGGACAGGCGAGGCGCCTCACCGAGATGTTCTCATCACACAGGCGATCCCAGTGGCTCTGTCGGTGCCGGTGTCGGTTGGTGGGGTGAGACCACGAAGTCCCGACGTCGGATGAGGGCACCGGAACAGGCCGCTCCGACAAGGGCTAAGACAGCGCTGACGACGAGCAGAACGTCGAGCGCACTGGCGAAGCTGGCGTGAATGGCCGCGACGAGTGGTGCTCGCAACGGGGCAGGCACGGCGTTGATGGCCTGAGCGGCGTTGCCCTGTTGAATGGCGGTGACGACTCCGGGCAGGTGCCGCTCGAGGGATGGGATGCTGGCGAGGGTCTGGCCCAATTTCTGGCGGAGAGCGGATGCGAAGATCGACCCGTAGACGGCGATGCCGGTGGCGATGCCGATCTGGCGGAAGGTGGTGTTGACGCCTGAGGCCATGCCGGAGCGTTGGGGGGCGACGACGCCGACGGCCGTGGAAGCGAGTGGCGGGTTGACTATCCCGCTGCCGACGCCGGCCACGATGAAGCCAGGGATCAAGTGGGTCCACGAACTGCTGCCGTCCAGCCCGGTCATGAGCAGCAAACCCACCCCGACCAGCAGGAGGCCCGGCCCGATGAGCCAACGGATGGGCATGCGTTCGCTGAACACCCCGGCGAACATCGACGAGAGAATGGAAATCCCACTGATGAGCAGTATCCGCATACCGGTCGCCAGAGCGGAGTAGCCGAGGTCGTCTTGGAGGTAGAGGACGAGGTACAAGAACATCGCGTAGAGCGAACCGTTCATGGCAAAGGCCGCAGCCAATCCACCGCTGAAGGTGGGGATACGGAACAGCGACAGGTCGAACAGCGGGTGGTCGGCTCGGCGCTCCAGCGCCACGAACGCAACGAAGAACACAGCGGCGAGGGCGAGACAGATATCGACCCCGCTGTCGCTCCAGGCGATCTCGCCAGCGCGGATCAGGCCGTAGACCAAGCTGACCAAGCCGGCGGTCAGCGTGACGAACCCGGCCCAGTCCGGCCGACTGGCGTGCGGCGTCTTGGACTCATCCACCTGCCACCGGGTGACGACGAGCGCGGCCACACCGACCGGCAGGTTGACCAAGAAGATGCCCCGCCAGCTGATGCCGTCGGTGATGAGCCCGCCCAGTACCGGTCCGAGTCCGGCGGCCACCCCAGTGACCGCACCCCAGATCCCGAAGGCCATCCCCCGCTCCTTGCCGTGGAAGCTCTGAGCCAGAAGAGCCAGCGAGGTGGCGAACAGGATCGCCCCGCCGATGCCTTGGGCGCTGCGAGACAGGATCAACATGATCGGCGACTGGGCCACCCCGCAGAGCAGCGAACCGAGGGTGAAGACAATGAGGCCGACGCTGAACAGCAATCGGCGCCCGTAACGGTCGGCCAGTGAACCGGCGGTCAGCAGTACCGACGCCAACGTCAGGGCGTAGGCGTCGATGACCCACTGCACGTCGCTGAAGCTTGCGTGCAGTTCGGACTGAATGGTCGGCAAGGCGACGATCACGATGGTGATGTCCAACAGCAACATGAAGGTGGCTGCACACACCACGACCAGGGTCCACCACTTCTTTTCCATGCCAACAACCTGCTCCACCGACACACGGTCCGCCACTGGTTTCTCGATATCCGCCCGTTAACAACGATGAACTACCATGATTTGCATGGGATCCGTCAATATGGATGTTTTGGACCGAAGAATCATTCATGCGCTTTACGTCGACCCCCGAGCGCCGTTCAGCCGCTTGGCTGAGGTCCTCGGATCCTCCGAGCCGACCGTCTCCCGTCGCTACCGGCGTCTGTTCGACGGTCGCATCCTGCGTGTTGTCGGCCAGCTCGACTCCCAGCGGATCGGCCAGTACGACTGGGCCGTCCGCATCCGTTGCGCTCCGGGGTCCGCACCGACCGTCGCCACCAAACTCGCGCAGCATCCGGACACTTCCTGGGTGCAGCTGACCTCGGGGGGAACCGAGATCTTCAGCATGATTCACTCACGCGACGGCGAACAGCGAACTCCACTGCTGCTCAGCCAGCTCTCGGTCGGTCGACAGGTCGTCGACCTTGAGGCCTACTGTCTCCTCCACCTGTTCGCCACTGGATTGTCGGCTCCGCCTGGCCCGAGCGACCTCAGCCACGGGGAGATTGCCCAACTCCTCTCTCCGGCACGGGACAGGCCGTCGATCGATCGCCCGACGGCCAAGCTGGCGGACTCCGACTGGGCGCTCGTCCAGGCCCTTGCGGACGACGGCCGCGCTCCCTATCGGCAGTTGGCAGCGCGCACGCACTGGCACGAGTCGACCGTCCGACGGCGAGTCGAGGAACTCATTGCCTCAGGCGTCCTCTTCTTCGACTTGGACCTCGCCAGCGACGCCTTTGGGATCCGCTCTCAGGCCCTGTTGTGGATGTCGGTGGCCCCCACAAATCTGAGAGACGTCGGACAGGCCTTGGCCAGCCGCCCCGAATTCCCCTTTGTCGCCGCCACCACCGGATCCACCAACCTGGTCGCGGCACTGGTCTGCCCGGACGACCGCTCGCTTTTTGAGTACCTCGCCGACGAAATGACCGCCCTTGACGGCCTCACCCACATTGAAACCGCCCCCGTGATGCAATTCGTCAAGATGCACGCCACCATGGCCCCGCACCAACCATGAGAGCGACCGTCAACCGGCCTCGGACCTCGCTTATCCGCGGTCAACGTCGAGATGGTTCGCAGACGCGGCACCTGCGAGGGAAAACGCGTCCCGAGATGGCATCCTGGAATGGTGCTCGACCTTGAGCTGGTTGCCGTTCAGATCGAAGAAGCGGGCCGACTCGCGAAGATCCGTCGAGTCCCACATCTGCGCCTGGCGTTTCTCCTCTTGGACAACGCTGTCGAAGTCATGCTCCACCGCGAGGTAGAGAGCGAGACGTTCTTTCAGGATGTCAATGTCGCCATGAAGGTTCAGATGCATCGCATGCAAGCCTTTCATGGGAACAAGCCGGAGTTCATGGCCCTCATGTCTGACATCGAGGCCCAGGTGCTGCCCGACCGGAAGATGGGAGACCTCGAAGAGCACTTCCGGACCAAGGTCAACTTCCTTGCTGAACAGAAAAGGCTCGACCTCCCGGTGGCAACCATCGTGAAGAAGCTCCACCGCTACCGCAACGACCTATACCACCGCCTTCATCTCCGTCGGGAGGTCCTTGAACCCGCCACGCTCATCTACTTCGACGTCGCGTGCGCCGTCCTTGCCACCTGGCACTTCCAGCGCTCGTGGTCCTCTGCCGAGTCGTACGAAGACCTGGCACGGTTCGGCGTCACGGCGCATGGGCTCTTCCAAGAAGACGCCACGACTCGCGTTGCCTCGCAACTCCGAGAATCTGTCGGCATGGACGTCTCTGCCATCCGCACCGCACTGAGCAGTCACTTGGACGGTCGGCTTGATGACCTCGAGGAAACTGTCGCAATGGTCCGCGCCGCCATGCCGGACGAATACGACGATCCGGACGACGTCTACAGGATCGTCCAGAGTGACTGGAAGAACGAGTTGCCTGCGCCCAGCGAACTGCGCAAGCACCGCTTCCCCGTCCTTGGCCGCAAGTTGCCGCTCTGGCGCCGCCAGGTGGCTTCGCTGACGGATATCTCCGAGCGCTATGCGATGTACGCCCGCTACGCGACGATCGAAGACGACTTCGAGTCCTTCGAGGCTCAAGCCACGGCCCTCTACGAGGCGATCGACCGTCTGGTTCAGCAAGCGGTCGACGAGGAACGCGGAAAGTAAGGAGTCAGATCAGATTCGCCGGACCGCCTGTTCTAGAGTCTGGCCTTCATTCTCACCAGTGAGTCGGCCCAAGTGACGGCCGATGTCGAAGTCCACCAGTTGAAATTCCGGGTACAAGCCAAGGTACTCCTGACCTCTGAAGCTGCCGCCGACCGACTCGACGATGGGCAGGATGCCCACATGATTGTGTCTCATGCCATCGAAGTAGCCGAGCTCCCACGGCATCCACTTGGAGTCAGGCGACGCCTTCGAAGTCGCGAACAGCAGGAACTGACAGTGATTCATGCGTTGACGCAGCAGGTCTGCGGTGCTCGGCGTAACGCGGCTGCGATCAGCCTGGCGGTCCTCTATCCAATCGACGTAGACGCTCAGGCCATCTTGTTCGATCAAGACTTTGATGCCGGCGATGACCTCGGCGTCCTCGTAGGCGTGCGACAGGAAGACCTGAAAGTTGGTCGTGATGGGCGTAGAGGCGGACTTGGTCATCTGAGTCTCCGCGACAGAACGGGTTCCCCAACTGGATCTAGAGGCTGCCGTTGCTTGCGCCTTCGTTACGTACGGCATCGCGGCCCTCCGGCTTCTAGGACCGAATGTGAGGTTGGCTCACGAGGCCACATTTTACGTGGCATCAGCGCACGCTCCACGGATCCGGTCAGCGACATCGCGGAGGTCGGCGTCTTCGTACCTGCCTGCTGGTGGCCAGATGTCGCCAAAGCCGTCTCGACGCCACCGGGGGACGACGTGCAGATGGAGATGGAAGACAGTCTGTTCGGCGATCTGCCCGGCCGAGGTGATCAGGTTCATACCCTCTGGAGCTAGGGCCGTATCGATGGCGTTCCCCACACGAATCGCCGCAATCATGAGCTCGGCCCCGAGCGAGGGCTCGGTCTGCCATAGGTCGGGTACGTGTCTACGAGGGATGATCAGGGTGTGTCCTGGGGTGGCAGGGTGGAGAGGGAAGAAGGCGACCCAGTCGGTCCCCTCGCAGACGACCTCCACTGAAGGGTCCTCGCCGCGCCCGATGGCGCAGAAGTCGCAGCTCGCCGAGTCGCCCGCGCCGGATATCACTTGCCGGCCGCCTTCGCTGCCGTTTCGATCCAGGCGCCGAGGTTGTGGTAGCCGTCGTTGTTGTTCCACTGGTAGAAG
Source organism: uncultured Acidimicrobiaceae bacterium (assembly GCA_963774245.1). Lineage (GTDB taxonomy): Bacteria > Actinomycetota > Acidimicrobiia > Acidimicrobiales > RAAP-2 > Bog-756. The sequence goes on along the minus strand of CAVZDZ010000007.1, from coordinate 12,526 downwards.
GGATAGCCATTGGGCAGCTGCCCGCAGCAGTCCGACGTGCCGCCCTGGAGATCACGAATCTTGGAGATGTCGACCCCGAGAAGGCCGTGGCCCAGGTATTTGCTCTGCTCGATCTCGTACTTCACCCATCGGCTTGAGCAGGTCAGACCGCCGACGAGGACCACCGTGACCGACGTACCGTTGAGCTGGCCATCGATCCAGCGCTTGATGGCAGCGTCACCTTGCCTCTTGAGATTCTCGAACGCGGCTGCATCGACAAAGCCGGCGGCCTCGCGGCCCTGGACAACCCAGCTGTTGCGAACCACCATCGCTCGCGATACATCCTCGTATTTGAAGCTGAAGAACACTCGACGGGCCATTACTTGCTCCTTATCAGGATGATCCCGATCACGTCGACGACGATGATCGTGCCGTAGAACAGCCACAGGTGAGGGCGGCAAGCACAGGTCGTCAGCCACCGCTTAGCGGCGTCGGTCTTGTCGGGCGTCATGGCGAAATCGATATCAGCCGGCGACTTAGCGGCGACCTTGTTGTGCAGTTCGATGAAGCAGCGTTCGAGCCAGAGGTAGTACCCGTCGAGACCCCAGAACATGACGGTCGATGCCAGCGCCAAGACCAGCAGCGCGGTCCTGGATTCCACTGCAGCGAACGCAGCGAGTCCGGCGGCGATGGTGATGGCCCAGCCCTTGAACAAGAAAGAGTTAGTGGCCATCCGGGCGATTACCGCCTGGATGAACTCCAGGTGTTTGAGCTTCGCGTCGAGGCTCGGAGCTTCATCCCCCGGCGGCATGGCTACGACCACCAGTGCCGGCTGCAGGAGAAGCAGTTCGGCTTCTTGTGGCTCAGACAGTCCTTGCCGGCGGCGACTGCGGCCCACTCCACCCCACGACCGAGATGGTTGCGGTCCCAGTCGTAGATATGGAAGCCACCATCGCTGAGGGCGGCGGGGGTGGCGCCTCGCTGGCTGCGTTGGCCGGCTTGATCCTTAATTCGGTGGATGCGAACGCCGAGTAGTCCGTTCCCTCGTTCGATGCTCTTCCCGATCTCGTAGTTGACCCACGGACGGTTGGCGGTCTCGGCACCGATCAGGACCGCGGTCACGCTCGTTCCTCGCAGTCCCGCCTCGATCAGTCGCTCGATCTCACGCCGGCCTTTGCGCTTGGCTTCCTCCCACAGCGAGGCGTCGTTCCAGCCGGCAGCGGTGGTGGCGTCGACCTTGCCCGAGTTGCGGACGTTCGTAGCGCGCCATACGTCCTGTTCGTAGTGAAAGCTGAAGAAGACGCGGCGGCCAGGCATTCCTTGAGCCCTAGTCCAAGACCGGGAGAAAAGTGGGGTCTCCGTCCCTGACGGCTTGTAGAGCCGCGGCGTGCGCGTCGGCGGGAGTCGGTCCGATCTCTGGATGGCTTCCGAGCGCGTTCAGTCTGGCCTGCTCGTACGCCGCTCGGTAGAGATTCTGGGACAGAGATCCCCGAGGGATGCGTACCAATTCACTGGCTACTTTGGAATCCATTGGGCGCCTCTTCATGGGTGGATGGTCGGAGTTTCGGACGGGTCCATTTTCTCGGGTTGGTACATCGTCAAGCTCTAGTTCCACAGATCCGGTCATTCGCATGGTGAGCTGTGCACGCGCAGATCTGAGGTTGAGCCTTCAACTGGTTCCATTGAATCTCGCCGTTCTATTGCCGCCTCCACCCATTCAGCGAGGGTTCCGTCACTCGGAGGTGGCGTGTAGAAGCGTGCGTACCCCACGTCCGTCCCGTCTTCGCGGATGACGTTGCGTGACAGTCGAGGTGGCAGCGTTGCCGAGCCATTTTCAGCGGCTGAGGGCAGTTGGACGGCTATCAGGCCACCGCGAGGGTCGTTCTTGTTGTTGCGCAGGGTCGCTGCGATCTCCCAGTCGATGTAGCGGCGTGCCCACGTGCACTTACCGATGAGGACGACGGTGCACGAGGTCCCAGCGAGATAGTCCTCGCGTATCTTTCGCATGACGTAGTCCGCATCATCGCTCTCTACTCTCTTGGCGTATTCCTCGCCTTCTTCGGAGATGCCGACGGTTTTTATCTCGTCAAAGAACTGCTCGTATCGCCGGCAGAAGACGGCTACCTCGTACTCATCGTGGTGGTGGAACGACGCAAATATCCTTCGCATGAGGCTCCCTCTACCTGGCGTCGCGAAGTACGACGTGAGCTTCGGGCAGGTCCTGAAGCGGAATGCGCCGCGCCTCAGGGGTCTTCTTCCATGGGGGAACCTCTCCACCGACTCCAACGGTCTTGCATCGGCTCGGATAGATCTCGGGATCGTTCCGTATCTTCTCGGTGAACATCACCCAGAAATGCTGAGGCAGTCCCTTACTGTCGCCGTACTCCCGGAGCCGCTTGGCCAAGATGACCAGCTCTGGCGCAGCGCCACCCACCCACCCAGGCAAGTCGGTCGAGATCGTCAGTTCGGCGTGATCCGAGTGCGCATTCCAACTGATCTCCAACGCACCTTCCAACACTCGCTCACCGCCTTCCTCCACGTAGAGGCCTACTTGTTCGAGCCATCGCTCGTTTATGGCGTCGACCACCCGCTTGCGAGCGCCATCCTCGATCCCGCCTGCCTGGAGAAACAGGTCAACCTGGTCCAGAAGGACGCTGGTTCTGGTGTAGGTGTACGTATACATCAGCGCTCCTCAAGGTGGGACACTTCTGCGTCCTGGCGGAACGCCCACTCTGCGGTTGCGAGCTCGGTAAGGGCACTCGAAGAGAGCGGTGACGAACGCACCTGGGATTCGAGAACTTGGCGATACCGATCAGGATTCTTGACAAGGTCAGGGAGTTTCGTGGCGAGATCTCTGATGAGGGTCTCGCCGCGTTTGGCAAGGATGGTCGTCCGTAGATCAGCGAAGAACGAGATGGGCGCTGCCGGGCACGCGGCGAGGACCTTTGTGACGCCCTCGGCATCTGCGACGCCGCCAAGGATGGCGGCGACCGTCTGATGGCGCTCGTCGTCCGTCGGTATCCAGGTAAGCGGACGAAGCCGGCCTGGACGCCGTAGTGGTGGGTAGATCTTGGTCAGGTCGTTGCCGGTGACGAATACTGGGATCCGGCGCAGCTCGTCATCCCCCGCTTTGGTCGGTGAATCGGCCAGGTGCATCAATTGCGCGAGGACCTGCTGATGATTGACCGTACCGGTGCTGTGTGCCCATTCGCCAACGGTCGTGTCAAAGTCGTCGACCAGAAGCGCCGTCGGTCGTCCCGCCTGGGTACGTTCGCCAGCTTCCTTGTAGGAGGCAAGCACCATCTTGCCGGGCTGCCCAGCGCGATCGCTTTCGAGATCGGCGGCGTTGATCGACATGACCCGTACCCCTCTGTTGTCGAGGTGGGTCCGCACTTGGAAACTCTTGCCGTCGCCGGGACGCCCGAAGATGCCGAGGATCAACGGCCAGTCCTCTACGCCAGCCATGTTGAGTACGAGATGTTCGTCGACTGCGACGCTGAACCTCTCGGGGATGTAGATCTTGGTGGTCATATTCCTTCCTTACTCATGGATTTCCGCATCCTCAGGGCCCTACGATGGAGCGCTAGACACCTGTCGTAGTCCGCGGAGAAGCAGGGCCACTACCTCGTCCACGTCGTCGGTCACGAGAAGCCGATCGTTCTCGTCACGGCTCAGGCCGTTGTTAAGGCCGTCGACGCCCGCCTCACTGAACAGCCGATACAGGCCATCGAAAGATGGTGCCTCTCCCGATTTCGCCGCGTGATCATGGAGTTCCGCGTAACCAGGGGTATTGGCGAGTTGGTGGTCGAGGGTGAGTTCCGTGGGGGTCGAGCCTCCTCGGAGCGCGGCCGCTACTACGCGTCCGGACCCACCGAATCCTCCGGCCACGTACAGAGGGGTTCCTGCCTCGATTGCAAGGGCGCTCTCCTCAACTACTCCGGGGAGGAGCCCCTGTTGGCCGGAGAGGCGCCCCCCGAGGACCACTCTGGCGCCAATGGAAGAGGTCATCTGCTGGCGCATCTTCGTGAGGGACCGCGAGTTCCAGACCCGTTCCTCCATGTTGCGCTCCGGGATGGGCGGCAGATCGAGCGGGGCTCCGTCCGGACGGGCCACTTCTTCGAGGCTGGCAACGTTGGCGAGATCGGCGCGTTGGGCCGCCGTGAGCCCGAGCCAGATTGGCCATGCCAAGAACGACCACACGCGTTCAGGGCCAGCGAGATCGCGCGGGTTATAGGCCCGAACGAGATCGAAGAGGACCTCGGTGTAACCCGCGGTCCGTAGATCTCCTCCGTATGCGATCGATCCGTCGAGAGCGAGCACGTGGCGAACGATCTCGATAAAGGCGTGACGAACGTGCAGCTCGCTTAGCCCGAGCACGACGAGCTCTTCTGGTGATGGCTCCGATACGGAGACACCGACCACCATCATCTGCTGAGGCCCAGAAAGCATGTCCGTCATATCGCCTGGAGAAGGGTCGGGGTGATCGGCTCGACGTTGGGATCCAGTTCCCGGAGGAACTCCAGCTCTTCGGATCCAAGGGGAGGGTCGGGGTAGATGTAACGGCCCAGCTGTTCTCCCTTGTCCCGGAGGTCGGCGCGGTACGCGAGCACGGTGAGAAGCTCGGGAGGGTACGCGAGCACTTGATGCGGATCGCCCAGCGGGTGGTGCCGACCGATCGCTTTAACTCGCAGCGGGAAATACCGGTTACGGAGGACCTCTCCGAGAAGGGCACTAACGACCATCGGAAGGGCCGGGGCCCCTCGCCAACGGACAACCGGTACGTTGCCCATATAGGGGAAAGATCGCGATTCTCGGTTCTCCACAGCCGCCAACACCACGATCGGGACGCGGCGACGCTTAGCTTCGAGCACCTCTAGCCGGCACCACTCTCGCGACGCATAGCTGTCCGTTTGCACCGCCAGCAGCGCCGGCACCGACCCGGCCGCCGTCTTGATGAACTCGGCAAACCGAGTTCCGTCGGGAATGTCGGTCGCATCAAAGAATTCATCGAGACCCGCGAGTTCGTGGAGGTACCGCAGAACGGTGGTAGTGATTTCGAGGCCATCATGCTTCGCATGACTGAGGAAGACCTTCACCTTGGCCGCATTCGGGTCGAGGAGACGGCACAGGTCGTGCATCACGCGATTGAGCAAAATGGTCGGTTGATCGATCGCTGGAATGTCTTCGAGACGGACGACTTGTAGCCGACCGAGTTCGGTCGGCAAGTTCCTCGTTCTGGTCAGCGCGACGGGAACGAGGATGTCGGCGTCCCCGGTCTGTTGCGCCAGCTCGTCGGTGAAGGATCGCCAGCGCTGATCTGCGACGAGAAGGTCGTCCGCGAGGACGAAGACAGCGGTGTGCTGGGCCGCCTTGAAGGGCACCGGCGCGGGCACCTCGTCAGGCGAGGTTGACGTGCGGAACCGAACAGGAATCCCGAGACCGCGTGATGCCGGGACGTCTGGGTTCGCGCACAGCGCCCTAAAGAGGTCATGCGCGAGTCCCTCCGCTTGCTCACAACCGGGGTGCCACACCGCGTAGGCGCTGAGCACAGAGCGGTCGTCGGAGTCGGGTGCGATTGCCGTCGCTCCCCGGAGTGCGGATGCCTGATCAGATCCGCCGCTCCTCGCAGCCCCCGCTCTCGTGCTCGGGCTCGATGCCTGGCCCGTCCGCACTCAACGAACCTCGATGAAGCCGACATTGGCGCGGGTCACCGGCCGGCCTCGGTCGCACTTCGGGTGCTTCGGGCATAGCGCGACCGTGGGTCTGTCGGCCGAGGCGCTGGGGTTGTGAGTATCGGTCATGCGGCCTCCTGCAAGTCCGCGATTGGCTGGGACCGAGGAGGGGCCGGTATGGTTCGAGTGCTACCGCGAACGGAAAGGCCTTGTCGGTCGATCTGTTTTGCATCTGGAGGGGTCGACTGGTGTCGGCCCCTCCTTCGCGCTCGGCGAGCGAGCACGACCTATCATCGCGCGACCAGGGCTGGCCTGCAACTGCCACGTCACGATCTCCTTGTTGACGTTGGTGTTCCCGCCGTTGATAGGCCTATTCGCTTAATTTTAGCGAGGGATACTCCCTCTGCCCTGGTGACAGATGTACTGTGTACTCACATGAGTGTGGCTTCAGAGCAGTCTGAAGGGTCAGGAACCTTGGTGAGGTGGCCAGATGACTGATTCAGTAGACGAACAGGACGCTGCAGCCGTGGCGCCGCTGGTCGATCCGGACAGACTTCGGTTGGCACGTGAGCTGCGTGGCTGGACCCAGGCCGAGGTTGCGGATCGTTCAGGGGGATCCTTCACGCCCGCAGCGTTGAGTCAGCTCGAGCGCGGCCATACCCGCCCGCAACCGGCGACTCTGTTGGCCATCGCGGAGGTGACTAACTGCCCTCTGTCCTTCTTCGTCGCGCGTCCCGGTGATCAGAGACGTGAGGGGTTCTTTCGCAGCCTCCAGGCCACGTCAGCACGGGAACGACGGCGACATCTGGCCGATGCTCGGCTCCTTCATGAACTCATCGCCGTGATCGAAGAACATGTGGACCTTCCTGAGCTGCAGGTTCCGCGCTTTGCGCCAGGTCCGCACTCACCCGAAGAGATCGAGACGATCGCGGAACGCACTCGCCTTGCGTGGCGACTCGACGATGGACCTCTGCCCAATGTTGTTCGGGTACTCGAGCGCCACGGCATCGTCGTTGTTAGAGCCTCGAGCTTCTCTCGGGAGGTCGATGCCTTCTCGGTTCTCCACGAAGGTCGCCCGATCATCGTTCTTGGAACGGAGAAGGGGGTGACGGCTCGATCTCGTTTCGATGCCGCGCACGAGCTCGGCCATTTGGTGCTCCATGACGACTCCGACGCCGGCCAACGCGAGACGGAGAACGAAGCGCACCAGTTCGCAGCGGCCTTCTTGATGCCGGCATCGGACATACGCGACGAGCTGCCCGCAACGGCTGACTGGACCGAGCTCATGAGGCTCAAGGTGCGATGGCGAGTATCGATCGCCGCTCTTCTACGACGAGCGCTCACGCTCGATGTAATGCCAAAGCACAGTTACACCAACGCGATGAAGACTCTCTCTGCCCGTGGCTGGCGGACCCGAGAACCCGGGGATGAGAAGCTCGGGACCCTTGAAGCTCCCGTGCTGTTGCGGCTCGCGCTGGAAGGACTCGCGGAGAATGGTATCGACGTCGATGCACTTGCCAAAGAGGCATCGTTGCCTATGGTCGACGTACGCCGTCTGATCGAGTTGACCCGAGATCCGAGGCCTCGAATAAGGATCTGACCGGACGCGAAGGCCCCTCTATCCGGGTAGGTCGTTCCGCTGCAGCCATGCTTCGAGGCTCGTCGTCGTGATCTCGCACATACTGCGTCGCCCGGGTAGTTCTTCGAGGACACCGGCGCGGACGAGGTCGACGACGGCTCGTCGGCCGAGTCCGGTGTAGCGGACGACCTCGGCGAACGGGACCGTGGCAACGGGTTGAGCCCTGCGGCGCTTGGCCTCGTTGCGTGCCAACCAGCAAGCTCTGTACCGAGGTGCGGGAGACGAATCGGGCGCGGCTGGTGTCCGTCTCGGGGTCGAGCTGGAGGTCGCCGTTGATGGCGAGGAGCCGGACGGTACTGAAGGTGAGCTTGAGCTGGCGGGCGGCGGCCGGCAGTTTCATCGAGCGTCGGTGGAGTGCTCGGACTCGTGCGTGCTCGGCCCGCAGAGCGTTGGCCTGTTCGTCGGTGAGGCGAAACTCCCGGCTGGTGGGGTGCTGCTCGATGTTGAGGCCGAGATGGCGCGCGCTGCGATAGATCTCGTCGTAGCGGACCCCGAGCTGCTCGGCCAGGTCAGGAAGGCGGATGATCCCGGTCATCTGGTCGCGGTGTGCCCAGACGTCGCTCATCCTGCTGTACCGCCGGGGTACGCCGTCGCCGTCGGGCAGGACGACGCTCGGGATGGTGCCGTCGGTCATCCAGCGCCGGGCGGTGGTGGCGACGATGTCGAGTTCCTCGGCGACTCGTTTGGCGTCCCAGAGCGGGTCGTCGGGGTCGCCGGGTTCGACCTGCCATCCGGCGTCGGCCAGGACGCTGGTCACGTAGTCGGCTCGGGCGAAGATCCGGGTTGGCCGACCCCCAGTGGATCGTTCGGGTGGTCGGGGTGAGCAGGCTGGCGATGTGGTTGGTGATGTTCTCGTCGAGGATGGCGGCGACCTTGGTGAGGGGGGCGACGTCGGGGTGGTCGAGGGTGTAGACCCGGCCGAAGACGTCGTCGCCGGCTCGGTGCCCCATGAATCGGCGGCGCACGCTGTCTTCGATCCCGGTCGCCCAGGCGAGGTCGGTGGCGAGGCTCTTGCGCAGGAGGTGGGAGGAGACCCGGAATCCGAGGTCGTCGCTGCCCAGCTCCTCGTCCCTGGTGGCGTCGGTGAGGGAGGTCTGGTAGCCGAGCTGGCCGCCCCGGCTCGGGTTCATGATGCCGGGCACGAGCCGGGCAGTCGGGTCGATCTCACCGGTATCAGGGTCGGTGTGGAACGCCTCGATCGCCACGCGGAGCAGCTCCATCATCCTCGTCGGCACGACGAGCACTCGGGACCCCGCCGCGGTCTTGGCGGTGGTTTTGCGGGCGACGGAGACGATGGCGCCGGTGTCGTCGCGCACCTGGAAGGTCCGTCCGCCCTGGCCCTGGACGGCGAGCATGCCGTACTCGCCCAGGTCGACGACGTCGCCGACAAGTAGGCCGAAGGCCTCGGAGATGCGCAGGCCCATGATGCGCTGCAGCCAGAACGCCAGCTGGTGCACGGCGTGCAGGTGCGAGGCGATGCGCGCGCACTCGACCAGGGTGAGCGGGCGGGGCTGGCTGGTCGGCTTTGGGCTGCGAGCTGCGGCCGCGTCCGGGCGGGGCGCTTCGAGTCCCTCGGTGGGATCGAAGCCGGGCGGGAAGAGGCCGTTGGCCCGGGCGAAGGCCAGGATGCGGCGGAGGATCCACAGAGCGTCGGCGACCACGCGCTTGGACAGCCCGAAGGTCTGGCGTCGCTTCGATCCGGGGATCTGCTTCAACGCTCGTGCGGGCACTCGGATGTGCCCCTGAGAGTCGCGGTAGGCGCCGGGGAGCTGGCCGTCCCGCCACCGGCGCCGCAGGGTCGGCAGGCTGAGCCCGCACAGGCGGGCCGCTTCGGCCAGACCGACCTCCCCGCTGGCGCCGTCGGGCTGTCCGGGTCTCTCGGACCCCGGCCTTGGCGGGGCGGTCGGCGTTGGTGCGTTGGCGCGGCCAACGAGGTGGAGCAGCCATTCGTGGGCCATCAAATAGGTGACGTCGGTGATGGTCTTGGTCCGGGGAGCGAACCACGGAACCAGGTAGGCGTCGACGATGCGGCGCACGCTCTCCGCCCGTTCCGGGCCGGCTCGGCGCAGGTCTTCGTAGGCGGCGGCCATCCAGGCGTTCGCCACCGACGCGATATCAGGGCTGATCTGTGGGGTGGGAACACCCGCCTGGCGGCGGACGGGACGGCGGACCGGGTCGGGGATGGGCTGCCCAGCCCGTACGGCCGCGACGGCCCGGTCGAGCCAGGACCGCGCCTCGTATTCAGTGACGAATCGTTCCTGTCGCCGCTGGATCGATCCCTTCGCCACCGGAAGGGTGGCGCACCAGCGTCCCTCGCGCTGGCGGATCGACCCAGTGAGCGGCCGGCTCATCAGGTCGTCGCCCTTTTACCGAGGGTGTCGACGGTCAGCTGGCGCAGGAAACGGAGCTCCTCGTCCTGGCGGGCTACCAGTTCCTCGAGGGCAGCGAGGCGTGCCTCAGCTCGGGCGAGCTCGGTGCTGTGCGGCCCCGACGCGTTGTCCATTTGCCGTAGGTGGGCCTGTTCGACTTGGGACTCTGCTGTCGGATCGTAGAGGCCGGCGGCAATGAGGTCGCCGATCGACACCACCCAGGTCGGCCCGTCGAGGCTGGCGTGCGGGAACCGGCCGGCGAGGCGCGCCCGAATGATCGTGTCCTTGCTGCAGCCGACGAGTTCGGCGGCTTGGCGTTGGGTGACGAGCTGGTGGTCGCGCTCGGACTCCCCCGCCGCCGAGCGATGGCGCCCACCGTTCTGGCTTGGGCCGCTCACCGGGAACCCGCCGAGGTGATGATGGCACCGGTCATGTGCGCGGGGTCGGCGATCATTCCGAGGTGTTGCTGTCATGGCCTTCCGGAGGAGGCCACAGACCAGCGGGCAAGTCAAGGCCCTCTGCAAGGCCACACCGGGGATCCGCCAGCAACCGGGTTCGGGGCGAGGTCACCCAGCCACCGCGCACGGATCGGCCGAAGCAACGGTGGCTGGTCAAGGTCGGCTGACCGTCGACGCGAACCTCGAAGGGGCTTTGAAGACAAGGAAGTCCTCATGGGCCACCGCAAGGCGGGGCAGGCCACGTTGGCGGGCCTTGCGGACCGCTTCGAGCGAGAAGAACGAGGTCCGGGGGACGAGTTGGTCGCCGCGCAGTCCGGCCAGGAGGGCGACGTTGCGTTCGTAGAGGACTAGGCCGGCTTCCTCCCCCACCCGGACGAGGGCGCCGGGCAGGTCGATGAGCTGGCCGTCGCGCCACCACGGCCGGACGGTCATGGCGACGACCCCGTCGGGGCGGAGCAGGGCGGCGCAGCCGGCGATGATGGTGCGCATGGCGTCGAGCAGCCCGGTCAGGCCGACGTGGGCGAGGTTGGCCGGGTCGGTCGAGTACCGGTCGTGGGCTTTGGCGATGCCCTGGCCGGGGCGGGCGGTAACGCGTCCGTGGAGTGACGGCCCGTACGGCGGGGAGGTGAGCACCAGGGCGACCAGGCCGCGCACGGCGGGGTCGACGACGCCGGGGAGGTGGCGGGCGTCGCCGCAGACGACCTCGCCGTGGCCGGTGGCGCCCTGGGCTCGGGCGTAGGCGACGTTGGCTCGGGCCAGGTCGGCCCACTGCGGTTCGTACTCGACGCCGATGGCGTCACGACCGAGATGGACGGCCTCGACGAGGGTCGATCCGATGCCGCACATCGGGTCGGCGACCAGGTCGCCGGGCCGGGTGTAGGTGGCGATGGCCCGTTGGGCGATGGCTGGGAGCATCTTGGCCGGGTGATGCCCGGAGATCTCCACGTAGCGGCCGGCCCGCTGGGTTCGGGCGGTCTGCTGGGCGGTGGGCCACACCGAGAGAGGTAGGTCAGCGGGCATCGGCGGCCTCCGGGGCGCTCTGGGAGATGTAGGCGGTTACGTCCTCGTGGGCGACGAGATGGGCGGGCTCGCCGCGCTCTCGGGCGTGGCGGAGTTGGGTGGCCTGCCAGTAGGAGGGGCGGCCGGCGAGTTCGCCGTCGCGGATGGCGGCGTGCAGGGCGATGACGTGGCCGAGGTAGGAGAACCCGGCCGCGGTGGCGAGGGCGACGGTGAGGCCGGCGAGGTCTTGGGTGCGGCCCTTGCGGCGGGTGTTCTTGGTGACCACCACCAGCCGGCCGCCGGGACGGAGCACTGCGTGGCAGGCGGTGTAGATCTCGGCCATGGCTTCGGCGTAGGCGCTGCCGCGGGCGTGGCCGAGGTTGGCCCGGTCGGTCGAGTAGTTGAGGCTGTCGGGCGGGCACAGCCGGCCGCCGGCCAGCCAGGCCTGCTTGTCGATCACCCCGGCGTCGCACGCGTACGGCGGTGAGGTGACGATGAGGTCGACGGTGCCGGCCAGGTCGCCGAGCAGCTCGGGGAGGTCGGTGGGCGTCGCCTTGGCGCACCTCGGCCAGAGGCCGGCGGTCCGGGTCGAGCATGTGGTCGAGGTTCTCCTCGGCCAGCGGCGGCCCAGCGTGCTTCGAGCTCGACGCCGACGGCGCGCCGGTCGAGGAGGGCGGCCTCGACGATCGTGGTGCCGATCCCGGCGAGCGGGTCGACGATCAGCTGCGCCGGGCGTCGAGTACTCGGTGATGATGCGCCGGGCGAGCTCGGGGAGCATCTTGCCCGGATGAGCGGTGACCGCCGGCAGGTAGCGGCCGGCCCGCTGCCATTGGGCGGTGGTCTGGGCGACCGGCCAGATGGCCAGCGGCACGGTCGAAGCGGTACGAGGTGCGGGGGGTCGTGGGTGCGGTCATGGGCTGTGCCCACGACCGGAACAAGCGTCACCTAAAGAACAGGGGGTTGGTCCCTCTTTTTCATCAAAATCATTTCCGACGGCTCGGTCATGGACCTTTTAGCGACGAGATTTTGGAGCTCGTCTTTGGCCTTGAGGTGGGCGCCGGGTGGAGGTAGGTCCTTTGAGGACGGAGCTTCCTCGACCCGAAAGGAGCCACCATGGCACGCCCCACCCAGATCACCGACGACACCGTCGTCACGGCCCTCGGCGCCGGAGGGGAGGTGACCGCTGCCGAGTTGGCTGACCGGTTGGGGATGGGCCAGTCCACCGCGGCCAAGCGCCTCGCCGCCCTCGAAGCCGACGGGGCGGTCCGACGCACGCCGGGCGGCCGGGTGAACGGCGTCCGAGTCGCCGACCGCTGGTCGAGCGCCATTTCGGTGGCCGACACCCCCGAAACCTCGGTTCCCGACGCCGACACCGCCGTCTCGACCGCCGAATCGACGGCACCCGAGGAG
>CAVZDZ010000006.1:0-624502 GCA_963774245.1 uncultured Acidimicrobiaceae bacterium | reverse complement strand
TGAAGCGGCTCGAGCCGTTGTCGGTAACCCGGACATCCTCCCGTCCGACCCATCACTGGAGGTGCGCTATGACGGCGCTACTCGTCGGATACGCCCGCGTATCCACTGATCAGCAGGACCTCACTTCCCAAAGAGACGGCCTGACCACGCTCGGAGTCGCTCCCAATCGGATCTACGTTGACCATGGTCTCACTGGCACCAACCGCGAGCGGCCTGGACTGCGTGAGGCCATGGCCGCTTGTCGAGAGGGTGACACCCTGGTTGTTACAAAGCTCGATCGCCTGGCACGGAGCCTTCCGGACGCACGGACGATTGCCGACGAACTCACGATCCGCCAGGTGAGTCTCAATCTGGGTGGCTCCGTCTACGATCCCACCGACCCGGTCGGACGGCTGCTGTTCAATGTGCTCGCCATGGTCGCCGAGTTCGAGTCCGACCTCATTCGGCTTCGGACTCGCGAAGGAATGAAGGTGGCGAAGGCCAAGGGGCACCTCCGAGGCAAGCAACCCAAACTCAATCATCGCCAAGAAGCACATTTGGTGTCTCTGCTGGAAACCGGCGAGTACACCACAGCTGAACTGGCGGACCTATTCAGCGTCGGCCGTTCCACCGTCTATCGGGCCGTGCAACGAGAGCGGGCACTGAAGGCAGCAGCACCACGGATCCTGACACCGAGAGGTGAGAACTGACGCTGGCGTGACCGTGCCCGTAGGAAATACCCCAAGGGGCACGGCAGAGGTCTTTTTGGACCGATTGCGGTTCCCTGGAGACAGCCGAAATGCGAATAGGAGGTCAGACCCATTCATGGAGTGGGCAAGCGGAGCCAGATCCGCACTGTACCCAGGTCGGAGAAACCGGCAGCGATGGCCACATTGAGGTCCGGGCCGTGCTCGTAGCCGACAATGGGCTGACCAGGAAAGAATCGGGTGACTGCCGATGCAACCTCATGCCAGACCGACGGTCCGTCGTCACTGATCTGGAATACGTTCGAGATTCCGACGACCGTGTTGTCGCTATTGGCGATTGCCCCGGCAGCGAGGCGCCCCTGTCGGTGCGCGGCGAGAATCCGGACGGACGGGGACTGCAGCAGGCCAACTGGCAACGTGTCGGGCAGTTCTGCTGCAGCGCACCAATACTCAAGCTCGCCTGGCTCAGTGAGTGGCGACCAGCCTGTCAGCTCCGCGGTGTTGGGCACGCTGGTTCGACCGATCCATTGGGCTGTGAAGAGTTCGCTGAAGCCATAAGGGGCAAGGTCGACGTCGGCATAGCTGTCCTTAACTGAGCAGGCTTCTCGACCGGAGACCACCTCGAGCACCTGCCTGGCAGACACGCCACGCTTGAGCGTCACGGCATCCGGGTACAGCGGCGGAGGATTGCCGGTGGTAAGCCACACGCCTGTCGCGGTGTCAGCCACCCCGCCACCCGCGCACACCAGCGCACACCAGTCCACGTTGTTCAACACAGCCGAAGACAGCAGATCCACGTACCCATTCTTGCCGCGGGGCCTGGGCAGGTGCTGAAGGGAAGGCGCGCGCCCCCCGGTCGACGATCGGCTTACGGTGATGGCCAGCCGAGGATCAAGCCGTCCGCAGTTGGCCGGAGTGGGTTCGGCTTACGAACCGGGTAGGTCTGGCTCGCACCGGTCGGCCAACGGCGGGCGGAAACCCGAACAGGTTGCGTCACCGTCTCACTGAGCCCAGGGCGGGATCATCCGGGACCCGTCACCCATGACTGCTTCGAGGCCGGGGGTCGTGGTGACCCACGCAGTTGCTCCATGTGGTCCGGCGTCGACGCGCAGCTCGCTGTTTGCGGGAACGAGGGCGACGTCTCCTTGGTGAAGTTCGGTTCGAACTCCGTCGAGAATAATCCGTAGCTCGCCGTCGAGGACCAGCAGGACCTCTTCCCGATTTGGTCGGTGAGCGACGCCTTCGAGGTCGGCAGGTACCTCGAGACGCCAGGCACACAGGTCGTTGCTTCCTCGGGAGGGGGCCACATAGGAGCTGAAGCGGGAGCCGTGCGTCTCGAATGTGGTCGCTTCTGTTGAGCCGATGACAGGCACGTGGTCCTCCTGGATAGACAGGTGACTTGTCTTTATAGACAAGCAGGATGTCTACACCATGTCAAGATGGTGGTCATGGCAGGCGACAGTTGGGAGACAGCCGTTGCGGTGCTGCACCTCGCTAGTCAGCTTGTGGATGGGATCCAAGAGGGTCTCGCTCGCCGTGGCTTCGATGACGTTCGCCCTGCACATGGTTTCGCGTTTGAGCGGATCAGCGAAGGTGATGCCACAACTGCCAACGTGGCCGAGTACCTCGGGATTACCAAGCAGGCCACAGGCCAGCTTGTCGACTACCTCGTCGATCACGGATACGTCATGCGCCGACCCGACGAGCGCGACGCCCGGGCACGGTTGCTCCTACTCACCGAACGGGGCCGAGCCTGCACGGTAGCGGCGGAAGCTGCCGCTACGGAGACGGTCGACGGGTGGAGATCACAGCTGGGTCCATCAGAGTTCGGCCAACTCGAAGCGGCGTTCAGAACGATCACAACCCCTGGACGGCTGCGGCCATCGTGGTGATCTTGTCCGTAAGCCGATCCCCTTTCGGCAACGGCCAAGTACATCTTGCTGTCGAGTTAGGCCGCCTGTCTCGGATAGCCAACGATGCGAGCATGACGGCAGCAATTGCGAATCATCGACGTCACGTTCCAACGCTCAGCTGTGAATCAGATACTCGCGAGCGGGTGCGCTTCACCGGTCAGTACGGACACTGCCTGCGCTACTTCGCCGATCCGAGCTTGCGTGTAGGTGCCGGTCACCGAAGACGCGCTGTGTCCCGCGAACGCCTGCGCAACCGCAAAACCGGCATGGCGTTCGACCGTGGTGATGGCCGTGTGGCGCAGGACGTGCGCTGACACTGGCGTGCGTTCCGCCCATGGGAGACATGGCCGGGCGCGATCGAACACGGTGTTGTAGCGCCGTCGAGTGATCGGAAGGCCTCTTCGGGATCGCAAAACGGGGTCGTCGGCCGTGACCGCCCCGCGACTCGAAGAGTGCGCCTCCAGTGCCTGCAGGAGGGATGGCGATACCGGTTGCTCGCGCTCGATGCCGAACTTCTCGCGAAGCCAGACGGTGGAGCGTGCCCTGTCGAGGTCGCGCAGCCTCAGGTTGAGCGCGCCTTCCCGACGAGCCCCTGATTCGAGGTGGAACCGGATGAGCAACAGGTCGAGGTCAGGATCCTTGCTTGTGGCCCGGACTGCCTCGATGACCTCACCCAGCTCGCCGTCATCGAGAGCACGGCGGCGATTCGGAAGGCGTCGTGGCTTCTCCAGTTGAGCTGCCGGGCTGCGGGTCACGAGATCCGCCCGTTCGGCCCGGGCGAAGATCGCCCGCAGCGCTCCGATACAGCTCTCTCGGGATGATCGACCGTCTGATCCAGGCCGATTGTGCCGCGCCCGTTCTACGGCATCCACGACGACGGCCTCGCAGTCATCGACACCGACTGAACCGATCGGGCGATCGCCCAGCCGATCGACCAAGAGTCGCCAGTACGACTTGTAAGTGGCCGCCGTGCCCTTCGAGAAGCTCGCCGTCACGGTATCCACGTACTCGGCCACGGTCGGTCCAGTCCCGGGCGGCCCCGAGGCACCTGCCAACGACTCGGCGATCAGGTCGTCGATGGTCACCCCGAGTGCGGCGGCTTCGGCCAGCAGAATGCGGGCACGCACGAGGCGATCCATCATCGAGCCTCCGCGGCCACGTGGGACACCAGATCTTCGAGATGGCCGGTCCCGGCGAGCACGAATGTAGGAATGGCGGCCGAGCAGGCTGAGACCAGGACTGAGCCCGATGATCGGGTTACCCCCCGGAACCATGCCGGAAGGACCAGGCGACCCCTACGATCGATCGGGAGGTCCGTCCCCACGCCACCTCGGCGCACCACCAGCATGCGCTCACGGCTGACGGCCTGGACCAACACCTCAGTTCCGAGCAGATGCCTGGCGCCGACCGGGAGAGTGATCCGTCCGATCGGCTCCACACCAACGATCCAGTGCCGCCACTGCGGCATTTGCGGCTCGCTACCCAACTCGGCCAGGAGCGACATCGCCGCCCGTGGCGCAGGCTTCCCGGCTGCGGGAACGGGGTGTTCAAGTGGGGACGGTGAGCCTGTTCCGTCAAATTTCACTTGAGACACCGGATGTTGGGCTGGAACCCAGTGAATGGTGTCGGAGGGGGGACTTGAACCCCCACGCCCTTTCGGGCACTAGCCCCTCAATCCGATAACGGTGATGGGGCCGAATGTGGTCAAGTGAGGTTTGAGCAGGTCGGCAAGGGCTGTCGGGCAAGTCGCTCTGAGGTCCTTTGAGGTGTCTTTTGGTGCCGTGAAGTTGAACTCCGTTGACAAATCCGTTGACAAGATTCGGCTTCGACGGGTGAGTGCCGCGGGTCGACTCCAGGGGTGGAGCGGCTTGCTCAGTCCCGCGCCAGTCGGTCCCACTGAACAGTGCTCAGGGCCGTCTCCAGCGTTGCTCCGTCTCCGCTCATGGGTGCCCCTTCCTGAGGCTTGTCCAGATCTCGGACAATCACCGAGAAGCGATCCAAATCGGTGTCGACCCCGTAGTCGTGGATCTCGGCGACGAAGTGGATCCGGTTGCCATCCTCTCGGGGGTAGTAACCCTCGACCCTCCTGACTTCGGAGACTTCCTTCGCTCCGCTGCAACGCCGGACCAAGGCCGCAAGGTCTTCACTCATGCATCAGAGCCTACCGAGCATAGGGTTTGGTGGGTTGTGCCCTGTCCGGCCGTCTGACCGCTCCGTCATAGGGTCGGGTGGGGGCCGTGAGTCGGCTCCGGGGTGGGGGGGGTCGGTATGACGGGCTCAGGATGGTGGGTCTGCTGCCGGGGTCCTTGGTGGGAACAGTCGGTCGAGCAACGACGGCGAGTGGGCCGGTGCGAGAATGCCCCAGAACGGAAGGTCCCATCGGATGCCGTTTGAGTCCGTGAACAGTGCCCTCGGAATGCTCCCCGTGGACGGTCCATCACGGTCCCAAACCTTCCGATCAACCTTGAGCTTCCACGTAGAATGCGATCCAGGAGCGAGGGCAATGAACATCGTCCAGCCGATCTTCTTGTCCACTGCCCCGAGGCGCGGGTGGTATTCGACAAACCGAAGCTCGACATAGCGGATGGGTCGCTTGCCGCCATTGGTGACAGTGGTCACGACCTCAACCTGACCAGGTGTGTTGCTGTCTGAGACATCGGTTTGAACCGTGACCAGACTCGCCTCGTCATAGGCCCGTCCCGCCCGAGCTTCCCGGTTGGCGTTGCTCGCGATCCAGACAGATATCCCAGCAAATACGACCGCGCCCGCTGTGGCGATCCCACCGACCCACTCAGCGGCGTTGCCCCACTGGATGGAACTCAAATCTCTCTCCGCACGGCCAGAGTGTGCCACCGATGGGCGCTCAACGGCTCACGGACCTCAGGGCTAGTGTTCGCCCCCATGGCGGCACCGCAAGAAAGGTTGCTGGGGCTCGGAGCCGTGGTGCTTCTCTGTGTCGCCTGCACGGCCTGTTCATCCCCCTCACCGACTCGCACCCCCGACATCATCGGAACTGCGACGTCGACATCGACTACCGCTACGACAACACCGCCAACGACCACCACGACGACGACGATACCTCCGAGCCCGACACCCACTGTGGGCCGAGCGAACGTATCAGTGGAGCCTGCGACAATCGCTGCTGGGTCGACTTTCCGGGTTTCAAGTCAAGAGCCGTGCAACTACACGCCACCGGAAGATTCCGGCAGCGGAGCCGAGACTGCCGTGGTTGGCGTCGGAACTGTGGCTGGTGGTGATGTGGGAGTACCCGCCCAGTTCATCCAGCCAAATGGCCTTGGAGACTGGTCGACAACGTTCACGATCCCCGCAAGTACACCGGCTGGCACGTACTGGGTGAACGCCGTCTGCATGGCCCCCGACCAGCGGAACAACTTCACTTACTACAACCTGGCCCCCATCGCCGTCGTAGCGCCAGGATGAACACCCGAACTGAATGAATGGCCTCGCGATGTGACAGCGCCGCCCGACTCGCCGATGGCGGCAGGTGGACTTCGAACCACACCTCATCCATCGACTCGCTACCGTCGAGGTCTAGGGACACGCGCTCGAGGGCCAAGCGCAAGATGGCGAAGGCCGACCGAGCAGTGGCCGACCGACTGGGCCACTCTGACCCGGCCCTGACCTTGCGGGTCTACACCCATGACACCGACGACCAGGCCATCGCCGCGGCCGCTTCGCTGGAGCTCGGGATCACTGGCGTCACCTGAGCGGGGCCCTTGCCAAGGTCTATCGCCACAAGTGGAGCGTGGTCGACGTTACAGACGGCCAGAGGCGGATGCTCGGGTAACCCCACTCCCCCGGGCGGACCTTCCTGTCGACAAGGTGTCAACGTGTCTCGACGTAACGGGCCCGCTTTCGACCGGTGGCAGCTTGAGGGAGTGCGAAGTACCATCCCCTAGTCAGGGCCACTGCGGGGAGGGGCAGACACGTGATCGAGAAAGTGCAGGTCGGGTGGTGGCAGGCACCGAGCCGTAGCTGGTTCCCGCCGGACACTCCTCCGTATTTTCCTCCGGCTGGAGCTCCGCTTCCAGAACATTGCCCGGGACCAGGTCATTGGCAGGCTCCGGACGGACTCTGGTTCCCGGTCGAGACGCCTCCCTTCCATCCCGAGTCAAGGTCCGCCGGGACTGACATCATTGACCGTTTCCGGAAGCGTCGGGAGAAGAAGGTAGGTGATTCGGCGGACTCTGAGAAGTCCCCCGAACCGACCGAGCCTTTAGAGGAACCGGTCCAGATTGTCGACGAGCTGGACAAATCGGTCAATGACTTGGAGCAGGCCATCACCCGAATCGAGGGGATGGTCGAGCGATCCAAGCAAAACGTCGCAGACCAAGTCAAGGCTCTCGACCGACGCTCGCGTCCAGCGCAAAAGCAGCTCACTGCGGCAAAGAATCCCGACAAAGCGAAAGAGTCATTCGGTCCCGTCAAGCTCTTCGAGGACCAGGTGGTGTTGAACGGTCGGGTCCATACCCTGACCCCCGACCTGAAGGTCACAGTCGACAGCATCGGCAACCTTTCGCACACGTGCCGCCACACCGTGAGCCGAGCCGCGGTCTTGGGACCGATTTCCGTTTTCGCCCCGAAGAATACGAAGCACGACGACCGGGAGCTCTTTCTTCTCTTCGAGGCAGATGACTGGGCTGTGACCGTCAAGGTCAGGAAGGAACATCAACTTCAAGCCCGAAACCTTGCACAAGCGGCAAACCTGGCTGCGAGGCAACTCGATCAGGTTCGGACGAAGCGTACAGCCCTCATCGCCGAGGCAACTGCGAACCTTCTTCAGGTGGTGTGCCAGAGAGACGAGTTGGAACAGGCGCTGGCGGATCTGTCGACATCGTTCGACGAAGTTGGCGAACTCGACGGGCCGATGGCGAGGGTTCAAGAGCTGGTCCAGTCATCTGGAGAGCTCAAACCAAGGGTCACAAAGCGCGTTCACAACGTTCTCTCTCGGGCTGAGACCGAGCAGCTTCGTCCGCCAGCCGAGATACGGCAGGCAATCCAGGAACTCGCGACCGGGGCATCTCGCGACACCGACCCCGAAGGATACCTCCACTATCTGGAGCTCTTCGTGGGGACCCTGCAGGGAAAGAGAACCGTTCGACTCTCAGTCCGGCAGGTCGCCACCAACTCGGTCCCTCCGGCAGACAATCACACCTCTCCTCCAACGTCGGTGAGTGACTCCGAACAAGGAGTTGAGAGCGCCACTTCAGCCTTCACCGAAGCAGCATTGCCATCGAATGAATCCGGAGACGCACAACGCGATCTGGGTTCGGACGATGTCTTCGAGCAGATACGACGGCTCGGTGATCTTCACGCCAGCGGTCTGATTACAGATGAGCAGTTTGATGCAAAGCGACAGGACCTTCTGGACCGACTCTAGATTGAGACTCGCCGGCCTGGTCGACGCCACCGAAGTGGAGGGGTTGAGCATCCGCTGAGCCACTCGAGGACCTTGGGGAGCCTTTAGGTTCCATTTTCGGATGGTGCCTTCGGCCGAAGAGTGTCGAGCTAGCCCTGCCCGTAGTCCACGATGAGCCAGGGCCCACCTGGAATTCGATGCAACTCGACACCCCAGAATGTGTCGCCCGCCGACGAACCATCCCCGCCGTGGGAATGGAACGTGCAGTTGACGACGGCTGTCGTGGTGGAACCGGAGATTGGACTGCACTTCACGTTAGAGAAGCTCGCCCAACGGCTCGCGTCACCGCCATCCCAATCCGCCTGGTTCCGAGCCTGCGGAGCGAAGTGGGCGAGGGAAGCAGTCCGGTCCTTGGCGTTGACCGCCATGAACCACGACGCCGCTTCCTCGACGGCCGTCATATGGCTGTTCGGCATGTTTCCCAGGGTCGTTGAGGTGAGCTTCGACGCTGAACCAGAGGAGCATCCCGCCGCCAGAGCAAGTAGGGCCAATCCAACCAATCCGGCTCTCCGCACGATCTGAGCCTTGCACATTTGGCCCGGTCAGATTCGTCCGTTCAGTAACCCACAACCAACCATGGCTCCGCTTCACCCCGAGGGTCGGAGAGCAGATCGTTTAGGGTCCACTCGTCGGCCCCAGATCGGGCCACCAGTCGAACCCGGAACTCGGGAAGCTGGTCGGCGGGGCCACAGCACAGCGTGAACCTGACTCCCTCGTTGAGGGCGAGGGAGCCAAGATCAATCTCGTCCTGAGCCCAACCGGCCCCTCCGCCCGTGACGGCGATGGGATACGTGACTCTGTCCGGTGGCCGCGGCCGGTAGACAATCACCGTGTCCAAGTCCTGGGGGCCATCATTGCGAACCCGATAGATGGCCTTGTCGTTCGGCGGAGGGGCCGAGACGGTGAGGGCAATGTCAAGGACGGGCTTGCGTGCGCGACGGTCGGCAGCCTCAGCGGCGGCAGCGGATCGGTCGGCAGCATCGGCCGATCGAGCTGCTTCTGCTCTGGCAAGGTACGAAATCACCACCGCTCCGAGCGAGACGACGAGGGCAGCGATTCCGATCCAAACTGCGGCCGTCATGTGCTGCGTCCGAACCCGAGGTCTTCATCGACTGCCAGCAATGCCACGCTCGGGGTAGCGATCAACCCAGGTTCCGCTCCCACATCCAGGGTCTCTGATGGCATCGGAGGCTCGACCTCTTGAGCATCAGCCTGTGGCGCTTGCTTTGGACGAGGTGGGGGAGCCGCCCAGACCTTCAGCGACAGGACGACCTCGGTGTAGAACCGATTCACGAGATTGGTGACCGACTCAACGAACGATCCCCGCCCCTGGCCGCGCTTGGTTCCCGCAGCATGATTGAGGGTCATCGAGAACGACCGAATGTCAGCCTGTGGGTTCTCGACCAAGCGCATCGGGTCCTCCCTCAGCGCAGCAAGAGAGTGACACGGACCGCTGTCCTTGGCCCTGGCGGAGGTGGCAATGATGAGCAGGTCGTCCGGTGCGTCCATTAGCTGCCGCAGGAGCCAGTTGATCCGTGTCGAAGTCCGTCCCTCCGTCGGAGCGGGGAGAACGGCGGTGCAGTCCAGTCGGTTTGCCCGCAGATCGACCAGGATGTCGATTGGTGCAGCGGCGTTCGGGACTGCAAGTGAGCCAGTGAGTTGGCCGGTCTTGGCCAGCAGGGCCGCCTGGTCTTGAATCCGAGCTGCCTGATCGGAACGCTCCTTTCTCGTCAGCCTCTGCTGGATATTTACCCCCAGCTGCCGGGACAGGTCCATGCCGGCGAAAGCGAGGAGCTGGTCGAACCGAGCAACCACCTCGAGCGTTTCTTTGTCGCTCGCCCGGAGAGTCTGCTGAGCGGCGGCATTTCTCACCTCCACCCAGTCGGGCCCCATGTCATCGAAGTCCCACGCCCCTGATTTCGAGTTCTCGAGGTATCGGACGAACTCGGCAAGAATCCACGCCTGGTCAGGGTCGGACACCACGTTGTTGGTTTGCTCGATGAGAGCCTCAGTGTGGATTCGGCTCCATGAGAGGTGGAACAGATCGACCTTTCTCAGCTTGCGCTTGTCGACGGTCACCGGGTGAACGCCAGGCGTCGTTGCCACCTCATGGCTGATGGTGATGACGGCATCGAAGCCTTGTTCCCGAGCGATGTCGAGATAGTTGCTGATCTGCTCTGGCTTCAAGTCGTTACGGCCCGTCTTGACCTCTACCAGGGCGATCCACGACCGCTGACCGCGGCTGACCCTGATGAGGCCGTCCGGGCGAAACTTTGCCTCATTGAGCTGGAACGGCACCTCGATGAAAGTCTCGATGGCTCCGGCCGGCGCTCCGCACCTCATGGTCAAGCTGCGCCCGAACTCCCGAACCGACTGTAGGACGGCGAGGAAGGCCGAACATCCACGTCGCTCTTGTTCGTCTGCACCACCGATGCCCGTAATGGGAAAGAGCCTGGCCGGTTGCCACGTCTCGTCTACTTCCGCCATCAGATGCCCTCCGGTCAAATCGCTTCTGCCAAGAGTCATCGACAGACTCTCGATTTACCTTGACTCACCTGGTGACGACCGAGGGCAGGCGTTTGGTGGCCACCACCCGCAGGTCCGGTGGTGGCGGGGGAGCGCCCGATCTACTCGGACGGTGCTCGGACCCCGGTGACTCGACCCGTCGGGCAGTCTCCGAGCGCTCCCTCCGCCCTTGGTCTAACCTGCCGCTGATCAAGAGGGGAAGGCGGCACTGAGTGAGGCGGTCTCGATCGAATATCGCGGGTTCGACAAAGGTGGAAAGCCTCGCCCTTCGAACGAGAGCATTCACCGTCTTCGAGACCATCGCGTCGATCACCACCATCGTCCTCTTTCTCGGGGCCATACTTGGGCTGGGCACGAAGAAGGGATCGGCGCTGTGGCAGTTGGCTTTGGTCGTGTGGATGTGCATCATCACCACCGGACTTATCGCTCTCCTCTTCGTCCAGGAGCGCAGATCGAAGCGGCGGTTCGCATACTCGATTTCGCTTCAATCCCTCCATCAGGTCCTGCATGAGCTCCGAGACGCCGAGGCAGCCATTCTTCGACACAATGCACAGCAGCCAGAGCTTCTCGAGAAGATTGGCGTAATGCTCCAATCGGCGAGTCAGGTGTTCGCGACGGTGACTGGCCATCCGTTCCGGGCTTGCATCAAGCAGGTTCACTATTTGTCGCCGGACGATGGCCCGGCGTCGTCGGCTGGGGAGAACCCTGGACTTTTGCGCAACCTGCGGGTGTCAACAATGGTTCGAGATTCTACGACTGGGCCAAAGCAAGGTGACGACGAGTACCACTTTGTCGATCAGAACACCGACTTCGAGTTGCCGTTTCTCCGGCCCTACGATCACCGATGGTTCTGTTCCAACGACCTCGAGTCATTGGACACGTACAAGAGCTCAAGCTGGGGCGCTGGAAAGCCGAAGAACTACCTGGCTGCAGCGGTCTGGCCCATCCAGAAATCTGGAGTCCCAGGAGGCGATGCTCAGGAGGTCCTCGGGTTCTTCTGTGTAGATACGATGTCTAAGGATGCATTTGACCCTCGTTTCGACTTCTATTTGGGTGCAGCAATAGCCGATGCGTTGTACCCCCTTCTGAAGCTCATGTTCATCCAGAAGATGGGTGGGAATCCCTCCGAATGCCCTGCATGACGACGTTGAGAGGAAGCGACTACCATGCCGAAGGTGCGTGCAGCCAAGATGAACGAAGGTTCCTCGAAGGTCCGCGTCGAGCGCGAGAGTAGCCACTCAACTCGATTGACCGTTCGAGACCAAGGGAAGGACTACGTCATCATCGTTCCTTCGGAGCCCCTGGTCTCCCACGACTCCGACGACTGACCGCTCGCAGCCCGCATCTGAACGGCACCGCTGCGGGTGGTGGTGTAAGCCGCTTGCAATCTGCATCAGCGGCACCTCCACCCACTTGGCCGCGCATGGGGCGCAGAGTCGGAACGTCCAGCCGTCGTCCCGCTAGGTCTTCTTCTGTACGTCGGACCGCTGCCGCCGGCGAGCCTCCCGCCAAGCATCGGCGAGGAGCTCGGTTCCGTTGACCACCAGGGGGACGAGTTCGGGGGCGACCCGGATGACGGTGATGGCCTGGGAGATCGTCGTCTGCGAGACCCCGTAGGCGGCTCCGAAGTCGACCTGTCTCAGTCCCTTCCTGCAAACCGGGCTGCAGTTCGGGGCGATGCCGGCATCTCGACGAGAGGCGACGAGCGCTTGGGCCGCGGCCATGGCCCGCTGTCCACCGATAAGAGGATCAGGGGCGAGCTCGAGGGCCTGGAGGGCCCGGCTGAGCGCTTGCTGGGACACCCCGAAGGATCTGGCGAAGTCGACCTGTCGCTGGCCTCGAGCTCTCACCTGGACTCGCAGCGGGCCGTTGCTCCTCCGGCAGGCATCGAAGGCCAGCGCGGCCTCCATTGCTCGCTCGTCGGAACTCATGGCCTGTCCGCCCGTCACGGGCACTCGGTTGGTGGGCGGCTCAGCTGCCCGCTCCCCCGCACTCTCACCCCCGCCGGTCCACCACCACCACGTCGGGCGGGGCCAGCACTGGGTCTGGATTGGCCAACGGATGCTGGTGCACGGTGACGTTGGTCATGCGAGCCCCCATCTTTTTGGTGGCGGCGTAGCTGGCGATGGCGGTCGCCAGGACGAGGTCGTCGTTCGGGGCGTCCCTGCCGTTGCCATAACTGTCGTGGCCGTCGTCTGAGACCTTCACTCTGTAGGCCGTCAGCTCGTCCACCAGAACCTGGGCCGTCGGGAGTCCGGCTGCGATTTTCAGGGTTTTGCTCTGGAGAGCGACTTGCGCCGAAGCGATCAGATCGCGCTTGGGGATCGACCATCGTGAGCCCATTCGTGAGGCCGCGGTGCCGCCGGTGATGGTGATGGCCACCAGAGGGGTCCTGTGTGGCTTGAGAGCCGTCCTGAGCAGGTCGACGACCGCTCGGCCCACACCGGTTCCGTCGACGGCGACAAGGACATCTCGTCCGAGCTCGGGACTGGCGACGACTTCCTCAATGCGGTCGACCTGCGCCGGATACGGGGTGGCGAGTGGCAATCGCTCGATGTGGCGCACATGAAGCTCGTCGCCGGCGCGCTCGATGACCACTAGGGCGGTGAAATCATGGGCCTGGCCGAGGTCGACACCGAGAACGAAGCGGTGGTTCATCGGACTCCCCCTCCGAACAACGACCGAATGTTGTCATCCCCCAGGTCGGCCGGGACATGGTTGCCGAACAGCGGGCGGACGTCGGCGCTCAGGGCGTCAACGATGTCCTCCGAGGCGAATACCGAGTCGAGGGTGTCGGTGAACTCGCAGAGATACTCCGCAGCGAAGACGTTGGCCGGCAAGGTGCGGCGCTCCTCCTCGAGGAACTCTTGGGAGATCCGGGGACACTCCGAGGCGGTGACTCGAACCCGGTGCCAGTCCTCGGCCGATTCCCAAGCCGAGTGGAACCACCCTCTCCGCCCAAACGGCGTGGACAGGGCGATGAGCCGGCCTCCCGACACCGCGAGCATGGGTCGTACCGACTCGTAGAGGGAATCGGGGATCCACGCTGCCTCGTCCAGCACCAGGAGATCGGCGGAGTACCCCCGGATCACTTCCGCTCGGCCAGGCAGGGAGACGATCCTGGATCCATTCGACAAGGTCATGCTGAGGATCGAGACCTGCTCCAGACCTAGCGGCGACCGTTGGGCCATGGCCAGGGCCCGGACCTTCCCCAGCAACTCCCCAGACTGGCGCTGGGAGGGCGAGACGAGCAGTGAGGTCGAGCCGGGCCGCGTCAGCGCTGTCTCGAGGGTGGTGGCGGCGGTGACGAGAGACTTGCCGGTCTGCCGGGCGTTGAGCAGCAGAGCTCGCTCCGGCTTCGCCCGCAAGAACAATTCTTGCCACGGGTCGGCCGTCAGGCCGCTTGCCTCCATGAGGGCGACGGCCTCGAACTTCTCGGGCGGAGCAAACCGCTGAGCCGCGCGGAGGAGGAACTCAGACGCCATGGAGGACCCTCCAGAAGCTCTTCTCCGGCGTGCGTCGCCGAGGGGTGGACGAAGGGACCCGGAGCAGCCCCCATCGCCTCAGGAACCAGAGGTCGCAAATCATCGGGCCACCAGCTCAAGCTGCCGAGCCACGCTGGCGCGGACGTCGATGGCGGTGGTGTCGAGGCCATGCTGGGAGAGGACGGCTTCGATCACCCGGACAACGAGTTCGGCCCGCTGCTCGTCCAGGCGCACCAGGCGCTCTGACAGATTGAGCCGGGCCAGCGACGACAGGACCCGTTCGGCTTCGCGAATCGCTGACAAGTAGGCGGCGATGGTCGGGTCGATCTGGTCGCCCCACCGTCCGCCGGCAACGGTTCCAACCCGCTCGAGGTCGGCGACGTGGGACTTGAGGGCGCGGACGAGGGCCGTGGCTTCCCCACCCAGCTCCATCAATGCCCCGACCGGGTCGTCGATCGGTTTGCTGTCGTCGAGACCGAGACGTCCGGCATTCTCTCGCACCCGCCGGCGAGCGGCCGCCGCCTTGACTTGGGGGGCCCGGCCTCCGTGCATCGGGCAAACAGTCGCGCCAAGGATCGCGAAGCGCTTGCACCGCTGTCCCGACCTCGCGTGGGCCCGGCATTGGTGGGGATGACCCTCCGCGCTTCCGGTTCTGCGCGCCGCGGCGGGATTCCGGTCGGCTTCGGTCATGCCGGCTCCTCGTTGCTGTGGATCTTCACCAACTCCGCCACCAGTCGGTCCGTCAGGATTTCGGCATGCTCCCGCCACCAGGGGCCGGGCCAGTCCGGGTCGAGGAAATCGACGTTGTCCTGGAGGTCTCCGAGCAGGTGGAGGTCGCTGGCGAAGGCCATGAGCCAGCGTCCCACCGCCCGACGCCGGCTTTCCTCAATAAACAAACCGTCGCTGACCAGGTCAATCAGCTGCATGGCCTCGGAAACGTCCAGCCGCCCGTCGCTCATGCAGTCACTCCCGGCATCCGTCGGGCGCACTTCCGCTTCGCTGCCGCCAGGTACTGCTCGGTGCCGGCAGCCATGACGTGCCCAATCGGATCGGCGACGGACCATGCGTGGTGGCCCGGCCTGGCGACGATGGCGGCAGCGTGACCGATCGGGCCGACGGCAGAGTGAACTGGGCCGACCTGCGACCACACCAGTTTTCCTAGATTGCTCACTTCGTGACCCCCGGAATATGACGCGCAACGGCCCGTTTTGCGCCCTGGCGCGTCTCGGTGACCCCGCTACCCAAGTGCTCGCCCTTCGGGCCGACAACGGCCCAGTGGTGGCCGGACGGGGCCTTCACCACGGTGCCGACGTGGCCGATCGGGCCGGCGGCGTGGATGACCGGACTGCCTGGGGTCGTCTCTTTCCAGTGAAGCCTGCCGTCTTGCGGTGGGTGTGGCGGGCCGGTGTCGTCGTCGTCTTCGGTATCGAAGGCATGGCCGGACTTACCGACTGTGCCCATGGGCAGGCCCGAATGCCAGGCGTCCGACTGCTCGGAATCGGCGAGGGCGGCATTGTCAGCAGGGGCGTCGGTCGGTGAGGCTTCCCGCACTGCTCGCACGGCGGCTTGCTTCCACTCGCGCCGCCAGACGACGAGCTCGGCCCGCGTCTCGACGGTCTTCCGGCGATCGAGAAGCTCCACCAGCTCGGTCGTGTCGACCGATCGCACTGCCGGCGACCGCAGAGACACTGATCGGTGCACTCTCTGCCGGGCGAGGTTGGCTTCGCGGCGTGAGGCGGGGACGGCTCGCGACACTCCGGGCACGATCCGCGGGTCTGTCATTGCCGCACCTCTCCGTCGCTGGCGACCTCGACCTCAGCCAGTAGCTCGCTGACGGTGGGCAGTCGACTGGTCGAGATGCGGACGCAGCGGGGGGCGTGCGGGGCGTGGTCGGGGTTGGCAAGGGAGCCGACCAATCGACCGTCCCTCGGGTCATACAGGAGGGTCTCAAAAGCCTGCAGTCCGGGCCGGCGGTTGCCGACACCCGGCTCAGAGACCGACCTCGGTACCCGGCTGGCGTGCAAGGTCAGGATGCGGCTGGCGACGTGTTCGCCGAGGGGGCGCACCGTGACGGGTGCCGGCGGTGCAGCCGATGCGGACTCTGGAGGGGTTGGGTCGCCGTCCAGGACGCGGGAGACCCAGGGCTCTCGGCTTCGGAGCGATGCCGGCTGATGGACAGTCCCGTCCGCGGCAACCTCCACCTCCCGGAGCTCCTCAACAGAGGGGGTGTGCTCGCTCGAGATGACGACGAAGCGATGTGCCTGCGCCGTAGCTTCTGGTGAGGCGAGCGGCCCGACTCGGTGGCCGTCATCTCGCGCGGTACGCGATCTCCTCCGAGTGGCCCTCGACAGAGTGACCGAAGTGCCGATTTCGAATCCTGGAAATGGCGTCGTCGGACAAGCGGCGGGTGGTGGTTGTCGTGGTCAAGAGAATCTCCCTGTGGGTAGTGCTGCGGAGCAATCGTCCTGATGGTCGATCAGAGCCAAGACGGTCGAGCGGGTGGTGGGCGGTGGAAGTGGAATCGGCGCAGGCAAGGTGTCGACGGCAGGCCGAGCAGCAGAGATCGACGGCACCACCCGGCCCCGCAGGACCGGCGTCAGTGGAGTGCTCGTCGTGTCACTCGACGCGAACATCGACCGCGAGTTCATGACCTCGACCTCGGCTCGGCACTCCCGACACCTGCCGTAGATGGCCGCGTCGTTGCGAACCGCCACCGCCTGCTTGATCACGCCAGCATCGTCATCCTTCGGGATGTCGAGCAGGACCTCAAGGCGCTGGACGGATCCAGTCGATCGAGAGTTGGTGACCGTCGACCCCAACCCGTCGAGCAGCGCCACCGCGAGCAGGTCCCTGACGATTTGTGAACGGCTCACGCCGGCTTTCGTGGCCAGGGCGGCGATGGCGTCGGTCTGCCAGCCGGCGAGTCGGTAGGTGGGCATCAGTGGAGATTGAGTTCGGCCAGGAGGTCGCCGTCGATGGTGACTCGGCGGGCGATCATCACCAAATCTCCGGGGCGATGGGGTCGAGGACGGTCTTCACGTAGTACAGGAGGGCCATCGGCGATTGAGCAGGGGTTGGCGACGTGTGGTGGCCAGTACCGCTGGCACAGACCAGGGTGCCCGCGGCGGCCGCAACGGCGCTGGGGTTGCCGGGTCCGGTGAAGGTGCATCCGTGGAGGACGTTCGCCGTGCTGTCGTTGCTGGTGAAGCTGATGATGTACCAGTTGCCGTCCTCGGCGAGTACCGAACAGCCGCCCGAGGTCAGACCGAGCGAGGTGGCGACCGGCAGAGTGCCCAAAGCCGAGAGCAGACCGCCCGAAGAGGCCGTGGTGCCGACAGTCAGGGAGGTGAACTGATGGAAGTCCGCGGTCTCGTTTCGGGTGACCGGCATACCGGCGGCGATGGCGTTCGTGATGATGAGGTCGGTGTTCGAGTTGATGGGCTGGACACCGGGTGCCGAGGCCGTTGCCTGCCACCCGACCGCTTCGTCGCTCGTTCCGTAGCTCACCAGGCCGGGGACGTTGCAGGCGTTGAGCAGCGTGGGTCCGCAGTCCAGGCCACTGGTGTTGGTCGCGTTGAAGTTGGCGGTCCCCGTGAACGCCGGGTTCACGTTCTCAACGATGGTGGCCGGGATGCCGGCGATGTAGCCGAGGAGGTCCTGTTGCCGGTTCGCCGCTATCTGGAGCACATGCCATCCGCCCCACGAACGGCCGAAGGCGACGATGGGCAGCGGACCGTAGTTCATTCGGATGTACTCAACGATGTGCTGCCACCAGTGAAGTTGGGTGGCCAGATAGCGCGACCCATGGCCCGAGTCGTTGACGACATCGTTGAAGATGGCGTTGACCGGGAACGGATAGATGCTGGCCTCGGGGTAGGCCACGTCGAGGACAATCCATCCGTCGAGGGCGAGCTGGGCGGCGAAGGTTCCGCCGTAAGAAACGAAATCTGACGGAGTGGGGGGTCCACTGTCGACTGGAGCGGTGGGAGTCACGAACTCGGCCGTTGCCGTCAGGGGCAGCCCGCCCATCGACACCACGACGCCGCGCCTCCGTCCGATGCCGACACCGGGAGGCGACGATGCCCAGACGGTGCCCGCGTTGATGGGAGATACCGGAATCTCGTGCGTGGCGAGACTCCCCGCCGGCAAGCAGTGGGTGTCGACCGTCATGCTGCGTGCACCCGCATCACGGCCGAGCCCGACCCGAGGGCGGCGGTGGAGGTGACATCTACGAACATGGCGGCCTGCGAGGTCCCCGAGTTCAGCGCCCACACCCAGTCCCAGCTGTAGGTGGTGCCTGCGGTCAATCCGGTGACGAGCACGAAGACGTGGCCGTTGACATAGCCGGGGACGGTGTTCATCGTGACCGGCGCGGCCCAGCCGCCCTGGAGCGCCGAGGGCGTGCCGTGAGTGGCGAGGCCCCAAAGCGGATACGAGGTGTCCGGGGTGCCGCTCGAGGCCGACTGAACGGAGCACTGAGTGCCCCATACGCCTGGGCGGCATCAGAAGTGGCGGCAGGCGCTCCCAAGTTGGAGATGCGCTGGCCGTTCCAGGGGGTTACCGCTTGCGGCTGGGCAAACTGGTCCAGCGAGTTGGCCCTGACGTAGGACTCGAACAGGGACCCGCCCATCGGGGCGTACCGGCCGTCGAGTCCGCCGACCGTGATGATGTTCTGGACGGTCCAGCCGGCGGCGTGGGCGACGGCCGCGGTTCCTTCGGCCCCGCGCGTCACCGTCCAGGTGGTCCCTGAGACGTTCGTCACGATCATGATTTCCGAGGGCGAGTCGCGGTCGATGACCCGGAACTGGGTGGGCGGGGTCGCGGCGATGGAGGCCGCAGGGAACAGGATGCTCGAGGTGACCGTCCAGTTCTCGGACGTGCCCGAGGCTGGAGCCGTGTTCCCCCCGGACGAGACGGTGGTCGACGCGCGGTTCGCGAACAGATCGAGGCTCACAGGGCACCTCCGGGCAGGGGACCGCCGAGGACGAGCTCGCCGAAGAGCGGGTGGCGGATGGAGTCGTCGGGCTGCGCGTCGGCCTGGGCGACATCGAGGAGGGCCACCGCCACATGTGCTCCGAGCACGATGGGGTCGGTCAGCAGGTCGACGCCGAGGCGCACAAGGTCGCTGCGGGTCTGCCCGGTTTGCTCGGCGACGGCGTCGAGGGCGGTGGACTGTTCGGAGGTCAGGCGGACCGTGATGCTGACGGTCGCCCCTTCGGCGTTTTCGCTCACGAGTTCCATAGTGGCGTGGACGCCCCGGGGGGTTTGGGGATGCGTCTTACGGCAACGGGGGGTCAGCGGGGGGCGACCAGGGTGAACTGCTCAGAGTCGTCCTACGAGTTAGTCAACCTACCGACGTGGAGCACGTCCCGGAAGCGCCACCTCATCGACGTGACGGTCAACGAGCGGAAGCGGCCGGCGGCCAACTAGGCCTCCACCCGAGCCGGGCCTGCCATACTCCGGTGGTCGGGGGCACTTTCCGGGCCTTGTCATAGTGTGACGGGCACGGCTTCCCAAACGGAGAGAACCATGTTTGTTGAGTTGTATCGAGAACCAGGGCACCGAAGGGATTCCTTGGCTGCGTACCGAGTCATCGTCGACTCGGAGCAAAGGGGAACGATCTCGATGGGTGAACGGCTGCTCATTCCGATTAAAGCTTCAACGTCAGAGGTATTCCTAAAGAGTGGCTGGTGTCGGAGCCAGAAACTGGTCATCTCGGGCGAAGATGATCAGACCGTTCGGCTTAATTGCGCACCGAGCGGTGGTAGTTGGACCATGGCGTTCTACCTGACGTTTGGCATGACGCACTTCATCCAACTCAGGGTCGGGAACTGAGCATCGGGGCAGGGCGATAACCGCCGCCGAGCCATTGTTCGGGGACACCTTGATCGCACGCGGTCAGATGCGTCAGGGTGCCGGTTTTCGTGCAACTAGGAGACCCGAGTCCTTCCTAGCCGTAAAGGTCCCGTGAGCCTCGATCTCAAGTGCGACTATCCGATGAAGCTCATTCACTAGATCCGCCCAGGTCGGATCGTCAATCTCGCCCTCGAGGCCAGGGCGAAGACTTTCGACCCACGCCAAGACCGGTCCAGGATCCGGAAAGCTGAACGTTCCCCTCGTCCGGTCGAGGGCGACGACATCGAATGCTTCACTGAGCAGGGTTGATCCGTTGTCGAGGTTGAAGTTGTCCGACCAGTGGGGAACGTTGAATGTCTGGCCAACAGTGCGCCGACCGGCTTCTTGCCATGCTTGTCTGATCTCGGCCTTGTCCCCAGGGCCGTTCGTAACGGCAAGGATGGCCCCACCGGTTTGGAGGACACGGGACAGTTCTTCTAGGGCTCGGTCCAGATGAGGTACGTGATAGAGCATGAAGGCAGCAACAACCACATCCACGGAATCAGAGAACAGCGGCAATTCCTGGATGTCGGCGGCAGCCAACTGGGCCTGACCATCTGGTGCGCATTTTCTCGCCCCGGCCAGCATGCCGAGCGACAAATCAAAACCCATTACTCGTCCCGCCCGCCGGGCGATCGGCGAGAGAAAGCCTCCTGGGCCACAGCCGATGTCCAGTGCCGACTCCTCTCCGGTCCAGTCGAGATGATCCAGAACCCAGTCCTCGAATCTGACCCCTTTTGGCAGGGGGCGCTCGGGGATCAGATAGCTGTACACGTTGACACGGCTTTGAAGGTTCGATGGGTCTTCGTACTGCGCTGCCACGACAGAGCGATCGGTGCCCACCAATGGAAGGTCGCTGGCATTCCCGGACATGATCGTATTATCTTCCCAGGCGACTCACCCTGTCAGTGACCCGGTGTTGTGGGACGGATACCCACTTCGGCAAGACTGGACCCGATGAGCCAAGTTCCGGCCGAGGGGCCTACCGAGAAGGTCACGGCGGTCCTGATCCGGCAATACACCGTCGGACGCTTCTCGCTTATGAATAGCGGATTCGGGCCAGATCCGGGGCCGCCGGTGGTAGCAGTTGAACTCCGACCCGGTGGGGTTGTAATAAGTGATTTGCCTAATGCCATTTCGACTCGGTGGGCCGGGGATGGCCGGACCATTCGGTATCCCGAAATCAGAGTCGCTCAGGTGGTGCGTAACTCCAGGACCTACCGAGCGAGAACGCCGAGTCCACACGTGGTGGCGTTCGCCGTCCGCCTCTATCTCGGAGAGTCCCGGTCACACGTTCTTCTTTTCACAGTTGAGTGTGAGGCTCTGATGGATGCCCTGGAGTCGCATCACGTGCCCGTGGATCGGAACCCCCGGACGCTCGGGTTCATGCTGATGGGCAGGAAATAGATATCCGTCCCACCCATCCGGTGGTCGGGGGCAGGGTCGATAACCGCCGCCGACCCGGTGTCGTAGGGCACTCCAGGTCCGCCCGGTTGGCTCCGATCCGCCCGATAGCTGGGCGTGATACCTCAGCCGTGACATTGACCTGCTTCCGGTGAGACGATATTGCGGTGCGCAGACATGTGACGCCAGGGATCGGCTTGCTAGCGTGCGCCGCTCTAATGACGGGCTGCAGCGGGGGTCCCCCAGCGGCGCTTCGTCCATCCACGCCTCCGACCACGGTTCCTGCGTCGACGGGAGTACTTACGGGAGCAACGTGGGTTTGCACCTTGTACGCCGGTACGCACCCGAGTTCGGTCTATGTCTACAAGGGTAAGCAGCTCGTGGCACATCGGCGATTCCCCGACGGTGGAGCGACATATCGCTTTGTGCTGCCTGTAGGCCCCTACGCATTGCGGTTCTCGAACCAGGCATCGGTCTCGTATCCGGTCGTTGTTGCGACAGGAGGAACAGTCCTAGGCCCTCAGTCAACCTGCCAATAGCGACTGCCGAGCAGGTCAGAGCCGCCCGGCTACTCCGAGGTGCCCCATAACGTCCACCCGGTCGAGGGCAGGGGGATAACCGCTGCTGACCCGGCGATCGGGGATAGCCCAAAGTGTGTGCCGGATGGGAGAATGGGCCATGGCGTCTCAACCCGGACCGAACCGTGTGGAGCGTGAGCCGGGCTGGGCACTCGCCGGTCGAGGGCGGGCACGCAGGCCCAGGGGCCAGACCCAGAAGCGGGTTTTTGTCGCTGTCCTGGTCGGATGGAACCTAGTCATGCTCGCCCTGGTGCTGGTCGAGCTGTCGATCCGGCACCGACCCCATGTTCAGATCGGCGCAAGCAACATCGTGCTCGGGGTCCTGGCTGATTCATGGGTCGTGGTCAACCTGGCGATTGTCGCCGCCGCCCTGTTGATTCGACGGTGGGGGCGAAACCGGGAAAGTGAGGCTGGACTGCGGACTGGAGAAATCGGAACCCCAAGCACCGTGGCATAAGTGCCGATCAGCGATGGCCGGTAACTGACCCGCTCCCGGCGATCAGGGATGCCAAGACCTCTCGTCTGAAGGGTCCCTCGCCATGTACCGCTCGATGTACTCCTCGATGGGCCGACCTATACCTGTAACGTGCAGAGTGCCGTCGGAGCGGTCGATGAGGATCGGCGCATTGCCAGCCAGAGCATGACTTATCGACCGAGTTTCATGGTGGATCTTGGAGTCATAGAAGAAGACCCAACCGACCGGGAAATCCCGCACGGCCACTATGACCGGCTCCCAGTCCACTTGCATCCTGGCAAGGTGGGCCTCAACCTTCCGACGAGCTTCGTCCTCGCTCAGCAGATCCGCCATGGGTACCATGATGCCGTGTCAGGTCTCTCTCAGGCCATAGGGATCGGGCACGGAGGCGGTGGTTATCCACACGCCCACATGTGCCGGTCGGGGGCAGGGCGATCGTCGCGGGACGACCCTCAGGCAGCGGACAGGCGGGCGGTGGTGGCTCCTAGCCGGCGGGTGACCTCGCCAACGTCTTCGACCAACCCGGCGACGAGACTCTCAACCAGCAGGTGGTCACCCTCGAGCCACGCCGTGGCGGGCGTCCTGCCGTCGAGCTCGACAGGGCGGCTCGTCCACCATCGGGCCACCTGTCCGGAGTCGAGCCCGATCGCAGCCAGGAGCTCACCGACGACCTCCGCCCGCTCCGCGCTCTCGATTGGTTCCATGGCCGTCAGGCTACGGCGGGCAGCGTCTGCAGGCGTGGAGCACCTCACGCTCTCGCCCACGCTCCGGGCGTTCGCATCGGCTGGGGGTTGGGAGCCGGCGGGACGATTCAGGGGCTCTCAGAGCATCTCAGAGGACGGTTCCTCCCTCAGTCGACGTCGACCAGCTCGACAGTGGGGTTCAGCCAGGGCAGGCGGTTCCACGTCACGATGACGTCGGTGGGAAACGAGCGGGACCACTGCTCGACTCCATCGGAGTCGGTGCCCTGGAGGATTGCACCCGAGGTGAGGGGGTCCGGGTCGTTCTCCAGGTCGATGATCGCCTCGACCACCGCTCGGAACACGGCGTCCTCGGGCGAGGCCCGGTCGGCCCAGGCTCGCAGCACGGCCAGGTTCCCGATCACGTCGGGGTGGCGTCAGACGTGGTGAGGCGTTCGGGCTTGGCGCAGACGTGCGGCGTTGGCTTTGATCCGAGCCCTGGCGACGGGGTCAGCCTGGAGGCGGTCCGCAGCTGCTCGGCTGCTCTGGTAGCTCGACTCGATCCAGTCCAGGACGGCCTGCCTGTCCCCGTCCTCGAGGGCCTGCGGGGGCGTGCGCCCCTTCAGTTCGGGCCAGGGGTGGTTCCACCAGTGGCTGGTGGTGGGCTCGGTGCGGATCTGCTCGAGTAGCCGGTCGATGCCCACCCGCCGCCGGTCAGATTCGATGGTCGCCAGATCCATCGGGTCATCTTGGCACGGAGTGGCCTCGCTGTCCGGGACGCAGTCAGGCACTGGCCGGCTTCTCCTCGGCCCAGGATGCGGCGATAGCCTCCTGAGCGCGCCAGTAGCGCTCCCAGCGCCGGGCCCACGTACGCGCATGCATTCCCTTCGGTCGCTGGGCCCGGCCGGCGGCGTCGAAGTTGAGGAGGGCGCGGGCTTGGTGGAGATCGTCCCGCCGCCGGGCTGCCCTGCCGAGAGTCGGCCGCAGGTTCGGAAGGGCCAGACAGGTTCGGCAGGTGAAGGTGTCGCCGTCGAGGGCGAGCCATGCGCACCGGCGGTCACAGTCGGGGCAGGTGAACCATGGCCGCTCGCCGAAAGTGAGGCCGGTCCGCTCAAGGCGAACGTGCGCGCCTGCCGTGCTGGCCTCACCCCACCAGCCGGCCAGGTCGATCGAGTCTTCGGTGGTGGTGAAGACGTTGACCGCAGCGACGAGCTCGCCGTCGACCCGCCAGGCAAACGGTCGTGCCTCAAGGCTTGGCTGCAGGTACCGGTGGCGGGCCAACCAGCGGACGTCGATCCGGAGGCGGTCTTCGATCACTTCGGTGGCCATCGCCTGTCCAGCTTATTTCGGCCACCTCCATCACTCAGGCTTGCAAGTAATCCTCTTGGGAGGCGTGGTGGTGGAACTGCTGGGCCAGTGGGCGTAGCGTCACCGTCGCAACCGTGGTTTCCACGACCAAGGAGGGGCACTCGGACCAGGTCAGGCGGCTTCAGATGGAGAGTGTGTGCCCCCAATGTGGCGGGGTTGAGGTCTATGTCGTCTTCCGACGTGCGAGCGAGGGTCGGATGGGCGGGTGGAACGGAAGGTGCTCGGAGTGCCACGCCGTCTGGAAGACAACGCCAGGCCGGCCGGTGGGGAGCGAGGCTTCTGACCCTCCGACCTCGTAGCAGCCGGGTCGGGAGCCCCTACTGGCGAAAGTGATCGCTCAACCGACCCGGCCGGGGAGTGGTATCGGCCCAAACGGACGCACGGTTGAGGGGGCCGGGTCCCGCTTAGGGCTCCTCCTCCCAGCTGCGCTGATGAAGCTTCGCCCACTTTCTCGCCTGGTCCAAGTCCCATACCCGACCACGTATCAGCATGCCGACCGGATCTGGAATCCCTTGCCCTTGACCAAGTCTTCAGCGGTCGCCTGGCTGACTCCCAAACGCTCCGCAATCTCCGACAGCCCACATAGATCACCGGCCAACGTGCTGCTCCCTACCTTTCTGAATTTCGATCGCGTTCCATGTTCAGGCCCGACGCCCTAGGCCCCGGCTTGCGGGACCAGCTCAGCCCTTCATTGGGCAGGGCCGGGTCGGGAGACCAAGGTGCGGACCTGTGGCTTGACCCGACCCGGCCGAGGGGACCGTATCCACCTTCAGGCTGGTCAAACACCCTTCGAGGCTTCGGGTGGTGATGAGGCCGGGTCGGGAGCGTCGGTGGCGGAACTAACGCTCGACCGACCACGCGCCTGAGTCGCTCGAAGGTGCGAGACGGACCACCGTCCTCCACAGTCAGGGCGGACGGTAGTTGAACGGCCCCTTTGGGTCCATATCCTCGGCGGTCCGTTGCATCCTCACGCCCGGCGGCGGCGGTATCGGGAGATTGGCCTTGCGGATTCTCTCTGCCTCAGCTCGCTCGGCTCGCTGCTCCTCGTACATGGTCTCCAGCGCCTCATCTCGGCGCTTTCGGAGCTCCCAGACCCGCCACTCGCGCCACTGGGTGAACATGCGAGCGAGTTCTCGGGCCAGCTCGGCCTCGAGGATGGTCTTGAGCTTCCCTGAGAGTCCGCCCACAGTGGTATCGGCGTGGAGCTTCCTCTTCTGCCAGTCCGCCGGCCCGACGAGCACCATGTCGAAGAGGACAAGCGGCTCATGGAGGTCCTTGGTGGCGAACTGAGCCAATGGCCGACAGTCATCGGGCGTCTGAGGCAGGTCGCCCCGCAAGAGGTCATTGGTCTCCCTGAGCAGCATCTTCAGGGTTGTGTCGAGCTCTTCACGATATTGAGAGCGGTCGAGCTCCAACCCCAGCTGGCGGGCGAGGTCATGAATCCAGTCGTACTCATCGCTGTCTGACCGCCGGGCAAGGATGAGGTCGCCGTCTCTGCGATCAGCCCTCATCACTCGGTCGGCGACCAGGGCGTTCTTCAGGGTGACGCTGGGCTGGAGAGGTGGTTCTTCCCTGGGCATCGCATCAACGCTACGCCGCCTGCAAGCTGGCCAAAGTCGACCCCGAGTACGTCGACTACGAGGGCGACGATCCGGACACCTACGCCCTGACGGTCAACGTGGCGAGGCGTCAGATGTCGAAGGGTCAGTTAGCGATGGTCGTAGCCAAGGCCGAGGGATTGTTTGCCACAAACAATCAGGAGTATGTCGCCAAGGCCATCGGCGTGTCTCGTCCACGGGTCGCTTACGTCGCCATTGTCCTGAAGTGGGCACCAGAACTCGTTGACTCGGTCATCGAAGGTGCGTCGTTGGATGAAGCCTACGACTTCGCCCACGCCCGCAAGGTCGAAGCCGACAACGCCGAACGGACCGAGGCCGACGGAAGCCCATGGAGCTGCTCCGACGTAGAGTCCGAGGTCGCCTTCATCATCGACCAGAACATCGCCCGTCGACACCTGACCCAGTCGCAGCGGCACGCCCTCGCGGTGGAGATGGCCCCAATGTTCGAGACCGAGGCAGCGGCTCGCAGAGCACAAGCACCGGGAAAGCAGCGAGGGCAAAAGACGTCTGAACGGCCAAACGTAGCCGGACAGAAGGGGGATGATGACGGACGGGCCCTCGGCCAAGCCGCCAAGAAGATGGGAACGTCGCCGCTCTGGTGCCCAGGCAGCCAAGAAGGTCAAGGAGAAGGACCCAGCCCTCTTCGAGTCCATCAAGGCCGGGAAGGCCACGACGCATGAGGCCACGACGGAAGTCAAGCGGGCCGAAGCAGGCACAAACGACGGTCGGGCTTGGTGTGATTGGGGCCGTCCAGTTGGGCCACTGCCCTGGGGAGACTGGCCCCATTGGCCCAACTGGCCCGACTGCAGTTGGGCCAAGTAGTAGTTAGGCCATACATAACTCTCCTAGGCGCAACTTGGCCCCACTGTCGCTGACCTGGTGTTTTGTCGAGGACGTTGACGCTCCAAACCGAGGGTTTGGCCCAACTGCAGTCAGGCCATGTCGACTGGCTCATCACTTGCCTCCATCGGCGGGCAGCAGCCAGTAAGTCACCCGTGGGAAGCCCTGCGGCTCCGGCGTGATTCGCAACTGCTGGCGGGCGCGCGTCAGGGTGCGCTCAGCGTGTCCGGCTTCCTTGGCCGCGGCCTTGATCTCGCCCGATGGAGCACCACCACCAGCTGTCTGGAGGTAATCCCGGAGCCACTCGGTGGCATCGCGCGTGGCGGTCCGGGTGTCGGGATGCTCGCCAGACGCGGCCAGGGCGTCCGCAATTGACCAGGGGCTGTCCGCCAGCCATTCGAGTGCGCCGGTCCAGATCGGCCCCTCTTCGTGCTCGGCCACCTTCACGCCCTTGATCCGATAGGTGAGGGTCGGAAGGTCGGATCGGCCGAGGTTGTTCTTCGGCTGGCCGAGGAGGCGCACGTCGTCGTGCTCCGGGTCCACCATGGCGAACAGCACGGACCGGGCCACGGCCGAGAATCCGCGGGAGCCCATGACCAGGTTGAGCGGATCGCCAGCGGACGACTTGTTGACATGGATGAGCCCGAGGACGGACGCCCCGGACCGATCCGCAACGGCCACCAGGGGCTCGAGGGCCCGGCGGACCTCGGAATCCTTATGGCTGTCCAGGGTGGGACTCAGCCGGCTTACGAGCGGATCGAGGAGGACGAGCGCCGACTCCTTCTGGGCGATCGCTGCTTCAAGGAGGGCCAGATCTGCGGGCAAGGTGAGGAGTGAGTCGAGCCCGTCCAGTTCCGACACTTCAGCGCGGAAGATCAAGTCGAGGTCAGCTTCAGCTGCCATCAAGCGCGGGACGATCGTGTGAGCCCAAGAGTCCTCGCTGGCCACCACGAACACGCTCTTCGGCTTCCCGAAGTACACGCCCGGCAACGTCCCGCGGGTGACCTGAGCGGCCAACGTGGCAGAGGCGGTCGACTTGCCGACGCCCTCTCGACCGGCCAGGAGGCACAGGGTGCCGAGCGCTACCTTCGCGTCCCACAGCCAGCGCACGGGCCGCGGTTTGATCGCGCTCGCTGCCGTGAGCTGGAGACGCCGGTCGACGTCCCATGGCCCGCGCACGACCTCGTCGTCATCAGGCGCTTGGGAGTCGGGTGGCAGGGAGCCGTCGACGGCTGCGCTCACGAACGGCTCCCCTCCCGCTGGGCGAGCCCGTCAGCGACACCGCAGGCGATCGCCTCGTCCACTACGGCGGGATGGAGGCCGAGGGACAGGGCGACGGCACGCATGGGCAGGTCGACCTGTTCCGGGTGCAGTCGTTGGTCACCGACGAGGAGCCGGACAGCCGCCCTCGTTCGGCCGGCGTCGGACAGGCATGAGCTCTCCCAGGCGGTCGACAACGGAGCGGCGGCGATGGCACTGGCGCACCGCTCAACCGTCAGGACCACGCGGCGTTCGTTCGCTCGGGCCTGGAGCACAGCGGCGAGGTGCGCGAGGTCCTCGGCCCGGAGGTGGCCGACGCGAGCCTCGAAGTCGGCGAGATCCGCTTCGGATAGGTCAGTCGTCCGGGTCAAGAGGCCGCGATCTCGGGCTGGACAGATGCGAAGGCCGTGCGTGGGCACCCACCTACAGCGCAGCGGCCGTGCCCGGCCTGGCCCTGCGGTGTGGCCTGCCTGTAGCCGCGAAAGTGGTGGTCAACGAGCGGATGGTCGCAGGTGCAGAGTGCGGTGGTGGAGGTCATGAGGCCTCGGCTGAGGTCGGGGCGTCCTCGTTGTCGTCGGTCAGACCCAACCGCTCCGCCAACTCGTCAACGTCCTCGCCGAGCACGTTGGCCAAACCCGCCAGCGGGAACCGAATGAGACGTCCCACTCTGATGACGGGCACCGGCGACCGACCTGCGTTCACGGCTTGCCTCAAGGTCCATTCGGCGCACCCGATCGCCTCCGACACCGTATGTGTTCCAACAGTCCTGGCCATGTCGACGCTCCTTTGCTACCTGGGGAAATGTCCTACGAAGTCCACCTTCGTTCAGGGTTGACTTCGTAAGTCGGTTCATCCAAGATGAGTTCACGATGACTTTCGACTCACACGGCCCTGAGGCCTGGGCTTCTGGGCAGATGCTCGACCCGGGAGGTTCTGGCTTCCTCGATCGACGACCCGGCCGGTGGGATTTCTCGCTCCTGGTGCCCAAGCGCGTCTCGGTTTCGGATGGCCAGGTGCGGTGGTACTGGCGGAAGGAGGTGACCGACGAGACCGGGTCACGCCTCGATGCGGACGCCGTTTGGCGTCAACCCGGGTCAGGGCTGCTCGATGCGTTCACGCTCCTCGCTGATGGGAGCGACGCGGACATTCGCAAGTTCGTCAAGCGCTGGGGTCCACTACTGCTCTGCACTTGTCAGCGGCCATGGCACCACCCGCCGATCCCAGACGGCCCGTCCCCGTGTGCCGGTCCTCGGGTGCTCGCCTACGACGACTCAGCAACCTCAGAGTCGCTCGATAGCTGGCGGGCTTATTCGCTCCGTGCCCGGTCGCTCCTCGATCTGGCTGCCGCTGTGCACCGGGGCAAGTCCACGGCCAGAGGAGAAAGCTGGGAGTGTCTGGTGGCCTCCGGGTTGGGCCTCTCGCCGGTGGACGCTGAGATGACCAACCGAATGACCATTGGAATGCCATTCGGACCCTCTGATATCGCCGCCGTGCTCGACGAGTGGTTGCATCTTTCGGGCTGCCGACTCACGTTCCAGTGGCCTGTGGCATGGAACCAGAACCCGAACAAGCAACCGCCACCCAAGGTCGACTTCTCCACTGGCGACGGGCTCATGCCATACCTAGGTGTGCAGATCGCGCTGGCTGTGGCTCGTACTGACGCTCTCTACACGTGCGATGCGTGTGGCCACCCGTTCACGCCGCGACGCCGACCGGCAGAGGGCCGCAAGGCCTATTGCCAGCGGGAGGAGTGCCAGCAGAACGCCCGGTGGAGAAACGCCGCCCAGAGGGCGCGGGACAAGGCCAAGAACGTCAACAAGGAGGGCTCAGAATGAAGGGCAGCGTGAGGAAGCGGGGCAAGACCTGGACGGCGTACTGGGAGACGACCGACCCGGCGACAGGTGGGCGTCGACAGCACAGCAAGGGCGGGTTCCGTATCAAGGACGACGCTCAGGGCCACCTCAACGATCTCATCAAGGACGTCGGGCACGGAACTTGGAGGCCGAACGTCAAGATGACCGTCGAGAAGCTCATGGAGGAGTGGCTGGCCGCCAAGGAGGGCGAGAACATCAGGCCGAACACGCTGGCCATGTACGGTTCGGTCATCGCCGGGTGGATCACCCCCCACATCGGTCAGCTCCCCGTCGACCAACTGAGCCCGTCGAAGGCGAAGCTCATGGTCGATGCCCTGCGCTCCGAGGGTGGCAGCCAGCACGGGCGTGGTGAGCTGTCCGCCCGTTCGATCCAACTGGCCGTGCAGTGCCTCAAGGCTGCAACCCGGTGGGCGTTTGAGGCCGGTCAGTTGAGCCAAGACCCGCTGGCTGGATACAAGCGGCCCAAGGCACCACAGTCGGCGGTGGTGAACGGAGCATGGACGACGGCCGAGGCGACGAAGTTCCTGTCGTCGGTGGCCTCAGACCGACTGCGAGCTGCCTGGTGGCTGTTCCTGGCCCGCGGACCTCGTCGGGGTGAGGTGGCAGGACTGAAGTGGTTGAACCTGGACCTCGATGGCGGGGCCATGCGCGTGGTGGAGACTCGGGTGGTTGTCGGCTCCAAGCCCACGGCGTCCACCCCCAAGACGGATGCAGGACGACGGGCCGTTCCCCTCGACGAGCGGCTGGTCAAGGAGCTGAAGTCCCACCGTGCCCGCCAGGCCGAGGAGCGCATCGCGGCTGGGACGGCCTGGGAGGACAGCGGCTACGTGTTTGTGGACGAGTGCGGCCACCCCTACCGCCCCGAGCACATCAGCCGCAGGTTCGCCACCTTGGCCGAGCGAGCCGAACTCCGGGCCATCCGGCTTCACGACCTGCGGCACACGGCCGCGAGCCTGATGCTGGCGGCCGGCGAGTCCCCGAAGGTGGTGGCGGAGATTCTCGGCCACTCCTCCCCCACCATCACTCAGAACGTCTACCAGCACCTGATGCCCGGCATGAGCGA
The DNA here is from genome assembly GCA_963774245.1 of uncultured Acidimicrobiaceae bacterium. GTDB lineage: Bacteria > Actinomycetota > Acidimicrobiia > Acidimicrobiales > RAAP-2 > Bog-756. Next base: position 593,396 of record CAVZDZ010000006.1, on the reverse strand, counting down.
GGGGGCTGGCGAGCGACTGACGAGCCTTCTGGCCACCTCAGGCGGCAGCTAGCGCCGTCTCGGAACATCGGGACTCCACACAGCAGCACGGGGCATCTTGCGAGGAGGAGTGGGCGGGTCGAGAGCCTCGATCAGTTGGCCGACGACCAGGAGAGCGTCAACCGCCCGAACGGGCTCACCGAGTTCCACCTGCTCGACTGTGATCAGACTCCGTGCATGGTCGGCCAAGGGGTCGCCTGAAGGCAGGTACTGAATGGCAGCAGCCATGGCAGCGTCGATCACGGGAATGGCCATCCCCTGGACCTCTTGCTCCGGGTCGCGGTCGGTGATGGCGCGGAGGTCGCGGTGGAGCTGCATGAGCCGACTGTGAACCTCTGCCTGATTCGGCACCGCAAAACACCTCCGTTGACAAATCGTTGACAAAGGCAGTTTCGGGCAACGAACCCACCATCCGGTGCGCGGAGTTGTACCTGGTCAAACGGTGTGTCGGAGGGGGGACTTGAACCCCCACGCCCTTTCGGGCACTAGCCCCTCAAGCTAGCGCGTCTGCCTATTCCGCCACTCCGACGAAGTGGCACCGATATGGATATCGGGGCGAATGGCATGGTAGCGCGGCTGGCGTGGCGGCTGGGCACTCCCGGGGACCCTCCCGGCGCACGCGGGCACCGAGTCCACCGAGCTTGAGCGCATAGGTGGCCATGCTCGGTGGACCCGGCTCTTTAGGTATCGGCGCTGCCACGAAATGACTTGAGACACGGAGGTGGAGGGTCGTCAAGGGGCAACATCGGAGAGGTCTGACGGCGGGCAGGGACCGAAGCGTCCGGAGACCCGGCCCCGCGCCACGGCCCAGGTCCAGTCGGCCGAAGCCGCCCACCCGGTCGGGAGCTCAGGAGCTCTGGCCGGTGGATCCGGGTTTGAGGGTCGTCCACTGGGGAAGGTTCCAGAGGATGCCGTCCGACGAGGCGTTGAACTGCACATTGCCGATCTGCACCCCGTTGGCCTGGAAGGCCGGCTCGCCGAACAGGGGCAGGCTGATCATCTGATCCCACAGCTGATCGTCGATCTGGCCGTAGACGCTCTCCCCGGTCACCGGGTCGAGTGCCTCCTCGGCCTGGGAGAACAGCTGGTCCACCTGGGGGTCGTCGAAGTTGCTCCAGTCCTGCTGGTCATCGACACCGAGCGCACCCTGGTCCTCGGAGTACCAGTCGGCGGCCACCGACTGGTACGGACTGAACACCGCGGGACACCAGGGCGATCTCGTAGGCATTGTTGGCCGCGGCGGCCGTCAGTCCGGCCGGTCCGTCCACCGGGACGGTCACCACGGTGATGACCGGCATCGTGCAGCTGGGTGGTGATCTCCGTCGCCACCTGCTGGATCCAGGGATCACCCATCTCGACGGCCATCCGGATGGTCAGAGGGGCCCCCGAGGCGTCGACGTACGTTCCCGGTCGCGTCCAGGTGGTAGCCGAGGGACTTGAGCAGACGTTCGGTGGTCGGCAGGTCGCGCGATCGGTACTCACCGGCGGCCGAGGACTCCGAATAGTCGGATTGGGACGCCACCGCCAGGTGGTCCTGGTTGACGACCAGTGACGAGTCGAGGTCCCCGAACGTCTGGGCCAACAGGTCGCTCCGGTTGATGGCGTGGGCGATGGCCTGCCGGGCCGCCTGGTGCAGGGTGACCGGTGATTCGACGTTGAAGTCCAGTTCGTACATGGTGAGTGAGGGATACACCCCGCTCTGGGTGTTGGGCAATGACGACACGATGTTGAGCGACTGGAGGTTGAAGGACGTGGGTTGGGCCACCGACTGATTGACCCTGGCCAGCGAGCCGGCCCACGACGCCTGGGTCGGCGCCACCCGGACCGTGACCCGGGCGAGGACGGCCGGCGTTCCCCACCATTTCGGGTTCCGCACCAGAACCGCCTGACCGTTGCTGGTCACCGACTGGACGCATCATCGGGCCGGCCGAGAGGTCGTCCGAGGGATTGAACGTGTCGAACCCATTGCTCCACCCCACCCGGCGGGCGATGTGGGCCGGCACCATGTGGTCGAACATGACCCGCCAGTCGGTGTACGGGGTGGTGAACACCACGGTCACCGTCAGACCGTTCGGACACAGCCCGACGTCGTCGTCGGCGACCGAGCCCGGGTCACAGGTGCTCCCGTGAGGGGGATCGGAGCCGGTCACCGACTGCACGTCCCGGTAGCCCAGCGTGGAGGCCACCTGGTCGGGTTGGCCGTTGACATCGAGCCCGTCCCCGCGTTGGGACAGCCACTGGTAGATGAAGTCGTCCGCATTGACGGGCACCCCGTCCGACCACACCGCCCGGGGGTTGATCACGTACTGGATGGTCAGGGGCGAGGTCGAGGTGGCCTCGACACTCGACAGCAGGTCGGTGTTGACCTCGGGAGTGAGCTTGGGGTCGACCACGTAGGCGCTGGGAAGTACCGAGGTCAGCAGCGTGGTGGTCGACGAGTTCGCCCCGGCCGGCGTGTTCGGGTTGAATCCCGACCACGGTTGATCGAGGTTGACCACGGCCGATCCCCCGGAGGCGGCCACCAGCGCCGGCGTGTCCGGCTGGTCGACCCGACTGATCCGCCGGGAGGCCAGGTGGTCGACGGTGGCCACCAAGCCGATGATGACGATGATGACCAGCGGCAACGTCCATCGCGCCCGGTGACGGTGCCAGAGCTGAGCGATGCGAGGTCGGCGCGCGACGGGCTCGGCGCCGGACGGGCTCACTGCAGACGGAGAATCAGAATCAGGTTGGTGAAGGCGAAGATCACCGCGACCGTCACGGTGATCCGGTCGAGGTTCTTCTCGACCACGGTCGATCCGGCGGCGGCGGAGCCGACCGATCCACCGAACATGTCCGAGAGCCCTCCACCCTTGCCGCTGTGCATGAGGATGAGGAAGATGAGCGCCAGGCTGGCCAGGATCTGGACGACGACGACGATTGCGGTCAGCACGTGATCTCCCTTCCCGGTCCGGTGACTCCCTGTCCCTTGACCGGTGGAGACGCTACCAAACTCACCGCGCCGACCTGGTCGCGGCCCGGATGATGCCCACGAAGGCGGTCGGATCCAGGCTCGCCCCTCCCACCAGGGCCCCGTCGATGTCCGGCTCACCCAGCAGCGATTCGGCGTTCTCCTCGGTGACCGACCCCCCGTACTGCACCCGGACCCGCTGGGAGGCGTCCGGATCGGCACACTGGCCCACGATCTGGCGGATCCACTGGCAGGCCTCCTGGGCGTCCTCGGGCGTGGCCGGGTCGCCCGAGCCGATGGCCCAGACCGGCTCGTAGGCGATGACCATGCCCCCGACCGACTCGGAGGGCACGTCGTGGAGGGCGGCCTCCACCTGGCCGGCCAGCCGGTCCTTGGTGAGGCCCCCTTGGCGCTCCTCGAGGGACTCCCCCACGCAGCAGATCGGGGTCATGCCGTTGCGGAGGACCGCCTTCAGCTTCGCCGCCACCACCTCGTCCGACTCATCGAAGAGGCGCCGGCGCTCGGAATGCCCCACGATCACGTACTCGACGTGCAGCTTGGCCAGCATCAGCGGGCTGACCTCCCCGGTGAAGGCCCCGGCGTCCTCGACGGCGCAGTTCTGGGCGCCGAGGGCGAGGGGCATGCCCTCGGGCTCGATGACCGACTGGACGGTACGGAGGTCGGTGAACGGGGGGTGCACCGACACGTCCACGACGGCGACATCGGCGGGCTTGAGCCGGAGACCGAGGTCGCGGACGACGTGGAGCGCCTCGTGATGGTCGAGGTTCATCTTCCAGTTGCCGCTGATCAGCGGCCGTCGGTGAGTAGCCGATTCGCTCACGAGCGGTCGACGGGTGCCCGTGAGACCGTGCCGGCCGCCGGTGCGTTGGGGGCGTTCCGCAAGGCGGCCAGACCGGGCAGGTCGCCGTGCTCGATCAGCTTGAGCGACGCGCCGCCCCCGGTGGAGATGAAGCTGATCTGGTCGGACAGTCCGAGCTCGTCGACCGCGGCCGCGCTGTCCCCCCCGCCGACCACGGTGAACCCGGTGTTGTCGGCCACGGCCCGGGCCACCCCGGCGGTGCCGGCGTTGAACCGGCCGTCCTCGAACACGCCCATCGGCCCGTTCCACAGCACGGTGCCGGCGGTGGCGATCTCCCGGGCGTAGGCCTCGACCGTGTCCGGTCCGATGTCCAGCCCCCGCCACCCGTCGGGGATCTCGGTACCCACGATCCGGACCTCGCCGTCCGTGCAGTCGCAACCGAAGTTGGCCCCCGGCTCGAGGGCCACGATGTCGGTGGGCAGGAGGATCCGCTTCCCGGAGGCCAGCAGGGCGGCGCACTCGGGCAGGCGGTCCAGGTCGACCATCGAGCTCCCGACGTCGTGCCCGCCGGCGGCCAGGAAGGTGAAGGCCATGCCGCCCCCCACGATCAGGGCGTCCACCGTGTCGAGCAGGGCCTTCAGCACGCCGAGCTTGTCGGCCACCTTGGCCCCACCGACCACGGCGACGAAGGGCCGGTCGGGCGCACCGAGCAGCCCGCCCATGGCTTCGATCTCGTGCTGGAGCAGGAAGCCGGCGGCACTGGGCAGCCGGGAGGGGGGCCCGACCACCGAGGCGTGGCGTCGGTGGGACACGCCGAAGGCGTCGTTGACGTAGGCGTCGTGTCCGTTGATCAGCTTCTCCACGAAGGCGGGGTCGTTCCGCTCCTCGCCGGGGTCGAAGCGCAGGTTGTCCAGCAGTTCGACCTGGGGGGCCAGACGGGCCAGTTCCTCGCGCACCGGGCCCATGTCCCAGCGGGCGTCGGGTGCCCCGGCGGGCCGACCCAGATGGGTGCAGGCGGTGACCCGGGCGCCTGGAGCCAACAGGTAGTCGAGGGTGGGCAGCGCCGAGCGGATCCGGAAGTCGTCGGTCACCGTGGACGGCTCACCGGTACAGGGTCGGAGCGGCACGTTGAAGTCGACCCGCACCAGCACGCTGGCCCCGTCGAGATCCGGAAGATCCCCGAGCAGCGGCAGGCCCTGCAGCAGCGGATTGTCCCGTTGCATCCCCCGGTCCCCCTCCTTGGTCATGTGGCTCCCCCTGGTCATGTGTGCAGCCGTCCGCTCCGCTCAGGAGTGGGCGCCGACCACCAGCGACAGGTCCACGAGCCGGTTGGCGTATCCCCACTCGTTGTCGTACCACCCCTGCACCTTGACCAGGGTGATCCCCGAGGCCGACGGCATCACCATGGTGAGGCCGGCGTCGAAGGTGCACGAGGCCGGGACTGCCGACGATGTCGGACGAGACGATCGGGTCCTCGGTGTAGACGAGCACCCGAGCCAGTGGACCGGTGGTGGCGGCATTGGCGAACGCCTGGTTGACCTCGGCGACGGTGACCGGTCCCGGGATCACCGCGGTGAAGTCGGTGATGGAGCCGTCCGGTACCGGCACCCGCAGCGCGCTGCCGTCCAGCCTCCCCTTCATGGACGGCAGTACCAGTCCGGTGGCCCGGGCCGCCCCGGTGGAGGCCGGGATGATGTTGATGGCCGCCGCCCGGGCCCGGCGGAGGTCCTTGTGGGGCAGGTCGAGCAGGTTCTGGTCGTTGGTGTAGGCGTGGACGGTGGTGATCATGCCGCTCTCCACCCCGAAGGCATCGTCGAGCACCTTGACCATGGGCACGAAGCAGTTGGTGGTGCAGGACGCGTTCGAGACCACGAAGTCCTTGGCCGGGTCGAACTCCGAGTCGTTGACGCCGATCACGAAGGTGGCGTCGACGTCGGCCGCCGGCGCCGACACGATGACCCGGTTGGCCCCGGCCTCGAGATGGGAGCCGGCCGAGTCCCGGGTGGTGAACAGCCCGGTGGACTCGATGACGACATCCACCCCCAGCGAGTCCCACGGGAGCGCCTTGGGCTCCCGCTCGGCCAGGACGGTGATCGGTCCCGAGTCGAGCAGGATGGACGATTCGACCACCTTGATCTCGCTCCCGAACCGGCCGTGCGACGAGTCGTAGCGCAGGAGATGGGCCAGGGTCTCCGCCGAGGTGAGGTCGTTGATGGCCACGACCTCGACATCGGCTCCGAGAGACCGGGCTGCCCGTAGATAGTTGCGACCGATGCGCCCGAAACCGTTGATACCGATCCGTACGGTCATTGCCTCTCTAGCCTCACTGTTCAGTTCCCAGCGTACCCACCGCACGCTTCCGTATGTACAAATCCGATTTACTGCCCCTCCGAAGTACGGAGAACCCCGACCACGCTAGGACATTTGGACGGGCCGGGCCCTCATCCGAGCAGATCAGACAGGGTCTGCGCCAGTCTGGTCGAATCGTGGGCCAGCCCGTTGGGCCGGGCCAGCCGGCGGTCGATCACCGCCACCGACGGGTTCCCGAGGCCGAGCCCGGAGGTGTCACAGACGGCCAGATCGATGGAAATACCGTGTGCGACCAGGGCTTCTGCGTGCATACCGACGTCGAACGCCTCGGTCTCGGGGATCTGGGGCCGCAGGTTGCACACGTAGATCTTCTGCGGCCCGCGAGCGATTGATCCCCTCCCGGATGTCCGGCACCACCACCGCGGCCAGCACGCTGGTGAACAGCGAGCCCGGGCCGAGGATGATCTGGTCGGCCGCCTCGAGGGCCGCGACGGCCTCGGCCGGGGCCTTGGGGTCGGCGGGGACCAGCGAGACCCGTCGGATGTTGTCGGTGGCCATCACCGCCACCTGGCCGGCCACCTGGCCGCCGTCCGCCTCGGCCTTCAGGACCACCGGATCGGTGGTGGCCGGCAGCACCCTCCCCTTCACCCCGAGCAGCCGGCAGGCCTCGTCCAAGGCGGCGACCGGGTCGTTGGTCCCGTCGATCAGCCCGGCCAGCACGAGGTTCCCCAGGGCATGGCCGGCCAGCTCCTCGTCGGCGAACCGGAACTCGAACGCCGAGGCCAGGAGCGAACCGGGCTCGGCCATGGCCACCAGGCATTTGCGGAGGTCTCCGGGCGGGATGATGTGCAGCAGCTCACGCAGCCGACCCGAGGACCCGCCGTCGTCAGCCACCGACACGATGGCGGTGATCCGATCGGTGTAGGTCCGCACGGCCCGCAGGGTGGCGGCCAGGCCGTGGCCCCCACCGATGGCCACCACATTGGGCTGTCGGCGCATGGTGGCATCGTCGGCCTGCTGGCCCAGGGCTCCAGGTCGCCTCCAGGTCCGCCTCCAGATCGTCCTCCGCCGCGCCCAGTTGCTCGCTCACCGGTCGACGTCCCGGTGGAACACGGTGGTGGGCATGCCGTGATCATCGAGGCGACGGGCCAGCTCCTCGGCCAGCACCACCGATCGGTGCCGTCCACCGGTACAGCCCATGGCCACCGTCAGGTACGACTTGCCCTCCCGCATGTAGGCCGGGAGCAGCATGGCCAGCAGGTCGTCCAACTTGTCGAGGAAGGCGGTGGTCTCCGGCCGGTCGAGCACGTACTTGCGCACCTCGGGCTCGAGGCCGCTGTGGCTCCGGAGCGACTCGTCCCAGTAGGGGTTGGGCAGGAACCGACAGTCGAACATCAGGTCGACATCGAGCGGCACACCGTGCTTGAAGCCGAAGGACAGGATCGAGGTGCGCATGATGCCCCCCGGCTCCTCCCCCCCGAACACCTCCATGAGGCGGGTCCGGAGCTGGTTGGTGTTGAGCTCGCCGGTGTCGATGACCAGGTCGGCCCGGTCCCGGAGCCCACTGAGCAGGAGCCGCTCGTCGGCGATGGAGTCGATGACGCCCCGGGCGGCCTGCGGGTGCCGGCGGCGGGTGCCTTCGAACCTCCGGATCAGGACGTCGTTGGCCGCGTCCAGAAACAGGATGCGGACCCGATTCGGCCCGGCCTCGAGTGCGTCCACCGCCGGCAGCACATCGTCGAGGTCTCCTCCCCCCCGCCCCACCACGAAGGCGACCCGCTCCATCTCCGACCCCGTGCCGTCCACCAGCTCGGAGACCTTCGAGATGAGGGCAGACGGCATGTTGTCGATCACGAACCAGCCCAGGTCCTCGAGGGTGGCCCCGGCCGTCGATCGGCCGGCCCCGGACATGCCGGTCACCACCAGGTACTCACTCACTGGCTCACCTTTCGAGGGTCCGTCGTACCGCTCGGGCTGAGCGGCGTGTGCAGCCGCTCGAAGACGGCGGCACCGACCTGGGCCGGCAACCAGGATAGGCCCGCCAACTCGTCTTTCGAGGCATTCCGGAGGGCGGCCAGGCCCCCGAACTGGTCCATCAGGCGGCTGCGGCGCTTGGGCCCGAGTCCGGGGACCCCGTCCAGTGCGCCGAGGGTCATCCGCTTGCCCCGCAGGGTCCGATGGTAAGAGATGGCGAAGCGGTGGGCTTCGTCCCGGAGGCGCTGGAGCAGGTAGAGCCCCTCGGATTGACGGGACAGCCGCACCGGCTCGGAGCTCCCGGGCCGGTAGACCTCCTCGAAACTCTTGGCCAGGGAAGCGATGGGGATGCGATCGCTCAGGCCCAGGTTCTCCAGTACCCGGATGCCTACGTTGAGCTGACCCAGGCCGCCGTCGAGCAGCAGCAGCTGTGGCGGATAGGCGAACCGGCGCCGGGGGCGGCCCCCCTCGCCGGTGCCGGCGGACGGGGTGCCGGGGGAACCGGTGCCGGCGGAACCGGCCCCCGGATCCGCCGCCTCCCCCGGATCAGAACCGTTTCGAGGTGGCCGGCGGGCCTCCTCCTCCAACAGGGAGGTGAGCCGACGGGTCAGCACCTCCTCCATGGCCGCGTAGTCGTCGTTGCCGGCCACGGTGGCCACCCGGAAGTGGCGGTAGTCGCTCTTCTTCGGCAACCCGTCCTCGAACACCACCATCGAGCCGACGTAGTCGGTGCCCTGGAGGTGGCTCATGTCGTAGCACTCGATCCGCAACGGGGCTTCGGGCAGATCGAGTCCCTCTTGCAGCGCCTCGAGCGCCCGGGCCCGGCTGTTGTGGTCCGAGGTCCGGTGGAGGCGGTGGCGTACGAAGGACTGCTGGGCGTTCTGCTCCACCGTCTCCAGGAGGGACCGCTTGGGGCCGCGCACCGGGACCCGCAGGGCCACCGGTCCGCCCCGCTGGCCAGCCAGGTACTCGCTGACCGCGCCGATGTCGTCGGGCATGACCGGGACCAGCACCTGGCGGGGCACGTCGGACGCCGAGTTCACGCCCGAGGCGGCGTCGGCGTAGACGTCGACCAGGAGCCGCTCCATGAGCTGGGCCGGCGTGAGGTCCTCGACCTTGTCCACGAAGAGGGCGAGGCGGCCCACCACCTTGCCGGATCGCACATGGAACACCTGGACGGCCGCCTCGAGCTCGTCGCCGGCGATGCCGAACACATCGAGGTCCTCCGGTCGTTCGAGCTCCATCTGACGGACCGCGTCCGCCGCCCGGACCGCCTCGAGCTTGTCCCGGAGGATCGAGGCCCGCTCGAACTCGAGCGCCTTGGACGCCTCGCCCATCTCCGCCTGCAGACCCCGCTCCAGTGGCCCGGTGTCCCCGCTGAGGAAGGAGATCAGGTCGGCCACCAGCCGGTCGTACTCGTCGTGCTCGATGGCCCCCACACACGGGCCCGAGCACCGTTCGATGTGGTAAAGGAGACAGGGCCGGCCCAGTCGCTCGTGCCGACGGAATTTGGAGTCCGAGCAGGTGCGTACGGGAAAGGACCGCAACAACAGGTCCAGGGTCTCCCGGATGGCGCCCACGTTGGGGTACGGCCCGAAGTACCTGACCCCGCTGCGTTTGCGCCCGCGCACGACCGCGGGCCGGGGCCACTCGTCGTTCACGGTGATGGCCAGCCACGGGTAGCTCTTGTCGTCCTTGAGCCGGACGTTGAACCGGGGCTGGTGCTCCTTGATGAGGTTGTGCTCGAGCAGGAGCGCCTCGGCCTCCGAGTCGACCACCATCCACTCCACGTGGTCGGCCTGCCGGACCATCTGGGCGGTCCTTGGCCCGAGCCCGGCCGGGTCCTGGAAGTAGGAGTTGAGCCGCTGGCGGAGTGACTTGGCCTTCCCCACGTAGAGCAGGCGACCGTCCTTGTCCACGAACTGATAGGAGCCGGGGGCATCCGGGATGGATCCGGCGAGGGGTCGGGTAACCACCGCACCAGTGTGCCGTGCCCGGGCCGGTCACCGGTCCATGGCGCCGGCTCGGCGGCGCCGGCCCGTTGCACCGGCCCGTTGCGCCGGCTCGTTGCGCCGGCCCGTTGCGCCGGCCCGTTGCACCGGCCCGTTGCACCGGCTCATCGCACCGCCACCGGCCCGGCCGCCTACACTGAGAGGACGCCGGCCTGGTTTCCGGCGACATCTACCGCTCCGGGGCCGACAACCCCGCGGATGGGCGACCAGGCTGTCCCCGCCGGCCACTACCGGAGCGCCTCCACAAGGGGGTCATACCCAACATGCTCCGGCTCCAGACAGCGCTCCCTGATCGCTATACGACGGCGGACCCCGACCAGTTGGCCGGTTGGATCCACGCCGCCAAGGCCGAGCTCGGCTCACGGCTGATCATCCTCGGGCACCACTACCAACGGGACGAGGTGATGGCCTGGGCGGACGCCCGGGGCGACTCGTTCGGGCTCTCCCGGATCGCCGCCGACCAGCACGAGGCCGAGTTCGTGGTGTTCTGCGGTGTCCACTTCATGGCCGAATCGGCGGACATCCTCACCGGCGACCACCAGCGGGTGATCCTGCCCGACCTCAACGCCGGGTGCTCGATGGCCGACATGGCCGACATCGACTCGGTCGAAGAGGCCTGGGAGGCCCTGGGTGAGGTCACCGACGTCGAGCGGGTGGTGCCGGTGACCTACATGAACTCCTCGGCGGCGCTCAAGGCCTTCGTGGGCCGCCACGGCGGCGTGGTCTGCACGTCGTCGAATGCCCGGGCCGTCCTCACGTGGGCTCTCGGTGCCGATGAGGGCGGGGTCTCCCGCGGGGATCAGGTGCTCTTCTTCCCCGATCAGCACCTCGGCCGGAACACCGGATTCGAGTTGGGCTACACGGCGGACGACATGGCGGTCTGGAATCCCCGCCTCGAACGCGGCGGGCTGGACGAGCCCACCCTCAAGACGGCCACCCTCCTACTGTGGAAGGGCCACTGCTCGGTCCACCAGCGGTTCCGACCCGCCCACATCGAGGCCTTCCGGGCCGAGCATCCCGACGGCATCGTCGTGGTCCATCCCGAGTGCGCCCACGATGTGGTCGAGGCGGCCGACCAGGTCGGATCGACCGACTACATCATCCGGGCGGTGGCCGAGGCCCCGCCCGGGGCGGTCATCGGGGTCGGCACGGAGATCCACCTGGTCAACCGACTCGACCACGAGTCGCCGGACAAGACGGTGGTCTCACTCGACCCGCTGGTCTGCCCCTGCTCGACCATGTTCCGGGTCGATGCGGCTCATCTGGCCTGGATCCTGGAGGGGCTGGTGGCCGGAGAGGTGCGCAACCAGATCACCGTCGACGGGGAGACCGCCGCCTGGGCCCGTGTGGCCCTCGAACGGATGCTGGCCACCGTCTGATCGCGGGGGCTGGGTGGGGCGGTGCCGGCGAGGGTCCGCTCAGGCGTTAGCCGCTCCCGGTGGTCGTGGTGCTCGGCGTGCTCGGCGTAGTGTCGGCGGTCGGCGTCGACGGCCCGGTGGCACCGGTCGTGCCGGTGGAGTCCGTGGGGCTGGAAGACGGTGTCGTCGTAGTCGGTCCCGGTGTAGCGGGGGTCGACCCTCCCGTGGTGGTGGATGGGGAGGCGGATGGGGCCGTAGTGGCGGTTGCCGCCGTGATGGGCGCCGTGGTCGATGGCACCGGCGAGGTGCAGTCAGCCGGTGGCGTGGAGGGTCCGGTCTGACCGGGGAACAGAATGGTTCCGGCACAGCCGAAGTTGGAGAACGTCGTATCGAGGTCGACCGATCCCCCATCGGAGAAGTTGGCCGTGGAATCGGATTGCAGGATGTAGCCCTCGGCATCGATGGACACCTTCACCGTGGTCCCGGTGTAGCCCTCGTTGGCCAGCAGGGTCAGCGCATTGGTGATGGTGGTCTGCTCATCGGTCGTGGCTCCCGGCACCTGGGCCTCCCCGGCCGGCGAGATCTGCACCTGGTAGACGGTCACCGGGGTGCCGGCGACCGCACTCGGGCCCAGATCCTCGGCCGAGCTGAACTCGGACTGGTACAGGTCGAGGTAGCCACTGGGACCGGCCAGGGCCATCATCGCCACCGGCCCCTCGCGGGCGTCCAGCTCCCCATCGACCACGTCGGCGGCCGAGATGACATCTTGGCCCGCGTAGTCGGTCGTACTGGACGGGGCCAACCCGACGTCCGTTCCGCCGAGGTCCAACCAGAATTGGGTATCGCTGACCCGAACCGACACGTCAAAACCGGACCTGCCGACCACCGCGCTGGTCACCAGGGCGGTGGGATTGACGTTGATGATGCCGGTGCCAGTCACCGGTGGGTAAGTCAGCGACGACGATGGGAGATCGCACGGGGTGGTGGTGAGGGAGGGACCCGATGTCGGATCCTCCACCGCCGGGCCGTTCGAAGTGCCGCTGGCGATCGGTTCCCCGGTCTGACACGGCTGCGTGGTCGTCGTGGCGGTCGGTCCCGGTTGCCCGGTGAGGTGGTAGGTGAAGTCGAAGTTGCTTGAGTCGGTGGTGGCGCTCAGGGCGGACAGCACCTTGGCCGCATTGGCCGTACTTCCCAGGTGATCGCCCTTCACGATCTTGTCGCCGGCCTGCTGCTGGCCCTGACTGCTCGAGCCGGCCAGGGCCAGCGAGATCGGTATGGCCGCGACGGCCAGGCACACCACCACGGCCACGACCACCGCGGTTCTCCGCCGGGCCTTCCCGGCCGGCCCGCCGGTCGGACCCTCTTCCTCCAGCCAGATCCCTTTGGCCTGCTCGCCCTGCTCGTCGCCGGAGCCGCTCGTGGTGTCCATCGGTCCACCCACCCATCCCGTGTCCGCGAGGGACACCTCGCCAAGCAGCCGACCTGGAGAAGCGGTTCTCCTCCGGTGCGGCCCAACGGACGTTAGGTCATCGGGAGTGAGTGCACCGGCTCCGTCAAAGCGGTACATGTCCGATCATGGCCAGTCCAGCGGGTGCTTCCGTCGGGATTCCGGCGGACGGGAGTGCCGTTGGGGCCCTGCTGGGCGAGGTGACCGTCCCGAGCCGGAGGGGCAGTCTGGTCAGCCGGTGGCGGCGGTCGTGGTTGTCGATGAGGACGCGGAGGGCTCGGTCGTCGCGGTATCCGGTGCCGTGGTGGCCGTCGGTGCGGTGGTCGAGGTAGGCGTCCCAGTCGGGCTGGACGTGGCTGTCGTCGGCGCCGTCGTGGCCGTCGTGGCCGTCGGGGCGGTGGTCGAGGTGCTCGGCACCGTCGTCGGCACCGGAGAGGTGCAGTTGACCGGGGGCGACGAGGGGCCGGTCTGGCCGGGGAACAGAACAGTTCCGGCGCAGCCGAAGTTGGAGAAGGTGGCCGTCAGGTTCACCGACCCGCCGTCGGAGAAGTTGGCGGTGGTATCCGACTGTCGGATGTACCCCTCGTCGTCGATGGAGATCTTCACCGTCGAACCGGTGTAGCCCTGGGACTGGAGCAGGGCCAGGGCCTGGGTGATGGTGGTTTGCTCCTCGGGTGACGCTCCGACCACCTGGCCCTCCTCGGCCGGGGTGATCTGGACCTCGTACACGGTGACGGGGACCCCGTCGACGGTCGACGGACCCAGATCGGCGGCGGTGGTCACTTCGGACTGGTAGAGATCGAGGTAGCCGCTCGGACTGGCCAGTCCCATCATGGCCACGCCGCCCTCGCGATCCCCGAGGGTGCCCTCGACCAGGCCGGCCGCCCCGGCAATGGGCTGCTGTGAATCATCCGAGTCGCTCGGCGGGGCCAGGGTGGCTTCACCGCTGTCTTCCCAGTACTGGGTGCTGCTCACCCGGACCACCACGTTGAGCCCGGTGCCGACGGCGGCACTGGTCACCAGGGCGGTGGGGTTGACGTTGATCGTCCCGCTCCCGGTCACCGGGACGTTGCCGATCGGGTCCTGACCGATGCCCTCGCACTCCGTGACGGCGGTCGACGCACCGCCGGTCGACGTAACGCCGGTCGACGTACCGCCGGTCGACGTACCGCCGGTCGCGGGCTGAATGTCGGGCTCCACCACGACGGCCCCCGGGGGCACCGATGATGCCTGAGCCTGTTCGCCGGAGCCGTTGAACGGCACCGCAATCGGGTTGCAGACCTGGGTGGTCGTGGTGGTCGTGGGTGAGGTCGATGGCTGACCGGTGAGGCTGTACGTGAAGTTGAAGTTCCCGGCGTCGGTGGTGGCGCTCAGGGCGGCCAGCACCCGGGAACCACCCGCGGTCGTACCCAGGTGGGTCCCTTTCACGATCTTGTCGGCTGCCTGATGGTGGACCGGTGCACTGGACCCGGACAGCGCCAATGAGACCGGTACCGCCGCCACGACCAGGCATACCGCTACCGCCGCCACCACCGCGGTCCGCCGCCGTAGGGTCCCGGCGCGGCTGCGGGCCGGGCCCTCCTCTTCCAACCAGATCCCGCCGTTCGGATCGTCGTGTCCGCCGTCAGTCCCACCAGTGGAGGCCATCGGTGCACCTACCTCTCCTGCACCCCGTCGGGATGCGCTCGCCAGGGAGCCGGTGCGAAGAACACGTCCCCCGCCGAGAACATGTTCCCCGCTCCGATCCCCACCTGGGGACTGTAGGCCAACCCGCGGCGGGAGTCCACCACCATCCGTAAAATCAGTAAACCGCTCGAAATCGCTGGTGAAACGCATGGTTCCATCCGGATCAACGCGGACCAGCTGGGCCTGGCGGGCTGAGTCGAGGAGCTTGGCCGCGCTCACTCTGGCCTTCGCATCCGGCTCGCCGTAGTCGGTCCGCAGCACCGATTCGAGGTCCTCCGGCCCGGGGACCGGACGGTCGGCGTAGTGGTCGAAGACGGCCCGGAACAACGGCACCGACAGGAACGCCTCGGCCCGGGCGGCCGCCGATTCGGCCCCGTCGGGTGACAGGGCCCGCCGGCCCCGATCACTGAGGGTGACCTGGGACGACGATCCGGAGACGAGCCCGAACAGCCGGGCGTTGGCCAACCGGGTCAGGAAGGCGCCGTTCTTCACCCCGCTGTAGCCCAGGGCGGGTGCAAGCTGCTGCGAGGACACCCCGGCGTCGGACCTGGCCACGTACCGGGCCACGGCCACGGCCGCGTCGAGGTCGTAGGTCACGGATCTGAACGTCGATCGGGCCATGGCCAGGTTCCTTCCGACCGGACAGGCTCCCGCTCGACCACCTGGCCCTCTGGCCGGCGGCAGCGGGTCCGTCGTCCGACCGCTCCAGTGTCGCGCCGGTCGGCGGCGACCGGCGGAATGTTACCGACACCTGGGGATCACGACGCTTAGGCTGCCCGTCATGAGCGGACCTCTCCCGACCGAGCCGGCGACCGCCCGCCCTGCTCGCCCCGGCCCGGAGGACGGCGGTCGGGCACCGGCCGGGACCCCGACCGACCCGACCGACCCGGCCGAGCGGGTCCAGAGCTCGCGAGCCGAAGCCCTGTTCCATGCGCTGGTGGACCAGGTCAACACGGTGCTCTACGCCCAGGACGCCAATGTGCGCCTGGCCGTGGGCACGTTCGTGGCCCGGGGCCACCTCCTGATCGAGGACCTTCCCGGGTTGGGCAAGACCACGCTGGCCACCGCCCTGGCCCGCAGCTTCGGCCTGGGGTTCCGGCGGGTGCAGTGCACGGCCGACCTGTTGCCGTCGGACATCACCGGGGCCATGGTGTTCGACACGAAGACGAGTGCACCGGTGTTCCGGAAGGGGCCGATCTTCACCAACGTGCTCATGGCCGACGAGCTCAACCGGGCCTCGGCCCGCACCCAGTCCGCCCTGCTCGAGTCCATGGAGGAGCACCAGGTGACCGTGGACGGCCACGCCGAGGCGCTCCCGGTGCCATTCGTGGTGGTGGCGACCCAGAACCCCCACGACGCCGCCGGGACCTCGCCCCTGCCCCACGGGCAGCGGGACCGGTTCCTCATCCGCCTGTCCATGGGCTATCCGGACCGGGCGGCCGAGGATGCCCTGCTGGCCGGGCGGGACCCGGCCGACTCGGTCAAGTCCCTCCCGGCTGCGGTGTCCGTCGCCGAGCTGGCCGAGCTCATGGGCGCGGTCGAGGCGGTGGCGGTCTCGCCCCCGGCCCGGGGCTACCTGCTCGATCTGGTGGCGGCCACCCGAGCCCATCCGTCGGTCAGCGTGGGCGCCTCACCTCGGGCCGCCCGGGCCCTCATGCGGATGTGCCGATCGATGGCGGTATGTGAGGGGCGTTCCTACGTGGTGCCCGATGATGCCCGTTCGGTGGCGGTGGCGGTGCTGTCGCACCGGCTCATTCTCGATCCGCGCAGCCAACTGACCGGTACCGACGCCGACGAGGTGGTGCGGGAGGTGCTCGACACCACACCGGTGCCCCTGGTCGACGCCCACGGGTGACCGGCGCATGCGAGGGCGGGTTCGTCATCGGGTCGGGCTGCGGGTGGGTCTGCAGGTGCGGTCTGCGGGTCGGTCTGCGGCGGGTGACGAGGGCGTGAGCCAGCGGCGGCCGACCGGCCCGGCGCGGTGGGGACGACCGACCACCAGGGGGGCCTGGGCACTGGTGGCGTGGTTGGGGGTAGTGGCGGTGGCCGCGCCTCCGGTCGGACCACGGTGGTGCCGTTGGTGGTCGGGTTGGCCGTTCCCCTGGCCGCCGCCCCGGTGATCTCCTATCGGCGGATGCGCAGGGTCCCCGACGGGTTGAGCCTGCACGTCCGGGCCGGTCCGCCGATGGTGCCCCTCGGGGCCACCTGCCGGCTCCATCTCACCGTGGCCGGGACCACCCGGTCGCTGCCGCCACTCGGGCTCGAATCCCCCGATGGGCGCTGGCGGACGTTGGATGGGCTCCCGGTGCTCGAGGGGCGATCGGTGGGAGACGGCTGGGATGTCCCCCGGCCCCTCGGGCGGTGGGCACCGCCGGGAGCGGACCTGGTCCGCTTCCCTCCGACGCCGGCCGGAAGCACCTCGGTGATCGAGCGACTGGTGCCGACGGACACCCGGGGCATCCTCGGTCTCCCCCGGCTCCGCCTGTGGGTCGGCGACCCGCTGGGCCTGTTCGCCTGGGCCGGACCCGTACAGGCGTCGACCGCCATCGTGGTCCACCCCTCACCGGTCGGGCTCGACACCCTCGATCCGGCCACGGTGGGCGCCCCGGGGATCGACGGCACAGCCGAGGGGCAGCCGGCGGCCCGGGTGGTGGGGGACGGACCCGGGGACCTGGCCGGACTACGGCCCTACCGGGCCGGTGACCGTCTCCGCCTGGTGCACTGGCCGTCCCTGGGCGGGCCCGGGGACATCATGGTGCGCGAGTTCGCCCCGGACAGCGATCAGGTGGTCCAGATCGTGGTCGACGACCGGGTGGGCACCCACCACCGCCACGCCTTCGACGACGCCCTGGCGGTGACCTACGCCCTCATCACCCGGTCCAACGCCGAGGGCCACGCCACCGACCTCCTCACCTTGTCCGGCTACCGGGCCCGGATCGCCCCCTCGGCCACCGGCATGGCCGGGCTGCTGCCCATGCTGGCCACGTTGAATCCGCGCCGGTCCGGCGACGCCCCGTCCGGTCCGGCGGCGGGGTGGGTCCGGTGGGACGCCACCTGGCAGTTCGGACGCTGCACCGTGGTGACCACCGAAACGGCGGCCCGGTCGCTGCCGGCCGCGGTCACCGCCCTCGGTCGGATCGTGACGGTATGAGCGGGGCGCACGGTGGACCGGTGAGCGGGTCGCACCGGGAGCCGCACCCGCCACGGCCCGGGCGTCCCGACCCGGCCCTGTCCGGTGCCGTCGGGGCCGCCTCGGTGGTCGGAGCCATCGCCCTCAGCACCATCGTCGGCGGCTTCCCCGGGAGTCGGTCGGTGGTCCCGATTCTCGTCACCGCGGTGGTCGGTGCCGCGATCCCGGCCGTCCTGCTGCGGACCCGGAGGTCGTCGGCCACCGGCGCGGCCATCGGAGCCGCAGCCGTGCTGATCTCGGCCACCGCCACCACGGTCCCCGGGGCCACCCGCTTCGGCATCCCGACCGCCACCACGTACCGCGTGCTCCATCACGACGCCTCGGCGGCGAAGGCCTCCCTGCGGACCCCGGGGATTCCGTACCACGCCGTCCCCGGCGTGGTCCTGGTGGCCGCGGTCGCCGCCGGGATGCTCGCCCTGGTGGCCCAGCTCCTCCTGGTCTCGGACCGCTCGACCACGTCACGGCGTTCGGATCGCCGCCTCGTTGCCCTCCTCCCCTCCTTCGGCCTGGTCGTCTGGGCCACCACGGTCGGGTCGGTCCGGGACGCCACCTTCCTCGCGTCGGGGTACGTAGTGGTGGCCATGGTCGAACTGGCCCTCACCGGCGGGGACCAAGCCGGCGGGGCGGGGGGCGGATGGCGGTCGTTGGAGGCGGGGGCCGGCCGCCGAGGTGGCTCCCGCGTCGCGGCCCGGTCCCCCGTGCTCCTGCTGGTCGCGGCCGTCGTCGCCGCCGTCGTGGTGGCCGGCATCTCGGTGAGCCAGGCCGAGGCCTCGGCCGGGGGGCCGGGCGGAGCCGGATCGAACGGGCCCACCTCGGAGTTGCGGCTGTTGTCCAGCGTCGTGGCCTTGGAGCGCCGGAACCCGTCCACCGTGGTGTTCACCGCCCGCTCCCCGGTGGCCACCTACTGGGAAGTCGGGGCCCTGACCGTCTACCGGGACGGCACCTGGCAACCCTCGGCCGCGCTCGCGGCCAACGCCGACGGCCGGTCGGCGCCGGCGGGTGCCCGCCCCGAGCTCCCGAGTCGCACCTCCGGCGACTTCCACGTGCAGGTGACCCTCGACCACCTGGCCGGGCGCCTGGTCCCGTTGCCCCCGGACACGGTGACCGTCGACGCGCCGTTCGGCGTGGTCCGCACCCCGGCCGGGGCCGTGGCCCTCGGTGATCTGGCCGACGGCGACCACTACGACGCCACCGCCACGGTCCCAAGACCGTTGGACGGCTCCTCACCGTTGAGCGGCACCGATCTCGGGTCGGATGCCGGGTTGTCAACCGCGCAACGAGCGGCGGCGACCGCCCTCCCCGCCCTCCCCGCGTCCATCCACACCCTGGCCACGGGAGTCACCGCCGGGGCCGGCAACCCGCTGACCGCGGCCGTGCTGCTCGAGAACTGGTTCCGTTCCGGCGCCTTCCACTACTCGTTGGCCCCGACCACCCTCCCCACCGGGACGGCGGGTCTGATCGACTTCCTGACTACCACCCGCACCGGTACGTGCGAGCAGTTCGCCGGCGCCTTCGCCGTGCTGGCCCGGTCCATCGGGCTGCCCACCCGGGTCATGGTCGGCTTCACCACCGGTCTGGGTTCGTCGTCCGGAATCACCACCGTGCGTGGGGCCGACGCCCACGCCTGGCCCGAGGTCTACCTGGGAGCCGCGGCCGGTTGGGTCTCCTTCGAACCCACCCCGAGCCGGCCCTCGGGCGAAACCACACCGGCCGACGTGGTCGGTCCCACCCGGATCACGCCCCCGACGAAGCCGCCCCCGTCGGCGACCCCGACCACGGTGCCCACGACCAGGCCCACCGGTTCGACGGTGCCCTCGGTCCCGACGACGGTGCCGACCACACCCACCACGGTGGCTCCGACGGTGCCGACCACCGGGCCGGCTACCGCCACCACGTCGCCGCGGACCCGCGGGGTCGGACCTGGCGCACCCACCGGGACGTCATCGACCACGGGATCGGGCGGAGGGTTGGCGACGGTGCTGGTGGTGATCGTGGTGCTGGTCGTGATCGGCTTGGCCGTCCTCGTGGTGGGGAGACGACGACGCCGGCGGGCCGACCGTCGGTCCCTGCCGAGCAGCGCCTACCCGGCCGGTCCGCTCGGTGCCGCCTGGAGGAGCATCGACCGCTCGATGGACGAGGCCGGCGCACCCCGCGCCCCGTCGACGTCCCCGGTCGCCTATAGCAGGGGCCTGGCCGACGCCATGGCCGGCTACACCGGCGCGGATGGGCCGACCGGCCCGGCGAGCCAGAGTGGGGTCTCCCCGGCCACCGTCGACCGGGTCCGTTCGCTGATCACGGACGTCGCCACCGTGGCGGAACTGCTCGAACGCTCCGTGTTCGGGGGCGGGCCCACCGAGGCCTCGGCGGTGGCCGAGGCGGTGGCAGCCGCTCGACGGGTCCACCAGGCAGCTCAGCAACCGGACGTCCGGTGGCTCATAGGGGAGCTGGTGGGCGCGGCCGGAGTTACTCCCATCCTGGCCTGATCGACTCAACTCGGCGCCACGCGGCGGACCGGCGGGGCATTTGCCGGTCCACCCCGGGCTAGCGAGTGGCGGTTGCGGCCTTCTTCGCCCTGGCCCGTGGGGCGGCCGCCTTCTTCGCTCCCGCTCTCCCCGTTGCGGTCTGCTTCGCTGCGGCCCGCTTGGTGCCGGCCTCCTTGGCCCCGGCCGGCTTGGCCCCGACCCGGGAAGCCCCGTTGGCCGCCGCCGCGGTCCCATTGGTCGCGGTCGTGCTGGCGGATGCCGTCGTCTTGGACTGGCGGGCCTTCGGGGGCTTCGGACCCTCTCCGGCCTGGCCGGCGCGGGTGGTGGCCGGAAGCGCCTTGGATCTGCTCTTCGCCGCCCCGTTCTTCGCCGCCACCCCGGTCGCCTTGCGACGGGCGGCAGCCGGTACCGGCGTGCCCGATGTGGTCCGCTCGATGCCGAGGAGCGGCGCCAGCACCTCGCCGGTATAGCTGCAGGCGACCCGGGCCACCTCCTCCGGTGTGCCCACGGCGACGATCGACCCACCCCGGTCTCCACCCTCGGGGCCCAGGTCGATGATCCAGTCGGCGCTCTTGATCACGTCGAGGTTGTGCTCGATGACGATCACCGTGTTGCCCTGGTCGACCAGCCGGTTCAGCACATCGAGCAACTTCCGCACATCCTCGAAGTGGAGCCCGGTCGTCGGTTCGTCGAGGACGTACAGGGTGTGACCGGTGGACCGCCGGCTGAGCTCCGACGCCAGCTTCACCCGCTGGGCCTCACCGCCTGAGAGGGTGGGTGCCGGCTGGCCCAACCGGATGTAGCCCAGTCCCACGTCGACGAGGGTCTGGAGGTGCCGGGCGATCGGAGGCTGGTGGGCGAAGAACCCGAGTGCCTCTTCACACGAGAGCTCGAGCACGTCGGCGATGGTCTTGCCCCGGAAGGTGACCTCCAGCGTGTCGCGGTTGTAGCGGGCCCCCTTGCACACCTCGCAGGGGACATAGATGTCGGGCAGGAAGTGCATCTCGATGCGGATGGTGCCGTCCCCCGAGCACGCCTCGCATCGCCCGCCTTTGACGTTGAAGGAGAACCGTCCCGGGGTGTACCCCCGCACCTTCGCCTCTTGGGTCTGGCTGAACAGCCGTCGGATGTGGTCGAACACCCCGGTGTAGGTGGCGGGGTTGGAGCGCGGCGTCCGACCGATCGGCGCCTGGTCGACCTCGACCACCTTGTCGACATGCTCCACGCCGGTGATCGACCGGTGCACCCCCGGCAGGGTCTTGGCCCGGTGCACCTGCTTGGCCAGGGACCGGAGCAGGATGTCGTTGACCAGGGTCGACTTGCCCGAACCGGAGACGCCGGTCACCGCGATGAGCTGGCCCAGGGGAAATTCAGCATCGACGTCGTGGAGGTTGTGCTCCCGGGCACCATTGACGACGAGCAGGTCCCCGCTCCCCGGGCGGCGCAGGGAGGGCACCGGTATGGACTTGGCCCCGGAGAGGTACTGGCCGGTGAGCGAGCCGGCGTTGGACTCCAACCCGTCGGGACCGGTCACCGGACCCGAGTGGACGATGCGGCCCCCGTGCTCCCCCGCCCCCGGGCCGACGTCGACCACGTGGTCGGCGACGCGGATGGTCTCCTCGTCGTGCTCGACCACGATGACGGTGTTGCCCAGGTCGCGCAGGCGTTTGAGGGTGCCGATGAGCCGCTGGTTGTCGCGTTGGTGGAGCCCGATGGACGGCTCGTCGAGAACGTAGAGCACGCCGACCAGGCCGCTGCCGATCTGGCTGGCCAGTCGGATCCGTTGCGCCTCTCCCCCCGACAGAGTGGCCGCCGAACGGGCCAGGGTGAGGTAGTCGAGCCCGACATCGAGGAGGAACTGCATGCGCTCGCGCACCTCGCGGAAGACCCGGTCGGCGATCAGGTGGTCGCGGTCGGAGAGGTCGAGGTCGGCGATGACCTCGACCGCCTTGGAGATGGACAGGGAGCAGAGGGCGAAGATCGAATGGCCCCCGACGGTGACGGCCAGGGACTGCGGTCGGAGCCTGGCCCCCTTGCACACCGGGCACGGCACCTCCCGCAGGAAGCTCTCGAGGTTGTCCCGCAGGAATTCGGATTCGGCCTCGGTGTGCCGGCGCTCCAGCCACGAGACGACCCCCTCGTAGGTGGTGTGGAAGGACCGCTGGCGCCCGTACCGGTTGCGGTACTTGAGATGCACCTGCCGGGACCCGGCCCCGTAGAGCAGCAGTTTCTGGTCCGCCTTGCGCAGGTCCTCCCAGGGGGTGTCCATCGAGAAGCCACCCAGCTCGGCTGCGGCCTCGACCAACCTCGAGAAGTACTCGCTGCGGGCGCCGGACCACGGCACCAACGCCCCCTCGGCCAGGGACTTGGTGGGATCGGGCACCACCAGCTCGGGGTCGACCTCGAAGCGGGTGCCCAGTCCGGTGCAGGTGGGACAGGCGCCATAGGGCGAGTTGAAGGAGAAATTGCGGGGCGACGGGTCCTCGAAGCTCAGCCCGCAGTGGGTGCAGGCCAGATGCTGGCTGAAGGTGATCGCCTCCTGCTCGGACCCGTCCTGGTCCACGACCACGACTTCGGCGACCCCTTCGGCCAGGGACAGCGCCGTCTCGAGGGACTCGGTCAGCCGGCGCCGGATGTCGTCCCGACGGATGAGTCGGTCGACCACCACTTCGATGGTGTGCTGCTCGTACCGGGCCAGGTCGAGCTGGCCCCGATCGGCGAGCTCGACGGTGACCCCGTCCACGCGGGCCCGGGCGAAACCCTGCTTGGCCAGGTCGTCGAGGAGCGCCAGGTACTCGCCCTTCCTGCCCCTCACCACCGGGGCCAGCACCAGAAAGCGCGTGCCCTCGTCCATGGCCAGGATCCGGTCGACGATCTGCTGGGGGCTCTGGCGGGCCACCGGCCTCCCACAGGTCGGGCAGTGGGGCTTGCCGATGCGGGCGTAGAGCAGCCGGAGGTAGTCGTAGACCTCGGTCACCGTCCCGACGGTGGACCGGGGATTCCGCGAGGCGGACTTCTGGTCGATCGAGATGGCCGGCGAGAGACCCTCGATGAAGTCGACGTCGGGCTTGTCCATCTGGCCCAGGAACTGACGGGCATAGGCGGAGAGCGACTCGACGTAGCGGCGCTGTCCCTCGGCGTAGATGGTGTCGAAGGCCAGGGACGACTTGCCCGACCCGGAGAGGCCGGTGAACACGATCAGACGGTCTCGGGGGAGGTCGAGTGAGACGTCCTGGAGGTTGTGCTCGCGCGCGCCGCGCACCACCAGTCGATCAGCCATTGTGCGAGGATACCGGCGCGGAGGTCGGGGTCCAGCGGTCACGCATCGGCGTGGCCTCGGTTATCACGCATCGGCGGTGGCCTCGATGTCGGCGGTCCCACCGGGCAACACGGCGGACCCGTCCACCGGGTCCCGCACCAGCAGCGAGCGAAGCTCGGTGATCTCGTCCCGCAGCAGCGCCGCCTCCTCGAACCGCAGCTCTTCGGCGGCGCGGTTCATCTCCACGTCCAGCCGGTGGATCAAGCTGGACAGCTCGTCGGCGTCCGGACCTATCGCGCCGGCCAACTCGGCCGCCGCGGCCCGGGGATCGATGCCGCCGGCCCGGCCCCGCTGGGCCCGGCTGGCCGCGGCCCGGCTGTTGGGCCCGGAGCTGATGGCGGCCGATCCGATGCCCTCGCCCCGCACCCGTTCGAGGATGTCGGTCACCGACTTGGTGATGGTGCGGGGATCGATGCCGTGCTCCTCGTTGTAGGTGATCTGGCGGGCCCGGCGGCGCTGGGTGACCCCGATGGCCTCGGTCATCGAGTCGGTGATCCGATCGGCGTACATGACCACCCGCCCGTTGACATTGCGGGCGGCCCGGCC
This sequence comes from uncultured Acidimicrobiaceae bacterium, assembly GCA_963774245.1. Classification (GTDB taxonomy): domain Bacteria; phylum Actinomycetota; class Acidimicrobiia; order Acidimicrobiales; family RAAP-2; genus Bog-756. The sequence continues at coordinate 569,262 of CAVZDZ010000006.1, read as the reverse complement.
CATGGTCTGGATCAGCGACGAGGAGGAGCGCAGGAAGCCCTCCTTGTCGGCGTCGAGGATGGCCACCAGCGCCACCTCGGGGAGGTCCAACCCCTCGCGGAGGAGGTTGATCCCGACCAGGACGTCGAAGGTCCCCAACCGGAGCTCACGCAGGATCTCGATCCGGGCCATGGTGTCGACGTCGGAGTGCAGGTACTGGACCCGAACCCCCTGTTCAGTGAGGTATTCGGTGAGGTCCTCGGCCATCTTTTTGGTCAAGGTGGTCACCAGCACCCGGTAGCCATCGGCCACGGTGGCGTCGATGCGCTCCTGCAGGTCGTCGATCTGGCCGGTGGTCGGGCGGATGTCCACCTCGGGGTCGACCAGCCCGGTGGGCCGGATGACCTGCTCGACGACGTTGGCGCTGTGCTCCAGCTCCCATGCGCTCGGGGTGGCCGACAGCAGGATGGTCTGGCCGGTCCGCTCGACGAACTCCTCGAACCGGAGCGGCCGGTTGTCGAGGGCTGAGGGCAGACGGAACCCGTGATCGACGAGCGTCTCCTTGCGGGACCGGTCTCCGGCGTACTGGCCCCGCAGCTGGGGCACGGCCACATGGCTCTCGTCCACCACCACCAGGAAGTCCTTGGGGAAGAAGTCGAGCAGGGTGAACGGGGCCTCCCCGGGGGCCCGACCGTCGAGGTGGCGGCTGTAGTTCTCCACCCCGCTGCACACCCCGGTCTCCGCCAGCATCTCGAGGTCGTACTCGGTCCGCATCCGCAGCCGTTGGGCCTCGAGCAACTTCCCGGCATCGCCGAGCTCGCCCAGCCGCTCCCGCAGCTCGGTCTCGATGCTCAGCACCGCCTGCTGCATGCGCTCGTCACCGGTGCCGTAGTGGGTGTTGGCGAACACCACCAGCTCGTCGAGCTCCTCGCCGATCTCGCCGGTCATCACGTCGAACGGCCGGATGCGCTCGACGGTGTCGCCGAAGAACTCGATGCGGACCGCGTGGCTCTCGTAGGCGGCATGGATCTCGACCGTGTCCCCGTGGGCCCGGAACTGGCCTCGGGAGAGGGTCACGTCGTTGCGCGAGTACTGGAGCTCGACCAGCCGTCTCAGTAGCGCCCGTTGCTCATGGACCTCGCCGGGGGCGAGGGCGATGATCCGGTCGCGGTACTCGTCGGGTGAGCCGAGGCCGTAGATGCAGGACACCGAGGCCACCACGATGGTGTCCGGTCGGAGCAGGAGCGAAGAGGTACAGGCGTGCCGCAGCCGGTCGATCTCGTCGTTGATCGACGAGTCCTTCTCGATGTAGGTGTCCGACGACGGAACATACGCCTCGGGCTGGTAGTAGTCGTAGTAGGAGACGAAGTACTCCACCCGGTTGTGGGGGAAGAAGTCCTTCAGCTCGGCGGCCAGCTGGGCGGCCAGCGACTTGTTGGGCTCGATGATCAGGGTCGGCCGCTGGACCGCCTCGACCGTCCAGGCGATGGTGGCCGTCTTGCCCGATCCGGTGATGCCCAGCAGGGTCTGGTACCGGTCGCCGCGCTCGAGCCCCTCGACCAGCCCGGCGATGGCCTGGGGCTGGTCCCCGGCGGGGCGAAACGGCGAGACGACCTGGAAATCGGGCATGGTCCCGATGGTACCGGTGGGGTGTGACAGGCCAACTCGGCCCGGAACCTGTCAACAGATGTGAGACACCGTTGGCTCAGAGAAGTCAGATGGCGATGGGCGCCTCCTCGGGTCGGTTGATCCAGGAAACCTCGGGGATCCGGGGTGCTTGGGGTGGTTTTCTGAAGCGACCGGGCATGGAGGCATAGGCGGCGTCGAGGATGTCCTGGCGCTTCTCCCGGACGAGCTCGGCCCGGCCGAAGTGCACGTCAGCCGGGGTGTGGAGCCCGATGCCCGAGTGGCGGTGCTCGTCGTTGTAGTACTCGAAGAACCGGTCGCAGAACGACCGGGCGGCGGCGAGGTTGGCGAACCGCTTCGGGAAAGTCGGTGAGTACTTGAGGGTCTTGAACTGGGCTTCCGAATAGGGGTTGTCGTTGGAGACGTGCGGCCGCGAGTGGCTCTGGAGAACGCCCAGGTCGCAGAGGAGCTGGCTCACCGTCCGAGACGTCATGGACGACCCCCGATCGGCGTGCAGGGTGAGCTGGCCGGCGGGGACCTCGTTTCGATAGATGGCATCGGCGATGAGCTGCTCGGCCAGGGTGGCCGACTCCCGGGGCGCCACCAGCCAGCCCACGACGTAGCGGGAGTAGACGTCGAGGATCGGTGTAGAGCTGGAACCAGGTCCACTTGTAGGGGCCGGCCAGCTTGGTGATGTCCCAGCTCCAGACCTGGTTGGGGGCGGTCGCCACCAGCTCGGGCTTCACCAGGGCCGGCCGGCGGGCCTGGGCCCGGCGTTCTCTCACCTGGGCCCGTTCCCGCAGCAGGCGGTACATGGTGGAGACCGAGGCCAGGTAGGTGCCCTCGTCGAGGAGGGTGGCCCACACCTGGGCCGGGGCCTTGTCACAGAACCGCTCCGAGTTGAGGGCGGCGATCACGGCGCCGGCCTCGTGATCAGCCAGCCGGCGGTGGGAGCGGCGGGGTGCCGGTGGACCGCACCGTGGTGGTCGACGCCTGCGGTAGTGGCTGGCCCGGGACCGACCGAGTGCGGCACAGGCGGCCTTGCGGCCGACCACCGGGGCCAGCTCGTCGACCGCCCGGTCGATGATGGCGTCCACTACTGCTCGGAGTCCGCGCTCTTGGAGATCTCCTCCAAGAGCGCGTGCACTTTTCCCTGGACGTCGATCACCACCTCGGCCTGGGCCAGCTTGGCCCGCAGCCGCTCGTTCTCGGCCCGGAGCTTGGCCACCTCGGACAGCGAGGGCCCGCCGCGGCCATTGTCGTGGCGTCCGAGGGCTGCTTTCAGCAGGCCCTGGCGGTGCTGGCGCCGCCAGTCGGTGATCAGGCTCGAGTAGAGGCCCTCGCGTCGGAGCAGGGCTCCCCGCTCGCCGGACTCGGAGCATCCGTCGTACTCGGCCAGGATGGCCAGCTTGTACTCAGGCGTGAAGACTCGCCTGACCGGGGACTTCTTTCTCTCGCTGCCGTCGGGTGCCGTGCCGTCGTCGATATGCCAAGTCTTAGCGTGCTCCGACTTGACCAGCGGCGGCTGCTTTCGTGTCGTGGTCATGGATAAACCCTCCATCGCCCTCTTGCTCAGAACGCGGATAGGAGGTGTCTCACTCATTGTGGACAGAGAGGGGCCGCCGCCGTCAGCGCCCCGGTCAGCCCGGTTCGGCCACCGCCCTCTGCGCCCGGAGCCCCAGCAGGGCGGCCCATACCCGGTCCACCTCGGCTTCCAGGTGGGCGAGGTCCCCGGCGTTGTCGATGACCAGATCGGCGCCGTCCAGGCGGTCGGACCGATCGGGCTGCGACTCCATCCGGGCCTTGGCGTCGGCCACCGACATCCCCCGGTCGCCGACCAACCGGTCGAGGGCGAGCTCGGGGGGCGTGTCCACCACCACCACCGAGGCCAGATCCAGCAGCTCCCGGTGCACCGGCTTCAGCAGGGGGATGTCGAGCACCACGATCTCGTCGGTGGCCGCGTAGCGGTCCTTGCGGGCGATCATCTCCACGCCGATGGCCGGGTGGGTGATGGCATTGAGGTCGGCCAGGGCCTCGGGGTGACCGAACACCAGCTCGGCCACCTTGGGCCGGTCGATCAGCCCGTCGGATCCGACGATCCCGGCCCCGAACCGGTCGATCATGGGCTGGAAGGCCGGACCCCCGGGGGCCACCACCTCGCGGGCGATGAGATCGGCGTCGACCAGCACGGCGCCGTGCCCCACCAGCAGCTGGGCCACGGTCGACTTCCCCGCCCCGATCCCCCCGGTGAGGCCGACCGTGATCATCCCGTGACCCGTCAGGCCGAACGCCGGGGTCGGGACGCGGTGGCGAAGAGCACCATGGTGGTGCGATCGAGATCGTCGGTGACGAAGAAGTCGTCGGCGGTGATGCCGGTCATCCCACCCGAGTCTCCCCGGGCGATGACCTTGTAGGCCAGGGGCAGGATCCGGGTGTAGGCGCCGATGTACCACGACCGGGGGATCCGGTGCCGCAGGTCGAGGAAGTCCAGACGCAGGACCTTGTTGGCCTTGACCCGTCGGGCGGTGAAGTCCGCCTTCACGTGGGGCACGGCGTCCATGCCCTGGACGGTCACGTCGTGGAAGTGGCGCCCGAGCAGATCTTGCAGTTCGGGGGGCTCGAAGAGGTGGATGTGGAACGGGTTCTCGAAATCGGCCGGCGCGTTGGGGGTGAGGAAGAACACCGTGCCGTCGTCGGCCAGCACCCGGGACAGCTCCCGCACGTGCCCCTCGGGGTCGTCGAAGTGCTCGATCAGATGGGACGAGCACGCCCAGTCGAAGCTGCCTTCGGCGAATCCGAGCGCCAGCGCGTTCATCTGGGCCACCTGGAGACCCTCCCGGGCCCAACGGCCCGACGCCGCCGTCACGGCCTCCGAGCTGTAGTCGGCCCCGACCACCACCCGGTCGTCGGAGAGGAACCGGGCTGACTCGAATCCCTGCCCACACCCCACGTCGAGCATGGTTCCCGTCCCCAGGCGCTCGATCACCGTGCGATAGCCGGCGGCGTGGAGCGCCAACAGCGAATCCGGGGTGACCCCCTCCATCGGACGCTCCCCGGTGAGGCGCTTCGTCCCGGACGGGGCCGGGCCAGGGGTCCCCGCCCCGTGGGCACCCGGTACGGAGTTGCTGGTGGTCATCGGTCTCCCCTCTGTGGCTAGACCAGGTCCGGGCCGAACCGGCCGGGTGGTCGGGCGATCATGGACCTGGCCTCGTCGTGTGCCGTCGGCTGCTCACACTACCGATCGCCGGCCCCGGGGCCGGTTCCGTTGTCCGACCGGCCCACGCCAGGATCGCCCGACCGACCCGACCCGACCCGGCGGCGCAGTCCGCCCGTCCAATCGGGATCCCGGTGCTTGTGGTGGATGGCGATGAAGGCGATCCCCATCCCCACGGCCAACACTCCCTGGGCCACCAGGTCCGCCCGGGCGGTGGCCACCTTGCCCCCATCGGCCAGGGCGATGAGGATGACCGCCAATACCGATCCCCCGCCGAGCAGGAAGACGATCCAGCGGGATCCGATGCCGAAGAGGTAGTTGGTGACCAGCACGGAGAAGGAGAGGAACACCATGGCCAGCACCAACGACGCGAACGCCGGTGCCGCCGAGCTCAACTTGGCCGAGAAGACCAGGGTGAGGAACCACCGGGGCACGAACACCGAGATGGCCAGCAGCAGGGCGGCGGGGACGGCGAGGAAGATGAGGGTGACCCCGAGCTGGCGGATGGCGTGGCCGCCCTCGTTCCAGCGGATGGTGGCCTCGGGCAGCAGGTAGGCGCCGAGGGCCAGTGCCCCGAAGACCAGGGCCTTCGAGGCCACCGAGATGGCCGCGTACGGACCGACGTTGTGGTGGTTCAGCCGGCCGAGCAGGATCACGTCCACATTCTGGAGCAGGCCCAGGAGGGCCAGTCCGACGAAGGCGGCCGAGACGTCGGCCAACAGCCGGCGCCGAACCAGGCTCGAGTCGGCCTTGGCGTCGTAGCCATGGGGCGGAACGGTGACCGCTGAGCCGTCCGACCAGGTCTTCGAGGCCAGCCAGTGGGCATGGATGGTGGCCAACACCTCACCGAGGAAGACGCCGAGGGCATACCCGGCCACCCCCAGGTGGGCGACGACCAGCACCACCACGAAGAAGGTACGGACTCCTCCCTCCACCAGCAGGTTCCCGGCCAGGGCCCGGTAGCCGCGATGGGCCTGCAGCAGGCCCCGGTCGACGCAGAGCAGAATCCAGATCCCGGCCGCCACCAGAATGAGCACCACGCCCTCGCTGTTGGCCAGCGAGAGCTGACGGGCGATCCAACCCTGCAGGAGCAGCACCGTGACGATCTCGATGGCCAGGGCGATGAGTCCGTAGCGGTGGACCTTCCTGATCCACGGTCGGACCAGGTTGGCCCGCCCGGCGTTCTGGAGGGCGGTGACCCGTCGCACCACCCCGACCAGGACCGCCGACCCGGGCATGGAGAGAATGAAGAAGAGGCCGAGCAGCTGGGCGATCTCCCCGTAGGACTGGGAGGAGACCAGCCGGGCCACGGCGATCACCACCAGCGCGCCGGCCCCGTTGACCACCAGTCCGGCGATGGCCACCGGTCCGGCCTGGGTGAGACCGGACCGCACCGAGTCGCCGGCGGCCCCCGCCGGGGGCGCCTCCTCCTCGGGCAGGGTGATCATCGGTCCACCGGCCACGGCGATGCCCACGGCCGGAGACATCGAGACCGCCTCGGTCACCGGCTCCACCACGGTCTCGATCTCGTCGAGGATCGTCTCGAGCCGAGCCGAGGATGCATCGCCCTCCGCCGGCATCGGACCCGCCGCCGGCTCGTCCCCGGGATGCCGCGACGGATCGGAGTCGCTCATCCCGGTCCCCACCGCGCGCTCCACCCGCACCACGCCCTCCACGCGGGGTCGCCCCGACCCGTTCCGCGTCGGACCACTAGCTGGCGACCTCACCCACCGTGCGGGTGCGGCTGGGGAGGACCGGAGCATCCCGTCCGGTCCTGCCTGCCGCACCCCCGCCGTCGCGTGTTCCCCGGGCGCCACCGGCGCCCTCTTGATCGGCGCCATCACCGGTGCGGGTGTCGTCGACCTCGTGGTACTCCTCTTCGACGTTGACCGACCAGATGTCGTGATGGGCCCCGTGGATGTTCTCGACCGTGAGCATCGCCGTGTACATCGAGTGATCCTGGTTGTTGTACTTGTGCATCCCGTTCCGACCCACCGGATGGACGTTCGGGGCGTGCTCCTCGAACCACCCCCGGATGATCTCCACGTGGTCGCGGTAGGCGTCGTCGTAGACCGGATAGGCCTTGGGCATGCGCACCACATACCCTGCCTCGACGTCCGACGGATCGACCAGCCCGATCATGGCCAGTTCCTTGGTGCCCAGGGCCACCAGCTCGTCGTCGCTGCAGTTCCACAGCTCGTCACCCTCGAACACGAAGTACTCCATGCCCAGGCAGGTCCGGCCGTCCTTCACCATGTAGGGCGACCACGCACCGAAGTTCTGGATCCGACCCACTTCCACGTCGGGCGAGTGGATGTAGATCCAGTTGTCCGGAAAGCCCCGATCGTGGGGGACGACCAGCGCCACCGTGAGGAAGTCCCGGTAGTGCAGCGCATCGGCGGCGGCCAGCACCTCGTCGGAGACCGGCGGGTCGACGATGCGGGCGAGCGAGGTCAGCGGCATCGACGAGATGACGTGGGAGGCCTCCAGCCGCTCCGCTCCCCCGGCGGCCCCGTCGCCCCCGGCGGACCCAGCGGCCCCAGCGGCCCCAGCGGCCCCAGCGGCCCCGGCGGCTCCGTCGCCACCGGCAGTATCCACGGTCACCGCCACCGCCGCCCCGTCCTCGAGGTGGATCCGGGTGGCCTTGGTCTCCATCCGGACCGTGCCCCCCAAGTCGGTCACCTGTTCGGCACACCGCTCCCACATCATCCCGGGCCCCAACTTGGGGTAGGCGAACTCCTCGATGAGGCTGGTCAGCTGCTTGGAACGATCGCGCCGCTTGCCGGCCACCGACGAGCGGATCGGCTCCCACACCGCCGACCACAGCGACATGCCCTTGATCCGCTGCGCGCCCCAGTCGGCGGACAGTTCCGAGGCCGACACCCCCCACACCTTCTCGTTGTAGGTCTTGAAGAAGTGGTGGTAGAGGCGCCATCCGTAGTTGGAGACGATGTATCCCTCGAGCGTGGTGAGGTCCTTCGGGGGGTGGACCCTGACCCACAGGAAGGAGAGCCCGCAGCGGAGCGCCTCGAGCAGCCCCAGATTGTGGAGGGCGTTGCCCAGCTTGATCGGGTAGTCGTAGAACTTGCCGTCGTAGTAGATGCGGCTCATGCGCGGACGGAGCAGGAAGTCCTCGGGGGGCAGCACCTTGTGCCAGAACTCTTCGACCGGCTTGACCTTGGTGAAGAAGCGGTGGCCCCCGATGTCGAATCTCCAGCCGTCTCGCTCCACCGTACGGCTGATCCCGCCCAGGACCGAGTCCTCCTCCACCACCACGACCGGGTCGCCCGCCTCGGCCAGCTCCCGGGCGGCGGTGAGACCGGCCGGTCCCCCTCCGATCACGACTACGGGTGGCACGGAGGTCCGGGCGCTGGAGCCGGAGATCTCCTGGGGATCCGGGGCTCCGGTGCGCGCCTCGTTGTCATTGGGTGATGCCACTCGTTGCAATCCGTTCTGTTGATCGTGACCGGTGCCGGCCTCGTGCCGGACCCCGTCCCCTCATGATTCGACCTCGACCCGCAGCACCCACTGCGCCAGGATCGGCGCGGTGTTTCTGGCCGGGACGCACCCAGTGTGGTGCCATCGGGAGGTGCGTGGGTCGATCCCGGTTGCCGGGCTTCCCTCCGTCTCGCTGCCAGCAGCAGGTTACTTGCTGGCTCCGGGGCCGCGGGGACGACCCGGGGGCGCACACCGAGGGCCGACCAGGAGCACAGCATGTCCTGGTCAGGGGGGCGTGGGTGTGAATTGGCTGAGGTACATGGGCTGGTAGAACTCGGCCCCGTTGAGCACCACCCGCAGGTGGCTGGTGTACGACGGGTCGGCGTTCAGGGTCTCGATGATCCCCTCGCACTTGGTGCCGAAGGTCTGGTACCCGGGCGCCCAGACCACGAAGATCTGGGCGCCGGTCTTCGCCGCGGTGGACTCGAGCTTCTCCGTGAACCGCAGCGCCGAGGCGTCCCGGGAGGCGGTGGCGTAGTTCACCCAGTTGACGAACTCGGGCCCGGTCCCCCGAGGGAACGTCGTCTGGCTGTAGCGACCGCTCGGGAGCAGTCGGTCGACCGCCGGTCCCAGTTGATCCGGACAGTACGCCACCAGGTCACCCGGTCTGCCGCGTTTGGCCAAGGCCGCGGCCACCTGTCCGGCCTGGGTCCGATTGGTGGCGATGTCGGGGAAGGAGCCGGCCAGTCCGGCCACCACCGCCACCGCCAGCACGATGGCCCGGATCCGCTGATCGCTGAAGGTGACCAGGCCGATCGAGACCAGCAGGATGAGCGGGATGAACACCACTGACGCATAGCGGGCGTCGAAGGCGCTGTTGCTGATGAAGCCGCCGCAGATGGCGGCGGCCAGGGTGCCGACGACGATGATGGCGACCGGGCGGCCCAACGGGCGGGTGCGGACGTCCAGGTCGATGTGGTGCCGGCTGGTGGCCACGCCGAAGAGGCCCAGGCCGGCGAGGGCGAAGAAGATGAGGCCGAGGGCCCGGCCCTGGTTGGACCCGCCTCCGGCGAAGGTGGCCACCGCGTTGACCATGGCGGAGAAGTTGGCCGGCGTCGCCCACGGGGTCCCGGTGTGGCGCGACTGGTAGAGGAAGGTCGGCACCCACGGCAGGAAGGTGATGCAGCCGACGATCACGGCCACGAAGCTGGCCCGGGCCCCGGACCGCCACTCGGGCCTTCCCCGCCACGACTGGAAGGCCAGCCACAGCAGGGTGGTGCCGATGAGATAGAGGGCCCAGTACTGGGTGTACAACAGCAGACCGGTGACCACGGCCACGGCCAGGAGGTTTCCGGCCCGGGGGCGCCGCAGTGAGCGGTCGAGGGCCAGGAAGGCCAGGACGGTCAACAGGACCATCAGCGAGTACATCCGGGTCTCGGTGTCGTAGCGGACCGCGAACGGAGAGGTCGCCACCAGCAACAACGCGGCCCACGCCACCGTGCGACCCCCGAGGCGCCGCCCGGCCAGCCAGGTCAGCGGCAGGGTGATCACGCCGAACACCCCGGGCAGCGAACGGACGGCCAGGTCGGACGTGCCGAACCAACCCATCCAGAAGTGCAGCAGGAAGTAGAAGAGCGGTGGCGCGCCGTCCCGGTGCAGGAAGGAGGGAATCTCGTGCAGTGGCTGTCGGGAGATGTTGACGGTGAGCGCCTCGTCCAGCCAGAGGTCGGAGCGGGTCCAGAAGCGCAGCACCAACGAGATGATCAGCACGACCACGACGGCGGCCCCGAGCACCAGGGTGGTGGTGCGCCCGAAGGGAACCGCCTCGGGATCGTCGGCGTCGGCCCGGTGGACCGGGCCCGTAGGGGGAGGACCGGTGGGTGGATCGCCGGCCGGATCGACCACGCCCGGAATCGCCGGTGGGTCGCCCACGATCGGCCGCTCCTCGATCACCCCCGCCCCGGAGGGGGGTGTTTCGACGTCAGTCACCGACGGCGGTCATCTGAGGGGAAGGCACCCTCGGTCCAGGGAGCCAAGAAGGTCGTACTGCATGCATGGACCGAATGGTACCCAGCGCCACGGCCCGGATGGGATCTTCTGTCACATCCATGGACCAATCGGGCCTATGCAGGTAACGTGCCCCCACAGCACGCTGCGCATGTGGCAGAGTGCATTCCGCTCGCCAACAGCAATTATGGCAGCGGACGAGGCACGATTGACCGGGGGCAGGAGTCGTGAGGAACAAGTGATGGGGGATGTCTGTGGAACCAGGTAATGGAATCAGTCGCCGTTCATTTCTGTCCAGGAGCGCCGTCGCCGGAGGGGCGGTGGTGCTTGGGAGCCGGCGCTTCGAGCGTGCTGGCCGGATGCTCGTCGGGCTCCTCCTCGCCCACCACCACCAGCGGGTCGTCCACCCCGGCGTCGAAGCCGGGCACACCCAAGCGGGGCGGAGCCCTGGTGGTCGGCACCATCGCCGAGATCGACGGCTTCTACCCTCCCGTCAACCACTGGGACACCAACGGGTTCCTCTACGCCAATGCGGTGTTCGACCCCCTGATGGCGGTGGCCGCCGACGGGTCGATCGAGCCCTATCTGGCCCAGTCCATGACCAGCAACTCGACCTTCGACACCTGGACGATGACCCTCCGCCCCGGCATCAAGTTCAGCGACGGCTCGGCCCTCACCTCGGCGGTGGTGAAGGCCAACTTCGAGGCCCTGGCCGCGTCCGCACTCACCGGGGTGGCCCTCAAGCAGGTGGGGTCGGTGACCACCCCCGACGACATGACCGTGGTGTACAACCTGACCGGGCCCAACCAGACCTTCCCGGCCGGTCTCACCACCCAGGTCGGCTACGTGGTGGGCGAGGCGATGATCCAGAACTCGGCCAAGCCGGGGGTGACCCTGCCGATCGGCACCGGGCCGTTCATGTACGCGGTGTGGCAGCAGAACGACCACTTCACCGCCACCCGCAACCCGAACTACTGGAGGGCGGGGCTCCCCTACCTCGACTCGATCACCTTCAAGCCGATCCCCGACACCGACCAGCGGGAGTCCACCCTCCGGTCCGGCGGCGTCGACATGATCGAGTCGGTGGACCCCACCACCATTACCCACTTCTCCGGCTCGGGCGGGTCCGGCTATCAGCTGACGGACAGCCTCACCGGCATCATCGGCCAGCCGACCTTCGCCTTCATCATGCTCAACACCGCGGTGGCCCCCACCAACGACCTCTCCATCCGCCAGGCGCTGGCCAAGGGTATGGACCAGAAGGAGGTCCAGACCATCATCGGCGGTGGCAGGGCCAAGCCGGTCAACGGGATCTTCCTGCCCGACTCGCCCTACTACAGCGCCACCAGCTATCCCACCTTCGACCCGAGCGGCGCCAAGGCCCTGGTCAGCAAGTACAAGGCCCAACACGGGACCCCGACGGTCAATCTCATCACCATCCCCGATCCCCTCGAGGTCAAGGTGGTCCAGGCCGTCCAGCAGATGTGGGAGGAGGTCGGGTTCAAGGTCACCCTCTCCGAGGTCGAGCAGGCCACCATCATCGACGACTTCGTGCTGGGGAAGTTCACGGCGGCCACCTCGTACCAGTTCGGCGCGGTCAACCCCGACCTCAACTACGTGTGGTGGAGCACGACCACCATCTCCCCCATCGGCGCCATCGGCCTCAACTTCACCCGGCTCAACGATCCCAAGCTGGAGACGGCCATGCTCACCGGTCGCCACACCACCGACCAGGCCACCCGGGTCGCCGCCTACAAGACGGTCAACGAGCGGCTGAACGACGATCTGGCCTACCTGTGGATCGAGCAATACGCATTCTCGCAGGTGGCGCAGTCGCGAGTGCAGAACCTCGATCACGCGACGCTGCCCAACGGGTCCCCGGCCTACAGCTTCGATGAGGGCGTCTTCTCCCCCACACAAGTCTGGTTGGCCAGTTAGCCGACCGGGCATCCCGATCGGCGTCTCGACACCCAATGGTCAAGTATCTCTTTCGACGATTCGTCCAGCTGGTGGTGGTGGCGTTCATCATCTCGGTGCTGGTGTTCCTGCTGGTCCATCTCCTGCCCGGCGACCCGTCGATCACCATCCTCGGGCCCAACGACACCGCCCACAACCGGGCGGTGCTGTTCAAGCAGCTCGGGCTCAACAAGCCCCTCATCCAGCAGTACTTCACCTGGCTGGGCTCGGTGTTCCACGGCAACCTGGGCCAGTCCTATCTCGACCACGAGTCGGTCACCCACATCATCGCCACCGGCTGGCCCATCGACCTCGAGCTCATCGTCATCTCCCAGGTCATCGCGTTCGGCGTGGCCATCCCCCTGGCCCTGATCACCTCGCGGCGACCCAATAGCATCCACGACAACGTGGCCACCACCGGCACCTTCGGGTTGCTGGCCCTGCCGCCGTTCGTGATCGCCCCCATCATGGTGGCGGTGTTCGCCGTCGGCCTGCACTGGTTCCCCGCCACCGGGTGCGTGCCCATCTCCCAGGACCTGGCCACCAACCTGCACAACATGATCCTGCCCTCCCTGGCCATCACCGCCGGGTCCATCGCCGTCTACTACCGGCTCTTCCGATCCGACCTGATCAGCACCCTGCAGGAGGACTTCATCACCATGGCCCGCTCCAAGGGCCTGTCCAACCGTTGGATCATGTGGCGGCACGCCTTCCGCCCCTCGTCGTTCTCGCTGTTGGCCGCGGCCGGGGTCAACATCGGCGCCCTCATCGCCGGGACGTTCATCGTGGAGTACCTGTTCGCCCTGCCCGGTCTGGGCTACTCGCTGGTCGTGGCGGTCAACCAGCGGGACTACCTGGTCGTCCAGGGCATCACCCTGGTCGTGGCCATCGCCTACGTCGTCCTCCAGTTCATCATCGACTTCATCTTCACCGTGGTCGATCCGAGGGTTACCCGGGAGTGACCGATGCCTGACGACCGAGAGCTCAGCGCGACCCGCGCCTCCGGACAGCTGCTGGCCGACCAGGTACCCGGCCTGGCCGCGGCGGACGAGTTGATCGTGTCCCGCCAGAGCGAGACCCTGCACTCCGACGACATCCTGCTGAAGAAGCCACTCGGGCTCCTCTTCTGGCTGGCCCTCGGATGGGTCAGCCTGGTGGTGATCCTGGCCATCATCGCCAACCTCCTCCCCCTTCCCAATCCCGATTTCCAGAACTATGGGGCCATCAACGTCTCCCCGAGCATCCATCATCTCCTGGGCACCGACGACCTCGGTCGGGATCTCCTCAGCCGGCTCATCTACGGGTCCCGGGTCTCCCTGGTCGTCGGGTTCGGCGCGGTCATCATCGGCATGCTGGTGGGGGGCACCTTGGGCCTGGTCTCGGGCTACAAGGGCGGCCGGTTGGACGTCTCCCTGAACGCCGGGGCGTTCGTGCTCCTGGCCTTCCCGGCCATCGTGGCCGTGATCGCCATCGTGGCCTTCTGGGGGCAGTCCCTGCTCAAGATCACCATCATCATCGGAGTGGCCACCATCCCCCTGCTGTACCGGGTGGTGCGAGCCTCCAGCTTGTCCTTCGCCAACCGTGAGTTCGTGATCGCGGCCCGGACCATGGGGGCCAACTCGACCAGGATCGTGTTCCGGGAGATCCTCCCCAACGTGATCCCGGCCGCCGTCACCTTCGGGCTCATCACGGTGGCCGGGGTCATCGTCATCGAGGGCTCGTTGGCCTTTCTGGGCCTCTCCGTACCCCTGCCCACCCCGTCGTGGGGGAACATGATCTCCGAGGGCTCGTCCAACGGGAACCTGAGCACCAACCCCTACATCATGTTGTGGCCGGTGATCGCCATGTTCCTGCTGCTGCTGTCGATCAACCTGATCGGCGACCGGCTCCGCCAGCGGTTCGACATCCGAGAGGGCCTGCTGTGAGCCGGCTGTCGCTGCGGCGCGGGGGGAGCCAGAAGCTCCAGTTCCGGGACGTCAACGAGGACCACGACCCTCTGCTCGAGGTCGAGGACCTCCACACCGCATTCCGCACCGGCCGGGGCACGGTGCGGGCCGTCGACGGCGTGTCCTTCACCGTCAACCGGGGGAAGACCCTCGGGATCGTGGGCGAGTCCGGCTCCGGCAAGACGGTCCTGTCCCGCTCGATCATGGGCCTGCTCCCCCTCCGGGACGTCATCAAGAGCGGCACCGTGCGCTTCGCCGACCACGAGCTCACCTCGATGACACCGGCCCAACTGCGCCAGGTGTGGGGCGCCGAGCTGAGCATGATCTTCCAGGACCCGATGACCGCCCTCAACCCGGTCAAGCGGATCGGGGTCCAGATCACCGAGTCCCTGCGCCTCCACCTCAACATGGGCCGGTCCGATGCCAAGGCGCACGCCATCGAACTGCTCCGCTCGGTGGGCATCCCCTCGCCGCAGGAGCGGGTCGACTGGTACCCGTTCCAGCTGTCCGGCGGCATGCGCCAACGGGTGATGATCGCCATCGCGCTGGCGTGCGCCCCCCGGCTGGTCATGGCCGACGAGCCGACCACCGGCCTCGACGTGACCGTCCAGGCCCAGATCCTCGATCTCCTCGCCGACCTCCAGAAGGAACGGCACATGGCGATCATCCTGGTCACCCACGACCTCGGCGTGGTCGCCAGTCGGGCCGACGACATCGTGGTCATGTATGCCGGCCGCATCGTCGAGCGGGCCCCGACCCACACGCTGTTCAAGGACACCCACATGCCCTACACCCGGGCCCTGATGGACTCGATCCCGCGACTGTCCGAAGCCAGCGGGACCCGGTTGCACGCCATCGCCGGCCGTCCTCCCGACCTCATCCATCCGCCCACCGGCTGCCGGTTCTCCCCCCGGTGCCCGTACGTCCAGGACAAGTGCCGTGAGAGCGACCCTCCCCTGCGCACCGCCGGATCGCCGGACCATCTGTTCGCCTGCTGGTTCCCCCTGGTCAACGGCATATCCACCGCGCCGGGGGTGCGTGACGGGAACCGGCCAGGCTCCGGGGCCACCGCAGGGCCCGGCGCCCCCGCTGCCCCGGCGGGGGCTGGTTCCGGCGCCGGCACCGTCACACTCGCCGATGCCACGCTGTCGGCGCCGTCGACCCCCTCGGTCGTGGGCCAACCAGTCGCTGAGGTCCCACACCCATGACCAGCCTGGCTCCGGGTGCCCCCGCCACCGACTCCGGCGGCGACGATGCCGTGCTCAAGGTCGACCAGTTGGTGGTCGAGTTCCGCAGCGGGCGGCAGACCGTCCACGCCGTGTCCGGCGTCAGCTTCGAGGTCCGCTCGGGTGAGACCCTGGGGCTGGTGGGTGAGTCCGGCTGCGGCAAGTCGACGACGGGCCGGGCGCTGGTGCAGGTGCAGCCGGCCACCTCCGGCAGTGTGATCTTCCGTGGTCAGGACCTGGGGACGCTGTCCAAGCGGGACCTGCGGCAGGCCCGGACGAAGATCCAGATGATCTTCCAGGATCCGATCTCCTCGCTCAACCCGAGGCGTCGGGTCCGCGACATCGTGGCCGAGCCCCTGAACATCTGGAAGCGGGGGACCAAGCCCGAGCGGGCCAAACAGGTCAACGAGATGCTCGAGGCCGTGGGCATCGACCCCGAAGCCGCCGGGGATCGGCGGCCCCAGGAGTTCTCCGGCGGTCAGTGCCAGCGCATCAGCATCGCCCGGGCCCTGATGGCCGATCCGGATCTCCTGATCTGCGATGAACCGGTGTCGGCCCTGGATGTCTCGGTGCAGGCACAGATCCTCAATCTGCTGGCCGATCTGAAGGCGCAGTTCGGTCTCACCATGGTCTTCATCGCCCACGACCTGGCCGTGGTCAAGAACGTGAGCGACCGGGTGGCGGTGATGTATCTGGGCAAGTTGGTCGAAGTGGCCGGGTCGGACGATCTGTACCGGTACGCCGCCCATCCCTACACCGAAGCCCTGCTGGCCTCGATCCCCGAGCCCGACCCCGACCACCAGGCCGACAGCGCCGCCCTCACCGGCGAGCTCCCCTCCCCGCTCAATCCGCCGTCGGGTTGCCGGTTCCGCACCCGCTGCCCGTACGCACAAGAGGTGTGCGCCGAGCAGGAGCCACCGTTGCGGGACATCGCCCCGGGCCACAAGGTGGCCTGCCACTTTCCCCTCGTGGCCCCGATCCCGACTGACGCCGATGATGCCGGTGCCGGTGCCGGTGCCGATGCCGGCAGTGGGGTCACCGCATTTCCAACGGCGGGGCCCGACAGCTGAAGCTCGTCGATCGACGACCCCCGGGGTCTGGGACAATCTCCAGATGACCAACGGGCCGGCCGAAGGCGAATCGAGTGGGCCAATCTGCACCCACTGCCACCGCGCCCTGCGTGGAAATCTGCGGAAAGAGCGACTCGACGTCGATGAGATTTCCGAGGGACGACGATCGCGAGTCGGCTTCATCTACTGCGGTGCATGCGGTTGGCCCCTCCACGTTGATGCCAGCAGCCCCGTCATGATGGGCGCCGGCCCGGTAGAAGCGAAAGTCGGAGCCCCGGCCGATGGAACGACGCTCGAGGGTCAGTTCCAACTCCGTTGTGGAGACCTGATTACCGAAACACGGACGCTGGGCTTCGACCCGTGGCTATGGGTTGGCCTCATCAACGACCTGGGCGCGGTGGAAGCGGCGAAAACCATCCTCGCCGACCATGAGGTCCTTCCGGTCACCCGTTGGTTGGTTGCCCAGGGACATCCCGAACTCACGTTGGAGCAGGAGATCGCCAACCTGAGATGGGCCGATCTGTTCGACGATACGGATCGTACAGAGGCCATTCGCCGACTTGGTTCGGCGGCAGGTGAGAGCCCGCACTGATCCGGGGCTAACGCAGGACGGTCAACCCTCCGGGGCCGCGGCGGGTGCCGGCCCGGGAACCTCGGCGGCGGCCGCCGGCGCAGGCTCGGCCGCCGGGGCCGGCTCTGGTGCCGGCGCGGGCTGGGGTGCGGGAGCCGCTTCCGCCACGGGAGCCGGTGCCGCTTCGGCCACAGGTGCCGCCGGTGCCGCTTCGGCCGCAGGTGCTGCGGGTGCTGCGGGTGCTGGTGCAGCCGGTGCTGCGGCGGCCTCAGGAGCGGCGACCGGTTCGGAGGCGGGAACGGTGCCTGCCTCCACCGTCGCCGGGGCGGGTGCTGCGGCCACTGCCGGCGCGGCGTCGGTGGCGCCACCCTCACCGCCCCCCTCGGCGGGGCCGTGCTCGGCGACGTAGTCGGCCCAGGCCGCCTGGGCCTCGGTCTCCGGGGTGAAGTCGGACTCGGCGATGAAGGGTCCGACGTAGTTGCCCTCTTCGTCGTAGGCGTGCTCGCCGAACGCCTCGCGGTACTCCTCGGAGACCTCGCCGCCCTCGGCGGCCTGCTTGATGGACAGGCTGATGCGGCGGCGCTGCAGGTCGATGTCGATGATCTTGACCCACAGCTCCTCGCCCGGCGTGACCACCTGCTCGGGAAGGTCGACGTGGTGGCCGGCCATCTCCGAAATATGTACCAGTCCTTCGATGCCGTCGCCGACCTGCACGAACGACCCGAACGGGACCAACTTGGTGATCCGTCCGTAGACCAGCTCACCCACCTGGTGGGAGTTGGCGAACTCCTGCCACGGATCGGTCTGGGTGGCCTTCAGCGACAGGCTGATGCGCTCCTTGGACAGGTCGACGTCGAGGACCTCGACATCGATCTCGTCGCCGACCGAGACCACCGAGGAGGGATGGTCGACGTGCTTCCACGACAGCTCCGAGACGTGGACCAGACCGTCCATGCCGCCGAGGTCGACGAAGGCGCCGAAGTTGACCACCGAGGAGACGACACCCTTGCGCCGCTCGCCGGGCTTGAGGTTGACCAGGAACTCGCCGCGCTGCTCCTTCTGGGTCTCTTCGAGCCAGGCCCGCCGGGACAGCACCACGTTGTTGCGATTGCGGTCGAGCTCGATGATCTTCGCCTCGATGACCCGGCCCACGTACGGCTGCAGCTCCCGCACCCGGCGCAGCTCGACCAACGAGGCGGGCAGGAACCCCCGCAGACCGATGTCGACGATGAGCCCGCCCTTCACCACCTCGATCACCGGACCGGTGACCACTTCGTCGTTCTCCTTCAGCTTCTCGATGGTGCCCCACGCCCGCTCGTACTGGGCCCGCTTCTTCGAGAGGATCAGCCGGCCCTCTTTGTCCTCCTTCTGGAGGACCAGGGCCTCGATGGCCTCGCCCAGCTTCACGATGTCCCCGGGGTCCACGTCGTTGCGGATCGACAGCTCGCGCACCGGGATGACGCCCTCGGACTTGAAACCGATGTCCAGGAGCACCTCGTCGCGGTCGATCTTGACCACCGTGCCCTCCACCAGGTCGCCGTCCTCGAATTCGACGATGGTGCCGGCCATGGCGTCCTCGAGCGAGGCACCGCCCAGGTCGTCTTCGGTGACGGAACGGGGGATATAGATGCCGTTCTCGTCGAATGTGCCCATGGCCTCGGGCGAGAGGAGGGCGGTGCCCTCGGGCACGACTTGGGTATCGGACATGTAGTAGGTAGCTCGCTTTCCGGACAGGTGTGCCAGCGCCCTTGGGACGCGGCAGTGAAGGGTTAGGGGCCACACCGTTGTGGCCGGGAATCAATGGTACTAGACGAGGGTGTGCGCTGATGCGGCCGCTCCGGGTCCGCCCCCGGTCCACCCAGTCCACCCGGTGCCGACTCCGGGGCCGACTCCGGCGGGAGGGTGAGGTCCCACCCAGGTCCGACCCGGGTCCCCCGGTCCCACCCGGGGCCGACTCCGGCGGCGCCCGGTCAGCTCCCCTTGGCCTCGGCCCACGACGAGCCCCAGGCCATGGCCACCTTGAGCGGCACGATGAGGTCGGCCGCCCCGGTCAGCGCCTGCTCGGTGAGGGTGGCCACCGCATCCTCCTCATCGGGGTCCACGTCCACCAGCACCTCGTCGTGGACCTGGAGGACCAGGTCGGAGGCGAACCCGCCCTCGTCGAGGCCGGCGTCCAGCCGGATCAAGGCGATCTTGAACAGATCGGCGGCCAGCCCCTGGATGCCGGCGTTCATGGCCTGGCGCTCGGCCCCCTGTCGCACCTGGTAGTTGGTCGACATCAGCTCGGGGAGCAGCCGCCGCCGGCCGAAGGCGGTCACCGTGTACCCGGCCACCCGGGCCTCGGCCACCGCGTGGTCCATGTACTCGCGGACCGACGGGAAGCCCTCGAAGAACGCGGCCAGGATCAACTGGGCCTCCTCCACCGGGACGCTGAGCCGCTGGGACAGCCCGTAGGCCTCCATGCCGTAGGCCAGGCCGTAGGAGACCATCTTGGCCGTGGACCGCTGGCCCAGGGTCACCTGGTCCCGGTCGACCCCGAACACCCGGGAGGCCACCGTGCGGTGGATGTCCTCGCCCGCCTCGAAGGCCGCCGTCAGCCCCGGATCGCCGGACAGATGGGCGATAGCCCGCAGCTCGACCTGGTCATAGTCGGCCACCAGCAGGCGCCGGCCGGGCGAGGGCACGAACGCCTCCCGGAACCGTCGGCCCTGTTCGGTGCGGACCGGGATGTTGTGGAGGTTGGGCCGGTCCGAGGACAGCCGGCCGGTGCGGGCCACCGTCTGGCGGAAGGTGGCGTGGATGCGTCCGTCCGCCGCCACTTCGGCGGCCAGGCTCTCCCCGTAGGTGGAGCGGAGCTTCTCCACCTCCCGGTAGCGCAGCAGGTCCTCGATGATCGGGTGCTGGCCCCGCAACTGCTCGAGGGCGCGGGCATCGGTCGAGAACCCAGTCTTGGTCTTGCGGGTGGGAGTCAGTCCGAGCCGTTCGTAGAGGACGGTGCGCAGCTGGGGCACCGAGTTGATCTTGAACTCCTCACCGGCCAGCTCGTGGATGGTGGTCTCGAGGGTCCGGCACTCGTCGGCCAACTCGGCGGCGATCGACTGCAGCACGGCCCGGTCGACCGGGATGCCGGTGACCTCCATGCGGGCCAGCACCCGCACCAGCGGCAGTTCGATGTCGTGGTACAGACCGAGCTCCCCTTCGGCCTCGAGGGCCTCGAGCAAGGGCGATCGCAACCGGGCCACCACCGACACCAGTCGGGCCGCGTCGAGGGCCGCCGGGTCGCTCGGCCCGGGCTCGGCTCCGCCCTTGCTGCCCTTGCTGCCCTTGCCCTTGCCCGTGGCGCCCTTGGCGTCAGCGGCGTCGGGGTCGACCGGCGCCTCGAGCACGAAGGTGCCCTGACCCTTGGCCCCGGAGCCGTCGTCGACCTCCACCCCGAGGAACCGGGCGGCCAGGTCGCCGAGCCGGTAGTGGTCCGACGACGAGTCGAGGAGGTAGGCGGCGACCGCGGTGTCCATGACCAGCCCGGCGACGTCCACGCCCAACGGGAGCAGTGAGCGCATCAGCTCCTTGGCATCGTGGGCGATCACCCCCACCCCGTCGGGCCCCAGCCCCCGGGCCAGGACGGCCAGGACGGTCGGGTCGGCCACGATCCCCCCGGTCGGCTCCGACCCCGGGTCGCCGACCACCGCAGAGGCGGGATCCGCCCCCGGCAGATGCACCACCGGTCCGGGGCGGGACGGGTCTGCTCCGCCCGAGCCGGCTTCGCTGCCCGGTGCGCCCGGTTTGGCCGGTCCGCCGGGTGCGCCCGGTTCGCCGGCGAAGGTCAGCGAGGCCAGCGGCGAGCGCCCCGGGTCCCCGGTCCACCGGGCCAACACGGCCACGTTGGCCGTCGACTCCCGGGCCGACGCCAACAGCGACTCGAGCTCCTCGACGGCCGCGGTCGCCGACCCGGGCGTGATGACCTCGGGATCGCTCAGCCATTCCGGTGGCCGGCCGACTCCGCCCGGTCCGGTGGCTCGGGCCGACGAGCCGGCGGATGTCCCGGCCGACGAGTCGCCCGATGAGCCGTCGGCGCCTGGTCGGTCGCCGATCGACCCGCCCGGCCTCGGCGCCCCGAGGCCACCCTCCTCCATCAGCGTGGACAGCCGGGGCCAGACCGAGCGCAGCTCCAGCTCGTCGAACAGGCTCCGCGCCTCCTCGTAGTCCCAGCCCCCGAGCACCAGGTCGTCGATGTGGACGTCGAGGGGCACGTCCCGCACCAGCGGGATGACCTCGGCGTTCATCCGTACCCGTTCGGCATGCTCGGCGAGGTTCTGGCGGAGCTTCGGCGACAGGTCGTCGAGGTGGGCGTAGATGCCGTCGAGGTCGCCGTACTGGTTGACCAGTTTGGCCGCTGTCTTCTCCCCCACCCCCGGGACCCCGGGGAGATTGTCCGACGGGTCGCCACGGAGGGCGGCGAGGATCGGGTACCGCTCGGGGCGCACCCCGGTCCGCTCCTCGATCCCCGCCTCGTCGTAGAGCGCGTAGTCGCTCACCCCCCGCCGGTTGTAGAGCACCCGGATGTACGGGTCCTCCACCAGCTGGTAGGAGTCCCGGTCCCCGGTGACGATGATGACCGGGTGGCCGCGGTCGCGCGCCTCGGTGGCCAAGGTGGCCAGCACGTCGTCCGCCTCGAACCCCTCGGCGCCCAGTACCGGGATGGACAGCGAGCCCAACAGCCGGCGGATCAGGTCGAACTGGTGGGGGAGATCGGAAGGGGTCTCAGCCCGCCCGCCCTTGTAGTCGTCGACGATCTCGTCGCGGAACGTGTCGCCGGGCAGGTCGAAGGCCACCGCCATGCCCACCGGATGGTGGTCCCGGACCAGGTTGACCACCATGCCGGCGAACCCGTGCACGGCGTTGGTCACCACGCCGTGGGTCGTGGCCAGTTCGGGGGGCAGGGCGAAGAAGGCGCGGAAGGCCAGCGACATCCCGTCCAACAGGAACAGGGGCCTCTGCTCCGGAGCGACGTCGGGCATCAGGGTTGCGCCCGGCCTACGGCCCGAGCGTGCCCTCGAGGATCTGGCGGGCGACATCGATCATGCGGGAGCGACTGCCCATGGCCGTCTTCTGGATGTAGCCGAACGCCTCCGACTCGGCCATGCCCGACCGCTCCATCAGCACCGCCTTGGCGCCGTCGACCAGTCGGCGGGTCTCGAGCTTGTCCTCCGCGCTGACCTGCTCGCTGACCCCGCCCTCCGACACCGCTTGGGCGGCTTCGGCATCGATGGCCCACTCCTGCTCACAGCGGGCCATGGCCTGGTCGATGGCCGGGATGAGCTCGATGCGCTGGAAGGGCTTGACCAGGTAGGCGGCCACCCCGGCGTCCCGGGCCTCGTCGATCAGGTTCCGCTGGCTGAAGGCGGTGAGGATCAGCACGGCCACCCGCAGTCCGATGTCGCGGATCTGCCTCGCCGCGGCCAGCCCGTCCGAGCCCGGCATCTTCACATCGAGGATCACCAGGTCGGGATGGTGCTCCCGGACCAACTCCACGGCTTCGTCGCCCCGGCCGGTCTCACCGACGACGTCGTAGCCCTCATCCAGCAGGATCTCCTTCAGGTCGAGCCGGATGATGGCCTCGTCCTCGGCGATGACCACGCGACGGGTCACACTCACTCACATTCCTCCAACTCGGATGCCGGCGGCAGCGCCGGACGCTACGAACTTGCTCTCGAATCTTGTTTTCGACCACTGGACCGGTCGGTCGCTCGAACACCGGATCGCCCGGCCCCCGATCAACCGGACCGGTCTTGTGCCGATCAACCGGGACCGACCACGAGCCGGTCCAGCAGCTCCTCCTGGCGGCGCTCGAGCTGGGTGATCTTGTCAGCCAGGGCATTGCGGGTCTGGAGCATCGCCGTGGCATGGCGGTTGGCCTCGTCGTACTCCCTCGAGGCCACCGGGGTCTCGGCCACCAGCGCCTTGATGCGGGTGTCGTCGGCAATCTCGTTCACCACGATGAGCTGCTCGTCGAGCACGGCCAGCTCGGCCCGGGCGCGCACCAGCTGCTCGTGGGCATCACTGAGACGGCGTTCGATGGTGGTCCGATGCATGGGACGGCAATTCTACGCATGACCGGGCCGGCCTCCCACACATCGACGTGGCCAGGGCGTCGACCCGGGACAATAGGCCCTCCGGTCGGGCATCCGGTCGGCCATCTGTCGTCGGTCGGCTCGCCATCCGGTCACCGGGGCGCGTCGATGCCGACCCGGGTCACCGCCAACTGCTCGAGGGTCCGGCGGTCGGGCGGATCGCCCAGGCCGGGGCCGCTCGGGAGCTCGACCCGTAGGGCCGATCCCGGTCCCGACCGGAACAGACCCGGCTCATCGACCAGGTCCTGGTCCAGATAGGAGCCGGCCGGACGCAGGTCGCCGGGCCACGAGAACCCGGTGAGGGCGGCCAGGGTGGTGTTGACGCCACGGGCGTAACCGGACTCGAACATCCCGCCCATCCACAGCGGGACGCCGGACGCCGCGCACGACTCGATCACTTGGAGGGCGGCGCCCAGGCCGCCGAGCCGGGACGGCTTGACGCAGACCACCGAGCACGCCCCCCGGGCCAGGGCCTCGAAGGTCGTCGCCGGCGAGTCGAGGCTCTCGTCGAGGCAGACCGGTGTGGCCAACCGACGGGCGAGCCGGGCATGGGCGTCGAGGCCGGCGGGGTCGGTGAGGCCGGCCGGGTCGGCCGGGTCGGCCGGGTCGGTGGGAGGCAGGGGTTGCTCCAGGCAGAGGAGCCCGAACCGGTCGAGACCGGCCAGATGGTCCCCGTCGGCCTCGGCATAGGAACCGTTGGCGTCCACCTGCAGCCGCAGCTCGGGCACGGCCCGGCTCACCGCCCCCACGGGCACGACATCACTCCCGGGTCCGATCTTCATCTTCAGCCGGCCGATACCGGCCCCGGCCACCGCCTCGGCCCCCGACACCAACTCCTCGATGGAGTCGTACTGCCCGGTCACCGCGCCCACCTCCACGGTCCGACCCTCGACGCCGAGCAGTCCGGCCAGCGAGGTCCCACCGGCCCGGAGGTGGCAGTCGGCCACGGCCATCTCGAGGGCGGCGTAGGCCAGTGGGCCGGCCGCCCCTCGGATCGGGCCGAGCTGCGAGGGTCCCGGCAGTCGGCCGCCTGATCTCGACGCCAGTGTGACCAACCCGGGGACCAGCCCGTCTTCGAGGGCCCGGAACGACCCGTCGACATCCTCCCGGTCGTAGGTGGCATCGGCCAACGCGGCACACTCGCCCCAACCGACGACCGGGGAGCCATCGAGCTCCCCGACCAGCTCGACCATGACCAGAGGACGCCGGCGATGCACCCCCTTGGCCGTGGTGATGGGCGCCCGCATGGGAAGCTCGATCCGCCAGAGCCCGACGGTGAGCAACCGCACCGGGTTCGTGGCGGTGTCCGAGATGGTGGGCGTGCCGGTGGTGGCGGGTGTGCCGTCGCCGATGATGCTGGCGGTGCCGATGGTGCTCCACCGACGGGACAGCGCCCCTGGACTGCCCTCGCCGGCCATGACAGGCGATCCTACGTTGGCCTTGGCCCCCTCAGGCCTGGCGATAGGCTGCGCCCCCACCGGCCCGGGTGACGGAATGGCAGACGTGGTGGACTCAAAATCCACTGTCCGAAAGGGCGTGCGGGTTCGAATCCCGCCCCGGGCACGGACCCGACCATGCCGGATAGAGCTGGCCAACCGACGGACCCGGCATGGGACCCTGACTCAGAGCCCCGGCGCGGGGACCGGTGACCCATGGGTAAGCACCTCACCCCGTCACCGCCGTGTCACACTTGTCCCGCCACCGAGGTCGCAGGCGACCGGACGCGTTCGAGAGGAGTCGGTAGGTGTTGGCCTTTACCTTCCCGGGACAGGGATCGCAGCGGTCTGGGATGGGTCATGCCTGGGTCGAGCACCCCTCGTGGGAGGTGGCTGCAGAAGCATCCGAGATCGCCGGACGCGATCTCACCGCCCTGCTGCTCGACGCCCCCATGGAGGAGCTCACCCGCACCGCCAACGCACAATTGGCGACCTTCGTCATGAGCCTGGTGGTCCTGGATGCCGTCGAACGGCTCGGCCTGTTTCCGGCGGCTTGCGCCGGGCACAGCCTGGGCGAGTACACGGCGCTGGTGGCCTCGGGCTCGCTCTCGCTCTCCGACGGCACCACGCTGGTCATCGAACGGGGCAATGCCATGCAGGCCGCGGCGGACAGCCAGCCCGGCACCATGGCCGCCCTCATCGGGATCGCCGACGAGGATGCCGATGCGGCCTGCCAGCGGGCCGAGGACGACGTCTGGGTGGCGAACTACAACGCCCCCGGCCAGGTGGTCATCGCCGGCACCGAGGCCGGGATCCGCACCGCCACCGATCGGGCCAAGGAGCTCGGGGCCAAGAAGGTCCTGCCCATCCCGGTGTCGGGAGCGTTCCACACCCAGCTCATGCTGCCGGCCCGGGCCCGCCTGCGCGAGACCCTCGACAGCGTCCAATTCCACTCACCGGAGGTCCCGGTCATCGCCAACGTCGACGCCCGCGTCCACACCGACCCGGCCGACTGGCCCGGCCTCCTCTCCGCCCAGTTGTGCAGCCCGGTCCGCTGGCGCCAGTCCCTCGAGGCCCTCAGCGGACGGGGGGCCACCGTGCTCGCCGAGCTCGGTCCCGGCGGGGTGCTCACCGGCATGGTCCGCCGGACCATTCCCGATGTGCGGGGGGTGGCCGTGGCCGTGCCCAGCGATCTCGACAAGTTGATGGACACCGTGGCCGGCACGGACGAATGGACCGCATCCGCCCCGGCTCATCAGGGCGAGCATCTGTACACGTCGGAACGGGTCATCGTCAGCCCCACCCCCGGCGTCTTCGAGCCCGACGTGCACCTGGCCGCCCTCGAGAGCACCGCCCTGGCCGAGGCCACCGCCGCTCCGGGCAGCGGGGCCGGCACCGAGCCCGGCTCGCTGCTGGCCGTCGGCGACCGGGTGGGCACGGTGGGCCTCACCGATGTCCGCACCCCGTTCGCCGGCATCCTGGTCCGGTGGCTGGCCGTGCGCGGTGAGCGCGTCGTCGAGGGCCAGCCGGTGGCCTGGATCCGCACCAAAGGGAGCACGTCATGACCGATGCCGGCCCGACCCCGGTGGCCTCGGCGGCCCCGGCAACCCCGCCGTCCCCGGTGGCCTCGGTCTCCTCTGTGGAGGATCCGGTCATCGAACCCAGGGTGGTACTGATCACCGGAGGCTCACGGGGCATCGGACTGGCCTGCGCCCGCTGGTTCCTCGCCCACGGCGACCGGGTGGCCGTGACCTCACGCACCGGGGTCCTCGAGGACGGAGCCGTTCCCGACCCGGGCAGCGGGCACTTCCTGTCGCTGGCCTGCGACGTCACCCAACCCGACCAGGTCGATGCGGCCTTCGCCACCATCGAGGACACCTGGGGCCCGGTCGAGGTCCTGGTGGCCAACGCCGGCATCACCCGCGACACGCTGGTGCTTCGGATGAGCGACGAGGCGTGGTCCGAGGTGATCGCCACCAACCTGACCGGGGTGTTCCGGGTGACCAAGCGGGCGCTGACCAAGATGATCCGCCTGCACCGGGGCCGGGTCATCATGGTGTCGTCGGTCGGAGCCTTCATCGGCTCGGCCGGTCAGGCCAACTACGCCGCCTCCAAGGCCGGATTGGTCGGGATGGCCCGGTCGATGGCCCGGGAGGTGGCCAGCCGGACCATCACGGTCAACGTAATTGCCCCGGGGCTGGTGGAAACGAATATGCTCGCTGCTCTCGGGGAGAAACAGCTGGCCGAGTACGGGACCCAGGTGCCGCTCGGTCGATTGGCCCAGCCCGAGGAGATCGCCGATGCCGTCGGGTTCCTCGCATCGAGCGGGGCTGCCTACATCACCGGCGCCGTGCTCCCGGTCGACGGGGGCCTGGGCATGGGCTTGTGATCCCGAGCACCCGACCGGCGATCACCGAGACGACCGGCCACCACCGACAAGACCAGTAACAACCAGCAGATCAACCATCACAAAGGAGCAATTGCGTGAGTAACGACGAGGCATTCGAGAAGTTCAAGGAGTGCGCGGTCGAAGTCCTCCAGTGTCAGCCGGAAAAGGTGACCAAGGAAGCGCGTTTCGCCGAGGACCTCGATGCCGACAGCCTCGACCTGGTCGAGTTGGTCATGGCGCTCGAAGAGACATTCGATGTCTCGGTGGAGGAGACCGAGCTCGAGGGCATCGAGACCATCGGGCAGGCGTTCGACCTGATCAACGCCAAACTCTGATGCTGCTGGGTATCGGCCCCGACGGCCCCATCGCCGGTCGGCGGGTGGCCATCACCGGCATGGGAGTCCTCTCGTGCTGCGGCCTGGGCGCAGATGCCCTGTGGACGGGACTGAACTCGCCCCCGCCGAGCGGTGATCGGCGGGTGCCCGACTTCGACCCCGAGCAATGGTTCTCGGCCAAAGACGCCCGCCAGGTCGACCGGTTTGCCCAGTTCGGTGTGGCCGCGGCGGCCATGGCCATCGAGGATGCCGGCGATCTGGACGCCGACCCCGGTCGGTCCGGGGTGGTCATGGGTACCGGCGTCGGCGGGCTGGAGACGCTCGAGAACCAGATCCTGATCTTCGGGGAGAAAGGGGCCCGCCGGGTCTCCCCCCGTCTGGTGCCGATGATGATGTCCAATGCCGCCGCCGCCGCCGTCTCCATCCGCCTCGGTTGGCACGGGCCCTCCGAGACCATCACCACCGCTTGCGCGGCCGGGGCCCACAGCATCGGGTACGCCGCCCGGCTGGTCGCCTCCGGACGTTGCGACGTGGCCATCGGCGGCGCCGCCGAGGCCGGCATGACCGGAGTGGGGATCGCCGCATTCCGGAACATGACCGCGTTGTCGACCTCGGGGGACTCCCGCCCCTTCGACATCCGGCGCGACGGGTTCGTCATGACCGAGGGGGCCGGGGCCCTGGTCCTCGAGGCCTGGGACCACGCCGTGGCCCGTGGGGCCCGCATCTACGGTGAGCTGGCCGGCTCGGCCAGCACGGCGGACGCCCACCACATCACCGCCCCGGTCCCCGGGGGCTCCGGAGCGGCCGCGTGCATGACGCTGGCCATGGAGGATGCGGCCATCACTCCTGACCGGATCGGCCACATCAACGCCCACGGCACCTCGACGCCGCTCAACGACAAGGCCGAGTCCGATGCCATCGCCAAGGTGTTCGGCTCCGCCGCCCCCCCGGTGACCTCGACCAAGGGCGTCACCGGCCACGGGCTCGGTGCCTGCGGCGCCATCGAAGCGGTGGCCGTGATCCAGAGCATCCAGCACCGGCTGATCCCCCCGACCGCCGGCTACGAGCAGCCCGACCCGGAGATCCACCTCGACATCGTGGCCGGGACCGCCCGTCCCTGGGAGCCGGGCCCGGTCCTCTCCAACTCCTTCGGGTTCGGGGGGCACAACGGTTGCCTGGTGATCGCTCCCGCCTAGGTCGCCGGCCTGGTTCTTCTGGCTCTCCTGGCCTGTCCCACCGATCGCCGGTTCCCCGGAGTCCCGGGAGTCTCCGGGAGTCTCCGGAGTCTCCTGACCGGGCCACCTGGACCGTGGTGGCGACCCGACCCCTACCGTTGACTACCCATGGCTGAACAACCAAGCCGCTCGAGCCCTCGGACCGAGGAGCAACCGGACCCCGCCGCGCCCCGGCCCGGGCGTCCCGATCTGGCCATCGGTGCCTTCACGCCCCACGGGCCGTGGACGGTCGATCCCGAGCAGATGACCTGGCGCTTCGGGGGCTCGCGGCTCGGAGCTGCCGGTGGAGGCTCCCTCGGCTCCGTGGACTCCGTGGACTCCGTGGACTCCGGTGGAGACTTCCTGGACATCGACGAGCTCCGGAAGCGGGCCGCCGACCTGGCCCGCCAGCTGGTCCGCCCTCGCCGCTTCCCTCCGGGTCTCCGGGTGATCGACGTCGGCCTCCGACTGGGGACGGCGCTGGTCGGATGGGGCATTCGTGACCGGGGAACCCCCACGTCACGGTCGGGGTTGTCTCGCCGCCTGAGGCCGGCCTTCGAACGGCTGGGCCCCACGTACATCAAGCTGGGCCAGATCATCTCGTCGGGAGAGGGCATCTTCCCCGAGGAGCTGGTGGAGGAGTTCCGCCTCCTCCGCGATCGCGTGCCCCCCGAGCCCTTCGAGACCGTCCGGCGGACCCTCGAAGAGGACCTCGGTCGGCCTCTCAGCGAGGTGTTCGTGTCGTTCGATCGCACCCCGATCGCGTCGGCCTCCATCGCCCAGGTGCACGCGGCGACCCTGCGCACCGGGGAACGGGTGGTGGTGAAGGTACAGCGGCGCACGGTGGCCTCGCTGGTCCGGCTCGACATCGCTGCCATGTCGTGGATCGCCCCCATCCTGGTGGGCCGGATCCCGGTCACCGCGCTCACCAACCCTCCCGCCCTGGTCGAGCTGTTCGCCGAGACCATCGTGGAGGAGCTGGACTTCCGGCTCGAAGCCCAGAACATGCTGGACATCGCGGCGGTGTTCGCCGCCACCGGCATGCGGTCGATCGTGGTGCCGCGCCCCGATCCCCGACTGGTCACCCGACGGGTGCTGGTCATGGAGCACCTGCACGGCTTCGCCTGGGGCGACGCGGCCGGCATGCGGGCCGCCGGTCTCGACACCGCCCTGGTCCTCCGGTCGAGCCTCATCGCCTTCCTCGAGGGGGCGCTGCTCTACGGGGTGTTCCACGGTGACCTGCACGGTGGGAACCTCCTTGTGCAGGCGGACGGAACGGTGGCGCTCCTGGACTTCGGGATCACCGGCCGCCTCGACGAGAAGAAACGCCTGGCCTTCCTCCGGCTGCAGATGGGGGCCACCAGCAACAATCTGACCGTGCAGGTCGAGGCCCTGCGTGACCTGGGCGCCCTTCCGGTGGACTCCGACATCGAGGCGGTCATCCGCGATCTCGGCCTCGACGGTCCGGCCGTCGACCCGACCACGCTGACCGCCGACCAGATGGTGGCCGAGCTGCGCGAAGTGACCAAGGCGCTCCTCGGCTACGGGGCGCGGCTGCCCAAGGAGCTCATGCTCTTCGTCAAGGACATCCTCTTTCTCAACGGGGCCATGGCCACCATGGCCCCCGACGTGGACATCCTCGGCGAGGTGCTCGCCGTCGTCACCTACTTCACCGAGCACCATGGCGACCAGATCGCCCGCGATGTCGGCGTCGACCTCGTCGAGAGTCCCATCGACCTCGACGGCTACCGGGCCGCCATGGGGTTCGCCGAGGAGACCGATCCCATCACCTTCCGGGACCTGCAGGAGCGACGCGAGCTCATTCGTCGCCGGCTCGAGCACCGGAGCGAGACCCAGCGGCGGACCCCGTTCCTCAAGGCGCTCTACCGGGTGATCCGGCCTCGACGCTCCTGAACTTTCTGGTGGTGGCCGCCTAGTCCTGTGGGTCCCGGTCCGGCCGGATCCTCCCCTCGACTCCCTCTCACCCGGACAGCCGGTTCAGCTGGTTCAGCTGGTTCAGCTGGTTCAGCTGGCGTCGAGGGCCCGCCGGAGCGACGAGGCGAACTCGGCGGCGCCATCGGGGCCGGCGCCCTCCAACAACCTGCGGACCAGGGCTGAACCGACCACCACGCCGTCGGCCACCTCGCAGACCGCGGCGGCCTGCTCGGGCGTGGACACGCCGATGCCCACGCACACCGGGAGCTCCGTCGCCTCGACCACCCGGCCGGCCACGGCTCGGGCCGAGTCGGCCAGCAGCGCCTGCTCGCCGGTGACTCCCATCCGGCCGACGGCGTAGACGAAGCCGCGGGACCGCCGGCACACCGCGTCGATGCGAGCCGACGGCGTGGAAGGTGCCACCAGCAACACGGTGGCGACCCCGGCGGCGTCGGCCGCCCCGGCCCAGGGCCCCAGCTCCTCGAGCGGGAGGTCCGGGATGATCGCACCGGCCACCCCGCACTCGGCCATCAACCCGGCGATGCGGGCGTGGCCGGCCCGGTAGATCAGGTTGTAGTACGTCATGACCACAATGGGGACTCCGACGTCGACCCGGCTGAGGTCGGCCAGGATCCCGTCCGGCGTGGTCCCCCGTTCGAGGGCGCGTAGCGACGCCTCCTGGATGGTGGGTCCGTCGATCATCGGATCCGAGAACGGGATGCCGACCTCGATGGCGTCGGCCCCGGCCCCGGCCAGTGCCTCGACGGTGAGGAGCCACTCATCATTCATGCCACCGGTCACGTACGGCACCAGCAACTTGCGCCCCGCGTCGCGCGACGCCCGCAACGTCGACTCGAGGCGACCGGGGACGAGGTCGGTGTCCGTTGTCGGTGTCGATGTCGGTCCCGATCGTCTCCCCAGGAGTCGAACTCATGATCGCAGCAGGTCGCGCACCTGGCCGACGTCCTTGTCGCCGCGCCCCGACAGATTGACCAGGACGGTCGACCCGCTCGGCAAGGCGTTCGATCCGGCGTTGGCGATCACCCACGCCAACGCGTGGGCCGACTCGAGGGCCGGAATGATCCCTTCCGTACGGGCCAGGCGCTGGAACGCCTCGAGCACCTGCCGGTCGTCGGCGGATTCGTAGCGAGCACGTCCGATCGCCCCGAGGTGGGCGTGTTCGGGGCCGATGCCCGGGTAGTCCAATCCGGCCGAGATGGAATGGGCCTCGAGGATCTGGCCCTCCTCGTTCTGCATCAGCGCACTCCTCATACCGTGCAGCACGCCGGGGATGCCGGTGGTCATGGACGCTCCCCCGGCCGCCTCCACCGCCACCAGTGAAGCCGACGTGGCGTCGGCGAAGCCGGCGAAGACGCCGGCGGCATTGGACCCGCCCCCGGCGCAGGCCACCACCACGTCGGGATCGGACCCCTCGAGGAGATCCCGGCACTGCACCCGAGCCTCGTCACCGATCACCCGCTGGAACTCCCGCACCATCCACGGATACGGATGGGGTCCCATGACCGATCCGATGCAGTAGTGGGTGTCGGCCACGGTGGCCACCCAATCACGCAGCGCCTCATTGACCGCGTCCTTCAGCGTGCGGCTGCCGCTGAACACCGTTCGTACGTCGGCCCCGAGGAGCTCCATGCGAAAGACGTTGAGCTCCTGGCGCACCGTGTCGACCTCGCCCATGAACACCGTGCACTCCATGCCGAACAGGGCTGCGGCCGTCGCCGAAGCCACCCCGTGCTGTCCGGCCCCGGTTTCCGCCACCAGTCGCCGCTTGCCCATCCTCCGGGCCAGAAGGGCCTGCCCGATCACGTTGTTGAGCTTGTGGGAACCGGTGTGAGCCAGGTCCTCGCGCTTCAGCAGAATTCGGATGCCGAGCTCCTCGGAGAGCCGTCGGCACTCGGTGACCGGGGTCGGCCGTCCGCCGTAGCTCCGCAGGATCCCGTCCAGCTCGCTATGAAAGGTCGGGTCGGACCAGGCCGAACGGAACGCTTCCTCCAGCTCCTGACACGCAGGAACGAGCGACTCGGGCACGAAGCGGCCCCCGAATTCGCCGAACCGCCCGGTCGGACCCGGGTCCCCCATGATGTCCGCGGTCACAGTTCTTCCTGCCAATCGAACAACTCGGCCGGCCCGTCCCCGGATCGACCGTCGGAGCCGCCCGGGCCGCTTTCGGCGGCGGCGATGGCGGTGTCGGCCCGCACCGAACGGGCCGCCGCATGGGCCGCAGCGATGAACTCACGGAGCTTGCCGGGATCCTTCACGCCCGGAGACGCCTCGACCCCGCTGGCCACATCCACCCCCCACGGATGAAGGTGGGCGATGGCGGCACCCACATTCTCCGGCGTCAATCCACCCGAGACGATGAGCCGACGGGGATCCACGACCCCTTCGGCGAGGCGCCAGTCGAACAGCTCGCCCGACCCCGGGTTGGCCCCATCGATCAGCAGCAACTGGGCCCCGTACTCGTTGAAGCGATCGATGTTCCGGTGTCCGGCCGCGAACGCCTTGATCGTCCGCCCCACCCGCTGGGCCACCCACTGGGTGTCCTCGACGGACTCGACCCCGTGGAGCTGGACGGCTTGCAGCCCGATCTGATTGGCGATCTCGATCACCCTCCGGGGAGCCTCGTCCCGGAACACGCCGACCGTCACCGTCTCGTGGGGAAGTCGCTTGACGATGTCCGCCACCACCGACGGCGCCATCTGACGGGGTGACGGGGCGAAGATGAAACCCACAGCCGAGGCCCCCATACCCACGGCGAGGAGGGCGTCGGCCTCGGAGGTGATGCCGCAGATCTTCACAAACAGCCCGTCTTCCAGCCCGTCTTCGCTCCCGTCCGCCTCGATCGAAGTCATGTCCCCGCTCCGAGGAGCCCATGGACTGCCGCCCGCCGGTCGCCGGCGCGTACCAGGGTCTCGCCCACGAGCACCGCCTGGTAGCCCGCATCGGCCAACCGGCGGACGTCGTTCGCATCGCGGATTCCCGACTCGGCCACGGACACGACTCCCTGAGGCATCATCTCCCCCAGCTTGAGCGCTCGCTGGTGATCGACCTCGAACGTCCGCAGGTCCCGCTGGTTCACGCCGATGACGTCGGCGCCCGCCTCGAGGGCCCGATCGAGCTCTGGTTCGTCGTGCACCTCCACCAGGGCGGTCATTCCCAGCTGACCGGCGATCTGCAGAAACTGACCGAGTTCGAGGTCGGTGAGCGCCGCCACGATGAGGAGTACCGCGTCGGCGTCCATGTTCCGGGCATCACACACGTCCAGTGCACTGACCGTGAAGTCCTTGCGCAGGACCGGAAGTGAGCACGCCGACCGAGCGGTCTGCAGATCGCCCGGCTCCGCTCCGAAGAATTCTCTGTCTGTGAGCACCGAGAGACACGCCGCGCCACCCGCCTCATAGTCCCGGGCGACTTCTGCCGGGTCGAGGTCCGGGTCGAGGTCACCCTTCGAAGGGGATCGACGCTTGATCTCCGAAATGACCGCCATACCTTCCTCGGCCACTCCACGCCGGATGGCCTGGACGAACGAGCGAACCGGCTGCGCCCGGGCCGCCTCGGCCATGAGCGCTTCCAGCTCGCGCCCATCCCCGATCGCCTCGGCTCTGTGAGCAGCGATGATCGTTTCGAGGTAGGCCGGCATGGCCAGTGGATCCTACCAACGATGGTGTTTCGACCCTGTCCGTGGGCATGCTCAACCAGGCGGTGTTGCGCCACCCATCCGAATGAGCGCATCTCGGGTCGACCTGCTTCCGTCGCCCTGATGTCGGGCAATGCAGACCCAGCGCAGATCCGTGCGACGAGGGCCCATGGTCACTGCTGGCACCGACACCCCCATTCAGCCTTCCAACATCAGCGGTCAGCCCGTCGCCGTCCGCCAGCCGCCGGCTAGGTCGTCAGCTCCTCCCCGTCACTCACGTCGGTGCCACCGCTCCCGTCCCTCCGCCGTGTCGATCCCGAGGTCGGGCTCCTGCCCGAAGGGGGGCTCGGGGGAGAAGCTCCACCGGGGGGACCCGTCGGCCTTGGTCCCGACCCGGGTGAGGGTCCAGCCCTCGTTGCTCTTCAGGTAGTGGTGGTGGTGACAGAGCAGGGCCAGGTTG
Organism: uncultured Acidimicrobiaceae bacterium; assembly: GCA_963774245.1. Lineage (GTDB taxonomy): Bacteria > Actinomycetota > Acidimicrobiia > Acidimicrobiales > RAAP-2 > Bog-756. The sequence continues at coordinate 534,674 of CAVZDZ010000006.1, read as the reverse complement.
TCCAGCTCGGTCGGGCCCTGCCGGCTGAAGGGGAGGACGTGGTCGATCTCGAGGCCGGAGGAGACCCCACAGCCGGGGACCACACAGGTCCGGTCCCGGTGGACGAGGGCGGTGCGCAGGGTCTTGTTGATGGTCCGGCCCCGGTGGGAGACGGCCCGGATGTCCCCGGCCCGGTGGTAGACGAGGCGCAGGAAGGAGTCGGCGGCGAGGGAGCGGGCCATGGACACCGGGATGGGCCCCTGGCCGTCGATCTCACACAGCTCGCCCTCCTCGGCCTCCCCTCGGAGCAGGGCGTCGAGGTCCACCCGGACCACGAACGAACAGGCCGGGGGACGATCGATGATGGCGAGGGAGTCGGCCGAGGGGGCTAGGTGCCCCTCCTCGACCACCGGGTCGGCCACCCGGTCGGCGGGCAGGTCGGGTCCGAGGTCGAGATCGGGGTCCAGCTCGGGATCGGGGTCGAACAGCCCGGGGGCCCGGACCCGGGAGTGACCCGGTGGATGCGGAGGATCAGGCGGACCCGGTGGATCAGGCGGGCCCGGTGGATCAAGTGGACGATCCGATGGGCCGGTGCCCGGCTTCGACGGGGTCCGGCGGGCGGGCCGGGGGCCGGGTCGGTCGGCCCCGGGGCTGGAGCCGGAGGACCCCCGGTCCGTGGGCCGGGTGCCGGTGCCGGTGCCGGTGCCGGTGCTCCGAGCACCGGAGGACCCGGGCTCGGGGCACCCCTCCGCCGTCGGGCCGGGGGCGGGGTCCCGCCGGGTGATGAGGGCGAAGAAGGCATCGGCCCGGTAGGCCCGGTCGGACGCTCGGGGGTCGTCCCCCCGGGCCCGGGCCGCCTTCTGGAACGAGCGGCCCAGAGGGTCGAGGAAGGCGAGGATCAGGGCCCCCCGGTCGGCGGTGTCCCGGCCCCGGTAACAGAGGGCCCCCTCCTCGTCGGTCCACGAGGAGAAGAAGCGTTCGGCCCGGATCCGGCGCCAGGTGGCCCCGGGGTCCCGGGAGGACGAGGTGGCCCGGGAGCGGTGACAGCGTTCCTTCACCGCCGCTAAGGGCTCGTCCTCCGCCCCGGCCAGCAGCTCGGACTCCCGGTCGGGGTCGAGGGCCCCGGCCCCGCACAGCTCGGTGGCCTTCGGGGCGGACAGGGCCCCCCGGCGCAGGGCGTCCTCGGTGCCGGGCAGCTCGACCAGCCGACGGCCGATGTCCAAGGTGGCCCGGGCCTGGCCGGCCGAGACCCCCTCCAAGGAGGCCAGCAGGGCGGCGGCGTTCGGGTGGCCGGTGTCCTTCCACACCCCCGAGGCCTCGATCCGGGGGGCCAACAGGGCCTTCCCGGCCAGGACCAGCCGCTCCATCCCGGCCAGGCGCTCGTAGAGGGACACCGCGTCGGACCCGGACAGGCACTCGGGGTCGAGCTCGGCCACCACCGCGGCCAGCTCCCCGGCCGCCCCGGCCAGACGGGAGCCGAACCCGGCACCGGTAGGGCGAGCACCGGCATTGGCAGGCCGAGCACCAGAAGACGCACCAGCGGTGCCCTTCTTGGTCGTCGTCCCAGTGGCCGTCCGAGTCATGTACAGATCTTCACAGGAGGGTGTGACAACGCATCAGAGGGGAGGGGGAACACCACCAACACCGCACCCCGGGCGGCTCGACCATCATGCAGTTCACCCACATCCGTCTCCTCATCTCGAAGATACAAAAAAACTCAAGAAAGGAGGTTTGGCGCAGGAGAAGTCTGGGCAACAATTGCGCACAATTCAGGTTCCAGCGGTATTGGCCCCTCGGTGCTGCTGCAGGACCGAATGCCCTCTGTGAAAGCGCCTGCCGCTCTCCAGAGGCGCGCTCTGAGACAGGTGCTCTCTGACGCCGGTGCCGCCCCGCCCGCCGGGACGCCGCACCCAACCGCAACAGCATCCGACCCCCCGGCCACCAGCGGAGCCCGACCCCCGGCCACCAGCGGAGCCCGACCCCCGGCCACCAGCGGAGCCCGACCCCCGGCCACCAGCGGAGCCCGACCCCCGGCCACCAGCGGAGCCCGACCCCCGGCCACCAGCGGAGCCCCACGGCGGAACGCCCGACGGCCCAACGCCCAACGCCCGTCGGCCGAACGCCGACAACGCCCCCATCACCGCCGATCACACTTCCCTAACCACGACAAACAGGGAATCCGACCAGGTGGCAGGCTATGACCATGGTGGCCGGCGAAGACACACTGGTGGTCATCGAGGACGATCACCACATTTCCGACCTTGTCGCCATGTATCTGCGCCGAGATGGATTCCGGGTCTTGCAGGCCGACGATGGCGAGGCGGGACTGGCCCTGGTCGAGCGGGAACACCCCAAGCTGGTGATCGTCGATGTGGGGCTTCCCGGCGACCTCGACGGCTTCGATGTCTGTCGGCGGTTGCGACAGGGTCCCCCGGTATCGCTGCGGGGTCCGAGAGAGCCGACCGGACCGACCGGACCGAGCGGACCGAACGCACCGGGCGGATCGGCCCAGCAGGCGACCGCCGTCCCGCTCATGATCCTCAGTGCACGGGACGACGAGGTGGACCGGGTCCTCGGGTTCGAGCTGGGTGCCGACGACTACGTCACCAAACCCTTCTCCGCCCGTGAGCTGGTGGCCCGGGTCCATGCCATCCTGCGGCGGACCGGAGCGCCCCAGACGTCGGACCGCCCGCCGGTGGTCGAGCTCGGTGGGATCACCATCGACCCGGGCCGGCGCGAGGTGCGGTGCAACGGTGTCCCGGTCGCTCTGGCCACCCGCGAGTTCGAGCTGTTGGCCTACCTCGCCGACAACCTCGGGCTGGCCCTGTCCCGTCGTCAGCTCCTCAACGGGGCCTGGGGCGACGACTGGTTCGGTGACGAGCGGACCGTCGACGTCCACGTGCGCCAGCTTCGCAAGAAACTCGGTGACGAACTCCCCCTGGCCACGGTGTGGGGCGTGGGGTACCGGTTGGGATGAGAGCCCGCCTCACCGTGGCCATTCTCGTGTTGGTGGCGGTCACCCTGATCGTGACCACCGTCAGCAGCTACGTCCTCATCCGGCACACCGCGGTGTCCACGGCCCAGCAGGAGCTCCGTGGACAGGCCCTCGCCGTGGCGGAGACCCTCTCGGCCGCGCCCGACATCACCCGGACCAAGTTCGACCGCGAATTGGCCATCGACGCCAGCGCCGGGTCCTTCGCCTCGATCACCGTGCTGGCGCTGGAACCGGACGGGGTGCTCAAGGGGAACGTGCCGCCCGGCATCACGCAGGCCGAGCTGAACGTCCCGCAACTCCAGGACGGCCGGCAGGTCACCGGTCATACCTCGGCTCTCCTGGTCTACTCCGCCGTCCCCACCCCGATCAGGCGGATCAGGAAGTACACGCCGGTGCTCGTCATCACCCGCCAGGCCCACAACCCGGCCAACGGGGTGCGGTACTTCCTGGTGGTGGGAGCCATCGGCCTGGCCATCGCCGCGCTGGTCGCCGCCGCGCTGGCCCGCCGGTTCACCCGGCCCCTGGTGGCGGCGGCGTCGGTCACCCGCCGCATCGCCACCGGCGATCTCGACGCCAAGGTCGAGGTGAGCCCCCACGAGATCCCCGAATTCGCCCAGTTGGCCGACTCGATCAATGCCATGGGCGCGAACCTGGTGCGCGCCCGCGACCAAGAGCGCCAGTTCCTTCTGTCCGTGTCCCACGAGCTACGGACGCCGCTCACCTCCATCCGGGGCTACGCCGACGCGGTGATCGACGGGGCCACCGATGATCCGGTCGCCGCCGCCACCGTGATCAGCAGCGAGGCCCGCCGCCTGGACCGCCTGGTGCAGGACCTCCTCGACCTGGCGCGATTGGACGCCGACCGCTTCTCCCTCAATTTCGAGCCCGTCGACTGCGCCGAGGTGGTCCGTCGGGTGGCCACCGGATTCCGCCCCCGCGCCGTCGAACTGGGGTTGGAGTTGGTCGCCGCACCCGGTTCGGATGAACCGCTCTGGGTCCGGGCGGACAGCGATCGGCTGAGTCAGGTGATGGCCAATCTGGTCGAGAACGCGTCGTCCTTCGCCGAGAGCCGCATCGTGGTGGGGGCGGGAAGCGTCGGGGGCACGCCGACGGTGTGGGTGACCGATGACGGGCCGGGGATCCCGACGAACCAACTCGCCAAGGTGTTCGAACGTCATTTCATCTCGGACCGGGTCAGCGGCCGGCGCAAGGGCTCCGGCCTCGGTCTGGCCATCGTGTCCGAGCTCGCCGGCGGCATGGGTGCGGTGGTCCGGGCCGAGTCGCCGGTGGCCGAAGGGCACGGGACGAGGATCGTCGTGCTCTTCCAGGCCAGGCTCCACGATCCCGACCAACCGCTCGGACCGAGCCCGGCTCAGCCACCTGCTCCCCCACTCCCGGCACCGGCGCCCGGTCGCCCGCCACCCACGACGGCCACACCACCCGACTCCCCCATTCCTGCCATGCCCAGCGCGGCTAGTCTCCTGGGCTCGTTCCCCCTGAGCCCCCCGATCGACTCGATCCCTTCGACCGCCGGGGGCCCGGCGACCCGGTACCCCGGCGCCCCGGTTCCGGGGAGGACGGTTGACTCGGATCCGGAGGTCCCAACCGGAACGGATCCGGCCAGCACCAGGGCCGAAGAAACCAGGGCCGAAGAAACGAGGACCGATGAGTGAGGTCTTACTGATCAGTGGTGCGTCCGCCGGAATCGGGCGGGCCTGCGCCGATCGCATGCACGCCGCCGGGTGGACGGTCTACGGCGCCAGCCGGCGGGCCCCGTCCTCGGCCGGCTGGACGCCCCTGGCGATGGACGTCGACGACGACGGGTCGGTGGCAGCCGGGTTCGACCATCTGCTCGGGCGGCAGGACCGGCTCGATGCCGTGGTGGCGTGCGCCGGATGGGGCCTGGCCGGCGCCGTGGAGCTCACCCCGATCAAGGACGCCAAAGAGCAGGTCGAGACCAACTTTTGGGGAGCGGTCCGTCTGGTGCAACACGCCCTGCCCGTGATGCGCCGGCAACGCCACGGTCGCGTCGTCCTGATCAGCTCCATCGGCGGCATCATCGGCATTCCGTTCCAGGCGTTCTACAGCGCCAGCAAGTTCGCCATGGAGGGCTACGGCGAGGCGCTGGCCTACGAGGTGGACCCGTTCGGCATCCAGGTGACCCTGGTCGAACCGGGCAATGTCCGCACCGACTTCACCGCCAGTCGACGGGATGTTCCGGTCCCGGAGGGGGACGATGCCTACGCCGCCGCGGTGACCAGGGCCATCGACACCATGGCCGCCGACGAGGCCAACGGCGTTCCTCCCGATGCCGTTGCCGCCGTGGTCCAACGGGTGCTGACGGCCAAGCGGGCCCCGAGGCGGGCCTCGGTGGGCAAGATGGAGGAGCGGATCGGGATCATGGGGAAGCGGGTGCTGCCCTATCGGCTGTTCGAGAGGGCGGCCAAGGGAAGCCTGGGCGTCTGACCCCGGTCGATCCGCGGCCGCGGGTCAGAAGGCGATGCCGGTCCAGTACGAGCCGTCGATCATGGCCCGCAACGTCTCGCGGTGGATGATCAGGTCGTCGATGTCGTCGGGCCGCTCGGCCTCGCCGAAGAAGATCGACCGCTCGGTGACCCGACGCATGATCACCCCGTGGCGCATGGCCGCATAGGCGATATGCCATTTGAGATCCAAGGGAGCCCGTCCTGACGCCTCCGCATACGTGCGGGTCACGTCCACCGGGCGGAACATGTCGGGTAGCCCCGGCACACCCAGCTGCACCGCCAGGTCCTGGAAGAACATGTGGAGGTAGCACATCCACCCGAGATCGACCTCGGGTGGGGCGACCGCGGCCATCTCCCAGTCGAGCACGGCCACCACCTGATGGTCCTGGAACATCATGTTCCCGATCCGGCCGTCCCCCCACGAGATGGCGTCGCCCCCGTACTCGGTCGGCAAGTTCGCCACCAGCCAGTCGAAGCACTCGGACAGGAGCGGAGAGGGCGCCTCCTTGACCACCCACTCGTGGTACTGCTGCCAGTGGTGCAGGCTGCGCTCCAGTGACGTGGCCCCCGGTTGATCCAGTTGCAGGAAGCCGAGGTCGTGGTGGTCCGGGGTGATCGAGTGGATGCCGGCCATGGTGGTGACCGCCGACTCCTGCAGGCGGCGGCGATCGTCCGGGCTGGCATCGGCGACCCAGTTGTCGCCGAAGGTGTACGGCATGACGTCGCGTGGGACCAGGCCGTCCACCCGGGCCATCACGAAGAACGGGCCACCCAGGACGGAGGGATCCGGCTCGAACCAGAGCGTCTCCGGTACCGGTACCGAGGTGTGCTCCGCCACCAGTCGCATGACCCGGTACTGCATGTCGAGGTCGTAGGTGGTGAACACCGGGTAGGCGGTGGCCGGAGGCTCGATGCGGGCCACCAGTCGGCGCTCGAGTGCTTCCCCGCCCTCCTTCCAGCGCAGCGTGAACAGCAGGGTCTCCGAAGACATCCCGTTGCCCTCCGGGCTGGTGACCTCGGAGATGGATGGTGCGCTCCCGGCCCCGAGCGTCTGGGCCAGCCAGTCCTGCAGGCGTCGGGCCATCTCCTCAGGGTCCCGGGTGGAGGTGGTGGGATGGGCGTCCAGGTCGATCGTCGGTTCCGTCTTCGAGGTCCCGGTGGAGGATGCGTCCGTACTCATGCGGTCTCCGACGTACTCATGCGGTCTCCGACGTACTCATGCGGTCTCCGATCTTGCCGCCCGGGGCCCGGAGGCCGGACGCCCGGCGCCGGTCTGATCCCGCCCACCGGGCCGTGGCCAGCCGGGCACGGGGCCGCGCCCCGCTGCCGTGCCCCCCTGGCTCGCTCCCACCCCGATCCACTTGCCCGTACTCCCCCTCATCGACACCACGGTCGGTCAGGGGGATGGTCTAGCACTTCCACCCCTCGGCGAGGACCGACCCGCCGGTCGGCCGTCATGCGGTCCAGCTCAGACCGGCGAGCGTCGGTTCCGGCCGGCAAGGCCCGGGTAGGACCGGATTCCCGGGTGAGGACCGGATTCCGGGTGGGACCCGGACCTCCGGTGGGGTCGGTCAGAGGGGCAGGACCCGCACCTCGGCCCGGGCCACGTGGGTCGCTCCGTCGACCTCCCATGTCACCTCCACCGTCTCGGGGGGCACGATCCTCCGGTGCACGGTGGCCAGGGCCACCGTCGCCCCGAGCCGCGGTGACCACGCCACCGACGAGAGACGACCGGACTCCTCGTGTCCGTCGACCGTGCTGACGGTAGCGCCCACCGGGGGCCGCCACGACCCCGCTTCCGGGCCCGGGTCGGTGCCAGGTCCGGCGCCAGGGCCGCCGTCAGGGCCGCCGTCAGGGCCGGCGCCGGGGTCAGGGACGGCGTCGACCACCAACCCGCTCAGCCGCCGGGCCACCTTCGACCCGCGGGCGTCCAGCCGGGCCACCAGCTCCTGCCCGGTGAAGCAGCCCTTGGAGAAGGAGACGGTGCGATCGACCAGACCGGCCTCGGCGGCGATGGTGCCCTCGACCAGTTCCCGGCCGTTGACCGGCACGCCGGATTCGATCCGGGCCGCCTCCCACGCCTCGTCCCCGCAACGGACGGCGGTGGCATCGACCCAGGTGCCGTCGGCGTCGGCGTCGGACAGGTCGGGGCCGAGCAGGTCGAAGCCGGCGAACCCGGGCCACTCCACCGGGAGGACCAACTCCGGTGGGTGGGTGATGCAGTCGGCCGCATCGGGTCCCCGCAGGGCCAGACAGGTCCAGGACAGGTCCTCCATCTCCACCTTGACCCGCAGGCGGAAGCGCAGGAGCCGGGCGGTGAGCACCGCCCCGAAGCCGCGGTCGGTGTCGATGACGAATTCGTCGTCACCGAGCCGGGTGACCCGCATGAACACCTCGACCTTCCCCTGGGGGCTGAGGAGGAGCGCATCGGCGGTGCCCCCGACCCCGAGGGAGGCCACGTCCTGGCTGCACTGCCCCTGCAGGTAGGTGGGGGCATCCGGTCCCCAGACCCGCACCACGTCACGGTCGAGTCGATGGACGCCGACCCCGGACCGGAGGGCGTCGTACTGGGTCGCCACCTCGACCCCGGTGCCGGCCGGACCGCTCATCGGGCCACCGAGACGGCGCGGGCCATGGCCACCGCCGACAGCATGGCCGCCGCCTTGTGGGCACACTCGGCATTCTCCGACTCGGGATCGCTGTCGGCCACGATGCCCGCCCCGGCCTGGACCGAGGCCCGGCCGTCGGGGCTGACCGTCATGGTGCGGATGGCGATGGCGGTGTCCAGGTTGCCCGAGAAGTCCAGGTACCCGACCACTCCCCCGTACACGCCGCGCTTGGTGGGCTCGAGGTCGTCGATGATCTCCATGGCTCTCACCTTGGGCGCCCCGGAGAGGGTGCCGGCCGGCAGCGTCGCCCGCAGCACGTCGATGGGTCCTTTGCCCGGGGCGAGCCGGCCCGACACCTGGGAGGTCAGGTGCATGATGTGGCTGTAGCGCTCGACGACCATCATCTCGTCGACGGTCTCGGTGCCGAAGGAGACCACCCGACCGACGTCGTTGCGGGCCAGGTCGACCAGCATCACGTGCTCGGCCAGCTCCTTCGGGTCCTCGACGAGCTCGCCCTCCAGCCGGCCGTCCTCGGCCGGCGTGGCGCCCCGGGGCCGCGAGCCGGCGATGGGGCGGGAGATGACCGTGCCCTCCCGCAGCCGCACCATCGGCTCGGGGGAGGCCCCGACCACCGTGACCTCGGGGAACCGGAGGAAGTACAGGTACGGACTCGGATTGACCAGCCGCAGCACCCGGTACACGTCGAAGGGCTCGACGTCGAGGGAGGGGAGGTCGAACCGCTGGGACAGCACCACCTGAAAGACATCGCCGGCGGTGACGTGCTCCTTGGCCACCCGCACCGCATCCTCGTACAGGGAGTCGGACATGGTCCGGACCACGTCGGCGGGCGGTCCGACCCGCTCCGGCAGCAGCCGGGCCGGTTGGTCGGCCGGCCGGAAGCAGTCGGCGGCCAGTTCGTCGAGTCGGAGCAGGGCGGCGTCGTGGGCGGCCTCGATCTCCGCCGATCCCCAGTCGGGCTCGATGACCACGTTGTCGATCAACACCACCCGCTGCCGCCAGTGGTCGAAGGCGGCCAGCTGGCCGATGACCGCCAACAGGGCGTCCGGGTGACCGAGGTCGTCCGGAGGGACGGCCGGGAGGTGCTCGACCTCCCGCACCACGTCGTAGCCCAGGTAGCCGACCAGGCCGGCATGGAGCGGGGGCAGGTCGGCCAGCTCGGGGGAGTCGAAGACGTCGAGCACCGCCTCGAGCGCCGAGAGGACTCCCCGGTCGCCGCTCACCCTCCCCCCGGTGGCCTGGTCGAGGTCGAGGATCCCGGCGGTGTGCACCCGGCTGCCGGTGGCCGTGATGGTGGCCAACGGGTTCCGTCCGATGAACGAGTACCGACCCCAGCGCTCCCCGCCCTCGACCGATTCGAGCAGGAAGCCCGACCGTTCGGCGTTGCCCACGATCTGGAGGAACGCAGCCACCGGCGTGATCGTGTCGGCCACCAGTTCGCGCCAGACCGGCACGATGCGGTGCTTCTCGGCCAGGGCCCGGAATCCGTCGAGACCGGGCCCGGCGGGGCTCCGGCTCGCCACCGAGGTCACGGTGTCCCCGGTGCGACCGCGGGCAGTTCGACCACCGCCGGGCGGGCCGTCGGGTCCTCGCCGAAGGCGCGGTAGAAGCAGGTGCGACTGCCGGTGTGACAGGCGCCGGCACCCTCCTGGTCGACCACCACCAGCAGGGCGTCGCCGTCACAGTCGTAGTGGAGGCTGCGCACGTACTGACGATCGCCGGACGTCTCACCCTTGCACCAGAACTCCTGCCGGCTCCGGCTCCAGAACCAGGTCCGGCCGGTCTCGAGGGTCCGCTGCAGGGACTCGGCGTTCATCCAGGCGAACATGAGGACGGAGCCGTCCGAAGCGTCCTGGACGATGGCCCCGACCAGACCGTCGCCGTTGTAGGCGATCTCGCCCAGCTGCTGGTCGGTGTAGTCGATGGGTACGGCGGTGAACGGGGTGCCGGTGGTGCTCACGGGTTGTGCTCCCTGGTGGATGTCGTTCGATAGCGCATTGGTGGTGCTGCGGTGTGATGCGTTGGCGTTCGATGCGATGGCGATGGGGTTCGATGTGGCGGCGTTCGAGGTGGCCGGTCCGGGCGGGCGGATCCGCCCGTCCACTCCGTCCCGTCGTACCCGCCGGCGCCCGGTCCGATCGACCGCTGCATGTCAGAGGTAGAGGCCGGTGCCGCCGTCGATCCGATTGGCCGCCACCGCATGGATGTCCCGCTCGCGCAGGATGACGTACTCGTCGCCCTGGACCTCGACCTCGAAGCGGTCCTCGGGGTTGAACAGCACCGTGTCGCCGACCTTCACCGAGCGGACGTGGGGCCCGACGGCGACCGCCTGGGCCCAGGCCAGGCGCCGGGACACCTGGGCGGTGGCCGGAATGAGGATGCCGGCCCGCGAACGGCGCTCGCCCTCGGCTTGGCCGACCTGCACCAGCACCCGGTCGGCCAGGACGGTGATGGGCAGTTTGGCGTCGGTTCCGGCACCGTTATGGCTGGTCGTCGGGGATTCTGAGGTCGTGGTGGCCACAACCAGAGGCTACCGCAGCAGGGATGCCACCCAGTCGGAGAAGCCCGGATGGGACCCGGTCGGAGGGGCCCGGCGTCACTCGGGTCGGATCTCGACCCCGGCGCCCCGCAGGTACGCCTTGGCCTCGGCCACGGTGAACTCCCCCAGGTGGAAGATCGACGCGGCCAGCACCGCCTCGGCCCGACCGCGGATCGCCCCGTCGGCGAGATGCTGCAGATTGCCGACGCCTCCCGATGCGATGACCGGGACGGGACAGCGCTCGGCCACCAGACGGGTCAGCTCCAGATCGAACCCGTCCCGGGTTCCATCGCGGTCCATCGAGGTGAGCAGGATCTCGCCGGCCCCGATGGCCGCACACCGCTCCGACCAGAGCAACGCGTCCATACCGGTCGGGGTGCGCCCACCGTGGGTGAACACCTCCCAACCGGCGTGGCCGGGCTGGTCGGGGAGGCCGGGCTGGTCGGGGAGGCCGGGGCCATCGTGACGACCGGCATCCACGCCCGGACGAGTGGCTGCTCCGCCATCCCGTCGCCGGGCGTCGATGGCCACCACCACACATTGGCTCCCGAACTCGTCGGCCAGTTCGGCGATCAGGTCGGGTCGGTCGACGGCGGCGGTGTTCACCCCGACCTTGTCGGCGCCGGCCCGCAACAAGAGCCGGGCGTCGTCCACGGATCGGACACCGCCGCCCACGGTGAACGGGATGAAGACCTCCTCGGCGGTGCGCGACACGACGTCCACCATGGTCTGGCGGTGGTCCGAGGATGCGGTGATGTCGAGGAACACCAGTTCGTCGGCGCCCTGGGCGTCATACCGACGGGCCAACTGCACCGGATCTCCGGCATCGAAGAGGTCGGTGAACTGCACGCCCTTGACCACCCGGCCGGCGTCCACGTCCAGACAGGGGATCACCCGGACAGTGCGCACGCGGCCAAGCCCTCCTCGACCGTCATCCGACCATCGACCAGGGCCCGTCCGGTGATGGCTCCGGCCAGCCGCCGCACCTGACCACCCTCGCCCCCCGCACCCGATACGGCCGACACGGCCGGCACGGCCGGGACTTCGATCTCCATGCTGGCCAGGGCCCTCAGGTCGGCCGCGCTGCCCACCCCGCCCGAGGCGATGACCGGGATGGCGGTCGCACCGAGTACCTCCTCCAGGCCGATCCGATCCGGTCCCTCCAGGGTGCCGTCACGGGCGATGGCGGTCACGATCACCGCAGCCACCTCGCTGCCCGCCAGCTCGCCCAGCACCTCCTCCACCGTGCGGCCGCTCCCCTGCTCCCACCCGCGCACCGCCACCTCGCTGCGCCCGTCCGCACCGAGCCGGTAGTCGATGCCGACGGCCACCCGGCCGGCGAACCGGGCCGCCAACGTGTGGACCAGGTCCATGTCGTCGAGCACCACGGTGCCGAGCACCACCCGGGCCACCCCGCCCTCCAGGAGCTCTTCGACGTCCGCTTCGGTCCTGACCCCCCCGCCGGCCTCGACCGACGCGTCCACCGAACGGGCGATGGACAACACGGTGGAGCGGTTGACCGGTCGCCCGGCCCGGGCCGCATCGAGATCGACGACGTGCAGCCAGCGGGCGCCGGCGTCGACGAAGGCACCGGCCAAGGTGGTGGGATCGCCGTACTCGCGCTGCCGGTCGAAATCGCCCTGAGTCAGCCGGACGGCCCTGCCGTCCCGGATGTCAACCGCCGGATACAGCTCCATCACGTGGCCGAGGCATCGACGGCCCGCACGAAATTGGCCAGTATCCCCAGCCCGACCGAGCCCGACTTCTCGGGGTGGAACTGGGTCCCCCACACCGGGCCCCGCTCGGCGGATGCCGTCACCGGCCCTCCGTAGTCGCACGTGGACGAGGTGTCGGCGGTGACTTCGGGGGCGAAGGAGTGGACGAAGTACACCCAGGTGGGGCGCGGCGTCCCGGCCAGCAGGCCCGGGGCGCGACCGGCGGTCTCTTCCAACACGTTCCACTGCATCTGGGGGTGCTTGACGCCGTCGGCCAACCGCCGGACCACCCCCGGGAGCACGCCGAGCCCGGGCTGGGAGGGATCCTCGTCCGATCCCTCGTAGAGCAGTTGGAACCCGACGCAGATCCCGAGGAACGGCACGCCCCGGTCCACGGCCGCCCGGGCCGCCCCCTCGAGACCACTGGATCGCAGCGCCTCGGCGCACGGCCCGAAGGCGCCGACCCCGGGGAGCACGACCCCGTCGGCCGCCGCCGCCCGGTCGGGATCGTCGACCAGGGCAGCATCGGCACCCAGGTGCTGGAGGGCCTTCTCGGCCGAGCGGAGGTTTCCGATCCCGTAGTCGAGGACGGCGATCACCGGGTCACAACGTTCCCTTGGTCGAGGGGATGCCACCGCCCTCCCTGCGGACGGCATCCCGCAGGGCCCGGGCCACCCCCTTGAACGACGCCTCGAGAATGTGATGGGTGTTCTTCCCCGACCGCAGCCCGAGGTGGAGCGTGAGCCCGGCCGCGGTGGCGAAGGCCCGCCAGAACTCCTCGGCCAGCTGTGGGTCGAAGGGCGGGCTCCCGAGGGAGTTCACATCGGCCGGGAACTCGATGTCATAGGCCAGGTAGGGGCGCCCGGACAGGTCGAGGGCCACCTCGACCAACGCCTCGTCCAGGGGCAGGGCGATCGAACCGAAGCGACGGATGCCGGCCTTGTCACCGAGGGCGGTGGACAGGACCTCCCCCAGGGTGATGCCCACGTCTTCGACCGTGTGGTGGGCATCGACGTCGAGATCGCCCCGGGCGGTCACCCGGAGGTCGAAGCCACCATGGCGACCCAGTTGGCTGACCATGTGGTCGAAGAAGGGGAGGCCGGTGGCGACCTCGGTGGCCCCGGTGCCGTCGATGTCCAGATCGACCTCGATGGTCGTCTCCTTGGTGGCCCGACGGGCCGTACCGGTCCGGTGTGCCGGCGAGGTGGCAGTCGGGGTCGTCATCGCAGGCTCTCGTTCAGGGCGGACAGGAAGCGGTCGTTCTCGGTGGGAAGGCCCACGGTGACCCGCAGGCATCCCTCCAGCCCGGGCCACTCGGAACAGTCTCGCACGAGCACGGAGGCATCGAGGAGTTTGGACCACACCCCCCGGGCGTCCGCTTCGATCGGGCGGAAGAGGATGAAATTGGCATCCGATGGCCAACTCTCCACCGGCAGGACGGCCAAGGCCGCGGCGATCCTTCCCCGCTCCTCTTTGAGCATCGCTACCGTCGTGGCCATCTCGGTCCCGAAGTCGAGCGCGAGCCGACCGGCCAACTGCTTGGCCGCGTCGAGGTGGTACGGAAGGGCGACCAGCTCACACGCCTGGATGACCTCGGGGTCGGCGATGACATAGCCCAGCCGCACCCCGGCCATCGACCAGGTCTTCGAGAACGTGCGCACCACGGCGATGCGGTCCGAGCCGGGACCACCGGCCCGCACGAGGTCGAGCGCCGACGAGGGTGCGAACTGGCCGTAGGCCTCGTCCACCACGACCAGGCCCGACACCATGGCCAGCACCGCGCTGATGGTCTCCAGCCCCTCGGCCCGTCCGGTCGGGTTGTTGGGCGAGCACAGGAAGGTGATCACCGGGTCGTGGGCGCCCACCACCCGCTTCACCTCGTCCAGGTCGAGGAGGAAGTCGCTCGTCCGCTGGCCGGAGACGACCGGGGTGGCAGTCACCCGGGCGATGTGCCCGTGCAGCGTGTAGGTGGGCTCGAAGAGGGCCACCTTTCGATCCGGTCCGCCGTAGGCCAACAGCAGCGACTGGAGGACCTCGTTCGACCCGTTGGCGCAGAAGATCTGATCGGGGCGGACCCCGTGGCTGTCGGCCAACGCCCGGCGCAGATCGGTGGCCTGGCGATCCGGGTACCGGTTGAAGTCGATGGCGGCGAGGCCCTCGACGAAGGCCTCGAACCATTTGGGCGGTGGCGGCAGCGGCGACTCGTTGGTGTTCAGCCGCACGTCGACGCTGATCTGCGCCGAGTGGTAGCCGGTGAGCGCCCGTAGATCCCCGCGTACGGTCGGAAACCCGGGACGATCGCCCCGAATCGGGTCTACCGCGGCCATCGCAGGCGCACCGATTCGGCGTGGGCGGGGAGACCCTCGGTCTCGGCCAGGGTCACCACGTGGGGGCCGAGGGTGGCCAGGGCCTTGTCCGTGACCGACACCGCGTGGATGTGCCGTCGGAAGTCGTCCACTCGCAGCGCGCTGGCGAACCGCGCCGTCCGGTTGGTGGGCAGGACGTGATTCGGTCCGGCGAGGTAGTCCCCCATGCTGGCCGGCGAGCTGGCCCCGAGGAACACCGCTCCCGCCGAGGTGATCAGCGGCAGCAGCGACTCGGCGTCGTCGGTCAGGATCTCGAGGTGCTCGGGGGCGACGATATTGGCCACCGCGCACGCCTGCTTGGCGTGGTCGACCATCACCGCGTACCCCCCGCTGGCCAGGGTGCGGTCGAGGTCGGCGCGCCGCGGCGAAGCAGCGACGATCCGGTCCACGTGGGCGGAGACCGCGTCGCGGACCCCCTCGTCCCAGGTGAGCAACCAGGCCAGGCCATCGGGCCCGTGCTCCGCCTGCACGACCAGATCGATGGCCGCCAACTCGGCGGGCGTGCCGGGACCGGCGATGACCACCACCTCGGAGGGGCCGGCGAACGCCGAGGCCACCCCGACCGTCCCCGACACCTGGCGTTTGGCCTCGGCCACGTAGCGGTTGCCGGGTCCGACGATGATGTCCACCGCTTCGATCGACTCGGTGCCGTAGGCCATGGCCGCCACGGCCTGGGCCCCCCCGACCCGATAGACCTCGTCGACTCCGGCTACCGCCGCCGCGGCCAGCGAGGCGTCGTCGATGTGGCCGTCCGGCCCCGGCGGCACGCAGAGGACGATCTCCCCGACGCCGGCCACCTGGGCCGGAATCGCGCACATCAGGACGGTCGACGGGTAACGGGCCCGGCCCCCGGGCGCGTAGCAACCGGCCCGGGCCACCGGTCGGATCAGATGGCGCACCCGGATCCCGTCCGAGTCGAAGTCCTCGGTCTGCCCATCGCCGGCTTCGTGGGCGTGATAGGCCAGGATCCGGTCGTGGGCCACATCGAGGGCTTCCTGGAGGTCACCGGGGATGCGTCGCAGTGCCGCCTGGATCTCCTCGGGCGGCACCCGCACCTCATCGAGGACCACACCGTCGAACTGCTCGGTCAGTCGCCGCAGGGCAGCGTCGCCCTCGGCCCGCACCGCGTCGAGGATGGATCGCACGTCCTCGGACGATCGGTCCTGGACATCGTCGGGGCGCGGGAGCGCGTCTCGCAGTGCCCTGCGACTGCCGGTGAACCCGCGGAGATCAAGACGTCGGAGCGCCATGGCCTGCCGATGCTACCGGACCCCGGGACGCCATCGACCCAGGACAACGGGGCCGAAGTCGGCATCGACAGGGTCGCCGGTGCCGGCCCGGGGCCCGGGGATGCCATGATCCTCGGATGGTTGCCAGCTCCGCAGAACTGTCCTCGCTCGCTACCGCCCTCGACGAGCTGTCACGTCGGATCACCGTCCACGCCGACGCCGCGGACATGGCCAAGGACGAAGAGACGGCCCGGGAACTGTTCGCCATTGAACGGTCCCTGAACAGCGCTAATCGGAGGTTGGCCCGCCTGTCCACCATGCTGGCCAAGCGCTGACCTCCGCTCGGCGGCCCACCACCCGGACCCGGCCCGCCCGGACCCGGCCGGCCCGCCCTCCGGACGCCCCGGACGCCCCGCTCCCGCGCCTCGACCCCTGGACGCGGCGAAGGCACCCCGAAGGGTGCCTTCGCGCGAGCGGGTCGGGCGGCGGATCCCGAGCACCGCTCAGCGGAACCAGTTGGCGGGAACCGGTTCCGAGATATCAAGAACATCACGTTTTTGCCCCGATTGCCAGTCAGCCGCCGTTTCGCCGGGGCGATCTGCGACGGGTTCTGTCCAAACATCCAGGTAGACGGGAACGTTCTCGGCGCGCGGTTTCCCGGGCTCCCGCGGGGGACGCCGAGACACGGCTCATGGCGGCGGCACGGCCGGCGGGCGGCCCCGACCCGGCGTCCGCGGGTAGCCGAACACACGGGCCCCGGGACAGAAATCCGACAGGACGCACTCCCCGCAGTGCGGGGTACGGGCCGTGCAGACGGCCCGGCCATGGAGGATCAACCGGAGGCTGAACACCCCCCGTTGGCCCGCGGGGATCATGGGATTCAGCGCCATCTCCACCTTGACCGGATCCCGGGCATCGGTCAGTTGCAGACGGCCGGCCAGTCGTTGCACGTGGGTGTCCACCGGGAGCCCGGGGAGGCCGAAATCCACGCTGCGGACCACATTGGCGGTCTTGCGCCCGACGCCGGGGAGGGTGACCAGATCGGCCATCCGCGACGGCACCTCGCCGCCGTACCGGTCCACCAGGGCGTTGGCCATGCCGATCAGATTGCGGGCCTTGGCCCGGAAGAAGCCGGTCGAACGGATCAACTCCTCGAGCTCGGTCGGGTCGGCCGCGGCCAACGACCAGGGGTCGGGGTAGCGGGCGAACAGCGCCGGGGTGGTCAGATTGACCCGCTGATCGGTGCACTGGGCCGACAGGATGGTGGCCACCAGCAGTTGGAACGGACCGACATGGTCGAGGGCGCACAGCTCGGCGGCGGAGCCGGGGTAGAGGAGCGCCAATCGGTCGTTGGTGGTTCGCGCCCGCCCGGCTGCGGTACGGGGTCGGGCCACGGTGCGCAGACTACCGGTAGCGTCATCGGCATGGACGACCTCGAGGTGGTCGTGGTGACGGCGCTGGATCGATCCGAGGTGGAGGCGATCACCGCGCTCGTCGACCGGACGACCGGCGAGGACGGCCACGGGGCGCTGAGCGAGCACAAGCGGATGGAACTGGACCACGCCGCGTCACCGCTCGGAGACGGCGGTGTCGACCACCACCGCTGGGCCGCCGTCCTCGCCCGACGGGAGCCCGGCGGGCTGGTGGGCTACGCCCATGTGAGCGCGGGACCGGAACCGGATCACCATGCGATGGAGATCGTCGTGGACCCGGCCGACCCTCGAGGTCCCGTCGTGACCGAGGCGCTCCTCGACGCCTCGATGGCCTGGGTGCGGTCGACCGGCGGGGGCATTCTGCGGCTCTGGGTGACCCGGGCCTCCGACACCGACGACCGGCTCGCCGAGACCCGCCGGTTCACCGTCGAGCGGAACCTGATCCAGATGCGGTGTCCCCTTCCCCTGCCGGCGGCGACGCGGGAGACGCCGGTCGCCCCGATCAAGACCCGACCCTTCCGCCCGGGACTGGACGAGGAGGCGTGGTTGGCCACCAACAACCGGGCCTTCGCCTCCCATCCCGAGCAGGGGCATTGGCAGCTGGCCACGCTGCTCGAACGTGAGAAGGAACCGTGGTTCGACCCCGAGGGATTCCTGGTTCTGGACGAGGACGGTCGGCTGGCCGGATCGTGTTGGACCAAGGTCCACGCCCGGATCAGCCCACCGATGGGAGAGATCTACGTGATCAGTGTCGACCCGGACTTCCACGGCCGGGGATGGGGACGGGCCCTGACGCAGGCCGGGTTGGACTGGTTGGCCGGTCAGGGCCTCACCGTGGGCATGTTGTACGTCGACGGCGACAACCGCACCGCCACCCACCTGTACCGGACCATGGGGTTCGTCGATCACCACGTGGACCGGGCCTATCTGACCGATCTCGCCCCCCAGTGAGCCCCCGCGCCTCAGCTTGTTCCCACCAGATGGCCGATGCCGAAGGTCACCCCGGCGGCCACCACGGCGATGAGCAGCTGGCGGGCGGCCGACCACAGCCACCACCGCCCGGTGAAGTGGGAGAGCGCGGCGCCGACACTGAAGGCACCGACCGCTCCGAGGCCGACGGACCACAGGGTCGCCGTCGGGCCGTGGGCGAAGAGCCAGGGGATGAGCGGTAGGAACGCCCCGAGGGCGAAGGCCAGGAACGACGCCACCGCGGCCTGGTAGGGGTCGCCCAGCCGTCTGGGGTCGATGCCCAGCTCCTCCCGCGCGTGGGTCTCCAGGGCGAGTTCCGGGTCGAGCATGATCTTCGACGTGAGCTCTTCGGCCAAGCTGGGGTCGAGACCCCGGCCTTCGTAGATGGCCACCAGTTCGCGGTGCTCATCCTCGGGCTCGTGACGGATGGCGTGCCGCTCGACGTCGAGCTCCCGTTGCATCAGCTCGGACTGGGCCCGCATGGAGACGTACTCCCCCGCCGCCATGGAGAAGGCGCCGCCGACCAGCCCGGCCAGGCCGGCGATGCGCACCGTTCCCGCCGGAGCGTGGGCCCCGGCCATCCCGAGGATGAGGGCCACGTTGGAGACCAGTCCGTCGCTGACTCCGAACACCGCGGCGCGTGCCCCACCGCCCTGCACGTTCCGGTGATGATGGTCGAGGGGCACGAAGGCCAGCGTACCGACCCGACGCCGGTAAGGAGGTGCTGCTTTTTCCAGCAAGGGACACCTCACCCGGCCTCCCAGGCGCACCGTTCCTTCGCCGCCCACGGCACCACCTCGTCGCCGAGTCCGCCGGTGTCCGCCCGTGGTCCCGCGACTGGTCGGGCAGTGGTCGGCTAGGGCGATGTTCCCGTACAGTCTCCGGAATGGCTACCACCGTGCACGGCATCGACAACTTCCACAAACTGGTCGGACAGCAGCTGGGCTACAGCGAATGGCACCGGATCGACCAGGAGCAGATCAACCTGTTCGCCGAGGCCACCGGCGACCACCAGTGGATCCACGTCGACCCGGAGCGGGCCAAGTCCGGTCCCTTCGGCAAGGCCATCGCCCACGGCTACCTCACCCTCGCCCTGGGGCCCACCCTGCTGGGCGACGTGCTGGTGGTCGAGGGCGCTTCCATGGGCATCAACTACGGCTGCAACAAGGTCCGCTTCCCCGCCCCCGTGCCGGTCGACAGCAATCTGCGCCTGGGCGTCACGCTGGCCTCGGCGGAGGACGTCACGGGCGGGGTCCAGGTGGCGTTGGACTTCACCTTCGAGATCGAGGGCTCGGCCAAGCCCGGGTGCGTGGCCCAGGTGGTCTACCGCTACTTCCACTGAACGACTCCCGCCCGGCCGTCGCCCGGCCCGCCGGTCGACCCCCGTCGGCCCCCACGTCCACCCCCCGGTCCTCCCTCCGAAAAACCGCAGGTGGAAGGGGCGCTCCAACCGTACGAGCGACTACTCCTAGAGTATGAGTCATGGAGATGCGGGTCGAACAGCTGTCGGTGCAGTCGGGGGTGCCGGTCGACACCATCCGCTACTACCAGAGCAAGGGCCTGCTCGACCCGCCCCGTCGTCAAGGACGGGTGGCCTGGTACCGGGACGACCATCTCGAGCGGCTGGCCCGCATCCGCTCGCTCCAGCAACGGGGCTTCACCCTGGCCGCCATCGTGCGGTTGGTCAACGGTGAGCTGGATGCGGCCGATGAGGCACTGGTGGGCGAGCTCTCCGGCGCCGGACGTCTGCCCCGCGAGGAACTGGAGGTGGGAGGGGACCCGGTCGCCGGCTCCTCCCGCCCTGCCGGC
The DNA here is from genome assembly GCA_963774245.1 of uncultured Acidimicrobiaceae bacterium. Taxonomy (GTDB): domain Bacteria; phylum Actinomycetota; class Acidimicrobiia; order Acidimicrobiales; family RAAP-2; genus Bog-756. Next base: position 514,527 of record CAVZDZ010000006.1, on the reverse strand, counting down.
CCGCCCCGACCGGGCGACGGGACGGCCGGGGGTGGCGCCGAGGCCGACGTCTTCACCCTGAGCGAGTTGGCCGCCGAGACCGGCGTGCCCTTGGCGCTGCTGAAGGCGGTCGAGGCCGAGGGCCTGCTCATCCCCCGGCGCATCGGTGGCCGGGACCGCTACACCGCCGAGGACGTGGCGGCGTCGAGGGCCGGCCTGCTCCTGCTCGAGTGGGGGATCCCGCTGTCGTCACTGCTCGATCTGGCCCGGCGCCACAACGAGGCCACCCGGATCGTGGCCGAGGAGGCGGTGGCCCTGTTCTCGACCTACGTGCGGGACCGGCTGCGCGACCCCGGGCCGGCGGCCGACGAGGCCGGGTCCGCCGATGCATCGAACCAAGGGGTCCAGTCGGGACTGCCCGGGCCGGTGGAGCCGTCGGACATCGAGCGGCTGCTGCGGGCCTACTCCGAACTGCTTCCGGCGGTGAATGCACTGGTGGGGCACCACTTCACCCGCACGCTGGTCAATGTGGCCCTGGACCACGTGGAGCGGGTCGGCTCGGACGAGGAGCAGCAGGCCATCTGGAACCAGCTGCAACTCGACGAATCGTCGGTCCGTCCGTGACGCCCACGTCCACTCCAGCCTCCGCCTCCACCGCCCCACCCGACTCGGTCGACCCGATCGACCTCGGATCCCGGGCCGCGGCGGCCGACCTCCCCACCGGCGCCGACAAGACCGCCCTGGTGCGCTCGATGTTCGATGCCATCGCCCCCCGCTACGACCTGGTGAACCGGATCATGACCTTCGGGCTCGACATCCGCTGGCGCAAGCAGTCGGTCCGGGCGCTCGGCCTGCCAGCCACTTCCCGCATCCTCGATCTGGCCTGCGGGACCGGTGACTTCCTTGCCATGCTGCAGGGCGCCGGGTTCCGTCCCCTGGGGATGGACCTGTCGTGGGGCATGCTGGCCGCCAACCGGACCGGCCTCCCGCTGGCCCAGACCGACGCCGCCGATCTGCCCGTCCTGTCGGGGTCGGTCGACGGGATCACCTGTGGCTACGCGCTGCGCAACTTCACCGAGTTGGGTGAGGTCTTCGCCGAGCTGGGTCGGGTGGTCCGGGCCGGCGGCCGGATCAGCCTGCTCGAGGTGGCCGAGCCCGATCATGGGCTCCTCCGGGCCGGGCACCGCATCTGGTTCCGCCACGCCGTCCCGATCATCGGGGGCCTGTTCTCCGACAGTGCGGCCTATCGGTACCTTCCCAAGTCCACGGCCTACCTCCCCCCCACCGCCGAGCTCCGGACCATGTTGCACGACGCCGGATTCTCGTCGGTCAACCGCCGGCCGCTGTCGGGGGGGCTCAGCCAGCTCATCACGGCCACCCGGAAGGGCCGGCCCCCGGAGGTCGGTCGGTGAGCGCCCCGGACCGGACCGGGGTGACGGCTCTCCCGGGTCCCACCCGACTGGTGGCCACCCGGCTCCCGCTGGCGCCCGGTCCCACCATCGATCCCTACGACCTCGCCGGTCCCCGGGACATCGTCTTCGTGGCCGGCGGCCGCACGCTGGTCGGGTCGGGGAGGGCGATGACCATCCCGCTCCCCTATGGGCTGGATGGCGCCACCGATGTCCTGGCCGTCACCGAGGTACTGGCTGCGCTCCCCTTCGACGATCGGCTCGGCGCCGCCACCTCGGGCGTGCTCGCCTTCGGGGCCCTCCCCTTCGACCGTTCCGACCGGTCCTCACTGATGGTGCCCGAGGTCACCTACGTCCGGGAGGCGTCCGGCCAGGAGTGGGTCACGGTGGTGACCCCGGATCCTTCCGCCCTCCCATCCGGACCCGAGGCGACCCGGGCCTGGCTGGCGGCGCGCTCGCGGACCTTCCCCGGATCCGGGGAGCCCGGGTCCGACCCCACCCCACATCGTCCCGCTCTCGAGCGACGAGTCCTTCCGGGCGATGGTGGCCCGGGCCGTCTCGCTCATCGACCAGGGCCGGCTGTCCAAGGTGGTGCTGGCCCGCCAGGTCGAGGTGGCCATGCCCGAGGAGATCGACGTCAACGAACTGCTCCGCCGATGGCACCTGCTCGAGCCCGACTGTGCCGTCTTCGCACTTCCCGTCGACGGCGGCCGGTTCGTCGGGGCCAGCCCGGAGCTGCTCATCGAGCGGACGGGCGCCCAGGTGCACAGCCGACCCTTGGCCGGCACCACCGATCGACACGTCGGCCCCACGCCCAGCGTGCTCCCCGGTGAGCTCCTGCGGTCCCGCAAGGACGGCCGCGAGCACCGGTTCGTGGTCCAGGCCATCGACGACGGGCTGGGTCCCCTGTGCCTCGACCTCGAGACTCCGGACCATCCCGACCTGGTCCACCTGCACAACCTCACCCACCTGGGCACCTCGGTGCACGGCACGCTGGCTCCGCGGCCCGACGGGACGGTGCCGACCGCGCTCCAGTTGGTGGCGGCCCTGCACCCGACGCCCGCCGTGGGTGGCGTGCCGACCGACGCCGCCTGCTCGGTGATCTCCGACCTCGAGTCCCAGCCCCGGGGCAACCTACGCCGGCCCGGTGGGCTACGTCGACGCCCAGGGCGACGGACGGTGGATGGTCGGCATCCGGTCGATGACCATCCGGGGTCGGGACGCCCGCCTGTATGCGGGGGTGGGCATCGTGCAGGGCTCCGAGCCCCACATCGAACAGGCCGAGACCGATCTGAAGCTCACCGCCGTCTTCGACGCCCTGGCTCCGGATCAGTCCTTCTCGACTTCGGCCTCGACTGCAGCCTCGACCTCAGCGGCGGAAGCCGACCGCACCGACTGGCGGATCACCTCGACCAGCGCCTGAGGGCTGTCCCGGGCCACGAAATGGCCGATGCGGGGCAGCAGGTACAGCTCCGCTCCGGGTACGGCTCGGGCGAGGCTCACCGCCGCCCGGGGTGGCACCACCAGGTCCCAGCTGCCGGAGACCACCGCCACCGGGAGGTCGAGCCCGCCCAGGGCGGCCTGGACGGCGGGGAGCTCGTCCACGATGGCCCGTTGCTCCAGCATGAAGGTCCGCTTCTGCTGGCGCCACGTCCCCGGCTCGGTCCCCGCCACGCTGCGGTCGGGCAGCGCCGTGTCCAGCTGGTCACGGAAACGGGGGGGCACGTACCGGGTGAAGGCCCGGACTCGCGGCAGCACCTCGCCGATGCCCACCAGGCCCGCCACCGTCAGTACGTCGCCGAGCCCGGGAATATTCAGCCACCGGTCGAGAAAGTTCAGACTGTCGGGTGTGCACGCCGCCCCCACCAGCACCAGGCTCCTGACCACGGTCGGATGCCGGCTGGCCAGGAGGACGGCCACCCCGCCCGACCAGCTGTGGGCGACGACGGTGGCCGGAGACGCCCGCCGGTCCCGGATGAACTCGGCCACCACATCGGCATTGTCGGCCAGGCCGAGCGCTTCGGCCGGGGAGTCCCCGTAGCCCATCCGGTCAGGGGCCAGTACCCGGCACTCGGACTCGAGCATCCGGGTGACGGGGTCCCACGACGCCCCCGAACCAGGCTGACCGTGGAGCAGCACGACCGGGGGTCCCGACCCGCTGTCGATCGAGGCCAGCGCCGGGGTCACGCCAAGCCGGCTCCGGGGTGTGCGGCCACCTCGCCCCCGAGCCCGTCCCCCTTTACCGGCGCGGGCGCCTCCGGTTCCGGTTGCTCGCCCTCCGCTCCCGCTCTCCCTTTCGCCTTCGTTCCCGCGTCGGGTTGGTCCTCGAACTCCTCCCCGGCGTACAGCGGCAGCACGACCCGGAACGTCGATCCTTGGCCCACCACGGTGTCGACCCCGGCCGTGCCTCCGAAGGTGCGGGCCAGACTGGCCACGATGAACAGGCCCAGTCCGGAGCCACCGTCCAGGCGGTCGTTGTCACCCCGGTAGAAGCGATCGAACACCCGGCTCGCCTGTTCGGCGGTCAGGCCCGGGCCCTCGTCCCGCACCTCGAGGACGGCGGAGGTCCCTTGGACCATCGCCCACACCTCGACCGGGGTCCCGGCCGGCGTGTGGGTCAGCGCATTGTCGACCAGGTTGTGCACCATCTGCTCGAGACGGGCGTCATCGCCGGCCACCGGCACCTCGGTCGGTGCGTGCAGTTGGATGCTCCGGGCCGCATCCACGGTGCGGGCATCGTCGACCACATCGGCGGCCACCGCGGCCAGGTCGACCCGGTAGCGGGCCGGTTCGGCGCCTTCCCCCTCGCGGGCCAGGATGGCCAGGTCGCCCACCAGGATGCCCATCCGGGCCGCCTCCTTCTCGATGCGCGACAGGGCCCGGTCGCGATCGGACTTGTCCGTCAGCGCGTCCTTTTGGAGCAGCTCGGCGTAGCCCCGGATCGAGGTCAGCGGGGTACGCAGTTCGTGGGAGGCATCGGCGAGGAAGCTCCGGAGGCGCTCCTCCGACAGGGCCCGCTGGGCGAAGGCCGTCTCGATCTGGGTGAGCATGCCGTTGAAGGCCCGGCCCAGGCGGGCGATCTCCCCGTTTCCCTCGGTCGGCCGCACCCGGCGGCTCAAGTCGCCGGCGGCGATGGCGTCCGCCTCTTTGGTCATGTCCTCCAGCGGACGGAGCCCCAACCGGACCAGCACGGTCATCAAGATCAACAAGGCCACCAGCAGCCCGATCGAGACCGCCAACTCGATGTTCCGCAGCGAGTCGAGCGTGTCGTTCACCGTGTTGAGGGGGCTGGCCACGATGAGGGTCTCCCCGGGCAGCGAGAAGGCCTGGAGACGGTACTCCGGTCCGACGCCGACCGAGGGGACGTCGATCGACGCCGAACTCGGGTGATACACCTGCCCGGGATGTCCGCCCGCCCCCGATGAGCGCGGGGTCTGGGCCGGCAGCGGCGAGGGCAGCCGGGGCGGGGGGTAGACCTCGTTCTGTGGTCCGGACGCCTGGGCCACGATCATCCGGCCGTCGACACTGTGCAACTCGACGAAGAGATCCGGGTTGACCCGGGCGTGGATGGACGCCCGGGTGACGGTGAAGCCACGTCGATCGGCCCGCAGCACGAATCCGGACACCAGATGGCCGGTCGAGCCCAGCTGATCGTCGACCCGGCCGTACAGGTAGGAGTGCAGGGACGAGAGCGTGATGATGTCCACGGAGGCCAACCCCAGCGCCACCAGCACGATCATGATGGCGACCAGCCGGCGCCGGAGTCTCACGGCCGCGGTTCGCGAATGCTGTACCCGACCCGGCGGATGGTGTGGATGAGCGGCGGGTCGTAGCAGTCGACCTTCTTGCGCAGGTAGGAGATATAGATCTCGACGATGTTGGAGTCGCCGGCGAAATTGTCGTTCCACACCGCGTTGAGGATCTGCGCCTTGGAGATCACCTGGCGGGCATGCACCGTCAGGTAGTGGAGCAGGTTGAATTCGGTGGCGGTGAGCTCGATCAGATGTTCCCCGCGCCAGACCTCGTGGGTCCGGGCGTCGATCACCAGATCGCTGAAGCGCAGGCGGTCATCCGACGGCGACTCCTCGAGGACGGTCCGGCGCAGGACCGCCCGGATCCTGGCCACCAGCTCGCCGGTGCTGAACGGCTTGGTCAGGTAGTCGTCACCGTGGGCCAGCCCGGCCAGCTTGTCCACGGTGGCGTCCCGGGCGGTGAGGAAGAGCACGGGGGTCCGGATGTCCTCGGCCCGGAGCCGGCGGCAGACCTCGAATCCCTCGATGTCCGGGAGCATCACGTCGAGCACGATGAGGTCGAAGTCGCCGGTGCGGGCCTTCTCGAGCGCATCCAGTCCGGTGATCGACTCCTCGCTGGTGAAGCCCTCGAACCGGAGCGTGGCCGTGACCACGTCGGTGATGTAGGGCTCGTCGTCCACGACGAGGATCCGGCCCGGGCTCTTCACCGCAGGCAGCCTACGCCCCGGTCGCCCGTGGGCGTTGCCCGAGGCTTCCGATCAACCGCTGCCAGCCCCACCAGGTCACCAGGCCGAGCGCCTCGACCACGATGAACGCGGACATCTTGGACTCCCCCTCGACGCGGTCCACGAAGCGGATCGGGACCTCGGTCACCGAGGCGCCGGCCTGCTTGGCCCGGTAGGTCATCTCGATCTGGAACCCGTAGCCCTCGGCCTTGACCCGGTCCAGGTCGATCCGGCGGAGGATGTCGGCCGAGTACACCCGGAACCCGGCCGTCGAGTCGACCACTCCGAGCCCGAGCAGGGCCGACGCGTAGCGGTTGCCGCCCCGGGACAGCAGTCGGCGGTGCCAGGCCCAGTTGGGGATGGACCCGCCGGGCACGTATCTCGACCCGATGACCACGTCGTGGCCGTTGGCCAGGGGTGCGACCAGCTCGGGGATCGCCTCGGGCTCGTGGGACAGGTCGGCATCGATCTCGACGCAGGCGTCGAATCCGTTGTCCAGCCCCCACCGGAACCCGGCCCGGTAGGCGCTCCCCAACCCGGACTTCTCGTGCCGCCTCATGACCTCGACGTTCCCGAGCTCCTTGCCCAGGGTCTCGGCAATGTCCGCCGTGCCATCAGGGCTTCCGTCGTCGACGACGAGCACCGTGGCTGTGGCCGTGGCGTCACGGATACGGCGCACCACCTGGTCGATGTTCTCCGATTCGTTGTAGGTCGGCAGCACGACCAGGACGTTCATGGGGGGCAGCTTACGAGACTGCCCCGGAGCCAACCCGGTCACGGGCCGCGGAAAGGGGCCACGGACCTGGCTCACCGATCGGACTCCTCCGACTCCACGGCCTCCTCGGCGGTCAGGGGGAGGGGTTCGCCGGGTGGCCCCGAGGCCGTGGCGCTGGTGTGCTGCCACGTCTCCCGGAAGATGACCTGGACCGCTCCGCCGACCGGGATGGCGATCAGCGCTCCGGTGAGGGCGCCCAGGGCCGACCCGAACACCCCGCCCAGGTTGGCCCCGATCAGCACCGAGAGCAGCACCCAGAGGGGGTTCATCCGGACGCTGCGGCTCATCACCACGGGGTAGAGGAAGTGGTTCTCCACCAGCTGGAACCCCAAGAACACCACCAGCACGACCACCCCGGCGGTGGGTGAGTGGAGCAGGGCGATGAGCACGCTGGGCACGCCGGCGATGAGCCCACCCACCAGGGGGATCGTGGCCACCAGGGCCACCCACAGGCCGACCAGCAGGGCGAAGGGAACCCCGAGGATCAGCAACGTGACCAGGATCACCACCCCGAACAGCACCGACAGGAAGACGGTGCCCAGCACATAGGAGGTCACCTGCCGGGAGACCCGGTGGGCGATGTCCTCGGTGACCAGGCGACGGCTGGGACGCATCGATCCGAGGAGGCTGGCGCGCAGCTTGGGCGCCTCGAGCAGCATGAAGAGGGACAGGAAGGCGATGGTGGCCAGGGACAACATGGTGGAGAACACCGCTTTGCCCAGATTGGTGCCCACACTGAGGGCGGGCTTGCCCAGGTTGTGGGCCGCCGTCTCGAGTTTGGGGGCGTTCTTCTGGACCCACGTCAGCAGGTGGAACCGCTGGAGCGTGTGGGCCAGCCACCCGTGCCCCTTCTGGACCTGCTGGACCATGCTGGGCAGGCTCTTGGCCACATGGGTCAACGAGTTGACCAACGGGTAGCCGAACAGGCCGAGCAGACCGGCGAACACGATGACGGCGGCGAGGAAGACCACGCCGATGGCCGAGCCTCGGCGGAACCGGTGACGCTGGAGGAAGTTGACCGCCGGATTGAGCACCAGGGCGATGAAGGCGGCGATGAGGAGCCACAGGATGACCTCCCGCAGCCGGCCGAGGAGCCGGTAGAGCACCCAGGTGGCGATGACCACGGCATCGATGACCAGGATGGTGCGGAGTGGGACCCCCTTGGCCGACGCCGCGGCGAACAGGCGCTCCAGCCGGGGCGCGTCCGGTCCCACCTCGCGGTCGAGCCGCTCGACGGGCGTCTCGTTGATGACCGTGGTCGGTTCGGGCGATGGGACGCCCGCTGGGCCGCCGTTCACATCCCCGCCGGTTCGGTCCCCGGCCGGCGGCGAGGAGGGTGCCAGCACAGTGTCGTCGAGGTCAGCGTGCCCCTGGACCGGCTCAGCCACCCCGTCAGCATGTCAGACCTGGTGGTGCCGGGCGTGCCAACATGAGTGCGATGGTGGCCCAGCAGCCAGACGTGACGTCCCGATCCCGCCGTCGGTGGTGGTACCGGGGACCGTTCGTCCGACGGGAGGTCCGGCTCAGCGTCGGCACCCTCATCGTCTTCCTGCTCCTGTTCTATGTGGCCCTCCCGTTGCTGGCCAGCCATCGGTCCGAAGTCAACACCCTGGCCCACATCCACCCCGCCTACCTGGTCCTCGGCGTGCTGCTCGAGATCGGGGCCCTGGCCGCGTACACCCAGCTGACCCATGCCGTCCTGCCCAGCACCGGGCCCCGGCGGCTCCGGCTGTTCCGGATCAACATGTCCACGCTGGCCCTCAGCCACGTGTCGCCGGGCGGTACCGCCCCGGGCGCCGCCCTCGGCTACCGGCTGTTGACCCAGTCGGGCGTCAGCGGCTCCGATGCCGGCTTTGCCCTCGGAACCCAGGGCATCGGGTCGGCGGTCGTCCTCAACGTGCTGTTCTGGTTGTCGCTGGTGGCCTTCCTGCTCACCCACGGATTCCATGCCCCGGTCAGCCACCACGGCGGTCAGTCCCAATCGGCGTCGATCCTGGTCTACGTGGCCGCTGGCGTGGGGGCGATACTGCTGGGCGCGTTCGGAGGCCTGTTCTACCTCCTGACCCGGGGGCAGCAGCGGGCCAGCCGGGTGATCCGCCGGGTGGCCGGGCGGATCCGGTTCCTCGATGCCGACAAGACCACCGCCCTGGTCGAGCACCTGGCCGAACGGTTCTCGGTGCTGATGCAGGACCGATCGCTGACCCGCCGGGCCATCGGGTGGGCGGCGGCCAACTGGCTGCTCGACGCGGCATCACTGTGGGTCTTCGTGGCCGCCTTCAGCCACTTCATCTCGCCGGTCGATCTCCTGTTGGCCTACGGCCTGGCCAACATCCTGGCCGCCATCCCCATCACGCCGGGGGGCCTCGGGGTGGTCGAGTTCGTGCTGGTGTCGATGATCACCGGCTTCGGGCCCACCGCGGGACAGGCGCTGTCCGGCGTCCTCGCCTACCGCGCCGTCAACTTCTGGCTGCCGATCCCCTTCGGTGGCCTGGCCTACGGCTCACTCGAATTCGAGCGGCGGCCGACCTACCGCAAGGTGCAGCAGTTCCTCGGACGCCGCCTCACCCTCCGACGGAAACACGGGGTCGACCCAGACGCCACCGACACGTCCGAGGCGCCCTGTGCCGCCCGCGGGTGAGCCTCACGCCCCCGACGCGTACTTCACCGACGTCGCTTCCACCAGCGGACCCACCAACGGGCGCGTTCGGTTCCCCCGCTCGCCGCCCCGGGGTCGGTCGGCGGGGTCGGCACCGCGGTCGGCGGCGGCCGGAGGCCCCCGGGGTGCTCCCGCACCGAGGCGATCGCTTGGGCCTGGAAGTGATCCTGCACGTTGAAGCCGAGCGAATCGGAGCCGCGGTCAGGGGCCACCCGCTCCCAGCGACCGTCCGGTTGCAGGGACCACGAGTTCGCCTGGTCACGCAAGCTGTCGTCGAGCATGCCGACCACCCGCCGCTGGACGTCGGGGTCCTCGATGGGCGCGATGACCTCCACCCGACGATCCAGGTTCCGCTCCATCAGATCGGGTGAACCGATGGAGACGCGCAGCGGTCGTCCGTCGACGCCTCCGAAACGGAACAGCCGGGAGTGCTCGAGGTAGCGGCCGACGATGGAGCGCACCCGGATCCGTTCCGACAGGCCGGGCACCCCGGGCCGGAGGCAGCAGCGGCCCCGGACGATCAGGTCGACCGAGGCGCCGGCCTGTGATGCCCGGTAGAGGGCGTCGATGATGGCCGGATCGGTGAGTCCGTTGGTCTTCACCACGATCCGGCCGTGGGCCCCGGCCCGCGCCTCCTCCTCGATGGCCTCGATCAGGTGGGACCGGGACGACACCGGCGAGAGGACGAGCCGGCGCAGGGTGGGCGTCTCACCGGAGCCCGACAGCAGGTTGAACAGCTCACTCACGTCGGCCCCGACCTCGGGGTCGGCCGTCAGCAGACCGACGTCCTCATAGGTCCGGGCGGTGTGGGAGTTGTAGTTGCCACTCCCGATGTGGCAGTACCGCCGGATCCCGTCGCCCTCCTTACGCACCACCAGGGAGATCTTGGCGTGGGTCTTGAGCCTCACCAACCCGTAGATGACCTGGACGCCGGCCTCTTCGAGCGCCCGGGCCCAGGCGATGTTGGCCTGCTCATCGAAGCGGGCCTGGAGCTCGACCACCGCGGTGACCTGTTTGCCCGCCTCCGAGGCACGGATCAGCGCCGCCACCACCGGGCTGTCGATGCCGGTCCGGTAGAGGGTCTGCTTGATGGCGAGCACCTCGGGGTCGTCGGCGGCGGCGGCGATGAACGCCTCGACCGAGGCGGCGAAGGACTCGTAGGGATGGTGGACCAGCACGTCGCCCCGGGCCAGGTCGGCGAAGATGTCCGGCCCGGCGCCCAGCCCACCGGGAGCGACCGGTGACCAGCCGGGTCCGGCGAGCTCGGGCAGGTCGCTGTCGGGCAAGGACCGCAACCCGTTGAGGTCGAGGGGGACGTCGAACAGGTAGACGTTGTGCTCGGGGATGTCGACGGCACCGATCAACAGGTCCAGCAGGTCGGTGGAGATTCCGGCGGCCACCTCGAGCCGGACCGCCTGGCCGAACCGCCGGCGGTGCAACTCGAGCTCGACGGCGGCCAACAGGTCCTCGGCGTCGTCCTCCTCCACCGACAGATCGGCGTTCCGGGTGACCCGGAAAGCATGGTGCTCGGTGATGGTCATCGCCGGGAAGATGCTGTCCAGGTGGGCGGCGATCACCTGCTCCACCGGTACCAACCGGCGCCGGTCCGGCAGCGCGACCAGGCGGGGAATGACCGGTGGGACCTTGACCCGGGCGATCCTGGCCTCCCCCGTGGCGGGGTTCTCGACCCTCACCACCAGGTTGAGGGAGAGATTGGAGATGTAGGGGAACGGGTGGCCCTGGTCGACGGCCAGGGGGGTGAGGATGGGGAAGATCTGCCGCCCGAAGACCTCGGCCAGGTGCAATCGGTCGGGCTCGTCGAGGGTGTGCCAGTCGGCGATGAGGACGCCGGCCTCCCGCAGCGCCGGTGTCACCTGCTCGAGGAAGATCCGGCTCTGCCACTCGACCAGGTCGGTGGCCCGGGCGGTGATGGCCTCCAGCTGTTGGGCCGGGCTGCAGCCCGTCGGGAGACCGGGTGCGCAGGCCCGCCGCCACCTGGTCCTCGAGCCCGGCCACCCGCACCTGGAAGAACTCGTCGAGACCCTCGGAGAAGATGGCCAGGAATTTGAGCCGTTCGACCAGCGGCACCCGGTTGTCCGAGGCCAGGTCCAACAACCGGGCCCCGAACTCCAGCCACGAGAGCTCGCGGTTGATGAACCGGTCGTCGCGCTCAAACGGATCGACTGACCCCTCCTGACCAGGGCCAACCCCAGTGAACCCCGGCACCCCCGGCCCTCCTGGTGCCCCCGGCCTCTCCGCGGCATCGGCCGGCCAGATCCGGTCGGCACGCCGCCCGACCGGGTCCCGCCGGCTCTCGGTCTCCACCGTCGCCGTCGGGCCCGGACCTGCCGAGACCGGGTCCGTCACGGCGTGCCGCTCATCGCCGATCGTCCATTGCCGCATGGTACCGGTCATGTCGTCCATGGCTCCACCTGTCGCCAGACCGGCACCGATAGGCTCGTCGGGTGACGTCGACGACCCTGGATGCCCCGGCGAACACACGTCCCCACCGGGCCTTCAAGGCGCGCCGCCGAACCGAGTTGGGGCTCCTCGTGGCGGCCTCGGTCATCATCGTCGCCGCCTACACCCTGATGATCCTCGGGAACACCTCACACATCCCCAACGACGTGATCCCCCTGATGGCGGCCATCCTGGCCCTCGGGGCGGTGGCCCACATCGCCAACCGGATCTTCGTCCCCCGGGCCCACCCGGTCGTCCTTCCCATCGCCTTCCTGCTCAACGGCCTCGGCTACGTGATGATCCTCCGGATCGATCTGGCCAAAGCCACCAACTACGCCCCGCTGCAGGCGGCCTGGACGGCGGGCGGGGTGGCCGTCTACGTGATCACGCTGGCCGTGGTCCGCCGGTCCCGGGACCTCGACCGGTACCGCTACCTGCTGCTGGCCCTCGGGGTGATCCTGCTGCTGCTGCCGCTGGTCCCCCACTTCGGCGCCGACATCGGCGGCGCCCGGCTCTGGGTGCAGGTCGGGTCGTTCGAGTTCCAGCCGGTGGAGATCGGCATGATCGTCATCTGCATCTTCTTCGCCTCCTACTTCGCCGAGAAGCGGGAGCTGCTGACCATTCCCACCGCCCGCTTCGGCAACCGGCTGGTCATCGATCCCCGGCCGTTGGCCACCATCGCGCTGGCCTGGCTGTTCGCCATCGGCGTGATGAGCCTCGAGCACGACATCGGCTTCTCGGCCCTGCTGTTCACTCTGTTCATCGCCATGCTGTGGGTGACCACCGGGCGCACCGGCTACCTGGTGCTCGGCATCGTCCTCTTCGCCGCCGGGGCCTTCTTCTCCGCCCGGTACTTCAACCAGACCCATGTACGGGTGCAGGACTGGCTCAACCCGTGGCCCCTGGCCAACGGCTCCGGCCGGCAGCTGGTCGAGTCGTGGTACGCCCTCGGCAGCGGGGGCATCGGCGGATCGGGCCTCGGGCTCGGCTCTGGGGCCTACGACATCCCGGTGCCCCAGACCGACTTCATCTTCGCCGTCATCGGCGAGGAGATGGGGCTGCTCGGCTCCACCATGGTCGTGGTGGCCTTCCTGCTGCTGGCCGGGGCCGGGCTGCGGATCGCCCAGACGGCCAGGTCGGAGTTCGCCAAGCTCACTGCGGTCGGCCTGACCCTGATCATCGGGTTCCAGGCCTTCTTCATCATCGGCGGGATCGTCCGGCTGCTCCCCCTCACCGGGATCACCCTCCCCTTCGTCTCCTACGGCGGCTCCGCCCTGATCGCCAGCTACGTCCTGATCGCCCTCCTCATGCGCATCTCCGACGAGGGCGGCGCGGCGGTGGACGGGGCCGACGAGGCGGCGTTCGCCCAGGGCGAGGAACGGCGGCGGCGCCTGCTCAACGGGACCTGAACCCCGCCCAGCCACCGGCGGGGGCTCGGCGGGCGGCCGTCAGCCCGGAGGAGGGACGTCCCCGGCATCCTCGAGCAACCGGACGTCGATCAGGATGGGGGCGGGTACCGGTTGGAGCAGGGCCAGGGTGAGGGCATCCGACGGCCGGGCCGACAGCACCGAGCGGCCGGTCCGCCCGCGCAGGTCGAGTTCGGCGAAGTAGATCGAGCCCGTCCGTCCGACCAGCCGGACGGCGACCACGTCGATGTCGAACCCCTGCAGGATGCCGGATACGAGCTCGTGGGTCAGCGGCCGAGGAGTGGGGATCCTGCGCAGGGCGTGGGCGAGGGTCACTGCGTCCGGAAGCCCGATCGAGAAGGAGATCTGACGTCGGGGTGACTCGAGCTCACGCAGCAGGACCGTCGGGTGCTGGCTGGGCAGGTCCATGGTGACCGACGAGACCAGGGCCATCCGGAAGTCGGCCATCGGGGCGGCCGGCCCCGCCCCGGTGCCGATCGACTGGTCCACCTGTTCCACGTCCACCGGATCGTTCGGATCTGCCGGACCCTCTGGATCGTCTGGTCCTCCATCATCAGGATCCGCGCTCCCTCCACCACCGCTCCGTCCGGTGCCGTCCCAGCCGGAGTCGCCTCGTCCGGCACCGCCTCGTCCGGCACCGTCCCTGTCCGGCACCGTCCCGTCCGGCTCGAGTTGGTCCGCGACCGACCCGTCTGACCCGTCCGGCCCAGCCGGCTCTGGCGGCACCGGGAGCTCCACCTGTCCTGCGGCCGGATCGGTCATCGCATGCTCCGGGTGTGGACGCTGACGGCCAGTCCGATGGCGGCGAAGAACCCGATGGTGGCCGAGCCGCCGTAGGAGAGGAACGGCAGCGGGATCCCGGTCACCGGCATGATGCCCATGTTCATGCCCACGTTCTCGAACACCGAGAACACCAGGAGGGCGAAGATCCCCGTGCAGATCAGGCGCCCGTAGTTGTCCCGGGCCATCTGGGCGGTGCGCAACACTCGCCAGGCCACGATCCCGTAGGCCAGCAGCAGCACCCCGGCGCCCACGAAGCCGAGCTGCTCGCCGACGGCGGAGAAGATGAAGTCGGTCTGCTGCTCCGGCACGTAGGCCAGATTGGTCAGCGCCCCGTGGAACATCCCCTGGCCGAAGATCCCCCCCACGGCGATGGCATCCTTGGCCTGGGTCACGTTGTAGGTGGCGGCCTGGCTCGCCCCGTTGGGCGAGATGAAACTGGTCAGGCGCTCGATCTGGTACTGGGCCAGCAGCCCGAACTTGAGGGCGAAGAGCACCAGCAGGATCGACCCGGCAATGAGGAAAAGCAGGTAGCGGCCGGGCATGCCGGCAACGGCCAGCATCAGCATCAAGATGACCGCCATGACGATGGCGGTGCCCAGGTCGGGTTGCTTGATCACCAACAGGATGGGGAGGGCGGACATCAACACCATGCGCACCAGGTCCCGGAAGTCCAGCCCCTCGGGTCTTCGCGAGCAGTAGGTGGCGATGGCGATGATCAGCACCAGCGTGGCGAACTCGGACGGTTGCAGCTGCAGCGGCCCGAGGACGAACCACCGGGCCGAGCCCAGGGCCGCGGACCCGAACGGGGAGAGCACGGCCACCAGGGCGAGCACGATTCCCACGTAGAGGACGGTGCTGAACTGTTCGAGCCGGCGGTAGTCGAACAGGGCCAGGGCGACCATGACCACCACGCCGATGAAGACATAGGCCAGTTGCCGCTTGAGGTAGTACTGGGGATCCTCGCCGGCCAGCGCCTGCTTGCTCCGGGTCGCCGAGTAGATCATCACCACGCCGGTCAGGGCCAGGAGGAGCGCGGTGCCCACCAGGAGAAGGTCGAATCGGGCAGATACGTGCCTCGGCCGAACGGCGGCTGTAGCTGGGGCGTAGTTCACCAAGGAGCTCCGGTCGCCCAGGTTACCCGTCCGTGCCGGGGCGGTTCCCGCGCTCGGGCCTATCCCGGGTCATCCGCCCGGCCCCGTTCGCTGACCGCCTGCCACATGGCCTCCACCGGCGCCTCGGCCCCGGTCCAGGTCTCGATCTGCAGTGCAGCCTGGTGCACCAGCATCCCGAGGCCGTTGGCGACGTCGGCTCCCCGTTGGCGAGCGGCGGCCATCCAGGAGGTCACTTCGGGGTGGTAGACGAGGTCCACCACCAGCTGGCCGGCGGCCAACAGCCCCGGATCGATTGGCCAGGGCCCGTCCCCGACCCCTGCTCCGTCCATGCCCAGCGGGGTGGCGTTGACCACCAGCTCGCAGTCCCGGGCGTCCTCGTCCACCCCCACCCGACCGACGGCGCCGGCCAGTCCGGCCGCCGCCGCTCCCCGGGAGGCCGTCCGGTTGACCACCACTACCTCGCCGGCCCCGGCCCCGGCCAAGGCCAGGATCACCGCCCGGGCCGCACCACCGGCGCCCACCACCAGACAACGGCGCCCGACCGGGTCGAAGCGGTCCCCCCGGCGGAGGGCGGCCACCAGACCGGGGCCGTCGGTGCTGTCCCCGAACGTCCCGGCCTCGTCGAACACCACACAGTTGACCGCGCCCAGCCGTTCGGCCAGGGGCGATCGACGGTCGACCAGGGCGGCCACGTCGTCCTTGTGGGGCATGGTGACCGAGAGCCCCCGCACCCCCAGCGCGGCGGCGCCGACCAGGGCCTCGCCCGCCCTCCCGGCCACCACTCGGAAGCCCACCGAAACCCAGTCCAGGCCCATCTCGGCGAAGGCCCGGTTGTGCAGGCGAGGAGAGAGCGAATGGGCCACCGGGTCCCCGATGACGCCGACCACGGCCGTGGCGGCGGAGAGGGCCATCAGGGCAGCCCGCGTTGCTTGGCCAGGGCTTCGTTGGCCTCCTGCTCGGCGAGCGTGTCGGCGAAGGCCTCGGTGCCGTCGGCCTTGACCAACACGAAGTACAACCACGACCCGGCCGGCGGGTGGAGGGCGGCCTTCAACGACGGCAGGGACGGGAAGCAGATGGGCGTGGGGGTGAGGCCCGTGTTGAGGTAGGTGTTGTAGGGGGTCTGGGTCTGGAGGTCCTTGGAGGTGACCAGGCCGCCGTCCCGGCCCAGGGCGTACAGCACGGTGGAGTCCATCTGGAGCGGCATGTCGGCTTGGAGTCGGTTGAGGATGACCCGGGCCACCGGGCCGAGGTTCCGCTCGATGACTCCCTCCTTCTGGACGATGGAGGCCACGGTGATCAGCTGGTAGGGGGTCAGCCCGAGCGCGGCGGACCCGGAAGTCACCCCGAGGGCGTTCGCCTGGTTGTCGAACCGGTCGATCATGGAGGTGAGCAGATCGGTGTCGGTCTCTCCCGGCACCACCACGTAGACGCCGGTGCCCAGGAGCCCATCGAGGCTGGTGACACCGACGGGTTGCCACGGTGAATGCAGCGTCCCCCCGTCGGCCAACGCGGCGAAGGCCGCCTGCTGATGCCCGGGGAGCTGGCCCACCCGGGCGGCGACCTCGGACACGGTGAACCCGGGCGGGATGTCCAGGGGGAACACGTTGGGCCCAGCGGCGATGACCCGGTTGGCATCGGCGAAACTGTCGTTGCGGTTGAACGCGTACGAGCCGGACTGCACGGCCGGGATGCTGTGGACCTGACTCCAGATGCGGTAGGCCAGCGTGCTGCCGATGACGCCCTTCGCCTGCAGGGACGACGCCAACTGGTCGATTCCGGTCCCGGGGCGCACGGCCACGATGACCTGGGCGCCCCGCGGTCCCGGGGGGTCGGCCTCCCGGCTGATCCACAAGTAGCCACCGACGACGACCAGCACCCCGATGAGCACGAAGACCAGCCCGGCGATCCGCCACGGATGGTGGCGCCGGGCCGGCTCCTCGTCCTCCGGCTCCCCGTCCTCCGGCTCGGTTCCCGTCGTCCCGTCGGTAGGGGGATCCGCCGCCGGCGTCCCGGCGGCCGAGGTGGCCGAGGTGGCCGAGGTGGCCGCCACCACGCTGCCCCCGTCGGCGCGGCCCGCATCCCCGGGCCCCGGCGGCAGGTCGGGCAGGTCGGGCTCGTCAGGAGGGTCGGTCGTGCTCACGGTCGGGCCCCGGCGCGGTCGAGCCACGCCGACAGCATCACCGTGGCGGCCGCCTGGTCGACCATCGTGCGTCGGGCCCGGCTGTCGTTGCCCCCGGCGGCGAGCGCCTGATGGGCGCTGACCGTGGTCAGTCGCTCGTCGAACAGCTCG
The DNA here is from genome assembly GCA_963774245.1 of uncultured Acidimicrobiaceae bacterium. Lineage (GTDB taxonomy): Bacteria > Actinomycetota > Acidimicrobiia > Acidimicrobiales > RAAP-2 > Bog-756. The sequence goes on along the minus strand of CAVZDZ010000006.1, from coordinate 497,159 downwards.
ACCTCGACCCCGCGCTCGCGCAACGGGCCCCGGAGCGCTTCGGCTTCGGCCTCCGCCGCCAACGCCGCCCGGCCCCGGGAGCCGTCGAGCGACAAGGGCAGCCCGATCACCACCACCACCGCTTCCTCCTCGACGATCAGTTCGACCAGGCGCCGCCGGTCACCGTCGATGTCCTTGCCCCGCACCAGCGTGGTCCGGGGCAGAGCCATGGTCCCCCCCGAGTCGGTGACCGCCACGCCGATCCGACGGGTTCCGAGGTCGATGCCGACGGCCCGTCCCCGCCGGGGGGGTACGTTCCCTTCCGTCACCGATCAGCCACCGATCAGCAGGCGTCGCGCTTCGTCCAGGGCCCGGTCGATACCGCCCGGGTCCTTGCCTCCGGCCACGGCCATCTCGGGCGATCCTCCGCCGCCACCGCCGAGCAACGGAGCGATCTGCTTGACCAGTTCTCCGGCGTGCACCGCCCGGTCGGCATCGGCCCCGGGGCGGGGGGCGGACACAGCCAGATTGGCCCGGGTACCGTCCGGGCTTCCGCCGAGCACCACGGCCCGCAGCCCGGAGGCGACCCGGGCGGCCTGAGCCAGATCGCGGAGCGCATCGGGCTCGAGGCCGTCGCGGCGGGCCACCACCACCCCGCCGATCGCCGTGGCCGCCAGGGCCTGGGCCTCGGCCTGCAGCTCGCGGCTCTGGGCCTGCTCCAGCGCCCGCTCGGCCGCCCGCTGACGTTCGAGGAGCCGCTCGATCGCCACGGCGACGTGCTCGGGCTCGGTCCGCAGCAGCGCCGCCGCCTCGTCCAACAGCCCCTCGCGGGCCACGATGCGGTCCAGGGCGCTGGTCCCGGTCACCGCCTCGATCCTCCGCTTGTTGGAGCCGATGGACGACTCGGACACCACGGTGATCGGGCCGATCATCCCGAGGGCCCGCACGTGGGTGCCTCCGCACAGCTCGAGGGAGTGCTCGCCCGCCCGCACCACCCGGACCTGCTCGCCGTACTTGTCCCCGAAGAAGGCCAGCGCGCCCATGGCCTCGGCCTGGGCCAGGCTGGTCTCCTCCACGATGACGTCGGCGTCGGTCAACACGTCGGCATTGGCCATGGCCACCACCGCCTGCAGCTCCTCGGGCGTCATCGGGCCGTGGTGGCTGAAATCGAACCGCAGGTGATCGGGGGCCACGAGCGAGCTCTGCTGGCGCACGTGGTCGCCGAGGACGGTACGGAGGGCGGCATGGAGCAGGTGGGTGCCGGTGTGGTTGCGGCGCAGCGCGTCACGGCGCACCCCGTCGATGGTGGCCAGGGCGTCCTGCCCGGTGAAGATCTCGCCGCTGACCCGGGCCCGGTGGGAGGTGAGCCCGGGGAGCGCCGAGACCGTGTCGTAGACGAGGGCGGTCCCCGTCTCCGTCACGATGGTGCCGGTGTCGCCCACCTGCCCGCCCCCCTCGGCGTAGAACGGGGTGCGGTCGAGGAAGATCTCCACCTGATCGGCCCGGTCGGGATCGAGGTCGGTCAGCACCGCCACCACCCGGGCCGGGGCCGAGTACCCGTCGGGTCGCTGACCCACGAAGACCGTCTGACCCTCGGTGTCGAGCACCGACCGGTAGGTGTGCTCGTCGGCCACCGCCTTGCCGGCCCGGGCTGCGGCCCGGGCCTGGCTGCGCTGCCGGTCCATGGCCGCCTCGAACGCCTGGAGGTCGACGGACACCCCCGCCTCCTCGGCGATCTCGACGGTCAACTCCACCGGGAACCCGTAGGTGTCGTGTAGCCGGAAGGCCAGGTCCCCCGAGACCGAGGTGGCCCCCGACGCCAGCTGCTCCTCGAGGATGGTCGACCCGGTGGCCAGGGTCCGGAGGAACCCCTCCTCCTCGCGGGCGACCACCTCGGAGATCAGGTGGTGCTGTTCGGCCACGGTCGGGTAGGCGGCCCCGAGAATGCCCACGGCCGCATCGACCAGCCGGGGCGTGAACGTGCCGTCGAAACCGAGCTGGCGGGCCCGGCGCACCGCCCGACGGATGACCCGGCGCAGCACGTAGCCCCGGCCCTCATTGGCCGGGAGCACCCCGTCGGCCACCAGCATCGACATGGCCCGGCCGTGGTCGGCCAGGATCCGGAGCCCGGTGTCCACCTGCTCGTCCTGGCCGTAGGTGCGACCGGTGATCGACTGGGCCGTCTCGATCATGGGCACGAACAGGTCGGTGGCGAAGATGGAGTCCACGCCCTGCAGTACCGGGAGGATGCGTTCGAGGCCGGCTCCGGTGTCGATGCTCGGGCGGGGGAGATCGTCGATGGAGCCGTCGGCATTGCGGTTGTACTGCATGAAGACCAGGTTCCAGATCTCGACGAACCGCTCCGAGCCGCCGAAGGCCGGTCCCCCGTCGCCCCCGTAGGCCGGACCCTTGTCGAAGAACAGCTCCGAGCTGGGGCCGCAGGGTCCGGTGTCGCCCATCTTCCAGAAGTTGTCGTCCCCCAATCGCTGGATGCGCGCCGCGGGCACGCCGACCACGTCGCGCCAGATCTGCTCGGCCTCGTCATCGCTCTCGTACACGGTGATCCACATCCGGTCGCCGTCGATACCCAGCACACTCGGTCACCAACTCCCAGGCGAAGGGGATGGCGTCCGCCTTGAAGTAGTCGCCGAAGCTGAAGTTCCCGAGCATCTCGAAGAACGTGCAGTGGCGCTGGGTGGTGCCCACGATGTCGATGTCGACGGTCCGGAAGCACTTCTGCACCGAGGTCGCCCGCTTCCAGGGCGGTGTCTCATTGCCGAGGAAGAAGGGCTTGAACGGCACCATGCCGGCGATGGTGAACAGGACCGATGGGTCCTGGGGGATCAGCGGGGCCGACGGTACCGGAACGTGCCCCCGCTCGATGAAGAACTGGGTGAACGCGGCGCGCAGCTGGTCGGCATCGGTTCCCGATGCGGTGCTCATCGAGGTGACCCGCCGGCCGGTCGGGTCTCGGCACGGGTCAGGGGACGCAGGGAGTTCCTCCCGAAGCCCCGCCGGCGGCCACCCCGCTCCTGGTGATCGGGCGACGGGGTGCGGGCCGTCTCGACGCCCCGCGAGGCGAGCTCGGCCCAGAGCTCCTCCTCGTGCCGCTCCATCTCGTCGCGTCCGGACCACACCGCCTCGCGGACCCGGTCCCCGGCGCTCTCGGCCACCTGGCGGGCCGACCGGCCCACTTCCACCACCAAGGCGTCCGGTTGCAGCCGCGCCGCGGCCTGTTGGACCGTGCGCCGGACCTTGCGCTCCGCCCACAGCGTCGATCCGGTGCCGATGGCCACCCCGGTGACCAGCCAGAAAGTCCGTTTGGCCATGGGCTAACGACGGCCGTTTCCGTGGCCGAGGGCGTCGTCTCCGGGACCGCCGTTGCCGTGGCGCGGGGCCGGGCCGGGACCGGTGGCCAAACGGCGGATGCCGGTGGCCGCCCCGGCCCTCACCGCCAGCACTTTCACCACCGGATTGGCGAAGGCCCGATAGGCCAGCTTCGACGCCGAGTCGACGGTGGCGTGCACCGACTCGGTGGAGTCGAGCACCGCGCCGACCCGCTCCATCTCGGTGGCCGCCTGATCGACCACCCGGTGGGCATCGGTGACCAGGGGCACCGTCTGTCGGCGCAGTTGATCGGCGAGGGTGGCGAGAGCCCTGGTCTCGCGCCGCAAAGACCCCAGGGCGACGAGCAACCCGATGACGGCGACCAGACAGACGACGCTGGCCACGAGCACGGCGATCTCTCCGGCGGACATGATCCCGGCAGCTTAGATGGTAGGGACTGCCGGCTAGGTGCCCGCCATGCCCACGATGGGCCGGTTGAGGGCGATGTTGCCGGTCGAGCCGAGGAACCGGGCGTCACCGAAGGAGAAGATGCCGCCATCCGAGGCGACCAGCCAGTAGCCCTGCCCGTCCAGCGACCCGGCCATGCCCACGATGGGCCGGTTGAGGGCGATGTTGCCGGTGGACCCGTGGAAGGCGGCGTCGCCGAAGGCGAAGATGCCGCCGTCGGAGGCGACCAGCCAGTAGCCCTTGCCGTCCGGGGTGGCGGCCATGCCCACGATGGGCCGGTTGAGGGCGATGTTACCGGTGGACCCGTGGAAGGCGGCGTCGCCGAAGGCGAAGATGCCGCCGTCGGAGGCGACCAGCCAGTAGCCCTTGCCGTCCGGCGTGGCGGCCATGCCCACGATCGGCCGGTTGAGGGCGATGTTGCCGGTGGACCCGTAGAACTGGGCGTCGCCGAAGGTGAAGATGCCGCCGTCCGACGCGACCAGCCAGTAGCCCCCGCCGTCCGGGGTGGAGGCCATGCCCACGATGGGTTGGTTGAGGGCGATGCCGCCGGTGGATCCGTGGAAGGCGGCGTCGCCGAAGGCGAAGATGCCGCCGTCCGCGGCGACCAGCCAGTAGCCGCTGATCGTCCGCCGTCGACGCCATGCCCACCACCGGCTTGCTGAGCGCCAGGCCGCCGGTGGATCCGAAGAAGGTGGCAGGCCCGAAGTTGAAGATGCCGCCGTCGGAGGCCACCAACCAGTAGGCGGCCAGGGCGTAGGTGTAGCGGTCGGCCGACACGACCGGGCTGGCGCCGTCCGGACCGGACACGGTGACATCCACGGTGGCGCCGCCGGCCGGCCCCGGCGGGACCTGCGCGGTCAACGTCGTCGGCGAGAGGACGGTGATGGCCGGAGCGGCCGTGGAGCCGAAGCGGACCGACGAGGCGCCCGAGAAGTCCGACCCGGACACAGTCACGAATCCACCGCCGGCGGTCGAACCCTTCCCGGGGGAGACGCTGGTGACCTGGGGCGACACGAAGGTGTAGCTCCCGGCCGAAACCACCGGAGAGGTGCCGGCGCTCGGACCGGCGGGGCTGGTGACAGTGACCCCCACCTGCTGTCCGGTGCCGGCGTCCGGGGTCACCACGGTCACCGACGTGGGGGTGTGGGCTGTGACCGTGGCCGCCAGTCGTCCGAACTGGACCGTGGGTGCCGCAGTGCCGAACCCGTTGCCACTGATGACCACGGTCTGGCCCCCGATCGCCGGACCGGACCCGCTGCTCAGTCCGGTGAGGGCGGGACAGCCGGAGGTCGACCCCGCGAACACCGGCAGCAGGTCGCCACCGATCGGGGAGCCCCAGCCGCTGGCCAGGTCGTAGTGGGCGGTGGCCGGATAGGGACCCGAACCCGGCGGTGGGTCGAAGATGCTGTTGTTGCCGCTGGTGATGTCGTTGAAGGGTGTCGTGCCGGCCGAGCCGGCGGTATAGAGGGCGGGATTGATCAGCCCGGCCGCCGTGCCGCACCCCTGGTTGCCCACCGCGGCGAGGGCGGCCCACAACGGCGCCGCTGCGCTGGTGCCGCCGACCGGTTCCCACCGGCCGGAGAAGAAGATGATGTTCCCGTGGGCCGGGTCGGCCGACGCCGAGACATCCGGGACTTCCCGGCACTGCTGGTTGTGGGCGGTGCCGCAGGTGTCCACGGTGGCGCTGTTGACCACGCCCGGACCGGTCTGCCACGACGGTGCGGCGAAGTCCTTCGACACCCCGCCCCCACCCGCGCCCGAACTGTCGTTCCACACCGACTCGACGGGTGGGGTGCTGTCACTGGTCAGCGAGGTCCCTCCCGTCCCGGTGACATCGGGTTGGTCGGCCGGGTCATCGACCGAGATCTGGCTGTTGGTGTCGCCAACGGCCGGGTCATAGCAGTCGGTCGAGCCGGAGTCCCCGGAGGCGGCGAACACGGTCTGCCCCTGGGTGGCCGCCTGCTCGAACAGCGTCGTCTCCGCCGCCTGCTCGACGGGGTCGATCCCTCCGTTTCCCTCGCACTGCCCCCAACTGGTGGAGAGGACCCGGGCGGTGTCGTCGTCGACCATCCGGGTGTAGGTGTCGATGGGACCGCTGCCTCCGTCATTGGGTCCGGAGAAGACGACGATGGAAGAGGACGGGGCCAGTCCGGCTACCACCTCGATATCGAGGGCGGCCTCCCCCTGCTGTCCGCCGGCCGCGCCCCCGTCCACGCTCACCTGCGAGACCGGCACGCTCAGCCCGTAGCACGACTCGTAGGCCAGGATGTCGCTCGGGGTATAGGGCTCCAACTCGTAGATGGCCACCTGCTGGCCGGCCGCCACCCGGCCCTGGCCGTAGAGGGTCGAGAAGCCGTAGGCCGACGCCAGCTGGTTCGCCGTCCAGGCGCTGAAGTCGGCACTCACGGACGCGGCCTCCGGACAGGCGGTCGGGCCGACGTGGCCGGTCACCGACGCCCGGGGCGACGGAGTGACCGGCTGGGCCGCCGAGGTCGGGGCCCCACCGGTCGAACCGGTGGTGGGCGTGGCGGATCCGGGCACGATCTGGGGATGCGCCAGGGCAACGGTGCTGAGACCGATGACGCCTCCGACCACGCTGGCGAGATCCGTCGGGACCTCCGGGTTCGCCGTCCGGGTCCGGGCCAGCCTCCCGCTCCGCAACCGGGTCTGCACCAGGGGCACCGCGAAGGCCTGCTCCATGGTGGCGACCGAGCCCGACACCGGGATCAACAGCCGGTTGGCCGAGGTGGACCCGACCTGCAGCCCGGCCGAAGCCAACCACTGCCGGGTGGCGGCCACCGTCTGCGCCGTGGGCCCGAAGGTGGTGGCGAACTGCCCGGGCGCCAGGTACTGGTGGTACTGGGGAGAGCCGGGGGTCGACACGGCGGTGGCGAATGAGGCCAGGGCGGCGGGATCGCGGGGCTCCAACGACACGTCGGCTTGCACCTCGGTGGTGGGCGACGAGGGGCCGAGCACCTGGGCACCCACCGGGAGGGACGGGACCGAGCCGGGGAGGCGGACCCGTCCACCCGGCAGTCCGCTGCCTGGGCCCGAGACGGCCCCGGCGCCGCCTGCCACCACCGTGGACGCGGCGGTGAGGATGACGGCACCGAGCAGCACCGCTCCCCCCGCCGGACCGTGAATCGGCGTGATGGGGTCAGACGGGAGGGTCGTGCCGCAGACTGGCTCATCTCCCCAGTCTCCCTCATGGCGCTGCACTCAACGGCCCGGCCTCATGGTTCGGGCCTGACCGATCGGTCTCCTTCCGGGCCGCCGGGTCCGTCATCGGGGTCGGCGGTGTCGTCTTCCGGTGCCCCGTCGGCTGGTCCTCCGGCGTCGTCCCCCGGGGCTCCGGCGTCGTCCCCGGTGCCCCACAGTCGCCGGAGGCGCTCCCCCACCGCCACCTCATGGCCGCGGTCGCTCGGCTCGTAGTAGCGGTGGCCGCGGAGGGCGGCCGGACGGTACTGCTGGTCGGCCCAGCCGTCGGGCTCGTCGTGGGGGTAGACGTAGCCCGCACCGTGCCCGATGGACGAGGCGCTGCGGTAGTGGGCGTCGCGCAGATGAGCCGGGGACGTCGCCCCGGGGACCCTCGGCCACGTCGACCTTGGCCCGGCCCAGGGCCACCGTCACCCGATTCGACTTCGGGGCACAGGCCAGATGGACCACGGCCTGAGCCAGGTTGAGCTGCGCCTCGGGGAGTCCGACGAACTCGACGGCCCGGGCGGCGGCATCGGCCACCACCAGGGCCAGGGGATCGGCCTCCCCCACGTCCTCGCTGGCCAGGATCACCAGTCGCCGGGCGATGAACCGGGCGTCCTCCCCCGACTCGAGCATCCGGGCCAGCCAGTAGAGGCCGGCATCGGGATCCGATCCCCGGATCGACTTGATGAAGGCGCTGACCTGGTCGTAGTGGTCGTCCTCGCCGTAGTGGTGGAGACGCGAGTGGCGGGCCCGCTCCACGATGGCGAGGGTCACCGGCTGGTCGCCGGCCAGGGCGATGGCCACCTCGAGAGTCATGAGCGCGGCCCGGGCATCGCCGTCGGCCAGGCCGATGAGCGCCGACACCGCGTCGGGCTCGGCCGCCGCGCCCTCGGCCTCGAGCCCCCGGGCCACCACCTCACGCAGCTCGTCGAGGGAGAGCGGCTCGAGCCGCCACAGGGTGGACCGCGACAGCAGGGGTGCATTGACCTCGAAGAACGGGTTCTCCGTGGTGGCCCCGATGAGCACCAGCAGGCCCTCCTCCACCGAGGGGAGCAGCGCGTCCTGTTGGGCGCGGTTGAAGCGGTGCACCTCGTCGAGGAAGAGGATGGTCCCCCGGCCCTGCTCCCCGAGGAGCCGGCGGGCGCCTTCGACCACCTCCCGCACGTCCTTCACCCCGGCGGTGACCGCGGAGAGGGGCACGAAGTGCTTGGCCGTGGCCGTGGCCACCACCGAGGCCAGTGTGGTCTTGCCGGTGCCGGGCGGACCCCACAGGATGGCCGAGGTCAACCGGTCGGCCTCGATCAGGGCCCGGAGCGGCGCCCCCGGGCCGACCAGGTGCTGCTGGCCGATGATCTCGTCGAGGGTGCGGGGCCGGAGGCGGGCGGCCAGCGGGGCCCGCGTGGCCAGGCGCTCCTCGGCCGCCCCGGAAAACAGGTCCTCACCGGCCACGATGCGCCGTTCAGTCCGGCGGCGGCAGGGGCCGGAGCCCCAGTTCGGTGAGGATCCCCGGGGCCAGCTCCTTGGGCGCGCCGGTCATCGGGTCCGACCCCGACTGGGTCTTCGGGAAGGCGATCACCTCACGGATGCTGTCCTCGCCGGCGAAGATGGCCACCAGACGGTCGATGCCGATGGCGAAGCCGGCGTGGGGCGGGGCGCCGAAGCGGAAGGCCCCGAGCAGGAACCCGAAACGCGACTCGGCCTCCTCGTGCCCGATGCCGAGCACCGAGAAGACCCGGCTCTGGATGTCGTCCCGGTGGATCCGCACGCTGCCCGAGCCCAACTCCCAGCCGTTGAGGACCAGGTCATAGGCCTGCGACCGCACCGACGCCGGATCGCTCTCGAGTCGGTCGAGGTCTTCGGGATGGGGCATGGTGAACGGGTGATGGGCGGCGATCGGGCGGCCGGCGTCGTCCACCCCGTCGAACAGGGGGAAGTCGACCACCCACAGATACCGGAAGGGGCCCTCGGATACCGGTCGCCCGCCGAGGTCGAGCCGCAGATGCCCGAGCACGGTGCAGGCCAGCCGGTGCTCGTCGGCCACCACCAGAATCAGGTCGCCGGCCGCCGCCCTGGTGGACGACAGCAGCCCGGCCCGCTCCTGGTCGGAGAGGAACCGGTCGAGCGGGGAGTCGAGGGCGAGACCCGAGGGGGTCGACGGCGCACCCTCGCCGGCCGGGGCGACCCGGAACCAGGCCAGCCCCTTGGCCCCGAGCTTGCGGGCCCGGTCGGTGAGCCCGTCGAGCCGGGACCGGCTCAGGGCTGCGCCCCCCTCGAGCACGATCGCCTTCACGCACGGCGCGCCGAACGCCTTGACCCCGGTGCCCTCGAACACGGCCGACAGGTCGATCAGCTCCATGCCGAAGCGGAGATCGGGCTTGTCGGTGCCGTAGCGGTCGATGGCCTCGGCCCAGGTCATCCGCGGGATGTCGCCCGGCCGCTCGCCGGTCACCGCCTCGGCGGCGTCGAGCACCGCCTCGGACACGAAGGCGAACACGTCCTCCTGGCCGACGAAGGAGGCCTCGACGTCCAGCTGGGAGAATTCGAACTGGCGGTCGGCCCGCAGGTCCTCGTCGCGCAGGCAGCGGGCGATCTGGAAGTAGCGGTCCACGCCGGCCACCATGAGCAGCTGCTTGGCCAGCTGGGGGCTCTGGGGCAGCACGTAGCAACGACCGGGGCTGAGCCGACTGGGCACGGCGAACTCGCGGGCGCCCTCGGGGGTCGGTGCCCACAGCAGGGGGGTCTCGACCTCGACGAACCCCTGGCGGGTCATGGCCGCCCGCAGGGCTCCGTTGACCGTGGACCGCAGGCGGAGGTTGGACTGCATGCGGGGCCGGCGGAGGTCGATGTACCGGTACCGGAGCCGGGTCACCTCGTCGACGTCGGCCCGGTCGTCCACGGCGAACGGGGGCGGCTCGGCCCCGTTCAGGACGGTGACGGTGCACTCCCCGAGCTCCACCTCACCCGTCGGGAGGTCGGGGTTGACCGTGCCCTCGGGCCGGGGCCGGACCTCACCCTGCACGGCCAGGACGAACTCGCTGCGCACGTCGACCGTTCCGGGGATCACGCACTGGACGATGCCCGTGTGGTCGCGCAGATCGACGAAGGCCAGGTGCTCCCCGTGCTCGCGGCGCTTGGCCACCCACCCGCAGACGGTGACGGTGGTGCCCACGTCCGGCGTGCCCAAGGTGCCGCACAGCCGGGTGCGCATCGAGGTGGCTTCGGAAGCCGACAGTGGGACGGTCACGGGTGGTCCTTTCGGGGTGGGGACCCGATCACGGGACCTCGGACACAGTAGAGGGAGGATCGACGTCCCGGTGACCGGCGAGCAGGGCCACTTCCTCCGCCACCTCGGACCGGGGGACGGTGCGCTGGGTTCCCGCGCCCCGGAGCGGTCGCAGCGACACGGTGCCGGCCTCCAGCTCGTCGGGGCCCACGATGACCGCCACCCGGGCGCCCGAACGATCGGCCGATTTGAGCTGGGACTTCATCGACCGCTCGTCGAAGGCCCGATCCACCCGCAGCCCGTGGCGGCGGAGGTCGGCGGACAGGTCCCGGGCCGACTCCCCACCGGTCACGTCGACCACGAACGCGTCCAGCGGCACCGGGTCGACCGGGAACACGCCCTCGGCGTCGCACGCCATCAGCAGCCGCTCGATCCCGATGCCGAAGCCGATCCCCGGTGTCGGCGGACCCCCCAGCATCTCCACCAGCCCGTCGTAACGGCCGCCGCCGCCGATGCCGTTCTGGGCGGTCTCGAGCGCCTCGGAGGCGAACTCGAAGGTGGTACGGGTGTAGTAGTCGAACCCCCGGACCAGCCGATGGTCGAGTACGAAGGGCACGCCTAGCGCCGAGAGGCCGGCACCCACCCGTTCGAAGTGCCGGCGGCACGGTTCGCACAGGTAGTCGACCAGGGCGGGGGCATCGGCGGTGGCGGCCAGGCATTCGGGACGCTTGCAGTCCAGGGCCCGCAGCGGATTGGCCTCGAGCCGTTCACCGTGCTCGGCACACAGCTTGTCGCGGCGCTCGTCCAGGAAGGCGCGCAGCCGCTCGAGATAGGCGGGCCGGCACACCTGGTCGCCCATCGAGTTGATCCGGAGGGTGAAGGAGGTCAGGCCCACCGAGCGGAAGAACCCGTCGGCCAACGAGACCACCTCGACGTCCAGGTCCGGATCGGGGGTGCCGAGGGCCTCCACCCCGATCTGGTGGTGCTGGCGGTACCGCCCGGCCTGGGGCCGCTCGTAGCGGAAAGCCGGAGTGGCGTACCAGGCCTTCCAGGGCAGCGGCGGCCGGTGCTGGACGAAGGCCCGCACCATCGGGGCCGTCCCCTCGGGCCGCAGGGCCAGGGTCCGCCCGCCGCGGTCGACGAACTCGTACATCTCCTTGCCCACCACATCGCTGCCCTCGCCGATGCCCCGACGGAACACCCGCACGTCCTCGAAGATCGGGGTGTGGGCCAGCCCGTACCCGGCCCGTTCGACCTGGCCGGCGAAGACCGCCAACAGCGACTCCCATCGGGTCGACTCCGGCCACAGGACGTCGTGGGTGCCACTCGGGGCGCGCGCCGGCGCAGTCTCGTCGGGCATGGTGGCTCAGCCCTTTTTGCCGGGGAGGATCCGGTACACGTCGTACACCGCGTCGAGGTGGCGGATGAGATTGAGCACCGATTCGAGATGACCGGGGTCGGCCAGTTCGACGTCGAAGCGCATCCGGCTGATGCGGTCGGAGTCGGTCTGGGTATTGGCACTGACGATGTTGAGATGGTGCTCCGAGACCACTTTGGTGACGTCGGTGAGCAGCCTCGAACGGTCGATGGCCACCACCTCGATGGTGGCCACGAACACGCCCGAGGACCGGTGGTCCCACTCCACCTCGATGAGCCGTTCCCGTGACCGGCTGGCCAGCGAGGCGGAGTTGGCGCAGTCGGCCCGATGGACCGACACCCCGCGTCCCCGGGTGACGAAGCCGACGATCTCGTCGCCCGGCACCGGCGTGCAGCACCGGGACAGGCGGACCATCAGGTCGTCCAGGCCCTCCACGTAGACACCCACCGCCGAGCCCCGGCCCGGGCGGGGGGCGGTGGGCTGCTGGCGGGCGGTGACCGGCAGCTGCTCCTCGTAGACGCCACCGCGCAGGTCGCGCAAGATCCGCTGGGCCACCGCCCGGGCGGAGATCCGGTTGTCCCCGATGGCCGCGTGGAGGGCGTCGAGGTCGGCGTAGTTCATCACGGTGGCCACGTCGGCCAGGGTGTGGTCGGAGGCCAGCTTCTGGATCGGGAGGCCCTCGCGCCGCAGCTCCTTCACCAGCTCCTCGCGCCCGAGCTCGATGGCGTCCTCCCGGCGTTCCCGCGAGAACCACTGGCGGATCTTGGTACGGGCCCGGGAGGAGGCGACCATGCCCAGCCAGTCGCGGGAGGGCCCGGCCGTGGGTGCCTTGGACGTGAAGATCTCGACGGTGTCGGCCGAGTTGAGCCGGGTGTCCAGGGGAACCAACCGGCCGTTGACCTTGGCCCCGATGCACCGGTGACCGACCTCGGTGTGGATGGAGTAGGCGAAGTCGACCGGCGTGGCGTTGGCGGCCAGGGCGATGACCTTGCCCTTCGGGGTGAAGACGTAGACCTCGTCCTCCTCGAGGTCCAGCTTCAGTGCCTCGAGGAACTCGATGGGATCGGTGGTCTCGTTCTGGAAATCGACGATGCGCTGCATCCACTCGATCTCCGCCGTGGTCGAGGATGTCTCCTTGGCCAGGGCGAGCCGTTCGGCCCGCCGGTCCCGCTCGGCCATCTCCGACCGCTGGGCCGCGGTCATCGAGGGCCCCTTCTTACTGCTGTCCTTGCCGCCGTCCTTCACCCCGTCGACCAGGGACTTGGCGGCGTCCTTGGCCGCGGCCTTCTCGCCGCGGGTCTTGGTGGCAGCCTCCTTGCCCCCCTTGGCCAGCGAGGTGGTGGTCCGGTCCGGCCGGCTCGGGCTCACTTTGTAGCCCCAGTGCGCGGCGATCCCGTACTCGGCCCTGCGGTGCATCTCGTGGGTGCGCACCTGCACCTCGATGGGCTTACCGTCGAGGCCGATCACCGTGGTGTGGAGGGACTGGTAGAGGTTGAACTTGGGCGAGTTGATGTAGTCCTTGAACCGGCCCTGCACCGGGGGCCAGATGGCGTGGATCGACCCGAGAGCGGCCCAGCAGTCCTTCTCCGCCTCGACGATGACCCGGATGCCCACCAGGTCGTAGAGGTCGTCGAACTCCTTGCCCCGGACCACCATCTTCTCGTAGATGCTCCAGAGGTGCTTGGGTCGACCGGTCACCTCGGCCGCCACCCCGGAGGCGGCCAGCCGCTCCCGGACCGACACCAGCACCCGGGCCAGGAACTCGTCCCGCAGCGGGGCCCGGCTGGCCACCATCTGCTCGATCTCGGCGTAGCGCTTGGCGTGGAGGGTGGCGAAAGCCAGGTCCTCCAGCTGCCACTTGACCTCCTGGATGCCCAGCCGATGGGCCAGCGGGGCATAGATGTCCAGGGTCTCCTGGGCGGTCCGACGCTGCTTCCACTCCGGCATCACCGCCAGCGTCCTCATGTTGTGCAGCCGGTCGGCCAACTTGATGATGAGGACCCGCCAGTCGTTGGCCATGGCCACCAACATCTTGCGCACCGTGGCTGCCTGCTGGGCCTCCTTCGAGTCGAACTGCAGCCGGTCGAGCTTGGTGACGCCGTCGACGATCAGCGCCACGGCGGCGCCGAAATCACGCTCGATGACCTCGGTGGTCACTCCGGTGTCCTCGACGGCGTCGTGGAGGAGGGCGGCGGCCACGGTCTGGGCGTCGAGGCCCAGGTCGGCCACGATGCCGGCCACGGCGATCGGGTGGGTGACGTAGGCCTCGCCGGACCGCCGCAGCTGGCCGGCGTGGGCCACGGTGGCCGTCTCGGCCGCCCGCACGATCAACGAGGTGTCGTCACCCGGATGGCGCCGCAGAAAGGCTTGGATGACCGGCACCAGCAACTCGGCCTCGGCGGTAGGCAGCGACGAGCCCGCGAAGTACTCCTGATCGTGGGCGGAGCCCTCAGCCGATTCGCCGGATTGGTGCGTGGAGCCCTCGGCTGGGACCGGCGTGGCCAGTGCCATCACTCAAGGCTACCTGTCAACACCCGGGCGACCGGTACCTTCGGAGCACGATCCCACTACGGGACGGGCAGGCGGGCGGACCGCCGGTTCCACCAGGTCAGCGTCGTTTGCCCTTTCCACCCTTGCCCTTGCCCTTGCGAGGACGCGGCGGAGGGCGGGTACCGCCCGGGCGGGTGGAGCCCGAGGCCGGACGGGCGGTGGCCGCCGAGGCCTTGCCGCCGCTCGAACCGGCCGGTCGGTTGGAGCCGGTCGAAGCCACCGCTGCGGCGGCCGCCGGAGCGGCACCCTTGCCCCGCCGAGCCGCCGATGCCGCCCCCGGGCGGATCACGCCCGTCGACTGGGTACGGGCCCGGGCCGATCCGCGACCGCCGGTCGAGGCTCCGACCAGGGCCGCGGCGGTGGCCGGGGTCAGCACCATGCGTTCGCCCCGGGTCTCGAGGCGCTGTCGGATGGTCGTGTCAGCGCGGCTCCCGTTCCTTCATGAGGGCCAGCAGCGGGGAGGCGATGAAGATCGAAGAGTACGCCCCACTGCTCAGGCCGATGACCAGGGCCAGACCGAAGTCCTGCAGCGAGGTGGCGCCCAGGATGAACGAGCCGACCACCAGCACCGACACCACCGGCAGGATGGCCACCAGCGAGGTGTTGATGGAGCGGGCCAGGGTCTGGTTCATCGACAGGTTGACCATCTCGGAGTAGGTGATCCGACCGGACGCGCCGAGGCCCTTGGAGTTGTCGCGTATTCGGTCGAAGACCACCACGGTGTCGTAGAGCGAATAACCCAGCACAGTGAGCACGGCGACCACCGTGTCCGGTGTGACCTGAAACCCGGTCAGCGAGTAGATCCCAACCGTCACCAGAATGTCGTGGATCACCGCCACGATGGCCGCCACGGCCATCTTGAATTCGAACCGCACCGAGATGTAGAGGGTCACCAGGATGAAGAAGACGATGAGGGCGGTAATGGCCTTGGACGTGACCTGCCCACCCCAGGTGGGGCCGACATCGTTGAAGTTGACATTGTTGGGCGCGGTATGGGCCGCCGCGGCCAGGGCATCAGTGACCTTGAACTCGATGGCCTGGCGCTCGTTCACCGACAGCGAGTTGAGGTCGGCGGTCACCTCGATCTGGCGGGTGTGGGTGATCTGATCGGTCAACTGCACCACGGTCGGCTGGGTGACGCCGGCGGCCTCGGCGGTCGAGGTGGCCTCGGCCACGGTCAGGGTGTTGGTCGTCACCAGCCAGGACTGGCCGCCTTTGAAGTCGATGCCCAGGTTGAGGCCCCGGGTACTGAGCGAGATGACCCCGAGCAGGATGACCACGGCGGAGGCCAGGAACCACCACCGGCGGCGACCGATGAAGTCGAAGGAGGTCTCGCCCCGGTAGAGCCGGATGAGGACGTTGTGGCGCTTCTCCCCGTGCTCGACCGCCTCGAGCTCCTCGGCGGCGAACTCGAGCTCCTCGTCGAACTCCTCCTCGAGCTCGAGGGACGCCAACTGGTCGTCGGTGAGCCCGGTCCCGTCGCCGTTGGTCCCGACCCCATTGCCGTTGGTCCCGGCCCCGCGACCCTTTCGGGGGCTCATGTGGTCGCCCCCGTCACCGCGCCGAGCCCACTGGCCATGCTCATGTTGCTGGCCTCATTGCCGCCGCGACTCTGCCCCATCAGGATGACGAAGGGCCGGGTGAAGAAGTAGGTCACGATGATGTCGAGGAGGGTCGAGATCCCGAGGAAGAGGGCGAAACCCCTGCACGTCACCGATCGAGAACTTGTAGAGCACCACCGCGGCGAGCAGGGACACCGCGTCGGCGGCCAGCACGGTGCGGAAGGCGCTGGCGAACCCCTTGTCCACGCTGCTGCGGATGGTCCGGCCCGCGCGTGCCTCGTCTTTTAATCGCTCGAAGTAGACGATGTACGAGTCGACGGTGATACCGATCGACACGATGATGCCGATCACCCCGGCCAGGTCGATGGTGATGTTGAAGGCCCCCCCGAGGAGAGCGATGATCGCCCACAGCATCGCTCCGGTCACGCCCAGGCCGGCCAACACCACCAAGCCCAGCAACCGGTAGTAGAAGATCACGTAGAGCATGACCAGGGCCAGGCCGGCCAGACCGGAGATGAGGCCGGCCTGCAGCGACGACTTGCCCAACGACGGCGACACGGTCTGGACGGTCAGGCGGTCCAGCTTGACCGGCAGGGCACCGTAGGTGAACTCGGTGGCCAAGGTCTTGGCCTGGTTCTCGGTGAAGCTCCCGGAGATCTGCACCTGGCCGTTGAACGAGGAGAAGGTGCCGTTGGTGGGCTGGGTGATCGGGGCCGAGATGACCTGGCCATCGAGATCGATGGCGATGATCGCATGGAATTGCGATTTGGCCAGGTTGTCCCATTGGGTGGCCCCGGCGCCGGTGAGCACCAGGTTCACGTCCCACTGGCCGCTGACCAGCTGGGCGCTGGCCGACTTGACCGCGGTGCCGGTGAGACCGGCCGGTCCGAGCAGGTACCGGGGTGGGCCGGCGTTGCCCGGCGAGCCCGGGAGCAACACCGTGGCGTTCTTGTTGTCGTCGGTCGACGGCGTCGACTTGTAGCTGGCGAACTGGGGATCCTCCGGGATGCTGGTGTTGTAGGTGTAGGGCTGGGTCACGCTCCCGGGGTTCTGCTTGATGTCGAGGTTGGTCGCCGACAGCAGTGAGGTCGCCGCGCAGGTCGAGGGCAGCGGGGTTGTGGTCGGCGATTTCCCCTTGGCCACCGAGAAGGCCGGCGCGTAGCAGATGGCGGGTCGGAAGAAGAGCTGGGCGGTGTTGCCCAGGGTGGCCAGCACCTGCTGGGTGTTCTTCTCACCGGGGATGGACACCGAGATCTGGTTCTTTCCCTGGCTGGCCACGGTGGCGCCGGTCGCGCCCGCGCCAACCCGGTCACTCAGAATGGTGACGATGGTGTCGAGCTGGGCCTGGTTGACCGGCCGGTGGGTCTGGTAGACGACGGCGAGGCCACCGTCGAGGTCGAGCCCGAGCTTGGGTGACCAGCCGGCGGCCAGGGTGGCGCTCAGCGCGATCACCGCCACCGCGATCACGGCGAGCAAGCTGATCCAGAGCGAGCGCTTCTTCTTCATGGCAACTCAGATGATCGGCGGTCCGTCGGGGCCGCCGTCGTCGTTGGGGGTGTCCGAGTCCTTGGTTCTGCGTACCCGCCGGCTCCGGTTGGAGGGGGCACGGTCCGCACCCGTGGCCGAGCCTTCGGCTTCGCCGGCCCCGTCGGCCGAGCTGTCCGAGGCGTCGTGGACCGGGTCGTCATCGGCTTCTGTGTCGTCAGTTCCGTCATGTTCGTCGTCGTCGGGCAACTCGCCGGCGTCGGGCAACTCGCCGGCGTCCGTCGACCCCGGCTCCTCCAGTTTACGCAACACGTACTGCTTCAGCACCACGAACGATGCGCCCACGCTGGTCTCGAGGGTGACCCGGTCGCCTTCGATGTCGATGATGTGCCCCACGATCCCACCGGCGGTCAGGACCTCGTCGCCGACGTCGTAGTTCTTGGTCACCTCGCGGGCCATTTTGGCCTTGCGTTGCTGGGGGCGGTAGATGAGGAAGTAGAACGCCGCGGCGATGGCGATGAAGATGAACAGGGTGGGGCTGGTGCTACTGGTCTTCTTGGCCGCGGCGCCGAGGAGCGGCGCGACCAGGCCCAGGACAGCCGTCATCGGTGGTGGTTGAGGGATCGGAGGGTGCGCACAGCGGTCCGACTGTAGCCCAGCCCCAACTCACCCAGGAGCCGCCCGGCTATCAGGTTTTCCACTGCGCGGCGGTATGGGCCCGCAGGGCATCGAGGCGGCCCTGGCCGATGGCGGTCCGGGCGTCGGCCATCAAGCCCACGAGAAAGGCCAGGTTGTGGATGCTGAGCAGGCGCCAGGCGGTCGGTTCGCCCACCGCCAGCAGGTGGCGGAGATAGCCCCTCGACCAGCGGGCACAGGTCAGACAGCCGCAGTCGGGGTCGAGCGGACCGTCGTCCGAGATATGGACCGCATTGCGCAGATTGAGCCGGCCGGCGCGGGTCAGGATCGAGCCGTGGCGGGCCATCCGGGTGGGGGCGACGCAGTCGAACTGGTCGACCCCGAGGGCGACCGCCTCGATCAGGCCCACCGGGTCGCCCACCCCCATCAGGTAGCGGGGGCGGTCGGTGGGCAGATGGGGCACCGTGGCGGCCAGGGCCTCCAACATGGCCTCCCTCGGCTCGCCCACCGACAGCCCACCGATGCCATAGCCGTCGAATTCGAGCTCCACGGTCCGCCGGGCGCTCTCGCTCCTCAGGTCGGAGTCGGTTCCGCCCTGGACGATGCCGAACAGGGCCTGGCCCTCCGGCCGGGCCGTCAGCTGCCGGTGGTGGCGGATGGCCCGGCCGGCCCAGGCCGCCGTGCGCTCGACACCCACCCGGACCGCCTCGGGCGGCGCCGGCAGCGAGACGCACACGTCGAGCACCATCTGGATGTCGGCCCCGATCAGCCCCTGGGCCTCGACTGCCGACTCGGGGGTCAGCCGGACCGCCGAACCGTCGTAGACCGAGGCGAAGCTGACCCCGTCGTCGTCCACCGTCGATGGCAGCGAGTGCACCTGGTACCCGCCGGAGTCGGTCAGGGTGTGGCCCTTCCATCCGGTGAACCGGTGCAGCCCTCCGAGCCCGGCCACGACCTCGGCTCCGGGTCGGAGCATCAAGTGGTACGTGTTGGCCAGCACGACCTCGGCGCCGATCATCTCGAGGTCCACACTGTCGAGGGCCTTCACCGAGCCCCTCGTCCCGACGGGCATGAAGGTCGGCACCGGGTAGGCACCCCGCGCCGTGCGCACCACCCCGGTCCGGGCCGCACCGTCGGTGGCCGCCACCTCGATAACGGCCCGGCTCATCCCCCGGTCCCCGGTCCCGACCACCGGGCCACCAGCATGGCGTCCCCGAACGACAGGAACCGGTAGCCCTCCTCCAGCGCGGCGGCGTACAGGGACCGCCACTCCGGTCCACAGAACGACTCGACCAGCAGCAGCAGGCTCGAACGGGGCAGATGGAAGTTGGTCAACAGCAGGTCCACGACCCGGAACGGGAAGGGACCGTGGATGTACAGCCCGGTGCGACCGGAGAGACTCCCCGACGCGGCGGCCGACTCGAGGGCACGCACGACGGTGGTCCCGACGGCGATGACCCGGCTGGCGGCCGCGCAGGCCTCCATGGTCTCCGGTGGCACCGAGTAACGCTCCGTGTGGATGACATGGCCGTCGGGTGTGGACGTGGTGACCGGCCGGAAGGTGTCGAGCCCGATGGCCAGATCGACGCGGGCCACCCGGGCCCCGGCCGCCCGACATCGCTCCAGCAGCTCCGGAGTGAAGTGCAACCCGGCGGTCGGAGCGGCGGCGGACCGAGAACCGATCGGCCCCGGGGTCGAGAACACGGTCTGGTACCGCTCCGGGTCCTCCAGCGGGCGCCGGATGTAGGGCGGGAGCGGCATAACCCCGGCCCGTTCCACCACGGTGGGGTCCAACAGGACCACCCGGCGGCGGCCGTCGTCGGGGCCACCCAGCGCCGGGCCCACTTCGAGCACCGGAGGGCCGTCGACCTGCTCGCCCAGGAGGGTGTGTTCGGGCAGGCGTCGCCCCGGGCGCACCAGGGCCTCCCATCGTGTGGGATCGCCGTCGATCGGCTCCAACAGGAGCACCTCCGCACCCCCGCCGGTCACCTTGGTCAGCCGCAGCCGGGCCGCCAGCACCCGGGTGTCGTTGACCACGACGACGTCGCCCGGACCCAGCAGCCCGGGCAGATCGGACATCGTTGCGTGCACCATCGCTCCGTCGCCGGCCACCGACGGGCCGACCAGCAGTCGTGCCGCGCTCCGGGGTTCGATCGGGCGTTGGGCGATGGCCTCCTCGGGGAGCCCGTAGTCGTAGTCGTCCATGGTGGTGCCCCAGGGGCCGGACTCCGGCCGACCGGAGGAGATGGGTGGACCCGGCTGGTCCCAGGCGAGCTCCGGCATGGCCTCCATGGTGGCAGACCCCGGATGGGGGTCCGATCGGGCCGAGGGGTCCGATCCGGGTCAGGACACCCGGTCCGGACTCAGAGCAGGGTGGCCTCGATGGGTGTCAGACCGAGGTGGGCCCAAGCCCGGGGGGCCGCCACCCGGCCGCGGGTGGTCCGCATCAACAGGCCCTGTTGGAGCAGGTAGGGCTCGTAGGCATCCTCGATGGTGTCCGGCTCCTCGCCGATGCACTGGGCCAGGGTGGTGAGCCCCACCGGCCGACCGGCGAATCGCCGGCACAGCACGTCGAGAATGGCCCGGTCGACCTTGTCCAGACCGAGCTCGTCGACGCCGAAGACCTCCAGCCCGGCCACGGCTTCGTTCGAGGTGATGCTCCCCTGGGCCCGGACCTCCACGTAGTCCCGCACCCGCCGCAGGAGCCGATTGGCGATCCTCGGCGTACCCCGCGAACGCTCGGCGATCCGTCTGGCCCCCTCGGTGTCGACGGGCACCCCGAGGATGCCGGCCGACCGGGTGACGATCGCCTGCAACTCGTCGATGTCGTAGAGGTCGAGACGGCCGACGAAGCCGAACCGGTCGCGCAGTGGGCCGGCCACCAGTCCGGTGCGGGTGGTGGCCCCGACCAGCGTGAAGCGCGGCAGGTCGAGCCGGATGCTCCGCGCCGTGGGCCCCTTGCCGATGAGGATGTCCAGCTTGAAGTCCTCCATCGCCGGGTAGAGGATCTCCTCCACGGCCCGGTGCAGTCGATGGATCTCGTCGATGAACAGCACGTCGCCTTCCTGCAGGTCGGTGAGGAGCGCGGCCAGGTCCCCGGCCCGGACCAGGACGGGCCCGGCCGTGATGCGCAGTCCGACGCCCATCTCCGCGGCGACGATGCCGGCGAGCGAGGTCTTGCCCAGCCCGGGTGGCCCGGCGAACAACAGATGGTCCGCCGGCTGCTGCCGTTTCAGCGCCGCCTCGATCACGATCTGGAGATGCTCGGTGAGCTGGCCCTGCCCGACGAACTCGGCCAGGGTGCGCGGTCGGAGACCGGCGTCCTCGGCCTCCTCGGCCGGGGCGGCCTCGGGGGCCACCGGTCTGATCTCCACGTCGCTCCGGGCGTCCGCCACCACTTCGCGTCGGGCCTCGGGGGTCATCGATTGCGGGCCAGTTCGCGGAGTGCGGAGCGCACCATCTCCTCCACCGGCCCGTCCTCGTCGGTGACCTCGAGCACCCCTCGGATCTCGTCGGGCCCGTAGCCCAACTCGACCAGGGCGGCCCGCACCTCGCTCCGGGGGGATCCGCCGGATTCCGTCCCCGCACCACCGTCCCCGAAGGTGGGCAGGTCGAGCCGGGCCTTCAATTCGAGCAGGAGGCGGGCGGCCGTCTTCTTCCCCACCCCGGGAACCAGGCACAGGGTGTCGACATCGTCCTCCAGCACGGCGGTGGACAGTGCCGCCGGCGACAGCGCCGACAGGATGCCGAGGGCCAGCGACGGGCCCACCCCGTGGGCCCCGAGCAACGCCTCGAAGCAGCGGCGCTCGTCGGCGTGGGCGAAGCCGAACAGGACGATGGCGTCCTCCCGCACGTGGGTGTGCACGTGCAGGAACACCTCACTCCCGGTGGCGCCGAGCTGGGCCACCACCGGCGTGGGCACGGACACCCGATAGCCCACCCCACCGACATCGACGATCACCTCGCCCGGCGACGGCCGGTCGGCCAGTGCGCCTCGGAGCGACCCGATCATGACGGCTCCCCGGTGGCCGCGGCCACCGCCCGCCGGAGGGGTTGCGTGGTCAGATGGCAGGCCGCCAGGGCGAGGGCATCGGCCACGTCGGGAGGGCTCGGGGGGTCGGCCAGCCCGAGGACGGAGGCCACCATGCGCTGCACCTGGTCCTTGGTGGCACTGCCGTAGCCGACCAGGGCTTGTTTGACCTCGTTCGAGGTGTACTGGGCCACCTCGCACCCCGCCTCGGCCGCGGCCACCAGGGCCACCCCGGCCGCCATGCCGGTGGCCATGGCGGTGCGGGCGTTGACCTGGAAGAAGACCCGCTCGACCACCACCGACTCGGGGCGGAACTCCGCCACCAGGGCGCGCAACTCCTCGGACAGCGTCCGGAGCCGGTCGGGGAGGGCCACGGTCGGGTCGGTCGAGATGACCCCGCCCGCCACCGCGGCCATGGCCCCGCCACGGTGGGTCACCACCCCATAACCGCACCGCGACAGTCCGGGGTCGATTCCGAGGACGAACATGCGTTCGATGCTAACGGGTCCGAACGCCCGGATGCGGGATGGCTGCTCCCCCGCCGCTCAACCCTCGTAGGCGGCCATCACCGCGTCGGGGATGTCGAAGTTGGAGTAGACGTTCTGCACATCGTCGTGGTCGTCGAGCGCCTCGATCAGCCGCAGGACCTTCTTCGCCTCGGACTCGGACGAGACCTCCACCGTGGTGGTCGGGACCATCGACAGCTCGGACGACCCGGGCTGCAGGTCGGCGTCCTCGAGCGCACCCCGCACGGTCATCAGGTCGCTCGGCGCGCTGGTGATCACCCAGTGGTCGCCGTCGTCGGAGAGGTCCTCGGCGCCGGCCTCCATGGCCACCTCCATCACCCGGTCCTCGTCGAATGATCGGGGCACGGCGATGACACCCTTGCGCTCGAACTGCCAACTCACCGCGCCCGGCTCGGCCATGGAGCCACCGTTCTTGCTGAAGACGTTCCGGATCTCCGCGCCGGTGCGATTGCGATTGTCGGACAGGCACTCCACGATGACCGCCACCCCGGCCGGGGCGTAGCCCTCGTAGGAGATGGACTCGTAACGGACGCCCTCCAGCTCACCGGAGCCCCGTTTGATGGCCCGTTCGATGGTGTCGATGGGCACCGAGGCGTCGCGGGCCTTGGTGTACATGGTGCGCAGGCTGGCATTGGCGGTCATGTCGCTGCCGCCGTCGCGGGCGGCCACCTCCACCTGGCGGATGATTTTGGCGAAGACCTTGGCCCGGGCGGCGTCCTTCGCCCCCTTCTGATGCTTGGTGGTCGCCCACTTGGAGTGTCCCGACATCGACTAGCGCCTCTCCCTCCCTTGCCTCCTCTTTGGTCATCTCCACGAACAACTGGTGCAGCCTATGGTCACCGGTGAGCTCGGGGTGGAACGAGGTCACCAGCACCCGGCCCTCACGACACACGACCGGCTCGGACCGGTCGTCGCCGCCCCGGCTCAGCCGGGCCAGCACCTCGACGTCCGCTCCCACCCGCTCGACCCGGGGCGCTCGGATGAAGACGGCGTGCAGTGGCTCGGTGCCCAGTCCGTCCACGGCCACGTCGGACTCGAACGAGGCCACCTGACGCCCGTAGCCGTTCCGACGGACGGTCAGGTCGATGGCGCCGAACCGGCGCTGGTCCGGCCGGCCGTCGAGCACGTCGTCGGCCAGCAGGATCATGCCCGCACAGGTCCCGAGCACCGGAAGGCCGGACCGGAAGGCCCGATCCAGCGGGTCGAACAGGCCGGAGGACTCCAACAGCAGGGAGAGCGTGGTCGACTCGCCGCCCGGGATGATCAGGCCCGCCAGTCCGTCGAGATCACCGGGAAGCCGCACCAGGCGCACCTCCTCGCCCAACCCGGACAGGGTAAGCGCATGCTCACGCACATCACCCTGGAGGGCGAGTACCCCGATGGTCATCGCCCTGCTCCCCGAGCACGATGCCGGGGCGGCAGATCACCACCCACGCTCGGCCAGACGCACTCCGAGCGTGCCCATCTCCTGGCCGGCCATGGCCTCGCCCAACCCGGTCGAGACCTTGGCCACCAGATCGGCGTCGGTGAAGTGTGCGGTCGCCTCGACGATGGCCCGGGCCATCTGGGAGGGGTTCCCGCTCTTGAAGATCCCCGACCCGACGAACACCGCTTCGGCGCCGAGCTGCATGACCAGCGATGCGTCCGCCGGCGTGGCGATCCCACCGGCGCAGAACAGCGGTACCGGGAGCCGCCCGGTGGCCGCGACCTCCTGGACCAGCCCGATGGGCGCGGCCAGGTCCTTGGCCCAGCCGTACTGCTCGGCCGAATCGGCCTCGGTGATCCGGCGGATGTCGCCCAGGATGGACCGGAGGTGCCGGACCGCCTCCACGATGTTGCCCGTGCCCGCCTCGCCCTTGGACCGGATCATCGCCGCCCCCTCAGAGATCCGCCGCAGCGCCTCCCCGAGGTTGGTGGCCCCGCACACGAAGGGGACCTCGTACTGCCATTTGTCGATGTGGTGGGCCTCGTCGGCGGGGGTGAGCACCTCGCTCTCGTCGATGTAGTCGACGCCCAGCGCCGCCAGCACCTGGGCCTCGGCGAAGTGCCCGATACGGGCCTTGGCCATGACCGGGACGGTGACCGCCGCCTTGATCCCCTCGATCAGTGCCGGATCGCTCATCCGGGCCACCCCGCCATCCCTGCGGATGTCGGCCGGCACCCGCTCGAGGGCCATGACAGCCACCGCGCCGGCGTCCTCGGCCACCTTGGCCTGCTCGGCGTCCACCACGTCCATGATGACCCCGCCCCGCAGCATCTCGGCCAGACCCCGCTTCACCACGAAGGTGCCGGTGGGTCGGTCCCCACCGGTGGAACCGGGGGAGCTGGTCTCGATCGATGGGTCGGCCATGACCCCATTCTACCGGTGTCCATCCGGCCCCGGGCTATCCCGGGGCCGGAGTCCGGGCCGACGACGCGCCACCGGCCGCCCCCGAAGGAAGCGGCCGGTGCGTGCAGTGCCTCGGGCCCTGGGCCTGAGGTGAGGCCCGGTTCAGACCCGGAGGACCGCCTCGAGCTCGATCTCGATGTCGACTTTCTTGGCCACGACCAGTCCGCCCGCCTCCATGACCGCCCCGAAGGAGACGTCGAAGTCCTCACGGTTGATGGTGGTCGAAGCGCTGAATCCCACCCGGTGATTGCCGTAGGGGTCCTTGACCACGCCTTCGAGCGTCACATCGAGCGTCACCGGCTTGGTCACGCCCCGGATGGTCAGGTCTCCGGTCACCTTCCACTCGGTGGCGCTCTCGGCCTCGATGCCGGTGCTGGCGAACGACCAGGTCGGGTGGTTGGGCACGTCGAAGAAGTCGTTGGTCCGGAGATGGTTGTCCCGGTTCTCATCCCGGGTGTCGACGCTGTCGGCGTCGATGGTCAGCGACAACTTCGAATCGGTCGGATCGTCGGCGATCTCGATCGTTCCCTCGAACTTGCCGAAGCGGCCCCGCACCTTGGAGACCGCCATGTGGCGGACGGCGAAGCCGAGCTGGGTGTGGGACACATCGATGTCGTAGGTCCCGACTGCCGGGTACTCCGCCCCGTTTACCGTCCTGCTGGTGACTTCTGTCCCTGTGTCGTTGCTCATGGCTGCTCCTTTGCGGTCATCGTCCGGGCCCACCTGGTACCCGTACTTGCTTGTACCAACAACTATACCACATATATTTGCAACTGCAACTATTTCCCCGGCGTCAGGTAGACTGTGCCCATGGAACTCGAAGCGGAAACCAGCGATGAGCGGCTGACCACGGTCGGACTCCTGTTCGAGTCGTCCGCCGGTCTGCGCCGGATCTTCCAACGCCGACTCGAGTCGGAGCGATCCCTGTCGGCCCAGTCCTTCGACGTCCTCATCCGGCTCGCCCGGTCCCCCGGCTCCGAGCTGCGGATGAGCGAATTGGCCGCCCAGGCTTCACTCACCCCGAGCGGGCTCACCCGGTCGGTCGACCGACTGCAGGAGCAGGGCCTGGTGGTCAGGCGGGTCTGTCCCGAGGACCGCCGGGGTGCGTTCGCGGTGCTGACCCCGGTCGGCCAGGAGATGATGGACCGGGCCATCCCCGCCCATATCGCCCACGTCGACGAAGTGCTGAGCGACCTCTTCTCGGAAGCCGAGGAGGAGATGTTGGCTGCCCTGCTCCGAAAGCTCCGTGACCACCTCTTCGACCAGAACTCCGAGTTCGGTCTCACCCACGAGGACGACGACGCCTGCCCCGGTCCCGAGTAGCCCATCGACCCGATCGAGTCAGCGCGCTGTCCACGGCGCGCGGCGGGCAGTGGTACGAGATCCGATGCAGCATCAACTTCCGGATCACCGCGGCATCAACCGCCGGGTCAGAATCGACCGCCGGGTCAGAGGAGAGCCAGCGCGGCGGCCCGCACGCGGGTGTCGTCGAGGTTTCCCTCCGACGAGTGCCCGGGGGGCATCCCCACCATCGGGTCGATCCATAGCCAGCGGGTGAGGGCAGCCGTTCGGCTGCGACCGGGGGGCCAGCCCGCCCCGGCCTCGGGCGCCGTGGCCATGGCGTCCAGCGCCGAACCCAGGCCCGGGGGGTAGCGCACGACGCCGGCGGCCCGCTGGTCGGCGGAGAACTCGCGGCCGCGACCGACCAGGCGGTGGACCCGCCCGGTGCCCCACGGGGTCCCCATGATCACCGCCAAGGGAGCGGTGGCGGCCACCGCCACCCCGGCCAACAGGGTGTCGTGGCGTTTGATGTGCACCAGTTCGTGGGCCAGGACCCCTTCCAGCTCCACCAGGCTGAGGAATTCATCGAGCGCGGTGGTCACGACCAGCAGGGCGGTGGCCGGGTCCCGCCCGATCGCCATGGCGTTCGGCACGGCGCTGTCGACCACACAGATCTCCGGCCGGGGTAGGCCCATGGTGGCGCACAGCCCGTCGACCAGATTGTGCAGTCGGGGATGCTCCCACTCCTCGCTGGGACTTGCCCCCACCGACCGGGCGACGATCCCCGGCGCCGCCCGCCAGATGGAGAGGGAGACGACGACGGCCAAGACCACCAGTGCCACCACGCCGACCAGAGGCTGCCCGACCACGGTCAGGATGACCCCGACGATGAGGCCGAGCACCACCCCGGGGACCAGAGCGATGAACACGGCACGGCGGCGGTTGGCCCGGACGGCGGCGGTCTCGCTGACATCGGCGCCGCGGTCGACCGGCGCCACGGCCACGGGCGTCGGCTCCGGTCGGGGCGCCGAGCGGCCGGCACCGGCTTGGCCCGAGCCACTCCGCGTCCCGGCCGGCCGGCCCGATCCCGGCCGGTTGCGCCCGGACTTCGAACCTCCCGAGGACGGGTTTCCCGATCGTCCGCCCGAGTTGGAGGGTCCGCGACCGCCCGAGGACGCCCGCGTCGAACCTGCCCCGGACCTCGATCCTCCCGAGGAGCCTCCCCGGCCGCCCGCCGAGGACCCGGCAGACCCGGCGCCGGCCCCTGACCCGCCGCCCGTGCCACTCCGGCCCCGATTGCGGTTCCGGTTGCGACTCCGATTGCGATTGGACGATCCGCCCGACCCCCCGCCGGAGCCAGCGGCTGGCCCCCGGGCCCCCGCACCCCCGCCCGCCCCGGTACCGGCTCCGTTGCCAGGGCCCCCACCTTCGCCACGCCCGCCGCCCGTCGACGCGGGCCGTTCGGGCTGTTCTCCGGAATCACTCATGGTCCGAGCAGTGTACGGCCGCTCAGGGCGGGGTCCCGACCATGGCCGCCCGGTACAGCCCCTCGTAGCAGCCAGCCAGGCGCTCCATCGACCAGTGCGAGGCCCAGGCAAAGGCGCCGTCCGGGTCGGACCCGTCGCCCCCTGCCGGTCGAGGCCCGCCGCCAACTGGAGCCGTCGGGCCACCGGGCCCGGGTGGGACCAGGGTCCCGGCCAACGCCCCGGTCAACGCGCCGGCCAGCGAGCGGGCGTCCCCCGGCGGGACCAGTACGGCGTGGCCTCCGGCCGCCTGGCGGTAGCCGTCGATATCACTGGCCACCACCGTCGTGCGGGCCGCCATGGCCTCGACCAGCACCATCCCGAACGACTCCCCGCCGAGCGAGGGGGCGCACAGCACGTGGGCGCCGGTCAAACGACGGATCTTCTCCTCGTCGGACAGCACGCCCAGCCAACGGATCGAAGACGACTCGGGGTGCAGCCGACGCAACGACCGGGTCTGAGGGCCGTCGCCGGCGATCCACAGGATCGGCGCGGCAACCGGCGCCGGTCCACCCGGGTCGCCCGTCCCCAAACCTTTAAAGGCCTCGAGCAGTACCTCGAGGCCCTTTCGGGGCTCGTGGCGCCCGAGGAACAGCACGGTGGGCCGTTCGGTGGGCCACGGCTCGACGCCGTGGAACCGGTCGATCTCGACGCCGTTGAACAGCACCTCGTACTCACCGCCCAGGGCGGCCGACGCGGTGGCCCGCGCCGCGTCGGAGACGGCGCACCGCACCGCGAACCGCTGGGCCAGCCGTCGGGTGACCAGTCGCAGCATCGTGTAGAAGGGGCTTCCCCCGCTGCGATGGAAGGTGGCCACCAACGGAGGGAGGTGGCGCCCGACCAGCAGACCGTACGGCAGCCCGGGGGTGAAGGGCTCGTGGACGTGGACCACGTCGAAGCCACCGGTCCGGACGGCGCGCAACCCCCGGGTGACGGCGCGGACCGACAGGGTGACCGGAGCCACCGCCCCGTTGGACGGCAACGACACGGAGCTCCCGGTGGCGAACACCTCGATGCCCTCCGGTTCCCGCCCGGTACCGTCCACCGGGGCGAACACGGTCACCGCGTGGCCCCGGGCCCCGAGCGATCGGGCCAGACCGAGGACCTGGCCCTGGACGCCTCCCGGACGCGACAGGCTGTACGGGCACACCAGGGCGATCCGCAACGGTGGCGTAGACCCGGGGTCGGTGACGGCCACCGCCCCGATCAGTCCGTCATGGAGCGGCGTTCCCGACGTCGACTCCACTTCACGCCGTACATGGCGTCGTCCGCCCGGCTCAGCAGCTTGGAGGGATCGGTGTCCGGGTTGTCGGCGAACACCCCGCCCACCGAGGCCAGCGCCCGGAGGGTACGTCCGTCGATCCGATAGGGCCGGGCCAGGGCGGTGGAGATCCGGTCGGCAATGGCGAGCATCTCCTCCTCGCCGTTCTCGATGGCGCAGACCACGACGAACTCGTCGCCGCCCAGTCGGGCCACGGTGTCGGAGGGGCGGACGATGGCCAGCAGACGCCGGGCCACCGCGACCAGCATGTCGTCCCCCACGTCGTGTCCGAGCTCGTCGTTGATCTCCTTGAACTCGTCCAGGTCGAGCAGGTACACGGCCACGCCGGGCTGGATCCCCGCCTCGGTCGTCTGGCCCGCCACCGCCAGCTGGGCCAGTCCCTCGATCGCCTTCCGCATGCGCTCGGCCAGCAGCGTGCGGTTGGCCAGTCCGGTCAGGGGATCGTGCAGGGCCAGTTCGGCCAGGCGCTCCTCGTTCAGCTTCTGCTCGGTCACGTCGTGCATGGCGACCACCGCGCCCAGCATCATGCCGGCGTCGTCGACCAGGGCCTGACCGTTGACGCTCACCTTCCTCCGTTCCCCGTTCCCCGCCTCGAGGACGACCTCGACATCCCGGACATGCTCACCGGACATGGCCCGGATCAGCGGGTTCTCCCGTTGGGCCATGGGCGATCCGTCCGACCGCCGGAGCCCCTGGTCGGTGGGGACCCGGCCGATGGGGTCGGACTCCTCCACCAGTCCGTGCAACCGTCGGGCCGAAGGGTTGAACACGGTGATCCGCCCTTCGGCGTCGCAGGCCACGATGCCCTCCTCCAGGGTGTCCAACAGCACCTGGAGGAACTGCTCCTCGCGATGGAGGTCGGCCGCCGAGCGTCGCAGCGACGTGATGTCGCTGAAGGACAGCACGGCCCCGTTGGCCTCACCGTCCGACCCCACCATGGCCTGGGCGTTGACCCGCACCCACAACGTCGATCCATCGGGGCGGCGCATACCGAAGACCACGCCGACCATCCTCCGCCCCGGGCGCAGGTTGGCCATGACCGGATGGTCGTGGGCCACCACCGGTTCTCCCTCGCCGTCCACGAGTTGGAATCCGTTGGTGGGCGCCCGCTCCACGACGTCTTCGAGGAGGCGCCCGATCAGACGCACCCTCGGCGCCTCGAACATCACCTCGAAGGCTTCGTTGACCCCCACGATCGCCCCGGCCGCGTCCACCATCAACACGCCATCGGCCAGCGACTCGACGATGGTGGACTCGCGTCGGGCCACCTCCCGCAGCCGCTCCTGAAGCCGGTTGCGCTCGGTGATGTCCCGGATGTTGACAACGACCCCACCGATGGGATCGTCCAGATGATTGGCCGCCGACACGTCGAGGTCGATCGGGGTCCCGTCCGCCCGGACCGTGGACATCTCGAGCGACACCGAGAGCCGGCGGCGCGCCACCAGGTCGTCGAAGAGCGCCCGGACCGAGGCGACGCTGGCCGAGTCGAACAGGGCGAAGGCGTCCAGGCCGACCACGTCGCCGATGTCGTAGCCGAACAGCCGCTCGGCCGACGCGCTGACGAAGATGAACCGGCCCTCGGCGCTGATGACCGCCACCACGTCGAACTCGTGCTCGCTCAACGAGTGGAATCTCGGCTCCCCGGCCGGCACCGGGGGGGCCGAGCCGTTGACGGCCCCGATCTCGGGAACCGGGCGTGACGCCACCGAACCGTTGTCTGCCGGGTGGTCCCGGCCGGCCGGGGTGATCACCTCGAAGACGGTGTCCCCGGGCAGCGACCGGTTCCCGAACCCGCTCATGCGGCCGACTCCGACCGGTCGGAGGGCCACAGGGGCTGGAAGACGTGCCACTGCTCGGGGGCGCGGCGGATGAGCCCCTCGAAACGGGTGGCGATCTGCTGGGTGAGCCGGGACACGTCGGACCGGAGCGACCCGTGGCGGGTGGTGTCGAGCGGGGGCTCGACGATGGCCCGGTGGTCGGCCCCCGGTCCGCTGTACACCGCGGCCGTCATCAGCGGCGCGCCGGTGCGGAGGGCGAGGGTGGCGGGACCCGGAGGCATGGTGGTGGTCTCGCCGAAGAATTCGACCTCCACGCCGGTTCCGGGCAGGTCACGGTCGCTCAGCAGCCCGACCAGGCCACCCCGGCGCAGGGTGGAGATGACCGAGCTCCCCGACGATCCGTCGAGCGGAACCACGGTCAGACCCATGGCCGCCCGCTGGGCCACGAAGAAGTCGAAGAGCTCGGGCGGCTCGATGCGCTCCATCACCGACGTCATCGGCATGTCCTGGGTGGCCAGGAATGCGCCCCCGAACTCCCAACTCCCCACGTGGGGCAAGGCCAGGATGGCGCCGTTCCCCGCCGCCAACCCGTCCCTCAGATAGTGGAGACCGTGCACCAGCGTCCGCCGTTCCACCTCTTCCGCGGAGATGTTGCCCAGCCGGGCCCCTTCCACCCAGTAGCGGGCGTAGGCCCGGAACGACTGGCGGGCCCATCGTTCGAGCGCGGCCTGATCGGTCTCCTCGGCGCCCAGCACCCGTCGGAGGTTCTTCTCCACCATGGCGCGGTCCTCCCGCTGGACCTCGAACAGCACCTCTCCGACGACCCTGGCCACTCCGAGCGCCACCGGCTCGGGGAGCGCGGCGATACCGCGTTGCAGGGTGGTGTAGATGCGGAACTTCGCCTCTCCCCGGTTCACGCGCCCTCGTTCCCGTTCAACTGCATGGTGGGCCCGCTCAGGGGTGGCGGCGACCCGTGCGCTGGCGGATGCCGGTCCGGGCGTTGCGGGCACGCCAGGTCCGTCCGGAACGGCTCGAGAGCTCGCCGCGGCGCCTGGCCCTCCACCGCGACGGGGTGGTGGAGGAGCGGCGCGCCGAACGGGTGGTGGCCCGGACACGACGCTGACGCCGGGGGACGACCACCGGAACCGGCGGTTCGGCCAGCCGCCAGACCTTGACGAATCGACCGACCGCGGTGGCCATGGTCAGTCCCAGCATGACCCAGAGCACCGGCACCAGGAGCATGGCGGAAAGGAAGCCGATGCCCAACAGGATCATCCGCTCCGCCCGTTCCATCAACCCGCCCTTGGCCGAGATCCCGAGGGACTCGGCCTTGGCCCGCTGGTAGGACACCAGTGAGGTTGCGCCGAGCACGGCGAACGGCAGCAGTACCAGGTGCCCGGGGTGGGTGGAGGCCAGATACCAGGCCACCCCGCCGAGGATCAATGCGTCGGAGACACGGTCGGTCACCGAGTCGAAGAAGGCGCCCCGCACCGACGAAGTGCCCGATGCCTTGGCCACCGGGCCGTCGAGCAGGTCGTGCAGCCCGGTGAGCACCAGCAGGACGATGGCCAGGTGCAGGTGGCCGGAGCCGACCGCCACCGCGGTGGCCGTGGCCGAGATCAGTCCGGTCGCCGTCAACAGGTCGGCGGTGACGCCCATCCGCTGGAGCCAGCGGCCCACGGGACCGGTACCTCGGTCAACCGTGTCTCGCCATCGACCGTCGAACATGCAAATTCCTCCACGAAGTTGGGACCACACTACCATTTGCTTGCTGGAGTTACCGGCTCCGCCCGGCTCCACGCCGGGCTCCCGGGCCAGGCCCTTCGCCCCGACCCGGTCGGCTCCCCGGCCCGCCGGTCAGAGGGCCAGCGGCTTGATCGGGGCCATGATCAGACCCGGATCGTTCTTCCAGTCGACCCCGGGCACGTCGATATAGAGCTCCACTTCGTTGCCGTCGGGGTCGAGCACGTAGAGGCTGTGGGTGACGGTGTGGTCGCTGGCCCCGACGACGGGCACTCCCGCCTCCTCCAGCCTGACCACCGCCTCGCGGAGCTCGTCGTCGGAATCACCGATCTTGAGCCCGAAGTGGTACAGGCCGACCCGCCGACCGCTGGGTGGGGCGGCCGCCCCCTCCCCCACTTCGATCAGCAACAGCTCGTGATGGGTGCGGCCCGAGCTGAAGGCCGCGGCCGGTATTCCCAGGGTGGCGGGAAAGGCCGGCTCCCACCCGAGGATCTTCCCGTAGAAGGCCGCCGACCGATCCAGATCCCGCACATAGAGCACCAGGTGCCCGAGTTCTTTGACCTTCATGTCATCGCCCCGCTCTCGTTCGCGCTCGTCCGTCTCTCGTTCGTCCTGCACCTGGCCAACACCCGGTCCGGAGCATCGATTCCGGGACCGTCGCCGTCGGGCAGGCCGCCCTCAGCCCGGCCAGGCGTAGTGCAGCCGTTCCCAGGTGGCGGCCAGGGTCTCGGGCAGGACCCGGGTGTCGGCCACCGCGGTCATGAAGTTGGTGTCCCCCACCCAGCGGGGGACGGCGTGGAGGTGCAGGTGCCGGGGGAGCCCCGCCCCGGCGGCCCGGCCCAGGTTGGCGCCCAGGTTGATCCCCTCGGGGCCGAGTGCGGCCTCGAGGGTGGCGACGGCCCGGCGGGTCGTCGACCACAACTCGGTCGCCTCGTCCTCGGTCAGGTCGCCGAGCGAAGCCACGTGCCGCAAGGGCATGGCCATGAGATGGCCGCTGGCGTAGGGGTAAGCGTTGAGGACCGCGAAGGTCAGGGGACCCACCCAGAGCACCCCGTTCTGCGCCGAGGGCGGCCCGCTGGCGGCGATCCGGCAGAACACGCAGTGGGCGGGATCGTCGGGCGGGTCCCCGTTCGGGTCGCCGGAGGTGGACGCCTCCCCTCCCGACTGGGCGGAACTGGCCGAGACGACGTACTCGCGGCGCCAACCGGCCCACAGATGGTCGAGGGTCACGGAGCCGGGGGCAGCCGGCGCTCGGCGATCTCGCGCTCCAGCGCCATGGTGAACTCGGTGATCTCCACGCCGCGGTCGGGTCGCTGGCTGCCGCGGCGGTTGACGCCGACGGTCCCGGCGGCCACGTCGTCGTCCCCGACCACCAGGATGTAGGGGATCTTCAACATCTTGGCCCTCCGGATCCGAGCCCCCAGGGGCTCGTCCGCCGAGTCGACGCCGACCCGGGCCCCGACGGCGCGGAGCCGATCGGCCACCTTGGTCACATAGTGGTCATGGTCGTCCTTCACGCCGAGGACCCGCACCTGCTCGGGGGACAGCCAGGTGGGCAGGGCGCCCGCATAGTGCTCGAGCAGGATGGCGAAGAAGCGCTCCACCGAACCGAACAGGGCCCGGTGGATCATGATGGGCCGGTGCCGACCGTTGTCGGCCCCGATGTACTCCATGTCGAAGCGCTGCGGGAGCTGGAAGTCCAGCTGGATGGTGGACATCTGGTGGGTCCGGCCGATGGCGTCCTTGGCCTGCACGGAGATCTTCGGCCCGTAGAAGGCGCCGCCGCCCTCGTCGAGGACCAGGTCGAGATCGAAGGACCCGGCGGCCGTGCGGAGGGCCTCGGTGGCTTCGTCCCACTCCTCGACCGTGCCCACCGCCTTGCCCTCGGGCCGGGTGGACAGCTCGAGGTAGAAGTCCTCGAGCCCGAAATCGCGCAGCAGGGAGAGCACGAAGTTCAGTGTGGTGTGGAGCTCGTCGATCATCTGCTCGCGTGCACAGAAGATGTGGGCGTCGTCCTGGGTCATCCCCCGGACCCGCGTCAACCCGTGGACGACCCCGGACTTCTCGTAGCGGTAGACACTGCCGAACTCGAAGAGGCGCATGGGCAGCTCGCGGTAGGACCGCTGCCGGCTCTTGAAGATCAGGATGTGGAACGGGCAGTTCATCGGCTTCAGGTAGTACTGCTGACCCCCGTCGAGCTCCATGGGGGGGAACATCCCCTCGGAGAACCAGTCGAGGTGGCCCGAGGTCTCGAACAGCTCGGACTTGGAGATGTGGGGGGTGTACACGAACTCGTAGCCACTGGCCTCGTGCCGGGTCCGTGAGTAGTCCTCCATCAGTCGGCGGATGGTGCCGCCCTTCGGGTGGAACACGACCAGCCCCGAACCGATCTCCTCCGGAAAGGAGAACAGGTCCAGCTCCGCACCCAGTCGGCGGTGGTCCCGGCGCTCGGCTTCGGCCAGTTGCTCCAAGTGGGCGGCCAACGCCTTCTCCGACTCCCAGGCCGTGCCGTAGATGCGCTGGAGCTGCTGGCGCTTCTCATCCCCCCGCCAGTACGCCCCGGCCACCCGCATCAGCGCGAAATGGCCCAACCGACTGGTCGAGGGCACGTGGGGCCCGCGGCACAGGTCGGTGAACGTGGGTGAGTTCCAGTAGGTCGAGACCGAGCTGTCCGCACCGTCCGCTGCGTCGGGCGCCGCGTCCACCTCCTGATGTCCGGCTCCGACCGCCTCGATGATCTCCCGCTTGAACGGCTGGCCGTCGAAGATGGCCAGCCCCTCGGCGATGGAGTGCTCGTGGCGGATGAAGGGCTGGTCCTCGGCCATGATCTCGCGCATCATGGCCGCGATCCGCTCGAGGTCGTCGTCGCTGAAGTGGGCCCCGCCGGGTAGTTCGAAGTCGTAGTAGAAGCCGTCCTCGATGACCGGTCCGATGGCGAACAGGGCGCCGGGCCACAGCCGCAGCACCGCCTGGGCCAGCACGTGGGCGGTCGAGTGGCGCAGCACGGCTCGTCCTTCGTCACTGTCGGACGTGATGATCTTGACCTCGGACCCGTCACGAAGCGGGGTGTCGAGGTCGACCTCGACCCCGTCGAAGGTGGCGGCCAGGGCGGCTTTGGCCAGACCGCGCCCGATCGACTCGGCGAATTGAACGGCGGTAGTGCCCTCGTCGAACTCCTTGGTCGAACCATCGGGAAGTCGAACGCTGACGGCTGCCATGCGATTGCCTTTCTACTGATCTGTGCTGGTGCTGATGTTGCGGTTGAACTCGTCTGTTGCCGTTGAACTCATCGTCGATGGTGCTGCTTGGGCACGGACCCTCCGGGACGTCCCCGGATGGAACAACCGCTCCGGCGGGCATCGTCGGTCGGGGTCCGGTTCGCCCACGCCGCTCCACCCTCCGGTCGGGGACGGGCAGGTGACTCCCCTCCCGTGCCCTCGGCCCGAGAGTCTGCCGGGCCGACTACAGGGTAACGCCCAGCAGCGTCGCCCCCCCGACGACGGGGCGGCCGGCCGCGGCCTCGGCGTCCAGTGCGGCCAGTGCCCCGGGGGTGTCGAGATCGTCGTCCAGTGCGGCCCGCACCAGTTCGAGGCCGAGCTCCGGCTCGGACCCGGGTCGGCCCGGTTCGCCCGGTTCTGCTGTCCCGGGAGCCCCCCGCCATGCCCGCAGTCGCAGTTCGGCCGCCGGCATGTCCGCCGTCGGTCCACTCCCAATCGGTCCGGTAGTGGTGGTCGAGGAGAGCGAGCCGGATGGCGGCCGGTTCCCACTCCTTCAGCAGGTCGCCGACGAAGACCAGGTTGCCCAAGGACTTGGACATCTTGGTGCCGTCCAGGCCTACCAGACCGACATGCAGCCAGTGGCCGACGAAGGGCCGGCCGGTGACCGACTCCGACTGGGCGGTCTCACACTCGTGGTGAGGGAACACGAGATCACGACCTCCGCCGTGCACGTCGACGGTCTCCCCCAGCTCGCGCAGGGCCAGGGCCGAGCATTCGATGTGCCACCCGGGCCGGCCCGGCCCCCACCGCGACTCCCACGACGGTTCGTCGGCCAGCGACGGCTGCCAGAGGACGAAGTCGAGGGGATGACGCTTGTTGGGATCCTCCGGGTGGCCACCCTGCTCGGCCGCCATGGCCAGCATGGTCCGCTCGTCGAAATGGCTCACCTCGCCGAACCTCGGGAACGACGTCACGTCGAAGTAGACCGCCCCTCCGGCCTGGTAGGCGTGGCCCGACTCGAGCACCGAGCCGATCAGGGTGAGGATCTCGGCGATGGCCGAGGTGGCCCGCGGTTCGGACCACGCCGGCAGCAGGCCCAGGGCGCCCATGTCGGCGTCGAACCGGGCGATCTCCTCGGCCGCCAGGTCGAGGTAGTGGACGCCGAGCTCCCGGGCCTTCCGGAGGATGTCGTCGTCCACATCGGTCACATTGCGCACGCAGCGGGTCTCGTGACCGAGGTCGCGGAGTCGTCGCTGCAGGATGTCGAAGGTCAGGTAGACCTGGGCGTGACCGAGGTGGGCGGAGTCGTAGGGGGTGATCCCGCACGAGTAGAGGGTGACCACCGGCCCCGGCTCCAGGGGAGCGACCACCCCCCGTGCTGTGTCGTAGAGCTCCACTACCCGTCCTTGTCCCTGTCCTCGGTCCTGTCCGTCATTCCCCGGGCCCGTGCCCCGTGCCCGTCATTCTCCGGCCACCGCCGGTTCAGTCTTCTCCGAATCCGGCCAGCTGCACGGCCGTATGCACCTTGTGTCGGATATTGATCGTAATCAGTACGGCCGTGAACGCCTCGATCGGGGCGGCCTGGGCCAGGCTCCCGGCATCGACGCCCCGCAGTCCGGGGATACGGTCGACGAGGGCCACGGTGGCGGCGGTCGCTTTCGGGTGATCGGAACAGACCATGACGTCGGCGGTGATCGTTGCGGTGAGATTCTCCATCTCCGAGGCGGGCAGATGATGGAGCGAGGCCGACACCATCGAATCGGGCAGGGCGGCCTGGACCGAGGCGGCCACCGATCCCCGGGGCGGTAGGAGGGCGAGAAACTCGCGGCCCTCCTTGACCAGGGCATTGGCCATCGAGACGACCACCTTGCCCTGGAGGGCGGTGGCCAGGGGCTTGACCGTGGCGATGGCGCTGTCCCACGGGGTCGCCAGCACCACCAGCTCGGCCTCGGCCGCCTCTTCGTTGGATGCGCCGGTCAGCGAGAGATGCTGCTCGGGCCATTCCTCCACCAACGCGTGGGCGATGGTGTCGGCCCGGGCGGCGTCACGCGAACCGATGACGACCTCGTCACCGGCGACGGCCAGCCGGACCGCCAGCCCCCGGCCGGCCGGGCCGGTTCCTCCCAGAATTCCAATGCGCATCGCCCCACCCTTGCACACACAACCATTCCGGCGGAACGAACCGTTACCGGTAACCTGACTGGCTCATGGGACTTCTCGAGGGAAAACGGATTCTGGTCACCGGCGTGCTCACCGACGCGTCCCTGGCCTTCGCAGTGGCCCGCCTCGCCCAGCGTGAGGGCGCCGAGGTCGTGTTGAGCGGGGCCGGGCGGGGCCTCTCGCTCACCAAGCGCACCGCCCGGAAACTCCCCGACGAAGCTGAAGTGCTCGAAATCGACGTGACCGAGCCGGAGCAGTTGGCCTCGGCGGCGGCGGCCCTGGCGGCCCGGTGGGACCGGATGGACGGCATGCTCCACGCCATCGCCTACGCCCCGCCCGAGTGCCTCGGCGGAGACATCTTCCAGGCCGACTGGGACCAGGTCCAGATGGCCCTGCACGTATCGGCCTACTCCCTCAAGTCGCTGATCGGTGCCTTCCGTCCGCTGCTGGCCGCAGCGGCGAGGGACGGAGGCCCCGGGGCATCGGTGGTGGGCCTCGACTTCGACGCCACCGTGGCCTGGCCCGCCTACGACTGGATGGGGGTGTCCAAGGCGGCGCTCGAGTCCCTGTCGCGCTATCTCGCCCGTGACCTCGGTCCCGAGCGGATCAGGGTCAATCTGGTGGCCGCCGGGCCGATCAAGACCATGGCGGCCAAATCGATCCCCGGCTTCAACGCCTTCGAGGACACCTGGTCGGAACGCGCCCCCCTGGGTTGGGACGTACTCGACACCGACGTGGTGGCCCGGGCCTGCGTGGCCCTGATGTCGGACCTCCTGCCCATGACCACCGGCGAGATGTTGCACGTCGACGGCGGCGTTCACGCCGTGGGTGCCTGATGCCGTCGGCTCGTGATGCGGTCGCCGGCACCGTCCTGCACCTCGACCCATCCGCGGGGAGCTTCCCGTGCTGAGCCCTGATCAACTGCGGGGCTCGCATCGCCGACTACGTGGATGCGGTGAACTCCCGCGACCCCCAGGCCATCGCCGACCTCTTCGCCGAGGACGCCGTGCAGGCCGATCCGGTGTCCAACCCACCCAATGTCGGCCGGACGGCCATCGCCTCCTTCTTCGAGAGCGGGATCGCCGCCAGCGAGGACTGGATCTTCACTGCCCGGGCGGTGCACACCTGTGCCGACCACGTGGCCATCGATTTCGACATCGTGGTCACCACGGGCGGGTCCACCATGACCATCGACGGCATCGAGGTGTTCGTGGCTGACGCCGACGGCCTGTTCACCTCGGTCCAGGCCTACTGGGACGATGCCGACCTCACCTTCGCCTGGCCGCCCACCGACACCGGGGATCCCACGTGAGCGACGGCACCGTCCAGGTGGCCAACCTCATCGCCCGCTACGCCGAGCTGATCGACAGCGGCGATTTCGACGGCGTGGCCGAGCTGCTCGGCGATGCCGGGGTCGGGGCCGGCGATGGCTCGACCCTGCTCACGGGCAGGAAGGCCCTGGCCGGTCTGTTCACTTCCACCACCCGGCTCTACCCGGACGGCACGCCCGGCACCAAGCACGTGACCACCAACCTCCTCCTCGAGATCGACGAGGAGACGGGGACAGGCACCGCCCGTTCCTACTGGACCGTCCTCCAGGCCGTGCCCGGGCTGCCGCTCCAGCCCATTCTGGCCGGCCGCTACCACGACCGGTTCGAGCGCCGGGAAGGCGTGTGGCGATTCACCGAGCGCCGGTACCTGGTGGACCTGGTGGGCGACGTGAGCCACCACATGCTCTCCAACCTGCCCTCGTAGCCGTCCGCGACGACTGTCGGGCGTCGGATGTCGACCGTGTCACGGTGTCCGACCGATGGCGGCCAGCTGCGGGCAGGATCTTGGGGGCCAGTAGGTTCCGGCCGCCTGGGTGGTGTGGACACCGTCTGGAAACCGAACCGTCCTGGCCGTTGATCGTCCAGGTGAAGTGACCTTGGGGGTCGAGGTACTTGTGCAGCGGCACCACCGACACCACACCCGGGTGCTCGGCCGCCACCGATTCGATGATCTCGATTGAGGATCGTTCACCCGGGCCGGG
Source organism: uncultured Acidimicrobiaceae bacterium (assembly GCA_963774245.1). Classification (GTDB taxonomy): domain Bacteria; phylum Actinomycetota; class Acidimicrobiia; order Acidimicrobiales; family RAAP-2; genus Bog-756. Next base: position 457,387 of record CAVZDZ010000006.1, on the reverse strand, counting down.
TCGTCCTCGTCCCAAGGTTGTCCGTCGAGCTGCTCCCCGCTGTCGAAGTACGGCGACGTCATCAAGGCCACCCGGGCCCCACCCGAACTGAGGACGGACACCGCCTTCTGCAGTTGTGACCGTCTCATAGGCATCGAACGACGGCTCACCCAGGTGCTGCCATCGACCCTGGTAGATCCGGTCCATGCGTCTCCCACCATCCGATCACCAAGGCCACCACCTGCGGGTGCAGGTCATCGACCTCGGACTGCCACAATGGTGGGCCAGTCGGCGCACGGAGCCAGCGGATAGGTGGGGGTGCCGTGCAGGTCGTAGGGAACGGCGGTCGCGAGTCCGCATCCCGTCCAGAGGGCGTCCACCGAGCACCACTCCGTAGTCGAGCGGCGTACGGGCGCCATCCGTACCCGACGGTCAACGAGAGTGAGTCGCCGACGAAGAGGACCTTGAGCCTTGCTCCCCTGCGTCGGGAAGGTAGCCGTCTCGTACGTAATCAGACCTGCCTCCAGCGCCGTCGGGTTGCCCAGCACACTCGCTTCGCCGGAACTGACGGTCGTGACCACCAGTACGACGACGACGGCGACCACACCGACCGGCACCCAGGCCCACGATCGCCAGCTTCCGAACTTCATCTGGCGGACCGGCGTCTCCACCAGGTACCACGACAGGACGGCGACGACGAATGTCACCGCCACCCGCAACGCGAACAGGCGGTAGTCCTCCAGTCCGGTCCGGGCGTGGTTGAGGACGAGGAAGACGGGCCAGTGCCAGAGGTACAGGCCGTAGGAGATCCGTCCCACGAAGGTGAGGGGACCGACCGACAGGACCCGGGCCGGAACGCTGGTGGGGACCAACGTCACCCCACAGATCACCAGCCGCCACCATCACGTCGGCGAGCAGGAATCCGACCCGATAGGTGATATTGCGGCGATCCCGTTGATCGTCGACCACTCCCAGACGAACACGGCCACGGCGACCACGGTCATCCACGACAAGCCGACGCGGGCCCGTCTGCTCGTGACCGGCGATCGGCCCCACAGGAGGATCCCGGTCGCCGCCCCGGTCAGGATGTCCTGGGCCCGGGTGTCCGTGCCGTAATAGAGCCGGCTCGGATCGACTCCCGGATGGAAGAGCAGCGCCATCTCGGTGGCCGAGGCGAGCACGGCGATCACGGTGACGACCAGGAGGACCCGGGGCGAGCGCCACAGCTTGAGCACCACGACCACCACGATCGGCCACACCACGTAGAACTGCTCCTCGATGGCCAGTGTCCAGGTGTGGAGAAGCGGAGACGAGCGCCGACACCTGGTCGAAGTAGCTCTGACCCGTGAGGATCTGGTGCCAATTGCTGAAGTACAACAGCGTGCTGAGGCCGTCGTCCCGGATCCCGGACTGGGTCCCTCCCGGAGCGAACAACAACGCGTAGAGGCCGATCCCACCGAGCAACACGAAGAGAGCGGGCAGCAGTCGGCGGGCGCGGCGGGCCCAGAACGCACGAAGCCGAATGGTCCCGGACCGCGTCCACTCCTTCATGAGCAGCGAGGTGATCAGGAACCCGCTCAGTACGAAGAACACATTGACCGAGATGACCCCGCCACCCGCCCAGGCGAATCCGCCGTGATTGGCCATGATGCCGAGGATCGAAACCGCCCGGATGCCGTCCAGCGCCGGCATGTAGGTCAGCTGGGTCCCGACCCCTAAGGGGACGCCTTCCCGTTGCTCTTCGCTCATTGACCCCTCCAGCCGCGGCGAACCGAGACTGTACTGCATCGCTGGCCCGAAATCGGTTCGAGCCAGACGTGCCGTGGCCACCCGGTCCGGCTCCCTCGACACCGGAGCAGGAGCTCGAAGACCGAGCGACTCCGAGTGTGCCATCGACGTCCGGATCGAACACCAACCCGCCGTCGGGCTCGACCCAAAGTTCGGCTTGGCCATGACGGCCTCATGCGAGCTGCACTACCGTCTCACCCAGCCAAACCGGTAGAAGCGGGCTGCCGAATTGGCGGGACAGGCTTGCATCCAAGATCGAGGGAGGCACATGGGACGATTGGACGACGCAGTAGTCGTCATCACCGGAGCAGGATCCGGCATCGGCGCCGTCGGTGCCGTCGGTGTCGCGGTAGGCCGACTCGAACCGTTGGGGGTGTAGTCCCGTGCCCCCGACTCTCGACGGGCCCCAGGCGGCACGGTCCCTCCGGTCGCTGATCGCGGAGGAGTCACCCGAGTCCGAGCGCAACCGCACCCTGACCCCGCGGACGGTCGACGCCCTGTGGGCCAGTGGGCTCATGCAGTGGTGCAACCCGCGCCAGGCGGCCGGGAGTGAGCCGTCCTTCGCCCAGATGATCGAGACGTGGATCGAGCTGGCCTGGCAGGACGGATCGTTGGGCTGGATCGGCATCGCCAACCTGCCCTCGGCGGCGGCCTGTGCCGCCTACCTGCCCGACCAGGGATTCGACGAGGTCTTCACCCGGAACGACAACCGGGTCACCGCCGGTGGTCAATTCTTCCCCAACGGCCTGGGCGAGACGGTCGACGGACGGCTACCGGATCTCCGGCGCCTGGAACTTCGGCTCGGGCACGGGCCACTCGGAGTACGTGGCGGCAGGGTTCATCCCCACCGTCGGGGGCGAGATGGTGGTGGGCGACCACGGCATCCCCCCGCTCATGGTGGCGGTGATCCCCCACGAGGAGATCGAGTTCACCGACGGGTGGCACGTGCAGGGCCTCAAGGGCACCGGGTCCTACGACTACCAGGTGACCGACGTGGTGGTCCCCCGCCACCGGACCTTCGAGCTCTTCACCCGGACCCCCCACCGGGGCGGGTCGCCGGCGTTCCGGATGGGACTGATGCCGATCACCGCGGCCGGGCACGCGTCGTGGGCCCTCGGCGTGTCCAGGAGCATGATCGACGACGTCACCGAACTGGCCATGACCAAGGTGCGCATGGGCGACGAGGCCTCCATCGCCCACAAGGGCTCCTTCCAGCGCAACCTCGCCCACCACACCGCCATGTGGAAAGCCGCCCGGCTGCTGGTGCTCTCGACCTTCGCCGAGGTCGAGCAGGCGGTGGCCGCCGGCCAGGCCCTCGACCCCACCATGCGGGCCGACATGCGGGTGGCCGCCACCTACGCCACCGAGGCCAGCCGCGAGATCGTGCAGTGGGCCCACCTGGCCGGAGGCACCTCCGCCATCCGCGAGGGGAGCCGCCTGGAGCGGGCCTTCCGGGACATGTACACCGGCACCCAGCACGTCTTCATCGGCGAGAAGACCTACACCGACAGCGCCCAGATCCACCTCGGCCTCATCGAGGACCAGTTCGGACTGTAGGGAAACCGGCGTCCGGCCGCGGTCATTGCGGTCCGGTGCCGATCAGACCCCGTGCCGATCAGAGCAGCAGCGCCTTGGTCTCCAGGTACTCGTCCAGTCCGAAGGCGCCGAACTCCCGGCCGTTGCCCGACTGCTTGTAGCCGCCGAAGGGGGCCAGGGGATTGAAGCCACCTCCGTTGACCTCGACCTGCCCGGTACGCAGCTGCCGGGCCACCGCCTTGGCCCGGTCGGCATCGCCGGACCAGACGCCGCCGGCCAACCCGTAGTCGGTGTCGTTGGCGATCTCCACCGCCTCCTCCTCGGAGTCGTAGGGGATGATGACCAGCACCGGTCCGAAGATCTCGTCCCGGGCGATGGTCATGTCCCGGGTGACCGAGGAGAACACGGTCGGCTTGCACGAAGAACCCCTTGTCCAGGCCCTCCGGTGCGTCGGTTCCACCGGTGAGCAGTGCGGCACCCTCCCCGATCCCCTTGTCGATGTAGTTGCGCACCCGGTCCCGCTGTGCCGCCGAGACCAGCGGGCCGAGCCGGGTCCCCTCGGCGAACGGGTCACCCGCGGTGAAGGACTCGGCGGCGGCCGTGGCCAGCGCCTCGACCTCGGAGAGCCGTTCCCGGGGCACCAGCATCCGGGTCAGGGCGCTGCAGGTCTGGCCGGAGTTGATGTAGCACTTGTTGAGGCCGTCAGGCACCGCCTTGGCGAAGTCGGCGTCGTCCAGCATGACGTTGGCCGACTTCCCACCCAGTTCGAGCGCCACCCGCTTGACCGTGGCCGACGCCACCTCGGAGACCCGTCGCCCGGCCCGGGTCGAGCCGGTGAAGGACACCATGTCGACGTCCGGATGGGCGGCGATGGCCTCGCCGACCACCGGTCCCACCCCGGACACCAGGTTGAACACGCCCGCCGGCAGTCCCACCGCCTCGAAGATGTCGGCCAGCACGAAGGCGTTCAGCGGAGCCACCTCGCTGGGCTTGAGTACCACCGTGCACCCGGCGGCCAGGGCCGGCGCCACCTTGGCGGCGATCTGGTGGAGCGGGTAGTTCCACGGGGTGATCGCCCCCACCACCCCGATCGGCTCCCGCACGACCAGCGAGTTGCCCACCTTCTGCTCCCAGGTGAACTGGGACGTCACCTCGGCCATCGAGCCGAACGCGGCCATGGGCAGCCCCACCTGGACCAGCTGGGAGAGGACGAGCGGCATGCCCACCTCGTGGGTGATCAGGTCGGCCAGGGACTCCATCTGGGCTCCGAGCGCCTCACTGACCTTGGTCAGGATGGCGGTGCGCTCCGCAACGGGCGTGGCGGACCAGGCCGGAAAGGCCGCCGCGGCGGCGGCCACGGCACGGTCGATGTCCTCGAGGGTTCCCTCGGGAACCGACCCGATGACCTCTTCGGTGGTCGAGTCGATCACGTCGATCGATCCGGATCCGGAGGACGGCACCCAGGCCCCTCCGATGTACAACTTGTCACGGACAATCGCGGTCATGGTCGGCATGGTGCTCCCTTCGTGATCAGAGAACGGTTTGGTGATCAGAGACGTGCTCGCCACTCTATGCGGAGAGTCGGCTCCGATCCGAGGCGCGGCGCGCCGTCGGAGGTGCTCAGCGCACCCGACCGGTAGCCTGAGGCCCGCGCAGCCCCGGGCGTTCCCGCCCCCACTTGCGTAGGACATCCAATATAAGTAGGTTGGCCGTCGAGCCACCGTGGGTGCCGAAGATGGCGCCCGAACGGGCCAGTGGGGGAACGTGCCGAAGACCCAGCAGCAACGCAAGACCGAGACCCGGGCCCGGCTGCTGGCCGCGGCCGCCGATCTCTTCGCCGAACAGGGCATCGACGCGGTATCCGTGGATGCGGTGGCCGAGGCGGCCGGACGAACCTCCGGAGCGGTGTACGCCCACTTCGGAAACAAGCAGGGCCTGCTACTGGCGCTGTTGGACTCATGGAAGGACTCGGTACTGACCGTCCTGCTGGCCGAGGTGGCCGTGAACGAGTCTCCGCTTGGTCAGCTCGCCGCCGTGTGGGAGAACGTCGCCGCCACCGGCGACGGGGCCTCGGGGCCCTGGTCCCTGCTCGAGCACGAGCTCTGGCTGCGAGCCACCCGTGACCCCGAGGTGGCCGAGGTGATCCGGAAGCGGAACACCGAGGCGCGCCGGTTCAGCGCCCGACAGCTCGGCGGCTGGACGGCGGCCATGGACGCACAGCCGATCGCCGGCCCGCAGGAGCTCGCCGTACTGGTCCGGGCCCTCCTCACCGGCCTGGCCATGCAGCGTCGCATCGAACCGGAGACGGTGAGCGACGAGCTCGCGCTGCGCGGCCTCTGCGCACTGCTCGGGTTCGACCCCGACCCGACCCACCCTTCCGAACCATCCGAAACCAGAATGCCCGAAACCAGAATGTCAGGAGCCACACCATGAACACCGAGATCCGCGAGAAGCTGGGCATCGAATTCCCGATCTTCGCCTTCACCCACTGCCGCGACGTGGTGGCTGCCGTGACCAATGCCGGTGGCATCGGTGTGCTCGGTGCCATCGGCTTCGACCCCGATCAGCTCGAGGTGGAGCTCACCTGGATCGATGAGCATGTCGGTGGTCGTCCCTACGGCGTCGACATCGTCATTCCGGCCAAGTACGAGGGCATGGACGAGATGGATCCGGACAAGCTGGAGGCCCAGATCCGGGGGCTGGTCCCGCCCCAGCACAAGGAGTTCGCCCTGAAGATCCTCGCCGACCACGGGGTTCCCGAGATCCCGGAGTCCGAGCGGCGTTCCGGAGGCATGATCGGGTGGACCGCCGCCCATGCCGCCCGCCTGTTGGATGTGGCCCTCCGCCACCCCAATGTGAAGCTCATCGCCAACGCGCTGGGCACTCCCCCGCCCGACGTGGTCGAGCGGGTGCAGGGTGCGGGCCGCATGATCGGGGCGCTGGCCGGATCGGTCAAGCACGCCCTCGGCCACAAGGAGGCCGGCCTCGACTTCATCATCTGCCAGGGGTCGGAAGGCGGCGGCCACACCGGCGACGTGGGCAGCATCGTGTTGTGGCCCGAGGTGATCGACGCGGTGTCCCCCATCCCCGTGCTGGCCGCCGGCGGCATCGGTAGCGGGCGTCAGATGGCCGCGGCCCTCGCCCTCGGGGCCCAGGGTGTGTGGTCGGGCACGCTGTGGCTCACCGTGGAAGAGGCGGACATCCCACCGCGCCAGATGGAGACCTATCTCGCCGCCAGCAGCCGCGACACCATCCGGTCCCGATCCTTCACCGGCAAGCCGTGCCGGATGCTCAAGAACGACTGGACCGATGCCTGGGAACAGGAGGACACCCCCGATCCCCTGCCCATGCCCCTGCAGATGATGGTGGCCATCGAGGCCGTGTCGCGGGGTCACCGCTACCCGGAACAGGCCAAGGACGTCAACTTCAACCCCTGCGGGCAGGTCATCGGTCGGGCCACCACCGTGCGGAAGGCCCGGGACGTCGTCTTCTCCATGGTGGAGGAGTACATCGAGGCGACCGACCGGCTGCAGGCCGGCCTGACCGTCTGAGCTGACCCGGCCCCGACCCCGGGCCGACCCGGGTCACGCCGGCCGGCCGGGCGTCCGACGCCCGCCGGTGGGAGCGGATCTCCCAGCCCGGGGTCGGACCCCAGCCGTAGTAACTTCGCCCGATGGCCCCCGTGCTCGAAGTAGCCGGACTTCGCACCGAGTTCCACCTCCGCCACGGATCGGTGGTCGCCGTCGACGACGTCTCGTTCGAGGTCGAGGAGGGCGAATGCCTCGGTGTGGTCGGAGAATCGGGCTGCGGCAAGAGCACGACCGGTTTCTCGATCATGCGCCTGCTCCCGAGCAACGGCCATCTGAGCGGCGGCAGCATCCGGCTGTTGGGCCGCGATCTGGCCTCGCTCGACGAGCGGGAGATGCGGCGGGTCCGGGGCAATGAGGTGGCGCTCATCCCCCAGGATCCCCTGACCTCGCTCAATCCCACCATGTCCATCGGCCGGCAGATCACCGAGGCGGTGATGCTGCACAAGGACGTCTCGAGGCACGAGGCGCGCCAGCGGGCGCTCGAGGTGCTGACCATGGTCGAGATGCCCCGGCCGGCCGAGCGGCTGGGACAGTATCCCCACGAGCTCTCCGGTGGCCTGCGCCAACGGGTGATGATCGCCATGGGCCTGGCCTGCGAGCCCAAGTTGCTCATCGCCGACGAGCCCACGACGGCGCTCGATGTCACCATCCAGGCCCAGATCCTCGATCTCATCGACGACCTCCGGGACCGCCTGCGCATGGCGGTGATCCTGATCACCCACGACATGGGCGTCATCGCCGGGCGCACCGATCGGGTGGCGGTCATGTACGCCGGGCAAGATCGCCGAGGAGGCCACCACCCACCGCCTCTTCGGCGACATGCGCCACCCCTACTCCGAGGCGCTGTTGGCCTCGGTGCCCAAGGTCGACCAGAACCCCGACGAGCTGCTGCTGAGCATCCCCGGGCTGCCCCCCGACCTGTCCCGGACCATCACCAACTGCCGGTTCGCCCCCCGGTGCCAGTACGCCACCGACATCTGCCGGAGCGAGGACCCGCCGCTCACCGCGACCGAGCAGGGAACCGATCCGGGCGAGATCCACCGCTTCGCCTGCTTCCACCCGGTCGATCACAGCCGGGCCCCCACCCCGGTCACCGTGGCCGCCGGGGCCCGGGTCACCGGACCCGGACACGAGGCCCACGTGGCCGCCGCACCCGAGATCCTCCGGGTCGAGCACCTGGTCAAGGAGTTTCCGGTGCTGGCCGGGACGGTCATCCGCCACCGGATCGGCTCGGTGAAGGCGGTGTCCGACATCTCGTTCGCCATCCGGAAGGGGGAGACCTTCGGTCTGGTCGGCGAGTCCGGTTGCGGCAAGACCACCGTCGGCCGGCTGCTGGTGGCGCTCGAGCGACCCGATTCGGGAACCATCCGGTTCGAGGACGAGGAGGTCAACCACCTGCACGGGAGCGCACTCCGCCGACGGAGGCGGGACCTCCAGCTGATGTTCCAGGACCCCTACGCCTCCCTCGACCCCCGCATGCGGGTCGGGTCGATCGTCCGCGAGCCACTCAAGGTGCAGCGGGTGGGCAGCACGTCCGATCAACAGGATCGGGTCCAACAGCTCCTCAAGGAGGTCGGCCTGAGCCCGCAGTCGGTCACCCGCTACCCCCACGAGTTCTCCGGAGGGCAGCGTCAACGCATCGGGCTGGCCCGGGCCCTGGCCCTCGACCCCAAGCTCATCGTGGCCGACGAGCCGGTCTCCGCCCTGGACGTGTCGATCCAGGCCCAGATCCTCAACCTGATGAAGGATCTCCAGGGCCGGCACGGCTTGACCTTCGTGATGATCTCCCACGATCTGGCCGTGGTCCGGTACATGGCCGACAACATCGGTGTCATGTACCTGGGCAAGTTGGTCGAGGTCGGACCGGCCACCGAGGTGTACGAGAAGACGGCTCACCCCTACACCCAGGGTCTGTTGGATGCCGTTCCGGTGGCGGAGGCCGGTGCCCTCCGCCGGACCCCGGGCCAGACCGCCGTACGCGGAGAGTTGCCTTCGGCGGTCGATCCGCCGTCGGGGTGCCGGTTCCGGACCCGCTGTCCGAGGGCCGAGGCGCTCTGTGCCGAGGTGGAGCCCCCGTTGACCGAATTCGGCGCCGGGCATTTTGCCGCCTGCCACTTCCCGCTGCAGACGCCGGTACAACTCACCGGCTCCGGGACCGCCGCCGTCAGCTCGTGACCGGGGAGGTCGTCGGACCGGGCGAGCGCCGGAGGACGTACACCGCCCGCGGCAGTGTGATGTTCTTCAAGGCGCTGGCCGAGCAGGACGACGGCGACCTCTCACTGATGGAGCGCACGCTGCTTCCCGGCGGTCGCCGGCCGCCGCCCCACCGTCACACGAATTGCTCGGAGGCGTACTACGTGCTCGACGGGCTGGTGTCGGTCATCGTCGAGGGCGAGGAGCTGACCGTCGGACCGGAGGGTTTCGTGCTGGTGCCCCGGGGCACCGCCCACACCTTCGGCAACGCCGGCGACGTCGAAGCCCGGCTGCTGGTCATCCATGCGCCGGCCATGGACGCCTACTTCGCCGGGCTGCACGCACTGTGGAACCGGGACGAGCCGCCGACCCCCGACGAGGAACGGGCGCTGATGGCCCGCTTCGGGATGGAGCCGGTCTGAGGGGCTGGAGGTCCCACCGGGCGGGCCCGGCGGCTGGAGGGTCCCACCCGGAGCCGGGTCGGCGGGGAGCAGACGGCGTGCGGAGGACCAGTCGCCCGCGGTGAACCGGGGAGACTCCGGCGGGACTAGCGGCGTTGGAGCCGGACCTCGAGGGCGTCGCGCAGGGCGTCGCCGACGAAGTTGAACGCCACCACCACCAGGACGATGGCGATACCGGCCGGGTAGATCTGCCACCACCAGCCGTTGCCGGCGGCATCGGCCCCGTTGGAGAGCATGGTGCCCCAGTCGGTCTGCGGTGACGGGACTCCGAATCCGAGGAAACCGAGGGCGGCGAGGAGCAGGATCGAATCGGCGACCTGGAAGGTGGCGAAGACCACGATGGTGCCGACCGCGTTGGGGATGATGTGCCGACCGATGATACGGCTCCGCCCTCCGCCCATCACCGACACCGCCTGGACGTATTCACGGACGCGCAAGGACAGCGTCTCGCCCCGTATGAGCCGGGCCGGCACCAGCCAGCTGACGAAGGCGATGACGATGATGAGGAGGGACTCGGAGGCGTGGTAGATGGTGACCACGGCGATGAGGAGGAACAGCACGGGGATGGAGAGCAGGATGTCGACGATCCGCATGAGCAGCGAGTCGACCCATCCGCCGAAGAACCCGGAGATCGCCCCGTAGATGACCCCGACGACGGTGGCGACCAGGGCGGAGGCGAATCCCACGATGAGCGAGGTCTGGCCCCCGTACATCAACCGCCCCAGGATGTCGAAGCCGGTGCCGTCGGTACCCAGCGGGTGCCCGGCACCTGGAGGCGCGTTCTCCGTATTGAGGAGCGCGGCCTGCTGGTTGGTCTGATTGGTGTGGTAGAAGTGCGGCGCCAGGAAGCAGAACACGACCATGGCCACGATGGTCACCAGGCCCACCACGGCCAGCTTGTTCTCCACGAACACCCTGACGATCTGGATACCGATGCTTCCGCTGTTGGTCGACTCACCACCCTCGGGTGCCTCGACCAACCGCTCCGGAGTGACCAGCTCTCCCATCCCGACGGGTATCGGGGTGGTACTGGTGTCGAGCCCGGTCACCGGATCTTCGGGGATGTCGTCGTCGTCATCCATGTCAGCTCCCTCCCCCGAACCGGATACGCGGATCCGCGATGGCGTAGAGAATGTCGGCCAGCAACGAGCCGACCACCGTGGCCACGGTGACCACCAGGGTGGTCCCGAGGACCAGGGGGATATCGCTGTTCTCCGACGCATAGACCACCAGCAGGCCCATCCCCGGGTAGTTGAAGACGGTCTCGGTGATCACCGCCCCGCTCACGATGGCCGGCAGGGACAGCCCGAGCAGGGTGAGGATGGGAATGAGTGCGTTGCGCAGGGCGTGGCCGTAGAGCACCCGACGGTTGCTGGCCCCCTTGGCCCGCGCCGTGCGGATGTAGTCCTCGGCCAGGGCATCCATCATCGACGAGCGCATGTACCGGCTGAAGGAGGCGATGGTGATGGCGGCCAGGGTGATCACCGGCATCACGAACGACCTCGGGTCGGTGAACACCGCCCACGCCGATGCATCACTGGGCGGGGACACCGGAAACCAGTGGAGATCGAAGGACAGGTAGATGATCATCAGCGTGCCCAGGAGGAACGGCGGCATGGCATAGAGGATGAAGGAGAGGCCGGTCAGGGCGTAGTCACTGACCGTGTTGCGTCGGACGACCTGCAGGATGCCCAACGGCACGGAGATGATCAGGGCCACGGCGGTGGCCGTCCCGACCAGTACCAGCGTCTTCGGTAGTCGCTCCGAGATGACCGCGGTCACCCCCTGGTTGTACTTGTAGGAGTAGCCCAGGTTCCCGTGCAGCAGATCGACCACGTAGTGGTAGAACTGGTCCCAGAGCGGCTGGTCCAGGCCGTTGAGGCGGTTGAAGTTGGCGATGCCGACCGGGGTGGCCTTGGAGCCCAGCACCGCCCGGGCCTCCCCTCCCGGGATCAGCTGGCCCAGGACGAAGACGATCAGCACCACACCCAGGATCACGATGATGGCCTGGAGGAACCGTCGGAGCAGGAAGCCGATCATCGACGCATCACCGCCCGAGACTACACAGGAGCCGTGAAACGGCAGAGACCCCCCGGAGGCGCACGGCCTGGGCCCGGGGGGCCTCTGCGTTCACGTTGCTGAGATGATTGCCGGAAAGCTGTGGTTCTCTAGCTGTTCCAGCGCCAGGTCTCGGGATTGATGGCCCACAGCGGGCTCTGGGGGGTGGCCCCGGAGAGTCCCTTCTGGATTTCGGTCATCACGGTCACGTAGTTCGGCTGGAACACGACCGGAAGCTGCTTGGCCAGGTAGTTCTCGTACGTGGTCAGGCTGACCGAGGTCGTGTTGGTGGCCTTGATGTTGGCGTCGTTGGTGGCGTCGCTGTAGTTGCCGGAGTTGGACCCCGCTCCAGTCTGGAACAGGTCCTCACCGGTCGGGTAGTAGTCAGGAGCGAACACCCAACCCGCCCCCCAGTTCTGCATCTGCCAGGCGCAACCGCTCGGGCACGGGATGGCGGTGCCGATCACCGAGGAGAACGACGCCGACGTCAGGGTGACCTTGATGCCGGCCTGCGCCCAACTCGACTTCTCGGCGTTCATGGTGTTGGCGGTGATGGTGAGCCCGCTGGCGTACTGCAGGGTGAAGGCCAGCTTGGCTCCCTTGGGAATGCCGGCGCCGCACTCGTCGGAGGCGGTACCCGGCCTTCTGGCACGTGGTCGTGCCTCCGGGCACCACCTTCCAGCCGTGGGCGCTCAGGAGCGACTTGGCCTTACCCGGGTTGTACGGGTAGGGGTTGGACTTCTCGAAGGACGAGGCGAACGAGTTCGGCGGCTCGGTCGGGCACCGGGCCGTAGGTGGGGACGCCATAGCCGTGGTACAGCTTCGAGATGTACAGGGGCTGGTCGACCAGGTACTGGAAGGCCTGCCGGAAGTAGAGCTGACTGAAGATCTTCCCGGCGTTGCCGTTGTCAGCGGTGGAGTTGAAGTTGTACGGGAAGTAGTTGATCGACCAGCTGTACAGAGGATCGAGGTTGAACTTGCTACTCAGCCGGGGATTGTTGGCCCCGGCCTTGAGGGGGTTGGTGGTGGAGGCGGTGATGTCCTGTACCGGCAGGTAGCCGACATTGACCTTGCCGCCCACCAGGGCGTTGTACTCGGCCGTGTCCGAGGTGAAGGGGAGCATGACGCAGCTTCTTGATGGTCGGCTTCACCGGGCCCGAGTAGGTCGGGTTGGGGACCATGGTGATGTTCCCCGTGGCGTCGAAGTGGGTCAGATGGAACGGACCGTCGACCACCTGCCAGATCGGGTTGGTGGCGTAGGTCGACAGCGAGTTGTTGGCCCCCTTCGGGTTCGCCGGGTCGTAGCCGGCCTGCTTGGACAGGAAGGTGTAGACCGCCGCGCACTGCGTGTCCGCCGTCCCGTAGGGAGCGGCCGAACATCCGCCCGAGCCCGGAGCGGCGCCCGTGGCGGTGATGTCCCAGGCCAGCGGCATCGGGGTGAGCTGGGAGAGCTCGTTGTAGGTGAACCAGTACGAGTTGACCGAACTCGTCAATGTGAAGGTCAGCTCGGTGGGGCTGTTCTCGGTGATGCTCTTGATGTCGTCGGGGATGGTCGCCCGGCGCGTAGCCGGCCCAGTTGGCCTTCTCCGACGTGCAGCATGTTCATCCAGAACATCACGTCCTGGGCGGTGACGGTCTCACCGTTCGGACCACTTGTACGGCTTGAGGGTCGACCGTCACCGTGGTGTCGTTGTTCGTGTAGACGGGGTTGTCGGCCAGCGACAGGGAGGGATTCAGGTTGGGCGTGCTGCCGTTCCCGAACCAGTAGAGCGGCCGGTACATCAATTCCTGGAACTGGTTGATGTTGGCGACGCTGAAGAAGGCCAGGCTCATGAAGGGGAAGATGTAGTCGGGCGCAGTCTGCGGCTGTTCCGCATAGGTCGCCGTGGTCGGCGTGCCCGAGGCGGCGGCACTCGGGGTGGCCGGCAGGGCGGCCACCAGTCCCACCGTCAGCACTCCGGCGGCCACGCCGGTGCTGACCATCCTTCGCAACATTCCCCATCGCTTCATCGGGTCTCCTCAATGTCATCCGCGCCCTGCCCGGGCAGGGCGCGGCGCTCGGGTTCGGACGTTGCCGCTCGGCTCAGCATGTTTCCGACTTAACCAAACGGTAACGGATTTGCCACATTGCACTCAGCAACGTAACACGATCTTTGCGAAACTGCATGGATCGAATTTCGGCCGAGGAACGAGCGAAAACGGCGGGCGCGAGTACCCCGAATCCGATAATCACCGACCTCGGCGAGTTTCTCAACCGAATCGATAGCAGCGTTCGGGGCGGGGGTCGGACGGCAGGGGGCGGGCGGGCCGGGTGCGGGGGCGCTACCCGGCTCACCTGGGATTTTCCCTCGGCGCCGGATCGCCATCGACGGGTCCATCCTCACTGTCCCGGGGCCCGTGCTGCGGGGCCGGATTCCGGGCTCGGGCAAGGGCGTGGGGTCCCGCCTCGGGCCGGGCGTCGGCCGGGCAGCGGGAGGGGCGTCGGGCCGAGCCGGGGCTGAGCTCTGGGCCGGGTCAGGGGCGGGTCCGGGTCCATCAGCCGGCGGCCGGGTCGTGGGCCGGGGTGGACCACCCGTGGAAGTACTGCCCCACGGCCTGGGCGATGCCGCCGGCGATCACCCGTTGTCCATGGGTCGGCGACAGTGATGGACCCTCGGTTCCGCCCGTAGCCTGTGAGCATGAGATTCGTGATCATCGGCGGCGGGCCGGCGGGGAACCAGGCCGCCACCCACGCCGCCCGGCTCGGCGTGGACGTCACGCTGATCGAGCGGGACGTGGTGGGAGGAGCGGCCAACCTCTGGGACTGCATCCCGTCCAAGGCGATGATCGCCACCGGGGGCGCCATGTCCTATCTGCGCAGAGTGGCCGGCATGGGGGTGATCGGAGCCGAGGGGGTCATCGACCTCGACCTGCTCCGCAAACGGATCTCGACCATCGTGACCCGCCTGGAGCACACCAACGAGACCATTCTCGAGCAGCCAGCAAGTCCGGGTCGTCCGGGGAACGGCACACCTGGTCGACGCCCACACCGTCGTGGCGGAGACGCCGACCGGCGAGGAAGCGTTTGCCGCCGATGCCATCCTCCTCAGCACCGGCAGCCGGCCACGGGTCCCCGACTGGGCGGTGCTCGACCAGGATCGGATCCTCAGCACCCGTGACGCCTATCCACCCAATGAGCTCCCGAGCCATCTCGTGGTCATCGGCTCCGGGGTGACCGGGGTCGAGTTCGTGCACCTGTTCTCCTCGTTCGGCTCCGAGGTCACCCTCATCGTGAGCCGCCAACAGGTCCTTCCCCACAAGGATCCCGAAGTGGCGGCAGTGCTCGAAGCCGATTTCTCCCGCCGGGGGGTCCACCTTCTGAAGGGGGCCCGGGCCGTCGGGGTGGAACGCACCGCCGACGGCGTGACCGTCCCCTGCGCCGACGGCCGGATCGTCCATGGCTCGCACGCCCTGCTCGCCATCGGCTCCGTACCCAACTCCGAGGGGCTCGGGCTCGAGGCCGCCGGGGATCGCCACCGATGCCGGGGGTTACGTGCCGATCAACCGCCACTGCCAGACCAATGTGGCCCACATCTTCGCGGCCGGAGACCTGTCGGGAAAGCTCCCGCTGTCGTCCGTCGCCGCCATGCAGGGCCTCAAGGTCGCCGAGTACGTCGTCGGCGGCCATACCGTGGCCCACCATCACCCCAACTACGACAGTGCTCCCTCCGCCATCTTCACCGAGCCGGAGATCGCCGATGTCGGGTTGGCCGAGGCGGATGCCTTCGCCGAGGGCCGCAAGATCAGGGTGACCAAGGTGCCCTTCGCCGCGAGTGCCCGGGCGCTGATCGACAACGACTCCCGTGGGTTCGTCAAGATCATCACCGATCCCGCCACCGGCGTCGTGCTGGGCGGGTCCATCGTGGGGGAGAACGCCTCCGAGCTCATCTCGGTCATCGCCTTGGCGGTGACCGGAAAGATGCGGGTCACCGACCTGGTCGAGTCCATGCCGGTCCACCCCACGCTGGCCGAGGCCCTGGCCGAGGCAGCCGAGTAACCTGGCCGGCCGTCAGCTCCGGGCCGGCCGAGGATCGCCGGTCGGGACAGTGTCCGCTCGGGTCAGGGCTGCTCGGTCGGGTCAGGTCGGTGTCCGTTCAGGTCGGTGTCCGCTTGAGCGTTCCGCCGGCCTGCTTCGGCATCTTCTGGTGCTTCGCCACCGGGAAGGGCCCAGACCCGTCCACCGGCTTCGATGATCTCTCCCGAGCTGCACTGATTGATCGGAGGAGCGGACTCGTCGTCCGACGTCACCGGCAGAACCGGCACCTTGGCTGTCCGGCGTCTTGAGCGTGGGCAGGGTCGCCGTCAGGTCCCCCACCGTCTGTCGCCGCCAGGCGGTGATGTTCGGAGCGGTGACACCGAACACCGCCTCGAGGAATCGCAGCTGGGAGGTGTGATCGAACGTGTCCGAGCAGAGCCATCCCCCGGCGGAGAAGGGGGATACCACGATCATCGGGACCCGGACGCCCATTCCGATCGGACCGGCGATCCCACCGGCGTCGGCGGGAAGTGGCGACACGGTGACGTACTCGCCGGCGGTACCGGCCGGGGCGATCGGCGGTCGGGACGTGGTCGAAGAAGCCGTCGTTCTCGTCGTACATGATGAACAGCACGGTGCTCGCCCACACCTCGGGATTCGACGTGAGCGTGTCGAGGATCTGCTGGGTGTACCACTCACCGAGTGCCGGCGGTGCCGGCGGATGCTCGTCATAGCCGTCCGGTGAGATGATCCAGGACACCTGCGGGCAGGTTGCCGGAGGCGACATCGGCGGCGAAGTCGTTCTCATTGGGATTGGTCGAGGTCAGCCCACCGTTCACGTTGGGGCCGTAGTAGCTGAACGCGTTCTTGTAGAGGTCCGATGACGGGTCGGCCGACGTGAACTGGTTGAAGTACAGGAGCATGTTCTTGCTGATGAAGGCAGACGCGCCGGGCTGGTAGAGGGATCCGTACGGGTTGTAGTGCTTCCAGCTGATACCGGCGTCCTGCAGCACTTCGGGCATGGTCGTCCACGAACAGGTGCCCTGGAAGTCCGACTGGCTCGACTCGGTGGTGAGAATGGGTCCACCGGCGACTCCGGCGGGATCGAGCGTCCCGCTGATGGCCATCAGCCGGTTGGGGTGGGTCGGCCCCAACACCGAGCAGTGGTAGTGATCGCACACGGTGAACTTTTTGGCCAGGTCGTAGTAGAAGGGAATGTCGGCCTTCTTGTAGTAACCCATGGTGTTGGTGCCGAGGGCCCCCTCGTACTCCGATGACGTGTGGGTCGAGACGAAGCTGTCCATGGCCCCGTTGTTGCACGAGGAGTGCTCGGCCGGCCACGAGTGCGAGAGGTCGGACGTGCACTCCGCACTCCTCAGTCAGCGTGTTCATGTGGAAGGGAAGCAACGACGGCTGTGAGCCTCCGGGCCAATTCTGGGTGAATGCGCTCCGGTTGGTCGTGTCATCGAACCCGGCCACCCCCTTCATGGTCCCGAAGTAGTGATCGAACGACCGGTTCTCCTGCATCAGGAAGACCACGTGCTTGACGTCGGCCAGAGTTCCCGTGCCCGCCGGCTTCACCTTCGCCGCCAACCGAATCGACTCCGCCCCGGTGGCCCGGACGTGCTCCACCTTGGCCATCCCGAGCGCGGCCGCACCTGCCACTCCCCCGGCCAACACCTGCCTGCGACTGAATGTTGGATTGCTCATGCCGGCGATCCTGCCATAACTTTCCCCTCGGCGCCGCGGCTCCCGTGTTGGCACCCGGCCGAAAGCCTGGCCGGCGTGCTCGAATCAGGTACGGGTCCGCTTGAGGGTTCCTGTCGCCTGCTCGGGCATCGTCTGGTGCTTCGCCACCGGAAAGGGCCCAGCCCCGCCACTGGCTTCGATGATCTCTCCCGTGCTGCACTGATTGAGCGGAGGAGAGGACTCGTCGTCCGACGTCACCGGCAGAATCGGCACCTTGGTGTCCGGCGTCTTGAGCGTGGGCAGGGTCGCGGTGAGGTCCCCCACCACCTTCCGCCGCCAGCGAGAGATGTTCGGAGCGCGGACACCGAACACTGCCTCGAGGAATCGCAGCTGAGAGGTGTGATCGAACGTCTCCGAGCAGACCCAGCCCCCAGCGGAAAACGGGGACACCACGATCATCGGGACCCGGACGCCCAGTCCGATCGGGCCGGCGACCCCACCGGCGTCACTGGGGAGGGGCGACACAGTCACATACTCACCGGCCGTGCCGGCCGGGGCGACCGGGGGCGGGACGTGGTCGAAGAAGCCGTCGTTCTCGTCGTACATGATGAACAGCACGGTTCTGGCCCACACCTCGGGATTCGAGGTGAGCGTGTCGAGTATCTGTTGGGTGTACCACTCACCGAGTGTGGCCGGTGCCGGCGGATGCTCGTCGAAGCCGTCCGGTGAGATGATCCAGGACACGGCGGGCAGATTGCCGCTGGCGACGTCGGCGGCGAAGTCGTTCTGATTGGGATTGGTCGCAGTGAGCCCGCCGTTCACGTTGGGACCGAAGTAGCTGAATGCGTTCTTGTAGAGGTCCGACGACGGGTCAGCCGACGTGAACTGGTCGAAATACAGGAGCATGTTCTTGCTGACGAAGGGGGCCGTGCCGGGCTGGTACAACGGCCCGTACGGGTTGTAATGCTTCCAGCTGACCCCGGCGTGCGTGCAGTACCTCGGGCATCGTCTTCCACGAACAGGTGCCCTGAAACTGCGACAGGCTCGACTCGGTGGTGAGAATGGGTCCGCCCGCCTTGCCGGCCGGATCGAGGGTGCCACTGATGGCCATCAGGCGATTGGGGTGGGTCGGCCCCATCACCGAGCAGTGGTAGTGATCACACACGGTGAAGTGCTCGGCCAGCTCGTAGTAGAAGGGAATGTCGGCCTTCGTCGTAGTAGCCCATCGTGTTGGTACCCATGGGTCCCTCGTACCGCGCCGACGTGTGGGTGGAGACGAAGCTGTCCATGGTCCCGTGGTTCCACGTGGCGTGCTCAGCCGTCCACTCGTGCGAGAGGTCGTACGTGCACTCGCCATGCTCGCTTCGCGTGCTCATGTGGAAGGGAAGCAGGGAGGGCTGTGAGCCTCCGGGCCACTTCTGGGTGAATGCGCTCCGGTTCTTCTTGTCGTCGAATCCGGCGACACCCTTCATGGTTCCGAAGTAGTGATCGAACGACCGGTTCTCCTGCATGAGGAAGACGACATGCTTGACATCGGCCAGCGTTCCCTTGCCCGCCGGTTTCGTCTCCGCCGCCAGTCGAACCGACTCCGCTCCGGTGGCCCGGACGTGTTCCACCTTGGCCATCCCGAGCGCGGCCGCACCGGCCACTCCCCCGGCCAGCACCTGCCTACGACTGAACGTCGGATTGCTCATGCCGACGATCCTTCCATACCCATCCTCCGGGTGTGGGATTCCGATCGGGGCCCCAGTCCCGTCACCGCGGCCGTGCACGGTGATGCACGTTGGGCGTGCGTGGTGACCTGGCCTGCCCTACATTCGTCATGCACATCGACGACGGGGAGGGGATCCGACACATGGTGGAGCAGCATTCGGCGTCGATGGACGGTGGTCGCCCTCGTGATGGTCATGGTCGTCACCATCGGCACCGTGGTGGGCCCAGCCAGCACCGTCGGTGCGACGACCACCAAAGCAGCCGTCCTCGCCCCGATGCAGCAGCTCGTACGTCTTCCACCTGACCTTCGACGGGCTCAAGCGTGACTACCGACTGCACGTGCCCCCGGCGGCGGCGAGCGGCCAGCCGCTTCCCCTGATCCTCAATCTGGCCGGTGCCACCCAGAACGGCCAGTTGGAGGAGCTGCAGACCGGCATGGACACCACTTCCGATCAGAGCGGCTATCTGGTGGCCTATCCCGACGGCACCCGGATCTCCAAGGTCCTCACGCCCGATCCGGTGGCCAAGCAGGCGCAGTACGGCTGGAACGCCGGTGCAGTGCTGCGGACTCCCTGTTACCAAAAAGATCAACGACGTCGGCTTCCTGCTCAAGGTCATCTCCGACATCGCCTCTCGAACACCGGTCAACCTGCGCCGTGTCTATGCGACGGGAATATCCAACGGGGGGATGATGGCCTACGCCCTGGCCTCCGAGGCCTCCACCCATTTCGCCGCCATCTCATCCATTTCGGGTCAGGTCGAACTACCGTCCATCCACCCGAAACGAGCGGTGCCCACGATGGAGTTCCACAGTCTCAACGATCCCATCGCCAAATGGAACGGGGTGCCCAACAAGAACCCGGCCCTCCGCTACACCGTCATGGAAGGAATCGACAAATGGGTCAAGGCCGACGGCTGCAGCACCACCCCTCACGACGGGACCACGATCGTAGGGGCCGCCGGGACGATCTCGGCGGGCGAGACGGCCACACCGGTGACCTACACCCACTGCCGGTCCGGGGCCGAGGTGGCGCTCTGGCGCTTCACCGGATCCGGGCACGTGTGGCCCGGCGCCGTATTCAACACCGGGCCCAAGAGCACCTGGATCCTGGCCGGGGTGGGCAGGGGGATCGTGCTGGTCGATGCCAACACGGCCATGTGGGACTTCTTCCAGCATTACGAACTCCCGGCCAAAGACGTGGCTTCCCCGTCGTGATCGCCGCCATGTCGCCGACCGGCACGATCACGGCAGCCGCCCCGATGACGGTGACGATCGTCCCGGCTGCCGTGGGCCAGGTCCGGTCAAGGGTCGACTGCGTAGTGGGACGGGTCTCCGACAAAGTGGCGATGGTCACCGGCGGTGCCGGCGGGATCGGTGCGGCGACGGTGCGCAGGCTGGCCCGCGAAGGGGCGTCCGTGGTCGTCGTCGACATCGACGAGACCAGGGCGAGCCGAGGTGGCGAAGGGATGTCGCGGCCGGCGGGGGCGTCGCCATCGGGGTCCGGGCCGACCTCTCGATCGAATCCGACGTCAGCGCCGCGGTGGCGGCCGCCGTCGATCGATTCGGACGTCTCGACATCCTCCACAACAACGCCGCACTCACCGACTCCGATTTCCTGTCGCGGGACACGTTGGTCACCGAGATGACCGAAGAGGTCTGGGAGCGGACCATGGACGTCAACCTGCGCAGCCAGATGCTCACCTGCAAGCACGCCATCCCCGAAATGGTGAAGCACGACGGAGGATCCATCATCAACATGTCGTCGGGAGCGTCACTCAGTGGCGATCGGACCCGCACCGCCTATGGCGTCTCCAAAGCCGGCGTCAACACGCTGACCAAGTACGTTGCCACCGGCCACGGCAAACAAGGGGTCCGGGTCAACACGATCGTGCCCGGACTCATCCTGACCGACGCGGTACGGGCCCATCTCACCGAGGACATGCTCGCCGGGCTCGGTCGCGCCACCCTCACCCCCTACGTGGGCCAACCCGAGGACGTCGCCGACCTCGTCCTCTTCCTGGCCTCGGACGAGTCCCGCTACATCACCGGGCAGATGATCGCCATCGACGGCGGCATGTCGGTGCACGCCGGCCACGTCGGACGCGGAGGCGACGACTGAGTCGGATGACGGTCCGATGAGTCGAGGCGGACTGAGCGGTCGGCGATGCGGTCGGAGCCGAGCGTGCTGCTCAGGCCGGATCCGACGCGTCGACCCTGGACGGGCCCAGCACATAGGCCCCGGTTTCGGGATGGTGGTACCAACCACTCGAGGCCTGGGTGCCGCCATCCACATGGATGGTCTGTCCCGTCACGTAGCTCGACAGGTCACTGGCCAGGAAGACCGCCGCCCCGGCCATCTCGTCGACATGGCCGGCACGACCCATCGGCACCGTGAGGCCGAACCCCTTCTCGGCCCCGGGAGGGGCCACCGAGGCCAGGCCTTCGGTCATGGTGATGTCGGGAGCCAGCGCGTTCACCCTGATGCCGTACGGCGCCAACTCCAGCGCCGCGGTCTGGGTGAAGTTGATCACGCCGGCCTTTGCCGCCGCATAGGCGGCGTAGCCCGGAGCAGCCCGCACCCCTTCGATCGAAGTCACGCTGATGATGCATCCGCCCGATCCCGTCTCGACCATCGTCCGGGCCACCCGCTGGGTGCAGAGGATGACGTGCTTGAAATTGGCCCGGTACAGGGCGTCCCAGCCGTTCTCCGATGTCTCGAGGATGGGAGAGAAGAACACTCCCCCGGCGTTGTTGACCAGGATGCTGACCGGGCCGAGCTCCGAAACGGTGCGGGCCAGGGCTTCGTCGACCTCCGACGAGTCGCGGACGTCGACGGTCAGCCCGAGCCCTCCGACCTCATCCCCTGCCTCCGCGGCAGTGGCTGCGTCACGTTCCCAGATCGCCACCGAGGCGCCGAATGCGGCCAATCCCCTGGCGATGCCGCGACCGATGCCGGCTCCTCCACCGGTCACCACGGCCACCCGGCCGGTCAGAAGAATCGAAGAGGGATCTATGGACACGAAATCAGCAGCATAATAAGTTCGAAGGCACACGAGCGAATAGCGAACAAAAGGCCGTGACAACGGCCGAGAGGGGGACCCATGCCGAGGATCGAGCCGATTCCGATGGAGGAGCTGGCCGAGGAGCCGCGGAGGATCATCGAGGACGGTGTCGCCAACGGCACCTACGCCACCCCGATCCCGCTGCAGATCTTCGCCTACCGGACCGCCCAGATCCTCCAGACCAACCAGGCCCGGTCGGCCTGGGGTCAGAAGAGCCTCCTCGGGGGCCGGATCCTCGAGCTCATCAGGATCCGAAGCGCGCAGCTCGGCGAGTGCCAGCCCTGCATGCAGTCGCGCAAGCACGACTCCATCACCGATGAGGACGTGGCCTGCCTGATCTCCCCCGGCGCTTCTGACCTGACCGATCAGGAGCGCCTGGCCGTCAACTTCCTCGATCTGCTGTCCGCCGATCACCATGCCATCGACGACGAGGTCTACCGCGAGCTCGGCGAGGTCTTCACCGCCGCCCAGATCATCGAGCTCGGATTCATGTGCGCCAATGCCATGGGCCTCCACCGGTTCATCCACACACTCGACGTGTTCGGAACCAGTGCGCCCGTGATCACCTACGCACCCGACCAGGTCGACACCGAGTTCGCCATCGCCCCCGAACAGGCGTCCGCATGAGCGAGACCGTGTTCGTCACCGGGGCCACCGGCCTCGCCGGTGCCAACGTGTGCAAACAGCTCATCGAACGGGGTGACGCGGTGCGGGCATTGGCCCGGGCCTCCGCCGACACCGGGCCGCTCGCTGCCTTGGGGGTCGACGTCGTGGCCGGCGACATCACCGATGCCGACGACGTGCGCAAGGGTGCCACCGGCTGCGACTCGGCCATCCACTGTGCCGCCCTTCTCGGTGGTGCCAGTCAGAACCTCGACGACTTCCGGGCCGTGAACACCGACGGGACCCGGCACGTACTCGACGCCGGTGAGGCGCTGGGTATGCGCAGGGTCGTGGCCGTCAGCACAGGAACCTTCTTCGACACCTCCGAGGGGCTCGAGCGCGAAGACGCACCTGTCATGAAGGAGCCGAGTTCGGATCCGTACACCATCACCAAGATGGCCGCATTCGAGGACGCCATGGCCCGGGCCGCAGCCGGACAGGATGTCGTCACCACCCACCCGGGCGCGATCTTCGGCCCGTCGCCAGTGGTGAGCAACGCCCTCGGCAAGACGAGCTTCAATCGGGTGCTCATCGCCGCCCTGCGGGGACGTCTTGACCGCTATCTGAAGTTTCCGGTCAGCTGGGTATTCGGCGACGACGTGGCCCGGCGGATGCATCCTCGCCCTCGACCGCGGTGTCTCCGGCGAGCGCTACATGCTCGACGGGCGGCCTGAGGACGTCGTGAGCATTGCCGAGGCCTGCACCCGAATCTGCGAACTGGCCGGTATCGATCATCGGGTCGATGACATCGATCCGTCCGACGATCCTGAACTGGCCAAGGTATTCGGGCCGACCCTGGTCGCCATCGCGGAGAAGGCGAAGTCGGCCGGCAAGGGCTCGGCGCGTCGTTTGGTCGACTCCAAGACCTACAAGCGGCTCGGCTACGACCCGATCAGCCTGGACGATGGCCTCCGGGCCACCACCGAATGGCTGCGTGAAGTGGGCAAGATCGACCGGTAGGTCCGCCGTCATCCGTCGCTGGATCCCGGTCGGATCGGCCCCTTCGTCTAGGTCGGCGGGTCCTGGGCCGCCGGTTACTGGTTCGGGCGGCACTGGTTCGGCGGGTACTGGGTCCGGCGGGTCCGCCCACCGCCGGCGATTCGGGATCTCAAGGTGGTGCGGCAGGCGATCAACCGGCCCTTCGCCTCCATCGATGGAAGGACCCCGCAATCATCGGTGTCACCCTGGTGGCGCTGGCGGCCGGCTTCGGTCAGTTCGGGTTCACGGCAACGCTCGGAGATGTCGCCCGGCACTTCGGCCACGTGTTCCAAGGTTCGACCATCACCGATCGGGCCGGGCTGTCGGGAACCCAGTTGGGTCTCGGACTCGCAGTAGTCCGACTCTCGTCGCTGGGTGGATTGCCCATCACCGCATGGGCGGATCGGGCCGGACGGCGCAAGGTCCTGTTGTTCACGTGTGGTCTGGGGTTGGCCATCACCGCCGTCTCGGCCCTCAGTCCCAGCTACTGGCTCTTCGTGATCATCTTCGCCCTTGGTCGACCGTTCCTCTCGGCAGCGGCGGCCGTGGCCCAGGTCGAAGCGGCCGAACTCACTGATTCATCGCAGCGGGCTTCGGCGGTGGCCCTGGTCGCCGCCGGTTACGCCGTCGGCGCCGGCGCTACTGCAGGCATCTACGGATTGGCCGGTGGCACGCTGGGATATCGGGGAATACTGGCCCTGGCCCTCATTCCCCTGATCGGCTTGCCGTTTGCGTCCCGCTGGGTGTCCGAATCCGATCGGTTCCTACGTACCAACGCGACGGCAACGGGCGGGCGCCCGGTCCTCGGCACCGTCGCCCGCCCCTACCGGGCCCGGTTGGCATTGGTCACCCTCCTCGCCTTTGCCCTGGCCCTCATCACCGGACCCGCCAACAGTTTCGTGTATCTCTACGCCCAGAATATCGACCATTTTCCCGGCATCGCGCTCTTCGGCATGATCATCGGAGCAGGGGTCCTCGGGTTCGGCGGATTGCTCGCCGGCCGTTGGCTGGCCGACCGGGTAGGTCGACGGCCGACGGCTCTCGGAGCGGTCATCTGCATCGGCCTCTCCGGCATCGTCTGCTACAGCGGGAGCCGCGTCGCCCTGGTCCTGGGCTACGTGGTCGGAGTAGCCGCCGGCGGCATCATCGCCCCCGCCGCCGGTGCCTTCGTCAATGAGCTGTTCCCCACCTCCGTACGGGCTTCGGTGGCCGGGTGGAACGTAGCCGGAGCCGTCCTCGGCGCAGTCGCCGGCCTGGTCCTGTTCGGAGCCGTCGCCGACGTCGGCAACCGATTTGCGCCGGCTGCCGTCGTGACGTTCGTGCCGGCGATGGCGCTCAGCTTCCTCGTCTTGTTCCTGCCGGAGACGCGGGGCCACGAACCGGAATGGTTCTGGCCTGCCGAGGCCGATACCTCGGGGCCCGCGACCGCGTCGGGGTAGGTCAAGGTAGTAGCTCGATCCGCCACGAAGGAGGACCGCCATGGGTCCCGACAGATCCAGACAGTTTGCAAAGGGCGCGATGGCTCAGTGAGTGAGGGGTTATTCGTTTCGAGTGGTCCGACCGGTACCGCGGTTGAAGCGGGCTATCCGTCCGGCCCGGGCGGTTGGCTCCGGAGCCGGTTATGGAACCCGCACAGCAGTCGTCCGTTCTCCTGGGTGGTCGGGCCCCCGGCCGCATAGGGCACGATGTGGTCGACCTCGCAGTCCTCGAGCCGTTGGTCGCAGTAGGGGTGGGTGCACTCCCGGTCCCGGAGCTCGATGGCCCGTCGGGTGGCCCCGGTGAACAGCCGGGTGGTGGTGCCCACCTCGACCCGGCCCCCGGGTTGGAACACCGCCCGCTCCAGGTAGGCCTGATCCAGCCAGGGGAGGAGGGCACCGGGGGTCAGGACGCTCCCCCCGGCCAGCTCCAGGACCCGGCCGTGCAATGTCTCCCAGCCCACCAGGACGGTGAACAGGGGGGCGGGCCGGCGACCGTCGGCCGGGGCGATCTTCGACCGGGCGGCCATCTCGACCAGGGCGTCGGCCCGGCGCTGGCCCGAGGTGCGGGCCAGCTGGTCGGCCGTGGGCTCGTGGCCCAAGGCCTCTTTGGCCTCGGCCCAGTCGACCTCGAACAGGAGGTGCTCCAGGCGGTTGAGCTCCCCGGCCACGGCGGCCCCCGACACCGGGTCGAAGGTCAGCGTGCCCAGCCACATCTGGTCCAGGCTCTGGGCCAGGTAGACCTCCCGGTGGTCGAGCTGGGCCTGGCCCTCGGCCTCGGTCCCGTCGGGGTCGGCCAGCTGCTCCCAGTAGGCCGCCACCCGGACGAACTGGTCGGGGCGGAGGGTGCAGGCCTCCCCGACCAGGAACTCCTCGTCCCGGGCCAGGGCCTCCTCGGTCACCTCCCGGGACAGGCCGACCAGGACGTCCACCTGGGCCGAGGTGATGTCCCCCCGGGACCAAGCCCCGGTCGTCGCCGGGAGGTGGCGGAGCCGGCGACCCCGGCGGACCTGGCGGCGGGCCTCGGCCCCGGACAGCTTGCACCGGGTGGAGAGCCAGGCCGCCGGGGTGCGGGCCCCGTCGGTCGCCCACTCCCCCCAGGTGTCGAAGTCGGCCACCGCGGTGGTCACCAGGGACTGCAACCGGGCCAGCTGGCGCTCCAGGAACTCGATGGAGGCACCGTCGCTCAAGGCCGAGGCGTCCAGCTCCATCAGATGGTCGATCTCCTGGCTCAGGGCTTCCAGCTCCATGCCTCCAGTCCAGCATCAGGGTGTGACATCGGAGAGGGGCGATGGGGGTGGTGCAGAGTGAGGAGCTCCGACCGACGGACCGGGACCGGCACTCCCGCAGCAAGAACATCGCCACGTCGCTCAAGTCCTCGACGTCAGGCAACGGCGACGGTTCTATCGAGCGAACATGAAGTGACACCGAAGCATGCGCTCACCAAGCAAAGAGAGTCAGTGAGCCCGGCCGTGAAACCAATGGGATTGCTGCCGTTCCGCAGGCCTGTCGTCCCCCGAAGGATCTCCGAGCCTTCCATGACCCGAGTCACCGAACGCCCACGTGGTGATAGCGATGACTCCGAAGATCGCCACTACCACCAGGATCTCCATCGCTAGCTCCATGTGTCTTCCCTACCCGCCTTCGGCAACTCACAATCATCACCTGGTCGGCAGTGCCGGCGCTCGAAGTAGACCCGAAGCCGCGGGTCCATAAGACGCGGATGCGTACGCGCGTCGTGCCGGCTCGCCACCACACCACGGAGCCGGCAACGTTGGTTACCGCGACCAATGAAGCGGTGGCGTACATGCATTCCATTGGCGACAACTCCATTGGCGACAACTCCATTGGCGACGACTCCATTGGCGACGACTCCATCGCCGACAAAAGCGGAGTCGAAGCTTTCGTGCGGCATTCGCCCACCGAACTCGTCGATCAGACTTCTGTCGCAGGACCGCATGGAAGACAAACCTCCAACCTCCCACTCCGTGATTCATGTCCGGGACTGCTTCTCATAGCGTCAACAAGACCACAACGGTGGCATTCATCAATCGTGATGATGACGGAGGATGACGCACGTGTCAGGGTAAATGTGGGTGCCGACCCTGTATGCCCCGGCCGGCACCTTCCTAGCCAGTACGGCAGGCCTCCGGTGAGAACTGGGGGTCTGTCGCGCCCGGCCCGTGATTGATGGCGAACTCGTCAGACCACCAAACGATCTCTTCGGGCGGCACGGCGACCAACCCGACTCATATGAAGGATGCCTCAGCGGTCAGGCCCATCTCGGGGTGCGGACCCACGACGTTGGACTGCAACGTCCCGACCCCGGTCGATCCATTTTCGAGGTCCTCGACCCG
Organism: uncultured Acidimicrobiaceae bacterium; assembly: GCA_963774245.1. Lineage (GTDB taxonomy): Bacteria > Actinomycetota > Acidimicrobiia > Acidimicrobiales > RAAP-2 > Bog-756. The sequence goes on along the minus strand of CAVZDZ010000006.1, from coordinate 429,829 downwards.
AACGATGCAGTCGCGATGCTGATGGAGCCGATGGGCCACCTCGGCGGAATCACACCGTGTTTCATGTTCGCCGTCGACCAAAAGCTCACCGCGCCACTCGCCCTGGTAGTGCCCATCCAGCCCTCCGTAGAGGCCCGCGCCCAAGTGAAACCCGGTCGCCGACACCGGTTCGACCCGGTAGCTCCGAAAACTCCCGTCCGCGAGCACGCCACGGATGGTGCCTCCTAGCAACCGCCGGTTGTCGTCGCGGAACTCGAGCTCGGGGACGACGTCGTGGAATGGTCTGCTCCTGCCATCGGGAAGCTCGATACCGCCCTGGGTGCTCCCCGTGGACCAACCGGTGCCCTGATACCGCTGGTAGTAGACGAAGAGTGTGAACGGTCGGCCATCCGGGCGGACCATGGTGACCGGCATCCACACGAACATCCCCGAAGTCCCCTCCGGCATCGGCGTCGCCTCGATGTCGCCAATGGGCTGTCCGACGCCGTAGCGGACACCCCACGAGTGATCCCGGGCCCCGACCCACGCTCCATCATCGATGTCCATGCGCACACCTTCGACCTCGATCCAACCCCGGGCGACTCCGCTCTGATGGAAGCGCATGATGTCGGCGTCGATGCGGGCCCGGCTCCGGCTGGTGTGTATCTCGTGTTCCTCCATCGCCGGCGGCACCACCGAGTCGATCTCCACATCGAAGCTGATCGGCACCACGTCGTTGGCCGCCAGTCGGTAGCGGGTTCGTCGGAGCGGATCCACGATGTCATACCCGATGGGTCCCACTTCGCTGCGCTCAAAGTGAGGGGACAACCGGCGGCTGCCCCGGACCACCCACTGCTCGGTGCCTCGGGATATGCCGGCGAACCCGTCCATCACATCCCGGTTGATGTACTTGCCCAGTCCGAAGGCGACGCTGACCGAGCCGTCACGGGCCGCCGCCATCGCCCATATCTTCTCCGTCCACGACCGATCGGTCTGTCCCACTCGGGCGAAAGTGTCGACGATCTGATGGCTGAGCAGCTCGTCAGCGGGCAACAGCGGGCCGGGTCTCGTCATTGCCACAACTCCCTACCGTTCATCGAGGCTCACCTGTTCATCGCGGCCATGTTCATCGCGGCGGTCCATCGAGCCCGCAGAGGTGCGACCCCGGGGGCCCGAGCATGGGGATGGTACTTCCGGCCCACCCACCAGCTCATTCCCCACTCCGCCCGCTTCACCACTCGCCGGCTCAATCGCGGACTCAATGGAAGACGAAGGGGACGGAATCGGGGCCTCGCACCAGGCTGGAGGGCAGATACTCCGCCTCCCCCACCTGTGAGAACCGGGCCCGACGGGCGGTCAGCTCTTCGAACAGCAGCCGGGCCTCCATGCGGGCCAGCGCGGCGCCGAGGCAGAGGTGCGGCCCGAATCCGAATCCGAGGTTGGGCACCCCCGATCGGGTCAGATCGAACTCCCCCGCGGTGGGCCCGAAGGCCTCAGCGTCGCGGTTGCCCGAGGCGTAGAGCATCACGAGATAGTCGCCCTCGGACACCGGCGCACCGGAGAGTTCGGTATCGGCGGTCGCGGTCCGGGCGAACTGCTGGATCGGGGTGATCCACCGGAGGCACTCCTCGACGGCCTCGGTGACCTTGACCGACCCGGTGTAGAGGGCGTCCAGATCATCGGGCCGCGCCGCCAGTTCCATCAGCGAACCGCTCATCAGGTGGCGGGTGGTCTCATTGCCCGCCACCACCAGCGACATGGTGAAGGTGACCAGCTCCCCGGGGCTGAGCCTTCGGCCCTCCACCTCGGCCGCCACCAGGAGGGACACCACGTCGTCCTGCGGGTCGGCCGCCTTGTCCTTGGCCAGTTGATCGAGATAGCCGACCAGTTCCATCACGGACTGGGTGGCCTCGGCGGACATCGACGAGCGGCCGTCGGTAGCCACGATGGTGGCATCGGACCAGCGCCGAAATTCGGATCGGACCGACTCGGGCACACCCAACAGTTCACAGATCACCAGTACCGGAAGCGGAGCTGTCAGAACGTCGACCAGGTCCACGACCTCCCCTCGGGGAAGCCCGTCGAGCAGAGCCACGATCAGGGCCCGTACCTGGTCCTCCATCTGGCGCAGGGCCCGGCCGGAGAAGTTGCGATTGAGTATGCGGCGCCATTCACTGTGGCGGGGCGGATCCATGTGGAGGATCGACCCCTCGACGGCATGACCCTGGCGCAGGGGATCGTTCACCAGCACGCCGCGGCTGGAGCAGAATCGATCGGTATCGAGGCTGATCGCTCGGATGTCCTGATACCGCGACACCGCCTTGATGCCCGGCGCGTACTCGTAGATCGGCGCCTCGGACCGCAGGCGGGCCAGCACCTCGTAGTAGTCGGGCCGGAGGAAGAATCCCGGGGTGCTCGGATCGATGTCAAGTCCGTCGAGGGCTGCCGTCATGTCAGCTCCCCCGACCGGAGTCGCCGGCCTCAAGGGGCAATGTTCTTCACTTCCAGGAACTCCTCGAGGCCCTCGACCCCGTACTCGCGGCCGATGCCGCTCCCCTTGTACCCGCCGAACGGGCCCACGAAATCAGGGCCGTACTTGTTGACCCCGATGGTCCCGGTCCGGATCCGGCGGGCCACCTCGAGCCCGTGGGCCTTGTCGCCGGTCCACACCGAACCGGCGAGGCCGTACTCCGAGTCGTTGGCCAGGCGGATCGCCTCACCCTCGTCGGCATACGGGATGACCACCACGACCGGGCCGAAGATCTCCTCCCGGGAGACCCGCATCGAGTTGTCGCCGGTCAGGATGGTCGGCCTCACGAACCAGCCCCGATCGATGCCCGCCGGCATGCCGGTTCCTCCGGTGACCACCGTTGCCCCCTCCCCCACGCCGATATCGATGTAACCGGAGACCCGTTGCTGCTGGCGACGGGAGACCATCGGCCCGATCTCGGTGGCGGGGTCGGCCGGGTCGCCCACGACCAGGCTGGCGGCCATCGCGGCCATGGCCTCGACTACCTCGTCGTAGCGGGGCTCAGGCGCCAGCACCCGGGTCTGCGCCGCGCACGCCTGCCCGCTGTTCATGAACGACGCAAACCGGAGTCCCGCCGCCGTGCGTTCGACGTCGGCGTCTTCCAGGATGATGGCCGCCGATTTCCCGCCCAGCTCCAGACTCACCCGGCGCAGGGCGGCACCGCAGATGGCCCCGATCTTCCGACCGGCCGTGGTCGACCCGGTGAAGGCGATCTTGTCCACGCCCTCGTGTCCCACCAGGCGCTCGCCGACCCGGTCGCCCCCCGGGAGCACACTCACGACGCCGTCGGGAAAGCCGGCTTCGTCGATCCATTGCGCCATCAACAGCCCGTCGAGCGGGGTCTCGGGCGACGGTTTGACGATCACCGTGCAGCCGGCCAGCAACGCCGGTGCCAACTTTGACATGATCGCCACCTGGGGCACGTTCCACGGGGCGATGGCCCCGACCACGCCCACCGGCTCCTGCCGCACGATCGCCCGACCCCCCGCCAGTCCCGCTCGCTCCTCCTCCCAGGCGAAGGTGCCCGCCATGGCGGCATAGAGATCGATCAGCTGCCACGGTCCGGCCGACTGGCCGAGTTGGGAGAACGTGACCGGCGATCCCATCTCGTCAGTGATCAGGTCGGCCATCTCGTCGAGGTGTGCGGCATAGATGTCGGCGAATCGTCGGAGGGTCGAGGCCCGTTCGACCGGATCGAGGTGGGGCCACTCCCCCGCGTCGAACGCCGCCCGCCCGGCGGCGACGGCGCGGTCGACGTCCTCGGCGGTGGCCTCGGGCGTCGAACCGATCTGGGCTTCGGAGTAGGGGGAGACCACGGCAATTCGGCCGGTTCCGGCCGGGTCGACCCAACGGCCGCCGATATAGAGCTGGTCCCAATTCCGGTTGTCGCTCACCTGGACACTCCTGTCGGCTCCTGCGTTATCGCCAACTCCGGTCGACCGGACAACCGGGTCGCGGAGCTCGGCTCGTTACAGACTAGACACAATTCGTAACGGATGGCGGATAGATTGGAGCCGTGCTCACCTCCGCCACCGAGACCGAGACCGACCCGATCCGGGCCCGCATCCTCGACGCCACCGGCGTGGCCCTCGCCCACTACGGGCCCCGGAAGCTCAGCCTCACCGACATCGCTGCCTCGGCCGGGGTCTCGCGGCCCACGCTCTATCGGCGGTTCACCGGCAAGGAGGAGCTGCTCCTGGCCCTCGCCGCCCACGAGAAGCAGCGCTTCCAAGCCGAGCTGGCCGTCGCCCTGCACGGGCTCGACGGGGCCGCCCGACTGGACGGTGCCTTGCGGTTCGTCGTCGAATTCCAGCACGATTACCGGCTGCGTGACCTCGTGGCCATCGAGCCGACCTTCATGCTCGACCAGCTCGAACGGGCACTCCGGACCATGACCGCGCCACTGGTGGCGCTGTTCGAGGCACTGCCACCTACCTCAGGCGACGTCACTCCGTCTACCTCAGGCGACGTCACTCCGTCAGCCACCTCTGGTGCAGTCGCTCCGTCAGCCACCTCCGGTGGCGCCACTCCGTCCGACTTGGCCGACCTCGTGGTGCGCACCGCGCTGAGTCACTTCCTCATACGGGGTGACGACGATCAGTTGCTCCGGGAGCTGCGGCACATCGCCGGAACCGGGAGCTGAGTCAGCGCACGAGGGGGAGCCCGCCGCGGGAGGCCGAGCCGGCAGCCCGGTCCACCGGCTCCCCTGGCCCGCCAGTCACCGCGGGCGCCGACGGGGGAATCCCCTGGTTCAGCCCGGGCCCGGCCACCCGACGCGCTTGACGGACGGGGACATTCGGACCAACGTGCCGTAGAGACGACGCGTTCCCGGCCGGGCCCTCGACCGGCCACGGGAAATGGTGGGCTCGACCCCGAGGATCTGGGACCTTTCCGACGAGGAGCAGGATGTACGCACCGAAGCATTTCGCCAAGACGGAACCGGTGCTCCTCCGGGATGCCGTCCGACGGTTCGGTCCGGGGGAGCTGATCACCTACGGGAGTGACGGTATCGAAGCATCGCTGATCCCCATGTTGATCTCCGACGACGCCTCTACCATCTCCGGGCACCAGGCCAAGGCCAATCGACAGTGGTCGAGAGCCGACACCTCGGTCCCGGTGCTGGTCATCTGGCGGGGAGCGGATGCGTTCGTCTCTCCGAACTTCTACCCGTCCAAGATGGAGGACGGGAAGGTGGTGCCGACCTGGAACTACCTCGTGGTCCAGGCCCGAGGGACGATCGCCTTCCATCACGAGCGCGAGTGGAAACGGAGCCAGGTGGCCGCGCTCACCGACTGGCACGAGGCCGGATCGGCGGCGCCGTGGTCGATCGACGATGCCCCGGACGACTACATCGACGGCCGGCTCTCGGCGATCGTGGGCTTCGAGATCCAGGTCACTTCCATCGAGGGCGAGTGGAAACTCTCGCAAAATCGTTCCGAGGAGGACGTCGCCGGCGTCATCTCCGGTCTGGCCGCCAGGCACGAGGCCGGCGCGGACCAACTGGCCGGCGAGATGGTCGCCGAGTCGGGGTCGCCCCGGCCCGGTGGTGCACGCTGACCGAGCGACGTTGAGCAAGGCGTGCGGCTCCGACCCACCGTGTCCCACCCGAGGGGAAACGGTCCGCTACCGTTCCGATCGGGGCGGACCGCCGGTGTGAAGGGGGAGAAGCAAGCGTGCTGACACGACGGGACCTGTTGAAGGGCGGCGGCGCCACCGTCATGGGCGGCCTGGCCGTCTCCAGACTCGGCTCGCCCGCCGCGGCCACGCCTAAGGACGCCGAACTCACCGCGGCTGTCCGCCTACCGGTGCCTCGCCGTCGCGGGCCCGGACCGCTGTACTGGAGCACCTACGGCTACAACAACTTGAACAACGCGGCCATGCCGGAAGCGCTCTGGAAGGCCAACGTGGACTGGGTGGCCGAGACCTTCGCCCCCTATGGCTACCGCATGGTGTGCACCGACGGTTGGTTGGACAAGACCACGAAGGTCACCGAGCACGGCTACATCCGCAGCTTCCAGGACGACTGGGTCCACGACTGGGCCTGGTGGGCGAAGTACGTGCAGTCCAAAGGGCTCGACCTGGGCGTCTACTACAACCCGCTGTGGACCACCCGGTCGACGGTGGCCGATCCGTCGATCACCGTCGTTGGACGCCCTGACATCAAGATCGCCGACATCGTCAATCAGGGCGACTACCAGAGCCCCGGCAGCGATCTCTGGTGGGTCGACGTCACCCGCGACGGGGCCGAGGAGTACGTCAAGGGGTACGTGGAGTACTTCAGGGATCTGGGCGCCACCTTCCTGCGGATCGACTTCCTGGCCTGGTACGAGCTGGGCTTCGACCAGTCCGAGGGGACCATGTGCCCGGCCCACGGCCGCGAGAACTACGTGAAGGCGCTGGCCTGGATGAGTGAGGCTGCCGGTGACATGCAGCTGAGCCTGGTGATGCCCAACCTCTTCGACCACGGGGCGGCCGAGCGGCAGTACGGCGACCTGATCCGCATCGACAACGACGCCAGCTACGGCACCTGGTACTTCCTGAGTGCCAGTCGCCAGACCTGGCAGCCCATCTGGTCCCAGTGGGACAACCCGTTCCTGGGCTTCACCGGATTCTCGGACGTCTCGGGGGCCGGTCAGGTGATCCTGGACGGTGACCCGGTGGCCATCAGCTCGTACTCCAACGACGGCGAGCGGGAAACCGCCGTCTCGCTGTTCACCATGGCCGGGGCGGCCCTGGCCATCACCGACCGGATGGACACCATCGCCGACAACGCCCGCTTCTTCCAGAACAAGGAGGTGCTGGCCGTCCACCAGGCCGGGCTGGTGGGCAAGCCGATCTACCACAACACCCATCCGTTCTCCGTCGACCCGACCAGCCGGGATCCGGAGCGGTGGATCGGGCAGCTCCCCGACGGCAGCTGGGTGGTGGGCCTGTTCAACCGCAGCAGCGACCCGGCCACCAGGAGCATCGACTTCACGACCGAACTGGGACTCAGTAGCCCGGCACCGGCGCGGGACCTCTGGGCCCATCAGGATCTCGGCACCATGACGGCGTGGACGGTGACGCTGGCCCCCCACGCCTGCTCCCTCATCACGGTCACTCCCGCCGGACCCGCCGCCTACCAGGCCGAGGTCGGGGCCTGGATCGGATCGGCCCGATTCGACAACACGGCCTCGGGATACACCGGACTCGGTTACGTCACCGGACTCGATGCCCCGGGCGCCGGGGTCACGGTGATGGTCTCGGCCCAACCGGCCGGCCGTCACACCCTCGCCTGTCGCGTGGCCAACGCCACCGGAGGGGTCTCCTCCCTCACGGTGACAGCCACCGATCCCGATGGCGGCCGGCACATCGGAACCACGTCGCTCGAGGTACCGAGCGCGCCGTCGTGGACGACCTGGCGCACCGTGAAGGTCGAGATCGAGCTGGGTGCGGGCGACACCATGGTCACCCTGGCCCACACCGCGGCCGACCGGGGCAGCGTCAACGTCGACCGCCTGACCTTGGCCTGACCCGCGTCGCCGGTCCGCCCCGGTGTGTCAGCCGGTTCCCCTAGCCTCTCCCTCCATATGAGGACCGGGACACTCACGCTGCACGGGCCACGCCCGAGCGCATGAGTACGTCCACCCGGCACATGCGCTGGAGCATCGCCTGGCGGAGCGTACGGTGGCGGGCAGGTTCTTCGGCGGTCATGGTGGCGGTGGCGACGGTGGGCATCGCGGCCGGGACCTTCGGGCCGCTGTACCTGCACGGCGCCGACCAGTCGGTGCTCCGAGCCACGCTGCGGAACGCCCCGGCCGGCGACACCGGGCTCACCCTCCTGGCCGACGATGGTCGGGTCACCACCGGCCAGCTGTACCGTGCCGCCGGGCTCGCTCCCCGAACCCCGAACGGGCAGGCCCTCTACGGGAACCCGATCGTGACGGTGGATCGTCCGGTCTCGACCGTGTCCACACGCGACGGTCAGGACTACGGAGCCGATCTCATCTCGCGCACCGGGATCTGCCGGCATCTTTCTTTTGCCGCCGGCTCCTGTCCGCGTGGAGGGGACCAGGTGGCGCTCAGCACCAGAAGTGCGGCCGCGTTGGGCCTGGCGGCGATGGATCACGTCACCCTCAGCCTCCCCCACGCCGCCACCACCGTCGTCCTGGAGATCTCCGGCCTCTTCCGCCCGCCCGATGTCCGTGCCGCGTACTGGTGGGGGGCCAACTACTTCGGCTTCGGATTCGGCAGTCCCTCCCGGCCCAGCCTCGACGACTTCGTGACCACACAGGCCCGGGCGCTGTCCATCACCGCTCCCGGACGAGCACCGCTGCTCGGCCAGCTGCCGCTGCTCGGGACCCGCGTGAGCACGGACGACGTGGCGGCGATCGAACAGTCGTCGGCCCGGTTCCACCGCGCGCGCCGCCGATCAGTTCCGGATCCAGTCCAGCAGCTCGTTGCCGCAATTCCTTCAGGCCGCCGCCCATGACGAGCACACCATGGCCACCATCGTGACGGTGGTGCTGGCCCAGCTGGTGCTCCTCGCCCTCATCATCCTCTACTTCGTGGCCACTCGGAGCGCCGAATCCCGGGAACCCGACGTACGCCTGGCCGAGCTGCGCGGATTCCCCCTCTCGGCCAAGGCCTCGGTGGCGCTGCTCGAACCGTCGGCGCTCCTGGCGGTGGCCCTCCCGCTCGGAATCCTCCTGGCCTGGGGTGCGGGCGCCATCGCCGCCCCGCGCCTCTTCGGCGCCGGCGCTTCGCCGTCCTTGGATCCTCTGGCCATCGGTATCGCGCTGGCCACCACCGCCGCCGGAATGGTGGCCACGCTGCTCGGTGTCCGCGGCCTGCTGCTTCGGCTCCCGGAGCGGCGCCACCGGTCCCCGCTCCGGGACCGGGCGCCGTCCCCTCGGCCTGGCAGTGGACGTGGTGGCCATCGTCGTCGCCGGCGTCGCCTTCGCCGAGGTCGCCGTCTCCGGCGTCTCGGCCGATGGGCGGACGGACCCATTGGCCGCCTTGGCTCCCGGCCTGCTGGCCCTGGGCCTGGGCGTGGCCGGGGCCCGACTGCTCCCGCTCATGGCCGGGGCCACCATCCCGATGACCCGCAACTCCCCCCGGGTCGGGACGGCGCTGGCCACCCGCAGGGTGGCCCGGCTCCCCCACCTCTCCCGCCAGGTCGTCGTGTTGTCGGTGGCGGTCGGATTGGCCCTCTTCGCCGTCAGCGGGTGGGCCGTGGCCGGCCACAACCGGATGGTGGTCAGTGAGTTCGAGGTAGGGGCGGCCAAAGTGCTCACCGTCCAGGTCCACCCCGGTGTCCAGTTCGAGCAGGCCGTGCGGCGCGCCGATCCGACGGGGCACGGTGCGATGGCGGTGGTCGTCGAGCACGGGTCTGACGGCGAGACTCTGGCGGTGGACTCGCCCCGCTTCGCGGCTGTCGCCTCCTGGCCGGCGGGATTGACTCCGAAGAGCGCCACCGCCGTCGCCGCGGCGATCGCCGGCACCTCGGTGCCCACGGTCATGCTGGGAGAGCGGGCGATCCGGGTGTCGGTCGACATGAGCAGGAACGTCGTCCCGGCCCCCCAACTGCAAGCCACCGTGTTCGATGATGCCTACGACTCGCAGACGACCGTGGGTCTCGGGTCGCTCCGGCCCGGATCACACGACTACCAGGCATCGATCGTCGGCGACTGCGCCGGGTCATGTCGGCTGGTGAGCTTGGGCGTGACCTGGTCCCCTCCGGAGAACTCGTCGGTGCAGACGGTCGACGTCCCGTTCCGGATCACCTCCCTGGCCGCGGAGTCGCCTTCGGGAAGTTGGACACCCCTGGCGGCCGGGCTCACCCGGCCCCATCACTGGCGGAGCCTGTCGGCCGGCGTGGTCCTGGCCTCCTCTCCCCGGGGCCTGACCGTGAGAGCCGTCGTGGATGCCACCGGGGGCGCCACGGCCTTCGGGCCCGCCGACGTGCCCCCCGCCCTTCCGGCCGTGGTGATCGGCTCGGGGCCCGGGGTCGATCTCGGTGTGGGGCTGGATGGCGCGACCATCCCGCTCAAGCCGGTGGCTTCGGTCGTCGCGCTTCCCGGGGTGGGGCCCGCTGCCTCGCTGGTGGATCTCACCCTGGCCGAACGCACCCAGTCCGGCCCGATGATCGACACCACCAAGCAGGTCTGGCTGGCCGCCGGTGCCAGCCACGCCATCGTGCCCCGACTCGAGGCCGAGGGCATCGTGCCGTTGTCGGCAGTGACCGCCGTCGAGCGGGACGAAGCCCTGTCCCAGTCGGGCATCTCCCTCGCCTACGAGTTCTTCGTCCTGGCCGCCGTCGGCGCGGCGTTGCTGGCCGTGGGCTCGACCGCCTTTGCCCTGGTCGCCGTGGCCCGTCGCCGCATCGACGAGCTCGCCGACCTCCATGCGGTGGGGCTAGGGCGTTCTGTGTTGCGACGGTCGCTGGCCATCGAGCAGGGCCTGGTCGTCGGCTTCGGCATGGTCCTGGGCATCGCGGCCGGCCTGGCCGCCACAGCCGTCGCGCTCCCGTCCATACCCGAGTTCGGGTCGTCGATCGCCGGTCCCCCGCTCGACGTTCGGCCCCCGTTCGGGCTGGTCGGCCTCACCGTCCTGGCGGTGGTCGTCGTCATTGGCCGTCACCATCTGGGTGACCACGCGGGCCTTCGTCAACCGGTCCACCATGGACGGAGCGGGGAGAGGAGAGTGACAACGAGCTCGGCCGAAGACACCCGGAGGCGCGGTATCGACGTACAGGTGCGAGGCGTCATCCACCTCTACCAGCAGGATGGCCCGGATATCGTCGCCCTCCGGGGCATCGACCTGGACATCGGAGCCGGAGAGATGGTGGCGCTCCTGGGGCCGTCCGGCATGGGGAAGTCCACGCTCATGCAGCTCATGGCCGGGGTCATGCGGCCGTCCGCCGGGCACATCCGAGTCGGTGACGTCGACCTCGGCCAACTGTCCGCCACCGGGCTGCGGCGCCTGCGGGCCAGCGAGGTGAGCTTCGTCCTGCAGGACACCCCGCAGAACCTCCTTCCGTACGCCACCGCGGTCGAGAACGTGTGGTTCGCCCAGCAGGGCAATCGGCGAGGGCGGGAGGCTGAGGACCCTTTCGAGCTCCTGTCCCTGCTCGGGCTGGCCGACCTGGCCCATCAGCGTGTCGGCGACCTGCCGAGCGGCCAGCAGCAGCTGGTCGCCCTGGCGTCGGGCGTCGCACCGTCCCCCGCCTGCTGCTGGCCGACGAGCCCACCAACCAGCTCGACTCCGAGGCGGCGGCACAGGTCATCGCGTTGCTCCACTCCATCAATCGAGGTTTGGGGACCACCATCGTCCTGGTCACCCATGACCCGGTCGTGGCTGCCGCGCTCCCCCGCACCGTCACCATCCGCGATGGGCGGGTCGGGGCCGAGGGTCGGCGGGGCGTGCAGTACGCCGTCGTGGACGGGAGCGGGTCGGTCCAGCTTCCGACTGAGGTCATCGAGCACTTTCCCCCGCTGACCCGATTGATCGTCCGGCAGGACGATCTGGGCATTCACCTGAGCCCCGCCGATCCGGAGGGGCTCGATTCATGAGCGACCGACAGCTCAGGGTGCTCAGGGTGGAGAGCCTCGGCGTCGACTTCGGCGCCCGGACGGCGTTGGACGACATCACCATGGCCGTGCCCGCCAACCGTCCCGTCGCGGTGACCGGTCCGTCCGGCTCCGGCAAGACCGTCTTACTGCATGCGGTGGCCGGGCTCCTTCCGCCCACTCGGGGAGAAGTCTTGCTCGACGGTGCGGCGCTGGCGGTGGGCGATCACGGAGGGTGCGTCGTCGGGGTGGTGCTCCAGTCCCACGGTCTGGCCTCCGGCCTCACCGCCGAGGAGAACGTCGCCCTCCCCCTGCAGGCCCAGGGCCTTCATCCTGATGAGACGGCGCGGCGGTGCCGGGAGGCACTGGCCGCCGTCGACCTGGGCGAAGCCGCCCGCCGGGTGGTCGATGACCTGTCGGGAGGTCAACGCCAGCGGGTGGGTGTCGCCCGGGCCCTGGCGATGGAACCGGACATCCTGGTGGCGGATGAGCCCACAGCGGAACTGGATCCGGCCAACCGCTCCCGGGTGCTCTCCCTCCTGCTCGACGGGTCCCCGGAGCGGATCGTTCTCGTCGCGTCCAATGATCCCGAGGTCGCCGCCGCTTGTCACCAGGTCGTGCACCTGCGGGACGGCCGCATCGTCACCACCGATGTCGATACAGAGTGAGGGGCTCGGCATTGCCGGTGGGCCGGCGGTCGGGCCGAACGGGCCCACCCCGACGGCTGCCGGTCGTCAGTGGCAGGTACCGTTCCGCCTCCCTAAGGGGTGATATTGGTGAACCACTGGATCGATTGCTGTCCGGTGATGGTCTCGAGCGAACCGGCCAGCGAGCTGTAGGCGGCCTGCGGGCTGTTGCCGGCGGAGGCCGTCGTCAACACCCCGAAGACGGTCAGGGGCTGTCCGACCGACGCCGAGTAGGAAGCCAGGGCGGTCCACTGGGCACCATCGGTCGCCGAGTACATCTCGGGCACGGCCACGTCCGGCGGGAAGCCGTCGGCGACCTGCAGGAGTTGGGCCTCGGACCAGTAGCCGGGGTCGGCGGAGCCGAAGTCGATCATGGCCGGCAGGTAGCCGTTCACAGCACCGGCGTAGCCAGCCAGGAGGTTGTAGGTGTTCTGGAATTCCGGGTCGAACGCCGGCTCGGCATCGTCCCCGCCGTCGATCGTCACCACATCGGTGTATCCGGACTGCGCCTGGGAGGAATCGGTCACCTCCTGCACCTGCTCGACCTCGGCCGCCAGCTGGGCTCCCCACGCGGCGAAGCTCGGGGGCTCGTCGCTGCAACCACAGACGACATCCCCACAGGGCTGCCCGGGGCCACAGCTGTCGTTGGTGCCCATGGCCACGTCCAGGTGGAGGTAGCTCGGCGCCGAGGCGAAGTAGCCCTGCACGTAGCTCTCGGTGGCGGCTCCTATGGCGGCCAGTGAGTCGAACGTACCGCTGTAGTCCATCGTTCCGGCCACGCCGTCAGCAACCGCGGGGCGTCCATAGTCCAGGATCACCAGGCCCTGCGCGCCGGCCTCGCCGGCGGCCTGACCCTGGGCGAAGAGCGTGGCGCTGTCCGCGGTGCTCTCGTAGTAAGACGTCGTCTCGCTGGATGGCGTGGCGCCCCGGGCCGGTGCGGCCGACAGCCCGATCCCGATAGCGGAAAGCAGGACCACCATGGTGAGAGGAAGCACCGAGCGCTTGACGGGAAAGCTTGCCACTACGAACCTCCTGTTCACACGAGTGTTTGAACGCGTCGCAGGGCTATACCACTGCCCCGAACTCGCTAATCACCGAACTGCCGGAACGAACGAATGGCCATCTCCGGGTGACTGCGAAACCTCATCGGGGAGTTCATCGACAGGAGCCGCCGAAAACATGAGCCTCGACACACCGATCGGTCAGATCCATGACGGGAGGGGGCGGTCCTACCGGAGACGACCATCGACTCGGAGGCAGTCCGGTGGTAGACAGGATCGCCAGAGATGAGATCGAGTCGAATCGCCATCGGGGTTTCCATTGCGCTGGCCGGAGCCTACGGATGGTGGCTGGCGGGGCTCCGACCTTTCACCACCACCGCCTACCTCTCCATCGCGCTCCCGACGGCGCTCCTCTTCGCGGCGCTCGCCCTTCCTCGGCCGGGTCGCCACACGGCCCCGGGCGCGTCCGATGACGGCTCGCCGACACCCTCGGGCCGACAGTTCCTACTCCTGGCCACCGTCCTCCTGCTCGGCCTCGGGCTCGAGATCGCAGGGCTCGCGCTCGGCGGGCGATCGGCCCTCGTCCCCACCTTCAGCACCGTGCTCGACCACCTGCTTCGCTGGCAATTCATTCGCTATCTGTTAGTTCTGGCCTGGCTGGCGGTCGGTTTCCTGCTGGCCCGGCGCGGCCGGCGACCGGTCAGCCCGGACCGAGGCTGAGGTGCTCGGCACCCTCGGTTGGATCGCCTTCCTGGCTGCCCTGGTCGTTCTCGAGATCATCGACCGCTCGACCCATCGGGTGGTGGGGCCTTCGAGACTGGCCCAGTTGCTGGCCCGAAGAGCACCCGGCCGATGGGCACTGGCCGTGATCTGGGCGTTCGTCGGCCTCCACCTGTTTGCTCGCTACACGATCGTGCGATGAACCCTCCCCGACCGCCTACCGGAGGGTATGGAGCGCCTGACTCACGATGCTGTCCGTCCCTGTTCCGGTGACGTCTTCGCCGGTGGCGCCCGCGCCCACGGCCTCGATGCCCAACGCCGGAACCAGGTACTGGACGATCCCCTTGTCGCGGTGGCCCGTGCAGGGCAGCACATGGACACGCAGTCCGTTCACCGTGATGGCCGGACAGAGCGACATGGCCTTGGCATCTCCGGATGGAAGGGATGAGACGACAATGCTGTTTCCCCCCACCGGACAGTTGGCCAGCGACCTCGGGGCACCCAGGGCCAGCACCCCCGGCGCCGAACTGTCCGCGCATCCCTGCGATGAAACAAGGATCCAACCGGGCGGCACCGATATCTTCGCCCGGCCATAGGCATAGGTCTTCCACCCAATCGGAATCGAAGCAGTGGGTGGCGCAGTGGTGCTGGTGGCGGACGTTGTTGCCGAGCCGCAGGCTGAGGCGCTCACGGCGAGCAGCGCCACGGCGGCGAGCTTCCACATGGCCGCAATATACGTGCAGCCTTGGTCCGACCATCGTCACCCGAGCGATGACTGCTGCGACTGTCCCCTGGCCGGGGCGGTCGGCGCCGGCGACCCACTGGCCCCGGATCGGGCGTCCATCGGCATCCAACCGCCGGACAGGACGACGATCTAACCTCGCCAGACACCCGCGCACCTGGAGTTGAGGAACCGGATGGACGAAAGTCAGTGGATCGGAGTCAGATCACCGGAGTTCCGCGCCATCTTCGAACGGACCAAGGTGGCGACCCGACTCTCGTCCAAGCTCAGCGGCTACTGCATGGAGGACACAGAGCCGATCCGAGAACTCTTCGAGGAGCTGATCGGCACGCCGGTTGGGGACAAGTTCACGCTCATCCCTCCGTTCTATGCGGACTACGGGTTGAACATCAGCATCGGTCGGGCCGTCTTCATCGGCTACCAGTGCATGTTCACCGGTCACGGTGCCATCGACATCGCCGACGAGGTCATGATTGCGAACAAGGTCAACCTGGTCACGGCCGGCCACCCCGTCGAGCCGGACCAACGGCGGGCATACATCACCGTGGAGCCGATCACCGTCGGGACGAATGTGTGGATCGGATCCGCCGCCACCGTCCTACCCGGTGTGACCATCGGAGCTGATTCCGTTGTCGCCGCCGGTGCAGTCGTGACCCACGACGTCCCTCCGGCCACCCTGGTGGCGGGTGTGCCCGCCACCGTCATCAGGCATCTCGAGCCGCGCTCGGTGACTGAGCCCGATTCGGCCCTCGGAACGTTTGTCCGGCGAACGCTCTAGGACCAGGCCGCGGCGCCGGAACCCGGGCGGGAGGCGACAGGACGCCCGTGGTACGGCGAGTGGTGAGCCCGACGATCCCCTCACTCGAGCTCGATGTTGGCCCCGCCAGGCGAAGGTAATCGGAGATCCGACTTGGCTAGCCTGTCAGATGAGCTCTGAGAGGACACGAAGATGGCTGATGCTGATGGATTGACGGACCATATGTTGCGTATGGCCCAGGAGCATCGATTGCTCCGGTTCTGTGCCGAACAGGGCATTGACCCGAACAGTCCGGATATCGACAATCCTGACCTCAATCTGCTCGCACCGATCCTCGATTCAGAGGGCGCCATCATTCCCGACCCCGAGGACATCGCCGCGGTGAGGTAGCTGCCATCGTGTTCGTGAATCGGTGAACGAGCGGCCTTCCGGCCGCAGGGGGCTCATCGCGAGGAGAGCCCGCCATTGAGTAGCGTCTAGGAATGGCGAGGGGGAGTGTCACCGGCTGGGGGTCGAGGTGCATCGTCTTCTCGCTGATCGTGGTCCTGGCCGCGTCGGTGACCGGCGGAACCGATGGGGACAACGCCTCCCCCATCCAGTCGCCGCCGGCCGCGCAAGCGCCGATCACCGGGTTTGGTGGCTACAACTGGGACGGTACCGTCACTTCGATCGGTGCTCAATGGAACGTCCCTACGATCCTCCCGTCGTCCGCGCCCGGGTATGCGTCAACCTGGATAGGTGCTCAGACCCCCGTCAACGACCGAGGGTTCATCCAGCTCGGGACGTTGGAGCAGGACGGCGGGGCCGAACAGCCCCGGAGCGCGGCGTCGTCTCCGCACGCTCCGCAGTACTTCGCCTTCTGGAGTGATACCCAGCGCGGTTTCCATCCCGTGATCCTCGGCACGGTTGCCCCCGACAGCCTGATCTCCGCAGCGATGGTGAAGTCGCCCTCGGGGTGGAAGCTGACGCTCACTGACAATCTGCGAAGGTTGGCGACCGGACTGCTGGTCAGGGACTCACCCTCGGATCCGTACAATCAAGCAGAATGGCTGCAGGAGGATCCGGTCATGACGGTCTCCGTGGGCCATGATCTTCCGTACCCCGCACTGTCCCCGGTCGCCTTCATCGATCTGGCCGTCAATGGGCACCACCCGAGACTCAGCTTCGACGACGCCCAGGCGCTCTCCAGCAGCAACGGCATCTTCATGGTGCCCTCCAGGTTCACCCATGATTCATTCACGATGGCCCCGGCGGCGGGCGCCGCCAAGCAGTACCTCCGGGATGCCCTCTCATTGGACAATGCCAATATCCCGTTTGCCGCGGCTCTCCGGTCCTGGCACACGGAGTCGGCGGCCACCAAGAGGGCGGCGGTGCAAGCATTTGTCGCGGCGATATCGGCGAACCGGTCCGCACTCGCCGGTCAAGCATGGCCGCCATCGGCACGGCCGTTGATCGGCCAGGTGGTGAAGGTGCAAAAGGCTGCGGTGGGCTTTCTCAACTTCTGGCTCAGTTCCGGGGGAGTTGCCAGTGGTGACCCTCCCGCCATTCCATCAGTGGACTTGATCACACCCACAGCCGATCGGCTTCGCTCGGTGCTCGGCCTCCCTCCGCTCTAGTCACCCGAGATGGGGCCGCACTGTGGTCCCATCACCGTGTCGGCTGTCGCCCGCAACCGGGGCTGGGTCATCGGTCTGCAGTCCAGGTGAGGGTTGGAGATCGATCCGGATCGTCAGTGGGTCCAATCCGCCGTACGTCCAGAGGAACAAGCTATTGACCGGGTTGAGTCGCCACAACCGGCGATTCGGGTCGTCATCGGCGAGGAGCACCGCCCTTCCGGCCCGCCATCGGCCGTGGACCCGGACCCGGACCACGGGGTTGGACTCGATGTTGCGCACGTACTGGGCTCGTCGGCCGTCAATGGCCACGAGCCAGTAGGCATCGGCGGACAGGCGTCCACCGACCGGGGTCAGACGGGGTTTCCCGCTGCGCCGTCCGACGGTCTCGATGACGGCCCATCCGGGAGCGCGTCCGGCCAACGGAAGATAGAGCGGATTCATCGCCCTCCGGAACGCCACGACCCACGGGCGGGGGGCAAGACGCTCGAACAGGGCCGGGGCTACCTCGAACACGAGCAGTCCGCCGAGGACCGTGTAGCCGAGCTTCTTCATGGGCCACCCACGTAACGGATCATTTCATCTGGGCCGGCTCCGAGCCAGCCCCTCACACCGAGATGTGCCGACGTCGGTGCGGAGTATCCCGGAGCGCTGATGACCTGGGTCACTTGCAGGCGTCATCGGCGTGGCGGTAGACCGCCCGGCTGGGTGTCCACGACCATCGATTCAGCGGTGGTACCGGACCGTGGCCCGGCCCGGCCCGGCGCCCATGCGCCAGTCGGGAGTACCTCGGCCAGGAGCACCCGGACTCTTCGGTCGATCTCGTCGACGATCGGACGGACCTCGTCGATCGACGTATTGGCGGGGTCGTCCAGCTCCCAGTCGAGGCGTCGCTTGCCTGGGTAGACCGGGCAAGTGTCACCGCAGCCCATCGTCACGATGACGTCGGCAACCTGGGCCCTCTCCTCGGTGAGCGGCTTCGGGAACTCCCGGGAGGGGTCGAGGCCGCGTTCCTTCAGGATGGCGACAACCGATGGATTGAGCCGATCGGCTGGCTCCGACCCCGCTGATTCCACC
Source organism: uncultured Acidimicrobiaceae bacterium (assembly GCA_963774245.1). Taxonomy (GTDB): domain Bacteria; phylum Actinomycetota; class Acidimicrobiia; order Acidimicrobiales; family RAAP-2; genus Bog-756. The sequence continues at coordinate 411,674 of CAVZDZ010000006.1, read as the reverse complement.
CGCACCCGGCCCTGGGCATAGTGGTCGAGCAGGACTCGGGCGGCAAGACTCCGTCCGGCGTTGTGGACACAGAGGAACAGAACTGAGGGCTTGGCCGTCACGCCGATTCTCCGATCCTGGTTGATGCCGGTAGGGATTGACTGTCGTTCGCCACCGTCTGGTGGCGGACGACGATGTCGGATGCCTCGGCCTTGGTGATGTCCGGATAGAGCGTCTTGATCACCGCGATGGCCACGATCCCGCCGAGGATCTGGGCGCCGATGAAGCTCGGGGCCGAGGACGGGGCGATACCGGCGAATGTGTCGGAGAACATCCGACCCACCGTGATGGCCGGATTGGCGAAACTGGTCGAGCTGGTGAAGAAGTAGGCCGCTCCGATGTAGGCGGCGACCGCGGACGGAGCACTCCGAGACTGACGGCTCCGAGCCAGAGCGAAGATGACCAGGATCAGCCCGAGGGTCGCCACGACCTCGGACAGGAAGTGAGCCGGCGTGGCGCGGTGATGAGTCGAGAAGCGCACCGCTGCCTTGGAGAACATGAGATTGGCCACAATGGCCCCGGCGACACACCCACCGACCTGGGCCGGCAGGTAGGCGCTGGCGGTGCGCCAACTCACCCCGCCGAACGCCGCGTCCACGAACGACACGACGGGGTTGAAGTGGGCACCGGACACCGCTCCGAACATCAGGATGATGGCGTACAGCCCGGCCGCGGTCGCCGCCGCGTTCTCCAGGAGCTGCAAGCCGATAGTGCCGGGAGACAACTCCTGAGCGGCAATGCCGGAGCCGACAACCACGGCAGCCAGGAACGCGCTCCCGAGGAGTTCGGCCACGAGACGGCGCCAAAGAGCTAGCTCGGTCATGACCGGTGTCGGCTCAGCAACACGAACTCGATGCCGGGGATCCCGTGCCCCGACTGAGCGGCACCGAAATGTCCAGGGGGGCGCAACCCTCGGTCGAGCATCCCAGGCTCGACTGGTCAGGGGCGTCGGCGAGGACCGCGTAGACCTCCCACGCGGCTCCATCGGGGTCGATGACCCACGCCTTGTCCTGGACCGCATAGCAGCAGGTGGTCGACTCCTCGACCACCGGAGCCAGGCCCTCTTCGGCCAGTCTCCTCGTCGCCGCTCGGACTTCCTCGGGCGTGTCGACTTCGACGCCGAGATGGTTGAGGGCACCATTGACGCCATCAGTCCGGGCCTCGGCTGCCTCGATCAAGACAAGCTTCAGAGGCGGAGATTCGATGGCGAAGTTGGCATAGCCGGGGCGACGCTTGGCTGGTTCGGCACCGAACAGCTTGGAGTAGAACTCGACCGCGGAGTCGATATCGGCCACGTTGAGTGCGAGTTGGACTCTCGGCATCACAGACCTCCATAGATTTACAGGTATCGATGCATCGAGTATCATCGATTCATTCACGATCGTCAATGGGAGATTGGATCAGATGGACAAGGCAAGTTCCTCGGGCAACGTCCGGACCGTGGGCCAATGTTGTCCATCCCTCCTGGCCGCTCCCCTGGAGGTGGCCGAGGCGGAGGAACTGGCGACCGGGTTCAGCGCGCTGTCCGATCCGGTGCGCCTCAGGGTTCTGAGCATGTTGGCTGACGCCACCACTGGTGAGGTGTGTGTCTGTGACTTCGTCGGTCCCCTCGGCAAGTCGCAGCCCACCATCTCCCACCACCTGAAGATTCTGAGTGAAGCCGGGCTGGTCAGCGGCGAGCGTCGGGGCAAGTGGGTCTGGTACTCCCTCAACCGGGACCGGCTTGCTGCTCTCCGGACAGCTATCGACTCTTGATCGTTCAGGGGTGCCCACTACTGGTGGAGCAGGTCAACCCCATCGACCGAGGCGACGACGCACGACAGGTTGCGCCGTCCCCACGGGAGCGGTTCAAGCCCGAGCTCTCCGACGGAAGAACGACACTTCCTTACCGCGGGTGATCTTCGAAGAATTTCCAGATCAGCTGATCGGCAGAGATGGTGAAGGTCGTCTTTCCCACCACGGACGCAATCGCGACCATGAATTCGCTCCCTGCCCATACGTGGCCATCGCCGTTCTCCCGGTACAGCTCAACCGAGGCATTGCCTGGGCAGCGGTAGGCAATCAGGGTGACATCACTTGTCACCCTCGACGTGTCCGGGGACTTCGAGCAACCGTTTCTGGCCGCCCAGCGAGCCTCTTCCACCGGGATCGGCAGATCGTTTTGTTGAATGCCCTGGTCAGCCTTGGAGCTGAGATTGGATCCGATCGATCCGTGGCCATTGACGGCGGGCAGTTTCTTGGCTGCCGGCCCGATCCCACCCTTGTAGGGCACGAAGGGGTCTGCGGTCCCGTGGAACGCGATGACCGGAACGCGCCGAGAGGGATGGCACCCCGTGGGCGCTTGGATCCCGGACACGGTAGCCACCGCGGCGACCTGGCTGGCGTCGCTACACGCCAGTGCGGATGCCATGAACGCCCCGTTGGAGTACCCGGCCACGTAGACCCTCTGGTTGTCGACGCACAACGTGCTCGTGACATGCCCGATGAGCGCGATCAGAAACTTCTGGTCGGGACTGCCGGGCGTGGTAACCCAGTGTTGTACCGCCTCATTCACCTGGGGCGTCACCGTGATGAAGCCCTTGGTGGCTCCGTAGGCACCGAGCTTGGTGATCTCCGCTTGTAGCGCAGCGGTTTCGCTGTACCCGTGAAGGTCGACGACGAGAGGCAGTGGGTGGCTCGGGCCCATATCGGACGGAAACTCCACGATGTAGCTGCCAGCTTCCCCGGCGGCGGAGAAGTTGAGAGTCTCCCCGTTCTGGAGGGACGTCCCCACCTGATGACAGCCCGTCGAAGGGTTCGGCCGCACCGCGGCGGCAGCTGGAGGAGTACCGAGGGCCAGTGCTGCACCGGTGAGCGTGGATGCCAACACCACGAGGGCCAGAATGCATCTTCTGAAAGACATCTCGGCACTGTAGGTCGTCTGGATGAGGAACACCGTCCGGGGCCAACACGGCTGATCCGATCGATTTCGAGGGCATCCGGGAGCGCTTTCTCCCCGAGCACCACTTCACCGGCAAGAACCAGCACTACAAGAGCAAGTACGCCATTTCCGCCGCCGCCATGATCCATGGTGGCATCTATCCCGATCTGCTGGACGACGCCGCCTGGTGGCAGACCGACGACCTCTGGGTCTACTCGCTCTTCGCCCTACTGATCTTCATCCGGGCTGCGGCCGAACGGGCGGGGCGCTCGGTCCAGGAGCTCGCTCTCTCGATTGCCGATCGTCGGATGGTCCGGTTGGCTCCGATCGAAGGCGGAAAGGGCACACTCTGAAAGGGGGCGTCTCTGACCAGGCCCGCAGGGCCGGTCAGTTCCTGCGGGTGTCAGTAACCCGGGACCGATCCTCGTCAGTGACCCAGGACCGATCCGAAGAAGTCCCGGGAGGCCTTCCAGTGGCGCTCGGCGGCATCGGCGTCGTAGCTCGGGTTGTCGGGGACGGCGAAGCCGTGGTGCGCCTGATAGGTCTCGATGGTATGGACGACACCGGCCTCGGTGAGCGAGCTCTCCAGCCGGTCCTTCTGCTCGTCGCTGAAGGACTGATCCTCGATTGCCCCCGCCACATACACCGCAGCCTTGATGGCGCTCGCCTTCTGATGGGGACTGTCCGGGTCGTCGGCCTTGGCGAGATTCCCGCCGTGAAAGGAAGCGGCCGCCGCGATGCGCTCGCCCAGGTTCGCCGCGGTGATCAGGGAGAGCCGACCACCCATGCAGTACCCGGTGGTGCCGACACCACCCGACTCCTTCTCGGGCCGGGCGTCGAGGTAATCAACGAGGGTATTGGCATCCTTCACCACCAGGTCTGCGGTGTAGCCCAGCATCATGCCCATGATCTTCTCCGCGGATTCCTTGTTGGCGAACGCGGTGCGCATATCGACGGGCTCGTAGGGGCCGTTGCGGTAGTAGAAGTCGGGCACCAGGACCACATACCCCAGATCGGACAGGCGCTCGCCCATCTGACGCATGGTGTCGCGCATTCCCCCGGCGTCGGGGAACATGATCACCCCGGGCCAGGGGCCTTCCCCTACAGGGATGCTGAGGGCGGCCGGGCAGGTCCCATCTGCGGTCTCGATCTCTATGGACTGTTGGGTCACAGTGACCCCCTTCCTCGTGTGGCTGTTCACGGACCCTACAGGCACCGGACCTCAGGATCGGAGCGCTCCGGATCACCGACCCAGCCGCGACCGAGGATGCGCTCCCTTAAACTGGACGTTCGCCAGCAGTGCTGTGCACCGCTCAACTCCTCAGAGGAGACTCGATGGAAGAAGAAGGCTGGTATGTGGATCCGTACAGAATCCACGAAGCTCGCTGGATCTCCGCGGGAGTGCCCACGGCGCTCGTCCGGGACGGCGATGTCGAGACACAGGATCCTCCACCGAGCACCACCTATGCCGGCCAGCTCGAGGAGCTGGAGGAAGCGGCACCCCAAGACGGCGACGACTTGCTGCGCGCCGACAGTGAGGAGAGCAAGACATTCGATCCCGATGAATCGGAAGACGCGGTGTGGGATACCTTCAGCTCGAGCAGCGGCGGAGATTGACCAGACAGGCAGGGTCCCGCTGTTTCGTGAAACCGCCCGGCGACAGCCCCGATTGGTGGGTTTGTAGTCTGGCGTGATGGCGATGGATGAAGCCGATCCACTCGACTCGCTTTCCCCATCTGAACCTCACCCTGCACGAACGGCAGCGGAGTCGTTTGGGTTGGACGCCGAACGCTACGACCGCACCCGGCCTCGGTATCCCCAGGCGCTGGTGGACCGGATCGTCGCCGAAAGCCCTGGACCCGATGTCCTCGACGTTGGCATCGGTACCGGAGTCTCCGCTCGACCGTTCCAGGCAGCCGGGAGCCGGGTGGTCGGCGTGGAGCCCGACCCGAGGATGGCTGAGCTCGCTCGGCATCGCGGGTTCGAGGTCGAAGGGGCGAAGTTCGAGGACTGGGACCCGGCCGGACGGACGTTCGACGTGCTCATCTCGGGTCAGGCCTGGCACTGGGTGGACCCGATAGTGGGCGCAGCCAGGGCGGCTGAGGTGCTGAGGCCCGGTGGCCGCCTCGCCCTGTTCTGGAACGTGTTCCAGCCACCTCCCGACGTGGCCGAGGTCTTCAACGCCGTGTATGGCCGGGTTCTGGGTGGCAGAGGCAACTTCTGGACCTCGCCACTGGACGCGTACTCGAAGGGATTCACCAACACCTCCGACGGAATACGACAGTCGGCCGCATTCGGGGAGCCGGAGCAGTGGCGATTCGACTGGGAGCGGTCCTATACCCGTGACCAGTGGCTGGAGCAGGTCCCGACGTTCGGAGGCCACAGCCAGTTTCCGCCGGGAAGGCTCGACGAGCTGCTGGCGGGCATCGGGTCGGCAATCGATGCGGAGGGAGGCAGCTTCACGATGGAATACGCCGCGATCGTGGTCACCGCAACAAGGATCGGCGACCGGCGCCGGTGATCATTGCGAGATGAGAGGACCCCGGTCTGGTGGGCTACTTGGTGGCCATTCCTGACGCGGCGTGAGCTCGCGGGAGTCCGACGTTGAGTCCGGGCTTCCAAAGAGCCATAAACCTTCGAAAAGGCCTAGCACTCACGGATCCTACAGTGCTAGTAATTGAGTTGGTGGCGCAGGCAGGCGGGGTTGAGTTGTCGGGAGGACGGGGTGATGGAGGCCAAAGGGGATTACCCAATAGAGACATTTGACCCATTGCTTCGCGACCTCGTCTGTTGGGGACTCGTAACCCGTCAGGAGGGCACCACGGATACCGGGTGGCAGCTCGTGCCTGCGGCCCAGCAGCGGCTGGGTGAGTTGCAGCCCGCCAGTCCACCTCGCGCTGCCGCCGTCGTCTACCTCGACCACCGCTGTGCCGATTGCCGCCAGCGTGGACCCACCAGAATCCACGAAGAGTGCTACCTCTGCGAGCGATGTCGAGCGGAACGACAAGGTCAATTCACTGCTGCGGCGACGGAACCGTCTTCAGATCGACCCACCCATTTTTGGCGCCGGTCTCGCTCGTCAGAAACGACGGTGGCGTGACGGTTCCGGCCTGAGCGTTCACCAGCCAGGATAGATTTTCACGCAAAGACGGAAGGCCCGCGACGGCGGACGGGGCGCTTGATGGAGGTGGCGAGAGCATGCCTCTCCGATGCCCGAAGTGTGGCGAACAGCTCAAGCTAGAGGACATCAACCGCATCTCCAGCCGCGCGCCCGGGATGAAGCACCTCCGACCTTGCCAAGTGTGTCGATTCGAGTGGACCGACGACCTCACCGATAGCCAGGGGCGTCAGAGTGAGTGATTGGGTCAAGCGGGCGACATAAACGACGCCACCCAACGGGTCACCGGAAGATCAGGGCGTCTCCCCTCCCGTCGACAGCGACGCAGACGGTGGACGAGGGACACGAAATCGACGTGAGCGACGCATTGGGATCGACGGTCTGGGACGACCAGTCGGAGCCGTTCCACACCGAGGCGGCACCGGAGCTGCTCACCGCCATACAGAAGGCGGCAGTGACGCACGAGACGCCGGTGAGGTCGACCCCTCCGGCGCTGGCGCCGCTCGTCGACCGTCCCGGCGCGGGGACCTCTACGGGACCGGTCCACACCGTCCCGTTCCAGGTTTCCGCTTGACCCGTGTTGTCGACAGCCTGGCAGAAAGTGACCGAAGGGCACGACACACTGGTGAGGTTGGAGGTGATCCCGTACGACTGGGGCTCGGTCCACGCGCTGCCGTCCCACATGGAGATGCCGCCACTGACCGAAACGCAGAAGCTGGTCGTCGGGCACGAGATGGCCGAGACGCTCCCCCAGTCGTTGGCTCCGTTCGACCAGCTGGACCCGTCGTAGTAGTAGGCGTCCCCAACCCCGTCGATGGACACGCAGAACGAGACGCTGGCACAGCCGACAGCCCCGAGACCCTGGGCCGGGAGGGTTTCCGGTCCGGCGAAGGCCGTTCCGTTCCAGATGGTCGCCTCATCGGCATCCTGCACGATGGAGCCGCAGAAGGTGACACTCACGCACGAGAGCGAGGGGATGCCCGAGGCAGTGATCCCCGTCGGACTTGCCTGCGACCAGACCGAGCCGTCGAAACGGAAGGCGTCCCCGTGGTCGTCGAGCGCGAGGCAGAACGCTGTGGAGGGGCAGTCCACGGCACCCAGCGAGGAGCCGCGGGCAACGGGCACCGGTGATGACCAGCCCGTGGGAGCGGTGGTGGTCGTCGTCGAATGCTCCGCGGTGGTGGTGCGCGTCGAGGACGAGGTGGTGTGCGGCCCCGCCGCGGACGTGCAGGCCGCAATCAGAAGCGCGAGCAACACCACCGAGATAGGCGTGCGGATCCGATCGAGTGGCCTCGGTGGTCGGCGGTGTCGGCTCATCGGTGTCGGCCAAAGAGGATCAACGGAGGTGGGGGGCGGTCCGCCCTACGCCGTCGGTTACCCACTGCATCACTCGGATGGCATGCCTCTCCCCAACGGTGTGTCGGTGTGCCTGTGGTGAATTTACACCAGCGGAACTCGGATGGCGCTGGCAAGCACGGCTCACCCTCGGGCCCAGTGAGCCTGGACACCCGAAGCCGTTCTGATTCGGAGTGGGTGCGGCGGCGAGGAAGCTGGGAATACGGTCGCATGGAGCCTCGCACCAACGCCCCGGAGTGGCTCCAGGTGGTGACGGGCGAGGACCGCCCCGAGCTGTGGGGACTGGTCCAATCCCAACGCCTGTTTGATGGTGTTTGGCCGGAGTACAACCACCACGGCAACCACACCGGGCGCTACTTCGGAGCGCTGATGGCCGCCATGCGGATCTGCAGGTGCTCTTCATCGATCAACGGAGCGATCAGGTCGTCGCGCGTGGTCGTACGATCCCATTCCGTTGGGATGGAACGCTTGAGGATCTTCCGACGGGTATCGACGCAACGGGAATCCGAGCCATCACGGAGCCGGCCGCTCCATCGGCGCTGTCGGCCTTGGCAGCCGAGGTGGACCCCAGCTACCAGCGGTCGGCCTTGAGCGGACTACTGATCCAATCCATGGCCGCCGTGGCTCGGATCCATGGGCTGTCCCCGCTCCTGGCACCGGTCCGACCGAGCAGGAAGGACCGCTATCCGCTCACCCCCATCGGCAGGTACGCCGAGTGGCAGCGCGACGACAGACTCCCGTTCGACCCGTGGTTACGTACGCACGAACGCCTGGGTGGGAGGGTGCTCCGTTGTGAGCCACGTTCCCTCGAGATCACTGCCTCCGTTGCGGACTGGGAACGTTGGACCGGCGTATGGCTCCCCGAAAACGGGATCTCTGTCTTTCCGGGTGGACTCGCCCCGCTCGACGTGATCGACAGGACCGGCACCTATTTCGAGCCCAATGTCTGGATGATCGACGAGGCGTGATCCCCGTTCCTCGACTTCGAGTTCACCGACCGACTTGCTATCGTTGACCCAGGAAGTATGGCCACTATGACCGCAACCGCGGCGATGAGCGGAAGTGGACCGAGATCGTATCTGAACCGCATATTCTCCCCGAACTCGACAATATCCGTACCTACAAGAACGTAAGCGGTGGATATCCAGATGAAGGCCAGCGCCGCCGTAACCGATGTGGCTAACCGCCGCCGCCAAATGACAAAGGGGATTGCGACGAGCACTATGGCGTACGTCAACAACGCACTGTACGACACCTGCTCCCATGAAGGGACAGCAAAGCTGAGTTCCGAGATGACTGACGTGTGACCTTGCGGAATGGCCGCGCTGGCATAGTTGGCGCGCTGGGGTTGCCAGTCAATCAGCGTATCGTAAAGGCCAATATATCCCGAGATATATTTGGCATTGTCTGATAACTCGAAGTACTGGTCTGAAGGACGAAGAAACAGCTCGGTTGCCTGACCAAAGGTGTGAAAGTACGTAGCCGGATACGTCTTTATATATGCGAGATCAGCCCGGAGATAACTATTGGAAATGCCGATGTAGTTGATGTTGTTGAAATTCACGATGCCGTCGCTCTTCGTTCTCTGGTCCAAGACCACAACACCCGTCCCAACTCTGGGGCTATATTCACCCTCGTAGGTGCTCAGCGGCTGAAACGAGGTCTTCTCGGCTATCGGCGACACTTTCTTTTCGTTGAGCAGCGTTTGAAGCTGCTGATACGACGCCCGGCTCAGGGTGGTCTTGGTGAGATTCATACCTAGCCAGCTACTTGTAGTGTCCGTTCTAAAGATTACGGCGTTCTTTACGTACCAGACAGACACTACGAGCAGAGGGATGGACGAAAGCAAGAGCATGGATTTCCATCGATGGCAAAATAAGGCAAAACCAATTGCGGCAGCCGCGACCAGCCAGATCCATTGAAACGTGGAATTCAGCAGGACGATGACCGCTAGCGAAATGAAAAAGGACAAGCCCCAGCCCCACAGCGACGTTCTGCTGTAACGGGCCAATGACAATGCGCAGAACGTCATCAACACTGCTGTGGGAAACGAGTAGAAATACCAATTCTCGTAGAGGACAGTGGCGGGGTCAAGAACAACAAGTATCGCGATGACCATAGAAAGCCACTCGGGTATGTGAAGTTCGAGGCAGAGGTAGTAGGACGTGAGGGACAGGCCGAGGCCAAGTGCTAACGAGCCACTAACCAAGACCGGGTCAATGAGACTCTTCGGCAGCTGAAGGACCAATCCGGTAAAGACATTGAAGGCCGGAGGTTGGCTATGGAGGTACCAGATGCTCTGGACCAGATTGTGTTGCAGCTGTTGAAGATCAAGCAACTGCCAGTAATCGACCCTACCCGTTACTGCTCTGATATCTAGTCGGATTCCGGCGACGAAGAACAGAACCCGGGAAACGGCGAAGATCGCTGTTACTAGGAGTGGTGCCCGAAGCGGGGAGCGGATGCTTGCTGCCACTGCCACTGGGACAGTATAGGTACGTGGAGGCCGTCAATAACTCAAATGGTGTTGTTACGGACGGGCCAATGCAGAGGCGGTGTTGAAGACGACCTTTCGGCCTTCGACCACTCCGATAACCACCATCAGCAACCCCACGACGATGGGGAGCCCGAAGCCAGAGGCAACGTCGCCAACAGCGGCAGCCAGGCCCGGAATGACAAGCGCACCAAGCAGCCCTGCGCAAACCAGTTCGGTGGGGCGAGGGATCGCCCTGCAGCTGGTCCTATTCGACCGTACCGAGGCCGTGGCCAGTTTGGGAAGGAGTGCCCTCCCCGACCACCGTCGGACAGGTCCGCCGCTTCGGCCCCGAAAAGAACCTGAGGGCGACCAGCCACAGGCAAATGTCTATGGCAGCGAACAGCGACGTGACCACCACGAGCAGGCGTAGGGCAACGTAGATCGCCCGCCGATTCTGCTGAGAAGGATCAACAGGACCGGTCGAGGACACCTCAGGGAGAAGCTTCTTACCGCTCCGACTCACCCCTGCGGTTATCCCCGAAGTCTCGCTCTGGCGCTTCGCCGAAGTAGATCTGTGCGAGCCGAAGCACCTGTGTCTCATCGAGATGGTCGATATCGATACGAACGTCAGCTACCAACTTCGCAGCAACATCGCGGTGGTGCTTCTCGACGTAGGTGACCCAGTGGTGAGACGCATTGGCCTTGCCTTTGCCATCGCCGAAGACGAGAATCGCTCCCGCTGGCGCGAGTTCTGCGGTGATCTCGGCCCAGTAAGCCGGACTGTCGTCTTCGTAGCTTCCCGACGGGTTCCCGGCCCGATGGTGAACCTTATGGAACCGTCCGTGAGGATCGGGAGCGACAACACGCTCAGGGCGGGTGCCAACGTCCGCATCTGTCGCATAGATCAACGTGTCGCGGTAAGAAATGACCGCGACCACATTCTTGCCGCTGATGTTCTCTTGCTCTTGATCAGCCAACGGTCCTCAGTTCGCAAACTCCTAGAGCGACGATAGCCGAATCGATCTTGGTCGAGGGTATCTCGGGACACTCCGGATGCAACTCCCGTGACTGTTCCCTATCCGTCGATAACCGACTCTGTCCCGGGAGGTACGGTCGGGGACCCTGAGCAACATCCGGTCTTTCAAGTGCATCCAGATCCACCTACCGCCGCGCGACACCTCCCGGGCTGATTCCTGACCACGAGTAGGGTGGCCCCGTGCGTGTCGTCATGGGACTTTCTTCCCTGATTCTCTTCGCGGTTGCTGCAACTGGTTGCGGCGCTCCGTCGTCTGCACCTGCGCCGAGATCGCCAACGACGACCGGGGCGCCCGCTACCACCGGAGTGCCCACTACGACCACGCTCTATTCGATCGAGCCGTGTGGAGGCATTACCAGCAGTTCAGACCTCTACCCCAGCGTCGACAACAGGAGCCTGCTGCTCACTCAAGGCGACGGTCCGACGGGCTACACCTATGGAGCCGCAAAGATATCGAGCGGTCCCACCATCACTGCGTCGGTGCCCAGCTATTCGCCCGCCGTCTATGAGTCGTTCCAGTTCTCCCTAAGCGCCGGTGGATGGGGTGGCCAGGAAGTGATCGGAGTTGTTGACTCCGCGAATGCTGCGGCGGAGCTGGCGCAACAAGTTGAGTCCAACATCGTCTCCTGCGATGGCGGACAGCAGGTGTCCCTGCCGACGTCGGCGCCCGGCCTAACCGCGGACGCCTACCAGTTCCAACTGAGTCGCTCCAACGGATGGGTGAGCACTGCCACTACCACCGTGGCCAAAGGACCGTACATCGTCTCCTTGCAATGGACCAACAGCAACACCTGCAGCACCTACGGCGGTGGTTCATGCCCACCGGCTCCAACGGCCCCGCCTGCGATGCCGAGCGCCGCCAACATGGCCGAACTTGTGAATGCGGCCCTCGCTAACATCGGATAGTAGGGAGCTGGCTGTTGGGGGCACTTACATTGAAGACAACCCTGTGGACCCCTCGCCCCGCATGGGGCAGAATTCTTCACCAAGCACGTTGATGAAATAGGGGGAAGGCTCATGCCCGACGACCGAGTAGGCGACATTGGCACCCCGGGTGGGGGCGCCAGTGCCGATGGGGAAGTGGTAACCGCCGGATCGATCGACGACCGCCACCTGCTGCTGGTCGGCGCTGGGCCGGGCCTTGGAATGGCGGTGGCTCGCCGGTTCGCCGAGGGGGGCTACCGAGTGACCCTGGTCGCTCGCAGCACAGACAGTCTCGGCGAGCTTGCCGGTACCTTGGCTGACACCGGCACCCAGGTCGACACCGTCTCGGCGGATGCCAGCGACCCTGACGACCTGGGTACCCGAATGAGCGCCCTGTACCGCGGTCATGGCGCCCCTGGGCTCATCATCTACAACGCAGTGATGGGAGCGCCCGATCAACTGCTGAGCTCAAGCGTCGCCCATCTGCAGACGGCCTACGCGGTCGACGTCATCGGTGCCATCGTCGTCGCACAGGTCGCTGCTCCAACCATGCGAGCTGCCGGTACCGGCACCATCATTGTCACCGGAGGCGGGTTTGCCGATCATCCCATCCCGGCTCTCGCTACGGTCTCCCTCGGCAAGGCGGCCCTCCGGTCGGCTGCGACGATGCTCGGAGCTGATTTGGAGGCGGACGGCATCCGCGTGGCGACTCTCACGATCGCCGGTCAGATCGTTGCCGGCACCTCTTTTGACCCGGAGCGGATCGCTGAGCGCTACTGGGAGGTCGTCCACTCGGACGATCCTTGGCAGTCGGAATTTCGCTTTACCGGCGAGTAGTGGAGGGGAATCTGAGCGGTGTTGCGGTCGGTAGCTCCGATTTTCCCGGACAGCCGCCGTCGACAACCCAACCGGTCCCGGCGGTCTGGGACGCTCATTGGGCTTCCTACCTCTTCAACTCCGCGGCCTGAAGAAGACCACGACCTGGGGATTTCGGAACCTCGCGGGTCAGATCGGTGTCAATAACGCCACGTTGGCGACCCCGGCCGCTTTCGGGCTGTGGCCGGATGCCCCTTCCGCCCCCTCGAACGGTCGTTTGCCCGAGGATTTGAGCGGGTAGGAACTGACCATGACGACCATGTTGACCGCCGAACCCATCGGAGTGGTGGAGGCTTTCCCGGCAGAGTCGGTTGCCTGTCGGCACTGTCGCCGCCTGCTCTGGCGTCCTACCAGCACCCCGAACGCACCGTGGACCCACGTCGCCAACGGGTCGGAGGCCTGTCCCAAAAGGTAGGAGGCACCCCGGCCTGGGGCGTTCTCCCCCACCGACTCCGCCACCCGTACGGCGACGGCGCTGAGCGGATCGGGCGCCTCTCCCCCAGTCACCTGTCCTCGTTGAGGTTGATGCCGTAGACGTGGCCGAAGGCCGCAACGTCGGCGGCGTCCATGGCGTGAACATCAGCCAGACTGCCCGGCACCACTCGGTTCAGTAGAACGCCTCAGGGGTGTCAGCAGGCACATCGCAGATAGCCATTTGACGCGCAATCCGGCCCTTGTGGGGGCGGCGGTTTCGGGACGTCATTGGTTGAGTAGCGCGGGACGACCGTCGAGAACAACGACAGTTCTTCGTCTGAATCGGTTGACGCTTGGGCGGTCTGCGCAGAAGCCTGACCTCTGACTTGCCAGGGTGGCGACCAATCAAGAGCTGCAAGTGTCGGAGATCGGAACCGCCACGACTCCCGGAACTGGCTGCCCTGGTTCTGCGATGTCGTCGGCCCCTCGTGCCCTCAGGTACTTTCGTCTTGACAGTCGACGTTCATTCTGCAATTCGCATCCTGGCCGACGCTCAGCGCTTCGCGACGGTGTCTGGTGGGCAGGCGATGGGACCGCAGTACACCGGAAGGTTGACGGTCGCGGTAATTGGCCCATTGCTATATGAGGAGTCCGTGGCCAGGAGGTAGCACCCGTCGTCGCAAACGCTCCAATCAATCGCGAAACCCGTGAACTTCACTGAGCCGTTGCCGCGGGCCACGTCCTCGGATGCACCGTCGGCACTGCACCCTTCACTACTCGAGCAAGAATTGATGTGAATGGTGTCACCCGCGGGAAAGCCCGCACCCCTGAATGAAATGGATTGACCGATGTAGCAGCATGCTCCTCGCCGGGCCGAATACGACAGCGAAGGAGAGAGCACGGTCAGGGCCGTGTCCTCCACCGTGGTGCCCTGGCTGGCTTCGATGAAGCATGCCGTCTGGCACACAGCAGGCGCAGACCCGACAAGGGGCTCATACGAGAGCTTCCATTTCCCGCGATTTGACGGTTGTTGCGGCATCAAATCGATACACCCAGATTGGCTTTGAGGCGTGCCTCCACACAGGTCAACTTGCACCACACTCGATGGCGACCAGTCTTCACCGGCGATATTGAAGGTCTGATTTCCCACCAGCGCCTTGTCCGGTTTGACATTGAGAGTGGGTGTGCCGGCGGCACCGGCCACCGGAGCGAAGGCCACGCTGGCTAATGCCAACACGATGGCTAGTCCGGCAATCCGCCAAATTGATCCGGGCTCCGATCCCGCCCGGGCTGACCCTGCAAATGAGCTCGCCATACAGGTACCCCCTTAGGTGGGGCACAGCCTAGTAACGGCGTCGCACTCTCGCCTGATTCGGCGTCCGAGGTCGTTGACCAGCATCGTTACCCGCCGAATCCCATGTGTCGCGGCGGGACTGAGACATAAGCCCTGGCCTGGTGGGCGCCAGAGGACTCGACCGCCGACCTCAGCCGCGTAAATCTCCTCCATATACCAAAATCAGTTGATAGCCGACGACATTGTGCGGCGTCAGCTGGGACGATGAAGGAATGGGACCACAATAGACGGCACGCGACTGGTCTATTTCGGGATCTTTCGCTGGGAGCCCCTGCCTACGCCTCAGCCGCAACGGGGCCGAGCTACTCGACCAGGGGCCATTTTGGCCTCTTTTGATCCACTCGACTCCGATCGGCCGCAAACCGCTTAGAGCCGCGGTCGATGTCGACTGGTTTGTCCTACATCAAACGGCGAGCTGACCTACGCTGCCGATTGAAGGGCGAGGTGAATCGTGATGCGAATTTCGCGGGTAACAGTTTTGGGGGCTTTTCTCGTTTGTTTCGCAGTGGGATCCACTCAACTGATCGGCGCGGCTGGAGCTGGAGCCAGCAGAACGCCAAACTGCAGTGCACCACCTCGCGCTCGGGTCAACCTGTCCGGCTGCAACCTTCCCGGTGACGTCCTCACCGCTATCAACCTGGAACACTCCAAGTTCATCGATACCAACTTAAGCGGTGCCTACCTCTTCAGTTCTGAAGTGAACGGCTCGAATTTCAGAGACGCCAACCTCTCCAACGCTTGCTTATCGGGATGGTGCGGGCCGGACGGTTCCGGAGGAGAAGGCGCCAACATGTCGCGCGACAACCTTGTCGGCGCCGACCTGTCCAACGCCCAGGGCGGTTTCCTTGCCTATTCTGAAGCAGGAGAGGTTGAACCCGGGGTGGACTTGGCCCACGCGAACCTGACCTCCGCGAACCTCACCGATACCGACCTCACCGATGCCGACTTGGCCGGAGCGAAGCTTGGAGACGCCGATCTCGCCGGGGCCACCCTGACCGGCACGTCGTTCACAAATTACTTTGGGATAACCGTTGTCGTGCCCGGTGCGAATCTGACGGGCGCGAGATGGAACAACACAACGTGCCCGGACGGCACCAACAGCAACCGCGATGGGCATACCTGCGCTGATAACCTTTGATCAGTCACGAGAGCGGCGTTGGCTGGCCCGGCGGAGTGGGTGCCGTTGCGCGGAAGCAGCGAAACCCTATGCGGGATCTCGACGAGCCTCTGTCGCTGTACCCGCTCGACCCCACCGCGATCCGGAGCGCGGACCGGGTCTTGGAGAGGGCGACCTGGTGGGCGCTAGAGGACTCGAACCTCCGACCTCAGCCGTGTGAAGGCTGCGCTCTAACCAACTGAGCTAAACGCCCGGACGAGGGCCACGACAGATGCATCGTGCCCAAAACAGATGGACATGGTAGCCCGACCACCAGACGGGCATCCCTCCTCCACCTCTGAGCCCGCTCGGACTGGGTCCCCCACTCCTCCGATCAGGACCCCGCAGCTCCCGGAAATGGAGCCACCTGATCGAACCCGATCGCCGTTTCGAGTGCCGCCGCCGACCGGAGGACCACCAGGTCGCCGTGTTGGGGTCCCACCAACTGGATGCCGACCGGCAGCCCGGAAGAACTCAGCCCCGCGGTGATCGAGGCCGCCGGTGAGCGGGTCATGTTGAACGGATAGGTGAACTTGACCCAGTTGAAATCAGGAGTCCCGTTGATCAGGCCCGATCCTCCGAGCGATCGGGGCGGTGGGACGGCAGCCATGGTCGGCGTGATCAGCAGCCGCACGTCGTGGAACAGGTCGACCAGACGCAGGTTGAGCAGGTGGCACTCGTCTTCGGCCCTGATGAGATCCAGGGCACTGATCTCCGTGGCTCCCTCGATGACCCTGGCCAGCACCGGGTCGACCCGTTCCCAGTGCTCCGTGCCCCTCAGTGCCGCGTGGGTTCGCAGGTTGTAGGCACCCGTGAGGGTGATCCACGAGGTCACCGGATCGACGTCGAACACTTGGTCGACCTCGACGATCTCGGTGCCCAGGGACGCCATCACCTCCAGCGCCCGCTCGCAGATGGACAACACCTCGGCATCGACCTCCGCGTAGCCCAGCGTCGGCGACCAGGCCACTCGACGCGGCGGCCTCGGATCGTCCAGGGCGGCGATCCACGAGGCCTCGGGTCGGGGCAGTGACCGCAGATCGGTGGGGTCGGGTCCGACCGCGACATCCAGCGCGGCCACGATGTCGGACAACCGGGAGGCCATGGGGCCGCGAGTCGAAAGGTGGTGCCAGTCGGGAGCCTGCGACCCGCCGCTCGGTACCCGGCCGAGTGAGGGCTTCATGGCCGACAGGCCGCAGCAGGACGACGGAATGCGGAGTGACCCTCCCCCGTCCGAGCCGGTGGCCAGCGGGACCATTCCCGCGGCGATAGCGGCGGCGCTGCCGCCCGAGGAGCCCCCCGGGGTGTGTTCGAGATTCCACGGATTGAACGTGGCTCCGAAGGAGGGGTTTTCCGTGTCGCCCTTCCACCCGAGCTCCGGCGTGTTGGTCTTGCCCACCACCACGCAGCCCGCGGCCACCAGCCTGGACACCAACAGGGAGTCCTCGTCCGCTGGCGGGTCCTCGACATGGGCGGCCGATCCATGGGTGGTCACGTACCCGGCGGCATCCTCGAGATCCTTGACCGCCAGCGGGATACCGGCCAGGGGCCCCGGGTCATGTCCGGCCGCTACTTTGGCGTCCACCGCGTCCGCCGCCGCCCGGGCGCGCTCCTCGTCAACGGCCACGAAGGCGTTGATCGACCCGTTGTGGTCGGCGATCTGGGCCAGGGCATGATCCACCAGCTGGCGGGAGGTGACCCGACCCTCACGGACCTGACCGGCCAGATCGACCACCGATTCGTTGCGAAAGTCCATGCCACCGACGGTACCGGCCGGTGCCTCGGAGCCACAACCGCAGCCTCGGCGCCCCCACGGCGGCCGCACCGGTGTCCGCTCCTCGTTTCGACAGCGGGAGCACGCGGGGACCACTCTGTTGCCATGCACAGGAGCCGGCGAAGGTGGATGCGGTGACGATCACCGGGACCACCCTCGATCACGTCGCCCACGCGGTGCCTCGTTGGCAGGATGTCTGGACCCGCTACGCCGTCGACCTCGGCGCCGAATGGAACTCGGGCGGGCCGGGACCCGGCTTCGCCCCGGGCCAGCTCCGGTTTGGCAACGATGCCCGGATCGAGGTGTTGATGCCCTACGACACCGAGGTCAACGATTTCCTCGAGCGGTTCATCGCCAAGAACGGCCCCGGACCCCACCACCTCACCTTCAAGGTACCCGACCTCTCCTCGGCACTCGATCAGGCACGTCAGGCCGGTCTCAGCCCCATCGGCATCGACTTCTCCGATCCGGAATGGATGGAGGCGTTCATCCATCCGAAGCAGGCCACCGGAGTCGTGGTCCAGTTGGCCGAGGCGCCTGGCGGGTGGACCAGCCCCGCTCCGGACGACTATCCGACCGACCGACGCCAACGGAGTGACGGCCGCGGGCCGCTCGACCCGGCCGAGCTCCGCAGAGTGGTCCATGCCGTCGCCGATCTCGACGCCGCCACGGCACTCTTCGTCGAGCTGCTCGGCGGTGAGGTCTCCGCCGAGGCCACCGGGGACCAGGCCCACTGGGTCGACGTGACCTGGCCCGGGCCGATGGCCCTGCGGCTGGTCTCCCCGGCGGGCCCGGACCCGTCGAACGAGATTCTCCAGTGGCTCGGGGATCGCACCGGCCGGATCCATCACCTCGAGTTGGCCGCCGAGGAGCCCGAGCGTCTCGGAGGAGCGCAGCCGATCGCCGACTCGTGGTGGCTGCCCGGCCCGGCGGACGACGGCCCCGTCCGGGACGGCTGGGTCATCGCCCCCGAGGACAACCTCGGCCTGGGGCTCATCGCCTACTCGCCGTGATCCACCCGGTCGAGCGGCTGCGAACCGGGCCATCGTGCGAATCCGCGCCCTACCCGGGTGCCGGTAGCCTCT
The DNA here is from genome assembly GCA_963774245.1 of uncultured Acidimicrobiaceae bacterium. Lineage (GTDB taxonomy): Bacteria > Actinomycetota > Acidimicrobiia > Acidimicrobiales > RAAP-2 > Bog-756. The sequence goes on along the minus strand of CAVZDZ010000006.1, from coordinate 393,146 downwards.
CGATGTAATGGTCGATCAATCCCGAGTCCCTGATCCCCGCGCCGACGATGGCCCGCGGGAGGACGCCGGTGACTCGGGGAGCGGTGACCTCCGGTCGCCCCCGGCGGTCCGCTCCAAGCAGGTCCGGAATCGGCGAGGCGCACCCTCCGCCCCGGCTCGCAACGCGAGCGTGCGGAGGAGGAGGGCCGTAGATCCGGCGCCGTCGTCCCGCACCCGCCCGGCGGCCGCCCAAGCGCCGAAGGCAACGGGCCGCCCCACGACGGTCAAGGAAGCCCGGGCGGCCAAGCGGGCCGAGGCGACGGCCAAGCGGGCCGAGGCCGCCACCGCTCGGGGCACAGCCAACCAGCGGGGGGTCGATCCGGCCGATCGGGACGATGACGACGAGCCTGACGATGACGGTGACGACGACACAGCTGGTTCGACCGGATCGGCCACGACGGGCCGGTCGGTCGCCGCCACTGCGGCCGTCTCGACCCCGGACATCGGTCGCGGGTCGGACCGGTCGGTGAAGTGGGCCGTGGACAAACTGGACGGCAGGGAGAAGCGCCTCTCATTCGCCGGGTCGGGAGCTTCGGCCGCCTTCGGCATCCTGATCTACCTCGAGGAGACGCACAACCACAACTTTCACTTGGCCAAAAATCAGCTCGCCCCCGAGTGGACACTCATCCTCGGCATCGCGGCCGGCGTCCTGTTGCTGGGGGCCACGCTTCTCGGTCGCCGGGCCCCGGTGGGCTTCGTCGCCCTGTTCACCGGGGCCATGTTCACCGGCTCCTCCCTGATCTTCGGTCTCCCCTTCATCGCCCTCGCCCTGTGGCTGCTCTACCACTCGTACAAGATCCAGAAGGAGACCGCGGCCAAGGTCAGGGCGGCACGGGCCGAGTCGGGCCGATCGGGGTCGGCCTCGAGGTTGTCGGCGGCATCATCCCGAGGAGCCGGAGGAGCCAGGGGAGCCAGCGCGGCCAAGGGTGCTCCGGCACGGGGAGCGAAAGCCAAGGACAAAGGGCCGGCCCGTCCCGAGGCCAACAAGCGCTTCACCCCGAAGCGTCCCCCGCCGCCGGCCCCGAAGCCCTCCCGCAAGGAGCGCAAAGCGGCCCAGGCGTCGGACTGAACGCACGACGCCGGACTGGACACCGGCGTCGGACTGAACACATGACGCCGTACGGGTGCGCCGGGGGCCCGCACCGCTCCCCGATCACCAGCCCGGGCTACGAGGGGTCGGTGACCAGCGCCGACCGCAGCAGTTCGAGGATCTCGTTCCGCCGGCGCACCAGCGACCGGGCCGTGGGCTCCTCGCCGAAGGCCCGTAGCACCTCGACCTCGGTCAGCATGCCGATCACCGTCGAGTAGATGGCCAGCAGCAGCAGCCGGGGCTCGTGCCGCCGCATGTGACCGGCGTCCATCTCCGCCTCGAGGAACTCCGAGGCCCGTCGCACCAGCGGCTCGAGGGCGGTCACCAGCCGGGTGGCCGCCGGGGTGCCCAGCCGGCCCATCTCCCGCACCAGGCCGAGCAGCTCCGGGCGGCGGGCGGCCAGGCGGAACACCGACCGCACCACCGCCTCGACCCGGGACCAGCCGGTGCCGGCCGTGGCCAGCGACTCCTCCAGGGCCGCCGACAGCTCGATGGCACTGCGGTCGATCACCGCCTCGAGCAGGACCTCCTTGGACGGGAACCAGTAGAGGATGGTCTGTTTGCGGATCTCGAGCCCGGCGGCCAGCGCGTCGAGCGACGAGGCGTCGTAGCCCCGGGTGGCGAACGAGGCCAGGGCGGCGTCGAGGATCCGCTCGGAGGTGCTCGTCCCCTGTCCCCGCGGTGCGGTTCGCCGGCCGGAACGGCCCGGGGGCGGCGCCGATCGCCTTCCGACCGGGCCCCCCGGCAATGCTCGACTTGGTCACTTACCATATGGTAGACAGATCCGGTGACCCGCGTCCGTGACTGCCCTGGCGGCAAGCAGTTCTTCGTCACCGGTGCCACCGGGTTCCTGGGAACGGCCCTGGTCGAACGGCTCCTCCGCACCGTTCCCGACGCCCGGGTGGTCCTGCTCATCCGCCCCGGTCGGCGGGCGACCCCGATGCAGCGGGCCACCAGGGAGATCCTGAAGAACGACTGCTTCGACCGCCTGCGCCAGGAGCACGGCGACCGGTTCGACGACGAGGTGGCCGCCCGGGTCACCGCGGTGGCCGGCGACGTGGCCACCGACGGGCTCGGCCTCGACGACGACGGGGTCGCAGCTGCTCTCCGAGTGCGACATCGTGATCCACTCGGCCGCCGCGGTCAGCTTCGACTCGCCCCTCGACACGGCCGTCGAGGTCAACCTGCTCGGCCCGTCCCGGGTGGCCGGGCGGTCGCGCGCGGCCCGGCAGCGGGCCGCCGACGAGGGCACGGGTGGGCCCGGTCCACTTCCTCCCGGTCTCGACCGCCTACGTGGCCGGCACCCACCAGGGCGAGGCCAAAGAGGAGCTCCTCGACGGCAACCGGTTCAGCGTCGACGTGGACTGGCGGACCGAGGTCGACGCGCGGCCCGCCGCCAGCGCAGCGACTTCGACGCCGAGTCCCGGGGCTCGGCCCGGCTGGCCACCGTTCGCCAAGGAGGCCCGCGGCGAGCTGGGCGGCGCCGGCCTCCACCTGCTGGCCGAGCGGGCCGAGCGCCTGCGCGGAGGACTGGGTCAAGAAGCAGATGGTGACGGCCGGGCCAGGCCCGGGCCCAGTCGCTCGGATGGCCCGACGCCTACCCCTACACCAAGGCCCTGGGCGAGCGGGCCCTGGTCGCCCAGTACGGCGACACCGTGCCCATGACCATCATCCGGCCGTCGATCATCGAGTCGGCGCTGGCCGAGCCGCGGCCCGGGTGGATCCGCGGCTTCCGGATGGCCGAGCCGATCATCGTCTCCTACGCCCGCGGGCTGCTGCGCGAGTTCCCCGGCGTGCCCGAAGGGGTGACCGACGTGATCCCGGTGGACCTGGTGGTGGCGGCCATCATCGCCGTGGCCGCCGAGGCCCTGCTCGAGCCCGGCGGCGGCGAGTACCCGGGCCCGAGCGTCTACCACGTGGCCTCCGGGGTCCGGAACCCGTTCCGCTACGGCCGCCTGGTCGAGCTGGTCCAGGCCTGGTTCACCGAGCACCCCCTCTACGACAGCCGACGGCCAGCCCATCGTGGTGCCGGCCTGGTCGTTCCCGGGCCGGGGCCGGGTGCAGCGCCAGCTCTCCCGGGCCAGCAAGGCCATGGACCTGGCCGAAAAGGTGGTCGGTTCGCTGCCCATCCGGGGCCGCCAGGCGGCGTGGATGGCCGCCCTCGAGGAGCAGCACCTGCTGGCCGACCGGGCCCTCGGCTACGTCGAGCTCTACGGCGCCTACACCGAGACCGAGGCCCGCTACCGGGTCGACCGGCTGCATGGCCCTGTGGGACCGGATGGACGACGACGACCGCCGGACACCTTCTGCTTCGACCCGGCCGCGGTCGACTGGGACTCCTACGTCCGCGACATCCACCTGCCCTCGGTCATCGAGCACGCCCGGGTGCGCACCACGCCGGGCGAGTCCACCCAGCCCAGCCGGACCGAGCGGGCCCGCAAGGCCATCCTCTCCCCCGACCGGCACCTGGCCGCCTTCGACCTCGAGAACACCCTCATCGCCTCCAACGTCGTCGACTCCTACGCCTGGCTGGCCTCCCGCCACCTGCCCGCCGGCGGAGCGGGCCGCCTTCGTGGCCGACCTGGTGCGCGAGGCGCCGTCGCTGCTGGTCCTCGACCGGCGTGACCGGGGCGACTTCCTGCGCACCTTCTACCGCCGCTACGAGGGCGCCCCGGTCGACCGGCTCCGCGACGACGGGTGGGAGCTCTTCTCCGACCTGCTGTTGGCCAAGTCGTTCCCGGCCGGCATCGCCCGGGTCCGCCAGCACCGGGCCCTCGGGCACCGCACCATCCTGATCACCGGCGCCCTCGACCTGGTGGTCGAGCCCCTGCGCCCGCTGTTCGACGACATCGTCTGCGCCCGGCTGGGCGAGGCCGACGGCAAGTTCACCGGGCGGCTCGACGAGCTGCCCCCCATCGGGGAGGCCCGGGCCCTGGTCCTGGCGACTACGCCGAGTCCGAGGGGCTCCAGCTCGAGGAGTCGATGGCCTACGCCGACTCGGCCAGCGACCTGCCCATGCTGGAGGCGGTGGGCTTTCCGGTGGCCGTCAACCCCGAGGCCAAGCTGGCCGCCATCGCCCGGCGGCGGGGCTGGCACGTCGAGCACTGGCCCAAGGCCGACGGCGGTTCCGCATCCCCTCCTGCCCCTCGGCCCGGTCGACCGGCGGGGCTCGCTGCGGACGGGGCCGGACCAGCCCGGCCGCCCTGGCCGGGGCGATCCGGCGCCTGGCCGCCGGGACGAGCCGATGAAGGCCCTCGTCTTCGAGCGCAACCTGCCCCGCTTCGCCGCCTCCCGGGTGGCCTCGGTGCTCGGCTCCGGTCGCGGCGCCGGCGTCGGACCCCTGCAGCTGCTCGACGCCGATGGCCCCCGACCTCCCCGGCGCGACGACTGGTTCCACCTCCGACCCCTGCTCTCGGGCATCTGCGGCTCCGACCTGGCCACCCTGGACGGGCGCAGCTCCCGCTACTTCGAGGACATGGTCAGCTTTCCCTTCGTCCCCGGCCACGAGGTGGTCGGCGTGCTCGACGACCGGCGGGATCGACCACGCCGGACGCCCGCTGCCGACCGGGCACCCGGGCGGTCATCGAGCCGGTGCTCGGTTGCGCCCCCCGCCACATCCGCCCGCTCTGCCCCCAGTGCGCCGAGGGCCACACCGGCCTGTGCGGCAACGTGGCCTTCGGCGACCTCGAGCCCGGCCTCCAGACCGGGTTCTGCGCCGACACCGGCGGCGGCTGGTCCACCGCCGGCCTGGTCGCCCACGCCTCCCAGCTCCACGCCGTGCCCGAGTCCTTCTCCGACGAGGACGCCGTCATGGTCGAGCCCACCGCCTGCGCCGTCCACGCCGTCCTGTCGGCCGGCGTGGAACCGGGCGACACGGTGGCGGTGATCGGGGCCGGCACCCTCGGCCTGGCCGTGGTGGCCGCCCTCCGACCACGTCGTCCGACCCCGACGGCCGGCTGCACGGTGATGGTCGGGGCCAAGCACGCGCCACCAGCGCCAGCTGGCCGAGTGCCTGGGCGCCGACACCGTGGTGGCCCCGGACCAGCTGGCCCGGGCCGTGCGCCGCCAGGCCGGCTCGCTGGTGCTGGCCGGGCGGCTGACCAACGGCGCCGACGTGGTCTTCGACTGCGTGGGCACGCTCCGAGCCTCGCTCACCCAGGCGCTGGCCATGGTCCGGCCCCGCGGCCGGGTGGTGCTGGTCGGGCATGCCGGGCAGGTGTCTCGTCGACCTGGCTCCGCTGTGGCACCGCGAGCTGACCGTGGTCGGTGCCTACGCCTACGGGGTCGAGGACGCCGTCCCCGGTGACTCCGGCGTCTCGAGCGACGGCGCCGACCCGCCCCGCAGCTTCGACCTGGCCATCGACCTGGTGGCGGCCGGCCGGCCTCGGCTCCCTGGTCACGGCGGCCTACCCCCTCGAGCGGTACGAGGAGGCCATCGCCCACGCCGGGGCCGCCGGTCGCCGCGGGCGCGGTCAAGGTGGTCTTCGATCTCCGCAACCGGAAAGGAAGCACCCGATGAGCCCCAGGCCCGGATTTCGTGCTCGACGTCGACCGCTCCACCCCGCCCACCCTGTTCTGGCACGGCGAGCGGTTCAGCCTCGAGCGGCTGCCCGAGGGCAGCCGGGTCATCTACGCCCCCGAGCCCGTCGACCCGCTGAAGGACCCGGCGGCGGCCATCCGCTCGGCCCTCACCCACCCGGTCGGCGACCGCGACCCGCTGCCCGGCCCTGCTGCGGCCGGGGATGAAGCTGACCATCGCCTTCGACGACATCTCGCTGCCCCTGCCGCCCATGGAGCGACCCGACATCCGCCAGATGGTCATCGAACAGGTGCTCGACATGGCCGCCGAGGCCGGCGTGGACGACGTGGCCCTCATCGTGGCCCTGGCCCTCCACCGGCGGATGACCGAGGCCGAGCTGCGCCACGCCATCGGCGACCGCATCTACGACGCCTTCGCCCCCAACGGGCTGCTGACCCAGCACGACGCCGAGGACCCCGACGCCCTCGTCCACCTGGGCCTCACCGACCAGGGCGAGGACGTGGAGATCAACAAGCGCGCCGCCGAGAGCGACCTGCTGGTCTACGTCAACATCAACCTGGTGGCCATGGACGGTGGCCACAAGAGCGTGGCCACCGGTCTGGCCAGCTACAAGAGCCTCCGCCACCACCACAATCCCCTGACCATGCAGAAGAGCCGGTCGTTCATGGACCAGCACCGCTCGGAGCTGCACTCGTCCAACTGGCGCATGGGCCGGCTGATCGCCGACAGCGGGGTCACCGTCTTCCAGATCGAGACCACCCTCAACAACGACACCTTCCCCGACCGCCTTCGACTTCCTGCAGAAGCGGGAGTGGGAGTGGGGGGCCAGGGACCGGCTCGGCTATCTGGCCGCGTCCAAGGCCCTCGACCGCACCCCGCCCCGCCTCGCCCGCCAGATCTTCCAGTCGGTGAAGGCCCCCCACCGGATGACCTCGGTGCAGGCCGGCGAGGTCGAGGCGGTCCACGCCCTGACCACCGAGCACGTGTGGGACCAGCAGGGCGTCGCCGTCGAGGGCCAGACCGACATCCTGACCATGGGCCTGCCCTACATCAGCCCCTACAACGTGAACTCGATCCTCAACCCGATCCTGGTGGCCTGCCTCGGGCTCGGCTACTTCTTCAACCTCTACCGGGGCAAGCCCCTGGTGCGCGAGGGCGGGGTGCTGATCATGACCCACCCCACGCCGTGGGAGTTCAACCCGGTCCACCATCCGAGCTACATCGACTTCTTCGAGCAGGTGCTGAGCGAGACCACCGACCCCATCGAGGTGGCCGACCGCTTCGAGGAGTCGTTCGCCACCGACCCGTGGTACATCCACCTCTACCGCACCGGCCACGCCTACCACGGGGTCCATCCCTTCTACATGTGGTACTGGTGCGCCCACGCCCTCCAGCACCTCGGTGGGGTCATCATCGTCGGCGGCGAACCGGCCGCCGTGCACCGGCTGGGCTTCCGGGCCGCCTCCACCCTGGCCGACGCCCTGGAGATGGCCACCGGACGTGGTCGGCCCGTCCCCGTCGCTGACCCACCTCCACGCCCCGCCCATCCTGATGGCCGACGTGCAGTGACCCCGACCGGACGCAGCGGAGCCGGCGGCGGGACGTCCAGCACGCTGCGGTCGGCGCGGGCGGTCCGGGCCGACGCTCGGCCTGGGGGGAGCCGGCACCCCGGGGACGACTCCGGCCCGGGCCGGACCCTCCGGCGCCTGTCGCCGTCGGCGCTGGCCGCCCGGCTGGGTCGGACCCGCTTCCCGCTGGCCGCCCCGAGCTGGCCCGAGTCGGTGCCCCGGCCGGCGCCCGAGCCCGAACTGGGCGTCCACTACGACACCGCCTGGTCCCGCCGGTACCCGGTCCGCCTGGCCCGGGCCATGGTGCTCGACAACGTGACCCGACCGGTGGCCCGGGTGGTGGCCTCACCGTTGCTCCGGGGCGACGAGGGGCTCGACGGGCTCGAGGGCCCGGTCATCTTCGCCGCCAACCACGCCAGCCATATCGACACCCCGCTGCTGTTGAGCTGCCTCCCGCTGCGGTTCCGCCACCGCACCGTGGTGGCGGCGGCGGCCGACTACTTCTTCGACCGCCGCTGGAAGGCCGACGCCTGGTCGTTCCTGCTGGCCGCCATCCCCATCGAGCGGAACAAGGTCAACCGCCGGTCGGCCGACCTGGCCGCCGAGCTGCTGGCCGACGACTGGAACCTGATCATCTTCCCCGAGGGCGGTCGCTCGCCCGACGGGTGGGCCCAGGAATTCACCGGCGGTGCCGCCTACCTGGCCTCCCGCACCGGAGCCCGGTGGTGCCGGTGCACCTCGACGGGACCCGCCACATCCTGCCCAAGGGGGGCAAGGGGCTCCGCCGGACCCGGACCACCATCACCTTCGGCACCCCGCTGTGGCCCGAGGAGGGCGAGAACGCCCGCCGCTTCGGCGTCCGCATCGAAGCGGCGGTGGCCACCATGGCCAACGAGGCCGACACCGACTGGTGGACGGCCCGCAAGCAGGCGGCGGCCGGCTCGACCCCCCCGCTCCAGGGCCCGGACGCGGCGGCCTGGCGACGGTCGTGGATGCTGTCCGCCGCCCCGGAACGCCGCGAGACCGACGACGGGGTGGAGTGGCCCCGGCGCTCGTCCTGAGCCTCGGTCGATCGGGGCCGGCGTCGCGCTCAGGGACGACCCCGCACCAGGCGGACCAGGCGCGAAGGTGACGACGGTGACGCGGTGAGGCGCTCGTGGCGCAGCGCCTCCTCCTCGGTGTCGTCCAGCGCCACCAGCGGTGGTGCCGGCTCCGGGGAGCCCGAGGGTGAGGCGCCCACCCGAGCAGCAGATCGGCCAGCGCGGTGTTGCGGGCCAGCAGCGGTCCGTGCAGGTAGCTGCCGAACACCCGGCCCGACCAGGCCCCCTCGGTCCCGTCCCCCCCGCCGTTGCCCACGCCGCGGTCCACCTGGGCCACCGCCCGGCATCCCGGACCGACCACGGTCACGCCGCCGTGGTTCTCGAACCCGGTCAGGGCGGGCAGAGGCTCGCCGGAGGCGAGACGGGGGGCATCGCCGGTCGCCGGGCCACCAGCTCGCCCACCGCACGCGGCCCGGTTCCCTTGCGGGTGGTGACGTCGAGCAGGCCGAGGCCCTCGTGGGGACGGTCGTCGCTGTCGGGGAAGGTCCGGCCGAGCAGTTGGTAGCCGGCGCACACCCCGAGCACCACCGCACCCCGGTCCACCGCCCGCGGGAGCGTCCCGTCGGCGCGCAGTTCGGCCGCCGCCCGCACCTGGGGGCCGTCCTCCCCTCCGCCGACGCAGTAGATGTCGGCGGTCGGGAGCGGCCGGCCCGAGTCGGCCTGGATCAGGTCGACGTCGATCCCCCGCCACGCGGCCCGGCGGGCCAGCACGATCCCGTTGCCGCCGTCCCCGTAGGTGCCGAGCAGGTCCGGGTAGACGACGGCGATGGCGAGCGGCGAGCCCCGCCGGTTCGGGCTCACCGGGTCGCCCGGAGATCGGCGAAGGCGGTGTAGTTGCCGAGGAAGTCGATCGGCGTCGGCCCGGATCCGTCGGCTCGGCCGCCCGCACCGTCGCCGGCCCCGTCGGCCGCCGCCGATGCCATCTCCACCGCCCGGTCGAGGGCGGCCAGGGGACCGTCGGCCACCGTGTGGTCCACCTCGGCGTACCGGAGCCGCACGGCCAGGTCGAGCCGTCGGTCTCCGGTGGCCACCACCGGGCGACCGGCCAGGCGCTCGAAGGGGACGTCCCACAGCCAGCTGGTGTCGAGCCCGTCGGCGGTCCGGGCGTTGATGGAGAGCACGACCGGTCCCGGCAGGGCGCCGGCTCCGGGGAGGCCGCCGGCTCCGGGTCCGGACGCCCGCTCCTCCAGCAGATCGAAGATGGCCGTCCACCCGGCCGGGTTCTTGGCCAACAGGAGCCGGACCGGGTGACCCTTCCGCACCATCGAGGCGAAGCGTCCCGCCACCTGGTCGATGGAGGCCAGCCGGGCCAGCGCGGTGGGCACATCGGGTGGGGGCGTCCCGCCGCCCGCCTCCCCCCCGGCCATGAACGGGGCCGCCATGGCCACCATGGCGGCGTTGGCCCGGTTGAACTGCCCGGGCAGGCCGATGTCGACCGGGTGCCGGGCCCCGTCGGCGGTCACCAGGACCGACCCTTCCAACCAGGCGTCGAGCCGGGGTCGGGCGAACTCGCACCGGTCACACGACCAGCCCCCGGCATCGCCGAAGACGATCCGGCCACCGCAGGCCGGACAGCCCACCGAATCGTTCCGCCAGACCTGGCCGACCCCCACCCAGCACACCCTCGGCGCGGTCGAGGCCGCCCACGCCACCATGGGATCGTCGGCGTTGGCCACCACCGTGGTCCCCGCCCCGGGCCGGTCCCCCACCGGTGGCAGGGTGGCCAGCGCCGACCGCCAACGGTCGACCAGCATCCGCACCTCGGAGATCCGGTCCAGCTGGTCCCGTGACAGGTTGAGCAGGACGACCACCCGGGGACGGGTCTCCTCGATGACCCGGGGGAGGTAGCCCTCGTCGACCTCGAGCACCGCCGGGACCGAATCCGCCGTGCCGGCCAGGGCGGCCACGTGACCGGCGGGCATGTTGGCCCCGGTGTCGTTGGAGGCGATGACGGCGGTGTCCCCACCGGTGAGGGCGGCGACCAGCATCCGGGTGGTGGTGGTCTTCCCGTTGGTCCCGGTGACCAGGGCCACCGGCCGTCCCCCGGTCAGCTCGGCCAGCAGGCCCGGATCGATGGCCAGGCCCACCCGGCCTCCGGCCACCGTCCCGCTCCCCCGGCCGAGTCGCCGCGACAACCAGTTGGAGGCCTGGAGGGTCCCGACGGCCAGGGCGGACCGCGCCGGCAGGGCGGGCCGGGACGGGTCGGTACGGATGGTCACGCCGGAGGTCGGGTGCGGGCCAGTTCCTCTTGGGTGGGCATCCGCTCACTGCGTGCCTCGTCGGGCAACAGGTCGGAGATGGCGGCCATCAACTGCGCGGTGTCCGCCACCGCGTCTTCGAGGCCCAACGCCACCGGGGCGCCGACGGTGACCGTCACCAGAGGTGGGTGCTGCAGCGCGGTCACGTTCGGCACTTTGGACGACCGGGGCCAGACCTTCTCGGTCCCCCACAGCCCGATCGGGACCACCGGGGCCCCGGTCTCGGCGGCCAACCGGGCGGTGCCGGTGCGACCGGACAGGACCGGGTCGAAGAACGCCGCTCCCCGGGGGATGGTGCCCTGGGGGAGGACGATGACCACCTCGCCGGCCCGCAGGGCGGCCGCGGCGCGGCGCATCGGGTCGGCCGACCGCTCTCCCCGTTCGACGGGGATCCCTCCGAGGGACCGGGCCAGCCGGCCCACCACCGGCGCGTCGAACACCTCCTGTTTGGCCAGAAAGCGCACCGGCCGGTTGATCCGGGCCGCCACCACGCCGATGGCGGCCACGTCGAAGTAGCTCCGGTGGTTGGGCGCCAACAGCACCGGCCCGTGGGTCGGGATGTGCTCCATGCCGCTGATGGTGAAACGGGCATAGGGAAAGGCCTCGGGCCGGAAGAAGGGCCGCACCAGGTGGTACGGCTCGAGTCCGACCAGCGAGGGCACCCCCGGGGATCGGTCCCAGTGCTCGAACGGCCAACGCCGGGCCACGGCCACCGCCACCAGGCGGGGATCGGCGTTGAGCGGGTGGGGGTGGCCGACCGAGAGCAACAGGGGGACGTCGAACACGCTGTCGGTGTAGGCGTGGGAGGCGCCCAGGTCCACCTGGTGATCGGCGGCCCACCGGAGCACGGCCGCCCGCTTGCCGATGCCCCACACGAACCCGCCCTCCAACCGGCCGGTGTACCGGCCGTCCTGCTCGGCGTAGCGGGTGGCGATGACGTCGTCGAACCCGAGTGCATCGGCCAGCGGCCTCACCAGGTCGATGGGCGAGGTGGTGGCCAGCACCAACGGTCTGCCTTCGGCCTGGTGGGCGGCCAGGACGTCGAGGGCCCAGGGCTGGACCAGTTCGACCAGTGGTTCGACGGCCCGCTTCCCGGCCCGGCGGGTCGCCTCGGCCGACCGGTTGCGCATCACCCGGGCCGCCGCCCGGGCCAGCCCGATGAAGGGCACCGACTCGCCGAATCGGTTGTAGAAGCTGTACATGAGGCTGTCGCCGGGGAGCCGATGACCGGCGGTCAGTACGCCCTCGGCCACCATGGCCTGCTGGAGCACAGGACCACTGGCCGAACCGATCAGCGTGCGGTCGAGGTCGACGAACACGGCTCCGGCGGCATCGGACATGCCCTCACGCTACAGCCGGCTCCCCGCCCACGGAAGCGTGCTCGACAGGTTGATCACAACGGAGCGAGGGGCGGACCGGTGGCGCCTCCGGCGAGGGCGATGGCCCCCGAACGCGGCAAAGGGACCGCCAGGGGGGGATAGGCAGTCCCTTTGCACTGACACAACAAGGATAGGAGGGGGATTCCTGTGGCCCTGTGGTCTGGGGACATCGTATAACGGTCGCGAGCAATCAGTCAAGCAGCTTATTTCGATAACTGCTATCATCTTGAGCGATGGAGCTCAGGCACCTACAGGCGTTGACCGCCATCAGCGACCACGGCACCTTCTCGGCCGCCGCCGAACACCTCAATACCGTGCAGTCCAACATATCCGCCCATGTGGCCCGGCTCGAGCGCGAGCTGGGTGCTCCCCTGATCGACCGGTCCGACGGGCGTCTGACCGAAGAGGGCACGGTGGTGGTGGCCCGGGCCCGCCGGATCCTGCACGAGCTCGACGCCCTGGTGTCGGACGTCGCCGCCTGCAAGGACGAGGTGACCGGCACGGTCCGGGTGGGGATGATCGGCACCACGGCCCGGTGGCTGGTCCCCCGCTTGATGGATGTGGTCCGCAAGCGGCATCCCAAACTCCGCCTGGTGGTGATGGAGGGGACCACCACCGGACTCGAGCCCCAGTTGGCCAGCGGCCAGTTGGACCTGGCCGTCCTCAATCTCCCGGTCACGGCCAAGGACCTGGTGGCCCGATCCCTCTTCGAGGAGGACCTGGTGCTGGTGGTGCCGGACGGCCACGTCATGGCCTCCCGCGACGGTGCGGTCTCGTTGGAGGACCTCGCCGACCTCGAGCTGCTCCTGCCGCTGCCGGGGACGGCCTTCCGCGACGAGCTCGACGCGGTGACCCGACCGCTGGGCATCACCCTCATCCCCGGCGCCGAGATCGACGGGATCCGGCTCATCGCCTCGCTCACCTTCGAGGGGTACGGGCCGGCCATCCTGCCGGCCACCGCCATTCCCTCGTTCCTCCGGGCCCGGTTCCACCCGGTACCCATCGACGGGCTCCCCCGGCGGCGGATCGGCGTGGCCCAACGGAGCCGGGGCCTCCCCTCCGCTCCGACCCGGGCGCTGCACGAGCTGCTCAACACGGTGGTGGCCCAACCCGAGGGACGTCCCGAGGGCGTCCATGTCGCCGGGGCGTCCTGAGGGCATCCGGGTCGCCGGGACGTCCTGAGGGCGTCCGGGTCACCGGGTCACCTGAGGCCCGGTCGGCCGGTCACTCCTCCGGTACCCTCGGCTCCCGCCACATCCTCCACAGTTTGGGGTTGCCCGGCGCCGACTGGAGCTCGTCGATGACCTCGAATCCGAACCGGGCGTAGAGGGACACGTTGCGTTCCTTGGAGGACTCGAGATAGGCGGGAGATCCCTCCTCGTCCACCCGGGCCAGCATGGCCCGCAGCAACGAGGATCCGATCCCCTGGCCCTGGCGTTCGGGGGCTGTCCCCAGGGTGGCCAGGTACCAGTGGGGCTCCTTCGGGTGCAACCCGTCCACCTCGAACAGCAGCCGGAGGGCGCGGTGGGTCCGCTCGCTCACCAGATAGGGCGCGGTCGGCAGCAACTGCAGCAGTTCGCGGACCCCGTTGCGGGGTCGGTCGGGTGGTCCCCAGATGGCCACCCCGCTGAGATCACCCACGGTGTAGACGTGGCCGCACGGAAGGTACTGCTTCCGGATCTGCGTGCTGAAGAACGAGTAGAGGCCCTTCCGCTTGCGCCACTCACCGGCGAACATGAAGTTGGCCACCGGGTCATCGTCGAAGGAGCGGACCAACATGTCGGCGATGGCGGGGACGTCGGTGGTGCGGAGGGGTTGCACCGACGGCGGTTCGGGTCGGGGTTCCATTCCCGCCGATGGTAGTGGGAGCGGATCAGTTCAACGTCGGATCGGAGGGAAACCCCGAGACCACGGCCAGCGCGCCACCCTGGCGCTTGAGGACCCGGTGCCAGAGCCCCTCCGGGTCGGCCGAGATCGGGTCCCGCGCCTCGGCGCGCATCACGTACCACGAGCCCTCGTCGATCTCCATCTCGAGTTGGCCCGAATCCCACCCCGCGTAGCCCGAGAACAGACGGGCGGCGACGATCGACCCGGCCATGGACGAGGGATCGGCGGCCAGGTCCACCGTCCCGATCGGGCGGTCAGCGTCGACCAGCATCCGCCAGCCGGCCAGCCCCGGGGTCGCGCTCTCGTCGGCGGCATCACGGGACACCAGGCGGACCAGCCCGATCAGGGCGTTGCGGGCCACCGGACCTCCGGTGAACAGCTCGGCCGGCGGAGTGGCCAACGCCTGCCACTGTGGCAGCAGCTCACCGACCGACACGCCGCCGGGCCGGTCGATGACCACGCCGAGGGCCCCGTGGTCACCATGGTCGAGGATGAGCACCACCCGGCGTGAGAAGTTGGAGTCGACCAGACGCGGAGTGGCGATGAGCAGGTAGCCGGTCAACCGCTCGGGCGGGGCACTCCCGCCATACGGATCGAACGGGCTGAACGGATCCAACGGCACGCCACGATGATGGCTCAACCGACCGCACGAGTGGCGCCAATCGCCACGGTCGGTGAGGCTGGGCCCATGGCACTCGTCCGCATCGACTCCCCCGGTCCCCACATACAGGTGGTCACCCTCGACCACCCGGCTCGTCTCAATTCCCTTTCCTTCGCCCTGGTCTCGGATCTGTACGCCGCCCTCGCCGAGGTGGCGGAGGACAACAGCTGCCGGGTCGTGGTCCTGACCGGGGCCGGGCGGGCGTTCTGCTCGGGCCTCGAGCTCGAGCAGGCGGGGATACCGCCCGGCACCGAGGACCTCGGCCGGCACCGGATGGGGATGCGGGCCATGGAGTACATGGGAGGGATCGTCCCGGCCCTGCGCACCATTCCCCAACCGGTCATCGCCGCCATCAAAGGCCCCGCCTACGGCGGGGGCATGTGCCTCTCCCTCGGGGCCGACATCCGCCTGGCCGGCGAGTCGGCCGTCTTCTGCGGGGCCGGCATCAACAACGGGCTCGCCGGGACCGAGCTCGGGGTCAGCTGGCTGCTGCCCCGCGCCGTCGGCACCTCCAACTCGGCCGAGATCCTGTTGACCGGCAAGAAGTTCGGTGCGGACGAGGCGCTCCGCATCGGCATGGTCTCGCGGGTCCTGCCCGACGAGGAGCTGCTCGAGGCAGCCGTCGGGATGGCCGAGGGGATGTGCGCCTTCAGCCCGTTCGGTCTGGCCCTGACCAAGGACACCATGTGGTCCGCGCTGGAGGTGGGGAGCCTCCGGGCCGCGGTCGATCTGGAGAATCGCACCCAACTGCTGGCCGGCCACACCGGAAACCTCGCCGAGGCGACGGCCGCGTTCAAGCAGAAACGTCCCCCCGTGTACACCGAGTAGAGGCAGGCGAGTCCCATGGCCAAGGCCCGTCGGGGCTCCAAGCGCGCCCGGCGCCCCCCGGCCCGGGTGGATGGCGGGGCGAGTCGCGAGCACTGGCGGGCCGACGGGCAGCCGAAGACCCGCTTCCCCACCCAGGACGAGGCCAACCGGTCCTCCCTCCGTCTCCGCCTCGAGGAGGGAGCCGATCTGGATCCCTACCGTTGCGGGTTCTGCGGGGGCTGGCATTTGGGCAACCGCTCCGATCCGGGTTGACCGTCATCCACCGGGGCTGACGACTGAGCTTGCCCTCCCTTTTGACCTATACCGTCCAGACGGTATAGTCGACGAATGGTCAAAGGCGCCGGCACCGATACCAAGGCCCGGATCATCGATGCCGCCGAGGAGGTCGTGCTGCGCGACGGGGTGGCCAGGCTCACCCTCGACGCGGCGGCGGCCGAGGCCGGCCTCAGTAAGGGCGGCGTGCTCTACCACTTCCCCACCCGGGACGCCCTGGTGGCCGGCATGGTCGAGAAGATCATCCGAGAATTCGACGAGGACATCGACCAGCGGGTGAACGGCGACTCCGGTCCCGGATCGTTCACCCGGGCCTACATCCGCGCCACCATGACCCCGAGCTCCCCGGCCCCCGAGCGCGAGGACCGGCTCGGGGCGGCGGTCATCGCGGCCGCCGCCGCCCAGCCGGCCCTGCTGGTCCCGCTCCAGCAGGCGGCCGACCGCTGGCAACGGCGGCTCGAGGAGGACGGCATCGATCCGACGATGGCCACCGTCGTGCGGCTGGCCTGCGACGGCCTGTGGCTCTGCGACCTGTTCGGGCTGGCCCCGCCGACGCCGGCCCAGCGCGTCCGCATGGGCATCGAGCTCGAACGGCTGACCGGGCCACCGTCATGACCACCGCCACCGACCCGGCGGTCGGCGACCGACCGGACGCTTCGCGCCGGCTGATCCGCACCCTCACCGCCACCGCCTTCCTCCAGTGGATGGGAGCCACCTCGATCGTCCCCATGCTGCCGGTGTACATCCGGCACCTGGGCGGCTCGGACGCCCTGGCCGGTGTGGTGATGGCCGCCTTCTATGCGGCCGGCGTGCTCTCCCAGTACCCCATCGGCAGGCTCGCCGACCGGGTCGGGCGCCGACCGGTGCTCCTCGCCGGCCTGGTGGTGTACGGCATCGCCAGCTTCTCGTTCCTCCTGCCCATCGACGCGCCGTTCGCCGTCGCCCTGCGGGCGCTCCAGGGCGTGGGTGCCGGAGCGGCGACGGTGGCCGCCCTGGCCATGATCTCGGGCTCGGTGAGCGTCGAGCGACGGGGCCGCGCCTTCGCCTCGATCTACGGTGGCGAGCTCGCCGGGATGGCGGTGGGCCCGCTGGTGGGCAGCATCGTGGGGATCAGGTTCATGTGGGCGATGTTCCTGGCCTCGGGGCTGCTCTCCATCGGGGCCTGCCTTCCCGCCCTGCGGGTCCACGAGCCCCGGGGTGCGGCCGAGGATCGGGCGGCGAGGACAGCGGGCCGACGGAACGATGGTGCCGCTGCGCCGGGTCCACATCCGGCCGCCCATGACCGGTGCCCTGGTCTGCGGAGCGGCCCTCGGATTCAGCAGCGGGGTCTACGACATCTGCTGGACCCTCCTGATGGTGGCCAGAGGGGCGTCCGGGTTGGAGATCGGCATCTCGTGGACCCTGTTCGCGGTGCCTTTCGTGCTGGTGGCCAAACCGAGCGGCTGGCTGGCCGATCACATGGACCGCCGGGTGCTGGTGCTGGTCGGCCTGGGCCTGTCCAGTGCCCTGTGCGCCTCCTACCCGTTCATCCACAGCGTGCCGGCCCTCGTCGTGCTGGGAGGCTCCGAGGCGCTCGGGTTCGCCGCCGCCATGCCCGCGGTGCAGTCACTGCTGACCCAGGGATCGGCCCCCGAGGAGGTCGGCCGCATCCAGGGCATGTTCGGGACCGGTCAGACCGCCTGCACGGCGATCTCGGCCGCCGGCGCCGGCGCGGCCTTCGCCGTCGCCGCCTGGCTGCCCTTCGTCACGGTGGCCGCCCTGGTGTTCATCGCCCTGGCCGCCGCCGGGGTCATCTGGAGGAACGTGCCGGGCCGGGTGGGCCCGACCGAGACGCGCCCGTCCTACGGCCTGGCCGCCGCGGTGTCCGAGTCCGTCCTGGCTCAGGCGCCCGAAGTGGCCGAGACGATCGGCGTGAGCGTCGAGGTGCAGTAGGCGCAGCGGGTGGCGGCCTCGCGGCACCTTGCTCAGGCAATCGGGGCACTCGCGCGCCGGGTCCTCCTTGGGGGTCCGGCCCAGCCGGTTCATCAAGTGGTTGACCGGCTTGATGACCAGAAAGAAGATGACCGCGGCCACGATCACGAACGAGATCACTGCATCGAGCACGCTGCCGTAGTTGAACTGCGAGTGATGCAGGGTGAAATGCAGATTGTTGAACTGCTCCTTGCCTCCGAAGATGGCCCCGATCAGCGGGGTGATCAGGCCGCTGACCAACGAGTTGACCACCGACGGTGAAGGCGGCCCCGATGACCACGGCCACGGCCAGGTCGAGCAGGTTGCCCCGTAGGAGGAACTCTCTGAATTCTTTGATCATGGTCGGTCCTTTCGCTCGGGGGACGCATTCACGACCGTCGGTTGCTACCTCGCCGTCGTCGAGACGTTACGCGAGACCGGCGTGGACCGAGGCGATCCACCGCCCGGTCGACTGCACCTGGCAGACGAAGGTGGCCACCCGCAACAGCCAGTCCATCACCGACCGGTTGTCGGCGTCGGCGGGCACCGAGGCCACCAGACCACGACGGGGATGGTCCTGGGTGATCTTCCATCCCTCCGGCAGGGCCAGCCCGACGTCGCGGAGCTTCCAGGCCAGATGGGGGCCGGTGGCGTGCTGCATCCCGATGGTCGTGGGTTTGGCGCTGCCGTTGGCGGCCACCTTGCCCGGCATCCAGGTGGCGACGGGCACCTTGTGGGTCGACCCACCGAGGAACGCGAACGGACCCGGCTCGGGTGGCTCGTACTCCTCGTCGATGACCGGCTCCACGTTGATCCAACCCGTCCTCGTCGCCGCGATGGCCGCCATCTGGGCCAACAGCTCGCGGGTCGTCGTGGTCCACGAACTCGATCTCCACCCCACGGGACCGGGTCATGTCTGGAGATCGAGCACGCCGTCGGCCAGCCGTTCGAGCTCCGCCCGCCACGAGTCGGGCGTCTCCAGGGGGCGAACCACGAACTTGGAGAAACCGACCTCGAGGAATCGTTCGAGCATCGAACGCAGCCCGTCGATCCCGACCGGGACCACCTGTACGGGATCCACGCCCCGCCGGTTGGCGGCCAACAGCCGGATGATCCGGTCGTCGAGGGGCTGGCGGGCGTAGGCCAGGGAGATCCCGAAGTGCTCGGGGCTGATGGCGCGACCGGCCTCGTCGGCCGCTTCGTCGATCACCACCCGGCCGGCGGCCGCCTCCTCCGGCGTGCACGAAGACGGCAACCACCCGTCGGCGTAGCGTCCGCACCGTCGCAGGGCGGCCGGCACCATGCCTCCGGTCCAGGCCTCGAGCGGGTCCTGCACCGGGAGCGGCGCCAAGGTGACCTGTTCGAAATCGCCGGCCGGCCCGTGGTGGCTGACCGTCTCGCCGGCCCACAGTCGCCGGAGCACCGGCAGCATGTCGTCCATCATCGCCCCCTTGGCCGGGCGGGCCACTCCCCCGGCGCCGGTTTCGCTCGGCCGGGTGAGGCCGGGGACGAACGTGATGAGCAGGCGACCGCTCGAGAGGACATCCAGCGTGGCCAGCTCCTTGGCCAGTCGCACCACGTTGCGACCGGGCAGGAGCATGGTGGTCCCGAGTTTGAGGTGCGGGTTGCGGGCGGCGGCAAAGGACATGGCCACCAGCGGGTCGAGGGTGGGGGCGGTCAGCACCTCGGGTAGCCACAGGGAGTCGAACCCGAGGGCGTCGATGTCGTCCACCGTGTCGCCGAACCGGGCGCCGGCGTCCTCGGGCGCGGCGCCCATGCTGACTCCGATCCGGACCTTCATCGATCCCACCGGTGATGGGACCGACCGATCGATCTGTTCCTCATCCGGCCTCCAGTGGAGACCCGTCATAGCGGTCGACGGTGGCGAAGTCCTCGACCGGGTCGCGCCTCAACCGGGTGGGCTGGTGCACCGGCCGGCCCAGGGCGAGGACCGCGGCCACGGCGGACCGGTCGGGGACACCGAGGAGCTTGCGCACCGCGTCGGCGTCCCGCACCACCATGGTGGTCATCACCCCGGCCAGGCCCTCCTCACGGGCCGCCAGCAGGACGCTCCAGGCGAACGGATAGATCGACGCTCCCCCGACCATCGTGTAACCGTCGGCGTCGCGGTCGACGGTGGCCAACTTGGCCAGATCGGCCAACAGCACCAGCATCACCGGGACCTGGTCGAGATGCTCGGCGAACCCACCGGGACCGGCGGCTGCGGCCGCGGCGATCCGGGGGGCATCGGCGACCGCCCGCTCCTCGGCGCCACGATCGGAGATCACCCCCCACGGGGTGAGCCCCACTCCTACCTGGGCCAGGTACTGGTACCAACCCGGGAGGTAGATGTCCCGCATGCTGCGCTTCAGGTCCGGATCCTTGACCACGATCACCCGCCAGGCCTGCCGATTGCCGCCATTCGGCGCGAACCGGGCCGTGTCCAGCAGCCGGTGCACGACCGCATCGGGCACCTCCCGGTCGTGGAACTCGCGTACGGCCCCCGTCGTGCGCAGCGCTGGCCCGAGTTCCACCTCCCAGACGGTAGTGGCACCGAGGTCGGTCCGTGTCGCCCGCCGAGCCGCAGCCGCGGTCGCCGTGGCGGTGCAGGCCGCCCACAAGGGGCCGCACGACCCGGGCGCTTCAGTGCCGCAACGACCGACCCGATCGGCCCTACAGCACCTCGAGGATGGCATCGGCGGCGCTGACGGTGAGCCCGGGGCCGGGCTCCACGTTGAGGGCGGTGACCACACCGTCCTCGATGACCATGGCGTAGCGCTGGGACCGGGTGCCCAGCCCGAATCCGCTTCCGTCCATCTCCAGCCCCACCGCGCTGGTGAACTCCCCGTTGCCGTCGGCCAGCAGCAGGATCAGGTCGCCCACGTGCTGGGCCTCGCCCCACGCGGCCATCACAAAGGGGTCGTTGACCGAGATGCCCACCACGCGGTCGACGCCCTTGGCCTTCAATTCGTCGTGCCGGAAGATGTAGCTCGGCAGGTGGTAGTCCGAACAGGTCGGCGTGAAGGCACCCGGCACGGCGAAGAGCACCACCTTGCCCGTGCCCAACACCTCGCCCGTCTGCACGTGGTGCGGTCCGTCGGGACCGGAGGTCATCACCCGGATGTCGGGGATCTTGTCGCCAACCGCTATTGCCATGATCTTCTCCTTGTCGCGTCCTGGCTGCAGCATACGGCTCGGGAATGGCTCCGCTCGCCACGGGATCACGGCTCCCGCTCCCCCGCCGTCGCCCAACGGCGGTGCCGGTCAGCCGGGCTCCATCCCGTCG
Source organism: uncultured Acidimicrobiaceae bacterium (assembly GCA_963774245.1). Lineage (GTDB taxonomy): Bacteria > Actinomycetota > Acidimicrobiia > Acidimicrobiales > RAAP-2 > Bog-756. The sequence continues at coordinate 372,287 of CAVZDZ010000006.1, read as the reverse complement.
ACCAACTCGGCCAGCCACGGCACCATTCGGACCGGCCGGCCCTCGGCGGCGACGGCACCGTGGACGCTCACCGCTGTGGCCCGGGTCTCGCCCTCCACCTGCAGCAGGTAACCGACCTGAAAGGTGGTGGCGGTGAGGGCACCGACGGTGACCCAGACGTCCACCAGCTCGTCGAAGCGCAAGGGACGACGGTAGCGGACGTAGAGCTCGAGCACGACGAGATCGACGCCTTCCGCCCGGACCTCGTCGTAGGGGTGCCCGGCATGGCGGAGCAGCTCGACCCGGGCCTGCTCGAGGTAGGGAAGATAGCTGGCGTGATGGATGACGCCCATGGCGTCCGTCTCGGCGAACCGGGTCCGGACCTGATGTACGAAGTGGTAGTCCGCCGGGTCGGTGGAGGGTTGCAGCGACAGGCGCACGGCCAGACGCTACCGTCCGGCAGGACCGGGATCTGGCTGGTTCCACTCGATCCACCCGGTGCCGGTCCGACCGTCCCCGGCGGTGAAGCGGGCGGCGGCCCGCGGGAATCGGCTCGTCCTCCCGTCCGGCGCCACCAGCAGGAGCGGTCCGAAGGCGATCGGTTCGATGTCGAGGACGAGCCCGCTCGGTTCGAGCGACGCCACCGCGGAACGGGGCAGCCCCTCCTCGGCCAGCACCTCGCTCATCTCCACCGTGGCCACCGGCTCGACCCCGCCGCCGGGAGGCTGCAGGTACCCGAAGGCGATGGGGTGACCGGGGGGCCGGATGGTGGTGAAGTGCACCCGGGTGCCGTCGTCCAGCCGGACCGAAGCCCAGCACCACCCGAAGGCCCACCAGTCGCGCACACCCCACGAATGATCACGCTGCCCCTGACCGTTGATCTCCCATCGTTCCCCGTCCACGCTCATCTCCCCCCGGACCAGGCAGGGCACCTCGTAGCGGGTGGTGAGGTTGTAGTGATAGGGCGTGCCGTCAGTGGCCCAGGTCAGATCGAAGCCCACTCGGACCGCTGATCCCGGCTCCCCCCGGTAGACGGCGGCCGGATCGTGGTGGAGGGCGCCCGGTGCGGTGGCCCGGATCGTCATGGACCGCAAGGGGTCCTCGACCACCGCGCTGATGTCGTGGGGCCCCGACTGGAGGTGCAGTCCGGGGCCAGCCATGACCGGCAGGTCGTAGGCCACCGAGGCCACGGCAGGACGGCCGTCGCCCACGATCATGGCCGTCCACCACGTCACGCCCAGGTTGGGATAGAGGCCGATGCGGACGTACCCGGCCAGCGCACCCCGGTCGGACACCACATCGAGGTAGTACGACTCGTTCCACAGCGGGTCAGCCTCGGGCCGGTGACGCTGCTCGTCGGCCGGATCGACATCGTAGGGGAGGGCTTCGGACATGGCCAGACCCTACCGACCTGCTCGGGTCGCCGCCCCCCTTGGCCCGCCGGCTCGACCGGTGCCGGCCATTCCCACCGGTACCATCGCTCCATGGCCGCAACGGACTCGCCACGGGCGTTCTCCTTCGGCCAGCAGGCCGAAACCTACGACCGGTTCCGGCCCGCCCCACCTCCGGCGGCGGTCGAGTGGGTGCTGTCGACATCGTGCCCGATCGCCCTCGACCTGGGCGCCGGTACCGGGGCCCTCTCCCGTCGCATGGCCGCACGGGCCTCTTCCGTCGTCGCCGTCGAGCCCGACCCGCGGATGCTGTCCGTGCTCGCCCGTCGCTCCCCCACTGTCATCCCCGTCGAGGGCCTGGCAGAGCACCTTCCGTTCGGAGGTTCGACCGTGGACGCGGTCATGATCTCCTCGGCCTGGCATTGGATGGATCCGCAACTGACCATCGCCGAGATCGCACGGGTCCTCCGCCCCGGCGGGGTGCTCGGTGTGCTGTGGAACGGACCCGATCGCTCGGTCGACTGGGTCGGCGACCTGCTGGGCCACCGAGAAGCCCGACCGCCCGACCGGTACCCACCGGGCAATCGACACCGCTTCGAGCTGCCGGACGGTGCTCCGTTCGAGGACCTGGACCGACGGGTGATCACCTGGTCCCTGGTCATGAGCACGGAGGAACTGCAGGGGCTGGCGAGAACCTACAGCGCCAACATCCTCCTCTCGGAGGACGGACGGGCCGAGCAGGCCGATCAACTGGCCCGTCGTTTGGCCACTGAGCCCCGACTGCAGGACCGGTCCGACGTGGAAGTGCCCATGAGGTGTCGATGCTTCCGGGCGGTCCGTCGGTAACGGTCAGCTTGTCACCCGGATCGGAGGCTCGAGCAGACGGATTCCTACCTGCTTGGACAAAACCCTGGCTCACCTGCGTAAATACAACTAACTCTTTCCTTGAGATTTAGAGGTGACTAAACGTAACGTTGACCTTTATCTTGAGAGTTATCTACTCCGTCGAGTCGCCATAGGAGGGGTCGGAGGTCTTGTCCCCTGATCGATGGATGGCGGACACCACGTCGTGTTCTCCGGCAATCGGTCTTAGTATGCGTAACCGCCAGACGAACCACCGATGGAGGCGCCGACATGGCCGACGACACCGTCGACACCCCAGAGCAGTTGACGGGCTTGGTCCTCGGATTCCTCCGCGATTGGCCCAGCCCCTACGCCAGCCCGAGCAGGATCGCCCAGGCCATCGGGAAGCCGACGACCGCCGTGGTCGAGGAACTGGCCCGCCTGAAGCGGAGCGGCGAGTACCCAACCTACGACCCCCCTCCCCCGCCCCCGCCCGACGTCGTGACAGATCAGCGGCCGAGTCAGGCGGCACGCCCTGCTTCGGCTGCGGTGACCCCGTCCTGGGAGAACTGGGATCGGGTGAACTAGGCCCACGGTTCGAGTGCGCCTAGTCGACCCTCCGGCCGGCCAGCGCTGGAGGACCGGCGTCAGCCGTCAGCATGAGGTCAGCGACGGCGTGGGGACTCGAAGGCACGGGTCGGGTTCCTCCGGAGATCACGATTTGGTCGCGTCCTCCCGCCTTGGCCTGCATCAGTGCGTCGTCGGCCTTCTTCACCAACTCTTCGAAGTCGATGGCCTGGTCGGATCCGGCCACACCGAAGCTCACCGTGAACGTCGGGAGATTTCCGGCGGCCAATCGGTGCGCCAGCCCGGTGCGGACCCGCTCGAGCACTTCGACGGCCTCCCGTACCGGGCAACCAGGTAGGACGATGACGAACTCCTCACCTCCGTAGCGCGAGGGAAAGTCGGATGGCCGCAGCGAGTCCCGGAGAACCTGGGAGAAGGTGCGGAGGGCCCGATCGCCGGCGTCATGGCCGAAGACATCGTTGAGCTGCTTGAAGTGGTCCAGATCGCCGTAAGCCACGGCGTACGAGGCTCCGGAGTCCTGCACGTTCCGGACATTGCTCTCGAGGCTCCGGCGAGTCAGCAGTCCGGTCAGGGAGTCGCTGTTGGCCTGCGTCTGTGACTGGGCAAAGGCTCGCAGCATGGCCAGGCGTTCCGAGGCTCTCCTCGCCACCACCTCCACGTCGCGCCGGACCTCGCCGGAAGGCGGTGTGCCGTCCACCGAGGTCACATGGAACACACCGACCGAGTTGCCGCTGATGCTCACCGGAACACAGGTCGCCGAGCACGCTCGGCCCCGCAGGTTCGGACAGGCATCGATCGCCGTGCTCCGGGCGAAGGTCATCGTCTGGCCGCGTACGGCGGCCGGGCAGTCGTCGGGGGATACCACCCCGCACCCGGATTCGGTCGAATCGGCCGGGCTGACCAGGACTTGTCGAAAATGAGCTCGGCTCGAGTCGGCCAGGAGCAGTTCGGAGCGCATGTCGGGAGCAGCACCTCCGAGTGCTTCGGTGACCCGATCAAACACGTGGGGCTCGTCCCGGGCCATCTCCAGTGCGCTCTGAAGCCGGGACTCGAACTCGATCCGCCGACTCAACCGCGCCTGGACGGTCTCCCGCCCCGCCGACCGGCGCTCGACTCGCAGGGCCTTCCGGGCCAGGATTGCCGTGACGGCGATGGCGAAGAGGACACCGATCGCCAGGCAGAGCAGCAGGTCGGTGCGGACCCGTTGCACGGCCGACTGGGCCGCGTCGGCCGAGGCCATCAGTCGACGGGTGATGACCGCCTGGAGCGAGCCGAGCGCCGCGTCGATCTTGGAGTCGGCGGCTCGCTCGGTCGCCGCGTCCTTGGCGGTCTGGGCCGTGTGAGTGGTGCTCGAGACAAACGCAGCCAGACCGCCCCGGGCGCTCACGTAGGCGTCCATCTGCCGGTCGAGGTGGGGAGCGAGCCCTACGTTGGCCGGCTGAGCCAGCAGGCGCTGGAGGGTGAGGTAGGCGTGGTCGGTGGCGTTGGTGATTTGGACCGCCGAGTCGACAAACGAATTGCTGGGTGGCGTGCTCCCCGCCAGCGCCTGCTCCACGAGCGCCTGAAACGCCGCGATCGAGGCCCGGACCTCCCGCACCGGAGGTTGGAGCGGCAGGTACCGATTGGAGATGACCGACGTCGCCGCCGCGGCACGATCGGCGTTCTTCACCCCCAGGGTGCCACCGGCGACCGCCACCACGGTCAAGAGGACACCGAGGAAGATGATGGCCCGATGTGGGACGTACCAGGTGCGAGGAGCCGTGGTCTCGTCACCCTGTTGGTCTAGGTCCACTGCTTAGCATCGGCACATCGGCGTCAGTTCATGAGCAGATCTCCCTCAAGACCTCGGATCGATCCCCCAAATCTCTGGAAATGGTCTGGTGTGATGGGACGCCGCACCCGAGCCGATGACATCCCCCGCAGCAAACAAGAAGTCCGTTTGGAAGGGTTACCGGCGGGTACAGGCCTTCCATGGAGGGACACCGTCCAATGACGCGGCCAACAATCACCACGTCCAACGGCAAGCACGCGGACGGGTACCTCTGCACGTGCGGGAGGTCGGGTGACGCTGACTTCGTGACTCATCTGTTGGAGGTCGCCGAAGCCGACCGGATGCACCTTCCGGACAAGCACGACGTGAGGTAGGGCCGGCTGCCTGACCCGGAGCGTTGGACGTGCCTCAGGCCGGCTGACCATGCAAGCAGAGGACGCAGACAATGGGTATGGTCAGATGGTCGACTACTCCCTCCCCGCAGGAGCCGCCGAGTCGGAGGCCGATGCCCGCCTCTCGCTCTGGTGGGCGCCCCTTGACATCCCGGCCGCGGCGTTGCGCGGCCTGACGGCCTTCCTCTCGCCCGAGGAGCGGCGGCGGGCGGATCGGTATCACCGTCCGGTCGACCGACGCCGCGCCGTGGCTGCACGTGGGTGGCTGCGCCACCTGCTCGCCCGCCAGCTTCTCTGCGCCCCCGGTGAGGTGCCTATTATCACCGACGACCTCGGGAAGCCCAGGGTCGCGGGTTCCGACCTTTGCTTCAGCTCCGCCCGCAGCGCAGGAGTTGCCCTCTATGCCACGAGCCGGACCATGGAAGTCGGTGTAGACATCGAGTCGATCCAAGCCACCGCCGACGTCGACGGCCTGGCCGCCCGGTTCTTCACCCGGGCCGAGCAACGGGCGCTGGCTTCCCTGCCTCCGGCCCAACGCCTGGAAGCTTCCTTTCGGTGCTGGACCTGCAAAGAGGCGTTCGGGAAGGGCATCGGCACCGGACTCGACTTCCCCCTCGACACCATCGACCTCTGGTTCGACGACGGGCGGTCTGCGGAGGTGTCCGGCTGGTCGGTGCACCAGGTTGCCGTTCCTGCTGGTCTCGCCGCTGCCGTCGCCGGGGCCGACACCGATGGATGGATTCCCGGGATTCCCCACAGGGTCGGTGGGCTGGACTCGGAGTGGTTGACGCCCCTGACCGCCACTATCGTGTGGCCTGCAAGGGCCCTGGAAAGTAGATTGCAATGTCCATTGACGAGGTGACACTGGACGCAACGAAGGCTCCCCTCATCGAGCAGGTGTCGGCCGTCTCACCAGGGAACGTCGCCGTGTGCGGACCGGATGGAGCGCTGACCTACGGCGAACTGTGCTCTCGCGCCGAGCGTCTGGCGCAACAACTGCGACAGGTGGGGGCGCAGCCCGGCGATCTGGTCGGCCTGTGCCTCGACGCGATCGGCCAGCCTGGTGGTGGCGGCCCTGGCCATCCTCCAGGCCGGCTGCGCCTACGTCGCCATCGATCCCGCATACCCCGACGATCGGCTGCGATGGATGCTCGACGACTCCGGCGCGGGCGTCGTGGTCGGCGACGCCGGTACGGCCGACAGGCTCGGGTCGTCGGGAGATCGCTCCACCGTCGTGGTGGCTCGGGGTGGCGAGCTGCAAGACGATTCGTTCCCGGACAGCGGGAAGACGCGGCCCCGGTCGCCACTCCCGGCCGATCTCGCCTATGTCGTGTACACCTCGGGGTCGACCGGGCGGCCGAAGGGCGTGGTGGTCGAGCACGCCAGCCTGGCCAACCTGGTCGAATGGCACCGGGACGCCTTCGCGCTTGAGCGCCGAGCGACCGGTGCACCCAGATCGCCAGCCCCGGATTCGACGCCTCGGTCTGGGAGATCTGGCCCTGTCTGGCCTCCGGAGCCTCCCTCCACGTCGTCCCCGAGGAGTTGCGTGGCGATCCCGTCGGGCTGCGGGACTGGCTGGTGGCCGAAGCGCATCACCGTCACCTTCCTGCCGACGGCGGTGGCCGAAGCGGTCATGGGCCTGGCCTGGCCGGACGACGGTGCCCTCCGCTATCTGCTGACCGGCGGCGATGCTCTGACCCGGAGGCCGCCAGCCGGGCCTCGGCTTCACCGTGGTCAACAACTACGGGCTGAGCGAGACCGCGGTGGTCGCCACGTCGGGCGTGGTCGCTCCCGGTGACGAGGGGATGCCTTCGATCGGCCGACCGATCAGCCGGCGTGGTGGCCGAGGTCGTCGACGACCAGCTGCAGCCCGGTCGCCCCTGGCGTCGCCGGGTGAGCTGGTGATCGGGAGGCGTGGCGGTGGGCCGTGGCTATCTCAACCGGCCCGAGCTCACCGACCGAGCGATTCCTGGACCGCCCCGAGGGCCGATGGTATCGAACCGGTGACCGCGTGCGCCTGCGACCGGACGGTGAGCTCGAGTTCCTCGGGCGCACTGGACGACCAGCTGAGCATCCGAGGCTTCCGGGTCGAGCCCGGCGAGATCGTCGGCCGCCCTGAACGCCCACCCGGCGATCGGGGCGAGCGTGGTCGTCGGGGTGGGCAGCTCCAGCGCCGACCGGCAGCTGGTGGCGTACGTCGTCGCTTCGGGGAGCGATCGCCCGACCGCCGACGAGCTGAGGGAGTTCCTCGGCCGGCTCGTTACCGGAGTACCTGCTGCCCTCCAACTATCGTCTGGCTCGATCGGCTACCACTCACGCCGCACGGCAAGATCGACCGAGACGCGCTGCCTGCCCGCCGTCGGAGCCGGCTGGCACCGAGCGCGCCTCGAGAACGCGACCCCGGACGCCAACCGAGGCCACCATCGCCCCGATCGTGGCCGAGCTGCTCGACGTCACCGACATCGGGGTGGACCAGAACTTCTTCCTCCTCGGTGGCCACTCGATGCTCGGCGCGCAGCTGATCGTCCGGCTGGAGGACCTCTTCGGCGTGGAGATCACCCTGCGGTACCTGTTCGACCACCCGACCCTGGCGGAGATCGCCGCCGATGTGGACCGTCAGATGGCCACCGCTCAGGCCGACGGCCCGGTGACTGGGTGACCAGCCCTACGGCCGTCGAGCAAGAGCCTTCACCCCCCAGCCTCTATCACCTCCTCGACCCGGAGGTGCTGGCCGACCCCTACCCGCTCTACCGTCGGCTGCGCGACGAGGACCCGGTGCACTGGGATCCCTATCTCCACGCGTGGGTGGTCACCCGCTACGCCGACGTGGTCGAGGTGCTCCATCGCTTCCGGGCCGCCCGGACCCCCGACCCCGACCGGCTGGTCGAGCTCGGCCTGGGCGAGCTGACCCCGATCGCGGCGGTGATGGTTCGACAGATGCTGTTCCTCGATCCGCCCGAGCACGGCCGGGTGCGCCGGCTGGCCTCGGTGGCCTTCACGCCCCGGCGCGTGGCCGTGCTCCGCGAGCACATCCGCCAGATCGCCGAGACGCTGGTCGACGACCTGGTCGGCGAAGCCGCCTTCGACGTGATGGCCGGGCTGGCCAACCCGCTGCCCGCCATCGTGACCGCCGAGATGCTCGGGGTGCCGACCTCGGACCACGAGCTGCTCAAGTCCTGGTCCCAGGACTTCGCCGAGATGCTCGGCAACTTCCAGCACAACCCGGGCCGGGCCAAGAAGATGCTCAGGAGCGTCGAGGAGATGGTCACCTACTTCCACGAGGCCGTGATCCGGGAGGCGGTCGCAGCCGACCGAGGGCCTGATCAACGCTCTGGCCACCGCCGAGGTCGACGGCGACCGGCTGAGCGAGGACGAGGTCATCGCCAACGTCATCGTGACCATGGTCGGTGGCCAGGAGACCACCACCAACCTGATCGGCAACGGCCTGCTCACCCTGTTGCGCCAGCCCGACCAGCTCGAGCGACTCCGGTCCGACCCGACCCTGATGCCGAGCGCCGTCGAGGAGCTGCTGCGCTACGAGAGTCCCAGCCAGCACACCGCCCGCCTGGCACCGGCCGGGGCGGTCCTGGGCGGCAAGGCCGATCCCCGAAGGCGACGCCGTGATCGCGGTGATGGGCGCGGCCAACCGGGACCCGGAGCGCTTCGAGCGATCCCGACCGCCTCGACCTCGGCCGCCAGGACAACCGGCACCTGGCCTTCGGATGGGCCGGCCACTTCTGCTTCGGTGCGCCGCTGGCCCGTCATGGAGGGGCAGATCGCCTTCGAGAGCCCTGCTCGCCAGGTTCCCGCAGCTCTGGCTCTGGCCCGACGAGGCCATCCGGTGGCGGCCCAACCTGGGCCTGCGGGGGCTGACCGAGCTGCACGTCCTGGCCTCGTGACAGAAGCCAGGATCGCCACCCGAGAGGCGGCCACCCCTCTCCGTCGCCCAGGAGGCCCTGTGGTATCTGAGCCTGCCTCGTCCCGAACCAGATCAGCTACAACGAGACGATCTCCATCCGCAAGGACGGCCCGTTCGATGTCGGGAGCTTCCGACGGGCCTTCAACGAGATCGTTCGCCGCCACGAGGCCTGGCGCACCACCTTCGACGTCATCGGCGGGGAGCCAGTCCAGGTCGTGCAGCCGGCGCCGGACTTCGACCTCCCGGTGCTCGATCTCAGCCACCTGACCCATGAGCAGGCCGAGCGCCAGGCCGTGCGCCTCGTCGCCGAGGTGGCCACGGGTCCCCTATGACCTGCGTCGAGGTCCGCTGCTGCGCCCCCGCCTGGTCCGGTTCCCCGGGACCACCACCGGCTCTACCTCGCCATGCACCACCTCGTCTTCGACGGCGTCAGCGTCTACCGGGTCGTGCTGCCCGAACTGGTGGCGCTCTACGACGCCTTCTGCGCCGGGCAAGTCGTCGCCGCTCCCCGAACCCCTCACCCAGTACGCCGACTACGCCCGATGGGAGCAGGAATGGATCACCGAGCCACGGCGTCGAGCGCCGGTTGGACCACTGGCGTCACCGCCTCACGCCGCTTCCCGTCCTCTCCCTCCGCTCTGACCACCCGAGGCCGACATCGCCCCGCTTTCGCGGCGGCGTCATCCCGCTGTCCGTGCCCAGGGAGACACGTCCAGCGCCTCCGCGCCTTGGGCCAGAGCGTCGGAGCGACCCTCTTCCAGGTGCTGGCGACCGTCTGGTCCCTGCTCCTCGCCCGATACTCGGGCCAGGACGACGTCGTCTTCGCCACCGCCGCCGACCTGCGCCAGCGACCGGAACTGGAATCGGTGGTCGGCTACTGCCTGACGCCCTTGGTCCTGCGGATCGACCTGAGCGGAGACCCCTCCTTCACCGATCTGGTGGTTCGGGTGCGCAACGAGCTGCTCGACGGCCTCGACCACCTCGTGCCGTTCGAACGACTGGTCCGCGAACTGGTCCCCGGCGGGGCCTCCGAACGCAAACCCGATCTACCAGACCATGATCGTCCTGGAGCCGCCGGCCTCGATGCCCGACCCGTCGTGGTCGATCCATCAGATGGAGAGCGAGATCGGCAGCGCCGTGGGCAGCGCCAAGCTCGACCTCGAGCTGGAGCTCGACGAGCGCCCGGAGGGCCACATCGCCGGCCGGCTGATCTACGACCGCGACCTCTTCGAGCCCACGACGGCGACGAGGATGGCCGAGCACTGGCAGCACCTGGTCGAGGCGGTGGTGGCCGATCCCACCATGGCCGTCTCGAGCATCCCCACTCCTCACGCCAGCCGAAGCGCACCGCCAGCTCGTCGAGTGGAACGCCACCGCCACCGAACGCCCCTCCGGTGCAGTCCACCACCTGGTCGAGGCCCGGTCGGCCCGCAGCCCGGCGGCACCGGCCGTATCGGCCGGCGGCTCGGTCCTCAGTTATGCCGAGCTTGGCCGTCGATCCCAGTGCGGAGGCGGACCGGCTGCGATCCCTCGGGGTGGGACCGGGCGATGTGGTGGCACTCTGCTCGCAGCCGTCCATCGACCTGGTCGTCGGCATCCTCGGGGTACTGAAGGCCGGCGCCGGCTACCTGCTCCTCGACCCGGCGCTGCCCGCGGAGCAACTGAACTTCATGGCGGCCGATTCCGGCGCCGTGGCCCTGTTCGTGTCGTCGGCCCAGGCGCTCGCCGCCGGGCTGACCGCCCCTCCCGCTCTGGTACTCGTCCTCGGTCAAGCTGATCACAGTGAGCAGTTCCGGCCCGCGATCGCGAGCGATCCAGGCCCCGGTGCAGTCTGCTGCGTGCAGTACACGTCGAAAGCACCGGGGAGGCCGGCGGGCGTGCCCATCCGGCACGATTCCGTGGTCAACATGGCCACCGCCATGGCTGCCGATCTCGGGATCGGACCCGCGGACACCGTCCTGGTCCTGCCACAGACCTTCTTCCACGCTTCAGTCGTGGACCTATGGGTGCCGCTCATGGCCGGAGCCAAGGTCGTGTTGGCACCGACCGACACCGCGGCCGACGGTGCCCGGCTGAGCCGACTGATCGCCGCAGAACGGGTCAATTTCCTCCACGCCCCGCCGACCACCTGGCAGACCCTCATCGACACCGGCCTGAAGGCCACTCGCGGGCTCCGGGCACTGAGTGGCGGCGAGCGCCTGTCTCGAGCATTGGCCGATCAGATCCTCGAACGCTGTCGAGCGCTCTGGAACGCATACGGCGCGGTAGAGACCACCGTCTACTCGATGCTCGCCCGCGTGGAGCGGTCAGTGCCGATCGCCGTTGGCCGTCCCATCGCCAACACCCGCGCCTACGTCCTCGACCGCAACTGTCAGCCGACGCCGGTCGGTGTCACCGGCGAACTTCTGCTTGCCGGCGACGGCGTCGCTTCGGGGTACCTGGGCCGAGGCGGGCTCAGCGCTCAGGTGTTTGTCGATGACCCGATCGGGCCCGGACGGGCATACCGCACGGGCGACCTGGCTCGCTGGTTGCCCGACGGTCAGGTGGAGTTCGTCGGATCCGCTCCAGCCGTCCTCCGTGACGCTGGCTCAGCTGTACCGCTCTGACCTGCAGTTTTTGGTGGACAGTGCGGGACCTGAACCCATGACCCCTCGCGTGTCATCCCGCCCCTGTATGGGGGCGGCTCCCGTCGGCCGTGTGACATCTGCGTCGGGCCGCTGCCTCCCCACGGAGCACCAGGGTCCGCCTCAGCGTGTGTCAGGAAGGTCTTCTCGCTCACGCCGTCGAACCGCAGGAAGCCGGCCCGGCAACCAGTATCACTCTGCCGTCGCACGATGTTCCGGCTTAGCCACCGGACCGTCGCCAGATGAGCAAGGGCTGCCTGACCACCGGTTGGGAGGGACAACTGGTTCGGAGGGACAACGTGAGTCGCCCGGGGAGATAATGCAATCATGCCCGACGACTCCAGCGACCCGCGATTGGCGGGAACCGAGCGATCTGTCGTAACAGCGCAGTATGGGGACCCATCCAACCTGCAAAAGCGCGTCAACCTGTATGCCTACTTACACCCCGAGAACCCATTGCCCAACGGCACCACGTTCGAGGACTGGGTTCTCGACCATCTCGAGTGGACCGGTACGGAGTCGGTAATCGACATCGGGTGCGGTCCTGGGCACTTCCTCTCACCGATTTCCCTACGAGCCGGGCGGGTGATCGGCATGGATCTTTCGCCTGGGATGCTGGCGAAGGCGAAGGTAACCATGCCCGATGGCCGAGCTCATTTGGTGGCCGCCGACATTGAGACGTTGCCGTTGGTGAAAGGCTCCGTTGATGTGGTCCTGGCTGCCTTCATGCTGTATCACGTACCTCATCTGGACCTTGCCTTGGAAGAGCTGTCCCGTGTCCTCCGCGGCGATGGCACGATCCTCGCAGTTACCAATGGCCCTGCGGACAAAGCAGAGATCAGGCAAGCATGGAGAGAAGCCGGTCATCGAGTAGTGGGCATCACATTCGAGGTTCCGCGTTGGTTGGACAACTTCAATCTCGATAACGGACCGACCGTGCTCGACGAGCTCTTCGACGTAGTTGCCGTCGACCGGACCAAGGGTACATTTCAGTTTCCGGATCCCGGACCCGTCTTGTCGTGGGTCCAAAGCCTTCGTCCAGGCTTCGATGCCCGAATGGACGACGCGACCTGGGCAGCCTTGATGGAGGAACTTCGTCGAATAGTTGCGCTCGAAATCGAGGCGCACGGAACCTTTGCTGCTGGGAAGGACTCGGGACTCGTGATCGCACGAAGGTGGGCAACCTGACGCAGTCCAAGGGCGACGCTCACTGGTTCCCCCATCGCCGGGCCGAGTACCAACAGTCGAGGAGCTGGGTAGCGCCACCTGCGCGTCGGGCGCTTGCAGGCCGTCGTCGATCTGGTGCTAGAGCGCCTCCATCTTGTCGACAAACTCGGCGCACGTCCGGGCGCACCGACTCCGGATCAGGCGTCCCTGGGGAGTTCGAGACCATGGTGACGACCCCGAACCATCCGTTGTCCGAGGATAAGAAACCCCAGGACGACCTGGGGTTTCATCGGTGGGCCGTGCGGGACTTGAACCCACGACCCCTTGCGTGTCATGCAAGTGCGCTACCAACTGCGCCAACGGCCCGTAGCAGGGCACGTTACCACCAGCCCCCGATCTGCCCCGAGTTGGGCCGGGTGGTGACGGGAGCTACGGCACCGGTGAGGGGAGCTCCGGGGTGGCCCGCTCGATGGCCTCCCAACCTCCAAGCCTCCGGCGACGCTCCTGCACGACCCGATGGCCGCCCCGAAGGCCGAAGAGCCGTTTGGCCAACAGTAGGTACAGGACGATGGCCAGATTGATGACCAGCGTGACCACTTTGAACGCGCTCACACCCTCGGTGATCTCGTAGACCTCCAACGGAACCAGAAGGGTGGTGGCCACGAAGGTCAGGTACTCGGCCCACCGCTTGGCCAACCACAGTCCCACCATCTCGGAGGCCTCCAAAGCCGCATAGGCGGTGACGGCGAGCCCGAGCTGGATCAGACGCTGGGGCGAGTACTGGAACGCCTTGCGCAGATAGCCCAGGACGCCCCTGACCTCGGATTCGCCCGGGGCCCCTCCGGACAGGTCGTTCATGATGTTGACGTAGTCGCGGTGGAGGGCCGCATCATGCTTGGCGAACGTGAACAGGACCACCGCCAACGCGCTGAGCACGATGACGTGGATGGCCCGGTCGATGGCGATCAGGCGCAGCACGTATTTGTCCCTCAGGGCCGGACCCCGGGCCGGCACCTTGATCTCGGGACGGGAGGGAACCCGGTCACGAGCCGGCACCTCGGGAGCTGCGCCGGCCACCCAGTCATCGCATCGCAGGCACCGGTGCCAGCGGACCACGCCCTGCTCACGGACGAACATGGCGTCATCTGCAGTGACCGTGGCCGCGTCGGTCCCCACCAGGTAATGGCCCTTCCAGGCACACGTGAACAGCTCGTACCGATTGTCGGGCGCCTTCTTCCCTCGCACCCCCGCACCTTATGGCTCGGTAAGGTCTTGGTGATCGAAGGGGGATCCCATGGGTGTGGATACTGCTCGGCACGTCAAGCAGATCGATGAGCGTGGCTACACCATCGTCGAGGATGCCATCGACCTCGACCTGATCGACGCACTCAACGACGATCTCCTCCGAATCGAAGCCGAGCTCGGCATCGTGCCGGCCCACAATGCCTTCGAGGGGACCCACACCACCCGCATCTACAACCTCTTGGTCCACGGACCGAATTTCGAGCAGGTCCCGATCCATCCGGCCGTGCTGCCGATCTGCGAGGGCGTCCTCGACCCCGGCCTGTTGGTCTCCTCCCTGTCGTCGATCGCCATCGGGCCCGATGAGTCACCCCAGCCGATCCACGCCGACGACCAGGTGATCCCCCTCCCCAAGCCGCACCCTCCGACTGTGTGCAACACCATGTGGGCGCTGACCGACTTCACCGAGGAGAACGGCGCCACCCGGATCATCCCTGGATCGCACACCGCATCCGAATCGCCGGATCTGGTGACCGTGTACGACTCCATCCCCGCCGTTATGCGCAAGGGGAGCGTGCTGGTATGGCACGGCAGTCTCTGGCACGGCGGAGGTGCCAACCGGACCTCGAGCCGACGGGTGGGCATCGCCATGAACTACTGCGCCGGGTACATCCGCCAGCAGGAGAACCAGCAATTGGGCATTCCCCGCGCCACGGTACGCGGCTTCCCCCATCGTCTTCAGCAACTGGTCGGCTACGGGATCTACAACGGACTCATCGGCCACATCGACAAACAGGTGCCCGCCAATGTGCTGCTCGCCGCGGAGGGTGATGAGCATCTGCTGTGGGACTACGCCCCGCCCGCCACCGGCTGAACGGGGACCGCTCCCCGACCGGCCCCCACCGGGTCGACCAGGCGCCGACCTCAGTGAGCCACGGGAACGGCGGTGGCCTCCTCCCGGGGTCGACCGCGAGGGCTCAGCTCCTCGATCGAGGGTTCGAGTGTAGCGATCTCGTCGGCCGACTCGCCCAGCCAGGCCTCCAACTCCAGCATGGTCAGGGACGGGACCGGCGTCGAGCGGTCGATGGTCCCGGTGAAGGGGACCGGCCGCTCGACGGACAGGCGCCCCTCGTCGACCAACGCCGCGGCGACGCTCCGACACGTCGCCTCCAGTCGGGCCGACGACGCCAGAATCTCCTGCCGGAGCTCGGGCATGGTCGACCGGGCCCCGGTGGCCACAGGGGTCAGTACGACGACGCTGGCTCCGAACCACAGTTGGTGGGCGGTGGCCATCACCGACGACCACGCCAACACCGGGGCATTCGACTGATGCGGCTCCGCCAGGTACTGGGAGAACACGTCCTCCGCGTCCACCGCGGCCAGGCCCACCTGCTCATGCAACGGAAGGGCACCGACATCCGGGGCGGTACCGGCCTCGCCGTCTCCCTCGACCAGGTTGCCGATGATGGTGGTGGCGTAGGCGCCCCCGGCCACGATGAGCCGGCCGGATACCCGCGCCAACTCGGCTGAGGCGCCGCGGGGCCAGATGGCCACGCCGATGACGAGGCCGATGGCCGCCCCGATCAGGACGTCCTCCAGGCGAACCAGTCCGACCGACCAACCCGACGGTTTCAACAGGTTGAACAGGACCACGATGACCATGGTGAAGAAGGTCTGGCCGGCGACGAAGCTGATGGTGGCGGGCAGATAGAAGGCGGCGAAGACGACCACCGGCAACAGAATGGAGTACACCAGGGCGTCCACGCCGAAGCTGGTGATCAGGACCGTGGACAGACCGAACCCGATCGTCGTGCCCACCACGGCCTGCAGTACGGTCGACCGGGTACCCGAAGCGCTGGTCTTCAGTACCACCAGCGTGGCGAATCCCACCCAGAAGCCGTGTTGGAGGTCGAATTCACCGACGGCCAGACGGGCCAGGGCGAGCCCGGTGGCCAGGCGCAGGCTGTTCTGGAGGTGCACCGACCGGAACGTCAGATTGCGCCGGGCCCGACGGATCCACTTGGCCATCGAGGGCCCGTCGGTCAACACCTGCACCAGGGGCGACTGCTCGGAGACCGGCGATGCGGCCAACGACGCCCCGTGCATGACCCGGCAGTGCACCGCGGCCAGGACGACCCCCCAACTCAGCTGTTGGAGCACGAACAACCAGCCCGCGAAGTCGCCCAGCTGGTCGACCGGTCTCCCGTCGGCGGCCAGCTGGGCGAAATGGTGTTCGGCGGCCAGGACGAATTCCCGCTTCGCCGCTTCGACGGGTTCGGGGTCGGGGAGCTCCTGGCCATCGGTGTCGAGTGCCACCGCGCACAGCTCCAACTGTCGAGCCAACGCGGTGGTGAGCCGGTTGCTCCGCTCGAACCACTCGTCGGCGGTGGGACCGTCGATCGTGTCAAAGGCGGCCAGGAGGCTCGACATCCTCCGGGCCCCCTGGAGCATATACATCCGGGCCTTGTGGGGGCTGGCCAGCCCATCCGGCCTCCACGCCGAGCGTGCGATCGATCGCTCGGCGTCGAGGATCGACTCGGCGAGATCACTGGCCCGCTCGGCGTCCAATGCCGGTCCCCTCGGGCGTCGATCGCTGGTCAGGTCGCTGACCTGCTCCGCCAGCCGCCGATAGACCGAGGCCAAACAGCCCCGGCACTCGGCCGTCGACCGGGACGGCCACAGCCACCCGGCGGCCAGCACCGAGAGCACCCCGCCCACGGCCAGCCCGGCCTCCCGGGAGGGGATCACCGACATCGGCCCTTGGACCCCGGTGGCCACCACGTAGAACACGATCACCGCGCTCGAGCCGGCGGCGAAGTAGCCGCTGAAGACGGCGGAGAAGCCCACCACCAGCGTCACCACGAACATGGTGGCGGTGGCGGCCGCAGTGTTCGTCGACACGGCGGTCCCGATGGCCAGGAGCACGGCCCCGGCCAGCGCCGTGATCGCGGTCACCCGGATGCGCTGCCGGCGGGAGCCGCTGAAATCGGCGATGCCCAGTAACGCGGCACCGGTGAAGGTGGCGATGACCGCGAACTGCGCGTTGTGGACCACGTGGATGCCGAACAGGAAGCCGACCGACATCACCACTGCGGTGCGGCCCGCCTTGCGCAGCGCCCGCTGATCCGGATCGCGCCCCCGCAGCGCCGTCAGCAACGATCGCTTCATCCCCAGGCGGGTCGACACCCGGTCGATCCTAGGAAACAGGAGCGACCCGCGTCCTGCTCCCGTCCGGCGATGCTCCTACCGGCCGGGCACTCCGGACTCGCGGGCCCGGGTGAACCCCTCGGCGTCGTCGGCGGCGGTCTGCTTCGTCTCCCGCTGGTCCATCTCCACATCGCGCAAGACATCCTCCGAAGCCTCCTCGAGCAGCATCAGGCCGCTCTCGGCGTCGGGGAGGGCCCGCAGGAGCTCGTCGAGCTTCCGCTGGGTGGCCGACTGCTCCCGGCTCTGGGTGTGCTGGATGACGAACACCATCAACAGGGTGACCAAGGCTGTCCCCGTCTCGAACCCGGCCAACCAACCCGACGAGAACCGCAGGACGAACCCCACACCGACGGCCACGATCAGGATGGCCGCCACCAGCAGCGCCGCACCCGGAAGCGAGCTGTAGTGATCGATGCGGTGCAGGAACCGGCTACTCGGTGAGAGCTGCCGGGTGCGGGGTACGATCCGGTCCCGTTGCGACCACGACCGCCACCGGGACGGCCGGCGGGCGGGCGGGCGGCTCATGCCGCGGACCCGCATCCAGGGAGGGGGGAGGCGGACCGGCGCGACGAAGAACCGTGCACCATCCTCCGGTTCTACCCGGCTCCGGGCGCGCCAAACCGGTATCCAGGCCGCCCGTGGTGACCCGGCGGTCGCCACGGTGTCGTACTGGAGGCGGCGGGCGGAATCGAACCGCCGTACGGGGCTTTGCAGGCCCCTGCCTAAACCACTCGGCCACGCCGCCGCGGCGTCCGGCGATCCTATCGTCCCCGCCGGGATGCTTGAATCTCTCCATGCGGATAGGAATCATCGCCCCACCCTGGACCCCGATTCCCCCGCTCCTCTACGGTGGGATCGAGCTGGTGGTCGATCAACTGGCCCGGGGCCTCGCAGGACGCCGGGCACGACGTACTGCTGTTCGCCACCGGTGACTCGACCTGCCCGGTCCCCCGCAAGTGGGTGCTCCCCGAAGCCGAAGGGACCCGGATCGGCATGGTCGTCCCCGAGATCCGCCACGTCATCCACGCCTACGAGGCGCTCCGGGACTGCGACGTGGTCCACGACCACACCGTGATGGGTCCCTTCCACTCCGAGCACTATCCCGGGCTGCCGGTGGCCACCACCATCCACGGCCCCTTCAACGAGGAGCTGACCGACCTCTACCGGGTCAATGCCGACCGGGTGCCCATCGTGGCCATCTCCCACGCCCAGCGCCGGGCGGCCCCGGAGATCCCCATCGCCCGGGTCATCCACCACGGCGTGGACGCCGCCCACTTCCCCGTGGGCGACGGTGGCGGCGACGCCGACGGCCCCTACGTCCTCTTCCTGGGCCGGATGGCCGAGGACAAGGGGGTGCACCGGGCCATCGACATCGCCCGCAAGGCGGGCATCCGCATCCTGCTGGCCGCCAAGATGCGCGAGCCGTGGGAGATGCAGTACTTCGCCGAGCAGGTGGAGCCGCTGCTTGGGCAGCGACGCCGACTACCTGGGCGAAGTGTCCCACGAGCGCAAGCTCGAGCTGCTGGCCGGGGCGTCGCGCCCTGCTCTTCCCCATCCGGTGGAACGAGCCCTTCGGCATGGTGATGATCGAGGCCATGGCCTGCGGCACGCCCGTTCTGGCCTTCCCCGAGGGTGCCGCCCCCGAGGTCGTCGACGACGGGCGGACCGGGTTCCTGTGCGACGACGAGGCGGCCATGGTCGAGGCCATCGGCCGGCTCGACGAGCTGAGCCGGGCGGACTGCCGGCTGGCGGTCGAGGGTTACTTCTCGACCGCCCGCATGGTCGCCGAGCACATCGAGCTGTTCGAGTCGATGGTCGCCGGCGCCGCCTGATCACCGGATCGTCCGGCCTCCGGCGACCCGGGCCGCTACGAGCGCTTGCGGAAGACCAGCCTGGCCACGAAGACGACGAGGGCGACGGCGATGGCCACCTTGACGATGAACCACCCGATGGCGGCGATGACCCCGAGCACCTTGAAGAGCACGAAGAGCACGACCAGCCCGCCGCCGACGAGGAGGACGCCGTCGAACGCGCTCAGCCCAGAGCGTTCCCCGCTCTTGTGCTCCATGTCCTGGTCTTTGGCCACGACTCCAGCGTAATCGCCCGGACCCCGCTTGTGCCGTCACCCGGACCGGGGCCAGATCGGCCGGAGCGATGCGGGCCGGTGGTACGGTCCGGCCGTGTCCCTGCGTGCCCGAAGGCAGTCGCTGATCGACCGCCCCGACCTGCGAGGGGACGACTTCTGCCGGGCCTACGCCCAGGCCGCCGACGAGTGGCTCACCGGTCTGTTCGACCAGGCCGTCGACGGTGACAGTCGGGGGCTGGCCCTGGTGGCGGTGGGCGGCTACGGCCGGGCCGAGCTCTGCCCCTACAGCGACCTCGATGTGATCCTCATCCACCGGGGACGGCGCAACATCGCCGCCACCGCCGACCGCATCTGGTACCCGGTGTGGGACGAGGGGATCTCCCTCGACCACAGCGTCCGCAAGCCCAACGAGGCCCTCGACATGGCGGCCGAGGACCTGCGGGTGGCGCTCGGCCTGCTCGACGCCCGGGTCATCTGTGGCGACCCGAAGGCGGCCGAGCCGGTGATCGAGGGGGCCCGGGACCGGTGGGTCAAGCAGAAGCCACCCTGGCTCGGGCTGCTGGCCGACCTGGTCGAGGAACGCCACCGGTCCTACGGGGACGTCGGGTTCCTGCTCGAGCCCGACCTGAAGGAGTCCCACGGCGGGCTCCGGGACATCGCCGCCCTCACCGCCATGATGCAGGCCGTGCCGGTGCTGGCCGACTTCGTCGACACGGTGGCCATCGACGACGCCCGGAGCATCCTGGTCGCCACCCGCGTCGAGCTCCACCGCCGGGCCGGCCGCGAGCAGAACAAGCTGCTCCTCCAGGAGCAGGACCAGGTGGCGCTGGCCCTCGACCTGCCGGACAGCGACGCCCTGATGCGGGCGGTGGCCACGGCCGGCCGCACCGTGGCCTGGGAGGGGGACGATGCCTGGCGCCGGCGCAGCGCGTGGTCGCGCTCCAAGGCGTCGGCCGGACCCGGCGGCGGATCGATCCCGACGGGGGCTCGGCGGGCAGCCCCGACGCTCCCTGGTGGGTGCCCGGAGACCCGGACATCGGGATCGCCGGGGACGAGGTGGTCCTTGCGCCGACGGCCGATGTCACCGGAGACCCCTCCCTCTCCCTCCGCCTGGCCGCCGTGGCCGCCGAACGGAATCTGCCCATCGCCCGGGACGCCCTCAACCTGCTGGGCCGCAAGGCTCCCGCTGCCTCCGGTGCCCTGGCCCGACGAGCTGCGGGCCACGCTGGTGCGGGTCCTGGCCACCGGACCGCCGGCCATCGCCGCCCTCGAAGCGCTCGACCAGCGGAGACTGCTCGAGCGCTACCTGCCCGAATGGGCCCAGGTGCGCAACCGGCCCCAGCGCAATCCGTACCACCGGTTCACCGTCGACCGCCACCTGCTCGAGGCCACCGCCAATGCCGCCACCCTGGCCCACCGGGTCACCCGGGTCGACCTGCTGCTGCTCGGCGCGCTCCTGCACGACATCGGCAAGGGGTTCCCCGGCGACCACACCGAGGTGGGCATGGTGGTGGTCGGCGAGATCGGGCGGCGGATCGGACTCCCGCCCCAGGACGTCGACGCACTGGTGACCATGGTCCGGCTCCATCTGCTGTTGCCGGACACCGCCACCCGGCGCGACCTCGACGACCCGGCGACGGCCGAACGGGTGGCCAAGGAGGTGGGCACCCGGTCGGTCCTCGAGCTGCTCGCCGCCCTGGTCGAGGCGGACAGCCTGGCCACCGGCCCCTCGGCCTGGGGGACCTGGAAGGCCGGGCTGGTGGCCGAGCTGGTCGAGCGCACCGGCCGCCTGCTGGCCGGGGAGCCGGTGGCCCCGCCGACCTCGTGGATCACCGACGAGCTCCGGATGATCATGGACACGGTGCGCACGCACGGGGCCCCGGCACTGTCCATCGAGGACCCGGTGGTGACGGTGGTGGCCCCCGACCGGTCCGGCCTGCTCGCCGAGGTGACCGGGGTGCTGGCCCTGCACGGCCTCAACGTCCGGTCGGCGGCCGTGGCCGGCGAGGACGGCATCGCCGTCGAGGTGTTCACGGTCGAGCCGGCGAGGAGCCGATGGCCGGAGAAGGCGAAACTGGCCGATGACCTGGCCGCCATTATGGCTGGCACGTTGTCGATCGACGCCCGACTGGCCGAGCGGGCCCGCACCTACCGGAACGAGCGCCGGGCGGCCGCCGGCGCCGATCTGGTCTCGACCCAGGTGACCGTGGACAACAACGCCTCGGCCACCGCCACGGTCGTCGAGGTCAGAGCCGAGGACGTGGTCGGACAGCTCCACCGCATCACCCGGGCCCTGGTGGAGTGCCAACTGGACGTCACCTCGGCCAAGGTCTCCACCTTCGGTTCGGCGGTGGTGGACGCCTTCTACGTGCGAGGACCCGACGGAGGGAAGGTGACCGACACCCGGCTGATCGCCGCCGTGGAGCTGGCCATCGAGGCGCAGGTGGCGACGGCCGGCCCGGGCGACGACCGCGGACTGAGTCGGCGAAGCCGGGCCCCGTCGCCGGCATGCCGCTCTAAACGGCAACTGGCCTGGTAACTTGGTCCTACTTAGGGAGAGTTATGTCTGCACACGCACATTCGAAGCCGGTTCGCGCCGATGGACCCGTCAAGGGACGCCGGGGATGGTTCACGGCCGGCATCCTGGCCAGCGTGGCGGTGATCGCCGTCGTGGTCGTCGGTATCGCCAGTTCCGCCTGGCACGGCTCCGGTGGCCCGGCGGCCGCCTCGCCGACCTCGGCTCCGAAGCACGGGGTCGATGCCTCGGTCACGACCGGACCGCTCCGCGTGGTGTCGATCACCCCGGCCGACCAGATGACCGCAGTACCGAGCGACGCCACCGTCTCGGTACAGTTTTCGGCGCCCCTGAAGCAGGGCTCCCCCACCCCCACGCTGAGCCCGGCCGTGGCCGGGGTGTGGCAGATCGTGACCGCCGACACGTACATGTTCGTGGCGTCGGCGCCCCTGGTGCCTTCGACCACCGAGACCGTCACCGTCCCCGGCGGGAGCGGTGGCGTGATCAGCGCCGGCGGAAAGACCCTGACCCAGGCCACCACCTCGTCGTTCACCGTGGCCGCCGGCAACACACTCCGGCTCCAGCAGCTGCTGGCCCAGCTCGGCTACCTCCCCGTCAGCTTCTCCCCGGTCGGCCCACTCACCGCACCGCAGGAGGCCGCCCAACCCCAGCAGGGTTCCTTCAGTTGGAAATGGGCCGAGCCGGCCTCGCTCGAGAGCCTGTGGACCCAGGGAACAGGCAACCAGATCACCATGGGCGCCGTCATGGCCTTCGAATCCGCCCACGACATGAAGACCGACGGCGTCGCCGGGCCGGCGGTGTGGAGTCAGCTCCTGGCCGACGCGGCGGCGGGCACCGTGACCACGGCGCCGTACAACTATGTCTATGTGTCCAAATCGCTCCCGGAGACCGCCACCGTCTACAGCGACGGGGCGGCGGTCTACTCCACCCTGGCCAACACCGGGGTTCCCGGGGCCGACACCCAGGCAGGCACCTTTCCGGTCTACCTGCGCTACAAGGTCACCACCATGACGGGCACCAACGTCGACGGCTCGAAGTACTCCGACCCGGGCATCCCCTGGGTCAGCTACTTCAACGGCGGCGACGCCCTCCACGGCTTCGTGCGAGGCAGCTACGGATTTCCGCAGAGCAACGGTTGTGTCGAGCTTCCGCCGGCCAATGCCGCGGTGATCTGGCCCATGACCCCCATCGGGACGCTGGTCACCGTTTCCTGATCCAGCCGCCGGCGGCCACCCTTCTTCGCCCGCCTTCCACCACTTTGCCTGTAGAGAAATTCACTGGCCACGGTTATTGTTGAACCGCCAGGAAGCCTCTACGGAAGGACGTGCGACATGGCGAGGAGGCGTGGTTCCCCAGCTGCTGCCGTGATGACGGATGCACGCAGCAGCACCGTGGACAGGGTGCTCGAAAGACCGGTCGACCGAGCAGAGGTCGCCGCCAGCCCCGGTGGCGACGCCACCCCGCCCCCTCCGAGTGCGACCGTCTACGGAACGGCCGTGGGGGCGACCGGGCGGGGCTCCCATTCGGCCGATCCGGGGGGGCCGACCCAGACCGCCACCCTGGTCGGATCGCTGTCCTCCTTCCCACTGGCCGACGTGCTCCTGTTGTTGGCCTCGACCTCGCAATCGGGTGAGTTGCAGGTGACCAGCGAGGAGGTCGCGGACGAGGGAGTCCACGGCAAGCTCTGGCTCGCCCATGGGGAGCTCTCCAATGCCGAGGTCGGATCGACCCCTACCATCGGACAGGCGGTCTTCGAGCTGGCCTGCATGACGGAGGGATGGTTCTCCTTCACGGCGGGTCGGCTGTCCTCGAGCGGGCAGCCGACCGCCCCGGTGGCGGCCGTCCTCGCCGAAGTGCGTCCCCGGGTCGACGAGTGGCGGAAGATCTGCACGTTGATCCCCCTCGAGGGGGACGTGCGGATGGCCCCCAACCCGCCGAACCAGGAGGTCCGGATCCGCAGCGATCAGTGGCGAGTGCTGACCACCGTCGGGACCACCGGGCAGTCGGTGCGATCAGTGCTGGACCAGATCGGCGGCGACCAGATCGTCAGCCTGCGTACCCTGCGCGATCTCCACGGCGAGGGACTGATCGTGGTCAGTACCGTTGACGACCCGATCGGGACATCGTCGGTGCCGGCCGACACCCCCTTTGCCTCGCCCCCGGCCGCCGTCGACCACGACGGGGGCTCGACGCCTCCCGACGGGGACTTCGCCGGCGCCGCGGCGCCCACGTCGGCGCGGTTCGAACCCGGCGACACCGGGCACCATTCCGAGGTGCCCAGCGGCGTTTCGGAGAACGACGACGGCCATAGGCTCAACGGGCTGGCCGACGTGGCCATGATGCCCCCTCCGATCACCCGGGACCCCTGGGCGCCGACTGCGGACTCCCACCCCTCGAGCGACAACGGCCTGGCCTGAGACTCCCTGTCGCCGCGGGCTGTTCCCTCGGCACCGGGCTCGTAGTGGTCAGTCGTCGAAGATGGGGCGCGGTTTCGACGAGCCCGTTCGGAGATTCGACCGACCAGATTCACCGGGCAACCCACGCTGGCCTCATGTCAGTCGACGGGTCCGCCTGAGCTGTTCGGCCAGGGCCCGGAAGGCCCGGCCCCGGTGCGAGATCTCGTGCTTCTCTTCAGCGGACATCTGGGCGAAGGTCCGACCGCCGCCTCCGTCGGGCACGAACACCGGGTCGTAGCCGAACCCGGCGTCGCCGGTCGCCGCCTGGGCGATGACCCCGTTCACCTCACCGTCAGCCCACACTTCGTGGCCGTCGGGAAAGGCGACCAGGGCGACGGTCCGGAATTTGGCCGTCCGGTTGACCGGGGCGTCGGCTCCCACCCGGTACAGCTCGTCGAGCAACTTCTTCACGTTGTCGGCATAGGTGGCGTGCTTGCCGGAGTAACGGGCCGAGTACACTCCCGGAGCGCCACCCAGGGCCTCCACCTCGAGTCCGGTGTCGTCGGCGACCGCGGCCATGCCGGTGGCCTTCACCAGGGCGACCGCCTTGAGCCGGGCATTATCGAGCAAGGTGTCGCCGGTCTCCTTCACGTCGGGCACCGACGGCGGTCGCGGGAGCACGGACACTCCGGGGACCTGCTCGAGGATGGCCACGATCTCCGCCGCCTTGTCCGGATTGGCGCTGGCCAGCACCAGTTGCAGGTCGGACACGGTCACCGGGGTGACGGAGGCTCGGCCAGGGCTTCGACCTGCAGGTCGAGCAGCTGCGCGATTCCGTGCTCGGCCAGGCTGAGCATCTCGTCGAGCTCGCCCTTGGTGAACGGCATGCCCTCGGCGGTCCCCTGGACCTCGATGAACCGTCCGGAAGAGGTCATGACCACGTTCATGTCCACCTCGGCCCGACTGTCCTCCTCATAGGGGAGGTCGAGCATGCACACGCCGTCGACCACCCCGACCGACACCGCAGCCACCGCCTCGGTGAGGGGATTGACCCGCAACGTCCCCTTCTGCATCATGCGGGTCAGGGCGTCATGGAGAGCCACGTAGGCGCCGCAGATCGATGCGGTCCGGGTGCCGCCGTCGGCCTGGAGCACGTCGCAGTCCACGGTGATCTGGACCTCACCCAGTGCCGCCATGTCGCAGACCGATCGCAACGACCGACCGATGAGCCGCTGGATCTCCTGGGTCCGGCCCGACTGCTTGCCCTTGGCCGCCTCGCGGCTGACCCGCTCCCCCGTCGAGCCGGGCAGCAGCGAGTACTCCGCGGTGACCCATCCCTTCCCGCTCCCCCGCATCCACGGTGGCACCCGTTCCTCCACCGACGCCGTGCACAGCACCCGGGTGCGGCCCATCGAGACCAGCACCGATCCCGGAGCGAAGACGGTGAAGTCGCGTTCGAACGAGGCTTGACGCAACTGATCCGTGGCTCTCCCGTCACCTCTTCCGGTGGACCGTCGAGCGATCGTTCCTTCAGTCACAGTACGAATTCCTTTCCGATTGCGGCTTGTTCGACCGGGCGACCGAACGTCGCTGCGGCTTCGGTTGCAACTGCCTGCGCCTCTATGGTCGGCCATCGGTGGGTGATCGCCAGCCGTCCGGCCCCGGCCGCTCGGGCCTGCTCGCCCGCTTGACGGGCACTCAGGTGGCCGGCGGTTCCTTCGTGATCGCGGGTGTAGGTCGCCTCGCACAGGACGAGGTCGAGCCCCGACCCGAGCTCGCCCAACGACCAGCCCGGACCGGTGTCGGCAGAGTAGCCCAGGGAGCGATCGGCCCCCTCGACCCGGACCGCCAAGGTCTCGAAGCTGTGGTCGGTACGGCTGAAGGTGAGGCGGAGGCCACCCAGCTGCATGGCCTCGCCGCTGGCCGCCGGGCGCCATTCGAGGCTCGGGGAGCGGTCGAGGCCGGTCCGTTCGGCCAGGCCGGCCGGGGCGATGATCGGGATGCCCCGCCGGCCGAGCACGAACCGGGCGTGGGTGTCGAGGGCGTGGAGATCGGTCCAGTGATCAGGGTGGTGGTGGGACAGGAAGACCGCATCGATGGCGGCGGGATCGAGATGGTGCTGCAGATTGGCGAAGGTACCGGGACCCAGATCGATCACCAGGCGGGTGCCGCCCGAGGAGACCAGATAGCCACTGCCCGCCCCACCCGGGCCGGTCCAGCTCCCGTCGCAGCCGAGGACGGTCAGCGACAGACCGGGGTGGTCCGGCGGCGTGACCCGGCGTGAGATCCGGATCCGGCGTCAAACGGTCGGACACCTCCGCCCGCGTGGCGCGGCTCGAAGGTCCACTCGGATCAGAAGTAGGTGATCGATTTGGCCCGCTCCACGACCACATCGAGATCGTCGGTCCACGCCCCGGTGGAGAGGTACTTCCAACCCCCGTCGGCCGACACCACCACGATGGTTCCCGAATCGATGGTGGCGGCCAGCTTGACCGCACCGGCCAGCGCCGCCCCGGTCGAGATGCCGGCGAAGATCCCGACCTCGGTCAACCGCCGGGTCCATTCGATCGACTCGCGGGGGCGCACGATGCGCTTGCCGTCGAGGAGCTCGGCCCCGCCGTTGTCGATGAAGATCGGCGGGATGTAGCCGTCGTCGAGGTTTCGCAGCCCGTCCACCAACTCGCCGGCTGGGGGCTCGATGGCCAGCACCTTGACGTCCGGGTTCTTCTCCTTCAGAAACCGGCCCACCCCGAGGAGGGTGCCCGACGTGCCCAGGCCGGCCACGAAGTGGGTGACCTCGGGGCAGTCCCGCCAGATCTCCGGCCCGGTTCCCTCGTAGTGGGCCTTCGGATTGGCCGGATTGGCGTACTGGTAGAGGAAGGCCCACTCGGGATGTTCGTCGGCCAGGGCGCGGGCCCGGCGCACCGAGCCGTTCGAGCCCTCCGCCCCCGGGGACTCGATGATCTCGGCTCCCCACGACTCGAGGAGCTGCCGGCGCTCGATCGACACGTTGGTGGCCAGGACCACCTTGAGTTGGTATCCCTTCACCCGGCAGATGAGCGCCAGGCCGATGCCGGTGTTGCCCGACGACGGCTCGATGAGGGTCTGTCCCGGGCTCGAGGATGCCGTCCTTCTCCGCCGCTTCGATCATGGACAGGGCGATCCGGTCCTTGACCGATCCGCCCGGGTTCTGGCCCTCGAGCTTGATCAGGATGCGGACGTCGGGATTGGGGCTGAGCCGGGTGATCTCGACCATCGGGGTGTTGCCGATCAGCTCCAGCACGGAGCTGTGCACGCTCATGGCAGTGGTGTCCCGACCCCGGCGGCGCCTCCGGCCACGGCGGGCAGGATCGAGAGATCGTCACCCTCCTTGACCGGCGTGTCGAGGGCGGCCAGGTACCGGACGTCGTCGTCGTTGACATAGACGTTCACGAACTTGTGCAGCGTGCCGTCGTCATTGATCACCTGGCCCGAGAGCCCCGGATAGGTGGCGACCAGTGCGTGCAGCACCTCGCCGACCGTGGCACCCTCGACCGTCACGGTCTTGGCTCCTCCGGCGTGGGACCGCAGTACGGTCGGCAGGTTCACGGGCACGGGCACGGGCTCTCCTCTGGTTCGCGGTCGGGCGATCGGTGCGATCGCCCCGTCTGATCGTCGGCGGAGGGCGAGATCGGCCCGGCGTCCCTGACGGTGACTCCGAGGATCCACGCTCCCGGGCTAAAGCTGACTCATTCGGTTGGGATTCTACTGGGGCTGCAACCGGACCGGTTCTTCGGTGATCACCCCGTCGACGATCCGGTAGCTGCGCACCACGGGCACGATGTCCCGGAGCGACACCAGCACGTAGTGCCACTCGGGATCGGGGGCCTGGGCGACATCGGTCGGGGACGGGTAGGCCTCGGTGTGGGTGTGGGAGTGGAAGACCCCGATGATGGAGTTCCCGAGCGACTCGGCATCACGGTCGGCCCGCAGGTGCTCCTTCGGGTCGACGGTGTACAGCTTGGCCGAGGCGGCCAGATTGCGGGTCGGATAGCAGGTGAGCGCCTGGCCGATGGCCAGATCCCCACCCAGCAGTCCACAGGCCTCGTCGGGGAGGCCGGTGAGGCAGTGGGCGACCATCTGGTCGTAGACCGGCTGGGGCAGCAGGAGCATGGTGGAGATAAAACTAGAGGAAGCCCGGGGCGTCGCGGGCGACTACCGTCCGTTAGCGATGAGCGCGGCAAAGAAGAGACAGACGGCGGCCGACGGGAGGCCAGGCACGGGAAGCCAACCGGGTGGTGGCCTCGCAATCGTCGCGCCCGGCACGACTACGAGATCATCGACACCACCGAGTGCGGCATCGTCCTCCAGGGCTCCGAGGTCAAGTCGCTGCGTGAGGGCCGGATCGCCCTCCAGGACGCCTACGCCCGCATCATCGACGGCGAGATGTGGCTGTTCGGCGTCCACGTGCCCCCGTATGCCCAGGCCAACGGCTTCGGTGCCCACGAACCGGACCGGAGGCGCAAGCTGCTGCTCCACCGACGCCAGATCGACGAGTGGATGGGCAAGGCCCAACAGCAGTCCCTGACCATGGTCCCGCTGTCCATCTACTTCAAGGACGGGCGGGCCAAGGTCGAGCTGGCCCTGGCCCGGGGGCGGCGCCAGTACGACAAGCGCCACGCCATCGCCACCCGGGATGCCGGCCGCGAGGCGGCCCGGGAGGCTCGAGCCGCCTCCAAGGGTGGATCCTTCCGCTGAGGCCTGGCCGAGGCCGGCCCAATCGGAGCGGTCAGGGCGGGTAGGCTTGGAAGCCGGTCGGGCACCCTGCCCGGCCTTGTGGACCACCCAGGGGGTGACAGGCTTCGACTCTGGTCGTCGAGGTGGGAGAAGCGAGCCGTGGTCTCCGGAGCCACGTTAAAGAGCCGGAACAAAAAATAAACGCCGAGCCTCAGCTCGCGCTCGCAGCCTAGAAACTGCGACGTCCGACCGGTCTCAGTCCTACGGGCCGGAACCGGGCGCCATCTAGTGGGACTCACCTGACCGACTGCGCCGACGGGTCGTCAGGGACACTTCAGTCGGATACGGAATGACACTGCCGCCGGTAGCGGTGTCGATCCCGACAATCCAACACCGGCTGCGCTCGGAGAAGCCCCACTGAGAAGCCGGAGGACGCGGGTTCGATTCCCGCCACCTCCACGATGCCCTGACCTGTTTTCCCGCAGGTCAGGGCATTGCTCTCTCTCTTCGGATCTCAGGGGGGCTCCACCGCCGAGAGCAGGCTCCAGTTGGGCATGCCCGCGTAGAACAGTGAGCGGATCCGGCAGTTCCGGAACGACGTGAATCCGAAGGTGGTCCTCTTCACCCGCCCGGATCAGGTTGTTGACGGCTTTCGTCGGTCCGTTGCCGACGTGGGCCTCGTCCAGGCCGCGATCTCCTGCTTCCACCGAAGAAGCAGGTGAGCGAGGAGCCACTCGGGTGGGAGTCACGCGCCACTTGCTAAATCTGACTAACCCTATTGACTTTATAGGATATCACCTTTACGGTGCTTCTGTAGTCAGCGCGAGGTCGTCGTTGTCGGCCCCGTCACACATCCACCCAAGGAGGACCGATGTACCGCCATCCCTATTCCTACGCGCCCAAATCCGGGGCGCCGCGCTGGCGTCGGATTGCCCTCGTGGCATCCGCCGTCGTCGCATCATTGACCGGAGCCGCCCTCGCCGGCGCGCCCGTCGCGGGCGCCACCGCCCCCACCGCCCCGCCACCGCTTACGTTCCTCACGCCGAACGGTCCGGTCGGCAACGGGGACATCTTCATCACGCCCACGGGTGACACCGGCGCCTACGCCAACGGCGCCGAAATCCTGAGCAGGTCCGGCAAGGTGATCTGGTTTCACCCGGCGCCGTCCGGCGAGAGCGACTTCGACTTCCGCACCCAGACCTACGACGGCCAGCCGGTGCTGACGTTTGTCCAGGGCACAGGTCTCGGCGCGACAGCTACGAACACCGACTACATCTACAACGACCACTATCAGGAGATCGCCTCGTTCTCGGCCGGCAACGGGCTCACCACCGACATCCACGAGTTCTTCATCACCCCATGGAACACCGCGCTGATCACTGCCGTGAGCCAGCAAGCGGTCAACCTGAGCTCGATCGGTGGCCTGACCGACCAGCAGGTGCTGGAGGGCTCGGTCCAGGAGATCGACATCAAGACCGGGAAGGTCCTGTTCCAGTGGAACGCCCAGGACCACATCCCCTACAGCGACAGCGAGCAGCCGCTGCCGACGACGGCCGGCTCACCGTGGGACTGGTACCACATCAACGCCGTGCACCTGGGCCCGAACGGGACGATCCTCGTCGACTCGCGTGACTCGTGGACGACGACGGACGTCAACCTGAGCAACGGGAGCGTCAACTGGATCATTGGAGGCAAGGCGTCGACCTTCAAGCAGGTCGCCGGACCCGGCCAGACGTTGAACGACGCCAACGACCTGTTCGCCTGGCAGCACGACCCCGAGTGGCTCGGCAACGACGAGATCTCGATCTTCGACGACGAGTCGGCCGGGACGGCCAACACCGGGCAGAATGTGATCACCACCGGCGCCGTATCCCGGGTCGAGTACATCACGCTCAACTTCCAGACCGATACGGCCACGCTGGTCAAGTCCGATCCGCAGCCCGAGAGCCTCTCCGCCAGCTCACAGGGGAACGCCCAGCCGCTGCCGGGCGGCGGTGCCTTCGTCGGCTGGGGCAACCTGAACTACATCTCGCAGTTCGACGGCGCGGGCAACCTCCTCTTCAACGCCGAGTTCCCGACGGGCGTGAACACCTACCGGGCGTACTTCCTGCCGTGGAACCCGGGCCCGTTCCGGCCTCCGGCCGGTCCTCACCGGGGCCACATCGGCCACTGAACACTCTGGCAGTGGTCCGCTGCTCGGCAGGGCGCCGCCTGTTGCAGGGTGGCGCTCTGCCGCGTCCGGGCCGCGCCCAGCCCAACCGTTGTCGGGTGTCCGGTACTGTTTCCTGTTGTGAGCTGGCGGAAACGGTCAACGCAGCGAAGCGACAGTGATCTCCCCGCGAGCACCTTCGAGGGTTCAGAAGCGACGCCGAGTCCACTGACCGATCCAGACCGCAACTGGGTCGATCTGTTCACCACCATCTCCGGCAGCCTGTTGGACCCGAGTCGGCTCTCCAACCGGCTCTACCAGCGACGGCTGGGTCTCACTGCCGCTCTCCTGTTCTTGGTGTACGGGGCGGTGAGCTTCGGATTGGGGGCGCGGTGGCTCGCTCTGGGCCTCATCCTCGTCGGCATCGCTGTATACGCAATCGTCCGCTTCAGACGGATTCCGGGGCTGGTTCTATTGGCTGTCCTGGCCATCGTCACCCTCTTCGTCATTCCCCTTGACCTGAATCTCGGCAGCTCGGCGGCTACTCAACCCCCTACGTGCCCGTGGCTGAGCAACTCGGAAGTAACCACCGCCCTGGGCCCCGGTGCGGTGACCAGCGGATCGCCGACCTCGGCCCACTGCACCTGGAGTTCATCACCTCATCCACCCGCAAAGGGCCGATCCACGACCGAACTCTCCCTGGTGATCACCTATCCGACGGTGATGCCATCCCCCACTGCCGCGGACCAGGAAGTCGCGACTGTCGGTCTCAGGGCATGGACAAGTTCCGCCTGTGACCTTTCGACCTGCTCGGAGGCTCTGTTCGTCGTCCTGAGCCGTGGGTTCGTGAGCATCAGTTTGTCCTCGGCCGAGACGAATCAAGCGACATGGCAGCCAACGGCAACCCAGGACGCTCGACACCTGATCAGACTGGGAACCCTCGTGGCCCCTCGGGTCAGCCCACCTGACTGATCGCCCAGAGTCCCACGGAGCGAGCTCCCGACCGTTTCTACCTATCCGCATGCCATTCCTTCTCGAGGCAAAGGCTTCGCAAGCCGGGTGATGGCGGATAGTGGGCCAGCGATTCAGAAAAGCAGGCAGGTTCGCCGCAGCCTTTCTGTCGAACGACACAGCCGCGTACCCTCATCAGCGAGCGAGGCGCATGATGGGACTGGTCACTTCTCGCCGGAAGTCGAACGTCAGCCTGAACGGTGTGCGCGGCGCAGGTGGCGGACCGCCGGCGCGCTCGACGGCGCTCTCCACCGACTACACCGATCTGCGCAGCGGGCGAGAGCCGTCCTCAATGGCGGCCGCTATGGAGAGCACCGGCCAAGCAAGGTCCGCGACGGCCATCGAGTCTGATCTTCCACACATCGAAGGGGTGGCACGCATGAGAGTGGGAACGGGCGCGGCGTACCTCCTGGCGGGATTGTGTGTGGGCAGCCTTGCATTCACCTCGGGGGCGACGGCGAATGCGGCCGGGCTGGCCTCGGCGACGAACGGCAGCATCTCCGGAACGGTGGTCGATGCAGCCGGCCAGCCGGTCGAGCGGGTGTGCGTGACTGCATCCACCCCGCCTCACAACGGTGGCGAGGCGTGCACTGGGGCGAACGGCAGATACACGATTGCCGGGTTGGCTCCGGGCGAGTACGGAGTCGAGTTCATCCCCTATGCCACCGACATCTACCTGGTGAGCCAGGTCTGGCCTCATCATCAGGGTCTGTCGGCCAAGGGCGCATCGGTGTTGGTCCGAGCCGGGCACGACCACCATGGGATCGATGCCTCTCTCAGTGATGGCGGCCGAGCCCTTGTCGTGGTGTCCACGTCGACCGGTCAGGGTGTCAGCGACGAAACCGTTTGCCCCGTCTTGGCCACTCACAACGCGGTGGACGGAAACTGTGGCGGAACTGATTTGACCGGTCGGGGAACGACCGGCGCCGCACCCGACGGCTCCGAAAAGGTCGAGGCGATCGGTGGCGGCGGAGTGGTCTTTGCCCCGGGCACCCACTCCTACAGGTTGGCCGCCACGATCAACTTCGTCGTCGATCAGACGGTCGCAGTTGACATCACCATCCCGAAGTCTTCGTAACCTCGGGGATCAAGAGCAAACAAGGGCTACCTGATGCCGTGTTTCGATCGGCGCCGGTGGCCTCCAGAGGGCGATCCTCGATTCGAGCCGAACGGTCTCCGGCCGACGCTTTTCAAACGCTCGCCCGTGGGATAGGCGCGCCGGTATCCCGACCATCCCTGTGATGACCTCGTTGAGTCGGCGGGACCGAGCCTTGAGGACAAGTACGATCGCAGCCGTGGCCGATACCCAACGCCTGCTCAGTGATCGGATGGCGATCGACGACCTCTTGACCCACTATGCGACGCTCATCGACAGCCGCCGGTTCGAGGACCTCGATCAGGTCTTCACTGTTGACGCCGTGCTCGACTACCGCTCGGCCGGCGGCGTCCGCGGCTCCTTCCCCGAGGTTCGCGACTGGCTCGCCAGCGTCCTCCCCGCCTTCACCTGGACCCAACACCTCGTGGTCAATCGCGCCGTCGAGCTGGCCCCCGGCGCCGATGAGGCCACCTGCCGGTCACTCTTCCACAATCCCAACAGCATGGAGATCGAAGGCCGGTCATGGCTCTTCGTGGTCGGTGGCGCCTACCACGACCGGATGGTCCGGACGGACTCGGGTTGGAGGATCCGCCACCGGGTGGAGGAGACCATCTGGTGGGACAATCCCCTGCCCGGGCTCGACGCCGTCCCGCCTCCACTCCCCGCCGACTGCTTCGACTGAGCGCTGATCGCCCCGTAGGGGTCCGCTGCATCGTCCCCAACCCCGCGCAGCGGCGACTATCGACCGTGGTTGATCCCTGATACACCTTGTTCGGCGCGCTAGGGCATTCCCGAGTCCGGGACGCTCTTGATCATCTGCAGAGCCGGGTCGTCGGGACCCCACAGATCGGGGAACTCCTCGAGCGGGCGAAACCCGCAAGTGAAATAGAAGGCCCTGGTGTTCTCGTACCCGGCATCGGGCTTGCTCGGACTGAGGGTCTTGACCTGAAGAAACCCCACACCGTCAGCGGCCAGCATGCCTTCCGCGTACTGAACCAGCGCTTGGCCGACGCCTTGGCGATGGAAGTCGGGCAAGACACCCATGACGTACACCTCGGCGGCGTAGGGGCTGTGCCTCACCAGCGTGAGCAGCCCGATCTCCCTGCCTTCCAATGATGCAATCACGGTCGGCGACCGATCGGCTACAGCCACATAGTTCTCGACCGATGCCGGAATGCCAAACCAGCTCGGTAGGGCTTCGAGGATGTTGCGACAGGTGTGCCCCGCTCCCGCAGGGCGATCTTGAAGTTGGAGCTCACCGTGAAGCGCCACTCAGACAGCATGCCTCTTGGAGACCCCCGGGGTGTCCCCGACGGCCCGGGCGGTACTGGTGATCGAACGCCGCGGGCTGACCCATCGGTGGCCAGGTGCCATCGGGACGGTCCCGTGGGCCAGAATGGCCGGCGTGGATGCGGAACTCGAGGCAGCCCTCGCTCCCGTCTTGGCCGATCTGACCGGCGCGACGGCATTCAACCCCAGGTTTGAAGATGTCGACTGGCCCCTGGAAGGCACGGTCGCGACGATGCTCTTCCTCCCGGGAGCCGGTGGTGCAGGCGTTTGGATAGCCAAGGGTACCGATCGCACCGACCAGGTGGTGAGGGCGGCCGATCAAGTTCAGCAGTGGGCAGTCGAGGCACTCTGGGGCTCTGGGCGATCGCCGGTCTGGCCGGAGTGTCCGGAGCACCCGGATTCACATCCGCTCATGCCCATCGAACAAAGCGGGGCCGCCGTCTGGGTTTGCCCCGTCTCGCACGATGAGATCAGGGCAATCGGATCGTTCGGGTAGCCCGGCGGAGGCTGATCGTCCCGGATCGCCGGAAGCGGATCAGGTCGGAACCGACAGTCTTATTTCCGCCATGGTGACGGCCTGACCGGCCAAGACCACACGCTCGCCGGCTCTTGTCATGCGAACGACGCCACCCCTCGGTGAGGCCTGTTCACCGACAATCCGTGATCGTCCAAGGCGCTCGCCCCAGTACTCGG
Source organism: uncultured Acidimicrobiaceae bacterium (assembly GCA_963774245.1). Classification (GTDB taxonomy): domain Bacteria; phylum Actinomycetota; class Acidimicrobiia; order Acidimicrobiales; family RAAP-2; genus Bog-756. The sequence goes on along the minus strand of CAVZDZ010000006.1, from coordinate 337,191 downwards.
CCAACGTGCAATGCGCCGAGCCGGTGACCGGGTCCTCGGGAACGCCGACGTTGGGGCCGAAGACTCGGCTGACACAGTCGATGCCCGGGCGATCGCCGGGAGCGCTTACGATTACCGCCCGCTCTGCCGCATTGGCGATGCCCGGAAGATCGGGGACCAGCGTCCTTACGGATACGGGATCTTCGAGCACGGCCAGACCATCCCAACGCCCGCGACCGAACCAGACCAACCCCGGCAGGTGGAGGTCCGCCGGAGGTTCAACGCGGATGGGCGGATCCGACGGAAAGTCCATCTCAATCCACCCATCGTCGGTACGGGTGCAGGCGAGTTGTCCGCTCCGAGTGTGGAATCGAGCGGCACCGCCGAGGAGATGAGCCGCGGCCAAGGTCGCGTGTCCACAGAGATCGACTTCCACCGTCGGTGTGAACCATCGCAGATCGAAGTCACCGTCGGCGCGGGCCGCCACAAAGGCCGTCTCGGCCAAATTCATCTCCCTGGCCACCGCTTGCATGATCGAGGGATCGGGGAACTCATCGACCATCGCAATGGCTGCGGGGTTACCGGTGAAGGGCTGAGAGGTGAAGGCGTCCACGGTCGTCAGCTCGAGCGTCATGGTCTGACCGTACCCGACGCCAGACGTTCGAGGATGCGCCGCTCCTGTTCAGGGACGACCTTGCACGGTGGCCAGGATCTGCTTCTCCAGGACAACCTGCTGGAGCTGGCTCGAAGGGTTCCTCGACAAGGGAGCGGGGCTGATCGTGATCCACTGGTCAACTCCCGGGAAGGTGGCAGTCAACGTTGCATTCGAGGTGTCCAGCCCGACGAGGGCCCGGAGGCCGTTGATCACGGTCGGATTGCCGCCCGAGATGAGCCCGGCCTGCCCCTCGTAGAGGTGAAGACCGGAAGGTGCATCGCTGCGCTCCGTCGGACAGCTGCACGCGACGCTTTCTCGCTGAGGCCCATTGTCCAGCGTGGCTGTGCTGGGCTCACCCCAACCACACCGACAGGCTCCCTGTCCGACCGTCCATGAAGAAGGGATCTTGAACGACAGTTGCCCCGCAGTGACGGCCTGCTGGAGAGAAGCTGCTGCGAGTGGTCGGGTCGTCGTTGCCGGGTGGATCGATCTCGCCGCTCCTCCACACGCGGTGACCAGAACCGCAATGACGCAGAGCGCCAATGTCCTCAATGGCCTCACGCTCATCGCCGCCCTCCTCGACCTTCCCAGGCTACGGACCCAAGCTATCGGTCAGGCTGTCCCCTTTCGCGTCGGGTCGGTCATCGACCGTGGACGAGGTCCAGATTCCATCTACCGACGCGACTGGCCAGGTCGACATCGCCCTGAGTAGCCAGGCCGGCCCTCAGACCGCGGACTCGACGGCGCCAGCGGCTTCGGCGGCTGCCGTGGCCGCCCGAAAGCGGAATGCCCCCGGGATCAGCTCTCCCGCCGCGCGCGCCGCCTCGAGCGCCTGCGACCACCACGCGAGGTCATCGAGCATGACGTCCAAGCTCGCATTGGCGGCGGGATCAATCGGCTCACCGTCCTGGTTGAACGCGGTCGCCACGAACGGGATCACGACGGTGTTGCGCAGCGGTACCGCTTCGGCTTCGATGACGACGTGGGCAAGGTGCTCGATCGCTCGGATCCCAGCCCCGATACCCCCGCTGTAGCCGACCGCGGCGATCGGCTTGTTCCGGAACCCGAACGAGAGAAACACGCTGTCGATGGCGTTCTTCAGGACGGCGGGAAGGCTGTGGTTGTACTCGGGGGTGACGACGATGTAGGCGTCGGCCTCGTTGATCTTCTTGTTCCACGCCTTGACGACCGGCTCGGAGTACGTCGGGTCGCTGAAATCACCGATCGTGCCCGCGTGCTCGGCGAAGAACGGCAGGGGCCAGTCCCGAAGGTCGATCACCTCGACGTCGAAACCCTCATGGGCCGAGGCTCTGGAGGCGACCCAGGGCACGACCAGCTCCGACGACCGGGTCGGCCGGGTACTCCCTACGATGATTTGCAGTTTCGACATATGACCCTCCGTGGGACGACTCGATGGTGAATGGATAGTGTAGCAGAAATGATTGGTGCTATACCAATTATCGACCCGGGGTGTACCATAACTGCATGGCCAAGACATCGACGAAGGTGGACTACCAGTCCCTGCCCTTGCTCGATCACCTGGCTCGGGTCGGCCGCCGGGCCGCCGAGGCCTCCAAACCGGGTGGCCTCCGACCCCGCCACCTCCGGGCACTCGGGATCCTGAGCGAGCAAGGGCCGCAGAGCCAGCAGGGCCTCGGCGAGGTACTCAGCCTCGATCCGAGCAACGTCGTCGGGCTCTTGAACGAACTCGAAGAACGCGGACTCATCACCCGGCAGCGCGATCCCTCCGACCGGCGCCGTCACATCGTCGAGCTCTCCAGTACGGGAGAGGAAGCGCTCGCCGCGGCATACGTCCGACTCGGCTTGGTCGAAGACAGCCTTCTCGCCGCCCTCAGTGCCGAGGAACGTGCGACCCTCTACCACCTACTCGTCCGGGCCGCGGGTACCGAATCACCGCCCTGCTGCGCCACCGACGAAGAGGCACCCGACTCAACCTGTTGAGCGCGGGAGCGCGAACCTAGGATCCTTGGATGGGTGATCAAAAGCCACCACGGTTGGCCGGAGATGAACGGGAAACGCTTCTGGCCTTACTGCAGTACCAGCGCGACTCGTTTGTGAAGAAGGTCACCGGAGTGAGCGAGGAAGCGGCCCGGCGATCCTGGGTGGCCAGTGGGACAAGCCTCCTGTGGCTCGTGAGGCACATGGCTCGGGCCGAGTCCCTCTGGTTGCTCCAGCGCTTCGCCGGCCAGAATGCGGTGATTGAGGATGACCAGGTCAGACCGGAGGACACCCTCCAGACCGCCATTGCGGCCTACCAGCAGACTTGGATGCGGACCGACGCGATCGTGGCCGCCGCACCGAGCCTCAGTGAGTTGTGCCGGGACGTAGGCAACGAAGCACCGGTCAACCTCCGCTGGGTCGTGACCCATCTGCTCGAGGAAACGGCCCGGCACGCTGGGCATGCCGATGTGTTGCGGGAGATGGTCGACGGGGAGACCGGTCGGTAGCCGTCCGACCTCCCGATACCAACATGGCCTGATCATCCCGGGCGCCGGCCAGACCCCGGCTGAATGGGCTCCTCCGCCGGATCCGGCCCGCCGCTATCGGCCGTTCGCCTGGCGCGGCCGGACTCGGCGCGATTGGGGGCGAGGAAGATCGGTGTCAGGTACGGCCGATCCACCACCCCGTTGAAGTCCTCGGCCGCCAGTCGCTCAAGGGCATCGAGGGCGATGTTCCGTTGCTCCCGGGGCAGCGCCAGCCAGGGCGAGAACGATGCGAACATGGCCCGGATCTCCTCTGGCCCGTGTCGTCCTGTCCATGCGATCACTTCGTGCTCGACCGGACCGAAGCGGCCTGTGGATTCGATCTCCGCCGCCCGGGCTTTTCCATCGAGTGCGTAGGCCGGAGCTCCGGTCCCGGGATTCCCCGCTCCGGCTACGTCAAGAGCCGTCGGAGCCAGGTTCTGAAGTATCGGGATCAAGGCATCGTTGAATGGGTCATCCCGGCTGGGATCACCGTAGAAGTTCCACCACAGGGCCAACCAGCCGTCACCGCTCAACAGATCGGCGCATCGAAGAAGCCCGGACCGGTTGGGCACCCAGTGGAACGACGTCGCCGCCGTGACCAGGTCGAAGGACGCTCTCTCCAGCGTGACGTCCTCAAAGGCCCCGACGATGATCTCGAGGTCCCGATGGCCGAGCTTCGCTCGAAGCTCAAGGGCCATCTCGTTGCTGAGCTCGACGGCGGTGACGGAGCTGCCGGCATCAAGGAGACGGCCCGTTGCCTGACCGGTTCCCGGCCCGATCTCGACGACTCGGCTTCCCGGGCCCAGGCCGCACCGGGTCTCCAGGAGTTCGTAGACCCGATCCGGATATCCCGGTCGACCGGAATCGTACGCGGCCACGTCCTGGCCAAACAGGCTCCGACGGGCCCGGTGCTCCTCGAATGATCCGTCCACCCCTACATTCTCGCCGGTCCGGTCCCAAACTTGACGCTTTGCAACCAGCCGGACGGTTCCGGGGAGGCCCTCCCCCGCCAGCGCGGACCGCATACGCTGCCGGTATGCGCGCCGTCCAATTCGACATGGTGGACCCGGCCTTTCCGGCCTCGTTGGCCGACATCGCCGAGCCCGAGCTGCCCGGTCCGGCATGGGCCCGTGTGGCAGTGACCTCGGCGGGTATCTGCGGCAGCGATCTGCACCTCTTCGCCCACAACACCGGGCCGTCGCCGACGCTCTACTCGCTCGGATCCTTCCCCTTCGTACTCGGCCACGAGATTGTCGGGCAGATCGTCGAAGTCGGGCCCGACTGTCCCCAACCGGTCGGCACCCGGGTCGCCCTCGACCCCTGTATCCCCTGCGCGGCCCGGGGCATCGACCCCCTGTGCGCGCCGTGCGCCCGGGGTTGGACATCGTCGTGCCTCAATCTCGACAGCCGGATCGTCAGCGACGGCCGCACGCTCGGCTTCACCAAGGGACTGGGCGGCGGTTGGAGCGATCAGGCGCTCGCCCATGCCTCCATGCTCCACCCCCTGCCCGACGGGGTGCCCGACCGCGGGGGAAGCCTCTACGAGCCGGTCTCCATTGCCTGCCACGGCCTGCTGCGCTCCCCTCCGAACAATGGTGACCCGGTGCTGGTGGTCGGAGCCGGGGTCATCGGGCTGGCTACCGTGGCCGCCCTGAAGGGCCTGTTCCCCGACAGCCCGGTCACCGTGCTGGCCCGGCACGAGCATCAGGCGGTGGCCGCCGTCGCCTGTGGTGCCGATCATGTGGTCCGCACCGAACCCAATGGTGCCCACTTCGAAGCGCTGGCCGGCATCGTGGGCGCGCGGGTGGTCGGTCGCAAGCAGGACGTCATGCTGATGGGTGGCTTTCCCTACGTAGTGGAAGCCGTGGGTGCGCCCCGGTCGGTCACCGAGGCGCTGCGGGCCGTGGCCCACCGGGGCACGGTGCTCCTCCTCGGGGCGGCCGGCATCAGCGAAGTGGACCTGACCCCCATCTGGTACAAGGAGGCGGCCCTCGTCGGCTCGATCGACCACAGCGTGGACTCCGGACCGGCCCCCGGGCTCGCCGGCGGTCCCGACCGTCATTCCGTGGACCGGGCACTCGATGTCCTGGCCGCCGGACTACTTCCCTACGAGGCCGTGGTCACCCACGAATTCGCCCTCGAGGACTACCGGGAAGCGATCGGCACGGCGATCGATCGGGAGAGCTCGCACGCCATCAAGGTGCTCTTCCAGCCCTGATCCTTCCCCCCGAAGGTGGGGGACCTCGTCTCTGCTCGCTAGTGTTCCCGGAGCATGGGACACGTCATCATCGCCGGCCCGATCCTCACGCGGCGCGGGCCGACGACCGGGTCGAGCCGGCCCACCGGGGCCCACCGGGAGCACTGACCGTGCTCAACATCATCACCGTCCACTGGCGGTCACCCAAATGGATCGCCCCCCAGCTGGACTACCTCGAGCACAACCTCGACGTCCCCTACCGCATCTTCGCCTCCCTCAACGGCATCGACGATCCCGCCCTCTGGCGACGATTCCACTATGCCGCCGACCTCGAAGGTACCCACGCCGAGAAGCTCAATGCCCTCGCCCGGGTGGCGATCGACCAGTCCGATCCCGGCGACCAACTGCTCTTTCTGGACGGCGATGCCTTCCCCGTCCGCCCCATCGGATCATGGGTCGCCTCGACCCTGCAGTCGGTCCCGCTCGCCGCGGTGCGACGCGATGAGAACCTCGGCGATCACCAGCCTCACCCCTGCTTCTGTTTCACCACCTGCCAATTCTGGGAGTCCGTCGACGGTGATTGGCGGGAGGGTGGCACCTGGGTCAACTCGGTGGGCGATCTCACCACCGACGTCGGCGGGAACCTCCTGCGCCAGCTGGAGGAGCACAACATCGACTGGCTTCCTCTGCTCCGGAGCAACACCCGCAATCCCGATCCGCTGTGGTTCGGCGTCTACGGGCACCGGATCTACCACCACGGCGCCGGCTTCCGCGACCGGGACTCGCGCCTCACCTACCACGCCCGGGACGAGTCCCGCCGACAGATGCCGGCGCGGCGAGGCGGGCGGAGCCTCGAAGGCTGGGTGATCCAGGTCGCCCACCGACCCGACCTGTTGCTCCGGGTCCGGCCGCGCCATGTCCGGAAATTGGGCTCAGCCATCGCCGTGTCGTTGGCCAAACAGGAGCGCAATCATCGCGACCGGGCCGAGGCCCGCGCGGCGAGGAAGGCCGATGCCTACGAGCACCGGGTCTACCAGCGGCTCCTGACCGACCCCGCCTTCTACCGGACGTTCGACGCGGTCGAACCGTGATCCGTGACCGGTGGCGCGCCGACTTCAGGAGAAATGGGTAACCGGGCGGGCCTGCAACTCGCCGTCCAGGAAGATGTCGACCTTCTCGTTGTAGAAGGCGATCAGCCCGGCGATGGGCGACAGCTCGCGGGTGGGGAAGTCGTACTTCCAAGCCAGGTCGGGTTGGAGCGCGTCACCGACCCGCACCGACCAGTAGCCGGTGGTCCGGCCCTTGTAGGGGCACTCGGTGACCGTGTTGCTGGCCACCAGGTACGAGCGGTCGACATCGGTCTGGTTGAGGTAGTAGCGGGTCGGGAGGCCGGTCTCGAACACCATGACCGGCGATGAGGATTCGGCCAGCACGACCTCTTCGATCTCGATCCGGACTCGACGGGTGGAGCGCAGGGCGTCGACCCGGGTATAGGGATTGCGAGGGTGGACGAACACCTCCTCGTCCTCCTCGAACCACTGGTCGAGGGCGTCCCACTCGAAACGGGCCGTCCCCTCGATGCCGGCCAGCGGGGATGCCGTGTACAGGCGCACGGCTTCGGGGCGGACCGACCCACCGGCCGCCAGGGAGAACAGCTGGGTCTCGCCCCGGTGGATCCGCTGGTGGTGCTCCTCGTCGGTCAGCAGGTCGGTGTTCACGTCCTCCATCGGGACGTAGTACTGGGGGAAGTAGGGCCACTCCCACACATAGAGCGCCCGGGTGGTGTCGAGGACCCATTCACCGGCCAGTCGGGCCCGGACCCGTCGGGGCACCGGCTCGACATGATCCACGGGCGTCAACGTCTGCGGGAAGCCGTCCACCGAGGCCCCGGTTGCCTTCTCCATGCTCCCAGTGTGCTGGTCGGACCCGGTCCGGCGCAACGGGGTCGGCGACCGCCCTCGGCATCCGCGGGGAGCGACCTCCGTGGTAGACCGTGCCGTGACCAAGATGGCCGAACACCACCTCCCCTCCGCGCTCGAGATCGCCCGGCGGGCCACGTTGCAGCCGGCGGTGGCCATCGCCCGTGAGATCGGCCTGTCGGAGCAGTTCCTCGAGCCCTACGGCGAGTACGTGGCCAAACTCAAGCTCGACGCAGTGGAGGCGCTGGCTGATCGTCCGAGGGCCCGGTACGTGGTGGTGACCGCGGTGACCCCCACGCCGCTGGGCGAGGGGAAGACGACCACCACCATCGGCCTGGCCCAGGGCATGAAGCACATCGGCAAGCGGGCGACGGCCGCCATCCGACAGGCCTCGATGGGTCCCACCTTCGGCATCAAGGGCGGTGCGGCCGGCGGTGGGTACAGCCAAGCCGTCCCGTTCGAGGCGCTCAACCTCCATCTCACCGGCGACATGCACGCGGTGACCGCCGCCCACAACATGCTGTCGGCCATGCTCGACAACCACCTCTACCAGGGCAACGCCCTGGACATCGACCCGCACAGCATCACCTGGCGGCGGGCCCTCGACGTGAACGACCGGACGTTGCGGAACATCGTCATCGGACTGGGTACCGGTGAGGACGGGGTGCCCCGCCAGGCCGGGTTCGACATCACCGCGGCCTCCGAGGTCATGGCCATCCTCGCCCTGTCGACGTCGCTCCAGGACATGCGCCGGCGCCTGGGCCGCATCGTCGTCGGGTTCACATCGGCCGGCCTGCCGGTCACCGCCGAGCAGCTGCGGGCCGCCGGCGCGATGGCGGTGATCATGCGCGACGCCATCAAGCCGAATCTGCTCCAGACCTTGGAGCAGACCCCGGTCCTGGTGCACGCCGGACCGTTCGGCAACATCGCCACCGGCAATTCGTCGATCATCGCCGATCTCATCGGCATCCACTCGGGCGACGTCCTCATCACCGAGGCCGGGTTCGGTGCGGACATGGGTGCCGAGCGGTTCTTCAACATCAAGTGCCGCACCTCGGGGCTGGTGCCCGATGCCGCCGTCATCGTGGCGACCGTCCGGGCCCTCAAGGCCCATTCGGGCGCCCACCGGATCATCGCCGGTAAACCCCTACCCCCGGGGCTCCTGGAGGAGCGTCCCGACGAGGTGGCCATCGGCGGGTCCAACCTGCGCAAGCAGATCCAGAACGTCCTGCTCCACGGGGTGACGCCGGTGGTGGCCATCAACGCCTTCCCCGAGGACTTCGAGTCGGAGTACGAGGCCATCCGCGCCATCACCGGGCCCCTCGGGGTGCGGACGGCGGTCACCACCCATTTCCGCGACGGCGGGGCCGGGGCGGTCGAACTGGCCCACGCGGTGGTGGCCGCGGCCGACGAGCCGAGCGAGTTCCGGTTCCTCTACCCGACCGACATTCCGCTCCGCCAGAAGATCGAGACCATCGCCACCCAGGTCTACGGGGCCGACGGCGTCGACTACCTGCCCGCCGCGGCCGGCGAGGCTGGACCTGTTCGAGGCGAACGGGTTCGGGGACCTTCCGGTGTGCATCGCCAAGACCCACCTGTCGATCTCCTCGGACCCCACCCTCCGGGGGGCACCCACCGGATGGCGCCTGCCGGTGCGGGAGGTACGGGTCTCGGCCGGGGCCGGGTTCATCTACGCCGTCTGCGGCGACATGCGCACCATGCCGGGGCTGAGCTCGCATCCGGCCGCCGAGCGCATCGACATCGACGAGCACGGGGACGTGGTCGGGCTATCGTAGCCCGACCACGTCAGGAGGCGAAGCGGCCGCTGGCCACCTCCGCCTCGGTCACGCGCCAGTGGTCCGCACTCATCTCGATGTCGCTCGGACTCCTCAACAGCACCAGGGCCACACAGGATCAGGGCCACCACCGTCCCACGCTTGCCCGGGCCGATCAAGGACCGATGATCCGGTCCTGAGGAGGTGGCAGCTGGCAGCGATTGCTTGACATCGACGGAAATGCGACACTCCTCATATGCATCGAAGGGGGGCGGGGGCCAGGGTGACCGTTGGGAGAGGCCGCCCGATCGAGTTCCTGGTCATCGTGGTGGCGGCGGTGGTGATGTCCGCGGGCTGGTCGAGCGGGGCTGTTTCCGGGGCCGCCCCCCGAGCACCACCTCCGGCGCCACCACCCTCTCGGCGCCGGTGTGCCGGCCGCCGACCGGGAGCATGAAGGTGCAGGCGACTCCGGTGCCGGGGGTCCCGACCGACTGGAACGTGACCTCGTTCGACGGCACGCAGATCCGGGCCCACTGGTTCCCCGTCGACCTGCCCGGAGGGGCCAAGGCCCCGACCGTCCTGATGGGCCCGGGATGGAGCCTGGCCGGGGACACCGATACGCAGGGAAACGGTGTGCTCGGGGACATCCCCATCAAGGATCTCCGCGCCGCCGGCTACAACGTGCTCACCTGGGATCCACGGGGGTTCGGCCAGTCCGGCGGCCAGGCCGAGGTGGACAGCCCCCAGTTCGAGGCCCGGGACGTGAGCTGGCTGATCAGCTGGGTGTCCACCCTGCCCGGGGTCGAGCTCGATGCGCCCGGTGATCCCCGGTTGGGCATGGTCGGCGGCTCCTACGGCGGAGGCATCCAACTGGTCACCGCGGCCACCGACTGTCGGGTGGACGCCATCGTCCCCACCATCGCCTGGCACTCGTTGGTCACCAGCCTGGACAAGGCCGATACGGCCAAGACCGGCTGGTCGAACATCCTCGCCGACCTGTCCAGCGCCGACCACGTCGACCCGGTGGTGCACCAGGCGCAGGCGACGGCCAACACCACCGGACTGATCACTCCGGCCGAGCGGGCCTGGTTCGCGGCGCGCGGTCCCGGGAGCCTGGTGGCCCGCATCCATGTCCCGACCCTGATCGTCCAGGGCACCGTCGACACGCTCTTCACCCTCCAGGAGGGGGTGACCAACTACGAGATCCTCAAACACGACGGCGTGCCGACGTCGATGGTGTGGTTCTGCGGGGGCCACGGCGAGTGCCTCACACCCCCCGGCAACCAGCAGCTCCCCCTCGACGCCACCATCGCCTGGCTGAACCGGTACGTGAAGCGGGACCGCTCGGTCGCCACCGGGCCGGCCTTCCAGTTCGTCGACCAGAACGGCACCAGTTACTCGGCCCCCAGCTATCCGGTGCCGACCGGCACCCCGGTCAGCGCCAACGGCCACGGCACCCTCTCCATGGTCGCCTCGGGTGGATCCGGCCCGGAAACGGTCACCGCGGTCGGCCAGACCCTGGGCAGCCTGGTCGGCCCTATCACCCCGGCCAAGGCGGCCCACGCCGTCAACGTGAACCTGACCTTCGGCCACCGGTCCGCCGTGGTGTTGGGTGCACCCGAGCTGCGGCTGACCTATCACGGCACCACTCCCCCGGGTGCCCGTCCGACGCGGGTATTCGCCCAGCTGGTCGACCGGTCGACCGGACTGGTGCTCGGCAACCAGATCACCCCGATCCAGGTGGTCCTGGACGGACGGACCCACACACTCACCGTGCCCCTGGAGATGGTGGCGTTCACCGGGACCCCGGCCTCGCGTCTCCAGCTCCAGTTGGTCGCCACCACGGTGGCGTATGCGCAACCCCGCCTGGGTGGAGCCGTCGACTTCACCCAGATCCATCTGTCCCTGCCGGTGGCCTCGCACATCACCCCCCGGTAGCGGCCGGGCGTCGGGATTCACTCCCGGGCCGCCTCGGGTCAGGCGGGCAGCGCGTCGAGGAACGCCGTCATGGCCGCGTTGACGGCGTCAGGGTGGGTCAGGTTGGCCGAGTGGGTGCCCTGGTCGATCGGCACCACCCCGGTGCTGCCGGCCAAGCCGGTGGCCAGTGCCTCGGCCCGGGCCATGGGGATGGAGGCGTCGGCCGTCCCGTGGACCACCAGGGCGGGAGACGGTGATCTCTGCCGAGCCGATCGGTGATGTCGTCTCGGGTGAGCAGCGTCGCACCCGGTCGGGCCAGGCGTTCGGGAGGGAACTCCTTCCAGCGCCTGATCCACGGCTCGCTCAGGGCCGGGTCCCCGATGATGAGGCCGGCCGTGACCGCGGCGTTATCGTCGGAGGGCCCGTTGGCCACCCAGTCGTCCATCATCCCCTGGTACAGCGGGATGAGCTCGGGATCCTCGGTGCCGGCCTGGGAGTCGAGCAGGATCAGGGCCCGGACCCGCTCGGGGGCGACCAGGGCGACTCGCAGGGAGATGAACCCGCCCTGGGACATGCCGCCGATGACCGCCGAGCCGATGCCCAGATGGTCGAGCAGGGCGATGCAGTCGTCGGCCAGGTCCCAGTAGGTGAACGGTCGCCCGTCGTCAATCGTCTCGCCGACACCGCGTTCGTCCCAGGTGATGACCCGATAGCGATCACGGAGCACGGCGACCTGCGGGTCGAACATCGACCGGTCCATGAGGAAGCCGTGGGCCAGTACCACGGGCGGACCGTCCCCACCGGTGTCGTCATAGGCGATCTGCTGTCCGTTGAGCGAAGCGGTGGGCATGAGAGGATCCTCCTGGTCGGAGCGGCTGGCGTTACTGGAGATACCCCTCGACGGTGCCCTCGGGCCGCAGGGTGGCGTCCTCGGGGCTCTGGCCGGAGTGGCGCAGGGCCCGGCGCTGCCGGAGCAGGTCCCACATGCGATCGAGGGTCACCTCGATGGAGCGGAGCCGCTTCTCCTCGTCGGCGGAGAGCCCCTTACCGACGTGCTGCTCCTCGAGCTGGCGCTCCTCCTGGGCGAGAGCATCGATCTGCGCCATGATGTCGTGATCGTCCACAGTGGGCTCCTTCTGGTCATGGGCGGTGCCCGTCCGAGATCGGACAAGGCACACCGCCCCGTCCGAGATCAGACTACGAGCTTGCGCCGGTAGTCGTGATCTTCGGATGGGGCGGATGCTCGGTTCCCACCAAAACTGACGCCGGACGGGGCAGGGCCCGGTCTGGCGTTCGATCTAGCTGTAGGTGAACAGGTCGGCAGCCACCGCGGCACTGGTGCCGTCCGGGGTGGTGACCTTCACGGCCACCGCGCCCGACGACCCGGCCGGGGATGTGACGGTGATGGTGGTGTCGTCGACCACGGTGAGGGACTTGCCCGCCGTCGTGCCGAAGGCCACCTTGGTGGCCCCGGTGAAGCCGCTGCCGGTGATGGTGACGGTGGTGCCTCCCTTGATGGGGCCGCTGGTCGGCGAGATGGTGGTGACGGCCGGGCCGACGTAGGTGAACAGGTCGGCGGCCACCGCGGCACTGGTGCCGTCCGGGGTGGTCACCCTCACGGCCACGGCGCCCGGAGCCTCGGCCGGCGCCACCACCGTGATGGTGGTGTCGTCGACCACTGTCAAGGACTTGCCCGCCGTCTTGCCGAAGGCCACCTTGGTGGCCCCGGTGAAGCCGCGTGCCGGTGATGGTGACGGTGGTGCCTCCCTTGATGGGGCCGCTGGTCGGCGAGATGGCGGTGACGGCCGGGCCGACGTAGGTGAACAGGTCGGCGGCCACCGCGGCACTGGTGCCGTCCGGGGTGGTGACCTTCACGGCCACCGCGCCCGGGGCCTCGGCCGGCGCCACCACGGTGATGGTGGTGTCGTCGACCACGGTCAAGGACTTGCCGGCCGTCTTGCCGAAGGCCACCTTGGTGGCCCCGGTGAAGCCGCGGCCGGTGATGGTGACGGTGGTGCCTCCCTTGATGGGGCCGCCGGTCGGCGAGATGGCGGTGACCACCGGGCCGATGGCGGTGTACTGGTCGGCGGTCACCGCCGGGCTGGTGCCGGCGGGGGTGGTCACCCGGATGGCGTAGACCCCGGGGGCCTGGGCCGGCGACACCACGGTCAGGGTGGTGTCGTTGACCACGGTGAGGGACTTGCCGGCCGTCTTGCCGAAGGCCACCTTGGTGGCCCCGGTGAACCCGCTGCCGGTCACGGTGACCTTGGTGCCCCCGGTCATGGGGCCGCTCGACGGCGAGATGTGGGTGACGGCCAGCGGCGGGACGACGACCGACTCGGTGGTGACCAGGGTGGTCCCGTCGGTGTTGGCCACCGTGGCGGTGACCGTGAAGGTGCCGGCATGCGCGTAGGTGTGGGTGGGGGCGACGACCGTTCCCGTGCTGGCGATGATGGTGACCGTGGCGGCCTGGACCGCACTGCCGTCACCCCAGTTGACCGTGGCCGAGTAGGTGCCGGTCCCGTTGGCCGCACTGCCCACGCTGGCCACCTGCACGGCCCCGGTGGGGATGTCTTGGTGGGGCGAGAAGGCGGTGGCCGCCGCGGTGAACGGGGCGGTGGTGGTCACGAGGACCGACCCCGAGGGGTAGGTCACCGCGTAGGCCCTGGGCCCGAAGCTGAGGGCCGAGAAGGTCCCGGTCACCGGGCCCGGGATCGGGGTGAAGGTCGAGCCCAGGGCGGGCGAGCCCACCGTGGTCACGGCCAGGGTGCCGGCCAGGGAGACGCCCGGGCCGGTGATGCCGCCGGTGCCCGAGGTCCCGTTGGCGGTGACCCCGAGGGTGGCGGTCGACGAGCTGGTCAGCGTGCTGCCCCCGCTCAGGGTGTACAGGCCGCCGTTGGCCACCTGCAGGGTGCCCGAGTTGGCGGTGAGGGTGCCTTCGTCCTGCACGGTGGTGGGCGCGCCGATGGTCACGGTGCCCCCGGCCTGGTTGGTGATGGGTGTGCGCAGGTAAGCGTTGGACGATCCGCCCTGGGTGGCGAGCACGCCACCGGAGGCGACGGTGAGGCCCACTCCGCTGAGTAGGGCGAACCCGTTCGGGCTCGCATTCAATACGAGTGTCCCGTTGTCGGTGACCGCGGATCCCAGGTTGGTGGAGTTGTTTCCGGCCGAGCCGTCGACCGTGACCGTCTGCCCGGGAGGAATGGTGCCGGTGAGGGTCACGGTGCCTTGAGTCAGGAACGAGCCCGGGCCGGCGGAGTCGGCCAGCGTGCCGCCGGTGAGCACCACGGGATTGCCCGATTCGGCACCACCCGACTCGGTGAAGGTGCCACTGTTCTCACTCATCGAGCCGGCGACCGTCAGGGTGCCGGCCGACTGGGTGAACGAGCTCCCGCCTTCCAGGGTGAGGTTGCCCGACGCGGATACCGTGAACGACCCGGCGTTGGAGTCGAGCGTGCCCTGGTCCTGCAGGGTCGAGAAGGACCCGATGGTCACGGTGCCTCCGGCCTGGTTGGTCAGCGGTTCCCGCAGGTAGGCGGTCTGCGAGGTGGAGCTACCCGATGTAGACAGCGCGCCGCCGGACGCGACGGTCAGCGGGTCTCCTTCCACCAGGGCGTAACCCGACGGGCTGGCGTTCTGCACGAGCGTTCCACTGTCCGTCACCGCGGTGCCCAGGTCGAGCGTGCTGTTCCCGGCCGAGCCGTCGACCGTCACCGTCTGCCCGGAGGGGATGCTCCCGGTGAGGGTCACCCCACCTTCGATGAGGAACCCGCCGGTGCCGGCCGAGTCGGCCAGGTTGCCCCCGCTGAGCAGCACGGCGTTGCCGGACTCGGCGCCGCCCGTCTCGGTGAAGGTGCCACTGTTCTCACTCATCGAGCCGCTGACCTTCAGGGTGCCGGCCGACTGGGTGAACGAGCTCCCACCTTCCAGGGTGAGGTTGCCCGACGCGGACACCGTGAACGACCCGGCGTTGGAGTCGAGCGTGCCCTCGTCCTGCACGGTGGAGGAGGACCCGATGGTCACCGTGCCTCCGGCCTGGTTGGTCACCGGTTCCCGGACCAAGACGTCGTTCGACGTGGAGCTACCCGACGTGGACAGCACGCCGCCGGACGCGACGGTCAGCGTGTCGCCGGTCACGAGCGCGAATCCCGCCGGGCTGGCGTTCTGCACGAGCGTTCCACTGTCCGTCACCGCCGTGCCCAGGCTGAGCGAGCTGTTCCCCGCCGAGCCGTCGACCGTCACGGTCTGCCCGGAGGGGATGCTGCCGGTAAGGGTCACGCTGCCCTGGATGAGGAACGAGCCCGCGCCGACCGAGTCGGCCAGCGTGCCCCCGTTGAGCAGCACCGCGTTGCCGGACTCGGCCCCGCCCGACTGGGTGAACGTGCCGCTGCTCGCACTCATCGAGCCGGTGACCTTCAGGGTGCCGCCCGATTGGGTGAACGAGCTGTCCCCGCTGAGGGGCAGGTTGCCCGAGCTGGTGACCGTGAACGACCCGGCGTTGGCGTCGAGCGTGCCCTGGTCCTGCACGGTGTTGGGGGTGCCGATGGACACCTTGCCGCCAGCCAGGTTGGTGATCGGGGTGCGGAGGTAGGCGTTGGCGGAGCCGGTTGCCCCGGTGGTGGAGAGCGTCCCCCCCGAGCCGACGGTGACGACCCCACCCCCTCCCAGCAGGGCATAGCCCGACGCGGAAGGATCGAGGCTCAACACGCCACGATTGCTGACCGTGCTCGCCGTAGTCACCGAGAGGGAGTTGTTGCCGGCCGACCCGTCCACTTCGAGGGTCTGGGCGCCGCTGGCCCCGCCGCCGACCTGGACCGCGCTGACCGAAGCGGGACTGTTGAGGTCGACCGTGTAGGTACCGGCCACGCCGATGCACACCACGTCCGTGCCGGTAGGGAAGCCGGCCGACCAGTTGCTGGCGCTGGCGTTCCACGCAGTCGTCCCCGTGGTCGGTCCCTGCCAGTTATCGGTGCAGGTCTGGAGGGCCGCACTGGGTGTCGCCGTGGCGACCGCCACGACTCCGGCCGAACCCAATGAGGCCACGGCCACGACTACGGCCGCGGCAGTTCTCCGAATTCCACGCATGATGCTCCCTCGTCCGATCGAAAATTCCGATTGTCGGGGCCATTGTGGCGACCGAGTGCAAACTGAGCGTTAACCGACCGCTGGCTGTGGCTAATGTCTGTCCCATGCTCCGTCTGGTGGAACGGGAACGCCTGTTGGCCAAGCTGCGCCAGCGGCATCGGCTGGACCTGATCTCGCTCGAGTCACCCGCCGGGTTCGGCCGCACGATTCTCATCGACCAGGCCCTGGCCGAGGGGCCGGTCCGGTCGGCCGACCGGGACATCCTCTACCGGTGCGGGCCCGACGACGACCAACTCGACCACTTGCTCCATGGCCTCACCATGGCCTGCGGAGAGGAACCGATGCCGATCGACGTCGGCCTCGACCTCGATCAGGCGGCGAAGCGGGTGGCCACCGCGCTCGGCCGGGCCGGAGATCCTGAAACCCAGATCGCCCTCGTGGTGGACAACGTGGAGCGCACCACGGCCCATGCCGCATTCTGGCCGTCGGTGCTGGACCGCCTGCCTGAGCATCGCCACCTGGTGCTGTCGGGACGCCAATTACCGTCGGTCGGACTGGCGCGCCACATCGCCGCCGGGTCCGGCCTGGTCATCGACCGAGATGATCTGGCCTTCGATGCCGACGAGTTGGCCCGGCTGGCCGGCGCCGATGCGTACCTGACCACGTTCGATACCGACCTGGCCTCATGGCCCGCCCTGGCCAGCCTCCTCCTGCAGGGGCACTCCGAGCTGGTCAGTTCCTACCTGGAGGAGGCGGTCCTCCGGGACGTCGATCCGATGACGGTCAAGGCCCTGGCCGCCGTGGCCGCCGTCGGGGGCTGCGCCGCAGAGCTGCTGGGTGCCGTGATCGCCGCGGTGGTCGACCACCGCAGTCAGGATGGGTCCGACGGATCTTCCCCGTCCGTGGACGACGTGGTTGCCCAGCTCGCCCGCCTGCCGCTGGTGCAGGCCCGAGGAGAGGGATGCTGGCCGCATCCGGTCTGGGCGGAAGCGACCCGCACCGTGCTCGCCCCGGCCGGACGCAGCCGGGCCATCGTCGCCAACGCCCAGGGGCAGATCCGCCTCGGAGCCATCAGCGATGCCGGGCGACTCGCCCTCCGCACCCACAATGTCGACGCGCTCAAGGTGGTGGTCCGGGCGGCGCTCGCCACCCAGCCGCCGAATGCGTCGATGGCCGATCTCGCCGGGTGGGCGACGAGCGAGCTCCTTCCCCCAGGGTCGATCGAGCGCGACTGGTTGGCCGCGGTGATCGATCTGCAGCTGGGCGACGCCAACGGCGTGGCCCGCCTCCGCCTGGAGGAGACCCGTCTCGCCTTCGAGGCCGTCGGCGACGCGGAGGCGGAAGTGAGCGTCCTGCTCCATCTGGGCCAGTTGGCCCGGGCACGCGGTGATCTCGCCGAACTCGGCCGGCTCCTCGGACGGGGCGAGCAACTGGCGGCCCGGGGAAATGTCGTCGCCCAAGGGTTGATCGCCCTGGGTCGGGCGGTGAGCGCCCAACTCTCCGGCGACCCGGAAGCGGCGATCGCCGCCCTCGACCACATTCCACCCGGCTCCCTGGTCGGCGAGTGGGCCGCCCAGGCGTTGATGATCCGGGGCACCAATCTCCTGCTGTCCGGACGAGGCCCGGCGGCCATCGCCGCCCTCGACGCCGCCACCGGCGAGGGGTCCGACGCCTCCCGCGCCGTGGCCCACGACCTGCTCGCCACCGCCCGGTGGTTCTCCGGTGACCAGGTCGGTGGGCTCCGGGATGCCCAGACCGCGGAGGACCTGGCCCTCCAATCCGGCACCCCGACGTTCCTCCAGATGGTCAGGGCGGCCCGGGCCTGCCTCCTGGCCGCCACCGGACTGCGCGATCCCGCCGCCCGGCTGCTCGACCAGCTCCACCACGGTGCCATCGGTGCCGCCTCCGAGGAAGCGGAGGCCTTGGGCCGGCTGGCCGAGGTGCTGTTGCTGGCCGACGCATCCGACCTCGACGGTGCCCGCGCCATGCTCGCCTCGACCCGGGCCGCCCAGCGCTCCCTGCGCTCGTCGGTATGGAAGACCTCCCTCAGCCTGGCCCTGCTGGCCCAGCTCCCGGAGGAAGTGGCCTCGCTGGCTGAACGCGACACCGCGGTGGGGCTGGCGGTCGCGGCCGGCAGAGAGGCGGCTGATCATCTGGCGGGCGGGCCCCCGGTGGACGCCCGTCACCTGCCGTTCCTGCCGGCGCGATGGTGCATGCCGACCGGAGTGTCGGTGGCGCTGAGCCTGCACGGGCCGGGCCGGGTGGAGCGCAACTTCCAGACGGTGAACCACCCGGCATGGGGCCGGGCCCGGGTCCGCGAGCTGTGCCTCCACCTGGCCCTGGTCGAGGACCGCAGCCGGGCCAACGTGGCCGCAGCGCTGTGGCCGGACAAGGACGACCGTTCCGCCGGGCAGAACCTGCGGGTCACCTTGGCCCACCTGCTCGACGTCCTCGATCCCGACCGGGCCAAGGCCGGGGGCAGCGACCTGATCATCGACCGCGACGGTTCGCTCACCTTCAATCGGGAGGCCAGGCTGCGGGTCGACATCTGGGACACGAGACGGCACGCCGAGGCCATCGACGCCACCCCGGACCACGAGCGACCGTCCCTGCTGGCCCACGCCCGACGGCTGGTCGCCGTCGGGGCCGGCCCGCTGCTCGGGGGCGTCGTCATCGGGGAGTGGCTCGATCCCCACCGGCGCCGGCTCGACGACCAGGTGGTCCACGCCGCCCTCCGAGCCGGTGGGCACGCGCTGGCGGCCGCCGACCATGACCTGGCCTTCGCGCTCGGGCAGCGGGTCCTCGCCATCGACCCCTGGTCCGAGCGCGCCCACCGGCTGGCCATCGAGGCGTTGCTCAGCGCGGGTGATGTCGACGGGGCCCGCCGGGCGCTGCACCTGGCCATCGACGAACTCGACGACCTGGGGGTCGCCCTCAGCCCGGCCACGGAGGAGCTGGCCTACCGGGCCGGCCTCGAGCACCGGTCGCTGACCTCGACCCCGGTGGATCGGCGGTGGATGACGGCGTGAGGGCGCCGGCCGGCTACCGGGGCGCCCGGGGCAGGCCCAGGCCCACCATGGCGATGATGTCCCGCTGGACCTCGTTGGTCCCTCCGCCGAAGGTGAAGATGGTCTGGCTACGCGAGCTGCGCTCGAGACGGCCCCGCAGGACCGCCCCGGGAGAGCCCTCGGGCAGGTAGCCGGCCTGCCCCACTACTTCGAGCAGCAGCCGGTAGGCCTCGAGGGCGAACTCGGTGCCGAACACCTTGGTGGCCGAGGCGTCGGCCGGATTGAGGCCCTGGCCCGAGGCCCAGGCGACCTTCCAGTTGAGGAGCTTGAGGTAGTCGGCCTTGGCCGCCACCCGGGCCAGATGGGTCCGCACCCACTCCTGATCGATCACCCGACGCCCGTCGGCCCGGCGTTCGGCCCGGGCCCACTCCTCGACGTCGGCGATGCTGCGGAGGATGCCCGACACCGGGCAGATGGCCACCCGCTCGTGGTTGAGCTGGTTGGTGATCAGCTTCCAACCCTGGTTCTCCTCGCCCACCAGATTGGACGCCGGTACCCGGACGTCGTCGTAGAACGTGGAGCTGGTGAACTCCCCGGCCGTCGTGCGCAGCGGTGTCCAATGGAAGCCCGGGGTGTCGGTGGGGACGATGAACACCGACAGTCCCTTGTGACGGGGCGCCTCCGGATCCGTCCGCACCGCCAACCACACGTAGTCGGCGTACTGGATGGCGCTGGTGTAGAGCTTCTCCCCGTTGATCACGTACTCGTCACCGTCCCGGACGGCCCGGGTCTGGAGAGCGGCCAGGTCGGTCCCCGCGGTGGGCTCGGTGTACCCGATGGCGAAGTGGACCTCGCCGCGGAGGATCCCGGGCAGCAGGCGTTGCCTCTGCTCCTCGGTGCCCAGGGCCATCAGGGTCGGACCCACGCTGTTGAGGGTGAGCAGTGGGAGCGGCACCCCGGCCCAGTGCGACTCCTCGACGAAGATCATCTGGTCGATCGGCCCGCGGGCCTGGCCGCCGAACTCGAGCGGCCAGCCCAGGCCGAGCCATCCGTCCTCACCCATCCGGCGCACGTACCGGGTGTAGGTGGGCTCCTCCGACGGGGTCCCCTCGACCTCGTCCACCAACGCCACGAAGTACGAGCGCAACCGGCTCTTCAGCTCTTCTTCCTCTGCCGTCAGCGCCAGATGCACCGGGTCACCCCCTCGTCGGCTGCACAGTACCAACCGCCCGTCGGGCCAGGGCCCATCGGCGCGTGCGGTACGTTCGCGGTCATGACCGAGACCGCACCGCCCACTCCCCCCGCCGAGCTGTTCTCCGTGCAGGGCAAGACCGTGGTGGTCACCGGCGGCACCCGCGGGATCGGGCACATGATCGCCAGTGGCTTCGTGGCCGCCGGGGCGTCGGTGATCGTCGCCTCCCGTAAGCCCGAGGCGGTCGAGGCCACCGTGGCCGAGCTGTCGGCCCTCGGCGACTGCTCGGGGTTCGCCGCCGACCTGTCCACCGAGGCGGGGGCCCGTCAACTGGCCGAGGCGGTGGGAGCTGCCCACCCCCGGGTCGACGTGCTCGTCAACAACGCCGGGGCCACCTGGGGGGCGCCGCTGGCCGAGCACGACACCGCCACGTGGTCCAGGGTGCTCGATCTCAACGTGCAGGGCGTGTTCCACACCACCAAGTTCTTCCTTCCCCTCCTCGAGGCCGCCGCCTCCCCCGGCCTTCCGTCCCGGGTCATCAACATCGGGTCGATCGACGGCATCCACGTGCCGGTGCTGGAGTCGTACTCGTACTCGGCCTCCAAGGCGGCGGTGCACCAGCTCACCCGGCATCTGGCCAAGCGGCTGGCCCCGTCGGTCACCGTCAACGCGGTGGCCCCGGGGCCGTTCGAGTCGAAAATGATGGCCGCCACCCTCGAGGCGTTCGGGGATCAGATCGCCGCGGCCGCGCCCATGAAACGCATCGGGCGGCCCGACGACATGGCCGGGGTGGCCATCTTTCTGGCCTCGCCGGCCGGAGCGTACGTCACCGGTGCCATCATCCCCGTCGACGGGGGCATCGCCACCACCGCGTGAATCGACGTGGGGCCGGGGCGGGCCGACTTACCCCGACGCGGTGACCAGGGCGTCCAGTCGGGCCAGCGTGCGCTCCATGTCCCGCCGGGTCTTGTTCGAGTAGATGTCGCCCAGCTTCAACAGGGACCGTTGGTGATCGGGGGTGATGTCCCAGCTCTCCCGCACGACGGTGCCGTCACCGGTCGGCTCCAGGTGGTAGCGCCAGATCCGTCCGCCCATCAGCCGGCCCCAGGTGCCCTCGGGCCCGGTCTGCCAGGCGATCCGGCGGTTCTCCTCGAACTCGACCACCCGATTGACCGTCGAGTAGCGGACCCCCAACTTCATCCCCATCCCGAACCTCGATCCGAGCGCCAGCCGCTCGGGCGGCTCCTTCGCTCCCTGGAGCATCCCCGAACCATCGATCAACGAATGCTTGGCCGAGTCGGACAGGACATCGAAGATGGCCTCGGGTGGAGCGGCGATCTCCCGCCGGACCGACAGCACGTACCCCTTCATGGTGCTCCTCCTCCACTGCCCCGGTCGGGTCCGGGTCACCCTACCGCCCCCCCGTCGAGCGGCACGGCTCAGTCGAACTGGGGCAATTCGGGGAGCCGGCGTCGGATGAGTGACTCGACCCGGGTCCGCAGCTGCCCGGAGTAGGAGTCGTGGGTGAGGATGAGGAACTGCTCGGAGCGGATGGCGTCCACCACCATGGCGGCCACCTCGGCCGGGTCCATCCCGTCGGCCACCGCCTGAGCGAGATAGTCGGACACGAACTTCTGGTCCTCGGTGAGGGCGGTGATCTGGCCTTCGGGCCGGTGTCGATCCGAGTCCACGATGTTGGTGGTGATCATGCCCGGGCACAGCACCGAGGCCCGGATCTTCGACCCCACCGACTGCAGGTCGTGGGCCAGGGACTCGGTGGCGGCGAAGGCGGCGAACTTGGAGATGGCGTAGGGCGCCTCGAACGGGGCCCCGAACAGTCCGGCCACCGATGCGGTGTTGACCACATGGCCTTCGGTGTCCTGCGCCATCATCCGGGGGACGAAGGCCCGGATCCCGTGGAGGATCCCCCACAGGTTGGCTCCCAGCACGAACTCGAAGTCGGCGTCCGGTCGATCCCAGATGAGGCCTCCGACGAATACCCCGGCGTTGTTGCAGAGCACGTCGACGTGGCCCCACCGCTCGAACACCGCGTCGGCCAGGTCGGTCACCTGCGGGCCGCGGCTCACATCGCAGATCTGCGCCGACACTTCCGTCGATGGGCTCCGGGCCTCGATCAGGCTGACCGTCTCCCCGACCGCCGGCCCGTCCACGTCGGCCAAGGCCACCTGCATGCCCTGGTCGGCAAAGGCGAGGGCCAGCGCCCGTCCGATACCACTCCCCGCCCCGGTGACCACCGCGGTCTTCCCTCGGAACTCCTGCATAGTGCCTCTTCTCCTGGCCCTGGGGGCCGATGGGGCCGGGCTCGGCCGCCCCCGATAGCTGGGGTCGGACTAGTGATGCGCTCCGGGACCCGACAGGCCGAGGTGCCGGGCCAGAAATCCGCCGATGACGTCGATGCTCTTCTCCGCCTCCGGGATGAGCGGCCCGGCGAAGGCCTGGAACACGTGGATGAGCTCCGGCCACACGGTGAGCGATACCTCACCACCGGCCGCCTCGATCCGGCTCGCCAATCGGGTGCTGTCGTCGAGGAGCACCTCGCACTCACCCACTTCGATGTGCACGGGGGGCAGACCGCCGAAATCCTCGGCGAAGAGAGGTGAGGCCAGCGGGGTGCGGGGGTCGGCGGAGCCCAGGTAGGCTGCGGCCATCACCTGGAGCCCGGCCCGCGACACCATCGGGTCCACCGCGGCTCGCGTATCGAACGAGGGTGCGGTCTGGGTGAGGTCGACCCAGGGGGACAGGCAGACGGCGGCCGCGGGCAACGGAACGCCTTCGGTCCGGAGGGCGAGGAGGGTCGCCACGGTCAGGCCACCTCCCGCCGAGTCGCCGGCGATGGCCAGGCGGGTCGGTCGGGCCCCCGAGGCCAGCAGCTCGCGATAGGCGCTGACCGCATCGTCGACCGCGGCCGGGAAGGGGTCCTCGGGGCCGAGCCGGTAGTCGAGGGTGATGACCGTGCATCCGGTGGCCGCGGCGATCCGGCCCGCCAGCGGGCGGTGGGTATCGAGCGATCCGATGCAGTAGCCCCCACCGTGCAGGTAGAGCACGGTGGCGTCGGTCTCGGCCCCGACCGGCGTGAGCCATTCCGCCCGGACCCCGCCGATGGTGCCGGACCGGACTCGGATCCCGTCGGGGGGGGCGGCCCCCGAGGTCATCCCGGCCATCGACGCCCGCTGCTCCTCGATGGTCGCCGCATCGAGGCCGGAGTCGGCCAGGAACGACCTGATCGTGTCGATGCCCGGATGGGTCATGTCCGCCTCGGTCGGGTCCGACCCATCGGGTTGTGCATGGGCCAAGTATGGCGAAACGGTCGACCGGGCGCGCCCGGGGCGTCACCCGGAACCGACCGTCCGGATATCCACCGTTGCCGTCAGACCACTCTACGTGGGAGGATTACCACTACAAGTGGGTTTCTGCACGTGTGCAGCGAATGGTGACCGAGGGGTGCCGTCGATGGGGCAGATGGGTCAACAGTGCAAACGCGGGATTCGTGGACTGCTCATGGTCCTCCTCCCGGTCATGGCTGTCGGGGCGGCGTTGGTGCCGGCCACGGAGTCGGGAGCCAGTGGGCCGGCGCCCCGATCCACGACCCAGCAGGCCCAGACCAACTTCTGGCTGGCTACCCCGGCGGGGTCCATGTACGCGTTCGGGGTCCCCTCCTACGGCTCTCCCCCCGGTCCGCTCAATCAACCCGTCGTGACCGTCGCCACCACGAGTGACCAGCACGGCTACTGGATGGTGGCCTCCGACGGAGGTGTCTTCTCCTATGGGGACGCCAACTTCTACGGATCGACCGGGAACATCCGGTTGAACCAGCCCATCGTGGGCATGGCCCCCACGCCCGACGGCAAGGGCTACTGGCTGGTGGCCTCCGACGGCGGCATCTTCTCGTTCGGCGACGCCCAGTTCTACGGATCGACCGGGAACATCCGGTTGAACCAGCCCATCGTGGGCATGGCCCCCACGCCCGACGGCAAGGGCTACTGGCTGGTGGCCTCCGACGGCGGCATCTTCTCGTTCGGCGACGCCCAGTTCTACGGATCGACCGGCAACATCGCCCTCAACCAGCCCATCGTGAGCATGACCGGCACGCCGGACGGCAAGGGCTACTGGCTGGTGGCCTCCGATGGCGGCATCTTCACCTTCGGCGATGGCGGCTTCTACGGCTCGAGCGCGGGAACCACCTCCGAGCCGATCGAGCGCCTCGTGTCCACCAACTCGGGCCACGGGTACTGGATCGTCCAGCAGAACGGCACCGAGACCGCGTTCGGGGATGCCACCGGGGCCAAGGCTCCGGCCACCGCGGTCCTGTTCCGGGCGGTGACGCCCGGCGACCGGGCGGTGCTGTTCGCCTTCCAGCAACTGGGGAAGCCGTACATCTGGGGAGGGAACGGCCCGGTCGGCTACGACTGCTCGGGTCTGGCCCTGGCCTCGTGGACCCAGGGGGCCGGCGTGACGTTCGCCCGGGTGGCCGACGACCAGTACGAGACGGCGGGCGGCGTGGTCGCCCTGAGCACCCTGCAAGCCGGTGACCTGGTGTTCTGGGGCACCAGTCAGACCGACTGGACCACCGTTTACCACGTTGCCCTCTACGTCGGAGGCAATCGCATCGTGGAGGCCACCGGCGACCAGGTCCAACTCAATTCCATGGGCCAGTGGGGCTCGAGCCAGCTGATGCCGGTGGGCAAGCGACCGTAGAAGGCCCGACGCCAGCCGAACCGGGGCTCAGACCGCCGACCAGCGTGGCGCCGGCGTGATCATCCTCGGGTCGGACCCGACCGGGCCGGTCGGGGTGGCCGACGGCCCGGTGGCGGCCTCGGTGAGGTAGGCCACCAGCTCGGGCTCCGCCATGGGCCGGGCGAAGTGGAAGCCCTGGAGCAGGTCGATGTCCATCGTCGAGAGCAGGGCGGAGATGTCCGCCGTCTCGACCCCTTCGGCGACCACCCGCAGACCCAGTCGGTGGGCCAACTCGGCGACGGTCCTGACGATGGCCTCGTCGGCCGGCGACCCGGTCGAGCGGAGGACGAAGCACTGGTCGACCTTCAACTCGTCGACCGGGAGCGTGGGGAGGGCGGCCAGCGAGGTCGTCCCGGTGCCGAAGTCGTCGATGGAGACCCGCACCCCTTGGCGGTGCAGGGGATCCAGGACCTCGATGGCCTGGGCCGGATCGGCGACCGCGGTCTCGGTGACCTCGACGGTGAGGCACGACGTCGGGAGCCCCCGATCGTGTACCTGCCCGAGGATCCAGTCCGAGAGGCCCGGCATGGGGATGCTCTTGGCCGACAGGTTGACCGACACCGGGATGTCGATCCCCCGTCGTCGCCACCGGACCTGGGCGTCCAGGGCTTCGAGGAACACCCATTCGGTGAGCCGGTCGATCAGCCCGGTCCGCTCGGCCAGCAGGATGAAGCGGCCGGGCGACACGGGGCCGTGGGCCGGGCTGGTCCACCGGAGCAGGGCCTCGACGGCCCGGGGCGCCTTCGAAGCCGAGCTGACCTGGGGCTGGTAGGCCAGGCTCAGCTCGCCCCGCCCGGAGGCCGAACGGAGATCGGCCAACAGGGTCAGGTCGGCGGCGGTCAGGGTGTCGTGGTCCCCGTCCCACACCGCCAGCCGCCGGCCCGAGTCGGCGGCCCGGCGGGCGCTCAGCGACGCCCGGCGGACCAGCTCGGCCACACTGCCGCCACCCCAGGGGGCCGCGGTCAGGCCCACATGGGCGCCGAGCGACACTTCGATGTCGCCGACCAGGTACCGCCCGGTGCCGATGGCCCGGACCAGGGTGTCGGCCAGCGATGTGCCGGCGTCGACGATCGAGGTGGGCATGGACACCGATCCCGGCGCGGTGGCGGTCGACCCCGGGGGCCGGCCCCGCCGAGATCGAGGGCCTCGGCGTCGAGGCCCAGGGTCACGACCAACTCGTCGCCGGTCACCCTCCCGATCACCGCGTCGGCGGGCAGCACCTGACCCAGGTCCTCGACCGCCCGGCGCAGGAGCTCGGTGCCGACCTGGTAGCCGAGCGCCTCCCGGGCGTTGCCGATCCCGTCCAGCACCACCGCAGCCACCAGGTAGATCGTGTGCTCGCCGGCCGCCAACCTCTGGGCCAGCCCGAACCCGTTGGGGACCCCGGTGTCGGGATCGACCGTGTCGTGGCGTCGGGCCGACGCGGGCCAGGAAGATCACCGCCACCGGGGCCAGGCACAGGGCGAGGACCCCGGCCACGGCGGTCGATCCGGCCCGCACCACGCCGAGGCCGGGAGCGAGCGCCACCGCCAGGAGCACCCCGGTGCCGGCCAGCTGGACGACCACCGTGCGGCGACCGAGGAACAGGGCCGCGCACACCGACACGGGGACGAGGAACAGCACGAAGGCCACTGCCGGCCCGCCGCCGTGGCTGGACCAGACCAACACCGCCACCGCCCCGGTCAGGTAGGCGGTGAGGGACCGGCAGCCCCGGACGTCCAACTTCTTGACCCGCAACAAGGCCAGCCAGATCACCGCGGTCACCGCGGTCACCGCCCCGATGCCCACGGCGTCGACCTCCGACCGGGGGGCGGTGAGCCCGATGACCGGCCAGGTCACCACGGCCAGGACCAGCAGCACCCGGAAGACCGACAGCGGGCTCAGCAGTTCGAGCGGAGCGTCCAGCGCGAACCACGATCGGGTCTTCGGGAACAGGCGGCTCCCCGGCCGGGCCGACGACGGCAGTCGGCCGCTGGTCACGGCCCGGGCCCCGGCCGTCCCCCGGGCGGCCCAGCCGCGCCAGGTCGGGACCGACTCGCCACGCGCCTCCATCCTCTCCACATCGGCAGTTCCGGGCTCCGCCTGAACCCACGCGAACCGGGCGGCGGTGTGAGACGCTGCCCACGTGACCAGTCGTCCCGACGACACGACCCCGGCCGCCGGAGGCCCGGGCCTCCGGTACCGGTCGGGCGCGGGGAGATGGGTGATCGCCGCCACCGTGCTGGGCTCGGGCATGGCCGCCATCGACGCCACGGTGATCGGCATCGCCCTGCCCACCATCGGGCGCACCTTCCACGCCTCGCTGGGCACGTTGCAGTGGGTGGTCACCGGGTACACGCTCACCCTCTCCTCGCTGCTCCTGCTGGGTGGCTCCCTCGGCGACCGGTACGGGCGGAGGCGGGTCTTCATGATCGGGGTGGCGTGGTTCACCGTCTCCTCGGCCGCCTGCGCGGTCGCCACCGGTTCGGGCCAGCTGATCGCCACCCGCCTCCTGCAGGGAGTGGGTGGCGCGCTGTTGACGCCCGGGAGCCTGGCCATCCTCGAGGCGTCGTTCGCCCGCGACGACCGCAGTGAGGCCATCGGCGCATGGTCGGGGCTGGGTGGCGTGGCGACCGCCGCCGGACCGCTGCTCGGCGGCTACCTGATCACCGCGGCGTCGTGGCGCTGGATCTTCCTCATCAACGTGCCCCTGGGCGGAGTGGTCCTGCTCCTGTCGGCCCGCCACGTCCCCGAGTCCCACGATCCCGATGTCGACGGACCCGTCGACATCGCCGGGGCCGCCCTGGCCACGGTGGCCCTGGCCACCCTGGCCTACGGCCTCATCGAAGGGCCGACCCGCGGGTGGGGGTCGGGGACGGTGGCCGCCTCCCTCATCATCGGCGTGCTGACCGCCATCGCCTTCGGCGTCGTCGAGCACCGGTCGCCGGCGCCGATGCTGCCCCTCAGTCTCTTCCGCGGCCGTCAGTTCGCGGTCACCAACGGGGTCACCTTCGTCATCTACGGAGCGCTCGGCGGAGTGCTCTTCCTCCTCCCGGTCGTGCTGCAGGTGGTGGACGGTTACTCCCCGCTCGAGTCCGGGGTGGCCCTGCTGCCCCTGACCCTGGTCATGCTGGCCCTGTCGGCCCGCTCCGGTCGGCTGGCCGCCGCCATCGGCCCTCGGCTCCAGATGAGCATCGGTCCCATCGTGGCCGGTATCGGCCTGGCCCTGATGGTCCGGGTGCCCGACAGCCGTCTCTACGTGGTCGGCGTGCTCCCGGCCGTCCTGGTCCTGGCCCTCGGGCTGGCCACCACGGTGGCGCCCTTGACCGCCACCGCACTCAACTCGGTGTCCGAGAGCCGGGCCGGACTGGCCTCGGCGGTCAACAACGACGTGGCCCGGGTCGGGAGCCTGGTGGCCGTGGCCGTGCTCCCGGCCCTGGGCGGGATCACCGGGCTCAGCTATCTGCACCCGGCGGCGCTGGCCCACGGCTTCCAGCGAGCGGTGCTCATCGCCGCCGCGCTGTGCGCGCTCGGCGGACTGATTGCCGCCGTCGGGATCCGGAACCGGCCGGTTGGCGCCGCCGGGCAGCAGGGCGCTCCGGCCGGGGCGCTGAGCCACTGCGCCCTCGATGCCACCCCGCTGGTCGCCGGGGTGCAGGGCGCAGCACCCCCGGCCGGTGCCGGGCACGAGGGGTTAACCTCGAGTTCCTGACTCGAGAGGAATGAGGGCCACCATCGCCGGGGACACCGTACGGTTCGGAATTCTGGGGGCGGCCCGCATCGCACCGGCGGCCCTGATCCGACCGGCCCGGGGCCACCCCGAGGCGAGCGTCGACGCCATCGCCGCCCGCGACCCGCTGCGGGCAGCGGCCTTCGCCGAGCGCCACCGGATCCGACGGGTCGTCGACACCTACCGGGCCGTAGTGGACGATCCCGACCTCGACGCCGTGTACATCCCCCTCCCGAACAGCCTCCACGCCGAATGGTCGTGTGCGGCCCTCGAGGCGGGGAAGCACGTCCTGTGCGAGAAGCCGTTCACCGCCAATGCCGATGAGGCGCGTGAGGTGGCCGACTCGGCCCGGCGGGCCGCGTCCCGCAGCGGCCTGGTGGTCATGGAGGCCTTCCACTACCGGTACCACCCGCTGGCCCGCCGCATGCTGGAGATCGTCGAGAGTGGCGAGCTGGGTCATACCCACCACATCGAGACCTGGCTGTGCGCGCCCATCCCCGACAAATCGGACATCCGGTACCAGTACGAGTTGGCCGGCGGGGCCATGATGGACATGGGCGCCTACGTGGTCCACATGGCCCGGATGCTGGGGGGCGAGGAGCCCACGGTGACCTCGGCCTCGGCCAAGTTGCAGCGGCCCGAGGTGGACCGGGCGATGACCGCCGACCTGCAGTTCCCGAGTGGGCACACCGCCTCGGTGCACTGCTCGATGTGGTCGTCGTCCCTGCTCCACCTGGCCGCCCGGGTCACCGGCGACCGGGGGGAGCTCCGGGTGTTCAACCCCATCGGCCCCCAGTACGTCAGCTGGCTCACCGTCCGGTCGGCCGCCGGGCGGCGCACCGAGATCCCGTCCCGGCGACCCACCTACTCCTTCCAGCTCGACGCCTTCTGTGACGCCGTGCTCCGGGACGGCCCGGTACTGACCTCGCCGGACGACGCCGTGGCCAACATGACCGTCCTCGACGCCGTGTACCGTGCAGCCAACATGCGCCCCAGGGGAACCTGACCCCGCGGGCAGAGGAGCCGACCACCATGAGCACATTCCCCTACGAAGACCGATTCGAGGTCCATCGCCGCCTGCCCGAGTCGGGGACCCCCCGCGGCGAGCTGCTGGCCGAGCTGCACGCCATGGCCAAAGAGGAGGACGCCACGTGGGAGTCGGGCAAGTGCTCGGGCACCATGTACTGCGGGGACCACGACCACTACCGGTTCCTGAACGAGGCCTTCGGCCTGTTCGCCCACGTCAACGTGCTCCAACGCGACATGTGCCCGAGCGCCACCAAATTCGAGGCCGAGATCATCGCCATGACCCTCGACCTCCTGCACGCGGAGGCGGTCACCGAAGACGGCGAGCCGGTGGGCCTGATCGCCACCGGCGGCACCGGCAGCATCTGCCACGCCATGCTCGCCTACCGCGAGTACGGGGCCCAGCGCGGGATCACCCGGCCGAACGTCATCAAGCCGGAGACCGCCCATCCGGCGTTCGACAAGGCATGCCATCTCTTCGGCATCGAGCTGCGGAAGGCCCCGATCGATCCGATCACCACCGAGGTCGACACCGACTGGGTGGATGGGCACATCGACGAGCACACCGTCGCCATCATCGGCTCGGCGTGCAACTACGGGTACGGCACCGTCGACCCGATCGCCACCCTCTCCGACATCGCCCTGGCCCACGGGGTGGGACTGCACGTGGACAGCTGCCTGGGCGGATTCATCCTCCCCTTCGGCCAGGAGCTGGGCTACGACATCCCGGTGTTCGACTACCGCCTCCCCGGGGTGACCTCCATCTCCGCCGACACCCACAAGTACGGCTACGCCCTCAAGGGCACCTCGGTGCTGACCTTCCGCGACAAGTCGATCCGCAACGCCCAGTACTTCTACCTCACCGACTGGAGCGGCGGGAAGTACTGCTCCCCGGGCATGGAGGGCTCACGATCGGGAGGGCTCATCGCCGCCACCTGGGCGGCCATGGTCCAGTTGGGCCGCAGGGGCTACCTGGACTACGCCCGGCAGATCTTCGAGACGGCGACCGTCATGCAGGCGTCGGTGCTGTCCCATCAGGAACTGCGGATCCTGGGCCACCCCACCTTCCTGTTCAGCTTCACCTCCGACGAGTTCGACATCTACCACGTCAACGATCTGATGCGCGAACGCGGCTGGCGGTTCAACGGCCAGCAGTACCCGAACGCCCTCCACATGGCGGTCACCCGGCCGCAGACCCAGCCCGGGCTGGCCGACCTCTTCGCCTCCGACCTCACCGACGCGGTGACCTACGCCCACGAGCACGCGGACGAGGCTCCCCGGTCGGGCGCGGTCTACGGCGGGGTGGCCGGGGGCATGACCGACGAAGCCGACGACTTCATCAAAATGGTGATGGGCGACATGATGGACAGCCAGCAGTCCATCCCGGCGGATGCCTGACCGCCACGATCGGCCCCCACCCGCGCCGCCCCGGTCCACCGCCCCCATCCCGTCCCCGCGGTGAGTCCGGCCGGCCGGATCGACCCCGGGGACGGTCACGTCCTGGCCGTCGACCTCGGCACCGGTGGGCCCAAGGTCGGGCTGGTCTCCCTGACCGGGACCATCGCCTGCCGTGAGCACCTGGCCGTCGCCACCGAGCACACCCCCGACGGCGGAGCCACCCAGGACGCCGAGCAGTGGTGGACCCTGATCCGGGCCGCGCGCGCGCCGGCTGATCACCGGTGGGTCGGTGCCCCCCGAACGGATCGTGGCCGTGTCGTGCACCGGCCAGTGGGCGAGCACCGTGCCGGTCGATGCCGACGGCCGGCCGGTGGGCCCCTGTGTGCTCTGGTCCGACACCCGGGGCGGCCGCTTCACCCGTCGGGCCATCGGCGGGCCGGTCGGCGGCTACGCCCCCGCCGCCCTGGTCCGGTGGATCCGACACAGCGGCGGCATCCCGTCGACCTCGGGCGCCGATCCGGTCGGACACATCCTGCTCCTCGAGCAGGGCGGCGCTACCACCGGACCGTCGGCCCGGTGGTACCTCGAGCCGGTGGACTACCTGTCGATGCGCTTCACCGGTGTCGCCGCCGCCTCCCCGGCCTCGATGGCCGGAGCGTGGCTGACCGACACCCGCCGGGGGGCCCGCCCGGGCTACGACCCGACGCTGGTCCGGGCCTCGGGAGTCCCCGCCCACAAGCTCCCGCCCCTGCGGCCGACCGGCAGCGTGGTCGGCACCGTGCGGCCCGAGGTGGCCGACGAGCTGGGACTCGGCCCCGGGGTACCGGTCATCACCGGCACCCCCGACCTCCACTCGGGGGCGGCCGGGGCCGGGGCCGTGCTGGAGGGCCAGGCCCACCTGGCCGTGTCGACGACCAGCTGGCTGAGCTGTCCGTACCCCGAGAAGAAGACCGACGTCTTCCGACAGATGACCACCGTCCCCGGCTTCGTGCCCGGGCTCACCCTGGTGGCCAACAACCAGGACTCCGGCGGGGCCGCCCT
The DNA here is from genome assembly GCA_963774245.1 of uncultured Acidimicrobiaceae bacterium. Lineage (GTDB taxonomy): Bacteria > Actinomycetota > Acidimicrobiia > Acidimicrobiales > RAAP-2 > Bog-756. The sequence goes on along the minus strand of CAVZDZ010000006.1, from coordinate 305,049 downwards.
CGAGTGGCTCCGCGCCCTCCTGGACGAAGGCCCCGATCCGACCACCTTCGAGCAGCTGACCGCCACCGCGGCCACCGCACCACCGGGCAGCGGGCGGGTCCTGTTCACGCCGTGGTTGGCCGGTGAGCGCTCGCCGGTCGACAACCGGGCCGCCCGGGGGGGATTCCACAACCTGTCGTTGCGGACCACCCGCGCCGACCTGGTGCGGGCGGTACTCGAAGGGGTCGCCTTCAACTCGAGGTGGCTGGCCGAGGGCGTCGAGCGCTTCGTCGGGCGGCCGCTCGGGCCCATCCGGGCCATCGGCGGCGGGGCCACCTCCGCCCTGTGGTGCTCGATCTACGCCGACGTCCTGGATCGGACCATCGAGCAGGTGGCCGATCCGGTGCACGCCAATCTCCGGGGCGCCGCCCTGCTGGCCGGCCTGGCCGTCGGCGGGGTCCGACCCGAGCAGGTCCGCTCGCTGGTCCCGGTCGAGGCCACCCATCACCCCGACCCCGATCACCGTCGCGTGTACGACCACCTGTTCAAGGAGTACGTGCACCTGTACTCGGCCCAGCGCGGGATGTTCCGCCGGCTCAACCGGGCGGGTCGAGCCGGGCCCCACCGGAGGTCGGCCACGGCCGATGGTGGCGGCCGGGGCTGATCAGGTCTCGCTGAGCACCCGCAAGCGGGGGGCGAACAGGGTGGCCGGGCCGGGCCGGGCCAACAGGAACCCCTGGGCCTCGTCGAAGCCCATCGCCGTCACCGCCCGGAGCTCCTCCTCGGTCTCGACCCCCTCGGCCACCACCGTGAGTCCCAGCTTGTGGGCCAGATCGACCACGGTGGCGACGATGGTGGGATCGTGCTCCGCCGACCCCAGACCGGCGACGAAGCTGCGGTCCACCTTCAGACGGTCGATGGGCAGTTGCTTCAGATGCAGGAGGGACGAGTGCCCGGTGCCGAAGTCGTCGAGGGCGAGGTGGACGCCGAGCCTCCGCACTCCGGTCAGCACCTCGCCCATGCGGGCCGCTTCACCGGCCAGCGCGCCCTCGGTGATCTCGAGCACCAGTGACCCGGCGGACAGTTTGGACTGCACCAGCGCGTGACGGACGTCCTCGACGAAGTCAGGGTCTTGGAGCTGGCGCACCGAGACGTTCACCGACATGGTCAGCTCGGGATGGCCCCGGGTCTGCCAGTCCCGACACTGACGGGTCGACTCGAACAAGCACCCACCGCCCCACCGGGACGATCTCGCGGCTCCGCTCGAGCAACGGGATGAACTCGTCCGGGGTCACCGTGCCCAGCGAGGGATGCTGCCAGCGCAGGAGCGCCTCCATGCCGGCCATGCCCCGGCCCAGCTCGAACAGGGGTTGGTAGTGGACGGCCAGCTGGCCGCCCTCGTGGGCCGAGCGGAGCTCGTGGGCCAGTTGGGTGCTCCGACGCTTGTCCTCGTCGATCTGGGGAGTGAACGACTCGAACCGGGCCGGGCCACCCCGCTTGGCCTGGTACATGGCCGCATCGGCCTGGGCCAGGCAGACCTCGGGGTCGGAGCCGGGCCCGATCGGGGCGATGCCGATGCTGACCGAGGTGTGCAGCTGGCGGTCCCCCACCGGCACCGGTGCCCGCATGGACAGATGGATGCGCTCGGCCAGCGATCGGGCCGCCGCCTCGGGGTCGTCGAGGTCGTCGGCCAGCACCACGAACTCGTCGCCACCCAGGCGGGACACGGTATCGCCGGCCCGGACCAACGACTGGAGGCGCTCGGCCACGGTGATCAGCAGGCAGTCGCCGGCCTGGTGCCCGAAACGGTCGTTGATGGCCTTGAAGTTGTCGAGGTCGAGATAGAGCAGCATGGCGCCGCTGGACCGGCGGTCCTGCACCTGGGCCGACTGGCGGAGGCGGTCGGCCAGCAGGGTCCGGTTGGGCAGGCCGGTGAGCTGATCGTGCAGGGCCCGATGGGCCAGGGTGGCCCGCTCCTCGTTGAGCTGGAGCTGGAGGGTCCGGCGGGCCGCGTCGAACTGGTGGACCACGCGGACCAGACTCCCGTCGCAGCTGAGGCGGACCACCTCGCGGGCCATGGCCAGCACCTGGTCGTCGGTCCCCAGCCGCCGTCCCTCCTCGGTGAGCACGGCGATGGTGATGTCCCGCCACGAGAGGTAGGCCTTGGTCACCCCGGCCAGGTCGGTGTCCTCCAGGATGGCGAACTTTCCCGACCGGGAGAGGAGATCCTCGTCGCGGGCCGAAGCCACCTGGTCGGTGGCCAGCCAGCGACCGATCAACGCCGCGCCCAGCTGGGAGGTGTAGAAGGCCTGTCCCTCGAGCTCGTCGAGGTACCGCTCGTTGACCATGCGGCCGACCTCGTCGGCCCGGGCCTCGAGGGCGCGGCCGAGGGCGACCCGCTGGGGGTCGAGGACGGCGGGCCGCCTGGGGTGACGAGGGTCCGGGCCGACCCTCGATTCCGATCTCGCCGTCGGATTGCGAATCCATATCGGGTGTCATCGACGCCCCCGACCGGTCACTTGACCCTCTTCCGCCGCCAGTGCCGGGGTCATCGCCGGATGGGCGCCGATCCACCCCTGGTCAGGGCGTCGCGGGCGACTGGAGCCGCCGGGGTGGCGACGTACTCCTCGATCCACGCCTTGAACAGGGGCGCGGCCATGGGTCGGGCCAGGTAGTAGCCCTGGGCGCTGTCGCAGCCCAGATCGGTCAGCTGCTCCCAGGTGGCGGCGTCCTCCACCCCCTCGGCGATGGTCCGGAGGCCGAGGTTCCGGGCCAGGTCGACCACCGAGCGCACGATGACCGCATCGCCGGAGCGGGCCCCGAGCTCCTGCACGAAGGACCGGTCGATCTTGAGCTGGTGGACGGGGAGGTCCCGGAGATAGGCCAGCGAGGAGTATCCCGTGCCGAAGTCGTCGATCGACAGGGTGACCCCGATGTCGGCCAGTTCGGTCAGCACCCGCCGGGCCCGGGCCGGGTCGGTCATGATGATGGTCTCGGTGATCTCGAGATCGAGCAGGTGGGGCGCCACGCCCCACCGTGACAGCGCTCCCTGCACCACCTCCGGCAGCGACGCGTCCAGCAGGCTGCGGGCGGACAGGTTGACCGCCATCGAGAACGCCCGTGGGCCGTGCGGTGCGGCCAGGTCCATCCACCGCCGGCTCTGGCGCAGGGCCTCCTCGAGCACCCAGTGGGTCATGGGCTCGATGAGCCCCGAGCGCTCGGCCTCGGGGATGAAGGAGTCGGGGTAGAGCAGCCCGAGGGTGGGGTGCTCCCACCGGATGAGGGCTTCGGCGCCCTCGACGGCCCGGGTGCGCATGGACGCCTTGGGCTGGTAGTGGAGGACGAACTCGTTCCGGGCCACCGCGTTGCGGAGGTCACCGAGGAGGGCCACCCGGTCGGGCGTGTTGACGTTGAGCTCGTCCGTGTAGACCACCACGCTGGCCTGGGAGTCCTTGGCCACGTACATGGCGATGTCGGCCCGTTGGAGGAGGAGGTCGGCGCTGTCGCCGTCGATGGGCGCCAGCGAGATCCCACAGCTGGCCTCGATGCCGAGGACGATGCCGTCGAGGTCGAAGGGCTCCTCCAGCACCTCGATGATCCGCTCGGCCACCCGCACCGCCTCCAGCTGGCCGGAGACACCGGGGAGCAGCACGCAGAACTCGTCGCCGCCCAGCCGGGCCAGGGTGTCGTGGCCCCGCAGGACCCGGCGCACCCTCGGGCCCACCTCGGTGAGCACCCGGTCGCCGTACTTGTGCCCCATGGTGTCGTTGATCTCCTTGAACCGGTCGAGGTCGAAGAGCATCACCGCACAGCACCGGCCCTCGGCGGTGGCCCGCTCCAGCACGCTGTCGGTGCGCTCGTAGAAGAAGGCCCGGTTGGGCAGCCCGGTGAGCATGTCGTGGAGGGCCTGGTGGGCCAGCAGCCGCTCGGCCCGCTCCTTCTTCTCCCCGGTGGCCCCGGCCATCCGGGTGACCAGGGCCACCACGCACACCCCGAGGGCCCCGATGGTCTCGGCCTGCGAACGGGAGAGGAAGGACGGGGCCAGCCCTTCCCAGATCAGCAGCTGGCCGACGGCGATGTTGGCCACGGCCAGCAGCATCACCGGTCGCCACATGGCCGCACCGGACCGCTCGATCTCCTCCAGGGCCACGAAGGCGTAGGCCATGACCAGGGCCGGGCCCCACCCGGTCATGTAGATGACCACCGTCACCGCGGCCAGATGGACGGCGAGGCGGGCATAGAGCTTCAGCGAGCCGGGCGGAGCGCTGGACCAGGGCTCGACCACGACCGAGAGGGCCGCCGACCCGAGGAGGGCGAGCAGGTAGGCCCACACGGGCAGGCGGGCGACCAACCCGTAGTGACGGAAGACCAACAGGATGGCCAGGGCGACCGGGCCGACCACATAGCCGAGGACGGTCGGCGAGAGGCTCCCCGATCCGGACCGGGGCGTCGGCGCGGGCCATGGCGACCTGCCCCGGAGCAGATCCACCCGGTGGCGGCGCGTCCTGCAGACCCCTGGCCCTCCTCGGGTTGCTTCCCACAGTCCTGTATCGGCACCCGGGCCGGCACCCTTGAGAGCAGGGAGTTTGGCCCGTCCCGATGGACCGGCCGGGGGTGCAACACGCTGCGCCCGCCGACCGCCATCGGTGACGCCGTCCGCCATCGGAGGGCGTTCCCGGTTCCCGCTCCGTCCATCGAACCACGGTGGCCCGCGCGATCCGGGGGGTGAGAACGCGCCGGGGGCCCCCGGGGGCCTCCCGGTAGGGTTGGCCCGGGTCACCGGCGTCGGGATCGTCCGAGCGGCCCACCAGCGCGGAGGAGAACCGGATGAAGGCTGCGGTGTACTACACGACGGGCGGTCCGGAGGTCTTCCGCTACGAGGACGTGCCCGATCCGGCCATCGGGCCCGGTGAGGTCCTGGTCCGGGTCGAGGCGATCAGCATCGAGGGGGGTGACACCCTCAACCGGCTCGGCGGGGACATCGCCCGCCCGCCCCACATCGTGGGCTACCAGTGCGCCGGGACGGTGCTGGCCACCGGGGACGGGGTCCGCGCCTTCTCCGAGGGCGACCGGGTGGTCACGGTGGGCCTCGACGGGTCGCACGCCGAGCTCCGGGCGGTGGGCGAGGCGTTCTGCTGGTCGATCCCCGACGGGGTGACCACCGAGGAGGCGGCCTGCGTGCCCGTCCCCTTCGGCACCGCCGACGACTGCCTCTTCGAGTTCGGGCGCCTGCAGGCCGGCGAGACGGCCCTGATCCACGCCGGGGCCAGCGGGGTGGGCATCGCCGCCATCCAGCTGGCCAAACGGGCCGGCGCCCGGGTGCTGGCCACCGCCTCCAGCGACGCGCGGCTCGAGCGCCTGGGCGAGCTCGGGCTCGACCACGGCATCAACTACGTGAACGATGACTTCGTCGAACGAGGTGCGCCAGCTCACCGACGGGCCGGGGGGCCGACGTGATCGTCGACTCCATCGGCGGCTCGAACCTGCAACGGAGCCTGCACTGCCTGGCCTACCGGGGTCGGTGCCTGACCTTCGGCGATGCCGGGCGGGAGACCACCGCGCAGCTGGACATCTCCACCATGCGCCCCAACAACCAGACCCTGGTCGGGTACTTCCTCGGGCGCCGAGCTCTTCCTCGGCCCCCGGGCCCACGCCATGATCGCCGCCCTGCTGGCCGACATCGCCGCCGGCGGCCTCCAGGTGGTGATCGACCGTCGGTTCCCCCTCGAGCAGGCCGGGGAGGCCCACGCCTACATCGAGAGCCGGCAGGCCTTCGGCCGGGTGCTGCTCATCCCCTGAGCCCGATCGATCCCGCATTAGCCTGGCCCGGTGATCCGACCGGCCACGACCGAGGACGTCGACACCCTGGTCGAGTTGGTCCAGCGAGCTGGCCGAGTACGAGCGCTCGCCCGAGTCGGTCGAGATCGTCCCCGAGCAGCTGCAGGCCGTGCTCTTCGGTGACTCCCCCACCGTGTTCGCCCACGTGGCCGAGGAGGAGGGCCGGATCGTCGGCATGGCCATCTGGTTCCTCAACTTCTCCACCTGGACGGGACGCAACGGCATCTACCTGGAGGACCTCTACGTCCGGCCGGAGGCCCGGGGCCGGGGCATCGGACGGGCCCTCCTCGCCGAGCTGGCCGCCGTCGCCCACCGCTCGGGCTACGGACGGGTCGACTGGGCGGTGCTCAACTGGAACGAGACCGCCCTTCGCCTCTACCGGTCGCTCGGGGCCGTTCCCCTGGACGAATGGACCAGCTACCGGCTGTCCGGGCCCGAGCTGACGGGACTGGCCGACCAGGCGCCGACACCGGGGTGAGCCGCGGCGGGGCGACCGTCGGTCAGATGGTGAAGGCCAGGTTGGCCACCAGCGCCTCACCCTGCCGGCCGTCGCCCGGACACCTTGATGTCCCGGGCCGGCCCGTTCGGACCGTCCTGGCGCCCGCCGGTGAGCCGGAGGAACAACATGGTGGGGAGCTCGATCTCCACCGTCGGCTCGCTGGTCGAGCGCCTCGACCACCTCGGCCCTTCCCTCCACCCTGACCAGGTAGGTGGTGGCCAGCGGCCCGGTCAGCACGATGCGGACCCGCGAGCCCTCGGGCAGGGCGGCCCGACGACCGACGATGTAGCCGAGCCCGGTCGACACCTCGTCCAGCGCCGTCTGCAGGTCGCCGGAGTCCTCCCGCCCCGGGGCGCCCACGGCGAACCGGATGTCGTGCTCGTGCATGAAGCAGTCGTAGTGGCGGATCCGCATGAACCGGCCGTAGGTCTCGTTGTGGCCCGCCGGGGTCCACGAGGGGGCGTCGAAGTCCGCCTGGGTCATGGCGTCGAGGGCGTCCAGGCGGCGGCCGGTCACGTCGTCGAAACGGGCCCGCATCTCGTCGCCGGTCAGCGACCGCATCGACTCCACCCAGACCTCGTTGGCCTCGGCCACCGGATTCCGCATGTGGCCGAGGTGGGAGATGTCGACGGTCGGGGGCGGCACGCCCAGCAGCATCGACTCGGCCCCGATGACGTGGCTCAGGACATCGCGGACCGTCCAGCCCGGCAGGCAGGTCGGGACGTCCCACTGGTCCTCGGTGAAGCGAGGAGCACAGCGCGGCCAGGGCGGCGAACTCGTTGCGCAGAGTCCTCCACCGTCCGGGCCTTGTCGACGATGGTGGGCACAGGGTGTCACCGTAGCGGGCCGATCGGCCCGAAGCCGCCCGGCCACCGGAGCGCCCGGCGGAGGATCCCAGGCCCGGATTCGTCCGATCCAAGCTCAACCGAACGGGGGTTGCGGCCGATAGAAGAACAGCGAAAGGGCTGGTCACGACGAATGGGACTCAAGGCGAACGCGTGGAAATGCGAGTTGGTGGTGGGGCTGTGCGCCCTCGGCGGCGTTCATCGCCCTGCCCGCCGCCCGGCCAGGGCCACGCCCTCTACAGCGCGGTGGCGGTCGCCTCGGTGGCTGTGCATCCTGATCGGCGTCCGCATCCATCGGCCGATCGATCCGCCTCAGCCTGGTACCTGCTGGCCGTCGGCACCCTGGCCTTTGCCGGCGGTGACTCCTTCGAGCACTTCACCGGCCACGTGCCCCACGCCGGCACCGTCCGCGCCCACCTGGACCAACGCCTGCTATCTGGTCGGGTACCTCCTGACCGGAGCGGCGGTGGTGAGGCTCAGCCGCGATCCCAACCAGTCCGGGCGCCGGGAGGACTACGCCGACGCCGCCATCATCTCGCTCGGGGCGCTGGCCATCCTGTGGCAGTTCCAGCTCAACTGGTACCTCCACGACGGTGCGCTGACCACGTTCGGGAAGCTGGTCGATCCTGTCCTACCCGGTCCTGGACGTCGTCCTGGTGTTCATCGTGTTCCGCTTCGCTCATCTTCGGAGTGGCCGGTCGCATCTTCCTGCGGCTGCTGGCCGCTGCCCTGGTCGTCCTGGTGGCCGCCGACGTCGGCCACGAGCTCCTGGTCGTGCACGCCGACCCGGGCCAGCGGCAGGTTCGTCGACGTCGCCTTCCTCCTGGCCTACGTGCTGATCGGCGCGGCCGCCCTCCATCCGTCCATCGGCGAGGGGCTACCCATCCTCCCGAAGCCGGTGCCCAACATCTACCGGAGGGACTCGAAGGGAAGCCGCCGCATCCCCGTCGTGGCCTTTGCCGGATTCATCGCCCCCAGCCTGCTGCTGGTGGCCAGCCGGCTCGGTCTCTCGGTCGACGTCACCGTCATGGCCGGCCTTCTGCGTCGCCGTCTTCGCCCTCATCTACCTCCGGATGATGTGGCTGATCGAGGAGATCAGCGGGCAGACCACCGAGATCGAGGCCCACGCCCGGGCCCTCGAGGCGTCCCATCGCCAACGGGACGCCCTCGAGGAGGACCTCCGGCACCTGGCCTTCCACGACGCCCTCACCGGACTGGCCAACCGGGCCCTGCTCCACGACCGGGTGGAGCACGCCCTGGCCTCGGCGCCCCGGTCGGGGCGGACGGTGGCCCTCTGCTTCGGGGACCTCGACGGGTTCAAGACCGTCAACGACACCCTGGGCCACCACGTAGGCGACAGCGTGCTGGTGCGGGCCAGCCGGCTGCTCTCGTCCATCGTGCGACCCGGCGACACCGTGGCCCGGCTGGGCGGTGACGAGTTCGCCGTCCTGATGGTCGACGTGGAACGGCCGGACGCCGCGGTCGACTTCGCCCACCGGATCGTGTCCGTGCTCCGGGATGCCCCCGACTTCGAGGGCAGCCAGGTCGGGCTGTCGATCAGCGTGGGCGTCGCCTACGCCGAGCCGGGCAAGACCACCGAACAACTGCTCAGCGAAGCCGACTCCGCCATGTACGAGGCGAAGGAGCGCGGCAAGAACTGCGTGGAGGTCTTCCGGTCCTCGATGCGCTCCCGCATGCTCGAGCGCCTGGACCTGACCAACGGGTTCCGCTGGGCCCTGGGTCGATCCGAGTTCTTCCTCAAGTACCAGCCCATCGTGTCGCTCTCCGACAACCGGCTCCGCGGCTTCGAAGCGCTGGTGCGGTGGAACCACCCCACCCTCGGCGAGGTCGCCCCCCTCCGCTTCATCCCCATGGCCGAGGAGACCGGCTTCATCGTGCCGCTGGGCCGGTGGGTGCTGGTCGAGGCCTGCGAGCAGCTGGCGGCGTGGACGGCCGACTCGGACCAGGACCTCACCCTGTCGGTCAACCTCTCGAGACGCCAGCTGATCTCCCCCCAGCTGGCCGACGAGGTCCGCACCGCCCTGGCCCTGAGCGACATCGACCCCCACCGGCTCATCCTCGAGATCACCGAGAGCGTCCTGATGGAGAACCCCGAGCGGGCCGCCCAGGCGCTGGGCGAGCTCCGGGCGATGGGGATCCGCATCGCCGTGGACGACTTCGGCACCGGCTACTCCTCCCTCAGTCACCTGGCCCGGTTCCCGGTCGACGTGCTCAAGATCGACAAGTCGTTCATCGACCCGCTCATCAACGTCGATCCGGCCAGCTCGGCCCTGGTCACCGCCATCATCGGCCTGGCCCGCAGCCTCGGCCTCGAGGTGATCGCCGAGGGCATCGAGCACGAGAGCCAGCTCCACCGGCTCGTCGACCTCGGCTGCGAGCAGGGCCAGGGGTTCCTGATGGCCCATCCCCTGGACCGCGACTCGGTCGAGGCCCACATCGCCGCCACACCGGCGAACGGGCCGGGGTCTGAACGGCCCGGTCGGGACCCTTCACCTACACTCGCGGCGACCGGTCCGAACGCCGGTCCGCCGAGGGAGATGGGTCGATGGTCACCATGCAGACCGAGTTCACCGAGTCCGAACTGCTGGCCGACGACGACCTCGAGGCGCCCCTGATCGCCGACGGCGTGCGTTGTCACGGCGGGTTCGACGGCGAGGGCCGGTACTGTCTCACCGCGGACGAAGAACCGGTGGCCGGCCATCGAGGCGTGGGAGGCGCAGCGGGTGGCGCAGTTCTCCACACCGATCCTCGACGTGCCCCTCGAGTCCTGGCCCGAGAACTTCCCCAACGTGGCCCAGTCGAAGTTCCTGATCGGCCACGGTGCTCCCGAGCTCGACCATCAGCGCCCTCACCCGCATCGGGACCGTCGAGGGCTTCGGGGTCATGCTCCGCCACCTCGCCGTCCCCGACTTCCAGCGGTGCTTCGACGAGGACGTCTCCGGCACGGCCATCGCCCACATCGACCACGGGCTGTTCGAGGCCCACGCCCGGGACGAGTCCGGGTTCGGCGACCTGGCCGGTCACGACCGGATGTGGTTCGTGGCCCGGGACATCGCCTTCGAGCACCCGGTCACCGACGACCAGACCGCCCGCATGCTGGCCCGCATGGGGATCGACCCCTCACCCAAGTCGGCCGAGCAGACCGCCCGCCTGCCGGCGCCAGGCCCTGGAGCGTCGGGTCCTCCCCGACGACATCGACTTCACCCTGGAGATGATGGTCGGCCGGATGATCGGCCTCCTGTTGATCGAGATCTCCGCCTTCCACGGGTTCCGGTGGGCCGAGGAGGTCCTCGGCGACGCCGACCTGGTGGCCGGGGACGGGCGGGCGGCCACCCTGGTGTCCTACATCCGGTCCGACGAGACCCCCCACGTGGCCTGGCTCCGGACCGCGCTGTCGGAGATGCGGGACCGGACCTGGGTGGGCAGCCGGTGGAACGCAGCACGCCGGCACCGACATGATCGGCCGGCTGTGGGACCGCGCCCTCGAGGACTCGCTGTTGCGTCCGCCGCCAGGAGAACCTCAACTTCACCATGGGCGAGATCGAGGAGGCCCTGGCCGGTCGACCCGACGCCGGCGACATCATCGAGGAGATGCTCTCCCTCGGGTCGGTGGTCCGTCTGGCCGACGGGACGTGGCCGACCCGGCCGGCACCTCGGCCGACTGGGCTGAGCCGGACCGGCCGTGAAATTCGGGATCTTCTACGAGCACCAGCTGCCCCGGCCCTGGAGCGAGACGAGCGAGCAGCGGCTGATCTCCGACGCCCTCGACCAGATCGAGTTGGCCGACCGCCTCGGGGTGCAGTACCTGTGGGAGGTGGAGCACCACTTCCTCGAGGAGTACTCCCACTCCAGCGCGCCCGAGGTCTTCCTGGCCGCGGCCAGCCAGCGGACCCGGCGCATGCGCATCGGCCACGGCGTGGTCCAGACCGCGCCGCGGTACAACCACCCGGCCCGCATCGCCGAACGGATCGCCATGCTCGACCTGGTCTCCAACGGCCGGGTGGAGTTCGGGTCGGGCGAGTCGTCCTCCGAGGCCGAGCTGGGCGGCTTCGGTGTCGACCGCGAGACCAAGCGGGAGGCCTGGCTCGAAGGGCTCGAGGTGGCCATCCGGTGCATGACCGAGACCCCGTTCGGAGGCGTGGACGGGCGATTCGTCACCATGCCGCCCCGCAACGTGGTGCCCGAAGCCGGTGCAGAAACCGCACCCACCCCTGTGGGTGGCGTGCAGCCGCCGGGACACCATCCTGCTGGCCGCCGAGAAGGGCATCGGCGCCCTCAGCTTCGCCTTCGTCGAACCCGAGGACGCCCGGCAGTGGGTCGACGACTACGCCGACGGTGCTGGCCGACCGGTGCGTCCCGGTGGGCCTGACCGTCAATCCCCAGGTGGCCTGCGTCACCCCGATGATGTGCGCCCGTAACGAGGAGGATGCGCTGGCCCGGGGACTCGAGGGCGCCAACTTCTTCGGCTACTCGCTGGCCCACTACTACGTCTTCGGCGAGCACGTCCCGGCCCACACCGACGTGTGGGAGGAGTTCCTCCGCCGCCGCGGGTCGATGGGGTACTCCCCCGAGGCGGCGCTGGCCGCCCGGCACGAGACGCTCGGGGCCAAGGCGGCCGCCGGTGACCGCACCGGCCTCCGGGGTGCGGTGGGCACGCCGGACCAGCTGCGCGAGTTCCTCCGGCGCTACGAGGCCGCCGGGGTCGACCAGCTCATCTTCGTGATGCAGGCCGGTCACAACCGCCACGAGCACATCATGGAGTCGATCGAGCTGTTCGGGTCCGAGGTGCTCCCCGAGTTCATCGAGCGCGACGAGGCCGGCGGCCGAGGCCAAGGCGGCCCGGTGGGAGCCGCTGATCGAGCAGGCCATGGCCCGGAAGGATCACCGACCACCCGACGATGCCCCCGGACTACGTGATGCGGGCCATCCCGAAGCAGATGGTGGACGCCCTGGAGAGTGAGCCGGCCCAACAGTGGCTCGAGGACCTGGCCGACAAGCAGGCGGCCGGGGTCGAGGACGAGGAGTTCCAGCGCCTGGTGGACGGCTGAACCGGCCGGATGGGGGGCCGGCGCACGCTCGGGGCCGGCGAAGAATTACGCTGACGGGGTGACCTCGCCCTCGCCCGCCCCCGACCACTCCTCCCCGGGAGCCGCCGCATCCGGGGAGCTCACCGCCGAACTGGCGGTGACCGGCATGCACTGCGGATCGTGCTCGGCCCTCATCGAGGAGTCCCTCACCGACACGGCCGGGGTCATCCGGGCCGAGGTCGATCTCGACTCGGGCCGGGCCGTCGTGGCCTTCGACCCGGGCCAGGTGGACACTGACCGGCTGCTCGCCGTGGTCACCGAGGCCGGCTACCGCGCCACTCCGGTCGGGTAGGGGCGGTCGTCCACCCGATGGTCACGGCACCCACGGGGACCCCTTCCCGGGTCGAGCTGCCTGACCTCCAGTTCACCACGGCCGAGCTCGAGCTCGGCGGCATGCACTGCAGCGCCTGCGCCACCCGGATCCAACGGTCACTGGGCCGCCTGCCGGCGGTGGCCAGCGCCTCGGTCAACCTGGCCACCACCCGGGCCTTCGTCTCCTACGACCCCTCCCGCCTCGATCCCGAGGAGCTCTGCCGGGCGGTAGCCGACATCGGCTACACGGCCTCGGCCGTCGACGCCCGGGCGCACGACCAGCGCCGCCAGCACTCCGACCACTGGGGCCTTCGGGCCGCGGTGTCGTGGCCCCTGGCGCTGGCCGCCCTGGTCGTGGCCCTGGCCGGGCCCGAGTCGTCCACCGCCGGCTGGACCGTGCTGGTACTGGCCATCGTGGTCGAGTTCGCCGGGGGGTGGCCCTTCCTGCGGGACAGCGCCCGACTGCTCCGCCACGGCGGCACCAGCATGGACACGCTGATCGCCCTCGGGACCCTGGCCGCCCTGGCGGTCAGCGCCGTCGAGGCCATCGCCCTCGGCGGCCGCCACCTCCACCTCGGCGGCAGCGGGGAGTTCGCCGCCCGGCTGCACGGCGTGATGGCCCCCCTCATCGTGGCCATCCTGGTCACCGGCCGGGCCGTCGAGGCCCGGGCCCGATCCCGGGCGGCCCAGGCCATGCACTCGCTCCTCTCCCTGCGACCCCCCACGGGCGCGGGTGGTCGCCGGGGCCGCTCGACGAGGAGGGGGACCTGGTCTCGCCGGAGAGCGTCCCGATCGGGGCCCTGGTCCGGGTCCGGCCGGGCGAAGCCCTCCCCCTGGACGGCACCGTGGTGTCGGGCTGGTCTCCGGTCGACGAGTCCATGCTCACCGGCGAGCCCCTGCCGGTCGACCGCGGCCCCGGTGCCGCCGTCACCGGTGGCACCCGCAACGGGAGCGGCGTGCTCGTGGTGCGGGTCGATGCGGTGGCCGCCGAGTCGGTGCTGGCCCGGCTGCAACGGCTGGTCGACGACGCCCAGCGCGACAAGGCCCCGCTCCAGCGCATCGCCGACCGGATCAGCAGCGTCTTCGTGCCGGCCGTGCTGCTCGGGGCGGCGGTGACCTTCCTGGCCTGGTGGCTGGTGGTCGGCAACCTGGGCCGGGCCGTGCTCAGCGGGTTGGCCGTGCTGCTGGTGGCGTGCCCGTGCGCCATGGGCCTGGCCGCCCCGGTGGCGATGATGGTCGGATGCGGCCGGGCCGCCGCCCTGGGCATCTTCATCCGCAACGGCGACGCCCTCGAGCGGCTGGCCAAGGTCGACGGCGTGGTGTTCGACAAGACCGGGACGCTGACCGAGCGTCACGCCGAGGTGGCCTTCGCCGCCGGGGTGCCCGGGGTGACCGACGACCAGGTGCTGTCGCTGGCCGCGGCGGTGGAGGCGGACAGCGACCATCCCATCGCCGGCGCCATCGTGGCCGCCGCGCCCGAGGTGCTCCGGGCCACCGACGCCCACTCCCTGCCCGGGGTGGGTGTCACCGGCTCGGTCGGGGGCCGGACCATCCGGGTGGGTCGGGTCGACCTCCCCCGCCTGCCCCCGTCACTGCGCCCGGTGATCGGCTCCCGCTTCGACCGGGGTGAGACGGTGGTCATGGTGGAGCAGGACGGTGAGCCGATCGGAGCCATCGCCATCACCACGCCGGTGCGGCCCGAGGCCGGGGCGGCGGTAGCCCGGCTGTCCACCTTGGGCCTCTCCTCGGAGATCCTCAGCGGGGACAGCCAACCGGCGGTGCGAACGGTGGGTGACGAGCTGGGCGTCACCACCAGCGTCGGCGGGCTGAGCCCGGGCGGCAAGGTGGACGCGCTGACCGCCATGCGCCAGGCGGGCCGACGGATACTGATGGTCGGAGACGGGGTCAACGACGCACCGGCCCTGGCCGCGGCCGACGTCGGGTGCGCCATCGGCAGCGGGTCGGAGGCGGCCCTGGCCAACAGCGACATCGCCCTGCTGGGAAATGACCTCCTGGGCGTGCCCGCCGCCATCACGGTGGCCGACTCGACCTACTCGGTGATCGTGCAGAACTTCGGTTGGGCGATGGGCTACAACGTGTCCGCCCTGCCCCTCGCCGCCCTGGGGTTCCTCGACCCGCTGGTGGCCGCGGTGGCCATGGGGCTGTCCAGCGTCATCGTCGTGCTCAACAGCCTGCGGCTGGCCCGGTTGGGCCGGTCCGGACTGGAGCAGGTGCAGCGGCCGCGGTTGGCCCGTGGTCGACGCGGTGTGGTCGTCTCGGTCGCCCTTCCGGTGGTCCTGTTCGCCGGCCTCACCTTCGTCAGCCAGTGGATCTCCCCGGCCCGCGGCCAGCCCCTGCTGCCCACCCTGCCCTCGCTGACCATCACCGCCCTGCCGCACGGGGGATCGGCGGAGACCTACTTCGAGCCGGGCGGGGTCGGGGTCAACCAGTTCCACCTCATCTTCGACGGGCCTCCGGCCGCGGTCGCCTCGACCCGACCGGTCGTCACCGCCACCCTGGATGGAGGACGGTCCGAGCTCCTTCCGCAGCTGAGGGTGGCCTCCGGCCACTT
This sequence comes from uncultured Acidimicrobiaceae bacterium, assembly GCA_963774245.1. Lineage (GTDB taxonomy): Bacteria > Actinomycetota > Acidimicrobiia > Acidimicrobiales > RAAP-2 > Bog-756. Next base: position 289,896 of record CAVZDZ010000006.1, on the reverse strand, counting down.
CAGCGACATCGTCCAGCTCACCTCCGGCCACTGGCGCTTCGATGTCCACACCCGGTTCGGACCGAGCCGGGTGTCGTTCACCGTCAACCAGACCGTCCCCTGAGCTGGACCTGATCCCACCACTGGTGGGGAGATCATCACGCTGCGTGGCGGCAGGGAGTGACCGAGTACCGGGTCGAAGTGGCGGCTCGGTGGCGCCAGCCCGGATCCGCCATCGGCACCACCCGACCGGGCTTGTGGCAGAGGACCCGCCACCACGCCCGGGTCGTGGTTAAGATCGCCCCATGACTCCCCGCAGCGTGCGCCTGGCCCTCGTCGGAATTCTGGTCATCGCCGGAGCGGCCGTCGGAGCCCTGGCCTCGACGGCGGGCGCGTCAGCCCCGCCGATCACCACCATCACCCTCCAGGCCAACCACTCCTACACGCCCAAGGCGCCGGCGGGAGCCACCGACGACTACCACTGCACGCTGGTCAATCCCAACGTGACCACGAACTCCTTCATCGTCTCGAGCCAGTTCTACCCGAACAGCATCGAGGTACACCACGCCATCCTGTTCCTGGTGCCGCCGGACGAGGTGGCGGCGGCGAAGGCCGCCGACGCCGGCGGCAAGGGGTGGACCTGCTTCGGCGAGACCGCCCTGCCGGGCACCGGCCTGGCCCAGCTCAACGAGACCCCGTGGCTGACCGCCTGGGCCCCCGGCCACGGCGAGGACATCCTGCCCACCGGCACCGGCGTCAAATTCCCCGCTGGGAGCATGGTGGTCATGCAGGTCCACTACAACCTGCTGCGGGGGGACAAGCCGGTGAAGGTCAAGCTGGTGCTCCACACCGTGCCGTCGACCACCGCCCTCAAGCCGCTGTCCCTCCAACCCATGCCGGCTCCTCCGGACATCCCGTGCCCGGCCGGAGTGACCGGTCCCCTGTGCAATCGGGCCGCCTCCCTCGCCAACCTCGGTCAGCGCTTCGGCCAGAGTGCCATCGGGTTCGTGGACACCCTCGAGACCATCTGCGGTCGCAACCCCGTCAACCCACCCGCCGGCGACTCCACCTCGTGCACCTGGGGCATCCCGGCCGGCGAGACCATCATGCGGCTGGGCGTGCACATGCACCTGCTGGGAGCGACCATGAAGATCGTGCTCAATCCGGGCACCCCCCAGGCCCAGACCCTGCTGGACGTCCCCAACTACGACTTCAACGATCAACGGGCCTACACCCTGAAGACCCCGGTGCCCACCCAGGCCGGGGACAAGATCGGCGTGACCTGTACCTACAACCCGACCCTCCGCCAGGAGCTGCCCCAGCTGCGCAAGCTCCCGCCCCGCTTCGTGACCTGGGGCGACGGCTCCTCCGACGAGATGTGCCTGGCCCTGGTCCAGACGGTCGAAACCAACGGCAAGGCCCAGTACTAGGGAGCCTCGATCCGCCGGCGAAAGCCGGCGACGGTCATCTCGACCACTCTACGGTTGGGTATCCCACCCCCGACCAGGGACGATTAGGGAAGCTACAGGGCACCCTGCCTATGCATCCCGACCAGCGTGAGCGCCTTCGTGTCGGCGGCGTGTTTCGTTGGCGTCGTTCCCTCTTCTACGATTGCGCCGTCACAGCCAGTACCAGGGCAGATGACTACGTAATCCCACTCTTTGCCGTTGGGCGTCACGCTCGAAAGTGCGTTGTGTGCTCGTGGTTGATCCATGCTCCGGATCGTAGCAACGAACAAACGTTCGTGCTCGATGAGGCCGGGTCGGGAGCGCGGAGGGTGAGTGCACTCAGCCGACCCGACTGCGAGGTCCATCGACGCAATCCGGTGGTTAGTTGAGTCCCGGCGCATTCGGGTAATCACTTAAGCCACAGGAGGTGCAGAGTAAGCACCCGGTGGACCAACAATCGGGGTTTGCCCTGCCGCCGAATACTCACGGAGTGAGTCCTTGTTGAGAATCCGCCTGGGAGGCCAACGGCAGACTTCGACAGGCGGGAAGACGGATATCTCGAAGAACTGGGGCTTGGCGATCTGGTTAAGCGAGATGTTGTCTGTGGCTGGGAACGTTCTAGTGCCACGCACCTGAAGAATGAGACAGCCGATCTGGACGGTATGGACGTAGAGATCCATGAATGGGTCTCCATCACTCAGAAGGTCACCGACAGAGCGCATGTAGGAAGTCACAAGGCCTTCTCCCTCGTACGCCGCCATCAGCACCCGCGGTCGTAGAGGAGGCCGAGCTTGCGTACGAACCAACTCGCAGTCCTCCCTAGAGAACGTGGCGTCGAACTCCATCATCGACTCAGCAACCATCGCAGTCTTTACCGCCCATTGGGCAACAATCAATTGGTCGGATGGAATGAGAGTCGAAGGAACGCCGGTGATCATGGACTCAAGGACCGGCTTAGCCTCACCTTCCAAATCGCACATCCATCCCCGTTGCGTACCGCCATTGCAGCACTCGCACACGATCCTCCGCTTCTGTCCGGCTACTTGGTAAACCGGAAAGGAAAAGACCGAAGTTTCGGTGTTGGGCGACGACTGAACGATTTCACACACAATCGGACCTACGTCGTCAGGTCTCAGAACCTCGTTAATCCAATCAGGAAAGATATGCTCACGCGAGTTAGCCGGGTGGTCACAAAATAGGCAGATGCGGTTGGTGGTTTGATCGGGCACAAGTACCGCCAGTCTTGCACGTTGAGTTTCAGGTCAGGTCTTACTTGTTCCAATAGATCCGGGTCCCAAGACGAGGCTCCCCGGCAGGCAACAAATGTAGAAGCGGATTATCTTCGATTCGGGAGAACGCACCCTTATCAGGCTCCCTCAGTTCCGGTCGTTCAAGCGGTGCCAGCCGAGTCAGCACACCACGTCTGCCTCGATACCACGTTTGATCATTGGCATCCGTGAACACCACTTCCGGCGACTTGTCCCCAACTGGCTTGGATCTTCCTGCCAGCACGCGAATCCGCCGTGTCTCAGCCGGTCCCATCATTCCCAGATAGCGAATGACAGTGCCTTGCGTACCCAACGTCAAACGAGCGTGCACCTCGTAGATCGGATCGTCACTGCCATTCTTGACCACATAAGCGAGCATGAAATAGCGCCTGGCGTCCAGCAGCTTCTCTGATGTTGCGTCTTCGTCCACAACGCCTTCAGACCAAATCGACACTCGACGTGCTTGTGCTTCCTTCTTGGCCTCGTTCTCTGCTCGCCGGTCCTTCATCTGCTGATTCAGGAGATACAACGATACTCCGAAGGCTCCGGTAGTACCAACAGCAGCCATCAGGTCGGCTACGGTGCCCCACTGAGGAAACGTCATAGCTGCGAAGTGTTGGCGGTCACCCGCAGGGAATATGGTCCAGATTGTCAGTGGTCAAATCATCTGCTCGCGTCCGCAGTGTTTTTTCTGCGCATTCCTCCGAGCAACGTCCATGAACAACAAGAACATCGCCTCCGCCCTTCTGTCTTGTTCTGAACTCATCGCCGTTGTCGATCATTGCGGCCACTTCGGCTTGCGAAAGTGTTGTCGTCGTATCCTCCCACGTCCCGCCGTCACTTCCGTCGTCAACCCAGCGCCTCACTACCACGCTAAGCACATGGCGATGCGGCCTTTCAAGGTTGGCACACGCAATCCAGTAGAGATCCATTGAAGCAGACTAGCTGTCTGCGTATGGTTATCAAAGGAAAATGACCTACCGGGAGGTAAATCCGGTAGGTCATTTTTCGCGCTCAACGGAAGCCTGACACCGGAGCAGCGGAGAAATGAACCAGTGCAGCTGGAAAGGGAATACTGCACTGGTCCATGCTCAACGTGCGCAACTGGAACGCACGGAGCATGCGCAGGGCTGCCAGGAAAGAGAAAACTGACAACCATGCGATTGACCGGCAGGGCATGTGGGCGATCACTGAAACCCGCGATCGGCGATCACTGAAATTCGCGGTTGATTAGAACAGGTTGCACTTCTCCAACGGTATCCACCACGGCAGTGGTGGCCTCCTCCAGCGTCTCGGGTGACGAAACACCGAGCACTGGAGGAAGCCACTGCCATGTTTACCCAGGAGGAGTACATGGACGTACTTGGCATGAGAAGCCAAGGCTGGACGATCGCCGAGATCGCCCGCGAGACCAACTACCACCCGGCCACGGTGTCCAAGTGGTTGAAGGAGGGTGGCCCGCCCCCGGCACGGACGACGGATCCAGCATCGCTGGTGGTCGACCAGCGCTGGGGATCCCGGATCGCCGAACTGGTTGAGCCGCCGTCGAGACTGCTGTCCACCAGCGTCCACGAGATCATCACCGCCGAAGGGTTCTCCGGCTCCTACCCGTCGGTGGTCCGGAAGGTCCGTGCTCTCCGGGGTCCCCGTTTCCGGCCCGCCCCCCAGGTCTCCGTCCCCATCGAAACGGCCCCCGGCGAAGAAACCCAGTTCGACTTCTCGGACTGCTCGGCCCGGGGACAGGCCTGGGGCTTGGGCGAGACGCTGTGGTGCTTCGGGGCGGTGGCCTGCTGGTCGAGATATCTGACGTGGTGGTTCACCACCTCGGTCGACCGCCAGCACACCTTCGAGGGCCTGGTTCGACACTTCGAGGAGCTGGACGGCGTGCCCCACCGGTCACGGACCGACCGGATGGGAGCGCTTGGCACTTCGCAGGGAAGGCGATTCAGCCTGCACCCTCCGACCGTCGAGTTCGCCGTCCACCACGGCACCGAGGTCAAGGCGTGCCAGGCCGGGGACGCCAAGCGCAAGGGCAAGATCGAGCGACCCTTCCGGGGACTCGAGGTCTCGTTCCTGGAGGAACTGGCCGTCCTCGGCCCTCCGTCGTCCATCGCCGAGCTGAACGAGACCGCCGGCGTGTGGCTGACCAACCGGGTCAACGGCCGGGTGCACTCGACCACCGGGGCCGTCCCCGCTGACCGCCTCGACACGGAGCGCCCGTTTCTCCGGCCACTCCCGCCCCGCAGGTTCGACACCGCCCACCGGGAACCCCGCCGGGTCCATGTCGCCCTGCCCCTCATCGAGTGGGACGCCGTGCGCTATTCGGTCCCGCCCGAGTGCCTCGGCCAGATGGTCGGGGCCCGGGTGGAGGTGGACTCGGGCGTACTCCAGATCACCTGGGGCGGAACGACGGTCGCCACCCACGACCTCGTCGCATCCCCACACGACGACGTGTGGGACCCGGCCCACCGCCAGGCCGCAGAGGCCGCGGCCCTCGGCCGGACCAGAGTCCCGCTGCACGTGGTGAGTGGACCCCTCGTCCCCCGTCCAGCCCCGCCCTACGCCGAGTTCGACGTGGACACCCCTGATCTTGTCGCCCGCTACGGAGCCGTCGGGGAGATGGCATGCCCGTGACCACCCCCTCTCCCTACGAGCAGCTGAAGGACGACCTCGGCTACCTCCAGTTGGGCCGGGCCACGGAGTGCTTCGCCACGGTCGCCGACCGGGCCAACAAGGAGGGCTGGAGCCACGTCGAGTACCTGGCCGCGGTGATGGCCGAGCAGGTGGCCGCCACCACCAACCGGCGCCTGGCCGCCCGGCTGCGCTATGCCCGGTTCCCCTACGTGCGCAGCCTGGAGGAGTTCGACTACGGCTTCCAGCCGTCGGTGGACAAGAAGTTGGTCGATGATCTGGCCACGCTGCGCTTCATCGAGGAGAACCGGCCCGTGGTGTTCCTCGGCCAGCCCGGGTGCGGCAAGACCCACCTGGCCGTGGCCCTCGCCACCCGGGCGGTCGAGGCCGGCTACCGGGGCTACTTCTCGACCGCCGATGCCATGGTCCGGGTCCTCCTCCAGGCCCGAAGGGAGGGGAACTTCGCCACCAAGCTCCGGGGGTTCACCGCACCGTCGGTGCTGGTCGTCGACGACGTGGGCTTGTTACCCATCGACACCGAGGGGGCCGGGGTGTTCTTCCACGTGGTCAACGCCCGCTACGAGAACGGCCACCCCACCCTGGTCACCACCAACCGGGGCCTGCCCGCCTGGGGCGACGTGTTCGGCGACCCGGTGGTGGCCGGGGCCATCCTCGACCGGCTCATGCACAAGGCGGTCGTGTTCAACATCAAGGGGCCCTCGTGGCGCATGCGGGAGCACGCTGGCCTGGCCGAGGCGTCCAAGGCATGAGCACCCTGGCATTGATGGAGGTTGGGGTCGGTGCCCTGGTCCTCGTCGTGACGGCGATCGGCGGTTCGCGTATCGTGACGGCGTGCCCACCCCGAAGGCCCAGACCGTGTTCCAGATCCGGATCGATCTGGAGGAGGTGGATCCGCCCATCTGGCGACGGCTGCTCGTCCCCCCGGACATCCGGCTGGCCCGGCTGCACGACATCCTCCAGGTGGCCATGGGCTGGACCGACTCCCACCTCCACGGCTTCACCATCGGCGGCAAGCGCTATGGCGCCCTCGTCGACGACGGGTTCGGCAAGGATCTGGACGAGCAGAAGTTCACACTTCAAAAGGCCATCGGGAAGGAAGGCCAGTTCCGCTACGAGTACGACTTCGGTGACGGGTGGCAGCACCAGGTGGTGGTCGAGGACATCACCACCACTACTCCCTTGGGGCTCACCTTTGCGGTGTGCCTGGAGGGCGAGCGATCCTGTCCTCCCGAGGACTGCGGCGGAGCCTACGGATACGCGGACATGCTGGAGGCAGTCTCCGACCCCAAGCACCAAGATTTCGACGAGTACACCGAATGGCTGGGCGAAGGGTTCGATCCCGAGGAGTTCAGCCTGGCCACCACCAACGTCATTCTGCAGAAGGTCTGAGCCACCCGCAGACGGCCAGTGCATAGACGGACGGGCCCGGGGCCCACCTCGGGCACACGGTGCATCACGCCCGGCTGACGGCTGCAGCGTCCGTCCCCTCCGTTCGATCACCGCAGTGCACGACCCACCCTGAAGCTCACCGCTGTTCTGCCGTCGGCCGGGCCGCATCCCGATCGATCCTTGACCCACGAATTCTGATCAGTTACAACTACCGCAGGAGAGCGCAACCGGTTCTATCCGACCGCGGCTTTCGCTGATCGCGATCCGTGAGAATCAGTGATCGCCCACAGGGCAATCCCCAAAACCCTGCCGTTCCCTCGAAATCAGTCCTTCACCTTTGCTAGCAACGCTTCCAACTCTCCGGTTGTTAGCTTCGCTGGCCTGGCAAGCCGCCACCGCTCTCGTAGGTCGGCCTGAAGCTGTGGGTTGTTGGTCCACTCGACTTGGCTAACCGCCACGTCCGACAAATCTTCTTTGCTTTCGTTCTCTGGTTCGGCGTAGTGCACAGATGTCGGCGTGATCCCTCGCCGTAGCATCCCGTCCGGCGTGACTTCCAGAAATTGAAGCTGCGCCGGTTCAGTAATGTCAGCTGCTCGGTCGTGCGACAGGACATACGCTTTCACGTGTGGACCGCGTGCGATAAATCGGTCGATCCACACGTTGACGAACTTCTCACGATCCTTTCGAAGCTGCCTAACGTTCACGATTCCTCTTTCCGGAATATCCGACTTGGGTATCGGAAACAGACGGCACAACGTAGTGACCCAAGCATCGTGGGGCATGGATTTGAACGGCAGGAACGACAAGTTCGGCTGTTGGTGTGGGTCTTCGGTGTCGAACGGCTGATTGCCGACCTGGTTGGCGTTACTCGATGATTTGAATAGCATGCGTGTTCCTCTTCTTCTAGTTGTTGACTCGCGAGGTTGTCGGCCATCCGCTTTTTCCGGTCGTCACCGGTTTCGGGTTTCGCCTTAGCCCGGTTGGCCTGCTCCCGGATCAACTTGTCTGTACGTTCACGATCTTCGGCGCGAAGTTCGGCAAGGATTTCCGCCACCATCTGGCGGCGCTCGTCGGATTCCCGTTCCTCATCTTCCAGCACTTCCCGGTAAAGCACCAACAGGTCACGCCGTGCAGGTGTGAGGTGGCGTGAACCGGTACCGTCACCGTTTCCCAGGCCACCACCGGAACCCCAAGCGTTGCCCCCATTGACGCCACCCCCAACTGCGCCATCCCCTCCAAGCTCGATGTCTCCAAAATCTGGATTGGGGTTGGAACCGGACCCATCCGAGGCCAGCGTCTGCGCATCATTGAGCGAGACGCCATGCTTCGCCAGTAGCGCTGTCACATTCTTGTGAGCGTTACCGACATGTTGGCCAGCTGCGACCAGTGAACCAACAGCCGGAACCAGGGCGCTGATGGTGGCCTTTGACAAAGTTTTACCGGAACGCAGTTCAGATTCTGCCGTGTCCACGAGATACGCAGCCTGTGCAATTGAACGCTTCGCTACTTCCACGCTGGACGCTTCGTATACCGGATTATCCACTACCGAAAAATCGCTCAAGTTACTGAACCGAAAGTGGGTTCGGACGGAGCCACCATCGGTCCATGCCTGCTTGCCAGGATTGAATGCGAAACTCATCTTCGACAAGATCCCCGGGCCGGACAGCTTGGGCGAGGTCGTGGCAGTCGTGTCGAGACTTATCGAGCACGGCGCGGATCTTCACGCCGTGATCATCTTCCTCCCACGTCAGACTTTTGTTGCGGTCCCACGTAGACGCCAACGGGGGCTTGGAACGGTCGTGGTTGTACAACAGCGCAATGCGCGAGTCTTCCAAACCGCGTGTCGCATTTGGTTTGACGTACTCAGTATACGAACCGGAACGCTCGTAGACGGTACCGGGCTGGTCCCAAACAATGGGGTAGCCCGTCAGTACCATCTCCGATGACTTCTTGCCGGAGCGAACTTCAAATTCCGCATCATGGAATCGCGTTTCAGTTGTTGCTGTAGTCATGTTGATCCTTCACCTTCCAGCGAATGGGCGTGCCCATTTGCTTTTCCTGCGTCAACAGTTGTTCGAATGCTTCGATATCGAATGTCGGTAGGCCATCTCGGTGGATTGTCAGACCGATCAGCGATGGACCTGAATAGGTTGTTCTCATCGTTCGCTTCTCCGTGCTCGGAATGCCTGCCACCGGGTCCGTGGTGGAGGTGGTTGGAAATCGAAGACAATTGCTCGTGTGTGGTCGGTACACCAAATACTTTTCAGGTTGGGAAAGGAAAGCGTGGTCTTCGCTCTGCATCCGTAGGCCGCGGAAGTCTTCCGCTCTACCGTTACCGATTTCTGTTCCACCGTGACCTTCTGCAGTTGCAGCTGCATCTGGCGAACCGGAACAATTTGGTTCATGTCGTAGATGGTCATCGTCCCTGCGTCCTCTTGCGCTGCTCATCCTCAAGACGTTCGGCCTGCAGTGTTGCCAGGTCTTGCTGGCATCGTCTTTGAATTTCGGCAAGCCGGTTCTTTTCCGCCACCCTGCGTTCCTCTGCCCACCGGATCGTGTTGGCTTCCTGCTTCTCCAGCTCGCGGATTGCCTGTGCAATATCCAATGCCACCACGTGCCGTTCAACCCTTGCGATCTGCTCTGCCGTAACGCTTCGCTCGGATGCATCAGGTTCCACTGAGCACGCGGCAATTCCCATGGATCGGAGTGCGAGGCCCTTCCTTGTCGGCCAGGTCGTAAGGCCCGCCGTCGGCAGCGTCTTGGCACGCTTGGCATGCCTTGTCGCTATCTAGAACGATGTTGTAGGTCGTTCCACCAGATGCCTCGATGCCGTCCAGCGAGGAAGCCGTGTCGGCGCTGACCGATCCATCGGACGCTACGCGATCGGCTACGTCGGCAGGGTCCTGGTTGGCCTGATCCGGTTGTGCCAACCAGCTGACTAGGTTGTCGGCGTAATTCGGAGCTTCGTCAATCAGTGCCGCCACCCTCGGAGTGCTCGTGTCGTCCACGGAGTCCGTGTAAACGTCGACCAGGACGGCTGCAGTCGCTGGCACGCTCGCAGCGGTCAGGGCACCGACCAGAGCCTGATGGTGCTTCGCTGCTATCGCATTCGCTGTTGCTCTGGTCATGCCGCCACCCATTCCGGAGAAAGGATGGTGTGACTGTTAGTGAGGAACGTTTCGCGAGCACCTGTTTTCTGATTCACGAACTCCGTAGGCACCAACGGTTCGGATTCGATTTCCGCCAACGGAGGCAACGGCCGGAATCCCTTACCCCGGTTGTCGGCGGCATTACAGGCAAGGTGCGCAGCGCGAAGTCCAGCCAGGTCGCAACAGATCTTCTTGATTTCCCACACCATTTTTCCGACCTGCTGCTCAACTCGATAGCCGTCGAGATGATCGGCCGAAAAAGACTGGGGATGTGGATGCTTCAATGAGTAGTCGATAGGTCGACCGCAAAGATGGCAATCCGGATGACCAGCCCGCAGTGCCGCACGAGCAGCTAGCCACGCTGCAGTGCTTTTAAATGCGTACCGCACTTCTTTGGTTGTGGTAGCACAGTCGTGGTCACGCAACGACATCAGGCCGCACCTTGAATTAATGAAGATGCATGCTCAGTTGCCTTGGCTTGTTTGTATTCGTGTTCTGTGTCGAAATCCTCATCGCTCATCAGCCAATCCATGAACGAATCGCCGACCGGGTGCAACGAAAGCAAGCTTTCTAGTGACACCTGCAACTGCTTGGCCAGGCCAGGGATCGCCATGGACTGCGTACCAGTGTGGGAGCCGGTGGCCGTGTCCAGCTGTTCGGCCAGGGATCGGCAAATCCCAGCGAGCACGGCACCCTGTGGTGATAGCTCACCAAGTTGGCGAACCAGCTTGTTAACGTTGTTCAAGTTCGGATTAATGGGTTTGGTCATTGCCATTCACCGCCACCAGGTGGAGGAAACCCAAGTGACTCCGCTACGTCATCGGGCATGTCTTCAACTTCAATCGCACTATCCCATTGCACGAACCGTTTGGTTCCTGGTGAGTTGATGTCCCACAGGTCAGAATCCCCTGGTTCAAACTGCTCTTGTGCCGCCAAACCAATCCCATCGTGATTCCCTGCGTAGAGAGACATCGCGTCCAACCAGCGAACTCGACCGTCCTTGGTAACCGGCACGTTCTGGCGTAGGTCATCGACAGACAAGTGCCACAGCTGTGCAGCTGTCTCGATTGGCGTTAGTACATGCGCCGACAGATAGACGAATGGCTTGGGGTCTTCCCGTTCGTCTTCAGGTTCCTCAGCTTCATTGACCGGCAACTCATCCTCAATTTCAGGAGACTTACCAGGCCAATTTCGCGCTTTGTCCATCGCTTCAATGGGTTCAATACCACTAACTAACCTCACTTTGTGTTTGCTGCACGTTCCGACCGGCCAGTTCCGGAATCGCCCCGTACTTTTGGATTTCTAACCCTCTGACCAGGGAGTTTAAGGGATTCCCTAAACGCTCAGAGAAATAATGGTTGGTGACCGCAGAGTCCTAAACAACGCTATGTAAGGCGCTATCCCCCGGGGGATCTAAAGTCATTAACTCAACATATCTATCTGAATTGCTATAGCTCGCAGCTTTGGTTATGCGCTTTGTCTGGTGAGGATTCCTACGCACAGCACTACGCAGGTCGAGAACACCATTTGCTTCTGGCACTCCTAGGCTTCCTACCGACGACGGATCGACCTCTGCATGTCCATCTCCCATCGTGAATCAGCGCCCGGTTGCCTCGGCTTGAACTTTCCCTTGTGATGGCACGGTGACTTCGTAGCCCTCGGATGCTTGAGTGTGTGCGACTTCGACTTGCCACGTTTCATTGATCCGCCTTTGGCCATCAGCTAAACCGGCTGTGCGCATAGTGATTGCGCATGTCGAACTGCCTTGCGTTGTACACAGCACTCGCACGAACCCATGATGTGCACTGAGAGCTATACCAGTAAACCTCTAGCTGATCACCATCGACAGTCTCGACGGTTCCGCTCATGTCATCGTGACGCCGCATCACTCGATTACCTCGTTTGAAGCTCATCCGCGCTTCTCAGGTTTCCGTGGTTGTTTCAACACAACCTGAGTAACGGCGAACTCTGAACTCAGTTCGTCATACTCTTCGGCGTTGATGATGTAGTAACGCACTCCGTTTATGATTGTGATTCCGGCGTTCACTTCATTCCCTCAACATTTTTGCGTGTCCCGTTGATTACCTTTGCCTTCAGATCCCAACCGTTGTTCGACAACCAGTGCATTCGTTTAGCGTGTGTGTCGTCATCCCAAGCGTTGAAATCCTCTAGCGTTATCGCCAGTTCCAAATCGTCAGCTGCAATCGTCATGGTTCCCTCAATTCGCACATCGTCTGCAGTTCGTCCCTAATCGTCGTGAGCCGGTAATACTGTTCAAGGCTCAAACGTTCCTCAGTACCGGTCAACGCGGTTAGTTCGTCGGCCATCGACTGCAGCACAGACCGTTCCTCCGGTGTCATCACACCGCGTTCATGATCTGGTCAGAACTTCCAGGTCAGTCTCGTGAATCCAAAAATCACCGATGTGAACATCAGTCGCGCTCACCAGTAGGTGAACAGGTTCGTCACCAACTACTTTGATCACTTGGACCTTCAGACGCTTACTCTCATGTCGTACAACTCCAACGTTTCCAACTTCAACTCTCGTCATGGTTCGTTCCTCATTTCAGATAACGCCATTTGCTATCAGTTCGTCGTAATCCGGTTCGGTGTCGAAATCCTCATCCCACACTTCGACGCCGATGCAATGTGCAACCGCGACCTCACAACGACACGCCCTACTCAATCTCCATCCCGGTAACGTGACAGAATGTCGATTTCGTCCAACATCACTTGGATGTCAAACCTCAACGCATCCGAACGGTTGCGCCTTACCTGCACTGATTCTTCGTACGGTGAGAAGACCTCGAAACCCTCGGCGCGATAGTCAGCAGCTGCCTTAGTGAACTGGGCCTTACCGAAGTCTTTGCCCTTCGCGTGTGTCATTCGTCCACACAAGTAGATCCGCTTGCGTCCCACCGGTCACCTCTGCGCCGCGGCCATTCGGTCAATCGCCACCAGTGCCCTCGGATCACCTTGCTTGACATCGGCCAGCCGTGCAGCTGCCCACTTGCGAGCGCTCACCGATTCATCACGATCGCGCGCCATAGCGTCCAAAGCGGCCACCAGCTCGCGGAACGTGTCCGTTAGGTCGTTGGCACCTCGGACCCACTCCATCACAGTCCGACGATTGAAGCGCATGGACATTCCGGAGCTCGTCAACGGACGAACGAACTTCTTTTCCTTAACCCACCTCTGAATAGTCCGTTCGCTACAACCAACGGTTGCAGCAACTTCAGCGAGCGTCATCGTTTCGGCAATGTTTTGATACATATTTGAACCACCTTCCAAAGAGGCTTTGGCAAGTCACTCCGGACGAATTCACAGAACAACTGACCTACCCAATGATACACCCTAATGTCCCGATTTGTCGTCCATGGCAGGTGAATGCACTTGTTCTAAGCCGTAATACAGTGAGCACTACCAGCGCCCAGGGCGACTATGACGCGAGTGTCAGGGTACAATGGAATAGACCAGGAGAGGGAACAAGGGAGACAATTATGAACGTTGAGCTAGCTGAAATCACGCACCTCCGTCGCAATGGATGGCGTCGCGACTTGGGACTGCCGGTAGAGGAATGGGACCCCGTAAACCATCGCTCTGTGGTCGTGATCCCACCTGAGTCGCTGGCCCGAATTATGGCCAAGCGCAGTGGTTCCGCAGTTGTTCCGGCCTGATTTCGGAATCTGTGTTTTCGCAGGTCACGGTACACGGCTGTTAGTACTTCCCACCGCCCTTCTTTAGAAGGGGTGGTAGGGGAAGAACTGACGGCACCCAACTTTTACAGAGGCACACCAGTAATAGAATAGAGGGATGAGTTCTTCAATCCCTTTTCCACTCTGATATATCCATCATCGATCATTGCTTGCAATGTTGAATTGATGTCCGAGTATCGTGCGCCCACTTCTGCACGAATTGTTGACTTGTTGATACCTGGTGACTTTTTGATCACTTGATAGATAGCATCTCGCAAGTGATTGGCTTTCTTCTCTTCTTTCTCTGCCAACTTCGCCATGTTGATTGATTGAGCGTTCACTGTATCAATGGTAACGTTCTTTCCATCCGAGGTTAGCGTTACCGCCGCGATTTCGTCATCATCCGAGAGCGTCATCGGTCGAAGGTAACCAATACGGTCTTTGGTGAGATTCACCGTTACTTCACCCACCATGCCCCGGCCGAAGCGGTCCGTAGCGTCAAAGGCATACGCAGCGCCTGAGAGGCCGCTGATCTTGTGCTGGCTACCGATGGCCCAACCACTGGCACCCTTGCCAGCGTTCTTCGGTACGTGGTCGATGGTCACGACGGCAATGCCTCGTTCCTTGGCCAGCCGGTCCGGGAGCGAATGGTAGAAGTTGGCCACTGCAGTACTTTTGTCCGGATCACCTCCGTAGTGCATGAGTGCTTCCGTCATCGAATCAACGACAGCGAAACGAATATCTCTAGGTGCGTTGTCCAAGTGCTCATAGAGAACTGATTGCGCACCATCCGTAAACGGTTCCTCCGGTTGCACGTAGAGGAATCCCTCGGAGATTTCCTTAGCGGTTAGGCCCAGTGCCAACAATCGGTCCACTGCCGTGGCCGGTTGGTCTTCCATGTCTACGAACAATGCTCCATAACCGGCGCGGATTTCTTCGGCACAGATTCCGAGACTGATCCACGTTTTGCAAGATTCGGATTTGCCGATGAACAGATGCGTTCGGGCCGGGTAGATCAAGCAGCTACCGTTGCTCTGCTTCCAGATATCCGGTACTACCTCCGCGCGCTCCGAGGTGGCCAAGTAGTGCAGTTCCTCGCCGGACATCGGCCACCAGGTAAAGCCGGTGGTGTCTGCTTCGCTGCTCATGATGCCACCAAGTCGTCATAGGCGGGACTGACCTCGTACAGCTGACGGAGCCTGATCACCTCGGAGGGATCGTCCCATGCCAGCATGGCGGACACCACACGATCCACCAGTGCATTCGGCACGGTGACGTGCACGGAGTCCCGGGCCTGGGTGATGGTTGACCACGTCCTCCGATGGCGGATGTAAAGGTGTTCAGCCATTCGGGCCAACTCGCGCCACTCACTAGCGGCCGGTTCCGGCCACGTGCCATTGTGCGGAAGGTCAGCCCATACGTTGGTGTACAGCCGTCCGTGCTTGTACTTCCAGATAACCACCTTGCATCGTGTTGGCGTTCCGTCGTTCTTGAATCCGTCCCGGTAGACGGTTATGGGTTTGGGCTTGGTGCTCATCACAAAGGCTCCACTTGCAAATACGAATCTTGGAAGGTCGCGGCGATACTGCCAACCGGAAGCGAGTACAAGACCTTGAAGGTGTGTTCTCCCGGCTCAATGTCATTGACAACAACTGTGGTGCTCGTAGCGGAGGCCACCGTTAGCGAAGAACTAGGAGTGATTGAAAGCCCGCAGATTCCTTCCAATGATCCAGCTGGTGGATTGCCATCCACGGAAACGCCACAGGAACCGGTAGCCGATCCGGAATTGGAAGAAACGGATATAAACGAACTGCATCGAACCTTCGCGCTACCACTCGCGCCGATGATCACGGACACTGACGGAAACCCAAGATCGACCCACGATGAACTGCTCGTTCCAACTTGCGCCGTAAGTTCGTTTGAATAGAGCGGCAGCAATTCGGTGATGTTGCCGAGCACATCTCTAAGCAGGATGCCGTAGTCGCCTGTTCCCAACCAACCAACCGTTACCCTCGGATGTCCTGCCGAATCTCGGACGATGAAATACGACTGTGGCGTTCCACCACCAACAATCCCCAGCGCCATCTGCAATTGTTGAAGATGGGCGAGCAGCTGATTTGAACTCGGGACCGCTGATCCCCGATGTTGAGATATTCCAGTACCGGGCATCACTTCACCTCTGCTTTTTGCGCTTGCTTGGTCTGCTCTTGATCTAGAAACGCAATTACTTTGCCTCGGTCGTTGAACTTCAGAGAGAACTCTCCACCCTTGAACACGAGCAGTCGCTCACCATCCAACGGAACAACGAGTAAGTCGGTTGCGCTGGTAACCCGGTTCACTTTGTCGAGCGTGACTTTCCAATCTTCCTTCTTGTTGCTCATAGCTCTGGTTTCCCTTCCCACACATTTGGACGACCACGCTTCTTTTCTGGTACCTGTCCAACAAATGGAGCGACCTTCATCACTCCCCCTCAAGCAGTTTCTGTCGGTTTATCCGGTAGATGCGCATTCCGATGCGAACCAGGCCAGGCATCGTGCCTTCCTTGATTCGTCGGCGGATGGTGCGGTCGGAGCAGCGCAGCAGCTGCGCGGCTTCCGTGACCGTTAGCAGGTCATCGGTTGGGGAATCAGTAACAGCGGGCATAGCTCTCCCTTCGAAAATGATTAGATTTTCGAAGTGCGATCCTGTTCGGACGCTCTGCCTCTGGTGCCCTGCCGGTGACCCGGTGGGAGACTTTCGGGGAGTGGTCCTACTGATGAATGGTTGACTTCTCATCCGGTCAGAGCCGGGGAACTTCACTATCCAGTATATCGCATATGTGTCCACTCATGTCAACCCATATGCATCTATGGCTACTTCCCGTTTAAACGCTATGCGATGGCTTGGAATGCTCCCAGTTCGTACAAGTTACCAGCTTCGTCCGTTCCAAAGATCAAGCCATCCGGATTGGTGGCCAGTCCTTCATAGGTGGCGGTTGTCCAAACGATATTGACCCTGTTGGGGTCGAACACTCGCCCACCGCGCCGAATCACAGGGTTCACAAGGACACCCTCGATGGCGGCAGCAAGACCCGCCCGCCGTTCTGGCTGGCTAGCTCCGTTCCACCAGTCGGCCAGGGCGTCAGCGTCACCAGCGGGCAACGGAGCGGTCCTAGGGGTCGCTGCGAGTGCTGCAGTGCGGGTGGCCCTTGCGGAGTCCAATGCGGCGCTCAAGGTGGCGTAGGCGGCATCGTAAGCAGCTGCGTCCACCTTCCCAACCACGTACCGGTCGTGGGTCAGGGCCTTGATGTGGTCTTCGGTAGACGCAATGGCGGCTTCAAGGTCTTCGACGCTCACGGAGTCTTCTTCGCTGGTCGGCTTCAGATAGGCAGAAGACATGGCCGCTATCCAACGCAGAACCACTGCCTCTTCAATATCCGGCTTGCTCACCGCGACTGTTCCGCAGTTCGCAGCACCCTCCCGCTTGGCACACACATAGCGCTCAAATGACTTCTCACCCTTGCGGATGGTCTTGGCCGTCATTGGTCGCCCACAGGTACCGCAGCGGATCAAACCGGCTAGTAGGTGCTTGACAGAGCGGTCACCGGACCAGGCGTTCCGACTGTCCAAAGCGGCGCAGACTTCGGACCACTGCGCTTCACTCAGGATGGCTTTCCAGTCGCCTGGCAACCGGCGGTTGTCGTGAATGCGGATACCGGCAATGTGCGGAGAACGGAGCAGGCTTCCAAGCCTCGCACCGGACCATGGGCCACCTTCAACGGTCGCCACCTTGCGAGAGTTCAGACGCTTGCAGATCGAAGCCAGGGTTTCACCCTTGAGCACTCGTTTGGCGGCGTCCCTCACTACTGCTGCCTCCGCTGGCACCAGCTTGCCATCCCGCTCGTACCCGTAGCGCCTGGCACCACCTGAGTGCATGACCCCGTTGTCTGCCTTGAGCTTGCGATCAGACTTCACCCGCTCGCTTATGGTGTCCGATTCCAGTTCAGCGAAACCAGCCACGATCAGATAGAACATCTTTCCTGCCGCCGTCGATGTATCGACCTTCTCATTGATCAGTACCAGGCGGCAGTCGTGGTCCTTGAGGTAGTCGTCAAGGTCCAGCAGATCCCGAGCGCGCCGCCCAAGCCTGGAAAGTGAGTAAGCGATCAGCACGTCCACCTCACGGCGTTCGACCTTGGCTAACAGCTTCTCCCACTGGGGTCGTTTGGTGCTCTTGGACCATCCGGAGGTGGACCACTCCTGATAAACGCCAACGGTGTCCCACCCGTAAGCGTTGGCGTACTGGCGGCACAGTTCCTCCTGCCGCTCAAGGGTGCTGGATTCGTCCCCCCGGTTGAGGCTTTCCCGCACATAAATCGCTGCTCGCATGGTGTCTCCCTCGTGTCAGCTGCCACCTCCATGGTACCCGAATTCTGGAGGCAAATTCCGTAGAGTCATCTCGACCACCCGGTCGTGTCCCCACTGGAGGACCGGCCGAGCGATCCGGCTGGCCAGGCGCATGGCCGGTTGCATGACTTCGACCGTCCAGGTCGCCTCGACCCTGGTCCCCGGGCCTTCGCTGAGGAACCGGAGATGGGCGTCACCGACCAGGTCTCCGCCCACCCGGGCATCGATGGCATCCGGGCGCGAGCACTCGACGAGCTCGATCCGGAGCCGCATCCGATACGGGACCGGTGGATTGACCACCCCGTTCAGGACCGACCCGGTCGACAGGCCGTTCCCCTCGACACCGAATCCGGTCAGCCACGGCCACCAGCTCTCGAACTGATCCAACCGCTCGAGCCGGTCCCAGAGGTCATCCGGCCCGAGGTCGAAGTGGTAGCCGCGGCGGTAGGTGAAGACGGGCGCGGGCACGGTCGCCCGGAGGTCAGTCCCCGGCCCAACAGCCGAGGATCACGTCGGCCACGGTGACCGCGACCGCCTCAGATGGGGTGGGGGGAACACCGAACTGGGCCGGCAGCGCGGCCGTGTTCACCAGCAGCACCTTCCAGTCCTTGCGGACCACGACCGATCCGTCGGTGGCCTGGAAGGCTCCCTGCCCGAGGTTCTGGAGGCTGCGGGCCTTGCCCAACTGGGTGGCGAGCGACTGGAAGTAGGCGGTCGTCTGCGACCAACTCGACAGCTCCTTGACCGAGAGCTGCATGGATCCGGTCGGATAGGAGTAGCGGCACAAGTACCGGTGGTCGACCCAGCTCGGATGGGACACGGTGGCGGTCACCCCCAACACCTCGGCGATGTCGTGGCGCGCCTCGGGCTGACAGACCTGCTTGGCGATCTCGGAGGGATACCGCCCGGCGGGCAGTGGTGCCCGGGTCGTCGTGGTGGTGGAGGCCGCTCCGGTGGCGCAGCCGGCACCGAGCAGCGCGGTCATCACGGTGGCCACCAGCACTCGACTGCGCACACTCCGACCGTAGCAGCCCCGATCCGAACTCCCAGTTCAGGACGGTGCCGGAGGGTCGAGCAGCGCCACCAGCTCCACATGCTCGGTCATGGGGAACATGTCGAAGGCCCGGAGCGATCCGAGCTCCCAACCTGCGTCCAGCGCCACCCGCAGGTCACGGGCGAACGAGGCCGGATCGCAGGCCACGTAGGCGATGCGCCGCGGTGCCGGCTGGATCGCCGTCAGGGCCCCCATCACCACGGTTCCCGCGCCCTCCCGCGCCGGGTCGAGCACCACGATGTCCGGGGTGCCCAGGTGACGGCGGAGTGCGGGTGCGCTCACGTCCGAGCGCACCACCTCGACCTGGTCGAGCCCCGCCGCGTTCCGGGCCGCATCGGCACAGGCCCGACCGCTGCGCTCCATGGCCACCACCGAGCCCCCGGACCCGACCCGGCCGGCCAGCAGCACCGTGAACAGCCCGGCTCCGGCATAGAGATCGGCGGCCCGCTCCCCCGGCCTCGGGTCCAGGCCGTCGAGCACGCACTCGGCCAGACGGGTAGCCGCCCCCGGGTGCACCTGCCAGAAGACCCCGGCGCTGACTTCGAACCGATGGCCGAGGACGTCGAATCGTGAACGGTGGGGACGTCGGAGGGTGCGTCCGTTCACCACCAGGCCGGCGTCGAGCGATGGTCGGCCGGCCAGTCGGCTCCGGCCCGTCTCGACCGCGACCAGGGCGGAGCCACCGTCGGGCGATGCGGTGACCTCGACATGGTGCGCGCCCCTCCAGAGCACCGAGCCGGCTCCCACCCGATCCACCGCCGCGGTGGCGATCGGACAGTGCTCGACCAGCTCGATGTCGTGTGACCGGTGGCGGCGGAGTCCCACCCGACCGGCGTGGTCTACCGCGAAGCGCATCCGGGTCCGCCACCCCAACCCGGTCTCGGCCACCCGGCACCGGCTCGACCTCGACCTCCCGGTCCAGCCCGGCCAACCGGGACAGCTGCTCGGCCACCAGCGCCGCCTTCAACCGGCGCTGCACCGGGAGGGAGACGTGCTGGTAGTCACACCCTCCGCACCGGCCCGGGCCGGCGTGGGCGCAGGCCGGGACTACCCGATCCGGCGATGCCTCGAGGACCTCGACGGCGTCGGCCCGGAGGAACGAGTTGGTCACCGAGGTCACCTCGGCCACCACCAGTTCGCCGGGCAGCGAGTGGCGCACGAAGACGACCCGACCGTCGGAGGTGCGGGCCACGCAGCCGCCCCCGGCGGCGATGGCACCGGTCCGCAGCTCGATGGTCGCCCCCACCTCGACTCCGGACGGACGGTCGTCGCCGGAGGTTTCTTCCGGTGACGGGTCCCGCGGGTCTCGCGATTCCCTCGAACGGCCGGCCGCAGACACCATCACACGGTCATAGCACCGTCGATGGGCACCGAGGCGCGAGGCCCAGGGCCCATGCGGCCCCGGGGCGGGGATACGGTACCGGTGACGCAGACCCCGACTGCGGGTCGAGGCGCCTAGAGGAGGACAGCGTGGACATCAGCGAGGCGCTCTACACGACCCGGGCGATGAGAAGGGTGCGGCCCGACCCGATCCCACTCGACGTGCAGGCCAAGATCCTCGATGCCGCCATCCGCGCCCCCACCGGCGGGAATGCGCAGAACTGGCGGTTCATGTTGGTCGACGACCGCGAGGTGGTGGGAAAGATCGGACCGCTCTACCGACACTCCATCGACCAGCTGTGGAAGACCATCTACGCAGATCGACTGGCCGCCGCCGCCCAGGATCCGGAAGCCGAAGAGAGCATCGAGATGCTCAAGGTGCAGCGTTCGGCCCAGTGGCTGGCCGATCACTTCGAGGAGGTGCCGTTGTACCTGTTCGGGTTCGTCCAGGCCGACCCGTCCGGGGGTTCGATCTTCCCCGCGGTGTGGAGCGCCCAGCTGGCGGCCCGGGCCGAGGGCGTGGGCAGTTCGCTCACCGCCGTGCTCGGGTTCTTCCATCCGGACGAGGTCTTCGACATCCTCGGGGTGCCCGGCGACGAGCACTGGGTGATGGCCTGCTGCGTGAGCTTCGGCTATCCCACCGGCAGATGGGGGGTGGCCCCTCGCCGGCCCGTCCACGAGGTGGCCTACCGCAATCGCTGGGGCACCGACGTGGGGTTCACGGTGGATGCGCCGCTGTGGGGTCCCTCGGCGCCCGGCCACTAGGGCACGGGACCGACCCCGCCCGCGATGACGCGGTGGGGCGATCGATCAGGGAGTTCCGACCACCCGCCGTCTGACCCCTCTGCGTGTGCCGTCGACCTCTCTCGCGCTGGGCGTGCTTGATCACCCGCCACGGAACGGTCGACGTCGAGCGCGCTGGAAGCATGTAGGGACCGCGGATCTCGACGTTCGGCAAACCGGCGTCGACGTCAAGGGTGGAAGTGCGCTGGATGGATCCTCCACACCGATCCCCCCCGGACCTCGTACTGAGCCAGGAGGGCTGGCCGGGTGATAGGCACCGGGTCGGAAAGTTCGGCGCCGCCGATGAATTGCCGACGCTCCCTCCGTCTCAATGGTGGCGCCCGAGACGCGGGCGGCGAATCACGATTGGAGAACCACGGTGACCGGTCAGACCTGCCAGCCCGTCTCGGTGTCCCGGACCATCGATGCCCCGGCCGAGAAATTGTTCACCCTCCTCGTCCACACCGCCAACCACCCGATCATCGACGGCTCGGGCATGGTGCGGGAACCCCTGCCCGGCATGGTGCTCAGTCGCGTCGGTGACGTCTTCTCGATGAGCATGTTTCGCGATGACATGGGAAAGTACGAGATGTGCAACCATGTCGTCGACTTCGAAGACGGTCGCCGGCTCGTCTGGGAGCCGGTCCCTGCGGCCGCGTCTCGTCCGGAGGGCATCGCCGAAGGCGTCGAATCCGGGCACTATCTGTGGGGCTTCGAGTTCACTCCGTTGACATCTGGCTGCACGGTCGTGACCGAGACCTTCGACTGCACCGCCTCACCGGAGTGGCTGAAGGAGGCGACGCAGGGCGGCGAGGGCTGGATCGACGCCATGACGACGACCCTCCAGAATCTCGAGGCGCTCGCCGCCGATTGAACACCGCTTGAGGCGCCTACCACCGTCGATCGCCAGCACCAGAGCACACAGTTGCGTGGGCCGATAGGCCACAAAGGCCCAGCTCAATAGCCCGGTGTTATAGTCCATCGACTCAAACACGCGGCTGTAGCTCAATGGTAGAGCCTCAGTTTTCCAAACTGATGACGAGGGTTCGATCCCCTTCAGCCGCTCTTCAGCCCTCAGCCGCTCAGCCGCATTGCGAGCCGTAACCGGCAACCGTTGCCCTGTCCCGCGAGCCCGCGATGAGTCCTGCGGCGTCCGGCGATCGTACTGTCGAACCCGTTCCCGAGGAGGACTTCTGGTGCGTAGGGTGACCTATTCGATGGGTGTCTCACTGGACGGCTACATCGCCGGGCCGGACGGCACGTTCGGCTGGACGGAGCCCGACGAGGAGGTCTTTGGCTTCGTCACCGACGAGATACAAGAGGTCGGTGTCCACCTGTTGGGGCGACGGCTGTACGAGACAATGCTGTACTGGGAGACCGCCGACCAGGATCCATCGCTCGACGGATCGATGCTCGAGTGGGCCGCGATCTGGAACCCCCTCCCCAAGGTGGTGTTCTCCACCACGCTATCGGCGGTGCAGGGCAATGCCCGCCTGGCCTCCGGCGGCCTGGCCGAGGAGATCGAGCGGTTACGAGCCGAACCGGGTGAGGGCGACATCGCCATCGGCGGCGCCACTCTCGCCGCCGAGGCGGCGGCGTTGGGTCTGATCGACGAGTACCGGGCCAGGGTCTACCCGGTGCTGGTTGGCGGCGGCCTCCCCTTCTTTCCCCAGCGAGAGCGCCGGGTGGATCTCGAACTGGTCGAATCCCGCACCTTCACCTCGGGAGTCGTCTACCTCCACTACCGCGTGGCGCGTTAGCCGGATTGTCCCGCCGAGTCATCGGCGCCTCTTTCACCGGGCGAGCGCGCGGGCCGTCGCCCCTTGTCGCTGGATCGTCGAGGACCCCGGGCCCTCGACCAGCTCGTGGTGGGGGACGGACTCGACC
The DNA here is from genome assembly GCA_963774245.1 of uncultured Acidimicrobiaceae bacterium. GTDB lineage: Bacteria > Actinomycetota > Acidimicrobiia > Acidimicrobiales > RAAP-2 > Bog-756. Next base: position 266,828 of record CAVZDZ010000006.1, on the reverse strand, counting down.
GTTTCGGTTCCGTGGAGCCAGGTGGGTACAGTCACTGGTATCCGTTTTCGGGAGTGACGGCCACAGAGGAGACTGCAATGGACGACGGAGAACCGATTTCCTATCTTGCGCTCGCCAATGGCACACCCGTACTCACCTCCACCGGCTCCGAGTTCGGCAAGGTGGTCCATGTTCTGCAGATACCCGAGCTGGACGAGTTTGACGGGATCGTGGTCGGCACCGACAAGGGTCATCGGTTCGTCAAACGTGACCAGATCACGGAAATCACGACTTCATCCGTCCGATGCTCTCTGTCGGATGACCAAGCGGCGGCACTGCCGGCACCCGATGGTCCCCCGGTGCTGCATCTTGACGTCGAATATGACGAAGGTTCGTCTCTCAGCGCCAGGTTCGCTCGTCTGTTCCGGCGGCCTCACTGGAAGGAACTCGAATAGTCACGCGTTTCATCGATAACGTTGACGACCATGCCGCTAGGGCCACGTCTCGTCGTGAGGGAGATGCAGCTTGCCGAGGTGGGACTTCGGATCGACTACTTCCATGACTCATCGGACGAGCATCTGACCAAGTTGGGGGTCGACCGGGCATCGCTACCATCGAAGGAAGCCTGGCGCGCCGCCTACACGGCGGACTACGCCCTCCCGATCGAGGACCGAAATGGCGTGGCCCTGATCTGGGAACTCGACGGTCGCACGGTCGGCTTCAGCTCAGCAGACCGGATCGTGTTCGGGGAGGAAGCATTCATGCACCTCCACATCGTGAGTCCGGAGCTACGACACCAGGGCTTCGGGGCTGAATTCGTGAAGGAATCGGTTCGCCGATACTTTCAGATGCTCCACCTCGAGCGCCTGTACTGCGAGCCGAATGCATTCAACACCGCTCCGAATCGAACCTTGCAGCGTGCCGGGTTCCGCTACCTGTTCACGCATGAGGCACAGCCCACTCCGATCAACTTTCACCAAGCAATCACTCGATGGGTGATCGAACGTCCCGGCTCAGCCTGAACCGCCGTTCACGCGTCAGGGGACGCTATCGGCGCTCTCCGGACTCGTCGGTGCGACCGAGAGAGGAAGGCTTACGAAGAACTCGGATCCGCGGGTCTCTCGATTCGCCACCGTGACGCTGCCGCCATCTCCGTGCACCGCCTGGGCAACGATGGCCAATCCAAGGCCGGAACCAGGGAGAGCCCGAGCAGCACTCGACCGATAGAACCGATCGAAGATATACGGAAGGTCCTCGGGCGAGATCCCCGGTCCTTCATCTCGGACTGAAACCACTCCGTCAAAGCAACTCACCTCCACGACGCTTCCGGTCGGCCCCCACTTGATGGCGTTGCTCAGGAGATTGCTCACGGCCATTCCGATCTTGTCGGGGTGACCGACCACCGAACAGGTGGTCACCATGGTCCGAATCTCGATCTCACGGGTGTGGGCATAGGGGGTGACCGATGCGATCGAGTTCATGACCACTTCATTCAGCGCGAACTCCACCACTGGGCTCGGAGGCTGTTCACCACGCACGAGCTCAGTCAGGTTGCCGACCAAATGGCTGAGTTCTCCCACCTCGGAGAGCATGTCCTGGAAGATGAGGCGCTGGTCGTCCTCGGGCAGTTCGGCCACCCTCGGAAGGATCTCGATGTTCGTGCGCAGACTCGTGATCGGGGTTCGTAGTTCGTGGGATGCGTCCAGGACGAGCTGCCTCTGAGCCGCTCGCGACGAATCAACGGCATTGAGCAGCCGATTGAACGCCCGCCTCAGCTTGCCGAGTTCGTCCTCAGATTCGGGACTCAGACGTTCCGCGTCATCCAGCGATGTCGAGATGTGCTCGATCGACTCCGTCAACTCATCGAGTGGCCGCATGGCCCGACGTGCGACAAGAGAGCCAATGATGACGGCAGCTCCAACGCCGACGAGTGCCGCGATGACGATGCCGATCCGCAGCAGGCCAAGCTCTCGCTCCACCTCCTGCAGCGGTGTGGTCAGCTGCAGTGCCCCTCCCGCGGGGAGCGGGAAGGGGCCGTTCACCCCCTCTACCGTCAACCCACTCGGCACCGCCATCACGATCTCACGCTCAGTTATCCCATGCAGGTTCACCGTGGTGAAGTAAGTCCCTCTTCCCGAAGAGGCCACCCGTCGAACTCCGGCCGTGACCGGAAGGGGGTCGCCCTGTGCCGACCCTCCGGCCTCCACGATCCAGGCGATGCTGCCGTAGAAGTCATTGCGGACGAGAGGATCGCCCGAAGACTCGGCTCGGCCGATGGCATTGACCGACTGTTTGATGAGCGTATTGTCGATTGATTGGAACACGATGTGTTCAGCACCGACGTACGTGACCCCCGCGATCGCGACGATGACCAGGGCTACGGCGATCGAGGTCAGAACGGCCAATCGTGATCGAAAGCTGGTGATCGGTTTGGGCCGCCACGCCTGCATCCACGGAGTATCACAGCTGAGGTTAAGGATTCCGTAAGGCTGCATCGGTGTGGGCGGCACCACCCAGGAGCGGGTCCATTGCCTCGGGGCACGTGTGATTCGCCCGTGCAAGGCTATGGCCCATGGAGATTGGCGTCGTGTACCCCCAGATCGAGCTTCGAGGCGATCCCACCGCCGTTCGCCGATTTGCCCGAGCGGCCGAGGACCTGGGCTTTGATCACCTGCTGGCCTACGAACATGTACTCGGTGCCGTCCATGCCGATCGGTCGCCTCCACTGCTGGGCCCCTATACCGAGCACGATCCATTCCACGACCCGTTGGTGATGTTCGCCTACCTGGCGGGCATCACCGACCGGATCCGGTTCACCACCGGAATCCTGGTCCTTCCGCAACGCCAGACGGCGCTGGTCGCGCGGCAGGCTGCCGATGTCGACCTCTTCTCCGGGGGTCGGCTGCGGCTCGGTGTCGGAGTCGGCTGGAACCATGTCGAGTACGAGGCCCTCGGGCAGGACTTCCATACCCGTGGGGCTCGGCAGGAGGAGCAGATCGAGGTGCTACGACGCCTGTTCACCGAGCCCGTCGTGGACTTCTCGGGGCGCTTTGACCGGGTTGACCGGGCGTCACTCATGCCCAAGCCGGCAGGCTCGATTCCGATTTGGCTCGGCGGATCGGGCGAGAAGGCCTTCGATCGAGCTGCCCGGCTCGCTGACGGGTTCATCTTCTTCGGCGGTGGCGTCAAGCACACCACGGAGGTCTGGACACAGCTGCGGGCACGCGTTGCCCGTGTCGGTAGGTCGGTCGATGAGTTCGGCGGCGACTATGTGGCGCTCAGCGGCGCCGATATGGGCGAGCTCACCAGGGAAGTCGAGGCGTGGCGCCACGCCGGCGGGACGCACATGTCGGTAGTCACGATGGGCCTCGGCCTGGACTCGGTCGATGCCCACATTGACTACATCGCTTCCCTTTCAGAGCGTCTCGGCTTGTTGTAGCTGCTACCCCACGGGTGCCGCCCGGCCTCAGAGTCCCACCAGATTGGCGCGAACCTTCTTGACCCTCGGAGAGTCACTATAGAGGTAGGCGCAATTAGCTCGACCGTCGAACGACCGGTGTGACGAGGTGAAGGGCCGTGCGGAGTGGATGATCTCGAGGCTTGGCTTGAGGAGGGTTACCCACGCTCCTTCCGCACGGCCTGCCTGATCCTCGGCAATCGCTTCGACGCAGAAGAGGCGGTCCAAGAGGCTTACTTGCGTGCCTGGAGATTCCGAAGTTCCCTCTCGAGTCAGTCGGATATCAAGCCGTGGCTCTACCGGATCGTCGTCAATTCCTGTAACTCGAAGCTGCGCCGCGAGATCCCCCACCGGGACCGCCGATCCGGCGACGAGGAACTGGCCGGTGCGTCGACCAGCGGAGATACCCCCACCCGTGTCGCCCTGTCCCAAGACATAGTCAGGGCGTTGCAGGACCTGCCCCTCCACCTACGGGTGGTCATCATTCTGCGTTACTACGCCGATCTCAGTGAGCGCGAGATTGCCACCGCCATCGGTCGGCGCCAAGGAACCGTGAAGTCGCGCCTGCACGAAGCTCGCCGGCTCCTCGCTGACCACCCGGCTCTGCAATCGCGGGCCGACGATGATCATGCAGATTCGGGGGTACTCCAGTGACCGTCATCGATGACCAAGCCCTCAGTGATGCAATCCGCGATGCGGCCGACTCGATCGAGGTTCCGGAGGGAGCGATCGAGCAGATCCTGGCCGCGTCCCACGTTGCCACCGTTGAGACTCGAGCGTCGCGGCCACGGGTCAGGGTCCGCAGCGGTAGCCGACGCCGATGGATTCTGGCCCCCGCAGTAGTAGCGCTGGTGGTGGCTGGGATCGTCGTATCCATGGTGGGTACCGGTTCGAATCCGTCGCCTCGCGGCATCGCGGGACCAACAACCGGTGCCAGTCCGTCCGTCCGCGGAGGTGCCTCATCCGGATCTGCGGCCGTGCTCCCCTCGAACGGAACAGTGGCTGGGTCACCGACGGGGTCGACTGGAGCTGGCTCCTCATCTGCGGGCGCCCCCGCACCGTCGCCGTCCGTGCCCCCGCTTCCGCCCGGATCAGTCGGCCAGTCGGCCAAAGTCGAGTCGAACGGATCGATCGATCTGACCATCGGAGACGGGAAGCTTCAATCGGTACTGGCCAAGCTCACCGACCTCGCGGTCGGCGCAGGAGGATTCGTCGCCAGTAGTCAGGATCGGGTGGGAGCGGGCGAGTCGGGCGCTCCGTCGTCTGGGACCATTGTCCTGCGGGTTCCTGAGCCCTCCTTCGCGACGACCGTGTCCGAGGTGCAACAGACCGGACACGCGACATCGGTCACCACCACGTCAACCGACGTGACCGGGCAGTACGTCGATCTCCAGGCCCGTATCACCGCACTTCAGGCCAGCCGCCAGCAATACCTGACCATCATGGCTCAGGCGACGTCGATTGGCGACATTCTGTCGGTCCAAAGCCAACTCGATACCCTGCAGAGCCAAATCGAACAACTCCAAGGCCAGCTTTCGGTGCTCAACAACGAAACCACCTACGGAACTCTCACCGTCTCCCTAGTGGAGAGCGGAAGACGACCGATTCCACCCGTGCCACCCCGAACGGGTCTCGACAAAGCGTGGCATGACGGGATCGGTGGCTTTGTCTCGGGATTCGAGTGGCTGCTCCGGATTGCCGGCACCACGCTCTTCGTGTTGCTCTGTTTGGCCGCTCTGTTCGTCTTGGGCAGATGGGGGTGGGGAGCGACTCGTCGCCGGCTGCTCTAAATGACCTGAGGATCATTGCCCAACGACCTCGTGAACCGCGACTCACTGGGTCCTCGGTCCCTGGCTCGGATGATCCCTGAACGTGCTGGTCGGCCAGATTGGCCAGCGTCCGCTGAACCGGCGAGGGGCGCGGAATCGAGGCGATCGAACCGTTGGCCTTCCGTGGCCACGCAATGTTTACCGGGCGTTCAGGATGTCATGTCGTTCCGTTCAATCATCGGTTGCTAGACAAGGAGCGATCCGATGGACGGCTCCCACCGCCCACTTGTCGGTGGATCATGAGGCGCAGCGACCCTGCGTTGGTTCGGGCAGTAGCCAGCGCAGGGTCGTGCTGCGTCGCCTTGATTCACTAGTGGCAGGTACCGAGGAGCAAGATGGTCCAAGTCCAAAGAACCGTAGAGGTCGCACCTCCGCCGGCGCCGACGGTGGTCGTCGTCCACGTTGAGGTGGTGGCCAAACGGTTCCATCGAATCACCGTCGAATGGGGTCTGAACGACCAGCCTCCGCCTGAATGGATCGAGGCCTTCGGCCGCGCCGTGGTGGACGGCGGCGGTTTTCTTTGGCATGTTCCCAGTGCCTACGGCCAGCCAATGGTGATGAGCGATGCAACGATCGTCTGGTGCATGTTCGAAAAGGATGCCCAAATGGCCGCCTCCTTTGTTGATCGGGCGGTGGCGGGTGCCAACTCGCGGCTTGATCCGCTGGCTACCTGCGTGACCCGGGCGGAAGATCAGGGCTGAGCGCTGGGCCAGCGACCAAGAGGCCTGAGATCGAGACGCTTCCCGTGGCGACCAACCGTTCAGGGAACCCCTCGAGTCGCCCAACTGTGGGTAGCGGCTCGACCGCGATGCGTAGCGGCCTCCAAAAACCCGTGATCGACAGGGCTCGATCTGTGCCGGCCGTAGGAAGACCAGACGGATACGGCGTCGGCAGAGTTAGTGGCGCGCGTTTCAAGTTCGCCCGACTGCCATGGACACATTCGGCGAGAAACGCTGCCGCCTCCTCGATCGAATCTTCACACCGCGGTGCGGCTGCGCGTGACCGCGCTGAGTGGTTACTGCGATGGTGTTAGCCACGACTGCCGGGCGACAATCCGGCGAGGAACATGAGTAGTGGCGATCGAACATCCGTCCGCTTCGCACGGGTTGCGATGACAGTTGCGGCCTCTTTGAACCGTTGCTACCTTGCACGTGAGCGTGGCGGAACCATCGTCGGGCCTTGGTAGCAGGGGAGCGGGCAACCAATGAGACCTCTTGGCCATCTGGGAAAGAACATCGGCCGAGCCTTCTCGGTCGTTCTGGTCGTCGGCGGGGTGATGGCGGGTGGCGCGATCGGCATCGGCTCACCCAACGCAGTGGCTGCGCCGGCGCATCTGGCTGCCGCCCAAGTCTGCACCGATACTTGGAAGAACGCCACAAGCGGGATGTGGTCGTTGGCCACCAACTGGTCGACCGGGGTGGTACCGACCTCATCGACCAATGTTTGCATCACGGCGGCGGGGACGTACACGGTAACCCTCACCGGAATCACATCGGCCAACACCTTGACCCTCGGTGGTAGCTCGGGCACCCAGACGGTGGACGTGCAGGGAAACACCTCCGGTTCGGCCGTGTTCACTCTGACCTCCAATGGCAGCACCATCGCCTCGCACGGGGTGCTGGCTCTCGACTCCCAGTCGGTCACCGGTGCCGGTTACGCGGAGATCGACAGCAGCGGCTCCAACGTCTGGCTCAAGAACAATGGGACCTTCGAGACCCTCGACGCCACTGACCAGCCTGACTACATCGGCGTGAATCTGACCAACGACGGCACGGTCAGCATCGCCGGAGCATCCACCCAAGAGAATACTGACGTCGCCATTTTGAACAACGACTCCTTCACGGTCGCCTCGACGGGAAACCTCTTCGATCAAGGCACGGGCACCTCGTTCGATCAGATGGCCGGGACGCTCGTCAATAGCGGCTCGCTGGTACTGAGCGGTGCGAAGTTCACCCAGTCCGGTGGAGCGGAGTCGGGTAACCAGGTGCAACTCACCCAATTCTCCACCCTGTCCGACAGCGCCGGAACCGGCAGTTTCGTCACCACCGGGACCAACAGCCTGCGCGGCACCATCCCGACGGGTCAGAGCCTCACCGTGAACGGGGGCAACACCTCGGGTGTGCTCACTCTTCTCGGGAACGTCACCAACGATGGAAACCTCACCCTGTTTGACGGGTCCGGCGGCGGCGATGTCGAACTATCCAATGATTCAGTGACTACTCGGAAGCTCAAGAACTATGGAGATTTCACAGTCTCAGGTGTCCCCGGCGCCGATGTCGACATCAGTTCCGACTTGACCAATGAGATCGGGGCCACCGTTACCTTCGGAACGGTGACCACCACTGAGGAGCCCTCCTGCAACATCATCAACGACGGCACATTCACCGTCCCGGTCAAGGGGACTCTGGACGTGATCGGGGGCGGCGAAGCCGGCACCACATTCACGCAGAGCGACGGGACCCTGGCCAACAACGGCACCATCCGGTTGACCTCGGCGGACTTCGCCGCGTCGGGCGGTACCGAGTCCGGTCACCCCGTGCAGCTGACCGACGGCTCCGGGCTCATCGACAGTGCTGGATCGGGGTCGTACACCCTCCTCGCCCAGTCCATTCTGAGCGGCACCATCCCAGCCGGGCAGACGGTCACCGTTCGCGGCACGAGCACCGACGGCCCGGCAGTCGTCGACTTGTCCACCGACGTCACCAATGACGGAACCCTGGTCCTCGACTCGACTTCCTCTTTCTACACTGCTGAGATCGCCAACGAGTCGAACTTCAACTTCACCAACAACGGGACCTTCCACGCCCACGGCACGAATGGGGGAACCGACATCATCAATACCCCCTTCTCCAATGCTGGCACGGTCACCATCAATACCCTCACCGAAGGTAAGGCCTACCAGACCATCAGCAACAGTGGAACCTTCACGATCGCCCCGAACATGGAGTTCGAGACCAGTGGCGGAAGCGGGGCAGCGACCGACTTCAACAATGTGGGCACCCTGGACAATAAGGGCACCTTCACCCTGGACGACACCACCCTCAACCTCGACGGCTCCGGGACCTACGAGGCCAGGTTCGGCGCACCGAACGATACCCCCAGCACGCTGAGTGGGCCTTCGGTGGCCGGCGAAAGTGGCACGGTGAACGTGGGAGGGACTTTGGAGATCGGCACCGTCGGGACACCGGCAGTGGGAACCGCCTTCGATGTGGTCGGCAGTAGCACCTCTACCACCGTGACCAGCGGCACCTTCTCCAGCTATGAGTTCGGCAGCGAGAGCTACACGGTGAGCTATAGCGATTCCGGCGTCACGGCAACAGTTTCCGGCTAACACCCCGGGGCGCCGATCAGTCACCGGCGACAGCCGCTGCCGACCCGGCGAAAACGGGCATCCTTCGGTCGATCCCTGGCAACATGGCTTCCATGCCCCGTCCACCCCATGACTTCGAGGCCAGCTACGCGGACGGCACCCCCCCGTGGGACATCGGGCGACCCCAGCCAGCCTTCGAGCACCTGGCCACTGCCGGGCAGCTGGTCGGCCGGGTGCTCGATGTCGGTTGCGGCACCGGCGAGCACGCCCTCTTGGCGGCGTCACACGGCTACGAGGCGGTGGGGGTCGACCTGTCAACGCGGGCCATCGAGCGGGCCAAGACGAAGTCGGTCGAACGTGGCGTGGAGGCGCGCTTCCTCGTCGCAGATGCCCTTCGGCTCGTCGATCTGGGTGAACAGTTCGACACCGTGCTCGACTGCGGACTCTTCCACGTCCTCGATGACGGCGAGCGCGAGCGTTACGTCGACAGCCTGGCTGAAGTGGTCTCCCGGGGCGGTCGTTGTCACCTACTCTGCTTCAGCGACCGCCAGCCAGGTGACTGGGGGCCACGTCGGGTGACGCAAGACGAGATTCGGCTCTCGTTTTCCGCCGGATGGAGCATCGAATCCATCGAGCCCGCCGTCATCGACCTTACCTGGGACCCCGCAGGAGCCCTGGCCTGGCAGGTGGCGGTCACCCACCAGTAGAAGCCCCCGTGACTGATTCGGCATCGGACTCGCGAGCAGATCTGCGCGGGGTCGGTCGGATCTCTCTACCGCCGGCATTGGCGCGCGTCGATCCACTCACGATTGACGCCCTCTTGGCTATTCGGCAAACTCGATTCCCGTGGGTATGAACGTTGCCATCACGGGCGGAGGAATAGGCGGCCTCACTGCGGCAATAGCTCTCGTCCAGCGTGGCCACCAGGTTCTGCTGTACGAGAAGACGACGTCGTTCAGTGAAGTTGGTGCAGGGCTGTCCCTTTGGCCCAACGCCCTGGCCGCCTTGGCCCGGCTCGACCTCGAGGACCAGGTGATGGCCTGTGGGCAGTGGGAGGACGAAGGCGCCATCCGCTCCTCCAGCGGAGCAGTACTTCGTGAGATCGAAAACGCCAATCTCATGATCCTGCGCTCCGAGCTCCAGAAGGTACTGCTGGCGGCGATGAACGACATCCCGATAGTGCTCGGTGCTCGATGCGCCGGACTGGAAGCGAACACACTAGAACCGGTGCTCCGATTCGAGGACGGAAGCTCGGTCGAAGCGGATCTCGTTATTGGTGCTGACGGCATTCGATCCGCCATTCGCCAGTCGGTCGCCCCACTCGAGGACCCACCGAGGTACTCGGGTCTGTGCGCGTGGCGTGGAGTCGTCAGGGCCCCCGGACTCGTTGACAATGCATGGCTGAGCATCGGCGATGGCCTGCAATTCATGGCCGCTCCCCTACCAGAGGGGCACGTCTATTGGAGCCCGCTGGTCAGGGTGGAGGAAGGCCAATGGGAGAAGATCAACGATCATCGAAGCTTTCTTCTCGATCGTTTTCATTCCTGGCACGAGCCCGTTCCCACGCTGCTGGGTCGGACGGCGGAAGACGCACTGGTGCCCACTCCCGTGTACTTCCGGCCGCCACCGAAATGGATCACGAGCGGCAGAGTTGTATTGATCGGTGATGCTGCTCATCCGATGACCCCGGACCTGGGCCAGGGCGGATGCCAGGCCATAGAGGATGCCGTCGTGCTCGCCGAATGCCTCGCAGTCAGCACCGACATTGCGCTTGCCCTGAGCGAGTTTCAACGGCGTCGCCTGGGCCGGATCCGACGCGTGGTCAGAGAGGCGCGCCAACTGGGTGTCATTTTTGCTGAACACCGTCTGCCTCTCACGGGAATCCGAACGACCGCACTGCGCGCCATTCCGGCCCGGCTCACGGACAGAAGGCTCTCTGCGATCACGGCACGCGAGGCTTTCGAGGCTCAGTTGACTGCGACCTGACCGAGGCTCGCCGATAGCGGCCTACCCGCGAACGTGTCGGTCCTGCTCTGTCAATGACCGATCCGACCTGGGCAGCGCAAGGGGCTAGCCATCGAACCCGACGTCCTACGGCGACCGAACTCGGCGACGCCATCCATAGACGGAGCCTGCGATCAGAACAAGGAGGATGCCCCCTGTGATCCACACGGAGTCAGCACCACCGGAACTTCCGTGGTTGCCTCGGGCGGAAGTTCCTCCGAGTGCTTGGATGTTGACGTTTGGCTCCGAGCCGGTGGTTGCGGTGGCAGAAGTGTCTGGCCGCGATCCCGAATGTTTGGCCGTGGCCGGGGTCGTTGGGGACGATCCACCGTGTGACACCGGTTGGGTCGAGGAACTTACCCCTGTGGTCTGCGTTGACCCGGTGACTGATGGGTTGGAACCTCCACCCGAGCTCGGACTCGGGGTAGTCGCTTTGGGAATGGTGTTCGACGGCGCGGCCGTCCCGGCCGTTGTCGGTGGCGAAGCCCTGGTGGTTGTTGTCGGGGGAGGCGTCGTCGGGCAGATGTCTGCGTAGTCCGCGGTCGCCTCCGGCGGCGGATCATTGGGGTTCCCGCTGCCCGGGTCCTCGAACCGCCATCCCTCGACGTCGCACTCTTGCCCCTGAGCGTTGCAGGTCTGGACGGTGCCGCCGGCTCCCGGTGTTCGAGTACTCCCAGCCACCCGTGTCCCCGTGCCAATAGGACCAGTAGATGAATCCGCTCCCATCGGACTGACCGCAGCCGCTGTTCGGGATCCCCCCGATGGAACAGAGCAGTCCGCTGTCGTTGTAGGTGGGTGTCTCTTCGTTCTCTTGCTGCGTGAATGCGGCGAGGGCCTGGTACTCATTGTCCGTGCTCGGAACCTTTACGCAGGTGACTTGCACCTTGTTCGCCCCACCGAAGTCGACCACGAAGGCAACGCTGACCTCGGTTGCCGCCCCGGCGGCGTCCTTGAAGGGCGTGAGAGCGTAAGGGCCGGCGAGAGCCAGCGCGGCCGAAGCCGCCGCGACCAATGCCGCGAAACGAGCGAACCGTCTCATGGGTGCTCCTTTCATGATGACTCGGGTCCGATCAGTCAGGTTCCTGATGGCGGCCAAAGACCAGCCATCGGCGGCCGCAGGGTGAACGACGGTCTCGATCAGCGAGATGGGTTCACCGACCGCCGACGGCTGGTCAGCTCTGTCGGCGACTGCCGATCAGGTTGTGATCGACAGGACCTTCCAGGCGATGTTGTCCGTGTGCGGCAACGAGGTGGTCTTGGTATCGGTCACCTCGATGGTGAATACCGAGGTTCCTGATCCCTTGGGCTTACCGGTGATGACCCCCGTCGACTTGCCGAACTTGAGCCCGGCCGGCAGGGTTCCCGAACCACTCAGCAGGGACCACGTATACGGCGGGTTGCCACCGCTCGCTCTCAGCGTGGCCGAGTACTTCTGTCCCACCGTTCCTGACGGGAGAGTCGCAGTGGTCACGGTGAGGGCGAACGGGGAACACCACTCCGGCCAGGGCCGGCACGGCCTGATAGGTGGCCAGCGTGTTCGGTCCTGAGATCCCCGGATAGGAGAAGCGCACCGGCGCCACTACCCGACGTGATCTGGAATGAGTCGAGAACGGCGACCGGGTTGGCGGTCCCGTGATCCAGTGCCGATTCGGTCGGCGACTTCCCGAGAGCCAAGATGGCCTGCATGACCAGGGCCGTTGAGTCCGGGTCGGTGGATCCGGGAGCGCCAACGGCGTTGGGCTCGTACCCCCAACCGCCGTCACTGTCCTGGGCGTGGGTGATGAACTTCAGTGCCTTGCGGGCGTCGGCCGCCCCCAGGTTGCCCTGGGCCGAGAGTCCTTCGATCGCCAGTGCGGTCGAGTTGGTGTCGGGACCTTCGAAATCGGCGGGCGAGCCGTTGCAGGGATTGTCGGCGTTCTCGTAGCTGGTCCATCCGCCATCGGGACATTGCTGACCGTGAAGCCAAGCGTCGGCCGCACTGAGTTTGGCTCCGCTGGTATCGCCGGCGCCGGCCAGGGCGGCGAGCGCGAGCCCTTGTTGATACACCCCGGCCGAGAAGTCGTTGACCTGATCTTCCGTTCCGAACTGGCCGACATCGGCTCCCGAGCTCTGCTGGGTGGCGAGCAGACGAGCGACGAGGTTGGTCCCCCCGAATGAGGTCGGATCGACCCCGAGCGCATGAGCGTCAAGGATCAGGAGGGCGAGCTGGCCCGGGCCGTCAGCGCCGTCCAGGGTCACATAGGCATCAACGTTGCCTTCCATGTAGGTCAGGGCGTTCTCCGCGACGCTCCGATCGACGCCGGCGCTGGCCAGGGCCAGAATGGCATTGGCCGTGGATGACAGGTCCGCGGTGCCTGGGGTCGTGGACGAGGGGATGTACCCCTCTGGAGTGAACTGGCTGGCCAGCCAGGTGGCCCCTTGTTGCGCCGGCACCACCTGGGGGATGGCGGGCTGAGTCGATGCTGACGGTGTGGCGGCATGGGCTGTCGCCGGTGCCGCGACAACAGCGAGCGTCAGACAGATCCCAAGGATCGCTGGCGCAAAGATGCGCTTGGTGGACATTGGAGGTTTCCTCGCTTCCGCGCCAACGACCCGGAAGCCTCCCCATCCACGACGGACGCCGAGACCGACCGAGTCCTTGCCGCATTTCTCGACGGGTAGGGACTCAATGAGTAGAACGGCGGTATCCCGACTCGTGATGAGAGCAACGCTCCATCACCTACGGTTGCGGACCAGTGCCGGAGTTTGACCGGCTTCCCCAACGAACTACTTGTTACTGCGTCCGGAAAGATATCAGAGTCGATCGGCCCGTGCCCTGGCTGACAAATCCGCTTCGTGCACCCGCCAACTCACCCGAGGGGAGTTCTCGACGGCAGGACGCGAGGCCGACTGCGGCCATGGTGGGCGATCGATGAACGACCCGGGCCCGCAGTGAGCGAACGGTCGCAGAACCGATTGCCCTCGGAAGTCGTCGTTGCTAAGAATGCGTGTGCGGGGGTTCATGCGGCGAAAGGTGCGATCATGACCACCACTGAAGTACTCCCCTCGCTCGGACCGATCGCTCGATACGAACAGGGCATCCTCGACCGGATCAGCGACTTTGATGATCCCCGTCAGGAATGGCGTCGTCTGTTCTCTGAGCTACTGGGGACATTTCTCCTGGTCATGGTGGCTGCCGGGGGCGGCATGATGGGTCAATCTTTCCCCGGAGCGATCGGACGAACGGCCGCCGTCGTGGCCCCAGGCCTCATGGTCCTGGGAATCATCCTGTTCATGGGAAAGGTTTCCGGTGCTCATCTGAACCCCGCCGTAAGCATCGCCTTCGCCCTGCGCCGGGACTTCCAGTGGCGACGAGTTCCGGGCTACATCGTCGTGCAGTTGATCGGTGCGACTCTGGCTGCCCTTGTACTTCATGAGGTCATCACCGTGTCGGCCAAGTACGGGTCGAACTACCCCGCTGCCGGTCATTCCACCATGGCGGCCTTCTGGATGGAGCTACTCCTCACCACAGGTTTGGTAAGTGTGATCCTCGGGACGGCGTCAGGGGCACAGAACGTGGGTCTCTTTGGTGCCATCGGGGTAGGTGGCTACATCGCCCTGGCGGGTCTGTGGGGAAGCCCGATTTCAGGGGCCTCGATGAACCCGGCACGGACCTTCGGCCCCGACCTGGTAAGCAGGACCTTCACTGGCTACTGGGTGTACGTGGCCGGGCCTCTCGCCGGTGCCGTCATAGCTGTCGCAATCGCTTTTGTGCTCCGTGGGCCTGGGGGAGGCAAATCGGGATCTGGGGCGGCTCAGGGTGACATCTTCACCGAGTCCTACGAGATCGGAAAGTCCTAAGTGCGCTCCCGCCGGTTGGCTACGGCGACCGCCGACTGCTCACCCTTCGACCGCATGTCGGCCCGCCATTCGACGCCTTCACCGTTCACCCGGCCAGCGTGGCCGTCCTCCACCTCGGCAACAACGGCACGGCCCGGAAGCGACTCAAGGCCTGGCCGGTGGCGAGCCGCTGAAGGTACGCATCGAACTAGGCGATCGGTCCCGAAGTTCGCCTCCTGCGTGTGCCGGTCGGGGACAGTCAACACGCCGATGATCCGGCAGGGAGCTTTGGCGAATGCATTTGGGGTTGCCGACTAAGGACCTTCGCCCTCGAGAGCCGAATGCATCACCGCATTCCAATCCTCGGTCCCTAGAGTGCGGAGCTGCCGCTCGGCAATGCGCCATCCGTCGGGAAGGCGGACAACTGTGTCGTGGTAGTAGCCCCACAAGCGAGGCGTCACCCCGTCGGACCGCTGATGCCAGGCGTACACGGAGGTGCGCACGGACGCATGATCAAGGTCCTCGAACGTCACCAGGACGTTCGCATTGTGGTGGCTCGTTGCCGCGAATCCTCCTTCAGGATTACCGAATATCCGCCGGAGATCAGCCCTGGATCGCACGGTGCGATACTCCGGTCCATAGTCGACCACGCAGTCCTCGGTAAATAGTTCGACGACCTCGTCATAGAGCCGGTGATCGACGCAGTACGAATAGCGATGAACGAGATCGATGATCTCGTCTTTGGCGATCAACCGCCCGATGGCGCCCGCGTCGTCACTGTCCACCGGTCCTCCTGGACCTGACGCTCCACTCGCACGCAAACTGCATCATGCTCCCGGAGCCGGATTTAGATTCTTGCAAGTTTGGAATTGGCCTCACCCTCGGCGCCAGCGGCCCGATCGCGAATGTCATCAACGGACGCCCAGAGGGTCCGAACTCGTCTGCCCTGCTACCTTCCATCATGGTCGATTCAGCACGCCTTGGCGAACTCGTCCGAGTGCTCCATGCATCGAACATCGGATCGGCGGGCCGCCACCGAAGGGCCGATCAGCCACGGTCGCGGTCATTCCCCTCGGACGGGCTCTGGCCTTTGTGGAACACTCCTTGGATATGACTACCGACACGGACCCGGCCCCATTGGGTGTGTCGGCACCTGACCCCGTGGGCAGGCACAACAGGTTCAGGCGGATGTTTATTGCACGTCTCCGACCGGACGATCGACGATGGAAAACGGTGACGATCGCCATCCTCGTCGCCTCCCCGCTGATCTACGGCGGGGTGAGCCAAGTGCTCGGACAGGACGTCGACTGGGACCTCCGGAACTACCACTACTTCGACCCGTACTGGCTGCTGGTCAATCACATGAAGGACATCCTGCCCGCCCAGCTCCAGACCTACTACAGTCCGTTCCTCGACATCCCCTTCTACCTGTCGGTCAATCACCTCTCGCCGCGATGGATCGCGTTTCTGATCGCCGTCGTGCAGGGAACGGCCTTTCCGATCCTGTACCTGATCGGTCGACAGTTCACCACCCGGCGCCTGCTGGCGTTGAGCCTGGCCGCACTGGGCGTGTGCACCTCGGAGGCGCTCGCCGAACTGGGCACCATCCTGGGCGACACCCTGATCGCACCGCTGTTGTTGGGAGCCATCCTGCTCGGCATCCAGTCGGTCGGTTCCGACCCGAGGCTCGGCCGGGCTCCGAGGCATCCGGTGCGCTGGGTCTTCTTCGCCGGCGGTCTGGCCGGTGTCGCCACCGGCCTGAAGCCCTCGGGCCTCTCGATCGGGGGGGGGTGATCGTCGCGGTCCTGCTCGTCACCCCGGGGACCCGACGCCGACTCACCGCGTTCGCCGCCGCGGCCGGGGGCCTGGCCATCGGCGTCATCGTCACCTATGGGTGGTGGGGCTACGAGCTGTGGTCGAGGTACCGCAACCCCGTCCTTCCCTACTTCAACCAGTACTTCCACTCCGCCTATGCCCCGAACTCGCCCAACGCCTATCTCATCCCGCACGGAATCCCGAACATCCTGTTCGGCCCGGTGCTGTGGACCCTCGATCCTCACCGGGTCAACGAGTCCAACTTCGTGGAGCTCTCGGTGTTCTTTCTGGAGCTGCTGCTCGTCGTCTTGGTGGTGTCCGCGGTGATCAAGGCCGGGCAAACCCGGTCGAGGCCAAGCCTCTTCGATACCGATCCTCAGCGCTTCCTCATGGCGACGGTGGTGGTGAGCTACCTGGTCTGGGTGCTCGAGTTCGGGCTCTACCGCTACTTCGTCCCCATCGAGATGCTCTCCTTCGTCGCCATCTTCGTGTGCCTCCAGGCCATGAGAACCCGGATCCCGATCCGGGAGTTCGCCGGGGTGGCATCCCAATTGGTGGCCGGGGCGATGGTGGTGATCGTGCTGCTCTCCTTGATCACCGAGGTCCCCGGCAGCCTGGGCCGCAGCGCCTGGACATCCGACACCTTCAGCGCGTCCATCCCTCCCAGCTTGACCAGCACGCCATCAGCGTTCCTCATGCTCGGGCTGAACCCGAACGGCTACGTGGTGCCACTGTTTCCGAGCGATGACTTCTTTGCCGGCGTGCAAGGCAACCTGCCCCCGACCCCGCTGCTCCAACGACAGATCATCAAGCAGGCCGCCGGGTACCGGCGGGTGTACATCCTCTGGTCCGACCGTCCACCCCGCCATACCTCGGTCCTCGAAGTATTCGAGAGCGACGACCTGACCGCCCGGCACTACGGCTACGGGATCGAGTGGAAGCTGTGCTTCAGCTTTCCGGCCATGGTGGGTGCCCAAGCCCACCAGTTCCACGTCTGTCCCCTGAGCAAGATATAAGTGCCATAGCCCCCGGTCGATAACGGTCACCGATCCGGTGTTGTAGGGGCCCAATTCACCGACTGAGACCGTACGCTCGAATCGATGCGGCAACTGTTTCAATGTCGATGGGACGCGTGTGGCAGGTGGGGTGACCCAGCCGTGCCGACCCAACGGGGGTCGATCGCCTTCAAAGTGCCCCCAGACGCTGTGTCCCGCTCAGGGACGATGCCTCGTTCCCATCCGCCGCCCCCGTCGACCCGCTCATGGCCCGGATGCCACGGGGCCACGAGATAGGTGGCTGCTCCGCCGGTGTGCCAGGATCGTGGCGTGCGGGTGCATCGCAGCTTCGCCTTCGTCGACGTGCAGGGTTTCACCGCCCTGACCGAACACCAGGGAGACGAGCGTGCCGTCGAGCTGCTCAGCGCCTTCCGGGCGCTCCTCCGTGACATCTGCGCTCGGCGGGGCGTGCGCATCGCCAAGTGGCTGGGCGACGGGGTCATGCTGGTGTGTGTCGAGACCCGACCGTTGCTGGCCACCATCCTCGAGCTGCACCATGTCGTATGTGAGGTGTCGAGCCCGATGCAGGCGGTCTCCATCCGATCGGGCATCACCTCGGGGGACGTCATCCTCATGGAGGGTGACGACTACATCGGCCACTGCGTCAATGTCGCCGCCCGGCTGTGCGATCTCGCCGATGGCGGTGAGGCCCTCGCCGTGCCGTCGGTGATGGAGGCGCTGCCTCGTTGGGGCGTCTCCCTCGCCCATCGGGACGTCTCCCTGCGAGGTGTGGAGAAGCCGGTGACCGCCTCGAGCATCCGCATCGACACCTCAGGGACCGGTCGCTACTTCGATCCGATCTGCGGCCTGCCCTTGGCCCACACCACCGCCGACGAGACCGCGACCGACCCCGACGGCGAGACGGTGCTGTTCTGCTCCTCCGACTGCCTCGACACGTGGCAGCGCAGACCGGCCCGCCTCGGTGGCAGTCCCGGTGGCCCGGGCGGTGCCGGACGTCGATGACGGGCATCCCCGAACGCCTGACGACTTCCCGGCGACCCGTTCGCTGACTTCGTGGTGGGTAGGACCGCGCCCGCCGGGTCACCGCCGAGTGGTCCCCGACGGCCATGGCGGAGCCCGATCACGACGCCGCCTGCTCGAGCAGCGATGCCGACAACCCGCGGCGCGGGGCGATGATCGAGTCGATGAGCCCGTACTCCATGGCCTCCTCGGGGGTCATGAAATAGTCACGGTCGATGTCCGTCGCCACCTGGTCGACCGATCTCCCGCTGTGGTGGGCGATGATCTCGGCCATCCGGTGGGTGACGGCCAGCACCTCGCGCAGCTGGATCTCCATGTCGCTCGGGGCACCCCTGGTCCCCGCGCTGCCCTGGTGGATCATGATCCGCGCGTTGGGCAGCGCCAGCCGCTTACCCGGGGTCCCGCCGCACAGCACCATGGCGGCGGCGGACATGCCCATCCCCACGCAGATGGTCGACACGTCCGGGCGCACGTGCTGGATGACGTCGTAGATGGCCATGCCCGCATAGGCCACGCCCCCGGGGGAGTTGATGTACAGGCAGATGTCCTTGTCGGGATCCTGCGCCTCCAGGTAGAGCATCTGGGTGATGATCAGGTTGGCGACCTGGTCGTCGACCTCCTGGCCCAGGAAGACGATCCGCTCTCGCAGCAACAGCGAGTAGATGTCATAGGCCCGGTCACCCCGGCCCGTCTCGTCGACCACGGTGGGGATCAGCGCATGGCTCAGCGACATCGGCTTCCTCCAAATAGATTGCGGGTGGAGCGGTTCCACCCCGGACTATCTTCTTCACGATATCTCATTGGTGAGATACTATGAGGAAGATATCGGGCACCGGGACACCCGGAGCCGGTCCCGGGGATGACCCGGCCAGAACCACCAGCCAGAACTGCGAGAAGGATGCGATGACCGAACGGCGCCACGAGCCGGTGTTCCCCGGCTTTCGGGAGATCTCTGACCGCCGGAAGGCCCTGAGCGATGACCTGGTCGAGCGCCGTCGGGCCCTCGGCCTGTCCCAGACCCAGGTGGCGGCGCGGATGGGCACGTCCCAGTCCGCGGTGGCCCGGTTGGAGACGGGCACCGCCGATGTGCTGCTCTCGACGGTGGACCGCTACGCCTCGGCCCTCGGCTGGGAGCTCCGGTGGTCCCTGGCGGAGGAGCGGTGATGGCGTCCGATGCCGGGTTCCCCGAGCACCTCCGGCCCGAGCCGGCCGACCCCCAGGCCTGGATGCAGCGTCAGCTCTTCGACCGGCGCATCGTCCAGCTGTCGGGCCGGCTCGACGACCGGTCGGCCAACGACGTGGGGGTGGCGCTCATGACCCTCGATGCCACCGGCGACCAGGCCGTGCAGCTCCACATCGACAGCGGCGAAGGGACGACCGACGCCGCCCTGATGCTGATCGACATCATCGATCTCCTCGGCGTCCCCGTCCACGCCTACTGCCGTGGCCAGGTCGCAGGACCGGCCATCGGTGTGGCCGCGGCCTGCTCCCACCGTACGGCATCCCCCCACGCCCGTCTCCGCCTCTTCGAACCGGGAGCCACGGTCGAGGGGGATGCCCGTCAACTCCAGCAACTGGCTTCGGCCCAGGTGGAACGGTGGGCGGCCTACTGCGCCCGGCTGGCCCGGGCCACCGGTCAACCCCCGGAGCGGATCGTCGACGACGCGGCGGCCGGCCGGTACTTCTCGGCCGACGAGGCCGTGGCCTACGGGCTGCTCGACGAAGTGGCCACCCCCGACGCCAAGCTCTACCGGCTGCGGGGACCATCCATCGGTTTCGGTCGCCGCTGACCCGGCTGGCGCCCGGGGCCGGAGCTGGAGCCGGTCACCCGGGTCTGGTCAGGCGGTGAGCGAGACCCGGGGTTCCGTGCGGGTAGCGAACGTCGAGCGACTGAGGATCAGGAACTCGTCGAGGGGAACGGCGGCGGACCACAGGAATCCCTGGGCCCGGTCGCATCGCAGATCGGAGAGCAGGGTGGCCTGGGCCAGCGTCTCGACGCCTTCGGCCACCACCCGGAGGCCGAGATCCTTACCCAACGTGGTCATGGCCCGCACGATGGCCATGTCCCGTGGGTCGTCGACCATCCCCGAGACGAAACTCCGGTCCACCTTCAACTCGTCGACCGTCATCGAGCGGAGCAGCGCCAGCGACGAGTGGCCGGTACCGAAGTCATCCAGCGCCACCCTGACGGCGCAGTTGCGGACCTGGGCGATGTGGTGGGCCGCCTCCTCCAGATGAGCCATTACCGCCGTCTCGGTGAGCTCGATCCCGATGCCCGCCGGGTCACACCCAGCCCGATCGAGCTCGGCCATCAGGTCCGAGATGGGATCGACCGTGGTGAGTTGATGAGCCGAGACGTTGCACCACACCCGGAACTCCGGCGCCCACCCCTGGCCGGCCAGGGCCAGGCGGGCCCGGATGGCGCTCTGGCGCACGGCGGCATCGACCTCGAGGATCAGATCGGACTGCTCGGCCAGGGGGACGAACTCGGCTGCGCTCAGCAGGCCCCGTTCGGGATGCTCCCAACGGGCCAGCGCCTCGGCCCCGACGACCCGTCCGCTGAGCAGGTCCACCTGAGGCTGGAAGTGGGCCACTACCTGACCGTCAGGAGGAGCGCGTCGCGGAGGGCGCCCTCCTGATCGAGTCGGCGCCGCGAGATCGGGTGGAGCGCCGGGACGAAGAGCTCGACCCGATTGCGCCCGTTCTCCTTGGCCTGGTACTGGGCCATGTCCGCCTGACGCAGGAGATCCTGGGGCCCTTCGTCGGCCCCGCTGGTCGTCGTCACCCCGACGCTGGCCGTCACCAGCACCTGGCGGCCGGAGACGTCGAAGGGGTCCTCGAAGGCGCCGTGGATCCGGCGGGCGGTCTCCATCGCCTCGTCGGCATCCTGCACGTCGCGGAGCAAGACGGTGAATTCGTCCCCGCCCAGTCGGGCCAACATGTCGCGGTCGCGCAGCTGCCCGCGTATGCGGTCGGCCACTTCCACCAGCAGTTCGTCGCCGGCCTGGTGCCCCAACGAGTCATTGACCACCTTGAACCGGTCGAGGTCGAGGAACAGGAGCCCGACCACGCCATCGGTGGCGCGGACCTCGGTGGCGGCGCGGGACAGGGCGTCGACGAAGGCCACCCGGTTGGCCGACCCGGTCAGGTCGTCACGCAGGGCGATCTCCCCCAGCTCCACGTTGAGCGTCCGCAACTGCTGGTTGGCGTGGGCGTTGCTCTCCCGCAGCCGCAACTCGCTCAGCACCACCGAGTGCACCTCCAGGTGGAGGCCGATCATCACCATGAAGTACACCGGGATCACCAGGCCCAGGATCCTCGTCGGCCGGTCGTCGGCGAGGAGGCACACCACATCGATGGGCACGAGCAGCCCCAGCTGGAACGGGAGGAAGTAGGAGCGTCGTGCCGCGGATCCGACCGTGTTGGCCGCCGACATGCCGCACAGGAACACCAGGTAGATGGCCCGGAGCTCGTAGTGATCCGCGGACGGGAAGGCGAACAGCGGAAGCGAGGCCCAGGCCAGGCCGGTGCACCCCGCACTGATCGGACCCACGATCCACCGGTGCACCGGTATGCCCAACCGGCGCCGGCGCAGATAGAGCGCCGCGCAGACGACGGCCAGACCGGTGACGATGTTCGCCGTCACCGCCCAGGCGATCATCCTCGACTGGGGGACGCTGGTCCCGAAGATGACCACCAGCAGCCCCGCGGCCAGGGGGGCGGCGAAGCCCGATCGGCGCGTCGAACGGTTGACCTGGTCCATGCAGGCCAGTCGGACCTCTTCGCTGATCGTCTCTCCCCAGCCCCTCACCCCGAATTCATCGGCCGGCGCACCCGGTTCCTTGACGATGGGCCGGTGAGCGAGCGGAAACCGGACCAGGGGGCCGGAACTCCCCGACCCTCCACCGTCGTGTCGTATTTCCGCTAGACCGGGACCCGCCTCTGGGGCATGCTGGCCGGGTGATCGAAGACGTCGAAGGGTGCTACCGGGCGGTGCTCTCCCGCGACCCCCGCTTCGACGGCTGGTTCTTCACCGCGGTCACCTCCACCGGGATCTACTGCCGCCCGAGCTGCCCGGCGAGGACCCCGATGCGCGCCCATGTGCGCTTCTTCCCGTCGGCGGCCGCCGCCCAGCTGGCCGGGTTCCGGGCCTGCAAGCGCTGCCGGCCCAATGCGACCCCCGGGTCACCCGAGTGGGACGCCCGGGCCGATGTGGTCGCCAGAGCCATGCGTCTCATCGCCGACGGGCTGGTGGACCGGGCCGGCGTGCCCGCACTGGCCGCCCAGCTCGGCTACAGCGTGCGCCAGCTGCAACGGCTGCTGATGGCGGAGCTGGGTGCGGGGCCGATCGCCTTGGCCCGGGCCCAGCGGTCCCAGACCGCCCGGATCCTCATCGAGACCACCAGCCTGCCCATGGCCGATGTGGCCTTCGCCGCCGGCTTCGCCAGCATCCGCCAGTTCAACGAGACGGTCCAGTCGGTGTTCGCCGCCTCGCCCACCCGCCTGCGGAAGCGGGTCATCGACCCGGACCGACCGGTCGCCCCGGGGTCGACCAGCCCTGGTGCTCCGGCTGCCCTTCCGCCAGCCACTCTGCCCCGACAACCTGTTCGGCCATCTGGCCGCCACCGCGGTCCCCGGGGTCGAGGAGGTCCGGGGGCAGACCTACCGGCGCACGCTCCGGTTGGCCCACGGGCCGGGCATCGTCGAGCTCACTCCGGGCCCCGAGTACATCAGCTGTCGAGCCATCCTGGCCGATCTCCGCGATCTGACCACGACCATCGCCCGGTGCCGCTGGCTGCTCGACCTCGACGCCGACCCGATGGCCATCGACCAGCTCCTCGCCTCCGACCCCCACCTGGCCCCGATGGTGGCCAAGGCCCCCGGCCGGCGGGTGCCCCGTTGCGTGGACGGAAGCGAGCTGGCCGTGCGGGCCGTCCTCGGACAGCAGGTGTCGACCCGGGCGGCCCGGACCCACGCCGCCCGCCTGGTCGGCGCCTATGGACCGTCGGTGACCGACCCCGAGGGATCGCTCACCCACCTGTTCCCTTCACCCGAGGAGCTGGTCCGGGCGGACCTCGCCCTCCCCGCCGGCCGGCGCCGGACCCTCTCCGCCCTGGTCGGGGCGCTGAGCTCGGGACAGCTCGACCTCGGACCGGGCTGCGATCGGGTCGAGTCGCTGGCCACACTGGCCGGCATCCCCGGCGTCGGGCCCTGGACCACCCAGATCACCGCCATGCGGGCGCTCGGCGATCCCGATGCCTTTCCGGTCACCGACCTCGGGGTCCGCCGGGGAGCCGAGGCCGTCGGCCTCCCCTCCGGGGCCCACGCGCTGGCCCGACGCGCCGCCCCCTGGCGGCCCTGGCGCGCCTACGCCGTCCAGTACCTGTGGGCCAGCACCGACCACCCCGTCAATCACTGGCCACCGGCTGCGTGAGCGAACGTCCGATCCGAGCACCAGGAGACCCCATGACCCCCCCGATCACCAGCACCCTCGACAGCCCACTCGGGCCGCTCACCCTCACCGCCGCCGACGGGTTCCTCACCGGCGTGTCCATGGAGGGCCAGCGCCACGTGCCGGTGCCGGCGCCGGACCGGCACCGCGATGACGACTGGTTCATCGAGGTGGCCGACCAGCTGAGCGCGTACTTCTCCGGAACGCGGTCGGCGTTCGACCTCCCCCTCCGGCTGGAGGGAACCGAATTCCAGCGCCGGGTGTGGGCCCAGCTCCAGGTCATCCCCTACGGCGAGACCATCAGCTACGGCGACCTGGCCGGCCGGGTGGGCAACCCCGGGGCGGCCCGGGCCTGTGGACTGGCCAACGGGCGCAACCCGGTGAGCATCATCGTTCCCTGCCATCGGGTGATCGGCGCCAACGGGCAGCTCACCGGCTACGGGGGCGGGCTCGATCGCAAGA
This sequence comes from uncultured Acidimicrobiaceae bacterium, assembly GCA_963774245.1. Lineage (GTDB taxonomy): Bacteria > Actinomycetota > Acidimicrobiia > Acidimicrobiales > RAAP-2 > Bog-756. Next base: position 242,665 of record CAVZDZ010000006.1, on the reverse strand, counting down.
CGTGGCTCCTCGATCACGAGGCCGCCCACCGAACCTGAGCCCCGCTCGACGGGCCGACCGGCACGTCCCGGATCCTCCGCCGACGCTCCGGTGGGCGGCGGTCAGTCGGTGGCGATCGCCTCCAACACGTCGAGCTTGGCGGCCCGGCGGGCCGGCCACGAGGCGGCGCCCAGCCCGAGGACCGCCGAGAGGACCAGGAAGACGACCAGACTGGTGACGGGCACGACGATGTCGGTGATGCCCTGCTGCTTCAACGACGCGGCGAAGGCGATGCCGAGGGCGGTCCCGACCACGACGCCGATGATGGCACCGAACACCGACAGGATGACCGCCTCGGAGCGGATCATGGCCCGGACCTGGCGACGCTTCATGCCCACCGCCCGCAGCAGCCCGATCTCGTGGGTGCGCTCGAACACCGACAGCAGGAGCGTGTTGACGATCCCGATGAGGGCAATGACCACGGCCAGCGCCAGCAGGGCGTACACCAGGCCGAGCAGCTGGTTGACCTGCATCTGCTGGGACTTCTCGAACTGGGCCCGGGTCTGGATCTTGAGGTTCGAATACGGCTTGAGGACGGCGTGGACGGCCCTGCCCACGGTGGAGGAGGTCGGATCGGTGCGGAGGAGGACGGCCACCGGCAGCGGATTGTCGAAATGGGAGAGGAAGAACCCGTCGCCCACCACGAAGCTCCCCAGCAGCGAGTTGGGTTTGAAGATGCCGCCGATCCGCATGGTGGAGCGGCCCGTCTCCGCGAATCTGACCGCCACCTTCGACCCCACCGAGAGATGCTTGTTGTTGGCGGTGGTCGTGTCGATGAGCAGTTGGCCGGCGGCCAGCGCCGGCGCGCCTTGACCGTCCTGCATGCGCAGGATGACCGTCTGCGCCAACTGGTCAGTGGAGACCGAGGTCAGACTGGACAACGACTGCTGGAACTCGAACTCCCCGCTGTACACCGACGATGCCGCGGTCACACCGGGCACTTTGGCGGCCACGGTGGCGACGGAGTTGGAGAACCCACCGTTGGCCTGGCTCGACGGGGTGATGATGTAGCTGGCGCTGACCGCCTGGTCGACGCTGCTGGTGGCCGACCGGGACAGCGAGGCGCCGAAGACGGCGATGGTGGCCACCAGGGCGAGCCCGACCATCAGGGCGGACGAGGTCTGGGCGGTACGACGCGGGCTGCGCATGGAGTTCTCGCGTCCCAACCGACCGGAGATGCCGAGGAGGGCGGCCAACGGACGCCCGAGCACGCTCGACAGGGGTCGGGCCACCAGCGGCGCCAGCATGCCGATGCCGATGAAGACGGCCACGGCTCCGAGCCCGACCAGCTGGATCTTGGGCACGGTCAGGCCCCAGACCAGGGCGGCCACGCCGAGGACGGCGATGATGCTCCCGGCCACGATGCGGCGCCGCGACGACTCCTCCTGCTCGGCGCGGTAGTCGGCCAGGGCGGCCACCGGAGGGATCCGCACCGCCCGTCGGGCCGGGCTGATCGCCGACACCACCGTCACGCCCACGCCGACGGCCAGGGCGGCGATGACCGTCCGGGTCTCGAAGACCAGGGGCCCGGAGGGCAGGGTGATCCCGAACCCCTTGAGCAGCGCCTCGAGGCCCAGCGCCCCGAGCACCCCGAGGCCGAGCCCGACCAGCGAGGCCACCACGCCCATGATGGCCGCCTCGATCAGCACCGAGCGGAACACCTGGCGCCGGCTGGCTCCCACGATCCGCAACAGGGCCAGCTCACGGGTCCGCTGGCCGACGATGATCGAGAAGGTGTTGAAGATGGTGAACCCGCCCACGAACAGCGAGATGAAGGCGAAGACCAGCAGGGCGGTCGAGAAGAAGCCCAGGGCCTGGTTGATCGAGGAGGTCTGCTCGTCGGCCACGGTCTGACCGGTGACCACCTCCACCCCCCGAGGGAGGACCCGGGCGATGTCCTGCTGCACGGTGGCCTTGTCGGCCCCCGGTTTGACCAGCAGATCGATGGCGTCGTACTTGCCGACGTCACCGAACAGCCGCTGGGCGGTAGGGAGGTCGAAGGCGGCCAGGGTGGCCCCGGCCAGGTTGTCGGCGTTCCCGAACTTCACGATTCCCGAGATGGTGAACGTCTGGGGTGGGCCGGCGAGGAGCACCCGCACCCGATCGCCCACGGCGAAGTGGTACTTCTGCGCCGTCCCGGCATCCATGACCACCTGGTCCGGTGTGGTCGGTGCGTGGCCGGCGGCCAGGGTGAGCGCGGAGAGTTGGGAGTTGGGATCGAAGGACAGCCCGAGGGTCGGCGCCCCTCCGTTGCTGATGGCCTTGCCGTCGCGGGCCACGAACTGGGCGGGCCCGGTGACGTTCCCCTCGGCAAACCCGACGCCGGGCACGTCACGGATCGTGGTCACGATCGATTGGGGGATGGGGTTGCGGTAGACGCCGCCGGTGGCCGAGTTCTGGTCGAACGCCGCCTTCCCCCGGACCTCGAAGTCGACATTCTGGTAGACGTGGCCGAACAGGGTGGTGAACGTGCTGTGGAGGGTGTCGGTGAGGACCAGCGTTCCCGAGACGAAGGTCACCCCGAGCACGATGGCCAGCGCAGTGAGGGCCAGCCGCAGTTTGTGGGCCAGGAGCCCCTTGACCGTGACCTTCCACATGTCAGTTCCCCAACCGCTTCATCTGCTCCAGGATCGAGTCCGCGGTCGGCGCCGACAGCTCGCCCACCACCTTGCCGTCGGCCAGGAACACCACCCGGTCGGCGAAGGCGGCGCCCCGGGCATCGTGGGTGACCATCACGATCGACTGGTGGAACTCGGTGACCGACCGGCGCAGGAAGGCCAGCATCTCGGTCGACGAGTTCGAATCGAGGTTGCCGGTGGGCTCGTCGGCGAAGATCAGGTCGGGCCGGCCGATCAGGGCCCGGGCGCAGGCGGTCCGTTGCTGCTGCCCGCCGGACATCTCGGAGGGACGGTGGGAGAGGCGGTCACGGATGCCCAGTTGGTCGACCAGGAAGTCGAACCAGGCCGGGTCGACCTTGGCCCCGGCCAGATCGGCCGGCAGGGTGATGTTCTCTCCGGCGGTGAGGGTGGGGACCAGGTTGAACGACTGGAACACGAAGCCGATCCGGTCGCGGCGCATCTGGGTGAGGCCGGCATCGTCCAGCAGCCCGATCTCCTGGTCGCCGACGAAGGTACGACCCGAGGTGGGATTGTCCAGCCCGGCCATGCAGTGCATGAGGGTCGACTTGCCCGATCCCGAGGGGCCCATCACGGCGGTGAACTCCCCCCGCTCGAACCGGAGATCGATGCCATCGAGGGCGCGGACCACCGCGTCCCCCTTGCCGTAGGTCTTGACCAGGTCGACGGCTTGGGCCGCCGCCACCTGTACCTCTTCGGTTGTAGCCATCTCCATCCTCTCTGGACGCGTTGGGTTCGCTGCGGTTATGGGCGGGGTGATGCCGGTCGGCGATGTCGGCGGGTTCGGTGGCCTCGGTGTCGGTTCGGTGTCAGTACCGGTGCCACAACATCGGGCGGCGGAGCGAGGTCGGAGCCGGGCCCGGTTCGCGGTGTCTCGACCGGACACTCTACGACGGTGGCGCGGTCCGGTCGACGACCGTCGGGCGATGGGTCAGTGATCGGAGCCGGAGTGGGACCGGTGGCCTCGGTGGTGATGCCCCATCCGGTGCCACCACAGCAGGCCGATCACGACCAGCAGGACCCACGGCACCCGCATCACGGTGAACGAGGAACCGACGGCGGAGGCCAGCAGGACGAAGAGGGCGATGGCCACGGCGACCGGCGCCAGTCGCCGACGGCGGCGGGGGGCCGGCTCGACCTCGTCCCCCAGCGGCGGGAGGTCGTCGAACAGCCCGTCGAGGTCGCCCCGGGTGGTGGCCCCCATGGCCCGGTCCAGTCGGGCCCGGAATTCGATCTGGTCGAGGCGGCCGTCGGCGAAATGTCGCGACAACTTGTCCGCCACCTCGTTCCGCTCGGCATCGGAGGCGCGCAGCGCCGTGTCGGTGCTCGGGGTGGACCGGCGACCGCCGCCCGGGTAGATGGGATCCCATCGATAGCGCATCATGCTTCCTCTCGGTTGCTGCGGGTGGGTGGACGAGGCCACTCAGAAGACACGTTCACGGGCCAGGAGGTCCTCGGCCATCGACAGCTCGGCTCCCTCCTCGGGGATCAACAGCCATCCGGCCACGTACAGCGGCACGGCCAGTCCGCCCATCAGGGTGAGGACGACGAACCCGATCCGGACCAACGTGGGGTCGACGTCGAAATAGTCGGCCAGTCCTGAGGCGACCCCGGCGACCATCCGGTTGCGCCGACTGCGGTGCAGGCGCTCTTCGGGCGGCCCCGTGCCGGCGTCGGTGGCGGTGGGCGTGTCGGGCCCGGCGCCCGCACCGTCGGCCGGGTGGGTGGCGCCGGGGGCACCGCTCGATCCGGTGGTGGACGGTTCGGACTCGGGTGGCTGGGGGGTGGTGTCTTCCATACCCTCAGCCTGCAGGGTTCGGCTACCCAGGTATATCCGGTATGACCCTGGTCCCACCCTGATCCCACCCCGAGCGGTCAGGGTTCTCCCTGATGGCCACCGGTGGTCGGGTGCGCGATCATCGTGTATCGCCCATATCACCGATCCGGGCCAGGGCCCGGCCCAAGACGGCACGCCCCGGCCCCCGTCGGACCCGGCGGCCCCCGGCCCGGGGGAACCGGCCGGCCGGGAGCACCCCGCGTGGGGGCACCCGGGGTGGGGGCCGACCGGCCGGGAGCACTGGGAGCGCCTCCGCGATCGGCGCCTGCGACACCGGGGCCACTTCCACCCTCGGTTCCGAGGGCCGCTCCGGAGGAGCTCCGAGGTCAGGGTGCTGGCCGGCGTGTGTGGGGGCGTCTCCCAAGCCACCGGCATCGACGTCACCCTGGTGCGGATCGCGGTGGTGCTGCTCACCCTCGGGAGCGGCGTCGGCGTCCTGGTCTACGCGGTGGCCTGGCTGCTCCTCCCCCTCGAGGGCGAGAGCACCACCATCCTGTCGCGAGCCATCACCGACTGGCGCGGCATCCGGACGGTCATCTCCCTCATCCCGCTGGTGGTGGTCATCCAGATCCTGGCCGCCGTCCTCCACGTCGGCTACGTGGGGTCGTTCATCTGGCCGGTCTTCCTCGCCGTCGGCGCGGTGATCCTCATTCGACGGAACGCCAGCGAGCCCGAGCGGATGTGGATCAACGACGACCTCCTCCCCATGCTCCACAGCGGCACCGAGCGCCAGGGCCGGAAACCGCTCATCCTCCGGATCACCCTCGGCGCGGCCATCGGCGCCGGCGGGGTGCTGGTCCTGATCGTCGGACACCCGACCCGGGCGGCACTGCGACCGGTGGGCGGCGCCCTGCTGGTCATCGCGGCCATCGTGGTGGTGTTCGGGCCGTGGTGGCTGAGCCTGGTCCGGGACCTGATCGCCGAGCGGCAGGCTCGGGCCCTGGCCGAGGAGCGGGCCCAGATGGCCGCCCACGTGCACGACTCGGTCCTGCAGACGTTGGCCCTCATCCAACGGTCGGCCGACGATCCCCAGCACGTGGTGCGGCTGGCCCGCTCGCAGGAGCGCGAGCTCCGCTCGTGGCTCTTCGAGGGCCGCCCGCCCGGGACCATCGGCGACGAGGCCACCACCCTGGCCGACGGGGTCGGGTTGCTCCAGCGGCAGGTGGAGGCGGATCACGGCATCACCGTCCAGGTGGTCGTGGTGGGCGACTGCGAGTTGAACGACCGGCTGCGGGCGCTGCTCGATGCCTCCCGCGAGGCCACGGTCAACGCGGCCAAGTGGTCGGGCGCCCCGCAGGTCTCGCTGTATGCCGAGGTCGAACCGGACGCCACCACGATGTTCGTGCGGGACCGGGGGCGGGGCTTCGAACCCGACGACGTGCCCGGGGACCGCCAGGGCATCGCCCATTCGATCCGGGACCGGGTGGAGCGGCTCGGCGGGTCGGTGACGATCCGGTCCTCGCCGGGCCAGGGCGCCGAGGTCGAACTGTCGATGCCGAGCCGGGGACAGCTCACGTGAGCGAAGGCGGACGTCCGCGGATCTTTCTGGTCGACGACCACGCGGTGTTCCGAGCCGGGGTACGGGCGGAACTCGGGGACGCCGTCCAGGTGGTGGGCGAGGCCGACGAGGTCGAGGCGGCCGTCGAGCTGATCAACGAGCGCACCCCCGAGGTGGTGCTGCTGGACGTCCACCTCCCCGGCGGAGGCGGCCAGGCCGTGCTCCAGGGCGTGCTGCCGCGTCACCCCGAGGTGCAGTTCCTGGCCCTCTCGGTGTCGGATGCCCCGGAGGACGTGATCGCGGTGATCCGGGCCGGGGCCCGCGGCTACGTCACCAAGACCATCCTCGGTCCCGAGCTCCTCCAGGCGGTCTACCGGGTGCGACTGGGGGATGCCGTCTTCTCGCCCCGGCTGGCCGGGTTCGTCCTCGACGCCTTCGCCCACAGCCCCGATCCGGGCGCGGTCGGGGCCGGGCACGACCCGGAGCTCGACCAGCTCTCGCCGCGGGAGCGCGAGGTGCTCCGCCACATCGCCCGCGGGTACACCTACAAGGAAGTGGCCCGGGACCTGACCATCTCGGCCAAGACCGTCGAGTCGCACGTGTCATCGGTCCTGCGCAAGCTGCAACTCTCGACCCGGCACGAGCTCACCAAGTGGGCCACCGACCGGCGCCTGGTCTGATTCGGTCACCGGGCGGCGGGTACCCCCGGCGGTGCCACCGGCGCGGACGGCGTAAGGTGGAGCGGAAGGCGAGTCCGCTCATTCCGAGCCGGCTGAGATCCTTCCACCCCGTGGGCCACCGCGACCGGGGGCCCGGGCGAAGGGAGCACCATGACCTCACCGGATGCCGCACAGGTCGGAGGCCAACTCGACGAGCACCACGCGCCCGAGACGAACGGACGGATGGCGGTCTGCCGGCGATGCGGGGCGAAGACCACCGGGCCCGAGGGCAGCCGGCACGCCCCGGACCAGAAGCGGCTGGAACGCTCCAGCGAGTGGCTGGCCAACCAGTCCCAGTTGCGGCGCATCGACCGGGCCCGGGGCCTGTTCAAGGCGTGAGGGGATCCTGGCCGTCCTCCGGGCCGGCCAGGGCTTCGGAGCCATCACGCGTGTCGGGCCCGCCGGGGGTGTCGGGCCGGCCGGGCCGGCCGGGGCACCGACCGTGAGCCCTCCGTCACCCACCCCGGATGAGCGAACCCAGTACGAACGGATGCTGGCCGGTGACCCGTACCTCGCGGATGAGCCGCAGATCGTTGCCGAACACCAGCGGGCGGTGGGCCTGCTCGACCGCTACAACCGCGACCTCGCCGCCCCGTATCCCGACCGGAGGCAACTGCTCGAGGAGCTGCTGGGCGCCTTCGGCGCCGACAGTGAGATCCGGCCGCCCTTCTACTGTGACTTCGGGGGCCGGGTGTTCGTGGGGGCCCGGACGTTCGCCAACTTCGGCCTGGTGGCACTGGACGTGGCCCCCATCGTCATCGGCGACGACGTGCAGATCGGACCATCGGTCCAGCTCCTCACCCCGACCCACCCCATCGACCCCGAGGCCCGCCGGGCCAAGTGGGAGTCGGCCCGCCCGATCTCCATCGGGGACAACGTCTGGCTCGGGGGCGGGGTCATCGTCCTCCCCGGAGTGAGCATTGGCCGGAACAGCGTCATCGGAGCCGGCAGCGTCGTCACCCGGGACGTTCCGGCCGATGTCGTGGCGGTCGGCAACCCGGCCCGGGTCACCCGGCAGCTGAGCGACCCCGACGACCCGTGACCCGCGCCGGCCCGGCCGCTGACGGTGGCGAACGGACCGACGCCGCCACCGCCGAGCATCAGGCCGGCGGCCGCCGGGCGGCGTTAGAGTGACCGCCGGGGTTGACCAGCGGATCCGACGAAGCACCGGTGAGGGAGATCGTGGCTGACAGCAATGCCGGGGGTGGCGCCCCCAGAAACCTGATCCTGGCGGCGATGATCTTCGCCGTGTCGATGACCTTCATCGACCAGACCATCGTCTCCATCGCCGTGCCCGAGATCCAACGGGAGCTCGGACTCACCACCACCGGTGTCCAGTGGGCGGTCAACGCCTACCTGCTGTCGCTGGCCGCCTTCTTCGCCTTCGGCGGCCGGCTGGCCGACACCGTGGGCCACACCAAGATGGTGGTCATCGGCGTCGTCGTGTTCGCCGCCTCCTCGGGCATGTGCGGGCTCACCCCGAAGGGGGGCGCGGCCGAAGCCTGGATCGTCACGTTCCGGGCCATCCAGGGCGTGGGTGGCGCCCTGATGTTCCCGGCGGCCCTGGCCATCGTGGTCCAGACCTTCGCCCTCCGAGAGCGCGGCAAAGCCCTGGCCACCTTCTTCGGCATCGCCGGCGGACTCACTGCGGTGGGCCCGATCCTCGGCGGCTACCTCACCCAGTGGACCTGGCGGGCCATCTTCTGGGTGAACATCCCGGTCGCCATCATCGCCCTGGTGCTCATCGCCATCGCCAAGCCGGTGACCGTGCACAAGCCGGCCCGCATGGACTACCGGGGGGCGGTGCTGATCGCCGCCGGCGTCGCGCCTCAGCGTGTTCGGATTCCAGCAGTCGACGCTCTGGGGGTGGGGCAACCCCGGCACCTGGCTCTGCATCGCCGGAGGCCTGGTCATCATGGTGGCGTTCTACTTCGTGGAGCTCCGGACGGCGTCACCGCTCATTGCGGTGCACATCTTCCGCATCCGCGCCTTCCTGGTCGAGAACATGGTCCTCGGCGTGTCCATGCTGGCCTTCGTCCCGGTGTTCTTCTTCGCCAGCGAGTACGCCCAGATCTCCCTCGGGGACACCGCCTCCAATGCCGGCCTCTTCCTGTTGTACTTCTTCATCGGCTTCGTCATCGCCGCTCAGATCGGTGGGCGGATGCTGGATCGGGGCGGGGCCAAGCGCCCGGTGGTCATCGGCTGCGTCCTGGCCGCGGTGGGCTTCTACCTGTGGGCGGGGCAAGGTGACCCAGCTCAGCTTCCACAAGCAGGAGTGGTTCGTGGTCCTGGCCGGGGCGGGCATGGGCGCTCATGCTCGGGCCGGCGAGCACCGATGCGGTCAATCGGGCCTCCCGGCTCTCCTACGGGGAGGCGACCGGGATCACCCAGACCGTCCGCAACTACGCGGCCAGCCTCGGTCTGGCCATCCTCGGGACCATCTCGGTCTCGGAGATGCGCTCCCGGGTGACCACCTCGCTCGAGGCCAAGGGCGTGCCGGCCGGGCAGGCGGCCCACACCGCCTCGCAGATCTCCCAGTCCCAGGGCGGGGGCAGCGCGAAGACCATCCCCCACTTCATCCGGCTCGACTTCGCCTACGCCACCCGGAGCGTGCTCTACGGCATGGCCATCGTCATGGCCGTCGCCGCCGTGGTCGCCTTCACCGGCCTGCGGGCGGGATTGCAGGAGGACCCCGAGGGCGCCGACGCCGAGCCGGAGTTGGTGACGCCCTAGTCGCGCCCCCCGCCCGGGTCCGTCACGATCGGGGAAGGCCATCGTCCCCGAGTGGTCACCGCCCGGGGACGGAGCTCACAGTCCGGGGAAGGTCTCCTCCAGGGAGGCCAGCACATGGGTGGCGCCGGCCGCGGCCAGCTCGTCCACCGAGTACTTGCCGGTGGCCACCCCGACCGAGACGGCGTCGGCCGCCTGGGCCGCCTCGATGTCGCGGGGGGTGTCCCCCACCACGTAGACCTGGTCGGCCGAGAACCGGTCGTGGAGGCGGCGGGCCTTCTCGACGGCCAGCTTGGTCAACTCGCCCCGATCGGGCGAGTCCGAGCCGTAGGCCCCGAAGATGAAGAACCGGTTGAGGTCGGCCGGCACCAGTTTGGTGCGCGCCGCGCCCTCCATGGCCCCCGACACCAGTCCCAACGTGACACCGGCGCCGATGAGGGCGGTCAGGGTCGCCACCGCCCCGGGGAACACCCGGTAGCCCGGCGCGGTGCCGATGTCGTCGGCCAGGTGGAGGAGGTACTGCGAGTAGATCCGGCTCAGTTCGTTCTCATCGGGCTGACGGCCCATGACCCCGACGAAGGTCTCCCGGGCCACCTGGGGATCGGTCTCGCCGGCCGAGGTGTGCTTGCCGATGTCCGCGGGCTTGCCGTAGAGGGTCTCGAAGGCCGCGTTCCAGCTTCGGGCCCCGGCTCCCCCGCTGTGGATGAGCGTCTCGTCGACATCGAAGAGCACCACTGCCGGTGCGGTCCCTGTGGTCATCATGTTCATCCTCCACGACGGTGACGTGACGCTGACGGTCTCCTTGACGGTGACGCCGGCGGTGTGAGCGGTGGTCGGTGACGGCGGCTGGTGACGGCTCCTGGTAACGGCGGTGACGGCCACATCCCGGCGGTGCCGTCCCGGGCCGGCCCGTTCACCCTAACCCGACCACCGTGCCGCGAACCCGGCGGCTCGACCGCGCCGGGCCCCCTTCCCATCGGTGATCGCCCGCCGTAGGGTGGCCCCCATGAAGAACCACACACTCGGCCGCACCGGCATCAAGGTCAGCCCGCTCTGTCTCGGAGCCATGATGTTCGGGGCGTGGGGCAATCCCGACCACGACGACTGCATCCGGATCATCCACCGGGCCCTCGACGCCGGCATCAACTTCATCGACACCGCCGACGTCTACTCGGCCGGTGAATCGGAGGTGATCGTGGGCAAGGCGCTGGTCGAGGTGGACCGGTCCCGGATCGTGCTCGCCACCAAGGTGTTCTCACCGATGGGCGACGACCCCAACGCCCAGGGCAGCTCGCGCCGGTGGATCATGGCCGAGTGCGACCACAGCCTCCGCCGGCTGGGCACCGACTACATCGACCTCTACCAGGTCCACCGGCCCGACGAGACGGCCGACGTCGACGAGACCCTCGGGGCCCTGAGCGACCTGGTCCACCAGGGGAAGATCCGGTCGTTCGGCAGTTCGACCTACCCGGCCCACAAGATCGTCGAGGCCCAGTGGGTGGCCGATCGGCGGGGACGGGAACGGTTCATGACCGAGCAGCCGCCCTACTCCATTCTGGTCCGGGGCATCGAGCGGGACGTGCTGCCGGTGACCCAGTCCTACGGGATGGGCGTGATCCCCTGGAGCCCGCTGGCCGGTGGATGGCTGTCCGGTCGCTTCGGGACGGGCAAGGAGAACACCAGCCGCCGGGCGTCCCGGGTCCCCGGTCGCTACGACCTGACCTTGCCGGCCAACCAGCAGAAGCTGGCCATCGTCGACCAACTGACCACGGTGGCCGACGGGGCCGGGCTGACCCTGATCGAACTGGCGCTGGCCTTCGTGCTCGAGCATCCGGCCGTCAGCGCGGCCATCATCGGGCCCCGGACCATGGACCAGCTCGAATCGCAGCTGTCGGCCGCGGACGTCCGCCTCGATCCGCAGGTGCTGGACCGCATCGACGAGATCGTCGCCCCGGGCACCAATGTGAATCCCGAGGATGCCGGCTGGACCCCCATGGCCCTGGTCAATCCGCGCCTGCGCCGTCGATCCCGTCAGTAGGAACCGCGCTGGGGTGATCCGGGCGCGGCCCTCGAGGGCCGGCCTCGAGGCCGGTCCGGGTGGGCCGGTTCGGGTTCGGGTTCGGCAACCCGGCATCGCATGGGCGATCATGGGGGATGGAACCTTGCCGCCCTCTGCACCGGACGACCCTCAGGTCGTGCTCGATCGGGCCGGTCCCTACCTGACCGAGGATCCGGTGCGGAACAACCTGATCCTGACCCTGCTGCACTCCCGGCTGGCCCACCCGGAACCCGGGCGCTACTGGGTCGTGGCGGATCCGGACCGGGTCCGAGGAGTGGTCTTCCAGTCCCCGCTCTCCTTCGTGGCCACGCTGACCCCCATGGCGGACGAGGTGATCGCCGGCGCGGTCGACGCCATCGTGGACGCGGGAGTGGAGCTTCCGGGGGTGCACGGCGAGGCGGCCACCGCGGCCCGCTTCGCCGGCCGGTGGAGCGAGCGGACCAAGTCCCCGGCCCACCCCGAACAGGGCCAGCGCCTCTACGAGCTCGAGCACCCGAGCACCCCGAGGGCCGTCGGAGGCTCGATCCGGCCGGCCGAAGGTCGCGATCGCTCCCTGCTCATCGAGTGGTTGGAGGCGTTCCAGCTCGAAACGGGCCAATCGGCCGAGACCGCCGCCGAGGTCGTCGACCGGCGACTCCCGCCGGCCAGCTGTGGGTGTGGGACGATCACGGACCGGTGGCCTTGACCGCCATCTCGGCCCCGGTGGTCTCGGTGGGCCGGATCGGGCCGGTCTACACGCCGCCCGAACGGCGCACCTCCGGCTACGCGTCGGCGTTGGTGGCCGCGGTGTCGAACGCCGCGCTGGCCCGAGGCGAGCGCAGCCATCCTCTACACCGATCTCGGCAATCCGTCCTCGAACTCGATCTACCGGGCCATCGGTTACCGGTGCGTCTCCGAGGTCCTGCGCTACCGCTTCGGTCCTCCGCGCAGCGCGATGTCGAGCTCCGCCGGTCACGGCTGGACCGGTCCGGGGCACGGCCGGTCAGGAGACCGTGGGCTCGCTCCCGAGGTCCTCGTGGGAGAAGGACTGCAGCTCGGCGATGCCGGTGAGCAGGTGGCGTTCCCATGCCTCCCGCAAGCGGGTCAGCAGCGGGGAGTCGCTCTCGAACCGGTACTCCTTGACCCGGTGCGAACCGTTGAGGTAGATCCCGACGTCGTACGGGGGCCCCACCGACAGATTGGCCCGGGCCGTGCTCATCATCGAGCCGAGGGCGATCCGCGCCGCGGTGTCCAGATCGACGTGGGACTGCACGGCCAGCTCCAACATGAACTTGCCGTACTTGCTCTCCCCGATCTGCAGGAAGGGACGCTCCTCCGATGCCCGGATGTAGTTGCCCTCGGGATAGACCAGCAGGATGTCGGGGGCATCGTCCATGCACCTGGCCCCCGAGGATGAACGTCGCCGTGGCGTCGGCGCCGCTGTGGACCATTCCCTCCCGGTGGGAATCGGCGACCTCACGGCCGAGCCGACCCAGGTAGAGCGCCGCTTCGAAGAGATGGTCCACCGTGGCCAGGCTCTGGACCCCGTCGGCGGCCCGAGATCCCGCTGGATGCGGTCGAGCACCTCCTGGGTGGTGGCCAGGTTGCCGGCCGACTCGATCACGAACACCCGGTCGGGAGTGGGTTGGATCACGTGGAGCTTCCGGTAGGTGCCCACGTTGTCCACCCCGGCGTTGGTCCGGGTGTCGGCCAGGAAGACGAGCCCTTCGGCGAGGCGCATGGCCAGGCAGTAGGTCATCCGGTTCTCCGCTCCATCGTGCGCTCCGTCGGGGTGGCCCCGGCCGGACCCCGGTTGGGTCGGCCGACGACCACGACCAAGCTAGTGGCCGGTCGGAAGCGGTGATGGCCGGGCGGTGGCTCCCGGGCCCGGTCTACGGGATCGGGTAAAGGACGGCAGCACCGGGGCCGATAACCCAGAGGTGAAGTTTGACCTGGCCCATCCGACCCAGCATCAAGTCCGCGAGGGCCTCATCTCGGGCTTGATCGCCGAGTCGATCGCCGTCCCGATCCTCCTCACCGTCGTCTTCTTCGATCATCACCAGACCAGATGGGGCTATCTGGTCGGGGCCATCGCCTGCCTCTTCGCCTCGGCCGTCTATCTGGCCCTCTTCTCGGCTCTGACCAGGGGAAGGGCGAGCATCGCCTCGCAGGCCAAGGCCGGGTTCGTCATGGTGTGCCTGGCCCTCTCCGCCCTGGGGTTCCTCGAGTTGGGCACCTCGGACAGCTACGGCATCCTCGCTCCGGCCGTCCATCGTCGGGGTGGTGTTCATCTGCGTCATCGGTGACCGCACCATGCGGGTCGCCATCGCCCTCTACTCCATCACGCTGGTCGGGATCATGGGCTGGGCCGCCGGACTCCGGGGGGCCACCTTCGTCGGCGCCCTGGTGATCAACGCCTCGATCATCGTCATCGTCACCTGGATCATCTCCAGGACGGTCGGGACGCTCAACGACCGGGTCAACTTCCGCCGTTCGATCGCGCTCCTCAACGAGGCCCTCGACGATGACGGGACCGTCGACTCCGACTCCAACGCCGTGCTCATCAAGGACGCCCTCCGGCGTGGTCTCCCCCTCGTCCCCGCCATCATCCCGACCGACCGCGTGTCGGTGTTCACCCAGGACGCCCGGCTGGACACGTTGACGCTCCTGGCCACTTCGCCGGCCGGCGAGGGGGTCGCCGTGGACGCGGCCGAGGAGCCCCAGCTGGACCGAGCCCTGCGCACCGGGGCCGTCGTCGTCACCGAGTCGATCTGCGTCATCCCGATCGGCTACTTCTCCGAAGGTGAGATGGTCATGGTGGTGCACCGGCTGCCGCCGATCAAGAACGGTGACCAACCGACGGCTGACGCGGCCGAAGCGATCGCCGCCGCCTTCCTGCGGGCGACCAACCGGATCAACTTCGTCTCGGGCCTCCAAAGTGAGATCCGGACCGACCCGCTCACCGGACTGGCCAACCGGCGCATCCTCTTCGAGCGGATCCAGATCGAGATGGACCACGCCATCCGGTCGGAGTCGCCGTTGAGCGTGGCCATGATCGACCTCGACCATTTCAAGGAGTACAACGACACCTTCGGGCATGTGGCCGGTGACACCGTCCTGCGGTCGATCGCCGCGGTGATGGTGTCGAATGTCCGGCGTCAGGATCTGGTCTGCCGGTACGGGGGTGAGGAGTTCTTTCTGGTCATGCCCGACACCGACATCGTCGGGGGGCATCACATCCTCGACAAGCTGCGGGCGGGAGGGCGGGACGCCACCTCCGAGCTCAGCGTCACCCTGTCCGCCGGGCTCACCAGCTGGGACGGGATCGAAGACGTCACGTCGCTGATCGAGCGAGCGGATCAGGCGCTGTACCGAGCCAAGGAGACCGGTCGGGACCGGGTGGTGTCCATCCAGTCGGTCACCGAGTTCTGACCGGATGACGGCAGCGGGCGGCCCGGTCATCGACGGCCGGTTCCCGGTCGCCGTTGCGGTCCGTCAGCCGTTGCGGTTCCGTCGGCCAGCTGGAGCACCAGGTAGACGTTGTCGTCGACGGTGAAGCTGTTGACCAGCACGTAGCCCTCCTCGACGGCGGTGTCGAGCTCGCGCTCCAGTTCGAGGCGGCGCTCGGGCACCACCAGCCGCCCGCCGTGGACCCGCAGCACCCGGTGACGCACGCTCATGGCCGCGCCGATCCCGAGCCCGTCGAGGTGGCCGCGGCGGCCGGGGTCGCCCGGGTCCAACATCAGGCCGGTCTCCCAACTCGGAGCCGGATCGGGGACCTCGGGGAGGACCCGGATGTACCACTCCTGTCCCCACACCGTGGCGAAGAGGTCGTCGGGCAGGGCGAGAAAGAAGCTCGTCTCGGCGATCTGGCTGCGATGGGCCCGCATGGCCCCGCGCTTGCGCCTCGAGCCACGGAGAGACGTCGATCTCGGTGGTCAGCCGGCTGGCCGGCTCGCCCATGGTCTCCATCCCCTCGGCGGCACCGTCGGGGAGCTCCATGTCGGAGCCCTCGGCCAGGGTGCCGACCGTCCGGTAGAAGTCGCGGTTCATGGTGGCCATGTAGACCACCGGGACTCCCGCCCTCCGGGCCGCCTCCATGCCGACCCGGTGGACCTGGATGTGGTCCGGGTGGTCGTATCCACCGTGCTCGTCGTAGGTCACCAGCACGTCGGTGTGCTCCTCGACCAGGATGGCGGCGAGGGCGTCCGCCGCCTCGCCGACGTCGGCGGCGGCGAAGCTGCCCGGCGCATCGTTGGTGGCGTCGCCGGCCATGCCGGAGTCGTGGTAGTCGAGGTAGGTCTGGCGGGCCACCCCGAGCAGCCGACACGCCTCGGCCAGCTCATCCTCCCGACGCTCACTCAACGACTGGCCGGAGCCTTCGAGGTCGTCGGGGATCAGGCCGAGCTCGCCCCGGGTCGCCGTCACCAGCACCACCCGGTGACCCTCGTCGGACAGTTTCGCCATGGTGCCGCCGGTGAGGATGGCCTCATCGTCCGGATGGGCGTGGAAGAAGGTGATCGTGGCCATGTCCGGAACCCTACCGGCGCCGATGTTGGGCCCGAACCCGGTCGCCCGGCACCCGGTCCACGGGCCACCGGAGTGAGGCCGTCGGCTCAACCCAGGGGGAGCTGGGGCGCATCGGTCAGGGACAGTTGCCCGTCGATGGCCCGGTCAGGGTTCCGCCTCGGTGTCCGCTTCCCACTTTCGGCGTAGATCCGCTCGGGACCGAAGGACCGGATGCTCCGGTCCCCGGGGCGCCCGCCGATCACCTCGACCGACTCCGACCCGTTGCGCCGATTGACGACGTGGGCCCGAAACTGCCAGCTCGCCCCCCGCATCGACAGCCCGGCCACGATCACCGGATCTCCCGCATGCAGACCGTTCCAGGTCTCGGACCGCTCCAGATGATCGGACGCCTCGATGGCGGCCTTCCGGGCCGATGGGCGTCGCGACCCGCTCACCGTGCACCTCCGCTCACGGCGCACCTCCGGGTGCCGGGCCCCGGACCGTCACGACCACCCGCGGGCGCCACGGTCGCAGTCATCGGTCAGGGACGCTCCGCCCGGACCACCCGGAACCGGTGGGCCAACAGGATGATCACGGCGACGACCACCACGGCGGCGGCGAGGTAGCCGGCCAAGCTGAACGCCTTCAGCACGTGGCTGTACCCGCTGCCCAGCGAGTAGCCCAGGCGAGGTCAGCGCGGTGCACCACACCGCGCACCCGACGATGGTGAACACCAGGAACTTGCCGATGGCCATCTCGCCCAGCCCGGCGGCGAAGGAGACGAACGAACGGAGCAGGGGGATGAACCGCCCGAAGAGCACGAACGGCTCGCCGCGCCGGGCGAACCACGACTCGGCCCGATCGAGGTCCTTGTGGGTGAGCAGCACGTACTTGCCCAACCGGTCCACCAGGGGCCGTCCGCCGAAGTAGCCGATCAGGTAGCCGGTCAGGGAGCCCAGCACCTCGGCCAACGTGGCGACCAGGATCACCACCACCAGGGACAGATGGTGGGGCTCGTTGGGGATCTGACCGCTGGCCAGCACCCCGCCGTAGATGATGGCCACCTCGGCTCCGACCGGCAGGCCCATGGCCGAAATGAAGCTCAGGGCGAAGACGGCCAGATAGCCCCAGGTCTCCAGGAAATGCTCCATAAGCCATCAATGTCTACACGGTCTGCCCGCTCCCGTGGTGCCTCCGGGCTGCGACGGAGGCCGCCGTCTCCGGACTACCGTCGCCAGGATGAACGCGGCCGACCCCCTCGATCGACCCCGACGTGATCGCTGCACCACCCCCGACGGGCTGGGCATCGCCATCTACGAGTTCGGCGGCGAGGGTCCGGACCTCCTGCTGGTCCACGCCACCGGATTCTGCGCCGAGGTGCTCGGGCCCATGGCCCGGTCCCTCGGCCGGGACTATCACTGCTGGGGGCTGGACCTCCGGGGCCACGGGCGGTCCGACCGGCCGGCCGACGGGAACTTCGCCTGGTCCGGCTTCGCCCTCGACGTGCTGGCCGCCATCGACCACCTCGGGCTCGACCGGCCGACCGGGTTCGGCCACTCGTGCGGGGGCGCGGCCGTCCTGCTGGCCGAGGAGGCTCGGCCGGGGACGTTCCGCTCGTTGTTCTGCTTCGAGCCCGTCGTGTTCGACCAGGCCGGCGTGGCCCGATTCGGTTCCTACGCGGAGGCCAACCCCCTGTCCGTCGGGGCCCGACGCCGCCGGGAGACCTTCCCGTCGGCCGAAGACGCCTTCGTCAACTTCTCGTCGAAGCCACCCTTCGGGGACCTCGATCCCGAAGTACTCCGGAACTACGTGGAAGCGGGCTTCGAGACCGTCCCCGACGACGAGGGAGGCGACGGCCGAGCCATACGGCTGCGGTGCCGGCGCGACGACGAGGCCGAGATCTACGCCCAGGGCTTCTTCCACGGCGCCTTCGGCCACCTGCACGAGATCGCCTGCCCGGTCGGGCTGGCCTGCGGCGCGGACACCGACGCCTTCGGCCCGGCGTTCCTGGAGGCCGACGCCGCCGAGCTCCGGAGGTCCACCGTCGAGGTCATCCCGGGCGTCGGCCACTTCGGTCCCCTGCAGCAGCCGGCCCGGGTGGCCGCCTCCGTCCTCCGGACGCTTGAGTCACCAGGACGACACACCCCCGTCGTAGTCTGGGGCGGTGCCGTTCGATCTCCCCCGCACCCTCTCCCCCTCCAAGGTCACCTCGTTCCGTGACTGCGCCCTGGCCTTCCGTTTCAACACCATCGAGCACCTTCCCGAGGAGCCCAAGGTGTGGACGGTCAAGGGCACCCTGGTGCACCGGGTGCTCGAGCACCTCTTCTGGTACCACGGCCAGGGTGACCGCACCCCGAGGCGGCGGCCATCGAGCTGGACCGGGCCTGGGACGCCCTGCAGTCGGACCCCGAGTACCTGGCCCTCGATCTCCCGCCGGCGGGAGCCGACGACCTGCGCACCGAGGCGGCCGCGCTGGTCAGCAACTACTTCGCCCTGGAGGATCCGAACGAGATCACTCCGATCGGCATCGAGCTGCTCCTCGAAGCCCGCCTGGGTGGTCTGCGTCTCCGCGGCATCATCGATCGGCTGGATCTGACGCCCGACGGCGAGCTGGTGGTCATCGACTACAAGACCGGCCGGGCCCCGTCGCCCGCCTTCGAACAGTCGAAGCTCATCGGCGTCCACATCTACGCCCTGTTGTGCCAGGAGGTACTCGGGCGCAAGCCCGTCCAGGTCAAGCTGCTCCACCTCAAGGAGCCCACCGTCATCACCGCCGAACCCTCCGAGCAGGCGCTTCGTGGCCAGCGGGTGAAGACCCTGGCCGTGTGGTCGGCCATCGAGCGGGCCTGCGAGCAGGAGGACTTCCGACCCCGCACCTCGCCGCTGTGCAACTACTGCCGATTCCGGGACTTCTGCCCGGCCTACGGTGGCGACCCCGACCAGGCGGCCGTGGTCCTCGGGACTGACCTCGGGGCTGAGGTCGGGGTCGGGGCTGGGGCCGGCCAGGGACAGAGGTCGGGGTCGGGGCTGGGGCTGACCTCGATGGTGCGGCGTGACCCGGGTGGAGACGGCGACCGACCCTTCGTCCGCGGGTTTCATGGGCATGGTGCAGCGCGTCGATGCCCGGGTCGACGCCCTGTTCGACCTGGGCCGGGGAAGTCCGGTCCTCGACACCGGCGCCAAACTGGTCAGCGGGCTCGGCGACCACGGCCTCATGTGGGCGGCGACCACGGTG
Organism: uncultured Acidimicrobiaceae bacterium; assembly: GCA_963774245.1. Taxonomy (GTDB): domain Bacteria; phylum Actinomycetota; class Acidimicrobiia; order Acidimicrobiales; family RAAP-2; genus Bog-756. The sequence continues at coordinate 223,424 of CAVZDZ010000006.1, read as the reverse complement.
TGGCGGGCCCGTCGTCGGGGTCCCGACCGGAAACGGGCGGTACGCGCCCTGGCCATCGCCGGCATCGAGTCGAGCCTGGTCAATGCCGGCCTGAAGGCGGTGATCGGACGCTCGAGACCCGATCAGGCGGGGCTCCAGGTGACCGAGGGAGGTGTCCCGGTCCGCGAGCCGACGTCCAGCAGCTTTCCCAGTGGCCACACCCTGGCCGCGTTCTGTGCCGCCACGGTGATGCACCAACGAGGTGACCGATCCGGCACTGCCCTGTTGTTCACCAGCGCCACCCTGGTCGGGGTCAGCCGAGTCCACCTCGGCGCCCACCATGCCTCGGACGTGGTGGGCGGCGCGCTCATCGGGACCGCCCTGGGACTGATCGGTCGCCGACTGCTCTAATCCACCCGAGGGCCGCGCTCCACCTCACGGGCCCCAATCGGACCGACCCTCGGGATCCTGACCGGAATGGATCCGCCGACCCAGGGGTTGCACAGCCATGAGCTCACCTTCGAATTTTGCTGTGACCTGGGACTATCGGTGCCCGTTCGCCCGGATCGGTCACGAGCACATCCTCGATGGCCTCGGAGGCCGGTGCCCCGTGGGATGTGACGTTCGTCCCCTTCTTCCTCAACCAGTCCCACGTGGCCGAAGGCGCACCGTCGGCCTGGGAGGACCCGACCCAACAGGCCGATCTGCTGTCCCTCGCCGCCGGCGTCGTGGTCAGGGACCGCTATCCGCGACCAGTTCCTGGCCGTGCACCGGTCACTCTTCAGCGCCCGCCACGACGAGGGCGGCGACCTGCGGGATCGTGACGTGGTCCGTCAGGCCCTGACCAGGGCCGGAGCCGACGCCGACGCCGTGCTGGCCGAGGTCGACGCCGGTTGGCCGGCCAAGCAGATCCGCACCGAGCACGAGGACATGGTGGGCCGGCTCGACGTCTTCGGGGTACCGACCTTCATCGTCGGCGACAGTGCCGTCTTCGTCCGCCTGATGGCCCGCCCGAACGGTGACGGCGAAGCTGGCGGTCGCGACGATCGAACGGGTCCTCGGGCTCATCACCGACCATCCCGAGATCAACGAGTTCAAGCACACCCGACTGACGTCGTAGCCCCTCTTCGGCCCTCGGCGGACCGCCATGAGGGACTTCTGGGATACTGTCAACCTCTACTTGACGGTTAGATCAGCCCCGCCAGGGCACCCACCGAGGCTCTGATCTGGTCGACCGTCCCGAACGGCGCCCCGCAGAAGTCGGTGGCGCCGATGTCGGCCAGCCGGCGGACCTGGGCCTGGACCTCGGCCTGGGTGCCGACGATGGCCACGTCCGCCGGCCCTCCGGCACCCTCCCGGTCGAGCATCGCCCGGTAGGACGGAAGGTGGCCGTAGATGGCGAAGGTTTCGGCCGCCTGGGCCCGGGCCGCGTCGACGTCGTCGGTCACGCACACCGGGAGTCCCACCCCGATCCGCGGCTCGGGGCGACCGGCCTCGGCCGCCGCCGCCCGGATGGACGGCACGATGTGGGCCTCGATGGTCGACGGCCCGGTCATCCAGGTCACCGTCCCCGCCGCCATCCGCCCGGCGATGCGTGAGCATGGCGGTCCCCAGGGCGGCCACCAGTACCGGCGGTGCGGGCGCCTCGATCTGCAGGGGGCCGAACGTCGAGGCGCTCATGGTCTCCCCCACGAAGCTCACCTGCTCGCCGGCGAGCAGGGGCATGAGGATGGAGAGGTACTCCCTCATGTGGCGGGCGGGCTTCTCGAAGGACTGCCCGAAGACATTCTCGATGACCATCTGATGGGAGAGGCCCGACCCCGAGCGTGAGTCGGTCCCCGATGGCCGCCTGCACGGTCAGGGCCTGGCCGGCCAGCATGACCGGATGGCGCGGGTAGGTGGGGACCACGGCGGTCCCGAACGCGATGCCGGGCACCTCCCGGCCGATGGCGGCCAGCGCGGTGAGGGCGTCGTAACCGAAGATCTGTGAGGACCATGCCGTCTCGATGCCGGCGTCGTGCAGCGACACCACCTGGCTCACCACCTCGTCAAAGGGCTGCTCGGTGTCGAACATCACGCCGATGCGCACAGTGCGTCTCCTTCCACCCGGCCGCTTCCGGCCCGTCGCTGTCGTTCGTTGTCCGGCGCGGTCACCCCACGCGCCTGAGCCACCCACCGTACCGGCCATCGGCTCGGCCCGCCGGGGTCGGGCTGCCGGGTCGGCCGGTCGGTGGGTCGGTCGGCCGGTCCGACGTTCGATGTGCCCCGTGGACGCCGGTCGGGCAGAATGCCGACATGTCCGTTGCCATCATCATGGGAAGCTCATCCGACTCGGCCATCATGGACGACGCCGTCCAGACGCTCCGGTCCTTCAATGTCCCGGTGGAGGTGCGGGTGCTCTCCGCCCACCGCACCCCCGACGACACCATCGCCTTCGCCCGCGGTGCCGCCGGGGCCGGGGTCCAAGTGATCATCGCCGCCGCCGGAGGGGCGGCCCACCTGGCCGGGGTGGTGGCCGCCGCCACCCCGCTCCCGGTGGTGGGGGTACCCATCGCGCTGGCCAACCTGGGCGGGCTCGACTCGCTGCTGGCCATGGTCCAGATGCCGAAGGGCATCCCGGTGGCGACCGTGGCCGTCAACGGTGCCCGCAATGCCGCCCTGCTGGCCGTGCGGATCATGGCGCTCAGTGACCCCCGGCTGGCCGACGCCCTGAAGCGGTACGTCGAGGACCTCGCCGATCAGGTGCGGGACATGGACGCCGAGATCGTGGCCCGGTACCGGGTGGAGTGACCCACCGACGCCGCCGGCGGTCCGTCGCTCATGCCGCGATCCAGGGCGGCGCCAGTCCCTTGACGGCGTCGCCGATCGACTTGTCGATGGGGATCACGGCCATCACCGGGATGTCGACGCCGTTGGCCACGTAGCGCCCGACGTGGGCCCGGCACTCGTCGAAGGACCCGTGGACGATGAGGGCATCCACGACCTCGTCGGGGATGGCGGCCAGGGCTCCCTTGCGGTCCCCGGCCTGCCAGGCCGACCACATCGGCTCGAGCAGCGGACCACGACCGAGCCACTGGTGGAACGCGGCGTAGACGCCGACGTTGAGGTAGGCGGCGATCATCCGCCGGCCGACTTCGCGTACCAGATGGGTGTCCTCGGAGGGGCACACGAAGATGCGGGCGGCGACGGGAATATCCGCCCCCACCACCGGCTTCACCGTGGCGACGTCCTCGGCGGACAGCCAGTTGATGATCACACCGTCCGCCTCCCGACCGGCCAGCTTGAGCATCCCCGGACGCAGCGCGGCCAGAAAGATCGGCGGCGGGTGCTCGACCGGCCGGCTCAGTCGGAACCCCCGCACCGCGAACGTGTCGTACTCGCAGGTGACCTTCTCGCCGGCCAGGGCCGACCGCAGGAACCGGATGGTGTCCCTCGCCCGTTTGTACGGCTCGACGAAGGGCACGCCGTTCCACCGGGTCACGATCACGTCGGACGAGGTACCGAGCCCCAGGGTGAAACGGCCCGGAGCGGCCTCGGCCATGGCCGCCACCGTCTGGGCCAGCAAGGCCGGCCCCCGGGTGTAGGCGGGGATGATGGCCACCCCCAACTGCAGGGCGGGAGTCCACGCCGACGCCAGCGCCAGCGGGGTGAATCCGTCCGTCCCGTCCGTCTCCGCCGTCCAGGCGTCGGTGTAGCCGAGACTCACCAATTCCTCGTACCACCTGCGGTGATCCCCCAAACTGACCCCGTCGAAGGGAACGGTGATGCCGAAACGTGGGCCAGCGGGAGATGGTCGGGTGTCATCGGGCATCACTAGGTAATACACCCTCCCGGCATAGTGGACCCATGACCACCGATCGACGACACCGGTCCTCCGCCATCCAGCCTCAGCTGCCGCTCCCCCTCCCCGCCGCCGGCGACGACCCGGCGACCGCCCCCGCCTCGGACCACGACGACGAGTGGCGGCTCGACGACCAGACCCGCCTCATCGGCCGGAGGGGCATCGCCGAGGCCCGGGCCCGGCTCGAAGCGGCCCGCCGGGCCCCGGCCGGTGGGGCTGCCGCCGGTCCGCGCCGGGGTTCCGGTCGCGCCGCCTGACCACGGTCGGCGCTACGGTCAAGTGGATGCCGACTGTCGCCGAGCGCCTCGGGTACGGACCTGACACCAAACTGCTCATCCTCAACTGTGCCGATCTCGGCTTCTGTCATGCCTCCACCATCGGGGTCTACGAGCGCGCTGCGGGACGGCATCGGCACCAGCGGCTCGTTGATCGTGCCGGCACCCTGGGCCCGGGCATCGGCGTCGATGTTCCGAGGGGACGACGTCGGGGTCCGCCTCACGCTCAACGCCGAGCACGATCTCTACCGGTGGGCACCCATCACCCAGGCTCCCTCCCTGCTGGACGGCGACGGTGGCTTCCCCCGCACGGTGACCGACGTGTGGGACCACGCCGACCTCGACGAGGTGCGGCGGGAGTGCCGGGCCCAGATCGAACGGGCCCTCCTGTGGGGATTCGACATCAGCCATCTCGACGCCCATCTGGACGCCCTGCTGCTGCGACCCGAGTTCTTCGACATCTACCTCGAGCTGGCGGTGGACTTCGCCCTGCCGCTCCGGCTGCTGAGCGCCGACGCCGAACCCAACGTGGGGTTCCCGGTGCGACAGCTGGCCGCCGACGAGGGGGTCCTGTTCGCCGATCGGTTCGCCACCCTCCCTACGGTGGGCATCCGGCCGGCCTTCGACGAGTTCATCCTGGCCCTCGAGCCCGGCATCACCGAGGTGACCCTGCATCCGGCCATCGACACGCCTGAGCTCCGGGCCGTCACCACCGACTGGATGGACCGGGCGGCCGACCACGTGCTGCTGGTGGACAATCGGGGGCTCGACCGGGTGTTGCAGGAGGCCGGGGTCACCCTCATCGGCTACCGGCCCCTGCGTGAGGCCATGCGGGAGCGCTGAGGGCCCACCGCCACACCGATTCCGGCCGGGCCGGAACGTGTCATCGCCGGTTGGGGGATGTCGTCGCCGATATCCTGAGGGGCCACCGATGGGAGACGTTGTGGCCGAGGGAGACCGGGCGATGGGGGTGCAGGGACGTCCTGCCGCGGGCCCGTCCGGGACCTCTGGCCCCGCCCCGGCCCCGCTCCGCATCGAGAGGCTGCTCCTGCTCGACTCGGCCGGCAACGATCCCGTGCCGATCGATGCCCTGGTCATCGACGACGACGGCATCGGCGTCGTCCGATCCCGGGGAGGACGCCCGCAGGTGCTCCCGTGGCCGTCCGTCTCCGCCCACGTGGTCGAACGATGGGCCGGGGGGGCCATCCCCGAGTGGTGGGTGGATCCGGAGCTCAACCGCAACGATCAAGGAGCCGAACCACCCCCGACCGTTGTCGATCCCCGGTCCAACGTGCGGGCCCTCCCCCGCACCGAGCCCGGAGTGGTCATCAGCGTCCAGGGGCCCTTCGGCACCTACCGGTTCCTCGCCCGGGGCGGCGACCCCGACGCACTGTCCCGGCGGGTCACCGACTTCGCCGTGCGCCATCAGGGGCTGTCCGGGGTGCCGCCGGTCACGACCGTGGCCCGGCCCCGTCGAGCCGGGGATCGTCGGCAGGGCACCCGCGTGGCCAACCGGAGGTCAGGGTGGTCGAGGGTCCGGCCGTATCTGGCCGTGACGCTCATCGTGTTCATCGCCGTGGCGGTGACGCTGATCCTGCTCCAGAGTGCCGGCACCATCCACCTTCCCTACCTGGGAGGATCGAGCCCCGGGGCGAGCGGGCCGTTCAGAACTCGGTGACGTCGGCGATGCGCCGACGGACGTCCTCGTGCTCGGGGGTGTGCACGGCTGGGAGCAGGGGCAACATCACCCCCATCGAGCCGGCCACCTTCAACGTGCCCCTCATGAAGGCGACATTCGGATCGAGGTCACCCCGTTGCATGGCCATGGCGTCACCCCAGGCCACGCTCAACGTCACGTCGGGCCCCTTGATGGCGCCGAGTCCCCTCGACACGAGGTGGCCGTCCTCGAAGACCCGGTGGCCGGTGACCTCACCGTCGGGTCCCCCGCTGATCTGACACTGGACCCGAGCGGACAGTCCCGGGCGCACCGGCTCCTCCGCCGCCATCGCCCGGGTCTCGTCGAACCACTCTGCGGTCAGCCACTTCGTCACTGCGCACCCCAGCTCGTCCCGGTTCGGCCTCCGACCGACGTCAATCTACCGGCGGGTGCCCGTGGGCGCGGGACCCCGGGTCACCGATCCGACTCGACCACCTCGCGGACGCCGGCGAACAGGTCCGTCTCGACCTGGCCGTCGGCCGCCGTCGGGCCTCCGACCGCCGCCGGGGCCTCGAGGGAGCCGTCGGGCCTCACCACCATCGCCAACCGGTAGTCGTCGTAGGGATGGATGGACGCCATCACCTCAGGCGGGAGCCCGAACCAGAACGGCGATTTGGGGTCCACCTGGGTGGCGTGGGCCAGCAGGGCCCGGCGCCGTACGTCGCCGTACTCCGAGATGTCGATGGCGGTGGTGATGGGATCCGGCGGGATGTCGTCCCACCGCTTCCGCCAGGCCTCGTCGAACGGCGACTCGAGCCCCAGCTCCTCGAACTTCTGGTGGATCTCCTTGAACCGGGCCCCGGAGAAGACCGTGTAGTACAGCTTGGTCGGCTGCCACGGGGCCCCGGCTCCCGGGTAGCGGTCGGCATCGCCGGCGGCGTGGAAGGCGGCCACGCCGATCTCGTGGTCCCGGAGATGGTCGGGGTGGGGGTAGCCGGACTGCTCGTCGCCGTAGACCACCATGACCTGGGGTCGGGTCCGCCGCACGATGGAGACCAGCCGTTCGACCGCCTCGTCGTGGGGGGCCTGGGCGAAGCAGTCCGGGTTGGCGTTGGACTCCGAGCCGGCCATCCCCGAATCGCGGTAGCCGAGCATGACCACCTCGTCGTACCCGATGACCTCGGTGGCGGCGGCCAGCTCCTCGCGTCGCAGCTCGGGGATCCGGGCCCGGTTCTCCGGCGTGTCCATGGCCGGGTTGAGGATCTCCCCCTCCTCCCCACCGGTGCAGCAGACCAGCACGGTCCGGATACCCTCGGCGTGGTACTTGGCCACGGATCCGGCCCCCTTGGAGGACTCGTCGTCGGGGTGGGCGTGGACGGTCAGCAGGCAGAGTGATTCAGGCACACGATCACGCTACCGGGCAGGGAGGCCCTAAGCTTCAGTAGCGAAGATCAAGGAAGGACAAAAGCATGGGCGTGATGAAACGGTTTTCCGGAATACTCCAGGCCAAGACCAACAAATTGCTCGACAAGGCCGAGGATCCGCGGGAATCGCTCGACCTCTCCTACCAGAAGCAGCTCGAGAGCCTCCAGAAGGTCCGCCGGAGCGTGGCCGACGTCACGACGGCCAAGAAGCGGATCGAGCTGCAGGCCACCACGCTCCAGGGTCAGGCCGACAAGCTGCAGAGCCAGGCCAAGGCGGCCCTGACCCAGGGGAACGAGGATCTGGCCCGGGAGGCCCTCGGCCGCCGGGCGGCGCTGGCCGACCAGCTCACCGACCTCCAGACCCAGCACGAGCAGGTGTCCACGCAGGAGCAGAAGCTCATCGACACCGCTCAGAAGCTGCAGAACCAGGTCGACTCCTTCCGCACCAAGAAGGAGACGATGAAGGCCAGCTACACGGCGGCCGAGGCCCAGACCAAGATCGGCGAGGCCGTGTCGGGCATCTCCGAGTCGATGGGTGACGCCGGCATGTCGATGCAGCGGGCCCAGGACAAGATCGACGGCATGCAGGCCCGGGCCGGGGCGATGGACGAACTGCTGGCCTCGGGGGCCCTGACCGACCTGAGCAACCCGGTGGACGACATCCAGGCCCAGCTGAACAAGGCGTCCACGACGTCCACCGTCGACGCCGAGCTGGCCGCCCTGAAGGCCGAGGTGGGCACCGGGGCCCCGGCCCCGGCCGAGCTCGGTGCGGCGGAGCAACAGGACTCGGCGTCATGATCGTCCGTATCCTCGGCGAGGGGCAGTACGAGGTCCCCGACGACGCCCACGCCAAACTCGACGAGTTGGACGATGACCTGGTGAAAGCCTGCGAGAGCGGCGACGAGACCGCCTTCGCCGCCGCCCTGGCCGCCCTCACCGATGAAGTGCGCGGCGTCGGCCAGGCCTTGGCCGACGACAACTTCGCTCCTTCCGATCTGGTGGTGCCGTTCGCCGACGCCACCCTCGAGGAGACCAGGGCCCTGCTCGCTGACGCCAGCGACGGATCCACCGCCGACGATTCCTGAGCCTGTTCCGATGAGTACCGCACGCAACATCCCGAACGACCATGGTCTGACCGTCCGGATGTTCACCACCGGGCTGATGCTGGTCATCCTGTACGGGGCCGTGATCGGCCTGCTGATCGCCTTCGGGATCTCCTACGCGGTGGTCCTGGTCATCGCGGCGATCATCCTCTTCGTCCAGTACTGGTTCTCGGACAAGATCGCCCTGTTCGGCATGGGCGGCCACATCGTCACCCCCGAGCAGGCACCCCAGCTCCACGGGGTGATCGACCGCCTGTGCGCGCTGGCCGACATGAAGAAGCCCCGGGTGGCCATCGCCGACACCGACGTGCCCAACGCCTTCGCCACCGGCCGCAGCCCCAACAACGCCGTGGTCTGCGCCACCAGCGGCCTGATGCGCCGGCTCGACGAGAGCGAGCTCGAGGCGGTGATCGCCCACGAACTGTCCCATGTCGCCCACCGCGACGTGGCGGTGATGACCATCGCCAGCTTTCTGGGCGTGGTCGCCGGCCTGATCACCCGCATCCTGTTCTGGTCCGGGATGATGGGCGGGTTCGGCGGGGGCAGGGGCAACAACAACGGCCAGGACAACGCCGCCCTGGTCGAGTTGGCCGTGCTGGTCGTGTCGGTGGTGGTGTACGCCATCAGCTTCCTGTTGACCCGGGCGCTGTCCCGGTACCGGGAGCTGGCGGCCGACCGCTCGGGGGCCCTGCTGACCGGGCAACCCTCGGCGCTGGCCTCGGCGCTGGTCAAGGTGACCGGTGAGATGTCCCGCATCCCGACCCGCGACCTGCGGGCGTCGGAAGCCTTCAACGCCTTCTACTTCACGCCGGCCCTGGCCACCAAGGGCGTGAGCCTCTCGACCCTGTTCTCGACCCATCCCTCGCTGGATCGACGGCTCGCCCAACTGGCCTCCATCGAGGCCGAGCTGGGCCGTCCTTCGTGAGCCGCACCACCGACCGGAGCGTCTCCGGGCCCAGCCGTCCCGAGGACGTGATCGAGGAGCCCGACTGATGGGCCTGCTCAACACCATCCTCGGGCGGACCAAGCCCGTGCAGTCCAACCTCGACGACCTGTTCGCCCTGCCGTCGGCCTCCATCACCCTCCAGAGCGCGGCCAACCAGTCGTGCTCGGGCCATGGGGGTGTCTGCTACAAGCCCCCCTCCGGGCAGGGTTTCGAGGACATGCAGGCCGAAGTGATCAAGCTCCTGTCCATGGACGGCACTCCGGACTTTCGCCAGGCGGAGGACAGCTACGGCTACCACTGGCTGGTGGTGGAGAACCCGGACATCGAGGAGCTGGTGACCCAGATCCACGTGGTCAACTCCTCCCTCTCCGACTCCGGGTGGGGCCCGCAGCTCCTGTGCTCGGTCTTCGGGCTGGCCCAGCTCCCCGCCGACGGTGCCGACGGTACCGACGGCACGGAGGACAGCGGGTCGAGCGGGTCGGCCGGGTCGGCGGCGGGAAGCCTCATGCCCGAAGCCACGGCCGGGCCGGGCCATGTGAGGCCGTCGACCGCCTATCTGGTCTATCTGTTCAAGCGGGGCACGTTCTATCCGTTCATCCCCGACGGCCACGAGCACCGGGACCTCGAACAGGAGCTCAAGTTGAAGAGCCTCGTCTCCGACGACCTCAAGGTCGAGCCCGACCTGGATCGCTGGTTCCCCCTCTGGGATATGCCCGTCGGCTGACGCCGGTTCTCTGATCAACGCAATCGACAGGACGCGACGGTGGACCTCTTCCTTCCGCCCGAGATTCTGGCCGTCTGTCAATTGCCGATGGGAACGAAGTGGCCGGCACCCGCTCCGGACGGCTCGCTCTCCTCGATCACCGCGGCGGAGACCGGACTGACCGTGGTGTGCCGCCCGGACGAGGTCCCAGCCGGGGCCAGGGTCGAGCCGGATTGGCGAGCGCTGAGCGTGGTCGGACCACTCGACCTCTCCCTCATCGGCATCATCGGCTCGCTGACCACGCTGCTGGCCGAGGCCGGCGTGAGCGTGTTCGTCCTCTCGACCTTCGACACCGACCACGTGCTGATCAAGGAGGACGCGATGGACATGGCCATCGACGCCCTCCGGGATGCGGGCCACACCGTCACCACGGATTGAACCACCCGTCCGGCCATCGGCTGGCCACCGGCGACGGCCGATGGGTGTAGACCGGAACGGTGAAGCTCAAATTGGACCTCCACGACTGCTACAACCGGGGCGAGGACATCGACCGCGCCCTCCGGGCCATCATCGACGAAGCGGTCGAGAAGAAGGTCCGACTGGTCGAGATCATCCCGGGCAAGGGAAGCGGCCAGCTGAAGAAACGGGTGCTCCGCTTCCTCGACCAGAAGGAGATCAAGGCCCGCTACGACCGGGTGGAGAAGGACTCCCACAACTTCGGGCGGGTCTTCGTCCACTTCCGGCCCAAATAGCCGGCCACCCGCATCGGGTGATCCGACCTACGACCCCGAGTCCACGCCCACCGTCACGCCGTCGATGGCCCGGGCCAGGTCGAGGTCGAGCTGGGTGATCCCCCCGGAGTCATGGGTCGAGAGGGCCAGGGTCACCCGCTGGTACCGGATGTCGATGTCCGGATGGTGGTTGGCTTCCTCAGCCAGACGCCCGACCTCTCCGACGTAGGCCAGGGCGCCCACGAAGCCCGCACAGACCACCGACTTGACCAACTTGCCGGCGATGAGGTGCCAGTCGGGGCCACCGGGAGCGTCGAGGGCGGCGGTGACGGCATCGGCGTCCAGCACCGGTTGCTTGGCCACCGGCTAGGCCGAGGCCCCGACCGGAGCCGACGGGGTGAACACCACGGGCATGGTCTCGTAGCCGGACACGAAGTTCGCCGCCCGTTTGGGGGGCTCGGACGGGTCGGACAGGGCCAGGTCGGGAAGCCGATCCAGCAGCCGGTCGAACATGACGCTGAGCTCCATCCGGGCCAGCCGGTTGCCCAGGCAGAAATGGGAGCCGAATCCGAAGGCCATGTGATCGTTCGGGCTCCGGGTGATGTCGAACCGCTCCGGATCGTCGAACACCCGCTCGTCCCGGTTGGCCGACGGGTAGAGCAGCAGCAGCTTCTGACCCTGGCGCAGCGTCTCGCCCTGGAACTCCACGTCCCGGGTCATCTGCCGGGCCATGTTCTTGATGGGCGACACCCAGCGGAGCATCTCCTCGACCGCCGACGGCATGAGCGAGCGGTCCCCGGCCAGCCGGGCGTACTGCTCGGGGTGGGTGAGCAGCTCGTACATGCCCCCGCTGATCACGTGACGGGTCGTCTCGTCCCCCCCGATCAGGATGAGGAGCGACTCGTAGATGATCGACGGCTCGTCCAGGCGGTCGCCCTCGATCTCGGCATGGACCAGCGTCCCGATCAGGTCGTCGGACTGGCTGTCCCGGCGTCGCTGCTCGGCCACCGCGGTGATGTACTCGGCGTACTCCATGGCCGCCACCGCGGCCACATCCATGGCGCCGGGGTCGGGTGAGCCCAACGCCTTCAGCATGTCGTCCGACCACCGCAGGAGATCGTCACGGTCCTCGGGGGCCACCCCCAACATGTTCCCGATGACGATCATGGGCAGGGGTGCGGCGATGTCCCGGACGAAATCGGCCGTGCCCGCCTCGCACACCCGGTCGATGATGGCGTCGCAGATGGTGCGGATGCCCGCTTCGCTCTCGCGGATGCGGCGGGGGGTGAATCCCTCGCTGACCAGCCGGCGCCGGCGGACATGCTCGGGCGCATCGGTATCGATCATCATCGGGAGGGCGTCACTGTCCGGACGGATACCGCCGGCGTTGGAGAAGGTGTCCGGGTCCTTCGAGATCTCCCGGATGTCGGCGTACCGGGTGATGCCCCACACCCCGGACGCCTCGTCGTAGTAGGCGGGAGCGTGCTCCCGCATCCAGGCGAAGGCGGGGAACGGGTCACCGCCATAGAACATCCCGTCGGTCAGCCCGATGACCAGTTCGCCAGGTGGAGTGATCACGATGCTCTCTCGGGGTCCTCTCGGATCTGCACGGATAGTCGTACTGTTGCTGGTGCCCCGACCCCTGGGTGCCAGCGGGGCCGTTGGCGCCGAACCCGGGGCCGCATCTGACGGCCAGGGGGGCGTCCACCGGGAGTATACGGCGGGCCTCCGCCGGCCACCGAATGGGCCGGTCCGTGCTCACCGTGCGGTGCTCACTGTGCGGTCCTCACCGTGCGCGTCCTCACCGTGCGGCGGTGGACGCCCGGGGTCGGAAGGTCATCGGCACATGGCTGACACCCGGCGTGCTTGTTGGTGCGCACCCGTTCGACCGGGCCGGTCAGCTTCGAAGCCCTCCAGGCGGTCGAGGAGCTCGTCGAGGACCACCCGGATCTCCATGCGGGCCAGGTTGGCCCCCATGCAGAAGTGGCTGCGATAGCCGAAGGTCAGATGGGGATTGGTGGCGCGGGTGATGTCGAACCGGAACGGGTCGTCGAATACCGACTCGTCCCGATTGGCCGACGGCCACCACAGGGTCACCTTGTCCCCCGGGGCGACGGGACAGCCGCCCAGCTCGGTGGCGCGGGTGGCGGTCCGTCGGTTGTACAGGGTGGCGCTGGTCCAACGCAGGATCTCCTCCACGGCCGGGGCCATCAGCGAGCGGTCGTCGCGCAGGGCGGCGAGCTGGTCGGGATGTTCGATGAGCGCCACCATGCCCAGGGCGATCGAGTTGCGGGTCGTCTCGCTGCCCGCCACCACCAGCAGATTGAAGAACATCAGCAGCTCGAGGTCCGACAGCGGCCGGGTCACCCCGTCGGGATCCTCGATCCGGGCGGCGGCCACCACCGAGATGATGTCCCCACCCGGAGCCCGCTTCTTCCCCTCGATCAGCCGGCCGCCGTACTCCGCCATCGACGCGGCCGCCTCGACCACCTTCTGGTTGCTCTCACCCAGCTCCCGGCCCTCGAAATCGAGGGTGGCGTTCGACCAGGCCATCAGGTCGTGGCGGTCGGCGTCCGGCACGCCCATCAGGGCGGCCACGGCCTGCAGCGGAAGCTCGACCGCCACGTCGGTCAGGAAGTCGCACCAGCCCCGCTCGGCGATGGCATCCACGATGCGCGCCGCCCGCTGCCGCAACTCCGCTTCCATGACGGCGAGGGCCCTCGGTGCCACCGACGGGGTCACCAGCCTCCGGATCCGATGGTGCAGGGGGTCGTCCATCATGTTGAGGAGCACGCCGGGGGCGAAGCCGTAGGGAAGGTCCTGGATGATGGTGCCACCACCCTCCATGCCCGGGCCCCGCTCCGACGAGAACAGCTCGGCATCGGAGGCCACCGCCATGATGTCGGCGTGGGCGCTCAGCACCCAGAATCCCGTGCCGTCGGGAGTGTGGGCCGTGGGCGGGTGCCACCACACCGGTGCCTCCCGGCGCAGTCTGGTGAACACATGGTCGGGAAACCCGTCGGTGAACAGTTCCAGGTCGGTGAGGTCGATGTCGTCGAGTTGCATGTCGGGTTGCCTTTTCACCGCCGGGCGACGCCGCTGCGATCCGTCTTGGTCAGGGATGGGTCATCGACTCGGGGCGGACCGCCTCGTCGAACTGCTCACCGGTCAGGTAGCCGAGAGCAATGGCCGCTTCGCGGAGCGTGCTCCCCTCCTTGTGGGCCTTCTTGGCCACCTCGGCGGCCTTGTCGTAGCCGATGAGCGGATTGAGGGCGGTGACCAGCATCAGCGAGTTCTCGAGGTGCTGGCGGATCCGGGCCTCGTTGGGCTCCAGTCCCTCGACACAGAACTCGGTGAAGCTCTGCGAGGACTCGGTCAACAGCCTCACCGAGTGGAGCACGTTGTAGATGATCACCGGCTTGGTCACATTCAGCTCGAGGTTCCCGCGGGACCCGGCCATGGCCACCGCGGCGTCGGCGCCGTAGACCTGGATGCACACCATGATCATCGCCTCGCACTGGGTCGGGTTCACCTTCCCCGGCATGATCGACGAGCCCGGTTCGTTCTCCGGGAGGTTGAGCTCACCGAGTCCGCTGCGGGGTCCCGAGCCCAACCACCGGATGTCGTCGGCGATCTTGATGAGCGATGCCGCCAAGGTCCGGATCGCCCCGCTCGTCATCACCAGGGCGTCGTGGGCGGCCAGGGCGGCGAACTTGTTGGGCGCAGTGACGAACGGCAGTCCGGTCAGCTCAGCGATGGCCGAAGCCACCCGGGTCCCGAACTCGGGATGGGTGTTGAGGCCGGTCCCGACGGCCGTGCCCCCGGCCGCCAGTTCGTAGAGGTCGTCGAGCGTGAACTCGATGCGCCGGAGATCGGCGTCGAGCTGGGCCACATAGCCGGAGAACTCCTGGCCGAGCGTGAGCGGCACCGCGTCCATCAGGTGGGTCCGGCCGATCTTGGTGATGCCGGCAAAGTCGGTCGCCTTGGCGTCCAGCGCGTTCCGGAGATGCCGGATGGCGGGCAGCAGGCGGTGGGTGATCTCCTCGACGGCGGCGATGTGCATGGCCGTCGGGAAGGTGTCGTTGGAGGACTGCGACATGTTGACGTCGTCGTTGGGGTGGATCGGATCCTTGGATCCGAGGACACCACCCGCCATCTCGATGGCCCGGTTGGAGATCACCTCGTTGGCGTTCATATTGCTCTGGGTCCCGCTCCCGGTCTGCCAGACGCTCAAAGGGAATTGGTCGTCCAGCTTGCCGTCGGCCACCTCGCGGGCGGCGGCGATGATCAGTTCGGACTTCGCCGGGGACATCTTGCCCAGATCGGCATTCACCTGGGCCGACGCCAGCTTGAGGATGCCGATCGCCCGGATGAGCGGCTCGGGCATCCGGTCGTCGCCAATGGGGAAGTGGTGCAACGAGCGAGCGGTCTGCGCGCCCCAGTACCGGTCGGAGGGGACGTCGATGGCCCCCATGCTGTCGGTCTCGATCCGGGTCCCCTCGGTCAT
The DNA here is from genome assembly GCA_963774245.1 of uncultured Acidimicrobiaceae bacterium. Classification (GTDB taxonomy): domain Bacteria; phylum Actinomycetota; class Acidimicrobiia; order Acidimicrobiales; family RAAP-2; genus Bog-756. The sequence goes on along the minus strand of CAVZDZ010000006.1, from coordinate 208,258 downwards.
GTCCGGCCCCTTTCGCTCAATGCTTCGCTCTGTGGTTCGATCGGTGGTTTGCTCTGTCGGTCGATTGGTCTCCCCCCTCCGTCCGCGGCGACCCTAACGGGTCCCGGCCGCCCGGCGCGCTCGGGCGCCGAGAGTGGGGTGGTTGTCCCTCCCGCCGGCCAGCGACCTGGGTCGGGCGGGCCCGGTGGCGTGGAGGCGATCGCCATGACCCAGTCAGAGGGTCGACCGCCGACACGACGGGCAGAGCCCCACCAGGTCGAATTGATGGCCGGTGGTCTCGTAGCCCTGCTCCTCGGCGACGACCCGGGCGGCTTCGGCCATGGCCCGCTCGAGCCGGGGCGACGGGTCGACGTCCTCGACCTTTCCGCACGCCCCGCAGGCCAGGTGATGGTGATGACCGGGCAGCTCTTCGGCCAGTTCGAATCGACCGTGATCATCGACGCCGGTGACCCTCCGCACCAGACCGGCCTCGATGAGCGCGGTCACGGTGCGGTAGGCGCTGCTCTGGGGAAGTTCGGCGTTGGAGGCCAGGATCTCCGGCATGGAGAGCGGTCGGCCCGCGCTGGCCAAGGTGACGACCAGGGCCCGGCGGATCGGCGTATAGCGCTGGTCCGATCCGGCCAGCTTCAACGCCACCTCCTCGTGCATGGACGGTGCGATGCTCACGTCCGAAACAATACGACGTCCACTCAGGCGTGCCACCTTCCGGGCACGAGCGAGCGGGACGGCCCAACGTCACGCTCGTAGCGCCAACCCCTGTCGCCACACGGCACGAGCCCTGGCCACGTCATCGGCCCGGGGACCGTCACCATCCCCCGGCACTTCCAGAATGGCGGGCAGACCCTGGAGAGCCGGGTGGCCGAGAAGGGCGGCCAAGGCGTCGGAGCCGATGGTCCCCTCGCCGATGTTCTCGTGCCGATCCTTGTTGGCACCGAATGCGACCTTCGAGTCGTTCAAGTGCAGGCAACGGAGCCGACCGAGGCCCACCGTCCCGGAAACCAGCTCCACCAGTGCATCCGCCTCCTCCCGTGTTCCGAACGGCACTCCGGAGGCCCACACGTGCTGGGTATCGAGGCAGACCCCGAGCCGCTCGTCGTTGCCGGCCGCGTCGATGACCTCGGCCAGCTCCTCGAACGAACGCCCCACCGTGTCACCGGCACCGGCCGCATTCTCGAGCAGGATCGGACACGATTCAGGCGAAGGATCGACAGTGTCCAGCGATTCCCGCAGGGCCTGCACGATCCCGGGCACCGCCGTTTCGAATCCACTCCCCCGATGACTTCCGATGTGGAGCACCAGCCCCTCGGCACCGATGCCCTCCGCGGTGGCCAGATTGGCGCTCAGACAGGTGCGTGACTTAGCCCCCAACTCCGGGTCAGGAGTAGCCAGATTGATCAGATAGGTCGCATGGCAGTAGGTCGAGGTCACCGATGGATGGTCGGCCTGGGCTGTTCGGTAGGCGAACAGTACCTCTGGCCCATACTGCGACGGCTTCCACATCCTCGGACTCTGGGTGAAGATCTGGACAACTTCCGCACCGATCTCGGCACCGTGTTCTAAGGCCGGGACCAGGCCCTTTCCGGCCCTGACGTGGGCTCCTATGCGCATACGAGCACCGTACCAGCGCCGACTCGGCCGACTTCCGGATCGGGACCCGGGAGTGAGGCATTTTGGTGTTCCTGATGCCCTGATACACCCTCCTGTGAAGATCTGTACATGACTCGGACGGCCACTGGGACGACGACCAAGAAGGGCACCGCTGGTGCGTCTTCTGCGCGCTCGGCCTGCCAATGCCGGTGCTCGCCCTACCGGTGCCGGGTTCGGCTCCCGTCTGGCCGGGGCGGCCGGGGAGCTGGCCGCGGTGGTGGCCGAGCTCGACCCCGAGTGCCTGGCCGGGTCCGACGCGGTGTCCCTCTACGAGCGCCTGGCCGGGATGGAGCGGCTGGTCCTGGCCGGGAAGGCCCTGTTGGCCCCCCGGATCGAGGCCTCGGGGGTGTGGAAGGACACCGGCCACCCGAACGCCGCCGCCCTGCTGGCCTCCTTGGAGGGGGTCTCGGCCGGCCAGGCCCGGGCCACCTTGGACATCGGCCGTCGGCTGGTCGAACTGCCCGGCACCGAGGACGCCCTGCGCCGGGGGGCCCTGTCCGCCCCGAAGGCCACCGAGCTGTGCGGGGCCGGGGCCCTCGACCCCGACCGGGAGTCCGAGCTGCTGGCCGGGGCGGAGGACGAGCCCTTAGCGGCGGTGAAGGAACGCTGTCACCGCTCCCGGGCCACCTCGTCCTCCCGGGACCCCGAGGGCCACCTGGCGCCGGATCCGGGCCGAACGCTTCTTCTCCTCGTGGACCGACGAGGAGGGGGCCCTCTGTTACCGGGGCCGGGACACCGCCGACCGGGGGGCCCTGATCCTCGCCTTCCTCGACCCTCTGGGCCGCTCGTTCCAGAAGGCGGCCCGGGCCCGGGGGGACGACCCCCGAGCGTCCGACCGGGCCTACCGGGCCGATGCCTTCTTCGCCCTCATCACCCGGCGGGACCCCGCCCCCGGCCCGGCGGCGGAGGGGTGCCCCGAGCCCGGGTCCTCCGGTGCTCGGAGCACCGGCACCGGCACCGGCACCCGGCCCACGGACCGGGGGTCCTCCGGCTCCAGCCCCGGGGCCGACCGGCCCGGCCCCCGGCCCGCCCGCCGGACCCCGTCGAAGCCGGGCACCGGCCCATCGGATCGTCCACTTGATCCACCGGGCCCGCCTGATCCACCGGGTCCGCCTGATCCTCCGCATCCACCGGGTCACTCCCGGGTCCGGGCCCCCGGGCTGTTCGACCCCGATCCCGAGCTGGACCCCGATCTCGACCCCGGACCCGACCTGCCCGCCGACCGGGTGGCCGACCCGGTGGTCGAGGAGGGGCACCTAGCCCCCTCGGCCGACTCCCTCGCCATCATCGATCGTCCCCCGGCCTGTTCGTTCGTGGTCCGGGTGGACCTCGACGCCCTGCTCCGAGGGGAGGCCGAGGAGGGCGAGCTGTGTGAGATCGACGGCCAGGGGCCCATCCCGGTGTCCATGGCCCGCTCCCTCGCCGCCGACTCCTTCCTGCGCCTCGTCTACCACCGGGCCGGGGACATCCGGGCCGTCTCCCACCGGGGCCGGACCATCAACAAGACCCTGCGCACCGCCCTCGTCCACCGGGACCGGACCTGTGTGGTCCCCGGCTGTGGGGTCTCCTCCGGCCTCGAGATCGACCACGTCCTCCCCTTCAGCCGGCAGGGCCCGACCGAGCTGGACAACCTGGCCCTGCTCTGTCACCACCACCACTACCTGAAGAGCAACGACGGCTGGACCCTCACCCGGGTCGGGACCAAGGCCGACGGGTCCCCCCGGTGGAGCTTCTCCCCCGAGCCCCCCTTCGGACAGGAGCCCGACCTCGGGATCGACACGGCGGAGGGACGGGAGCGGTGGCACCGACGTGAGTGACGGCCTGAGCTGACGACCTAGCCGGCGGCTGGCGGACGGCGACGGGCTGACGGCCGGCGAAGGGATGACGACTGATGCTGGAAGGCTGAGGGGTTGAATGTGGCGGCGGTGTTCCTTCTGGCGGCAGGTTTCCACCGTTGAGCCCAGGATCGATAGTTGTAAGATGAAGTAACGGAAGTTGTTCCGAATCTCGCCGTGGCCATTACGCCACCCAAATCGAAAAGAGCTTGGAGTACCAACAATGGCAACTGCGCTCAGCAACAAGGCACGTGCACTCGTCCAAAGCCCCGTCATCGCTCATGTGGCGACCGTCGACGCGGAGGGGCGACCCCAGTTGACACCGGTGTGGATCGACCTCGACGGGGATGACCTCACGTTCAACACGGCCAAGGGCCGAGCCAAGGCTGCCAACCTCGACAAGAACCCCCATGTCGCCGTTTCGATCGTCGACCCCGGGGACCCGTACAATGTGGTGGTCGTGCGTGGATCCGTGGAAGGGACCGAAGAGGGCGCCGACGCACAGATTGATTCCCTCGCCCAGAAGTACCTGGGAGTCGATACCTATCCGATGCGCCAGCCAGGCGAAGTTCGAGTCAAGTACCGCGTCAACGCCGACAAGGTCGTGATGCAGTCGAGCGACGAGGCCTAATTCGAGGTCGAGGGGTAGGGGACCTTTTCCGAGATCAGGAGTGGGGGCGGCCAAGAGCATCGAGCAGCACGGGACCCGACTCGAGGACCAACCCGAGTTGGTCCACGCCATCGATGCGAGACGATGCATCCAGCCGCTCCGGCGTGGATCCGGGCTTCTATGTGACGTACGGCATCGACCAGCTTCACCACTGGCTCCGACGAGAATTGTTGTGGGTCGGATAAGAGTGGGCCGGTCCAGATCACCGGTATCGCGGGCACCGATCGGTCCTCCGCGTGGGCAATTGCCCGCACGACCCTGACGGCCCGATCGACGGCGGCCTCATCGCCATCGACCACCACGGCATCAGCGAAGCGAGCGGCAACCTCCAGAGCATCAGTCCATGACGGACCTTCGCTGTTGACGAAGACTGCAATTGGGACGAACACCGCAATTGGGATGCCACCGGAGCGGACGGGCGGGGGGCGATTCGCGGCGCCGTGGATCTCGTAGAAGGATCCAACGAACTCTGGGTCAACGTCATTGAGCACAGCCCGACAGACCCTGATGGCTTCGGCCAACCGCTGGACGTCCGTGTTGTCGGAGCTTGGGCCAATCCCGAGTGTGATGATGCTGCGGCCGTACGACAACACGTCAATCGTGGTGACAATCTTGGCCAGCACTGAGGGAGCTCGAGCATCCGCACGTTGGGGCAATGCACCCAGACTCAGGGAGCCGGTGTGGACCGCTAAGGCACCCAGCAACGAGTACGCCTCGTAGCGCCACCCGTTCCCGTCGGTCTTCGCTTGCACGACAGGAGTCTCCGCCTCCTCGGTACGAATCGCATCAGTTACCCACAGGGAGTCAAACCCGGCACGCTCAGCAGCTGCGGCCAGGTCAACGACACCAGATAGGGCGACCCTACCGACCGGAGCCTCCTCCGCCCGTCGACCCACCCCGTGATCGTCGTCGTGAGCTGGCTCTCGATCCGCCAGGGGATTCGACAACAACAATCCAAGTCGGACCGGTGGCCGCACTGCTCGGATCTCCACCACAAATCCAAGGGTATCGGCCCAGCTTGACCATGAGATTCAAGGTTCTCCGGGCAACTGGTCGATAAAGAACACAATTCAAAATGGGCCAGCGGCTCAGAATGGGTCAGCGTCGAGACCATCACTACGACCAACAGGCGGTCGATCATGCGTTGTGGCTGCATCAGAAGGTCAGAAGACGCCGACGGCGGGTTCACCGATGATCGCGACCATGCTCAGCCTGGTGATCGGAGCACTGTTGGTCGCGCTGCTCTTGGGAAAGACGCTCGGCTCGAGTACCACCTCGAGCACCTCCATCGACAACGCGCCGGGGGTGTCCGAGGCGGATAGTTTGCAGGCCAAGCAGTCACTCTCGGTCGGGCTCACGGCAGCAGCAACCGCGGCAGCCGCCAGCGGGGGCTACGCAACATTGACGAGCGCAGATCTGTCACAAGCCAATCCGTCAATCCACTTCGTAATGGGCCCGTCGGCCAGCTCATCCACGGTCAGCGTTGCCACCACAGCTACCGGCGGCGGTGACGGCGGCGGAAGTCTCACGATGGCCGCCCACGCCTCCGACGGAACCTGCTGGTTGGTGTGGAGATCCGATCAGGGGGCCACCTGGTATGGAGCTCAGTCCGCTCTGGCCAGCTGCACCGCACCCGCCATCAGTTCGCCGCCGACGCCCGGACCGGCGAGCCCCTCAACCATCGGATGGCAACAGGGGAGCTTTCCCAACCCGTAGACGGTCGGCAACCTGAGCGGAAGGCCCGGGGTGGAGTCGAGCTACCTTCTCGTCCACCACCCGCCCCCGGCGACCAGCAGGTCGCAGTCGACCAGTTGGCCGCAAGCTTCTGCCGCAGTGCCGATGGACAGGCCCGTCCGGATCAGGATGGTCTCGAAGGTGGTTGGACCATCGTCAACGGCATTCCAGACGGCCCGCTGGTCGTCACTGAGCCCACGATCGGGTTCGGCCACCCGACCGGCGGGTCGGGTGTGCCCACCGCGTGCAACTGCGATCGGATCGACCGGTCCGGTCTGGACGTCTGATCGATCGGATCCAGAGTCGTCCGAGCCAGAGTGACCGGATCCAGAGTGACCGGATGGGGACATGACCGGGGGCCGTCCGGACTGTCCGGACTGTCCGGGCTGGCCTATCCCGGCAAGGGATATGGCAACGAGGACATCAGTGGCGTCACGCACCGGGATGCACCCGTCGACCAAGAGCGCATTGGTGCCGTCAGACGCCCGGCTGCGAACCGAACCTGGCACGGCGCAGACCGGGATCGATCGCCGCGCCGCAGCCTCTGCCGTGTAGAGCGAACCACCTCCGTGGTGGCTCTCCACCACGACGACCACATTGGACAAGGCCGCAATGATCCGGTTGCGGGCCGGGAAGACACCCGGGTGTGGACGGGTCCCGAGGGGCGACTCGGAGAACACGCATCCCCGGGAGGCCACCAACGCCCAGAGGGCCTTGTTCGAGTTGGGATAGACCACATCCAGACCGGTGCCGACCACCGCCACGGGTGGCGCCGCGTCGTCATGGCCTCCGCGCAGCGCTCCCGCATGAGCGGCACCATCGATCCCCAGGGCCAACCCGGAGACCACGACCACACCACTGCTCGACAGCTCCAGAGCCAGCTCACTGGCGACCTGACGGCCGTAATGGGTCGCCGAGCGGGTCCCGACGATGGCCACCCGGGCCCTGCCCTCGAGCACCCCAGGGTCACCGAGCGCGAAGAGCACGGCAGGAGCGCCCGGATCGTCGGCCAGCATCGACGGGTAGCCGGGGCGTCCCGGCAGCAGCACCCGGACACCGGAGCCGACGTAGTGACGACCCACCTCGGCGACATCGGTGCGACACGAGCTCGCCATGAACCTGCGGTGAGGGTCGGCAGCATTCCTTCCGGACCGGACCGAGTCCCACGCCTCCTGTGGATCCCTGTCACTCAGCAATTTGGCCAAGCGGACCGGAGTCATCCCCGCCAGACCGGCCAATGCGGCAGCATGGCAAGCGGTGTCGCTCAAGGCCCTCGTCGGTGCTCCGCCCCGCGCAACTGGCGTCGCTCCACCAGGGCAGGGAGCTGGAGTCATTGCATCGTTCAGGGGAGCAGTCATCGGTCCGCCGTCCCCAGGAGGAAACTGCGCTGGCAACGCAGCACCAACGCCTCCCGGACATGTCCTTCGCCGACAACGGCGACGCCACCCTCGAGATCGGCCACGGTCCGGGCCAGTCGACGGATCCGATGAAGGCCGCGGGCGCTCAGAGCGCCGCTCCTGACCTGGCGCTCCACCAGCGCGGTGGCGGCAGCATCCATCGGAGCCACGTCGTCGAGATCGGACCCGGCGAGCTCGGCGTTGGCGCGGACTCCCCGGCTGGCGGCGGACCGGCGAGCCTCGGCCACCCGGGCGGCGACGGTCGATGTCCCCTCGGCGGGGTCACCGCTCAGGAGCTCGTCGGTATCGGGTCGATCAACCCGAATGGCGATATCGAACCGGTCGAGGAGGGGTCCGGACAGACGCCGGGCGTACCGCTCCCGGGCCGCTTCGCTGCATCGGCACGCTCCGGGTGCACCACCGTCTCCACACGGGCACGGGTTCATGGCGCCGACCATGATGAACCGGGCCGGAAAGGTCGTCGACCCCCGGGCTCGACTCACCCTCACCTGACCCTCCTCGAGGGGTTGGCGAAGGGCGTCGAGCACGAGCGTCGAAAACTCCCCCATCTCATCGAGGAAGAGGACCCCACCGTGCGACAGGCTGATCTCGCCGGGCCGCATCCAGCTGGTTCCCCCTCCGATCATCGCCACCGGCGACACGCCGTGATGCGGGTTCCGGAAGGGAGGCCGACCCACCAGTCCGGGGTCGGGACGGGGCAGCCCGGCGACGGAGTGGACGCGGGTCACTTCCAGCGCGGTCGGCCGGTCAAGATCCGGGAGGAGCCCCGGGAGACGGGCGGCGAGCATCGTCTTGCCGGATCCAGGGGGGCCCACCAACAGCAGGTGGTGGCCACCGGCCGCGGCCACCTCGAGCGCCCGCCGGGCCAGGCGCTGTCCCCGGACATCGGCCAGGTCGGGTCCGGCCAATGCCTGAGACCCGGCATCCGTCACCGCGCCGGACCCATCCTGGGCGCCGAGCGGAGGCGACCACGGCCGACCCCCGGTCACCCGGTCGATGAGGCCGCGCAGCGTGCTGGAGCTCAGGACCTCCCGCTGACGGGCCAATCCGGCCTCGAGCGCGCTCTCGTCCGGAACCACCAGCCGGAACCCGTCGAGGGCTTCGGCCAACACCACCGTCCCGGGCACCCCGCGCAGTGAGCCATCGAGACCCAGTTCGCCCACAAAGGCCATGCCCGAGACGGCCTCTGCGTCGAGTTCGCCCGCCGCCACCAGCACGCCGATGGCGATGGGCAGATCGAGCCCCGCTCCCCCTTTTCGCATGCCACTGGGGGCCAGATTCACCGTCACCCGACGGAGCGGCCATGACAGCCCACTGGACAGCAGCGCGGCCCGGACACGATCGCGGGACTCCCTCACGGCGGCATCGGGTAGGCCGACCACCGTGAAACCCGGGAGGCCGTTGGACACGTGCACTTCGACCGATACCAGCTTGCCGTCGACTCCGACGAGGACGGCTGAGGGAATGGCGGCGATCACGGCGCCCTCCGTTCGGACGGGTCGGCCGGCCGCGGCCCTGTGGGACGCGGCCTGACCGATCACTGACAGAGGGAGGACCGCCCTACCTGGGTGCCGGCGGCCACTCGAGGCACGGCTGGGACCCTACAAGCAGGCTGTCACAGAGGTCGGTCGGAGGGCCGATCAGCGGCGGAGGGCCGATCTCCGGCGGAGGGCCGATCAGCGACAGTGGACACGCGTCGGGAGCGAGCTCAGCGCCCCTCGAACTTCGGCTCGCGCTTCTGACCGAAGGCGGCCAGGGCCTCCATGGTGTCGGCACTGGCGAAGTTGACCGATTGGCATCGGGACTCCTCCTCGATGGACTGGTCCATCGAGAGGCCCAACGAGTTGTTCAGCATCGTCTTGGTCATCGAAAGGGCCAGCGTGGGCCCGGTGGCCAGTCGTCGCGCCCACTCCGACACCACGTCGTCGAGCTCGGCGTCGGACACGACCTTGTTGACGAACCCGAACTCGGCTCCCTCTTGGGCGCTCAGGATGTCGGCGAAGAACGTCAGCTCCTTGGCCCGGTGAAGCCCGATCAGGCGAGGCAGCAGCCACGAGGCACCGAAGTCCACCGAGAGCCCGCGCTTGGCGAAGATCTGCGAGAACCGGGCCGACTCGGACGCCACCACCAGGTCGCAGCCGAGAGCCATGCTCATGCCCGCTCCGGCTGCGATACCGCCGACCTTGGCGATGGTGGGCTTGGGCATCCGGTGCAGGCGGAGCGCCACGTCGCCGAGCGCCCGCATCTGGGTCAGGTACGGATCACCGATCCGGCCGGCCACGTTGGACGCATCTCCCAGGTCGGCACCCGAGCAGAAGGCATCTCCCGCCCCGGTCAGCACCATCACCCTGTCGTTGCGATCGGCGGAGACGTCCTCGAAGGTGTCCATGAGCTCGTGCCACATGGTGCCGTTGGCGGCGTTCTTCCGGGCCGGACGGTTCATGGTGACCGTCACCACGCCGTCCTGCTTCTCGATGATCAAGGTCTCCAGCTGCTTCGACATGCCCGAAGCCTAGGAGATGGTTGAACACGCCGTTTTCAGCTCGAAGACCCAGCCCACGGGACTCAACCCGGCTGCCGACCTGGGCGGCCGATCCCACCGGAACCGACGAGTTCAGAAGGCGTCCTCGATCACCTCGACGTTGCCGGCGGTGATGGAGACCACATCGAAGCGGACTTCGACCCGGTCACGACCGGAGGCCGGAGTGATCTCGGACAGCCATCGGCCCGCCAATCGCCGGATCCGTCGCTGTTTGGCCTCGACGACGGACTCGGCCCCGGTTCCGAACCGATCCGACGAGCGGGTCTTCACCTCGCAGAAGGCCACGGTCTTGCCCTTCCGGACGATGAGGTCGATCTCGCCCTCCCGGCGGCGCCAGTTGCGTTCGAGGATCTCGTAGCCGTGATCCTCGTACCACTGGGCGGCGATGAGCTCCCCGTCGGCGCCGAGCGCCCGCCGACGATCGGCGCCACCCGACCCTCCCGACCGGTCCGCGCCCCCCGACCCGCCCGACCGGTCAGCGCCACCCGACCCGCCCGGCACAGCGCTCCTGGGTGGGCGCTCCGATGCGCCCGGGGTCACAGATCCTTCTCGGGGAGCCGCTCGATGTTCACGTCCCGGAAGGTCAGGATACGGACCGAGGGGACGAAGCGGGCCGGACGGTACATGTCCCAGACCCAGGCGTCGCTGAGGTTGACCTCCACGCAGGCCGGCGTGGTGTCGGAGCGGACGGCCACCTCCACCTTGTTGGCCAGGTAGAAGCGGCGCTCGGTCTCGACGACGTAGGCGAAGAGGGGAAGGACGGCCCGGTACTCCTGGACCAGGGCCAACTCGATCTCCGACTCGTACCGCTCGAGGTCCTCTTCACTCATGGCGAGGGAAGTCGGGGGCGCCTCGCGCCCACCGGGAGTCGGACCACCGGGTCAAGGGCGGGCAGTCCGCCGTTCCTTGATCTTGGCGGCCTTGCCGTGGCGATCACGCAGGTAGTAGAGCTTGGCCCGGCGCACGTCACCCAGGGAGACCACCTCGGTGAAGGCGATGACCGGCGAGTGCACGGGAAAGGTCCGCTCGACCCCGACCCCGAAGCTGACCTTGCGCACGGTGAAGGTCTCGCGTGCCCCGGTTCCCTGGCGGCGGACGACCGCCCCCTGGAAGACCTGCACCCGCTCCCGGGTCCCCTCGACCACTCGTACATGCACCTTGACCGTATCCCCGGGCCGGAACTCGGGGATGTCGTCTCGGAGACTGTCCTGGTCAATGATGTCGGTTGGGTTCATGGGGCGCGTCTTTCCATGTGTCGTTCGAACTCGTCCCCGCCGGGCACCCGCTCACCGGCCTCACCAAAAGGCCTGCTCGAATCCGGGTCTCCCCTGCGAACGCCGGCGGGACCGGCGCCAACGAGGCTCACCAATGGTAGCCGTGTTCGCGGAGCAGGCGCGCCTCACCGTGCTCCACCAGCAGTTGGACCTCGTCGGAGGTCAGACCCCCACGCACCCCCATGAGGTCCGGACGCCGGCGGAGCGTCCGGGCCAGGGCCTCGGCCAGGCGCCATCGGGCCACCCGGCCGTGGTCACCCGATCGCAGTACCTCGGGGACCTCCCACTGCCGGAACTGGGCCGGACGGGTGTACTGGGGATACTCGAGCAGCCCGTCGGAGAAGCTCTCCTCGTCGGGCGACTCCTCGTTCCCGAGCACGCCGGGGAGCAGCCGGACCACCGACTCGATCACCACCAGCGCGGCCAGCTCGCCCCCGGCCAGGACGAAATCGCCCACCGAGACCTCCTCGTCGACCAGGTGGTCGGCCACCCGCTGGTCGACCCCCTCGTATCGCCCGCAGAGCAGCGAGAAGCCCCGGGGAAGGCCGGCATACTCCTCGGCCACCGACTGGTCGAAGCGCCGGCCCGACGGCGAGAGCAGCACCAGCGGCCGGGGCAGCCCCTCCTCGGACGACGCCACCGCCTCGACCGCCCCGAACACCGGCTCGGCGGCCAGCACCATCCCGGCCCCGCCACCGAACGGGGCGTCGTCCACCGCCCGGTGGGGGCCGGTGGCCGCCTCCCGTATGTCGTGGGTGCGCAGGTCCAGCTGGTCCCGCTCCCGGGCCCGCCCGAGGATCGAGGCGTCGGCGTAGTGATCGACCACCTCGGGAAACAGGGTGAAGACATCGATGCGGATCGGGCTCACGATGGGCTCACGGTGGACGGCCGGTCAGGCCAGGTCGAGCAGGCCGTCAGGGATGTCCACGACGACCCGGACCCCGGGTTCGGTGGACACCACGAAGCGGAGCGGGATCAGCGGACCTCCGGCCAGCACCAACAGGTCGCTGGCCGGGTTGGCCTCTACGCCCTCCACCAACCCGAGCTCGGCCCCTTCCGTGTCCACCACCTGGGCCCCGATGAGGTCGTGGATCCAGAGCGCGTCGGGGTCCTCGATGGGAGGGGCGAACAGTTCGGTGCTCCGGAGGGACTCGGCTTGCGTCGATGCCGGACACTCCCTCGAAGGTGACGATGAACCGACCCTGGTGTGGTGCCGAACGGAGCACCACGAAGGCGCGACCGTCGGCGGACCACAACACGGAGCCCGGCTCGACCCGCTCGGCGCGGTTGGTGGTGAGGATCACGATCACATCGCCACGCAGGCCGTGGGGCTTCACGATGGCGCCCACCTGGAGCATCGTGTCGTCAGTCACAGGGGTCGACTGCCTCGGCCACGGGGGTAAGCAACTCGGCCACCGGGGCAAGCAACTCGGCCACCGGAGCGATCGACTGAGCCACCGGAGCGATCGACTGAGCCGCAGGGGCAGGCAACTCATCCACCGGGGCGACCACCCGGTTGTGCCGTCGGGGCAGTCCGGTCATCTGACGACCCGGCTCCCCCACGAGCCCCACGACGACGGGTTCAGTCGTCGTCGATGTCGACGCTGGTCTGCACGCCGTCACGCGCCCCGGCTGCGGCGACCACCGTCCGGATGGCCTGGGCCACCCGGCCGCGGCGACCGATCACCCGGCCCATGTCGTCGGGGGCGACGTGGATCCGGAACCGCATCGAATCGCCCCGCTCCTCGGTGTTGATCACGACCGAGTCGGGGTCCGAGGTGATGGAGCTGACCAGGTAGGTGACCACGGCCAGGGGGGTGCCACCCGAGACCCGATTGCCGGCGTTGTCATCGTCGTGCTCATCGGCATCGTCGATGGTGTTGACATCGTCGGCGGAATCGAGGGCCAGGTCGTCCGTCACTTGGCCGCCTTGGCCGTCGCGAACTCGTCGAGGGCGCCGGACTTCTTCAGCAGCTTCTCGACCCGCTCGGTGGGCGTCGCACCCTGGGACAGCCACTTGACCGCCTTGGCGTTGTCGATCTCGACCACCGCGTCGGGCTCAGCCAGCGACTTGCCGCGGGGCGCGTAGGTGCCGACGATCTCGATGAACCGGCCGTTCCGGGGCGAGCGGCTGTCCGCTGCCACCAGCCGGTAGGTCGGCTGCTTCTTCTTCCCGATCCGCACGAGGCGGAGCTTGACTGCCACGATGAACTCCTCTGCATTGTGTCGATAGCGCCCGACAGTCTCCCACCATTCTCGGGGTGGGGGTGCATCCGGGCGGATGGAACCTCGGAATCGGCGCCCACGTGGCCCGAACCGGTCTGGCCCGACTCGGCTCCGCGGGCCCGGGGGTAGCCGGCAACCGGCGAACCCGAGCCGTCCGGCCCGCTCAGCGGGCCTTGGGGGTGACCCGCCCGCCGCCCTTGCCCTTCTTGCCGCCCTTGCCCTTCGATTTCGTGCCGCTGCGGCCCCGCCGCCGCCTCCGCCGCCACCGCCGCCGCCGCCCAGGGCAGGAGCCGAGGCCGGCCCCGGGGCCACCGAATCGGCGCCCATCCCGAGCAGCCCCGACGGGTCGCCGCCGTTCATCTGGGCCAGTTCGGCCATGGCCTCGGGCGACATCTTGGGCCCCGCCCGCCGCCGCCCGCCGCCGCCGAGCAGCCCGCCGAGACCCCCGAGGGCACCGCCCAATCCACCCATGCCGCCCTTGCCGAACCCCTTCATCATCTTCTGCATCTCCTTGAACTGCTTCAGGAGCGCATTGACGTCGGCGGTGGCCGTGCCGCTGCCGTTGGCGATCCGGACCCGTCGGGCCCCGTCGATGATGCCGGGGTCGACCCGCTCGGTGGGGGTCATCGACCGGATGATGGCCTCGACCTGGCCGATCTGACGGTCGTCGACGGCCGAGGACGCCTGCTTCAGGTCCTTCGGGACACCGGGGAGCAGGGACAGCATCCCCGACATCGAACCCATCTTCTTGACCTGCTGGAGCTGCTCGAGGAAGTCCTCCAGGGTGAAGCGCCCCTCGATCATGGCGGCGGCGCCCTTGGTGGCGACCTCCTGGTCCATGTGGCGCTCGGCCTGCTCGATGAGGCTGAGCACGTCGCCCATGCCGAGGATGCGGTCGGCCATCCGGTCCGGGTGGAACTGGTCGAAGTCGTCCAGCTTCTCCCCGGTGGAGGCGAAGGCGATCGGCTTGCCCGACCACCTCCTTGACCGACAGGGCGGCCCCGCCCCGGGCGTCCCCGTCCAGCTTGGTGAGGATGACGCCGTCGAGGGTCAGCGCGTCGTGGAAGGCGGCCGCCGTGGACACCGCGTCTTGGCCGGTCATGGCGTCGATGACCAGGAAGGTGTAGTGCGGGTCCACCGCCCCGGAGATGTGGCGGATCTCGTCCATCAGATCGGCGTCGATGGACAGCCGGCCGGCGGTGTCGACGATGAGCACGTCCCGACCCAGCCGCCGGGCCTCGTCGAGGCCGGCCGTGGCCACCGCCACCGGGTCGGTGGGCTCGCTGAACACGGTGATCCCGGCCTGGTCACCCAGCACCCGGAGCTGCTCGACGGCCGCCGGCCGCTGGAGGTCGGCCCCCACCAGCAGCGGGTTCCGACCCTGCTGCTTGAACCACCGGGCCAGCTTGGCCGAGGTGGTGGTCTTGCCCGAGCCCTGCAGGCCGGCCAGCAGGATGACGGTCGGCGGTCGCCCGGCGTAGGTGATCTTGAGGGTCTCGCCGCCGAGGATGGCGACCAGCTCCTCGTTGACGATCTTGATGACCTGCTGGCCCGGGCTCAGGTTCTGGGAGAGCTCCAGGCCGACGCAGCGGGCCCGCACGGCATCGGTGAAGCCGCGCACCACCCCGATCTCGACGTCGGCCTCGAGCAGGGCGGTCCGGATCTCGCGGAGGACCTCGTCGACATCGGCATCGGTCAGCCGGCCCCGGCTGCGGAGCCGGGAGAGGATCCCCTCGAATCGGTCGGTCAGGCTCTCGAACATGGGTTCCTCAGGCTACAGGACGGCAGATCCGACCGTGCCCCGGGTCGGGCCCCGCCCGGGTCGATCGGCTCGGGCGCCCGCCGGGTCGACGTCAGCCGACCGGAGCGGGCCGGCCGATCGGTTCGGAGGGCCGATCAGAACAGGGCATCGACGAAGGCCACCGGGTCGAAGTCGATGAGGTCGTCGACGCCCTCGCCCAGGCCGACCAGCTTCACCGGGAGCCCCAGCTCGCGCTGGATGGCCACCACGATGCCGCCCTTGGCCGTCCCGTCGAGCTTGGTCAGCACCACCCCGGAGACGTCGACCGCCTCGAGGAACACCTTGGCCTGGGCCAGCCCGTTCTGGCCGGTGGTGGCGTCGAGCACCAGCAGCACCTCGACCACCCGGCCGGGCGGACGGTCGGCGACCCGACGGATCTTCTTCAGCTCCTCGATCAGGTTGACCTTGTTGTGCAGGCGACCGGCCGTGTCGGCCAGCACCACGGCGTGACCCCGGGCGGCGGCCCGCTGCACGGCGTCGAAGACCACCGAGCTCGGATCGCCGCCCTCCGACCCGCGGACGATCTCGGCGTCGGCCCGCGAGGCCCACAGCGAGAGCTGCTCCCCGGCCGCGGCCCGGAAGGTGTCCCCGGCGGCCAGCAGCACCTTGGTCCCCGACCGGGACATCCGGTTGGCCACCTTGCCCACCGTGGTGGTCTTGCCCACCCCGTTGACGCCGACGAACAGCCACACGTCCACCGGGGTCGTCCCGTCACCGTCCCCCGCCCCGTCACCGGCGGCGCCGGCGTCACCGGTGGCACCGGCGCCGTCGGCGGCGTCAGCCCCGTTGGCCCCGGAACCGGCCCCGGCCGGGACGCCGGCCCCGGGCAGGGCCAGCGCGGCGTCGGGATTGGTCAACATGGCCACCAGGTCCTGCCGGAGCGCATCGACCAGCGCATCCGGCCCGGCGATCTCCCCGTTCTTGACCCGGGTCCGCAGGTCGTCGAGCAGCAGATCGGTGGCGCCGACCCCGACGTCGGCCCGGATCAGCGCCTCCTCGAGATCGTCCCAGGTGGCGGCGTCGATCTTCCCCTTCGACCGGACCGAGCCCAGATAGCCCGACAGCAGTCCCCGGGCCTTGCCCAGACGGCCCCGGTAGGTGACCGGCTCGGCCTCGGCGGGTGCCGGCTCGGCGGGTGCCGGCTCGGCCGGAGTCGGCTCGGCCGGGGCCGGCTCGACTGCGGTCCCGGCGGGAGCCGATTGCCGACCGGTCGGCGGCGCACCGTCTGCCGGTTCTGCCGCCTTGGTGGCCTCGGCGCTCCGGGCCAGCTCGATGTCGGTCGGGGCGTCGCTGGCCACCTCGCCCGGGGGCACCGGGGTCTTGGCCCCCCGTCCCCGCACCCGGAGGGCGATGGCCGTCCCGGCGCCCACGATCACCACCACCGGCACGGCGATGGCCAGGGCGACCACCTCCGACGAGGATGCCGTGGTCGGGAGCATGGAGAGGACCGTCGAGATGACCGACGGCAGGATGGCCGCCAGCGAGACGGCCGCTCCGATCACTGCTCGTGACCCCCGACCGGCAGCGCGCCGGGCCGCACGCCGGACTGGTCAGCGGCGTCGGCCTCGGCAGAGGTCGCGGTGGCGTCCGGTGCAGACGCGGCTTCATCTGTCCTTGTTTCGTCTGATGCTGCTTCAGCTGACCGTGCGTCGTCAACTGACCGTGCGTCGTCAACTGACCGTGCGTCTTCAACTGACCGTGCGTCTTCAGCTGACCTTGCGTCTTCGACCGACATCGCGTCGTCGGTGGCTCCACGCGCCGTCGGGACGTCCGACGCCGGCTCGGTCGACGTCTCCGTCGACATCGTCCCCGTACACATCGTTCCCGTACACGTGGTTCCCGTACCGGTCGTCATCGTCCACGTCCTCCCCGTGGTCGACTGACTCGGCGTCCGCCACCAGGTCGCCGATCGGGCGGGGATCCTCCGCCGGGCGGGCACCGGCCACCCGCTCGACACCGGCCACCGACCCGGCACTGCTCGCCGACCCGCCATCATCCGGCGCCGAGCCGTCCTCGGAGCCGAGCGACCCGGCCCGGGACACCTTCTGGCTGACCACCTTGGAGGATCCACCAGGAGCCATGGTCACCCCGTACAGGGCGTCGGCCGCCTCCATGGTCCGCTTCTGGTGGCTCACGATGATCAGCTGGGCCTCGCCCGCGGAACTCGTGGACCAGCCCGAGGAACCGCTGCAGGTTGACGTCGTCGAGGGCCGCCTCGACCTCGTCCATCAGGTAGAAGGGCGAGGGCCGGCTGCGGAACACGGCGAACAGGAAGGCCAGGGCCACCAGGGAGCGCTCGCCGCCCGAGAGCAGCGACAGGCGCCGGACGTTGCGGCCGGCCGGCCGGACCTCCACCTCGACGCCGGTGTCGAGCAGATTCTCCGGGTCGGTGAGCGACAGCCGGCCGGTGCCCCCGGGGAACAGCGAGGTGACCAGGGTGGAGAAGTGCTCGTTGACGTCGGCGAAGGCCGAGTCGAACACGTGCATGATCTCTTCGTCGAGGGTCCGGATCACGTGGTGGAGCTCGCGGCGGGCCGACCGCACGTCCTCCACCTGGGCCTCGAGGAACTGGTGGCGCTCGCCGAGCTCGGAGAGCTCCTCCAGGGCCAGCGGGTTGACCGGGCCCAGCGTGGCCAGCTCGGCCTCGAGCTCGGCGATCCGGGTGGCCGGGTCGGAGCCCTCGGCCAGCTCGGGCACCGGGGCGGCCAGGGCCTCGTCGGGCCCGCAGGCCAGCTCGTGGCGCAGGGCCTCGATCACCGACTCGCGCCGGATGGTGGCCTCGACCAGGTCCAGCTCGATGGTCTGGATGCGGCTGCGGGCCGCGGCCAGCTCGTGCTCGCTGGCCGATCGCTGGCGGCGGAGCTCCTCCAGCCGGGCCCCGCCGGCCCGCACCGCCTCGAGCTGGAGGCGGTAGCGCTCCCGCAGCTCGGCCAGGGCCGCGTCCAGCCGGGCCTGGGCCGTGGCGACCACGGCCGACAGCCGCTCCACCGCGGTGGCGTCGGCCTCCAGCCGCTTCCGGCGCTCGGCCGCCTCGCGGCGCTCGTCGGCGTGCCCGGTCAGCCGGCGGTCGACCTCGTGCAGCCGCTCGGTCAGGACGCGGCGCCGCTCGACCAGGCCGGCCGACTGCGCACCTCCCACTCGCTGCGGAGCTGGGCGGCCTCGGCGATCCGCTCGTCGATGCGGCTGCCGCTCCTCCCGGGCCGCCGGCCACCCGCGCCGCCGCCTGGGCCCGGGCCGCCTCCAGACCGGGCAGCTCCTCGTGCAGCTGGGCGGTCCGCTCGCCGTGTCGCGGGCGATCCGGTCGTCGAGCTCGGCGTGGTCCCGCCGGACCTCCTCGAGCTCGACGACCAGCGCGGCCAGGTCGCCGGCCACCCGCTGGTGGGCGGTCCGGGCCGTCTGGTGGGCGACCTCGTTGCGGTCGTCGGCCCGTACCGCCTCGGCCGCCGCGGTCCGGGTGGACTCGACGGCCGCCCGGGCCGCGGTGCGCTCGTCGGCCGCCTCGGCGGCGGCCACGGCGGCCAGGCTCGGCCCGGGCCCGGGCCTCGTCGACCACCGCCGCGGTGACCACGCCGCCGCCGGCCCGCACCCGCCACCCGGTGGACGAGAACCGGTCCCCGTCCCGGGTGACCACCACCAGATCCGGGCGGGCCAGGGCCAGGTCGATGGCCTCGGACCACCCGCCCCGGGCGCAGCACGACCCGGCCAGCAGGGTGTCGAGGACGGCCTCGAGCCCGGGGAGGTCGCGGCCGCTGAGATGGGGGCGGACGTGGCGGCGGATCGACTCGGTCCCGGGGGGGACCTCGGCCCCGCCGGAGCTCCCGCACCCGACGCTCCGCCTGAGGCGCCGTCGCCGGTCGAGCCGGTGAGGGCCAGCACCGCACCGGTGGCGCCGCCCTGGCGCAGCCGGGACAGCGCCGCCTTGGCCGGCTCGCGGCCCGAGACCACCACGGCGGCCACCGAGGCCCCGGCGGCCGCCTCGAAGGCGTCCTCCCAGCCGGGGTCGACCTCCACCACGTCGAGCAGGGTGCCGACCACCCCGTCGACGCCGGACAGCAGCTCGGCGCCGGCCGCCCCCCGGGCCTCGTCCAGGGCCCGCTCCAGGGCGTCGGCCCGGGCCGTCGACCGGTGCAGCTCCTGCTCGGCCTGGCGGAGGGCCTCCTCGGCCGCCTCCAGGCGGCGGGTGGCCCGGCCGTGGGCGGCCTCGGTCTCGGCCACCACCGTCTGCAGCTGGTGGCGGGCCTGCTCCGTCTCGGCCAGGCGCTCGCCCAGCTCGTGGTCCTCGCCCTCGAGGAGGGCGGCCCGGCGCTCGGTCGAGGCCAGGCGGGCCGACAGCTGGTCGAGCGACCGCCGGTCCCGCTCGAGGGCGTGCTCGAGCGAGCTCAGCTGCCCCCGGGCCACGGTGACCGCCTCGCTCGGCCTGGCGCAGCTCGGCGCCGTCCCCCCAGGCGGCCAGGTGGGCATCGAGCTCGGCCATGGCCGCCGCCTCGCCGGCCACCACCGCCTCCTGCTCGGGCGCCAGCGTCGACGGCCTGGGCCTCGGTCGACTCCAGCTCGTCGGCCAGGCGGGCCCCCTCGGCCTCCAGGGTGGACACGACGTCGGCGTCGGCGGCGGCATCGAGAGCCTGGGCCAGCGACCGCTGCCGCTCCCGCAGCACTCCCGACAGGCCGCGGGCCCGCTCCACCATGCCCTCGGCCCGCCCGAGGGCCGAGGCCAGGTCGGACTCGCGCTGGGCCGACATCTCGTCGGCGGTGCGCTCGGTGTCGGCGTCGAGCTGGCTCAGGGAGGCCTGCAGCTGGGTCTCGGACGTGACCAGCTCGCCCTTGGCCTGGGTCCCCTCGGCGTGCCGGCGTTCGAGGGCCTGGAGCTCCGAGCCGGCCACGTAGAGCCGGACGGCCCGCAGCTCGTCGGCCAGGCCGGAGTAGGAGCGGGCCGCGGCGGCCTGGCGCTCGAGGGGGCGGATCTGGCGCTTGACTTCGCGGACCAGGTCGAAGAGGCGCTCGAGGTTCTCCTCGGTGGAGGCCAGGCGGCGCTCGGACCGCTCCCGCCGGCGGCGGTACTTGAGCACCCCGGCCGCCTCCTCGATGACCGCCCGCCGGTCCTCGGGACGGGCCTCCAGGATGGCGTCGAGGTGGCCCTGGCTGATGATGACGTGCTGCTGGCGGCCCACGCCGGTGTCGGACAGCAGCTCCTGGATGTCGAGCAGCCGGCACGGGGCGCCGTTGATCGAGTACTCGCTGTCCCCGGACCGGAACAGCGTGCGGGTGATGGTGATCTCGGCCAGTTCGGTGGCCAGCTGGCCCGAGCTGTTGTCGATGGTGAGGGACACCTCGGCCCGGCCCAGGGCCGGCCGGTTGGCCGTGCCCATGAAGATGACGTCCTCCATCTTCGCCGAGCGCACCGTGCGGGGCCCCTGGGCGCCGAGCACCCAGGCCACCGCGTCGACCACGTTGGACTTGCCGCTGCCGTTGGGACCGACCACCACGGTGATGCCGGGCTCGAATTCGAGCACCGCCGGGTCGGCGAAGGACTTGAATCCTTTGAGGGAGAGTGACTTCAGGAACACCGGGCGCTCACCCTATCGGTCGCTGCCCCCGGAAATGAGCGACCCTGCACGCCGCCGGTCCGAGCGCGGCGACCCGACGGCAGGCGGGGCCCGCGTTCACACCTGGCAGTGATCGCAGAAGTAGGTCGACCGTCCGCCGGACTTGACCTTGACGATGGTGGCCCGGCAGCGGCGGCAGGCCTGGCCCTCGCGGTCGTAGGCCTGGTGCTGGTCCTGGTAGTCCCCGACCTCGCCGAACAGGTCGCGGTACTGCTCGTCGGCCAGCGACGAGCCCCGGCGCTTGACCGCCTCGGCCAGGGTCTCGACCATGGCCCGGTAGAGCCGGCGGACCTCCTGGGAGGACAGCGAGTTGGACAGGCGGTCGTAGCGGAGCCCGGCGGCGAAGAGGATCTCGTCGGCGTACATGTTGCCGATGCCGGCCACGAACTCCTGGTCCATCAGCAGCGCCTTCAGCCCGCTCTTGTGCGAGGCGAGCAGGACCCAGAACTTCTCCCAGCTCATCACGTCCTCGAGCGGGTCGAAGCCGAGATGGGCGAGCTCGGGCAGGCCGCGGCTCGCCCTCGGCCGGGGCGGCCGAGACGAACATCTCCCCGAAGGTGCGCGGATCCACGAAGCGGAGCTGGCCGCCCTGGGTGAAGGTGATGACCACGTGGGTGTGGGGGGCCTTGGCCTCCTTGGCGTTCTTGGCCCGCTGCAGCTGGCCGCTCATCCCCAGGTGGACGACCAGGGTCTGCCCGTCGTCCAGCCCGAGGAGCAGGTACTTTCCCGCCCGGTCGATCGACTTGATGGTGTGGCCCTCGAGGCGGGCGCGGAAGTGCTTGGCGCTCGGATGGCGCCGGACGGTGCGACCGTTGCGCACCTCGACCGTCTTGATCTTCCGGCCCACGACCTCGCTCTGGAGGTCGCGCCGAATGGTCTCAACTTCGGGAAGCTCAGGCATCCCCCCCGCCTCTCTCGACTTCCAACGATCCGCAGGCGACCTGGGCGGCGACCTGCTCGGCGTCTTTTTTGGATCGCCCCTCCCCCGTGCCGAGGCGCTGGCCAGCAACGTACACCGTGGCCAGGTACCTCCGGGCGTGATCAGGGCCGAAACTCTCCACTTCGTAGCGGGGGACGCCCCGGCCCAGTGCGCACGGCGACCTCCTGCAGGCGGCTCTTGTGATCCGACTCGCCCGGGCTCGCCGACGGCGACGGCGATCCGGTCCTTGAGCAGGGAGAGGATCAACCGTTCGGCCTCGGCCAGGCCGCCGTCGAGGTACACGGCCCCGATCACCGCCTCGGTGGCGTCGGCCAGGATCGACTCCTTGGCCCGGCCGCCGGACAGGTCCTCGCCCCGGCCCAGCCGCAGGCTCTCGGTCGATGCCCAGGTCCAGGCCCACCTCGGCCAGGACCCGGGTGTTGACCACCGAGGCCCGGACCTTGGACATCTGCCCCGTCGGACAGCTCCGGGTGGGCCCGGTAGGTGTACTCGGCCACCACCAGGCCCGAGGACGGCGTCGCCCAGGAACTCCAGGCGCTCGTTGGAGGTCCGGCCCCCCTGTTCGGCGCACCACGAGCGATGGGCCATGGCCTCGTCCAGCAGGGCCGGGTCCTTGAACCGGTAGCCGATCCGATCAGCCAGCGGCTGCGTCCCCCCGGGCGATCCCCGAGCCGTCTGGCGGCGCGCCATGCGGCGCAGCGCCTCAGGCCCCTCCGAGCTTGGCGTAGACGTAGTCGACGGCAGTCCCGCACGGTGCGGAGCTCCTCGAGGTCCTCGTCGTCGATGCGGAATCCGACCGAGCGCTCGCCCAGCTCCTCCTCGAGGCCCTCGACCAGCTCGATCAGGGCCAGCGAGTCGGCATCCAGGTCCTCGGCGAACGAGGACGACTCGGTGATGGCGGACGGCTCGATCTCCAGGATGTCGGCGAGGAGGTCGCGGATCAGCTCGAGGACCTGCTGGCGGTCGAGCGGACCCTTCTCCATGTGGGTCTCTGCGGGCACGGCGTCTCCTGTGGGTCGTGGTCGTCGCTTCGAGGCATCTGCGCCCGAAGGCCGCAGGTCAGCGGCTTCGTAGCCCGGGCGTTCACGACCCCCGAGCGGCACGACCTCCAGAACTACGGCCTCCGGACGCGCATCCCACGGCTGCGGTCGCGCACCCTGACCGGGACCTTTCGCCGGGCAGATGCTACCGGAACGGTGACATTCACGGAGTCGAAACACTGTGGCAACCCGTCGGACCCATCGACGTCGTATCACTTGGGGATGTGGAAGTCCACCGACCGCGACCGCCTGCGCCCGCCGACGGGCCGGGATCCAGCCGGTGCCCCCGTGGCCGTCCTACGACCCGGGCGGTTCTACGACGAGCTGGTGGACGGCCGGGGGGGCCCCGAGGCCGGCGGCCGAGCCGCTCTGGCGCCACTTCGCCGACCTCGGGCCCGAGGCCCTGGCCGAGCGCCAGGAGGCGGCCGACCGGGAGATGCGGGCCATCGGGGTCACCTTCACCGTGTACGAGGGGGCCACCGGGGTGACCGACCGGCCCTGGCCCTTCGACATCATCCCCCGGGTCATGCCCTCCGACGAGTGGCAGCTGATCGAGGCCGGGCTGGTCCAGCGGCTCAACGCCCTCAACCTGTTCATCGACGACGTGTACCACGACCAGCGGTCGGTCAGCTCCGGGGTGGTCCCGTCCGAGCTGGTCACCGGCTCGCCCAACTTCCGCCGCGAGTGCGTGGGCGTCGACCCCCCGGGGGGCATCTGGGCCCACATCTGCGGCAGCGACCTCATCCGGGACGCCGACGGGACCGTCTACGTCCTCGAGGACAACCTGCGGGTCCCCTCGGGCGTGTCCTACCTGCTCGAGAACCGGATGGTGGCCAAGCACGTCTTCCCCGAGCTGTTCCGCCACTACAGCATCGAGCCGGTCGACCCCTACATCGGGAGGCTGGCCAGCCTGCTGGCCTCGGTGTCCCCGTCCACCGGCGACCCGACCATCGTGGTGCTGACCCCGGGCATCTACAACTCCGCCTACTTCGAGCACGCCTTCCTGGCCCAGCAGCTCGGCGTGGAGCTGGTCGAGGGCAGCGACCTGGTCGTGCTCGACGACGACTGCGTCTACGCCCGGACCATCGACGGCCTCCAGCGGGTCGACGTCATCTACCGCCGGATCGACGACCTCTTCCTCGACCCCGAGGTGTTCCGTGCCCGACTCGATGCTCGGGGTGCCCGGGCTCATGCGGGCCTGGCGAGTCGGGTCGGGTGGCCCTGGTCAACGCCCCGGGGGCCGGGATCGCCGACGACAAGAAGGTCTACTCCTACGTGCCCGACATCATCCGGTTCTTCCTCGACGAGGAGCCGATCCTGGCCACCGTGCCCACCCTCCGGTGCGGCGACGAGGACTCGCGCCACTTCGTGCTCGGGCAACCTCGACCGCGCTGGTGGTCAAGCCGGCCAACGAGTCCGGCGGCTACGGGGTGCTGGTCGGGACCCAGGCCACCGCCGGCGAGCTGGCCGAGGTGGCCCAGCAGATCGAGGCCGAGCCGCACCCGGTGGGTGGCCCAACCGGTCATCTCGCTCTCGACCGCCCCGACCCTGTGCGACGGGGAGGTCGCCCCCCGCCACGTGGACCTCCGGCCCTTCACCCTGCTCGGCCCGGAGGGCGCCTACGTCACCCGGGGCGGCCTCACCCGGGTGGCCCGCCAAGCCGGGTCCCTGGTGGTCAACTCGTCCCAGGGCGGCGGCAGCAAGGACACCTGGGTGGTCGACACCGGACGCGCCCGGCGATGACCCGACGGACGGGACCGGGCGGCCCATCCGACGCGGACCGGGCCGCGGCCACCGGTCGAGGGCGCCGTCGGCCACGACCTCGAGCAGCTGGACCGATGCCGAACGCCCGCCGAACGACCCGGGATCAGCAGCCGACCCGAAGCACCACCCGGACACGACGATCCGCCGACCGAAGCAAGGAGCCGACCATGCTGCTGGCACGAATGGCCGAAGCCGTCTACTGGGCCGGGCGCTATCTCGAACGGGCCGAGTGCACGGCCCGGATCGTGCAGGTCCACACCGACACCCACGTCGACATGCCCGTCGGGCGAGGACGTGGGGTGGGAGCCGCTGCTGGCCATCGCCGGGCGTGGACGGCGAGTTCGCCGAGCGCTACCGCCGGCGCCGGCCGAGCCCGGCGGCGGCCGGCGGCGGCCGAGGAGCGACGTGATCGAGTTCCTCCTCCACAGCGAGGACAACCCGTCGTCCATCCTCGGCGCCGTCGCCGCCGCCCGGGAGAACCTGCGCACCGCCCGGCCGGTCGTCCCCCGCGAGGCGTGGGAGGCCGGCAACAACCTGTGGCTGGCCTGCTCCGACCACCTCGACGAGGCCGACGCCGCGGAAGGGCCGGGTCCAGTGGCTCCGCCGGGTGATCGCCGGCTGCCAGCGGATCAACGGCATCCTGCTCGGCACCATGAGCCGCGACGAGGCCATGTCGTTCCTCGCCATCGGCCAGAACCTCGAGCGGGCCGACCTGACCACCCGGGTGCTCGACGTCCGATCGGAGAACCTGCATCCCGACGCGGGGTGACGATCCCTACGACGTGGTCCACTGGATGGCCGTGCTCCGGTCGCTGGCCGCCTACCAGCCGTTCCGCCGGGCCATGCCGGCCCGGCCCCAGGGCGGGTCCACGCTGCGGTTCCTCCTCCAGGACGACCGGTTCCCGCGGGCGGTCAGCGCCTGCCTGACCGAGACCCGCTCGCCAGCTGAAGGGCCTGGCCCGGGCCGAGGACGCCCTCGACGCCTGCGCCAACGCCTCCATGCTGGTGGCGTCGGCCGCCGTGCCCCGCCTGACCCTCGGCGGGCTTGAGCGAGTTCCTCGACGAGGTGCAGGTGGCGCTGGCCGAGATCCACCACCAGATCGACCGGACCTACTTCCGCCCGACCGTTCGTCGGCTGGCAGCCCGACGTCCGTGGCGTCGTGACCGCGGCCGACCACCGGCGGAGCCGTTCGGACGACGGCAGCCGACCCCGGAGGGCGGAGCCGAGGACTGGCCCGGCTACTACCGGTCGCTGCCGGGCGGGCCGACGAGTTCCTCGGGCCCGACGGCACCGTCCGGACCCGATGGAAACAGGTGGCGGCGGAGCTGGCCGGACTGGGGCCGAGCGGCCTGCTGGCCCGTCGCACCGAGCTCGCCGGCTCCTCCGCAACGAGGGCGCCACCTACAACGTGACCGTGGACGACCAGAGCCGCCGCCGACCCTGGTCGCTCGATCCCTGCCCGCTGGTGGTCGACGAGGCCGAGTGGACCGGCCTCGGATCGGCGGTGGCCCAGCGGGTCGCCCTCCTCGACCTGGTCTTCGCCGACATCTACGGCGAGCCGCCGGCTGGTGGCCGAGGGGCTCATCCCCGCCGAGCTGGTCCTCGGCCACCCCGCCTTCCTGCGCGCCTGTGTCGGCGATGGCAGCGCCGCGGCGACCCGTCGCCTCTTCCTCACCGCCGTCGACGTGGTCCGGGACGGGCCGGGCGAGTTCCGGGCCCTCGGCGACCGGGCCCAGGCCCCGTCCGGGCTCGGGCTACGCCCTGGTCAACCGGACCATCCTCTCGAGGGTCCTGCCCACCCTGCACCGCGAGTCGGGCGTCGAGCGGCTGGCCGGGTTCTTCCGCTCCATCCGGGCGGGCGTGGCCGCGGCCGCCCCCGAGGGCGTCGACGAGCCCCGGGTGGTCATCCTCACCCCCGGCCCGCTGAGCGAGACCTACTTCGAGCACGCCTACCTCGCCTCCTACCTCGGCTACGCCCTGGTCGAGGGCCGGGACCTGGTGGTCGACAACAACCGGGTGTGGCTGCGCTCGCTCGGCGGGCTCGACCCGGTCGACGTGGTCATCCGCCGGGTCGACGACCAGTGGTGCGACCCGGTCGAGCTGCGGGCCGACTCGCTGCTCGGCGTGCCCGGGCTGCTGGAGGTGGCCCGGCGGGGCCGGGTGACGGTGGTCAATCCGCTGGGCAGCGGGGTCATCGAGGATCCGGCCCTGACCGGCCTGCTCGACGACGCTGGCCCCGGTCCTGCTCGGCGAGGACCTCGCCCTCCGGGGCCCCGAGACCTGGTGGTGCGGACGACGAGCCGGGCTCAGCCACGTGCTGGCCCACCTCGACCAGCTGATCGTCCTGCCGGTGCAGCCCGTCGCCCGTCCGACCGGCCGGTGGTGGCGTCCACGCTGTCGGCCGCGGCGCTCGACGAGCTCCGGGACCGGATCCGGGCCCGGCCCGGGCAGTGGGTGGGGCAGGAGATCATCGAGCCGTCCACCGCCCCGACGGTCGACCGGCACCGGCGCGCTCGAGCCCCGGCCGACGGTCCTGCGCACCTTCGCCGTGACCGACCGACGGCAACAACGCCGGACGGAGCCACGGGTACAGCGTCCTGCCCGGCGGGCTGACCCGGGTCGGGGCCGGCCCGACGACGCTGATGATCTCCAGCCGGCGCGAGGGGACCAGCAAGGACACCTGGGTGGCGTCGACCGAGCCGGCCCTGCAGCAGAGCGCCTGGCTCCGGTCGGCCCGGACCACGGTGCGTCCGCCGGTGGCGCCGGACACGGTCACCCCGCTTCCCGGGCGGGTGGCGGCCCAGCTGTTCGTCCTGGGCCGGACCGCCGAGCACGCCGAGCTGGTCATCCGCCTCATCCGCACCGTGCTGGCCCGGCTCGACCAGCCGCTCGGCGTGGGCGTGGACGGGGGGGCCGAATCCCTCCAGGTCCTGCTGGCCGCCCTCGGCGACGGTCTCCGGCTTCGACCCGGTGTCCGAGCCCGAGCGACCTCGACCTGCAGCCGGGGCCACCGGTCGGCCAGGCCCGGGGCCGACCGGCGGCCGCGGGCGACCGGCGCCGGTCCCGCCGCCCACCCGACGTCCCGACCGACCGCCGGGCCCTGGCCCTGCTCCTCGACGCCGGCGTGGACGGCAGCCTGGTCTCGTCCCTCGGGCTGCTGGTCGACGCCGCCTACTCGGTGCGGGAGCAGCTCTCGAGCGACACCTGGCAGCTGGTCGGTGACGTCGAAGAGGAGCTGGCCCGGCTGCGCAACCGCCCACCGACCCAGCTGGTCGGCGTCCAGTCCAGCCTGCAGCGCCTGCTGCAGGCCCTCCTCGCCCTGTCCGGCCTGTCGGCCGAGAACATGGAGCGGGACTCGGCCTGGCTGTTCCTCGACGCCGGACGGCGCCTCGAGCGGGCCCAGTCCCTGGTGAGGCTGGTGCGGGCCGTCCTGGTCCGCCGGCGGGCCGGGGTGGTCGAGGACCTGCTGGTCGAGTCGCTGCTCAAGACGTCCGAGAGCCTGATCATCTTCCGACGCCGTTCCGGGTCGATCATGCAGGTGGCCGGGGCCGTCGACCTGCTGGTCTACGACGCCGCCAACCCCCGGAGCGTCATCTACCAGCTCGACCGCCTGGTCCACCACCTGGCCGACCTGCCCAAGCCAGTCCCCGGCCCAGCGCCTCGGGCGACGAGCGAGCAGCTGGTGCTGGAGGCGACCACCATGCTGCGGCTCACCGATGCCACCCGGCTGGCCGCCGTCGACCCGAGGCCGGGCCGGCGGGCCGAGCTCGACGCGCGTCCTCGGCCGGGTCGACGGCGCTGCTGGCCGAGCTCCTGGACAGCCTGCGCCGCACCTTCTTCGTCCACGAGCGGCTGTCGGTGCTGGACGGCCTGGACGCCGATCGACCGGGATCGGTCGCGCGTGATGTACCGGATCGTCCATCGCACCAACTACCGCTACAACGCGCCGGTGTCCCGGTGCCGCAACGAGGCCCACCTCCGGCCCGCGGGACACCGACCGCCAGCACTGCCTGGCCAGCGACCTGGTGGTCGAGCCCACCCCGACCAGCTGGACCGAGCGGTCCGACTTCTTCGGCAACCCGGTGGTCTCCTTCGCGGTGGACGGGCCCTTCGAGGAGCTGACCGTGACGTCGACCAGCTCGGTGTCGGTGTCGGACCGGGAGCCGCTCCCGCCCGACGGGCCCGGCCTGGGAGCAGGTCCGCGACTCCCTGGCCGCCGACCTGAGCGCCGAGATGCTGGCGGCCCGGGAGTTCTGCTTCGAGTCGCCGTTGGTGCCCGTCGTCCGGCGGACGTCCGCGACCTACGCCGAGCCCTCGTTTCCCGCCGGCCGGCCCCTGGTCGACGCCATCGCCGAGCTCACCGAGCGGATCTTCGCCGACTTCGTCTACGACCCCGGCTTCACCACGGTGACCACCCCGCTCGACGAGGTGCTGCAGCTTCCGGCGGGGCGTGTGCCAGGACTTCGCCCACCTGGCCATCGGCTGCGTCCGGTCGATGGGACTGGCGGCCCGCTACGTGAGCGGCTACCTCGAGACCGAGCCGGCGCCGAGGGCGAGGAGCGGCTGATCGGCGCCGACGCCTCGCACGCCTGGCTCTCGGTGTTCGTGCCCGGATGGGGATGGCTGGACGTCGACCCGACCAACGACCAGATCGTCGGCTCGACCTACGTGACCACGGCG
Organism: uncultured Acidimicrobiaceae bacterium; assembly: GCA_963774245.1. Classification (GTDB taxonomy): domain Bacteria; phylum Actinomycetota; class Acidimicrobiia; order Acidimicrobiales; family RAAP-2; genus Bog-756. The sequence goes on along the minus strand of CAVZDZ010000006.1, from coordinate 179,083 downwards.
TGGGGTCGCGACTACGCGGACGTGTCGCCGCTCAAGGGCATCGTGTTCGGCGGCGGGGACTCGCACCTGCTCGACGTCTCGGTGGACGTCAACCGGGCGTCCGGCATCGGCCGGCCGGACCGGATAGCGGACCCACCGATCGACCGTCGGGCCGGGCCGGGGCCGTTCGTCGATTCCGTCGCTCGGTGTCCTACGCTCTCCGCCATGCGGATCCTCGATCACCGGCGCGGCCCGCGCCATCGGCGCGGCCACGGCCGCCGAGTTGGCCCGGGGCGGCCACAGGTCATCGCCACCGCCCGGGACGCCTCGCCTGCTCGACGAGCTCGACGTGGCCGATCGGCTCCCCCTCGACGTCACCGACGAGGACTCGATCCGCAGCCGCCCTGGACGCGGCCGGCGAGCTCGACGCCATCGTCAACAACGCCGGCCGTCTCCGGGCAAGGGACCCCTGGAGAGCTTCCCGATCGAACGGCTGCGGGCCATGTTCGAGACCAACACCTTCGGGCCGCTCCGCCTCCTCCAACAGGTCCTGCCCCAGCTGGCGGAGCCGGGGCAGCGGGGTGGTGGTCAACGTGAGCTCGGTGCAGGGACGGGTGGCCACCCCGCTCGAGGGTCCCTACTCGGCCACCAAGCACGCCCTCGAGGCCCTCTCGGAGTCGCTGCACTACGAGCTCGGCCACTTCGGCATCCGGGTGGTGATCGTCGAGCCCGGGTACATCGCCCCGGGGATGAAGCCGGCCGACGACGTCGCCGGCGACGACGCCTACCGCGAGCTGTGGGAGCAGTGGGACGGGCACCGACGCCAAGGTGACCGGGCCCGGCGGCCGACCCGGGCCCGGAGCTGGTGGCCGTGGCCATCCGCCAGCGCCATCGAGGACCCGACCACGCCGCTGCGGGTTCCGGTGGGCGACGACGCCGTCACCGATCCTGGCGGCCCGGGCCCAGCTCGACGACGCCGCCTTCGAATCGGCCATGCGCCAGACGCTCGGCATGACCTGGTGAGGCGACGCCGGCGGTCGACGTGACCGGGCGAGGCGTGACCGGCAGGGAGGCCGCGGCGACCGAGCGTCGATCGGCCGGTCAGGTGGGCGAGTTGATCAGGCTGCGGGCGGCCATGGCCAGGTAGTCGAGCAGCTCCTCCTCGTCGGCGGCGGCCAGGCCGGCGGCCTGGACGGCGTCGGTCATGTGGCGCAACCAGGCGTCGGCCTGGGCCGGCCCGATGACGAACGGGGCGTGGCGCATCCTGCAGGCGGGGGTGGCCCCGCTGCTCGCTGTAGTGGCGCGGGCCGCCCCAGTACTGCATCAGGAACAGGGCCAGATGGGCCTTCGACTCGGTCAGGTCGTCGGGGTACATGGGCCGGAGCAGCGGATCGACGGCGACCCCGGCGTAGAAGCGGTCGACGAGGGCGGTGAAGAACGGCTCGCCGCCCCACCGCTCGTAGGCGGTCTGCTCCGGCTCCGCGTCTCAGTCGCACGTACCGACTGTAGGCCGACCTCGGTTAGCCTCGGACCAGTCCGATCAGCCGAGAAGCCGTCGGGCGACCAGGAGGTCCACCGTGTTCGAATGGTCCGAAGAGCAACTGATGGTGCGCGACGCCGTCCGTCGGTTCGTCGAGGCGGAGGTGGTGCCCAACATCGACGCGCTCGAGCACGGCGACATGCCGCCCTACGACATCATCCGCAAGCTGTACGCCACCTTCGGCATGGACCAGTTGGCCCGGGACCGGTTCAAGGCGCAGCTCGAGCGCAAGGCGGCCGGGCCGGGGCCGCCGAGTCCGAGCCGAGGCAGCGGTCCGGCAGCCGGCGCCGGGCGACGGCGGGGCGGCGGCCATGACCCTCATCCCGATCATCGAGCTGTGCCACTACTGCCCGGGCATCGTCACGGCCATGGGCGTCAGCGTGGGCCTGGCCGGCGGCACCATCATGAAGCAGGGCACGCCGGCCCAGATGGAGCGGTGGGGCCTCGACCTGCTCACCGCCGAGAAGGTCGGGGCCTGGGCCATCACCGAGCCCGACTCGGGCTCCGACGCCCTGGGCGGGCATGAAGTCCACGGCCCGCCGCGACGGCGACGAGTACATCCTCAACGGCAACAAGACCTTCATCACCAACGGCCCCTACGCCGACACCATCGTCTTCTACGCCAAGCTCGACGACGGGTCCGACACCCCGGTCCGCGACCGCCAGGTGCTCACCTTCGTCCTCGACAAGGGCACTGCCCGGCCTCGAGCAGTCCAAGCCCTTCCGCAAGATGGGCCTGCACTCCTCCCCCACCGGCGAGCTGTTCCTCTCCGACGTCCGGGTCGGTCGCGACCACCTCCTCGGGGAGACCGAGGACGAGCGGCCGGGCAGCGGCCGCGACTCGGCCAAGGGCAACTTCGTCACCGAGCGGGCCGGGCTGGCCGCCATGTCCCTGGGCGCTGATCGAGGAGTGCCTCAAGCTGTCGGTCGAGTACGCCAAGAACCGGATGCTGTGGGGACAGCCCATCGGCGACCGCCAGCTCATCCAGCTCAAGCTGGCCAAGATGGAGGTGGCCCGGCTCAACGTGCAGAACCTGGTCTTCCGCCACATCGAGCTGTCGGCCGCGGGCAAGAGCCTCACGCTGGCCGAGGCGTCGGCCATGAAGCTCTACTCGGCCCAGGCCGCCTCCGAGGTGGCCATGGAGGCCGTGCAGCTCTTCGGCGGCAACGGGTACATGGCCGAGTTCCGGGTCGAGCAGCTGGCCCGCGACGCCAAGGTCTTCCAGATCTACGCCGGCACCGACGAGATCCAGGTCACCCACATCGCCAAGGACCTGCTGAGCCGCTGACCCTGGCGTCCGGCCGGCGACCGACCGGGTGACCGCGGTCATGGCCGCGGCGCCAGGCCGCCGCCGGTAGGGTGCGGCCATGCCGCGCCGTCGCGCCTCCATCTCCGCCTCCGCGGTGGAGCTGGCCGTCCCCCGGACCTTCGACGCCCGGTACGGCGAGGGCATCGACCGGGGGCTCTGCCTGGGCGGTGGCGGGCTGTTCTTCGTGGCCTGGCAGGCGGCCTACCTCCGCACCCTGGCCACCCACGGGATCCGGTTCGACAACGCCGAACGGGTGGTCGGCACCTCGGCCGGCTCGATGGTGGCGTCGGCCCTGGTCGGCGGGCAAGCTGAACCGGCTCCACTCCGAGATCTCCGTGCTGTCCAAGGTGCCGGCCATCGTCTCGACCCTGGCCCCGGCCTCGCAACTCCACCCCAGTCAGCAACGGGCGCTCGACCTCTTCCTCAAGGCCACCGACGGCGATCCGGCCACCGTCCAGGAGATCGGCCACGCCGCCCTGGCCGCCGTGACGCCCAGGGCCGAGGCCACCCGACGGAACATCACGCTGGTGCTCGGCACCGGCCGATGGACCTCCGACGCACTGCACATCACCTGCGTCGATGCCTACACCGGCGAGCGGTGCGTGGTGACCGGCGAGACCGACACCACCATGGCCCGGGCGGTGGCGGCCAGCAGCGCGGTCCCGGGCATCTTCGCCCCCCAGCCCATCGGCGACCGGCGGTGCATGGACGGCGGGGTCAGCGGGACCGGGCACCCATCTCGACCTGCTGGCCGGGGCCCGACGGGTGCTGCATCCTGGCCCTGACCGACGGCAGCGACATGACCGAGGGGATGATGACCTCCCACCCCGGCGGGGGCCGACAAGAGCTCGAGGACCTCGAGCGGTCGGGGACCGAGGTGGTGCTCCGCACCCCGGCCGAGGTCGACCTGCTCGAGCTGATGTCGCCGGCGTCGCGTCCCGAAGGCGCTGGCCATGGGGGCCCGCCAGGCCTCGGCCGACGTCGGGCTCCTGTCGACCTTCTGGGGCTGACCGGCCGACGCTGAGTTGACCGGCCGGTCTGAGGCTGACCGGCGGTCCGGCGGTGGCCGACCCTGGGGCGACCGGGCGGGACGCCTACCGGGTGACGGGCGCCGCCGGGGCGACCGAGGCGGCCACCGCCTCGACCAGGCCGTCCACGGCCAGGTCGTGGGCCACGGTGATGGCGTTGACGATGGCCACCGACGACGACGAGCCGTGGCTGATCACGCAGACCCCGTCCACGCCCGAGCAGCATGGCCCCGCCGGTGTTCTCCGGGTCGAGGGCGGCGGCCAGCGGGAGGAGGTGGGGGTAGAGGGCATCGGCGGTCTCCTTGACGTCCGGGCGGCCGAGGATCTCGGTGAGGGCCCCGATGAGGAACCGCATCGAGCCCTCCAGCGTCTTGAGGGCGACATTGCCGGTGAACCCGTCGGTCACGATGACGTCGGTCATCCCGGTCGAAGAAGTCGCGCCCCTCGACGTTGCCCACGAAGTCGAAGCCCGGCCCTCCGGCCGCCCTCGGCCAGCAGGGCGTAGGTCTCCTTCTCCAGCGGGGTGCCCTTGGACTTCTCCTCGCCGATGGACAGCAGGGCCACCCGGGGCTGTTCGATCCCGTAGCGCTTGCCGGCGAACGCCGCCCCCATCTGGGCGAACTGCACCAGCATCTGCGGCGGTGCACTCGGCGTTGGCCCCCGAGTCGAGGAGCACGGTGGGCCACGGGCCGCCCGGGATAGGGGATCGGGGTGGCGATGGCCGGCCGGATCACGCTGGGCAGCCGGCCCATCCGCAACAGGGCCGAGGCCATGGTGGCCCCGGTGTTGCCGGCCGACACCATGGCCATGGCCCGGCCGTCCCGGACCGCCTCGGCCGCCCGGACCAGCGACGAGTCCTTCTTGCGGCGGACCCCGTTGCCGGGGTCGTCGTCCATGCCGATGACCTCGCTGGCCGGCACCGAGGGCAGGTCGCCGATGTCGCCCATCTCGCCGGGCCGACCCACCAGGGCCACCTTGATGTCGGTCCGCTCGGCCACCTGACGGGCCCCGGCCACGATCTCGCCCGGGGCCCGGTCCCCGCCCATGGCATCCACCGCCACCGGGAGCGCGGCGAACGCCTCACCCGTCCGGTCGTGCGCCGCCCCGCTCTCGCCACTCACTCGACTTCGATGGCCTGACGGCCTTTGTACCAACCGCAGTTCGGGCAGACGACGTGGGGGAGTCTTGGCCGCCGTGCACTGCGGGCACGTGGAGCGGGCCGGCGCCTTCAGCACCCAGTTGGATGCCCGGCGGCTGCGGCTCTTCGACTTGGAGGTCTTCTTCTTCGGGACGGCCATAGGGAGGGCATCCTAGGCGATACTGCCGCCCTCCGGGTCGCGCAGGGCGTCGAGCGCCGACCAGCGGGGATCGACCGCCGGGCGGACAGTCGCAGGTGGCGACGTTCCAGTTCTGGCCCACACTCGCGGGCAGAGCCCGAGGCAGTCGGGCGAGCACAGCGGGGCCAGGGGCAGGTCGAGCAGCACCGCGTCACGGGCCAGCGGCTCGAGGTCCAGCTCGTCCCCGGTCAGCGGATAGGCGTCCTCGTCCGCGTCGGTGCCCCCGACCGGGGCGTACCGCTCGCGGACCGCGGCCTCCACCGTGCCCGAGACCGGGCCGCCGCAGCGGCGGCACTCCCCGGTCCAGGGCGACGCCACCGTGCCGGTCGACCATGATCCCGCCCGGGTAGGAGGAGAGCGTCAGGTCGACAGACCACCGGGGCCCCGTCGGGCACCGACACCCCGACCGCGCGCCAGCCCGTCGATGGTCCCCCGGCGCACCTCGTGGCGGATGGTGCCGGCCACCTTGCGCAGGGCGGCCACCTGGACGACGAACGGCCGGGCGGTGCGCCGGCGGCGGCGCGGTGGACCGTCACGGTCTCGGACGGTGAGCGGGTCGGTCCTCACCGGGTCCGCCGGCTCAGTCGAGGTCCTGGTCGAAGAAGCCCTCGGGGTCGTCGACGTCCTGGCCCTCGGCCGTCCGAGGACGGTGGCGGCCAGCGAGGTGTCGCCGCCCTCGCCGATCTCCACCTTGGGCAGCGGGGTCACCTGCAGCTTCTCGCGGCCGGCCTGCACCGTCTTCATCGTCCGGTCGAGCACGATCTCGAAGCTGGCCAGCTTCTGGTCGGCGTAGTCCTCGGCCTCGTGCCGCAGCCGGCGGGCCTCCTCGTTGGCATCGTCGAGGATGCGCTGGGCCACGTGATTGGCCTGGCGCACGATCTCGGTGCGCTGGACCATCCGCTCGGCCTGGACCCGCACCTCCTCGAGCAGGTTGTCGGCCTCGCGGCTCTTCTCGGCCAGGAACTCGTCCCGCTCCTTGAGCAGCCACCGGGCCTGGCGGAGCTCGTCGGGCATCCGGTCGAGCGCGGCCTGCAGCAGCTCGGCCAGCTCCTCGCGGGACACCAGCACCGAGGCCGACAGCGGCATGGCCTTGGCCGTCTGCACCAGGTCGAGGGCGCTGCGGATCAGCGCCTCGGCGTCGTGCTCCTCGCCGGCCGCCCGCTGCTGGTCGAGGTCCTCGAACAGATCACTCATCGGCGAACTTCTCCTTGAGGCGCAGGGCCACCACCTCGGGCACGAACGCGGTCACGTCGCCGCCGAAGCGGGCCACCTCCCGCAGGAGCTTGGAGGCGATGAAGGAGTGGGTCGAGCTGGTCGGGATGAACAGGGTCTCCACCCCGGACAGCTGCTTGTTCATCTGGGCCATCTGCATCTCGTTCTCGAAGTCGGACACGGCCCGCAGGCCCTTGACGATCACGCTGGCCCCGACGTCGTGGGCCACGTTGACCACCAGGGTGGAGAGGGACACGATGCGCACGTTGGCCAGGTGGACGAGCGACTCCTCCAGCATCTCCTGCCGCTCGTGCAGGTCGAAGAGCGCCTCGTCCTTCTGCGGGTTGCGCAGCGTGGCCACCACCACCTCGTCGAAGAGCCGGGCGGCACGCTCGATCACCTCGAGGTGCCCGTTGTGGACCGGGTCGAACGACCCGGGTATGAGCGCAATCCTCACGAGACACCTTTCTCCGTGACCAGCTTCCGGACGGGCCACGGTCACGATCGTACCCCCATACCGCCTGGTTTTGATGACCCCCCACCCGGGCGGGGCGGCGATCTCGGCGCCCGGATTCGAGAATGGCCAGATCGGCCGGCAGCGTGGCCACCAGCGACTCCCACCCGTCGTAGTCGTAGGGAGGGTCGCACAGGACCAGGTCGTAGCGCGAGGCGGTGGTGGCCACCCACGACGTCGACGTCGGCCCGGACCACGGTGGCGTCCCCGTCCTGCTCGGCATCGGCCAGGCCCACCGAGGCCAGGTTGCCCCGCACCGCGGCCAGGGCGTCGGGACTGCTGGTCGACGAAGGTCACCGAGGCGGCCCCGCGGGACAGGGCCTCGATGCCCATGGCCCCCGAGCCGGCGAACAGGTCGGCCACCTGCAGGCCGTCCACGCCGCCCAGGCTGAACAGGATGTCGAAGATCGCCTCCCGGACCCGGTCCGAGGTCGGGCCGCACGTCCGGGGTGGCCGGTGCGGTCAGCCGCCGTCCCCGGAACTCCCACCGATCACACGCACCGGCCCAGACTACCGGCCGACCCCCCATCCCGACCGCCGTCCGATGCGCCGACGCGGACACCGGCTCAGCTCTTGAACAGGAACTCGGCCTCGTCGTCGTCGATGAAGATGCGCAGCTCGTCGACCAGCAGCGCGTGGTCGGTCGAGCTCGGGATCCTCGGCCACCAGCTCCTCGGCCATGGTCGCGGGCCTCGAGCCACCAGGTCCCGGTCGGACAGGAGCTTGGCCAGCTTCAGGTCGCTCCGTCCCTTCTGGCGGGCCCCGAGGATGGTGCCCTCGCCCCGGAGCTCGAGGTCGACCTCGGCCAGCTCGAACCCGTCGGTGGTCCGCTCCATGGCCGACAGGCGGGCCGCCGCCTCGGGCGTGTCGTTCTCCGACAGCAGGTAGCACCACGACGGCTCGCTCGCCCCGCCCGACCCGACCCCGCAGCTGGTGGAGCTGGGCGATCCCGAACCGGTCGGCGTCCTCGATGACCATCACCGTGGCCTCGGGGACGTCCACCCCGACCTCGATCACCGTGGTGGCCACCAGCACGTCGAGGCCGCCGGACCGGAACTCGGCCATGACCCGCTCCTTCTCGGCCGACGGCAGCTGGCCGTGGAGGAGCCCGACCCGCAGCCCGGCCAGCTCGGCGCCGGCCAGACGCTCGCGCCTCGGCCACCGCCGACGTGGCCTGGACCCGGTCCGACCCCTCGACCAGCGGGCACACCACGAAGGCCCGGCTGCCGGCGGCCACCTCGGTCCGCACCCGCGACCAGGCCTCCTCGACCTCGAGCGGGGTCCGCAGCCAGCTGGTGGTCGACCGGCAGCCGGCCCGGGGGGAGCTCGTCGATGATGGTCATGTCCAGGTCGCCGAAGACCACCATGGCCGCCGTCCGGGGGATCGGGGTGGCCGTCATGACCAGCAGATCGGGGTCGCGCCCGGACCCGTCGGCCCCCCGGCCCTTGGCCCGCAGGGCGGCCCGCTGCTCCACGCCGAAGCGGTGCTGCTCGTCGATGACCACCACCCCGAGGGAGCGGAACCCGACCTGGTCGGTGAGCAGGGCGTGGGTGCCGATGAGGAGGTCGACGGTGCCGTCGGCCAGCCCGGCGTGGAGGGTCGGCCCGCTCGGCGGCGGCCGTCTTGTTGGTGAGGAGCGCCACCCTGAGCGGGCGCCGGCCCTCGAGCGTCGCGGGATCGGGCACGCTGCAGGCCGTCGAGCAGGCTGGCGGACCGCGGTGGCGTGCTGCTCGGCCAGCACCTCGGTCGGGGCCATCAGCGCGCCCTGGTGGCCGCCCTCCACCGCCACCAGCAGGGCCGCCACCGCCACCACCGTCTTGCCCGACCCGACGTCGCCCTGGAGCAGGCGGTGCATGGGCAGCGGGCCGGCCAGATCGTCGCGGATGGCGGCGATGGCCCGGTGCTGGGCGGCGGTGGGCGTCGAAGGGCAGGCCGTCGAGGAACCGGTCCACCAGGGTCGGGGCGCCGTCGTGGCGCGGGCGACCACGTGGCGGATGCCCCGGGCGTCGCGCTGCAGCCGGTCCTGGCGGAGCACCAGGGCCAGCTGCAGCCGGAACAGCTCGTCGAAGGCCAGCCGGCGGCGGGCCGGCTCGCGCTCGGACATCGCGGCCGGCCGGTGGATGTGGTTGAACGCGGTGGTGCGGTCGACCAGTCCGAACCGGCGCGCGCCAGTCCGTCGGGCACCGGGTCGGCGAACGGCCCGGCCCGGTCGAGGGCCTCGCCCACGTAGCGGCCGAGCCGGGCCGAGGTGAGCTTGGCCTTGTCGGTCAGCGGGTACACCGGGAAGACCCGCCCGGATCGCGCGCCGGCCTCGTCGTCGTCGGCGTCGTCGCCGGCGGCCCGGAGCACCTCGGCGGTGGGGCTGTTCAGCTGGAGTGCGCCGCGGTAGGAGCCGACCGTCCCGTAGAACAGGGCCAGGGTCCCCACGGCCAGCTGCTTGGCCCGCCAGGCCTGGTTGAAGAAGACCACGCCGAGCCGGCCGCTGTCGTCGGCGATCTCGACCGCCACCCGGGACGGCGCCCGCCGGCGCCCCCGGCCGTAGCCCGGGGGTGGGCCGGCTGACCCGGGTCACCTCGGCCAGGACCGAGGCCTTGTCCCCCTCGGTCAGATCGGCGATGGGCACCAGCCGGGTGCCGTCGATGTAGCGGCGCGGGTAGTGGGTGACCAGGTCGAGGACCGTCTCGATGCCGAGCTCGGCCAGCTCCCGCTCGGCCGCCGCCCCCACCCCCTTGAGCACCGAGACCGGCAGCTCGGACAGCTGGCGGAGCTTGCGCCCGGGCCCTCCGTCCGGAGCGGGCCCCGACGGACGGGGCGGCGCGCTCACTCGATGGAGAACAGGTACGGGTAGAGGGGCTGGCCGCCGTGGTGGACCTCGGTCTCGACGTCGGGACGGTGATCCTGGAGCCACTCGGTGATCCGGCGGGTGTCGGCCGCCCCCGAGCCCTCGCCCTCGATGATGGTCACCAGGTCGTGGTCCGCCGGTGACCAGGAGCTCGAGCAGCGCGCAGGCGGCGCCGGCCAGCGAGTCGTCCACCACCTCGATCCCGTCGCGGGACAGGCCGAGCCAGTCGCCGGCGGCGATCGGGCCCGGCCGGGCTGTCCGAGTCGCGCACGGCCCGGGTCACCTCGCCGGGCACCACCTTGAGGGCCGAGGCCGCCATGGCCTCGGCGTTGACGTCGCCGTGCGCCTCGGGGTCGTAGGCCAGCAGGGCGGCGAACCCCTCGACGACGGTCTCGGTGGGGACCACCCACACCGACTTGGCGGTCAGGTCGTCGACCCGCTCGGCCACCGGCCGGATGTTGCCGTTGTTGGGCAGGATGATCACCTCGTCCGAGCCGCACGGCCTCGACCGCCTCGACCAGCTCGGCGGTCGACGGGTTCATCGACTGGCCGCCGGCGATGAGGCCCTGGACGCCGAGGGACCGGAAGATCCGCCCGATGCCGTCGCCGGTGGCCACGGCCACCACCCCGGTGGTCGGGGCGGGGCCCGGCGGTGTCGCCGACGGGCCGCTGCCCACCGTGCCCGCCCCCTCGCGGACCCAGCGCTCCTCTTCGACCTGCTCGAGGAGGTCGGTCACCCGGATGGTGCGGGGCCGGCCGGCGTCGAGCGACGCCTCGATGGCCGCGCCGATGTCGTCGGTGTGGATGTGGCAGTTCCACAGGCCGTCGCCGCCGACCACCACGATGGAGTCGCCCGAGGCCGGCCCACACCTCCTTGAACGAGGGGATGGTCTCGTCGGGCGCCTCGAGCAGGTACATGACCTCGTAGCGGAGGCCGGCCAGCTCGGCGTCGGCGTCGACCCGCCGCGGCGCCGTCGGCCGCCGGGCGGCACCGGGTTGACCGGGCCGAACGGCTGCGTCGGGAGCTCGGGCGGCGAGGGCATCGGCCCGCCGTCGAGCACCGAGAGCAGGGCGTCGAACAAGAGCAGGAAGCCGGTGCCCCCGGCGTCGACCACGCCGGCCTGCTCCAGCACGGGCAGCAGCGAGGGCGTGCGGGCCAGCGCCTCGGCCGCCGCCGGTCCGGGAGGCCTCGGCCACGTCGACCAGCGACTTGCCGGCCTCGGCGGCCGCCCGGGCCTCGTCGGCCGCGCCCCGGGCCACGGTCAGGATGGTGCCCTCGACCGGGCGCATCACCGCCTCGCGGGCCAGCTGGTCGGCGATGGTCAGGGCCTCGGACAGCTCCTGGGCCCCGGGTCGGCCGCTCGGGCAGTTCAGGCCCTTCGGAGATGCCCCGGAGCAGCTGGGACAGGATGACCCCGGAGTTGCCCCGGGCCCCCATCAGCGAGCCGTGGGCGATGGCCTGGCAGGTGGCGGCCAGGTCGGGGGAGTCCAGGGTCGTCGATCTCGGCGGTCACCGACTCGAGGGTGAGGGCCATGTTGGTGCCGGTGTCGCCGTCGGGCACCGGGTAGACGTTGAGGCGGTTGATCAGCTCCTGGTGGGAGCGGAGGCCGTCACGGAACGTGGCGATCACCTGACAGAGCTCTTCGGCTCCGAGCGCGTCGAGGACCACCATGGCCAGGATGCTAACCTTTGCGACTTACCCAGAGGATCGTACGAGGAAGTCGGAACGTCATGGCAGCGGTGTGTGAGGTGTGTGGGAAGAAGCCGTCGTTCGGCATGAACATCAGCCACTCCCACCGGCGGACCAAGCGGCGCTGGGATCCGAACATCCAGCGGGTGCGGGCCCTGGTGGACGGCTCGCCGAAGCGGCTCAACGTCTGCACCTCGTGCATCCGCTCGGGCAAGGTCGTCAAGCGGCCCGTCCGCAACATCCCGGCCTGAGACTCCCTGCCCGGCTCCGCTCGACGGAGCGCCGACCGGCGGCGTGCCGGGCCGAGCGAAGCACCGGCCGGCGGCGTGCGGGACGCCGAGTCACGCCGGGTTGACCCCGTTGCCGGCGTCCGCCGAGTCGGCCGGATGCCGGCGGGCCGGCAGCCGCACCACGAAGGTGGCCCCCGGGCCCGGCCGACGGAGACCGTGCCCCCGTGGGCCTCGACGATGGCCGCCACGATGGCCAGGCCGAGGCCGGCCCCACCCGACGACCGGGCCCGCGACGGGTCGGCCCGGTAGAACGGTTCGAAGATCCGGGCGGCGTCGGCCGGATCGATGCCGGGTCCCTCGTCGTGGACGGTGAGCACGGCCCACTCCCCGTCCGTCCACCGTCCGCTCCGTCCACCCCGACCCTCCAACCGGGCGGCGATCTCGACGGTGCCCTCGGGCGGGGAGTGGATGACGGCGTTGACGACCAGATTGTCGACCACCTGGCGCATGCGGTGCTCGTCCCCGACGATCGGCACACCGACCCTCGACGACGACGACCACCGGCCGGTCGGGGGCCGACGACGGTCACCGCATCGGCACTGCGGTGGGCCAGCTCGGCGAGGTCGACCGGCTCGAAGCGGAGCGGGCGCTCGCCGGTCGAGCTGGGCCAGCAGGAAGAGATCGTCGACCAGCAGGCCCATCCGGGACGCCTCGTCCTTGATGTGTCGCAGGGCCGGGCCAGGTCGCCGGGGTCCCGCATCCCGAGCTCGAACAGCTCGGCGTAGCCGAGGATCGAGGTCAACGGCGTGCGCAGCTCGTGGGAGGCGTCGGCCAGAAAGCGGCGGAGGCGTTCCTCGGAGGCGGCCCGCGCTCCGAAGGCCACCTCGATCTCGTCGATCATGGTGTTGAAGGCCACGCCCAGCTGGCCGACCTCGGTGCCCTCGGCCACGTGGGACACCCGCTGGGACAGGTCGCCCCCGGCGATGGCGCCCGCCGTCTCGGTCATCTCGTCGAGGGGTCGCAGGTCGCGGCGGACCATGACCCAGGACAACGACGCCCAGGCCGACCAGCAGGGCCAGCGACACGATGAGTTCGATCAGGAGCAGCTGGTGCAGCGTGGTGTCCAGCTCGGTGAGGGGCACGGCGACGACGATGGCGCCGCCCCGCCCGGTCAGCGGCTTGGCCAGGGCCCGGTAGGACACGGCCTCGGTGCCGGAGCTCGAGGTGCTGAAGTAGAGGTCGGAACCAGCCGGCAGCCCCGAGCCCGGGAGCGTGGCGGGCAGCGTCGGGGCCTGGGTGCCTTCCCGCCGTAGTCGAAGAAGAGGTGGGCCTCGACCTTGCCGGTGGCGCTGCGCAGCTCTCCGTACGTGCCCGGAGGGACGAGCACGTCCCGCGCCGCCCCCCGGGCCTGCCCGAAGAACCCGCCCCCGTTGCGGAACCGGCTGGAGGGATGCGACCCCCGGGCGCCATCGATCCCGACCGTGCCGGACCGACGCCGGGGGCGCGGCGGGTACCTGGGGGCCCAGACCCGACGACGAGAGCAGGGCCCGGCCGACCGGGAAGGCGGCCACCTCGAGCTGCTGGTCCACCCGGGTGGTCAGGAACGAGCGGAGGGCGTGATAGGTGACCACGTCGGAGATCAGCAGGCCGGCGGCCACGATCCCCACCGCGAGCAGCAAGAGGCGGAGACGGAGGGTCACCGGACCTCGGTCCCCGCGCCCGCGGGGCGGTCGGCGGGGACCGCCCGCAGGCAGTAGCCGATGCCCCGGACCGTGCGGATGAGCGGCGGCCCGTGGACGTCGAGCTTCTTGCGCAGGTAGCTCACGTAGACCTCGACCATGTTGACCTTGCCGTCGAAGCTGTAGTCCCACACCCGGTCGCGGATCTGGGACTTCGACACCACCTGGCCGGCGTTCACCATCAGGTAGTGGAGCAGCCGGAACTCGGTGGGCGTGAGCTCGATGACCTCGGATCCCCGCCTCACCTCGTGGCTCTCCTCGTCCAGCTCGAGGTCGCCCACGGCCAGCCGGGGGCCCGACTCCTCGGACCCACGGGTCCGGCGCAGGATGGCGTTGATCCGCAGCAGCATCTCCTCGACGCTGAACGGCTTGGTCATGTAGTCGTCGCCGCCGAGGGCCAGGCCCCGGAGCCGGTCGTCGAGGTCGCCGCGGGCGGTGAGGAAGAGCACCGGGATGTCCGCCGAGCGGCGGTCCTGGCCCATCCGCTCGAGCAGGCTGAACCCGTCGAGATCCGGCAGCATCACGTCGAGGACGACGAGGTGGGGGCGGAAGGACTGCACCACCCGCAGGGCGTCGGCGCCGGTGTTGGCCACCTCGACCGTCACGCCCTGCAGGTGGAGGGCCATGGTCACCAGGTCGGTGATGCTCTTCTCGTCGTCGACCACCAGGATCCGGTGGCTCGGCCTGCACGCCGCCGACGGCTCCGGTTCGGGGCCGGGGCCAGGTCGGGATCCGGCGGGGCACTCATCCCCCCATGGTGACCGAGTTCTCTGGGAGTTTGCTGAGAGACCGGTCGCCGGGACGACCGGGTCAGAAGCGGTGGCGCCATCCCCCGGCCGGCCAGGGCACGCCGTCCAGGGTGCCGGTTCCCGCCTGGTCGGTGCACCGGCCGATGGCCAGCGGGGGGCGGAGACCGGCGGCGGCGAAGGCGGCGACCAACGGGTCGGGGCCGGCCGGTGGCCACCACCAGTTCGTAGTCCTCGCCCCCGTCGAGGGCCTCCTGGCGGGTGGCCCCGTCGGCCACCGGCAGGTCGTCGAGGTCGATCCCCACCCCGGACGAGCCGGCCAGGTGGCCGAGGTCGGCCACCAGCCCGTCGGAGACGTCGATGGCCGCGGTGGCCCCGGACCGCCGGGCCGCCTCGCCCTCGCCCCATCGGGCCACCGGTCGGCGGTGGGCGCGGACCAGCGCCGCGGAGGTCCGATCGCCCGGCCCGGGTGCCGGCCCGCAGCAGGCGCAGCCCGGCGGCCGACCCGCCCAGGGGGCCGGTCACGAACAGGCGGTCCCCGGCCCGGGCCCCCGAGCGGAGCAGGGGGTCCTCCCCGGGGCCCTCGCCGAGCGAGCCGAACACGGCCACCGAGACCACCAGGAGGCGGGACTCCGACAGGTCCCCGCCCACCACCACGCAGGCGGACTCGGCCGCCGCGGCGGCCACCCCGTCGCCCAGCCGATCGAGGTCGGTCCCGGCCGGCGCGGCGATCGAGACCAGGGCGTAGTCCGGCCAGGCCCCCATGGCGGCCAGGTCGGACACCGTGACCATCAGGGCCTTGTAGCCGACGTCGTCCGGGCCGCCGAGGTCGAGATCGACGTGGACCCCCTCGACGACCAGGTCGGTGGCCAGCAGGGCTCGGGCCGCCCATTCCGGACCCGACCGGGGCGACCCGGCGCCTCCGGGCCCGGCCGGGTGGAGCCCGGCCCCGGAGGGCCCACGGCCACCACGGCGGCGTCGTCGCCGATCCAGGTGTCCCCGGTCGGCGGGAGGGGCCCGTCCGGGAAGCGGGCCCGGGCCGCCACCTCGAACCGGGCCCGCAGCCGCTCGATGACGGCGAACTCGTCGGATCCTTCCGGTGGGCTGGCCCCGGAAATCCCCGGAATTGGGACTCTCCACGCCCCCTGCCTACCATTGTGCCGACCCATCCCAACTACAATCGAGTGAGGTTCGCGTGCGCACCGTGAGAGCGGTTGCGGCACCTGCAGACCGAACCGGCAACCGAGGAGGACCACGCAGCCCATGCCCCCCACCGAGAACAAGAAGCTGATCGCATGGGTGGACGAGATCGCGGCGCTGACCGAGCCCGACGCCGTCGAGTGGTGCGACGGCTCGGCCGAGGAGTACGACCGCCTGTGCCAGCTTCTGGTGAGCAACGGGACCTTCACCAAGCTCTCGGAGGCCAAGCGGCCCAACAGCTACTGGGCCCACTCCGATCCGGGCGACGTGGCCCGGGTCGAGGACCGCACCTTCATCTGTTCGACCCTCGAGTCCGACGCCGGTCCGACCAACAACTGGCGGGATCCGGCCGAGATGCGGGACCTGCTCACCGAGCTGTTCGAGGGGTCGATGCGGGGGCGGACCATGTACGTGGTGCCGTTCTCGATGGGCCCGCTCGGCTCGTCCATCGCCCACATCGGGGTGGAGATCACCGACTCGGCCTACGTGGCCGTGTCCATGCGGATCATGACCCGCATGGGCCGGGGCGCCCTCGAGGTGCTCGGGGCCGACGGTGACTTCGTGCCCTGCCTCCACTCGGTCGGGGCGCCGCTGGCCGACGGGCAGGCCGACTGCCCGTGGCCCTGCGACGCCGACAACAAGTACATCGTGCACTTCCCCGAGACCCGGGAGATCTGGTCGTACGGCTCCGGCTACGGCGGCAACGCCCTGCTGGGCAAGAAGTGCTTCGCCCTGCGCATCGCCTCGGTCATGGCCCGGGACGACAACTGGCTGGCCGAGCACATGCTCATCCTCAAGCTCACCTCCCCGGCCGGCGAGACCCGCTACGTGACCGGCGCCTTCCCGTCGGCCTGCGGCAAGACCAACCTGGCCATGCTCATCCCCACCCTCCCGGACTGGAAGGTCGAGACGGTCGGGGACGACATCTGCTGGATGAAGTTCGGCCCCGACGGCCGGCTCTACGCCATCAACCCGGAGGCGGGCTTCTTCGGCGTGGCCCCGGGCACCAACAGCCACACCAACCCCAACGCCATGCTCACCCTGGACGGCAACGCCATCTTCACCAACACCGCCCTCACCGACGACGGCGACGTGTGGTGGGAGGGCATGACCGACGAGCCGCCGGCCCACCTCACCTCGTGGAAGGGCGAGGACTGGACCCCCGAGTCGGGCACGCCGGCCGCCCACCCCAACGCCCGCTTCACCGTCCCCGCCGCCCAGGACCCGGCCATCGCCTCGGAGTGGGAGGACCCGGCCGGGGTGCCCATCGACGCCATCCTGTTCGGCGGTCGTCGGGCCTCGGTGGTCCCGCTGGTCTTCCAGTCGCGGGACTGGGACCACGGCGTGTTCCTCGGCTCGATCATGGCCTCGGAGACCACCGCGGCCGCCGCCGGCGCCGTCGGCAACCTGCGCCGCGACCCCTTCGCCATGCTCCCGTTCTGCGGCTACAACATGGCCGACTACTTCGCCCACTGGCTGGACATCGGCGCCGAGGCCGACCCGGAGAAGCTGCCCAAGATCTTCTACGTCAACTGGTTCCGCAAGGACGAGGACGGTCGCTGGCTGTGGCCGGGCTACGGGGAGAACTCCCGGGTCCTCGAGTGGGTGTTCGAGCGGGTCAACGGGACCGGCGAGGCCACCGAGACGCCGATCGGCTTCGTGCCGGCGCCCGGAGCCATCGACACCGACGGGCTCGACGTGTCCGCCGCCGACATGGAGAAGCTGCTGGCCGTGGACAGTCGACGAGTGGCGGGCCGAGGTGCCGAGCATCCGTGAGCACTTCGCCACCTTCGGCGACAAGCTGCCGGCCCAGCTGCCGGCCGAGGTCGACAAGCTCGAGCAGCAGCTCGGCTGATCGGGCCTCCGCCCGGCCCGACGCTCGGGTCGTGCGGCACCGGCAACGACACCGGCGTCAACCGACCCCACCGGGTCGGCCGGACGTGGCGGCGACCGGGGCGACGGCGACCGGGCGACGGATCGGCTGGCCGCTCAGGCCGGGCGGGCCCGCGACGACCGATCGGGCTGGCCCAGCACGGCGCGGCGGGAGCTCATGTAGGACACCGCCCCGGCGGCGGCCACCACGGCCATGACCAGGTCCCCGGCGGCCACGGGCAGGGAGAGCACCACCGGCACGAACGAGCCGACCACCCACATGAGCTGGAACCGGGTCTCGAAGCGGGCGAAGGCCCGTCCCTGGTTGGACTCGCGCACGTGGCGCTGCACCAGGGCGTCGAACGAGGGCTTGGCCATGGCGCTGGCCACCCCGACGGCCAGGGCCACCACCGCCCAGACCAGCGGACCGGGTAGAAGGCGCCGAGCGCGGTGAACGCCGACACCAACAGCAGCGATCCGATCAGCATCTGCTGCTCGGAGAGCACCCGGCGGATCCGCGACACCAACAGCACGCCGACCAGGGCCCCGGCGGTGAACGCGCCGAGGACGAGGCCGAACCACCAGGTGGCCGCGCCCTCGCGCCGCAGGCCGAAGGCGAACAGGAAGGTCGTGAACCCGACCAGGGCCTTCAGCACCGACATGGGCATCAGGGCCAGGATCACCTCGGTGTCGGCGATGGGCCGGAAGGCGGCCAGGTCCTCGTCGTCTCCCCGCCACGCCTCGTCCACGTCCGGGGCCAGTTCGATCGGTGACGCCACGGCCACGGTCGGCTCGGGCCCGGCCCGCGGCCCCGGACCGGCGGAGGTCCTGGCGCGCCGCCCGGTTGGGCACGGGCAGGCGCAGGCCGGCGACCACCGCGGCGATGAACACCCCCACGTTGACCCACAGCACCCACGGAGCCCCGCCCAGCTTGAAGATGGCCACCGCGGGCAGGGCGAAGGCGAAGCCGGACAACGAGGCCAGCAACCCCAGCCGGGCGTTGAGGGTGGCCAGGTCCGGCTCGATCGTCGGGGCGCCGGTGCCCGGGTCGTCGACCCGGACGAGCGGCATGCCGTAGGGAGGCGTGGGATCGGCCGCGTGGCGGGCTCGGGGCAGGGCGGCCGGCGGAGGCGGTGCCGGTGCCGGTCGTGGCGGGTCCGCCGACCCGTCGCCGGTCTCGTCGACCGCCGTCCGGGGGTCGATGCCTCGTCCAGCATGCCGAGCGCCGCCATCTCGGGGACCAGCGCGCCCTTGGTCACCACGTAGACCTTGGACAGCACCAGCATGGCGAAGGCCTCGGGGAACAGGAGCAGCGAGTGGATGTCCCGGGCCAGGAACGGGCACAGCACGGCCCGGCCCAGCGCCGAAGCCACCACCATCGCCCGGCGGGCCCCACGGCTGCGGTCGATCACCGGGCCCAGGGCCGGGGCCACCACCGCGAAGGGCCCGACGGTCAGCAGGAGGTACAGCAGCACCTTGTCCTTGGCCTCGGTGGGCGAGATCGAGAAGAACAGGGAGCCGGCCAGCGAGACGGCGAACATGGTGTCCCCCGCGGTCATCAGCACGTGGGTCAGGGCCAGCCGCCCGAACGGCCGGCGCTGGTCGAACAGGTCGGTGATGGCCGAACGGGCCAGGCGACGGAACTGGTCACTTCGCTCCCGAACGCCCACAAGGGAATGGTAGGCGCCGCGCCGGCGATAACATGCCCGGGCACCGATCGTCGGTCAGTTCGGGAGGATCCCATGCCGGTCAACGCCTACGTGCTGATCCAGACCGAGGTGGGGAAGGCGGCGACGGTGGCCCGCACCGTGGCCTCCCTGGACGGTGTCGTGGCCGCCGAGGGGGTCACCGGTCCCTACGACGTGATCGTGCGGGCCGAGGCGGACACGGTCGACGAGCTCGGCCGGATGGTGGTCGGCCGGATCCAGCTGATCGAAGGGATCACCCGGACCGTCACCTGTCCGGTGGTCAACCTCTGACGGCGATCGACCTCCGGACGGCGATCGACCTCCGGGTCAGCGGATGGCTCCCGACTCCCGGAGCCCGGCGATGTCCGCCTCGTCGAGGCCCCAGTCCCCCAGCGCCTCGTCGGCGTGCTGGCCCGGGTTGGGCGGGGGCCTGCGGATGGATCCGGGGGTGGCCGAGAACCGGGGCGACGGCGACGGCTGGACCACGCCGGCGACTTCGGTGAAGGTGCCGCGGAACCGGTTGTGGGGATGGTCGGGGGCCTCGGCCGGCGACAGCACGGGGGCGGCGCAGGCATCGCTGCCCTCGAAGATCTCCTCCCACTCGGTTCGGGTCTTGGCGGCGAAGACCCGGGCGAACCGCTCCTTCATCGCCGGCCACGGCGGACGGTCGATCTGGCCCGGCATCTCCGTGTCGGCCAGTCCCATCAGCCGGATCAGCTCGGCGTAGAACTGGGGCTCGATGGCCCCGACACCGATGTAGCCGCCGTCGGACGTCTCGTAGACCTCGTAGAAGTGGGCGCCGGTATCCAACAGGTTGGTGCCGCGCTCATCGTTCCAGATGCCCGAGGCCCGCAGGGTGTAGGTCATGGTCATCAGCGAGGCCGCGCCGTCGACCATGGCGGCATCGACCACCTGCCCGCACCCGGTCCGCTCGGCCGAGATGATGGCGGCCAGCATGCCGAAGGCCAGCAGCATCCCGCCGCCGCCGAAGTCGCCGACCAGGTTGAGCGGCGGGAAGGGACGCTCGCCCGCCCGGCCCATCGGCTCGAGGGCGCCGGCCAGCGAGATGTAGTCGATGTCGTGGCCGGCCGTCTTGGCCATGGGCCCGTCCTGTCCCCAGCCGGTCATCCGGCCGTAGACCAGCTTCGGGTTGCGGGCCAGGCAGACGTCGGGCCCGAGGCCCAGCCGTTCGGCCACACCGGGGCGGAACCCCTCCATGAGGCCGTCGGCCCCCTCGACCAGGCGGAGCACCAGGGCCACTCCCTCGGGGTGCTTGAGGTCCACGGCCACCGACCGCCGGCCCCGGTTCATCAGGTCCACGTGGGGCTCGGTGATCGGGGGGTAGGTGGCGCGGTCGTACCGGTCGATCCGGATGATGTCGGCGCCGGCGTCGGCCAG
This sequence comes from uncultured Acidimicrobiaceae bacterium, assembly GCA_963774245.1. Classification (GTDB taxonomy): domain Bacteria; phylum Actinomycetota; class Acidimicrobiia; order Acidimicrobiales; family RAAP-2; genus Bog-756. The sequence continues at coordinate 158,756 of CAVZDZ010000006.1, read as the reverse complement.
CATCATGCCGGCGAACGGAGCGGGGCCGAGCCCGGCCAGTTCGACGATGCGGATGCCCTCGAGCGGGCCGCTCACCGGACCCCTCCGGATGCCGGTGCGCCGACACCGGACGGCGGTGGGATGGGTCGGGGCCGGGTGACAATGCGCATGGCGGGATGGTGGCCCTTCCGGGTACCGGGGGTCAAATGCGCACCGCGGCGGGCCGGTGCCCCCGTCGGGCGAGATCCCGGGCCGGACGGGGTCAGGGGCGCTTCGCCCGGGTGGCCCAGCGGTAGAAGCGCCCGATCTGGTCGTAGGACGGGTCGACCTGGTCGCGATCGGGGACGGTGCCGTCGGCGTTCACCGTATTGAGCCGGGCCGCCTGGTTGAATTGGCGGCGCAGCTGCGACCACTGCCGGCTCCTCGGACCCCCGTGGCGATCGGACCGGCCCACCAGATCGTGCTCCCGGACGAAGTCCAACCCGGCATTGAGCCGCGAGCCGCGCACCACCCCGACCCGGTAGGCGGCTTCGGGGTCCTGGATGTCCGGCACTCCGGCCCGCACCCGGTCCGGGTGGACGACCGCGTCGTACAGGGCGTCCGGGTCCTGGACGTCGGAGCGGTGGTAGAAGTAGTCGGCCCCGGCCTCCCGCATGCGCCATCGCAACGCGTCATCGAGGAAGTGCCCGGTGACCACGACGATGCGGGTGCCGGCCCGGCAGCGGCGGCGGGCTTCCCGCACCACTCCGACCCCGGGGAACTGGTCGTCCAGGCGGCGCACGTCCCCGGCGTCCACGACGACGACGTCCACCCCGGTCCACTCGTCCGTCCACCCGACGGCCACGTCATGGGTGGCGGTGGCGCCCACCTCCAGATCGTCCCGGGTGCCCAGGGACACCGCCATCTTCTCCCGCCATAGTTCGTCGTCGTCGACGATCACTGCACGGGTGGGCACGGCCAAATAGTGCCATGCCACCGGTTGCCGCGCACCCGGTAGTGTCGTGGCCCGGTGCCACCGATCCGACGAGCCCGGGGACCGGGTCGGGTCAACCTGATCGGCGACCACACCGACTACAACCTGGGCCTGGCCCTCCCCATGGCCATCGGGCTCGGCGTGACCGTCGAGTTCACCCCGTCGAACGACCGGGACCTGACCGTCACCTCCACCGCCTTCGACGGCACCGTGGTCGTGCCCGGCGACCTGACGTCCGACGCCGACACCATCGGGTCGCTCGAACCGCCCTGGGCCCGCCTGATCGGGGCCATGGTGGCGCTGTGCCGGCCGAGCTCGGGCGGCACGCTGGCCATCGACGCGACCCTGCCGATCGGCTCCGGCCTGTCGTCGAGTGCCGCCCTGTCGGTGGCCCTGGCCGAGGTCTTCGGGACCGGCGGGTCGGCGCAGGTCATCGCCCGGCTGTGCCAGAAGGCCGAGCACCGGGTCGGCATCCCGATCGGGGCCATGGACCCCCTGGTCTGTGCCGGAGGACGGCGGGGCCATGCGCTGCTGATCGACTTCGCCACCCTGGCCAGCCGAGCAGGTCCCGGTCCCCGCCGACGCCGAGATCGTGGTGGTCGACTCGGGTCACCCCGGACGCTGCACGACTCGGCCTACGCCGACCGGGTGGCCGAGTGCGAGGCCGCCGCGGCCTCATCGGGCCCGCTGGGGCAGGCCGACGAGGGCGACCTGGTCAGGCTGGCCGACCCGCTCCTCCGGGCCCGGGCCCGTCACGTGGTCTCCGAGTGCGGCCGGGTCCGTCGCTTCGCCGCCGCCTTGGCCGCCGGCGACCTGGCCGGCGCCGGGGACCTGATGACCGAGAGCCACCGGAGCCTGGCCACCGACTTCGACGTCTCGACGCCCGCGCTCGACGGCCTGGTGGAGCGCTTGACCTCGCGGCCCGGGGTCTTCGGGGCCCGGATGACCGGCGCAGGGTTCGGAGGCTGCGTGGTGGCCCTGAGCCGTCCCGGAGCCATCGACCTCGACTCCCTCCCGACCCCGGCCTGGAAGGTCGAGCCCTGGGACGGCACGGTGGCGGCCCGGGCGCAAGCGTCCCCGACCTGGTGACCGCGGCTATGGCGGGGTGTGCACCACCGGTGGAGAGGGCCGGGTCGGGAGCGTCATTGGCGGAACGTTCGCTCGACCGACCCGGCGGAGGGATCATATCGAGTCCAACGATCGTTTGATGGGGTCACGCCTTGGATGGCCGGCCCCTCATCGGCGCCGGGCGCCCCGCTATCCCGGATATCCCGGGTATCCCGGCTGGCCCCACGGGCCGGGGGCCGGGTGGGGTGGGAGCCGGCGGTCGATCACCCGGTGCACGATGACCGGCTTGCGGACATCGTCGAGGCAGCGGATCTCCGTCGCCGTCCCCAGATCTCCAGCTCGAGCCGACCGGTGCCGAGCAGGCGACGGAACAGGGACTGGACCACGGTGACGCCCTCGATGTCGGCCAGCCTGGTCTCCGCCTGGCGGCGGGACACGCGTGCCCCACTGCTCGACGATCCGCAGCGAGGTGAGGACCAGGCTGGTCGTGCGCCACCGCACCACCCGGACGGCCAACCACAGGCAGGGGACGGCGACCACCAGCCCCTCGACCCAGTGGAGGGCCACCGACGTGTGGGGGAAGCCGACGTCGAGCGCCACCCCGACGGCGATGACCACGAGGGAGACGAGCAGGGGTGCCGGTCAGGAACGACCAGTGGGGCCTGATGTCGACCAGGACCTTCTCGCCCGGCAGGAGCTGGAGCCGGGGAACGGCCAAGCCGCTCAGCCCAGCTTGCCGGCGATCGACCCGGCCGAGCGAGAGGACGGTGCCGTCGGCTCCGGCCGCCGAGTAGGCGTGGGTCGGGCGGGCCCGGGCCTCGGCGAGCAGATCGCTCGAGCAGGGTGGCGAAGGGACAGGTCGGGAGCGACCCACAGGTAGCGGGCCAGCGAGCCGGGCACGGTGTTGATCTCGTTGACCACGAACGTGCTCACCGTCGGAGAGGAAGTCGATGCGGGCCACGCCCCGCACCCCGGCCAGCGCGGCGATCTGGGTCGGCGGCCTGGCGCAGGCCCTTCTCCAGCCCGGAGGGGATCTGGGCCGGGAGCTCGCGGTTGGCCCCGGCCATGCCCTCGCCGGCCACGTACTTGTCGCGGTAGTCGAGGATGTCGGCCGAGCCGCTGGCCCGGATGGGCCGCTCGACCGCCGACAGCTCCAGCTCGGGCCAGGTGCGCACCGCCACCTGCAGGTCGGTCAGGTCGGGCCGGTAGGGCTCGAGGACGGCGCCGAAGCGGAGGTGGGGGTTGACGGCCAGGCGGGCCACGGCGGTGGCGAAGTCCTCGACCACGTCGATGCCGATGGACGAGCCGCCGAAGCGGGGCTTGACGATGTAGGGCCCCGCGAACGGGGGCGGCTCGGACCCGGCGGCCAGCAGACACCCGGGGCAGGGTGGGCAGCCCGGCCGCGGCCACCACCGATCCGAAGGCCAGCTTGTCCATGCCGAGGGCGGCGCCGGCCACGGTCGGCCCCGTGTAGCGGATGCCGGCCAGGTCGAGGGCGGCCTGCGAGCGTCCCGTCCTCGCCCGGCCCACCGTGGCAGCAGACCAGGGCGGCGTCGAGCTCGAGGGCCCGGGCCCGGCCGAGCCGGCCGCCGGGCTCGGAGAACCCGCCGTCGGGGCCGGCGACCAGCTGCAGCTTCTTCGCGCCGCGGGGCACGCCCTCGAGGAACGCTTCCGCCTCGAGCCCGGGGTCGACCTCGTACCAGTCCCCGGTCTTGGACCAGAAGAGGGCCCGCGACGAGGCCGCCGCGCCGCCGGGCCCGCCGGCCAGCCCGCGGGCCGCCTGCAGGCCGGTGAGCACGCTCACGTCGTGCTCGGGCGATGGACCTCCGAAGATGACGGCGACGTCGGGCACGGTGGGTTCGACTCCTCCGATGGGCGCTGGTCGGGGCCAGAACCTCCGGCGGACGGCCCGGGCCGGCGGTTCAACTTTTCAAGGGTAGTGGTCCGGCAGATCGTTCTCGTACAGCACGACGTCCCCCGGGCCGAGGTGCTCCCGGACCCAGTCGACCGCCTGCCGGCGGTCGCGCCAGCTCGAGGACGCGCACCGTCGAATCGGGCGGCCGCCGCCACTCCGGCCAGCAGGGCCCGCCGGTTGGTCCGGCCCACGACCAGCAGATCGGTGGCCACGGCGGCGACGGCGGCGCCGAAGCCGCGGTTCTCCTCGAACTGGCGGGCGCCGAGCTCGACCATCCCCGGGGTGACCACGACGACCCGGCCGGCGCCCCGCTCCACTCCGGTCGGTGCGGCCGCGGCCACCAGGGCGGCCAGCGCCGCGGACGCCCCGGCCGGGTTGGAGTTGTAGGTGTCGTCGAGGATGGCGGCCCCCGACGCCGAGCCGACCGCCGGCCAGCCGGTGGTCGACCGACGGCAGGCCGGCCAGCCGGGCGGCGATCACGGCTCGGTCGACCCCGAGGGCCAGGGCCACCGCGATGGCGCAGGCCAGGTTGGTGGGCTGCACGCCCGGGGCGGCGACCAGGTCCTCGGCCAGCACGGCGCCCTCGACGAAGGCCGAGAGGTGCGAGCCGTCGCCGCTGCGCACCACGCAGACGTCGGCCGCCCGGTCGTGGCCGGAGCACCGCACCACCCGCTTGCCCGGCGCCGCGGCCCGGTCGGCCAGCGCGGCCAGCCGGGGGTCGTCGACCGCGAGCACCGCCACCTCGGCGTGCTCGAGGATCTCGGACTTGGCCTCGACGATCCGGTCCTCGGAGCCGAACCGCTCGAGGTGGACCGGGCCGATGGCGGTGATCACGGCGATGTCGGGCGGGCACCAACGGCACAGGTCGGCGATCTCCCCCGGGCCGTAGGTGCCCATCTCGGCCACGAACACCTCGGTGCCGTCGGCCAGCTGCTCGTTGACCGCCCGGGCCAGCCCGGCCCGGTTGTTGAAGCTGGCCGGGGTGGCCACCACCGTGCGGCTCGGGCCGACCAGGTGGGCGACGTGGCCCTTGGTCGAGGTCTTCCCGTAGGACCCGGTGATGGCCACCACCGTCGGGCGCACCCGGGCCAGGCGGGTCGAGGCGGCTCGCCACGAAGTGGCCCGACAGCCGGTGCTCCAACGGGGCGGTCACCGCGCAGGCCAGGTCGACCAGCAGCGGGACGGCCAGCGCGGCCACCACGGCGGCCGGCGCGGCCAGACCCGACAGCCAGCCCGACCACCACGACGACCACCTCGAGGACCGCCCACGCCGCGGCCAGCGTCCGGAGGCGGCGGGTCCAGGCCAGGGGCGAGGTCCGGCCCCGCAGGGACAGACCGAGCGGGCCGACGGCGACCACCGCGGCGACCACCACCCCGGCGACCGGCCAGACCACCGACAGCCCGGCCGCCACCACGGCCGCGCCGGCCAAGGCCAGATTGGCGGCGTCGAGCGCCACCAGCGACCGGCGAACCGGGAGCACCGATCCGGCCAGGTAGTGCTCGCGCTGGGCCACCCGGAGCCAGCGCAGGCCGGCCGGCACGCAGGCCGCCGCACAGCAGGCGACGGTGACCCAGGCCACGCCGTGGTGGAACCGGTCGGACAAGGCCGCGGCCATCGAGGTGCGGCAGTAGCGCCCACGAGCCGGCCATGGCCGGTCGCCGCCGACCCGGGTCCGGGCACCGGCCCGCCGACGACCACCCGGCGGAGCTGGCCGGGGCCTCGGTCGGGGTCAGGTGGCCGACGCCGGGCAGCGCCAACAGCCGGGCCGTCGGGGAACAGCCGCCTGGGCCCGGTCGGCCACCTCGAGGGGCACCTCGGTGTCCTCCTCGCCCCACACCAGGTCGACCGGGCACCCGATGGCGGCCATGCTCGTCGTCGTACTGCTCGGCCAGCAGGCGCACGAGCACGTCCCGCATCACCCCCTGGGCGGCCCGGTAGTCGGCGGACCCGTACCTCGCCCTCATGGCCTCCATCCGCTCGTCGCCCACCAGGCCCAGGCGGTGGAGCCGGCGGGCCAGTCCGGTAGGCGGCGGCCGGGCGAGTGGCCCGGCCCTGGCGATCGAGCAGGGGCACCCCGGTCAGCACCAGCCGCTCGATCCGGTCGGGCACCAGCGGCGGCCAGCCGGACGGCCACCCGGCCGCCGAACGAGTGCCCGACCACCACCACCCGGTCGGCCAGGACGCCGGGCTCCTCGAACAGGGGCAGGAGCGCCGGGCGTACTCCTCGGTCCCCCAGGGCTCGGGGGGCGGCGGGGTGGCCCCGAAGCCGAACAGGTCGAGGGCGACGGCGCCCGGTCCGACCCCGCCCCGGCCGGACGGCGGCTTCCCGGTGACCGTCGTCGACCCCGTCGCCACCGTTGAAGACGGGAGCGAAGTCGTCGTGGGTCCGCCGCCAGCCGTGGAGGGCCAGAACGGTCGGCACGCCCGGCGCCCCAGGTCCCGCCGAACAGGCGACCGCCGGCGAACGACTTCAGCACCGGCACACCCTACCGATAGCCTCAGCCTCCGTGGAACCACTGGAGCCGACGGCAGCCGCGTCGACCCGGCGCCGCCGGCCGGCGGCGACTCCTTCGACCGGGCCCTGGCCGACCTCACCGAGGTCGCAGCGCCAGGCGGTGGACTGCCCCGTCCGGCGCGCTGTGCATCATCGCCGGAGCCGGTTCGGGGAAGACCCGGGTCCTGACCCTGCGGGTGGCCCGCCGGATCCGGGACGGCTCGCGCCGACGCCGACCACACCGCTGATCTGCACGTTCACCCGCAAAGCCGCCCACGAGCTGCGCCATCGGCTCCGCCGCTACGGCGTGGCGGTGTCCACCCCGGCCACGGCCGGCGGGGTCCCGACCCCGGGGGTCCGGGCCGGCACCCTCCACCAGCTGGCCCTCACCCTGCTGCGGCGCCATGCCCTCGACCGCGGGCCGCCGCCTCCGGCGGTGGCCGAGCACCGGTACCGGACGCTGCACGGGGCTGGTCGGCGACCCGGCCGTGGCCTCGGCCGGTCGACACCGAGATCGGCTGGGCCAAGGCCACGTGCCTGACGCCGGAGACCTACGCGGAACGCGCCGGACAGGCGGCGCGGGCGCTGGCCATGCCCCTCGACCAGGTGGCCGAGGCCTTCGCCGCCTACGAGGCTGGCGCTGCGCCGCCGGCGAGTCGCTCGACCTCGACGACGTGCTGCTCCGGGCCGCCGACCTGCTCCACGACGACGCCGCCTTCGCCGAGCGCGTGCGGTGGCGGTACCGGCACCTCTCGGTCGACGAGTTCCAGGACGTCAACCCGGCCCAGTTCCGCCTGGTCCGGGCCCTGACCGGCGACCGGGCGCGACCTCTGCGTGGTGGGTGACCCGAACCAGGCCATCTACGGCTGGAACGGGGCCGATCCCGAGCCTGCTCACCGCCTGCCCGAGCTGGTGGCGGGCATGGAGGTGGTCCGGCTCGACGAGAACCACCGGTCGACCCCCCAGGTGGTGGCGGCCGCCGCGGCCGCCCTGGGACCGGCCGTGGTCGCCCCGCCCCGCTCGGCTAGCCCCGGACGGCCCGCATGCCGGTGGTCACCGCCTACGACGACGACGTCGCCGAGGCCGAAGGGGTGGCCGCCCTGCTGGTCGAGCGGTCCGAGCCGACGGGCGGCGGTGGTCGGACCAGGCCGTGCTGGCCCGCACCCACGACCAGCTGGCGGTGGTGGGCCGGGCCCTGGCCCGGGCCGGCATCCCCCACCGCATCGCCCCGGCGCCGAAGCCCCGACGGAGGCGGGCCGGTCGCCGGGTCCGGGACCGACGGCCGGCGGACCGCCCGGTCGGCCCGCCGGTCCGACCGGACCGGGGCGCGCCGAGGGCGTCGAGGAGGCCGTCGAGCTGGCCACCTTCCACCGGGCCAAGGGTCTCGAGTGGGCGCTCGGTCTGCGTGGTCGGCCTGGAGGACGGGTTCGTGCCCATCGTCTACGCCGAGTCGGCCGCCGGCCCGGGACGAGGAGCGCCGCCTGCTCTATGTGGCCCTCACCCGGGCCTCCGGGCCACCTCCACTGCTCGTGGGCGCGGTCGCGGCGCATGGGCACGGGCCGGCCAGGTGGAGCGGCAGCCCTCGCCGTGGCTGGCCGCGGTGGCCCGGGTGTCGAGGACCGGCTCGGGCCGGCTGACGAAGAAGGAGGCCGGGGACCGCATCGCCGAGATGAGGGCGGCGCTCGGGACGGCACGAGGCCCGGGCTGATCAGCCGACCGACGTGTCGATGAACACCGGGGTGTGGTCGGACGGCTTCTCGCCCTTGCGGGCGTTCCGGTCGATGAGGCCGTAGCGTCGCCCGGTCGGCCAGCGACCTCGGTGACCAGGATGAGGTCGATGCGCATGCCCTGGTGCTGGTGGAAGGACCCGCCCCGGTAGTCCCACCAGCTGAACAGCCGGTCCTCGTCGTAGAGGCGGCGGAACACGTCGACCAGGCCCCACGACTCGAGGTCGGCCAGGGCCTCCCGCTCCGGCGGGCTCACGTGGGTCATGCCCACGAACTGGGCCGGGTCCCACACGTCGCGGTCCTCGGGCGCCACGTTGAAGTCACCGCACACCGCCACCGGCTCGGTCGGGCGAGCGTCGTCTCGTCCAGCAGGGCCCGCAGCCGGGCCAGCCAGGCCAGCTTGGCCGGGTACTGCTCGCTGTCCAGGCTGCGCCCGTTGGGCACGTAGACCGAGAGCACCCGGACCCCGCCGCAGTCGGCGGCGATCAGCCGGGTCCCCTGGGCGTCGTCGTCGACCGAGCCCAGTCCGGCTCGACACCTCGGCCAGCCCGACCCGGCTGACGATGGCCACCCCGTTCCACCGTCCGTCGCCGTGGTGGGCCGTCTCGTAGCCGAGGGCGGCGAAGGCGCCGTGCGGGAAGGCGGCGTCGGCCTGCTTGGTCTCCTGCATGCAGAGCACGTCGGGCTGGGCGTAGGCGATCCACTCCTCCACCCGGGGCAGCCGGGCGGTCAGCGAGTTGACGTTCCAGGTGGCGATGCGCATGTCGACCTGCCGATCAGCTCGGCCCGGCCGGCGCCGGCGTCGACCAGCACGAAGAGGAGCTCGGCCTGGCAGGCCAGCTCGCCGCCCACCGTGGCCCGTCCCGGTGCCCTTGCCGGCCCGGGCCGACATCCGGCCCAGGGTCACCTCGAGGTCGAGCACGTCGCCGGGGACCACCTGGCGGCGGAACCGGGCCCGCTCGATGCCCGCCGAACAGGGGGAGCTTGCCGGCGAACCTGGGGTCGGCCAGCACGGCCACCCCGCCCAGCTGGGCCAGGGCCTCGACCATGAGCACGCCCGGGCAGGGTCGGCCGGCCCGGGAAAGTGACCGGCGAAGAAGGCCTCCTCGCCGGTCAGCTGCCAGCGGCCGGTGGCCGACTGCCCGGGCTCGACCGCCACGCAGCTCGGTGATGAAGAGGAACGGGTCGCGGTGGGGCAGGTAGTCGTCGGCTCGCACGACCGCCGAGGTTATCGCGGCCCCGGTCAGCTGCCGGATGCCGGCCGGCTACCGTCGACGCCGGGCAGCGCCAGCTCGGCCCGGCGGCGGGCGGCATCCAGGGACACCAGCACGGAACGGGCGGGTCTCCCCCTTGGCCAGCACCTGGCGGGCCTTCTTGGGCGGTGGATCGGCCAGGCCCCGCAGCGGGACGTGGCAGAGCATGCCGCCCACATCGACGTGGGCCCCGTGCGAGGTGAACGAGACGACGGTGCCGTCGAACGTCGCTCCCGACCGGATGGTCGGCCACGAAGGTGAGGAACGTCATCGGGTCGTTGAGGGCGGGACCGGCCGGGACCGAACCGGAGGCCGGCTGCCGGCCGTTGCGGCCGATCGGCTCCGCCTCGATCGTCGGCCCGGAGTGGCCGATGCGTCGGCCTCGGATGAGGCGACCTCGATCGTCCGGCGCGTCCGGGTCGGTCTGGCCGGCTCGGCTGGCCTTGGTGGCCTTCGTCGCCTTGCCGGCCTTGGCCGCTTTGGTGGCCTTGGTGGTTTTGGTGGCCTTGGTGGTTTTGGCGGCCCGGGTGGCGTCGCCGTCCTCGTTGTCGCCCTTCGCCGCTTTGGTGGCTTTGCCGACTTTGCCGGCCTTGGTCGCCTTGGTGGCCTTGGTGGCCTTGCCGGCCCACCGGCCTTGGCCGCCTTGGCGGCCTTGGCCGCTTTGGTGGCCTTGGTGGCCTTGGTCGTCTTGGCCGCCTTGGTGGCCTTGGCCGGCTTCGCCGTCCCGACCAGACCATTGGCCGAGGAGTGATCCTCCCCGGTGGCGGTGCCGTCGTCGTTCGAGGAGGCGGCCAACGCCGCCTTGGTGGTCTTCCGGGCCGACTTGGTGGCCTGGGCGCCCCTGGTCGCCTTCACCGGAGTGGACGCCTGGTCCCCCGGGGCCGACCCGTCGACGTCGGCCGCCTTGGCCTCGCGCTTCGACTTGCCGGTCACCGACCGGCTCCTGGCCCCGCGCACCGGGGTGCGGGGGGTGAAGATCCAGCCCACGCCGGGCACCGGCTTGCCCGCCGATGAGCCGTCCGGGCTCGAACAGCCAGGGTCGTTCGGCGTGGAACTCCTGGAAGGAGTCGTTGGACAGCACCAGGCGCCCGGACTTCTCGGCGATGCGCAGGATGAACCCGTCACCCCGCCCGACGGCTCCGGCCGGCGGGGTGATCATCTCGCCGTGCTCGACGGCCTGGTCGAAGGCCGTCACCTCGGACGGGTCGATCCGGTGGCCGAACGAGGCGTCGACCACCACGGTGACATCGGAGGTGGTGAAGCCGCGGTACTCCTCCAGAAAGGTCCGGATGGCCTCGTCGAGCTGGGCCAGGCTGGGCAGGCTCCGGCCCTTCGGTGGCGATGTTGGACCCGTCGACGACGATCCGCCGACGTTCGGGGAGATCTTGTTCCATGACGGCTCCAGTCAACCATCTGACCAGGCGCATCCCGACCATGCCCGCTCGGAGAACGCCCCGACCGGGGCCGACCCGGCCCCGGGCCGGCCCTGACCATAGGATGGCTCGGGTGGACCTCCGAAAGCAGTCGAACCGGCGAGGCGACCGACCTCCTGCAGCACCTGATCCGCAACCGGTGCGTGAACGACGGCTCGGTCGGCCTCCGGCCACGAGCAGCGCAGCGCCGACCTCCTCCAGCAGCTACCTCGAGGGCTCCGGCGTCGACATGGAGACCTTCGAGCCCGAGCCGGGCCGGACCTCGCTGGTGGCCAAGCTCGACGGGCTCCGACCCCGACGGCCCCGTCGCTGACCCTGCTGGGCCACACCGACGTGGTGCCGGCCAACGGCGACGACTGGCGCCACGACCCCTTCGGCGGCGAGCTGATCGACGGCGAGGTGTGGGGGCGGGGCGCCATCGACATGCTCAACCTCACCGCCACCATGGCCACCGGCGTCCGCCACCTGGCCCGGTCGGGGTTCCGTCCCGCCGGCGACCTCACCTACGTCGCCGTGGCCGACGAGGAGGCCCTCGGCACCCACGGGGCCGAGTGGCTGTGCGAGCACGCCGCCGACGACGTCCACGCCGACTACGTGATCACCGAGTCGGGCGGGTTCCCGATGGGCGGGGCCGACGGGACCACCCGACTGCCGGTGATCGTGGGCGAGAAGGGCGTCTTCTGGTGCATCGCTGACCGTGAAGGGGACCCCGGGCCACGGCTGCCAGCCCCTCCGGACCGACAACGCCCTGGTCAAGGCGGCCGAGGTGGTGCGGCGCATCGACGAGTACCGACCGCAGGCCCAGCTCCACGAGGCCTGGATCCGGTTCATCGAGGGGCATCGGCTTCCCGCCCGAACTGGCCGAGCCCCTGCTCGATCCCGACCGGATCGACGACTTCTGCGACGAGCTCCCCCTGCTCGGCCTGGCCCGCCAGGCCCATGCCTGCACCCACACCACCATGGCCCCGACCGTCATGCGGGCCGGCACCAAGATCAACGTGATCCCCGACCGGGTCGAGCTCGAGGTCGACATCCGCTCCCTCCCGGGGTGGGACACCGCCGACGTGCGGGCCATGCTGGACGAGGTGGTCGGCGACCTGGCCGACGACGTGGACATCGAGTTCCGGTTCGAGGAGTCCGGCGACCACCTCGCCCATCGACACCCCGCTGTGGGACGCGCTGGAGCGGGTCAGCCGGCTCTTCTACCCGGGCGCCCGCACGGTTCCCTTCCTGACCGTCGGGGCCACCGACGCCCGCTTCCACCGGGCCCTCGGCAGCGTGGCCTACGGATTCGGCCTCCACAGCCGGGCCATCGGCTTCGAGCAGTACGGGGCCATGTTCCACGGGATCGACGAGCGGGTCGACGTCGAGTCGCTCCATCTGTCCACCGAGATGTGGATCGCCCTGGCCCACGACTTTCTGGTCTGAGCGCGCCGGTCGGGCCGGGTAGGGGCCAGCCGAGTGCGGGTGGGCGGTGGGGCCGGGCTCAGCCCACGGCCCGGGTCAGCAGGTCGTCCTGCTCCAGCCGGTGGAGGGCGGCGCTCCCCGAGGCCGGGCTGGCCGACTCGGCCCGGCTCACGTGGCGCAGGGTGTGGGTGTCCCGCAGCAGCCGGTGGAGCCGGCCGTGCACGAAGTTCCAGGCCCCCATGTTCTCGGGCTCCTCCTGCAGCCACACCACCTCGCGGGCGTTGGGGTAGCGGTCGAGGACGCCCTGGATGGTGGCCTTCGGCCACGGGTAGAGCTGCTCGACCCGGACCACCGCCACCCCGGCCCCCGCCTCGCCCAGCTCGTCGCGGCGGGCCAGGGCGTCGTAGGCCACCTTGCCCGAGCACAGCACCACCCGGGTCACCCGCGCCGCGATCGAAGTCCTCGTCGGCGGCGGCCGGGTCGTCGAGCACCTCGGCGAACGAGCCCGAGGTGAAGGCCTCGATGGGCGACCGGGCCTGGCGGGCCCGCAGCAGCGACTTGGGGGTGAACACGATCAGCGGCCGGCGGCTCCGCCATCTTCGACCTGGGACCGCAGCAGGTGGAAGTACTGGGCCGCGGTGGTGGGCTCGGTGACCCGCATGTTGCCCCGGGCGCTCAGGGTCAGGAACCGCTCGATCCGGGCCGACGAGTGCTCGGGTCCCTGGCCCTCGTAGCCGTGGGGCAGGAGGAGGACCAGGCCGGACTTCTGGCCCCACTTGTCCTCGGCCGCCACCAGGAAGTTGTCGACGATGATCTCGGCGCCGTTCCAGAAGTCGCCGAACTGGGCCTCCCAGGCCACCAGGTCGTCGATGGCCTCGACCGAGTAGCCGTACTCGAAGCCCACGCAGGCGTACTCGGACAGCAGCGAGTCGCGGATGGTGAACCGGCCGCCCTCCGAGGCCGGCCAGGGGCACGTACTCGGCGCCCGGTGGTGTGGTCGACCAGCACGGCGTGGCGCTGGGAGAAGGTGCCCCGCCGGGTGTCCTGGCCGGTCAGGCGGACGTTGGTGCCCTCGAGCAGCAGCGAGCCGATGGCCAGCGCCTCGCCCAGGGCCCAGTCGATCTCGCCGTCGGCCACCACCTTGTCCCGCTGCTCGAACTGGCGGGCCAGCTTGGGATGGATGACGAAGCCGTCGGGCACCGAGCGCGACCACCTCGGCCAGGCCGGGACAGCACCGACGGCGTCGCACCCCGGTCTCGACCGGCGGGATCCACAGGTCGGGCACCACGTACGCCGGCGAGCACCGGGCGTGGCCCCGGACTCGGGTCGGCCTCGCGCTTCGGCCCGGGTCTCGTCCAGGGCGGCCTGCAGGCGGGCGGAGAAGTCGTCGAGGGCCTGCTCGGCCTCCTCCAGGGAGATGTCCCCCCGGCGGACCAGCGACTCGGTGTAGAGCTTGCGCACCGACCGCTTGGCCTCGATGAGGGCGTACATCAGCGGCTGGGTGTAGCTCGGGTCGTCGCCCTCGTTGTGGCCGTGGCGCCGGTAGCAGACCATGTCGATGACCACGTCCTTGTGGAAGGCCTGGCGGAAGCCGAAGGCCAGCCGGGCGGCCCGGGCGCAGGCCTCGGGGTCGTCGCCGTTCACGTGGAAGATCGGGGCCTGGACCATCTTGGCCACGTCGGTGGGGTACACCGAGGTGCGGGCGGCCTCGGGGGCGGTGGTGAAGCCGAGCTGGTTGTTGATGACGATGTGCACGGTGCCGCCGGTGCGGTAGCCGGCCAGCCCGGACAGGTTGAGGGTCTCGGCCACCACGCCCTGGCCGGCGAAGGCGGCGTCGCCGTGGAGGAGGATGGACAGCACCGGGAACGGGATCCCCGGACCCGTCCTCGAGACGGGGGCCGCTGCCCTGCTCGCCGCCCAGCGCGTCCTGCTTGGCCCGGGCCATGCCCACCACCACCGGGTCGACCGCCTCGAGATGCGAGGGGTTCGAGGCCAGGGTGACCGGGATGGACCCCCCGGTGCGGGCGACGAAGGTCCCGCATCGCCCCCTTGTGGTACTTCACGTCGCCCGAGCCCTGGACCGACTCGGGATCGAGGTTGCCCTCGAACTCCTCGAAGATCTCCCCGTAGGACTTGCCCACGATGTTGGCCAGCACGTTGAGGCGGCCCCGGTGGGACATGCCCATCACCGCCTCGTGGAGGCCCTCGCGCGACCGCCTCGTCGAGGATGGTGTCGAGCAGCACGATGGCCGACTCGGCGCCCTCGAGCCCGAACCGCTTCTGGCCCACGTAGCGGGAGTGGAGGAACCGCTCGAACACCTCGGCGGCGTTGAGCCGGCCGAGGATGTGGCGCTGCTCGTCGGGGGTCAGGGCGGACGGAGACGCCTTCGACGTGCTGCTGGATCCACCGCTTCTGCTCGGGATCCTGGATGTGCATGTACTCGACGCCGAGGGTCCGGCAGTAGGCGTCGCGCAGGATGTGGAGGATCTCGTCCAGGGTGGCCAGGTCCTTGCCGGCCAGCCCGTCGGCCACGAAGTGACGGGGCAGGTCCCAGATGGTCAGCCCGTAGTGGAGCGGGTCGAGCTCGGGGTGGAGCTCGGGAGGCTCGGCGTCCAGCGGATCGAGGTGGGCGATGAGGTGGCCGCGGACCCGGTACATGTTGATGAGGGTCTGGACGTGGACCTGCTTGATGAGGCGGAGGTGGGCGCCGTCCTCGTCGTCGTGCGAGGCGTTGACGTCCTTCTCCCACCGGACCGGCTCGTAGGGGATGTCGAGCGACTCGAACACCTCGTCGTAGAAGCCGTGCCCGCCCATCAGGCACTCGGACACGTAGGCCAGGAACAGGCCCGACTCGGCCCCCTGGATGATCCGGTGGTCGTAGGTGGAGGTGAGGGTCACCGTCTTGCCGATGCCCAGATCGGCCAGGGTGCGGGGGTCGGCGGCCTCGAACCCGGGCGGGAAGCCGAGCGCACCGACGCCGACGATGAGCCCCTGGCCCGGGCATGAGCCGGGGGACCGACTGCACGGTGCCGAGCGTGCCCGGGTTGGTCAGGGTCACCGTGGTGCCGGCGAAGTCGTCGGGCGCGATCTTGTTGGTGTGGATCTTGCGCACCAGCTCCTCGTAGGCGCTCACGAAGCCCCGGAAGTCCCGCGAGTCGGCGTCGGTGATGCACGGCACCAGCAGGGTGCGGCTGCCGTCGGACTTCTCGACGTCGACGGCCAGGCCCAGCCCGACGTGGCGGTGGCGGACCACCCCGGGGGTCCCCTTGCCGTCGGCGTCGGCCACGAAGGCGGCGTTCATGGCCGGGACGGCGATCAGCCCCTTGACCACGGCGTAGCCGATCAGGTGGGTGAAGCTGACCTTGCCGCCGGTGGTCCGGAACAGCTGGTTGTTGACGATGGTGCGGTTGACCTCGAGGAGCTTGGCCGGCACCGACCCGCACGCTGGTGGCGGTGGGAACGCCGAGCGACGCCTCCATGTTGGCCACGATGCGGCCGGCCGCGCCCCGCAGCGGGACGGCCGGCTCGGGGCCCTCCTTGGCCTCGGCGACGACTCCACCGGCCACGGCCGGGGACCCGGTGCCGTTCCGGGTGACGGCCGGCGCCGGAACGCCACGGCCGGAACCGCCGCCGGAGGGTGCCGTCGACGTGGAGGGCGAGGCGGTCGCCGCGCCGGCACCCGAGGGCACCCGGTCGGCGGTCGGGGCCGCGGTGACGGTGGCCGGTCGGCGCGCCGGCCGGCCGGTAGTCGGCGAAGAACTCGCGCCACGAGTCGGACACCGAGGTGGGATCGGTCCGGTAGCGGTCGTACATGTCCTCGACCAGCCAGGCGTTGGGACCGAACGCCCCGGTGCCGCCGGCCGGTCGTCCGGCGTCGTCCGTCCGACGCCGGCGATCCGCCGCTGCGTGGTCTCCGTTGTCGCTCGCGTCCGTTGCCCTCCATCGGCGTCGAGCCTACCGGGTGCCGTCCGCGGACGCCAGGTCGCCGTGATCGCGGTCGGACGGCCGGTCGGTCGCGTTAGCGTCGTCGGCGTGGCCGACCCGCGGACCAGCGTGACCTGCTCCTTCACGTTCGAGGCCGCCCACCACTGGCCTGGCACCCGGGGAAGTGCCGCAACCTGCACGGCCACTCCTACCGTCTCGACGTCACCGTGCAGCGGACCGCTCGACGGCAACGGGGTGGTCATCGACTTCGACCGCCTGCACCGAGATCGTCGAGCGCGAGGTCATCGACCAGTGGGACCACCGGGACCTCAACCAGGTCCTCGACAACCCCACCGCCGAGCTGCTGGCCCACCGGGCCTGGGAGCTGCTCACCGCGGCGGGCGTGACCCTGTCCGCCCTCCGGCTGTGGGAGACGACCGACTCCTCGGTGGAGCTGACCGCCGGAGCCGGCGCCTGACCGTGGCCGGTCACCTGGTCGTCCTGTCCGGTGGGCTCGACTCCACCGTGTGCATGGCCCTGGCCGACCGCGAGGCGGACGGAGCCCCGCTGGCCCTGACCTTCGACTACGGCCAACGCCACCGCACCGAGCTCGACCGGGCGGCCGGCGTGGCCGGCCACTACCGCGCCGAGCACCTGGTCGTCGCGCTCGACACCTCGGCCTGGGGCGGCTCCGCCCTCACCGACTCCTCCATCGACGTGCCCAGCCGGCGGGAGCGGGCAGCGGGATCCCGGTGACCTACGTGCCCGCCCGCAACAGCATCTTCCTGGCCGTGGCCCTCGGTGTGGCCGAGGCGCGCGGGCTCGACGCCGTCTGGATCGGCGTCAACGCCATCGACTACTCCGGCTACCCCGACTGCCGCCCCGAGTTCATCGAGGCCTTCCGGGGGGTGGCCGCCACCGGCCAGAAGCGAGGGGTCGAGGGCGACCCGATCGCCATCCGCACGCCGCTGATCGAGACCACCAAGGCGGAGATCGTCGAGCTGGGCGTCGAGCTCGGCGCACCGCTCGGACTGACCTGGTCCTGCTACCAGGGTGGCGACACGCCCTGTGGGCAGTGCGACGCCTGCGTCCTGCGGGCCCGCGGCTTCGCCGAGGCCGGCGTGGACGACCCCGCCCTCCGGTGAGCGCGCCGACTCCGCCGGACGACATCCTGGCCACCGAGGTCTTCTCGGCCATCCAGGGCGAGGCGGCCCTGGTCGGCGAGCGCCAGGTCTTCGTGCGCCTGACCGGGTGCAACATCCGGTGTGCCTACTGCGACCAGCCCGAAGCACTCGACAAACGGCCGGGGCCGTGCCGCATCGAGCAGACGCCGGGACGGCGGGACTGGGAGGTGGTGGACAGCCCGCTGCCCATCGCCTCGCTGGCCGCGACGGTGGACGACCTCTGGCGTCAACTCCCCCACCACTCGATCAGCCTCACCGGCGGCGAGCCGCTGATGCAGTCGGCCCGGGTGGTCGAGTTGGTCCGGCAACTGGCCGGCGGCCGGGCGGGCGGTGATGCTCGAGACCAACGGCACGCTGGTCCCGGCGCTGGCCGCCACGCTCCCCTGGATCGCCTACGTGAGCATGGACGTCAAGCTCCCGAGTGTCGACGGTGAGCACGTGGTGCCCGAGACCCAGTGGAAGTTCCTCGACACCGCGCTCGAGTCCGGGGTGACCACCTGGGTGAAGATGGTGATCGGGGCCACCGTCGACCTGCGGGAGTTCGACCGGGCCATCGCCATGGTGGCCGAACTCGGCGACCGCCGGTACCCGACCGCCGCCGGCACGCCGCCGGGCGCCGACCTGCCGCCCGGAGGTCTTCCTCCAGCCGGTCACGCCGTTCGGCGACGGTCGACGCCGCGCCCACCCCGGAACAGGTGCTCGACCTCCAGGAACGGGCCCTCCGCCGCTACCCGCGGGTCCGGGTGGTCCCCCAGACCCACAAGGCCATCGGCCAACTCTGAGGAGTGCGGCGGCCCAGAGGTTGATCGCCGTCACCGCGGCTCGGCTGCGGCCCGGGGTCTCCCGGACCACAGCCGACCCATCGCGGTTCGGTACTTGGCCTTGGCGATCTTCGGGGCCGGGGCCTGACCGTTCACGACCTTCTTGAACGATGCACCGGCCGAGACCTTGGGGTTCTTCGACGCCTTGATCTTGATGGTCTCGCCGGTCTGGGGATTGCGACCGGTGCGTGCGGCGCGCTGGACCCGATCAAAGGTCAAGAAGCCGGTGATGACCACCTTCTCGCCCTTGGCCACATTGGCCACCACGACATCCTCGAGTCCGGCCAGCACGGTGGCCACGTCCTTGGCCGTCGAACCGGTGTGGGCGGCCACGGCCGCGATGAGATCGGTTTTGGTAAGGGGCACAGTCTCTCCTTCGTCTTTGGAAGCCACAACAATGCACGATCTGAGGGGCCGATGTGTGCATGGAGGCCCGAATCGGCCCGAAATCCGGGCCTTTCGGGGCCCGGGCCGGCGTTGCGCCGCCCGACCCGGCTGACGCGTTCACCCTCGTCACGACCCGATATGCACACGCAGGCGACCACCTGAGAGGCTGAGCAGCCAATGCCCACATCACCCTGGCTGTCCGTCACCGAGCACGTCCCGATCGACCACCCGACCGACGCGCCGATCGTGGTCCTGGTCCACGGCTCACTCGACCGATCGGCCAGCTTCGCCCGGGTCCTGCCGGCGTCTCGACGACCTCCACACCGTGGTCTACGACCGGCGCGGCTACCACCGTTCGCGCCACGTGCTCCCGCTCAACACGACCCTCGACGGACACGTCGACGACCTGCTGGCGGTGATCGACGGTCGCGCCGCGGTGGTGGTCGGACACAGCTACGGCGGCGACATCGCCCTCGGCGCCGCGCTCCGGGAGCCGACCGCGTCCTCCATCGTGGCCGTCGTGGCCTACGAACCCCCGATGCCGTGGCTCGAGGCCTGGGAGCCGGCGCCCGGGGCCACGGCGGGCGCGACGGCATCGACCCCCGGGGACCCCGATCGACGCCGAGGCGGCGGCCGCCGCCGCCGAGCGGTTCTTCCGACGGATGGTCGGCGACGCGGCCTGGGAGCGGCTTCCCGAGTCGGCCAAGGCCGACCGACGGGCCGACGGGCTGGCCCTGGAGGCGGAGCTCCGGGCCATCCGGACCCAGGAGGCTCCGTTCGACGTGGGCGCCCTGACCATCCCGGCCGTGTTCGGCCTGGGGGGCAACTCGGTGGGTCGCTACCGCCAGGGCGCGGCGTGGCTGGTCGAGCACACGCCCGGGTGCCGAACTGGTCGAGTTGCCCGGCGCGTCCCACGGCGCCCACCTGACCCACCCCGACGGCTTCGCCCAACTGGTCCGGCTGGCCCTGGCCCGGGTGGGCAGCTCGGCGGCGTCCGCCCCATGAGTCCGCCCGCTGAGGACATTCAGCTCGCCCGGCCCGCCGTCACAAGGTGCCGCCGGTCTTGCGCTGATCCTCGTTACGCCAACGACTCGACCATGGGCTCTGTCGCCGGCCTCGCCGGTCGGACCATCTGGGCGTTGGGCCTCGCCAGGGCGACAACCCATCCGAGTAGCACGACAATCGGGAGCCAATATTCCCAAGGAGATGTTCGGTGATAGGCCCAAACACCGGCAAGGGTTATGGCGCACACGGCGAGGAGGAAACGTCGACGTTCCTGGCCGGCGGATACAGGAAGTAGAAAGACTGCGCTGGCCCACACGTAGTACGGGGTCACTACCGGTTCAGCCGCGAACCGTACGGCAAAAATGAGCCCGGCCAGCCAGAAGATCTCTCGAGGGCCGGGTCGGTGCGCCCACGTCCACCAGCCGACGCCCAGCGCACAGACCACCACAAGATAACGACCGGGACCTGCCGAGTGGACCCCGTGCGCCAGACGGGGGGCAAGGGCCAACAATGGCGTCCCATAGTTTGGCCAGAGATACGTCGGCTGAACCAACAAGTCGTGGGTGGTGGCGTGCCAACCCTGCAACAGCGGCAATACGAGCAGTGCGCACGATAGGCACAGACTTCGCCCGATCGTGGCAAGACGACGGCCCTTTGGCGTGAGACCGAGCAACATCGGCAACATCAGAAGGGCATACGGCTGGAATGCGACGGCGAGACCCAACAGCCAGCCGGCCTTGCCCCACCGTCCTCTGAGACCCGTCATCACCGCGAGAATCACGAAGGAGAGGGCTATCGCCTCCTCAGGATGCCCCCACAGCACTACGACCGGCCAAAGGAGCACACCCTGCATCCAGCACAGAAGGATCCGTCGACCCCTCGCGACACCAAGGAACTCCGCCAGGCTGTCGAGCACAAAAAGGGCGGGCACGGAGACAGCGAGGACGTAGGGCAAAAGGAGTGGCAGGACGGACGGCTTGGGAACGAAATATGGATACGGGTTGACCAAACGGTAGTGGGTCGCCACCATCGCTACTGGGGCCAGTAGAACATCCACGCCGGGGAAGACAATGGCATAGATTCCGTGCTCGTAGACGGTGCCCTCACTGCCCCAACTGACCCATTGAGCCGCTCGATAGGTGTCCCAGAGGTCTCCCGAATCCGCCCACTGGGGAACGTGGAGCACAACCGGAGACCACCAGAACGTGAAGGCAATTCCCGTCGCGACAAAGACAGCTGCGACTACGAACGCCCACTTCCGCCTCTCAAGCCACCCCAGGGTCGATGGAGCCTGAGGGCCTTGCGCCGCTGCTACCGGGCGGTCCGGGCCGAGCGGCAAACCGCTGCTGCCGCCTGGACGCCGACTGGCCAACTTGGATGGCACGTAATTCCATCGGCAGATTGATCTAGAACCTAAGCCGACCCGCCCCGAGACCAACGAGCCAGGAGCATCTCGGGTCCACCGATTCGAGCGACAACCGTCGAGGTACTACTGACCGGACACCGCCTGTGGGGTACCTTGGGCTGACCGTGACGGGAAGAAGTCGTATTGACCAGCGCTGGATCCGCCAGCCGCGGAATGCCCACGACGGTCCGGCGAGGACGTCCCGATGAATCTGCTCATCTCGGGCTCCTCCGGACTCATCGGCACCGCGTTGACCGGACAGCTCGTGGCCTCGGGGCACTCGGTGACCCGCCTGGTCCGCGCCCCTCGGGCCTCCCCGGAGCCGGATGCGGTCGCCTGGGACCCGGCCGGAGGCACCATCGATGCCGCCGCGCTACGCCGATCCGGTCCGTTCGACGGCGTGGTGCACCTGGCCGGGGCCGGCATCGGCGACCAACGGT
This sequence comes from uncultured Acidimicrobiaceae bacterium, assembly GCA_963774245.1. Taxonomy (GTDB): domain Bacteria; phylum Actinomycetota; class Acidimicrobiia; order Acidimicrobiales; family RAAP-2; genus Bog-756. The sequence goes on along the minus strand of CAVZDZ010000006.1, from coordinate 137,339 downwards.
GGTCGTCGGCCCGCAAGGACCTGATCCTCCGCAGCCGGACCGATTCGACCCACCTGTTGGTCGACGCGCTGGCCTCCCTGCCCTCCCCACCGTCGGTACTGATCAGCGCCTCCGCCATCGGCTGGTACGGCGTCCGCGGCGACGAGGACCTCACCGAGTCGTCGATCCCGGGCACCGGGTTTCTGGCTGAGGTGTGCGAAGCCTGGGAGGCCGCCGCCCGACCGGCGGCCGACCTCGGCATCCGCACCGTCCACCTCCGATCCGGTGTCGTGCTCAGCCGAACCGGTGGGGCGCTGGCCAAGCTGGTGCCCCTGTTCCGGTTCGGGCTCGGCGGGCGGACCGGCCACGGTCGGCAGTACCGGAGTTGGATCACCCTCGACGACGAGGTCGGTGTCATCGAGCGGTGCCTGGTCGACGCCCGCCTGGTCGGCCCGGTCAACGCCACCGCGCCGGAGCCGGCCACCGATGCCGAGCTGGCCAAGGCGCTGGGGTCCGCCCTCCACCGACCATCGGCGCTGCCGGCTCCGGCGACGGCGATCCGTTTGGCCCTGGGCACCGAGATGGCCGATGAGCTGGTCCTCGGCGGACAGCGGGTGCTCCCGGCGGCGCTCGAAGCAGTGGGCTACCCGTTCCTCCACGCCGAGGTGGGCGAGGCGATGGCCGCGGTACTCGGGCCCCGGTTGAACGGGACCGCCACCCGCCCGGCTCCTGATGGCCCGGCCCAAACGGCCACGATTACGCTGTCCGATGCCCAAGGTCGGGCACCCACAGCCAGAGAGGGACGTCCCATGACCAGCGCCGTCGCAGCCAGCCAGGACGACCCACCCGCCGGGCCGACGGATGCCGGGGTCAGCCTCGAGCAATTCGAGGCCGAGGCGCGGGCGTTCCTCGACGGGGCCGCCCCCAAGCGGTCGGACGAGACCTTCGTCTGGGGGCACGGCTCCGACAACGTCAGCCTCTTCCCGGAACGGACGCCGGAGCAGGAGGTGGCCGACGTGGCCGCCGCCCGCGCCTGGGCCCAGACCGCCTTCGACGCCGGCTTCGGTTGGATCACCGGCCCGCCCGCCTACGGCGGCCGTGGCCTGTCCCGGGAGTACCAGCGCGCCTTCCACAACCTGGCCGCCGACTACCAGCTCCCCTCGATGGCCGTCTACGGCATCGGCCTCGGCATGGTGGCGCCGACCATCCTGGTCCACGCCACCGACGAGGTGCGCCAGGCCTATCTGCGTCGCATGTACCGCGGCGACATCGTGGGGTGCCAGCTGTTCAGCGAGCCGTCCTCCGGCTCGGACCTGGCCTCCCTGCAGACCAAGGCGGTGCGCGACGGCGACGAGTGGATCGTCAACGGCCAGAAGGTGTGGACGTCGGGTGCCCACCTGTCCGACATCGGCGAGATCATCTGCCGCACCGATCCGGACCAGCCCAAGCACCGCGGCCTGACCGGCTTCGTCGTGGACATGCACGCACCGGGGGTCGAGGTCCGGCCGCTGCGTCAGATGACCGGCGGGGCGTCGTTCAACGAGGTCTTCTTCACCGATGTGCGGATACCCGACTCCCACCGGCTCGGCGACGTCAACGGCGGGTGGACGGTGGCCCTGACCACCCTGATGAACGAGCGGGCGGCGATCGGCGGGGGTGGCGGCGGCGTCGGGCTGCCCACCAGCGTGCGCCTCATCGAACTGGCCCGGGCCCGGGGCCGGTCCGGGGACGACCTGATCCGCCAGCAGCTGGCCGAGATCATCATCAACGAGCGGGTGGCCCGCTACACCAACCTCCGGGCCATGGCCAAGATCGCCGTCGGCCAGCTGCCCGGGCCGGAGATGTCGCTGGCCAAGATGTCCCTCACCGCCAACATGATCCGGACCTGCGACCTGCTGTCGTCGATCCTCGGACCGGCGCTGATCGCCGACACCGGGGCGTGGGGCACCTACGCCTGGTCGGAGTTCCTGCTCGGGGTGCCCGGGCATGCGGATCGCCGGAGGATCGGACGAGGTCCTGCGCAACATCATCGGCGAGCGGGTGCTCGGCCTGCCCAAGGACCCCGCTCCGGCTTAGATCTTCCTCGTGGCCACGGGGCCGGAGCCCCGAGCCGGACGGCGAGCTAGCGGAAGGCGAGGTCGTCCACGTAGGACCACGACCGGCGGTGCACCGAGGTGAGGCCGAAGCCGGCCAGCGCGGTGCGGTGCATCGGCGACGGGTACCCCTTGTTCCGGTCGAAGTCGAAGGCGGGGAAGCTGGCGGGCGAGCCCGCGCATCATGCCGATCGCGGGTGACCTTGGCCAGGATCGAGGCGGCGGCGATCGACACGCAGGTGGCGTCGCCTCGGACCACCGTGCGGATGTACGGCGAGCCGGCGCCGTCCGGGGTCGGGCCGGGCCGCTCCGGGACTCCCCGGTCCGATGGTGGCGGGGGCTCGGTGACGTAGTCGATGGTTCCCGTCCATCAGCAGCGCGTGGGGTGGGTGGGCCAGTCCGGCCAGGGCCCGGCGGGCCGCCAGTCGCAGCGCCGCCGTCATCCCCCAGCGGTCGCACTCCTCGGGCCCGGCGTGGCCGACCGACCAGTCGGTACACCACTCGACGATCTTCGGATAGAGCGCCTCACGGTGCTCCTCGGTCAGCTGCTTCGAGTCGTTCAGCCCCCGGGGTGGCCTCCGCCCGGGCGGGAACACGACCACACCGACCGACACCGGTCCGGCCCACGCCCCCCGTCCGACCTCGTCGAGTCCGGCGACGAGCTCGAAGCCCTCGCCGGCCAGGGCCCGTTCGTGGCGGGCGTGGGGGCGCTTGCCTGCCGATGGCCGACCGGGGGCGGCGGGGGTCACGTTCCCCCGGAGGCCGGCCAGGGCCCGGGCCCGGTGTCGGTCGGCGCAGCCAGCTCATCGACCGCGCATCCTAGCGATCGTGTCCGGACCGGAGCGGCATCGACCCGTCGGCCGGGACCGACCGAGGCTCATGACCCGATCTGGCTCCGCACGACCTTGCCCAGGGCGTTGCGGGGCAGCGCCGCCGACCACCTGCACCAGCCGTGGTCGCTTGTAGGCGGCCAGCAGGCGGGGCGACGAACTCGGCCAGCTCGGCGACGGAAGGAGGGACGCCGTCGGGCACGATCCATGCGGTGACCACCTCGCCCCACTCGTCGGACGGGGTGCCGGTCACGGCCACCTCGGCCACCCCCGGATGGGCGGCGAGCACGTCCTCGACCTCGCGGGGGTAGACGTTGAACCCCCCGGAGATGATCAGCTCCTTCGACCGTCCCCGGATGGTCAGGTACCCGTCCGACGTCGATCCCGAGGTCACCGGTGCGGAACCAGGGAGGCCCGCCCTCGCCCGCCCGGCTCGAAGGCCTCGGCGTTGGCCGCCGGTCGCTCCCAGTAGCCGTCGAAGACGTTCGGGCCCCGCACCAGGATCTCGTGCCCGGCCGAGAGCGCCACCTCCACCCCGGGGAGCGGGAACCCGACCGTGCCGGGCCGGCGCTCCCCCTCGTAGGGGTTGGACACGTTCATCAGCGTCTCGGTCATGCCGTAGCGCTCGAGCACCGACGAGCCGATGGCCGCGCTGCACCTCGGCGTGGAGCTCGGCCGACAACGGCGCCGAACCCGACACACAGAGCCGGAGCCGGCCGAGCGCGCCGGCCCGGCCCGATGCGGCCAGCCGGTGGTACATGGTGGGCACCCCGAAGAACAGGGAGGCCCGGTGGTCGTGGGCGGCGTCGGCCACCGCCGCCGGGTCGAAGCCGGGGAGGAGCACGGCCGAGGCCCCGGCCAGCAGGGTGCCGTAGACGCCGACGCACAGGCCGTGGGCGTGGAAGACGGGCAGGCAGTGGACCAGCCGGTCGTCGGGGCCCCACCGCCAGGCGATCCTGACCGACTCGGTGGCGGCCAGCAGGTTCCGGTGGCGGAGCACGGCGCCCTTCGGTGCTGCCGGTGGTGCCCGACGTGTAACAGATGAGGGCGGCGTCATCGGGCCCGGCGCGGTCGAGAGCGGTCGGGCTCGCCGTCGGGCAGGTCGACCCCGGGCCCACCACCACCGACGGTCCGGCCGAGGCCCGCCGCACCCAGTCGGCGTGGTCGGCCCGCTCGACGATGGCGGCCGCCGGTCGGACGTCGGCGACGATGTGGGCCAGCTCACGCTCGGAGTAGGTCGATGTTGGCCGGGACCACCACCAGGCCGGCCCGCAGGGCGCCGACATGGGCGACCAGGGCCGCGACCGACGAGGTGGTCGACCACACCACCCGGTCCCCCGGTGCCAGGCCGGCCCGCTCGAAGCCGGCCGGCCACCCGGCGGGTGGCCGCGTCGAACTCCCCGGCCGTCCACCAGCCGGCCGGCGGCGGGCCGGGCCGCGGCGGTGCCCGACGGGCCCGGGACCTCCCAGCCACAGCTGGGCGCCCGGAGTGGATCCGCCAACCGCGCCGACCAGGCCCGGAGCAGCGTGCCGGCCGACGCCAGGTCGCCCGCGGTCAGCTCGGAGCCGGCGGGCAGATGATCACGCCACGGACGCAGGACGTCCTCCTCGCGCACTGTCACTGCCGGCCAGTCATAGCGGAAATCGGACCGGTCGATCGGCCACAGCGGGACCGTCGTCGGTGGGCCGCATGTCGCCCAGCCGTAGAATCCGATGGCGACCGGGCCGCAGGTCGGACGGCACCTGGCCGGCTCCGGCGGCCCGAACCGAGCGAGCCGGCAGAGCGACCGGAACGGACCGACCGGAACAGAGAGGACGACACCGTGGGACTGATGGACAAGGTGAAGGCGTCGGCCGAGGTGGGCCTGGCCAAGGCCGGCGAGGCCGGAAAGGCCGGGCAGGCCAAGCTGGACGCCGCCCAGGCCAAGCACCGGGCCGACGGCCTGCTGCGCGACCTCGGGGCGGCCGTCTACGCCGAGCACATGGGTCGGGCGGACCGACCAGACCACGGTCAGGAGGCCGAGCGGATCGTCGGCGAGCTCCAGGCCTACGAAGCCGAGTACGGGCCGCTCGCCTTCGTGACCGCCGCCGACCCGCCGGCCGGGAGGACGGCGAGACGGAGCCGGGCGGGAGCAGCCCACGCACGGTCGCGGTGGTCCCCCACACCCACTGGGACCGCGAGTGGTACGACCCGTTCCAGACCTTCCGGCTCAAGCTGGTCCACCTGATCGACGAGCTGCTCGACCTGATGGAGCGGGACAGCTCCTACCGCCACTTCCTCCTCGACGGGCAGCTGGCGGTGATCGACGACTACCTGGAGATCCGGCCCGAGAACGAGCAGCGCCTGCGTGGACCTGGCCGCGGCCGGGCGGATCACCGTCGGGCCGTGGTACATCCTGATGGACGAGTTCCTGGTGTCGGGCGAGACCATCGTGCGCAACCTGCAGGCGGGCATGCGCCGCGGGGCGCCGACTTCGGCGGCGTGATGGAGGTCGGCTACCTGCCCGACATGTTCGGACACGTGGCCCAGATGCCCCAGATCCTGCGATTGGCCGGCTTCGAGCACGCCGTGGTGTGGCGGGGGGTGCCCTCGGCCGTCGACCGCACCGCGTTCCGGTGGGAGGCTCCCGACGGCTCGAGCGTGCGGGCCGAGTACCTGGTGGCCGGGCTACGGCAACGGGGCCGCCCTGCCCGAGGACGCCAAGGCGCTGGTGCGCCGGCTCGGCATCCTCGAGGAGGAGTTCGGTCCCTTCCTCCGCGCCGGCGATCCCCTGCTGCTGATGAACGGCACCGATCACCAGCGGCCCCAGCCCTGGCTGGGCCGGGTCGTGGCCGAGGCCAACCAGATCCAGGGCGAGTTCGAGCTGGCCATCACGTCGCTGCCCGACTACCTCGGTCGCGGCCATCGGACCAGGACCTCCCCGAGCTGGCGGGGGGAGCTGCGCTCCGGGGCCCGCGCTCGAACCTGTTGATGGGTGTGGGGTCCAACCGGGTCGACGTCAAACAGGCCGCCGCCCGGGCCGAGCGGGCGCTCGAGCGGACTGGCCGAGCCGCTGTCGGCCCTGTTCCTGGCCGCCGAGGCGTGGCCGGAGCCGTTCCTGGAGGTGGCCTGGACCCTGCATGATCCGCAACGCCGCCCACGACTCGATCTGCGCCTGCTCGGTCGACGACGTGGTCGACGCCGTGCTGCACCGCTACGCCGAGGCCCGCCACATCGGCCAGGGGCTGGCCGACGAGGCGCTCGCCGCGGTGGCCGCCTCGATGGCGCACGCCGGGCCGGTGGTCGTCAATCCCGGCGGCCCGGACCCGGGCGGCATGGTCGAGGTGGTGGTCACCGCGGCCGGCCAGCCCGGGCCCGACGTCCAGGTGCTCTCGGAGCGGATCGGGCTGCCCGGGATCGATCACCCTCGACGGGGCCACGGTCCGCAACATGCTCGGCCTCATCCAGGGGTCGCGCATCGACGTCGACACCTACATCACCGACGTCTCCCTGGCCGAGGACGACACCGGGCTGGACATCACCATCGTCCATCGGCACCGAGGCCCGGGACGGGGTCCCGGTCGAGGAGATCAAGCGGGAGCTGTTCACCCGGCTCACCGCCCGACCGGACACCGAGGTCCGGCTGACGCTCGACCAGCCGCCGGTCCGGCGCATCCTGGCCCGCCAGGACGACGGTGCCCGGGTTCGGGTGGGCCCGGTTCGAACCCGCCCCGCTCGTCCACCCGGTGCGGGTGCGACGAGCCGGGCCCGGGCGCGGTCACCCTGGCCAACGGTCTGGTCACCGTGGTGGTCGACCCCGCCGACGGCACCTTCTCCATCGACGGCATCCCCGGGTTCGGCCGGCTGGTCGACAGCGGCGACCACGGGGACACCTACAACTACTCGCCGCCGACCGTCGACTCGGTCGTCGACCGGCCCGACTCGGTCGAGGTGGACGGTCGGGCGACCGGGGACCGGTTCGGGCCACCGTCACCATCACCTCCACCTTCACCTGGCCCGATCGGGTGGACGAGGCCGGCACCTCGCGGGTGGGTGCGCCACGAGGTACCCGTCGTCACCACCCTCGAGGTGCGGGCCGACGAGCCGATGGTCCGGGTGCACACCGAGTTCGACAACCCGTCGAGGGACCACCGGGTGCGGGTCCATCTCCCCCTCCCCCGGCCGGCGGCCACCTCGCGGGCCGAATGTGCCTTCACCGTCGTCGAGCGCGGCCTGAGCGGCCGAGGGCCGGCCCGAGGAGTTCGGCACGCCGACCTTCCCCTCCCGCCGGTTCGTCTCGAGCGGCGGCCTGACCGTGGTCCACGAGGGGCTGCTCGAGTACGAGCTGGTCGACCTCGACGAGGACGACGGGCCCGGGCGGCCCGGGCCACCGCGCTGGCCCTCACCCTGCTGCGGGCCACCGGCATGCTGTCCCGGCTGGGCATGACCACCCGCCCGATGACCGCCGGTCCGATGACCCCGCTGGAGGGCCCGCAGATGATCGGGCCGATCGCGGTGTCGCTACGCCCTCGGCGTGGGGGACGTCGATCCCTACCGGCTGGCCGACGACGTGCTCGTCCCCCTGGTGACCACGCGCGTCGTTCGGAGGCGGCGACCGGGCCGACCGGGGCTCGGCCCTCACCGTCCGGGGCGCCGAGGTGTCGGCCGTGCGACGCGAGGCCGGTCGCCTCGAGGTGCGGGTGTTCAACCCGCACGACACCGCCACCACGGTCGAGATCCCCGGGACGGACCGGCTGGCTGGTCGACCTACGGGGACGACCGGTCGCCGCCTTCGAGGGGCAGCTTCGACCTCCGGGGCCCACGGCATCGCCACCGTCCGCCTCGACGGGGGCTGACGCCCCTCCCCGGACTCGGCCGACCGGCTGGCGTCGGCTCGGCGGTCGTCGCCTCGGACAGCTCCGCCGCGATCCCCGCACCACCGTGCTCGCCCCGGTCCCGGAGCTCGTCGAGCTCGCGGAGCACCTCGCCCAGACGCTCCCAGCGCACGTTCCGGCCGCCGGTCGGCACCCGGCTCGCTGCCGGCCCGGGACAGCTTCCACACCTGGACCCGGCCGATGTCCTTCAGAGTACCGGGTCCGGAGGGCCCGGATGTCGAAGCCGGCCGCGCCCTCGTCGCCCGAGCGCCGCCCGGAACTCGTCGGAGACGAGCACGGTGCCCGGATTGGCCACCCCGACCAGCCGGCTGGCCAGATTGACCACCGGTCCGTAGAAGTCCCCGTCCTGGACCAGCACCGGGCCGATGGCCAGCGCCACCCGGACGTCGGACAGCAGTTCGTCGCCGGCGTAGGCCTCGGCCAGGCTCAGCCCGATCTCGGCGGCGTCGGTGGCCGTCGGCACCACGAACATCACCTCGTCGCCGATCATCTTGACCACCCGCCCGCCCGAGCGCCACCACGGTGTCGTGGGCCAGCTCCTCGAACCGGGACACCACGGCGGCCAGCTCCTCGTCGCCCAGGTGCTGGCTCAGCAGCGGTGAACCCGACCATGTCGGCGAAGCCCACGGCCATGACCGGGCTGATGCCCTCCGTCCGAGTGGCGGGCCCGCAGCAACATGGCCCGTCGGGTGGCCGCCTGGAGATGCCGACGCCAGACGTACTCGAGGAGCCGGCCCATGGCCGGGAGCGACGTCCCCGGCCTGACGGGCGAACTGGTCGGCGTCGATGATGCTGTCGCCCGACGACATGAGGATGGGGGTGGACCCCGGTGACGTCTCCGCCTCGGCGATCCGGGCCATCGACGAGCCGATGACCCGGGCCATCTGCACCGCCGAGTCGACGTCGACCAGGCCCATGGCCACCATGGACTGGAACAGCCGGACCGCCTCGATGTCCATCTCGGTGAAGACGGGGTCGTCGTCCCCGACGTCGAGGAAGCCGAGGGCCCGCCAGAACCGTCGGGCCACGTCGATCGGGATGTCGGTGGTCTCCGCCACCTCGGGCTGGGTCAGGCGGCGATCGGCGGGCACCAGCATCCGGTCGACCACCAACAGGTCGACCACGTCGTCGGCCACCGCCCGGTCGATCTCCTCGTCGGTGCAGCCGAGGTCGAGCAGGAGCGACCGCACCCGGGCCAGGGCCTGGATGCGTGCCTCGGAGCTGGCCTGTTCCGCGTCCGGCACGGGCACACCCTACGGTCGCAGCCCGCTCCCGGGGAGACGGCCGAGAGCGTGCCGCGTACACTGTCGCGGTGGCAGCTGTCCTCCACCGGTCGTCGCTGCCGGGACATCCGTTGCAGATCGGTCCCCGGGCCGTGCTCATTCCGGTCAAGGCGTTCGACCAGGCCAAGCGGCGGCTCCATCTGGCCCTGAGCACGTCCGAGCGCCGCCGAGCTGGCCCGGGCCATGGCCGACCGGGTGGTCGGCGCCGGCGCACCCGCTCCCGGTCGCCGTGGTGTGCGACGACACCGAGGTGGCCGACTGGGCCCGGGCGCGAGGGGCGCTGGTCGTGTGGGAGCCGGGCCGGGGCTTGAACGGTGCCGTCGAGGCCGGCGTCGACCATCTCCGGGCCGGCGGCGTGACCCAGGTGACCGTGGCCCACGCCGACCTCCCCCGGGCCTCCGATCTGGCCGAGGTGGGCGAGGTCCCGGGGATCACCCTGGTGCCCGACCGCTACGGGAACGGCACCAACGTCATCGCCGTGCCCGCCGACGCCGGCTTCCGGTTCTCCTACGGACCGGGCTCGTTCGCCCGCCACCGGGCCGAGGCCGATCGGCTCGGACTCCCCACCCGGGTGCTCGACCGCCCCGACCTGGCCTGGGACATCGACGAGCCCGGTGACGTCGTCCCGGTGGCCAGCGGCCCGCCGGACCACATGACCGCGGGGAGCCGGTCCACCGGCCCGAAGCGGGCTCCCGGTCGGCGATCTGCTGCGGGTCGGACCCGGTCACGGTCGATCTTCCGGTTCCCGAGGTGGCGCTGGCCATCGGGGCCCATCCCGACGACATCGAGTTCGGCTGCGGGGCCACCCTGGCCAAGTGGGCAGCGCAGGGGTGCCGGCTCCACCATCTGGTCCTCACCGACGGCTCCAAGGGCAGCTGGGACCCCGACGCCGACCTGGTCGAGCTGGTGGCCGACCGCATGGACGAATGCCGGTCGGCCGCGGCAGTCATCGACGGCGGCCCCCACGGGTCGGTGGGCGACGACGGCCGGGTCCTCTTCCTCGGTCGGGTCGACGGCGAGCTGGAGAACGGAGTCGCCGAGCGACGGGAGGTGGCCCGGATCATCCGCGAGGTGCGCCCGACGTGGTGCTGGGGCACGACCCGTGGCGTCGGTACCGCCTCCACCCCGACCACCGCGCCGCCGGATTCCTGACCGTCGACGCGCTGGTGGCCGCCCGTGACCCTCACTTCTTCCCCGAGCTCGGCCTCGAGCCACATCGGCCGGATGCGCTCCTGCTGTTCGAGGCCGACCAGCCCAATCACGTCGAAGGGCGCGGGGGATTCGAGAGCCGCAAAGTCGAGGCCCTGCTCTGCCACCGCAGCCAACTGGAGTCGACCATGGGCATCGGCGGGCCGGTGGACGGACGATCGACCGCCGACAGCGAGGCTGGCCACGAGACTTCGCCGCCAAGGTGCGCAAGCAGCTGGCCGATCACGGATCGCTGGCCGGAGGGGATCCGGCCGAGGCCTTCCACCTCATCACCGACCTCTGAGGCCGGGGCCTCCACCCGACGGGGTCGGGTCACCCGCGTCAGCGGGGGCCCGAGGGCCCCTGTTGACGCCTGGCGGGCACGGCACGAATGCCGCACCGCCGGGTTACCGCGTGGCTTTGCGCACCGTGCGCCGGCGGGCCGGAGCCTTCTTGGCCGTCCGCTTGGCCGCGGTCTTCCGGGCTGCGGTCTTGCGGGCCGGAGCCTTCTTGGCCGTCCGCTTGGCCGCGGTCTTCCGGGCTGCGGTCTTGCGGGCCGGAGCCTTCTTGGCCGTCCGCTTGGCCGCGGTCTTCCGGGCTGCGGTCTTGCGGGCCGGAGCCTTCTTGACCGTCCGCTTGGCCGCGGTCTTGCGGGCTGCGGTCTTGCGGGCCGGAGCCTTCTTGACCGTCCGCTTGGCGGCAGTCTTCTTCGCTGCAGTCTTCCGAGCCGGAGCCTTGCGGGCCGGAGCCTTCTTCACCGCCTTTTTGGCGGTCGCCTTCCGGGCTGCTGTCTTCTTGGCCGGAGCCTTGCGGACCGTTCTCTTGGCTGCTGCCTTCTTTACTGCCATTGATACTCCCTCCTTAGGGTTCAACGCCGATTTGAACGTCGAACCGGTGGCGAACCGGACACCTTTCGACGCCGGGATCGGTACCACTGCACCAGTCCTCGGATTCCGACCCACACGAGGACCACGAGCGGTCGGGTTGAATGTCCCGAAACCGATCACTGTGACCTTCCGTCCGGATCGAACCTCGGTGACGATCGTCTCGAACAAGACATCAACCACATCTTCGACGGATCTGCGAGACGACGACGTCGAATCGCTCACCGCTTTGACGAGTTGTGACTTGTTCACGATCACCTCCTCAGCGATACGTAACCCTTACAAGCAAAATGGCTTTTTACCTCCAGGTCAAGCACCTTCGGCCGCGAGACGCGCGCGCACGGCCCACCCGTGCGCCCGGTGATCGCACGTCGATGACCCCATCGGCGCGCGCACTGCGACACTGATCCGTCGCAGCCATGGACAAAAAACTCGTTTGTTTGCAAGGATTATTCGCTACGGCAGGTGGCATCGCCGTCATCGCGGTACCTCCGGTCCGCCTCGGTTCGAAGCACCGTACGAGGTGATGACGGGATGGAAATTCGTTGACAAAATATTTTTCGCCAAACCCCCTCCAACGGGCCAACTCGCGCCATCGCGCCGTGTTGGCTGCATCAGCCGGCGCGGGCCACGGGGCGTATCTCGGGCACAGTGAGCAGCGGTTGGTGCTTCGTCCGATCCGCAACATTCGGTCATGATCCTCGGTCCGCCGCGCTCGGGCAAGACGACGTCGTTGATCATCCCCAACGTGATGGCGAGCAACGGTCCGGTGGTGTCCACATCGACCAAACCGGACGTGCTCGACGCCACCGTCGCCGCCCGGTCCGGACTCGGACGGTGTCTCCTGTTCGATCCGACCGGATCGGTGGACCGCGACCAGGGGCTGCTGCCCCTGCACTGGTCGCCGCTCCAGTCGTGCGGCACGTGGACGGGAGCGCTCTCGATGGCCCGGTCGCTGGTCGAGGTGGGGTCGGCGGCGACCGGCTCGAGGGCGGCACCGGTCCGACGGCTCCCACTGGCACGAACGGGCCCAGGCGCTGCTGGCCCCCCTGATGCACGCCGCCGCCCTCGACGGCGCCGACATGCGCACCCTTCTGACCTGGGTGGATCGTCGCCAGGCCCTGCCGGCGCAGCAGATCCTGGCCGGCGAGCCGGGGCGGTCCACCGACCTCGGCCCGCAACCTCCTCGACGGCATCGTGTCCACCGACGAGCGCGAGCTGAGCGGCATCTGGTCGACCGCCTCCGGTGTCGCTCACCGGCTTCCGCTCCGACGACACCCTGGAGGTCACCGCCAAGCCCAATTTCGACCCGGACCGGTTCGTCCGCTCGGCGGACACCATCTACATCGCCGCGCCGGCCCACCGACAGGCGCTGGTGGCCCCCATGGTGGTGGGGCTCATCGACGACATCCGCCAAGCCACCTACGCCCGCAGCGCCGACGCCGGTCGCCGACGGGACCGTCGGACCTCCCGGTGCTCCTGGCCCTCGACGAGGTGGCCAACATCGCCCCCATCCCCGATCTGCCGTCGATGATCAGTGAGGGCGGCGGCCAGGGACTGGTGACGCTGGCGTGCCTGCAGGATCTCTCCCAGGCCCGGCACCGTTGGCCCGATCGAGCCGACGGCTTTCCCTCGCTGTTCGGGACCACCGTCGTGCTGCCGGGCATCGGGGACGTCCGAACGCTCGAGGCCCTCGCCACCCTGGCCGGCGACGAGGAGATCCCGACCCGCACGGTGTCGGTCGGTCGGACCCTCACCGATCACCCGCTGGCCGACCTGGTCGACCGGTGGCCGTCCCCAGTTCGGTGAGAGCGTCTCGACCCAGTGGCGCCGTCGGCTGCCGGCCGATGTGATCACCCGCGGCGCACCGGGGCACGCGCTGGCCTTCGACGAGCGCAACCAACCGGCGTGGATCCCGCTGGCGCCCTCCCACGCGGCCGAGCCGTGGCGGTCGCTCCGCTCGCTCGGACACCAACTCGACCTCACACCCGGTCCGGTTATCCGCCCCCCATCGCACCGCACCGACCTCGGGGCCGAGCGTTGAGCCCTCCCCCGCTCAGCGATCCAGTTGATGGGTCGCCTCCCCCGGGAACGAGCGCGGCGCCCGTTCCACGTCCCGGGCACCGAGCCCACGATCGAGATCGGCACGGCCGAGGTCGACACGATTGGGGCCGGCACGGCCGGGTGGCCTCCGGTCGATGTCCTCCCGCCCCCGTCCAAGGCCCAGCTGCCCGCCCTCCCGCTCCACCGCTCGGGCCATGTCCGCCGCGCTCCATCGGGGCTCGGAGGTGTGCCGACCGGACCACTCCCGCCCGGCGGCGACCGTTCCCGACGGCCGGCGCCCCGGCCTCCTCGGCCAGGTGCCCCGCCACCGACTCGACGGTGCGGGCGGTCGCACCCACCGTGGCCGCGGCGGCGACCTCGGCCACCAGGTCCCGTCGGGCCAGGGTGCGGTGGTCGAGCGCCAACCCGGCCAGGTGCGCCTGCATCCGCTCCACGTCGATGCCCGACGCGTGCCGTGGCTCGAGCCTCGTCCCCACCACGCGGGTCAGATCGCCGAGATCGATGCCGAAGTCGCTCGCCCGCTGCTTCCACTCGGCCATCAACGAGGGAACGGTGCGGCGGCGATCCTTGTCCGGCCGGGTGGCGTAGTAGGCCCCGTCCGATCGGGTCGACGCCGCCGCGGTCCGGCCCTGTCGCATCCGGTATTCGCCCATGGCCGCCGAGCGCTGGGAGAACAGCCGGCGCAGCGTGGCATCGACCCCGACCACGTCGCCGAGGCCGGAGCGGGGCACGTCCCAGGTGGCGCCGAGGCGCTCACTCAGTTCGAGCCGGAGGCGAGCGTGATAGATGCCCTGCGCCGCATGGAGATGGGCGAAGAGCCTCCGGCTGTCCACCGCCGACCACCGCCCGTCCACGCCCTGGGCCACGTTGGCCGTGACCAGGTGGGTGTGCAGGTGAGGATCGAGGGCGCGGCTGGTGCGGTGCAGGAATTGCCCGGCCACCGCACCCGGTCGACGGCAGCAGGGCCACCTCACCGTGGTGGGAGCGGCGCACCCCCACCGCCGCCCGGCCGAGGTACCCGGAGGCTTCCTCCACCGCGGCCCGATGCCCGCGGCCCACTTCGGTGGCGATCTCCCTCGGGGCCAGCAGGTGCAGCACGCTCACCGACTTCGGGGCGCCGAAGGTGAGGTCGTAGCCGGCCACGCTCCGATCGCCGCGCCGGGTGCGGAGACCGGAGCCCGGATACCGGGTCACGGCCGTCGAGCACCTCGGCGAAGTCCCGGAACTCGACGCCGCCCCGGAGGCCGAGGGCGGCGGCCCCGGTTCCGATCCAGGTCCCCGGGTCCTCCCCGGCCACCAGTCCCCCCTCGGCCCGTCCGGGGACGAGGTCGTCCACGTAGTAGTGGTGGCCGCCCTCACGGACGACGTGGATACGCAGCACAGTGGGGCCTCCTGCCCGCCCAACTGTACCGCTTCATGTTGTTTCAATCAATACTATGTATCTTGCTTACCCCTCGTGTCGCCATAGCGGAGCAGGATCCGGGCGGCGGCATCCGAGGCCAGGTTCCGGAGCTCCGGGGGGTCGATCACCCGGACATCGGGCCCGAGCCTGAGGAGGAGGCGCTCCAGCCAGGCGTTGCCGCCGACCACCACATCCAGCTCGACGCGACCGTCGACCGACTCCGGCACCCCGGCGGTGGGGATGGACTCGACCATCCAGGCGGCCGAGGGGTCCAAGGAGAGACGGACCCTTCGGCCGTCCGGACCGGGCACGAAGGGTTCGAACCCGGTTGACCCTCGGGCGGTGTCCGGCTCCCCGCCGTCCCCTGCATCGCCGGATGGGGACACGCCAGCTCCGGCTGGGCCCCGGCCGTCGGGGCCCGCCACATCGGCCGTACCACTGTCCGCCCCGCCCTCCTCGTCCACGGGCGAGGCGGCGCGGATCCGGTCGACCCGGAAGCGACGCAGATCGCCGGCCGAGCTGCACCAGGCGTCGACATACCAGTGCCCGTCGGCGGCAAACAGCCGGGTGGGCGAGATCACCCGCTCGGTCACCCGATCGGTCGACGCCGAGTAATAGGAGACGGACAGGCGGCTCGACCCGTCGAGCGCGTCCCGCACCAGGGGGAGGAACTCGGGCGTGTCGAGCTCCACCTCGACGGCCTCGCCCCCGAGGGCCCGTTCGAGCTTGGCCAACGCCCCGGTCAGCGCGTTGTTGTCCGTCGCTGCCCTCGACGGCCAGGAGGGCCCTGGCCGAAGCGGCCAGGGCGAAACCCTCGGACGGGCTCAATCGGCGCGGCCGGGTCAGCGCCGTGCCCACCCGGGTCGAGACGGTGTGGTCGGTGACGATGATCTCCATCAACTGGTCCGGCGTGTAGGGCGGCACACCACAACACGCGGCCATCTCCAACTCGGTGACCAGGGCCTCGGGAGTGAGGTCGAATCGGGTCGCCACCTCGTCGATGGATGCCTCCCCCACCTGGGCCAGCCAGGCCAGCACGGCCAGAAGGCGGCGCAGCCTCGCCGCCGTGTCCGTCGTCGAGCTCACCTCCGGTCACCGCCGGCACCCACGGTGGCCAGCAGACGCTCGGTCACCGCCTCCCGCACGGCGGGGGGGCCGAGCACTTCGGCGTGATCGAGCAGGTCGAGCACCCACAGCAGGAACGCATAGCGGTCGGACACCGAGAGCCGCACGACCACCCCACCGTCGTCGGCGCGTCGGACGACGGCCCCTTCGCCCAACTCGGCGACGACCCGTCCCGACTCGGCCCCGTCCACCAGCACGTCCACCTCTTCCTCCTCGCCCGTTCCGTACTGCCAGGGGTCGCGGGAGAAGGCGGCGTCGACATCGAGGTCGGCCGGGACCCGGGCCGTCGATGCCGCGCCGAGCTCGGGAGGGCCTTCGATCCGGTCCACCCGGAACGTCCGGGCCTCGCCCCGGTCGCGATCGAACCCGATCAGGTACCACTGCCCCCGGCGGAACCGGAGCCCGGCCACGTCCACATGGCGCCGGGTGCCGCGGTAGTCGAACTCGACGACCGCCCCCTGACGGACGGCGTCGAACAGCAGGGGCAGGGCCGGCAGCGCGTCCACGGAGCGCAGATCGACCAGCGGAGCCGCCGAGGTGCGGAGCGGTGTCTCCCCCCCGGCGCCCAGCTTCAACAGGGCATCTCGGCCGATAGGCTCACCCAGGTGGACTCCGGCGACGGCCAGGTTCAAGGCGGCCTGCTCCTCGGGCTCGAGGCCGAGGTCGGGGAGATAGTACGCGTCGGGGTCGACCCGGTAGCCCAGCTGGTCGTCACCCTCGACCGCCTCCACCAGAACGGGAACCCCCTCATCGCGCAGGAGCCGCTTGTCGCGCTCGAACGCCTGGCGCCGGGCGCCGTGGCCATCGGGATAGCCGGGCACCCGGTGGGCGATCTCGCGCAGGCTCAACGCCCGGGGCGTGTCGAGGAGGACCAGCAGCAGGTCGGTGACCCGTTCGAGTCGGTCGAGGCGTTGCATCAAGGACAATCTAGGACCCCGACGGTCAGATCCTGATCGTGTTGGCGACGGCCGGCCCCTACGCCTGGGAACCCCATGGGCTGGTGTGGGCGCTGTTGGCGGTGGCCATCGCCCTGGTGGTCTCCGGTCATCGGCGGCTCATGCGGTCGAGTCGGCCGCCGATCCGGTGGACCCGACGGCAGATGGGTCAGTTCGGCGGGGCGTGCATCGGGCTGGTGGTGGCGCTCACCTGGCCCCTCGCCGATCTGGCCGCCCACTGGTCGCTCACCGCCCTGGTGGCCCAACGGGTGATCCTGCTGTTGGTGGTGGCGCCCCTGCTCCTGTTGGGCCTGCCCTACGACGTGCTCCAGTGGATCACCCGGCCGCCGGCTGTCGATGCGGTGCTGACCCGCCTGCAGACGACCCCCGTTGGCCATCATCACCGTGACCGTCCTGGTGGTCGGGTCGATGGCTCCCGCCCTGGTGCGGGCGCAGTCGTCCTCGGGGCTGGCCCGGGCGGCCGTGGACGCCGTCATCGTGTTCGCCGGCCTGGTGCTGTGGATTCCCGGTGCTCGGGCGGGTGCCGGGCATCGTGCGCCCCAAGCCGGTGGTGCGGTTCGGGTACCTGGTGGCCCAGGCGGTCACCCCGGCCTTTCTGTCCTTCATCTACATCTTCTCGCGGCACCCGCTCTACCCGACCTTCGCCCGCTCGAAGGCGGCCATCGGGCTGCGGCCACTCAATGACCAACAGCTCGCCGGGTTCGTATCCAAGCTCAGCATGCTGTTCGTGCTCCTGATCGTGGGGGCCGTGGTGTTGGCCCGGGCCCCGATGTCCGAGGAGGAGCTCGGAGCCGACGAGCCCCTGGTGTGGGCGGACGTCGAGCGGCAGTTCGAGCGGGCCGACCGCCGGCACCCCAAACCGGGACCCGACCTGCCCACCCCCGATCCGGCGCAACCGCCGGGCAACGAGCGCGACGATGCCTGATGGACGGGGATGCGCCGCCGGTGGCCCACGATCTCTTTAACATGGGCCGGTGACCCTTCAGGCCCCAGTGGCGCCCATCTTCCGTCGCCTGGTCACCGGCACCGTGCGGGCCGGCGTCGAGGAGCTCGGTGGACGCCCGGCCATGGTGGTGCGATCGGTGTCGTCACTCCGACGAGGGGCGCTGTCCATCGAGGACGGGGAGACCATCCGGGTGGCGGCGGCATCGGCGGCGACCTTCCGCATCCCGCTGGTGGCTGGTGCTGGCCTCGAGCGGAGCGAACGTGGCCGATGGGGTGGCCTCGCTGCACGGGTGGGGACAGGCGGCGCGGGCCATGGCCGCCTGCTCGGGCATCGTGCCGGTCATCGTCGTGGTCACCGGGCCGGCCATCTCCGGGCCCGCCCTCCTGCTGGGTATCGCCGACCTGGTGGTGATGACGTCGGACGCCTTCGCCTTCGTCTCGGGCCCGGCCATGGTCGAGGACTTCACCGGGGTGCGGATCGGGATCCACCAGCTCGGCGGGACGTCGATGCACGCCCGGTCGAGCGGTCTGTGCGCCATCGAGGCGGCCACCGAGCCGGACGCCATGGCCCACGTGGAGCACCTGTTGAGCCTGCTCCCGGCCAATACCGACGAGCTGCCGCCCGTGGTCATGGCCGGCGATCCGCCCGATCGCCCGGTCGACGAGCTGCGGGACATCATCCCCGACCGGGCCACCAGCTCCTACGACGTGCGCCGGGTGGCTGCCGCCCTGGCCGACGAGACCGACATCACCGAGCTGTGGACCCGGTGGTCACCGCAGCTGGTCACCGCCCTGGGCCGGATCAACGGGCGGACCGTCGGCTTCGTGGCCAATCAGCCCCAGGCCCTGGCCGGAACCCTGGACATCGCCGCCTCGCAGAAGGGGGCCCGGTTCGTGCGCTTCTGCGACGCCTTCAACGTGCCCCTGATCACCCTGGTCGACACGCCGGGCTTCCTGCCCGGCAAGGACCTCGAATGGAGGGGGATGATCCGCCACGGGGCGGAGCTGGCCTTCGCCTACGCCGAGGCGACCGTGCCCCGGGTGTGCGTGATCCTGCGCAAGGCCTTCGGCGGCGCCTACATCGTGATGGACTCCAAGGGACTGGGCAACGACCTGTGCTTCGCCTGGCCCGGGGCCGAGATCGCGGTGATGGGGGCCGAAGGGGCGGTACAGATCCTCCACCGCCGGGTGGTCGAGCCCGAGGAGCGCCAGACGCTGCAGGACGACTATGCGGCGCGGTTCCTCACCCCCTGGCAGGCCTCCGAGCGGGGCTTCGTCGATGCGGTCATCGATCCCGGGACCACCCGGGCGGTGGTGGCCGACGCCCTCGGGTCGCTCGGCACGCTGCAGGAGCTCCTGCCCGGCCGCAAGCACACCGTGGGGCCGCTGTAGGGCGGACGCTCAGCGATCAACCGACGGGTTGGGGTGTAGCGCTCTGATGATCGGGCACAGGTACCGGCGACCCTCGTCCTTCGATGGCGGGCCCGGATGCCGAGAGCAGCCCGCCCGGGGTAAGCACAGGCCAGTCCGACGGCCAGCATCGCCACCATCGGCAGCCAGTACTCCCATTCCGAGAGATGGTCGAAACGAAAGGACGCGTTGCCACCATGGCCGCAGCCACGCCACCACCATCCGAGCTCCAGCTCTTCTTCACCGATGCTGCGAGAACAATCACCGGCGCAGGGTGGGCCAAGGTAGAAGGGAACCATGACCGACTCGAAGAAGCACCGACCGGTCAGGGCAAAGGCGCCGAGCCAGAGAAGCCCGACCATCGACGGGCGGTAATGCCACGCCACCACCCCGAGGCCGACGGCAACGACCAGCGCGATCATTCGACCCGGCCCGGCGCCCACACTGACGCTACTCAGACGAGGGGACAGGGCGATCCAGGGGGTGGCGTGATCGACAGTCGGAAAGTTGGCTTGGTGGAAGAGCACCTTCGTCGTCTGGCTCCAGTTCGAGAGGAGCGGAGTTCCCACGAATACGAGCGAGGGCAGAACGGCGAGAGAGCAGACCCGCAGTCGAGCGGACTTCGGAAGTTGAACGAACTGCAAGGGAAACAACAGCAGGACGAGGGGCTGAACGACGATCGCCGCACCCCACAGCCATCCCGATAACGTCCACCTGCCCCGCCCAACTGCCAAGAGGCCGTAGAGGGCTAGACCGAGGGACAAGTAGATCCTCGGGATGACCCCAGATGACCAGCACCTGAAACATGATGATCGCCTCCATCCAACAGAGGACGATTCTGCGCCTTGGAACTTGTCCCGAGTTCCTCCGCCGCGGCATCGAGCGAGAAGAGGCACGATGATCCGAGCAGCATCGATGCCGGCCCGAGCAAGAACCATGAGGTGGGGGTGCTCAGGAAGATTGGATCGACCGACTCGCTGAGTCCGAGGTGAGACGAGATCATTGCCACCGGGGCGAGTACCACGGCGATGCCGGGGAAGGTGACGAGCTGGGTATCCGGTCCATACACGTGTCCGAGGGAACCCCATCCCACCCAGTGGGCCGCTCGCCACGTCGACCAAACATCTCCTGGGATGACCCAGGCGTGGGTGTGATGGACAACGGGGCTCCACCAAAACGAATACGCCATACCGACAACGACAAAGGCCACCATGACCAAGAGTGGCCAGGCTCGTCGGCGTAGCCGGGCTAAAGCTGTCCGCGCCGTCCGGAGCAGAACGTCGGTGGGATCAAGCAACTCAGACACGGCTGGCCTCCTTCACGCGCCTTAGCGATGGCGGGATCGAACAAGGTGGGTTACGGCCGCCGGAGTCAAATCGCTTCCGAGGGCTCCCGGGTAGAAAGGTGCCCCCTCCCGAAGGAGGGGGCACCTTTACTTACTGGACCTCCATGGCACTGGGAGCCTGAAGGCACCTCATGCCATCCGGCCGTTCCCGTTACAGCGCCGGGAACCCGTTGGCGGTCTGGAACAGCACCGTTGCCGGTGACGCACCTTCCGTACCGGCAGGAGCGGCCGCGGCGTTACACGCTGCAGCGTTCTTCACCTCTCCGTACCAGGTGCCCGGGCCAAAGGGATAACCCGTGCCACTCGGAGTGGTCGTGAAGGTTGAACCCGTCCACGGTGCGTTGGCGGTCGTGGATTCACCAGGGGAAGCGGCGGTGATGTCCAGGATGTACCAGCAGTTGTTGGTGCTCTTGGCCTGGACCGCCAGGATCAAACCGAAGCCATCTGTGGCGGTGGCCACGCTGATCTGGCTCTGGGCCGTCGAAGCACCAGTGGTGAACGACAGGGCCGGCTCGGCCGACGACAGCGTCGACACCAGTGATGTCGCACCGGCGTAGGACTGGCTGTTCTGCTGGAACGCAGCCTTGGCGTTGACCAGGGCGGTGTTCAGGTTGGACTGCGCCGCCCGGTCATTGGCCGACTTCGTCACGCCCAGGAACGTCGGGATGGCGATAGCCAACAGAATGGCCAGGATCAACAGAACCACCATGAGCTCGATGAGGGTGAAACCGGCATCTTCGCCGGTGTCTCCCACACCGCTACGCTTGTCGCGCAAGCGTGCGATAGCGGATGAAATCATTTGAAGCCTCCTCGTTGTTATTGATGCATCAATAGGCGGACACCATGACAGTGTCCGTTCTTCCTATCGTCCTCACCTGGCTGCGACTTTAGAAAGTCTTTCGAGACTTTCAAAGGTCCCAATGACCGGCTGGAACAAGCACTGGGAGAGTGTTTCTTTGCCGCCGCGGATATTGGTTCTGTCACACGGGATATAGAGGACACCCATTGAGGCGAATCATCCCGACGGTAGAAAGGTGCCCCCTCCCGAAGGAGGGGGCACCTTTACTTACTGGACCTCCATGGCACTGGGAGCCTGAAGGCACCTCATGCCATCCGGCCGTTCCCGTTACAGCGCCGGGAACCCGTTGGCGGTCTGGAACAGCACCGTTGCCGGTGACGCACCTTCCGTACCGGCAGGAGCGGCCGCGGCGTTACACGCTGCAGCGTTCTTCACCTCTCCGTACCAGGTGCCCGGGCCAAAGGGATAACCCGTGCCACTCGGAGTGGTCGTGAAGGTTGAACCCGTCCACGGTGCGTTGGCGGTCGTGGATTCACCAGGGGAAGCGGCGGTGATGTCCAGGATGTACCAGCAGTTGTTGGTGCTCTTGGCCTGGACCGCCAGGATCAAACCGTGGCCATCTGTGGCGGTGGCCACGCTGATCTGGCTCTGGGCCGTCGAAGCACCAGTGGTGAACGACAGGGCCGGCTCGGCCGACGACAGCGTCGACACCAGTGATGTCGCACCGGCGTAGGACTGGCTGTTCTGCTGGAACGCAGCCTTGGCGTTGACCAGGGCGGTGTTCAGGTTGGACTGTGCCGCCCGGTCATTGGCCGACTTCGTCACGCCGAGGAACGTCGGGATGGCGATAGCCAAGCAGAATGGCCAGGATCAACAGCACCACCATGAGCTCGATGAGGGTGAAACCGGCATCTTCGCCGGTGTCTCCTCTGTCGCGGGGCGAGTTGCTGCTCCGAGTGCGTTGCGTGGGATGAATCATTGTCGGTAATCATGACAATTTCATCGACCGCCGTTTTCGCCGTCTTGAGTGAACTTACGCTTGGAACCGGCTTGGAATGACAAGAATTGGAATGACATGAAAAGGACCGGGCACAGCGCAGACCCAGCGAACCGGCGTCTCAATTCGAACTGATGTCATCGAAGGTGGCGTTGCGTGCCCCGGCTCGCAGGTCGCTACTGAGCGTTCGGCACGAGCTTGATGTAGTCGAACATCGGCAGGTAGAGGCAGATGACCATGGCGCCGACCATGGCGCCCATGACCACGGTCAGCAGCGGCTCGAGCAGAGCGGTCAGGTTGTTGACGGTGATCTCGACCTCCTGGTCGTAGAACTCGCCCACCTTTTGGAGCATGCCGTCGAAGGCACCGGTCTGCTCGCCGACCTCGATCATCTGGACGACCAGGGTGGGAATGACGTCCTCGTGCTCCCGGAGCGGGTCGGCCAGCGGTCGGCCCTCGCGGACACCGTTCTTGGCCTCGAGGAGGACGTCGCCGACCGTCCGGTTTCCCGAGGTGTCGGCGCAGATGTCGAGTGACTCGAGGATGGGCACACCCGAGCCGATCAGCGACGCCAGCGTGTCGGTCATCCGGGCCAGGGCCACCTTGTGGAACAGCTGTCCGAAGACCGGCGGCTTCAGCATCAACTTGTCCCACTTGCGCCGACCCTCGTCGGTGGTGATCCACTTGCGGAGGCCGACGATGGCGCCCACGATGATGGCGATCACGAGCAGCACCCACACGCTGGTCACGATGTTCGAGATCTTGATCAGGATCTGGGTGGGAAGGGGAAGCTTTCCACCCAGGGTCTTGAAGAGATTCTGGAACACCGGCACGATGAAGACGATCATGGCCGTGAAGATGACCAGCATCACGCAGAAGACCACCAGCGGATAGGTCATGGCCGACCGGATCGTGCGGTTGAGCTGCGCCTGCTTCTCGATGGTGGTGGCCAGACTGGCCAAGACCTCGTCGAGGTTTCCGCCGACCTCACCGGCCTGGACCATCGTGCAGAACAGATGCGAGAAGACCTTGGGGTGCTTGGCGCAGGCCGCCGACAGCGACGAGCCGTGCTCGAGGTCGAGCCGCACCTCGCTGAGCACCCGGGCCAGCTCCTGGTTCTCCACCTGGGCGGCCAGAATGCCGAGCGACCGCACCACCGACAGACCCGAGTCGACCATGGTGGACAGCTGCCGGGTGACGACGGCGATCTCGCGCAGCTTCACCCGGTCGGAGATCCCGGGGATCTTGATCTCCGTCTTGAGGCTCACCGTTCGACTTCGGCGTCACCGAGATCGGCATGTAGCCCATCTCGCGGAGCCGCCTGACGACCAGCGCCATGCTGTCGCCCTCGAGCTGTCCCTCGACCAGGCTGCCGGTCCGGTCCCGGACCTTGTAGTCGAATGTCAGTGCCACAGTTCCCCGCTTCTTCGTTATTCGAAGTGATGTGCAATGATTAGGTATTGAGATGGTTCCGAAGGTCTTCTTCGTTGGAAGACCGGTCGTAGGCGATGCTCTCGGAGATCAGCCCGTCCTTGACCAGCTTGGCCAGGCCCTGGTCCATGGTCTGCATGCCGTACGAACCGCCCACCTGCATCAGCGAGTAGATCTGGTGGGTCTTCGACTGCCGGATCAGGTTCCGGATGGCCGACGTGCACATCAGCACCTCGGCAGCACGGCACGCGGCCGGTTCCGTCGGCGTTGACGATCAGCTGCTGGGTGACCACACCTTCGAGCGTGGCGGCCAGCATGACCCGGATCTGCTCCTGCTGGGTGGTCGGGAACACGTCGATGACCCGGTCGATGGTCTGCGGTGCGTCCTGGGTGTGCAGGGTGGCGAAGACCAGGTGGCCGGTCTCGGCCGCGGTCAGCGCCATCGAGATGGTCTCGAGGTCGCGCATCTCACCGACCAGAATGACGTCGGGGTCCTGGCGCAGCACCCGCCGCAGGGCCTCGGAGAAGGACTTGGTGTCCTCACCGATCTCCCGCTGGGTGATGATCGACCGCTTGTGGTCGTGGAGGAACTCGATGGGGTCCTCGACGGTCACGATGTGCAGCGGCTTGGTCCGGTTGATGATGTCCACCAGCGACGCCAGGGTCGTCGACTTCCCCGAGCCGGTCGGGCCGGTGACGAGCACCAGTCCTCGCCGCAGGTCGGTGAAGGACTTGATCGAGTCGGGAAGGCCGAGGGTGTCGAACTCCGGCATCTCGTGGGGGATGGGCCGGAGGGCCGCCGCCACGGTGCCCCGCTGCAGGGAGACGTTCACCCGGAACCGACCCACACCGGCGATGGAGTGGGAGGTGTCGAGCTCGCTTCTCCGCCTCGAACCGCTCCCGCTGCGAGGCCGGGAGGATGCCGAACACCATGTCCCGGATCGTCTCGTTGTCGAGGACCGGACACCCTTCGATGGGCCGGATGGCACCGTGCAGCCGGATCGAGCCGGGCATCTGCGCGGTCAGGTGGAGGTCCGACGCCCCGACGGACACGGCGTAGCGGAGCAGGTCGTCGATATGGAGCGCCATGCACGCTGTTGGTGGCCGCCGCCGGCATTCCTCGTTCGAGCAATTCGGCGGGCGAAGGAGCGGCGCCCGACGGCGTCTTCGGCCTTGGGGTCGACCAGGGGCGAGTCGGGCGTCGGACCGCCGATGGCGCCGGGGACCGCACCGCCGAGCATGCCCTGGATGACGACGGGGTCCGCCAGCACCGGGCTGATCCGACACCCGAGCTTGGAGGAGAGCGCGTCGATCTCCCCGCTCGACGGCGGCTCCGAGAAGGCGATGGTCAGCACGGTGCCGTCGAACTGGAGCGCCACGGCCTGATGGGCCACGGCCACGTCCTCAGGCATGGCGGCCCGAGCTTCCGGGCTGGGAGTGATGGCGGCCAGGTCGATGGCCGGCAGCTCGGCGAGATGGGCCAGCGCCCCGACCACGACGCCAGGCAACGCCAGTCCGCGGCTGATCAGCAGGACGGCCAGAGACTGTCCAGTGGCCCGCGCCTCGGCGAGCAGGGGGACAAGATTGGACTCGGTCTCGTAGCCGCCCTGCACCAGGGCCTGGGCCAGACGGCTCGACCAATCGACATTGGTAGCTGCGGAGGTCGGGCTCATGCCACCACCCGCAGCACTTCCTCGAGGGTCGTCTCACCCTCGATTGCCTTGCGGAGACCGCTCTGCCGCAGAGTGCACATACCCTGGGCCACGGCAAGCCTATGGATTTCGTCCACCGATCCTCCTTCGATGATCACTCGCTCGATCTCTTCTGTCATCGGCATAAGTTCGGCCAAAGCTTTACGACCTCGATATCCGGTGTTGGAACAGGCGGAGCAGCCGACGGCTCGGAACACCTCGGACATGCCTCCCAGCTCCTCGACTTCCTCGGGCGTCCAGCCTGCGGACCTGATGTCGGCCTCAGTGGGCTGATAGGCCTCTTTGCAGTGCATGCAGAGGCGCCGGGCCAGTCGCTGGGCCAGCACGCCGGAGACCGACGAGGTGACCAGGAAGGGCTCGAGACCCATCTCGATCAGGCGCATCGGAGTCGACGCCGCATCGTTGGTGTGCAGGGTGGCCAGCACCATGTGGCCGGTGAGGGCCGCCTCGATGGCGATCACGGCCGTCTCCTTGTCGCGGATCTCCCCCACCAGCACGATGTCCGGGTCGGAGCGCAGGATGGACCGCAGGGCAGAGGCGAAGTTGAGGCCGGCCTTGAGGTTGAGCTGGACCTGGTTGACGCCCTTCAGGGGAAGCTCGACCGGGTCCTCGACGGTGATGATGTTCTTCTCCGGCGAGTTGAGGGCGGTCAGGGTGGTGTAGAGCGTGGTGGACTTGCCCGAACCGGTCGGTCCGGTGACCAGGATGGTCCCGTACGGCTTCGTGTAGATGCTCTCGTAGATGCCCAGCAGCTCCTCGTCGAAGCCGAGGTCGGCGAAGCCCAGCACCACGCTCGACTTGTCCAGGACCCGCATCACGATCTTCTCGCCGTAGATCGTGGGGAGCGTGGCCATGCGGAGATCGATGCCCTTGGCCCCGACGTTGAGCGAGATACGCCCGTCCTGGGGAATCCGGTGCTCGGCGATGTTCATGTCGGCCATGACCTTGAGCCGGGTCGTGACCGCCGGGGCGATCGACCGGGGGGCGGTGGAGACGTCGTGCAGCACGCCGTCGATCCGGTACCGGATGCGGAGCTCTGTCTCGGTGGGCTCGACGTGGATGTCCGAGGCCCGCTCGTTCAGTGCCTGGAGGATCAGCAGGTTGACGTAGCGGACGATCGGCGCTTCCTCGGTCACCGCCTGGATGTCGTCGACCCCGGGCGCAGCACTCGGTCCGTCGAAGCCGAGCGACGCCTCCATGGCCATGTCGGCGGCGTCGCCGCCGCTGTTGAACGCTCGACCGATGTAGGCGGTGATCTGGGTACGGGTCGCCACCACGACGATGAAATTCCGGCCCATGATGGTCCGGAGGTCGTCCATGGCGAACACGTCGGTGGGATTCGAGGCCGCCACCACCGGCGTCCCGTTGTCGTTGGCGATGACGATGACGTTGTGGTGGCGGGCCGTCGTCTCGGGGATCGAGCCCGCCTCGGTGAAGTCCACCCCGACGATGTCGAGGTCGACGAATTCGAGACCCATCTCCTGAGCCATGCCCCACATGAGGTCGGCCTCGGTCACCAGCTTCCGTGCCGTCAGGATGCGGGCCACGCTCTGGTTGGTGCGGGCGTGCTCCTCGAGCACGTCCTCCATGTCGGCCATCTGGACCCGGTCGCCCTCGACCAGGGCCTTGGCCAGGGGCGGGAAGAGCGCGGTGTCGGGGGTGGCGTCCGCTACCGGGATGTCGCCGCGTTCCTCCTCCTGCTGCTCCTGGAAGGTGGCCACCGCTTCGGCCACCAGGTCGGCGGCGAGATCGGTCGAGTCGGCAGAGCCGGCGGCCTGGAGGGGATCCTCGGTCTCGACGCTGCGGGCCAACTCAGCCAGCTCGTCTTCGCTGGCCGTGAACGCGCTGGTGGACGGGGTCCCATTCGGCTCGATCGCGTTGTCGAGTCGGTTAGGTCCGAAATCAGACAGGAGCCCGGAGGCTCTGTCGGGGTCGATCGATCCGTTGGCGTTCGAATCCCTGCCGCCGTCGGCTCCTTGGCGACCTTGAGGTCCGGGAGGTCGAGAGTGGGCAGCGGGGCGGCGGGGCGGCGGTGGCGGTCGGCTCCGGAGACTCGAGGGTCGGGAGTGAGTCACGGAGGGAGTCCTCGACGTTCTTTGCCGTCAGGAGCAGGTCGATCTGTTCAGGATCGGGGGTCCCCGGGGGCATGGGCTCCGAGCCGACCCCAGTGGGAGAGTCGTCTGAACCAGCAGAATCGTCCTTTACCTCCAGGTCACGGGAGGGACGGTCCGACCTGCCGGTCGGAGCCGGCTCGCCGTCTGGCCCGAACAGTTTGTCCAGATACTCGCCGATCTGGTCGGGGGAGGCGACAACCGAGATGAAGTCCCGACCGATAGAAGTGCGCAGCGTATCCTGGGCGTCGAGATCGTCGGGAGCGGAGGTTGCGATGACCGGAGTGCCGAATTTGCGTTTGACCGCGACGACGTGATGCAACCGGGCCAGGTCGGCCGGCAGGATCTCGCTCGCGGCAGCATCCACCCCGTAGGTGTCGAGATCGACAAATTCGAGGTCGTGCTCGCTGGCCATCCAGCGTATGGCATCGACGTCAGTCATCCCCCCTCCATCGGCAGACTGATGCCTGAGATTGACCCCGAATCCATTTGATCCGAGTCGGCGATCCGTCGACATCCGGTTGATGGCCGGGCCGTCCACGACCTGTTCACCCGGTGACAGTGCTACCGTCCCCCGGCTTGCCCTCCTCTCGCCATGAGTCTCGACCCGACCTGCCCGACGGCCGTCCGCGACGCGCCCGGCCGCCGATCCGCGATCCGCCCAGGCCACCAGTCGACCCCCGAGCCTGCACGACGGTGCGTTTGAATGAATTACTGTGTTTTCTCAGTCTGTTCTGTCCCTTTCCGTGACGATCCCCTTGGCCGGTATCGTCGGACTGTTCGTTGGCTCTTTCCTCAACGTCGTCGTCTATCGGGCTCCACTGGGCCTCTCGGTCTCCACCCCCCGATCGTTCTGCCCTACCTGCGATCGCCAACTGAGCTGGTTCGAGAATGTGCCCGTCGCATCGTGGGTCGTCCTGAGAGGTCGCTGTCGAACCTGCCGTCAGCCGATCTCCCTCCGATATCCGCTCGTGGAACTGGCCACCGCAGGGGCGTTCGCCCTGGTCACCTGGGGTTGGCACGGCACTATCGTGAGTGCGGCCTACTGCTGTCTGGCGGCCGCCATGATCTCAGTCGGCCTGATCGAGTTCGGTGGCCAGCGGGCCCCTCTGGCCATCAGCGCCATCGGGACGGTCATGGCCCTGGCGATCATCGTCGTCGGGGCCGGGTGGAACCACCACTGGGCGGTGGTGGTGGGATCCCTGGTGGGCACGGTCGTGGCGTGTGCCATCTACGGCTACCTGCGCACGAGGGATCCCGAGTGCGTCGATCCCCGCGGCCTCGGTCGGAGCGGGCTGATCATCGCCGGTTGCTGGGTTGGCGGACTGGGTGGGATCCCGGCCGCAGTGGGGGTCGGGGTCTGGATCGTCGTCTACTTCTTCTGCATGGTCGGGGCATGGTCGACGGCTCGCCAACGACCGAAGCTGGACGATCAGGCCACCGTTGGGGTCCTGGCCCTCCATCCCCTGGTCGCCGTACCGCTGGTCACCGCGCTCGTCGTCGCCATGGCAGCGTCCCTCATCGCCGCGGGGTGACGACCCTACGATGGACCCATGGGAGTCGTTGGAGCTCGCGGTCCCCACACTCGAGAGGACCCATCGCATCCCTTCGAGCAGGGGGGCGCAGAAACCTCACGTCGTGTGGTGGTGGTGGACGACCACGAGCTCATCCGATCGGGCACGAAACAGATTCTGGATGACGCCACCGGGTTCACCGTGGTGGGGGAGGCCGAGGACCGGGACGGTGCCCTCCGGGTCATTGCCGAGGTGTTGCCGGATGTCGTGCTGGTGGACATCAGGTTGCCGACGGTCAACGGCATCGATCTGGCCCGCGAGATCGTGGCCGGCTTTCCCCGCGCCAAAGTACTGATCCTGAGTGCATACGACGACGACGACTATGTGAGGACGGCCCTGGCCGCCGGGGTGGCGGGCTACCTGCTCAAGACGACGCCGAGTGACGAGCTGATCCGTTCGATCCGAGCCGCCTGCGACGGGTTCGACCAACGAGACCGAGGTCCACAGGGTCGGGGAGAGAAATCGGGGACCACCGGCCCGCCCAACCCGATGGAGCAGTTGACGGCCAGGGAGTACGAGGTAGTCCGACTCGTCGTCCGGGGCATGACCAACAAGGCCATCGCCCGCCAGCTCGGCATCAGTCCTCGCACCGTGGAGGGCCATCTCAACCACGTGTTCGAGAAGCTGGGGACGGCATCCCGAACCGAGCTCGTCCATTTCGCCCTCGCCGCCGGCATGTTCGTCGGACGGGAGACCGAGCGCCCGGATCCGGTGGCATGAGCCCGCACGCCGCGGAGGAACGCCAGAGGAGCGCTGGGTTCAGCTCCGAACCGTCGGCCCCACTGACCCTGCCCGAGATCGAGCCCGGGGACGGGGAGGGAGACGGGGACGGGAAGCCACAAGAACTAGGCGGCGGAGCGCTCGGAGTGATGCGCCGGCCATGGTCCGACTCACGTTTCTGGATCCTTCAACTGGTCGTGTTGGCCCTCTATCTCATCAGACTGGCCGCCACGCTGGCGTTCCACCTCGACGTCACCTCGCTCGGGGTCGAGCTCTCGACCTTTCCCCTCTTCCTCGTGCCACTGGTATACGTCGCTCTGCAGTACGGCCTGCCGGGGGCCTCATTCACCTCGGGTTGGGTCACGCTGCTGGCCGTGCCCAGATTCTCTGTCGCCCTGGCCAGCCACGACTACGGGGCGGCATGGTCGGAGCTCATCCAGATCGTCCTGCTGGACGCGGTGACGCTCCTGATCGGACAGCGGATCACGTCCGAACGCGATAACCGGACTGTCGCCGAATCAGTTCGGGAGGCACACCGCAACGCGGAGGCGCTGTACCGGGACCTGTTCGACTCGAACCAGGCGCCGATCCTGATCGTCGACCTGGAGGGGATCGTGCTCGAGGCCAACGCCTCGGCCCAGCGGGTCTTTGCCTCAACGGGGACGGTGGGGGCCGCTTGGTCAGCATCGACCCCCCGGACCGAACTCCCGATGCGACTCGTCGACATGATCGGGCCGGACGCGGCCAGCCAAGTGCTCACGCTGCTGATCTCCGCCCAGACACCACTGGCCGGCGGTCATCCTCACTCGGCCCCCTCCGACGAGTTGGTGGAACCGGTGACCTTCTACCTCCATGATCAACCGGTGCGCTTCAGACCGACGGCGACCAAGCTCGGTCCCTTCGCCCGTGACGAACGGATGCAGGTGGTCTTCGAGGACGTCACCACCGAGACCCTCCGCCGCGACCTGATGGAGGCCTATGCGGCACGAGTCGTCCTCGGGCAGGAGGAGGAGCGTCGGTCCATCGCCCAAGAGCTCCACGACGGCCCTCTCCAGTCCCTGATCCACCTCTGTCGTCAGATCGATGCCGTCGATACCGACACGGTCAGCGTGACCGATCGAGGACCTTCGCTCGTCGGAGTTGCGGAGCACGGTCGAGTCCACCGTCTCCGAACTGCGCTCCATCGCCAAGGGCCTGCGCCCGTCGGTCCTGGACGATCTGGGCCTCGTGGCCTCCCTCAAACAGATGCTCACCGAGGCCGGAGGTCGCGAGCAGTTCGAAACCTCGTTCGGGATCACCGGGGCGGAACGTCGCCTCTCCCCCACCATCGAACTGGCGCTCTTTCGGATCACCCAGGAAGCCCTGTCGAACATCGAACGGCACGCCGCCGCCGACCGGGTTGCCGTCGGGATGAACTTCGAATCGGGCGGACTCCGGTTGCTCATCAAGGACGACGGGGTGGGATTCGACGCGTCGCACCGGGCCTCCGGCATCGGAGGTCAGTCGCTCGGACTGCCCGGGATGACCGAACGGGCCCGTCTCATCGGGTCCAGATTGCTCATCCATTCGGAGGAGGCAGCCGGCACCACGGTGGATGTCTGGGTGCCGGCAACGATTCTGGACCGAAAGTAATCCCTTGGCAACGAATTTGATACCGCCAGGCGCCCTCCGCCACGAAGTTCCTGCGCAGAGGCCACTCCTTGTGCCCCTGGGGTTGCACCAACTGTCACCGAACCGACATGAAATCTGAGTTTGAGCCTCCTCAATTTCATGGGATACTGACTCCGTGGAAGAGATCATCATCGAGTCGTGCCACAGCACGTGGATCATCGACATGGAGAACTCGCGATTTCGCCGGGTGGTAAAAGGCGCGAATCACCACGCCAGCCCGGCGTCCACCGAGTGGCAAGCCTGCTACGGCGTGGAGATCGACCCCCTTTCGGAGTCGTTCGTCGTGCTGCTCAACCCCGAAGGCACCCGCCTGCTCAGGAGCTGGCGGCACGTCGAGCACTGCACCCAGTGCGGGGGCGAGGCGACGTCGGAGCTCTCATTGCGGGACCTCCGCTCGGCCGTTCACGGCTGACCCCTCCTGACCTGGACTTGATCGGGTACTCCTCGGGGACTCCGGCTGTCGCCGCTCATTACCCAATAGGCAGGGAAGCACGGGATGAGAGCCAGCGGCAATTCGGTCCCGTAGTCTGTGTCGGATGATGAGATCCAGCCGGGGTAACTCCTCCTCAACTCGAAGAAGTGCCCGGGAGCATCAGGCAGCGGTGGCCGCCATCATCGACTCTCTGGATGGCGGCACCTCGAGCCCTCCCTCGGCTCAGCCGTCGGACGGGGCACACGCACAAGGTGTGGCGCCGGATGCAAACACGGCCGCGGTCGTACCGGCCCCGGTTGAGTCCGTAGCACCGCCGCCACCTCCAGAGGCACCAGCTCCACCTCCTCCTCCTGCGCCTGCGCCTGCGACGGTCATCGTGGCCGCCGAACCGGAACCCCCTCCACCGCCGCCACCGCCGCCACCTCCAGAGGCACCAGCTCCACCACCTCCTCCTCCTCCGCCTGCGCCTCGCCTGCGCCTGCGCCTGCGACGGTCATCGTGGCCGCCGAACCGGAACCCCCTCCACCGCCGCCTCCGCCACCTCCGCCGCCGCCCGTGGCGACAGAGACACCGGCACCTGATCTTCCCGTCGACGAGAAAACCCCGGCGGCCAAAGGGCCGGCGGACTTCGCCTCCAGTTCGGCCATGGTCAAAGACATTCTCTCCGTGGGTCCACAAGACCACGCCGACGGGGACGGGCCGAGATCGTCAGAGCCGACCTCAGACACAGACTCGGACGCAGCCCCATCTCCTGCGTCCCCGGATGCGCCGATTACGGCCGATTTCTTCACCACGTCGCGACCGAAGAAGAAGGGCCGCTGGCGCATCAAGTAGCCAGCGGCATCGCCGAGCGACCATCTGGAGTTCGAACCGGGGCAGGACCTCAACTGCGGGGACTTCAAATCGACCCTGGCGCTGCGGTCCGCCGTGGGAGCTCAGTCGGGAGGTTCCCGCTTCCAGACGCCCGAGCTGCCGCCTGTCTTCTCCCAGAGCATGAGCTGACCGATGACCATGGTGCGGTCGGTGGTCTTGCACATGTCGTAGACGGTGAGGGCGGCGATGGCGCAGGCGGTCATCGCCTCCATCTCCACTCCGGTTCGGTCCACCGCTTCGACCTTGGCCTCCACCTCGACGAAATCGTCGCCGATGGTGAAATCCACGTGCACCGCCCCCACCAGGAGCGGATGGCACATCGGAACGAGGTCGGCCGTACGCTTCGCCGCCTGGATGCCGGCCACCCGGGCCGCCGCCAGCACGTCGCCCTTGGTGATGGCATTGTTCGCCACCTTGGCCGTCGTTTCCGGCTTCATCGCCACCTGGCAGCGGGCCAGGGCCCGGCGATGGGTCGCCTCCTTCGGCGATACATCGACCATCCGGGTGCCGCTGAAAGGATCCAGGTGGCTGAGACTTCGGTCGGTCATGGGGCTAGGCCAGTGGTCACCTGGTCAGTCTACGGGACCCCGCTGTCCCAGGTCGGTATTGGCACTCTCTCAAGTAGACTGCCAGATCGACGCACGTCACAGATCGAGAGGAACCATCCGTCTTGCCAACCTACGAGTATCACTGCGACAGCTGCGATGAGAATTTCGATGTCGTGCAGTCCTTTCACGACGACCCGGTGACCACTTGTCCCACCTGCGGATCTCCGGTACGAAAAGTGTTCGGCAACGTCGGGATCGTCTTCAAGGGAAGCGGCTTCTACAAGACCGACAGCCGGACCAAGAGCACGGCCAAGGCCGGGTCCGGCGAGGGTTCTTCCTCGTCCGACAGCGGTTCGGATGGGTCGGGCGGTTCGGATGGGTCGGGCGGCTCCGACGGCGCCGGGTCGGGCTCGGACGGCAAGCCCTCCTCGGGTTCGGGAGACAGCTCGACGTCGGCAGCTCCCACCAAGGAGAAGCCCGCACCGAAGACTCCTGCCACCGCCTCCAAGGGCAGCGAGAGCAAGCCGGCGACCTCCAAGTCCTAGGCTCGAGCAACAGGGAATGCGCCGGCTGGACGGCGCGCGTCGCCCGTCGAACCGGTGCTGTGGCCGGCCGAGCGGTAGCCCGACGTCTCCCCGCCGAGTGGGCATGGCGGACATTGAAATTCGAAGTAAACCTCGCCAATTGCACAACCGTGCCCGTACAATGTGGGTCGTGGACAGAGCGGACCTGGACCGATTGCTAGTCATTCTGGCCGAGCTGGACGGCTCGGACCTGCACATCAAGGCGGGCGCCCCGCCGCGGATGCGCATCGCCGGTGCCCTTCGGACGTTGGACGACGAACCATCGTTCACCGAGGAGGAGACCAAGCAGCTGGCCGAGTCGATCATGCAGCCGGGGATCCTCGAGATCTTCGTCGACAAGCACGAAGTCGACTTCGCCTACAGCCTCGCGGGCACGGGACGGTTCCGGGTCAACGCCTACTACCAACGTTCGTCGGTGGCTCTGGCCATGCGGCGGGTACGGGCCAACGCGGCAACGGTGCGCCGAGCTCGGACTGCCCGAAGTCGTGACCCGACTGGCCGAGGAGATGCGGGGGCTGGTGCTGGTCACCGGTCCGACCGGATCCGGCAAGACCACGACGCTGGCGGCCATGGTCGACCACATCAACCACCTGCGATCCTGTCACATCGTGACCATCGAGGACCCGGTGGAGTATCTGCACACCGACGACCTGGCCGCCATCGACCAGCGGGAGATCGGCTTCGACACCGAATCGTTCGGCTCGGCCATGCGGGTGGTCCTTCGCCAGGACCCCGACGTCATCCTGGTCGGCGAGATGCGCGACCAGGAGACGGTGGCGGCGGCCCTGACCGCGGCGGAGACCGGTCACCTGGTGTTCTCGACCCTGCACACCATCAACGCCACCGAGACCATCAACCGGATCGTCGACTTCTTCCCGCCCCACCAGCAGAGCCAGACACGGGTCAGCCTGGCCGGTTCGCTGAAGGGCATCATCTGCCAACGCCTCATCCCCACCGCAGACGGCAAGAGCCGGGTTCCGGCCCTCGAGCTGCTGGTGGTCAACGGCCGGATCCAACAGGCCATCGTCGATCCGCTCCTGACCAGCGACATCGAGGGCATCGTGGCCGATGGCGAGTACTACGGCATGCTGACGTTCGACCAGTCGCTGGTCACTCTCATCGCCGATGGGACCATCGACCTGGCCGAGGCCATGGCCACGGCGTCCAATCCGCACGACCTCAAGGTGATGCTGGAACGCAAGGGCATCATGCAGACCGGTCAGTTCGCCGCCAACATCAGCTGACCACACCTGGCTGACCTGGCGGTATACCAGGGAACTCTCCCCTTGACGACCGAGGGACTCCTCCGCTTCCCCGGCCCCGTCGAGCGCCTCGGTCGCAAGAGACACGCGAGAGCCGGACGGCGCCTGGCACCTTTCGGCCGCCGGTGGACGCAGGTACCTCAAGGTCACACCGATTCGGTCCGATAGATCTTCGTACAGTCTGGTGCCCTATCAAACCGGCACCAACCAAGCGGCGATCACTCGCACCGATCACAGAGGGACCGGAAATTGACCTTGGACATCGTGACGGCAGGCCGGGCACGCAGCCTCTTGCACGCGGTGTCCGGCGCGTCCTCTGACGTGAAGGTGCGTGGCGTCGCTGTTCGTCGGACCAATCGTGACATTGCCGAGGGAGCGTTGACATGGCACAACTAGTGGTAGGACTCGACATCGGTACGAGTGCGGTCCGGGCGGCGGAGCTGGACATCAGCCACTCTCGTCCCGTGCTCCTCACCTATGGCCAGGTCGGACTGCCCCCGGGCTCGCTGGTCGACGGTGAGATCCGTGACAGCTCCGCCGTCAGCAGGCCATCAAGAAGCTGTGGGAGAACGGCCAGTTCTCGAGCTCGTCGGTCATCGTCGGCATCGCCGGCCTGCGGGCCATCACCCGGGAGATCGATCTTCCCTTCGTACCGGACAACGAAGTCGACAGCGCGGTGCGCTTCCAGTCCGAAGAGGTCATTCCCTTTCCCCCGGACCAGACCATCCTCTCGTCTCAGGTCCTGGCCGACTACACCTCTCCCGAGGGCGACAAGATGCGGCGGATCCTGGTCGCCGCCGCCCACGTCGATCTGGTCAACGGTGTCATCGACAGCCGTCGAGAACGCCGGACTGACCGTTGACGGGGTCGACCTCATCTCTTCCGCGCTGGTCACGGGCCGTGGGTGGCCACGAGGAATCGGACCAACCCGAAGCCATCGTCTCGGTGGGCGCCGGACTCACCGTCGTCGTGGTCCACCAGAACGGCCGGCCCCAGTTCGTGCGCACCATCGGTTCGGGCGGCAATGCCACCACCGCCGCCGTCTCGGCGGCGCTCGACATCCCCATGCCCGACGCCGAAGGGATCAAGCGCCGGATCGTCGACGGTCGGTGCCACAGATGCAGAGGCCGATCGGGCCGCCCAGGCCAGCATGAACGAACTGGTGGGCGAGATCCGCAACTCGATCCAGTACTTCGCCTCCCTGCCCGGCCGGCTGCCGGTGTCACGGGTGCTGGTGACCGGCGGTGGCTCCGCCCTCCATGGGCTGATCCCCCTGCTCGAGGCCCAGGTGCGGCTCCCGGTCATCTCGGTCTCGCCGCTCACCCGCCTCGACACCTCGAAGCTCGACCTCAGCATCGAACAGGCCGACGAAGTCAGCCCGGTGCTCTCCACGCCGATCGGGCTGGCCCTCTCCGAGCCGGACAAGTCCATCAAGAAGTTCAACCTCCTGCCTCCCGAGGTGGCGGCCCGGGCGCGGCTGAAGCGCATCCAACAGCGGACCCTCGTCGGCTGCGCCGCCGTGCTGGTCCTGCTCGTGGGCTTCGGGGCGTGGAAGTTCCTCCAGGTCCACAATGCCCAGAACCAAGTCAGCGCCGCTCCAGTCGAACATCAACACCCTCAACGCCCAGGTGCCGAAGTACGACGCCGTGGTGGCGGCCAACAACGCCTACACAGCAGGAGTGACCCGCCGAGCGACGGTGCTCGAACTCCGCCATCGACTGGCCGACGGCGCTCAACAACCTCATCTCGATCACGCCGGCCGACGCCGAGGTGCAGACGTTCACGGCGGTCAATCGGTGGCTCCGGCCACGCACCGTCGGCGCACGCTCGGCGTCCGCCACGGCCACGACGACGCTCGGCAGCACAGCGTGCGACCCCCACGACGTCCGCCGCCATCGGGACGATCCAGCTGGAGGTCACCGGCCCCGGTCCCAGCCTGTCCATCTCCGAGGCGTGGATCAACGTCGATCTCGACGTCCCAGCTCTTTGCCAACCCGCTGCAGGGTGCGACCTCGGTCAACCCCGACTCACCGATCTCCTTCCCCTTCACCATCTCCATTACCCCCGATGCCAGCCTCGACAAGAATGCGAGCCTGAAATGAGCACCGTCCGTGAATACCGCATCACCGCTGCCATCGCGGCCGGCACCCTGGTGGTGGCCCTCCTGCTGTGGGCGATCCTCATCTCGCCCCAGAAGTCGAAGCTGACCTCCCTCCAGACCCAGGAGAACCACGCTCCAGGCCCAACAGACCGCGCTGAGGCCAAGTTGGCGGGACTCAAGGCGGACCAGCAGCAGCTGTCCACCAAGTGCGCCGACCTGCAGACGATCGCCACCCAGATCCCGAGGTGCAGAGCCCGACCGACATCGATGCCGAGGAGTCCTCGTTCGAGAGCCAGTTCAACGGGCTCACTGCCTCGCTCCGGGGTCACCCTGACCCAGTTCAGCGGGTTCGCACCGGCCACGTCGACGTCGGCGCACCCCGGCGACGACCGCCCGCGGCCGGCACAGTCGGGCCAGCGTGGTCGCCGTGCCCACCACCCTGGCGGTGACCGGCAACTACGGCCAGGTCCTGTCCTTCGTGAACGGCCTGGACAGCTTCCCCCGGCTGTTCGTCATCCAGAACTTCACCCTGGCCTTCGGCACTGCCGCCTCGACCGCGGCATCCGCGGGCAACCACGACGTCCGCTTCGAGCTGCTTCGGCAGGATCCCTGCATCGGCCCTTCCCCCGCTGTGGATCGGTGGAACTCCGACGTCGCCGGCGGCCACTCCCTAC
This sequence comes from uncultured Acidimicrobiaceae bacterium, assembly GCA_963774245.1. Classification (GTDB taxonomy): domain Bacteria; phylum Actinomycetota; class Acidimicrobiia; order Acidimicrobiales; family RAAP-2; genus Bog-756. Next base: position 99,470 of record CAVZDZ010000006.1, on the reverse strand, counting down.
AGCCTGGCCATCACCGGGTCGATCTACTACACCACGACGCCCAACGCCCTCGACGCCTGCACCAAGGCGACCGCCGAGGCCGCCAAGTAGCGCCCAGCGAGCCGCCGTCTGAGCGAGCCGACCGCGGTCGCTCGTCGTCGACGGGCCCAGAGGGGGGGTCGGTCAGACCCCGCTGATCTGCATGTCGCCGATGGCCAGGGTCTGGCCGGCGGCGATGCCGGGGAGCCACTCGACGTCAGCCCCCACCGCCACCAGCGACTGCAGCATCCGCTGCAGGGTGGAGGCCACGGTGATCTCCCTCACCGGCTCGGCCAGCTTGCCGTCACGGATCATCAGTCCCTCGGCCCCGACCGAGAAATCGCCACTGATCGGGTTCACGCCCGAGTGGACGCCGGTCATCGACTGGACGAACAGGCCCTCGCCGACCATGCCCAACACTCCGTCCTCGTCGTAGCCCTCGGGGCCGGGGGCGAGGGTCAGGGCCCGGCAACCGGGCCCCGGGGTACCGGCGAATCCGGGCCGGACCGCCGAACCGGTCGACGACACCCCGGACCGGGACGCCGAGACCGTGTCGTACAGGAACCCACGGAGCACGCCCGAGTCGATCAGCACGTTGCGTCGGCACGCCAGCCCTTCGGCGTCATAGGCCGAAGCCCCGTACGCCCTCGGGTCGGTCGGGTCGTCCACCAGGGTGAGGCCCGGATTGCCGACCACCTCACCGATCCGCCCGGCGAAGAAGGAACGTCCCTTGGCCACCGCCTCCCCCGACAACGCCGAGGACACCACGGACAGCAGGGTGGTGGCGATGCGACGGTCGAAGACCACCGTCGACCGCCCGGACGGGCCCTTGGTGGCCCCGAGGAGCCGGACCGCTCGGGTCACCGCGTCCGAAGTGGCCTTGTCCGGATCGAGACCGGCGAATCCCCGGCCGACGCTGAAGCCGCCGCCCGTCTGGCTGGAGTCACCCTCACCGGCGATGACCCCCACCGATATGTACCCCGAGGTCTTGCGGCTCGACGACCGGATGCCGGTGGTCGAGACCAGGGCCACCTCCACCGAGCCGTCGCCGTAGTCGGCGGCGTCGACCTGGCGGATACGGGGGTCCGCCCCGCGGGCCTGCGCCTCCAGGGCCAGGGCGAGCTCGACCTTCTGGGTAGTGGGCACCGAGGCCAGGGACTCGTCCCACAGGTCGATAAGCACCGCGGCCACCCCGTCGGGCACGGCCAGCTGCACGTGCTCATCGGGGGTGGCGAACGAGGCGTTGTCCCGCGCCTCGGCCAGTGTCTCCTCCAGCACCGAGCCGTCGAGGGACCCGGCCCAGGCGAAGCCCAGCCGATGATCGGTGACCACCCGGATGCCGATGCCGGCCGACGACGCCGAGGTCAGGGACTCCACCTGGCCGGCGTAGGCCCGGATCTCCGTCTCGTCGCCCCGGGCCACGTAGACCTCGATGTCCTCACCGGTCCGGGCCCAGCCGGCCACCCGGTCGGCGATGGCCAACAGCTCATCGGGGCCTTCGGACTTCGCCCCGGTCGGAGGGGTTTCGGTGGCGGTGCTCACTCCGACGTACCTCCGATGGTGACTCCGGTCAGCCGCATGGTGGCCTGACCACATCCGACCGGCACGCTCTGCCCGTCCTTGCCGCAGGTGCCCGGGGTCATGGCGAAGTCGGTGGCCACCGCGTCGATCCGCTTGAGGATCTCCGGACCGTTGCCGATGAGGTTGGCGTCCCGCAACGGCTCGGTGATCTTGCCGTTCTCGATGAGATAGGCCTCGGTGGTACCGAACACGAAGTCGCCGGTGGTGGTGTTCACCTGTCCCCCGCCGAGCTTGGCCACATAGACCCCGTGTGGCGTCTGGGCCACGATCTCATCGGCATCCTCCTCGCCCGGGAGCAGGAAGGTGTTGGTCATCCGGACCATGGGCAGGTGCTGGTAGGTCTGGCGACGCCCGTTGCCCGACGACACCCTTCCCTCCTTGCGGGCCCGGAGGTAGTCCCACAGGTAGTCGGTGAGCACCCCCTGGTCGATCAGGACGTTGCGCTGGGCCGGCCGGCCCTCGTCGTCCACGGCGAAGGTTCCCCACTCCGAGCCCACGGTGCCGTCGTCGATCAGGGTGACCAGTGGGCTGGCCACCTGCTGGCCGACCATGCCCGTGTAGACCGAGGCGTCCTTGACGATGTGGTCAGCCTCGAGCCCGTGGCCGCAGGCCTCGTGGAACAGGATGCCGCCGCTCCCTCCGGCCAGCACCACGGGCAGCTGACCGGACGGCGCCGGTCGGGCCGAGAGCTTGGAGAGCGCCCGGGTGGAGGCCAGCTGGGCCAGTTCCTCCACGGAGACCTCGTCGAACAGTTCGAACCCCATGGTCCGGGCGGCCGACTCGAAGCCGGTCTGCAGCCCGGTGTCCCCGGTGGCCACGCACGACACGGAGAAACGGGTCCGAGCCTGCTGGTCGCGGGCGAGCAGTCCCTCCGAGTTGGCCACGAGCACCTGGCGACGCGACGCCCCACAGCCGGCCTGGACCTGGGTGATGGCGTCACCGGATGACCGGGCCGCCTCGTCAGCCCGTTGCAGGAGCTCGAGGGTGTCCCCCTTCGAGCCCAGCGACGTGGACCGGTTCCGACCGTCCGAGCCATCGGACGCACCGCCCGATCCGAGGGATCCGACGGCCACGGTCGCCGTGCCGCCTCCGCCACCACGGGCCACCGCCGACGCTGCCTCCGCGGCCCGCAGCAGGCCGGCCTCGCTCAGATCGGCGGTATGGGCGAACCCGGTGGTCTCGCCGGCGACCACCCGGATGCCGGCGCCCCGCTCGCGCCCCGAGGACAGCTCTTCGACCCGCCCGTCGTCGAGCACCGCCGAGGACGTGGAGCGGTCCTCGGCGAACACCTCGGCGAACTCGCCGCCGTGGCGGAGCGCCTCGGACAACACCCGTTCGAGTACGGGGGAATCGATCACCACTGCCTCCTTGCTGGCCTGCTCGGCTCCAAGTGGCCGGCGACTGCTTCGTCACGTATCGTACCGGCGTGGCTCCGCACACCGGTCTGTCGGCCCGAATCGAACTACAGGTGACCGACGCCGACACCGCCGAGGCCTTCCGCTCCGGATCGGTGCCCGTACTCGCCACTCCCCGGCTCATCGCCCTGTGCGAGGAGGCCAGCTGCAAGGCCCTCGTCGGTGCGCTGCCCGAGAGCTGCACCTCGGTGGCCAAACGGGTCCAGTTCGACCACCTGGTCCCGGTCCGGGTGGGCGTGACCGTCTGGGCCGAGGCCACCCTCGACCGCATCGAGGGACGCCGGTTGGTGTTCACCCTCTCGGTGTCGGAGAGCGCCGGCCTGGTGGCGGCGGGCAAGCTGATCCGGGTCATCGTCGACCGGGACGCCTTCCTCTCCAACGTCCGCTGACCGTCGGTCACCCATCGACCTGGGCGCCCGCCTCCGGCCCTGGGGTCGACCGGGACCGGGCTCAGAGGTTCTTGCCGATGATGCCTCCCAGCACCCCGCCGACCCCGGCGTCGGCGGCGGGATGGGAATCACCCCGGGGCAGATAGGGAACGATGGCGTCGGCCAGGACCGGCACCGGCATGCTCTGCAGCCAGATCGAGCCCGGCCCGGTGAGCGCCACCAGGTGGTAGCCGTCCCCCCCGAACACGATGTTCTTGATACCCGGGAGCCGGGTGATGGTGAAGCTCACCTTGTCCTCGAAGAGTCCCACGTGGCCGGGGTGGACCAGCATGGTCTGGCCGGCGGCCAATTCGTAGGTGGTGATCTCCCCGGACAGTTCGATCCAGGCGCGGCCCTCGCCCTCGAGCCGCTGGAGGATGAAGCCATCGCCGCCATCCAACCCGCCCCGGATGGTCTGTTGGAGTCCCACGGTCGGGACCACCCCGTCGGTCCCGCACACCCACCCGTGCCGGTGGACCAGGTAGCCCTGGCCGGGTGTGATGCCGATCTCGAAGATCCGCCCCGGCAGCTTGGCCCCGAAGGCGAGCAGTCCCTGGCCACCCTGGGCTTCGTACTTGGTGATGAAGAGCCCGCCTCCACCGACGACCCGCTTCAGCCCGCTCACGAACCCCTTCTGCCCGCCGGTCGACGTGGACTGGGTGAGCTGGACGTTGGCCGACATCCACGACAGCTCCCCGTGGGTGGAGATGACCGACTCTCCGGCCTCGAGAATCATCTCCAGCAGGGGCATCGTCGTCCCCTTGACCTCCGCTTGCATGGGTTCTCCTCTGGGTTCGGTGCCCCTGGCCGGTCAGTCCCCTCCGCTGTCCGGCCCGACGGCATGCTCTCGGGATGCTCGGGCGACCTCCGGAGCTGGGTGGAGACCGAGCCCTCACCGCTCCCCGGCCCGACGGGGACCTACCCGCCGACCCTTCCGACCGCCCTTCGGGCAAGCTACCCGCAGCGAGCCCCCACGACCAGCGCGATGGGCCGGAAGTTCCGACCACGAAACCGCGGCCCGCAAGCACCTGGCGCTGGTGACATGCGCTGATAACCTGACGAAGGCCTCGCCCTCCGCCCATGATCCTCGAACACATCGACAGTCCTCAGGACCTCCGCTCCCTCTCGCCGGAGGAGCTGATCACGCTCTCGGCCGAAATCCGGGGGTTCATCGTCGATGCGGTCACCGTCACCGGCGGCCACCTGGGCTCCAACCTCGGCGTCGTCGAGCTGACCCTCGCCCTGCACCGGACCTTCGACTCGCCGAAGGACGTCCTGCTCTGGGACACCGGGCATCAGGCCTACGTCCACAAGCTGGTGACCGGCCGCCGCCAGGCCTTCACCCACCTGCGCCAGGCCGACGGGCTGTCGGGCTATCCGAACCGCACCGAGTCCGAGCACGACTGGGTGGAGAACAGCCACGCCTCGACCATCCTCAGCTATGCGCACGGCCTGGCCAGCGCCTTCGAGCTGCAGGCCAGCAAGCGTAGGGTCATCGCCGTGGTCGGCGACGGTGCCCTGACCGGTGGGATGGCCTACGAGGCCCTCAACAACCTCGGCCACTCGGGCACACCGGTGGTCATCGTGCTCAACGACAACGGTCGCTCCTATGCGCCCACCGTGTCGAGCCTCTCGCTCAGCCTGACCCATCTGCGCCTCAACCCGGCCTACATCCAGGCCCGCCAGCGGATCCGACACCTGATCCGTGAGCTGCCCGGCGTCGGTGATCTGGCCTATTCGGGGGTCCACGGGCTGACCAGTGCCCTCCGCGAAGTGGTCACGCCCCACACGTTCTTCGAGGCCCTGGGCATCCGCTATGCCGGGCCCATCGACGGCCACGACATCGCCGGGGTCGAACAGGCCCTGACCAACGCCTCGGAGTGGCACGGCCCGATCGTGGTGCACGTGCTCACCCAAAAGGGACGGGGCTACGCGCCGGCCGAGGACGACGACATCCAGCGGCTCCATGACTTCAAGGTGGTGGCTGCCGCGGGGGAGCCGGCCGGCGGGTTTCCCGGTGCCGTGCGGGTGGTCGACCCGGTCGGCACCGCACCGCTCAACGGGTCCAGCGGCACGCCGGCCGAGGCGGCGGAGCTGCCCGTCACCACCTACACCGACGCCTTCACCCGATCGCTGCTCCGACAGGCCGAGGTGGATCCCCGCATCGTCGCCATCACCGCGGCCATGCCGGGCCCGACCGGGCTGCTCCCGTTCGAGGCCCGGTTCCCCGACCGATTCGTCGATGTGGGCATCGCCGAGCAGCACGCGGTGACCGCGGCGGCCGGCATGGCCATGGCCGGGATGCGCCCGGTGGTCGCGGTGTACTCCACGTTCTTCAGTCGCGCCTTCGACCAGGCCAACCTCGACGTCGGCCTGCACCGGCTGCCGGTGGTGCTGGTGCTCGACCGGGCGGGCATCACCGGGGATGACGGCCCGAGCCACCACGGGGTGCTGGACATGGCCCTCGGACTCTCGATTCCCGGCATGACCGTGTTCGCACCTTCGAACGCACCCGAGGTGGAGGTGATGCTGGCACAGGCGCTCACCCTCGACGGCCCGTCGATGATCCGCTTCCCGAAGACGCCGGCGCCGTGGGCCGACCCGGAGGCGGTGGGCTCGGGCTTCGAGGCCCGGCAGGTCCGGGCCGGCGACGGCTCGGTCTGCCTCCTGGCCGTGGGGAAGATGGTGGCGGCAGCCGAAGAGGCCGCCGCGCTGTTGCTGCTCGAGGGGATCGACCTGACGGTCTGGGACGTGCGGGTCGTCTCCGATCCCGATCCGCTGATGGTGGCCGACGCCGGTCGCCACGCGCTGGTGGTCACCGCCGAGGACGGTGTCCGCCAAGGTGGGGCGGGCATGTTCCTGGCCGACGCCGTCCGCGCCTCGTGTGCTCGGGGCGCCGCTCCGCCGGTGATCTCGTTGGGGATCCCCCGCACCTACCTGGCCCAGGGGAAGCCCGATCGGATTCTGGCCCGACTCGGACTGGACGGCCCGGGGCTGGCCCGCTCCGTCCGGGACGCCCTCGGCGTCGAGGACGAGACGCACGGCGAGGTGCCAGCGGTGGCGACTCCCCCCCGGGCGGCTACCCGGAGGGCCCCTACCGGGACGCCGGCGCCTGCCCGGCCGGCCTCCGCCCGATCCAGTGAGCCACGCGACTGAGCTCGGCCCGGAGGGCGCTCCGACCGGGCCCGGACGGTGTTTGCCGCCCGAATGGAAACGTGTTCTACTAACTGCCCGATGACGTTCAACCTCGCTGATCTGTTCGAGGCGGCCGTTGACGCCTTCGGTGACCGGGAGTACCTGGTGGCCGCGGGCCAGCGCCGCACCTACGCGGAGATGGAGGAACGGGCCAACCGGCTGGCCCACTTCCTGGCCGAGCACGGAGTGGGCCCCGGCGATCACGTCGGCATCTACTCGCTGAACAGCGTGGAGTGGGTCGAGACGGCCTGGGCCGTGTTCAAGCTGCGGGCGGTCTGGATCAACATCAACTACCGCTACGTGAAAGACGAGCTCCGGTACCTCTTCGCCAACGCCGACCTGACCGCGCTGGTGCACCAGGCCGAGTACAGCCCCCGGGTGACCGATCTGCTGCCCGAGCTCCCCGACCTCCGCCTGGTCATCACCATCGACGACGGCTCGGGCCACCCCGCCCCCGACGGAGCGATCGACTTCGAGGAGGCGATGGCGGCCGGCCGTCCCGAGCGGGACTTCGCCCCCCGCTCCAACGACGATCACTACATCCTCTACACCGGCGGGACCACCGGCATGCCCAAAGGGGTGGTGTGGCGGCACGAGGACGTCTTCTACGCCCTGGGCGGCGGCGTGGACCCCCAGACCAACACCCGGGTCCAACGTCCCGAGGAGATGGTGGAGAGGGGTCGGAACGGGCAGCTCACCCTGCTCCCCATCGCGCCCCTCATGCACGGGGCCACCCAGTGGTCGGTCATGGGCCAGAGCTTCGTCGGCAACCGGACCATCCTGGTGCCCAAGTTCGACCCGCACACCGTGTGGCGACTGGTGGAGAGCGAGAAGGCCAACTCGATCATGATCACCGGCGACGCCATGGGGAAGCCGCTGATCGAGGCGCTCGACGATCCCGGGGTCTCCTACGACCTGTCCTCGCTGCTCGCCGTCACCTCGTCGGCCGCCCTCTTTTCGGCGCCGGTGAAGGACGAGTTCTTCAATCACCTCCCGAACATCGCCATCGTCGATGCCGTCGGCTCGTCGGAGTCGGGGAACAACGGGATGGTCACGGTGTCCAAGGGGGACACCGCCATGAAGAGCGGGCCCACCGTCTCCGTGCTCGGGGACACGGTCGTCTTCGACGAGGACATGCACAAGGTCGTGGCCGGGTCGGGGGTCATCGGCAAGATCGCCCGCACCGGGAACATCCCGGTCGGCTACTACAACGACCCGGTCAAGACCGCCGAGGTGTTCATCAACGTCGACGGCGTCCGCTACGTCATGCCCGGCGACTTCGCCACCCTCGAGGAGGACGGCACCATCACCCTGCTGGGTCGGGGCTCGGTGTCCATCAACTCGGGAGGGGAGAAGATCTTCCCCGAAGAGGTCGAGTCGGCGGTGCGGTCCCACCCCGAGGTGTTCGACGCCATCGTGGTCGGGGCCCCTGACGATCGGTGGGGCCAACGGGTGGCCGCCATCATCCAGCCCCGGGCGGACAAGCATCCGACCCTCGAGGACATCCAGATCCACTGCCGCGATGCCATCGCCGGCTACAAGGTCCCCCGGCAGCTCCACGTGGTGGAGACCATCGTGCGGTCGCCCAGCGGCAAGCCGGACTACCGCTGGGCGGCGGAGATCGTGGCCGAGGTGCCCGAGGAGACCGACAGCCGGAGGGGCCCGGACCTCGACGGGGCAGTGAGCCGTCCGCCCCGGGCCCGGTGATCCCGTGGTTCGGGCGGCCATCGGTGGCGACACCCGGGAACGAGCGTGAGGGGAACCGGTTGGCCGTCGATCTGAGCGTCATCGCCCCCCCGGGTCGGTGCGCCGTCCTGACCATGGAGATGCAGCGGGGCGTGGTCGGGCGACCTGAGTCGTCCACCGCGAACTGGTCGAGGCCGCCGAGCGGGCCGGGGTCGTTCCCAACACGGCGAGGCTGCTGGCGTGGCCCGCAGCCTCGGCATACCGGTGGTCCACTGCACGGCCGAGTTCCGGGCCGACCGGGCCGGATCGACCGTGAACTGCCAGCTGCTGGCGGCCATGCTGCGCAATCCCGACCACCTGCTGACCGGGACGCCGGCCGCCGAGCTGATCCCCGACCTCGGTCCCGAGCCCACCGATCTGGTGTCGCCCCGGTTCCACGGCATTTCGCCGTTCACCGCCACCTCGCTCGACATCTGGCTGCGCAATCTCGGGGTCGGGACGGTCGTGGCCACCGGGGTCTCGGTCAACCTCGGCGTGCTGGGCATGGCCATCGAGGCGGTCAACCTCGGCTACCAGGTGGTGGTGCCCCGGGACGCGGTGGCCGGACTGCCCCAGCAGTACGCCGACGACATCGTGGACAACACCTTCCCCCTCATCGCCACGGTGACCACGGTCGATGATCTGACCGCGGCGTGGGCCGTCGGCCGGCTCACCGGCTGATCAAGTCGGCGCGGGCCGGTCGGCGGCCGGCTGGGCGGCGAGCCGGCCGAGCTGACCGCAGCCGGTCCGGAGGTCCTACAACGTCCGTGAACCGTCCAGCTGGATCATGGCGTTGGTCGGGAGCTCCTCGACGGTGATGTCCGGGATGGGGAAGTTGAAGTCCTGGTACTTGCGCTGGGCCGTCTGGCGGTAGCGGGTGGTCGAGTGGACCGGGTCCGAGTCGAACTGGGGAATGACCTTGGACCCGAAGACCTCGAGCATCTCGTGGACCTCGTCCTCCATGAGCGAGTCCGACGGGCAGCCCGAAGACCAGCTGGTCGCAACCGACCGTCTGGTACTTGGCCACCTGCTCGGCCACCTCGTCGGGCTCGCCGCACAGCATCCATCCGCCCTCGATGAGGTGGTCGAGCATGCCCTCGTCGGTGACGGTGTGGGGACGCTCGGGCCACACCGGCACGCCCTCCTGGTGGGGGATGGTGTCGTGGTAGTTGCACACCAGCGAGTACAGGTACCCGCGGCCCCGGCGCAGGGCGATCTGGCGGGCCTTCTTCCGGTCGTTCAGGCAGATGACCGCGTTGGTCATCATCACGTTGTCGTTCTTGAACTGGCCGAGGGGCTCGGTGCAGTTGGCGATCCCCTCCTTGTAGGCGTCGATGCGGCCCTGGAGGTTGTAGATGGGCTCGAAGTTGAAGGCGATGGCGCCGATGCCGAGCTCGCCGGCCTGGGTGAAGGTGCCCGGGTTGCCGCAGCCGACCCAGATGGGAGGGTGGCCCTGGCCCTGGTAGGGCTTGGGCAGGATGTTGTGGGGGTAGGGAACGGTGAAGCTCTCCCCCTCGTACATGTAGTCCTTCTCCTCCCACATGCGGGGGATCTGGCGGATGACCTCGTTCCACTCCGCCTTGGTGGAGTTCTTGTCGAGGTTGTTGAAGGTGGCGATCTCGTGGCTGCCGGCCCCGCGGCCGGTCCCCCACTCGAACCGGCCCTCGAACAGATGGTCGAGCATGGTCACCCGCTCGGCGCAGCGCACCGGATGGTTGACCCGCGGCGAGAGGTTCATGATGCCGGTGCCGACGTGGATCCGCTCGGTGGCGTGGGCCAGATAGCCCATGACCACCTCGGGAGAGGACATGTGGCTGTACTCGGTCAGGGCGTGGTGCTCGCCCAACCAGGCGTACTTCCAGTTGTACTTGTCCGCCTCGATGACGTAGGCGATCTCCCGCTTGAACATCTCGTGCTCGCACGCGGGATCATGGGCGGCCTGGCCGGGCAGATAGCCGTTGAGAAAGACTCCGAACTCCATGGCGGTGGTGCTCCTCTCGCTCCGCTCTGGCCCCGATCTCACGGTAACACGGAGGTTTGATAAATTGCAACGTGTTCCAGATTTGTGCCTGGCTCTGCCCCTCCAGGGGCGAAATTGGCCTACTGTCGGCCGCGAGCGCCGACGACCGGTCGTCGGAGCGGCCCAAGGGGGAGACGATGCAGACCATCGACGAGCTGATCCGGCTGCGATCGGAGGACGATCGGACCGGCCTCGTCTTCGGCGATCGGACCTGGACCCACGACCAGGTGGTGCGGGCCCAGGCCGAGCGGGCCGCGCTCCTGGCCGAGCTGCGCCGACCGGGCCCGTTCCACGTGGCCCTGTTGCTGGACAACATCCCCGAGTACGTCTTCTGGATGGGCGCGGCCGCCCTGGCCGGCGCGGTACTGGTCGGGGGAAACCCGACCCACCGGGGGGACGAGCTGGCCCGCGACCTCTCCCACACCGACTGCCAGCTGCTGATCACCAGTCCCGAGTACCTCGGCCTGGTCGAGGGGTACGACCTCGGCCCGGCCTCGCGTCCGGAGCGGATCCTGGTCGTCGACGACCCCTCGGGCGACCTCCGGCCCGGCGAGCGCACCGCCTACGGCGAGCTGCTGGCCGGGGTGGCCGGCGCTCCCCTCCCCGACCAGGCCCGGACCGCCATCACCGAGGACACCCTCGGGCTGCTGCTGTTCACCTCGGGGACCTCCGGTGCACCCAAGGCCTGCCTGTGCAGCCAGGGCCGTCTGGCCCGCATCGGCGGCATCGTGGCCCAGATGTTCGAGCTGATGCCCGACGACGTCTGCTACATGGCCATGCCGCTCTTCCACTCCAATGCCCTGATGGCCGGGTGGGCGCCGGCCCTGGCGGCCGGGTCGACCGTGGCCCTGCGCGAGCGGTTCAGTGCCTCCCAGTTCCTCCCCGACGTGCGCCGGTACGGGGTGACCTACTTCAACTACGTGGGCAAGCCGCTCTCCTACATCCTGGCCACGCCCGAGCGCGCCGACGACGCCGACAACCCGTTGCGCCGCTGCTTCGGCAACGAGGCGGCCGAGGCCGACGTGGCCCGATTCGCCGAGCGGTTCGGCTGCACCGTGCAGGACGCCTACGGCTCGACCGAGGGGGGCGCCTCGGTGCAGCGCACGCCGGACACCCCCCGGGGGGCGCTCGGTCGGGCCATCCCGGGCACCCTGATCATCAACCCCGACACCGGCGAGGAGTGCCCCCGGGCCGTGTTCGACGCAGGACGGTCGCCTGCTCAACGCCGAAGAGGCCATCGGCGAGATGGTCAACCAGACCGGCGGGGCCGGGTTCGAGGGCTACTGGCGCAACGCCGAGGCCGAATCGGCCCGGGTGCGGAACGGCTGGTACTGGACCGGCGACCTGGCCTACCGGGACGAGAACGACTTCTTCTACTTCGGCGGCCGCGACTTCGACTGGCTGCGGGTCGACGGGGAGAACTTCGCCGCCGCCCCGGTCGAGGAGGTGCTCCAGCGGCACCCCGACGTGGTGCTGGCCTCGGTCTACGCCGTGCCCGACACGGTGGTCGGGCGACCAGGTCATGGCCACCCTGCTCCTGCGTCCCGGGACGCACGTTCGACCCCGAGGGGTTCGCCGCGTTCCTGGCCGGCGAGGCCGACATGGGCACCAAGTGGTCGCCCCGCTACGTGCGCATCACCGACTCGCTGCCGATCACCGCCACCACCAAGGTGCTCAAGCGGGTCCTCCGCAACGAGGGCTGGCGGGCGCCGGAGCCGGTGTGGTGGCGTCCGGAGAAGGGTGACCCCTACCGCCGGCTGCTGCCCGAGGACGCCGAGGCCCTCGATCAGGCGGTGGCCGGGCGCTGATCGACTGGTCGCGACCTTCGGCGGCCAGGCGACTGCCCACTGCGACCGGGACCGACTGGAGAACGTGCCGTCGGCTACGGGCATCGGACGGGTCGCCGACCGACGCTGCGAACCTGCCGATGCCGACGATCGAGCGGATCACGGGTCCCGACCCGTCGACCAGAAGTGGAGCTATGCCGAACCCGTGAGAAGACTCACCGCTGCGGCACCGTCGCGCGGCCGTCCTCCGACGCCGCGATCCGACGAGCGGTGCGTAGTTCGAGGACGCCGATCGTCCGTGACCGAGGCGCACCGCATACGAACGGCCACCTCCCTGCCTCCAGACATGCCGTTCCGCATCCTCGTCGACCCGATACCAGACCGCTGTCCGCCGGCGGCACCGATCGATCCGAACAGCGCCGCCGTCCGAGCACCGGCCTCCGGCCTCGATCGGCCAGTCGCCGCTTCGTCCGGCCGCGGCCGCGATCCCACGACCACGCGTGAAGGACGTCCGATGAGTCCGACCCGACGGCCCGCACGCGGCACCTCGGCGCACTGCCGTCAGCTTCCGGCGTCCGTCGCAGTGAGCGACGAGCCTGCTCCGGTCGCACGACCCGCGATCGTCCTCGCTCGGCGCCGACCTGGAGGCGATGCCCGGCCCGGCGCCCTCGATCCTCTCGGGATCATCGGGACCAGCAGCCGTTGCTGTCGCGTCGACGCCATGCGTCGCCATCCGCGCCGATCCTGCGAGTTTGCCGGTGCTGACGAGCGAGAAGCACGCCCCGGCAGGCCAACGCCGGAGCTGTGAAGCAGGCGATGGAGCACGCCACCGTAGCGCCACAGACGGAGCCGGGTCCCGGTGGGGCGTCGATGCGGCTCGAACGGCGAGCCCGATTCGTCACCTCACCGCGACGGGCGAGGCCAGCTACTGCGAGCACCTGCGACGACGACAGGAACCTCCTCGACGCGCCGAAGCGACTCCGAAATCCGGACGCCACGACGCACCGTCCGTGCCGACCCGACCGTCGACGTCCGGCGGACGCGGCGACGGGCAGCGAGTCCCCGACCGGGCGGGACGCGAGCCGCCCGGTCGCCGGCACGCCGGGTCGATCTCAGCCGTCGACGCCCAGGATGAGCCCACTGGTGGGCACCCCGGTGCCGGCGGTCACCAGCGCGTGGCGGACGTCCGGCACCTGGTTGGTCGAGGTTCCCCGCACCTGGCGCACCCCTTCGGCGATGCCGTTCATCCCGTGCAGGTAGGCCTCGCCCAACTGGCCGCCGTGGGTATTGATCGGCAGTCCCCCACCGATCTCGATATTGCCGTCACGCACGAAGTCCTTGGCCTCGCCCTTGCCACAGAACCCCAGCTCCTCGAGTTGGTAGAGCACGTAGGGCGTGAAGTGGTCGTAGAGCACCGCGGTCTGGATGTCGGCCGGGGACAGCCCCGAGGTCTGCCACAGCTGTCGGGCCACCGCGGCCATCTCGCCCAGGCCGGTGAGATCGTCGTAGTAGTAGGACGTCATCATCTCCTGACCCGGACCGGCCCCCTGGGCGGCGGCCTCGATGACCACCGGGGTGCTCGGGAGGTCACGGGCCCGCTCGAGGGAGGTGACCACCATGGCCTGGCCACCGTCGGTCTCCTGGCAGCAGTCGAGGAGATGGAGGGGCTCGACGATCCAGCGCGACGCCTGGTGCTCCTCGAGGGTGATCGGCTTCTCGTAGAACCACGCCTTCGGGTTGTTGGCCGCGTGCCGGCGGTCGGCGACGGCCACCCGGCCCAGATCCTCGGAGGTGGCGCCGGACACGTGCAGGTAGCGCTGGGCGGCCATGGCCACCCACTGCGCCGGCGTGAGCAGCCCGACCGGCGCGTACCAGGCGAAGTTGGCCGTCTCGGCGTTGGGAACCGGCGGGCGGTCCTGCACCCCGGCACCGAACCGGTTGCCGGACCGCTCGTTGAAGGCCCGGTAGCAGACCACGACGTCGGCCACCCCGGACTGGACGGCCATGGCCGCCTGTTGGATGGTGCCGCACCCCGCTCCCCCGCCGTAGTGGATGCGGCTGAAGAAGGTGAGCTCACCCATGCCCAGGCTGCGGGCGACCTCGATCTCCGGATTGGTGTCGGCGCTGAACGTGACCAGGCCGTCGACTTCCGCCGGCTCGATGCCGGCATCCCGAAGGGCCAGGTCCACCGCCTCGGCGGCCAGATGGAGCTCGCTGCGACCCGACTCCTTGGAGAAGTCGGTGGCCCCGATCCCGACGATGGCGGTGTTGCCGGTGAAGGCGTGCGCGTCCCCGCTCATCGGACCGTTGCCTGTCCGGCGCCGCCGGCACCGTTGCCCCCGCCCTCGGCCGAGGGCAGGCGAAGGGTCACCGTACCGGTGACGTGGTCACCCAGGCCGTTGGCCCCCCGCAGGGTCACCTCGACCCCGCCCCTGCCGTCCGGGCCGACGGCGTCGTCCTTGGCGGTGACCGAACCGGTCAGGGTCATGGTGTCGTCGGGGTAGTTGGGGGCGCCGAGGCGGATCTTGACGTCGGTCAGGACCCCGCCGGGGCCCGACCAGTCGGTCACGTACCGACCCACGATGCCGTTGGTCGAGAGGATGTTCATGAAGATGTCCTTGGACCCGCGCTCGGCGGCCAGCACAGAGTCGTGGTGGACATCCTGATAGTCGCGGGAAGCCAGGGCGGTGGAGACGATCAGGGTGCGGGTCAGCGGAACGGGCAGCTCGGGGAGCGCCTCTCCCACGGTCACGTCCTCGAACCGGCGGGTGACGGTGCGGGGCCTGGAGCCGGCTTCGGGGGACGCGCTCATACCGTCACCTTCCTTCCGGCCCGCTTTTCGGCCACGACCTGGCGGCCCAGGCGGGCGAGTTGCGCACTCGGCGGCCCGAGCATCAGCTCGATCTGCTTCCCCCACAGGAAGTAGCGGTGGATCGGGTACGAGATGTCGGCCCCCATCCCCCCGTGGAGGTGCTGGGTGGCGAACACGGCCCGCTGCCCGGCCTCGGACGCGAACCAGATGGCCACGCTCACGGCCAGATCGGCCTCCATGCCGTTGTCGAGACGCCACGCCGCCTGCCACATGGTCACCCGGATCGACTCGGTGTCGATGGCCGCGTCCGCCGCCCGCAGCATGGTGCCCTGGAAGGTGGAGAGCGGACGCCCGAACTGCTCGCGGGTGCTCAGGTAGGAGGCGGTCTGCTCGACGGCGGCCTCGGTCACCCCCACCTGCAGGGCGCAGAGCCCCGTCCAGGCCCGGAGGAGCATCCAGTTGACCACCTCGGTGCCGCGTGCCGGGTCCCCGCCGGCCAGCAGGTGGTCGTCGGCCACCGCCACCCCGTCGAGATGCAGATGGGGATGGATCTCGCGGTTGGTGGTGACCGCCCGCTCGATGGTCACCCCGGTTGCCTGCGGATCGATCACCGCCACCACCACGCCCCCGTCGACCGCCACCGGCACGCAGCACCCGGGCGGCGAGGTGGGCGGAAGGCACGGCAAAGGCGGTGCCCGACAGGACCAGCCCTCCGGCCCCGTGCGAGCCGGTCACCGAGGGCCGTCCCTCGCCACCCATGGCGATGTCTCCGGCCACGTCGGCCAGGGCCGCGGTCAACACGGTGTCCCCGGAGGCCACCCCGGGCAGCAGGGAGGACTTCAGATCCTCCGAGCCGAACTCGGCGATGGGCAGGGCGCCGAGGGCCAGCGTGGCCCACAACGGCACCGGTGCCACCACCCGCCCCTGGCCCTCGAGGACCAGGGCCAGCTCGACCATTCCGTAGCCCCCGCCGCCGAAGCGCTCCGGCAGCGCCAGTCCCAGCAGATCGGCTTTGGCCAGGGCCGACCACAGCTCGCGGTCGATCCGATCGTCACTCGACTCCACCTGCTGGACCCGATCCGGGGTGATCATCCCCCCGAACACCCCCTCGACCGCCTCGGCCACGGCCTGCTGCTCTTCGTTGAAGGCGAAGTCCATCAGCTGTTTCCCGTCTCCTCGTGGTTGGCCTGCCCCGGCACCGGGCGGAACACCGGCAGGGTCAACTCGTCGTCGAATGCTTCGAAATGGGCCACCACCGGCATCCCGATGGCGATCGACTCCGGCGTGATGCCGGAGACGTTGGCCACCAGCCGGGTGCCTTCTTCCAGCTCGACCAAGGCCACCACCAGTGGGTAGTCGAAGGCCGGCACCTGTGGGTAGTGGTTGACCACGTAGCTGTAGATGGTGCCCCGGCCCGACGCGGTCACGGTGTCCCAGTCGAAGGATCGGCAGTTGGCGCAAGCCGGCCGGGGCGGATGTCGGAGTACCCCGCAGTTGATGCACCGCTGGATCAGCAGCTTGTGCTCCTTGGCTCCCTCGAAGAAGAAGCGGTTGTCCTGGGTCAGGGCGGGACGCGGTCGCTTCGGGCGGGTGGCCGGCTCCTTGGCTGCCCCTGCGCCTGTCTCGGCCTTGGCCCCGGCGTCGGCCCCGGTCCCGGGCGGGGCATCGGCCGGCTTGGACTGCGGCCGGAACTTGAGGATGCGGAAGAGCATGGTGGCCACCAGCTCGCCGTGCTGATCCCTGAACTCCAGTCGGGTGGTGAGGAAGTGCCCCACGCCCAGGCCGGTGGCCTTCTCCCCCGACACCGAGTCGATGATGGAGGACACCTCGATCTCGTCCCCGGGGACCAGGGGCCGCTCGTAGTGCTGATCGCAGTTGGTCGCCACCACCGAGGTGAACCCGGCCTCGTCGAGCGCCCCCATGAGCCGATCGCTGGGCGTGTCACCGCCGGCCTCGCCGTTGGCCCGGGCCCGATCGGTGTCGAGGGACGCCCGCAGGCCCCGCATGATCCAGGCCTGGAGCATGGTGGGAGGGGCGATGATGCCGGGAAACCCGGCCTCCCGCGCCGCGGCGTCGTCGACGTAGACCGGGTTCAGGTCGCCCATCGCCTCGACCCAGTGCCGGATCATCGGCAGGTTGACCGGATCCTGGCCGCGGATGCTCGGCCCCGACGACTGTCCGACGAACGATTGGAGGCGGGCGTCGAGGGAGTCGGCGTCGGCTTCCGCGCCCGAGGGGCCCGACGCGCCCGGTGCTGTCGGTGCTCCGGTGGAGGATGCGCTCACCGGGCCGACCGCTTCATGCCCAGGCCGGCCGAGGCGAGGATCTCCCGCTGGACCTCGTTGACCCCACCGCCGAACGTGTTGATCTGGGCCTGGCGACCGGCCCGCTCGAGCTCCCCGTGCAGCGCCGCCCCCGGCGAGCCCGGGCTCAGATAGCCGGCGGCGCCCACCACACCGAGCAGGCGCCGGTAGATCTCCACGGCGGCCTCCGTCCCGAACACCTTGACCGCCGAGGAGTCGGCCGGACCCAGCGTCCCGTCCCCGACTTTGCCGGTCATGCGCCAATTGAGCAGCTGTTGGGCCTCGAGCAGCGCATAAGTACGGGCCAACTCGACCTGCACCCACTCGACATCGGCCACACCCTGCTCGATGGCCCATTCGGCGGTCTCGTTCCACAGGCGCTGGGACAGGGCACTGAGGGCGGCCAGTCCCACCCGCTCGTGGTTGAGCTGCCCGGTGATCAGGCGCCAGCCCTCGTTGAGCTCACCGACCAGCGCGGTGCGGGGAACCCGGACGTTGTCGTAGTAGGAGGCGGTGGTGGCCACGCCGCCCACCGTGACGATCGGCGTGCACGAGAAGCCCGGTGATGCGGTGGGCACCAGAAAGATCGAGATCCCCTTGTGCTTGGGGGCGTCGGGGTCGGTGCGGGTGGCCAGCCAGATGTAGTCGGCCTGATCGGCGCCGCTGGTGAACACCTTGTTGCCGTTGATGATCCACTCGTCACCGTCCAGCATGGCCCGGGTCTTGAGGGACGCCAGGTCGGTGCCGGCCTCGGGCTCGGTGTAGCCGATGGCGAAGTTGATCTCGCCGGCCAGGATGCCCGAGAGGAAGAAGCTCTTCTGCTCGTCGGTGCCCTGGCGCATGAGCATCGGTCCGACGGTGTTGAGGGTGACGAAGGGGAACGGCGCCCGGGCCCGTTGGACCTCGGTGAAGAAGATGAACTGGTCCGAGGTGGGACGGCCCTGGCCACCGAACTCCTTGGGCCATCCGATGCCCAGCCATCCGTCCTTGCCCATCCGGCGGACGATGCTGCGGAACACCTCTCCGCCTTCGCTCTCGTCGTCGAGGGCCTGTCGGACGTCGGGGGTGAGCAGCTCGGCGAAATAGTCCCGCAGCTCCGCCCGGAGGGCCAACTGTTCAGAAGTCTCCTCGAGGTGCATGACGTGTGAACCCTCCACTCTCTGACCTTCGAACTGGCCATGGATGCTCCGGCGTCCCACTCGGCGATCCAGGACCGCGGGCCGCCTCGACGGCGCCCGGGTGACGCCACTTCGGCACCGGAAGGTTACCCAGGACCTCGGGCGCCCCTGACCCGGTGACCCCCAGAAAAACCCCCCGGACTGCACCTGCATCCATTTGGCACTACACCTGCATCTTTCGCGCCACTCCGGACCCACAATTGTGGAGGTTCGGGGTGCCGCTGGCCTATGATAACTGATACACGTTCTAGAAACGTCATTGTCATCGAGCGGTGAACAGGGTCAGCGTCGGCCGGCGCCCACCGATCACCACGGGGGAGACACCATGGAAGCAACCGAGATCGACCTCTGTGATCCCGACAATTTCGTCGCCGCCGTCCCCCACGAGGCCTTCGCCCGGCTGCGCCGCGACCCACCGGTCCAGTGGCACCCGGAGCCGGCGTCTCCGGCCGGCGGATTCTGGTCGGTCACCCGATACGACGACTGCGTCACCGTGAACAGGGACTACGAGCATTTCTCCTCCTACCGTTCCTCGGCCCTCTTCCACGACATGGACGAGGAGGGGCTGGCCCAGCAGCGCATGATGATGCTCAACATGGACCCGCCCATGCACACCCGGTACCGCCGCCTGGTGAACAAGGGGTTCACCCCGAGGATGATCCGGGACCTCGAGGCCAAGGTGGTGGCGTCGGCCGACTCCATCCTGGACGGCGTGTGCGAGACCGGATCGGCCGACTTCGTCGAGCAGATCTCGGCCGAGCTACCGCTCCAGGTGATCGCCGATCTGATGGGGGTGCCCCAGGACGATCGGCACCTCGTCTTCGACTGGTCGAACAAGATGATCGGGTCGGAGGACCCCGAGTACCAGCAGAGCGTCGACGCTCCCGGCCAGGCCGCCATGGAGCTGTTCGCCTACGCCGACGAGCTGTGCGCCAAGAAGCGGCTCGACCCCCACGAAGACCTGTTCAGCGTGCTCACCCAGGCGGAGATCGAAGGCGATCAACTGACCCAGGTCGAGCTCGACCTGTTCTTCCTCCTGCTGGCCGTGGCCGGCAACGAGACCACCCGCAACCTGATCTCGGGAGCCATGGTGGCGTTCTTCGACCATCCGGAGCAGTGGGAGCTGCTGCGGGCCGACCGGTCGCTCCTGCCCTCGGCGGTCGAGGAGATGCTCCGCTTCGTGACCCCGGTCATGCACTTCCGCCGCACGGCCAACACCGACGTGGTCCTCCATGAGCAGAAGATCTCCGAAGGCGACAAGGTGATCTTCTGGCACATCTCGGCCAATCGGGACGAGTCGGTGTTCACCGATCCGAATGCCTTCGACATCACCCGCACCCCCAACAACCACGTGGCCTTCGGTGGCGGCGGCCCCCACTTCTGCCTGGGCGCCAATCTGGCCCGCATGGAGATCCGGGTCATGTACGACCGCCTGCTCGATCGCCTGCCCGACATCCACCTCGACGGCGAGGTGCAGCGCCTCCGCTCCAACTTCATCAACGGCGTGAAGCACATCCCGGTGGCCTTCGCCCCGGCCGCCCCGCTGGGCCACTGACCCATCTGCGCCGAACCGATCTCCACCTAGCAGGAACGGACGTCCACCATGCGGTTCCACCAGGCAGTGACCTTCCTGCCCCTCGAAGAGGTCCGGAGCCTGGCCGTAGCCAGCGACAGCTTGGGCTTCTCGGGCATCTACCTGTCGGACCACCTGTTCAACCCGCGCGACCTGAAGTCGAAGTACACGTACTCCAAGGCACCCGACGGTGCACCGTTCTGGGAGAAGGAGACGTCGTGGCCCGACCCGATGTGCCTGATCTCCGCGCTGTCCTCGGTGACCACCAACCTGACCTTCACCACCGGTATCTACATCGCCCCGGTCCGTGACCTCATCACCGTGGCCAAGTCGGTGGGCACGGCGGCCGTGCTGTCCGACAACCGGGTGCGGTTGGGGGTGGGAGTGGGATGGTGCGAGGAGGAGTACGTCCAGACCGGTCAGGACTTCCACAATCGGGGCAAGCGCCTCAACGAGATGATCCCCGCCCTCCGGGCCCTGTGGCAGGGCGGCTGGGTCGAGTACCACGGCACCTACTACGACGTGCCCGCCCTGCCAGATGAATCCCTCCCCGACGCTTCCGATCCCGTTCATCGGGGGCGGCGACTCGGAGGCCGCGCTGGCCCGGGCCTCCACCCTGTGCGACGGATGGGTGAATACCGGGGCCGCCGCTGCCCGACGAGGCCTTCGCCCAGGTGGAGAAAGTGAAGGGCGCGCTCAAGCAGGCGGGGCGGGAGCACGATCCGTTCGCCATCTACCTGGCCGTGCGGGCCTTCCCCGACCTCGATCTCTACCGTCGGCTGGAGGATGCCGGGGTCACCGACCTCCTCTGCGCACCGTGGATGTCGGTGCAGGCCAAGGAGGGGGACACCCCCGAGTCCATCCACAAGGCCCGGATGGAAGTGTCGGAGCAGTTCGCCGAGCGCTTCATCGCCGGCATGGCCTGAACCTGGGGGCTGGTCTCGGGGGCTGGTCTCGGCGGGCTGGTCTCGGGGGCTGGTCTCGCGGGCGATCCGCTGGCTGATCTCGGCGCGCTGAACCGGGCGGGCGGATCAGATCCCTACCGGTGCGACGCTCTCCTCCTCCGGCTGGAAACGATCGTCGTCAACCCCCGGCGACTCCACCATCGGGTGGGCGGCCACCTTGCGCAACGGGTAGTAGACGGCGGCGGCCACCACGAATCCCACCACGAAGGAGATGTCCGCTCCGTCCATGGCCTTGGCCGCCGGACCGACGATCAGCCCGGTGTCCATGAACGGCACCATGGCCCCGAAGCCGACCACCAGGGCCAGCAGCGCCGGCCAGCCGCTGCGGAGGTTGCTCCACTGGAGCATGTGGATCAGGGTCTGCCGGTTGACGCCCCCGGGACCCTGGTCGGTGGTCCGCTCCCGCTCCCTCCAGTCGATGAGGACCACGGCCAGGAACGGTGCGATCCAGTAGGCGCTGAACAGCAGCACGTTCTGGAACTTGGCCGACACGTTCCCGGTGTGGAGCCACAGGATCAGCCCGAAGGCAATCACCGTCCCGATGAGGGCCGAGACAGGACGTTTGATCCGCACCCCGCCGGCCTGCGCGGCCAGGGAGCCCGAGTAGTCGTTCATGGCGTTGCTGGTGACCGCCCCGAACACGATGGCGATGATGGCCAGGGTGCCCAGGGCGCCACCCCCCATCAACGTCTGCACGCCGGCCGCGGTCTGGTTGGTCAACGATCTGGCGCCGAGCAGCCCGATGGCGTACACCCACAGGAACGAGCCGGCCAGCCCGGCGAACGTGAACCAGAAGAGCGGTCGGGTCGGGGTGTCCCTCGACCATGTAGCGGCTGTAGTCGGCGGCGTAGGTGGCCCAGCTGAATCCACCGCTGAAGGCGATGGTGGTCATGAGCACGAAGGTCCCGACCGCGGTGCCCCCGTGGACGGTGTTGTGGATCGGGAAGTCGCCGTGCTGGATGACCTTGTAGGTCAGGAGCACGAAGATGGCGGCGAGGATCCCCGCGCCCCAGGTCTCCAGCCGGTGGATGAACTCGTAGCCCAGGAACCCGATCAGCCCCTCGAGGGCCAGCACGATGACCACGCCCGACGGCGAAGGGCACGTGGAACAGGATCTGGGCCGCCTCCCCCCCGAACAGACCGACCAGGCCGTCCCAGGCCACGGCGGACAGCCACTGCACCAGGGCGGGGATGGCGATGGTCTTGCCGAAGGGGAGCCGGGCCAACGGGAGCTGGGCCATGCCGGTCTTCGGTCCCCAGAGTGAGAGTGCGGCCACCGGAAGGGCTCCGAGGAGCACGCCGAGGACGATGGCCCCCAATCCGGTCCAGAGTCCGAGGCCCAGGGTGGCGGCCAGCGTGCCGGTGAAGACCCCGGACAGCTCCATGTTGGGGGCGAACCAGACGGTGAAGTTCCGGTGGTTGGCGCCGTAGCGGGCGTCGACCGGGATGGGCACGATGCCGGCCGTCTCGAGGGTGAGATCGCCCTGGTGACGGGGCCTCGCCCCGTCGAACACACTGATCGCTGACACCGGCCGTGACCTCCAGGTCGTCGGATGAGCTGCCGCCATTCGACACAGGCGACTGTACAGAACCTGCCCAGGCCGGCCCGGCCCTTTCGTGGGGGCGGCTCCGGCTCACTCCGTTATCGGGACTTCCAACGACTGGATTTCACCTCCGTGGGACCGTCTGGGCGAGTGCCTGACCGTTCAACTGGCTGTCTCCCCGACCAGGCCGAAGGTAGGGTCGGGTCAGCACGCTCTCGGGGAGGAAACCCATGCAGGACATGAAGCTCGGACTACAACTCGGCTATTGGGGATCAGGGCCGCCCCCCAATGCTCCCCAGATGATCGCCGAGGCCGAGCGCCTCGGGTTCGACTCGGTCTGGACGGCCGAGGCCTACGGGTCCGACGCCCTGACCCCGCTCAGCTGGTGGGGGTCCCAGACCACCCGGGTCCGACTCGGCACCGCCCTCTGCCAGCTCTCGGCCCGCACCCCGACGGCCATGGCCATGGCCGCCATCACCCTGGATCACCTGTCGGGTGGCCGGTTCGTGCTGGGCCTCGGCGTGTCCGGCCCCCAGGTCGTCGAGGGCTGGTACGGCCAGAACTTCGAGAAGCCTCTGGCCCGCACCCGTGAGTACGTCGACATCGTGCGCAAGGTCATCGCCCGGGAGGCGCCCGGTCACCAACGACGGCCCCAACTACCCGCTCCCCTACCCCGGTGGCACCGGACTGGGCAAGCCGCTCAAGGCCATCGTGCATCCCCTGCGCAACGAGATCCCGATCATCCTGGGGGCCGAGGGACCGAAGAACGTGGCCCTGGCCGCCGAGATCGCCGACGGCTGGTTCCCCATCTTCTTCTCCCCCAATGCGGTCAAGGCCTTCGAGCCGGCGCTGGCCGAGGGGTTCGCCCGTCCGGGGGCCCGGCATCAGGCCGACGAGTTCGAGGTCATCGCCTTCGCGCCCACCATCATCGACGACGACATCGAGCGGGCCGCCGACCTGATGCGGCCCTCGATCGCCCTCTACATCGGGGGCATGGGGGCCAAGTCGATGAACTTCCACTTCGACGTCTTCGCCCGGATGGGCTACGAGGCCGAGGCCCGCAAGATCCAGGAGCTCTACCTCGACGGGCGCAAGGACGAGGCCACCGCGGCGGTGCCCACCTCTCTCATCGAGGACACCGCCCTGATCGGCCCGAAGGAGAAGATCCGCGACGACCTCGAGGGCTGGAAGGAGTCCATCGCCACCACCCTGCTGGTGGCGGGCAGCCCGGACACCCTCCAGATGATGGCGGAGTTCGTCCTGTAGGAGACCGTGTGAGGGACACCCGACGGCACGCTCGTTGCGTCGGGCGGCCCGTGTATTGATCGTCCCGCCGTCCCATTTGGCGGCCACGGTCAGATGCCGATCGGGGGGCCTTCACTCTGGCTGTTGCCGAACCGGGCCACGAGGCACTCGTGGCACCGCACCCATGTTCCCCACGGGCGACCTGCGGCGGGTCAACGAGCGGTACAGGTCCATCGTGCTGGGATGCACCGAGTCGAACGGCTCGACATCGTCGGCGACCAGCCGGATCAGCTCCGACATCACCGACTCCACGCCGGCAGGATTGCCGTCGGCGTCCGCGGCCCGCATGAGCATCCGGTACAGGCGCTCGTCATAGGGACTGACCAGTAGTCCCTTCCGGGCGGACCACTCAGCACCCCGCGGGTTGTCCAGGCCGAGATAGGCACCGGCCAACCGACCACTGAGGTCGATGACCGATGCTTCGATGGCCGGCCCGATGCCTTCGAGAATCGGCCAATCCGAGGATCGGAGACCGTCGAACGGCCTGCCCCGCACCAATTCCAGCGCCGCTCTCCACATCTCGATGTCACCCGAGTCGGCCAGGTCCACGAAGCGGGACCAGTCGGTTCGCACCGAGTCGGCCAGCGCCAGTCGACCATGAGATCGGGGGAGATGATCGCGACCATCCGGTGATTGTCCCAGCGCCCGTCGAGCCACCGAGGCGGTCGAATGCAGACTGGAAGGAGCCATGAGACGCTCCGGCCATAGTGCGGTCGCCCATGCTTCATTCGAAGCTCCACCCGGGTGCATGGAAAGATAGACGACCAGCTCTCTAGCCCAGGCCCTCGTGAATTCACGGGCTGCGCCGCGGATAGCGATCGGTCCGAGCACCGCGACTTCGACCTGACCATGAACGGATTCGTCCACCCGATCGGGTGGCTCGCCGAAGTGGGTGTGTAGGGACGCCCGGGAAGTGCCTGCAGTCGATTGCGCCCGGGGGGCACCCTCTCCCACGGTGGCGGCCGGCATGGGAACCGGCAAGGTGCGGTACGGCTCGTCGGAGCGGAGCGCCGACTCCCGGGTGGCCGCCGAGTCCAGCAGTTCGGTAACCGCGGCCAGCTCTTCCGGCTCGATCCGCTGGGGCACCAGCGCTGATTCGAGCAACGCAAGCGAGGATGGCACCGTCGGACCAGACAGGGTCAGCACGGGCGATCCGTCGGTCTGAGCTCCGATGGCCACGATCGCCATCCCGAGCCGCGGACTCGCAGCCAACTCGAGTAGCTCACCGACGTCGTCTTCCGGTGTCGACGGGCCGCAGATGACCACCAACGGATCCCAGTTGCCCGGCCGACCGAAGCTCCGAGCCTCGAAGAACGAGTCGTATCCGGAGGCTTGCAGTGCCGCCTCACCCTGGATGCTCCGGTGGCAGAGGTGACGAATGAGCGCACTCACATCAGTGGTCGACGACACCCGTTCGAAGCGCTCCAGCTCGGCACCGAATCCGACCAGTTCGAGGTCGAATTGGTCGGCCCAGTGGGATGTTGCCAATTCCAACGACAGTGCCCGGAGGACACCGTCGCACTCGCCCGGCTCCCCGGCCACCACCAGCGATCCCATGCCCTCCAGATTCACCAGGCTCAGCCCCTCCGGATGCTGCCCCAGGGTGACGAGCAACGGGGCAGGAGCCGGGCCGCGGTCGGTATCAGCCTCTCCCAACGCACGTTCACGAAGGGAGGACCGTTCGATCACGATCGACGTTCCATCGTCGCTGACGAGGAACCCACCAGGTGGGTCGATCACAGCACTTCCCGACGCACCGCCACTCTGACCGGGCCGTTCGAGCAGGATCTCGATCGATGCTTCATGCACCTTGACTCCGGTGACGACCGGTGATCGGTCGCCGGAATCTGCCCAGGAGTCGGTGAGCCGACGTATCGACAGGTCGACTTCGTGGAGCAGCTGCCGGCCGTCGCCCAGCCGAAGGCGTTGTTCGAACGCGGCCAGAGGCCGATCGGGCAGCCGAATGAACATCCCCCTGCCCCGATGCCGCTGCTGTGCCCTCCGCATCCGATCCAGCAGACTGACGACTCCAGCCCCCACGACTCCGGCCCCCAGCGGGGTCGGCGGAGGCTGGCGGGGGACGTGCTTGGGGTCACCGGCACCGATGGCGCTTGGCGACAACGACGCACTTACTGGCATGGTGGCCCGAACGGGCTCGCTGACCTCGGTGGGAATCCCGGACGCATACGCCGCGGTGATGGAACGCCTGGGAGCCCGAGGCACCCTCTCGGCCGTCTCGGGAAGCGACGGGGATTCCCCGTCGGGCAGCCGAAGATCCCACCCGGGTGTGATCCAGTGCGTCGAGTCGAGCCCACCACCATCCGACTGGCGCACTCCGAGGTTGAGGGCGAGGATCTCCTTCCACCGCAACGAAGACCCAAGTTGATCGGAGGCGATGGACCAGAGTGTTTCGCGGGGACCCACCCGATGCAGGGTGGGTTCCGACGGCTTCGGATCGGCTCCGTTCGCCGGGAGGCCCGATGACGCCCGTTGATCCATCTGTGGCGGGAACTGGGGCATCTCGTCCTTCCCGTGCCTCCCCGACAACCCCGGCTCGGACGCCGCGGCCCGCGGCGTCGGGCCTCCGGCGGGTGACGGGCCTGGACCCTGCGGCGACGAACGGGTCGGCGCACTGGATGTCGGGGGCGGTCCCGATGACGGGGACGATCGTTGACGGTCAGCAGCCCATCCTGCCGTGAGCAGATCCAGGTCGTCGATCACATTGATCAAGGGCGGTGGACCAGACACCACGGCAGCCGCCGACCGGTGGAGCGCTCGCGGCGCCGTCGACTGACGTCCGGTGGCCGACATGGCTAACACCGTGCCCACCAGACAGGCCGCAATCGACTGCATCGTCTTGCTGGCCGGAAGGGCCGGCGACGACCGTCCGACGATCCACGACCGGAGCTCGCGGGCTACGCACAAGGTCATCCATGCCCAGGTGACCCACACCAGGGTCAGGGCTCCGGACGACAACCAGCGAGCGACGAGCCGGCGGTCGTCCGGGTGCGGGGAACCTCCGTGGAAAAGGGAAAGAAGACCACGGGCGTGGGAGAAGGGCAGGCCGCCGACCACGAAGAGCGCGACGGGGACCAGGAGGACGATCACCACGAGGGTCGTGGCCGACAGGACCGCCCACAACGTGCCGTGCCGCCGTGCCGGTCGGGACCGCCGATGCACCACCCCCCGAGCCGTCGAGATGCTCACGGCGCGCCCTCGGTCACTCCGCTCACGTCGACCGCGGTTGCCGTGGCACTCACCGGAAGGGTGGTGACGCCGACGATTCCCAATATCACCGTGGGGATCCGGTAGCTGATCTCTACCTGCACCCTCCCGGACGATACGGTGGCCACCCCCGGATGGCCGGCAGCAACCATGAATTGCTCCGCGGTGGCGATCGCCGCCGCGTCGTCGATCTGCAGCTGGCCCGATCGGAGGGCCTCCACCGAGATCGATCCGGCACCGGCACGGGCCGCCTGCGCGGCCTCTTCGGCAGCCTGCTCTCGGGCGCTGGCGGCCAGACCTCCGTCAACCACCAGGCCCATCAGCACGAAGATCGCCACCAGAAGAAGGGCCACGAAGGCGCTGAGCGACCCCCGATCACGCCCCATCCCGGGCCGATCCCATGGTGAGCCCACCGCTCGGCGGGTTCCGACCCGGAGTCTCGACCCCATCTCCTCGACCTCGGAGTGTCGGCCCGATGATCTGCGGTCTACGCCCATCGGCGGATCAGCCCACCGATCGGTACGGATCGATCGGAGCAACAGCCGATGCCTGCACCGTCGTCGATCCCGGAACGCCCGGAAGTGAGAGATCCGACAGTCCGACCTGACACTGCACGGTAACGGTGACGAAGCCACCGGGGTAGTAGTGACTCACGTCGGTGGAGATGTGGGCATGGACACACGACTGGTCTCCACCGGCCACTTCCACCGCCGCATCGACTGATGCCCCAATTCCCGCACTTCCGGGGTTGGGAAGCACGGCCGCGGCGTCCGCTCCTGCGGTGGCTGCCTCGACCACCCGTTGTTTCGACTCCGACACCCGGCCGAACATCACGACCATGAGGGCGAGCAGGAAGAGCACCGGGGTGAGCACCACCAACTCCACGGTCAGGCTGCCCTGTTGATCGAGACGACGGCGACTCATTCCGCCGACCTGAACTCCTGCACCGGGCCGACCTCGACCGACGACACCCGAAGCTGGAATCCGGGGAGAATCGACGTCGCCCGACCCGTCACGCTCACTTGCTCTTGATCGCCCGGCAGGAGCGTGACCACGATCTTCGACGACTGGAGATCCGACCCGGCCGCACGCAGCACCAACTCAGCCTGGTTGATCGCCGCCGCGGTCCCGCCGCCCTGGGCCAGGGCCACCCGGTCGCCCTCGGATGCGGCCGTATGCGCGGCTTGGGCCGCGTGGGCCCACAAGGCAAACTGGATGACGAGCAACAGGAGCAGCATCGCCACCGGGACGATGAGCACCGACTCGACAACCGTCGAGCCCCGGTCATCGCACCGGCGACGGAGCCGAGGGACGCGACGGATTCCACGGACCCCACGGGCCTCAAGTTGCCAGCCCAGAATCTGCTCGTCCGCCACGACGTCCAGCAGGGGGGAATCGGGTCGCCGACTCCGACCGGCTTCATCGACAGATCGGGAAGGTCGCTCTGCCCGCCCGATCGCTATCCCAGGTTGATCGAGTTGGCCTTCGAGGTCACCTTGGTCACGATGATCACGCCGACCGCGATGGCCAGTGCGGCGAAGATGGCGGTCAGGATGACGGTCTCCACCACGGTTCCTCGCTCGTCCAAACCACCGGAAGCGGCAACCCGAGCCCGTAGGTAGGTCCAAAGGATCATTGCTTGGTCGATCATCGTAAAGATGCCTTTCTCCTGTTGTCTCAATGGGTTCATCGACTGGTCGGCTGGCCGGGCCCGACAGGGCGCGGGCGGGCACAGGAACGGCGCGAAGGCCATCTCCGTCTGTCGACCAGTCGCCCTCAGAGGCCATCAGAGCCCTCCGAGGATCCGTGAAAATGCCGGAAAGCCGACGAAGAGGAGAAAGCCGACCAGAAGCAGAGCGCCCGGCAGAAACATCCGTTCGGTCGTGGCGTTGGCCGCCGACTCTGCCTCCGCCTGCTCGTGCCGCCGAAGCGATACGGCCCGCGCGCTCAGGGACCGGCGGATCCGCGCCCCCTCGGTGCCGGCCAGCTGGATGGTCGCCGAAAGCTCGACGAGCTCGCCGACGCCTATCTCCAGACCCAGGTCACCCAGTGCCACCCACGGGGACAGGCCGCTGTCCCTCGCCATCAACAGCGTGCGGAGAATCCGCTTCATCGCCCAATCGGAACTGACCTGCGCGGCCGCCATCATCGCTCCTTCGACGCCGACCCCTCCGGCCAACCCCAAGACGACCAGGTCCACGAAGGAACCCGTCACCACCCGGACATGCTGTTGGCGGGTGCGGGCCCGACGGAGCATGGACAGGATGGGCCACAGCGTTGAGATGGGAACGGCGACCAAAACGGCGACGGCCGGCACAGCAATCGAGGGAGAGATGCCGACGGAGGGAGCGGCGATCCACAGCAAGGGTGGAATCAGCAGGCCTGCGCCTCCCAACACCAGTCCCTTCGAGACCATTCGCTCCGGGGACTCGCCGGTGATGGCCAGACTGGGGGCGAGGGCAGCCCACTTCTCGGAGATCCACGACCCGTCGGCCGTGATCTTCCGGATCCCCCAACGGCCGATGGCTATCGACCGGTCCGGCGACCCGAGGGGGTCCGTGGTGGGGTCGACCGGCCGATCCACGCCCAGGGCGACGGCGTGGAGTGAGGGGGTGGAAGACCGGAGGCCGAGGAAGAGGCCGACGCATCCGAGCCCGGCCATGGCGCCGAGGATCGCGGCGCTGTTCATTCCTCCACCACCTGGTGACCCAGCAGGCGGGTGGGCGCGGTGGGTCGTGCCATTGCCACCATGGACGTGAGCCCAAACCCGTAGAGGGCGCCCACCAACAGAAGGACCACCTGACCTTGGCTCGAACCGAAGGGGGCCAGGTAGGTACGGGCGAACAGACAGAGAGCGACGGCGAAGGCCACCGAGAAGACCAGGACCGTCCGGACTCCGCTGCGCACGGATGCCCGACTCGTCTCGATGCGGAGACGGAGGGCCGCCTCGTCCCGGGTCGAGTCAGCCAGCGCCAGCAGCAGGTCTCCCAGGTGCTGCGCCCTCGCCGAGATGGCCAGTTGGAGGGCGCACACCACGCGATCGGCGCAGGGATCCTCGAGCTCATCGGCGAACTGGAGCAGAGCCCCGCGTGGATGCATACCGGCACTCAATCGAGCCGAGAGAAGATTGGTCGCCGTTCGAATCGGCGGGGGGCTGAGAGGGGCGGTGGCGATGATCGCCTGCCCGAGACCGGCGGAAGCTGCCATCGTCCCTTGCAGCATCTCGGTCCAGGTGGCGATGGCCTGGATCTTGACGATGGACACTGAGCTGGAGGTCTGGCCAAAGAGCTTGGGAAGACCGAACACCGCGGCCCCGACGATCGGTAGGGCGACGGGCCATCCCGTCATCCAGGCGACCACCAGACCGACCCCTGCGGCCAGGCCCACCAGCGGAGCGTTGCCGCGGACGCCCTCGCGGAATCGGCTGACGGTCGCCGATGACGATGGATCGAGCCGGGAACTTGGCCACGACCGCGCGATGCCGACGACACCGAGCCCGAACAACAGCCCGGCGAGCAGGATCTCCAGGGCCCTCATGCCGACATCCCGAAAGGATCGATTCCGTCGGGCTGATAGCCGAACCGGCTGAGCTCCGAGAGCGTCTCGGCCCGTAAGGGCGACGACATCACAGCCCTCCGGTGCCGACCGGGACGGAATACCTCGTTGGAGACGACCTGCATTCCTTCGGCGTCCACTACCTCGCGCACGGAGGACACGAAGCGTTGCCGCCCCGACTCTGAGGCGAAGAACTCCCCCGGACAGCCCAGGTCGTCCGCGCCATCCTCGCTGATGCTCCAGGCCCCCTCGTCCAGCCGGCCGGAAGCGCCCCGCAGGGCGGCGAAGGGCCGATCGTCATCGAGGACACTATCCAGATGAACGACCAGGTGGACAGCGCCCGCGATCAGGAGATTGCTGGCTTCGAGCGGAAGCCGCTCAGGAGCCTGCACCGCGTACGAGGCGATCCGGCGGAACACGCCCGCAGACGAATCCGAGTGAATGGTGCACATGGAACCGGATCGTCCCTGGCTCATGGCATTGAGCATCGGAAGGATCTCGTCCCCCAGGACTTCACCCACGATGACACGATCGGCGTTCATCCGCAGCGCCCGTCGGACCAGGTCGGCGACGGTGATGAGGCCCTCCCCCTCGACATTCGGCGGCCGTGCCTCCAGGGCCACCATGTCGGGGTGCCGGTCGGTCGCGGCATCCAGACCCAGCTCGAAGGACTGCTCGATGGTGACGATGCGCTCACGGGGTGGAATCTCCGCGGCCAGGGCGCGGAGGAGGGTGGTCTTGCCCGAATTCATGGCGCCGGAGACGATGATGTTCTTCTGGGCCCGTACCGCGGCTCGGAGGAGCGCGGCCAGACCCTCATCCAGGGTCCCGAGTTCGACCAGATCGGCGAGGGTGAGGTCCGAGAATCGGTGGCGTCGAATGGAGATCGCCGGCCTGGCGGTGACCGCCATCAGTGCAGAGAGTCGACTTCCATCGGGCAGGCGCAGGTCGATCTCCGGTCTGGCCAGATCGAAGCGTCGCTCCGAGAGCCCGAATCGGCTGGCCGCGGCCCGAACCATGTCGATCAGTTCCTCGTCGGAGTCGGCGATCGCCGGCATCAGCTGCTTCGTGCCGTCGGCAAAGGTGGCCCATACCCGATCGCATCCGTTGATGTCGATGTTCTCGATGCTCCGATTGTCGATGAGCTCCTGAAGGCGCCCCATGCCGAAGAGCGCATCCAGCACCGATCGGGCCAGGTGCACCTCGGCGTCCGCACCCCGATCCGACGAAGCCTCCATGGGCTCCTCCAAGACGTCCATGTGGACGAAGATCTGCTGACGAGCGAACTCGCGTCGATCATCACCGATCAGCTGCGCCGCCTCGGGACCGGCCAGGTCCTCCGCCACACGGGTGCGAATGGCTGCTGCCAGCTCTCGGTTCACCGGTGGGCCCCGGCGTGTGACTGCTCTGCTTCCGTCTCCACTTCCGTCACGTCCGTCGCTTCCGATGCCGAGGACGTGTCAGTACCGGACCTCCGGGACCGGACGAACTGGCCCACACGCAATGAGCCACGAATTCGCCCCAGCGGTGACCGTTCGATCGGAGCCGGGAGGGGTGGTTGGGCGCCCTTCGGATCAGTCGCCTGATCCGGGTCCCAGTTGGCTCCGCTCAAGGTCCGGGCCAGGCGCGACGCGGATTCCACCAGCAGCGAGCGCGAGAGGCGGCGCTGGCCTCCCCTCTCGCCGGTGGCAACGGCGGCAACGTCGGGCTCGAAGGGTACGTTGCCGGCCACCGTGACCCCGGTGAACTCCTCGATCTCCGCGTTCGAGTATCGGGACGCTCCCACCACTACCAGGCACGATCGGTCGCCGGACTGCTGTCTGATCGCAGCGGCCCTCTCCTTCACGTGGAGGATCGAGGGAGCGTCGCCGCGGACCACGATCACCGCCGCATCGGATCGTTGCAGCCAACCTCCCGCCAGCAACTGACCTGAGGTGATTCGCCCCAGATCTGCGATCACGTCCCAGGGTCCCTCCGGTTGGGCGGGGAGCACCGAGAGCAGCGCTTCAATCATCCCTGAGTCCTCAACTCGCTCAGACCGAGTCGGGCCGATCAGCACGGAGAGGCCGCCGGGCAACCGCTGCAGATGAGGGGCAATGGCCACCGTCGAAGGACTTCGCCTCGATGCCGAAGCAAATGTGGACCATCCACATTTGGACGACAGTCCGAACCGAGCGGCGAGATCGCCACCACCTCGATCGGCCTCGGCCACCAGGACGGCCCGATCTGTTGGCCACGTCGCGCCGACCAGGCACGCCAGCGTTGTCACGCCCGGTGCGCCCTTGACCGACGCCATGGCGATCACGGTCACGAGAGCGAACCGCTCGCTTGCCACCTCGGCGATGCCGGCGTGCGGACCGTCGGCGGATGGTCCGTGGACGGCGGCCGAGGACTGGGCGGTGGTGGTGGAGGCGGCGTCAGGGAGGAGGACCACGCTGATCTGATCGGCTGCCGCCGCGGTCGCCACCACCGCCCCGAACGTCGATGCCACCGCGATCGAGATGAGCGTCGCACCACCGTCGGCATCGTTCGGTTGGGAAGCCTCGACATCGAACACGGTGGCCTGGGGCACGAGGACCCCGGTGGATCCGGCATCGCCATCGGAGTCGGTCGGATCGTCGCCCGATGCGCCCGATCCGCCCGACGAGGTGCCACTCGGGTCAATGGCGCTGTTCAGCGGTGCGCCCGGGCTCGCCGTCTGCACCACCATCACCTGTTCGCCAGCGACCAATCCGGTCGAGGGAAGTTGGCCGGCTTTGAGCGCGATGCCCACCACCGCGTCGCCGGCCGGTACCACCGGTGATCCGGTGATGTCACCGAGCGTGAGGAGTGAGCCGGCCGGTATCGTCACCGATGCCCGCTTTCCGGAGAGCTCCGACGCATCCGCCACGAGGATCGGATCGACACCCTTGGAGATGGAAATGCTCGCCTGGCCAAGATCCGCGGCGTTGATGCGCTGACCCTGCTCGATGGTCCCGGTCACGATGAGGACGGCAGACTGATGACCGGCAGAGGAGTAGATGCCGGAGAAGGCGGCGATGCTGGCGAATACCACCAGTGCGGAGGCGGCGGCCATCAACGGTCGCTTGCTCCTGGGAGGAGTGGGCAGCCGGCTGGCCTCGTCGGGAACGGGGCCAGGACGTCGAAGAGGACGAGCTTCGCTCCAAGGTCGCCGTCATGAATTGATCGATCTGGTGATCGACCCGACACCGAAGGTGACGGAATCCTCGGAGTTGATGCTCTCGATCTGTTCGACGCGCAGTCGATAGGACGTCGACGTGTAGAGGCTGGGAAGCGCACCGCCTCCGACCGCTCCCTGTGCTGACCATGACACCGACCAGGCCACCGTTGCCTGCACGCTGAACGCTCCATCGTCGGGATTTCCGTCGGGTGAGGGTTGCCCTGCAGAAGATTCCGAATAGGTGTAGGTGCACGGGGAGCCCGGTCCTCCCGGCGCTTCGGAGGCTACGAACGGGAGGCCGGGTCCCCCGCAGGTCACCACGTCGCCGTCGCCCATCGACCAGGTGACGGAGACTGGGGTGGCCACCGCGGTGGCGCTCACCGACCCCGCCGTGGCGGTCACCGATTGCGTGTGCCAGATGTCGTTGTCGATCCACAACCATGTCGGCAGATTGACCACCGAGGTCCCCGCCGGATCGAAATGACCGGTCGGTGCGGGCAGACGGAGGGACTTGAGGGCTTCCAGCGCCAGGGCATGGGGGTCGACCGGCGGCGCCGACGCTGGGGCCTGATCGGCGATCCATTCGGTCTGGGTCCAGCTGGCGCCGGTCGTACGGTTGGTGCAGGTGACCGAATACCAGCTGCCCGGAGTGGGACCGCCCGGCGCGAAGCCCCCGACGTCATTGAGTACCAGTTTGAGATAGGTGCAGGTCCAAGGATCCGGGCCCGGAGCGCCTCCGCCGTGCCCCCGTTGCGCCAGGGCCGTCGGTGCCGCCGCCGGGAGACCCGGGCGTGGTTCCCCCATCGCCCACTCCGACACCGATGGTGCCGGTACCCGCGCCACCGATCGCGACCCCTGCTCGAGCCACCTTCGGAGCGACCGCGGCATCAACCAGAGTGGCGCACACGAGGATTCCCAGCGCCATCAGGACCCTCAGGGTCAGCCGCATTGCCCGACTCCCAGCGCTTGTGCGGATAGCTTCCAGCCATTGGTGCCCCGCTCCATCGTCGAGGTGAACAGTTCGAAGTCCTTCTCCCCGAGGATGCCGGGCACCGGTTGACCGGTAGCCGCGAACACGGCGATCTCGCTGTCGTCCACGCACGACCGGACGGTGGCAACGTTGCCGTCGATGGCCAGCACCCGCGGGTGGCCGTTGTCGACAGAACCCTGTCCCAACTCTCCGGCTGCCGCCATCTGCTCCAGCAGCAATCGACTGAGGTCCAGCTGGGGTGAGACCGTCGTGGCGGCCAGGCTCGGCTGGTAGGAATCAGCAGTAAGGGCAGCTGTATCGAACGCTTCCTGTGCCGCCCACCACGCCGAGAGGACCTGGCTGGACTCCAGCAACCGAGAAGCCGGATGGGCTCCATCTGGAGATGATGATGCCGACCTGCCTGCAGCTCGGCCGACACCATTGGCCCGACCGGTGGCCGAGCGGGAGTGAGCGCACGCAGCCGTCGACAACGCGCACAGCGCCAGACCGGCAGCCACCGCGAGACGTGGGGCTGCGATCCACCTCGACAAGCGGTGACGGGCACCGAGATTCATAGGGGCCGGACCATAGGAGTAGCCCGGAGTTACCGCAATAGATGTTGCACCTGAGGTGCAACTACTTTGGGACTTTCTCGCGACCGAGCTTGGGACACCCTGCTCGGATTTCAGACATCTGCATGGGGGAAGCGACACATCCAGACCATCGTGCGATCACCTTGCACGGACGCTGTCGTCGACCTTGCACGGAGCAACGATTCGTTTGCGAACGGTGACCGCCCACGCCAGCGACGGTTCAGATCTCCTTGCATCACAACAGAAAATGCCTCCACGGGTGAAGGGCGATCCAACGACGATTCTCTCCGTCGCACGAGAGCTCGTACGATCGAGTCCGTCAGCCGCCCTGATCCTCACCCGGATCGCGGCCGACGCGTCACACGGTCAATTGGGCGATTCCTCCGCCTCCAGATCCCACCACGGCCCGCACCAGCGGCAACGCCATCCGTGGCCGACACTGATTTGGGTCATTCGACAGTTTCTGCCGGTCTGCGACGAAAATCGGTCGACCGTCACCGATCCGAGCTCGCTCCGGCGAAGCCGTTTGCCGCCGTGGTGGCCGCCCTCACTCCTCCAGGTTGAACCGGGGTGGATCGGGGTCGCCGGTGGGATCGGCCGTCCGGGCGCCGCGGGTCGGCCCCGGGGTGGAGCGGAGGTGCGGCTTCCGCCTCGAGGTCCGCGGTTGGGCCTTCGGGGTGGTGGGGGGCTCCCATCGCCACCGGCCGGGGCCACCGCCCAGTTGGAACCCCCGGTGAGTGCGGAGATAGTGGTGGTGGTGGCAGAGGCGGGCCAGGTTGGCCAAGGTGGCCGGCCCGCCGGCGGCGAAGTCGACCATCCAGTGGTCGATCTCGAGCCCGGTGGCGACGTCACAGCCCGGGACCACACAGACCCGGTCCCGCTCCACCACCGCGGCGCGCAGGGCCCGGGGGATGGATCGTCCCAGATGGCAGACCGTGGTGACGTCGACCCCATTGGTGATGACCAGGGTGGTGATGGCGTCCCCCATCAGGCTCCGGGCCGTGTCGAGCGGGACCGGGCCCACCCCGGGAATCTGGCAGACCCCGCCGGGACCCAGGGATCCCGGAGCGCAGGGCATCGAGATCGACCCGCAGGGTCACGAGCGCCCGGGCTCCCCCGATCCGGGGCCCGCGGGCCCCTGTGGTCGGTGACCGGATCGGTGGTGTCTCCGGCCCCCGAGGCGGTGACCAGGGCCACCAGGGCGTCGGCGGCGTAGCACTCACTCGACTCCCGGTGGCCGGCCTTCCGGGCTTCGGCGAAGCGCCGGTGCGACTCGACGGCCAGGGCGGCGGCCAGGGCGGCCCCGGCGTCGGGGGTGAGCAGGGCGTCCAATCGGAACGCCCCGTCGGTGTCGGTCCAGGTCCGACACCTCCGCTTGGCCCGGATGGCCGCATGGGCCCGGGCCGCGTCCGCTTCGCTCCGGCCCTCCGCCTTGGCGTCCAGGCACCGCTGGCGGAGTTGGCGGAGGGTGTCGTGCTGGGCCCCGTCGACCAGCTTCTCCCCGGCCTCGGGGTTGACCCGGACCGCTCCGGCCACCAGCTTGGCCCCGGCCCGGGACAGCTTGCCGCCCCGGAAGGCCTGGTCCACGTCGGGGTGATCCCGGAAGGTGTCGGCTAGCTCCAACACGTCGATGGCCTCCCCCATCGACTCCCCGGTAACCGAGGCCAGCCACTCGGCCGGGGTCCGATGACCGGACCGCAGATGACCACGGGACTCGGCCACCCGGGCCGCGGCCACCGTCTTGCCCGCCGCGCACAGGCGCTCGGCCCGGGTAAACCAGGCCACCAGGGTGGCGGCGTCCTCGCCGGCGTAGCGGCCGGCCTCGAAACCCGAGACGAACGAGGCGATCTCCTCGATGGCCGAGTTGAGGACCGCCGCCTCGCTCGAGGAGTCCAGGGTTTCAGGGGTGGCGCCGTCGGAAGTTCCGGTGGGGAGGGTGGAGTCGATGGGGTCGGTGGTGCCCGTGGTGGTCGTCGGAGCCGTTGCCAGTGCCATGGACCGATCGTGCCGGGCGGGTGTGACGAAAGATTTGGCCCACTACCGGTCATGCCGGGGTCGGAAGGGGTGGGTTGAGGCCGGACGAGTCGAAATATCGATCCGGTGACACCCTCCTGAGCTGGAGAAACACAGAAATTGAGTCGAAAACGAAAGAAAATCCAAATTTCTTCTCAAGTCCCCGGGAACGGCTGCCGATAGATAACAAAAGGCTGGGTCCGTCGAGCGTGAAGCTGCATACCCCCATCCGCACGTTTCGACCAACGCTCCGGACCCGGCCCTTTTCGCCCCACCTAGCTCGCCGGTCCCCACCGGCGATCCCCGACCGAGTCCAACGCTGGGATTTCTTCGTCCTCGATGAGGATGAGGGAGCGCTTCCGGTGGTCAGATCCGGCGAGGCCGCATTGACCCGCCCAGCCCGCCGTGACCTCATCGGCAACCGGCGGGCCAACGACCCGCCTCAGTCGTTCAGGTCCCCGGCAACGGTGGAACGGCGGTGCCGGCGACCAGGGGAATCCCGTCCACCCCCTCCGTGGCGAGCAGCGGCGCACCACCCGGGACCTCGTCGTCGAGCTTGCCGGTAACCAGCTTGGCGCTCAGTTTGACCGCCTTGACGGCACTGGTGGCCCCGGTCTGCAGCACCACGGCGACGGCCAGCAAAACGATGGCGAGCACCCGGAACGTGTGGGATCCGAGCAACAGGAGGGCCACCCTTCCCAGGGCGTAGGGAGGCGAACAGATCACCGCTCCCACCGCACCGCCCAACGCCGAGGCGGTGAGCTGGTCCCGCCGCGAGTGGTTGGGCGTGGCTCCGATCAGTCGGGCGGGAACGGCCACGTACTCCACCATCATCACGGCGACCACGATGCCCAAGGCGAGCGCGAACCAGCGGACGCCCCACCGGTTGGTCACCATGGTGGCGAAACCCAGCGCCAAGCCGGTGGCGAACCCCCAGGCCAGCACCGTCTTTCGATGGCTGTACGCCTCACGGAAGGCCGGCCGGATCTCCGGTGTGCCGGGCTTGGCGATGGAGAAGGCGAACACCGCATTGAGAAAGAAGCTCGCGCGGTGATGGTGGCGATGGCCAGGATGATCGGGATCAGCAGGGGCCCGTACAGGGGGTGGAAGTGCTTGCCCCGGAGCACGTGGGCCTTGAGGTCGAGCATGGCCGCCCAGATCCACATGGCCGGGAGGATCTGCACCAGGGTCAGCCGCCAGTTGGTCACCAGCAGCTTGACCCCCTGGAACAGCATGACGAAGGCGCCGACCACCAGGGCCAAGGGCGCCAGCAACCGGTTGCGTTGACTCAGGGCCAGCACCAGGCTCTCGACCACTGTCATCGTCGCCGGTTCGGATGGCCGCCACCAGCCGCTCGAATTGGGCGACCACGGTGGCCCGGCGGGACCGCCGTGCGTCCGGGGCGGACGGGTCGGTCGGCGTCGGTCGGATCCGGGGAGCCGGTCGAGGGGTCGGGTCGGCTAGGCACCTCGTCCTCCCCAGCTGCCTCGAGCCCCGGTTCGAGGGTCACCGACGGGCCGGTTCAGTTCGTGGGGACTGCGCCCCGCCCCAGCCGGGCCTCCGGCCCGCCTCAGTCGCCCCGACCGACGCTCCGCTCATGGGGAACAGGGTACTTCGCCGGCTGGCACCCACCCCTGGCGGATCCGGGCCGCGCCGGCCGCCGGACCACACCGGAACCGACAGATCGCCTCGGGCTGGCACACTGGTCGGTATGGCAGCCCAGTACATCTACACCATGCGTGACCTGCGGCGGTTCTACCCGCCCGACCGTGAAGTGCTGAAGGGGATCAACCTCTCCTTCTACCCGGGGGCGAAGATCGGGGTCATCGGCTCGCAACGGCTCGGGCAAGTCCTCGCTGCTGCAGATCATGGCCGGCGAGGACGACGGATTCACCGGCGAGGCCCGCCTGACCTCCGGCTTCACCGTCGGCTTCCTGGCCCAGGAGCCCCAGCTCGACCCGACCAAGGACGTGCTCGGCAACGTCGCGGACGGCGTGGCCGAGACCAAGGCCCTGGTCGACCGGTTCAACGAGGTGTGCGCGGCCATGGGCGAGCCCGACGCCGACTTCGACAAGCTGCTGGCCGAGCAGGCCGAGCTGCAGGACAAGATCGACGCCGCCGGGGCCTGGGACCTCGAGCGCACCTTCGAGATCGCCATGGACGCCCTGCGCCTGCCCCCGGGCGATGCCGACGTCACCACCCTCTCCGGCGGCGAGCGGCGTCGGGTGGCCCTGTGCCGGCTCCTGCTCTCCAAGCCCGACCTCCTGCTGCTCGACGAGCCCACCAACCACCTCGACGCCGAGTCGGTGGCCTGGCTCGAGCGCACCCTGCAGGACTACCCGGGCACCGTGGTGGCCGTCACCCACGACCGCTACTTCCTCGACAACGTGGCCGGCTGGATCCTCGAGCTCGACCGGGGCGCCGGCATCCCCTGGGAGGGCAACTACTCGTCGTGGCTGGAGCAGAAGCAGGCCCGCCTGGCCGGCGAGCAGAAGGCCGACCAGTCGCGCCAGCAGGCGCTGCAGCGCGAGCTCGAGTGGATCCGGATGTCGCCCCGGGCCCGCCAGAGCAAGGGCAAGGCCCGCATCAACGCCTACAACGAGCTGGTGGCCGAGGCCGAGGCCGCCGAGCGCCGGGCCGACAAGCTCGAGATCACCATTCCCGCCGGGCCACGGCTGGGCGACCGGGTCGTCGACGCCGAGGGCCTGGTCAAGGGCTACGGCGACCGGCTGCTCATCGACGACCTGTCCTTCCTCCTGCCCCCGGGGGGCATCGTCGGGCGTCATCGGTCCGAACGGCGCCGGCAAGACCACCCTGTTCCGGATGATCGTCGGCGAGGAGAAGCCCGACGGCGGCGAGCTGGAGATCGGCGCCACCGTGCAGTTGGCCTACGTCGACCAGTCCCGGGACGAGCTGGCCCGGGACGCCACCGTCTTCGACGAGATCACCGGTGGCGAGGACCGCATCGTGGTGGGCAACCGGGAGCTCCACGGCCGGGCCTACGTGGCCAGCTTCGGCTTCAAGGGCAGCGACCAGCAGAAGAAGGTCGGCCAGCTCTCGGGCGGCGAGCGCAACCGGGTGCAGCTGGCCAAGGTGCTGAAGGAGGGGGGCAACGTGCTGCTCCTCGACGAGCCCACCAACGACCTCGACGTCGACACCCTCCGGGCCCTCGAGGAGGCGCTGCTCTCGCTTCCCCGGCTGCGCCGTGGTCATCAGCCACGACCGCTGGTTCCTCGACCGCATCGCCACCCACGTCCTCGCCTTCGAGGGCGACTCCGAGGTCCGCTGGTGGGAGGGGAACTTCAGCGACTACGAGGCCGACCGCAAGAAGCGGCTGGGGGTCGACGCCGACCAGCCCCACCGGATCCGGTACAAGCCGTTGGTGCGCGACTGAGGTGGCCGACTACCAGGCGGACCTTCGCCAGCGACAACTGGTCGGGCATCCATCCCGACGTCCTGGCCGCCATCGTGGCCGCCAACGGGGACCACGTCCCGGCCTACGGGGAGGACGAGGTCACCGCCGAGGCGATCCGCCACTTCCGGCGGCACTTCGGTGACCAGAGCCGACGTCTACTTCGCCTTCAACGGCACCGGCGCCAACGTGGTCGGGCTCCAGTCGCTGCTGCGGCCCTTCGAGGCGGTCATCTGCGCCGACAGCGCCCACATCAACGTGGACGAGTGCGGCGCCCCGGAGCGCTTCCTCGGCAGCAAGCTCGTCGCCGGTGGCCACGCCCGGACGGGAAGCTCACCCCCGAGCTGGTGGAGGCGTGCCGCCGTCGGCACCGGGGACGAGCACCACGTGCAGCCCCGGGTGGTCTCGATCACCCAGTCCACCGAGCTGGGCACCTGCTACCGGGTGGAGGAGATCGTCGCCCTCAGCGACTGGGCCCACGGCCACGGCATGCTGGTGCACCTCGACGGGGCCCGGCTGTCCAACGCCGCGGCGTTCCTGGGCGTGGAGCTCGGCGCCTTCGGATCGGCCGCCGGGGTCGACGTCCTGTCCTACGGGGGCACGAAGAACGGCGCCATGGGCGCCGAGGCGGTGG
The DNA here is from genome assembly GCA_963774245.1 of uncultured Acidimicrobiaceae bacterium. Taxonomy (GTDB): domain Bacteria; phylum Actinomycetota; class Acidimicrobiia; order Acidimicrobiales; family RAAP-2; genus Bog-756. The sequence continues at coordinate 58,038 of CAVZDZ010000006.1, read as the reverse complement.
TCTCCTTCCGTGTCGGCCGAGGAGTCGCCCCTCCGGTACATCCGCAAGCAGTCGATGCAGCTGGCCTCGAAGATGCGCTTCGTCGCCGCCCAGTTCACCGCCCTGCTGGCCGGCGACCTGTGGCGGACCAACGCCGAGCACGCCAACGCCATGGCCCGGCGTCTGGCCGAGGGCATGGCCAAGGTGGAGGGGGTGACCGTGGCCCACCCGGTCGAGGCCAACGGGGTATTCGCCGCCCTGCCCCCGGAGGTCACCAAACGGGTCGCAGGAGGAGTTCCCCTTCTACGTGTGGGACGAATCGACCGAGGTGGTGCGCTGGATGGCGTCGTTCGACACCACCGAGCAGGATGTCGACGCCTTCATCGAGCTGGTGGCGGAAGCGGCCGGCGAGTTCGGCTGATCAGCCGCTCGGGACGGCCCGCGCCGTCAATGCCGGAGCGGGGGCCGGTCCGAGCCGGGCGGACCAGCGAACGCCTGGGCCAGGGACATCCATTCGCGGGCGTCCTCCCCCACCACCCGCAGGTCGGTGTCGCTCGGATGGCGACGGCGGGTGACGACCCAGCAGAAGTCGAGGGCCGATCCCTCGATCCGGGCCGTCGGGTCACCGGGCTCGGACGAGCCGACCTCCCACCGCCACTCGGCACCCGTTGGCCCGGCCAGAACCACGTCGATGCGCCCGGTGGGCATCTCCCGCTCCCGCACCAGGTACGAGAACGGTCGGGCCCGTACGCCCAGGTGGGCGATGTGACGCAGCCGGTCGGTCGGGTCACGCGCAAGACCGAGGGCGTCGACGATGTCCTGGCCGTGGGCCCACGTCTCCATGAGCCGGGCGGTGGCGAACGACGACAGTCCCATGGGCGGCCCGTACCAGGGAATGCGTGCACTCGGGTCGGCGGCCGCCAGCGACTGCATCATGCCGGTGTGGGCCCCTTCCCACCACGACCGGAGCTCGGCACCGTCGATCGAGCGCCCCCGGGTGAGATGGGCCTGCATCGGGTCACCGGACGCCATGGCCGCCTCGGCCTCCTGGGTGAACCGATCGGGGTCGACCAGGGCCTGGTGAGCGGCATCGTCGAAGAAGGCCAGGTGGCTGATCTGGTCACGGATGGCCCACCCCTCGGCCGGGGTGGCCTCGTCCCACACAGGTGCATCCGCCGGCCAGGACGTGGTCAGACGGTGCAGGTCCTCGTACTCGGCGTTGAGATCGGCCAGCAGGCCAGGCAGATCGGGCATGTCCCGACCATAGGCACCCGGGCCGACCGGGGCGAGTGACCGACCTGGGGTGAGGGGCCGGGGTGGCGGGTGACCGGCCGGCGCACCGGGCCCCTACTCGGTCTCGAGCCACCAACGGTGTTGGGCCACCACTTCGATCTCCGGGTGGGACCACACGAACCGTTCGACGGTGTCCAGGACCTCCTCGACGTGGCGGTGGGAACCGGCCACGGCGGCGAAGCCCAGCTCCGACCGTTGCCAGCGGTCCTGGTAGCCGACCTCGGCGGCGGCGATGCCGAACCGCGACTTGCTGGTCTCGACCACGTGTTTGATGACGGTGCGTTTGGCCTTCAGCGAGCCGCTGGCCGGAAGTCGGAGATCCATGGTGAGGGCGCAGCTGTGGAGCATGCCTACAGCTTGCCGGGACCGGCCATCGGGGCGCACGGCGCCCGGACACGCCCCTGCGGCCGGCGCGTGTACGTCCCGGGCACCCTGGTGGGAACGCCGGGACGTACACGGAGCCATCTGCTTGAGGTGGGCCGCCCGGAGGGCTGCCGAGCCGGTACCCCCGGGGTCAGCTCGAGGCCGACGACGAGGCCGAGGACGAGGTCGACGGAGGGGTGCCGCCCATGCCGGGAGGTCCACCCTGGCCACCGGGGCCACCCTTGCCGCCGGCGGGGGGTGTGCCGATGGCAACCTGGGTTGCGGTGACCACATCGGAACTGTCCGTCCCGAACACGGCCACGTGCTGACCGACCGTCACGTTGGCGAGGGACGGCGACGTCACGCCCTCGTCGAAGTAGGTGGTGCCACTACCCACGTTGACCGTGACGACGGTGCCGTCCTGCTCGGTCAGGGTGAAGGTGTTGGCCCCGACCGACTGCACCGTGCCGAAGGCGGCCGGAGGCGAGCCGCCGGTACCCGGAGCAGCGCCCTTGCCACCGGGGCCACCGCCACCGGGGCCACCCTTGCCTCCGGCCGGCGGCGTCCCGACCGCAACCCTGGTTGCGGCGACCACGTCGGAGGTGTCCGTCCCGAACACGGCCACGTGCTCACCGACCGTCACGTTGGCCAACGACGGCGATGTCACGCCCGGGTCGAGGTAGCTGGTGGTGCTGCCCACGTTGACGGTGACCACGGTGCCGTCCTGCTCGGTGAGGGTGAAGGTGTTGTCCCCGACCGACTTGACCGTGCCGAAGGCGGCCGGAGGCGAGCCTCCCATCGGAGGCCGGCCGATCGGGGCACCGGAGCCCGTCGACGACGAGCTCGTCGAACCCGTGGAGGCGGAGGTCGCTCCGGCCACCGAGCCTCCGGCGAGGCTCAGGCCCAGAGCCATGACCGCGGCGCTGGTCACCCGCACCCCCCTTCGCCGCCTCGGCCGGGCCGGCGGACCCGAGTCGAGTCGGGCATCGTCCCCTACGTAGGAAAGTTGCTCACGCATGTCCTGCTCCTTCGTTGCTGTTCGTGGGTGGTTGCTGTCAACGACGAGCCTGGGCGCCGGCACTGTGGCTCGGCTGTGCCCCCGACCAGCGCCTGGTGGGAATTTCCGTCCGCTCCCTGCCGTGGCGGTGGGGCTGCTGCCGGCCCGGCCGTGAGATAACCGCTCGAGATCGTCTCATCCGGCTCACCGCACCCGGGCCGCCTCACCTCTCCGGCCCTCCACCGGTGAAGAGAGGTGAAATCCGTTTGCCCATCCCCGCACGGGTGGAGATAATGGAGCTACGTTGACCTTGGCGGCACCAAAGGTGACCGTTCATTGGATCAACTCGCCAACACGGGCTAGTGGAACACCGTTCATCCCCCTGCCGGCGTCTCGCTGGGTAAGTAGCAACGCACAACCTGCCAGTCAACTGATGCTGCGCAGAGCGCGATGAACGCGGTTCCGGAAAGTGGAGTGCTCATGAGATGGAATCGCCTCGTCCGTCTGGGGGCCGTCGTTGCCATCGGCACGGCCGGCCTCACCGCAACCGGAATCGGAGCAGCTTCGTTCCTCGGGGGGTCCTCGGTGGCCGGCGCCACCACGCCGTGTACCGCCGTCCCCTCGATCGGACTGACCGCGGCGATGGTGGCGACGAACGCTGAAGACCATCACCACGGTGCCCGACGCCACCGGCTGCGGCGTCGGGGTCTACGTCCCGCCGACCGCGAACAACGTGACCATCAACGGCGCCATGATCAGCGGTGCCAGCGACGAGGGCATCCTGGCCAAGGACGCCTCCGGGCTCACCGTCGAGAGCTCGACCATCACCGGCAACGGGATCGATCCGAGCCCGGGGCTGGACTCGACCGGCGGCATCGTCCTCGTCGGGGTCACCGACTCGACCGTGGGGGGCACGACTCCCACGGCACGGCAACTCGATCAACAACAACGACGGCGGGGGTGTCCTGGTCAACGACGACGGTGTCGTCGACCCGGGCGCACCGAACCCCGGGTCGGGTCCGCCGGTGGACTCCACTGACGTCACCGTCAGCAACAACTCCATCTCGGCCAACTTCGGGTCCTGCGGCATCGTCTATGCCACCCACAACACCGGGGGCACCATCAGCGGGGGCGTGATCACCGACAACACCATCACCGGCACCGGGACGTTCAAGCAACAACGCGCCCGACCTCGGTGGCATCGTGGTCGCCGCCGCTTCCGTCGGCGCCACGGTGAGCAACACCCAGGTGACCGGCAACCACGTGAGCGCCTCGTACGAGGGTGGGATCATCGTCCACTCGCACGCGCCGAACGACGTGGTCACCGGCACGTCCATCGAGGACAACTTCCTCCAGGCCAACGCCCAGGGCATCGGCAACAACTGGGGCAACACCAACGGACCTCCGACCACCGCCGGGCTCATCATCGGGGTGGACGTGCTGCCGGCGCCGATCGCGCCGAAGATCGAGGACACCACGGTGCTCGGCAACACCATCAGCGGTCAGTTCTACGGAGTCTGGATCAGCGGAGTCCCCGGGGTCAGCGTTCCGCTGGGTACCTCGATTCCCGTCGTTCGCGGCGCCGTTGTCCCCGACAACACCATCACCACGCTGACCGGAGGCACCGACGTCTACAACACCCCGGTGCCCGGTACCGGCTACTGGCAGGTGGCGGCGGACGGAGGGGTCTTCACCTTCGGCAGCGCCGGCTTCTACGGCTCGACCGGCAACATCAAGCTCAACAGTCCGATCGTGGGGATGGCGCCCACCCAGGACCAGGGTGGTTACTGGCTGGTCGCCGCGGACGGAGGGGTGTTCTCCTTCGGCGACGCACCGTTCCTCGGCTCGGCCGGAGGGACGGCAATCACCCACCCGTTCGTGGGCATGGCGGCGACGCCGTACGTGCCCGGAGCGGACGGGGCCCCGGCCTCACCGGCCGGGCTCGGCTACTGGCTGGTGAGCTCCAACGGGGCCATCCTCAACTACGGGGATGCCGGCAACTTCGGCTCGGCCATCACGACGCCGCTCAACAAGCCGATCGTGGCCATCACGCCCACGCCCGACGGCAAGGGCTACTGGCTGGTCGCCTCCGACGGTGGCGTGTTCAGCTACGGTGATGCCGTTTTCTACGGCTCGACCGGCGGCATCAAGCTCAACCAGCCCATCGTGGGCATGGCCGCCACGCCCGACGGCAAGGGCTACTGGCTGGTGGCCGCCGACGGTGGCGTGTTCAGCTTCGGTGACGCCGTCTTCCACGGCTCCACCGGCAACATCACCCTCAACAAGCCGGTGGTGGGCATGACGCCCACTCCCGACGGCAACGGCTACTGGCTCCACGCCTCCGACGGCGGCGTGTTCAGCTTCGGTGACGCCGTCTTCTACGGCTCGTCGGGTGGCATCAAGCTCAACCAGCCGGTGGTCGGAGCCTCTGCGGTGGGCACCACCTTCTCCGGCTGACCCCCGGAGCTCCGGCTCCATCGTGTCCCGATGCGGGTCCCGTCTCCGTTCACTCGGAGGTGGGACCCGCGTCGCGTCCGGCCCCGGTCAGGAGGCGGAGCTCAGCCACCGAGCGACCGCATGGCCTGCTGCTCCTGTGCGGTCATGTTGGGGTCGGTGAGCTTCCACTCGACGGCCCCGCCCAGCAGCGCACGGACCGGCTCGCGGTCGAAGGGGCCGAGAAACGACTCGACCAGCATCGACCGACCCAGGCCCAACACGGCGGCCTTGAGCCGTCCGGCCGGGATCCCGGCCGAGGCCAGCAGCACCCAGGTGATGGCGACGTCGGCATCCCCCGGGCCCCGGGCGGCCCGGGGCCAGTCGATGACCACCGGACCCTGGGGGGACAGGATGACGTTGAGCGGGTGCAGGTCCAGGTGCACCAGCCGGTCGCCGGACCCGTACGGTGCGTCGTCCACCCAGTCAGGGGCGGGGATCTCGTGCAGCTGACGGTGCAGGTCGGCCAGCTGGGCCCCGTGCCGCCGGATGGTCCACGGCTGTCGGCTGATGGCGGCCAGCAGCACCGGTCCCTCGACCCGTTCCATCACCAACTCGGTCCCGTCGTCGCTGAGCTCGGACACGGCCGGGACGGGGTAGCCGCGGGCCCGGGCGTACTCCATGGTCCGGGCCTCGATGGCCATGGACCGGCCGTTCCGGCTGCGGCGCAGCACCTCGTCCGGTCCGTACTCGAAGATGTCGGAGTCCCGCCCCGAGGCCAACAGGGCACCGGGCTTCCTCACCACCGACCCCCGCGACCCTGAGCGTTGGGGTGATCCTCGGACCGGAGAGGCGTCGGACGGGATCATCGGACGGCCTGGGCCACCATCGACGTGATGTCCGACCAACCGAACCCGACCGTCTCGCCGACGACGGTACGGGTCCCCACCTCCACCAGCACGAAGAACGGATACCCGTGGACCCGGTAGTCGGACCAGGCCTGATCGCTCATGACCACCGGCGCGCCATCCCCGCCGGCCGCCAGGCCGCTGACCTCGTCCGATGACACCGTGCCGGGGCCCCGGGTCACGATGACCCTGGCCACTCCGGCGGGAAGACCGGCCGGCCCGGTCCCTCCCATCTCCCTCCAGAACTCCTCGCATCCCGGGCACCGGGTCGCCAAGAAGGCCAGCAACACGTAGCCCTCGCATTCGTCGAGCAGCACCTCGACCGGTCGCCCGTGCGGTCCGACCCCGAGGACGTCGACCGCCGGCCACGGCGAGGGTACCGGGGCACCGGACAGGATCGGCCGCAGGCCGGCCACGAAACCCGGATCGGCCCAGGGGCCAGCGACCGGGGCCGGTTGGGCGGGACTTTCGGAGTCCGGACCGTCCACCGGTGCCGGAGAGCCGGCCGCCGCCCCTACCGGGGAGCGGGAGGCTCGTCTCCGACGACCTCGATCGCGTTGCCATTGCCACACCATCGGCACGACACCTCCTCCACCGACTCGTCGAGCACCTCCACGTCCTCGACGGTCAGATCGCCCCCGACGGAGAAGTGGTGGTAGGCCCGGGTGCGGCGATTGGTCACGACGTTGAAGCGGGTCAGGTTCCCACAGGCCGCGCAGCGGTAGCGGGTGACACCGGCCCCGGCCGAGCGGCCCGAGGAGGCGCCCGCCCCGGTGTCAGTCGGGGAATCGGGCGTCACGGTCGAGGGGCTCGAAGGCGATTGGCTGGACACCGCAGACACGGTAGTCGCGCCGGGCGGCACCACGGTGCCCCACTATCGAACAGGTGTTCGCTACGATGACCCGATGGACACCCTCCCCCGGCCCCCGGTGGCCGAGCCGGACACCCCGCTCCACGCGGTCACGTTCGTGGTCATCGACGTCGAGACCACCGGGGGCTCACCGGCCACCTGCTCCCTCACCGAGGTGGCCGCGGCCCGCTACCGAGGCGGCGAACTGCTCGGCACCTACCGGACCTTCGTCCGTCCCGACCAACGGATCCCTCCGTTCATCACCGCCCTCACCGGCATCAGCGACGCCATGGTGGCCGACGCCCCCCGGGTCGGCGAGATGCTCCCCTCCCTGCTCGAGTTCGTCGGCGGCGCCGTGCTGGTCGGCCACAACCTCCGCTTCGACGTCTCCTTCCTCGACCACGCCCTGGTGGCGACCGGCCGCGAGCCCACGGCCAACCTCAAGGTGGACACGCTGGCGCTGTCCCGCCGGCTGGTCCGGGACCAGGTGGCCGACTGCAAGCTCGGCACCCTGGCCGCCGGCCTCCGGCTCCCCCACCAACCGTCCCACCGGGCCCTCGACGACGTGCTGGCCACCGGCGATCTCCTCCACGCCATGCTCGAGCGGGCCGGGTCGTTCGGCATCCTCACCCTCGACGAGCTCCTCGACCTCCCCCGGTTGGTCGGCCATCCCCACGCCGGGAAGCTCCGCCTCAGCACCCGGCTTCCCCACCGATGTGGCGTCTACTGGTTCACCGATGCCGCCGGCCACGTCCTCTACGTGGGCAGCGGGGCCGACCTGCAGACCCAGGCCCGCGCCCACCTCACCGGGCCCAGGCGGGGAGCGCCGGGCCGGTTGCTCCGCCAGCTCCACGCCGTCGACTTCCGGGTGTGCTCGGGTGCCCGTAGCGCGGCCGCGCTCGAAGGCCGCCTCACCCGGCAGTGGCGCCCGCCTTTCAACCAGCCGCCGGGGCCGACCCGGCGCCGGTCCCGCACGTCGGTGGGCCGGGCGTCGAGCACCAGCCCCGAGTCCTCGACCGGTCGTCGACGGGAAACGGTCACCTCCTGATCGGAGTCACCCAGAGGGTGGGCCGGCGATGCCCTGGCCAAAGAGGGCTCGAGCTCATCGACCCGATCGGAGATCGAGCAACGATGCCCTAACGCCTTGGCCTCGCCCGATTCGTGGTGCCATAGAGCGTGCCGAGCGTGTAACCGGCACGACGCACCGCCCGGCCGAGCCCGAGCGCACGAGCAGCTCTGACGTCACGGGCCAGGGCTTTGATAGCCATTGATCCGCTCGGCAACCTGGGGCCGCTGGCCGCTCCGTCGGGTCCAGAACCCTGGAAGCGCCGCACGAGTTCCACAGATCCATACCCCCACCAGAACGCCTGGGCGGTCGAGACGGCCAAGCTTGTTCGGTGTCGATAGGCGACCACTGCGAGGGGTGAGAAGACGATCTTCAGCTTGGACTCGAGGAGCCTCCAGCACAGGTCGACATCCTCCAACGCTCGCAAGTGGGGATCGAATCCCCCGAGCGACTCGAACGCAGTGCGGCGGACCGCGAGGTTCGACGACGGGGCGTACGGGAGATACCACCAACCTTCGGGCAAGGAGTCGGTCACCTGCTCGGTGCGCCAACGTCGTACGTGTGGCGGATTCAGCTTCTTCTCGTCGAGTGGACCGCCCGAGGCGCCGACATCGGGTTCCTTGAACGCGGCGAGGTGGGCGGCGAGCCACGTCGGACTCACCTCGTCGTCCGCATCGCAGAATACGAGCAGGTCTGACCGGGCGAACTCGGCTCCGAAGTTACGCGCCTGCGCCGGGCAGGAGCGACCGTTCGAACACCTCGAGACGTGCGTAGGAATGCATCGCCACCCACGTTTGCGCTATCGCCAGGGTCTGGGAGTCGGTGTCGCTCCCCACGAGGACGACCTCAAAGTCTGCGGGGCCGACCTGCGCCGATATGGCGGCGAGCTGTACCCGAAGGAAATCGTGTTCGCGCTGGAAGGGGACGACGACCGTCGCTCGGGGTGCATGAGTCGTCATGGCCGCCCCGATCCTACGTTCGGGCAGACCACCGAGCCAGGTACCCCCTTGGGTTGAACCGCCGTTCCATAGTCGTCAATGGCCAGACGAGTGGAATCACCCCCGGAGGTGACCAGTGACGAACACCTCCCGGCGGACGAACTCAGCCGGTCGGATCTGACCCGGTGCGGAACCTATCCCGCCGCCTCTTCCTCCGAGGCCTGACGGGACACCCGGATCAGCGCCTCGAGCACCGCGTCGGCCCGGCCGTCGTCGATGACTTCACAGGCCAACGCCACCCCGGAGGGCAGGGAGTCGACCCGACCGATCACCAGCAGTGCGGCCGCCGCGTTGAGGACGGCGATGTCGCGGTGCGGCGACGGTTGGCCGGCGATGACGTCGCGGATGGCGCCGGCGTTGTAGGCGGCGTCGCCCCCCCGGAGGTCCTCGATCGAGGCGGGGGCGAATCCGAGCTCGACCGGATCCACGCGGTACCGGGACGTCTCATACCCGCCCGCCTCCGTGCGCTCCAGCTGGTGGACGGTGGACGGGCCGGTCGTGCTCAGCTCGTCGAGACCGTCGTCGCCGTAGACGACCATGGCGTTGACCGCGCCGTTGGCCGCCAGCACCCCGACCATCTTGTCGGCCATGGCCGGATTGCTGACCCCGATCACCTGGTACCGGGCCCGGCCCGGGTTGGCCAGGGGTCCGAGATAGTTGAACACCGTCGGGATGCCCAGTTCCTTGCGCACCGGTCCGGCGAACCGCATGGCCGGGTGGAACCTCGGGGCGAAGCAGAATCCCATGCCGACCTCATCGATGCACCGGGCCACGCCCACCGCGCCAAGGTCGGCCACCACCCCGAGCGCCTCCAGTACATCGGCGGCGCCGACCGCCGACGACGAGGCCCGTCCACCGTGTTTGCACACCTTGGCCCCGGTCGCCGCCACCACCAGGGCGGCGATCGTTGACACGTTGATGCTGCGCAGGCGGTCTCCCCCCGTCCCACAGGTGTCCACCACCTTCCAACCCGCCGGCAGGTCCAGGGGGACGGCATTGGCCACCATGGCCCGGACGAAGCCGGTCATCTCCCCGATCGACTCACCCTTGGCCCGCAGGGCGACGGCGAAGGCGGCGATGTGGACGGGGGTGGCTCGGCCGGAGAGCACCTCATTGAACACCGACTCGGCCTGATCGGCGCTCAAGTCGGCTCCGGCGAGCAGGTCGGTAAGCACGCCCGGCCAGCCGCCCAACCCGTCGAAGGGGCCCGAACCGGCCGTGTCTGCGGTCGGCACGGTCAGTCCCACCAGAGGTCGTGGGCCAGGACGCCCCGGGCGATGAGACCCAGCTGCACCTGCGAGGTGCCCTCCACGATGGTCAGCTGACGGGCGTCCCGGTACCAGAGCTCGGTGGGATGGTCCTCCATGTACCCGGCGGCGCCGAGCAGCTGCACGGCGAGGCCCGAGGCCCGGACGGCCAGTTCGGTGGCGTAGTACTTGGCCATCGAGAGGAAGGGCACGTACTCCTTGGTGAACTTGCCCTGATCGGCCAGCCAGGCCGACCGGTAGGTGAGCAGCCGGGCGGCCTCGATGTCCACGGCCACCTTGGCGATCTCCCACTGGATGCCCTGGAAGTCGGCGATGGTGTGACCGAAGGCCTCGCGCTGCTTGACGTACTCGGTGGCGTACATGAGCGCGCCTTCGGCCAGGCCGATACCCCGGGCGGCCACGATGGGCCGCATGGCGTTGAGCCCGAGCATGGCCAGCCGGAAGCCCCCCACCTCGCCGATCACGTTTTCGGCCGGCACCCGTACCCCGTCCAGGACCAGTTCGCCGGTATCCACACCGTGGACACCCATCTTGCGGTCGGTGCGGCCCACCGACACCCCGTCCCAGGCCCGCTCCACGATGAACGCGGTGATCGAGTCGTGGGCGCGTGAGGTGGGGTCGCCGGTCTTGGCGAACACCGTGTACCAGTCGGCCTCGCGTACGCCGGACATCCAGCACTTGGTGCCGGTCAGGACCCACCCGCCCGGTTGACCGGCGGCGGTGTCCGGGACCGCCCGGGTGCGCATGCCGGCCACGTCGCTTCCCGCCTGGGCCTCGGAGAGCCCGAACCCGGCCCGGAGGTCACCACTGGCGATCCCCGGCAGGTAGCGCTTCTTCTGGTCGTCATTCCCGGCTATCAGCACCGGTCCCACCGGCAGGCGGGTCAGGAGGAGCATGAGGGCGGCGGCGTTCGAGTACTTGGCCACCTCTTCGATGGCTACGGTGAGCCCCAGGATTCCAGCCCCGGATCCCCCGAGCTCGGTGGGCAGGCAGAGGCCCAAGAGGTCGGCATCACGGAAGGCGGCGAAGAGGTCGTCAGGGTAGTCGCCGCTCGTGTCGATCTCCCGGGCACGGGGCCGGATCTTGTCCTGGGCCAACCGGCGGACACTCTGCTGGAGGGCGGCGAGTTCGGGCGACAGATCGAAGTCCACGGACGATGAGGCTACCCGAGGCGCCGGGCCCTCAAGCTGCCCGGTGAATCGGTCGATGTTAGATAGTGCGACCAGCAGGACCCGAAGCGCGCCACTCGACGCTCAAGCTGTTTGCGACCTTTGCCGCCATCATGCTGGTCCCCGTCATCCTCCTGGGGCTGGTCCTGGCGGCCAGCTATCGGAACGAGGAGGACCAACGGGGGCTGGCCCAGGGCCGCTCAGAGGCGGTGTTGATGGCCCAGACCGCGGTGGAGCCCGTCCTCGACGGGCGGCCGCTCAGTCAGGGCCTGCTCCCCTCGGAGACATCGGACATGAACCGGCTGGTCCGCACTTCCGTCCGCAGTGGCGACGTCCTCCGACTACGGCTGCGGGACCTATCGGGGAAGGTTGTCTACTCCGACGACGGGACGGGGCTCCACGGTACGTCGGCCGATGACGACCAGGACGAGGCGGTCGAAGCCGGCCACGGCGACATCCAGGCGCGGGTGACCCACCTCAACGCCGACAACGACGACGGGGGACCGCTCGGACCGTCCTCGGTGGAGATCTACCTCCCCCTCCGGGCGGGGACCCCCAGTCGCCCGGTGGGTGTGCTCGAGGTCTATCTTCCCTACGCGCCCATCCATGCCGACGTGGAAGCCGGCCTCAACACCCTGTACCGGAACCTGGCCATCGGACTGGGGCTGCTCTACATCCTGCTGTTCGGCATCTCCTTCTCCGTCGGCCGACGGCTCCGGCGTCAGGTCAAGCTCAACGCCTACATGGCCGAGCACGACGCCCTCACCGACCTGCCCAATCGCACGCTGTTCCACCGACGGGTCGCCGCCGAGCTCAAACGGGGTGGACGAGCGCGGCCGGCCGACCACGATCGCCATCATCGACCTCGACCGGTTCAAGGAGATCAACGACACCCTCGGGCATCACAACGGCGACCGGCTGCTCGCCGCCCTGAGCACCCGGATGGCCGCCCACCTCCGCGGGCTGGACGCATTGGCCCGGTTGGGCGGGGACGAGTTCGGGATCCTGCTGGCCGACGTGGGCGAGCCCGAGGAGATCCTCCTCCGGTTGCGGGATGTGATCGAGCACGAGATCAGCATCGCCGGCCTGCCCATCTCCGTCGAGGCCAGCATCGGGTACGTGGTCGCCCCCGAGCACGGAACCGATGTCGACGAGCTGCTGCAGCTGGCCGATGTCGCCATGTACGTGGCCAAGGCCCAGCACCTCGGGGTCGTCCGCTACGACCCGTCCCAGAACCACTACGACGCCGCCAACCTGACGCTGATGTCCGAGCTGCGCCACGCGATCGAATCCAATCAGCTGGTGCTCCACTACCAACCCAAGGTCGGCATCGACAGCGGAGGTATCGAGGCCGTCGAGGCGTTGGTCCGGTGGAACCACCCGAGCCTGGGCCTCCTCTACCCCGACCGGTTCATCCCGCAGGTCGAGCAGACCGACCTCATCGACCGGCTGACCGAGTGGGTGGTGCGTCGGGCCCTCGAGGACCTGACCCACTTCGGACCGGATGCCGACAGTATGACGGTGGCCGTCAACGTCTCGGCCCGGAACCTCGGCCGGGCCGGATTCGCCGGCAAGATCGTGGCCACGTTGGACGAAGTCGGCGTGTCAGCCGATCGGCTCTACATCGAGGTGACCGAGACGGCCCTGATGACCGATCCGAACCGGGCCACCACGGTGCTCGCCGAGCTCAATGCGGCCGGCGTGCGGGTGAGCATCGATGACTTCGGCACCGGCCAGACATCGCTCGGCTATCTGTCGACGCTGCCCATCGGCGAGCTCAAGATCGATCGGAGCTTCATCGCCGACATGATCGACGAACCGGGCCATGCCGCCATCGTCCACTCCATCGCCGAGCTCGGGCACAGTCTCGGGTTCCGGGTCGTGGGTGAGGGTATCGAGAGCCGCGAGGTCCTCGACGCCCTGGCCGCCACCGGTTGTGACGTGGCCCAGGGCTACTACTTCGCCCGACCGATGCCGGCCGACGATCTGGTCCGGTGGCTCTCCGCCCAACACGAGCCATCAGCCTCCCAGCTCACCCGGTAGCGCCGGCCATCGTCATCCGGTGTCCCGTCCGACGGAGGTGCCGGGGCTGCGGGCCACCCAGGTGGACCACGAACCAATGAGCGCGGTGTCGTGGGGCACGTCTGGGTGACGGTTGCTTGAACCGTGGGGGCTCGAGTCCCCGAGCTTGCTTGTGTGACGCCACGCGAGAAAGATGAAGTGGATGGCGGTACCTGAGCGTTGCTATCTGGTTTGCACCAACGCACGGTCGGGTTCGACGATGTTGTGCCAGACGCTCTCGGATGTCGGTACGGCCGGGCATCCCCAAGAGTATTTTCTCACTTGGCCCCAGTCTCTGCCGCACGAGGACGGGTTCTGGGAGAATGGCCGCCTCGCCCATCAGCACGGAGTCTCCTCTCGCGACGAGTTCCTCAGCCTCGTGTATCGCTTGGGGTCGACCCCCAACGGCGTGTTCGGAGCCAAGATGCTGTGGCGCTATGTGCCGTTGGCCCTCGCCCGCTTTCGGGAGATGCCCCGGTTCGCCGGGATGACCGACGCGGAGATCTTCTCGGAGGCGTTCCCGGGGCTGAAGGTGATCCATTTGACCCGTCGTGATCGTCTGCGGCAGGCCGTGTCATGGCATCGAGCCGTCGAAGACGGGGTGTGGTGGCTGTACGACTCCGCAGTGGCCCGTCCCAGTCGACAACCTCACTATGAGTTCGACGTCATCGCACGGATGGTGGACATGATCGCCGAGGGTGAGCGGTCCTGGCGTGAGCTGTATGCCACGTTGGGGGTGACGCCCCTGGAAGTCGTCTACGAGGACCTCGTGACGGACGAGGGGTACCATGCGGCCGTGCAGGGCATCCTTGGTCACTTGGAGTTGGATGATCGAGTGGTCATCCCCGAACCCCGTACCCAGCGTCAGGCGGACGACACAAGCGACGAATGGGTCGAACGCTTCTTTGCCGACGTCGCGGCATTGGCGAAGAACCTTCCCTAGGCCGGGCCAGCGCCTCGCCGCGGTCCATCGGCGGTAGGTCCGGTTGGCTACGTCGCCCCGAAGACCAGCGGGGCCGACTTCACCCCGGCGATGACCGGCGACGGGGCCCGCACGACCGGACCAGCCGACTCGACGGAACCGAAGCGGGCGAGCAGCTCCTCCAACAGGATGCGCCCCTCGAGCCGGGCCAGGACCGCGCCGATGCAGAAGTGGGCCCCAAACCCGAAGGCCACGTGGGGGTTCGGATCGCGGCCACTGTCGAACCGCTCGGCGGAGGGCCCGAAGACGGTCTCGTCCCGGTTGGCCGAGGCATAGAGCATCAGCACGGGCTCCCCCGCGCCCAGGTCCTGCCCGGCCAGCCGGGTGGGCCGCGTGGTGGTGCGCATGAACGCCACCACCGGGGTGGTCCAACGCAGCATCTCCTCGACGGCGAGCGGGAGGGCCCGGTGGCTCGACGCCGCCGTTCTGGCCCGCAGCGCCGCCCACTCCCCCTGGGCCCCGGTGAAGCCCAGCAGCCCGCCGGACATCATGTTCCGCGTGGTCTCGTTGCCGGCCACCAGCAGCTGCACCAGAAACATGGCCAGCTCGGCGTCGGACAGGCGGTCACCGTCGATCTCCGCCGCAGCCAGCTCGGAGATGATGTCGTCGCCCGGGGTGGCCCGTCGGTCGGCCGCCGCGGCCAGCAGGTACTCGACCATCTCGCCGCTGAGGGCCATGCGCTCCTCTTCCGACCAGTCGGTAGCCCCGGGGATCACCGCCTCCGACCACCGGAAGAAGCGGGGCCACTCGTCCTCGGGCACCCCCAGCAGGTCGCTGATGACCTGCAGCGGCAGCGGGACGGCCACCTCGGAGACGAAGTCCACCTCGCGCCCGGGCTCCAGCCGGTCGACCAGGGCCACCGTGCGCGCCCGAATCCCGTCTTCGAGCGCCCGCATGAAGGTGGGCCGGAAGCCGGGCTGGACCAGACCCCGGTAGCGGGTGTGCTCGGGGGGATCGGTGTGCATCATGGTCGGAGGCGTGGCGTACTCGCTGCCGATCTCGAACACCATGATCCCCTGGCTGGAGCAGAAGGTCGCCGGGTCCCGGGACACGGTCACCACGTCGGCATGCCGGCTGGCCACCCAGAACCCGAGGGTGTCGTTGTGGGCCAGGGGAGCTTCGGCCCGGAGGCGGGCGTAGTGGGGAAACGGGTCCCCGGTGTAGAACTCGGGGTCGAGCAGAGGTGCGGTCAGATCGGCCGTGTCCATCGCTGCCATGCCCGAACCCCCTCCGCTCACCAGCCGGCCAGGCCGAGGGCGCACGCCCTGGCCCACAAGCTAGTGGCGATCCGCAGCCCTCAGCCGACGAGGTATCGACACGCGGAACGGACCGGTGACCGAACGGTCAGTCGGACACCGAGGCGCCGATGCCGCTGCCGGCCACGATCGGACTGTTGAGCTGGATATTCCCGGTGGAGCCGTAGAAGGCGGCGTTACCGAAGCTGAAGATGCCGCCGTCGGCGGCCACCAGCCAGTAGCCGAGAGAGTCCGGCGTGGCGATGGCGCTGACGATCGGCTGGTTGAGCGGACTGCCGCCCATCGATCCGAAGAAGGACGCATCCCCGAAGGAGAACACGCCGCCGTCTGAGGCCACCAGCCAGTAGCCCTTGCCGTCCACGGTGGGGACCATGGCCACGATCGGACTGTTGAGCTGGATGTTCCCGGCGGAGCCGTAGAAGCCGGCGTCTCCGAAGGCGAACACCCCACCGTCGGAGGCCACCATCCAGTAGCCCAGGCCGTCCGGCGTCGCGGCGATGCCCACGATGGGCTTGTTGAGGTGGGTGGAGCCCAACGACCCGTGGAACAGGGCGTCGCCGAAGCTGAAGATGCCCCCGTCGGAGGCGGCCAACCAGTAGCCCCCGCTGTCGGCCGTCGAGGCCATACCCACGACCGGTTTGTTCAGCTTGATGTTCCCGGTCGAGCCGTGGAAGCCGGCGTCGCCGAAGCTGAAGATGCCGCCGTCCGAGGCCACCAGCCAGTAGCCAAGGCCGAGTGACGTCGGTGACGCCCCCACAATCGGCTGGTTCAGGTGTGACGATCCCATGGAACCGGAGAAGAGGGCGTTCCCGAAGTCGAACACGCCACCGTCGGCGGCGTAGAGCCGGTACCCGGTGCCCAACGGGTTGGAGTTGGTGAGGAGCCCGATCGTGCTCGGGGAAGCGGTCGAATCGCCCACCACGAACACATTCAACAGGTTGCCGGGCAAGAGGACGCCCGTCACCGTCGTGAGGGACTGGGTCGCCGGGTTACCCCCGGCCAGGACGGCCTGAATGGTGATCGTGCTCGGAGCCATCACCCCGGGAGGTGTGACTTTGGTGGGGTTCGCCGGGTTGTTGGTCAGCCCCGAGGCGACTATGTGCCCGTTGAGGTAGATGTCCAACGGTCCGACGTTGGCGGTGTTGCGGATCACGATCCTCGACTGGCCCAAGGTCGGCGCGGTCTGGTTGTTGGGGAAGCCGGTGATCGTCGCCGCGCCGCTGGGGTGGGCGGGGTACACCAGGGCGGTCACGTACTGGCCCGCGCCGACCGTGACGGTCCCGCTCGTGCCCGGGCTGGCCGAGATGGTGTACGTGCCGGCCGGCACCAACCCGTAGGTGAAGTCACCGAAGCCGAGGCTGGTCGGCGCGGCCCCGTCCACCGTGATGACGAGGGGACTCTGTGAGAACTCCTGGAAGATGGCCAGGGTGCCCGAGCCGCCGCTGGCCTGGTGGGGAGCCGAAGGGCCAGACAACTCGGCCACGTCGAGCGGCGTACCGGATGACGGTTGGCCGTTGTGGGCCGAGCCCACGAAGGAATGTGCGACGGGTGGCGTACCGGTCGCCGCCCCGGCACCGGTGACCGGCCCCGCCATCACTGCCGCCGCCATCAGCACCGACCCGAACACCAGGATTCCCAAACGTTTCAATGTGTGCACCCTTTTGGCCTTGGCCCCATGTCGGTGGCCCGAAGAAAGGGAGTCTAGACAATGATCCGGCTGTATAGGTCACAAATGGGTCCGTTGTGCCTGGGCCGACGGTACGGGCCCGGCCTGCTCAGGAGAAGAGGGTCTCCAGCAGCGACGGGGGCTTCCACTGCGCCGACACCGCACCCAGGGCGTCGTCGGCGTCTCCTTCTCGCAGTTGCGAGGTCAGCATGGCCAGCTCGTCGGCGCCGAGGCTGAGCCCCGAGATGCCCCGGTACTCGGGCGAGGCCAACTCCTCGACCAGGTCGGCGATGAGCTTCGACGGGTCCTGACCGGGGAAGAGCTGCTCCATGGCCCGATGGATGGACGCCCGGTCGGGCAGGTTGACGATGAGGGCCAGAAACAGGCGGTGGCGCGACTCGCGAAGCAGACCGCGCCGCGCCAATAGGCGGCCGCGCCGGACCTGCTCGGCATACATCGGGGGCAACAGCTCCTCGAAGACTCCGGCCCGGCCGGCCAGCACCTCGATGAGATTCGAGAGGTCCGCGCTCTCGCCGTAGGCGAACGCCCATTCGTCGCACACCCGGAACGCTGTCCAGAGGTCTTCGGACTTGGTGAGGTCGCGTGCCGCCGTCGCCGCACCGACCGGGTCGAGCCGGTAGAGGGTGTGCATGCCGCGCATCCGCATCTGAAACCGGTCGTCCTTCTCCAGGACGTCGAAGCCCAGCCCGGGTGGGCGGTAGTCGTACTGCGGGAACGGGAGGCCCGAGGAGCCGTTCCGCACCACGATGGTCATCGACGGGCGTTCGAGGTGGAACAGGGCGTGGATGAAGTCCGGTCCGGCCACGATGGGCCGGACATCGCCGGGCCAGAGGATCTCCGGCTCGATCATGGCAAGCTGTCCGGTGACGAGGTGCCCCTCCGCCATCGAGTCCTGCTGGTCGAACGTGTACCCGACATGGAGGCTCGACCCCCAGACCACCCGGAAGGCACCGTCGAAGCCGTGCTGGTGGGTCGAAGTGGTGCCTTCCATCCAGGTGATGGCCTGAATCTCGAAGTTCTCGCTCCGATACATCACCGTGGGCGGTTGCCCGAACACGTCGGAGGATGCCCGCTGCTTGGGCAGGTCCGCCCCCGCGGTCAGCAGGTTCAGCACCACCTGGGGGGTCAGCCCGTCCGGGGTGGGCAGGTCGCGGCAGGGCCGTGGTGGCCGTCTCGGCCAGCTGGTCCGCCCGGCGGCCCTGGGCCGTCCAGCTCTGGTCGACGACGTCCCCGAGCTGTCGGAAATAGTCCAGCACCTCGACCTCGACACTCATGTCGTGCGGATTCCGTCGAAATGGTCGAGCGACCCGTGCATCTCGCAGGCTTCGAGCACCCGTCCGGCGAGGTCATCGGCGAACGGAGGGCCCCAGGGCACCGATACCTCGAAGACCGGAACGGCCGACACGATGCGACCGACGTCGATGAACTGCTGGCGCAGGTGTTCGGCGCCCTGCCAGCCCTCGATCCGTTGGCACCGCCCGAGGGCCAGCGACGCCTCGCCCGCACCGAGTCGCCTGGCCCCGACCTCGGGGTGCTGGCGATCGGGGCGTGGGAGCACGATGGTCGACAGTGGCACCCGCTCGAAGGGGGACGGCGGCGGGGCCACGGCGTGGCGCTCGTCACTGGTAATGCGGACGGCATCGTCACCGAAGTGCCGAGCCAGCGAGGCGGCCTTCTCCCTCAGCCTGATCTCGTGCCCGGACCGAAGGCAGAAAACGGGACCGGGGCCCGTCCCCACCTCCGCGAACTCGAGAGGAAGCACGTCGTCCGTGACCAGGGTGGCACCGTCGGCGCAGAAGATCGCCGCCATGGTCGACTTGCCCTGGCCGGACACCCCGACAAAGGCGAGGGCGCTTCCCCCCAGGTCGACGGCACTGCCGTGCAGTACACAACGGCCATCCATGGAGAGAAGGAAGGCGGTGATGGTGCCGGGGATGATGATCGGAATCACCTCCGACTGCTTCGACGCCACCGGGTGGCATACCACCCGACGCAGGTCGGCGTCGATATGGAAGTCGGCAATCCAGGGCAGCCGAGCCACGTAACCGTCACCGACCCGGCAGATGCTGTAGCAGAGGTAGTTGCCCACCACCAGCTCGGCGACCACGTCCACCGACGGTCGCTCGAACGGCGGGTCCACCTCGTTCCCCAGTACCACGGTCACGTCGGCCCGGGCCGGGTCGGCGATCGTCGACCTGGGTGCGGCGAGTGGGATGTCCGATGCCACCGTGAGACCCGAACACTCGTAGAGACCGATCCCCACATCGACTGCCATGTCCGGAGATCCTACGGGACGGGCCGATCGGCCGGCCCCAGCGTGTCGGGGGGCCGGCCGGCGCTGCCGGTGACGAAGGTACCGGTCACCGGTTGGGCGTTGAAGGCCCGACCTTCGACTTCGATCCAGGCGTGGGCGATGGTCCCGTGGTCGTCGAGCATGCCCAACCGCAGGACCGGACCGCGCCTGCGCAGGAACCACCCGAAGGCCAGCGCACGACGGAGACAGGTCCCGTCATACAGCCAGCGGGCCATCACCCAGTAGAGCGCCAAGTGCACGCGCTGCTCCCGCCCGGTGAAGCCGCTGAGGTCGTCGGGACCGATGGCCGGTGGCGGCGACTCATCGGTGGCCAGGGGCGCGCCGATCAGCCGGGCCAGGGTGGACACATCGGTGAGCTTGAGGCCGATCTCGATGGCCATGACCACCACGCTCACCTCGAGGCTGGTGATCCGGTACTGCCATGATTGGCGCCACCATGAGCGGGTCACCAAGCGGACCCCGGCGACGGTCGGAACGCGTCCCCTGGTGGTCCGGGGTGCCGACATGCCCTTGACCGCGGCCACCACCGCGCCGACGTCCCCGAGGGCCTGCTCGAACGGGATACCGAACTGCTCCGAGAGCACCGCAGCGGCACGGGCCTCGTCCGCGTCCTGGTTGAGCAGCTCGACGATACGAGCGGCCGACTGGTCCAATCCGAGATAGGTGCCCGACGGGATGTGGAGGAGGATGGTCTCGCCCGAGGAATCGACCGAAGAGACCACCTCACGCGCAGACCAGGCCCCCTTACGGGGGCCTGGTCTCAAACGCAATCCGAGAGAAATATCCCTCAGGTTGGTGACGTTCAGCTCACCGTCCCGGGAGCTCCCGGGGGCGGAGGCGTCTTCGCACCCTCGGCCGAACCGGGGAAGTCGAAATAGATCCCCGGCTTGGTTGCCTGGGTCATCTCGGTCACGTCACCGAGAACGATGATCTTCGGTGGCTCGTAGTTCTGGTCTGCCATGTGCTGCCCCTCTCCTTGGTCAGTCGTTTACCCTTGCATAGTACGGCCAGGACACGCCGTTGAACAGGGCAAACAGGGGGGATGAACCCCCTAGGGGGTGGCTGAAATCCGGTACTTCAACACTTTCCGTAGTCACGCTGTCACGGAAGGTTCAGATTCCTTGGTCCGGCACCAGCCATCTGACCTGACGCGCATCAAGCTCCCTTTCGGGAGCCTGATGCCATGCCGACACCCAACGGGCACGGCCTACAGCGGAAAGCGGTTCAGCTCACCGTCCCGGGGGCTCCGGGGGGAGGAGGGGTCTTCGAACCCTCACTGGAACCCGGCATGTCGAAATAGATGCCTGGCTTGGTTGCCTGGGTCATATCGGTGATGTCACCCAGCACGGTGATCTTCGGCGCTTCGTAGCGATCTTCAGCCACTACGACTCCTTTCGTATGGCCCCTTCATGGGCATCGTAAATGAGGCCATCGGAGGAAGGAAGGTCTCCAACGGGGGAGGAACCCCCTAGGGGTTGCCGTCCGGGGCCGCGCCCTGCTGGGACCGGTCGAACAGCCAGGCAGCCTGGAGAGGGAGCGCCGCACCGTAGACGGGAACCGGGGCCAGCCACGCCCGACGGAGCGCGTCCGCGTCGATCAGGTCTGCGCTGAGCCCGGTGCCGTCCCACTGCTGGGCGAAGCTCCTGGCCGCCGGGCCCCAGAAGACCCCGCCGAAGGTGGCCTTGCTGGTCCGGGCCAGCACCGGGCTCGGAAGCACGTCGGAAAAGAGGGCGGTCATCACCGCCGTACGGTCCCCTCGACCCAGGGCGCCGCCCCAGCCGGCCAACGAGGTGAGGAATGGCGCCTCGAGGAACGGCGCGAGGTAGCGGGATCCCTCGAGTGCGCAGAGCCCTCGGAGGGTCTGCAAGGTGAGGCCCGGGCCCCGCCGCCGGAGCGAGCTGACCTGGTAGTGGTCCCAGCGGAGAGGATCATCCGACCGATCGTCGGCCATCGCCTCCCCCACCTGGTGGAGGGCACCGGGACGGAGCCAGTGCTGGTAGGGAGGGACATTGTGGCGCCACCGCATACGGCGAAGGGGCCGAGGGGCACATCCGAGGGCCAGTGCCCTCAGATCGGACTGCCGGGGCACCTGGTGGCTGCGCACGGTCGACCACAGGCGCCCGTAGGGCCACAGGCCGAACGCCTCGTCGCCCCCCTCCCCGGACAGGAACACGCCCCCCACGGCGTGGCGGATCATGGGACGCAGGGAGTAGGCGGGGGCCGGCCACATCAGGCCCAGCTGCTCGAGGGCCGAGGTGGCCTCGTCGCCGAGGAGATCGAGATCGGTGCCGGGCCGGATGACCTCCCAGTGCTCCGCACCTACGGTGGCGATGACCTGCTGCTGCCACTCGGTCTCATCGCTGGCCGCGTCGTCGTCCCATCGGGCGGTGACGGCGATCGGCTGGGACAGGCCGTCCCGCCGGGCCACGTCGACCAACAGGGCCAGGAGGGCGGACGAGTCCCGACCGCCGGAGAAGGCGACCACGCAAGGTGGGGTGGACAGCCACTGGCGGGCCAGGTCACGCAGCACGGTCACCGGGTCGGTGGTGCGATCGGCGGTGCATCGGGGTCCGTTCCCGGGGCCCACCACCAAGCCGGATGCCACCTCCAACTCCGACAGGCCGGTGGGATTGGCGGCCGGGTGCCAGACCCGTCCGTATGGCACCGCCGTCATGGCGTGAGCCGCCGGTTCAGCCGTCGCTGACGAGGAGGTCACGATCGGCCAATGCCGACACGAACGACTCGGTGTCCACCCGGGCCTGCTCAGGGGTGATCCCGTAGCGGTCGACCAGGCCGTCGGCCAGGGCCGCCAGGGTGGCGCCGCTGGCCAGGCTGTCCCAGATCTGCTTGGCCGTGCCGTTGAGGGTGAGGTACGTGGAGGTCGAGAGTTCGAGCACCACCACCTCGTCGCCCACGTCCCGCCAGACCACGGCATCGACGTTGATCTGCAGCTTCTCTTCCGGTGGGTAGGTCATGGGTCCGCCTTGGGCACGGGTTCCATCGTAGTTGGGTTTAGAACGTGCTCAATGTGCCCCGCCGCTGGGCCACCCGGAAGGCATGCTCGAGAACCCAGGCCGACACCGGCAGCAGGACCACGGCGAACCCGGCCAGCACCAGCAGATCGGTGATGAACGGCGTGGAGGGCTGATCGGCCAGGGTGGCCGCTCGCAGCGCCTCGAGGGCATAGGTCAGGGGTGAGAAATGGGAGACGGCCTGCAGCCAGCCGGGGAGTTCGGAGATGGGGAACAGGGTGCCGCTCACCACCCCGATGATGCTGAGGGCGCCGGCCACGATGACGCTGCCCTGCTGTACGACGATCACCAGCGCGGCTCCCATGTTGCCCACGGCGGCGAAGACGAGGATCGACAGGATGATCACTGCCACCACCACCGGCACGTTGACGTCGGTCGCCCGGAAGCCGATCGGGATGGTCAAGCAGAGCACGATCACGGCAATGACCGTCGACTGCAGGAGGCCGTAGGCGGACCAGCTGAGGCCCAGGTAGATGCGGCGCACCGGCTGACTGGCCATGTACTCGAGCGTGCCCTGGACCTGTTCGTTGCGGGCCGAGGCCGAAGTGCCGATGGCGGTGGGCTCGAGGATCGAAGCGAACAGCAGGCCGACGACCACATACCGGAAGTAGGCCACGGTGCTTCCCGCGAACTGGCCCGTGTCGACCAGCTTGGACACGAATCGGAAGGCGATGAGGCCCCAGAAGGAGGCGATGACCCCGGAGATGAACCCGACCCGATAGGAGATGGCGGTCCGGAAGTCCTTTTTGGCCACCGCCATGACGATGCGGAAGACGCTCACAGCTGATCCCCGCCGTGCGCGCGCAACTGCTCCGCGGCCACGGCCCTGACCGTGCCGGCGTCCATTCGATAGGTGGCCCCGGCGACCGGGAGCACCGCGGCGATGAGTGGGGCCACGATCAGGACAGTGGTGCCCCCCTGGGCCCGATGGGCCACCAGGCTGATCAGAGCCTGGAGACCGTCCTCGTCCAGACCCCGAAAGGGCTCGTCGAGGATGAGCACAGACGGATCACCGAGCAGCGATCGGGCCACCATCAACCGTTGGCGCTGACCGGTGGACATCTGCGACACCCGTCCCCGGGCCACCTCCTCGATGTGCAGACGGTCGCAGATCTCGGCCGAGCGCCTGGCGATGACTCGCTTGGAGAGGCCGGCGATCCGGCCGAAGAGCTCGAGGTTCTGGAAGCCGGTGATCCTCCAGTAGAGACTGCGTTCGTTGGCGAAACTGATCCCGATCGAGCGGCGGACGTCAAGCGCCTGGGTTTTCACGTCATAACCGTTGACCAGTGCGGTACCCGTGTCCGGAGACACCACGGTGGCCAGCATCCTGACCAGGGTCGTCTTGCCGGCACCGTTGTCACCCTCGATGACGGCGACGGTGCCGCGGGGAACCTCGAGATCCACGTCGTGGAGGATCTCCCGACCCCGAAGGGTCTTGCCCAAGCCCCGCACTTCGATGCCATTGACGACTTCGATGGACGGGGCTCGATGTCCACCTCGACGGGTGAGGCGGCTCACGTGAGCGAGAGAGGCGGCTCGGGGGAAGGGGTGCCGCCTTGACGTTGGCTCTGACCGATGACCAAGGCCACGGCCTGGGCCTGGGTGCGTACGCCGAGTTTTTCGAAGATTCGGGTCTTGTGGTTTTCGACGGTCTTGACGGCGATCCCCAATCGGTGGGCCACCGCCTTGGCACTCAATCCGTCCGACATCGCTCCCAGTACCTCAAGCTCCCGGCCGGTCAGGTCGCCGCCTTGGCTCATATTGGTAACGCTTCGCCGGCTCCGGCGCCAATCGGTCGTGATCGAAGCCACCACATCTGACGGCAGGACCGCGCCCCCGGCCGCCAGCACGAGCACCGCATCGGCCAGGTCCAGTGGAGGCTGACCGTGATCGACCAGGCCGGTGATGCCGAGCTCGACCAACTCGAGCAGGCGCATCTTGTCGTGGGACTCCGAAACCAGTAGCACCTGGGTGCCGGTCATCAGCAGCGACGGCACGTAGTACTCGATGACCCCGTCGATCAGCAGCTCACCGACGACGACGACGTCGGGCAGGAAGAGCTCGCTGAGGGCGACGGCGGCCCTTCCCGACCGGGTCTGCGCCACCAGGTCGATCCGGCCGCCCAACAGGAGCTGGATGATCTCGGGCACGAACTCGTGATCGTGCAGGATGACCACCTTGGGCAGTCCGGAGGTGAACCGGCTCACCCTGATCGAGGGCGGCCGGTAGTGGGCCTCGCCCCGGTTCGGCCGGACCGTCAACCCGTGGCTCACCGGTCACCGTGGGTGCCGGTTCCGATGCCCAGCAGACCGGACCTCATCGCCACCGCGATCGCATGGGACTGGTTCTGCACGCCCAGCTTCGAGAAGAGGGTCTGTCGACGGCTCTCGATGGTTTTGGCACTGATGCCGAGGCGGGCGGCCATCTGGGCCGTGGTGAAGCCTCCGCTGATCAGGGCGAGGATCTGGAATTCGCGCTGGGTGAGGCTGTCGGACACCGCCGTGGCCCGGTTCGACGGCAGAGTCGACTCCGCCTCGACTCCGGAACCACCTCCCTGCAGTGCGCTCACCATCACGTCGCTCGAGGCGCTCCGGGGCACGCAGGAAACCCGGTCGACCAACTGGCTCCGTCGGTGGTCCGGTGGATACGTCCCCACCAGTACCGGCTCGTCGTCGGTCCTCCGGATGCGCTGGGCGAGTTCCACCGGACTCCAGGGAACGGCGGCGGCCTCCAACAGCACCGCGTCGGGCCGCGTGGACAGGCACACCTCGGCCAGCGCATCACCATCGGCGACCACCTGCACGACCTCGAGCGGCGACACCGAGGGCAGGAGCAGTTGCAGGCTCTCGCGATAGAGCCTCGACCGGTCCTGGATCACCACCGTCCGCACTGCCCGCTCGTTGGACATCACGAAGGTGAATCCTGCCTTTCCTATCCGATGGTGGCCCACATTCCATCGGATAGCCAGGAAGTGGTCGCCGGAGACCACTGTATCCTGCGGAAACGTCCAAAATGCGCCCTGGTCCGCCCCGGCGGTCCTGGACCGCGGTCCCGACAGGACGCACCCCCTGACCTCCGTGTGCCTACGTCCGCCCGGGGGTGGATCAGCTGGCCTCTTCGGTCAAGCTGGACAGGGTCGACCACGAGCCGCCGACACTCCGCTCCCGGTTCGCCACCGAGATGGAGGTCCGGCGGGCCCCGTGCTTGCGCTCGACGTGAATGGTCCGCAGCACCCGGATCCCGTCCGAGAGTGCGTTGAGGTTGCTCGTACCGAAGCGGCGGCTCCGCTCGAAGCTGGGCACTTCGAACACGTGCAAGCCGGCCTTGGCGATCCGGATGTTGATGAGTGTCTCCACCTCGAACCCGTCGCCCCACTGCATCGAGCCGTCGTCGGCACCTTCGGTCCCCCCGGCATCGAGGCCGATCACGGCTAGGCACTCTCGACGGAATGCGTTGTATCCGTAGCAAAGGTCGGTGTACCGGGTTCCGTACAGGACGTTGACGATCTTGTTGAGCCAGAAATTGCCCATCTGCCGCATCCGGCTGATGTCGCTGCTGCCGGCCCCGGGCATGAACCGCGAGCCCTTGGCGAAGTCGGCACCTTGCTTCAGCGCGCTCGACAAACCGCGGGATCTCCTTCGGATCGGTCGATCCGTCGGCGTCGAGCATGACGATGAACTCGCCCGTGGCGGCGGCAAACCCGCAGGCCAGCGCGTTGCCCTTCCCCTTGCGGGTCTGGCCGATCACCGTGATGCCCGGACGCAGCCGACGAGCGACCGCCACCGTGTCATCGGTCGAATCACCGTCCACCAGAATCACCTCATGGAGGTCGTCGGCCAGTCCGGCGAAGACCGGGGGAAGATTCCGGGCCTCGTTCTTCGCCGGAATCACGACGCTGACGGTGGGCTCGGACCTGCCGGCCGGTGCTTCCACGACCTGCAGCCGGCGCGGGTGCAGCTGGTCATCGGGCAACGCCTTCATCGGACACCCACGGTAGAGGGAGGACATTTCGGCGGAGTGTCGTTCGTGATAACGGAATGTGACGAGCAGGCGAAATGACCGCGACAAGTCGCCTCGCGTAGTTGCCGTCGCTCTCTCCGTGGCAATTTCCGGTGATGGAATCGAAAGCCGTGGCCCATTCGACCCACGTCGGGTGCAGAGGGCGGCAATCACCCAGCAGGTACCGTAGGCCCGTGGCTCCCGAATCGGACGATGGCACCTGCCCATGACGGCGAGCCGTGGGGGTCCGTTGAGTCGGTTGGGCCCGGCGTCCCGCTGGTGTCTCGTGGCCGGCGTCACGCCACGACCCGAATCGAGCCCCTCGAGCGAGGAATTCCAACGGGAACTTGATCTCATCGTCCGGGAAGGTCTGGCGTCGGTGGCGGTACGGGCTCTGGTCGGTCGAGCCGACCATCAGACCGAGTCCTATCTGAAGACCTTCCGCCGGATCGCCTTCGTCTCCGAGATGAGGTCGATGGCTGCGGACGCCGCCGGGGCCTTGGTCATGGCCGAGCTCTCCCTCCGGAAGATCCCCGCCGCGGTGGTGAAGGGCCCGGCCGTGGCCCGGCTGTACCCCAAGGGCTGGCCCAGGCCGTATGCGGACATCGACGTGGTGGTCCCGCGTGCCGACTATCCCGACGCCATCAGCTGCTCCCAGGAGTTGGGCTTCTCGTACTCGGATCGAGCCGTACCCCAGTGGCGCTGGTTCGACCTGGTCTGTCGCGAGGGCATCAACCTCCACTCTCCAGCGGGGGGAAACATCGACTTCCACCACCATGTGCCTCCGTGGGTGCTGGGCTCGCACCTCCCGGTCGAGCAGATCATCGCCCGATCGGAGCCCCATCAACTCTGTTCGTCACAGGTCGAGTGCGCCGGCGCCGAGGACCTGGTGGTCGTGGCCGCGCTCCACATCCTGAACGACCTGTGGAAGGGCAAGTTGGGCCTGACCTCGTGGCGGGACGTCATGATCATCACCCAACAGATCGGGTTGCCCCGAGCTCGGGCCGCCTTCGACCGGGCCGCACTGACCTGGCTGTTCGATCTCCTGATCGACGAGCTCGCCCTGGTGGTGCCCGAGGTCACCTTCTCGGCGCCGGCGACCCCTCCCGCGTTGGCCTTCGGGCCGAAGGTGCGCCTGGCCGCCTTGGGATGGTCGAACGATTCTTCGGCGACCCGGCACCGCCTGGCCTGGGCCACTCGCCTGCCCCCCCTCAACGCCCTGGCCTTTCTGGCCGGCACCGCGGTCCCCTCGCCCGGGTACATCCACGAGCGGCATGGCTCGTATCTCAACTACTGGAAGCAGGGCCTTCGCGAGACGGTGTCCACCGTCCGTGGTTCGGACTACCGGATGACCACCGTCGACGACTACGACGGCCCAACGTCCGACCCCGCCTGACCTTCGGCCCTGACGGCGATGGGCCCGACCCACCTGGACATCGGTCGGTCGGGCCCATCGGCCAGGCATGCGTTCACTACGGTCGCCCGCGGGCCGGCCTTCGACGGCGTCGACCCGCCGGCCTCCGCGCTCGGCCTTAGGTGAACGAGATGGTCAGGGTCGACGAGGACTTCTTGATCCCAAACACCGCGGTGGTCGGAGGAGGAACGGCACCCTTCTCGTAGTAGCAGATGTACAGGCCGTCACCGGGAGGGATCGGATCACCGAAATTGGCCCCGGACATGGTGAGCTGCCGATTGGCGGCCGTCTTGTTGGTGACGAGTACTCCGCGGGTCTTCTTCGTACACCCCGTGCCGGCGTGGCCCGCCGCGTTCAACGTGGTCGGCTTGAACTTCGGTCCCTTGATGATCCTCGATCCGGGGATCTTGGCTGCCGCCGCGTTGACCACTCCGGCTGGCGCCGCACTGGCCGACACGCTGGCGGTGGCGGTGCTGGCTCCCGCCGGCACGCCGAAGGCCAGCAGCGTCGGCACGGCCACGGCCGCCGCGATGGCTAATTTCAGTGAACTTCGCATCTACGTTCTCCTTAGTCTGTTCAGAGCCGGAGCAGGAGTACCGCCCCGGTCCACCGTCGTCTGGTCCGCCCTTTGCGACTTTTGCCCCTCACCTAGACGCCTGCAGTATCGCTGGTCGAACACGGCCCGGCAACTGCTCCCGCGCCCACAACCGCGCACCGTCACAGGGTGGTCTCATCCAGTGGTTGGTGGACCTTGAACCCGCCTGGTCTCGGGCTAGCCTCTGGTCAGGCGGGTGCCGTCCAGTTTCGGAAGTGAGGAGTATGCCGGGTTCTCCGGACATTGCAGATCGGACCTGGTTCGGAATCGCCCGCTGCGGCGATGGGGGGATCGCCATCGAGGGTGCCGTG
This sequence comes from uncultured Acidimicrobiaceae bacterium, assembly GCA_963774245.1. Lineage (GTDB taxonomy): Bacteria > Actinomycetota > Acidimicrobiia > Acidimicrobiales > RAAP-2 > Bog-756. Next base: position 29,063 of record CAVZDZ010000006.1, on the reverse strand, counting down.
GAGACCTGGAGCGGGCGCCACGATCATGCCCAGATCCTCATCGTGGATGAGCGCGGTCCCGTCGACTGGCTCCTCCTGGGCCCCGAGGATGCCGGTGAGGAGTGCGTGGCCCGCCATCTTTCCGAACTGCCGGAAACCGATCATCGACCTGAGCTTCCGAAGCTGCCGGCCGGAGATCTGACCGTCGCCATCTGCACACGCGAGCGGCCGAGTTTCCTCCGAGCCTGTCTCGAGCGGGTGCGGGCGGCGGTCAATGATCACTACGAGGTGCTGGTCATCGACAATGCTCCCCGAACTGACGCCACCGAGCGCATCGTGGAGCTGTTCTCGGACCGGGGTATGAGGATCCGCAGGGTGGTCGAGCCCCGACCCGGCCTGTCGCGGGCACGGAATCGGGCCCTGAACTCGGCCGAGACCCGGTACGTGGCGTTCACCGACGACGATGCACTGGCCGACTCGGAGTGGCCGCTCGCCCTGCATCGCGGCTTCTCCGCCGGCGAATCGGTAGCCGTGGTAACCGGCATCGTCCCGCCCGCCCAGATCGAGACCAAGGCCCAGGCCCTGTTCGAAAAGAAGCTCAAGTGGAGCAACAATCTCACGCCGGAGACATTCGCCATGGCCCGGCAGCACTCCTATCCGTGGGTCTTCCCCTACTCCGCCGGCAACCTCGGCACCGGGGCGAACTTTGCTGTCGATCGGAAGGTCGTGCTCGAACTGGGCGGCTTCGACGAGGCCTTGGGGGCGGGTACCCGCACCATGGGGGGCGAGGACATGGAGATGTTCGTGCGGGTGCTCCGGGCCGACTATGAGCTGAGCTTCCAACCCTCGGCCATCGTCTGGCACATGCACATCAGCGATCCGCGGGCCTTGCGTCGGATCCTCTTCGGATACGGCAAAGGGCTCTCCGCCATCGCCTGCAGCGAGTTCCGCCACCCGGGCAAGATGGCGATGCTGCGGGGCACCGTGCGGGGCGCCCGAAACCTGACCCATGACCGGCAGGCCGAGCTCGAGTACGGAATGCCGTGGAGCCATCTCGCGCTCGAATTGGCCGGTTTGATCTGCGGCCCGTTCGCGTACGCGTCGGAACGATGGAGGTCCCGACCCGACAGCTGAGATGACGGCATGGGCGCAGGGGAAGCAGCACCGCCTTCCGGGTCCGATGTCCATCGGCCCACGACCGGTGGGCCGATCGTGGGCGTTGGGTGGTACGAGATGGTGCGAAGATGCATGATCGCCGGATCACCCCTGACCGGCTCGAGTTCGGCGACGCGGAGAACAGGACATGGTCATTGGAAAGGAGCCCCGAATCCGACCCCGCAGGAAGGGTGCCCACTCCGCGACCGGTCGCCGGATGAAACCGCAGGCGGTCCGACCGCCCGACGCCTCCGAGGACGTCCTCGAGGCGGAAGGGGCGGCCATCGACGCCACCATCGGCACGATGTTCCGCCGCGACTCGTTGTACATGGTCGCCTCGTCGCTGCAACTCCTGGCCGGGGTGGTCGTCACGCCCCTGATGACCCGAGTGCTCGGCCTCCACCAGTACGGGATCTTCGCGGCCGATCTGGCCTTGCTCTACGTGCTGTACTACTCGGCCAACCTCGGCCTCAACATCGGGATCCAGCGCCTCTTCAGCCAACCCGACGGCGAGCGCAAGAGCCGGAACCTGCTGGCCGCGGCGCTGGTCCTGGTGACCTGCATCACCACCATCATCTACGCCACCGGGCACCTCTGGAGCCCCAAGCTCGGCTTCGGTGCCTTCCCCCTCTCGACCCGGCTCACCGTCGTCTGGTCCGGGCTGTTCGCCATGACGTGGATCTGCCTGGCCATCCTCCGCTGCAACGAACGGCTGGCGGTGTTCGCCTCGGTGTGCTTCCTCCAGGCCATCGTGGGCATCGGGACCGGCACGGCCGTCGCCTACTTCGGCCATCGTCTGGCCACCGAGGTGCTCTGGTGCGCAGTCGTGTCCCAGGCCGTGGCCGTGGTCCTCTCGCTCTCGACCATCCGGCCCCACTGGGTGGGCATCATCGACTACCGCACCGTCCTGCCACACATTGAAGTTCTCCATCCCCATCGTTCCCCTCCAGATATCGACCTTCGTACTGTCCGCATCCGACCGGATCGTCATCCTCAGGGATCTGGGTGCCGGGGCCACCGGCCGTTACCAGGTGGCCTACACCCTCGGGGCGGTGGGCGTGAGCATGCTCACCTTCTTGAACCTGGCCTGGCTGCCCCGGATCTTTGCCATCTCGGATGCCGACACCCGGGCCGCGGTCCTGGCCGGAAGCCGCGATGGCCTGTACCGACTGCTCATACCGGTGACCGTCGGCATCGCCTTGGGGGGCCCGTTGGCCCTGCACATCTGGGCCCCTCGCAGCTTCCGGACCGAGAGCCTGATTCCCGTCGTGGCCCTGGTGGTGGCCTCGACGGTCCCGGTGTGCACCTCATTCGTCCACTCACGGCTGCTGCTCTCCGAAGGGAAGTCGGGTACCGTCGCCCTGGTCACCCTCACCGCAGCGGCAGTGAACGTCGGGCTGAACCTGGCCCTGGTTCCGAGGCTGGGCATCAACGGTTCCGCCCTCGCCACCCTCATCTCCTACGGGTTGTTGGCCACCGGAATGGCCTCACTCAGCCGTAGGGTCCTGCCCCTGCCCCGCCCACCCCTCCCGCTGTGGGGGATGCTGGTGGTCTCGGAGCTGGCCATCCTGCTGTCGTCCTATCTCCCCAACCACGGCCTGTCGACGGCGGTGCGCATCGTCGGCACCGTCATCTGCATCGCCGCCTCGCTCAGGGTCCTTCGACAGCTTCAACGGAGCTGAACGATTCCGCCGGTCGCTCCGCCGCATCGGCCACCTGGCCATGGGCGTGGCGCAGGATCGGGCGGACCGGCATCTTGCGGCTGTACCGGTACCCGTAGGCGGCGCGCTTGCGCCAGGTCAGGGCCGAGACCATGGCGTGCTTGGCCGGGCCCATCTCGGTGATCCACCGGTTGTCGACCACGATCTTCTGGTCGTCGTCGGCGAATCGGGCGGGATTGCCGGCGATCCCGTGCCCGTTGCTCATGGCCGTGGGCCTGGTGTCATAGCCCAGGCCGGCCAGACCCAGGCAGGCCCGCAGGGTGTCGTCGAGATTGTCCGGATAGTCCTCGTACCGGACGAGGACCGTCGGTACCGAGCGGCGGGCCATCCGATGGAACAGCCCGTTGAAGATGTCCCATCGGATGGCCACCTCGACCGGAGAATGCGCCGGCATCACCTGATCGCCGGTGCCCCCCACCGCCTGGGGCCGGACGACGGGACGGCTCCACGATTGGGCCACGCCCGAGGGGTGGCGCACCAGGTGCACCACCCGAAGATCGACCGACTCGGTCCCGTCCAACAGATAGGCCCAGGACGGGTGTTTGGAGGAGTCGATGACCACGGACGAACCGGTGAGCTCGGCGATGAGCGGGTACAGCTCGGCCAGCACCTCGCGGGCCCGTCGGACCATGGCTCCCCGCCCGACCACGATCACCGGCAGGTTGCTCCGCTGGGTCACCTTGGTGAAGAACGCCACCAGTTCCTTCCCCTTCGGCGTGTCCCAACCACCGACCAGCTGCCGACCCACTTCCGACCAGAGCTCACACTCCGGCGCCGGCACGCCGCATCCGCAGAGCTCGCGGTTGCCGATGCCCCGCGCCAGGAGGTAGTTGCCCTCCCCGATGGCACAGGTCCCCGGGCTGGCGGCCAGCAAGCGCTCCAAGACGGTGGACCCGGAGCGGCCCTCCCCCCCGATGAACAGGACCTTGGTCGGCATGGAGGTCACCCTGGCCCGGGGTTCACTGCGGGTACCCGAGACGCTCAGATTCGGCGGCCACGAGGGGCAGTACCTCCCCGATCTCGTCTTCGACCCGCCGCCACTTGTCCGAACTCGGTTTGGTCCAGGTGTTCACCACGGGGAGCTTCTCGCTGTACCGGTTCAACGGTGCCGGGTCGAGGTGGGCCCAGCGGGCCAGTTCCTGCAGGATCGGCCCGGGGTCCGAGGCCATCTCCTCGTAGCGGACCTGGAAGACCCGATCGGTGCCCGGGGGGAGATCACGCTGGCAGTACTCGTTGTACAGGCGCCATTGGTGGGCACAGATCTCCATGACCGAGGATCCGTTGAGCTCCTCCCAGCCGGGGGGTAGTCCGAAGCACCACGACTTGCCCGAGTAGTCCCGGATGGTGAAGTCGGGCGGCAGGTCGAAGCGCTGGAACCGTGACTCCTCGGTCCAGCCCTTGTGGATCGAGGCGATCGACCCGCGGGGATCGCGGACCACGTAGACGAACTGGGCGTCGGGAAACACCCGAAGGAGCATCTGGATCCGGAAGCAGTTGTCGGGTGTCTTCTCGACCATCCGGATGGGCGGCACCTTCTGGTCCCCGCCCAGCTTGGTCAAGAACTTGCTCAGACGCACCCTGGCGATGAGCGGGACGCCGCGGCCGAACAGCTTGAGCGATGCCTCGGCGTTCCCGACCTGTTCGAAGAACTCTCGATCCACCGCCGTGGCGGTGGCGTCGTCGACATCCTCCGCGGCGACGAACACCGACTGGCCGGGCACCATCTTCGTCGGGAAGTGGTCGTTGAGAATGGTCTGGCTCTCGCGGTACAGGCTCCAGAGGTCGGGGTGGGTCGACAACGCCTGGAAAATCATCGTCGTTCCGGACCGGGGGGCACCCAAGATGATCAACGGTTGCGAGATCAATGGCCCTCCTCGTCTCCGCTCGCCTGCGACTGGACCCGACGTGATCGGTAGGACAGCATCTCAAGCCAGCCACATGCGCACAAATCGGACCGGCGGGTCACCGCACCGTCACTTCACCAGCTTGGAACAGAGGCCCTCGAGCGAGCCGACGGTCTGCAGGCAGGCCACGGCGGCGCCCAGGGACGCATCGACGGCATTGAGGCTGGTCTGGAGGTGCTGGATCTGCTGAGACTGGGTGGCCGTGGTCCGATCGAGACGATGGATGCGGTTGTTCATCCCCGTGAACAGCACGGCTCCCACGACGAGGACGACGACCACGAACAGCGCCACCAGACCGATGACGATCCGACGGCGCTTCGCACCCGGGAACTCGGCCGTGAAATCCTGCAGTGGCTCCTCTGCCGCCTGGCGCTGCTCGAACTCGTTCATCTCAACCTTCCTCACGAAATCAGCCCGCCGAAGGCGAGGTCGTGGCAATCCGAGTGATCGCCGGAAGCACCAGCAGGCATCTATGGTCGCAGCATCGTGCCCTCGTCGCGTCTACCCTCTGCAGTGGCGACCCAGTATCCGCGACGGGTACTATACCTTTCCGCGCAGCTCCACTGGGGTGAGCACCCAACCACCGACGGTGATGGCGCGAACACACCGGGGCGAGAGACGCTGGGCGATTGAGCACACAAGCGACATATGACGTCGGAGTCGAGCAGTCGCCAGGACGGGGCGCGACAGCCGAGGCGGGGCAACGCCAGAGCACGCCGATGCCGGCGCTGTCCGGCGCTGCTCCCTCTGCTGCTGGCCGCGGCGGCCGCCGGGTCCTGGTACGCCTCGCTCGGATCCATCCATCCCTACCGGGCCACGGCCATCGGGCTGGTCGCCCAGCTCTCCGTCCTCTGGTGGCTGGGGGTGGTGCTGATCGCGACGGCGGTGGTGCTCGAGCTCAAGCGGGAGGTGCCCCGCCCCCTGGTGATGATGGTCCTCCTCGGCGTGCTGGCCCTCATCCTGCACGGCACCCTGCCGGCCACCGAGTCGGTGCCGCGGTTCAACAGCGCCTACATCATCGCCGGCTTCAGTGACTACCTGGGTCGGACCGGACGTGCGCTCCCCCGCCTCGACGTCCGGATGTCGTGGCCGGCCATGTTCGCCGCCGCCGGGATGGCGGCGAGGGCCATGGGCGTCTCCACCCTCTGGTTCCTCCGTTGGTTCCCGCTGATCTTGAATCTCGCCCTGCTCATCCCGCTGAAGGCCATCGCCAACACCTGTCTGCGCACCCCCCGGGCCCGCTGGGCCGCCCTGGCCATCTTCGTGGCCAGCAACTGGATCGACCAGGACTACTTCTCCCCCCAGGGGATGAACCTCTTCCTCTTTCTGGCCGCGGTGGCCATTGCCATCCGCATCTTCGCCGTCGGCGGCTACCCCCCTCGCCTGGTCCAGGCGGTGGCCGACTCGGGAGCCTGGCTCCGGCTCAAGAACTTCTCCACCCGTGCCTTGCAGCTTCCCTACGGAGCGGTCGACAACGAGCAGCCCGAAACCGAGACGACCGTCCGGCACCGGGTCGCCATGCTGGTCGTGTTGATCGCCATCCTCGGTGCGTCGGCGGTCACCCATCAGATCACCCCGGCCGCCCTCTGCCTGGTCTTCTTCGGCCTGGCCATCACCGGACGCACCAGCCTCCGCATGATGTGGGTGCTCATGGCGGTGCTGGTGTGGGCTTGGCTGTCCTGGGAGGCGCACACCTACTGGTCGGGGCACTTGTCGAAGGTGCTCGGCTCGGCCGGGCAAGTCGGATCCACCCTCAACTCCACGGTGGGGGCGCGGCTGAACGGGAGGTCGCTCGGACGGTTGCTGGTGGAACGGGGCCGACTGCTGACCGCCGCCATCACCTGGTTCGGGGCGGTGGCCGGCACGTGGGCACTGTGGCGTCGGGGCCGCACCATGTGGACGATGGTCATCGTGGCCGTGGCCCCGGTGGCCGTGGCCGGCGCGGTGAGCTACGGCGGGGAGGTGGCCCTACGGATCCTGCTCTTCAGCCTGGCCCCGGCCGCCATCCTGACCGCCAGCCTCATCGACTATGCGCCCCTCCGGAGATGGTCGGTCCTGGTCTGCCTGGGTATCGCCGTCGCCCTGCTGGCGCTCTTCCCCCTCGATCGGTACGGCAATGAGGTATTCGAAGCCATCTCCCCCGGTGACCTCGCCGGCGCCACATGGATCCATACCCACGTGCCCGACGGGTCCAGGGTGTACGTGGCGGATCGCGACGAGCCGCTCTACTACGCCAAACTGGGCGACTACAAAGTGGTCGAGTTCGGCGGGCTCGTGGACATGACCGGATCCGAACTGGCGGCCCACCTGCCGGTCACCCGCGTCCCCACCTACGTCTATTTCACCCGCAGCGAAGACAAGTACGGATCGGTCTACCTGGGCTATAACCACGATTGGCTCAGCCAGTTCACCTCCCAACTCCTGAAGACGGGCCTCGTCCATGTGGTCTACAAGAACTCCACCGCAACCGTGATGCGCATCGAGAAGCACCCGGTCGCCCATCACCAACGGTCGACCCATAACCACCATCCGAAGCCGGTGGTGATCCCGCCCACCACGACCACCACGACGACCCGGCCCAAGCGGACCAAGCCGACAACGACCACCCGGCCCAAGACCACGCCGCGCACGACCCGTCCGAAGTCGACCACCACGACGACACCGCCCACCACGACGACACCGCCCACCACGACGACGACGACCACCACGACCACGACAACCACCACGACCACGACCACGACGACAACCACACCATGACCATCGATACCGGAAAGCGAGGTGACGCCGTCACGACGTCGAAGCGGGATGCCCTGCGACTGGGTATCGACGTGGTGGCCGCGGCGGCATGCGGCCTGGCCGCGCTCCTGACCCTGGCGAACATCCACACACCCATCCGAGCGGGACTGACCGTCGCCAGCCTCATCCTCGGCACCGGGTGGGCGGCGACCTGCTGGATCAAGGTGACCGACGCCGCCTTCACCGCCACGATCGTCATCGCTGCCGGGCTGTCGATCGTCTGCTTCTACGCGCTCCTCTTCGTCGAAATCGGGTGGTGGCATCCGGTGGGCAGTACCGGGGCCCTGCTCATCGTGGCGGCCGCGGTCAACGCCATGGCCATCGTTCGGGAACTCCTCCGGGGTGCCCAGCCATGAGGTCCCTGGCCACCAACTCGGCCCTGGCCATCGTCACGGTGTCCTCGGTGATGGTGCTCATCATCGGCCATGAGCTCCTGGCCGCGGTGGCCGGGGAGACCGATCGATTCGTGGTGGCGAGACGGTGGTTGACCTGGGCGTTCACCGTCCTGTTGGTCCTGCTGGCCGTCCTCATCATCGCCCGCTTCTACTATCTGCGCGCGGCATGAAACCCCCCGTTCACCAACGTCTCGACGAGAGGACGACTGTCACCATGAGACGCTCGAACCGCCGGCCCCGGACTCGATCATCGGTCGTGGCTGCGCTGACTCTGGTCGCGCTGACCCTCGGACTGGCCGCGTGCGGTGGGCGAAACCAAAGCGCCCTCACGTCGACCACCACGACGCTTCCCCCGACTTCCGTGCCCAAGGTGACGACGACCATCGCCTCGTCCACGCCCCGGCAGGTCTTCACGCTGTTCTTCGTCCGTGGCACCACGTTGGGAGTGGCCCAGCGAACGGCGGCCACGACGGCCGATCCGCACTACTCCTCCCTGACCAATCTGCTGGCCGGGCCGAACCCGTCCGAAGCCAGCGCCGGACTCGCCACCGATATCCCCGCCGGCACCGCCCTCCGGGGCCTGGAGATCCGAGGTGGCACGGCCACCGTCAACCTCAGTCCCCAGTTCGCCACCCCGGCGCCGCCCGTCGCCCTCTCGGCGCGCCTGGCCCAAATCGTCTACACCGTCACCGCCTTTTCCAATGTGACCAGCGTCATCATCGAGATCGCCAAGACCCGAGTGGTCAATTTTGCCGGGGTCGACCTCTCCAACCCGGTCGGGCGTAGCCAGGTGACTGCCGCGCTGCCCGGGGTCCTCCTCGAGTCACCGGGGGTGGGGAGCACCCTGCAGGGCCAGCTGGCGGTGTCCGGCGTGGCCACGTTCAACGGCACCTACGACATCCAGCTGCTGGACTCCAGCGGCAAGCTGCTGGCCAACGTGACCGACACGGCGGCGGTGGGGGAAAAGTTCACCCAGACCCTCCCCTTCACCATCGCCTCGCCACAGACCGGCGAGATCAAGGTGTTCGCCAGACCCACGGTGACCAGCCAACCCGTTCAGGAGTACCAATTCGGTCTGCCCCTGACGCCGTGACCACTCCCCCCACCCCGACGGTGACCGTGGTCATCTGCGCCTATACCGAGCGGCGCTGGCAACAGATGGTCGACGCGGTCAACTCGGTGGGAAAGCAGTCGTATCGGGCCAGCCAATTGGTGTTGGTCATCGATCACAATCCGGTGCTGCTCGAGCGAGCGGTGGCCGAGTTCAGCGACATCGACGTCGTCCCCAATGCCGACGAGGCGGGACTGTCCGGGGCCCGCAACAGCGGCGTGCGCCACGCCCGCGGCGACATCGTGGCGTTCCTGGACGACGATGCCCTGGCCGAACCGGACTGGCTCGAACTGCTCATCGCCCCCTACCGTGATGCCGATGTCGTGGGCACCGGAGGCGTGGCCCGGGCGGCGTGGCCGGTGAGTCGGCCTTCGTGGTTCCCCCCCGAGTTCGATTGGGTGGTGGGGTGCAGCTACCGCGGCCTGCCCGAGGGGCAGGCTCCGGTGCGGAACCCGATCGGCGCCAACATGTCGTTCCGCCATCTTGCCTTCGACAGAGCCGGTGGGTTTCGCAGCGACTTCGGGCGCCTCGGCACCCTCCCCCTGGGCTGCGAGGAGACCGAATTCAGCATCCGGGTGCGGCGGGTCATCCCCGAGGCCCAGATCCTCCATGTCCCCGGGGCCGTCGTCGACCACTTCGTCAGCATCGACCGCACCACCGTCAAGTACTTTCTGCGGCGATGCGTGGCGGAAGGACTGTCCAAGGCGACGGTCACCGCCTTCGTCGGCCACACGGCCGGCCTGGCCAGCGAGCGGCGGTACATCACCAACGCCCTGCCGAGGGGGTTCTTTGCCGGGTTGGTCCCCGGCGCTGGAGCGTCGTTGGCTTCTCCCACTCGCTCGGCCATGATCGTCGCCGGGCTGCTGGCCACGACCTTGGGGTACCTGCTCGGCCGGTTCGAGCTGGAGGACTTGGCCGGCCGACTGCTCGCCAACCCCTCCACCTCGGCCAAACCGTAGGAGTCGGGCGCCGGTGGTTGCGGTCAGCGGGACGGGCCGGTGACCACCACGCTCGCCGCCGTCGCCGACTCGTGCACGGTCACGGTTCCGTCCGCTCCGCTGGCCACCAGGGTGCCGGCCGGCTCACCGCTGAGCAGCGAAACCGGCGCGGCCAACACGGCCAGCACGGAAGGCAGCTCCTGACCCAGGATGGTGGGTGCCCCGCCTCCGGCGACGCTCGTCGACGTCCACAGCCCCTCGTCCCACCCGGCATCCTCCTCGGGGTTCCACTGCATGCCCACGCTGGCTCCGCTCGAGGCCATCTGCAGCAGCACGGCAATTCGGAGGGCGGCCTGCTGCTGTTGGGTTGCCGTCATGTACGCCGGGAGAACGTGTGACTCCATCCACACAATGGGCAACGATGTCTGGGCGGTCAACCAGTTGTCCACCGCGGCGTACTTCTCCGTGGAGGTCAGCGGGTCGGTGGTGAACCCGGCGTTCGACGTGAACGCCCGGCCGTCGACGGCAACGAAATCCGCACCGATCTTGTGCGCCAACCAGTAGGAGACCGCGGCCAGTGACGTCGGATCCAGGTGGCCCCAAGGCCCCGACGGCGTGGCCGGCGATGAAGGTGAAGGACCGGAACTGGACTCCATCGAGACATAGGGGCCGCCGACCAACGCATCGGGGCGGACGGCCTTGATGGCGCTGAAGACATCGTTGTAGAGCGACGTGTAGCCGGCAGCATTCCAACTGTTCGTGGACTGGTCCCAAAACCCCTTCATCTCGTTCCAGACCACGAAGTACTTGACCTGCGGAAACGCCTTGGCGATGGCGGCGCTGAGCGTGGCGAAATCCTGAAAGTGCTGAGCGACCGGGGCCACGTCGATCTGGCTCCAGTCGGTGACGCCGGGTTGCCCTCCCTTCATCCAGTCGGGAGCGGCGCACAGGGTGATGACCGGGAATCCCACCCGTCGATTGCACGAAGGCAATTCGGGCGGCGATCTGGGAGAAGTCAAAGATCCCCGGTGAAGGTTCCGGGCTGTCCACGCCCCAACCCATGATGGGGACGTCCTCGAAGGAGCCGGTCATCGATTGGGCCACCTGCCGAGCCGCCTGGGCCGGCGCCCCGGCGCTGACGTAGGGACCCTGCTGGGCCATGTCGTAGCCGTAGGAGAACGTCCGCCCGGTCGTCGACAGACCGGACGCCGACAGACTCGTATGTACGGGCACCAGAGGCACCGCCGTCGACCCGGCGACGGCCGGCTTGCCGGCGGCGGGAGCGGCCGGCGGGACCGAAGTCGTCGGCGATGTCACCTTGGCGGCGACCTGGGTCACCGACGCCAGGTCAGCCTTCTGGTCAGCAGTTACGCCATGGGCTCGCTGGGATGCGCGGGGTCGCGATGCCGCCGCCCCACTGGTCACGATGCCCCCGAACAGAAAGGCCACGCAAGCCGAGAGCACCACCACGCCCACGACGCCACCTCGGACCCACTGCAGGCGTTGCGCTCGCTTGATCTGTCGGAACGAGATCCTGGTTCGCCGAGGGCCGCGCTTCCGCCCCCATCTCGATGCCCATGGCTCGCTATCGGCAGAAGTGGGTGACTCCTTGAGGGCACCGACCGCGTCCGATGGTTCGCGGTAGAACAGCTAGCCGAGTTCGGGAAAGCCCTGATTGTCCACGATCGGCAGCGGACCCGCCGGAACCGCCGGGCACTGGCGCGGATGCATACGGTCCCCGCCACAGGCCGGTGCGCCGGAGCTGTCGGTCCAACTCGGCCGTTTCGAGCTGGGTGGTGAGGGGTGCGAGGAGATCGCCGACCTCGGATGGGGACAAGAGGGGCGTGAAGAAGACGGCATCCTGGCCGGCCTGGGAACGGACGAGCACGGAGGTACCGATTCGGCGGCGATGGGCCGCCTCCGCCCCATTGGCCAGCGACCAGCCATCGCCCGCCGACACGGTGATGGAGGCGATGGCGTCCCAGGGGATCACGAACTGGGTCCACCAGCCACGGAGGGCCACTCCCCGCGGACCGAAATCCAAGACCTTGGCCAGCATCGACGGCTTGATCTTGCCCGTGCCCCACCATCCGGCCCGGTAGCGGACCCCGGCGATCGAGCACCGGTGGGACCAGTTGAAGCGGTCGAAGATCTGCGCGTACCGCCACCACTCACCTTTACCCACCGCGGCAATGACCTCACCCGAATGCCCGAGGGAGACCAGCCGTCGATGGAGGTCGAATTGCACCCGTTCGGCCGGGGCGTTCAGGATCACCGAGCCATTGAAGCCCTCGCTCGAGTCGTCGGAGATCGACACACGACATGTCCGTCGATCCATGGGCTCGACCTGCAGCTGACTGCGGAGGAGCCCGCAGGACAGCCCGCGCTTCGGATCCCGGAACATGAGTCGCCAGTTGACGTCAGTGAGCTGGAACACTCCCTCGCTCCCCACGGCCACCGACCGCAGCGAGGGGTCGCTCACCTCCAGCCGGGCGACCTGGTAGGTGGAGTCCTTGGTCATGACCCTCCCGGATACATGCGGTTGATTATGCCCTCCGACCGGTCGAGCCTCCAAAAGACCCGCAGTCGATCAGTCAGAGTCGTCCGAGGTGGTGGAGAGTACGGACCAGCTGGCCCCGGCATCCCGTGGGGTGATCTGGCTCTTTGCCGCCATCCGCCGACTGCCCCGTTTCCGTTCGATATGGATGGTTCGGAGCACCCGCAGCCCATCGGAGAAAGCGTTGAGATTGCTGGTCCCGAAGAACCGGTTCCGCTCGAAGCTCGGAACTTCGAAGACCCGCAGGCCGGCTTTGGCCACGCGCACGTTGATGAGGGTCTCCACTTCGAACCCGTCACCCCAGAGCATGACCCCGGGGTCGTCGTGCTCGCCAAGGGTGGAATCGAGTTGGATCGCTTCCAGGCAGTCGCGGCGAAATGCGTTGTAGCCGTAGCAGAGGTCGGTATAGCGGGTCCCGTAGAGGAGATTGACGATCTTGTTCAACACCCAGTTGCCCCGTTGCCGGAGGCGACTGATGTCGCTGCTTCCGGCCCCGGGCATGAACCGTGATCCCTTGGCGAAGTCAGCACCGTGCATCAGCGCATGCACGAACCGAGGGATTTCGGCCGGGTCGGTCGAGCCGTCGGCATCGAGCATGACGATGAAGTCGCCGGTGGCGGCGGCGAAGCCACAGGCCAAGGCGTTGCCTTTGCCCTTTCGGGTCTGTCCGATGACGATGATCTCCGGATACAGATCCCGGGCCACGTCGACGGTGTTATCGGTAGAGCTTCCGTCGACCAGGATCACTTCGTGCATGCCCTCGGGCAGCATGGGCAGGACGAGGGGCAGATTGCGGGCTTCATTTTTGGCCGGAATGACCACACTGACCTTCGGCCCCGACTCGTCGGCCCTCTTCGACCGAGCCGTCGGCGCCACGGTCAGCCGGGGCGCGGGAACGGTGCTCACCTCGTCGTCATCATGGGGAACCGTAAGCTTCAAGCCGCCGTTCGACTGCACCGTCTACCCCTTCCAACCCTTTGAGAATGTCAACCGTTCCAACGACTCTGGTGAAACCGACACCACGCCGATACCTGTCACGTTGGCCCCTTATGTCCGCCTCAGTCTCTTGAGCGCTCGCCTGATCATAATCCAGGGCTCCCTGTCCTGCCCATTCCGCCGATGCCGGGAGATCATTCAACGCGAAGCATCCAAGCGAACACTTGGGTCGTCACCCCGAAGATGACAGCTAGTGACTTGGCGTTCACCCTCCGAGGTTGGAATCGGCGATCCGAGGCATATCCAGATTGAGAATCACCAGACCGTCCGCGACGCGTCACTACTAGCCGCTGACCGGCCGGCTGTTGGCGCGAAAGAAGTTCAGGATGGTCTCGCCCGGACCGTTGGTGTTGGTGCTCAGCGAGAACTCACCGGCCAAGCTGGGCTTGACCTGGTGCTTCTTGTTGTGGGGTACGCAGATCTGAGTCGTGGCGCCGACGTATGAAGTGGGTTGCTCCGGGTTCTCTCCGACCATCATGTTCCCCGGGTTCAGTGTCCACGACAACAGCCCGAGCTGATGCGACTGCAGGTAACTGAGCAGCTCGGGGAGGACGGTGGGCGAGTCGGCGAAGCAGCTACCGGCGGTGGCATAGTCCTGAAACGCTTCCATCATGATGGGGACGGTTGCCGAAAGATCGCCATAGGCTGCGTCCCACTGGGCCGGCGTGTCCGTGGTCGGGGTCAGGTCGGGTTCCATCCCATAGGCGACGTTCGTGCCGTTCAGCAGGAAACCAGGCAGGTCGCTGAGGTCGTGGTCGCCCCTGTTCCCCTCGGCGACGATGATGTTCTGGGCGCCCTCGCCGCGGATCTGGTTCACCAGGCTCTGCATCCCGACGAATGTCTCGTCGATCCCATGGGTGTCAACGGATCCTCCGTTTCTCCAGATGTTCCACATCCACGTCTCACCTTCGTAAGGCTTGAGCCGAGGCTCGTTGTAGAGGTCGAACATCACCATCTGATCGTCCTTGAAGTGGCTCGCCATGAGGTCCCAGAATTTCGATGCCGACGCGGTGGGCAGGGGTGGGCCATCGAACTCCTCCTCCTGGAGGGTGAGGATCGCCACCATGCCGAGACGGTTGGCCAGTGCGACCTCACGGTCAAGCTGATTCAGGTATGAGGAGTTGTACGGCGCTCGTGCGAACAGGTGCTCTTGGGAGACCTGCAACCGGACGGTGTTGGCGTGCCAGTACTGGGCCGCAGCCTTGATGCGGTCGGTATCGGTCACCGGTTCGGCGGTCGACGGCCTCTCACAGGTCAGAGTGGTTGACGCCAGGCATTCGAACACGAATCCGTAGGGGACGAACTGGGTCCCGTTGGGTTCAATAACCTTGTGGCCCGACACATGGAAACCCGTGGTGTCCGGGAGTCGGCCCGATGTCGCCCCTTGCAATGGCGGCGCCGACGCCGGGGTTGACGACGATGACGGGGTTGGCGACGAGCAGGCCGCCTGCATCAGGGCCAGCAGTCCGACGAGGGCGATACCCCCAATCGGCCGCAGCGGTGGTCCAATCGCACGCTCCTCACGGGCGGAGGACACGCCGGATCCGCGTCCCGACTCTGATTTCGATCTGCACCAATAGATGCCCCGTGCTTATCATCCTGGACGCTTCGCTTCGCATCAGAGCGGTTTGCCGGTCAGTACCCAGGGAGCGCGAACTTGCCGCGCTCTCGTTCGCCAATGGGGAAACCAATGACGATCGCCGCGGTCGTCGTCAGCCGGGCGTCATCCGGCAACGGACTCGATCAGGGGAAGGCAGTTCCTGCCGTGTCGCGCAACTCTTTGAGTGCAAGTGCTGACGAAGGGACGAAGACCCCACGATTCCCCACGTAGCCCTTTTCGAAGACCAAATTGAGCAACTGGTCGCCCGAGTCGTCAACGACGGTGAAACCAGCGCCGGGAATGCCCTGTCCCCAGTCGATGAGCGTCTCCGTGGGCCCCTGATAGCTGCTGCCCAGCTGATCGTAGGTCTGGCCGGTCACGTCGTAACGCCGAACGCTCCCCATCCGACTGGTGTGGTCCCCTGAGGGTGCCGCGTACTCCCAGTCCATGGTGGCGGTGTTCAATGAGGTGGAAATCGAATACTCCACCGCTCGAGCTGCGCCGGTGAGCCCCGTGTGATCATCGAACATCGAAATGTCGCCGTTCGGTTGGAATCGGGCATCGTGCTGACCCTGGATGGCCCCTTCCGGATCTCCCTCGATCTTCAGGACCGGCTCCCCACCCATCGGGGCCACTGAGGTACCCCCCAGTTTCCAGATAATGGATCCAGTCGTCTTGTTGACGAGGAATACGCCGACCTCCCGCATCGATATCAGGACGTCGTTTGGATTCTCCGGGTCAACGTCTACGGAGTTGCAGTGGTACACATCTATCGCCGGCACGCCCTGATCCGTCATCTTGTAGGCCAGGTGATCTGTCTCCAGCGGGCTCACATGGTTGGCCGCATTCCACGACCAAATGACCGTTCCGCTTGGGTTCCTCTCCTGGACGACGCAGTCGACAATGTCGTGATAGCTACCGAATCCGATGCTGTTGAGGTTGTACCCGGTCTTGACCGGCACGGAGATCATCCAATGATCGCCGCTTGTGTCCGTATAGAGCTCGTGCTCATCTGGCGGGTCGACCGTAGGAGCGATCCATGAGACTGATTGATTGTCGAGGTTGTAAAGCGAGTACGGGCCCCGATTCGACCAGGCAACGGTATGGGTCCCCGGAAGCAATTCCACGTTGTCGCCTGACTCGGGCAGGTTGGTCAAATACCACACGGGCGTTCCGTAGCTGTTCAAGATCATGGCGTAGCCGGGTATGCCCTTCGGCCCGTCCTTGAAGGTACCGGTGAGGTAGTAACCGGGCTCCGCATCGCCGGAAGTCGTGACAGCAAGATGGGGAAAGGTGGAGGGAAGGCATCGAATCCAGTAGTTAGTCCCCGTTGGACCTTCGACAACCACCGCTTGGTTGTTCACCACGGTAACGGGGACGGTCAGAGTCGTTCCCGTCTGACCGTCCGCGGTGATGGGCTGGCCCGATTTCAGGACCACGTTCAACTGGTTGGTGCCATTCACGCAGTACCAGACGTAGTCGGTGTCTGCTCTAGTGAACTTAGGGGTGAGCACCACCGGACTCGATGTAATCGAAGAGAGCGCTTTGGTGCCTGTGACCGGAACGATCACGGCATCATTGGCTCCGCCTGTCGACGCGGGAGCCGAAACAGTCACCGTGGCCGACGAGGTTGAAGTTGTCGAGCTTCGATTTTCGATCGTCAGCACGGCGGTATACGTACCCACCGAGCCATAGGTATGGGTGATGACAGCACCTGGGGCCCCGGTACCCGAGGCCTCCGGACTCCCGTCGTCGAAGTTAAGACTCCACGACTTGATGGTCCCTCCGTTGCCGTAGCTCTGTGACGCGTTGAAGTCGACCAGCAATGGCGCTCCCCCGGAGCTGGGGTTCGCCTGGACGTTGGCGATTGGACCCGGCCAATCCGCTTTTGCGGGAGCGTTCGCAGAAACGGGTGACGCATGCGCCGCCGCCGGTTGCAGCGCAATCCCTCCCACAACCAAAAATGACGCCAACGCGGCACTCAGCGTCACCATTCCAACTCGTCGCCGACCCCTGGAGTTCATTCGCCCACCCTCTCGAAAGGCCAAACTCTACAGGAGGTTGACTTGGATCACCAAGGCGCGGAGGCAGCAAAAGCCGCCCGATTGCGCGCTCAGTGGCACTTCGACTACTCCTGGCGAACAATTGCTCAGCTCATTCCACACGAACGCTTTCCGTTGGCCACGCGGAGGATGAATCACTGCCCATACGTCAACCATGGTTGTCCAAGTCGCAAACTGCGAAACAGCCATTCCGTTCACCCTAAAGTAGGCTGTGCGTACCCTGGGCCCAGGGGCAAGGGAGGCCTAGTTGTGACACCATCTGATTCGAACGAGACCATCTCGCGGCGCTCGGTGATCAAAGGTGGGCTGGCACTCGGTGGCGCGGTTGTCACCGTCGATCACCGACGAGTCCTCTCGGGACGACAATCACAAGCGATCGCCCCGCCCCGTCAGCGGGCGAAACCATCCACGCCTATCGAACACGTCATCACGGTGATGCTGGAGAACCATACGTTCGACAATTTCTTCGGGTCGTTTCCAGGCGCGAACGGAGTGCAATCACCGCAGGCGCCCAACCCGCTCTGGTCTGACCTCAGCCACACCTACAGCCATTATCTTGCCTGCTTCAATGGGGGCGGACCGTCGAGTTTCAACGTCAACGGGCTGGTCAGCTATACAGAATCCGACCTGCCCGTTCTATGGAATTATGCCGCGTCAGTTCGGACTGAGCGACAACTTCTTCACCTCAGCGCGGACGAGCAGCACGCCAAATCACATCTATATGATCGCCGGTCAATCGGGTGGGCTATTCGAGACGTTCCCTACCGAAGGTCACTGCGGCAGTCCGGCCAACTGCCTCCTCCTCTCGATGACACCGGACGGCACGCCCTATCTTCAGTACCCCTGTCTGGACATCAAGTCGATTCCGTCTGAGTTGAGCAAAGCCGGGGTCGGTTGGCGGTTCTACACGAGAGAAGACGTCTGGATGGCTCCCGGCTTCATCTCGGACACCGCGCTCTCGCCAAACCTCATCGGAAAGGCTGCGGATATCGTGACCGATATCGAAGCAGGCCACCTGCGTAGCGTTTCGTGGGTCTGCCCGGACAGCACGCAGTCAGACCATCCTGCCGAGCCGATCGGGCCAGGGCAGAACTTTCTGGTGACCATGATCAACGCGGTGATGCGGAGTAAGTACTGGGCATCGACCGCGATCTTTGTGACGTGGGACGACTGGGGCGGTTTCTATGATCACGTCTCGCCTCCGGTCGTCGACCTCTACGGCCTCGGGCCGCGTGTCCCACTCATCGTCATATCGCCGTATGCAAAACCGGGGTACATCTCTCACCAGCAAGGAGAATTCAGTTCCTTGGCGCTCTTCATCGAGCAGAACTGGTCGTTACCCAGTCTGGGCCAGCGAGACGCCCTATCGACAACGAGCGACCTGACGGACTTCTTTGACTTTGATCAGACCCCGCAGGCGCCGCTTCTCCAAACCCCTGTGGACGCCCCGACGATGCTCGGAGTTCCGTTCCACGAGGCGTCGATCCATAAGAGTTCGGTGTGGCCGCAGATCGGCGGACCGAAGACTCTCTTCAACTTTTACGTCGTCTTCACTCCGGATGTTGTGCCGGAATCAAATGACGTTGTGATCGATGGGGTCGCCTACCCCATGTCGATCCGGGGAAAAGCTACGCAACCACCCCTCGGCATGATTTATGAGTACGCAACGAAACTGGCTCCCGGAACTCACGACATACAGTTTTCGTTTTCTTCCAGTACCGAGTCAGTCACGATGCCGTTCAACGGGATTCCGTATTCGCTTCAGGTTCTGCCGTTTGACGTCATCAATAAGACGAAGATAGTGACACCTTTGGATGGTTCATTGCTCACCTTTGCGGCCGAATACGAATCTGCCGCTCACCCCGTACCGAGCCTTGCCGTTGTCGACATTGACGGGGAGGAATTTTCGCTGACCGCGGCAGGGACGACCAATCTCTACCAGTATCAGACCGTGCTGTCTCAAGGAGAGCACTACTACCGGTTCCGTTTCTCGGACGGCACTGACCTCGGCGTATACGAAGCAGGTGAGACTGCCCATGTACTTCCTTTTGTGCTCTCCTCGGGCCGGGTCACACCGACATCGGGAGGATCCACTGTCCCCTTCACCTTCGAGGTGACGTATACCCACAGCGCCGGACTGGCTCCGGTGATGGCGAACGTCTACGTCGATGGAGTCGCCTACGGAATGACTAAGCAGTCCGGAAGCTACCGTTCGGGCGCGGTATTTGCCGAAAGCCTGACGTTGAGCGCAGGCAGCCACGAGTTCTACTTTGTCTTCAACGACGGGCAGACCAGCTACCCGGCTCCTTTTGGGCCGGCTGCCTTCACGGGGCCGGCGGTATCGTAGAAGGTCACTCGACGATTCGACCCGGGGCGCCGAGGCACGGCGATGAGGCCTAATCCGGGCTTGCGTGGGGTAGACACTGGGCATGGGAAACCGGCGTTCGGCCCGCACGATCGCCATCGCCCTCGTTGTTGTGGCCATTGCTGGGGTCGCCCTTGGATACGAGCTACTTCGGCCTTCTCATCATGTGCCCTCGACGTCGCCCACGAGTTCAGTCCCGACGACTACTCCAGTCCCGGCAAGGACAACTCCGGTCCCAACAACAACAGCTCCCGTCCCAACAACGACAACTCCGAAGCCAGTTACTGAGGGTGGACCGAGTTTCGCCGTGGTGGGCAATCACATCCTCGCCGATGGACAAGACTTCACGCCCTACGGCGTCACCGTATTCGGCCTCTCAACCCCGAACTGGCAGAGCAATATCACCTCTGACTTAGCAGACATTCGTGCCACGGCTACGTACTGGCACGGCAATGCGGTACGGATCCAGGTCGCGCCATCAAATCTGTTCGACCAGCAACCCTATGATGCTGCCTACTTGTCAGCCATGGAATCCGAAGTGGATGCGGCGCAGGCGAGTCACCTCACCGTGATCCTTTCCGCGCAATACGAGCGAACCGGTGACATTCCGTTGCCGAACACTTCGACCCTGAACTTCTGGCAGTTCGTGGCGCCGATCTACGCCCATGATCCCGGCATTTGGTTCGACCTCTTCAACGAACCCCACCTCGGTGGAAGCAATGCTCCCGATACAACGGCATTGTGGAGCACTTGGCGAAATGGCGGAAGCGGCTATGTCGGCATGCAGCAACTTGTTGATGCGGTGCGTGTCTCTGCTCCCAATATTGTCCTGGCAGAAGGGCTTGACACGGCAAAATCCTTGGCCGGTCTTCCGGCTGCGGCACTCACTGGGAACAACATCGCCTACGCAGTTCACCCCTACTTCTCGGGACCTCAGTGGAGCACGCCGGCGGCCTGGGACCAAAACTGGGGCGACTTGACCGGTCAGTATCCAATCGTCGCTGATGAGTGGGGCGAATACGAGTCGTCCCGTCCCAGTTGCCATCCGGACGCATCCAGCCTGGTCCCCGAATTCTTGTCCTATCTGACTGCGCATGACGTCGGCCTGATTGCGTGGTCGTTTTCACCGGGGGTACTTGTCGTCGGCACCAACCTTGACCAGCCGACCTCCTTCGTACCGGGCGTCCGCTTCGTATGCGGAAGTGGTGTGGCCGCGACGAGCAACGGCGAGGGCTCTGGCGCCGACATCATGGCGTACTTCGCATCCAATAGTCAGCCTGCGAGTTGAATCTCTCCTACCCGCGCCCGATCCGTCTGACATGATGAGTGACTACCGGATGACGGCGGATCTCGGAGGTTGACATGCGGATCATGAGGACCCAGGTCGGGACGTTGATGGTGTCGGTTGCGGTGATCGGGGCTGCCGGTTCTGTCGGCTTCACCCAGCCAGCCGGTGCGGCAACCGCAGCCTGGACGCAGCTCTCGCCAACCACCAGTCCCTCGCCACGCATGGCGGCGACAATGGCCTACGACTCGAGCACCAAACAGCTGCTCCTCTTCGGAGGCCTATCGACGACGCAAGCCTGGAGCAATGACACGTGGGAATGGAGCGGGTCGAACTGGCAACAGCTGTCTCCGCCCACGAGCCCGCCCGGCCGCTATGGCGCGGCGATGGCGTACGACTCGACGACCGGCCAACTGGTGCTCTTCGGGGGTATTGGCCCGAACGGGCTCCGGAACGACACCTGGATCTGGAATGGGACGACTTGGACCAAGGCGGACCCAGCGACGAGGCCCGGCCCGGAGTGGTTCCCGATGCTCAGCGATGACCCGGCGACTGGCCAGCTCGTCCTCTTCGGTGGCCTCCGACCCAATGACCATCCTGTCGGGAGCACGTGGACGTGGAGCGGTGCTAGCTGGACCAAAGCCGCACCCGTCACGAGCCCCCCGCCGGACTTCGTGGGCGGGTTGGCGTTCGACGCCGCCTCCAATCAACTGATCCTGTATGGAGGCAACAACAACGGCCAGCGCGCCTACCACATCACATGGATCTGGACCGGGACGGATTGGACCTTACTCCGGACACCCACGGGTCCAGGGCCCCGGTCCGCCTTCACGATGGCCTACGACCCCGACCTCTCCGAACTCGTTCTCTTCGGCGGGGGCGGGCGTCACTCGCTGGTCGGCAGCACCTGGGGCTTCAACGGCAGCACGTGGACGAACCTCTCAGCCACCGGTCCGCCGGCGCGCAACTACTCCGTGAGTGCCTTCGACCCCGCCACCGGCCAGCTACTCCTGTTCGGGGGCAACACGAATAAGGGTGGCCAGCCACTGCTGAACGACACCTGGTCCTTCGGCTGAACGGAGCCACTTGTCAAAGGCACTCACCAGCATCCCCAGTGACGGCCGGCGTGGAAGCCCGGTCGGCGTCGGCTCCCAGGTAGCCCTGAGGGCAAGGACTGTGGAAGCCCACGCCAGACTTCAACGAGTTGTGGATCGCCCATCTATCTTCAACCTCGTCCTGCGCGCCACGACTTCGGGGAGAAGGTCAGCCCCTCAGCCCTGTACCAATGATCGAAGCGATCCATCGAGCTATTGGTGTTTGGGCTACCCGTGCGCCCTAGTGATCTACAGGTGGTTACCCGGAGCGAACGAAGGTGGTTGAGAAGCCATCCCCATTGGTGGTCAAGCCGCTGGTCCGCACCATGATGTTGCCCTTGTTATTGAGCATGTTCTCACTCATGAGACCCGGCAGGGCGGAAAGTGGTTGACCATTGAGAAAGATCCTGTAGAAGCGCATACTGCCGAATGCAGGGATGTTTCTTGTGGGTCCGGCCCCATTGGCTTCGACGCTGATCTGAGTGGCCGCGAATGACTTGCGCGTGAGATTTGCGGATGCACCAGAGGTCTTGTCCTGGACTGTCAGCACCTTCTGTTCAGAGACTGAGTGGAGCCCGAACTGGAAGACGAATCTCACGACATCGCCCGGAGATACGCTGATTGTTTTCGGCAGACGATTGCCAGTTGAGATTTCTGCCTGGAAGGATGGAGTGCCGTCATTGCAAAGGTAGACGATAAGACCCAGCGATAGGGCGGCATCACCTTTCCCCATTGCCGTCACAGACGACGCAACGCCTGCGTTGGGAGCTTGAGCCGGGCAGGTGACGGGGACGACGTTGACCCAGGCGACCAACGGACCACCAGTGGGTGGAAACGAAGCCGCGTAACCAGCTTCGCCGGGGTTCGCCTCACCGGCATCCGCCTGAATGGACGAAGTCACGATCAATGCGGTTGACATACTCAGCCCCACCAGTGCAAATCTAACCAGACGATGAACCACGCTCCCGCCCTTCTCCTTCGTGCCAGCAGACTAACCGACTGGCAAAACAGGTGTCGGGTGGGTTCCAGGGTCACAGACCGATCAGTTGCCGACTCAGACGGTGGCACGACGACCGTGAAGATAAGTGCCTGCCACGGTCGTAACCGACCCGCTCAACCGGTGTTGGGACTACCCGTACGTGCGAGCGACGTACGGGTAATTACCCAGTGCGAACAAAGGTGATTGAGAAGCCTTCCCCATTTGTCGTCAGACCACTGGTTCGTACCATGACCTTGCCCTTCGTGTTGAGCATGTTCTCACTGGACAGACCCGGCACGGCGGAAAGTGGCTGACCGTTGAGACTGACGTTGTAGTAGTGCATGCTGGTGAACTTCGGGATGTTGGTTCCCGTTTCGGTCAGGAGCGAAATCGCGTCGATTTTGAGTGACGGTGGCTTAATGCTCGCGGATACACCTGAAGTCATGTCTCGGACTGTCAGGACCTTTTGCCCCGGAGCCAAGGGGGTCTCGAAGTTGAATACAAATCTGACGGCATCGGCCGGGGATATCCTGATTGATGGTTCGCCGCCTCGGCCTATGCCGGAATCAATTGTTGCCTGGTAGGACGGAGTGCCGTCATTACATAGATAACGGATATAACCCACCACTGAGCGGGCAGCGGTGTTGTAACGCCAACCTCCTGCCCGGACAATCGACTCGATTGCTCCGTTAGGGGCTTACGCCGTGCAGGTGACGGGAACGACGTTCATCCAGGCGACCAACTGACCATCGATGGGTGGAAATGAGGACGACCGGTAACCAGCGGAAACTGCACTCGGACTGACGGCGGCACTCGCCTGAATCGACGAGGCGATAATCAATGCGGTTGAGATACTCAGTCCAACCAGTGCAGACCTCACCAGACGATGAACCACGCTTCCGCCCTCCTCGCTCGTCCACGCTAATCGACTGGTAGGGCAGGGGTCGGGTGGGGTCTGGCGGGTTAGAGACCGATCAGTTCGCCAACTCGGACGTCGGTCGACACCCACGGTGGTCTCCGGAATGAGAACGTGCCGCTCGGGTGGCATTCATGGGCACGAAGCATCTGATGGTCGCTGCGGGCCCTCTACGCAAAAGGCCGTTCGGTCCGGGCGCACCGAAGGGACCGAAGGTTTCATAACGGTCCGAGTTGCCGACACCCAACTCTAAAAGTGCATGGCTCCGTCGTTCACCGAGATGATCCGGTTGGCCTGCTTGTAGAAGCAGGTGTAAGCACGGACTTCCTGGCCCACGAGAAGCGTTGCCGTGCCTCCCGTTATCGAACCCGTCAGGTGGGTCTTCACGTAGTCGGTAGCTCCTGCTCTGGTGGGGCAGTTGTCCGGCAGCACCGTTTTATTGGTGTACTTCAATACCGAAGTCGTGCCGGTCTGCCATTTGATCACTGAGCCGACGGATTTTGTGACATTCCAGGTTCCGGTCGTACCAGTCTGAGCGCTGTCTGTTCCGCTGCAATTGGTCAGGCGACCCTTTTTGGGGGACGAAGAAGCAGCGAAGAATTTGCTGCATGACAGTCCAGTGGTCGTGGTTGCTCCCGTAGCTCCGCTCGACAAGACAAGCACCGACAGTGCCCCGATCCGACTAGCACGGCGCACAGCATCGATCGGCTTCCGGTCCGTATCAGACTTCTCACTTTTTATGCTCCTCATTCGCTCGTCCAGCGGAACTTTGGGACGGAGTGTCGGGCGCTGGATGCCCACCTCAGGTCGGCGGGCCACTGGCAACCCCGTCGCTACCTACGGTCATTAGGTGATCGAGATGTCAGCCGACCACGTCGATGATCACGAATCCCGCAGCGCCCGTACCTCCGCTGCCGCCGCCGCTCCCACCTGCGCCGCCACCGCCACCACCGCCGCCGGCTCCAGGGTCTGATGCTGCGGCGCCCACGGCGCCGGTGCCGCCGGTGCTCGCCCCACTGGCTCCCGCGTCACCCCCGGCCAGAGCACTGCCGGCGCCCCCGCCGGCTCCTCCCTGGCCACCACCTGCGGCACCGCCGCCACCGCCCCCGCCCGGCGAGGACGCAATAGGTGACCCACCCGCCTGGCTCGAGAAGCCGCCGCATCCGGCCGTCGTGAAGGAGCTCACCGATGCCGCCGGGGCTCCGTAGGCCGCGCCGTGGCTGGCGGTGGTGGATCCACCCGCTGCCCCGCGTCCACCGGCCGCACCACTGCCCCGCACCGAAATACCCGAACCGACGACTGTGGTGTCACCTCCGCTGCCGCCACTACCCCCGGCGTTGTCCCCGCCGGAGGCTCCCCCTGCGCCCGCGCCCCCGGCCTTGCCCACAGTGACCGTGAGTTCTCCGTTCCCTCCGACCGGCACCACTTGGACCGACGTGGTTCCAGAGGCGCCGCCGGCGCCGCCGGCCTGGGCGATACTGGCCGCCGCCCCTCCCCCGCCGCCACCGCCACCGCCGCCCCCGACGCAGGTCACCCGCAGTTGGGTCGCCCCGTCGGGAACCGTGTAGGTGCCGGACTCCGTCATTGTGGTGCTGAGGGTCGGGGCCAAGGTCGGATTCGGATAGGCCCCGGCCAGTATTCCGCCCGCCGCCCCTGACAACACCCCGGCCGGCGGTGCTCCCCAGGTGGCCGCGGTCGCAGAGCTGGCCACAATGGTCTGCCCCGCCGCGGGGGTGCCGGTCACCCGGACGCCGCCGGCGAAGTTGGCCGGGTCGATGAGGCTGACCGAGCCGGCACCGGAGGTGGCCGGTGAGGAACCGATGGGAGCGCTGATCAGCTCGTTGGACCGATAGACGACCAAGGTCGACCCGGCCAATTGATTGACATAGGTCCATCCGGTGGAGGTGGGCGCCGGGAAGCTCAGCGTGTCGTTGCTGCCCGATCCGGTGGCCTGGACGGCACCACCATTGGCGTTGGCCAAGGTGATGGTCGAGCCGGACACGGTACCGATGAAGGTGTTGGACGGGATGAAGCCCAGGCCTCCCGAATCGGCCACGCTCATCCCGGGCTGGAGTATCGCGCTCACGTCACTCGGGAAGGTGACCGTAGCCGAGCCCGAGGTGACCTTGACCCCGCTGATGGGGAGGACGGGATTGGAGTCCTGATGCGAAGAGTTGTCCGAGTGCTCGAGATAGGACGCCGGCATGGGGTTCTGCTGGCTGGCCACCTGCATGGTCACCCGGTAGTAGAGATAGGTGTTGGTGTCGTTGGGGGCACGGTTGGCGGGAGTGAAGTCGTTGCTGTTGAAGCCCTCGTAGGCCGACACCTGATTGCCGTTGATGAAGGCGGGGTTGAGCGGCGGCCCGCTGCCGCTGAACACGAAGTCGTAGCCGACATAGGTGCCGCCGTTGGTGGGGAAAGCTCCAAGGGTGTCGGTGCTGTTGTCGGCGAAGTGCAGCCCCCAGATGCTGGCACACAGCCAGCCAGGCCCGGGGCACGAGTAGGCGTGGTTGTTGACCACCCACCATCCGGCCGAGTTGTCCAGACGCGCCGCCTCATAGGGCAGGTTGGTGCTCGGGCTGAAGTTCGGAACACCGAGGCCGTCCGGCGCCGGGGTGGATGCCGTCTGCTTGGAGGGTGACTCGATCACGTTGTTGAGCAGGTACCCGTTGAGACAGCCCGGCGAGCCCGCGGTGTTGGTGATCCAGATGCCCTGCGACCCCGTGTTGAACATCTTGTTGTCGTAGATGCGATTGTCGAGGAAGGGACCCGAGCCCGCGGCACCGGCGTAGTTGGCGTCGGCCACGACGACGCCGACCTGGGGGGTGTTGAAGATGTAACAGTCGTGGACCTTCGAACCGTTGGAATACAGCACGAGGGCGTGACCGGCAGTATTGCCGGCCAGCATGCCGCCGTTCTGTCCGTCGAAGGCGAGGTGATCGACCTCGATGGCACTGTCGGCGGCTGACTTTGCCTTGCCGTTGTTGTAGAGGGAGTTGTACTGGGAATACTTGCCCGGGTTGGACGGTCCGTACAACCCGGCCAGGTAACCGGCCGAGGCCATCACGCACAGCAGTGATGACCCCGCCTTCTGTTGCAGGGTGGCCATGTAGCCATTGACGGAGCTGGGGAAGGGTTGCTCGTCGTTGACTCCCGGAGCGGTCACCCGGACGCCTTCGGGCACCGGCAGCTCCTGATTGATGACGTAGACCGCCTTGGTGTTCCGACACTGGAGAACCACCGTGGAGCCCGCGGTGGCCTGGCTCAGCGCCTTGAGGATATTGGCGGTGTCCGTGGCCGCCACACCGGTGGGTGCCGGCACATAGACCATGCCGGGCGTGGAGGCCGCGGCCGCCTCAGTGGCATCCTCGACCACCTTCGAGCTCGCCGGCCGAGGGCCGAGGGCCGAGGGTGACAGCACCATGTTCGCTCCGGCCGGCGAGGCACCGCTCACGGCTGCGGCTACCGCCCCACCGGCAATGCCGGCCCCGGTGAGGGCCAGCATCCGCCGCCGGCTGACCGGGCGCTTCGGTGACGGAGGGGCGAGAGGTGACGCACCGTCCGGCAGAGCGGGAAGATCGGACCGGCTCGAGTCGGTGACGTCGACGGATGATCCCGGGGCGAGCCGTCCAGCCAGCGCCTCGAGGCGGGCCTGCAGCAGGCTGATCCGTTCGTTGCGCTGGACGGCCTCGGTCTGGAGGTCACTGCTCCTGGCGACGAGACCGGCCACCGCCCTCTGCATCTCTTCGGTCGTTTCCTCGCTCATGACTTTGCCTTTCGTCCCTCTGCTGTCGGTTCCGGGATGATGGTCATCCGATCACCTCGATGATCACGAATCCGTCGGATCCACCGCCGCCGGTTCCCCCGACTCCAGTACCGACACTTCCGCCGCCGCCACCGCCGGGGGCACCGGCCACGGATGCGGTCTCACCCGACCCTCCGGCCGAGCTCGAACTCGAGCCCGTGAGTCCGCCCACTCCACCGGACACTGCGGTACCAGCCCCGCCCGGCCCACCGCCCACACCGCCGCTGCCCATGCCACCGCCACCGCCGCCGCCCGGTGAGTAGGAGAATGGGTTCCCGCCCGCCAGCCCCGACGAGCCCCCGCTGCCCCCTGACGATACCGGAGTGGACACGCCGGGAAGGGCGCCGTACGCCGCTCCCGGTGCCGCGGTCGACCCCGGCGAGGCGCCGGGACCACCGGGGCCACCGGCTGCGGTCACCGTTCCCGATCCCAGCACGACTTCGGTGGCGCCGCCCGCCGAGCCATTCCCACCGGCCAGCGACGAGGTGCCTCCCGACCCTCCGACTCCCCCGGGCCCGAGGGTGATGTCGATGGTCTCTTCACCTCCGACCTCGACCAGGCTCTCGACCGCCGTACCGGCCGCGCCACCGCCGCCACCCATTCGGGTGGCGCCACCGCCACCGCCACCGCCTCCACCTACACAGGTGATACGGACCAGGTTGGCCCACGCCGGTAGCGCCAACGCCCCGGAGGTGGTCACGGTGGTCACCACGTCGGGCGAGAACACCGGGTTCGGGAACTCGCCGGCCAGCACGCCCCCGGCCACCGCGGACTCCGGTCCGCTCGAGGTTGGCGTCTCCCAGTTGGCCACGCCGAACTGGCCGGTACTCGCGAGGCGGGTCGCTTTGGTGGCGACGATGATCTGTCCCTCGGATGGCTGGACGCTTGGATCGAGGTACTCCCCTCCGGCCATATCGGCCGGATCGGTGAGCGTGATGGTGGGCGCCGTCTTCCCCGCCGGCGGTGGCGTCTGTGGGACGGTCATCAGGGGCGGAACGGTAATGGTCCCGGTCACCGTCTCGTTGGACCGGGACACCTGCATGTCGGCGTCGTACAGGTTGTTGACGTAGGTCCATCCCTGCGATGTCGGGCCGCCCACGAACGACACGGTGTCGTTGGTCGTCGCCTTCGACGCTCCCTTGGTCAGGAGGATGACGTCCGGGTTCGATCCGGTGCCGGGGGTGACCTGCTTCACCGTGGCCCCGTTCGGGATCAGATTCTGGCGGTCGGCGATGCCCATGCCGACGGTGACGCCGACCGTGGTGCCATGAGGCACCGTCACCTTGTTGAGGTTGCCGGCTGAGATGGTGGCATCGGGGATGGGCGCAGGAAGCTGGGACGCCTGGTAGGCCACGTTGTCGGCCTCGACGATATAGGCGACGTAGTGAGGATCGGTCTTGTTGC